>NZ_JAUZEE010000002.1:439793-605318 GCF_030705305.1 Leptothrix discophora | reverse complement strand
CGGTCGTGGTCGCCACCGACTTGCCGTTGAGCTGGTCGATGTTGGTGATGCCCGAACTGGCCTTCACCGCGATGCGCACCTCCTCGACATAGGTCGTCATCGCGAAGGCGACGTCCTTCTGCCGCGCGGCGTTGTTGGTGGTGGAGCCGCACTCCAGGTCGACGGTGCCGTTCTGGACCAGCGGGATGCGGTTCTGCGAGGTGACCGGCTGGACCTTGATGTCCAGCTTGGCCAGGCCCAGCTGCTTTTGCAGGTCCGCCGCGATGCGGTAGGCCATCTCGGTGTGGAAGCCGACGTACTTGCCGTCGCCCAGCGTGTAGGCCAGCGCGCCGGAGGACTCGCGCACGCCGAGCGTGATGCTCGCGCTGTCCTTGATCTTCTTGAGCGTGTCGGACTGGGCTTGCGCGGTGCCGACGGCCAGCAGCGCGGCGGCCAGGATCAGGGTCTTGTTCATGGTGTCTCCAGGTGTCGGGTCAGGTCGAAACAGGTCAGGTCAGGTCGGGCCGGCAAGGCCATCAGTACTCCATGAAGACGCGCTGCAGCGTCTTGCTGTCCGCGCCCTTGGCCAGCGCGACCAGGGTCAGGATGCGGGCCTTCTGCGGGTTCAGGTCGTGAGCCACCACCCAGTCGTACTGGTCATCGGGCTGCTCGGCATTGCGCAGCACGAAGCCGCCGCCGACCACGCGGGCCGACCGCACGATCTGAAGGCCCTGGGCACGCAGCTCGCGCAGCGCCGGCACCACCGGGCCGGCGACCGAGCCGTTGCCGGTGCCCGCATGCACGATGGCCTTGGCACCCTTGGCGGCGAAGGCGCGGTAGGCCGTGTCGCTGGCGTTGCCCGAGCCATAGGCGATGTCGACCTGCGGCAGCGCGTTGATCTGCTCGATGTCGAACTCCGAGTTCATGGTGTGGCGCTTGGCCGGGGCGCGGAACCAGTACGTCTTGCCCTCGACGACCATGCCCAGCGGGCCCCAGGGGCTCTTGAAGGCCTCGGTCCTGATGTTGATGGACTTGGTGACGTCACGGCCGTTGTGGATCTCGTCGTTCATCACGACCAGCACGCCCTTGCCGCGGCTGCTCTTGTCGGCCGCCGTCGTCACGGCGTTGAGAAGGTTGAGCGTGCCGTCGGCCGACAGCGCCGTGCTCGGGCGCATCGAGCCGACCACCACGATGGGCTTGTCGGTGCGCACGGTCAGGTTCAGGAAGTAGGCCGTCTCCTCCAGCGTGTCGGTGCCGTGGGTGATGACGATGCCGTCGACGTCGGCCTGTCTGGCCAGCGCCGCGACGCGCTTGCCCAGCGTCAGCAGGTGCTCGTTGGTGAAGCTCTCGGAGGCGATCTGGAAGACCTGCTCGCCACGCACCTGGGCGACCGCCGACAGCTCGGGCACGCCGGCGATCAGCTTGTCGACCGGCACCTTGGCGGCCTGGTAGGTGGCGCTGTTGGTGGCGCTCGCGCCGGCACCGGCGATGGTGCCGCCGGTGGCCAGCAGCACGACCTGCGGCTTGGCGGTCTGGGCATGCACGGCGGCGGCCAGCGTCAGGGCGGCCAGGCCGGTCGAGAGCTTGATCAGGAAGGACTTCAGGGACATGGAAGCGGACTCCGGAAGGGAACGACGAAGGGGGTGGGAAACGGAAGGTGGGACGGGACGAGAGACGGGACGAGACACGGGACGAAAGCGGGCCTGCGCTAGTCGCGCGGCCGGTCATTGGGGGAGCGGTACAGCGCCAGCAGCGCCTCGGAGGGCGGCCACGCGAGGTTCAGGCCCCGCGGCGGGATGGGCTTCTGGAACCAGCGCTGGTAGATCTTGAGCGCCTCGCCGGACTGCATCAGGCGGGCCAGGCCGGCGTCGACGACGCGCTTGAACTCGGCATCGCCGCGCCGCATCGCGCAGGCATAGACCTCGGTCGACATGGGCTGGCCGACGACCTCCCAGTCGTCCGGCCGCAGCGCCCGGGCGCGCACGCCGTGCAGCAGCGCGTCGTCCATCATGTAGGCATCGGCGTCGCCGGTCTCCAGCCGCCGGAACGAGGCGTCGTGGTCCTTGGTGGCCTCGATGGCCAGGGCCATGCCGCGCCGCTCCGCATAGGTGCGCAGCAGCCGCTCGGAGGTCGTCCCGGCGGTCACGACGACACGCTGGCCGGCCAGGTCCGGGAAGTCGCGCACGCGGCTGCCGCGCGGCACCATCAGCCGCGTGCCGATGACGAAGATCGAGTTCGAGAAGGCGACCTCGCGCTCGCGGGCCACGTTGTGCGTGGTCGAGCCGCATTCCAGGTCGACGGTGCCGTTCTGCAGCAGCGGGATGCGGTTCTGCGCCGTCACCGGCACCAGCTTGAGGGTCAGGGCCGGCAGCTTCAGCTCGGCCTTGATGCCATCGAGCAGGCGCAGCATCAGCTCATGCGAATAGCCCACCACCTGCCGCCGCGCGTCGTAGTACGAGAACGGCACCGAGGCCTCGCGGTGACCCAGGCTGATCGTGCCGGTCTGGGCGATGCGTTCGAGCGTGCGGTCGGTCTCGGCGGATGCCTTCAGGGCGGGTGCCTTCACGGCCTGAGCATTCATGGCCTGCGCATTCACGGCCTGCGCCCGCACAGGCAGCGCCAGCCCGGCCGCGATGGCCAGCAGGCTCAGGCTCGTCAGGATCGACACGGTCAGGCGCTTCATGCCCGGATGGATTGCACGCGCCGTGCCAGCGGTGATCCGTCGGCTCGTCGTCGCCAAGTCCTTGATTTGTCTGGCGGCGTGCATGTTGCGCCCGGCCGGCGTGGTCGGATTCCCGATCGGCACGGCCCGATCGGCCCGGGCGACGTCCGGATTTCCGACCAGGGCAAGCGCCGAGCGGCGTGGTTCAATTCATCGCAGCCGCTGGCGATCGCTGTTCCGGCCTCGCCCGCCAGGCTCACGCTCCGCCCTTTCCTGACCAAGGCCCGTCCCATGCCCACGCCCGTCCCCTCCCGCGCTGCGGCGCCGACCTGCCCACCGCCAGGCCGCGCCTTCGGACCGCTCGCTGCCTGGGGGCGGTCATGAGCGAGACGCCCGGCTTCCACGCCCGCCCGATGCCGACGCGGGTGCCGGCCTCGCCGCTGACGATCCAGGCCGACCTGGGCGAGCCGGCCACGCCGGGATCGACCCGCTGCGAAGGCCCGGCCCTGCGGCACACCCTGACGGCCGGCGACGCGGCTGCGCATGTCGCCGCCCGTGTCATCGCCGGCGACTTCATCGTCACCGCGCGGGTCGTGGCCAGCCAGGCCCACGCGGCCGACGGGGCGATCCGGCTGGGCTGGACCGCCCGCGAGGGCCTGCAGGCCGGGGACGCGCAGGTCGAGGCCGGGCTCGGTGCCGTCGAGCTGGCCGGGCTGGACGTGCTCCAGCTCGAACGCCGGGGCCGCCTCTGGACCGTCTCGGTCGCCCGCCACGGCGAGGCCCTGCGCGTGCTGCGCCAGGAAGATCGCGAGCTGGCCGATGCGCTGCACGTCGGCCTGTTCGTGCAGGCCGGCAGCGCCACCTTCGACAACGTGCGCGTGGTGCGGCCGCTGCCGCGCCTGCCCGGCCTCTACCTGCAGCGGCCGATCTGCAGCCGGCTCGAACTGCTGGACGTCGACACCGGCGTGCGCAGCGTCATCCACGAGGATGCCCAGCTGTTCGAGGCGCCGAACTGGAGCCGCGACGGCCGCTTCCTGATCATCAACCAGGCCGGCCGGCTGCAGCGCATCGACCTGGTCGACCGGCGCATCGAGGTCATCGACACCGGCGACGTCGTGCGCAACAACAACGACCACGTGCTGTCCTTCGATGGCCGCCAGATCGCCATCAGCAGCCAGGACCCGAACGACGGCGAGTCGCGCATCCACGTGCTGCCGATCGACGGTGGCCGGCCGCGCCGCGTGACGCGCCAGGGACCGTCCTACCTGCACGGCTGGTCGCCCGACGGCCAGCACCTGGTCTACACCGCGCAGCGGCCGGGCAACGACGCCTACGACATCTGGCGCATCGACCTGGACGGCCGCCACGAGACCCGCCTGACCGACGCGCCGCGGCTGGACGACGGCCCGGAGTACGCGCCCGACGGCGCCTCGATCTGGTTCTGCTCGGCCCGCAGCGGCCGCATGCAGATCTGGCGCATGGGCCCCGGCGGCGAGGACCCGCGCCAGCTCACCGACGACGGCCACGACGACTGGTTCCCGCATGTCTCGCCCGACGGCAGCCGGGTCATCTTCCTGAGCTACCTGCCCGGCGAGGTCGATCCGCAGGATCATCCCGGCGGCCGGCACGTGGTGCTGCGCACGATGCCGGTCGATGGCGGCGCACCGCGCGTGGTGGCCTACCTGCATGGCGGCCAGGGCAGCCTGAACGTGCATTCCTGGTCGCCCGACGGCCGCCGCGTCGCCTTCGTCAGCCACACGCTGCCGCTGGACTGAAGGACCGGCCGCCGATCCACCACCCGATCACCCGAGGAGACCCGTCGATGTCGCTGATCCGTCAACTCAAGGCCCGCGCTGCGGCGGGTCGCCCGGTCCGCGTGGCCCTTGTCGGCGCCGGCAAGTTCGGCTCGATGTACCTGTCGCAGGCGCCGCGCACGCCGGGCATCCACCTGGTCGCAGTGGCCGACCTGTCGCCCGACCGGGCACGGGCCTCGCTGGCCCGGGTCGGCTGGGAAGACGCGCGCCATGCCGCCACGTCGCTGGCCCAGGCGGCACGCGAAGGCAGCACCTTCGTCACCGACGACGCAGCGGCGGTGATTGCCAGCGAGCACGTCGACATCGTCATCGACGCCACCGGCAGCCCGGCCGCCGGCATCCGCCACGCGCTGCTGTGCTGCGAGCACCGCAAGCACGTGATCATGGTCAACGTCGAGGCCGACGTGCTGGCCGGCCCGCTGCTGGCACGCCGTGCGGCCGAGGCCGGCGTCATCTACTCGATGGCCGCTGGCGACCAGCCCGCGCTGATCGCCGAGTTGGTCGACTGGGCCCGCACCATCGGCCTGGAGGTGGTCTGCGCCGGCAAGGGCACCAAGTACCTGCCGGTCTACCACCAGAGCACGCCCGAGACGGTCTGGGGCCACTACGGCTTCAGCGAGGCCCAGGTGGCCGGCGGCGACTTCAACGCGCAGATGTTCAACAGCTTCCTGGACGGCACCAAGTCGGCCCTGGAGATGGCTGCCGTGGCCAACGGCTGCGAGCTGGACCCGCCGGCCGACGGCCTGGCCTTCCCGCCCTGCGGCGTCGACGACCTGCCGCACGTGCTGCGGCCGGTGGCCGACGGCGGCGTGCTGCCACGCAAGGGCATGGTCGAGGTGGTGTCGTCGATCGAGCGTGACGGCCGGCCGGTCTTCCGTGACCTGCGCTGGGGCGTCTACGCGGTGTTCGAGGCGCCCAGCCGCTACGTGATGGACTGCTTCCAGCAATACGGCCTGAAGACCGATGCCAGCGGCCGCTATGCCGCGATGTACAAGCCCTACCACCTGATCGGCCTGGAGCTGGGCATCTCGGTGGCCAGCATCGCCGTGCGCCACGAGGCCACCGGCGCGACCGGCACCTGGCGTGGCGACGTCGCCGCGACCGCCAAGCGTGCGCTGCGGGCCGGCGAGAAGCTCGACGGCGAAGGCGGCCACACCGTCTACGGCAAGCTGATGCCCACCGCCGACTCGCTGCGTCGCCGCGCGCTGCCGATCGGCCTGGCGCACGACATGGTGCTGCTGCGCGACATCGGCGCCGGCGAGCTCGTCAGCTGGGACGACGTGCGCCACGACGCGGGCCGTCAGGCCGTGCAGGTGCGGCGCGAACAGGAAGACCTGTTCCGGCGCGAACTGGGTCTCTGAGCCCCTACAGGATCACCGCGTCGCCCATGTCGAGCCATGACCCCGCACCGGCCGCCGCGCCGGTGTCCGAAGGCCACTACCGCGCCATCGTCGAGGCCCAGGCCGAGCTGGTCTCGCTGGCCCGGCCGGACGGCACGCTGGTCTATGTCAACCCGTCCTATGCCCGCCAGGTCGGCTCGACGCCCGCGGCGCTGGTCGGCCGCAGCCTGTACGAGCATGTCCCCGAGGCTGAGCGGGCCGCCGTGCAGGCCCTGATCGCCGAGGTGCTGGCCAGCGGTCGCTCGGTCTGGTCCGAGAACCGCATCCTCAACGGACAGGGCCAGACGCGCTGGATCGCCTGGACCAACGGCGTGCAGGTCGAGGGAGGCGAGACGCTGCTGCTGTCGGTCGGGCGTGACGTCACCGAACGCCGCCGGCTGGAGGAGGAACTGCGCGACAGCGCCGCCTTCGTGCGCAACGTCGCCGACAAGCTGCCGCTGCGCATCGCCTACGTCGACCGCGAGCGGCGCTACCGCTACGTCAACGAGGCGCACTGCAAGCGCTTCGGCCTGACGCGCGAGCAGGTGCTGGGTCGCACCCGCGACGAGCTGCTGGGCCATGCCACGCCCACGCCGATCGATGCCCGCATCAAGGCGGTTCTGGCCGGCCAGGCGCAGCAGTTCGAATACGACGAGCCCTTCGACGGCGAGCTGCGCCGCTTCGAGGTCCGGCTGGTGCCCGACCAGCGCGAGGACGGCGAGGTCCACGGCTACTTCTACCTCGGCCAGGACATCACCGAGCGGGCCCGCAGCGAACGTGCGCTGCGGGCGATCTCGCTGGACGCGCAGCGCCAGTCCGACATCCTGCGGCTGGTCGCCGACGCGATCCCGACCACCGTCGTGGTGGTCAGCGCCGAAGGCCGCTACCGCTTCGTCAACCGCGCCTTCGAGCGCATGACCGGCCGCCCGCGCGAGCAGATCGTCGGCCGCACGCCCGTCGACATCCTCGGTGCGGTCGAGGCCGACCGTCGGCGGCCCTACATCGCGCAGGCGCTGGCCGGCGAGACGGTGAGCTTCGAGCTCGACAAGCCCGGCGAAGACGGCATGCACTGGTTCGAGCTGAACTGCATCCCGCTGCGGCTTGCCGGCGGCGAGGTGGACGGCTTCGTCGGCATCTCGCAGGACATCACCCAGCAGCGCCGGGAACAGGTCCGGCTGACCGAGCTGTCGCAGCGCGATCCGCTGACCGGCCTGCTCAACCGGGCCGGCTTCGAGCTGGCGATGGAGCGCCACATCCAGTCCGGCGGCGGCGCGCGGCTCGGGCTGCTCTACATCGACCTGGACCGCTTCAAGCCCGTCAACGACCAGCACGGCCATGCCGTCGGCGATCGCCTGCTGGCGCAGGTCGCGCAACGCCTGACCGGCCTGGTGCGGCCGGTCGATGCGGTCGCGCGCATGGGCGGCGACGAGTTCACCATCCTGCTGGTCGACCTGGCCCAGCGGGCCCATGCGGAGGCCGTCGCCGCGAAGGTCGTGGCCGCACTGGGCCTGCCCTTCGAGGTCGACAGCCTGCAGCTGGTCATCGGTGCCAGCGTCGGCGTGGCCCACGGCGTCGAGGCCGAGGGCGGTGCCACCGGCCTGGTGCGGCGTGCCGACGAACGGCTCTACCGTGCCAAGGCGGACGGTCGGGGGCGGCTGGCGAGCTGAGGCGCGATCAGGCCGTCGGCGCCTGCACGCGCAGATCCTCGGCGGTCTTGCCGGCGGCGATGGCGGCGAGGAACCAGTTCGGGCGCTTGCCCACGCCGGTCCAGGTGTGGCCCTGGTCGTCGGCGTACTTGATGACCGACGGTCGGCTGGCCTTGGCCGCGTTCGCAGCCTTGGCGGTCTTGTCGGTTTTGGCAGCTTTGGCCGCTTTGGTGGCGACGGCTTCGGCCGCACGGCGACGGACCTTGGGCGTGGCGGCGGCATCGGCCCGGGCTGCCTTGGCACCCGACTTCTTCGCCGGCGCACGAGCCACCCGGCCGTCCAGGCCGAGGTCGGCGGCGGTCAGGCCGTAGTGGGCGATCGCCTCCTTGATGCGGCCGACCACGTCGGCGACCTCGCGCGACCGGATCGCCTCGGCTTCCTTCTGCAGCTTGTCGATCTGGGACTGGATCTGGGCAAGGGTCTTCTTGGTCATGGGCTGGGGTCTCGGCAAGGGCTGGCGGCGGTCAAGCCGAACGGTGCGGGCGGATCACGCCCGATGGCCCGTCCGGCGGGAGTCCCGAGGATACCCAAGCAAGCTGTGCGGCAGCGTCGTCAAGCCGCCAGCCGGCGCCCGCCCTGGAAGCGGTGCTCGTGGCCGCTGCGCGGCGACAGGCGCACCGCCTGGCCGACCTGCAGCGACAGCTCGCCCTCGGCCCGCACGGTGAAGGTGCCGACCTCGCGCACGTCGGCGTAGACGATGGCGTCGGCGCCCAGGTGCTCGATGTGGCGGATGGTCGCGGGCCAGCGCCCGACGCCCTTGTCCTCGCCATCCCCATCGGCATGGATGTCGACATGCTCCGGTCGCACGCCATAGGTCTCGCAGCCCATCTCGCGCGCCAGCGTGCCCTCGAACAGGTTCATGCTGGGTGCGCCGAGGAACCCGGCGACGAAGGGCGTGGCCGGCTGGCGGTAGAGGTCCATCGGCGAGCCGGCCTGCTCGATGTGGCCCTTGTTGAGCACGACGATCTGGTCGGCCATGGTCATGGCCTCGACCTGGTCGTGGGTCACGTAGATCATGGTCGCGCCGATCTGCCGGTGCAGGTCGGCCAGCTCGACGCGCATCTGCCCGCGCAGCGAGGCATCGAGGTTGGACAGCGGCTCGTCGAACAGGAAGACCGAGGGGTTGCGCACGATCGCCCGGCCGATCGCCACCCGCTGGCGCTGGCCGCCCGACAGGGCCTTGGGGGTGCGCTGCAGCAGGTGGCCCAGCTGCAGCACGTCGGCGGCCTTCTGCACCGCCGCGTCGATCTCGGCCTTGGGCCGGCGCGCGATGGTCAGCGGGAAGCCGATGTTCTCGGCCACCGTCATGTGCGGGTAGAGCGCGTAGGACTGGAACACCATCGCGATGCCGCGCGCGGCCGGTTCGAGGTGCGTGACGTCACGCCCGCCGATCAGGATCTGGCCGCCGCTGACCGACTCCAGCCCGGCCACCATGCGCAGCAGCGTGGACTTGCCGCAGCCCGACGGGCCGACCAGCACGGTGAAGGAGCCGGCGGGGATCTCCAGGTCGAGACCGGGAATCACGGTCGTGCCGGAGGTGTACGACTTGCGGATGCCGGAGAGGCGGACGTCATGCATGGTGAAGGTCCAGTGAAGGGGACAGGCGAATCCGTGGGCAGGAATTCAAGGTCGTTTCGTCGGGTCCGAGCCGGCCAGCGCACGGCCGCTCCGAAGCGGCCGGCGCCCCCTCGGGGGGCGGTCACGGCAAGGCCGTGACCGGGGGCAGACATTCATCCCTTGACCCCGGTCGACGCGATGGACGCGATGAAGGCGCGCTGCAGGCTCAGGTAGAACAGCAGCACCGGCACCGTGATGACGGTGAGGTAGGCCATCATTTCGCCCCAGGCGATGTTGAGCTGGAAGAAGTACTGCAGGCCGACCATGATCGGGCGGTAGTCCTCCGACTGGGCCGACATCACCGGCCAGAGGTACTGGTTGTACATGGCCAGGAACTTCAGGATCGCGGCGGTCGCGAACACCGGTCCGGCCAGCGGCAGGATCACGCGGCGGTAGATCTGGAAGTAGCTCGCGCCGTCGACCCGGGCGGCCTCGACCAGGTCACGCGGCAGGTCGCGGAAGTACTGGACAAACAGGTAGATGGTCAGCGCGTCCGACACGAAGGGGATGATCTGCACGTGGTACGAGTTGAGCCAGCCGAGCGTCAGGCCAGCCGCCCCGATCCACGGCAGGTTGTTGACCACCAGCAGCAGCGGGATCGCGATCGACTCGAAGGGCACGATGAAGGTCGCCAGCACCACGGCCATCATCAGGTTGCGGCCGGGGAATTCGAGGAACACGAAGGCGAAGGCCGCCATCGAGCAGACCGCCAGCGACAGCACCATCGTGATGCCGGTGACCATCACCGAGTTGAGGATGAAGTGCCCGATCGGCACGCGCTCGAAGGCCGCGCGGTAGTTGTCCAGCGAGATGTCGCCGACCGGCAGGAAGGCCCGCAGCGAGCTGGCGTCCTGCAGCAGCTGCAGGTCGGGCTTGAGCGAGGACACGATCATGAAGACGATCGGGAAGATGAAGATCAGCGCGATCCAGCTCAGCAGCACGTAGTTCAGCGCGCGCCGGGCCAGCGAGGGCAGCATGGGGTGGCTCATGTCGTGAGACTCCGGTGGGGCGGCGACGCGGTCAGTGGCCCTGGGCCGGCTGGCGTTCGCGGGTCAGCCAGCGCTGGCCGAGCGAGATCGCCAGCACGAACAGGAAGAGGAAGACGCTGATGGCCGAGCCGCCGGCGATGTCCTGCTTGCCGTAGCCGCGCTGCACCGCCTGGAAGACCAGCGACTGGGTCGAGTCCAGCGGGCCGCCGCGGGTCATCACGTCGATCTGCGGGTAGAGCGTGAAGGCCTGCATCGTGATGACCACCATCACCAGGATGGCGGTGTTGCGCAGGCCCGGCCAGGTCACGTAGCGGAAGACCTGCCAGCGCGAGGCACCTTCCAGCGCGGCCGCCTCGTAGAGCGAGGCCGGGATGGTCTGCAGGCCCGACAGCCACACGATCATGTGGAAGCCCACGCCCTGCCAGACCGACATGGCCATGATGGCCCACAGCGCCGTGCCGGGCCGGCCCAGCCAGTCGACCGGCTCGAAGGCACCGAAGGTCAGCTGGTGGAGCAGCGAGTTCAGCAGCCCCGTGTCGCCGGCATAGATGAAGCGCCACAGGAAGGCGACCACCACCATCGAGATCACCACCGGCATGAAGTAGATGGTGCGGAAGACGTTGATGCCGCGCAGCGGCTGGTTGATCAGCATGGCCAGCAGCAGCGCCAGCAGGGCCTGCACCGGCGCGACGACGGCGACGAAGAGCACCGTGTTGACCAGCGCCTTCATGAAGATGACGTCGCTGGCCAGCACGTAGAGCCGGCTGTCACCGGTCCAGTCGAGGTGGAACCACTCGCGCTTGCGGTCGAGCTGCGGGTAGTCGGGGTTGTCGCGGGTGTACTGCCGCAGGTTGGGGTAGGTCGGGCTGCCATCGCTCTCGCGGGCGATGGCGCCCTGGGCGTCGCGCTCCGGTTCGAGCACCAGCACGCCCAGGCCCAGCATCTGGCGGTAGTTCTCCAGGCCGACGAACTGGGTCGGATTGGGCGACACCAGCCGCTGGTTGGTGAAGGACATCGCGAACGCGAGCACGAAGGGCACGATCAGGAACAGGCCCATCAGCAGCATGGCCGGCGAGACCATGAGCAGGCCCGCACGCCGCGCGCTGGCCGCGCCGGGCGCACTCGTCGTCGCGGGTGACGTGGGTGAGGTCTGGCTCATGGTCATCGCCTGTCTGGAACTGCCGCGCTCAGCGGTAGTTGTTGTTCTTCTTCAGGTCGGCATCGATCGCGTCGGCGGCGTTGTCCAGCGCGTCGGCGACCTTGCCGCCGTTGGCGATGTCGGCCAGCGCCTTCTCGAACTCGCCCGAGGCACCGGCATAACCCGGCGTCGAGGCGCGCAGCGTGGCCTGCTTGGCCGACAGCGCGAAGAACACCTCCAGCGGGCCGCCCTTCTTGTAGTTCTGCGTCATCGCCGCGGCCGCCGGGGTCGACGGGATCAGGCCGATGCCGTCGGAGAAGGCGGCCAGGTACTTGTCCTTCAGGGCGAAGGCGATGAAGGCGTTGGCACCCTTGGCGTTCTTGCTCGTCGCCGACACGCCGAACTGCCACGAGGCCGCACCGATCTTCGAGCCCTTGCCGAAGTCCGGCGCCGGCAGGAAGACCAGGTCGTCACCGAACTTCTTCAGCGCCGGCAGCGCGGCCCAGTTGCCGTTCCACTGCATCGCGTACTTGCCGTCGATGAAGCCGGTCTCGCGTTCCGCACCGTCCTGCGAGGTGCCGGGGGTCAGCTTGCGGGTGAACAGGCTCTGCCACCAGTTGCCGAACTCGACGCCGGCCTTGCCGTTGAGCGTGCCGTTGGACTTGGGCACCGACGCGTCCAGCAGGTCGCCGCCGCTGCTCTGCAGGAAGGGGCCGAAGGCGTACGCGTACCACTCGCCCTTCCAGGCCAGCCCCAAGTCGATCGGGTACTGGAACTTGCCGCCCTTCTGCAGCGTCACCAGCGCGGCGTCGAACTCGGCCCGGGTCCACGGCTTGTCCAGCGTCGGGATGCGGATGCCGTGCGCCTGCAGCACCGACTTGCGGGCGAAGACGGCGCAGGCTGCATCCCACAGGCCGACCGAGTAGACCTTGCCGTTCCACTTGCCGATCGTGCCGGGCAGGAACTTGTCGATCGCGCCGGCCGGCAAGGCCAGCGGCTGCATGTATTTGGACCAGGCCCAGTTGGGCATCACCGGGCCGTCGACGTCGAGGATGTCGGGCAGCTTGCCGGCCACCGCCGCGGCCACCACCGAGGTGTTGTAGGCCTCCTGCGGGAACTGCTGCAGCTCGACCTTCCAGTCCTTCTGGCTCTTGTTGAAGTCGCTGATGATCCCGGTGATCAGCTCCTTCTCCTTCGGGTTGCCCGCGCCGTGGTACCACATCGAGAGCGTGGTCTGGGCCTGCGCGGCGCTGGCGCCGAGGGCGGCCAGGCCGAGGACGAGGAGGCTGCGGCGCAGCGGCGAGGTGAAGGTCATGGCGGTCTCCGGATGCGAGGGGTGGATCAGGACTTCTGGCTTGCTGATGACAATGTTGTCATGGCGGACCGAAATGTAGGATCCGACGCTTTTCATCGGTAATCCGGGGAAACCCGAAGGGGCCGGTCATTCGCAGGCCATCGTCCATCGATCCGATGAACACGAGTGAAATCCCTCATCGCTCGGGCAGCGCTCGACCCGGGAAGACCCGATGGTCCACGCGACGCTTGACAGGCAAGGATCGATCCCGGACCATGCAAATGTCCTTCGTTGTCATTTGCCGGTCCCGAACCGCTCCCCTGCCCCATGGCCACCATCCACGACGTCGCCCAGCTGGCCGGTGTCTCCATCAAGACCGTCTCGCGGGTCGTCAACCGCGAGCCCCGCATCAGCCCGGAGACCTTCGAGAAGGTCAGCCGCGCGATCGAGATGCTGGGCTACGAGCCGCACCGTGGCGCGCGGCTGATGCGCTCGGGCAAGTCGGGGCTGATCGGCTTCATCACCGGCCTGTTCAGCGACATCGAGGTTGCCAAGACCCGCGCCGGCCTGTCCGACCTGAACATCCTGCGCGGCGCCCAGCTGGCCTGCAGCGCGGCCGGCAAGACGCTGCTGGCGGCCGACATCGGCACCGGCGCCCGGCCTCAGACCGACAGCGTGGCGCAGCTGCTCAAGACCTTCGCCTCGCACCGCGTCGAGGGCATCCTCTATGCCGCGCCCTACCACCAGCAGGTGCTGCTGCCGGCGGTCAAGGACACGCCGCTGCTGCTGGTCAACTGCCACGACCTGGCCGGCACGCCGGCGGTGGTGCCCGACGACGAACGGGGCCAGGCCCGGGTGGTCGACCACCTGGTCGCGCAGGGCCATCGCCGCATCGGCTACATCGGCGTCGACGAGAACATGGTCGCCGGCCGCTTGCGCAAGGCCGCCTTCCTGGCCGCCTGCCAGCGCCATGGCCTGGACCTGGACCTTTGCCCGGCCCGCACCGGCTCCGACATCCGCGAGCGCGATCCCTTCCTGCCGCTGCTGCCCGCGCTGACGCAGATCCTGCAGCGCCCGCAGCGCCCGACCGCGCTGTGCCTGGGCAACGACGTGATGGCGCTGCAGACGATCCGCGAGCTCGAAGCGCTGGGCATCCACGTGCCTGGCGACATCGCCGTGATCGGCTACGACAACGACGAGGTCATCTGCGAGGCCGCCCGGCCGCGCCTGAGCACCGTCGTGCTGCCCTACTTCGAGATGGGCCAGCTCGCGGTCCGTCGCCTGCTGGACCTGATGGCCGGCCAGGCGCCGGCCGGCGAGGTCCGTTCCCGCGTCGCCGGCGAGCTGGTCGTGCGCGACTCGGTCCCCCCGCTCGCCGCCCGCTGACTTCCCCCCGCCACCGGCCGGCCACCCGGCCGCCGGCCGTTGCCACCACCGGTTCCGCACCCGCCATGAACACGATCCCGCACCGCCCCGTCTTCCACTACACCGCGCCGACGAACTGGATCAACGACCCCAACGGTCTGGCCTTCCACGACGGTCGCTACCACCTGCATTTCCAGTACAACCCGAACGGCTCGAAGTGGGGCGACATCCACTGGGGCCATGCCAGCAGCGCCGACCTGGTGAGCTGGCGCGACGAGCCGATCGCCCTGGCGCCCTCGCCCGGCGACGACGCGGGCGGCTGCTTCTCCGGCTGCCACGCGCTGGTCGACGGCGTGCACACGCTCTACTACACCGGCTACACCGCCGAGCGCCAGGTGCAGTGCGTGGCCACCAGCAGCGACCTGCGGCACTGGACCAAGCAGCCGCAGCGCACCTTGGCCACGCCGCCGGCCGGCGTCGAGGGCCACGACTTCCGCGATCCCTACGTGTTCCGCCACGACGGCCGCTGGTACATGGTGGTCGGCGCCTCGCGGGACCATGAACAGGGCCAGGCCCTGCTCTACCGCAGCGACGACGGCATCACCTGGGAAGACCGCGGCGCGCTCTACACCTCGCCCAGCGACCGCCACGGCCGCATGTGGGAATGCCCGAACTTCTTCCCCATCGGTGACAGGTGGGTGCTGACCGTCTCGCTCTGGCTGGGCCTGGGCGTGCATGCCTTCGTCGGCCGCTTCGAGCACGAGCGCTTCGTGCCCGAGTGGGACGGCCCGCTGGACGTCGATGCCGGCGCCTTTGCCCACCTGACGATGCAGGGGCCCGACGGCCGCACGCTGCAATGGGCCTGGATGAACGAGCAGCGCGAGCAGGCCGCCATCGACGCCGACGGCTGGGCCGGCGCGATGACGGTGCCGCGCGAGCTGTCGATCGACGCGCACGGCCGACTGAACCTGCGGCCGGTGGCCGAGATCGCCCGGCTGCGCGGCGAACCGGTCGCCCGCGTGACGGGCCTGCGCGGCAGCGGCGAACACGTCCGCTTCAGCGGCGCGGTGCTGGACATCGAGGCCCGCTTTGCCGGCCGTGACCGCGGCAAGGTCGGCCTGATGCTGCGGACCTCGGCCGATGGCCGCGAGACCACCCGCATCGTCTACTGGCAGGATGCGCGGCGCCTGAGCATCGAGCGCGAGCGCAGCTCGCTGAGCCCGCAGGTGCGGCACCAGGACGTGCACGCCCACCTCGCGCTCGCGCCGGACGAGGCGCTGAACCTGCGCGTGCTGCTCGACGGCAGCGTGCTGGAGGTCTACGCCAACGACCGCCTCTGCCTGAGCACCCGCGTCTACCCGACCCTGCCCGACAGCCTGCAGGCCAGCGCCTTCAGCGACGGCCCGGCCACGCTGGACCTGCGGGCCTGGACGATGGGGCCGATCCTCCCGGCCGAGCGGCCGGTGCTGTCGGCTGGCTGAACGGACGCGCGCCGTCCGGCCGCCTCACCCCACCCGCTCCACCTTCACGCTCACCAGCGCGTACGGCCCGTAGGCCACCGACTCGATCGGCTGGCCGCCATCCAGCGGCAGGGCGCGCAGGTCGACGCGGCTGGCGCGCCAGCCTTCGGCCAGGCGCAGGCGGGCGATGCCGCGGCGGCCGAGGGTCTCGTTCAGGCGCAGCACCCAGGTGTCCGGCCCGAGCGGCTGGGCCCAGACCGGCTGCAGCGTCTCGCCGCCGACCAGTCCGATCAGGCCGCAGCCGGCCTGCACGCCGTCGGCCACCGGCAGCGGCGGGGTGTCGATCAGGTCGGCCCAGGCGGCGGCCTGCTCGTCGCGCGGCGCGTCGGCCCGGTGCAGGCCGAAGGCGAGCCGGATCGCGTGGCGGCCAAGGTCCGAGTACGACTCGCCGGCGTCCCGGCGCATCGCCTGCGGGTGCGAGATCGGCGTGCCGCCCATCACCGCGTCGCTGCAGGTCACGGCCGCGCTGCGCACCAGCGTCAGGCCGAGGTTGCCGTCGCGGCAGGTCCAGCCGAACTTGGCCTGGCTGACGACGAACAGGCCCTCGTGCTCGGTCTCGTCGGCGACCGCCGCCCAGCGGCTGGCCGGCACCTCCCACTTGGCCTCGTCGGCCTGTTCGCCCGGCACCTGGCTGCGCAGCACGCTGCCGAAGGGCGCGGCGTAGCGGGCCTGGCGGCCGGCGTAGGCGGTCGGGAAGGCCAGCTTGAGCAGGCGCTCCGGCCGGCGCCAGTCCAGCTCGATGTCCAGCCGCAGCACGCCCGCGCCGGCCTCCAGCGTGTAGTGCAGCGTGGCCTCGCCGTCCTCGCCCAGCGAGCGCGTGAAGCTCAGCGTGGCCGAGCCGGCGCCGTCCTGGCGCCGCGTGAGCGCCGCCGTCGAGGTGACCGGCTCGCCCAGCGCCAGCGTCTGGCGGTCGATGTCCCAGGCCTCGAACAGGTGCGGCTGGTCCGGGTAGGCGACCAGCTCGCACAGCGGCGCGCGCAAGGCCAGGTCGACGCCGTCGATGCACAGCGAGGCGACGCGGCCCTGTGCGTCGAAGCGGGCCTGCACCAGGCCGTTGTCGAGCCCGTCCGGCGTGGCCCTGACCGGCGCCAGCGCGGTGCGCGGCAGGTCGGCCGGCGTGGCGGCGGCCAGTGGCGGCAGCATCACCGCCTCGACCCGCCCGGCCGCGTCGACACCCAGGCGATGGCGCTGCGGTCGCGGCAGCGGGTTGAACAGGCGCGTGGCGGTCGAGCCGGCAGCAGGCTCATCGACTGAGCCACCCAGCTCGGCACGGGCCGCCGCGCCGGCCTGCTGCGCGATGGCGGCCAGCTCGGCGCGGGCCTCGACATAGACCTCATGGATCGAGCTGCCGGGGATGTAGTCGTGGAACTGCGCGAACACCACGCGCCGCCAGGCGGCCTCGTCGATCGGGCCGGCACCGGTCGCGCAGCGCACCGCCTCGTGAACCTGCAGCGCGCGCTCGGCCTGCCGCAGCCCGAGCTTGACGGCCGCATGGGTCGTGTAGGTGCCGCGGTGGTATTCGAGGTAGAGCTCGCCCTGGTAGGTCGGCAGCTGGGCGCGACGGCTGGCCAGGCGGTCGAAGAACGGTTCGATGTTGCCCCAGCGGGCGCGCGGCAGGCCGGCCAGGTCGGCGCTGCGACGGGCCCGTTCGAGCATCGCCTCGGTCGTGCCGCCGCCGCCGTCGCCGTAGCCGGTCGGCGCGAGGAACTCGCCGTGCACGTCGCTCTGGCGGTGCTCGCGGGCGTTGGTGTCAAGGTGGGTCGCCTCGGCGGTCTGGTTGTAGCCCAGCCGGCAGCCCAGGTGCGTGACGACCTCCGAGCCGTCGTGGCCGCGCCAGACGAAGCTGGTGTGCGGGAAGGCCGAGATCGCGCTCCACGACAGCTTGGTCGTGTAGAAGAAGTCGACGCCGCACTGCTGCATGATCTGCGGCAGGCAGGGCGAGTAGCCGAACACGTCGGGCAGCCAGAGCACCCGCGCCGGGCTGCCGCGCAGCGCCTCGAAGCGCCGCTGGCCGATCAGGAAGCTGCGCGCCAGCGCCTCGCCGCAGGCCAGCACGGTGTCGGACTCGACCTCGGTCGCGCCGGTCGCGTCCCACTGGCCGGCGGCCATGCGCCCGCGCACGGCGGCCATCATCTCGGGCGAACGGCGCTCGACCGCCTCGTAGCTGGCCGGCTGGCTGTAGCCGAACCGGAACTCGGGGTAGCGCGACATCAGGTTGTTGGCGATCGCGAAGGTGCGCACCGCCTTGAACTCGCCGACCACCTCCGGCCACAGCCAGACCAGGTCGAGGTGGGCATGGCCGGTCAGCACCGCGTCCAGCGCGGTCGGGCCGGCCTTCAGCGCGGCATAGGCCTGCGCGGCGCGGGCGCGGCCGGCATCGACGCCGCCGGCCTGGTAGGCGTCGATCAGCGCGTCGATCTCGCGCAGCAGGCGACGCAGCAGCGGGTCGATCGGACCGAGCACCGGCCGCGTGCCGAAGCCCTGGAAGTTCTGCGCCCCATCGGCCCCGAACTCGCGCCGCAGCAGCAGGCGCATCAGGTCATCGAGCGTGGCGAGGTCGTGGTACAGGCCCCAGGTCGCGTCGTCGCGCTGCAGCAGCCGCGCGCCGCTCAGCTTCGAGCCAGCCGGATCGAGCCCGCTGGCGCCCTCGATCCAGATGCCGGTCTGGCAGGCCACCGCCTCGATCCACAGCTCATGCCGCCCCACCGGCAGCGGCGCGTGGTGGTGCACCGGGTCGAAGCCGTAGTGCGGCAGGCCGTCGACGTAGAGCGTCGCCTCGGCCTGGTCGTCCCAGGCCAGGTAGAGGTCGTCGCGGGATGCGGCGGCCTCGTCGAGCGTCAGGCGGAACCAGCGCTGGTCCCACAGCCGGCCCCAGTGTTCGGGCAGGACCGCGACCGGCGCCAGCGGCTCTTGCCGCGCCTGCGCCCAGGTCCGATGCGCGGCCTGCGGCTCGCCGGCCTCGATCGTCACGGTCCCGACCGGCCGCCAGATGCGGTCACGCAAGCGCGCCAGGACGGCGTGGGCACGGGCGGGGACAAGTTGCAGCAACGGGGAAGACGGAAGCATCGGGGCGGCCTGCGGAGGTGAACGGCGGAGGCTGGGCAGTTGACACGAGCCGATGCGGCCAGGGGGTCCGGGGAGACCCGGAGGGCCGTGGCGGTGGGGAGGTGAACAGGTGGACGCGACGGTGGCCGGGTCAGGCGCTGCCGGCCGCCCTCGCCCCCACCCTCACCACCATGAACTCCGCCGGCTTGAGCAGGGCCAGCCCGATCAGGACGATCACGTCGCCCTGGTCGATCTCGGCCTGGGTCATGGTGGTGCGGTCGCAGCGCACGAAGCAGGCCTCCTCGGGCCGGGCGCCCAGCAGCATGCCGGCGCGCCACGCGGTCATCAGGAAGTCCTGGACGGCCTGCCGGACGCGCGTCCACAGCGGCTCGTCGTTGGCCTCGAACACCGTCCAGTCCAAGCCCCGCTCGATCGAGCGTTGAAGCCAGATCAGGCTGCGCTCGACCGGAAGGTAGCGGTGCGCCGGATCGGTCGACAGCGTGCGGGCGCCCCAGACCTGGATGCCGCGCTGCGGCACGGCCCGCAGCAGGTTCACGCCGGCCTGGTTGAGCACGTCCTGCTCGGGCTTGCCCAGGTTGGCCGACAGGCCGGTCGCCAGCAGCAGCGGCTCGCCGCTTGCGGTCTTCCAGACGCCGCGGGCCTCGTCGACCCGCCCGATCAGACCGGCGACGAAGGCCGAGGGCGGCAAGGCCAGCGTTTGCCCCGAGACCGGATCGGCCACCTGCACCCAGGGATGGAACAGCGCGCCGAGGTGCGCCTGCGGCCGCGCAGACAGGCGCTCGCGCGTCACCGTCAGTTCGGACAGCGACGGCCCCGGCGCGGCGTCCAGCAGGGCCATGCGGTGACGCATCCGGCCGGCATGCGCGAGCAGCAGCTCATGCACCGCGCCCAGGTCGACCGGCGCACGGCCCGAGGCATCCGGCACGGCGCTGGCCGGTGCCGCGACCAGCGAGAGGTCCTCGACCGCCTCGAGCGCGCACAGCCCGTGGCGCCGGCCGGTGCCGGCCTCGACCTGGCCGGCGATCTCGGCCGCCGCCGGCCACTGGCCGTCATGGCCGCCGGCCAGGGCCAGGTCCAGCACCAGGCCGTCGACCCAGCGCGACGGATCGTCCATCACCGGTCCGAGCGCGGCGGTGAGGGCGCGCAGCACCGGCTCGACGCCCAGGCCGCGACGCGCCTGCACGACCACCGGCAGCGCATCGGTCGCCGGCACCGTGCCGGCCGGCTCGAACAGCCAGCGCCGGCCATCGGCCGGTGCGGCGGCGGGATCGACCGACAGGCCGGTCCATTGGCCGATCGCCCGCCCGTCCTCGCCGCTCACCTGCAGGTCGGCCCGGGTCATCGTCCAGGGCTCGCCCAGCACGCCGCCATCGGCCGCCCGCTGGCCATGGCGCAGCGTCAGGCGCAGGCGCAGGTTGCCGGCCCGCCCCGGGTGGCGGGCCGCCCAGGTCACGCCACCTTGCCGCAGGCGGGCGATGCCGTCGGCCGCCGAACCCTTGGGCGGCGCCGGATCGCGCCGGTAGACCCGCACGACATGCAGGCGCCGCCCACCTTCGGCGAAGTAGGCGCGGGCGGCATGCCACAGGTGCTGCACCAGGGTCTGGCCACCCAGGACCAGCGGCTGGCCGTCACCATGCAGGCGCTCGAACTCGGCCAGGCTGGTCAACGCGACCGCCACCCCGCCAACCGGCCCGCTGCGGGTCGGCCCGACGAAGCCGGTGACGGCCATCGGCACGCCTTCGATCGCCCGCGAGCGGAACGAGACCTCCTCGACGAAGACGCCGGGGGCGATGAAGGTCGTGCCGAGCGGGCGGATGGGCATGGCAGGGGCTCCTTCCTGTCCATCATGCCGGCGGCGGCGTGGACCGGGCGAACCACGCGCCCGGGAACGCGCAGCCCGTCACGGTCGGTGGCCACCGAGGGTCCGCGCGAGGTGCCGCAAACGCTTGGGTTACTCAGCTTGGGTTACTAGGATGCCGCGATGAGCACCCGCCCCGCCCCACGTCCGCCCGCCCGTCGTCCGGCCATCACCCTCGACGTCCTGCCCGCCAGCTACGGCGACGCGCTGCTGCTGCGCTGTCCGGTCGGGCGTGGCACCTGGACCTTGCTGATGGACACCGGGCCGGACGAGACCTTTCCAGCCCTGAAGCGGCGGCTGCTGGCGCTGCCCCGGCGCGCCGACGGCACGCGCTGGATCGACCTGCTGGTGATCAGCCACATCGACCACGACCACATCGGCAGCGTCGCCAAGATGCTCGACGACCGCGAGCTGGCACTGGCCTTTGGCGATGTCTGGTTCAACGCCCCGCCGAACCTGCCGCGGCCGCGCAGCGCCGTGGAAGGCGCCGCGCTGGCGAAGCTGCTGGGCTCGGGTCGACCGGGACTGCCGTGGAACCGGGCCTGGTCGGGCCGGCCGGTGGTGACGCCGGCGGACGGTGGGGGCGTGCAGCTGGGCGGTCCCGGCCTGCCGACGCTGACGCTGCTGTCGCCCTCGCCGGACCGGCTGACGCGGCTGTGGCCGGCCTGGAACGCGGAACTCGCCAAGCTGGCCGCGCGGGAAGCGGGTGTCGATCCGGCCAGTGACGCGGCCAGCAAGGCCGGCCCGCCAGCGACCACGCCGCTGCCGCTGGACCTGGCGACGCTGGCGGCGCGCCGCACGCCCAACGACGCGTCGCTGCCCAACGGGTCGAGCATCGCCTTCCTGCTCGAACACCGGGGCGCCTCGGTGCTGCTGGGCGCCGACGCGGTGCCGGGCACGTTGGAGCCGGCGCTGCGCGCGCTGCTGCAACGGCGCGGCGTCGCGCGCCTGGCGGTCGACGCGGTCAAGCTCAGTCACCACGGCAGCCGCGGCAACCTGACGGCCGCGCTGCTGGCGATGCTGGACAGCCCGAACGCCATCGTCAGCACCGACAACAAGCAGTTCAGGCACCCCGACGACGAGGCCCTGGCCCGCGTCGTCACCGCCCGCGCCGGCCAGCCGCTGACGCTGTGGTTCAACCATGACACGCCCCGCAACCGGCGCTGGGATGCCGCCGCGCTGAAGGCGGCGCACGGGCACGCGAGCGTCTACCCGGGCGTCGTCGGCACCGGCGTGACGCTGACCCTGCCGGGACGCTGACCCTGCCGGGGCGCTGAGTCCGCCGGCCGCTTCAGTCCCCCAGTCAGTCCCCCAGGTCGATCACCCCGGCCAGCGCGATGTCGTCGAGCCAGTGCGAGCGCCCGTGGTCGGCGATGACCCAGGCCCGCGTGCTCGACGCCGCCGCATCGGCCAGCAGTTCGGCGACGACGCGGCAGGAGCGGGCGTCCAGCGCCGCGAAGGGCTGATCCAGCAGCGTCAGTGGCGCACCGGCCAGCGCGGCGGCGAGCAGGCCAACCTTGCGGCGGCTGCCGGTCGACAGCATGAACATCGGCTTGTCGATGTGCTCGACCAGCCCGAGTGCGGCGAGCAGCGGATCGGCCGCCGCCGGATCGGCCTGCAGCGCCGGCAGGTCCTGGTCGAGCAGCCAGTCGCGGGCGCGCTGCGGGTCGCACGCCGGGTCGGCAGGCGACGGCCGCAAGGCCCGGCCGGGTCTGCGCACCAGCGCGCCGGCGCCCGGCGCCAGGTCGCCGGCCAGCAGCCGCAGCAGCGTGGTCTTGCCCCGGCCTTCGCCGCCGCGCACCAGCGTCAGGCCGGGGCCGATCGTGAAGGTCAGGCCAGCCAGCACGGGCCGGTCCGGCGTGTCGGGATGGGCCCAGCCCAGGCCACGGGCCTCGATCACGGCGGGCCCATCACCGGGTTGCGGCCGGGCAGGTCTTCCGCCTCGACGGTCAGGGCGGCGGCGGGGGCGATGGCCTCCGCGGTGGTTTCGTGGGCGCAAGGCATGGTCATGGCGTTCGGGCAGGACGTTGGCGGATGGTGGGTTCGGGAGATTGTCGGTTCGGGAAACCGGGGCGAACCGGGCGAGCCGGTTCAGGACGCCGCGGATGCAGGGCCGGCTGCGGGGCCGGGTGCAGGGCCGGTTGCAGGGCCGGGTGCGGGGTTGTTTCCGGATGCAAGGGGATGCGCGAGCCTTGGCCTGGCCGGCTTAGGATGAAATTTCGTGCTTGGGTTGGAGGTCTGCCATGGCCAATCTCGCGCTGCTGGACCTGGTGCTGCCCTACGTTCTGCGGGGCGAGAACCTCGGCGCCCAGCACGCCGCGCTGTCGGTGCTGCGGGTGGTGTCGTACGAGACGGCGGCCGACGACTTCGGCATCGTCTTCCGGGGCCGCTGCGAGTTCAACGGCCGCCTGAGCATCGACCCGTCCGCTGGTGGCCTGCGCATCCAGGCCGGCGTCGACGAGGCCGCGCCCGCCCACGATCCGGCCCGGCGCACGCCGGTGTTCGACATCCGCGAGACCCGCGTTGACTTCGAGCTGTTCGTGCCGCGCAGCGGCTCGGCGCTGATCGCCCAGGGCGTGGGGGGCATCGGTGCGACCGGCTTCGCGCCGACCCGCGCGGTGCTGGACGCCTGGGACGCGCTGCCGCTGGACCCGGACCCGAGCGACTACCCGTCGACCGGCTGCACGCTCGACCTGATCCTGGCCGCGCCGACGCTGCGCCCGCCCTTCCTGCATCCGGCCAAGCTCAACGGGCAGGGCCTGCTGGAGCCCGACACCGCCTTCCAGGACGTCGCGCTGACGCTGCCCAAGCTGCGCTTCCGGCTCAGCCACGGCAACGCGGTCGGCGCGCAGCTGCGCTTCGAGCTGGTCTCGGCCGGCGCGACCACGCTGGACGATCCGGCCGACATCGGCGTGGCCGAGCTGATCTCGATGGACCCGCCCTACGCCTTCGTCGGCGGCGAGCGCGACCGGGTCTTCGGCATCGGCTTTCGAAGCGCGACGCTGGACCTGTCCAGCGAATCGACCCCGCCGGCCATCCTGGCCAAGGCCGGTGTCGGCGAGGACTGGACCGGGCTCTACCTGCCCGAGGTGCGGGTCTTCTTCTCGCCCAACGGCGCGCGCGATTTCGCCTTCGAGGCCGGCGCGCGCGAGCTCCTGATCGGCTTCGGCGAGCACGACGGCTTCTGGGGCGACTTCGAGGCCATGCTGGTCAACCAGGGCTCCGGCGAGCTGGCGGTGACGGTGCGCTTCATCGACGAGCAGGGCCGCGCGTACGGCATCGAACGCACCGGCAGCAGCGGCACGCCGCAGGCCTCGACCACGCAGGCCCGCGCCCGCCTGCCAGCGCGCACCCGCATGGTCATCGACGTGCGCGGCGGGCGGGCGCCCTACACCCGGCGGGCCCGCATCGGCGCGGCGGCCGAGGCGGCCGGCACCGCCTTCGTGGTCGACCTGTCGACGACGCCGCAGCAGGAAATCCGCGTGACCGTCAGCGACGGCACGGCCGGCACGTCGCTGACGGCCACGCTGGTGATCCAGGCCGAGCGCCGCAGTGCCACGCCGACCCTGCCGGCACCGGGCGACGCGGCGGTGCCGACGCTGGTCGCCACCCTCAGCGCGCCGGCCGACACGCCGGTGATCGTGCTGGTCAGCCAGACCGACACCGAGGTGGTGCTGGCCACCGAGCCGCGCGATCCGACGCTGCGGTGGGCCGTCGACGGCGGCGCCTGGAGCGCCGCGCAGCCGGCGCTGACCGTCACGCTCGGCCCCGGCCAGACCCGCCAGGTGCAGGCCCGCCGTCCCGGCACCACCGTGCCCGGCACGCTCGATGTCTTCTTCTATTACGACGAGCCCGATCAGGTGCCCGACGCCGGCGAGGCCGGCGCACTGCGCGCCCATGCCGCCGTCGGCGACAACCTCTCCACGGTGCGCGCGGTCAGCGAGACCGAGCGCCGCCGCCGCCCCGGCCACGCGTCGCCGACGACCGACTACGCGCGCTGGTTCGACCTGGCCGGCAACGGCGCGGCCATCGGCATCCGCGGCCATGCGAGCTACGAGAGCGACGCCGGCCGCGCGACCTACAACTACCGGCTGGCGCGCCGCCGCGCCATCGCCACGCGCGAGGCCATCGCGGCCGCCTTCCCGACGCGGAACTTCAACTTCTCGGACCTCAAGCCGCTCGACGCCGCTGCGACCCCGGCGCAGGTCAGCGCCTGGGTGGCCGACTCCGGCTGGGCCAGCCACGGCAGCGACCGCGAGGGCTGGTGGAAGGCCCAGGTCATCCTGCCGCCGGGCCTGTCCAGCGCCGACGACGACGCCACCGGCACGGTGGCGCGGCCGGCCGCGCCACCGCCGCCGCCGCCCGAACCCGAGGTGATCGACCCGCCGGTGGCCGAGCCGCAGACGCCGGACTGGTTCCGCTCCGCGAAGCTGAAGCTGCGGGTGGTGCGCAGCCAGCTGATCGCCGGCGAGATCGAGGCCGAGGTCGACATCCAGACCGCCACCGAAAGCCAGCTCGCGCGCGGCGGCCAGCTCGGCGGCAACCCGCCACCGGACGTGCACACGCTGGAGAACGGCACGCCGCTGGGCCCCGACAACCCGGCCGACGGCATCACGAAGCTGCGCGTGCTGTGCCAGTCCGACCCCGGCACCGGCCGGGTCACGACGCTGCTGTCGGTGGGCGCCGATCCGGCCGACAAGGACGGCCTGTTCTACGCCGGCTGGATCCCCGGCCAGCCCATGCCGGCCAGCAAGGACCTGCCGCTGACGCTGCTGGGCTCCTACCTGAGCTTCTGGCCGCTGCTGGTCGAGGCCGCCAACGGCGGTCGCGGCGAGACGGTCGACGCGACGCTGGGCGTGGTCGCGCTGGCGGTGCCGGGCGTGATCGCGGCGCTGCCGTGGTTCCAGGTCGAGCGCGTGATCGTCTTCGGCGCCGAATACCAGCAGAAGAACCGCGGCGAGGAGTTCGAGGGCCAGCTGCTGTTCGACATCGGCATCGACTGGTCGGTCAACATCCTCGACGGCCTGATCGTGGTGCCGCGCGACCACCCGCTGGCGATCCGCTACAAGGCCATCGGCCTTCGGTTCGGCAACACCGCCGACACGGGCGCGCCGCAGTTCGTCTTCAAGCCCATCTTCGACAGCGCGCGTGGCTACTCGATCGACATCGCCAGCGGCGGCGCGCTGCGCATCGGCGATCCGCTCGGGCAGATCCTGCGGGTGCTGGGCGCGCGGCTGTCGCGCACCAACCCGCTGACCTTCGAGATCGACATCGGCCTGGGCGTCGACCTGGGCGTGATCTCGGTCGAGCGTGCCAGCGTGCGGGCCTTCCTGGACCAGCCGCGTGCGCCCGAGCTGACGGCGCTGCAGGCCGGCGTGGACATCCCCGGTGCGCTGGTCGGCACCGGCTACCTGGAGATCCGCTCCGGCACGGACGGCAGCGGCAACCCGGTCTCGATCATTGCCGGCCAGCTCGACCTGACGCTGCGGCCGCTGTCGGTGCGGGTGGCCGCCGCCGTCGCGGTCGCCACCATCACCGAGGGCACGCGCGTGGCCACCGGCGTCTACGTCGGCCTGAACGTGGTGCTGCCGGTCGGCCTGCCGCTGGGCAGCTCGGGGCTGGGCATCTTCGGCTTCCGCGGCATCTTCGGGATGCACTTCGAGCGCAACACCACCATCGGCGCGGGCACCGGCGTGCCGGCGCTGGCCTGGCTGCAGGCCGCCGGCGGCCAGCCGCACCTGCTGACGCACGGCGGCGTCGACCTGTGGAAGCCGCGCATCGACCGCTGGTCCTTCGGCCTGGGCATGCTGATCGGGACGATGGAGGGCGGCGTCCTGATGAACCTGGACGGCACGCTGATCCTGGAGCTGCCCGGCCCGCGCGTGCTGATCATGATGAACGCGCGCATCGTCTCGCCGCCGCCGTCGATGGACGGCCTGGGCATGAGCGGCGGCATCCTGGCGGTCATCGAGATCACGCCGGAGCATTTCCTCATCGGCATCCTGATTGCCTGGGAGGTCGAGGACCTGGTCCGAATCGTCATCCCGGTCGAGGCGGTCTTCCCCTTCGCGCCCCACCTGCACAAGTGGCACATCTACCTCGGCGCGCGGCCAGACATCGCGCGGCCGGTCGAGGTCGACGTGCTGGGCATCGTGCGCGGCACCGGCTACCTGATGTTCAAGGGCGACGGCCTGCCGGCCTACACGGTGCTGGGCGCGACGCTGCCGGCGATCAAGGGCTTCGGCATCGGCCTGGGCGTGGCTGCGTCCTTCACCTGGGGCGACGTCGACGCCGGGCTCTACCTGCGCATCGGCGGCGGCATGGACGCGGTGATCGGCTTCGATCCCTTCATCCTCGCCGGCACGGTCTACGTCAGCGGCGAGCTGCGGCTGTTCATCGTCTCGATCGGCGCCTATGCGCAGCTGACCGCCAAGGTCAACGAGGAGGACGACGGCAACCTCGCGCTGTGGGTCCACGGCGAGGCCTGCGGCAAGGTCAGCTTCCTGTTCTTCGACATCGAGGGCTGCGTCGAGATCACGCTGTCCGGCCCGGAGAAGTCCTCGCCGATGCCGGTGCTGGTCGAGAAGCTGTCGCTCAAGAGCCGCTCGCCGGCGCTGCTGGCGGGCACCGGCGTGGACCGCGGGCTGGACGTCAGCCTGGGCGACGCGCTGGCGAGCACCAGCCTGCCCACGCGCGAGCAGCTGGCCGGCATCGTCGTGCCGATCGACGCGGTGCCGGTGGTGTCGATGACGCTGACGCCGGATGTCGCGCCCGGCTTGTCGGTCACCGGCCTGGGCACCGCGCTGGCCGCGCCGGCCGGGCTGCTGCCCGATCCGGGCGGCGGCAGCGGCCTGTCCGAGCGGGGCGGCGAGTCCTACCAGTACCGCATCACGGCGGTGGCGCTCGAACGCATCGACCCGGCCAGCGGCAGCGTGCTGAGCCCGGCCGTCGACGGCGGCAGCGCCCCGGCGCTGTGGTGGACGCTGCGCGACGCGACCGAGGCCAATGCCAACGCCCAGCTCGCGCTGCTGACCTGGGAGCCGACGCCGGCCACCAAGGCGATCGAGAAGACCGAGCGCCTGACCGAGACCATCCGCGACCGCTGGGGCCGCGTCTGCGAACCGGCCGCGCCGGCCGCCGAGGTGCTGTGGACCTTCCGCTGGGAACCCTATGGCCCGTCGGCCACCGGCTGGGACCTCGAAGGCGTGGCCTGGCCCGACCCGCCCGGCACGCGCCGCAGCGGCGCGCCCGACACCGGCCTGCACGTGAGCGAGCGCTGGCGTTCCGGCGACGCGGCGCTGGACATGCAGCGCGGCATCGTCCCGGCCTTCGTGATCGGCGGCCTGGTGGCCTGCTGGCATGGCCCCGGTGACGGCGGGACCGGCGTTCCGGGCACCGTGCCGGGAACCACGGTGCCCGGCACGACGGCCCCCGGCACCCCCGTCGCACCGACCCTGTCGACCGGCGTGCGCCAGCTGCTGCGCCCGGCGCCGCGCCTGCTGGTCGGCGGGCTCGGCCCGGTCACCGAACAGCCGACGGCGGCGGGCGGCGCGGTGCTGCCCGACGACGACCCGGTGGCGGCGAAGTTCGTGCGCCGGCCGGAAGCCCTGCCGCTGCGCATCAGCCCGACGCTGCATGCCAAGGTGGCGGCCTCGCTGGCGATCGAGCAGGCCGCGCGGGTCGATCCGGTGACGAACCTGCTCGACCGCGCCGACGGCCTGGACGCGACCCGGCTGGTCGCGCTGGCCCGCACGCTGGTCGATGCGGGGCGGCTGGACCTGCCGGCCCCGACGCCTGCCACGCCCGGCACGACCGCCACCCCGACGAACCCGGACGGCAGCAGCCGCGCCGCGACCACCGGCGGGCGTTGCGAGGTCCGCGTGCTGCAGGCGCCGATGCTGGACGACGGCCGTCCGATCGCGATCGGCAACCCGGCGCTGGCCGAGACGGTGGCACGCCAGCTCAAGCAGCGCGGCGTGACGCACGGTCCGCTCGACGACGTGGTGGTCATCCACACCGGCGCCTTCCTGCGCGGCCACCTGCTGCTGTTCGCCGACCGCGAGCGCACGACCGACAAGACGCTGATCGTGCGGCTGCTCGACGCGCGCGGCCAGGAGCTGTCGCGCGAGGTGGTCGACCCCAACGACCGCGTGCCGCCCAAGGCCCTGCCGGCGCGCTGGACCCAGGCCGACGGGCCGTGGATCGACGACATCGCCGAGCTGCTGCGCTGGGGCGCGCAGCGCAAGCTGTTCGCGGCGCTGATCCACCTGGACAAGGCCAACCGCGCCGAGCGGGCCGACCGCATCGAGATCGGCACGCTGCGCCGCGAAGGCCAGGACCCGCGCCAGGGCCTGCCGAAATCGCTGGAGCCGGCCTACTTCGTCGGCGCGCTGTCGGCGCTGCGCGGTGGCGAGGCCCGCCGCCACGAATGGGACGACCGCCAGATCACGCACGACCAGGAGGTCATCACGAACGCGGTCGGCCCGGCCAGCAGCGACTGCGCGCTGCTGTTCGCCGACGCGACCTACCGCCTGCGGGTGGTCTGGGAAGGCCGGCGGCCGAGCGATGCCAAGACGGCCGCGGCCACCCAGGACTTCTGGTTCCGCACCGACCGCATCGGCCTGGCCGGTGGCGATCCCCTCAAGCCGGTGTTCGAGCAGACCGTGCCGCTGCCGGTCCGGCTCGACCCGTGGATGCTGGTGACGCTGCCGGCCGACCACGAGGCCCAGGCCTTCTACGAGGAAGCGCCGCGGCTGGTCTTCAACACCCACGACGTCGACCGCCTGTTCGCGGCCTACGGCCGTGAGCTGCGGGTGCGCTTCCAGGCGTCCAGCTCGCGCCACCCGGTCGCGCAGCCGGGCGTGCCGCATCCGCTGCCGATCGCCGCGCCCTTCCTGACGCCGGTGAAGGCCACCATCCTGTCGCCCTGGGAGGAGGCCGCCTCCGAGGTGCTGGCCAGCGACGCGCCCTGCGTGCCGGTCGACGAGGACCGGGTGCGGCACAGCGTCATCGACATCCCGATCCCGCTGGAGCCCTACACCGACTACATCCTCGACGTCGAGCTGGTTGCCAGCGGCGCACCGGCCAGCGCCAGCGGGCCGAGCATCTACCGGCGCCACTTCTCGACCGGCGGCTACGCGACGCGCGCCGGCCTGGCCGGCTCGATCCAGGGCGTGCAGCCGGGCGCACGGTTCTGCGCCGTCGCGGCCTTCGCCGGCCTGCCGGCGCTGTTCGCCGGCCGGGTGGCCGAAGGCGCCGAGATCGACGAGCAGCTGCGCGCCCAGGGCATCGAGCCGCTGGGCCTGCCGACGCAGCCACGCATCGTCGTGTTCTGGTCGCAGGCCGGCAGCAGCCCACCGCAGCCCGAGGCGGTGCTGATCGACGCGACCGAGCCGCTGTGGCGCAGCCGGCCGTATCCGAGGAAGGTCACCGACACGACCGGTCCGGTCGACGCGACCCGCTGGGTGCTGGAGCCGACCGAGTGGCTGCAGCTGCAGGACGCCAGCGCGGCCGGCGTGCTGGCGGCCGACGGCCTGGTCAAGGCACCGGGCCTGCAACGCGCCATCGTCGTGCTGGCCCCGGGTGCACGTGGCAAGCAGCTCAGGCTGGACCTGGTGGCGATCGGCTTCCCCGACCTGCCCTTCCTGGGCGCGGCCGAACAGCGCACCACCGTGCTCGACCTGCGGCTGGCCCGCGCCCCGTGGGAGGAGGACTGAGCCATGGCCCACCGCATCGTCGACCCCACGCGGCTGCTGCTGACCGGCGGCCTGATCGACTGGACCGCCGTGTTCCGCCAGCAGGCCGCCAACCAGAAGAAGGCCCGCAGCCCCGCCGACATCGCCCGCGAACGCGAGCTGAAAGGCACCCGGCTGGTCCAGCTGCGCTGGCTGACCGCCGAGGGCGTCGGCCTGCCGACCGAGCCTTTCCAGGTCTGGCGCCGGCCGTCCCTGCCCTGGGAAGGCGAGAAGCCGCTGACGCCGCAGCCGACCACTTTCTTCGGCATGACGCTGCTGGTGTTCGAGCAGCCGCAGCTGACGCTGCGTTTCCACATGAGCACGGCCAACCCGGGCGGCGGCAGCGTGATCGCGTTTTCCGGTGCGCCGCTGGGCTCCGGCCTGGTCGGCTCGCACGTGCTGAACGCCGCCGGCTCGGCCAGCGTGCGCCTGGCCGCACCGCAGATCGGCTGCCTGCTGTGCAGCCCCGGCATCCATGTCAGCGGCCTGGCCGGCGTGGCCGATGGCATCCAGGACGATCCGCACTGGCAGCTGGTCGAGGTGGTCGGCCTGCCGGTGGACAAGCGCTTTTCCGGCGTCTTCGACCTGGCCGCGCCGCAGGGCCCGGCCGGTGCGCTGGTCGACCCGATGCGCGCGGCGCTGGACCGCTTCCGCCGCGGCGCACCCTTCTACGGCTGGCAGCCGCAGGTCACGCCGACGCTGGCCGCGCCGCCCTGGCAGCTGGCCGATCCGGTGGCCGTGCTCAAGCTGATCCGGGCCGAGATGCTCGATCCGATCCGCGACATGGTCACCACGTTGCTGCCGCCGCAGCACCGCACCTTCGAGCTGACACGTTCGCTCGCGTCGGCCTCGGGCGGGCAGTCGGCCACCGCGCGCTTCAAGCCGCTGGCGACGCTGCTGTTCGGTGCCGGCACGGACCCGCTGGCCTCGCTGATGACCGGCTACGGCACGGCGCTGGAGGACATCGACCTGCCGCCGATCAACGTCTCGGACCGGCAGTTCTTCGGCGACGCCAGCCGCAGCGACTGGGACTACATGGTCACCGCGCGCTGGTCGCGCGGGCTGGACCATGCCTCCGATCCGCTGGAGCTGGCCGCGCTGCTGATGGCGCCGAAGTTCGCCGTGCCGCCGCCCGCGCCGGTCAACGCCGTCGCCCAGCTCGACGGCCTGCGCACGCCGGCCGGCACCGATGCCGATTACCACGGCGTGGTGCGCGTCAACTGGGACCGGCCGTCCGGCCTGCTGCCGCTGCGGGTGGGCAGCTACGCCTTCGTGCGCGCCGGACTGGCCCCGGCCGGGCCGCTGGTCGCGCTGATGGACAAGCGGCCGGACGACGTCGCGCTGCAGCCGATCGGGGCGTCCGGCGCGCCGGACTCTTCGCCGCAACCGGCCCGCTGGGCCGCGCTGGACGAGCGCTACGCGCTGGCCACCGCGCCCGATCCGAACGCGGTCCTGTACGGCCTGGCGCACCAGGACCTGCTGGGCCTGTGGAGCGGCTGGCGCACGGCCGGACTGACGCTGGCCGAACCGCCGGTGCGGCCGCTGTCCATCGTCTCGGCCCGGCTGGAGGTCGAGGCCATTGCCAGCGGCCCCTGCCCGGCCACGCTGGTGATCGAGACCAGCTGGGACTGGGCCACCCGCAGCCCGGAACGGCTCGAACTCGTCGGCCGGCTCTACCCGCAGGCCCGCCTGGGCGATGCCCCGGCCGACACCAGCGTGCCGGCCGGCCTGGCGATGGCGCTGGGCGGCGGCGCCGGGCCGCTGCTGCGCATCCAGTTCGGCGGCGCGGCGGCGGGCGCGCCGGCCCTCGTCGGCGCGGTGCCGCCGGGCGCAACCGTCGCGCTGGAATACGTCGCCTTCGACGGCCGCACGCTGGTCGCCGCACCACCGGCCAGCGCCGGTCCGCGTCGCTACCGGCTCACCGTCTCAGGCCTGCGGCTGGACTTCGACGCGGCGCCGCGCATCGGCCTGGCGCTGTGGGGCCGCGGCATCGAGCACCGCAGCCCGCAGCGCATCGGCGCCTGGAGCGCCCAGCCGGCGGTGGCCTCGACCGCCGACCCGCGCCCGCCGGTCGTCGCCGTCGAGCATGAGGACGTGCTGCTGGCCAGCCTGGCCGATGCCAGCGGACTGCACCACGCCCGGCTGTCCTGGCCGGCCGCGCCGAACGCGGCCGGCTACTTCGTCTACACCTGCACCGAGGAAAAGCTGCGGGCCGACCGCGGCCTGCCCTCGCCGGGCAAGTCGCTGACCTTGTCCGAGCGCCTGTCCGCCCTGCGCAACGCCTTTGCCGCCAACCCGGACCGGCGCTCCTTCACCCGCGTCAACAGCGCGCCGGTCGCCGGCCTGTCGACCCAGGTCTCGCTGCCGCGCGGCAGCAAGGAAATCCACCTCTACCTCGTCATCGGGACCAGCGCCGGCAACGTCGAATCGGCCTGGCCGACGCTGGCCGACCCGCTGCTGCGCAAGCGCCCGATCGCCTATGCCGCGCCGCAGGTGGTGGTGCCGATGCCGCCCGACCTGGAGGTCTCGCGCGGCCGCGACGACAGCACCGACCCGCCAAGCTTCCATGCCGCCGTGACGGTGCGCTGCAAGCCCGGCCCGCGCGTCAGCCGCATCGACCTGCACCGCGTGCGGGTCGCCGAAGCCACGCTCGAGCTGGACACGATGGGTCCGCCGGTGGCGACGCTGACCGGCTCGGCCGGTGCCTGGGTCGCGACGCCGCAGGTCTCGTCCGAACCCGGCATGGACCAGCCGCTGGCCCGCATCGCCGGCCGCGACGCGGTGCCGGGTTCCTGGAAGAAGGTCTGGTATCGGGCGGTGGCCTGGAGCGCCGACGACCCGGCACGCGGGCTGTTCGGCGGCCGTTCCGGCCCCAGTGCGCTGCGCGAGGTGGTGGTGCCGCCGGCCGGCCCGCCGCAGCTGTCGGCCCTGGCCGCGGGCTGGCCGGGCGGCGCGGACCTGCTGGCCCTGCAGGTCGACGCGACCACGCCGGCCCCGCTGGCCGAGACGCCGCTGGGCCCGCACCGGCTGCGCGTCGAGCTGCTGGCCGAGGCGGCCGACGGGTCCAGCCAGGTGCTGTTCCGCCACCCCGCGACACCCGGCGCAGACGGCGGCGCCGACCGGCTGGACCGCCTCGCCGACGTCGCCCCGCCGGCCGGCACCGCCGGTCTCTGGCAGGCCCCGGCCGGCCCACCGAAGACGACCCGGCTGCGCCTGCAGGCCCAGCGCCCGGACGCCACCAGCCGGCTGCGCGCGCGCTTCCTGCTGATCGACCCGCTCGGCCGCGCCAGCGAGCGCGAGCTGACGATCGAGCCCGGCCTGCCGCTGCCGGCGCCGGACATCCTGGCCTTCTCGATCCAGCACCGGCCGCCGCGCGGCATCCTGGCGCAGTTCCTGACCTCGGCGCTGTTCGGGCCGACCAGCGCCGGGCCCTTCGTGCTGACGATCCGCTGGGTGCCGTCGCTGTCGCCGCTGCTGCCGCTGCTGCCCTTCCCGCTGCCGCGTCCGGGCCTGCGCCCGCCGGTCCGCAGCGGGCCGATCGCGCAGGTCAGCGTGGCGCTGCCGGACCTGCGCCGGCTGGCCGCGGGCGAGGACCTGCTGCTCGACCCGGCCGCGATCCCGGTACGCCGGCTGGCCGATGCCGGCGATGCCGAAGGCGCCATCGGCTTCGCGCTGCGCGGCCGCTACGGCGGTCGGCTGTCGCTGACGCTGCGCGGCCCGGACGGCCGCACCGCCACCCTGTCCCGCACCCTGCGCTGAGGCGCGCCGGAGAGCTGCCATGCCCGACCTGATGTCCCCCCAGACCGTGCTGACCCCGGGCGACGCGGCCAGCCAGCTGCAGTCGCGCGGGCTGGCTGCGCTGGGCCTGGTCGCCCCGGCGCTGGCAACCGGCTGGGCCAGCAGCACGCCGTCCGCCACCGACCTGGATGCCGACACGCTGCGCCTGACGCTGGCCAGCCCGCGCGCGCCCTTCCAGGCGCTGCACCGCACGCTGGCGCAGGCGCCGCTGTATGCGGACGTGGCCGGCGCGTCGCTGGCCGGCCCGGTGGTCGAGCTGCGCCTGCACCCGGAGGCGGCGCGGCGCTTGGGCCGGCTGGTCGCGCAGCGCCTGGGCGGGCCGCTGATCCGGCCGGTGCCGGTGGCGATGCTGGTGCACGGCGTGCCCGCGCCGCCGGCCACGCCGCAGCCGGTCGACTGGCTTGAGGCCGGCGCGCCGCTGGGCCTGCCGGGCTCGCTGGCGGTCAGCTTCCACGACGCACGCGGCCTGCCGATCTGCCCGCTGGCGGCGGCCGCGCTGTTCGCCGACCTGTTGACGGCCTTCCCGGCGCTCGGCCATGGCGACGCGACCATGCCGGCGCGCGGCGCGGCCGGTGGCATCGACGGCATCGTGGCGTCCGCGCCGGCCGCCGTGCGGATCCACGTGATCGACCCGCATGGCCGCGTCTTCGTGCCGAGCCGGCCGGAGGCGCGCCTGAAGGTGGTCACCGGCGCCGGGGTGGAGATCCAGCCGGTGCCCGACGCCGGCCTGGTCACGCTGCCGCCGGGCATGAGCCTGGGCCGCGCCAGCGGCGACGCGCCGGCCGACAGCACCGCCGCGAACCCGCTGCACTGGGGCTGGGCCCACGACAGCACGCTGGCCCGCAGCGCGCTGGCACCACCCGCATCGCCCGCTGGCGTCAGCCTGCCGCGCCAGTTCCTGCGCGTCGTCGCGGTCGACCTGGCCTGGCACCTGCGCGGCAACCGCGGCGACAGCGTGATCGCCAACGTGCCCGGCGACGACGGCGCGGTGCCGGACTTCGCGCTGCCGGTGGTGCGCAACGCGGTGCCGAACTTCGACTACCTGAGCGACGGCATGGACGTGCTCGGCGCCTGCGCCCAGGCCGCCAGCGGCTTCCCGCCGGCCGGCGTGGACGTGCAGGCGCTGCTGTGCTCGCCGGCCATCGAGCCGACGCTGGCGCTGCCGCCCGGCCCTGGCGCGGCCGGCAGCTGGCCGGCCTTCCCGGCCCCCAACCCCGGTGGCGGCCTGCCGGCCTCGGCCGACGCGACGGCTGGCCTGGCGGCGGCCTTCCGCGCCCCCGGCGATGCCGCCGACGCGCGGCTGGACGTCGTCGTCACGGTCGCCGCCGACGCGGTGCCCGCCGGCACCCACCTGCGCGTCTACCCGCGCCGCTTCGTGCAGATCGACGCGATCGACGGCGAGCAGCCGTCCTTCCTGCGCGGCGACGGCGGCGCGGCCCTGGCCCAGGCCGGCCAGCCCAGCCGGATGCTGCTGCGCAACCCCTACGGCCTCGCCAGCGCCGCGCCGCTGCCGTCGCCGGCGCTGCTGCTGGTCGACGTGGTGGCGGTCGGGCGCGACGGCCAGCGGCGGCTGCATTCGGGCATCGAGCTGACGGTCTCGGCCACGACCGCCTCGTTCACGCCCGACCCGGCCGCCTTCGGTGGCGAGGCGCTGCTGCAGCGGCCGGCGGTCGCCGCCCTGCTGGCAGCCTTCGGCAGCACGGCGGTCGCGCCGGCCTCGCTGTTCGGCATCGCCCCGCCGGCCGCCGCCCCCGCCCCGGCGCCGGGTAACTTCCTGGACCTGGTGCGACGCCTGGCCAACGAGACCAGCGCCCCGCGCATCGGACCGCACCTGCCGACCCAGGCCCGCTTCGACACCGTGCTGGCGCTCGGCGCGGCCCCGGCGGCCAGCCAGCCCCTGGCCTGGCGCGCGGTGCTGACCGGCGCGCGCTGGCGCGAGGAAAGCCGCAGCGCCCGGCCGGAACGCGGCGATCCCGGCAACCCGCCCGGCCCGGACCTGCACGCGGCCGGCGTGCGGGTCGACGGCCAGCTGGCGCAGGACCTGGCGCTGCATGCGCTCAAGCGCGCCCAGCCGGTCATCCCGCTGGGGCCGACCACGCCGGGCTGGCTGGTGGCGTTGGGCGGCAACAACTGGAACGACGCGCCGGCCGATGTCAGCGGAACGGTCTCCGCGGTGATGCTGGAGACCGTCGCGGCCTTCTGCGACAGCCCCGAGCTGGGCCTGTCGGCGATCCCGATCCCGCAGCCGGCCGACTCGATCCAGACCGCCGTCAACGCGCTGGCCGGCCTGCTGGGCGTGGGCGCGCCCAGCCTCAACCTGGCCAACGAGGCGCGCCTGAAGCGGGCCCTGCAGCGCGAGATGGTCACCGCCCGGCGCGGCCAGCGCGATGCGCTCTGGTCGCTGCTGCGCGCGGTCGAGCAGGCGCGCGAGTTCGTCTACATCGAGGGCCCGGCCTTCGCCCGCACCGCACGCCCGAGCGGCACGCCGGCCGCGCACGAGGTCGACCTGGTCGAGCGGCTGCGCGCGCGCCTGGCCGCCAACCCGCGCCTGAAGGTGATGGTCTGCGTGCCGCGCTGGCCGGACATGGACCCGGCGCTGGCGCCCTGGGTGCGCACCGCGCTGGCGCACCGCAAGGCGGCGGTCGAGACGCTGACCTCGCAGGACCGCCAGCGCGTCGCCGCCTTCCACCCGATCGGCTTCCCGGGCCGGCCGGCTGTGCTGCGTTCGAGCGTGGTCATCGTCGACGACGTCTACGCGCTGGTCGGCACCAGCCACTGGCGGCGCCGCGGCATGACCTTCGACGGCGGCTGCGACGTCGCCAGCATCGACCGCCAGCTCGACGCGCATGGCCGCTCGACCGGCATCGTGCGCTTCCGCCAGGAGCTGATGGCCGCGCGGCTGGGCATCGCGCTGCCGTCTGGGCCGTCCGACAGCACGCCGCTGTGGACCCGGCTGGCCGAACCGGAGGCCGCCTTCGACCTGCTGGCCGACCTGCTGTCGCAAGGCGGGCTGGGCCGCTGCAGCCCGGTCTGGGCCGGCCCTTCCGACACCCGCGTGATCGCGCAGACCGACGCCAAGGCCGACCCGGACGGCGTGGACGCCGACGGCAGCCGGCTCTTCAGCGACCTGATCGGGCTGCTGGGATCAGCCTGAGGCGGCGGCCGTCGCCTGCGGGCTGAGGCGGTAGCCGAACCGCGCCGGCAGGCTGGCGCTGGCGATCTCGCCCGGCTGCCAGAGACCGGCCAGCACCGCGTCGGCGGCGGCATCCATGTCGGCCGAGCGGACCAGGCCGAGGCCGCGCGGCGTCTCGAGGTAGAGCCGGCCGTGCTCGTCCAGCCAGGCCGGGCCAGGTCGCTCGATGCGCGCGCCGGTGTGGTCGGCCAGCTCGAAGCCGCCGGCCTCGTCGCGCCGCACGCCCAGCACCAGCGGCGTCATCTCCAGCTCGACGTAGACCCGCTGCGGGCCGTTCTGGAAGTACCAGCAGCCATCGCCATCGGGCTCGTAGTTGCGGCCGATGAACTCGCGCAGCTTGTCGTGCACGACCCGGCTGCCCTTGGCCTGCGGGAAGGGGCCGGCCGCCTGCACGCGGTCGTCGCGCATGTACCAGTCGCCGCGCGCGTCGAGCGCCAGCCAGCCGCGGCAGGCCGGCACGTGGGGCCACTTGCGCAGCGCTGCCTTGACGATGTCATCCATGCCGCGATGCTGCCTCAGGCCGGCGATGCGAGCCAGTCCAGCACCTGGGCCGGCAGGCCCAGCACATGGCCCGGGAAGCCGCCGGACGCGAAGCCGACATGGCCACCCTCGGGCGGCTGCCACAGCCGCACATGGCCACCGGCCGGCGGCGTGCGCGGCAGGCTGTCGGCCGGCACGAAGGGGTCGTTGAGCGCGTGCACCAGCAGGCTGGGCAGGCGGATGTCGGCCAGCGCCGGCAGCGCCGAGGCACGGGCCCAGTAGTCGTCGGCGTCGCGAAAGCCGTGCAGCGGCGCGGTGAAGACGTCGTCGAAGGCATGCAGGGTCTGCGCGGCCAGCAGGCGTTCACGGTCGAACAGGCCCGGGTGCTGCGCCAGCTTGGCCAGCGCCTTGGGCTTCATGGTGCGCAGGAACATCGGCGTGTAGACCCGCCGCGAAAAGCCGCGCCCGAGCGCATGCCCGCCGGCCGCCAGGTCGATCGGCGAGCAGACCGCCGCCAGCGAACGCAGCACCGCGCCGGCGGCATGGCCGCGCTCCTCGGCCCAGCGCAGCAGCGCGTTGCCGCCCAGCGAGATGCCGACCGCGTGCAGCGGTCCGGCATGGCGGGCGCGCCCCTGGTCGAGCATCCAGCCGATCTCGACATGGTCGCCCGAGTGGTAGGCCCGCGGCGCGAGGTTCAGCTCGCCCGAACAGCCGCGGAAGTGCGGCATCACGAAGCCCCAGCCACGCCGCCGTGCCAGGTCGGCATGGGCCTGGACATACTGGCTGTGGCGGTTGCCTTCGAGGCCGTGGAACATCACCAGCAACGGGGCGTCGGGCGCCAGCGCCTGGCCGTCGTCGCGCCAGTCGGCATCGACGAAATCACCGTCGGGCGTGGTCCAGCGTTCGCGCCGGAAGCGCGGCGGATCGCTCGGATCGACGTGGTGGCGGGCCAGGCGGGCCGACCAGATGGTCTGCAGGTGCCCGCCCGGCAGCCAGCGCGGCGGGTGATAGACGGGCGACGGCCTCAATGCAGCGTGGTCGAGGACTCGACGAATTCCTGCAGCTCGATGGGCGTGCCGGGGCTGGCATGGTGGACCAGCATGCGCCAGCCCTGCGGCGTCTTGACGTAGACGTTGGTGCACAGCGCATAGCCGCTGCGCGGGCCTTCCTCGGTCTGCACGCGGACTTCTTCCAGCACGTGGTGGACGGCGGTGCCGCCCAGCGTGATGCGCCGGACCTGGGCCGGGCGGGCGTCGATGCCGCCCTGCGAGAACAGCTCCTCGAAGCTCGCGCGGATCGCTGGCGCGCCGATCAGGCGCGGACCGCCCGGGTGCACGCAGGCGATCTCCTCCTCGTCCGACCAGAGCGACATCAGCCGGTCGAGATCGCCCTGCTGCAGGCTCTCGTAGAACGAGACCTCGAGGTCGTCGGGCGTGGCCATCAGCGCGGCCTGCAGGGGCTTGGTCTGGCTCATGGCGTCGGCCTCGTCGGGTCAGGTTTGGGGGGCGGCAGGATCAGGCGGTCAGCGGAAGACGACCGTCTTGCGGCCATTGAGCAGCACGCGGTGCTCGACATGCCAGCGCACCGCGCGGGCCAGCACGACGCATTCGACGTCGCGGCCGGTGGCGGTGTAGTCCTCGGGGCTCAGCGTGTGGTCCACGCGCTCGACGTCCTGCTCGATGATCGGGCCCTCGTCGAGGTCGGCCGTGACGTAGTGGGCGGTCGCGCCGATGAGCTTGACGCCGCGCTGGTGGGCCTGGAAATACGGCTTCGCGCCCTTGAAGCTGGGCAGGAAGCTGTGGTGGATGTTGATCGCCCGGCCGGCGAGGAAGTGGCAGAAGTCCTCGCTGAGGATCTGCATGTAGCGCGCCAGCACCAGCAGGTCGACCTGCTCGCGATCGCACAGCGCCTCGATCTGGCGCTCCTGCGCGCGCTTGGTCTCGGCGCTGGAGCCGGCCTTCAGCGGCAGGTGGTGGAAGGGCACGCCGTAGCTGTCGGCCAGTGCCGCGAAGTCGGGGTGGTTGGAGACGATGGCCGGGATGTCGATCGCCAGCTGCCCGCTCTTCCAGCGAAACAGCAGGTCGTTCAGGCAGTGGCCGTGCTGGCTGACCATCAGCAGCACGCGCGGCCGGCGCGCCAGCGCATGCACGCGGGCATCCATGCGGAACTGCTCGCGCATCGGGCCGAACAGCTTCTCCAGCGTCAGCGCGTCGGCCAGGTGATCGGGGGCCTCGAAATGGACCCGCATGAAGAACAGGCCGGTGGCGTCCTCGCCGAGCACGTCGCCGAACTGCTGGGAGTCGATGATGTTGCAGCCGGCCTGGTAGAGCAGGCCGGAAACCGCATGGACGATGCCCTTGACGTCGGGGCAGGAAAGGGTGAGGACGAACTGGGCGGATGCGGGCGACGACATGCGCGAGATTCTACGCAGCGCCCTGTCGCGGCCCCCTCCTAGAATGGACCGATACCCCCTGACGACATGCCCCAGACGCCCTCCGCCTCCCCCTCGTCCGCCAGCGATGCCGCCCAGGCCCGCGCCGCCGAACGTGCCGCCGAACTCGCCGCCCTGCTCTCGCGGGTCGCCCTGCACGACCGGCGCGCCTTCCAGACGCTCTACGAACGCAGCAGCCCGCATCTGTTCGCGGTCGTGCTGCGTATCCAGAAGAACCGCGCGCTGGCCGAGGACGTGCTGCAGGAGGTCTACGTCAACATCTGGCGCAGTGCTTCCAGCTTCGACGTGCATCGGGCCCAGGCTCTGACCTGGATGACCAGCGTGGCCCGCAACAGGGCCATCGACAGCCTGCGGAGGCGCCAGGCCGAGCCCGACACCGTGTCGAGCCAGACCTGGCATGGCGATGGCGATCCCGACAACGACGACATGCTGGAACGAGTCGCAAGTGAAGAACCCGGCCCCGAGCAACTGCTGATGCAGGCGGCCCAGGCGCAGTCCATCCAGGGCTGCATGGACCAGCTCAGTGCCGAGCAGCAGCAGAGCCTGGCACTGGCCTTCTACCAGGGCCTGAGCCATGCCGAGGTGGCCGACCACCTGAGCCAGCCGCTGGGCACCGTCAAGAGCTGGCTGCGGCGTGGCCTGCAGGCGCTCAAGGGTTGCCTGGACCGTCTGGGCATGCGTCAAGGCGCGACGCAGGAGAGCTGAGCCATGGACTACAGCCGCTCGAACCTGGCCGACCGACTGGCCGCCGACTACGTCGTGGGCACGCTGCGCGGTGGCGCACGCCGCCGCTTTGAATCGCTGCTGCCGGCGCACCCGGTGCTGCGGGGCGCGGTGCGCTCGTGGCAGGTCCGCCTGATGCCGCTCACCCAGGCGCTGCCGCCGGTCAGGCCGCCGGAGCGCGTCTGGACCGCGATCGACCAGCACCTGTTCGGCGCCGCGCGCCGAGGCGCTGCCCCCCAACCGTCGGCCGCTGCCGTCACCCGTGCGGTTCAGCGCTGGTGGGAGCGCCTGGGCCTGTGGCAGGGCCTGAGCGCGGCGGCCAGCGTCGCCGCGATCGGGCTGGGCGTGGCGCTGAGCCTGCCCGCGCCGATCCAGCCGCCGGTCGTCGTGGTGCTGTCGCCCAACCAGAGCGAAACCCGCTTCGTCGCCAGCGTCAGCGCCGATGGCCGCAGCCTCGTGCTCAAGCCCATCGACGGCGTGCAGCTGACCGCCAGCCAGGCCTACGAGCTGTGGGCCCTGCCGCCGAGCGGCGCGCCGCGCTCGCTGGGCCTGGTCTCCGCGCGCGGCGGCACGACGGTGCAACGCGCCCAGCTGCTCAAGGACACCGCGGCCTTCGCCGTCAGCATCGAACCACCGGGCGGCTCGCCCACCGGTGCGCCGACCGGGCCGGTGGTGTCGGTCGGCAAGATCGACAGCTGAGCCCGACCGTCCGGGCCGGGGTCCGGCAACTCGTCATCGGAACCGGAAAGCAGAAAGGGCCCTTGCGGGCCCTTTCCTTTGTCTGACGCTGTCCGGACGCTGGGCCGGACCCGCCGTGCTCAGACCGTCGCGGTCGCGTTCGGTGTCACCGTCGGATTGCTCGGGCCACCCGGGGGACGCGAAGCCGGCGGCACCCAGTCCTTGGGCGGACGCGGCTCACGGCCGTTCATGATGTCCTCGATCTGGTCCGCGTCGATGGTTTCCCAGTCGAGCAGTGCGCGCGCCATCGCGTGCATCTTGTCCTGGTGATCCTCGATCAGGCGACGCGCCAGCTGGTACTGGGTGTCGATGATCTTGCGGATCTCCTTGTCGACCTTCTGCATCGTCTCTTCCGAGACGTTGACCTGCTTGGTGATCGAGCGGCCCAGGAAGACCTCGCCCTCGTTCTCGGCGTAGACCATCGGGCCGAGTTCTTCGGTCATGCCGTAGCGGGTGACCATGTCGCGGGCAATCTGGGTCGCGCGCTCGAAGTCGTTGCTGGCGCCGGTGGTCATCTGGTTCATGAAGACCTCCTCGGCGATCCGGCCGCCGAACAGCACCGAGATGGTCGAGAGCATGCGCTCCTTGTCCATGCTGTAGCGGTCACCTTCGGGCAACTGCATCGTCACGCCCAGCGCACGACCGCGCGGGATGATCGTCACCTTGTGGACCGGGTCGGTCTTGGGCAGCAGCCGGGCGACCAGCGCATGACCCGCCTCGTGGTACGCAGTGTTCTTGCGTTCCTCCTCCGGCATGATCATCGACTTGCGCTCGGGGCCCATCATGATCTTGTCCTTGGCCTTCTCGAAGTCGACCATCTCGACGACCCGGCCGTTGCGGCGGGCGGCGAACAGGGCAGCCTCGTTGACCAGGTTGGCCAGATCGGCACCGGAGAAGCCCGGCGTGCCGCGCGCGAGGATGTCGGCCCGGATGTCCTGGCCGACCGGCACCTTGCGCATGTGCACGTTGAGGATCTGCTCGCGGCCACGCACGTCCGGCAACGTCACGTAGACCTGGCGGTCGAAGCGGCCGGGGCGAAGCAGCGCGGGGTCGAGGATGTCCGGGCGGTTCGTGGCGGCCACGACGATGATGCCGAGGTTGGTCTCGAAGCCGTCCATCTCGACGAGCATCTGGTTGAGCGTCTGCTCGCGCTCGTCGTTGCCGCCGCCGAGGCCAGCACCGCGGTGGCGGCCGACCGCGTCGATCTCGTCGACGAAGATGATGCAGGGCGAGTTCTTCTTGGCCTGCTCGAACATGTCGCGCACGCGGGCCGCGCCCACGCCGACGAACATCTCGACGAAGTCGGAACCGGAGATCGAGAAGAACGGCACCTTGGCCTCGCCGGCGATGGACTTCGCCAGCAGCGTCTTGCCGGTGCCGGGCGGGCCGACCATCAGCACGCCACGCGGGATGCGGCCGCCGAGCTTCTGGAATTTCTGCGGATCCTTCAGGAAGTCGACCAGTTCCTTGACCTCTTCCTTGGCCTCGTCGCAGCCGGCCACGTCGGCGAAGGTCACCGAGTTGTTGCTCTCGTCGAGCATGCGGGCGCGGCTCTTGCCGAAGCTGAAGGCACCGCCCTTGCCGCCGCCCTGCATCTGGCGCATGAAGTAGACCCACACGCCGATCAGCAGCAGCATCGGGCCCCAGGAGATCAGCAGGCTGGTCAGGACCGACGGCTCCTCGCGCGGCTTGACGCGGAACTTGACGCCGTTGTTGATCAGGTCACCGACCAGGCCGCGATCCAGGTAGGTCGCGGTGGTGCGGATGCGCTTGTCGTCGGTCGTCAGGGCTTCGATGTCGGCACCGCCGGGGTTCTCCTGGAGGACCACCTCGCGGATCCGCTTGGCGCGGACCTCTTCGAGGAACTCCGAATACCCGATCTGGTTGCCCGCGGTCGACGTGCGGTCGAACTGCTTGAACACGGTGAACAGCACCAGGGCGATCACCAACCACACAGCGACTTTGGAGAACCATTGATTGTTCACCGCGGCTCCTTCTAACGTTCATGAAGACCCGGGAGGGTCATGCGGCCGGGGCCGACTCGGACTGCGTCTGACGCGGTAGCTTCGATCGATTCTAGTGCAGCCCCTACACCCGAACCGGCCCGAAACACCTTGGAGCAGACCTGTCAAATTCAAGGATCGTGCACTGTCGCACCGAGTTCGGCTTGCGGTGCACGCCCTTGTCAAGAAACCTTGAGACCGATGCCCACCAGAAAGGTTTCAGAAGACTTGTCGCGGGAGGCCTTGGGCTTGATCGCCTTGACCACCCGGAAGGCCTGCCGGAAGGCGTCGACCAGCTGGCTGTAGCCGCTGCCGTGGAAGACCTTGCAGACCAGCGCGCCCTGTGGCCGAAGGTGGGCCTGCGCGAACTCGATCGCCAGCTCGACCAGGTGGGCGATGCGTGCGGCGTCCGAGACCTCGATGCCCGACAGGTTGGGCGCCATGTCCGAGACCACCACGTCGACCGGCCGGCCGGCGAGCTGGTCGACCAGCTGCTGCAGCACCGCATCCTCGCGGAAGTCGCCCTGCAGGAAGACCACGCCCTCGATCGGCTCCATCGGCAACAGGTCCAGCGCGATGATGGTCCCGTTGAGCGAGCCGACCGCCGCGCCGCCCGCGCCCGCCTCCTTGGGCGCGAAGCGCCGCCGCACGTACTGGCTCCAGGCGCCCGGCGTGGAACCCAGGTCGACGACCACCTGGCCGGGCTTGACCAGGCCGAGGGTCTCGTCGATCTCCTTGAGCTTGTAGGCTGCGCGGGCCCGATAGCCCTCCTTCTGCGCCAGCCGGACCCAGGGATCGTTGACGTGGTCGTTGAGCCACGCCTTGTTGACCTTCTTGCTTTTCGTGTTGATCTTCATGTCGCACCGATAATAGAGGGATGCCCGCGATTCAACTGACCCCCGCCCAGCGCAAGGAACACCGCGCTGCGGCCCACCACCTCGACCCGGTCGTCATGATCGGTGGCGAGGGCCTCACGCCCGCCGTCCTGAAGGAGGCCGAGGCCGCCCTCAAGGCCCACGGCCTCATCAAGATCCGGGTCTTCAGCGACGACCGGGCCGCGCGCGAAGCCTTGCTCGCGACGCTGGCCGACCAGCTCGAGGCCGCGCCGATCCAGCACATCGGCAAGCTGCTGGTGCTGTGGAAGCCGGTCGAGCAGAAGGCAGCGCCGGTCGTGGTCGACGACAGCCGCCGGCCCGGACCGCGGGTCGTCAAGATCCTGAAGTTCTCGAAGAGCGGCACGCAGCGCGCCCAGGTCAAGAAGCTGACCGTGCTGGGCAACGAGCGCATCTCGGCCGGTGGCCTCGTCAAGCGCGCCAAGAAGCGCGCGACCAGCAGCAAGAAGCGCTCGCTGGGCGGCTGAAGCGTCGATCGGCTGGCGGCGCCAGGCCGCCAGCGCGAACGCCGTTCAGCCCGCTCGTCGCTGCGGCGTGGCAGTGCCTCGCCAGACCAGCGCCAGCAGCATCCCACCCTTGAGCAGGAACATCAGGCTCGACGCGCCGTGCAGCGTGCCGAAGCTGTACATGCCGGTGCCCGCGCGAGCCGCTGCCATCATCGGCTGCAGCGCGAAGTAACCGAGCACGGTGCAGAACAGCGCCCCCAGCACGAGCAGCAGATCGGTCGACAACCGCGAGCCCAGGCCCGCTTCGGCCTGCTGCTGCGCGAGCTTGCGGTGCAGCATGAACAGCAGCATCGCCAGGCCCAGCGACACCTGCGCTTCAAGCCGGAAGCAAGCGCCGGCGAACTGGCCGGCCAGCGTGCGTTCCAGCACCTGGAAGGCCATCGGCGCGGCGACGCCGCCCAGCGTGACGACCAGGCCCAGCCACAGGGCGGCCAGCAGTTTCGCGATGCGCGCGAGCATCGCGATCAGATGTAGCGCACGTCGACGACCTCGTAACGGCGCACGCCGCCCGGGGCCTGGACCTCGGCGACGTCGCCGGCTTCCTTGCCGATCAGCGCCCGCGCGATCGGCGAACCGACCGAGATGCGCCCCTGCTTCAGGTCGGCCTCGTCCTCACCGACGATCTGGTAGGTGACGGCGTCGCCGCTTTCCTCTTCCTCCAGTTCGACGGTCGAACCGAACACGACCTTGCCGCCGGCGTTCAGCGCAGCCGGGTCGATGATCTGCGCCTGCGCGAGCTTGCTCTCGATCTCGAGGATGCGGCCCTCGATGAAGCCCTGCTTGTCCTTGGCCGCGTCGTATTCGGCGTTCTCGGACAGGTCGCCCTGCGCGCGGGCTTCGGCGATGGCGTTGACGACGGCCGGACGCTCGACGGTCTTGAGGCGCTGGAGCTCCTGCTTGAGCAGTTCGGCGCCGCGCTTGGTCAGGGGAATGGTGGCCATGGGATTCGGTCTGGTGGGATCGCGGAGGATCGGATCGGGGGTTCCGGGTGGAAAGCGGACGGGCCAAAAACTGCGCCGCCGCGGCCTGTCCCCGAGGGAACGCGCCGCGGCGGCGTCTGGAACGGCAGTCTATTCGAACCGCCGTCCCACCTGGCCTCAGGCCAGCAGGGCGTGCATGTCCTGCACCGAGATGACGCTCAGTCCGGCCTGGTGCTTGAGCGCCTCGGTGGCGGCCTCGCAACCAGCCATCGTGGTGTAGTAGGTCACGCGGTTGGCCAGCGCGGCGGTGCGGATGTAGCGCGAGTCGGCGATGGCCGTGCGGGTCTCGTCGACGGTCGTGAACACCAGCTGGATCTCGCCGGCCTTGATCATGTCGGCGATGTGCGGCCGGCCGTCCTTGACCTTGTTGACGACCTTGACCGGGATGCCGGCGGCGCCGATGGCCGATGCCGTGCCCTTGGTCGCCACCAGCGTGTAGCCGAGCGCGTGCAGGTCACGGGCCACGCCGACGGCACGGGCGTGCTCGCTGGCCTTGACCGAGATCACCACGGTGCCCTTGGTCGGCAGGCGCGAGCCGGCGCCGAGCTGGCTCTTGAGCATGGCCTCGCCGAAGGTGGTACCCACGCCCATCACTTCGCCGGTCGAACGCATTTCCGGGCCGAGGATCGGGTCCACGCCGGGGAACTTGTTGAACGGGAAGACGGCTTCCTTGACGCTGAAATACGGCGGCACGACCTCGCGCGGGGTGCGGCCGTCCGGACCCTTCTGATCGGCCAGGCGCTGGCCGGCCATGCAACGCGCGGCGATCTTGGCCAGCGGCTGGCCGGTGGCCTTCGACACGTAGGGCACGGTGCGCGAGGCACGCGGATTCACTTCGAGCACGTAGACGGTGCAGGCGTCGAGCCCGCGCGTCACGTCGCCCTGGATGGCGAACTGCACGTTCATCAGGCCGACCACCTTGAGGGCCTTGGCCATCAGCGCGGTCTGGCGGCGCAGCTCGTCCTGCAGCGCGGCCGACAGCGTGTACGGCGGCAGCGAGCAGGCCGAGTCGCCGGAGTGGACGCCGGCCTGCTCGATGTGCTCCATGATCCCGCCGATCATGACGTCGGTGCCGTCGCTGATGCAGTCGACGTCGACCTCGACGGCATCGTCGAGGAAACGGTCCAGCAGCACCGGCGACTTCTCGGACACGCGCACGGCCTCGCGCATGTAGCGCTCGAGGTCCTTGTCGCCGTGCACGATCTCCATCGCGCGGCCGCCGAGCACGTAGCTCGGGCGCACCACCAGCGGGTAGCCGATCTCGTTGGCCAGCGTCAGCGCGGTTTCCTCGGTCCGCGCGGTGCGGTTGGGCGGCTGGCGCAGGCCCAGCGTGTGCAGCAGCTGCTGGAAGCGCTCGCGGTCCTCGGCGATGTCGATGGAGTCGGGCGTCGTGCCGATGATGGGCACGCCGTTGGCCTCCAGGTCCAGCGCCAGCTTCAGCGGCGTCTGGCCGCCGTACTGGACGATCACGCCGACCGGCTGTTCCTTGGCGACGATCTCGAGCACGTCCTCCAGCGTGACCGGCTCGAAGTAGAGGCGGTCGCTGGTGTCGTAGTCGGTCGAGACGGTCTCGGGGTTGCAGTTAACCATGATGGTCTCGTAGCCGTCCTCGCGCATGGCGAGGGCGGCATGGACGCAGCAGTAGTCGAACTCGATGCCCTGGCCGATGCGGTTTGGGCCACCGCCCAGCACCATGATCTTGCGGCGGCTGGTCGGCGCGGCCTCGCACTCACCGTCGACGTTCTCGTAGCACGAGTACATGTAGGCGGTCTGCGTGGCGAACTCGGCCGCGCAGGTGTCGACGCGCTTGTAGACCGGGCGCACGCCCAGGGCGTGACGGGCCTGGCGCACGAGGTGCTGGTTCGTGCCCATCAGCTTGGCGAGACGGCGGTCCGAGAAGCCCTTCTTCTTCAGGTAGCGCATCTCGTCGGCCGACAGGCTCTCGACCGTGCGGTCCTTGAGCTGGCCTTCGGTGGTGACGATCTGCTCGATCTGGGCCAGGAACCACGGATCGATCGCGGTCTCCTCGAAGACCTCGTCGAGCGTCATGCCGATGCGGAAGGCGTCGGCCACGAACAGGATGCGCTCGGGGCCGGGCTCGCCGATCTCCTCGATGATCTCGTCGCGGTCTCGGCTGCGTTCGGTCAGGCCGTCGATGCCGGTCTCGAGACCGCGCAGCGCCTTCTGCAGGCTTTCCTGGAAGGTGCGGCCCATGGCCATGACCTCGCCGACCGACTTCATCTGCGTCGTCAGGTGCGGGTCCGCCGCCGGGAACTTCTCGAACGCGAAGCGCGGGATCTTGGTGACGACGTAGTCGATCGAGGGCTCGAACGAGGCCGGTGTCGCGCCGCCGGTGATGTCGTTGCGCAGCTCGTCGAGCGTGTAGCCGACCGCCAGCTTGGCGGCGATCTTGGCGATCGGGAAGCCGGTCGCCTTGGAAGCCAACGCCGACGAACGCGACACGCGCGGGTTCATCTCGATGACGACCATGCGGCCGTCGCGCGGGTTGATCGAGAACTGCACGTTCGAGCCGCCGGTGTCGACGCCGATCTCGCGCAGGATGGCGATCGAGGCGTTGCGCAGCAGCTGGTACTCGCGGTCGGTCAGCGTCTGGGCCGGCGCGACGGTGATCGAGTCGCCGGTGTGGATGCCCATCGGGTCGAGGTTCTCGATCGAGCAGACGATGATGCAGTTGTCCGCCTTGTCGCGGACGACCTCCATCTCGTACTCCTTCCAGCCGATCAGCGATTCCTCGATGAGCAGTTCGTTGGTCGGCGAGAGGTCGAGGCCGCGCTTGCAGATTTCCTCGAATTCCTCGGGGTTGTAGGCGATGCCGCCGCCGGTGCCGCCAAGCGTGAAGCTCGGGCGGATGACCATCGGGAAGCCCGAATGTTCACCGTTTGCGCCGATCTCGGCCTGGATCGCCTTCTGCACCGCCCAGGCGTCTTCCATCGAGTGCGCGATGCCGGACTTGGCCGAGCCGAGCCCGATCTTGGTCATCGCGTCCTTGAACTTCAGGCGGTCCTCGGCCTTCTCGATCGCGTGCTCGTTGGCACCGATCATCTCGACGCCGTACTTCGCCAGCACGCCGTGCTTGTGCAGGTCGAGCGCGCAGTTCAGCGCGGTCTGACCGCCCATGGTCGGCAGGATCGCGTCGGGGCGCTCCTTGGCGATGATCTTCTCGACCACCTGCCAGGTGATGGGCTCGATGTAGGTGACGTCGGCGGTGGCCGGGTCGGTCATGATGGTCGCGGGGTTGCTGTTGACCAGCACGACCTTGTAGCCCTCCTCGCGCAGGGCCTTGCAGGCCTGGGCGCCGGAGTAGTCGAACTCGCAGGCCTGGCCGATGATGATCGGGCCGGCGCCAATGATGAGGATCGTTTTCAGGTCGCTGCGCTTAGGCATTGTTCTTCTCCATCTTTTCCATCAGCGCGGTGAAGCGGTCGAACAGATAGGCGATGTCGTGGGGGCCGGGCGACGCTTCAGGGTGACCCTGGAAGCAGAACGCCGGACGGTCGGTGCGGGCGAGGCCCTGCAGCGTGCCGTCGAACAGGCTGACGTGGGTCGGCCGCAGGTTGGCCGGCAGGCTGGCGGCGTCGACCGCGAAGCCGTGGTTCTGGCTGGTGATCGAGACGCGGCCGTCGTCGAGGTCCTTGACCGGATGGTTCGCGCCGTGGTGGCCGAACTTCATCTTGAAGGTCTTCGCGCCCGAGGCCAGCGCCATGATCTGGTGGCCCAGGCAGATCCCGAAGGTCGGGATGCCGGTCTCGATCAGCGTGCGCGCGGCGTCGATCGCGTAGTCGCAGGGCTCCGGGTCGCCAGGGCCGTTGGACAGGAAGATGCCGTCCGGATGGAGCGCCAGCACGGCCGCGGCGGGCGTCTTCGCCGGCACCACCGTGACACGGCAGCCGCGTTCGGCGAGCATGCGCAGGATGTTGTTCTTGACGCCAAAGTCGTAGGCCACGACGTGGAAGCGCGGCGCGGTCTGCTGGCCGAAGCCGGGCAGGCCGTCGTCGCCGATCAGGCGCCACTCGGTCTCGGTCCACTCGACCGCCTCGGTGCGGCTGACGACCTGGGCCAGGTCCAGCCCGGCCATGCTGGGAGCCGAGCGGGCGGCAGCGACGGCCGCGTCGCGGTGGGACTCGGTGATCACGGTGCCCGCCGGGAAGGCGACGATCGCGCCGTTCTGCGCGCCGTTCGTGCGCAGCAGGCGGGTCAGGCGGCGGGTGTCGATGTCGGCGATCGCCACGGTGCCTTCGGCCACGAGGTACTCGGTCAGCGTGACCGACTGGCGGAAGTTGGACGAACGAACCGGCAGGTCCTTGATGATCAGGCCGGCGGCATGGACTTTCGAGGCTTCGACATCCTGCGGATTGACGCCGTAGTTGCCGATGTGCGGATACGTCAGCGTGACGATCTGCCGGCAGTAGCTCGGGTCGGTGAGGATTTCCTGATAGCCGGTGAGCGCGGTGTTGAACACCACCTCACCCACCGTCTGACCGGCAGCGCCGATCGAGGTGCCTTGAAAGACCGTGCCGTCTGCGAGTGCGAGAAGAGCGGGGGGCAGGACGGGCAGCACGGGTTCTCCGATAGGTGGACGCTCGCCCGACGCAGACCGGTGCGGCTCGACCCGCCCCGCAAGGGACGCATCAGGCACAACACTGGGGGTGGGTTGCAACACGAACCGGGCCTCTCGCAACACCCTTCATCAGGGTGTCACGGTGGCCCGGGCGGGCCGGGCGGCGTTGTTGGCAGACAAACCGTGAAAGTATAACGTCTGCGGGTTTTCCCGCCGCCCGTTCCCGGTGCGCAGAAGGGCTGTTGGCGGTGCCGCAGCGCCCCGGATCGTGCGTGCCGATCGGGCCTGGCGCCCGATCCGGCCTTCGATCAGGCCGTCAGCGCGGCGATGCCCGCCTTGGCGATCTGGGCGTCCTCGGTGGACTTCACGCCGCTCACGCCGATGGCTCCGATGCAGTCGCCGTCGATGATGATGGGCACGCCGCCTTCGAGCAGCGCATCGACCTCGGGCGCGGTCACGAAGGAGACGCGGCCCTGGTTGATCATCTCCTCGTAGATGCGGCTCTCGCGGCGACCCAGCGCGGCGGTGCGTGCCTTGGCCGGTGCGATGTGCGAGGACAGCGGCGCGGCACCGTCCAGGCGCTGGAGCCACAGCAGGTGACCGCCGTCGTCGACGATGGCGAAGGTCACGGCCCAGTTGTTCTTGACCGCCTCGGCTTCGGCGGCAGCAGCCATGCGGCGCAGGTCTTCATGGGTCAGGGCGGAGCGGGTCTTCATGTTCAGGGCGGTCTGGTGACCGTGTCGTTGGTTCGGGAGGCGCATTCTCCCCGCAAGCCTCATGCCGCTCTGCCACCGGGAAGCTGTGGATTTCCTTCAGGAACCCGGGAACTAGAATCATTTTTCCGGTGTCACAGACACCGTCTTCAACCACTCTCTGGAGGATTCATGACCCCTGACCTGTCGACCTACTCCGGCCACGCCGGCACGGGTGCGCTGGGCCTGCAGCAACAACGCGTCCTGCGCAACACCTACGCCCTCCTCGCGCTGTCGATGATCCCGACGGTGCTGGGCGCCTGGGTGGGCGTCACGACCGGCGTGATGGCGGCCATGGGCAACGGGCTGTCGATGGTGCTGTTCCTGGTCGGTGCGTTCGGCTTCATGTTCGCCATCGAGAAGACCAAGGAATCGGGCACCGGCGTGGCCGTGCTGCTGGCCTTCACGTTCTTCATGGGCCTGATGCTGTCGCGCATGCTGGCGATGGTCCTGGGCTTCAAGAACGGCAGCTCGCTGATCATGATGGCCTTCGGCGGCACCGCCGGCGTCTTCTTCGCCATGGCGACGCTGGCGACGGTCATCAAGCGTGACCTGAGTGGCATGGGCAAGTTCCTGTTCGTGGGCGCCGTGGTCGTGCTGATCGCCGGCATCATCAACATGTTCGTGCAGTCCTCGGCCCTGATGCTGACGCTGTCGGTGATCTGCGTGGGCCTGTTCTCGGCCTTCATGCTCTACGACATCAAGCGCGTGCTCGACGGCGGCGAGACCAACTACATCAGCGCCACGCTGGCCATCTACCTGGACATCTACAACGTGTTCCAGAGCCTGCTGGCCATCTTCGGCCTGGTGGGCGGCGAACGCGAGTAAGCGCCGACGCCACGACCGGATCCCGCCCGGATCCGGTCGGCCCCGCGGAGGACAAGGCCCGGTCATGCCGGGCCTTGTTCATGCGCGGACGCGGCAGCCGCCGCGCCGATGTCAGTACTCGCTGCCGCCGCCGTAGCTGCCGGGCGCGAGGTTCTCGAACTTGGTTAGCGGGCGCAGGAAGGCCAGCTTGACCGTGCCGACCGGGCCGTTGCGCTGCTTGCCGATGATGATCTCGGCCACGCCGGGCTCCTTCGAGTCCTTGTTGTAGTACTCATCGCGGTAGATGAACATGATGACGTCCGCGTCCTGCTCGATGGCGCCGGATTCGCGCAGATCGCTCATCATCGGGCGCTTGTCGGTGCGGGTCTCGACCGAGCGGTTGAGCTGGGACAGCGCGATCACCGGGCATTGCAGCTCCTTGGCCAATGCCTTCAGGCCACGCGAGATCTCGGAAATCTCGGTGGCGCGGTTCTCGCCACTGGAGGCCGACGATCCGCTCATCAGCTGCAGGTAGTCAACGATGATCAGGCCGAGCTTGCCGCACTGGCGCGCCAGCCGGCGCGAGCGGGCCCGCAGCTCGGTCGGGTTGAGCGCAGGCGTTTCGTCGATGTGCAGGCTGATGTTGCGCAGCTGGTCGACCGCCTCGGACAGCCGCCCCCATTCCTCGTCGCGCAGCGCGCCAGTGCGCAGGTGCTGCTGGTCGATGCGGCCGAGCGAGCCGACCATCCGCAGCGCCAGCTGCGAGGCGCCCATTTCCATCGAGAAGACCAGCACCGGCAGCTGTTCCTTGACCGCCACGTGCTCGCCGATGTTCAGCGCGAAGGCGGTCTTGCCCATCGACGGGCGAGCGGCCAGGATGATCAGGTCGCCCGGCTGCAGGCCAGCGGTCATGCGGTCGAGATCGACGAAGCCCGAGGGCACGCCGGTCACCTCGCCGGCGCCGTTCTCGGCCAGCTCCTGGACCCGGTCGATCAGCTGGACCACCAGCGATTCCATCGAGTGCATGCCCTGCTTGTTGCGCGAGCCCTCCTCGCCGATGCGGAAGATCTTGCCCTCGGCCTCGTCCAGGATGGTCGACACCGCCCGCCCCTGCGGATTGAAGGCGTTGGTGGCGATCTCGTCGCTGGCCGCCACGAGCTTGCGCAGGATCGCGCGCTCGCGAACGATTTCCGCGTAGCGGCGCAGGTTGGCCGCGCTCGGCACGCTCTGGGCCAGCGCATTCAGGTAGGCCAGGCCACCGACCTCCTCGGCCTTGCCAAGGCTGGTCAGCTGCTCGAACACGGTGATGACGTCGGCCGGCTTGTTGGTCGAGATAAGCGCCATGATGGCCGCGTAGATCAGCTTGTGCTCGTAGCGGTAGAAGTCGCTGTCGGTCAGCAGATCGCCGGCGCGGTCGGACGCGCTGTTGTCGAGCATCAGACCGCCGAGCACGCTCTGCTCGGCCTCGACCGAGTGGGGCGGGACGCGCAGGCGGGCGACCTCGTCATCGGTGCCGCGAGGCAGGGGCGTGGTTCCGGAGAGCAGGGCAGACATCGATCGATGATAGGTCGGGGGTCCGGCCCGGCTTGTGGACAGACCTGGGGACAAGTCCGGGAAACTCGGGGGAAAAGTGCGCAGCCCAAAAAGAAAGAGGCCGGCGGGTGCCGGCCTCTCGGGGCGGTCACGGCTGCGGGAGCCGCGACGCCGATCCCTGGTTCAGGATCAGTCCGTCTCGCCGACCACCGCCACCGTGATGTCGACGACGACATCGTGGTGCAGAGCGACCGAAACCGGGAACTCGCCGATGTGCTTCAGCGGGCCGTTCGGCAGGCGGATCTGCGACTTGGCGACGTCGAAGCCCTGGGCCTTGATGCCCTCGGCGATGTCGGCGTTGGTCACCGAACCGAACAGGCGACCGTCCACGCCGGCCTTCTGGGTCACGGTGATCGTCTTGCCGCCGAGCTTGTCACCTTGCGCCTGGGCGCCGGCGAGCTTTTCGGCCTGGACCTTTTCCAGTTCGGCACGACGGGCCTCGAACTCGGCGATCGCCTTCTCGGTCGCACGACGGGCAGCGCCGGTCGGGATCAGGAAGTTGCGGGCGTAGCCGTCCTTGACCTTGACCACGTCGCCCAGGGCGCCGAGGTTGGCCACTTTTTCAAGCAGGATCACTTGCATGTTTCTACTCCTCAGACCTTGTGCTGGTCGCTGTACGGCAGCATGGCCAGGAAGCGGGCGCGCTTGATGGCGGTGGTCAGCTGGCGCTGGAAGTAGGCACGGGTGCCGGTCAGGCGGGCCGGGGTGATCTTGCCGTTCTCACCGACGAAATCGCGCAGCACGTCGAGATCCTTGTAGTCGATCTCTTGAACACCGGCGACGGTGAAACGGCAGAAGCGCTTGCGCTTGAACAGCAGCGATTGCTGATTGCGCTTGGTCTTGCGATCCTTGGAAAACTTGCCACGGGGCGGAGCCATAGTGACCTCTTCAACTCGATATGGGTGACAGGGACGTGGGAACGAAGGCGCTGATGTGCAGCATCACCCCCTTGCCATTGCGCTGTTTGCCCAGGAATCCGCGGATGTCGATCGCGTCGCCGACCGGCACGCGGGCCAGGTCGAGGGCGAGATCGCCGATCGCCGTCGCATGCATCTCCAGGGAGACCTTGCGGGGCGCCCCAGCGTGCATGAGTTCAGACTCATGGGCCAGGCGGATGTCCAGTGCCGGCAAGCCGGCGGGGGTGTAGCGCAGGGCAGCGCGTTCCACGATGCGGCCGGAGAGCTGGACGTCGTTCATGTCGACGAGGTCGCTGCATCCGGGCGCCGGGGCGCACGCAGGGGTTCAGACACTCAGGCCGCCGTCTCCTGCTGCTGCTGCGACTTGCGCGCTTCTTCCTTCTCGACACGCTTCATCATCGACGACGGAGCGGTATCGGCCTTGTCCTTCTTCACCGTCAGATGACGCAGGACGGCATCGTTGAAGCGGAAGCCGGTCTCGATCTCAGCCAGGGTCTCCTTGCTGCACTCGATGTTGATGCACAGGTAGTGCGCCTTGGCCAGCTTGTTGATCATGTAGGCCAGCTGGAAGCGGCCCCAGTCTTCAACGCGGTGCACCTTGCCGCCATTGCTGGTGACGAGGGTCTTGTAGCGTTCCAGCATGGCCGGAACCTGTTCGCTCTGGTCCGGGTGGACCAGCAGCACGATTTCGTAGTGACGCATCACAACTCCTTGTGGTTTCCAGTTGAGGAAGCCGCCCCGTCGCGTCAAGACACAGGTGCGGCAAGGGAAAGCCAAAAATTATAGCAGGAGAGCGACGCCCGCCCGGGTCGACCGATCAGTCGGACTCGGAATCGGGGTTGCGAGCACGTTCGACCAGTGCCAGCTGCTGTGCGCCGGGCGGCGCGGTCAGCAGGCTGCCGACGAACAGCACCAGCGCGCCGACCGGCACCGCGAAGACGCCGGCAGCGACCGCATCGACGTCCAGCAGGCGTGCCTGTTCCAGTGGCAGCGTGACGCCGAAGAAGCTGCGCAGCAGGGGGTGGGCGACCACCATGTAGGCCACGCAGGTGCCCAGTCCGGCCAGCATGCCCAGCGTCGCGCCGATGCGGTTGGCCCGCCCCCAGAAGATGCCGAAGACCAGCGCCGGGAAGAAGGCGGACGCCGCCAGCGAAAAGGCCGCCGTGACGAACTGCAGGATGTCGGTCAGCCGCATCGAGGCAATGAAGGCCGCCAGCAGCGCGATCACCAGCACGAGGAACTTCGACAGCATCACGCGCCGCATTGCCGGCGCGCGCGGGTTGACCAGGCCGAAGTAGAGGTCATGCGAGAGCGCGTTCGAGATCGTCAGCAGCAGCCCGTCGGCGGTCGACAACGCGGCGGCCAGCCCGCCGGCAGCGACCAGGTAGGTGACCACCAGCGGCAGCCCGCCGATCTCCGGGGCGGCCAGCACGATGACGTCGCCGGCCAGCTTGAGTTCGGCCAGTTGCAGCAGGCCGTCGCCGTTGATGTCCTCGACCGAGACCAGCGACGAGTCGAGCTTGGACCAGCGCCGGATCCAGCCCGGCAGCTGGTCGAAGGGCGTGCCGACGAGGTTGGTGAAGACCTCGTACTTGACCATCACCGCCAGCGCCGGCGCGGCCAGGTAGAGCAGCGCAATGAAGAACAGCGACCAGCCGACCGACTTGCGCGCCTCGGTCGCAGACGGCGTCGTGTAGTAGCGCGTCAGCACATGGGGCATCGCGGCGGTGCCGAGCATGAGGCACAGCACCAGGGCCAGGAAGTTGCGCTGCGCGGCGTGGTTGGCAGGTGGCGGAGGGGTCGGCGCATCGGCTGCGCCGGTGGCCGGCGTCGCCGACGCGCGCGACGGGTAGGCCTGGGCCTGGCGCGGCATGCCGCCGAGCGGCCGGGCGCGCTCCTCGGACAGTTCGGCCTCGCGGCGGTAGCGGACCTCGGCCTCTTCGACGGTGCGCGGGCGGTCCAGGTAGCGGCGCTCGGCCTGCTGGATACGGGCCAGCGGCGCATCGGCGGCCTGCAGCGCACGCACGTGGGCCGACAGCGTCTCGGCGTCATCGACCATGGCCTGCGGCACGTCGGCCAGCTTGCGGCGGGCGTCCTCGGCCCTCACCGCGAACTGGTGGCGCACCAGCGCCTCGCGCGGGTCGTCCAGCAGCTTCTGCTCTCGCAGACCGACCTGCTCGAGCTGACGGCCATAGGAGAACAGCGGGAAGGGGCTGCCGGTCTGGTTGATCGAGAGCCAGAACACCGGCGTCAGGTAGGCCACGATCAGCACGATGTACTGCGCCACCTGGGTCCAGGTGACGGCGCGCATGCCGCCGAGGAAGGAGCAGACCAGCACGCCGCCCAGGCCGACGAAGATGCCGATCTCGAAGCTGAAGCCCGTCAGGTGCGAGGTGATCAGGCCGACGCCGTAGATCTGCACCACGACGTAGACGAAGGACACCACCACCACCGCCATCACGCCGACCACGCGCGGCAACACGCCACCGTAGCGTGCGCCGAGGAACTCGGGCACGGTGAAGAAGCCGAGCCGGCGCATGTAGGGCGCCAGCAGCAGCGCCACCAGGCAGTAGCCGCCGGTCCAGCCGAGGATGTAGGCCAATCCGGCGAAACCCTGCAGGTAGAGCACCCCGGCGGTGCCGATGAAGGACGCCGCCGACATCCAGTCGGCCGCCGTCGCCATGCCGTTGTAGATCGCCGGCACACGTCGACCGGCAACGTAGTACTCGGCCTCGTCGGTCGTGCGCGACATCAGCCCGATCGCCGCGTAGACCGCCACGGTGCCGATCAGGAAGGTGCCGCCGATCCAGGTTCGCGGCCAGCCCATGCGCTCCAGCGTCGCCATCAGCGCGATGAAGCACAGCAGCCCCAGCGTGTACCAGGCATAGCGCCGGTGCAGCACCTGCGTGAAGACGCGGGTGGCCTCGGTGGGACGCGAAATCCGGTCGGGTCGACCGTGGCCGCTGGCCATCGGCTCAGGACGGGGCAGACGTCGAGGCAGGCCTCGCACGGTCGCGATGCTGCTGCTCCAGCCGTACTTCCAGGCGATCCATCACCCAGCCATGGACCACGATGATGACCAGGTAGGCCACGATCGCGCCCTGCGCCGCCAGCCAGAAGCCGGCCGGCGCGCCCGCCACGGTCCACTGGTTGAAGCTGCCGGCGAACCAGCTGACCACACAGGTCACGAACAGCCAGGTGGCCAGGCCGAGCCAGGTCCAGCGCACGACGCCGCGCCAGTAGTGCCGCTGGTCGCGGCGGGCCTGTGCATGCTCGCGGACCGCCTCCTGGCGGCCGGACTCGGCACGCCCGGCAAGGGGATCGGGAAGGTCATGCTGCATGTGCGTCATTTTGCGGGCCGCAGCGGGCACTCACCATCGGGGTGTCACCCAGTTTCAGGCGCGGCACACACCCGGAAACGAACAGGGCCGGACCCCGCGAGAGGCCCGGCCCCGAGGCCGTGCACGTCGTGGCCGACGCCGCGATCAGCGCTGGCCGGCGATGCGCTGCCAGGTCTCGATGACCGAATCCGGGTTCAGCGAGATCGACACGATGCCTTCCTGCGCCAGCCAGTCGGCGAAGTCCGGGTGATCGCTGGGGCCCTGGCCACAGATGCCGATGTACTTGCCATGCGCGCGGCAGGCCGCGATGGCACGCGAGATCAGGGCCTTGACGGCCGGATCACGCTCGTCGAAGTCGGCGGCGAGCAGTTCCATGCCGGAGTCACGGTCCAGGCCCAGCGTCAGCTGCGTCAGGTCGTTCGAGCCGATCGACATGCCGTCGAAGAACTCGAGGTACTGGTCGGCCAGGATCGCGTTGCTCGGGATCTCGCACATCATGATCACGCGCAGTCCGTCCACGCCGCGCTTGAGGCCCTGGTCGGCCAGCATGTTCACCACGCGCTCGGCCTGCTTCAGGGTGCGCACGAAGGGCACCATGATCTCGACGTTGTTCAGGCCCATGTCGCGACGCACGCGGCGCAGCGCCTCGCATTCCATCGCGAAGGCTTCGCCGAAGGCCTCGCTGACGTAGCGCGCCGCACCGCGGAAGCCCAGCATCGGGTTTTCTTCCTCGGGCTCATAACGTGAGCCACCGATGAGCTTCTTGTACTCGTTGCTCTTGAAGTCCGACAGCCGCACGATCACCGGCTTGGGCCAGAACGCTGCCGCGATGGTGGCGATGCCCTCGGTCAGCTTGTCGACGTAGAAGGCACGCGGGCTGGCATGGCCACGGGCCACCGACTCGACCGCCTTCTTCAGGTCGGGGTCGATGTTCGGGTAGTCGAGGATCGCCTTCGGGTGCACGCCGATGTTGTTGTTGATGATGAATTCGAGCCGCGCCAGGCCGACGCCCGAGTTGGGCATCTGGGCGAAGTCGAAGGCGAGCTGCGGGTTGCCCACGTTCATCATCATCTTGACCGGCGAGTACGGCATCTCGCCGCTGTGCACCTCGCTGACCTCCATCTCGAGCAGGCCGTCGTAGATGAAGCCGGTGTCGCCTTCCGAGCAGGCCACCGTCACCAGCTGGCCGTCCTTGAGGATCTCGGTCGCGTCGCCGCAGCCGACCACCGCCGGGATGCCCAGCTCACGGGCGATGATGGCCGCGTGGCAGGTGCGGCCACCGCGGTTGGTGACGATGGCACTGGCGCGCTTCATCACCGGTTCCCAGTTCGGGTCGGTCATGTCGGTGACCAGCACGTCGCCGGGCTGGACGCGGTCCATCTCGGTGATCGAGTGGACCAGCCGGACCGGGCCGGTGCCGATCTTCTGGCCGATCGCGCGGCCTTCGGCCAGCACGGTCGAGCTGCCCTTGAGCTTGTAGCGGTGCTCGACCTGGCCGGCGGACTGGCTCTTCACCGTCTCCGGGCGGGCCTGCAGGATGTAGAGCTTGCCGTCGCCGCCGTCCTTGCCCCACTCGATGTCCATCGGGCGACCATAGTGCTGCTCGATGATCAGCGCGTAGCGGGCCAGCTCGATGACGTCCTCGTCGGCCAGCGAGTAGCGATTGCGCAGCTCGGGCGGCGTGTCGGTGGTCTTGACGAGCTTGCGGCCACCCGACGAGGTGGTCTCGGCCTGGTCGGCGGCGGTCGCGAACTCCATGCGGATCAGCTTGGAGCCGAGGTTGCGACGGATGACCGGGAACTTGCCGTTCTTCAGCGCCGGCTTGTGGACGTAGAACTCGTCGGGGTTGACGGCGCCCTGGACCACCGTCTCGCCCAGGCCGTAGCTGGAGGTGATGAAGACGACGTCCTGGAAGCCGCTCTCGGTGTCGATCGTGAACATCACGCCGGCCGCACCCAGGTCCGAGCGGACCATGCGCTGGATGCCGGCCGACAGCGCGACCTCATGGTGCGCGAAGCCCTTGTGGACGCGGTAGCTGATGGCCCGGTCGTTGTAGAGCGAGGCGAAGACTTCCTTGATCTTGTGCAGCACCTCGTCGATGCCGACGACGTTCAGGAAGGTCTCCTGCTGGCCGGCGAACGAGGCATCGGGCAGGTCCTCGGCGGTGGCGGAGGACCGCACCGCGAAGGACGCGCCGGGGTTGCCGGCGGTCAGCTTGGCGAACTCGGTGCGGATCGCGGCCTCGAGGTCGGCCGGGAACGGCGCGTCCTCGACCCAGCGACGGATCTCGGCACCGGCCTCGGCCAGCGCCCGGACGTCCTCGGTGTCGAGCGCGTCCAGACGCGCGTTGATGCGCGCGGTCAGGCCACCGGCGTCGAGAAAGTCGCGGAAGGCTGCGGCGGTCGTGGCGAAGCCACCGGGAACCCGCACACCCGAGGCCGCGAGCTGGCTGATCATTTCGCCGAGCGAGGCGTTCTTGCCGCCTACGGTCTCGACGTCGGTCATCCTCAGCTGCTCGAACGGAACGACCAGGGCGGTCGCCAGATGGGTGGAAGACATGGGAAAGCTCCGTGAAGTAAGAAACCGGGAGCCCTGGGCGGCGCGCTCGCGGCGACCCGGCCACAGCACGCTTGTGGCTGTTCTTCTTGGCGTGGCGGGGTGGCGGGGTGCATGTTTCGAGGCGCTGGCGTCGGGCGAATTGCGGCGGATTCTAAGGGTCGGGCCCCTATCATGTAACGCCCTTGTTCCTCGTTTGCGGGAACCTTTTTCGACACGAACGCACGCCGGCGGGACGCCGATCACCACCATGCCCAACCGCACCGTCTTCTTCGTCTCCGATGGCACCGGCATCACCGCCGAGACCTTCGGCAACTCGATCCTGGCGCAGTTTTCCTCGCGCCACCGGCATGTGCGCCGCCCCTTCATCGACACCGCCGAGAAGGCCGACCAGGTGATCGCCGAGATCAACGGCACGGCGGTGGTCGAGGGCAAGCGGCCGATCGTCTTCATCACGCTGGTCAACGACACCGTGCGCGACCGCATCGCCAGCCGCTGCAACGCGCTGGTGATGGACATGTTCCGCACCTTCGTCGAGCCGATCGAGGCCGAGCTGGGCATCAAGAGCAACCACCGCGTGGGCCGCTTCTCGGACGTCGCCAAGAGCCAGGAGTACCACGACCGGATCGAGGCGATCAACTTCTCGCTCGCCCACGACGATGGCCAGTCCTCGCGCAACCTCGCCGAGGCCGACGTGATCCTGGTCGGCGTCAGCCGCTGCGGCAAGACGCCGACCTCGCTGTACCTGGCGATGCAGCACGGCATCAAGGCGGCCAACTACCCGCTGATCCCGGACGACTTCGAGCGCGACGCGCTGCCGTCGAGCCTGCTGCCCTACAAGCGCAAGTGCTTCGGCCTGACCATCGACGCCGACCGCCTGAGCCAGATCCGCAACGAGCGACGCCCCGGCAGCAAGTACGCCGCGCTGGCCAACTGCCGCTACGAGATCAACGAGGCCGAGCGCCTGATGAAGCGTGAAGGCATCCACTGGCTGTCGTCGACGCACAAGTCGATCGAGGAGATCGCGACGACCATCCTCAGCGACATCCGCCCGGACCGCCTCATCTACTGACCAGCCCGAGGCGACGCCGGCTCAGCCCTCGCCGAGCGGCGAGGCCCGCATCAGCGCGACCAGCTCGTCGACCTTGAACGGTGCGCCGTGCGCTGCCTCGGCCTGGGCGGCCCGCTCGGCCTCGTCGGGCGCGGCCAGCACGCTGTCGGCCAGTTCGCGCTTGCGCTCGTGCAGCGCGACGATGGTTTCCTCCAGCGTGCCGCCGTTGACCAGCCGGTAGACCGTCACCGGCCGCTGCTGGCCGATGCGGTGGGCGCGGCCACTGGCCTGGTCCTCGGCAGCCGGGTTCCACCACGGGTCGGCGATCACGACGTAGTCGGCCACCGTCAGGTTCAGGCCGAAGCCGCCGGCCTTCAGGCTGATCAGGAACAGGCTGCCCTCACCGGCCTGGAAGGCCGCCACACGGCGGCTGCGTTCGGGTGCCGGCGTGCTGCCGTCGAGGTACTGGTAGGCGATGCCGGCCTCGTCCAGCGGCTCGCGCAGCAGGGCCAGGAAGTCGACGAACTGGCTGAAGACCAGCGCCTTGTGGCCGTTGGCCACCAGCTCGCGCGCCAGCTCGCCAAAGGCCTGCACCTTGGCGCCGGGCTGACGCAGGTCGGGCGTGACCAGGCGCGGGTCGCAGGCGGCGCGGCGCAGCCGCGTCAGCTGGGCCAGGATGTTGAGGTGGGCCTGCCCGGTGGTCGCGCCGCGCAGCGCCTCCTGGGCTTCCTGCAGGGCCTGGCGGCGCAGGGCCTCGTAGTGCGCCAGCTCGGACTCGTTGCCCTGCACGCGCAGCACCCGCTCGGTGCGCGGCGGCAGGTCGTCGAGCACCTCGGACTTGGTCCGGCGCAGCACGAAGGGCTGGATCAGCCGCCGCAGCGTGCGCTGCGCGCCGCGCTGTCGGTCGCGCTCGATCGGCACCGCGAAACGGGCGTTGAACTGGGCCGGCGTGCCCAGCAGGCCCGGGTTGCAGACCCGCATGATCGACCACAGCTCGGCCAGCCGGTTCTCGATCGGCGTGCCCGACAGCGCCAGCCGGAAGTCGGCCGACAGCTCGAAGGCGGCCTGGGTGCGCTTGGCCGCCGCGTTCTTGATCGCCTGCGCCTCGTCGAGCACCAGGGTGTGCCAGCGCCGCGCCGCGAAGGCTTCGGCATGCAGGAACTGCAGCTGGTAACTGATCAGCACGACGTCGCCGCTGCCCGCCTCGGCCAGCACGGCCTCGCGGTCGTCCTCGGCAAAGATGCGCACGTTCAGCGACGGCGCGAAGCGGCGCAGCTCGGCCGCCCAGTTGCCGATCAGCGAGGTGGGCGCCAGCACCAGCGCCGCGCCGGCGGTCGCACGCGAGAGCAGCACGGCGATGGCCTGCAGCGTCTTGCCCAGGCCCATGTCGTCGGCCAGCACCGCGCCCAGCCCGGCCTCGGCCAGCCGCATGGCCCATTGATAGCCTTCGAGCTGATAGGGCCGCAGCTCGGCCTGCAGCGTGGCCGGCAGAGCCGGGTCCCAGTGGCGGGCCCGCAGCAGGGTCTCCAGGCGGTCCTGGAAGCCGGCGTCGGTCTTCAGTGCCGCCTCGTCCAGCGCGGCGGCCAGCCAGCCGGCGGCGACGGCCGGCAGCCGCAGCCCGCCGGTCGTGCTGCGTGGCAGCGGCTCGGCCACGGCGGCCAGGTCGTCGATGCGGCTGCGCAGCGCCTCGGTCAGCGCGAGGTAGCGGCCGTCGCCGAGCGGCATGAACCGGCTGCGCGTGGTCGCGGCCCAGTCCAGCAGCCGGCCCAGGCTGGCGACCAGCTGCTCGTCGACCTCGATGCCGCCTTGCAGCGCCAGCCATTCCTGGCCCGACTGGACCTGCACGCTGAACTGGCCCAGGCCGATGCGGTCGACCTGCAGCGCCTTGCCCTGCGGCCAGTCCAGCGCGGCCACCGCGTTGAGCGTGTGCAGGCGCTCGACCAGCGCCAGCGCCGCCTCGGCATCGTCGACGCTCCACAGCGCCGGCACGACCTGGCCCTCGCTGCGCGCCACCGGCAGCGGCGCCAGCATCGGGCAGGCGTCGATGACGGTCTCGAGATGGCTGCGCTCGGCCGCCAGGTCACGCTGTGCGCCCAGGGTCTCGCCGCCGATCGCGGCGATCAGGCGCTGGCGGCCGCTGCCGGGTGTCAGGCGCGGGCCCTCCGGGCCGAGCGGCGCAACGACCAGGCGCAAGCGCACGCCCGCGCCTTCCGGACTCAGCTCGGCGCGCAGCCGGCTGTCGGTCGGCAGCTCGCGGCTGGCGGCGACCTCGTCGGCATGGATCTGGAAATGTGCGCCCAGGCCCTTGAGCACGCCCTGCAGCTGCGTGGCCGCATGGCGCGGCACCGTCAGGCCCAGGCCGATCAGCTGGGCCGCGCGCTGCTGGGCTGGCGTGTAGCGCACCAGGCGAGCGCGCTGCGGCTCGTCGCGCAGCACGGTCAGCGTCAGCAGGGCCTGGGCCTCCTTCTGCGTGGCCGCGCCGGACCAGCGCACCAGGCCGGCCAGCGGATCGTGCGGCACGCTGCGCAGCGGTGGCTGCAGGCGCACCAGCAGGTCCTCGCCGTGCTCGATCACCTCCAGCTCGGGGCTGGACTCGACCAGCTGCACGGCGCGCTCGGGCGCGTCGTCGAAGTCGACGTGCGGATGGCCGGGCAGCGCCAGCAAGGCCACCGCGCGGTCGAGCTGGACGTCGCGCGCAGCCACGCCCTTGCGGATCGCGCGCACCACCGCCGCATCGTGCGGCAACAGGTTCTGGGCCTGCACCAGGCGCACCAGCGGCACCTCGCGCGACTTGCCCCAGCCGCGCGGGCCGAGCTTCTGCTCGAAGGGCGCGACCGCCTGCAGGGCGCCCTCGTCGTCGACGCTCAGTCGCCACCACAGCCGGGTTTCGCTGGGCGCGGCCGTGACCTGGCCTTCCTGCTCGGACGAGCTGCCGGCCAGCGCGGCCAGGGCGGCCAGCGCGACCTGCCAGCCGTCCTGCGGCGCGGGCACGAAGTAGCCGGCCGGGACGTCGCCATGGCGCAGCACCGCCAGCGCGCCGTCGAGCTGCGCCGCCGGCCGCGTCAGGCCGGCCGACAGCAGGCGTTCGCGCAGCGCGTCGGCGCTGGCCCATTCGGCCGGCGTCGGTTGCAGCGCGACCTGCTCCGCATCGCCGCGTTCATGCAGCCAGGCGCGCATCAGCCAGGCCCACCAGTCGTTGGGCACGACCGCGCCGGGGCGGCCCTGGATGCGCAGCGGACGCAGGTCGCGCGGCAGGTCACCCAGCCGCATCTGCAAGGCCAGCGCCATCAGGCCCCAGGGCGTCTGCGGATCGGCGCTGCGGCCTGTGCCTTCGGCCTGGCAGAACTTCAGGGCCGACTGCAGCCGAGCCGCGCCACCCTGCGCGGTGTGCTGGGCCATCTGGGCCTGGACCAGGAAGGTCGCCAGCAGCGGTTGCAGCAGCCCCTTGCGCTGCTGGGTCAGCTTGCGCAGGGCCGCATGGTGGCTGGTGAACAGCGACTCGGCCTGCGCGAACTCGCCGCGCGCGCTGTGGTCGACCGCCCGCAGCAGTGCGGCGCGGTGCGCCAGACCGGGCGCGAGCGCGGCCAGCGGCGCGAGCAGGCGCTGCGCCTCGTCAGCCCGGCCGGCCAGCGTCAGGTGCTCGGCGCAGAGCGTGCGCAAAGTCCGCACGACCGGCTCGACGGCCTCGGGCCAGACCTGGCCCTCCTGCGCGGCCAGCCAATCCAGCGCGGCCTGCGGCAGGTTCAGGCGCGGCGGAACGATCCAGCGGTTGAGCGCATCGGCCAGCGCCTGCGCCAGCACCTGGGCCTGGATCTGCGGATGCAGGCGCGGCAGGGTGTCGGCATCGGCGACATCGAGCACGGCGCGCTCGAAGACGCTGTCCCAGTCGACGGTCCAGCCGCAGGCGTTGCGCAGGTGCGTGAGCTGGCCCGGATCGGCGCCGCCGTAGAGCTGCAGCCGCGTCACCGACACGGCCATGTCCATGTGGCGGAAGGTGCCGACCGCGACATGGCCGTTGACCCGGTCGATGCCTTCCTGCAGGCAGAGCAGCCGCATCAGCGCCTCGGGGTCGTGGGCGGCGCGCAGGTCGGCATCGGCCTCGGCCCAGCGCTCCGGCGCGATGCACCAGTAGCCCGGCCGATGGTCGGACGGCAGCAGCCAGCCGGCCTCGGTCAGCGCGTCGAAGGCGGCCTTGAGCTGGTCCTGGGTCAGGCGCTCGATGCCGTCGTCGCGTGCGCCCAGCGCCGCCGCGAGCCGGCCGACCACGCCGGTGACCCAGCTGCGCGCGCGCATCGTCGCGCCCAGCGCGAGCGCATGCAGGACCGCGCGTTCGATCGCGCCGAGCCGCCGGGCCTGGCTCACGGCGTGAGCCTCTGGCGGGCCGACTCGTAAAGGCAGATCGCACCGGCGGCGGCGACGTTGAGCGACTCCTCGCCGCCGGGCTGCGGGATGGTCAGCGTCAGCGCGCAGCGCGCCAGCAGCTCGTCGGCGACGCCCTGGCCTTCATGGCCCAGCACCCAGGCGCAAGGCCACGGCAGGCGGGTCGCGTGCAGCGACTGCGCCGCATGCGAGCTGGTCGCCAGCAGCGGCACGCCGAGCCCGTCGAGCACATCGGCCTCGACGCCTTCGACCAGGTGCAGCGCGAAATGCGCGCCCATCGCCGAACGCAGCACCTTGGGCGACCACAGCGCGGCGCAGCCCTTGAGCGCGACGACCTGCGGCACGCCCAGCGCAGCCGCACTGCGCAGCAGCGTGCCGACGTTGCCGGGGTCCTGCAGCCGGTCCAGCACCAGCGTGGCCACGCCCGCGCGCGGCGGGGCCGGCACGTCCGGCAGATCCATCAGCAGGCCGAAGGGGCCGGGCGTGCCCAGCGAGCTGACCTCGCCCAGCAGCGCATCGGCCAGCACGGCCACCTCGGGCGCGGCCAGCGCCAGCTCGCGCCAGCGCGGTTGCAGCCAGGCGCTGGCACCGACCACGGCCAGCGACGGCACGCCGCCGCGTGCGGCCAGCGCCCTGGCAAGGTGGTCGCCTTCAAGCCAGACCCGGCCGAGCTTGCGGTAGGCGCCCGGATCGGAGACCAGCCGGCGCAGGTCCTTGAGCAGCGGGTGGGTGCGCGAGCTGATCTCTCGGACCCGGGGCGACGGGGCGCCTGGGCGTTCGATGTCGTCGGTCATCGTGAATCCTCGTGCAAGCTGCCCTTCAAGCCGCCGTGCCCGCCGTGGCGCAACCCGCACGCCGCCTCGGCCTCGCGCACCGGCGCAAAGCTGCGGCGGTGTTCCGGGCACGGGCCATGCGCCTGCAGGGCCGCCTGGTGGGCCGCCGTCGGGTAGCCCTTGTGGACCGCGAAGCCGTAGGCCGGGTAGCGCGCATCCAGGTCCACGCAGAGCCGGTCGCGGTGGACCTTGGCCAGGATGGACGCCGCGCTGATGGCCGCCACCTTGGCGTCGCCTTGCACGATCGCCTCGGCCGGGATGCGCAGCACCGGCACGCGGTTGCCGTCGACCAGCACCTTGGCCGGCTTCAGCCGCAGGCCTTCGACGGCGCGGCGCATCGCCAGCAGGGTCGCCTGCAGGATGTTGAGGCGGTCGATCTCCTCGACGCTGGCCTCGGCGATGCAGCAGGCCAGCGACCGGGCCCGGATCTCGTCGAACAGCCGTTCGCGCCGCCGTGCGGTCAGCTTCTTGGAGTCGGCCAGGCCGGCGATGGGCTGCAGCTCGTCGAGGATCACCGCCGCGGCCACGACCGGCCCGGCCAGCGGGCCACGGCCGGCCTCGTCGACGCCGGCGATCAGGCCCGGGCGGTCGAACACGAGCGGGATCTGCACCGGCATCGCGCTAGCGGCCGAGGACTTGCGCGATCGCATCGGCGGCACGCCGCGCGGTGTCCTGGCGCAGCGTCTGGTGGAGTTCGGCGAAGCGCGCCGACAGGCGGGCGCAGGCGGCCGGGTCATCGAGCCAGCGCAGCGCGGCGGCGGCGATGGCCTCGGGCGTGGCGGCGTCCTGCAGCAGCTCGGGCACGGCGAAGGTCTCGGCACCCTCGCCCAGCCTGACCTGGCGCAACGGACCGGGCGCGGTCGCCGCGTCCATGCGCAGCAGGATGTTGGGCAGGCCGACACAAGGCTGGTAGGACATGCGCTTCATCAGCTGCCAGCTCAGGCCGCTGAGGCGGTAGACGATCACCATCGGACGCTTGAACAGCGCGGCTTCCAGCGTCGCGGTGCCACTGGCGATCAGCGTCAGGTCGCAGGCGGCCAGCGCGGTGTGCGACTGGCCGTCGATCAGCTGCAGCGGCAGGTCGGGCGCATGTTCGGCCAGCAACGGCTCGATCAGCCCGCGCAGCCCCGGCGCGACCGGCAGCACGAAGCGCAGCTCGGGCCGGCGCCGTGCCAGCCGCGCGGCGGCCTGCAGCAGCGGCGCGGCGATGTGGCGGATCTCGCCGCGCCGGCTGCCCGGCAACAGCGCGACCAGCGGCACCGCCTCGTCGAGGCCCAGCGCAGCGCGGGCCTGGGCACGCGGCACGTCCAGCGGGATGTGGTCGGCCAGCGGATGGCCGACATAGGTCGCGGCGATGCCGGCCTGGGCGTAGATCGCCGGCTCGAACGGGAACAGGCACAGCACGCGGTCGGCCGAGCGGCGGATCTTCTCGATCCGGCCGCCACGCCAGGCCCAGATCGACGGACTGACGAAGTGGACCGTGCGGATGCCGGCGCTCTTCAGGCGCTCTTCGAGGCCGAGGTTGAAGTCGGGCGCGTCGACGCCGATGAAGGCTTCCGGCCGCTCGGCCAGCAGCCGGTCACCCAGCTGGCGGCGGATGGCGGCGATCTCGCGGTAGTGGCGCAGCGCGTCGACGTAGCCGAACACGGCCAGCTTGTCCTGCGGCCACCAGCTCTCGAAGCCGCCGGCGATCATGCGCGGCCCGCCGATGCCCTGCGCGACCAGCTGCGGCCAGCGCGCGCGCAGCCCGCCCAGCAGCAGGCCGGCGAGCAGGTCTCCGGAGGTTTCGCCAGCCACCAGGGCAAGGCGCGGATCGGCAGCGTTCGACATGGTGGCGGTGCTCGCAGGAACGGGGACCGCCGACCGGTCCGCAGGCGGCGACGGCGGCAGGCTCAGCGGACGATGCCGCGCTGCGCCTGGTCGAGGAAGGTCAGCATCATGTCGAGGTCGGCATCGCCGCCTTCGACGCTGCCCCGCAGCTCGACCAGCTCGGCCCGCGCGGTTTCCAGCGTCAGGCCCTTGCGGTAGAGGATGCGGTGCATCTGCTTGAGCTGGGCCAGGCGCTCGGCGCTGAAGCCGCGGCGGCGCGGGCCTTCGAGGTGCGCGCTCTGCGCCTCGGCCGGGTTGCCGGCCGCGACCATGAAGGGCGGCAGGTCCTGCGACAACCGGGTCTGGAAGCCGACCATGGCGAAGTCGCCGATGCGCACGAACTGGTGCACGCCGGTGATGCCACCGATCAGCGTGGCGTTGCCGACCTCGACATGGCCGGCGAACTGGACCGCGTTGGCGATGACGTTGTCGTCGCCGATGCGGCAGTCGTGCGCGACGTGCACATAGGCCATCACCCAGTTGCGATGACCGACCTGGGTCAGCCCGCCGGCACCGACGACGCCAAGGTTGAAGGTGCAGAACTCGCGGATGGTGTTGCCGTCGCCGATGCGCAGCTCGGTCGGCTCGCCGGCGTACTTCTTGTCCTGCGGCACGGCGCCGAGCGAGCAGAACTGGAAGACGCGGTTGTCACGGCCCAGGGTCGTGTGGCCCTCGATCACGCAGTGCGGACCGATGGTGGTGCCTTCGCCGACGACCACGTGCGGGCCGATGATCGTGTAGGGGCCGACGCTGACGGACTCGTGCAGTCGGGCGCCTGGATCGACGATCGCGGTGGGGTGGATCTGCGCCATGGCGGGTGCGGGCTGAGGAACGGGAACGGGAGCGGGAGCTGGAATGGGGACGGGACGGTTCAGCGCGCGCTCACGAGATGCGGCGCATCGTGCACATCAGCTCGGCCTCGGTGCAGGTCTCGCCGTCGACCGAGGCGCGGGTCTTGTACTTGTAGATGCCGGCCTTGTGGCGCTCGATGGTCGATTCCAGGATCAGCTGGTCGCCCGGCTCGACCGGACGCTTGAAGCGCACGCCATCGATGCCCACGAAGTAGACAACCGAGTCGTCGCCCGGATCCTCGTCCATCGACGCGAAGGACAGCAGCGCCGAGGCCTGCGCCAGCGCTTCCAGGATCAGCACGCCCGGCATCACCGGACGGTGCGGGAAGTGGCCGGTGAAGAAAGGCTCGTTGATCGTGACGTTCTTGATCGCCTTGATCCAGGTGTTCTTCTTCATGTCGACCACGCGGTCGACCAGCAGGAAGGGATAGCGGTGCGGCAGCTTCTTGACGATCTGATGGATGTCCATCGTGGTCGGGAAGGCGGCCTCGGGCGTCTGGGCGTCGTTCGTGGAGGTCGTGTTCATGGTGTGTCGATCTTCTTTTCGAGGCCACGCAGGCGATCGCGCAGCGTATGGAGTTGACGCAAGGTGGCGGCGTTCTTTTCCCACGACGCGTTGTCGTCGATCGGGAAGACGCCGCTGTACTGGCCCGGCCGGGTGATCGAGCGCATCACCACGCTGGCCGCCGAGATGTGCACACCGTCGGCCAGTTCAAGGTGGCCCAGCACGATCGCGCCGCCACCGACGGTGCAGCCGCGGCCGATCTTCGCGCTGCCGGCGATGCCCACGCAACCGGCCATGGCGCTGTGCTCGCCGATGTGGACGTTGTGGCCGACCTGGATCAGGTTGTCGAGCTTGACGCCGTTGCCGATCACCGTGTCGCCGAGTGCACCGCGGTCGATGCAGGTGTTCGCGCCGATCTCGACGTCATCGCCGATGTGCACGCCGCCGAGCTGCTCGATCTTGTCCCAGCGGCCCTGGTGCGGCGCGAAGCCGAAGCCATCGGCTCCGACCACCACGCCGCCATGCACGATGCCGCGCGCGCCGATCGTGGTGCCGTGCATCAGCGTGACATGCGGTGCCAGCCGGGTGTGCGCGCCGACCACCACGCCGGCGCCGATGTAGGACTGCGCGCCGACCGTCGCGCCCGGCCCGATCACCGCGCCGGCCTCGATCACCGCCAGCGGACCGACGGTGACGCCGTCACCGAGCGTGACGCCCGCGCCGATCACGGCCGAGGCATGCACGCCGGTCGGCACGGCCGAACGCAGGCGGGCCGCCCACCACTGGGTCAGGCGGGCGTAGTGGTGATAGGGATCGGGCGTGACGATCGCTGCGCCGCGCTGGGCCGCCGCCTCGGCCAGCGCCGGGGCGACGATCACGCAGCCGGCGGCGGTGGACTCGATCTGCGCGCGGTAGCGCGGGTTGGCGATGAAGGTGATCGCGTGCGCATCGGCCTGGCCGATGGCGGCGATGCGGTGGATCACCAGAGCCGGGTCGCCCAGCAGTTCACCGCCCAGCGCCGCGTGGATTTCGTGCAGCGTGGTGGTGAAGGTCGGGGCGTGAGGCGTGTTCACTTGGCCGCGGGGGCCTGTGCGTTCAGGGCCTTGATCACCTTGTCGGTGATGTCGACGCGGGCGCTCGCATGAATCGCATCTTGAACAATAAGGTCGTACTTTTCTTGCTCAAAGATCTGCTTGATTGCTTTATTTGCACGCTCGATAACAGCAGTCAGCTCTTCGTTTTGGCGCTGAGTCACGTCTTCTTGGTACTCACGACGCTTTCGGCTGAGTTCACGTTCCTGATCAACAAGCTCGCGCTGTCGCCGATCTCGTTCAGACTCCGACAAGGTAGGTGCATCCTTGTTCAACTTATCGCCCGCAGTCTTAATGCGTGCCGCAAAGTCATCAAGATCCTTTTTTCGCTTTCCAAACTCAGTCTCGAGCTTGGCTAGCGCTGCCTTGGCCGGCACGGCGTCGCGCAGCACGCGATCGCTGCTGACGTAGCCGATCTTGAGTTCCTGGGCCCGCAGCATCGGGGCGGACAAGGTCAGCATGGCCGCAGTGGCCAGCATCAAGAGCGTGAGCTTCTTCATCAGAATGCGGTACCGATCTGGAACTGGAAGCGCTGGATTCTATCCGTACGGGCATAGCGCAAAGGCTGGCCCCAGGACAGCTTGAGCGGCCCCACCGGAGAGACCCAGGACAGGCCGACGCCGGCCGACATGCGGATCGGGTTCTCCTTCGAGTCACCGATCTTCTCGCCCTCGCGCCAGACATTGCCGGCGTCGGCATAGCCGAAGATGCGCAGCGTGCGGTCGTTGCCCACGCCCGGGAAGGGCACGTACAGCTCGGCATTGAGGTTCAGGCGCCGGTTGCCGCCGAGGTAGGCGCCGGTCACGTCGACCGCCCCCAGCGAGTTCTGGTCGAAGGCACGCACCGTGCCCAGGCCGCCGCCGTAGAAGTTCTTGAACACCGGGTAGCTGCGGCCGTTCAGGCCCTGGCCCCAGCCGAACTCGCCGTTCAGGCCCAGCGTGAAGCGCTTGTTGAGCGGGATGTACTGCTGGATCTGGTAGTTGTTGCGCACGTAGCGGGTGTCGCCGGCGACGCCCCACTCCACGTTCAGGCGCTGGTAGAGGCCGCGATTGGGCACCAGCGCGGAGTCGCGGCCGTCGCGCTGCCAGCCCAGCGTCAGCGGCACCGACGAACTGCTGTCGCCGAACTGGGCGCGCTGGCGGAAGTAGACCTCGGGCAGCGCGTTGGCCGCCTTGATCGTGGTGCGCTCGGCGCCGATGCCGAAGAAGACCGTGTCCAGCTCGGTGAAGGGCACGCCGAAGCGCACCGACGCACCCGGCGTGACCAGCTGGTAGTCCTCGCCCTGGCTGTTGAGCGGCCGGTTGGTGCGGTAGAAGACATCCAGCGTGCGCGAGATGCCGTCCTCGGTGAAGTAGGGGTTCACGTGCGTCAGCACCAGCGTGCGCGCGAGCTTGCCGGTGTTGAGCTCGACGCCCAGGTAGTTGCCGGTGCCGAAGACGTTGTCCTGCTTGACCGCGAAGTTGAACGACAGCTTCTCGGCGCTGGAGAAGGTCGCGCCCAGCAGCAGGCTGCCGGTGGCCTTCTCGGTCACGTTGAGCGTCAGGTCGACCTGGTCGGACGTGCCCGGCACCTCGCTGGTGTCGAACTCGACCTCGCTGAAGTAGCCCAGGCGGTCGACCCGGTCGCGCGAGAGCTGGATGCGTGCGCCGTCGTACCAGGCCGATTCGAGCTGGCGCAGCTCGCGCCGGATGACCTCGTCGCGGGTGCGCGAGTTGCCGGCCACGTTGATGCGGCGCACGTAGGCGCGTCGGCCCGGATCGGCGTTGAGCTGCACCTGCACGCGGCCGGTGTTGCGGTCGACCTGCGGCACCGTCTCGACCCGCGCGAAGGCGAAACCGAACAGGCCGAAGCGGTCGGTGAAGGCACGCTGGGTCTCGTTGACGGCCTCGGCGCGGTAGGGCTCGCCGGGCTTGATCGTGATGAGCGACTTGAACTCGTCGTCCTTGCCCAGGTAGTCGCCCGACAGCCGCACCGCCGTGACGGTGTACTGCTGGCCTTCGCGAATGTTGATGGTGATGGAGATCGACTGCTTGTCCGGCGAGATCGCCACCTGGGTCGACTCGACCACGAACTCGAGGTAGCCGCGGTTGAGGTACCAGGCCCGCAGCGTCTCCAGGTCGGCGTTGAGCTTGGCGCGCGAATAGCGGTCGCTCTTCGTGTACCAGGTCATCAGGCCACCGGCGGTCAGGTCCAGCTCGGACAGCAGCGTGCTCTCGGAGAAGTCCTTGCTGCCGGTGATGCGGATCTCGCCGATGCGGGCGATGCCGCCCTCGGTCACCGCGAAGCTCACGTTGACGCGGTTGCGCTCGATCGGGGTGATGGTGGTGACGACCTCGGCGCCGTAGTAGCTGCGGGTCAGGTACTGGCGCTTGAGCTCCTGCTCGGCGCGGTCGGCCAGGCCGCGGTCGAAGGGCTGGCCCTCGCCGATGCCGACGTCCTTCAGAGCCTTGACCAGCGTGTCGCGGTCGAACTCGCTGGTGCCGGTGAAGTCGACGCTGGCGATGATCGGGCGCTCCTCGATCACCACCACGACGACCTGGCCGGTGACCTCCAGGCGCACGTCCTTGAACAGGCCGGTGGCGAACAGCGCGCGCAGCGCGGCGGCGCCCTTGTCGTCGTTGTAGGTGTCGCCGACGCGGAAAGGCAGCGACGCGAACACGGTGCCGGCCTCGGTGCGCTGCAGGCCCTCGATGCGGATGTCCTGCAACACGAAGGGCGACACCGCCCAGGCCGGCAGGCCCAGGCCGAGCCAGCCGGCGGCGATGGCCGCGACCAGGCGGGAAGTGGAACGGAGGGGTGCAGGTGATGGCATGCGGATCAGGTCAGCGGGTCAGGTCAGCGGATCACATCTGCCCGAACAGCCGGGCGACGTCGTTGTAGAGCGCCAGCGACATCATCACCAGGATGATGAACAGGCCGCCGCGTTGGAGGCGTTCGATCCAGGCATCGGGGATCGGTCGCCCGAACACCGCCTCGACCGCATAGAACAGCAGGTGGCCACCGTCGAGCATCGGCAGCGGCAGCAGGTTGAGCACGCCCAGGCTGACGCTGACGACGGCCAGGAAGCCGAGGTAGTAGGCCAGGCCGAGCTGGACCGACTGGCCGGCGTATTCGGCGATGGTCAGCGGGCCGCTGAGGTTGCGCGGCGAGGCTTCGCCGGTGGCGATGCGAACAAGCATCTTCAGCGTCAACATCGCCATCTCGCCGGTGCGCTCGACGCCCCGCGTCAGGCCATCGACCGGACCAAGCCGCACCAGCGCCATCTTCACGCCCGAGCCGACCACCGCCTCGATGCGGCCGACGCGCTGGCCGCGGTCATCGACGATCGCCGGCGTCACGACGATCTCGAGCCGCTGCCCGGCCCGGTCGACATGCCAGAGCTGGCTGCCAGGCGGCAACTCGGCCGGCGCGGGTGCGGCCGCAGCCTGCAGCGGATCGGCGATCTCGGCGGCCGGTGCCAATTCGGTGATGGACGGCGCAGAAGCCGTGCCGAAGGCCGGCGAAGCGGCGGGACCTGAGGTCGACGCCGCGTGGACGGCCGTCGGGTTTGCCGCCGACGCGGCCGCCGACGTGGCCGGACGTGCATCCACGTCGCGCGCAGCGGCGCGGATCATGGCGCGCAGCGCGGCACCGTCGGTCACCGGATGGCCGTCGACGCTGAGGACCCGGTCGCCGGTGCGCAGTCCGGCCCGCTCGGCCGCCCCGCCGGCGACGATGTCACCCAGCACCGGTTCGGACAGCGGCCCGGGCAGGCCGATGCGGCGCATCAGGCCGGGGTCGGCATCGGTCACGCCCAGCGCGGCCAGGCCGATGTGCAGCTCGGCGTCGCTGCCATCGCTGCGGCGCACCTGCAGCACGACGTCGCGGCCGTCCAGCGCGGCGCGCGTCAGCTGCCAGCGCAGCTCGGTGAAGGACAGCACCGGCCGGCCGGCGCTGCCGACGTCGCCCAGGCGCAGCACCTGGTCTCCGGCCATCACGCCAGCCTGTTCTGCGGGCGATCCGGCCACCGGCGTCCCCAGCAGCGGCAGCGGCTCGTCGGTGCCGACCCAGTGGGCGGCGGCATACAGCAGCACCGCCAGCACGAGGTTGGCCAGCGGTCCGGCCACGACGATGAAGGCACGCTGCCGCAGCGGCTTGAGGTTGAAGGCGCGGTGCCGCTCCTCGGGCGCGACCGGCGCCTCGCGCTCGTCGAGCATGCGCACGTAGCCACCCAGCGGCAGCAGTCCGACGACCCATTCGGTCTCGCCGCGCAGGCGTCGCCAGATCGGCCGGCCGAAGCCGATCGAGAAGCGCAGCACCTTGACGTTGCAGGCCCGGGCGGCTCGGTAGTGGCCCCATTCGTGCACGGCGATCAGCACCGCCAGCGTCAACAGGAAGGACAGCAAGGTGTTCATGCGCGCTCGGTGGAGGACATCAGGCCGACAGCTCGGCCAGGCACTGGCGGGCCAGCGCGCGGGCTTCCTGGTCAAGCGCCAGCAGGCCCTCGACCGAGGCAGCCGCGGTTTCGGGCACCGCCAGGCGCGCCAGCACGTCGGCGTTCAGCGTGGCGATGCGGTCGTAGCGCAGTCGACCGCCGAGGAAGGCCTCGACCGCCACCTCGTTGGCGGCGTTCAGGACCGCCGTGCTGCCCTCGCGGGCGCGCAGCGCCTGCCAGGCCAGCGGCAGCGCCGGGTAGCGGTGCGCGTCGGCGGTCTCGAAGGTCAGCGGCTTGAGGCCGAGGAAGTCCAGCCGTGCCGCGCCGGACTCGATGCGCGCCGGCCAGCTCAGGCCATAGGCGATCGGCACGCGCATGTCGGGCGTGCCCAACTGTGCCAGCACCGAGTTGTCGCGGCAGACGACCATCGAATGGATGATGCTCTGCGGATGCAGCACGACGCGGACCTGCTCGGGCTGCAGGTCGAACAGCCAGCGTGCCTCGATCACCTCGAGTGCCTTGTTCATCATCGTGGCCGAATCGACCGAGATCTTGCGGCCCATGACCCAGTTCGGATGCGCGCAGGCCTGGTCGGGCGTGACGCTGTGCAGCGTGGCCGGATCGCGGTCGCGGAACGGCCCGCCCGAGGCGGTCAGCACGATGTGGTCGATGCGCGAGGCCCAGGCCGAACGGTCCTCCGGCAGGCACTGGAAGATCGCCGAATGCTCGCTGTCGATCGGCAGCAGCATCGCGCCGCCGGACTTCACCGCACCCATGAAGAGTGCGCCGCCCAGCACGATCGCCTCCTTGTTGGCCAGCATCAGCCGCTTGCCGGCGCGTGCGGCGGCCAGGCAGGGCGGCAGGCCGGCCGCGCCGACGATGGCCGCCATGACCGCATCGGTGCCCGGGTCGGCGGCGACCTGCTCCAGCGCGGCGGCGCCGTGCAGCACCTCGGTCGCGAGACCGGCCGCGCGCAGGCGTGCCTGCAGGTCGGTGGCCTGCTCGGGCCGTGCCACCACGGCCTGGCGCGGACGCCAGGCGAGGCACTGCGCGGCCAACGCGTCGATGCGGCTGTGCGCGGTCAGCGTGGTGACCTCGTAGGCATCGGGATGGCGGGCCAGCACGTCCAGCGTGCTGGTGCCGATCGAGCCGGTCGAACCGAGGATGCACACCCGCAGCCGGCCGGAGGCCGGGGTCGGGCGGTTCGGGGTGGCAGCAGCGTTCATGTCGTCAACAGGGCGAGGGCCAGCGGGCAGACCGGCAGCAGGGCATCGATGCGGTCGAGCACGCCGCCATGACCGGGCAGCAGCGCGCTGCTGTCCTTGGCGCCGGCACTGCGCTTGACCATCGACTCGAACAGGTCGCCGACCACGCTCAGCGAGGCCAGGAACAGACAGGCCACGACCAGCCCGGGCCAGCCGGCCCGCAGCAGGAGCGCGGTGTAGAGGCTGGTGCCGGCGTCCGGATGGGCGGCATCCCAGGCGATCCAGCCCAGCGCCAGCAGCAGCACGCCGGCCATGCCGGTGTAGACGCCCGCCCAGCTCTTGCCCGGGCTGATCGCGGGCGCGAGCTTGCGCTTGCCCCAAGCCCGGCCGCCAAAGTAGGCGGCGATGTCGGCCATCCAGACCAGGCAGAACAGCGACAGCAGGAAGTTCAGCCCGCGCAGCCGCGCCTCGGCGATCGCCAGCCAGGCCAGCCACAGCAAGGCCAGGCCCAGCAGCAGGCGCGCGGCCGACGGCACCTTGGGCCAGCCGGTGACGCCCTGGGACAGCGCCCAGGCACCGCCCATGACCCACAGCAGCAAGGCGACCTGCCAGAGGCGGGCCGGCGCGTGGCCGACCCAGCCCTGCGCCAGCGCAAGGCCGCAGCCGGCGGCAACGACCGCCGCCAGGCCCAGCGCGCCGGCGCCCGGCAGCTGGTTGAGGCGGGACCACTCCCAGCCAGCCGCGGCGATCATCACCAGGGTCAGCAGCTGGAAGGGCCAGGGGCTGGCCGCCAGCAGGGCCGGCAGCAGCACGGCAAGCAGGACCAGGGCCGTGATGACGCGCGTTCTGAGCATGGTCCGCAGCCTCAGGTTTCGGGGGCGAAGCTGACGGGCGTGCCGTCGGCCTTGACGTCCTTCTTGACCCGGCCATATCGACGGTCGCGGGCGGCGTAGTCTGCCAGGGCCGCGTCGAGCGCAAGCTCGTCGAAGTCGGGCCAGAGGCAGTCGGTGAAGTACAGCTCGGCGTAGGCCGCCTGCCAGAGCAGGAAATTCGAGATCCGGACCTCGCCGCCGGTGCGGATGAACAGGTCCAGCTCCGGCGCATCGGCGAGCGACAGGCGCTGCGCGATGGCCGCCTCGTCGATCGCCTCGGGCGCGACCCCGTCACGCACCAGGGCCTGGCAAGCCTGCACCATGTCCCAACGACCGCCGTAGTTGAAGGCGACGTTGACGGTGATGGCGCGGTTGCCAGCGGTCAGCGCCTCGGCGTGGTCCCAGGCCTCGCGGACCTTGGCGGCCACCCGGGCACGGTCGCCGATGATGCGGATGCGCACACCGTCGTTGGCCATGCGCGTGAGGTACTTCGAGACGGCGACGAGCACGAGGTTCATCAGCCCCGAAACCTCTTCCTGCGGCCGCTTCCAGTTCTCTGACGAGAAGGCGAAGACCGTGAGGTGCTCGATGCCGCGCTCGCGGCACGCATGGATGACGCGCACCAGCGCGTCGACGCCGAACTTGTGGCCGATGACCCGGGGCATGAGCCGGCGGTTGGCCCAGCGGCCGTTGCCATCCATGACGATGGCGAGGTGGCGCGGCACGCGCGCGGCAGCGCCGGTGGGGGAGGAGCTCATCGGACCGCAGGCGAGAGGACGGCCGTCAGACGGCCATGATCTCGGCTTCCTTGCCCTGCACGAGCTTGTCGATCTCGGCGACGGTGCGGTCGGTCAGCTTCTGGACCTCGTCGACCGAACGGCGCTCGTCGTCCTCGGTGATGAGCTTGTCCTTGAGCAGCTTCTTGGCATGCTCGTTGGCATCGCGACGCAGGTTGCGCACCGCCACCTTGGCGTCCTCGCCGGCATGGCGCACGACCTTGGTCAGCTCCTTGCGGCGCTCTTCGGTCAGCGCAGGCATCGGCACGCGGATCAGGTCGCCCATGGTCGACGGATTCAGGCCCAGGTCGGACTCGCGGATGGCCTTCTCGATCTTCTGGCCCATGCCCTTTTCCCAGGGCTGGACGCTGATGGTGCGCGCGTCGATCAGCGACACGTTGGCCACCTGGCTGATCGGCAGCATCGAGCCGTAGTACTCGACCTGCACCTGGTCAAGGATGCCGGGGTGGGCACGGCCGGTGCGGATCTTCTGGAGTTCGTTCTTGAAGGACTCGATGGACTTGGCCATCTTGGCTTCAGCGGTCTTCTTGATGTCGGCGATGCTCATCGTGGGGCTCCTCGGGAGACGCTCTGCTCAGGCGTCGGGGCAGGCGGGCGCGGTACTCGGGCGGCCGCTCGGTCGCTGGCTCAGACGTGGACCAGCGTGCCCTCGTCCTCGCCCATCACCACGCGCTTGAGCGCGCCCGGCTTGAAGATCGAGAACACCTTGATGGGCAGCTTCTGGTCGCGACACAGCGCGAACGCGGTGGCGTCGAGCACCTGCAGGTTCTGGGTGATGGCCTCGTCGAAGGTCAACGAGGGGTAGCGCGTGGCGCTCGGGTCCTTCTTCGGATCGGCGGTGTAGACGCCGTCGACCTTGGTGGCCTTCAGCATGATCTGGGCGCCCATCTCGGCGCCGCGCAGTGCGGCGGCGGTGTCGGTCGTGAAGAAGGGGTTGCCGGTTCCGCCGGCGAACACCACGACCTTGCCTTCTTCGAGGTACTGCAGCGCCTTGGGCCGCACGTAGGGCTCGACCACCTGGTCGATGCTGATGGCCGACATCACGCGGGCGGTCATGCCTTCCTGGCGCATCGTGTCGGCCAGCGCCAGCGCGTTCATCACGGTGGCGAGCATGCCCATGTAGTCGGCCGTCGCGCGGTCCATGCCGACCGAGCCGCCAGCGACGCCGCGGAAGATGTTGCCCCCGCCGATGACCACCGCGACCTCGCAGCCGAGCTGAGTGATTTCCTGGACTTCACGGACCATCCGGACGATGGTCGCGCGGTTGATGCCATAGGCATCGTCGCCCATCAGGGCCTCTCCGGAAAGTTTCAGCAGGATGCGCTTGTAGGCCGGCATGCAGGATCCTCGGGGGTGGCAAAAACAGCGTTCGAGTGTAGGCCAAGGCGTCACCGCCCCGGCCTGGGGACCGGCCCGTCGGGACCGGTCCGGGACCGTCTTACTGGCCCTTGGCGGCGGCGACCTGGGCGGCCACTTCGGCCGCGAAGTCGTCCTGCTTCTTCTCGATGCCTTCACCCACGATGAACATCGTGAACGAGGCCACCGAGGTGCCCGCAGCCTTGAGCATCTGCTCGACGGTCTGCTTGTCGTTCTTCACGAAGGGCTGGTTGAACAGCGAGACCTCCTTGAGGTACTTCTGCACCGAACCTTCGATCATCTTGGCGGCGATCTCGGCCGGCTTGCCCGACTCGGCAGCCTTGGCCGTGGCGACCGAGCGCTCCTTCTCGATCAGGTCGGCGGGCACGTCGGCCTGGGCCAGCGCGACCGGCTTCATGGCCGCGACGTGCATCGCCACGTCCTTGGCTGCCGCGCCGTCGCCGGTGTACTCGACCACCACGCCGATGCGCACGCCGTGCAGGTAGTGGGCCAGCTGGCCACCGCCCGCGTAGCGCTTGAAGCGGCGGATCGACATGTTCTCGCCGATCTTGCCGATCAGGCCCTTGCGCACGTCCTCGACCGTCGGGCCGAAGTCCTCCATGGCCAGCGGCAGGGCCGACAGCGCGGCCACGTCGGCCGGGTTGTGGTCGGCGACCAGCTGGGCGACCGATTGCACGAAGCTCAGGAAGGTGTCGTTCTTCGAGACGAAGTCGGTCTCGCAGTTGACCTCGACCAGCGCGCCGACGTCGCCGTTGACTGCTGCGGCGATGACGCCTTCGGCCGTCACGCGGCTGGCGGCCTTGCTGGCCTTGTTGCCGAGCTTGACCCGCAGGATCTCCTCGGCCTTGTCCATGTTGCCCTCGGCCTCGGTCAGTGCCTTCTTGCACTCCATCATCGGGGCGTCGGTCTTGGCGCGCAGTTCGGCGACCATGCTGGCGGTGATTGCAGCCATCGTTCAACTCCTGTCACGTTGCGGCCGCAACCGTTGCGACCGTCAAGAAATCTCGAAAAAAAGGGGCTGTAGCAGCCCCTTGCTCACCGGTCCCGAAGGACTCAGGCGGCGTCGTTGACCTCGACGAACTCGTCGCCGTTGGAGGCCACGGCCTCGATCACTTCATTGACCGAGTTCGCCTTGCCTTCGAGCACGGCGTCTGCCATCACGCGGGCATACAGCGCCACGGCCTTGGCCGAGTCGTCGTTGCCGGGGATGACGTAGTCGATGCCTTCGGGCGAGTGGTTGGTGTCGACCACGCCGATGACCGGAATGCCCAGCTTGCGGGCTTCGGCGACGGCGATCTTGTGGTAGCCAACGTCGATGACGAACAGCGCGTCAGGCAGCGCGTTCATCGCGGCGATGCCGCCGATGTCCTTCTGCAGCTTGTCGATCTCGCGCTGGAACATCAGCGCTTCCTTCTTGATCGACGGCTGGGTGCCGGCCTCGACCATGGCCTGCATCTCGTTGAGCTTCTTCAGCGAACCCTTGACGGTCTTGAAGTTGGTCAGCATGCCGCCGAGCCAGCGCTGGTCGACATAGGGCATGCCGGCGCGAGCCGCTTCCATGGCGACGACATCACGCGCCTGGCGCTTGGTGCCGACGAACAGGATGTTGCCGCGGCGCGAAGCCAGCTGGCGGGCGAACTTGGTGGCCTCGTGGAAGAGCGGAACCGTCTTCTCGAGGTTGATGATGTGGATCTTGTTGCGGTGGCCGAAGATGAACGGGGCCATCTTGGGGTTCCAGAAGCGCGTCTGGTGTCCGAAATGGACGCCCGCTTCCAGCATGTCACGCATGGTGAAGGACATGGTTGCTCCAAAGGTTGGATCTAGAATCCGGCTCGAATTGCACGCAGTGACAAGAGAAACACGCGGCACACACGACAAGGATTTCTCCGCCGTCGCTGCCCGCATCCTCTGCAGTCGCAACACCTTCAGTTCGCTTCGCTGGCCTATCCAGTTCAGCTGCCGGACTCGCGTTTGAGACACAAGTCGTCTTGACGCTGCACCTGCCGACCCGGTCATCACGACCCAGTCGAAGGTGTTCACGAAAAAACCCAAAGAGTATAGCAGCCGTGAAGAGCCGTCCCGAGCCCGATCCACTGCAGGCGCCCTGCCCGCCCGGTCCAGCCCCTGCTTCCCCCGATCTGGTCGACGCCCGCACCGAGGTGCTGGCGCGGCGCGTCACCGCGGTCGACCACCTCGACGCATCGATGCGCCGCGCGCAAGCGCCCGAGGCCGCCCTCGCCCACGTGCTGCTCGACCTTGACGAGGCCCGCGCCGCCGCTCGGCGGGCCGACGAACGCATCGTCCACGGCGCCGATCCCGGCGCACTGGCCGGTCTGGCCGTCAGCATCAAGGACCTGTTCGACGTCCATGGCCAGGTGACCAGTGCCGGTTCGACCTGGCTGAACGAGGGACGCCCAGCCTCATTCGACGCACCCGCCGTGGCCCGCCTGCGTGCGGCCGGGGCGGCCTTGATCGGCCGCACGCAGATGACCGAGTTCGCGTTCTCGGGCGTGGGCATCAACCCCCACACCGGCACACCGGCCAACGTGGCGCTGGCACGGCTCGGGCTGGCCGGCCGCGTGCCGGGCGGATCGACCTCCGGCGGCGCCGTGTCGGTCGCCAGTGGCGCGAGCTGGGCGGCCCTGGGCAGCGACACCGGCGGCTCGTTGCGCATCCCCGCCGCGCTGCATGGCCTGGTCGGATACAAGTGCAGCCAGACGCTCGTGCCCCTGGCCGGGAGCGTGCCGCTGTCTGCGAGCCTCGACACCGTCGGCGCCATCACCCGAAGCGTGCGCGATGCCATCGTGCTGCACGAGGTCCTGGCCGATCGCCGCGTCGCGCTGGCTGGCCGGCCGGTGCGCGGCCTGCGGCTGGGCTGGACCCGGCGCCTGTTCCTCGATGCGATCGAGCCGTCGATCGGCGCGGCCTGGCAATGCAGCCTCGACGCGCTGTCCTCGGCAGGCGCCGAGCTGGTGGAACTTGACCTGGACACGCTCGCCGATCTGCCGCGCCTGACCGAACGCGGCGGCATCACGGCCGCCGAGGCCTGGGCCTGGCACGCGCCGCACCTGAACGTCCATGCCGCCGACTACGACCCGCGCGTGCTGTCGCGCATCCTGCGCGGGCAGGCGATCGACGCCGCGACGCTGGCGGCCTTGCGCGACCTGCGGTCTGACTGGATCGCCCGGCTGCGCGCCCAGATCGCCGATGTCGACGTGATGCTGGCGCCGACCCACGCCCGCCCTGCGCCGTCGATCGCCGAGATGGTGGTCGACGACGACGACGCCTTCTTCGACCTGAACGCCGCGCTGCTGCGCAACCCCGCCGTGATCAACCTGTTCGACGGCTGCGCGCTCAGCCTGCCTGCCCCCGTTCCCGCCGATGCCGCGCCGGTCGGCCTGATGCTGTGGGCCGGACATGGCGACGACGATGTCCTGCTCGATGCCGCGCTCGCGGTCGAGGCCACCCTGCGCGACGCGGTCGCCCGGAGCGCCTGATGCGCATCGCGGTGATCGGCGCCGGCGTGGCCGGCATGGCGAGCGCGTGCGAGCTTGTCGAGATGGGCCACGAGGTCGTCGTCTACGACCGCCACGACGGCGTTGCCGAGGCGTCCAGCTTCGCCCACGCCAACCTGCTGACGCCGGGCCTGGTGTCGCCGGCCGCTGCCCCGGGCCTGCGGCGCTGGCTCTGGCGTGGCCTGCGCCACCACTCGGCGGCGCTGCGCTGGCATCCGATGCAGTCACCGGCCGCCTACCGATGGCTGTGGCGCTGGTGGCGCGCCAGCCGTCGCGGCCATGGCGACGACGTGCGCGCGATGACCGAACTGGCCCTGCTCAGCATGCGCCGGCTCGACCGCATCAGCCGCGACTTCGCCATCGACTACGAGCGCAGCCCCGGCGTGCTCGTGCTGCTGCGCCACGCCAGCGAGCTGGCACCGACCCATCGCCATGCACAGATGCTGCGCGAGCTGGGCTGGTCGGCGCGCGAGCTGAGTCCACAGGAATGCCGCGAGATCGAGCCGCACCTCGGTCCGAGCGACATCGCCGGCGGCCTGCTGCTGCCGCTGGACGCGGTGGGCAACTGCCGGCTGTGGATCCAGCGCCTGCGCGACGGCCTGGTGCGCCGGCATGGCGTGCCGTTGCGGCTGGGCAGCGAGGTCCGCGCGATCCGGCCGGCTGGCGACGGCCACGGCGTCGAGCTGACGCTGGCCAGCCGCCCGGCCGGTCGCATGCGGCTGGCCGGAGAGCCCAGCCCGATGGCCGAAAGCGTCGTCCGCCACGATGCCGTCGTGCTGTGCGGCGGTGCCGACACCGGCCTGCTGCAGGGCGTGGGCGTGCGCATCCCGCTGATGCCGGTCTGGGGCCAGTCGCTGACCTTGCGGCTGCGGCCCGACAGCCTGGCGCTGCAATCCGGCGTGATCGACGCGCGCGACGGCATCACGCTGACCCGCCTGGGCGAACGCCTGCGCGTGACCGGCGGCTACACCCTGGGCGATCGCGGCGCGGCCGGCTCGGACGAGGCGTTGCGACCGCTCTACGGCGCGCTCGACCGCTGGTTCGGCCATGCCACCGACCGCCGCTCGCCGCAGATCTGGCAAGGCGCACGGCCGATGCTGCCGGACGGTCCGCCCATCGTCGGGCCGGCGCCGATGCCCGGGGTCTGGCTCAACGTCGGCCACGGCGCGCACGGCTGGACCCTGGCCTGCGGCAGCGCCCGGCTGCTGGCCGAGCAGATCTCCGAGGGCGAGCCCTCGATCGACACGGTGCCCTTCGCGCTGTCGCGCTGGCAGGTCCGATGAACACGGCGACGTCGCCCGTCGCGCCGGTGCCGGTCGTGATCGACACCAACGTCGTGCTGGACTGGCTGGTCTTCCGCAGCGACGACACGCTCGCCCTGGGCGCGGCCGTCATGTCCGGCCGCCTCGCCTGGCTGGCGACCGAGGCGATGCGCGAGGAGTCCATCGAGGTGCTCGACCGCCTGCGCACCCATGCCCACCTGCAGCGCTGGGACGAGCGTCGTGCGGGCGCGCTCGAGGCCGTCGCGCGCTGGATGCAGCCGGTCGAGTCACCGCCGCCGCTGCCCTGGCCGATGCGCTTGCGCAGCGTCGATCCGGATGACCAGGTCTTCATCGACCTGGCGCTGCACCGGCGCATCCCCTGGCTGCTGAGCCGCGACCGGGCGCTGCTCAAGCTCGCCAAGCGCGCCCGCCCGCACGGCGTGCAGGTGGTCACGCCGGCGCAGTGGAACGTCGCCTGGCCGGCGTCCCTGCAGCCTGCCTTGCCGACGCCCTTGCCAGGCTGATCCCTCGCTAGCATCGGCGCATGCCCCAGCCTGCGTTCACGCCCGATGCCGCGCCGCGACGGCTGCTGCCCCCGACGGACGACACGACGTCCATCGACCTGCATGACGCGGCCCATGCCGCCGCGCTCGAACGCGCGCTCGCCGCCACGCTGCCTCCGCATCGACTGATGCAGACGGCCGGCCTGGCGGTGGCCCGGCTGGCGCGGGCGCTGGCGCCGCATGCCCACCGCGTGATCGTGCTGGCCGGCCCGGGCAACAACGGCGGCGATGGCTTCGAGGCGGCGGCCAGGCTGCGGGCAAGCCATCCATCCCTGGACCTGGCGCTGTTCTGGCTGGGCCGGGGCGCCGCGCAGCCGGCCGATGCGCATGCCGCGCGGCTGCGGGCCGAGGCGGCCGGTGTCGCGATCGCGCCGATCGACACGGCCAGCACCGCGACCACGCTCGACGCGCTCTGCGCCACGCTGGCCGAAGCCGACGCCGACACGATCGTCATCGACGCCCTGCTCGGCCGCGGCCTGAACCGGCCGGCCGACGGCGATCTGGCACGGCTGATCGAGGCACTCGCCGCCGGCGCGGCCCGCGTGCTGGCCGTCGACCTGCCGTCCGGCCTGAATGGCGACACCGGCACCTGGCCCGAGCGCCGCGAAGGACGCAGGGCGCCAATCGTGCGTGCCGATGCCACGCTGGCGCTGCTGAGTCCGTCGCCCGGCCTGTTCACCGGCGACGGGCGCGACGCGGTCGGGGAACTGTGGTGGCATGACCTCGACACGGCGTCGCTCGCGCAGGTCGCGAACGTGCCGGCGCAGGCCCGCCTGGAGCGGGGCGAGGCCCTGTCGACGCTGCTGCAGCCGCGTCCGCACCGTCAGCACAAGGGCAGCGTCGGCGACCTCTGGGTGGTCGGTGGCGATGCCGCGATGCAGGGCGCGGCCTGGCTCGCGGCCCGGGCCGCCCTGCATCTGGGTGCCGGCCGTGTCCACGTTGACCGTCTGGACGCCGCCGGACTCTGCCTTGACCCCGGGCAGCCCGAGCTGATGGTGGGCCGCCGCGCCGACCCGGCGGAACTGGCACGCAGCACGGTGGTGGCCGGATGTGGTGGCGGTCCGGCCATCGCCGCGCGCCTGGGCGAACTGCTGTCGGCCAGTGCGCGGCTGGTGCTCGATGCCGATGCGCTGAACGCCGTCTCCACCGATGCCGTCCTGCAGGCCGGCCTGCTGGCGCGCGCCCACCAGGGCCTGCCCAGCGTGCTGACGCCGCATCCACTCGAAGCCGCACGGCTGCTCGGCTGCACGATCGCCGAGGTCCAGCGTGACCGTCTGGCCGCGACGCGCGCGCTCGCCAGCCGCTACCGCTGCACGGCGCTGCTCAAGGGTTCCGGGACGATCGTCTGCGGACCTCAGGATGACGCGGTGCCCTCGATCAACGGCAGTGGCAACGCCGCCCTGGCGACGCCCGGCAGCGGCGACGTGCTGGCCGGTGCGCTGGGCGCCTTGTGGAGCCGCGCGGCCGCCGCGTCATGCGATGCCGACAGGATCGACGCCAACAGGTGCGCAACGCTGGCAACCCGCGCGGCGGTCGACCTGCACGGCCGGGTGGCCCAGTCGATGAGCCTGTCGGGCGAGGCCTTGCCAGCCTCCTGGCTGGCAAGCGGACTGGGCGACGCGCTCAGGCGGCGCGGCCCGGGTCACCTCGGCTGATCACGCGGCCGATCACGCGACTGACCACGCGGCTGATCAGGCGGCGGCTCCCGCGCCCGATCGGCCGATCGCTCAGCTGCGCGATCGACGCGGCTTGGCGCTGCGCGTGACCGCGCTGCCATCGCCGGCGGCCGCGCTGGCGCCCTTGCCCGCTGCGGTCGCCTTGCCCTTGCCGGCCTTGGACGCCTTGGCCGGTCGGGCCTTGCGGGTCGCGCTGCCGGCGGCCTTGCGCGCGGCCTTGCGGACCTCGCGATCGGTCTCCTGCACGCTGGCCAGTTCGTCCTGCGCGCTGCCCGCCTTGGGAGCACCACCGGTCTTGGGCGTGCGCTCGCGCGGGCTGCGCTGCGACGCACCGGGCGCCGTCGCACCGCCTTCGCGGACCAGCCGGAAGTCGATCTTGCGGCCGTCCAGGTCGACCCGGCTGACCTGCACGCGGATGCGGCCACCGACGGCATAGCGCACGCCGGTGCGTTCGCCGCGCAGTTCCTGTCGCACCTCGTCAAAACGGTAGTACTCGCCACCCAGTTCGGTGATGTGCACCAGGCCCTCGACGTACAGGTCGTTGAGCTGCACGAACAGGCCGAAGCTGGTGACCGCGCTGATCGTGCCGGCGTATTCCTCGCCGAGGCGGTCGCGCATGAACTTGCACTTGAGCCAGGCCTCGACGTCACGCGAGGCCTCGTCGGCGCGGCGCTCGTTGGCGCTGCAATGGATGCCGGCGGCTTCCCAGTTGCCTTGTGCCTGCGACAACTTCGCCGCACCGCCCTTGGCGGGCTTGAGGTGCGCATGCGACTCCTGCTCGCGCGCGGCCTTGGCGTTCTTGGCCGCCTGGGCCAGGCCGCGCCGGTCGCTGCCCGTGTTGGGCGGGCGCGGCAGGTCGATCGTGTACTTCTTGCCGCCCAGGATGGCCTTGATCACGCGATGCACCAGCAGGTCCGGGTAGCGCCGGATCGGGCTGGTGAAGTGCGTGTAGGCCTCGTAGGCGAGTCCGAAGTGGCCGCTGTTGGTGGGGGTGTAGATGGCCTGCTGCATCGCGCGCAACAGCATCTGGTGGATCTGCGCCGCATCGGGCCGGTCGCGCGTCTGCTGCGCGATGGTCTGCAACTCGGAAGGCTTCGGGTCCTCGCTCAGCACGAAGCCCAGACCCATCGAGCGCAGGTAGTTCTGCAGCGTCTGGCGCTTCTCCGGCGTCGGGCCTTCATGGACCCGGAAGAGGCTCGGGTGCTTGGCGCCGTGGATGAAGTCGGCGGCGCAGACGTTGGCCGCCAGCATCGCTTCCTCGATCAGGCGGTGCGCCTCGGTGCGCGTTCTCGGCACGATCTTCTCGATGCGGCCGTTGTCGTCGCAGACGATCTGGGTCTCGGTGGTCTCGAAGTCGACCGCACCGCGCGTCGCCCGCTGCTTGAGCAAGGCCCGATAGACCTCGTGCAGGTTGATCAGGTCGTTGACCCGCGCCGCGCGCTTGCGGGCCTCGGGTCCGCGCGTGTTGGCGAGGATCGCGGCCACCTCGTTGTAGGTGAAGCGCGCGTGCGACAGGATCACCGCCGGGTAGAACTGGTAGGCCTGCACCTCGCCGATCGGGTCGACCAGCATGTCGCAGACCATGGACAGGCGTTCCTCGTCCGGGTTCAGCGAACACAGGCCGTTGGACAGCTTCTCCGGCAGCATCGGGATGACCCGGCGCGGGAAGTAGACCGAGGTGGCGCGCTCGAAGGCGTCGCCGTCGAGGGCCTCGCCCGGCTTGACGTAGTGGCTCACGTCGGCGATCGCCACCAGCAGACGCCAGCCCTTGGCGCGTCCGACCTTGGCGGGCTCGCAATAGACGGCGTCGTCGAAGTCGCGGGCGTCCTCACCGTCGATCGTCACCAGCGGCACGTCGCGCAGGTCGACGCGGCCCTTGAGGTCGACAGCCCGCAGGCGGTCGGGCAGCTTGGCGGTCTGCGCCAGCGTCTCGGTCGAGAAGCGATGCGGCACCTCGTACTTGCGCACCGCGATCTCGATCTCCATCCCGGGATCGTCGATGTCACCGAGCACCTCGGTGATCCGGCCCACCGGCTGCGAATACAGCGACGGCGGCTCGGTCAACTCGATCGCGACGACCTGGCCAGCCTCGGCCTTGGCGGTCGCGTTCTTCGGAATCAGGATGTCCTGGCCGTAGCGCTTGTCTTCCGGCGCCACGATCCACGCGCCGCCCTCGAGCAGCAGCCGGCCAATGATCGGTGCGCGCTTGCGCTCGATGATCTCCAGCACGCGGCCCTCTGGCCGCCCCTTGCGGTCCAGGCGGATCACCCGGACCTTGACGCGGTCACGGTGCAGCACCGCCCGCATCTCCTGCGGTGCCAGATAAATGTCTGGCTCCCCGTCTTCCCGGATCACGAACCCGTGTCCATCGCGGTGCCCCTGCACCGTGCCCTCGATCTCACTCATGAGTGTGGCGTTCAAACAATACCTCTTGCTTTTCGAATTCGATGGATGCTACACTTTCTTTCTCGGTTGATCACTGCAACACAGCAGCAATCAACGAAAGAAAGACAGAAGAAAAAGAACAAGAAAACGACAGGTCAAGCCCAGGTGGCGGAATTGGTAGACGCACTAGTTTCAGGTACTAGCGGGTAACTCCGTGGAGGTTCGAGTCCTCTCCTGGGCACCATCATCAAACGGCCGACAGCCACAAGCTGTCGGCCGTTTTGTTTTGCGGACGGCAAGATCGAAGCGCTGAATGAGCATGACGAGATCGTTGCGCATGTCGGTCGATCCGGCAAGTTATGCGAGGCTCCCTTGGGACTCCCTTGGAACACATGCCCAGCGTATCGCTGGCCCGCTCAAGACAAACGCCCGGGCGTGCCGGGCGTTTTCATCTCCTGATCCGGCCATTCTTCGATCAGACCGACAGCTTGCGCGCCAGTCCGTCAGGCCGCAGGCCGTCGTATTCCTCGAAGGGCTGGTGGATCCATGGACTCGTCGGCAGCATCTCGACGTAGTAGTCGGGCACGTAGCTCGACACGCCCTTGACCCACAGCACGGCCGATTTCAGCTCGCGGATCGCCGGCATGCCACGCAGCCGCTCGACCACCGCCTGCAACGTCACGCCCGAATCGGCCAGGTCATCGACCAGCAAGACGCGACCAGCCAGTTCGCCCTTGGGCATGGTGATGTACTTGGCCATGTCCAGACGACCCTGGATCGTGCCGGCTTCGGCTCGGTAGGAGCTTGTCGACATGATCGCCAGCGGCTTGTCGAACACGCGCGACAGCACGTCGCCCGGCCGCATGCCACCACGCGCAAGGCACAGGATCTGGTCGAACTCCCAGCCCGAGTTGTGCACCTTGAGCGCCAGGCGCTCGGTGAGCAGGTGGTACTCGTCCCAGGACACATACAGGTGCTTGCCATCGTCGGTGAGCATCGGTCTTTACCTCGTCAGCGGAGTTCTTCGGGAGACATGCCGGTCCGGTCGCATGGGACCACGGCCGGCACGGGGTGCGGCTCAGGCCTTGTACGGATGACGCAGCAGGATGGTGTGGTCGCGGTCCGGACCGGTCGAGACCATGTCGATCGGCGCACCGATGAAGGCCTGCACCCGCTCGAGGTAGCGGCGCGCGTTCAGCGGCAGCTTGTCCCAGCTCGTCACGCCGGCGGTCGTGTCGTTCCAGCCCGGGAAGGTCTCGTAGATCGGCTCAGCGGCGACGATGTCGTCGGCGTCCAGCGGCAGGATGTCGATGGTTTCGCCGCGCAGCTTGTAGCCGATGCCCATCTTGATCTCCGCCAGGCCGTCGAGCACGTCGAGCTTGGTGATGCACAGGCCCGAGATGCCGTTGATCAGGATCGAACGCTTCAGCGCCGCCGCATCCAGCCAGCCACAGCGGCGGGCACGCCCGGTCACGGTGCCGCGCTCCTGACCAACCGTCGACAGGTGGTGGCCGACGCTGCCGGCATCGTCGATGGACAGTTCGGTCGGGAAGGGGCCGCTGCCCACGCGGGTGGTGTAGGCCTTGGTGATGCCCAGGATGTAGTGCAGCTTGTCCGGACCGACGCCAGAGCCCGCTGCGGCGTTGCCCGCCACGCAGTTGCTCGAGGTCACATAGGGATAGGTGCCGTGGTCGATGTCGAGCAGCGTGCCCTGCGCGCCCTCGAACAGCACGCTGCCGCCGCCGACGTTGGTCGCGTGGATGCGCACGCCGACATCGGCCAGCATGGGCTTGATCTGCTCGGCCAGCTTCATCGCCTGGTCGTAGATCGGCTGGAACGCCAGCGTGTTGCCCTTCAGGAAGCCGGACAGCGCGTGGTTGTGCAGTTCCAGCAGGTCCTTGAGCTTGCTGGCGAAGCGCTCCGGATGCTTGAGGTCCTGGGCCCGCAGCGCACGGCGTGCGACCTTGTCCTCGTAGGCCGGGCCGATGCCCTTGCCGGTCGTGCCGATCTTGCCAGCGCCGCTGGACTCGCGCAGCGCCTCGCGGGCCCGGTCGACCTCGACGTGGAAGGGCAGGATCAGCGGGCAGGACTCGCTGATGTACAGGCGCGAACGCACGTTCAGGCCGGCCGCTTCGAGACGCTCAATCTCGAGCATCAGGTGGGCCGGGTCGACCACCACGCCGTTGCCGATGTAGCAGGCCACGCCCTCGCGCATGATCCCCGACGGGATCAGCTGCAGCGCCGTCTTCTTGCCGTTGATCACCAGCGTGTGGCCGGCGTTGTGGCCGCCCTGGAAGCGCACCACGGCGGCGGCATGGTCGGTCAGCCAGTCGACGACCTTGCCCTTGCCCTCGTCACCCCATTGGGTGCCGACCACGACAACGTTGCGGCCCGACGCGGCACTGCGTGTATCCATCTCTAACATCCGATCGAAAGGGGAATCTTCGGTGAGGCCGGCACGCGTTCAGCGGGCCCGCACGCACCACCGGCCTTGTTCGGCGACCAGCTCGCGGTCGCAGTCGAATTCATCGGCCTCGTGTTCATGGCCCGGCAGCACGCACACCACCGTCTCGCCATCTCGGCGCAGACGGCGCACGGCGGCGCGCAGGTCGGGGTCTTCGCTCCAGGGCGCGCGGATCGCGGCGCGACGGCCATCGAAACCGACGCCACCCACCACCGCCTTCAGGTCCAGGCTGAAGCCCACCGCGGGACGCTTGCGGCCGAACACCGCGCCCACGTCGTCGTAGCGGCCGCCTCGGGCCAGCGCATCGGTGCAGCCGCGTCCGTAGACGGCGAAGCGGGCACCGCTGTAGTAGCTCTGGCCAGACATGTCGCCCAGGTCAAAACCCAGCGACAGCTCGGGTTGCAGCGCGTGCAAGTGACGCGCCAACCATTCCAGGTCGTCCAGCGCGGCACGCACCAGTGGCACGTCGGGCAGGCGGGTGCGGGCCTGGGCCAGCAGGTCGGCGCCACCGTAGAGCTCGACCAGTGACAGAAGACCGTTGCGCACAGTCACCGGCAGCGCGTCGCCCAGTTCCTCGATGGCGGTGCGATCCTTGGCGGCCATGGCGGATTCGACCGCCGCGCGGGTCTCGGCCGAGACCTCGCCACAGGACAGCACACCGCGCAGCAGGCGGGCGTCCGACAGGTCCAGCAGCAGCCCGCCGATGCCAGCACGACCGAGGCAGTCGAGCGCCAGCTCGATGATCTCCAGATCGGCCTCCAGGCCGGCATGACCGTAGGTCTCGGCACCGAACTGCAGCGGTTCCCGGCTGCCATGCAGGCCGCTCGGGCGGGTGTGCAGCACCGGGCCGCAGTAGCACAGACGGGTCAGTCCGACGCGATTGAGCAGGTGGGCATCGATGCGGGCGACCTGTGGCGTGGTGTCGGCGCGCACACCCAGGGTGCGGCCGCTGAGCTGGTCGACCAGCTTGAAGGTCTTGAGGTCGAGCGCATGCCCGGTGCCCGACAAGAGCGACTCGATGTGTTCGAGCAGCGGCGGCATGACCAGCTCATGGCCATGGGCTCGCGCCGCATCGAGCATGAGGCGGCGCAGTTCTTCGATGCGGCGCGCTTCATGCGGCAGGACATCGGCAATGTGCTCGGGCAGCAGCCAAGCTGAGGACATGGCGTTTCGTGGACTCAAAACGACGGATTCTAGCGGCCGGCACCTTGCTGCCGGCCGACACCGGCGCGGGGAATGGAGGGAAGCGCGAGCCCCGCGGAGGCGCCCGGCTCAGGTGACGGCCAAGAGCAACAGGCCGATCAGGATGCTGCAGAGTCCGAAGAAACGGATCTGGCCGTCCTGGAGCTTGAGGACCTGTTCGAAGACCTGGCGCCAGCGCTGCGGGCTGAGGAAGGGCAGCAGCCCCTCGAAGACCAGCATCAGCGCCAGCGCTGCCAGCAGCGTCTCGCTCATGGCAGGGCCCGGCACATCATCGACCGCCCGGTGGGCCGGCCGATCACTTTCGCGCCGCCGCCGGTGCACCGCCCGGCGAACCACGCATGGCCTTGAAGAATTCGCTGCCCGGGTCGACCACGATCACGTCGCTCTTGCTGCGGAAGCTGGAGCGATAGGCCTCGAGGCTGCGATAGAACTGCGCGAACTGCGGATCGCGCCCGAAGGAATCGGCATACAGGGCCGACGCCTTGGCATCGCCCTCGCCCTTGAGCTTCTGGGCGTCGCGGTAGGCCTCGGCGAGGATCACCTCGCGCTGCTTGTCGGCATCGGCGCGGATCTTCTCGCCCTCTGCTGAGCCCTGCGAACGCAGTTCGTTGGCGACGCGCTTGCGCTCGGACTCCATGCGGCGGTAGACCGACTCGGTCACGGTCGAGGCGAAGTCCACGCGCTTGATGCGCACGTCGACGATCTCGATGCCGAAGTTCTTGGCGTCATCGGCCATGCGTGCCATCACGTCCTGCATGACCTTCTCGCGCTCGCCCGACAGCATCGAGCGCACGCTGCGCTTGGTCACTTCCTCGTTGAACGCGGCCTGCACGATGGGCGTCAGGCGTGCCTCGGCATTGCGCAGGTCGATGCCGGTGTTGCGGATGAACTGGCGCGGTTCGACGATGCGCCACTTGACCAGCCAGTCGATCACCAGGCTCTGCTTCTCGGCCGTGAAGATCGGTCGGGTCTCCGGGCTGTCCAGCGTCTGGGTGCGGCGGTCGATCAGGATGACGTTCTGCAGCGGCGGTGGCAGCTTGAACTTCAGGCCCGGTTCGGCGATGACTTCCTTGATCTCGCCGAGCGAATAGACGACTGCGACAAAGCGCTGGTCGACCACGAAGAGCGTCGACATGGCGGTCATCAGGACCAGCAGCACGCCAACGACGATGAGTCCGATTCGATTCATGGATACGGATCCTTGTGGGCTCGGGCTCAGCGGCCGTCGCGGCTGCGCTGGCCGTCACGGGAACGCACGTCGGTGACCGGCGCGGGCGCGGTCTCGACGGTCGGCGGCACCGGTGCATTGAGCGTCGGCGCGCTGCTGGCCGGCGCGGTCTGCTGGACCAGCTTGTCCAGCGGCAGGTACAGCAGGTTGCCGTTGCTGCGCGAATCGACCATCACCTTGGTCACGTTGGCGTACACCTGGGCCATCGTGTCGATGTAGAGGCGGTCGCGGGTCACGGCCGGCGCCTTCTGGTACTCGGTCAGGACCGATCGGAAGCGTTCGGCATCGCCCTCGGCCTGCGCAATCACGCGGGCGCGGTAGCCCTGGGCTTCCTCGTTCAGGCGGGCGGCGGCACCGCGCGCCTTGGGCAGGATGTCGTTGGCGTAGGCCTGGCCCTCGTTCTTCAGGCGCTCCCGGTCGGCGCCAGCCTTGAAGGCATCATCGAAGGCGGCCTGGACCTGCTCGGGCGCCTGCACGCTCTGCACGTTGGCGTTGACCACCAGGATGCCGGCCTTGAGGCGGTCGAGCTGGGCCTGGATCGACTTGACGAGGTCGACCGCGATGGCGTCGCGCTGCTCGTACAGCACCGAGTCCATGTTGCTGCGGCCGACGATCTCGCGCACGGCCGATTCGGCGGCCTGCTGCACGGCCTCCTCGACGTTGCGGTTCTCGAACAGGAAGTCCTTGACCTCCTTGAGGCGCCACTGGACCGTGAACCGGATGTCGACGATGTTCTCGTCCTGCGTCAGCATCGACGAGTCACGCAGACCGGTTGCCTGAACGACGTTGTTGCGGCCGACCTCGGTCGAGCGGGTCTGGGTAACCGAGACCGTCTCGTGAGCCTGGAAGGGATAGGGCCAGCGGAACTGGATGCCGGCGTCGACCGTGCGAGCGTAGCGGCCGAAGGTCAGGACCACCGCCTGCTGGCCTTCCTGCACGATGAAGAAGCCGCTGCCGAGCCACAGCAGGGCGACGATGCCGGCGATCAGGCCACCACCGATGCCCAGCATGCGGGCGTCCGACGGGTCACCGCCGCCACCGCCTGCGCCCCCGCCGCGGTTGCCAGGGTTGCGACCTCCGAACAGGCCGCCGAGCTTCTGGTTGAAGTCGCGCCAGAGCTCGTCGAGATCAGGCGGGCCGTCGTTGCGACCGTTGGCCATCAGGCCGACGCCGGCGAGGTTCAGCGCGCGGCGGCCGGCGCCTGCCAGCAGGGCGCGGGCGGCAGCGGCCGTCCGGGCCAGCCGGGTTCCCAGGCTCATGGAAAGGGGCATGGATGTCATGGGCTGAATGCTAATGGCTGGCGATCAGGCAGCGCGTGGGCGGGAACGATGTTCGACATCGTTTGCATCCTCGGGCTCGCGTTCCGCGAGGTCCTCGGGCGCAGCTTCGAGCGGCACTTCATCTGGAGGTTCCATCGCCTCGTCGATCCGGGTAAAGCGGACATCCGCCGGGCCCGCATCGCGCGGGTTGTCGGCGTCGATCGAGGCCTGCGCGATGGCTGCACGCAGGTCGGCAAGACCCACGCCGGCGGCAGCGCTGATGAACAGTCGCGGCACGACGCGGCCGGGCTCCAGTTCGTAGTGATCGGCGGTGTGGCGCGGTCGCGCCTCTTCATCGATCAGGTCGAGCTTGTTGAAGACCAGCAGTTGCGGCAGGTCGTCCGCACCGATCTCGCGCAGCACGCGCTGGACTTCCTGCACCTGCTCCAGCCAGGTCGGGCTGGCACCGTCGACGACATGCAGCAGCAGGTCAGCCTCGGCGGCTTCCTGCAACGTAGCCTGAAAGGCTTCGACCAGTCCGTGAGGCAGGTCGCGGATGAAGCCGACCGTGTCGGACAGCGAGACGCTGCGCTGCGCCGCTTCGAGGTACATCTGCCGCGTGGTCGTGTCGAGCGTCGCGAACAGCTGGTCGGCCGCATAGGTACGGGCCTTGACCAGCGCGTTGAACAGCGTGCTCTTGCCGGCGTTGGTGTAGCCCACCAGCGAGACCCGGAAGGTGCCATGGCGCTCGCGCGAGCGGCGCTGCGTGTTGCGCTGGCGCTTGACCTTGGCCAGGCGCTCCTTCACGGACTTGATGCGCGCATCGATCATGCGGCGGTCCAGCTCGATCTGGGTCTCGCCCGGTCCCCCGCGCAGGCCGAAGCCGCCGCGCTGGCGCTCAAGGTGGGACCAGCGTCGAACCAGTCGCGTGGCGAGGTATTGCAGCCGGGCCAGCTCGACCTGTAGCTTGCCCTCGTGGCTGCGGGCACGTGCAGCGAAGATCTCGAGGATGAGGCCGGTGCGATCGAGCACCTCGACGCCGATGTGGCGCTCCAGGTTGCGTTGCTGCGCCGGGCCCAGGGCCTGGTCGAAGATCACGCAGTGAGCCTGGTGCAGCACGACGAGTTCCTTGATCTCGTCGGCCTTGCCGCTGCCCACGTAGAGCGCGGCATCGATCGCCTTGCGGCGCGAGATCAGCCGAGCCACCGGCTCGTCACCGGCCGATTCGGCCAGCAGCGCCAATTCATCGAGGGTCGGGTCGAAGGAGGAACCGGTACCCAGGTCGACGCCAACGAGCACAGCCCGAGGACATGCGACAACTTCCGTGTCGGTCAAGATGATCGAAGAATCTGGGAGTGGAGGGTACCGGTCGGGGGCAGCTGGATGGCTCAGGCTTCCGGGGTGTCGTTCGGGTGGAAGTTCACCGGACGCCCCGGCACGACGGTGGAGATCGCGTGCTTGTAGACCATCTGGGTGACCGTGTTGCGCAGCAGGACCACGTATTGATCGAAGGACTCGATGTGGCCTTGAAGCTTGATGCCATTGACGAGGTAGATCGACACCGGCACATGCTCCTTGCGCAGCAGGTTCAGGAAGGGATCCTGCAGGAGTTGCCCTTTGTTGCTCACGATATTCTCCGTGTTGAAAAGTTCGGAAGACTGGACCATAACACAGGGTTTCCGCCCATCGCGGGCCCCGGCCATCGCCCGGTCACAGAGACATGGCAGGCCTTTTCAGGCCTCAGCGTTCTTCGTCTGCAAAGGGGTTGTGCGAGCTTCGCATCTCGATGCGCAGGGGCGTGCCGACCAGCTTGAAGTGCTCGCGGATGCGGCCTTCGAGGTAGCGCTTGTAGACGTCCGTGACGTGCTCGACCGCATTGCCGTGGACCACCACGATCGGGGGGTTCTGGCCGCCCTGGTGCGCATATCGCAGTTTGGGGCGAAAGGCGCCCGCGCGTTTGGGCTGCTGGTAGGACACCGCATCCTGCAGCAGGCGCGTCAGCTGCGGCGTCGGCATCTTGCGCGTGGCCGAGGCCCACGACGCATCGATCGCCTGCCACAGCGGGCCCAGGCCCTGGCGACGCTTGGCGGAGATGTGCACGATCGGCGCGAACTTCAGGAAGGACAGGCGCGACTCGATCGAGCGCTCGAGCATCTCGCGCTGGTAGCTGTCGATCGCATCCCACTTGTTGACCGCGATGACCACCGCGCGACCTGACTCGAGGATGTAGCCGGCGATGTGCGCGTCCTGGTCGGACACGCCCTCGAGCGCATCGATCAGCAGCAGCACGACGTTGGCATCGCCGATGGCCTGCAGCGTCTTGACCACCGAGAACTTCTCGATCGCCTCGAACACCTTGCCCTTGCGACGCAGGCCGGCCGTGTCGATGATCTCGTAGCGCTTGCCGTCGCGCTCGAAGGGCACGGTGATGGCGTCGCGCGTCGTGCCCGGCAGGTCGAAGGCGACCAGCCGTTCCTCGCCCAGCCAGGTGTTGATCAGCGTGGACTTGCCGACGTTGGGACGGCCACAGACCGCCAGCCGGACCGGCCGGTCCTCGTCGGACGTGGCGTCATCGTCGTCCTCGTCATCGGGCGAGATGAAGTCCTCGAGCGCGGCCTCGATCAGGCTGCGGATGCCCTGGCCGTGGGCCGAGGAGATCGGGTGCGGATCGCCGATGCCCAGCTCGTAGAACTCGGCCAGCAACGGCGATTCCTGCATGCCCTCGGCCTTGTTGGCCGCCAGCAGCACGCGCTTGTTGGCACCGCGCAGGTAGCGCGCGATGTCGTGGTCCTGGGCCGACAGGCCGGCCCGCACGTCGACCACGAAGATCACCGCGTCGGCCTCGGCGACGGCCTGGCGGGTCTGCTTGGCCATCTCCTTGAAGATGCCCGCCGTCGATTCCGGCTCGAAGCCGCCGGTGTCGATGACGATGAATTCCTGCCGGCCGACCTTGCCGTCGCCGTAGTGGCGGTCGCGGGTCAGGCCGGCGTAGTCGGCCACGATCGCGTCGCGGCTGCCGGTGAGTCGGTTGAACAGGGTGGACTTGCCGACGTTGGGTCGTCCGACGAGGGCAATGACCGGTTTCATGGTGTTCTCTCTCGCAAGCCCGCGGCGACGCGCGCGCTCATTCAGGCCGGAAGGCGTGGACGCCGCCCGAACGGGTGATGGCCAGCAGCGTGGTGCCCGAACGCACCAGCGGCGCGGCGATGCCGCTGCCGTCGGTGGGCAGGCGCAGCAGGCTGTCGCCCCGCTCGCGGCCGAAGAAATGCAGCCAGCCTTCGAAGTCGCCGAAGACCACCGTGCTGCCGCTGATCAGCGGCGCGCTCAGGCCGCGGTTGCGCAGGCGCTCGTGGCTCCACAGCAGGTCACCGGTCGACGCCTTCCAGGCACTGACGCGGTCGCTGCCATCGGCCGCGACCAGCACGTCGGCATCGGCGGCGACGCCCTGGTAGCCACCGAAGTTGCGGCTCCAGCGCAGCTGGTTGCGTTCGACCTGCACGCAGCCGACCGAGGACTGGAAGGCGCGCAGGCACAGCACCTCGCCGCTGCGCACCGCCGGCGCGACCAGGTCGGCAAGACGTTCGACCTCGTTGGTGCCGCGCTGGGCCGGCAGGGCCAGTTCCTGGCGCAGCGTGCCCAGCAGCGGGTCGATCTGCAGCAGGCGGGCGCCCTGCCCGGCCAGCAGCGTGTCCTTGAAGGGCAGCAGCACGCCCGGCTGGGCCAGTGCCAGCGGCTCGCCGCTGCGCGACAGGCTCCACAGCTTGCGACCGTCGAGCACGTCGTAGGCCTCGATGGTGCGGTCCACGCGCTGCACGAAGACACGCTCGCCGGCCACCAGAGGCGCGGTCACCGCGCGCGAGCCGAGCCGGCTGCGCCAGCGCACCTTGCCGCCTTCGAGCACGATCAGGTCGTTGCTCGCGCCGACGACCGCCAGGAAACGGCCGTCGCTGCCGACGCCGGCGGTCAGCCGCTCGCCGACCGCGATGCGGGCCCGCTCGGCACCGGTCGAGGCGTCCAGCGCGAGGATCACACCGTCGCGCGAGGCGACGATGAAGCGGTCGCCCTGCACCGCCACGCTCAGGCCCGGCAGTGGCGCGCCGCCCAGGCTCTGGCGCCAGACCTGCTTGCCGGCGATGCGCGGCGTGACGACCTCCAGCGGCGCCGGCTTGGGCGGCGACGAGCCGCAGCCGGACAGCAGCGCCGCCGCCGCCATCACGGCCGCAGCGCACGCGGCGCGGGTCAGCGACCTCACGGCTGCGCTCCGGACGCGGCAGCGTCGGCCGCCGGGGCGGCGCCCAGCGCGATCAGCTTGGCCTCGATCAGGCGACGGTAGTCCAGCGTCGGGTCCATCGCCTTGTAGGCCTGCTCGTAGGACTTGATGGCATCGGCCTTCTGGTCCAGCGCGACCTGGATGTCGCCACGGCGGTCGGCCACCAGGGCCTCGTAGCCTTCGGGCAGGTCGGTCGGCAGGGACTTGAGCGCCTCGTCGGCCTTGCCGGCGTCGAGCAGCAGCGCGGCCAGTCGAAGGCGCGCACCGACCTGGTACTCGCGCACGCTGGCCTTGTCGGCAACCCAGGCCAGCGTGGCGCGGGCGGCCTCGGCCTGGCCCTTGTCGGCCTGGACCTTGGCGGTCAGCAGGCCAGCCTGGCCGGCGATCGGCGTGCCGGGGTAGCGCGACTTCAGGTCCTCGAAGACCTTGCCGGCGCGGTCGGCATCACCGACCAGCACGGCGCGCTCGACCTCGTCGTAGATGCCGTTGGCCTTGCTGGCCTGGTCGCGCTGCCACCACTGCCAGCCGTTCCAGCCGGCATAGGCGCCCAGCACGAGCACCAGGCCCCAGCTGATGACGTTGCCCCAGCGCTTCCAGAAGTGCTTGAGCTGATCGATCTGTTCCTGTTCTTCGAGGTCGAGGTGCGTGGCCATGCAGTGCCTGAGGGACGTTCGGATTGCGGCACCGGTGCGGCAGCCGCAGCCGCACGCACCGGTGAATGGAAGGAGGTCGGTCCGGGCGCCGGACCGAACCCAAGATTATGCGGGCAGGCCTGCGCCGGCCTGCAGCTCGGCGGCCCAGGCGGAGGCCCCGTCCAGGGGGCACAGGCGCTGGGCGCCACCGCCCTCGCGCAGCGGCTTGACGGCCACCATGCCCTGGGCCAGCTCGTCGGTGCCGAAGACCAGCGCAAATCGCGCGCCGCTGGCATCGGCCTTCTTGAACTGCGACTTGAAGGAGCCGCCGCCCGCGTGCATCTGCACGGTCAGGCCGGCGGCGCGCAGCTGGTCGAGCACCACCATCGCCTGCGGCAGCCCGGACAGGTCGGGCAGGACGGCGTAGGCGTCGGGCTGCGCGCCTGGCACCGGCACGCCCAGCTCCTGCAGCAGCAGCAGCAGGCGCTCGATGCCCAGGCCGAAACCGATCGCCGGTGTGGCCTTGCCGCCCAGCTGCTCGAACAGGCCGTCGTAGCGCCCGCCGCCGCAGACCGTGCCCTGCGAGCCGAGCTGCTCGGTGATCCACTCGAACACCGTCAGGTTGTAGTAGTCCAGACCGCGCACCAGCCGCGGGTTGATGCGGTAAGGCAGCCCGGCGGCATCGAGCACCGCACAGACGGCCGCCAGGTGCGCCCTGGACTCCTCGCCCAGGTGAGCCTGCAGCTTCGGCGCGGCTTCGACCAGCGCCTGCATCGCCGGATTCTTGCTGTCGAGGATGCGCAGCGGGTTGCCGTGCAGACGACGCCGCGCATCCTCGTCGAGCTGGTCGGCGTGCGACTCGAAGTAGGCGATCAGCGCCGCCCGGTGCGCCGCACGCTCGGCCGGCTGGCCCAGGCTGTTGAGCTCCAGCCGGACATGGCAGTCCGGGCCGTCGCCGACCTTCAGGCCGAGCGCGTGCCAGAGCTGGCGGACCATCAGGATCAGCTCGGCATCGACGTCCGGGCCGGCAAAGCCCAGCGCCTCGACGTCGAGCTGGTGGAACTGGCGGTAGCGACCCTTTTGTGGCCGCTCGTGGCGGAACACCGGCCCGATGCCCCAGACCCGCAGCGGTCCGTTGTAGAGCGCGTTGTGCTCGACCATCGCGCGCACAATGCCGGCGGTGATCTCCGGGCGCAGCGTCAGGCGGTCGCCATTCATCGCGTCGGTCCAGGAGTACATCTCCTTCTCGACGATGTCGGTGGCCTCGCCGATGCCACGCACGAACAGCGCGGTCGGCTCGACGATCGGCGTCATCAGGTACTGGTAGCCGTGGCGCAAGAGCACCGCCTGCACGGTGGTCTCGAACCAGCGCCACAGCGCCGAATCGGGCAGCTTCTCCTTGCGCGGCAGGCCGGCCGGCAGGATGTCGTTCATGCCTTTGACGGCCTGGATCTTCTCGCTCATGTCTTCTCGTCCAAGTGAAAGCGGCGGCATCGAGCCGCCGCCAGCGGGTCAGGTGCCGGCTTCAGGCGTGTGCCGCTGCGGCGCCGTAGCGGCGCTCGATGTATTGCTCGACGATGGCCTGGAACTCGGTGGCGATGCCCTCGCCGCGCAGCGTCAGGGCCTTCTCGCCGTCGATGAACACGGGCGCGGCCGGGGCCTCGCCGGTGCCGGGCAGGCTGATGCCGATGTCGGCATGCTTGCTCTCGCCGGGGCCGTTGACAATGCAGCCCATCACCGCGACCTTCATGGTTTCGACGCCGGGATAGCGCACCCGCCAGACCGGCATCTGGGCGCGCAGGAAGTCGTCGATCTGCTTGGCGAGTTCCTGGAAGGTCGTGCTGGTCGTGCGGCCGCAGCCCGGGCAGGCGGTGACGCTGGGCACGAAGCTGCGCAGGCCCAGCGCCTGGAGGATCTCCAGGGCGACCACGACCTCCTGGATGCGGGCTTCGCCGGGCTGCGGCGTCAGGCTGACGCGGATGGTGTCGCCGATGCCCTGCTGCAGCAGCACCGACAGCGCAGCGGCCGAGGCCACCGTGCCCTTGGTGCCCATGCCGGCTTCGGTCAGGCCCAGGTGCAGCGGGTAGTCGCAGCGCGGACGCAGGGCCCGGTAGACCGCGATCAGGTCCTGCACGCCGCTGACCTTGCAGCTCGGGATGATCTGGGCCGGGTTCATGCCCAGCTCGACGGCGGCGGCGGCCGACTCCAGCACCGACTGGATCAGCGCCTCGTACATGACCTGGCGGGCCTCCCAGGGCCGGGCGCGGCGCTGGTTCTCGTCCATCAGGCGGGCCAGCAGTTCCTGGTCCAGGCTGCCCCAGTTCACGCCGATGCGGATGGCCTTGTCGTGCTTGACGGCGGCCTCGACCATCATCGCGAACTGGCGGTCCTTCTTGTCGCCCTTGCCGACGTTGCCGGGGTTGATGCGGTACTTCGACAGCGCCTGGGCCATCTCGGGGAAGTCGGTCAGCAGGCGGTGGCCGTTGTAGTGGAAGTCGCCCACCAGCGGCACGTCGATGCCCATGCGGTCGAGCTGCTCGCGGATCGCCGGCACGGCAGCCGCCGCCTCGGGCGTGTTGACCGTGATGCGCACCAGCTCGGAGCCGGCGATCGCCAGTTCCTTGACCTGGATGGCCGTGCCGATCACGTCCTCGGTGTCGGTGTTGGTCATCGACTGCACGCGCACCGGCGCATCACCGCCGATGGTCACGACGCGCTCGCCCCAGACCACGCGGGCCTGCAGGCTGCAGCGCGGTGCGGGCTCTCCGAGCGCGATCGGCTCGCGGTCGAGGTCCAGGTCGGTCTTCGAGATCTCGTTGGCCATGCGGCTACCCATCAGTTGAGTTCGACCCGGGCGACGTTCTCGCGGGTCAGCGGCGCGAGGTCGACCGGCGCGCCCTTGAAGAGCACCTCGGTGCCTTCGGCATTGCCGATCTTCAGCCGGATCGGCAGGCTGCCTTCGAGCCCGACCGTCTCGCCGGCCGGCAGCATGCGCGACAGCAGGATGGCACCGGCGGCGTCACGGGCCTCGATCCAGGATTCGGCGCGCGTGCGCAGCACGACGGTGCGGGCATAGGCCGCGCGTGCGGGCTCGCTGGCTGCGGCCGCCGGAGCCGTCGCCTTGGCACCGGCCTTGCCGCTGGCCGACGCCGGCGCGGCGACCGGCACCGGCTGCAGGTCCTCGCGAGGCGCCGAGTGCACGGTCTCGATGACCGCGCTCGGTGCGCCCGAGACCGCGACCGCGCCGCCGCTGTCGCCACCATCGGCGGAGGCCATGCCGCTGCTGGCGGCCGCATCGACGGCCACCGGCGCCTCGATCACCGTCGTGCCGTCGGGCGATGCGGAGCCGGACAGGCGTCCTTTCAGCCCCGTCCAGGCCGCGACGAGCCCCTCGGGCAGCCAGCTCGCCGCCGGCGGTGCCTGCCAGACCAGCAGCGCCAGCAGCAGCAGCGCGATCGGCGCGAGCAGGTTCGGGCGCAGCCAGTGGCGCCACTGGGTCAGGCGATGACCGCCCATGGGCTCGTGATAAGGCGTTGCCAGCCCGCGCGTGACCGACTCCAGCGCGACCGGCGCGACGCCGACGCTGGGCAGCGCGGCGAGCACCGGCTGAGGGTCGATCTCGAGCTGGCGGGCGATCGAGGTGGCCAGGCCGCGCACGAAGGCCATGCCCGGCAGTTCCTCGTGTCGATCGGCTTCCAGCGCCTCGAGCTTGCGCACCGGCACCTTCAGCAGCAGCGCCAGCTGATCGAGTTCCAGCCCGCGGCGCTCGCGCGCGGTGCGCAGCATCGCACCGGCACTGCCGCTGGGCGGCACGTCCGGCGTGGCGGGCGTGGACGGCGTCGCTTCACTCATCGAATAGGCCTCGTTCAAACGCAGCGCTCTCGCGCGAACCGGGGTAGCGGTTGCGCAGCTGCCGGCCGAGGTCTTCGGTGGCAGCCAGGTCGTTGCGGCGATGTTCGATGCGGGCGGCCAGCCACAGCGTCTCGGCACTCGACAGGTTGCTGTCGCCGTTGAGCCGCTGGACATAGAACCGCGCGCGATCCAGGTCACCTCGGCGCATCAGCACCTCGGCCAGGTTGTAGGCGATCGCCGGGTTGCCGGTGTCGAGCTCGAAGCCGCGCGCCAGCAGTCGCTCGGAAGCGGCCAGATCGCCGGCGCGGGCCTCGCAGACACCCTGCGCCAGCAGCGTCTTGGACGGGTCGCGGTAGCGCGGCAGGGCCAGCGTCTGCTCGAAGTAGCGCCGCGCCTCGGGGTAGCGGCGCTTCTGGCACAGGTACCAGGCGTAGTTGTGGGACGCGTCGGCATCGGCGGCGTTGATCGCCAGCGCACGCCGGAAGCTCTCGTCGGCCAGCGCGTCCTCGGACAGGCTGGCGTAGATCAGGCCGCGCAGGTTGTAGGCCGCGCCGTTGTTCGAGTCGGCCTGCAACGCCCGCTTGACCTCGTCCAGCGCCGTGCCGGCCTGGCCCTGGCTGAAGTAGGCCGCCGCCAGTTCAAGGCGGATGCGCGAGCGCTTGGCGACGTCGGTCTCGTCGGAGGCGGTGACCAGGTCCGGCCGCGGCGCGCCCGCCTGCGTCGTGCTCGGCGCGCTGTTCGTGCCGGCCGGTGGGGTCGCCTGGCGGGTGTCGCCCACGCTGGTGTTGACCACCTCGGTGGTGGTGGTGCAGCCGGGCAGGCCGACCAGGAAGCCGGCCACCACAGCGGCGGCCAGGCAGACACGCAGGAGTCGCTTGGGCATGGTGGCGCGATTGTCGGGCCAGCCTGCCAGGTCCGAACAACAGGCGTTGGGGCCGGCGGCCTTCGGGAAGGAAACGTTCATGCCGACGCAGCCGGATCGACCGGCGCCGCGCCGCTCGCGGCATCGCGCACGATGCGGATCGGCGCGCGGGTCATGCGCTCGTGGGCGCGGGTGCGGTCCTGCACCTCGCCGGCCAGCTGACCGCAGGCCGCGTCGATGTCGTCGCCACGGGTCTTGCGCACCGTCGTCACCAGCCCACCGTCGATCAGGATCTGGGCGAAGGCCTGCACGCGCGCATTTGGCGAGCGCTTCAGGCCCGAGGCCGGGAAGGGGTTGAAGGGAATGAGGTTGAACTTGCAGGGCACGCGGCCAACAGGGCCGCGCGGACCGACCAGTTCGAGCAGCGCGCGCGCCTGCGCATCGCTGTCGTTGACGCCGTCGAGCATGCAGTACTCGAAGGTGATGAAGTCGCGCGGGGCGCGGGTCAGGTAGCGCTGGCAGGCGCCGAGCAGTTCGGCCAGCGGGTACTTGCGGTTGAGCGGCACGAGCACGTCGCGCAACGGGTCGTCGCCGGCATGCAGCGACACGGCCAGCGCCACCGGCAGGTCCTCGCGCAGGCGGTCCATCATCGGCACGACGCCGGAGGACGACACCGTCACGCGCCGGCGCGACAGGCCGTAGCCGTGGTCGTCGAGCATCACGCGCAGCGCCGGCACCAGCGCGCCGTAGTTCTGCAGCGGCTCGCCCATGCCCATCATCACGACGTTGGTGATGACGCGGTCGCCGACGGCGGTGCCCTGCTCGCGCCGCAGCGTGTGCTCGGCATACCAGAGCTGGGCAAGGATCTCGCCGGTCGAGAGGTTGCGAGAGAAGCCCTGGTGCCCGGTCGAGCAGAAGCGGCAACCCACGGCGCAACCGGCCTGGGACGACACGCAGAGCGTGCCGCGGTCGTCCTCGGGGATGTAGACGGATTCGACGGCGTTGCCGTCACCGACGTCGAACAGCCACTTGATCGTGCCGTCGGCCGAGCGGTGCTCGGAGACGACCGGCAAGGGCTGCACGACCGCCTGCTCGGCCAGCTTGCCGCGCAGGCTCTTGGCCAGGTCGCTCATCTGCGTGAAGTCGGACGCGCCGCGCTGGTGGACCCAGCGGAACAGCTGGACCGCGCGGAAGCGCTTCTCGCCGAGCTGCTCGCACCAGGCGGTCAGCGCGTCGAGGTCGAAATCCAGCAGGTTGACCGCAGTCATGGGCGTCCGTCGAGAGACCTGGGATGCGGGCGAGCCGGCCACAGCGGCCGCCTTGCCCGCCGCCGCATCAGCGGCTGTAGACCGACATCGCGGGGAAGAAGAACGCGATCTCGACGGCGGCCGTCTCGGCAGCGTCGGAGCCGTGCACGGCGTTGGCGTCGATGCTGTCGGCGAAGTCGGCGCGGATGGTGCCCTTGTCGGCCTTCTTCGGGTCGGTGGCGCCCATCAGCTCGCGGTTCTTCAGGATGGCGTTCTCGCCTTCCAGCACCTGGATCATCACCGGGCCGGAGATCATGAAGCTGACCAGGTCGTTGAAGAACGGACGGGCCTTGTGCACGCCGTAGAAAGCCTCGGCCTCGGCACGCGACAGCTGGGCCAGGCGAGCGGCGGCGATCTTCAGGCCGGCGCCTTCAAAGCGGGCGTAGATCTGGCCGATGACGTTCTTGGCGACGGCGTCGGGCTTGATGATGGACAGGGTGCGTTCGATGGCCATGTAGTTCTCCAGGGACCGGTTCTCGTGGGACCGGGTGTTGACGAAAAGCCGACGATTTTAGCCGCCGGACGTGACAGCACCGGACCGCTTGGGTCAGCCGGTGCCATCAAGGGACATCGGGGTCCGGACCGGCCGGACCCCGAGGCAGGGTCTTGTGCGTGGGGCAGCGCAGGGCAAACGGCCGGAAGGCGGCTCGCCCGGGCGAGGCTGTCGCAGCGCCTCAGCGCCGCCGGCCACCGCCACCGCGGTTCTTGCCGCCACCGCCACCGGGCTTGGTGAAGTAGGCGTCGGCACCGATGTAGCCCACCGAGGTCTGCAGCGGATCGGGTTCGCGCGGGCCGCCGCCGGCACCCTTGCGGGGACCGTTGCCACGGCCACCCACCGGTTCCTCGATCGGGCGACCGAAGCCGGCAGAGATGCGCTTGGAGCCGGTCGCGAAGCGGCGGTCGAAGGTCTGTTCCAGCGGGTTGGGGATGTACATCGGACCGTCGTCGTAGTCCGGATCGTCGCGCGGCACCGAAGGCTCGGCACGCGGCGGACGCTGTTCGGCGCGGGCATCAGGACGCCGCTGCTCGAAGTTGCCGCCCTGCCCCCCTGGGTTGCCCTGACCCCCGAAGCCCGGCTTGCCATGCTTGCCGCGCTGCTTGCCCTGACCTTGGCCCTGGCCCTGGCCCTGGCCACCACCCTGGCCACCCTGACCGGCCTGGCGACCGTTCGGTCCGCCCTGGCCATGCTGCTGGCCTTGCTGACCCTTCTGGCCCTTGCCATGCTGCGGGCCACGCTGTTGCTGCTGACCACGCGGCTGCTGGGGCTGCTGGGGCTGCTGCTGGCCCTGCGGCGCCTCGCCCTGGGCCTCGCGCGGACCCTGGCCGGCCCCGTCGCGCGGCGCGTGCGCCAGACGGCGGATCGCGCGCACGTCGTACTCGCCGAGCTCGACCCAGACGCCGCGCTTGAGGCCGCGCGGCAGCACCACGGTGCCGTAGCGGATGCGGATCAGGCGGCTGACGGTCAGGCCGACGGCGTCGAACAGCTTGCGAACCTCGCGGTTGCGGCCTTCGGCAATGATCACGCGGTACCAGTGGTTGACGCCCTCGCCACCGCCGTCGGCGATGGCCTTGAAGGCGGCTCGCTGGCCGTCGACGTCGACGCCTTCGAGCAACTGGGCGCGGTCACCCTCTTCGAGCTTGCCGAGCACGCGCACGGCGTACTCGCGCTCGACGCCGAAGCGCGGGTGCATCAGCTGGTTGGCCAGTTCGCCCGAGCTGGTGAACAGCAGCAGGCCTTCGGTGTTGATGTCCAGGCGGCCGACCGACAGCCACTTGCCCGACGGCAGGCGCGGCAGCCCGCGGAACACGGTCGGACGGCCTTCCGGGTCGTGGTGCGTGACGACCTCGCCGACCGGCTTGTGATAGGCCAGGATGCGGGCCGGTCCGGGTGCGATGCGCACCTTGACCGGCCGGCCGGCGATCTTGATCTGGTCGCCGTGGGCGATGCGCATGCCGACGTGGGCGACCTCGCCATTGACGGTCACCTGGCCGTCCTGGATCAGCTGCTCCATGTCGCGGCGCGAGCCGACGCCGGACTGCGCCAGCACCTTGTGCAGCTTGGGCGCCTCGGGTTCGGGGCGCAGCACGCGCTTGGTCGGCTCGGCGGCGGCTTCCTCGACCGGCTCGACATCGAACTCGCCGGACAGCACCTCGGCGAACAGCTCGCCGGCATCGACCGGCAAGGCGACCTCGCCGGTGGGTGGCACGTCATCGACCGCAGCAGCGACCGGCGAGGCCGCCACGTCGGCACTGGCGCCCTCGTCGGCGGCGGCACGTTGGCGATCACGGCGGTTGCGGCGGTCACGGCGGCGCGGACCACGATCCTGGGCCTCGTCGCCTTGGGACGACTGACCTTCGGCGGCGGCCGGTTCGGTGGAAGCCTGCGCCTCGACCACCGGCTCTGCCAGGGCTTCGACAGGAGCGGCCGTGGTGGCCGCAGCAGCCTCGACCGACGGCTCGGCGGCTGGCTTGCGGTTGCGCGGACGACGGGCCGGCGCGGCGGCTTCGACGGCCGGTTCTGCAGCGGCTTCGACGACCGGCGCGGCCACGGGTGCTGCATCGGCGACCTCGACGGCCTCGGCCACGTCGGCCGCCTTGCGCTTGCGCGGCGCCTTGGGCTTGGCGGCGACAGTGGCCTCGGCGAGCCCTTCTGCCGGTCGTTCGGCGGGAACTTCTGCGGGCAGCGCCGCCGGCACATCGACCACGGCCGGCGCGGCAAGCGACTCGGCTGCGGCCGCAGCGGCCTGCTCGATCGGGCTGGCCGATCGGGCCGGGGCGCGGCGACGTGGCGCCTTCGCGGGCACGGCCTCGGCGCTGTCGGGCGCGGCGGCCTCGGTTGGCGCCACGGCAGCAGGCGCCACGACGGCCGGCGCGCCGGCCTCGACCGCCGCAGCGGTCTTGCGAGGCGCGCGACGACGAGGCGCCGGAGCGGAATCGGACGCGGCGGCGGCCGGGGTCGGATCGGTGGAATCAGGCTGGTCGTTCATCGTGTGGCCTCAGGCCTCTTCGGAAGGTGTGACATCGCCCGGTGCCGCGTCGGCTTCGAGCGCGTCGAGCAGGGAGGTCTGCTGCGGCAGTGCCGCAGCCAGGTTCTGGGGGTCGGGCAGCACCGCGTCCAGCGTGGGCAGCTGGTCGAGCGAGCGCAGGCCCAGGTCGTCAAGGAACTGGCGCGTGGTCGCCAGCAGCGCCGGTCGGCCGGGAGCGTCGCGGTAGCCGATCGTGTCGACCCAGCCGCGGTCCTCGAGCTGCTTGATCATCTGGCTGCTGACGGTGACACCGCGGATTTCCTCGATGTCGCCGCGCGTGACCGGTTGGCGGTAGGCAATGATGGCCAGCGTCTCGAGCGTCGCGCGGGTGTACTTCGGCGGCTTCTCGGGGTGCAGGCGATCGAGGTAGACGCGCATCGCGGGCCGGCTCTGGAAACGCCAGCCGCTGGCCACGCAGACCAGCTCGACACCACGGTCGCGCCAGTCGCGCAGAAGCTCGTCGAGCAGCCCGCGCACCGTGTCGGCGGCAAGCTCGTCATCGAAGAGCACGCGCATCTCGCGCACCGTCATCGGCTGCTGGGCGCAGATGAGCGCGGTCTCGAGGACGCGTTTGGCATCCTGGGTGTTCATGGATACGGTCTGTCACCTTGGCCGCCATCCCGGCTGCCTGTGTGCGGGCCAGTGGCCCGGTCGGTTGCTGTTCTTCGGCCTGTCGGCCGGGGGTTGCGGCCCTTCCCTCTTGGGCGGGCCAGCGTGTCACTGTTCTTGGTGCGGGCGCATCTCGCGCCCCATGTCGCGCCAGTCCGGCCTTGCGGGCCTCCGCATCGGGAGACCGTCGCACCGGCATGCGGACGGTTCGCGCTGTCTTTCCTGAGCCGGTGTCGACCGAGGGCTACATCCTCGACGACCGGGGGTCGCGGCCTTCGGCTGACCACCGGACCCGACGCCGGCGCTGATTCTGCCGGATGGATCGGTGCAGGCGACGGCGCTGCTTCGACTCAACGTCGCGGATTGTAGTCCCACGATGGCAAGCGGCTGAACGGCTGGCCACACACCTGTGGCCAGGCCTGTGCAATGTCTGACGGAAGCGGCGCCTCGAAGACCAGCGCGCGGCCGTCGACCGGATGCGCCAGCGACAGCCGCGCCGCGTGCAGCGCCTGGCGTGCCAGGCCCAGGGCCGGCGCGCCGCCGTACATCGCATCGGCCAGCAGCGGGTGCCCGCGCGAGGTCAGGTGGACGCGGATCTGGTGGGTCCGGCCGGTGTGCAGCTTGCAATGCACCGCGCTGACCGGACGTGAGGTGCCGCCCGGACCGATCGGCAAGCTTGCGACGCCCAGCCGCAGGACGTCGGTCATCGCCGGCTTGCCGCTGGCGAGCAGCGCCATCTTCACGCGCGAGACCGGATCGCGCCCGATCGCCGCATCGATGCGCAGCGGCCGACCGGGCGCGCTGCCGGCCAGGTCACCATGCACCAGCGCGACGTACTCGCGATGCACGCTGCGATCGGCGATCGCGCGCACCAGCGCGGTCTGGGCCACCAGCGTGCGCGCCACCAGCATCAGGCCCGACGTGTCCTTGTCGAGCCGGTGCACGATGCCTGCGCGGGGCAACTGCGCGGCGCCGACGTGGTGGGCCAGAAGCCCGTTGAGCAGCGTGCCGCTCCAGTGGCCGGCGGCGGGATGCACGACCAGGCCCGCGGGCTTGTCGATCACCAGCAGGTGCTCGTCCTCGTGGACGATGGCCAGCGCCATCGGTTCGGGCCGGAAGGCGGTGCTCTGCGCCGTCGGCCACAGCGCGACCTCGACCTGCTGGCCGGCCGTGACCTTGCGCGAGGCCTGCGTCGCGACGCGCGCGTCGACCTGCACGTGGCCAGCCTCGATCAGGTGCTGCAGGTGGCTGCGCGAGAACTCGCCTGCCAGCGTCACCAGCAGCTTGTCCAGGCGCAGGCCGTGGGTGCGGGCATCGACGCGGGCGCGGCGGCGCTCGACCGCATCGGCATCGGGTGGAACGCTGCCATCGGCTGCGGCGGCGTCGTCAAGGGCTTCGTCGAACTCGTCGTCGACACCGGTCAGGGTCGCGTCCGGGGCTGAGGTCACGCGGACCCCCTTCCTATAATCATCGGCTTGTTTCCATCGAAGCCGGCGCCTGACCGCCGGTGAGCAGACGCCATGTTCAGCGCCCCACGCTTCCAGGTCCGCACCACGGTCGGCACCACGGTCCGCCGCGGCTTGACCGGCCATCGCGTCATGCTGGCCGGTGCGCTGGTCCTGGCCACGCTTCTGGGCGCCTGCGCCGGCGATCCGAAGAAGCTGCCCGAGAACAACAACGTCGGGAAATTGTACGAAGAGGCCCGCGAGGAAGCCTCGGCCGGGGCGAACGAACGGGCCATCAAGCTCTACGAGCGCATCGAAGGCCTGGCTGCCGGCACGCTGCTGGCCCAGCAGGCCCAGCTGGAGCGGGCCCACCTGCACTACAAGCAGCGCGAAAAGGCCCAGGCGCTCGCCACGGTCGAGCGCTTCCTCAAGCTGCACCCGACCAGCCCGGCCGCCGACTACGCCTACTACCTGCAGGGCCTGATCAACTTCAACGACGACCTCGGCCTGTTCGGCACCGTCGTCGGCACCGACCTGGCCGAGCGCGACCAGCAGGCCTCGCGCGCCGCCTACCAGAGCTTCAAGCAGCTGGTCGAGCGCTACCCCGAATCGAAGTACGCGCCCGATGCGCGCGTGCGGATCAACTACATCATCAACTCGCTGGCGGCCCACGAGGTCCATGTGGCGCGCTACTACTTCCGGCGCGGTGCCTACGTGGCGGCCGCCAACCGGGCGCAGCAGGCGCTGGTCGACTTCCGCGGCGTGCCCGCGGCCGAGGAGGCGCTGTTCATCATGGCCAGCAGCTACGACAAGCTCGGTCTGACGACGCTGCGCGACGACACCTGGCGCGTGCTGCAGACCAACTACCCGAAGAGCGCCTGGCTGGCGCAGCGCCAGGACACGCCCGGCGGCCAGGTCGCGAACCGCTGATACAGCCGGATCGACGGCCTCCCGGCCAGCCGCATCCGGTTCCGACGCGTTCAGGCCGGCTCGCCCGCCAGCGCCTTCAGCCAGTCCAGTGCCTCGGCCTCGCTCTCGACCATCGGCATCGGCGGGAGTGCCGCCAGCAAGCGGCGCCCGTAGCCCATGCTCAGCAGGCGCGTGTCGCAGATCACCAGCAGGCCGCGATCGGTCTCGCTGCGGATCAGCCGCCCGGCGCCCTGCTTGAGCGCCACCGCCGCCTCGGGCACGAAGTAGTCGTCGAAAGGCGACTGGCCTTGCGCCTCCAGGCTGCGGCTGCGCGCCTCGGCCAGCGGGTCATTCGGCGGCGGGAAGGGCAGCTTGTCGATCAGCACGCATTGCAGCGCCTTGCCCGGCACGTCGATGCCTTCCCAGAAGCTGTGCGAGCCGACCAGCACGGCGCGCGGCGCACTCAGGAAGCGGCTCAGCAAGGCCCGCTTCGGACCCTCGCCCTGCACCAGGACCTCGATCGGATCGGCCATCGCGGCGAACACGCCGCGCAGGTGCTCGCCGACCTCGCGCAGCGCACGCAGCGTCGTCGTCAGCACGAAGGTGCGGCCACCCAGCGCCGCCGCGCAGCGCGCGGCCAGCGCGCCGACCGCCGCCGGATGACGGGGATCGTTGGGTCGCGGCATCGACGAGGGCACGTAGAGCCGGCCGTGGCGCGGGTAGTCGAAGGGGCTGCCCACCCGCAGCGTCTGCGCATCCTCGACGCCGGCACTGCGGGTGAACCAGCTCAGCTCATCGTCGTCGCCCAGCGTCGCCGACGTGAAGATCCAGGCCCGGCTGCCGTCCTCGACCTGGTCACGCAAGGTCTCGCGGATGTCCAGCGGCGCCTCGGACAGGCGTGCCTGGTGCAGCGTCAGGTCCAGCCAGCGCACGTGGCCCGGCGGCACCGGCTGGGCATAGGCAGCCAGCAGCTGGCTCAGTGCCTGAGCCCTCTCGCGCAGCTTGGCCAGCTCCGGCGCCGCCTCGGCGACCGGGCCGAGCGCATCGCTGGCGCCGACGCAGGCCCGTCGGGCGGCCTCGAGCGCCTCGGCGAAGTCGGCGCTGCGGCCGCGCTCGTCCCAGCGCAGCCGGGCCGAGCCCCGCAGTTCGCCGGCACAGGCCAGGCGCAGCCGGCGCGCGCCCTGCTCGACCTGGCCGGCAATGGCCGACCAGTCCTGCAGGCCGCGCGCATGGGCCAGGCCGGCGGCCAGCAGGTCGCGGCTGTAGTCCAGCAGCTGGCCGGTGCCGAGGTGGCGGCCGAGGAACTGCACGCCAGCCTCGTTGAGCTGATGGGCCTCGTCGAACACGACCGCATCGACGCTGGGCAGCAGCTCGGCCATGCCGGTGTCGCGCAAGGCCAGGTCGGCGAAGAACAGGTGATGGTTGACGACCACCAGGTCGGCCTGCAGCGCCTCGCGGCGGGCCAGCATGACGTGGCAATCGCGGTAGCTGGGGCATTCGCTGCCCAGGCAGTTCTCACGCGTGGAGGTCACCAGCGGCACGATCGGCGAGCGGTCGTCGAGCACGTCCAGCTCGGCGAGGTCGCCCTTGTGCGTGGCCTGGGCCCATTGTTCGATGCGCGCCAGCAGCCGCACCGACTGGCGGTCCGGCAGCTCACCCTGCTGGCGCGCCAGCTGCAGCCGGTGTAGGCAGAGGTAGGAGCCGCGGCCCTTGAGCAGCGCGATCTGCACCGGCAGGCCCAGCTGGCGAGCCAGTCGCGGCAGGTCGCGCATGAAGAGCTGGTCCTGCAGGCTCTTGGTGGCCGTGCTGACCAGCGCGCGCTGGCCCGACAGCAGCAGCGGCACGAGATAGCCGAAGGTCTTGCCCACGCCGGTGCCGGCCTCGGCGACCAGCACGCTGCGCTCGTCGAGCGCCTGCGCCACGGCCAGTGCCAGCCGCGTCTGGACCTCGCGCGGCCGGAATTGCGCGTCGCTGCGCGCCAGCAGGCCACCCGGCGCGAAGGCGTCGAGCACCTCGGTCTGCAGCGGGCTGCGCGCGACGGCCATCAGCGGCGAGCGCCGTCGGCGGGCGACGCGTCCGGTCGGTGGAAGGAAGGGGCAGTCGTCAAGATCGGGGAGCGAGTGCGTCGCGGTTCGAGGTCCGGTGGGCCGGACCAGTGGCATCCGGGCACCGTCGAGGCGTTCAGGAAGCCCGTCGGCGTGGACAATGCAGCGAGTCGCGCTGCCACGTGCAGCGATGCCGGCACGCGCAAAACGTGTCCACGATTATAGTTTTCGACCATGAAATCAATGGCGCCGGGACACCGGCTGACGGCAGCCACGGCGATCGACCGTGGCGATCGTCTCTATCAGCAGGACCAGGTCGAGGTCTATGCCCATCCACGCGTGGCCGGCTGCCTGCTGGCGATCCTGGCCGACGGCATGGGCGGCAAGAGCGGCGGGCGCAAGGCGGCCGACCAGGTGCTGCTGATCGCGCGCCAGCTGTTCGAGCGCTTCGTGCCGGTCAAGGACAGCGCCGAGGCGTTGCTCAAGCGGCTCGTCGAGGAGTCGCACCTGATGATCAAGCTGACCGCGATCACCTCCGAGCAGGAGCCGCACAGCACGATCGCCGCCGCGCTGCTGCTGCCCAACCGCGAGTGCCACGTCGTGCATGCGGGCGATTCGCGGGTCTACCTGTTCCGCGGTCCGCAGATGGTCACGCGCACGCTGGATCACTCGCTGGTCCAGCGCCTGATCGACCAGGGCGAGATCACCGAGGACGAGGCCAACGACCACCCGCACGGCCACCTGCTGACCGGCTGCCTGGGTGCGGACGAGGACCCGCCGGTGACGCTGGAGGCGGTGCAGACGCTGGCGCTGGGCGACTCGGTCCTGCTGTGCAGCGACGGCCTGTGGCACTACTTCACGCCGCGCGAGCTGGGCACCATCACCCATGCGCTCAAGCCACGTGACGCCACCAAGATGCTGATCGCCAAGGCCCGCCAACGTGCCCGCGGCGGCGGCGACAACGTCTCGCTCGCGCTGGTCAAGGTCGAGGCGCTGGACGCGCCGGACGACGGCAGCTGACCCGGATTCCCCCGGGCGACGGGCTCACGTCAACGAGGTGTCGACATCGCGCCGCTCCAGCGCGAGGAACTCGGCCGACTGCATCTCCGTCAGGCGCGAGACCGTGCGCGGGAACTCGTGCGACAGCGGACCTTCGGTGTAGAGCTGCTCGGGCGGCACCGCGGCCGAGATCACCAGCTTGACGCGGCGGTCGTAGAGCACGTCGACCAGCCAGGTGAAGCGGCGCGCCTCGGAGGCCAGCTTGGGCGGCATCAGCGGCACGTTCGACAGGATCAGCGTGTGGAACTGCGTCGCCAGTTCCAGGTAGTCGTTCTGCGAGCGCGGCCCGCCGCACAGTTCCTTGAAGTCGAACCAGACCACGCCACCGGCCTTGCGGCGGGCGCGGATCACGCGGTGCTCGATGTTCATGACCGGGTCCTCGTCGCGGGCCTCGGCCAGTTCCTCGAAGGTCCGCGTCAGCGAGGCATCGGCCTGGGCGCCCAGCGGTGAGTGGTACAGCTCGACCTGTTCGAGCGTGCGGCGCCGGTAGTCGGTGCCGTTGTCGACGTTGATGACCTCCAGCTGGGCCTTCAGCAGCTCGATGGCCGGCAGGATGCGGTCGCGGTGCAGGCCGTTCGGGTAGAGGCCATCGGGATGGAAGTTCGACGTGGTGATGATGGACACGCGGTTGCGGAACATCGCGTCCAGCAGCCGGTGCAGGATCATCGCGTCGGTGACGTCGGCGACGTGGAACTCGTCGAAGCAGATCAGCCGGAAGCGCCGGGAGATGCGCCGACCCAGCTCATCGAGCGGATTGACCATGCCCTTGAGGTCCTGCAGCTCGCGGTGCACCTCGCGCATGAACTCGTGGAAGTGCAGCCGGGTCTTGCGCTGCAGCGGCACGGCCTGGAAGAAGGCATCCATCAGGAAGCTCTTGCCGCGCCCCACCCCGCCGTACATGTAGACCCCGCGCGGGATCGGCGGCCGCACCAGCGCCTTGGTCAGCGCGTTGCTGCGGCGGGACTTGTAGGCCGCCCATTCGTCCTGGCAGCGCTGCAGCGCGGCGACCGCGCGCAGCTGGGCCGGATCGGCCTGGTAGCCACGTTCGGCCAGGGTCTGGTGGTAGAGGTCGGTGACGCGGGTCATGCACTGGCTCTTCGGGTCAGGATGGACGAACGGGGCGACTCGCGCCGCCCCGTCATGCCTCGTCAGCGGCGCCGCGAGGCGCCGGGCTGCGTCAGAAGTTCAGCGTGCGCTTGTCGACGGCCAGCGCGGCTTCCTTGGTCGCCTCGGACAGCGACGGGTGGGCATGGCAGATGCGGGCGATGTCCTCGGCGGAGGCCTTGAAGGCCATCGCCACGACGGCCTCCGAGATCAGCTCGGACGCGTACGGGCCGACGATGTGCACGCCCAGGATCTCGTCGGTCCTGGCATCGGCCAGGAACTTGACGAAGCCGGTCGTGTCGCCCAGCGCGCGGGCGCGGCCGTTGGCCATGAAGGGGAACTGGCCGGCCTTGTAGGCGACGCCGTCGGCCTTGAGCTGCTGCTCGGTGCGGCCGACCCAGGCGATCTCCGGGCTGGTGTAGATGACCCACGGGATGATCCCGAAGTCGACATGGCCGTGCTGGCCGGCGATGCGCTCGGCCACCGCCACGCCCTCTTCCTCGGCCTTGTGCGCCAGCATCGGGCCGCGCACCACGTCGCCGACCGCCCAGACGCCGGGCAGGTTGGTGCGGCACTCGTCGTCGACCACGATCGCGCCACGCTCGTCGAGCTTCAGGCCGACGGCATCGGGGTTCAGGCCGGTCGTGTTGGCGACCCGGCCGATCGAGACGATCAGCTTGTCGACCGCCAGCGTCTGCTCGGCGCCCTTGGCATCGGCATAGGACACGACGACGCCGGCACCGCTGGTGTCGACCTTCGAGATCTTCACGCCGAACTCGAACTTCAGGCCCTGCTTCTGGAAGGCCTTGAGCGCCTCCTTGGCGACGCCTTCATCGGCCGCGCCCAGGAAGCCGGGCATGGCTTCGAGGATGGTGACTTCCGCACCCAGGCGGCGCCAGACCGAACCCATCTCCAGGCCGATCACGCCCGAACCGATCACGCCGAGCCTGGCCGGCACGGCGCCGATGCGCAGCGCGCCGTCATTGGACAGGACCTTGTCCTCGTCGAAGGCCGCACCCGGCAGCGCACGGGCGGTCGAGCCGGTGGCGACGATGACCTGCCTGGCGGTCAGCGTCTCGGCCGAGGCACCGGCCACGCTGATCTCGTAGCCGCCTTCAACGGCCTTCGCAAAGGAGCCGCGACCGTGGAAGAAGCTGACCTTGTTCTTCTTGAACAGGTAGAGGATGCCGTCGTTGTTCTGCTTCACGACGGTGTTCTTGCGGCCGATCATCCTGGCCACGTCGATCGTCAGGTCCGACAGGCCGATGCCGTGTTCGGCGAAGTGGTGACCGGCGTGCTCGAAGTGCTCGCTGGACTGCAGCAGCGCCTTCGACGGGATGCAGCCGACGTTGGTGCAGGTGCCGCCGGGCGCAGGTCCGCCCTTCTCGTTCTTCCACTCGTCGATGCAGGCGACGTTGAAGCCGAGCTGGGCCGCACGGATGGCGGCGATGTAGCCGCCGGGGCCGCCGCCGATCACGACGACATCAAAGGACTTGGACATGGTGACCTATCGTTCTCGCCCACTTCAGGGCGTCAGGTGGGAGCGCGTGCCGGGCAACGGGGCCTGCGGCACGAAGATCCACAACAGGAGGTAGAGCAGCCCGCCGGTGCCGGCGAACAGGAACAGCAGGGCAAACGCGAGGCGCCACAGCCAGGACTCGGCGCCGATCAGGCGCGCCAGGCCGCCGCAGACACCGGCGATCCAGCGGTCGTCGGCCGAACGGCGCAAGCCGTTGGCGACGACCACGCCCGGCGCCACCGCCTGGCCCGCCAGCAGCCGGGCCTTGGCCTGGGCGAACTCCGCCTCGCTCAGCACACCGCGCTGGCGCAGGTCTTCGAGTTGCTGGAGTTCGTCGGCGAGGCTCATCGCGTGCTCCCGGGAAAAGCAGAAAGGGGCCGGCGCATGACCGGCCCCGCAGGCCGGATCAGATGTCGAACAGGAGGCGTGCGGGATCTTCCAGCGCTTCCTTCATCGCCACCAGGCCCAGCACGGCTTCGCGGCCGTCGATGATGCGGTGGTCGTAGGACATCGCGAGGTAGTTGATCGGGCGCACCACGACCTGGCCGTTCTCGACCACCGCGCGGTCCTTGGTCGCGTGCACGCCCAGGATGGCCGACTGCGGCGGGTTGATGATCGGCGTGGACAGCATCGAGCCGAAGGTGCCGCCGTTCGAGATCGAGAACGTGCCGCCGGTCAGCTCCTCGATGCCGAGCTTGCCGTCCTTGGCCTTCTGGCCGAACTCGGCGATCTTCTTCTCGATGTCGGCGAAGCTCATCTGGTCCGCATTGCGGATGATGGGCACCACCAGACCACGCGGCGAACCGACCGCGATGCCGATGTCGAAGTAGCCGTGGTAGACGATGTCGTTGCCGTCGACCGAGGCGTTGAGGACCGGGAACTTCTTCAGCGCATGGACCGCAGCCTTGACGAAGAAGCTCATGAAGCCGAGCTTGACGCCGTGTTCCTTCTCGAACTTGTCCTGGAACTTCTTGCGCATGTCCATCAGCGGCGCCATGTTCACCTCGTTGAAGGTGGTCAGGATGGCGTTGGTCGACTGCGACTGCAGCAGGCGCTCGGCGACGCGGGCGCGCAGGCGGCTCATCGGCACGCGCTGCTCGGGGCGGTCACCCAGGTTCTGCGCGGCCGGTGCCTTGACGGCGGGCAAGGGCTTGGCAACGGCCGGCGCGGCCGGCACGGCGATCGCCGGAGCGGCCACGGCGGCGGGCTTGGCCGCACCGGCGGCGACGGCACCCAGCACGTCGCCCTTGGTGATGCGGCCGTCCTTGCCGGTGCCGGCGACGGCGCTGGCGGCGAGGTTGTTGTCGGCCAGCAGCTTGGCCGCTGCGGGCATCGCGACGCCGGACTTGTCGGCGCCGGCGGGTGCGGCAGCCGCCGGTGCGGTGGCCACAGCGGCGGCGGCCGGTGCGGCGGCGCCGGCCTTGCCCTCGGTGTCGATCTGGGCGATCAGCTGGTCGCTGACGACCGTGCCGCCGTTGCCGACCACATGCGCGGCCAGCACGCCGGCAGCCGGCGCGGGGACTTCGAGCACGACCTTGTCGGTCTCGATCTCGATCAGGATTTCATCCATCGCCACGGCTTCGCCGGGCTGCTTCTTCCATTGCAGGAGGGTCGCCTCGGCGACCGACTCGGACAACTGGGGGACCTTGACTTCAACGATGGCCATTTGGAATCTCTTTTGTTCGGGGAGTTGCAGCGCGTTCCACGCCCGGCCTGAAGCCGGACACACACACGCGACGGAAGCGGCGCGCAGCGCCCGCTCCCGTCACTCGGACACTCACTTGGTGAGCACGAAGCCCTTGATCTTGCCGAAGGCCTGATCCAGCAGCGCCTTCTGCTGCTCCTGGTGCAGGTGGGCGTAACCGACGGCCGGCGATGCCGAGGCGGCGCGGCCGGCATAACCCAGCTTCTGGCCTTCGAGCATGTTCTCGTGGATCTGGTGCTGCACGAAGAACCAGGCACCCTGGTTCTGCGGCTCGTCCTGGCACCACACCACGTCGGTCGCGTTCGGGTACTTCTTCAGCTCGGCGGCGAAGGCCTTGTGCGGGAAGGGATAGAGCTGCTCGACGCGGATCACCGCGACATCGCTGGCCTTCTTCTCCTCGCGCTTCTTGACCAGGTCGTAATAGACCTTGCCCGAGCAGGCGATCACGCGCTTGACCTTGGCGCCGTCGATGCCGGCGTTCAGCTCCGGGATCACGGTGCGGAACTCGCCCTTGCTGAACTCGGTCAGCGGCGAGGTCGCGTCCTTGTTCCGCAGCAGCGACTTGGGCGTCATGATGACCAGCGGCTTGCGCAGCGGGCGCACCATCTGGCGGCGCAACAGGTGGAAGATCTGGCTGGCCGTGGTCGGCTGCACGATCTGCATGTTGGTGTCGGCGGCCAGCTGCATGAAGCGCTCCAGGCGGGCCGAGCTGTGCTCGGGGCCCTGGCCTTCATAGCCGTGCGGCAACATCATCACCAGGCCGTTGACGCGGCCCCACTTGACCTCGCCCGAGGCGATGAACTGGTCGATCACGACCTGCGCGCCGTTGACGAAGTCGCCGAACTGGCCTTCCCAGATGGTCAGCGTGTTCGGATCGGCGCTGGCGTAGCCGTACTCGAAGCCGAGCACCGCCTCTTCCGACAGGATCGAGTCGATCACGACGAACGGGGCCTGGTTCTCGGCCACGTTCTGCAGCGGCACGTAGGTGCCGATGTCCCACTTCTCGCGGTTCTGGTCGTGCAGCACGGCATGGCGGTGCACGAAGGTGCCACGGCCGCAGTCCTCGCCCGACAGGCGCACGGCATAGCCGCTGGCCACCAGCGAGGCGTAGGCCAGGTGCTCGCCCATGCCCCAGTCGACGTTGATCTCGCCACGGCCCATCGCGGCGCGATCGGCCAGGACCTTCTCGACCAGCGGGTGGACCTTGAAGTTGCCCGGCACCGTCGTGATGCGCTCGGCCAGGCGCTTGATCTCGACCATCGGCAGCGCGGTGTCGGCGCTGTCGGTCCACTTCTTGCCGAGGAAGGGTGCCCAGTCGACCGCGTACTTGCTCTTGTAGTTGGTCAGCACCGGATCCACCGTGTGCTTGCCCGCGTCCATCGCGGCGCGGAAGTCCTTGACCATCTGGTCCGGACCATCGGCCGGCAGCACGCCCTGCGCCTCCAGCTTGTCGCCGTAGAGGCGACGCGTGCCCGGGTGCTGGGCGATCTTCTTGTACATCAGCGGCTGCGTCAGGCTGGGCGTGTCCTGCTCGTTGTGGCCCAGCTTGCGGAAGCAGATGATGTCGACGACGACGTCCTTCTTGAACTGCTGGCGGTAGTCCATCGCCAGCTGGGTGCAGAACACCACGGCTTCGGGATCGTCGCCGTTCACGTGCAGCACCGGCGCCTCGATCATCTTGACGACGTCGGAGCAGTACAGGGTCGAGCGGCTGTCGCGCGGGTCGCTGGTCGTGAAGCCGATCTGGTTGTTGATGACAATGTGCAGCGTGCCGCCGGTGTAGTAGCCGCGGGTCTGCGCCAGCGCCAGCGTCTCCATCACGACGCCCTGGCCGGCGAAGGCCGCGTCGCCGTGCACGAGCACCGGCAGGACCTGGTCGCCGGTCTTGTCGCCGCGACGGTCCATGCGGGCCTTGACCGAGCCTTCGACGACCGGGTTGACGATCTCGAGGTGCGACGGGTTGAAGGCCAGGCTCAGGTGGACCGGGCCGCCGGCGGTCGAGATGTCGCTCGAGAAGCCCTGGTGGTACTTCACGTCGCCCGAGGGCAGGTGTTCCGGCGCGGTGTGGTCGAACTCGGCGAACAGGTCCTTGGGCATCTTGCCCAGGGTGTTGACCAGCACGTTCAGGCGGCCGCGGTGGGCCATGCCGATGACCATTTCCTGCACGCCGTGCGTGCCGGCGCGCTGGACGACCTCGTCCATCGAGGCGATGAAGCTCTCGCCGCCTTCGAGCGAGAAACGCTTCTGGCCGACGTACTTCGTGTGCAGGTAGCGCTCGAGGCCCTCGGCGGCCGTGAGGCGCTCGAGGATGTGCTTCTTTTCCTCGGCCGTGTAGACGGGCTTGCTGCGGCTCGCCTCCAGGCGCTCCTGCCACCAGCGCTTCTCGGTCGGGTCGGTGATGTGCATGAACTCGGCCCCGACGGTGCCGCAGTACGTGTCACGCAGGGCCTGCACGATCTCGCGCAGGGACATGTTCTCGGCCTTGCTGAAGTACGTGTTCGCGGCGCTGAACGTGATGTCCATGTCGGACTCGCTCAGGTCGTAGAACGCCGGCTCCAGTTCGGGAATCTTGGGGCGCTCGGTGCGCTTGAGCGGGTCGAGGTCGGCCCAGCGCGAACCGAGGAAGCGGTAGGCGGCGATCAGGGACTGGACATGGACCTGCTTGCGGGCGACGGCGAGGTCGGCTTCGCTGGCCTTCAGGGCGAAGGCGTTGGCCTTGGCACGCTGGGCGAACGATTCGATCACCGGAGCGTGGGCCACGTCGCGGCTGTCGGAGCCGTCGGTGGCGGGCACATGCTGGAGCGCGTCGAAGTAGTCGCGCCAGTTGTCCGGCACGGAGCCGGGGTTGTCGAGGTAGGCCTCGTACATCTCTTCGACGTACGGTGCGTTGCCTCCGAACAGGTAGGAGTTCGACCTGTATTGCTGCATCATCTTTCGCTCACCTCTCGCCCCGGTATCCAGGACTTCGATGGGTTGAACAACCTTCCGCGACACGGCTTGACCGGTTGGCGGATTGCGACCCGCCTTGACTGTTGCCAGAGAAGGGGACGGGAAGGACCTCAAGTCAGGCCGCGAATGTAGCACCGGCAAGCCGTCACGAAACTTGCACGGATGGGCCGAAAACACACGGTTTCGGTTGAGCGTTCCGCCGTCAGCGGCGAGCGAACGGAGCGGCCAGCGGCTCGCCCACGAACACGCCCTGCTGCGGCCAGGCGACGCTCTTCCAGTAGGCCTCGATGGCGGTCTGTCCCTGCAGATAGTGCAGCAGCAGCACCTGGGGATGGGGGAACTTCTGCAGGTGGTTGCAGGGCTCGCTGACGCTGCCGTAGCTCGCCGTCGCACCCGCATCGAGCCAGGCCGTCGCCGGCGTCTGGCCGCCCACCGCATCGAGCAGACCGCCGAAGGACGTCAGGTGATCGGCCAGCGCGCCCGGCACCCAGTCGATCGCCTCCAGCCCGGCCGGCAGCACCGCCAGGCCGGTCTGGACCAGCATCACGCGACGCCCCGGACGCGGCAGGTCGCCGGTCGTCGACTCGACCTGCAGCGCCAGCTGGGGCACCGTCGCGGACGGCGGAAAGAGCGCCGCGCGGACGTTGCGAGCGCCGTCGCCGGTCGACAGGAACCAGGCCTGGGCCGGCGGGCTGCCGCGCAGCCCGAGCTGGCCGTCGGACGCGACGCCCCGGTCGATCAGTCGACGGGCGGCCTCGACGCTGCCGGAGGCCAGCAGCATGGACGGACGCCAGCCGTGGTCCTTCAGCGGCTGGCTGGAGGCCGAGTTGAAGTAGGACGAGGCCGCGCTGGCACGCCCACAGGTGTTGCGGCACAGCGCCTCGTCGGCCCCGAAGGCCAGCGCACCGGTGATCGACAGGCAGCCGACCGCATAAGGGCGGTTCCAGGCCAGCGCCAGCGCCTGGATCTGCGGTCCGAAGCGGGCATCGATGCGTGCCTTCAGCTGAGCCAGATCGGCCGGCGAGAGCTGCGCCTGCACCGGAAGGTCGACCCGGAGGACCTGCTCGGGCGCGAGCTGGCGGCGTTCGAGATAGTGTTCGCCGACGGCCACCGAATAGGGATCGCCCTCATTGATCACCAACCCGATCTGCGACGCATGCAGCCGCCCGAAGACACGCGGAACCTGCATCGCCGGGACCGGCACCGCCGTGTTCGACGCCGCAGGGGTCGCGGCCGAAGGCTGGGCGCAAGCGGGAAGAGCGGCGCAGCCGACCAGCACGGCAGCCGTGAACGCTGACAAAGCACGTTTCGCCATGCAAAAATAGCTTCTGCGATTCAAGAGGGCAGTCATGACGAAGAAGGACGGCCAGACGCCGACGATCCAGGTCCTTGAACGAACCTTCCTGCTGCTGGACGTGCTGGCGGCGCACCGGGACCCGGTGTCGCTCAAGCAGGTCAGCGAGCATACCGGCCTGCACCCGTCGACCGCGCACCGCATCCTCAACGACCTCGCCGCCGGTCGCTTCGTCGAACGGCCCGAGGCCGGCAGCTACCGGCTCGGCATGCGCCTGCTGGAGCTGGGCAACCTCGTCAAGGCCCGGCTGGACGTGCGCGACGCCGCCCTCGGGCCGATGCGGGATCTGCACAAGGTCACGCACCAGCCTGTCAACCTCTCGGTGCGGCAGGGCGACGAGATCGTCTACATCGAGCGGACCTACTCCGAGCGTTCCGGCATGCAGGTCGTGCGCGCCGTCGGCGGTCGGGCGCCCCTGCACCTGACGTCGGTGGGCAAGCTGTTCCTGGCCCAGGACGACCCGCAGCGGGTGCGCGCCTATGCCGCCCGGACGGGACTGGCCGGCCACACCCGCAACAGCCTGACCGACCTGGCGATGCTCGAACGCGAGCTGGCGAAGGTGCGCCAGACCACGCTGGCGCGGGACAACGAGGAACTCGAACTGGGCGTGCGCTGCATGGCCGCCGGCATCTACGACGACCAGGGCAAGCTGGTCGCAGGACTGTCGATCTCAGCGCCGGCGGACCGGCTCGAGGAAGGCTGGAGCGAGCGCCTGCGCGAGACCGCCAGCCAGATCTCCAAGGCGCTCGGCTACCAGGCCGGCTGAACGCGGTCCGGACGCAAGAAAATCGGGCGTGAAAAAGCCGGCCTCACGTGCCGGCTTGATGCGGAAGACGGCGGAGGACTGCCGCGCGGTGAGCGACCGGCCTCAGCGCAGCGGACGCGCATTCGAGCGCGCCGCCAGCTCATGGTCATGCTCGATCCACTGGCGCACGCGCTCGGCGTCGCCCAGGCGCGAATACTTGCCGGCCGAATCCAGGAACACCATGATCAGCTTGCGGCCAGCCATCTGCGCCTGCATGACGAGGCAGCGCCCGGCTTCGGCGATGTACCCGGTCTTCTGCAGGCCGATCTCCCAGTTCGGGTTGCGCACCAGCCGGTTGGTGTTGTTGAACTGGACCGTGCGGCGACCGATGTCGACCTCCGCATCCGGGGTGGTCGAGAACTGGCGCAGCAGCGGGTATTCGTAGGCGGCACCGACCAGCCGGGCCAGGTCCGGCGCACTGGAACGGTTCTGGCTCGACAGGCCGGTCGGCTCGACGTAGCGGGTGTCGGACATGCCCAGCGAGGCAGCGCGGAAGTTCATCGCCTTGACGAACTCGCCCAGCCCCCCCGGATGGTGACGGCCCAGCGCGTTGGCGGCACGGTTCTCGGACGACATCAGCGCCAGGTGCAGCATCTCGCCGCGGGTCAGGCGGGTCCCGACGGCCAGGCGCGAGGAGCTGCCCTTCTCGGTGTCGATGTCGGCGGTGGTGATCTCGAGCTCGTCGTCGAGCGAGGCCCCGGACTCGACCACCACCATCGCCGTCATCAGCTTGGTCAGCGAGGCGATCGGCAACACGGCCTGCGGGTTCTTGCTGAACAGGACCTCGGAGGTGTCCTGGTCCATCACGAAGGCGACGTTGGACTTCAGTGCCAGCGGATCGCTGGTGTGCTGCAGGCCGGCGCTGCGACCCACCGAGACCGGGTCGGCAACCGTTGCACGGGCGCGCACGACGCGACGCTGCGTCACGACCTTGGAGGACTTGGCGCGGACTTCCGGCCGCACGCGCTTGGCGTTGCTGCCTTGCGCCGCCTCCGCCTGGCCGGCCAGGAGCAGGCCGGCTGCGGTCAGTCCGATGGTCAGCCAGCGCGTCGCGCCAGGCCAGGACAGGACGGAGGGGGACCAGCGCAGGGGCTTGAAGGCGGACATCGGAAGCGATCTCGGGAAAGGGAGGACGGGTCTTCGCGCACCCGGTGCCGGCGGAACCGGCGGTTCGGACCGGGCTCGTCAGACCAGGCCGAAAGGTGACGCGGAGATACAACTCAACACAGTCTATGAGAATCGCTCAATCGGGGCAACGTCTTGATTTATCGAAGAAATCAGGAAATTGCCCTGTACTCCGCAGACCCCCCGGGAACCGGGGACAGGCGTCAGGCACCTCGCTCCAGAACGACCGGGGCGTGCGTTCAGCCCTGGGCTGCGACGCGTTCGGCCTTGCTGTGCAGCTTGTTCAGCGCGGCCAGGTAGGCCTTGGCCGATGCGACCACGATGTCCGGATCGGCACCGACACCATTGACGATGCGCCCGCCCAGCTGCAGCCGCACGGTCACCTCGCCCTGCGACTCGGTGCTGCCCGAGGTGATCGCGTTGACCGAGTACAGCAGCAGCTCGGCGCCCGTGGCCAAGCGCGACTCGATCGCCTTGATGCTGGCGTCGACCGGGCCATTGCCGTCGGACTCGGCATGGTGCTCGACCTCGCCGGCCGCGAAGGCCACGCTCGCATGCGGACGCTCGCCCATCTCGGAGCGTTGCGACAGCGCCAGCAGCCGGTAGTGCTCGGTCTTCTGGTCGCTCTCCTCGTCGCTGACCAGCGCGAGGATGTCCTCGTCGAAGATCTCGCTCTTGCGGTCGGCCAGGTCCTTGAAGCGCAGGAAGGCCGCGTTGATCTCGGCCTCGGATTCCAGCGCGACGCCCAGGTCCTGCAGCCGCTGCTTGAAGGCATTGCGGCCCGAGAGCTTGCCCAGCACGATCTTGTTGGCGCTCCAGCCCACGTCCTCGGCCCGCATGATCTCGTAGGTGTCGCGGGCCTTGAGCACGCCGTCCTGGTGGATGCCCGAAGCATGCGCGAAGGCGTTCGCGCCGACCACCGCCTTGTTGGGCTGGACCACGAAGCCGGTGGTCTGGGCCACCATGCGCGACGCCGGCACGATCTGGGTCGCGTCCACCCGGACGTCCAGCCCGAAGTGGTCGCGCCGGGTGCGCACCGCCATGACGACCTCTTCGAGCGAGCAGTTGCCGGCCCGCTCGCCCAGGCCGTTGATGGTGCATTCGACCTGACGCGCGCCGCCGATCTTGACGCCGGCCAGCGAGTTGGCCACGGCCATGCCGAGGTCGTTGTGGCAGTGCACGCTCCAGATCGCCTTGTCGGAGTTGGGCACGCGCTCGCGCAGCGTCCGGATGAAGTTGCCGTACAGCTCGGGGATGGCGTAGCCGACCGTGTCGGGGATGTTCAGCGTGGTCGCGCCCTCGTCGATCACGGCCTCGAGCACGCGGCAGAGGAAGTCCGGGTCCGAGCGGTAGCCATCCTCGGGCGAGAACTCGATGTCGCCACACAGGTTGCGGGCGAAGCGTACCGCCAGCCGGGCCTGTTCAAGCACCTGCTCGCGGGTCATGCGCAGCTTCTTCTCCATGTGGAGTTCGCTGGTGGCGATGAAGGTGTGGATGCGCGCCCGGTTGGCACCCTTGAGCGCTTCGGCCGCACGGCCGATGTCGCGGTCGTTGGCACGGGCCAGCGAACAGATCGTCGAGTCCTTGATGACGTCAGCGATGGCCTTGACCGCCTCGAAGTCGCCGTTGGACGAGGCGGCAAAACCGGCCTCGATCACGTCCACCTTGAGTCGCTCCAGCTGGCGCGCGATGCGCAGCTTCTCGTCGCGCGTCATCGACGCGCCGGGGGACTGTTCGCCGTCGCGCAGCGTGGTGTCGAAGATGATGAGTTGTTCGCTCATGGCGGGTCTCCTGGAGGTCGTCGGGTCAGGCGGTGGTCGTCGGGGCGGGGCTGTCGGAGCCCGCGTTCAGGGCGCGCTGCCAGCCCGACAGCACCGCCTTGATCGAGGCGCTGACGATGTTGGCGTCGATGCCGACGCCGAACAGCACGCGCGTGCCCACCCGCAGTTCCACATAGGCGGCGGCGCGCGCCTGCGCCCCGCTGCCGATCGAATGTTCATGGTAGTCGAGCACCTCGATGCGCTCGCCGCCGGACTCGGTCAGTGCCTGCACGAAGGCGTCGACCGGGCCGTTGCCGGCACCGGCCAGCACCCGTGGCGCGCCGTCGGCCGCCAGGACGCCGCCGATGCGCGCCCGCAGGCGCACGCTGCCGTCGCCGGCATCGTCGACCTGGGCCGGCTGCGGCATCGCGGCATCGACCGCTACCAGGCCGTAGACCTCGTCGAACAACTGCCAGAGGTCGCCGGCCGACAGCTCCTTGCCCTGCACGTCCATCACCGCCTGGACCTGCTGGCTGAACTCGATCTGCAGGCGGCGCGGGAGTTCGAGGCCGTATTCGGTCTCAAGCAGGTAGCTGATGCCGCCATTGCCGGACTGGCTGTTGACGCGGATCACGGCCTCGTAGCTGCGGCCGAGGTCCTTCGGGTCGATCGGCAGATAGGGCATGTCCCAGGCCTCGCCGTCGCGGCGGGCTGCGAAGGCCTTCTTGATCGCGTCCTGGTGCGAACCCGAGAAGGACGTGTAGACCAGCTCGCCGACATAGGGATGGCGCGGGTGGACGGGAATCTGGTTGCAGAACTCGACCGTTCGACGGATCGCGTCGATGTCGGAAAAGTCCAGGCCAGGCGACACGCCCTGGGTGTAGAGGTTGAGCGCGACGTTGACCAGGTCGAGGTTGCCGGTGCGCTCGCCGTTGCCGAACAGGCAACCTTCGACCCGGTCGGCGCCCGCCATGAGGGCCAGTTCGGCCGAGGCGGTTCCGGTCCCGCGGTCGTTGTGCGGGTGCACGCACAGCACGATGCCGTCGCGGCGCGCGAGGTGGCGGTCCATCCACTCGACCATGTCGGCGAACACGTTGGGCGTGCAGTTCTCGACCGTCGACGGCAGGTTGATGATGCAGGGCTGCGCCGGGCTGGCGTTCCAGACCGCCGTGACCGCGTCGACCACCCGGCGCGCGACCTCGAGTTCGGTGTTGGAGAACATCTCGGGCGAATACTGGAAGGTCCAGCGCGTGCCTGGCTGGCGCGCGGCCTGTTCCCGCAGCATCGCGGCATGGCTGGTGGCGAGTTCGACGATGCCGTCGACGTCCAGCCCGAGGACCACCCGCCTCATGATGGGCGCGGTCGCGTTGTAGAGGTGGACGATGGCGCCGCGCGCGCCCTGCAGCGACTCGAAGGTGCGCTCGATCAGGTGCGCGCGGGCGGGGGTCAGCACCTGGATGGTCACGTCGGCGGGGATGCGGTCTTGCTCGATCAGGCAGCGCACGAAATCGAAGTCGGCCTGCGAGGCAGACGGGAAGCCGATCTCGATCTCCTTGAAGCCGATCGCCACCAGGGCCTCGAACATCCGCAGCTTGCGCGCCACGTCCATCGGCTCGATCAGCGCCTGGTTGCCGTCGCGCAGGTCGGTGCTGAGCCAGCGCGGCGCGGCGCTGATGACGCGGTCAGGCCAACGGCGGTCGGACAGCGCCACCGGAGGCGTCGGACGGTACTTGGCGGCGGGGTTCTTGAGCATGCTCATCGGGGACTCCAGGAAGGGTGGGAATGCAACGCCGCGCCGGGGATGTCAGGACCTGAAAGACAAAAGAAAACGGCCCGCTGCGTTGCGCAAGACGGGCCGTTGATCCGGACGAAGAATGGACGTGATCGATCAGCGCACCCGTGTCGGGGTGCCTGGTAGCAGCGCAAGGGCGCAGATCGGGGTCAATGTCTTCATGGTGATTTCAATGTAGCACAGGCCGGGAAGGCCGATCGCCACGGGGTTCTCAGTGGTGCAGGCCTTTTTCGTCGGGCTCGTCGGTCGACGTGGCGATCACGCTGACCGGCTTGCCGCGCGACTTGCGGATGCCGTAGACCACGTAGCCCGAGACGCCGTAGACCATGAACAGGCCGAACAGCACCAGCGGCGGATGCAGGTTGATCACGGCGATGGCCAGCGCGATGGCGACGATCACCACGAAAGGCACGCTGCGCTTGAGGCCGACGTCCTTGAAGCTGTAGAAAGGCACGTTGGTGACCATCGTCAGACCGGCGTAGAGCGTCAGCGCGAAGGCCGTCCAGGTGATGCCGGGCATCTCGCGCACGCCCCGGAAGCCCATGTCGTCGAGCACCCAGATGAAGCCGATCACGATGGCCGCCGCCGCCGGACTGGGCAGGCCCTGGAAGAAGCGCTTGTCGACCACGCCGATGTTGGTGTTGAAGCGGGCCAGCCGCAGCGCGGCCGCAGCGCAGTAGACGAAGGCCGCCACCCAGCCGGCCTTGCCCAGGCCCTTGAGGGCCCACTCGTAGACGATCAGGGCCGGCGCGGCGCCGAAGCTGACCATGTCCGACAGGCTGTCCATCTGCTCGCCGAAGGCACTCTGCGTGTTGGTCATGCGCGCGACGCGGCCGTCCAGGCTGTCGAGCACCATGGCGCAGAAGACGCCGGCGGCGGCCAGGTCGAAGCGGCCGTTCATCGCCATCACGATCGCGTAGAAGCCACCGAACAGCGCGGCCAGCGTGAACAGGTTGGGCAGCACGTAGATGCCCTTGCGCCGGGGGCGCACGGGCGGCTGCGGATCGTCGTCGTCGATGCCTTCTTCGGGCAGTTCAGCGGGGTTCATGGGCTTGAGAATAACTCACGAAAAGGGCCGCCCGAAGGCGGCCCCAGGGTCCTGCAGGACCTCTCGCGAAGCGGCGGACGGCGCCCTTGCGGGCACCGCCTGCGGCATCAGTTGCGGCTCTTGTCGACCAGCTTGTTGGCCTTGATCCACGGCATCATCGCGCGCAGCTTCTCGCCGACCTGCTCGATCTGGTGATCGGCGGTCAGGCGACGGCGGCTCAGCAGCGTGGGCGCGCCGGCGCGGTTTTCCAGGATGAAGCTCTTGGCGTATTCGCCGGTCTGGATGTCCTTCAGGCACTGACGCATCGCGTTCTTGGTGTCCTCGGTCACCACGCGCGGGCCGGTCACGTACTCGCCGTACTCCGCGTTGTTGGAGATCGAGTAGTTCATGTTCGCGATGCCGCCCTCGTAGATCAGGTCGACGATCAGCTTGAGCTCGTGCAGGCACTCGAAGTAGGCCATCTCGGGGGCGTAGCCGGCTTCCACCAGCGTCTCGAAGCCCGCCTTGATCAGCTCGACGGTGCCGCCGCACAGCACGGCCTGCTCGCCGAACAGGTCGGTCTCGGTCTCTTCGCGGAAGTTGGTCTCGATGATGCCGGCCTTGCCGCCGCCGTTGGCCGCCGCGTAGCTCAGGGCCAGGTCACGGGCCTTGCCGGTCTTGTCCTGGTGGACAGCGATCAGGTGGGGCACGCCGCCGCCCTGGGTGTAGGTGTTGCGCACGGTGTGGCCGGGGGCCTTCGGAGCCACCATCCAGACGTCGACGTCCTCGCGCGGAACGACCTGGCCGTAGTGCACGTTGAAGCCGTGGGCGAAGGCCAGCGAAGCGCCCTCCTTCAGGTTCGGGCCAACTTCGGCGTTGTAGACGGCGGCGATCTGCTCGTCGGGCAGCAGGATCATCACGACGTCGGCGCTCTTGACCGCATCGGCGATCTCGGCGACCTGGAGGCCGGCCTTCTCGGCCTTCGACCAGGACGCGCCGCCCTTGCGCAGACCGACCGTGACCTTCACGCCCGAATCGTTCAGGTTCTGGGCGTGGGCATGGCCTTGCGAGCCGTAGCCGATGATGGTGACGTTCTTGCCCTTGATCAGGCTCAGATCGGCGTCCTTGTCGTAATAGACCTTCATGGGTTTCTCCTGGAAATGCGGGGGAAGTGAACGGGTTTCAGGAACCGCGGCAACTGGCTGCGGTCCCCGTCCCCCTGGGGGGACCGACGCGGGCCACGTGGCCGCGCGCCGTGGGTTGGAAACGTCAGACTCGGAGGATGCGCTCGCCGCGGCCGATGCCGCTGGAGCCGGTGCGCACCGTCTCGAGGATCGCCGTGCGGTCGACCGCCTGGATGAACGCGTCGAGCTTGTCGGCATCGCCGGTCAGCTCGATCGTGTAGGTCTTGTCGGTGACGTCGATGATGCGGCCGCGGAAGATGTCGGCCATGCGCTTGATCTCCTCGCGCTCCTTGCCGACGGCGCGCAGCTTGATCAGCATGAGTTCGCGGGCGGTGTACTGGCCTTCGGTCAGGTCGACCACCTTCACGACCTCGATCAACCGGTTCAGGTGCTTGGTGATCTGCTCGATCACCTCGTCCGAACCGTGCGTGACGATGGTCATGCGCGACAGCGAGGCATCCTCGGTCGGGGCGACCGTCAGGCTCTCGATGTTGTAGCCGCGGGCCGAGAACAGGCCCACCACGCGGGACAGCGCACCAGCCTCGTTCTCGAGCAGCAGGGCAATGATGTGTTTCATGTCGGTCTCCAGGCCGGCACCTCCGTCCGCAACGGTAACTGCGGACCTCGTGCAGGCCATTCAACGGGTCGGTTCATGGATGTGCGCGGACCGCCGCCCGCAGCGCGTCGCGCGCGGCGTGTGGCCGCCGCGAGCGCGCCGCTGGCCAGCCAGTCAGAGCTCTTCGGATCCCAGCAGCATCTCGCTGATGCCCTTGCCCGCCTTGACCATCGGCCAGACGTTCTCGGTCGGATCGGTGCGCACGTCGAGGAAGACGGTGCGGTCCTTCAGGCGGAGCAGTTCCTTCAGCGCCGGCTCGACCTCGGACGGCTTCTCGATCTTCAGGCCGATGTGGCCGTAGGCCTCGGCCAGCTTGACGAAGTCGGGCAGCGCGTCCATGTAGCTGTGCGAGTAGCGGCCGCTGTAGTCCAGCTGCTGCCACTGGCGCACCATGCCCAGGTAGCGGTTGTTGAGCGCGATGATCTTGACCGGCGTGTTGTACTGCTGGCAGGTCGAGAGCTCCTGGATGTTCATCTGGATCGAGCCCTCGCCGGTGATGCAGAACACGTCTGCATCCGGCTTGGCGAGCTTGATGCCCATCGCGTAGGGCAGTCCCACGCCCATCGTGCCCAGGCCGCCGGAGTTGATCCAGCGACGCGGCTCGTCGAAGCGGTAGAACTGCGCCGCCCACATCTGGTGCTGACCGACGTCGGAGGTGACGTAGGTCTCGGTGCCACGGGTCAGCTCCCACAGCTTCTCGACGACCGACTGGGGCTTGATGACCTCGTCCGACTTCTTGTAGTTCAGGCACTCGGTCTTGCGCCACTCGTTGATCTGCGCCCACCAGGCATTGATCGCGGCGGGCTCGGCGCGTTGCTGGGTCTCGCGGATCTGGCTGATCAGTTCCTGCAGCACGTCCTTGACGTCGCCGACGATGGGGATGTCGACCTTGACGCGCTTGGAGATCGAGGACGGGTCGATGTCGATGTGGATGATCTTGCGTTCGACCGAGGCGAAGTGCTTCGGGTTGCCGATCACGCGGTCATCGAAGCGTGCGCCGATGGCGATCAGCACATCGCAGTGCTGCATCGTCATGTTGGCTTCGTAGGTGCCGTGCATGCCCAGCATGCCCAGGAAGCGCGGATCGGTCGACGGGAACGCGCCCAGACCCATCAGCGTGTTGGTGACCGGGTAGCCGAGCAGGTCGGCGAGCTCGCGCAGTTCTGGCGCGGCGTTGCCAAGGATCACGCCACCGCCGGTGTAGATGTACGGACGCTTGGCGCCCAACAGCAGCTGCACGGCCTTGCGGATCTGGCCGCCGTGGCCCTTGCGCACCGGGTTGTAGGAGCGCATCTCGACCGTCTCGGGGTAGCTGAACGAGGTCTTGTTCAGCGAGACGTCCTTCGGGATGTCGACCACGACCGGACCGGGACGGCCGGTGCGGGCGATGTGGAAGGCCTTCTTCAGCGTCAGCGCCAGGTCGCGCACGTCCTTGACCAGGAAGTTGTGCTTGACGATGGGGCGCGTGATGCCGACGGTGTCGCACTCCTGGAAGGCATCCAGGCCGATCGCCGGGGTCGGGACCTGGCCGGTGATGATGACCATCGGGATCGAGTCCATGTAGGCCGTCGCGATGCCGGTGATGGCATTCGTGACGCCCGGACCCGAGGTCACGAGCGCGACGCCCACGTCGCCGGTCGCACGGGCGTAGCCGTCGGCGGCATGCACCGCAGCCTGCTCATGGCGCACGAGCACATGCTGGATGGTTTCCTGCTTGTAGAGCGCGTCGTAGATGTAGAGGACCGCGCCACCCGGGTAGCCCCAGATGTACTTGACGTTCTCTGCCTGGAGGCAGCGAACGAGGATGTCCGAGCCGTTGAGCTCGGGCGTGGAAGAGGAGTCGCGGGAGGCTTGTGCCGATGCGGCACGCTTGTGTTCCGCTGCAGACATGTCCATGTCGAACCTTTCGGGTTTTCTCTGACGAAAATCGAACGGTGCCCCTCCTCGCGCGCCCTACGTCAAAACGGGCACTCGCTCTCGTGGAGCGGAATCAGGGCCTGCGCGGTCAGAAATCGGCGTCACCCGGGGTCGGGCGAGCGAAGTGACCAGGTCCGCACGTGTGCGGAACCGTGAATTATGGCATCTCGCCGGAAGCGGCCCTCCGCCGCTGCCTCCCGGTGCGGTCCCGCCCCAGCCCGGTGCCATAATCCAAGTCGACATGACACGGCCATCCGGCCCCGCACACTTGGCCGCCGAACTGGAACTGTCCGACTTCCTCCAGAGCATCGAGAAGCGCGCCTTCAAACGCACCGTCTATGCGGTCCGTGACGACGACGCTGCCCTGGACATCGTGCAGGACGCCATGATCCGGCTGGCCGAGCGCTATGCCGACCGGCCGCCGGCGGAATGGCCCTTGCTTTTCCAGCGCATCCTGTCCAACGCGACGATGGACTGGTTCCGCCACCAGAAGGTGCGGCGCGGGGTGCTCACGGTCTTCTCCGACTTCGAACCCGCCGGCAGCGACGGCGACTTCGACATCCTGGAGATGCTGGCCGACCAGTCCGGTTCGCACCGCGTGGAGAGTTCGGCCGACACCGCCGAACGGACCCAGACCTTCCATCTGATCGAGGACGAGATCGCGAAGCTGCCCACGCGTCAACGCGAGGCCTTCCTGCTTCGTTACTGGGAAGAAATGGATGTTGCCGAAACGGCGACCGCGATGGGCTGCTCCGAGGGAAGCGTGAAGACGCATTGCTCGCGGGCCGTTCATGCATTGGCCAAGGCATTGAAGCTCAAGGGAATCTCGCTGTGAACTCCGGTCCGATCCTCCGATCCGCCTACCCCCTCGAGGCCGAAGCCCTCGAGGCCCGTTTCGGCCTGCGCGTCACCGCGCGCCTGAACGAGGGCTCGCAGACACTTCCCCATGACGTGACCGAGCGCCTTCGCGTGGCGCGCCAGCAGGCGCTCGAGCGCGCCGCCGCTCGCCGTCTCAAGATGGCACAGACAACTGCTGCGGCCGACGAGGTCGTGATGGTTGGCAACGGCAGCGCCGCGATGCACTGGCCCGACGCCGCCCCCGAGAACCGGCCGCCTCGCCTGGCTGCGCTGGGCAAGCTGGTGCCCATCCTGCTGCTGCTGATCGGCCTGCTGTTCATCAGCCACTGGCGCGAGCGCGAGCAGATCGCCACGACCGCCGACATCGACAGCGCGCTGCTGGGCGATGACCTGCCGCCGGCGGCCTTCACCGATCCGGGCTTCGTCGAGTTCCTGCTTGAGCCGCAGGCCGGCCATCCGCTGGACGCGGCGGCCGAACCGGTTGCCGCGACCACTGCCGACGACATGCGCGAATGAGGCACGCCGCCCTGCCCGACTCCCCTTCGTCCATGACCACGATCCGTCCGACCCGCACACCCGGAGCCGCCCACCGCTGGCTGCTCGCCCTCGTGCTCGGCGGCAGCCTGAGCGCGCTGGCGCAGGCACAGGTGCTGGGCAATCCGGCCTGGTCCGAACTGAGCGCCCGCGAACAGCAGACGCTGCAGCCGCTCAAGGAGCAGTGGGGCACGATCGACGCCGTGCGCAAGCAGAAGTGGCGCGACATCGCCGAGCGATTTCCCGCCATGACGGCCGACCAGCAGGCCCGCACCACCTCGCGCATGGCCGAATGGGCCGCCATGTCGCCGGCCCAGCGCAATGCCGCGCGGTTGCAGTTCGAGCAGGTCCGCCAGGTGCCGGCCAGCGAACGCCAGGCCCGCTGGGACGCCTACCAGTCGCTGCCGACCGAACAGCGCGAGGCCCTGCTCAAGCAGGCCGAGCAGCGCCCGGCCGCAGCCGACACGGCCCGCCCGCCCGCCCGCATCGAGCCCGCCGCGACCAAGAGCGCCCAGGCGCCGCAGCCCAGCGGCAAGCCGCAGCCGGTCGGACCCGGCACCGTCAAGGCGCCCGTCGGCGCCAGCACCCGCCCGATCACGCAAGGCGCCCTGCCGCCGCGCCACCAGCAACCCGGCCTGCCAAAGATCGCCGCGACGCCCGGGTTCATCGACAGCACCACGCTGCTGCCACAGCGCGGCCCGCAGGGCGCCGCGATCGAGCCGGCACGCAAGGCCGTCCCACCGGCCGCCGCCGCCAGCCGCCAGCCATGAGCGGCGTCCTCGACAAGACCGGCCCTGAACAGGGTCGGCACGGTGCCGGTTCGCCAGACGACACCGGCCACGCCGACATCCCGCCGCTGCGCCGCCGTCTCGCGGCGATGGTTTACGAGGGCGTGCTGCTCTTCGGCGTGCTGATGGCCGCCTCCATCCCCTATGCCGCGCTGACCAACCAGCGCCATGCGCTGCAGGGCCGGCACGAGTTCCAGCTCTACCTCTTCCTCGTGCTCGGCCTGTACTTCATCGGCTTCTGGACCCACGGCGGGCAGACGCTGGCGATGAAGACCTGGCACCTGCAGCTGCGCCGAGCCGGCGGTGCGCCGCTTGGCCTGCCGCGCGCCGCGCTGCGCTACGTCACCAGCTGGCTGTGGTTCCTGCCGGCGCTGCTGTTCGTCTGGCTGACCGGCCTGGCGCAGGGTTCGGGTGGGTTCTGGAGCGCCCTCACGGTCGGCGTGCTGGCCTATGCCGCGCTCAGCAAGGTGCTGCCGGGACGGCAGTTCCTGCACGACGTGATCTGCGGCACCGAGCTGGTCCGCCGCACGCCGCCACCGCGTCCGGCCAGGCGCTGAAGACAGGCTGACGCGGGCCCGGTGCCAGGCCGGATGACCGGATACCCGCTGGCACAATCGCACCCCATGTCGAATCCCCACAAGGGCCGCACTGGCCTTGATCGCGTCATCCATGCCGCGGGCTATTCCTGGAGCGGTCTGCGCACCGCCTTCCGCAACGAAAGCGCCTTCCGCCAGGAGACCGTCCTGGCGCTCGCGCTGATCCCGGCGGCCTTCTGGCTCGGCCGGGGCTGGGTCGAGATCGCGCTGCTGGCCGGCAGCATCGTGCTGGTGATGATCGTGGAGCTGCTGAACTCGGCCATCGAGGCCGCGATCGACCGCATCTCCTTCGAGCTGCACGACCTGTCCAAGCTCGCCAAGGACTTTGGCAGCGCCGCCGTCATGCTGGCGCTGCTGCTGTGCGGTGGCATCTGGGCCTCGGCGCTGTGGCAGCGCTTCATGGTCTGAGGACCGACCGATGAGCCCCGCCCGCCCCTTCAGCATCTGCGTCTACTGCGGATCGCGCCTGGGCGCGCAGGACGCCTACGCCGACGCCGCACGGGCGCTCGGCACGGCCATCGCTCGACGCGGCTGGCGGCTGGTCTACGGCGGCGGCAACGTCGGCCTGATGGGACAGGTCGCCGATGCGGCGCTCGCCGCTGGTGGGCAGGTCTGCGGTGTCATTCCCGACTCGCTGATGCGCCGCGAGGTCGGCCACCGCGGCCTGCAGGAACTCCACGTCGTCGACACCATGCATGCGCGCAAGCAGCGCATGGCCGAGGCTTCCGACGCCTTCGTCGCGTTGCCTGGCGGCATCGGCACGCTCGAGGAACTGTTTGAGGTCTGGACCTGGCGCCACCTCGGCTACCACGACAAGCCGGTTGCGCTGCTGGAGGTCGCCGGCTACTGGCAGCCGCTGCTGGACTTCATGCAGCGGACCCAGGCCGAGGGCTTCGTCTCGGCCGAACAGGCCGGCATGCTGGTCGTCGAGGACGACGCCGAGCGCCTGCTCGACCGGCTGGCCGTCGACAGCACCGGCCAGGCCGGCCACTACCGCCGGATCTGAGCAAGCTGCGCCCTGCGCGCCAGACAGCAAAAAGCGCCAGCCACGACAAGTGGACTGGCGCCGTGCGGCAGGAAACGCCCTCAGCGCGTCAGATCGCCTGCTCGTCGGTCTCGCCGGTGCGGATGCGCACGACCTGCTCGACCGGCGTCACGAAGATCTTGCCGTCGCCGATCTTGCCCGTCTTGGCCGCCTTGACGATGGCCTCCAGGCAGCGATCGACGTCGGCGGTCTTCACGACCACCTCGATCTTCACCTTGGGCAGGAAGTCGACGACGTACTCGGCGCCGCGGTAGAGCTCGGTGTGGCCCTTCTGGCGACCGAAGCCCTTGACCTCGGTGACGGTCAGGCCGGTCACGCCGACCTCGGCCAGCGCCTCGCGCACTTCCTCGAGTTTGAACGGCTTGATGACCGCGGTGATCTGCTTCATGACGATGCTCCGGATGCGTTGCTGCGATTCAATTTAACCGTTTTTTCCGACCTGCGCCGCCGGCCCTGCAGCCTGTCGCACGAGGGCTGCAGAACGGTGCGCGGCGCACCGTCGACGGACACGGAAGCCCGGCGATGGCCTTACTTGAGGGCCTTGTAGCGCACCCGCTTCGGACGCGCACCTTCTTCGCCCAGGCGCTTCTTCTTGTCTTCCTCGTATTCCTGGTAGTTGCCTTGGTAGAAGAACCACTGCGAGTCGCCCTCGCAGGCCAGGATGTGGGTGCAGATGCGGTCAAGGAACCAGCGGTCGTGGCTGATGACCATGGCCGAGCCGGCGAACTCCAGCAGCGCGTCTTCCAGCGCGCGCAGCGTCTCGACGTCGAGGTCGTTGGACGGCTCGTCGAGCATCAGCACGTTGCCGCCGGTCGCCAGCGTCTTGGCCAGGTGCAGGCGCCCCCGTTCACCGCCCGACAGGTTCTTGACCAGCTTCTGCTGGTCGTTGCCCTTGAAGTTGAAGCGGCCGATGTAGGCGCGGCTGGGCATCACGAACTTGCCGATGACCAGGTTGTCGAGACCGCCCGAGAGGTCTTCCCAGACCGTCTTCTCGCCCTCGAGCGACTGGCGGCTCTGGTCGACGAAGGCCATCTTGACGGTCTTGCCGATCTTGACGGTGCCGCTGTCGGGCGTCTCGGTGCCCTGGATCATGCGGAAGAGCGTCGACTTGCCGGCACCGTTCGGGCCGATGATGCCGACGATGGCGCCCATCGGGACCTTGAAGCTCAGGTTGTCGATCAGCACGCGGTCGCCAAAGCTCTTGCTGACGTTCTCGAACTCGATCACCTCGGTGCCCAGGCGCTCGGCCACCGGGATGAAGATCTCGTTGGTCTCGTTGCGCTTCTGGTATTCGACGTCGCTCAGCTCCTCGAAGCGGGCCAGGCGCGCCTTGCTCTTGGCCTGGCGGCCCTTGGCGTTCTTGCGCACCCACTCCAGTTCGAGCTTCATCGCCTTGGTGCGGGCGTCCTCGGTGCGCTGTTCCAGCTCCAGGCGCTTTTCCTTCTGCTCCAGCCAGGTCGAGTAGTTGCCCTGGTAGGGCAGGCCGCGACCGCGGTCCAGTTCCAGGATCCACTCGGCGGCGTTGTCGAGGAAGTAGCGGTCGTGGGTGATGGCCACGACGGTGCCGGGAAAGCGACCCAGGAACTGCTCCAGCCACTCGACCGACTCGGCGTCCAGGTGGTTGGTCGGCTCATCGAGCAGCAGCATGTCGGGCTTGGACAGCAGCAGCCGGCACAGCGCGACGCGGCGCTTCTCGCCGCCGGAGAGCTTGCCGATGTTGGCGTCCCAGGGCGGCAGTCGCAGCGCGTCGGCGGCGATCTCCAGCTGCATCTCGGTGTTCTCGCTGCCGGCCGCGGCGATCACCGCCTCCAGCTCGGCCTGCTCGGCGGCCAGCGCGTCGAAGTCGGCGTTCTCCTCGGCATAGGCCGCGTAGACCTCTTCCAGGCGCTGCTTGGCGGCCAGCACGCCGCCGATGCCCTGCTCGACCGCCTCGCGCACGGTGGCGTTCGGGTCCAGCTCGGGCTCCTGCGGCAGGTAGCCGATGCGCAGGCCGGGCATCGCGACGGCTTCGCCCTCGATGTCCTTGTCCAGGCCGGCCATGATCTTGAGCAGGGTCGACTTGCCCGAGCCGTTCAGGCCCAGCACGCCGATCTTCGCGCCGGGGAAGAACGACAGCGAGACGTCCTTCAGGATCTGCCGCTTCGGCGGCACGATCTTGCCGACGCGGTTCATGGTGAATACGTATTGGGCCATGGGTGCGGTTCTGAGCCTTGTGCTGTCCGGTGGTGTTCCGTGCGGCGCGCGCTGCCGGGTTGGCGGTGCGCACCGCAAAACCCGTGATTATCCGGGACGACCGGCCTGGGTGATCAGCGCGCCGCGATCTGGCGCGGCTTCAGCGAGCGCCAGGCCGCGAGCACCGGCTCGGGCGGCAGGTCGACCAGGCGCATCTGGGCGTCGTCCTGTGCGCCCACGGCGATCACGTCGGCATGCGGCGCGCGGGGCTTCCAGCGGGTCGCCCCGAAGGCGCTGAACAGCACCACCAGCGGGCAGTCCATGGCGGCGGCGACGTGGGCCGGTCCGGTGTCGACCGAGACCATGCTGTGCGCCAGCGAGGCCAGCGCCATCAGGCGCGGAATCGGCAGGTCGCCGGCGATGTTGAGCACCCGAGGCTCGGCCGCCGCGTCGACGATCTCCTGCACCAGCCCCTGTTCCTGGCGGGTGCCGCAGACCAGCACCCGCGCCTGCGGCAGCGCGGCGGCGATGCCGCCGGCGACGGCCGCCCAGTGCGACGCCGGCCAGTGCTTGGCATGCTGCTGGGTGGCCAGCCGGCCACGCTTGTGGGTCTTCTTGTGACCGGGCTGGATCAGCACGAAGGGCTGGCCGGCCAGGCCACGCGCGGCCAGCCACTGGCGGGCCTCATCAAGGTCGGCCGGCTGCAGGTGCAGTTCGGTCAGCGCCGGTGCCTCGACCGGCGGCGGCGCGATGCCGGCCTCGCTCAGGAAGGGCGGGCTGAGGTTGGCGATCTGCAACCACCATTCGACCCAGTGCAGTTGCGGCCCCGGATCATGGTCCCAGGCGCGCAGGTAGCGGCGCTCGTCGGGCACGGCCCGCGCCAGCAGCGCGCGGGCATGCGGATCGCGCTCGCAGTCATAGATCGGCGCGCCCTCGCGCTGGCGCAGCCAGCGCACCGCCGACCACTGGCTGGGCGTGAGCCAGTAGGGCGCGCGCCGGCTCGAGATCAGGTGGATGTCGCCGACGTGCGGGTTGCCGCGCAGCAGCGGCCTCACCCACGGCCCGGACGCCAGCAGGTCGACCGGCTGGCCGTGGCGCAGCGACAGCGCCTTCAGCAGCGTGGTCAGCAAGACGGTGTCGCCCAGGGCGGGAAAACGGACGACGACCGGACGCTGGCCGGGCGAAGAAGCAACAGAGGACATCGGCGAAACGGGCGGTTCGGACGTTTTGGGCGAAGTGGGGACTCACGGCGCCAGGACAGCCGGCCACACGCCATGCATCCGTGAGACCGACGGACACATTCTGCCGCCGCACGCTGCGGGCAGATCACACGGCCCGCCCGATGGACCCTGGAATCGGCTTGCAGCGCCTGAAAAGCTGTATGAACATACAGTCTTCCGTGGCTCTTCCCGCCGACGTGTCCTTCCGCCCCTGCCGCCGTGACCCCCTTGCGCCCACCGCCGGTCGACCCGACCGCGGCCTCCTCCTCTTCCCCGAAACCGACCGGCTGGACCGATCCGGCGCTGGCCGGCCAGGTCTGGGCCGCCGACCGGATCGCCGACGCGGTCCGGCCGGTGCTGGCCAGCGGACATGAGGCGCTGGACGCCCAGCTGCCGGGCGGCGGCTGGCCGGTCGGGGCGCTGACCGAGCTGCTGCTCGACCAACCCGGCCACGGCGAGTGGCGATTGCTCGGGCCGCTGCTGGCCGGACTGGCGCGCAGCGGCGGGCGCTGGGTCGCGATCGCGCCGCCGCTGCGGCCGCACGGGCCGGCGCTGCGGGCGCTCGGGCTGGACCTGGCGCAGGGCCTGTGGATCGACGTGGCCAGCGACGCCGACGCGGCCTGGGCGGCCGAACAGGCGCTGCGCAGCGTCGAGCGCGCCGGCGTCGCGGCCTCGCCCGCCGCTCCGGCCGACAGCGCCCGCACCGCCGTGCTCTGGTGGAGCGACGAGCGCACCGCCGCCCTGTCCACCGGCACGCTGCGCCGGCTGCACCTGGCCGTGCAGGCCAGCGAGGCACTGCTGTTCGTGCTGCGCCCGGTCGCCCGTGCCGGCCGCAGCACGCCCGCGCCGCTGCGGCTGCAGGCCGGCGTCGACCCGGAGCAGCCGACGCGGCTGCGGCTGCGCATCCTCAAGCGTCGCGGTCCGCCGCTGGAGGCCCCACTGCTGCTCGACACCGGCCCGCAGTTCGCCGCCGCGCTGGCTCATCGGCTGAGCCAGCCGCTGCCCCAGCATCGCGCCCTGCCGACGGCGCCACCCACCGTGCCGACGGCACCCGCTGCGGCGCGCCGGCGCCTGCCCGGCACCCCGGACCTGCTGGCCGAAGGCTGACCGGCGGGGCACCCGCCCGCCGCACCCCGTCCACCCGATCCGCCGAAAGCCGCCATGCCCGCCCCGCTCCCCGCCCTCTGGCTCTGCCTGCACCTGCCGCAGCTCTCGCTCGATGCGCTCGGGCCCTGGCCGCCCGGGGTGGTGCTGCCAGCGCTGGTCTGGCAGGGCGACGGCGCACGCGGCCGGCTGGTCCACCAGGCCAACGCCGCCGCGCAGGCGCTGGGCGTGCGGGCGGGACTGCGGCTGGGCAGTGCGCAGGGCCTGGCGCCACAGACGCTGGTGCTGGCGCGCGACGCGATGCGCGAGGCCGCGCTGCTCGAACGCCTGGCGCTGACGCTGGGCCAGCTCAGCTCGCACGTGGTGGTCGATCCGCCGGTGCTGCTGGTGGACCTGCATGCGAGCCTGCGCCTGTTCGGCGGCCTGCGCGCGCTGCTGCGGCGAGCCGACGCGCTGGTCGCCGCCTGCGGCCTGCCGCAGCGCACCTGGGGCCTGGCCGCGACGCCGCTGGCCGCCCGGCTGCTGGCCCAGTCGCCCGCCAGCGCCTGGCCCGGTGCGCCGCATCGCCGCTGCGCCACGCTGGCCCGCACGCGCCGGTTGATCGCACCGCTGCCGCTGGGCCAGCTGGCCGAGCAGGGCGTGCCGGCCGAGCATCGAGCCGACGGCGGTACCGACGCGATGCTGATGGCGCTGGGCCTGCGCCGCATCGACGAGCTGCGCCGGCTGCCGCGCGCCGGGCTGCGGCGGCGTGGGGCCGGGCCCTGGCTGGACGCACTCGACCGCGCCTGGGGCGACCGGCCCGATCCACGCGTGCTGCACGAGCCGCCGGAGACCTTCTCGCTGCGGCTGGAACTGGCCGGTCGGGCCGACGGCGTCGCCCCGATCGAGGCCGCCGCCGAGCCGCTGCTGCAGGCCCTGTGCGGCTGGCTGCACCGGCGCTGGCAGGCCGCGCAAGGCCTGCGCCTGAGCCTGCACCACGAGTACAGCCAGCGCCGCCACCTGCCCGACCTCACGCTGGACCTCGACCTGGCCCGTCCCAGCCGCGACCCGGTCCACCTGCGCACGCTGCTGCGCGAGCACCTGCAGCGCCTCGAACTGGCCGCGCCGGTGGATGCGGTCGGCCTGAGCCTGCTGCGCAGCGTGCCCGAGCACGGCCAGCCGGTCGCGCTGTGGCCGGACGCGCGCACCCAGGCGCTGGCGCACGGCAGCCTGATCGACCGGCTGCAGGCCCGGCTCGGCCGCGGCCGGGTGCGCCGGCTGCAGTTGCAGGCCGACGCGCGGCCGGAGAAGGCCGACCGCTGGGTCGACGCCGACCAGCCTGCGACGCCCGCCGCGCCCGGTGAGCCCGCCCCCGCCCGGCCGTCCGACCCGCCGCGCCCGACCTGGCTGCTGCCCGAGCCCGAGCTGCTGGCCGAGCAGCACGACCGGCCGCTGCACCAGGGCCGGCCGCTGCGGCTGCTGACCCGCGCCGAGCGCATCGAGACCGGCTGGCACGACGGCGCGCTGGTGCGGCGCGACTACCACGTCGCGCTGGCCGCCGACGGTCGGCTGTGCTGGATCTACCGCGAGCCAGGCGCGCGCTGGTACCTGCACGGCCTGTTCGCCTGAACGATCCCCGATCCCGCGTGCCACCGGACCACCCCATGCCCGAAGCCCCGCAACCGGAACGCCCGCGCCCACTGGTCGAGCTGGACCGGCGCGCGCCGCTGGCCGTCGGGCAGGCCGGCTTCAGCCCGGTGCCCGACTACGCCGAGCTGCACTGCCGCAGCAACTTCAGCTTCGGCGTCGGCGCCTCGCATCCGGAAGAGCTGGTCGAGCGGGCCGCCCGGCTGGGCTACCGCGCGCTGGTCATCAGCGACGAATGCTCGGTCGCCGGCGTGGTGCGCGCGCACGAGGAAGCGCGTCGGCACGAGGGCCTGCAGCTGCTGATCGGCAGCGTCTTCACGCTCGAACCGTGCGCCGGCCATCCCGGCGCCCGGCTGCTGCTGCTGGCCCGCAACCGGGCTGGCTACGGCCGGCTGTGCGAGCTGATCACGCTGGCACGCAGCCGCTGCGAGAAGGGCCGCTACCGGCTCGATGCCGACGACTTCCGGCCCGGCCCGATCGCCGTCCCGACCGGCTCATGCGATGAGCCTGCCGAGCCGTCCGCGCCCGATCCGTCGAACTGGCAGGACCTGCACGCCATCGTGCTGCCGCGCCGCGACGACGGCGCCGAGGCGCTGGCCATGCAGGCGCGCTGGGCGGCGTCGGTGTTCGGGCCGCAGGCCTCGCTGGCGGTCGAGCTGCTGATGCAGGCCGACGACAGCCTGGCCGTCGAGCAGGCCCGCCAGGCCAGCGCCGCCAGCGGCCTGCCGCTGGTCGCCTGCGGCGCGGTGCTGATGCACGTGCGCTCGCGCAAGCCGCTGCTGGACACGCTCACCGCGATCCGCCTGAACCGGCCGCTGGAGCAGTGCGGCGCCGAGCTGGCGCGCAACGCCGAGGCCCACCTGCGCGCCCGCCTGACGCTGGCCCAGCTCTACCGGCCCGAGTGGCTGGCCCGCACCGTCGAGATCGCGCAGGGCTGCCGCTTCAGCCTGTCCGAGCTGGCCTACGAATACCCCGAGGAGATCATCCCGGCCGGCCACACGCCGGCAAGCTGGCTGCGCCACGAGACGCTGGCCGGCGCGCGGCGGCGCTACCCGCCGTCGACCCATCCGCACGGCGTGCCGGCCTCGGTCATGGCGCAGATCGAGCACGAGCTGACGCTGGTCGCCGAGATGCGCTACGAGGCCTTCTTCCTGACCGTGCACGACGTCGTGCGCCACGCCCGCAGCCGCGGCATCCTGTGCCAGGGCCGCGGCTCGGCAGCCAACTCGGCGGTCTGCTTCTGCCTGGGCATCACCGAGGTCGACCCGACCCAGACCACGCTGCTGTTCGAGCGCTTCGTCAGCCGCGAGCGCGGCGAGCCGCCCGACATCGACGTCGACTTCGAGCACGAGCGCCGCGAGGAGGTCATCCAGTACCTCTACGCCAAGTACGGCCACCACCGCACCGCGCTGGCCGCCGCGCTGTCGACCTACCGGGTGCGCGGCGCCGTGCGCGAGGTCGGCAAGGCGCTCGGGCTGGACGGGCTGCTGATCGACGCGGTGGCCAAGTCGCACCAGTGGTTCGACGGCCGCGAGTCGCTCGATGCCCGGCTGGCCGAACAGGGCCTGGACGCCGAGGCGCCGGTGACGCGGCTGTGGCTGGAACTGGCGCACACGCTGATGGGCTTCCCGCGCCACCTGTCGCAGCACAGCGGCGGCTTCGTCATCGCGCGCGGCAGCCTGGCCCGGCTGGTGCCGATCGAGCCGGCGGCGATGGCCGGGCGGCGCGTCATCCAGTGGGACAAGGACGACCTCGAATCGCTCGGCCTGCTCAAGGTCGACGTGCTCGCGCTGGGCATGCTGACCGTGCTGCGCAAGGCGCTGGCGCTGGCCGACGACCGCCACGGCCGCGGCCTGCCCGGTGGCCCGCCGCGCTGGACGCTGCAGGACATCCCGCGCGCCGACGACCCGACCTACAAGATGATCCAGCGCGCCGACACGGTGGGCATGTTCCAGATCGAGAGCCGGGCCCAGCAGAGCATGCTGCCGCGCCTGAAGCCGGAGAAGTTCTACGACCTGGTCATCGAGGTCGCGATCGTGCGGCCCGGCCCGATCCAGGGCGGCATGGTCCATCCCTACCTGCGCCGCAAGCAGGGCCGCGAGGCCGCCACCTCGCCCTACCCGGCGCTGGACGCGGCACTGGCGCGCACGCTGGGCGTGCCGATCTTCCAGGAACAGGTGATGCAGGTCTGCATGATCGCGGCGGGCTTCTCGCCCGGCGAGGCCGACAGCCTGCGCCGCGCGATGGCGGCCTGGCGGCGCAAGGGCGGCGTGCACCATTTCCACGACCGCATCGTCGACGGCATGGTCGAGCGCGGCTACGAGCGCACCTTCGCCGAGGGCATCTTCCAGCAGATCCAGGGCTTCGGCGAATACGGCTTCCCGGAGAGCCATGCCTACGGCTTCGCGATCATCACGTGGTTCAGCGCCTGGCTGAAATGCCATGAGCCGGCCGCCTTCCTGGCCGCGCTGCTGAACTCGCAGCCGATGGGCTTCTACGGCCCGGCCCAGCTGGTGGCCGACGCACGCCGCCACGCGGTCGAGGTGCGGCCGGTGGACGTCACGCGCAGCGACTGGGACTGCACGCTGGAGGCACCCAGGGCGGCCGCGCCGGCTCGGGCGGCAGCACACGACGGCTCGGGCCTGGGCGGCCCGGTGCCACAGGAAGGCTCGGGCCGGGGCGGCCCGGCCGTGCGCCTGGGCCTGCGGATGGTCGCCAGCCTGCCGCGTGCCAGCGCCGAGCGGCTGCTGCGCGCCCGTGCCGAGGCCCCGTTCGCCGACGTGCCCGACCTGGCCCTGCGCGCCGCGCTCGAACCGCACGAGCTGCAGACGCTGGCCGAGGCCGATGCGCTGGCCGCGCTGGCCGGCCACCGGCGCCAGCAGGTCTGGGCCGCCGCCGCACCGCTGGCCGGACCGCGTGAACGCCGGCACGCCAGCGCGCTGCCCGACGGGCCGCGCCCGCCGCCGTCAGGCCTGCTGCGCGGTGCGCCGGTCCACGAGGCCCAGCTCAGCCTGATCGAGGCCCCGGAGGGCGAGGCCGTCACGCTGGACTACGCCGCCACCGGCCTGAGCCTGCGCCGCCACCCGCTGGCGCTGCTGCGCGAGCGGCTGCAGCGCCAGTCGGTGCGCAGCGCCGCCGAGCTGGCCCGCGTGCCCGACGGCCGCACCGTGCGGGCCTGCGGCCTGGTCGTGACGCGCCAGCAGCCGGCCACGGCCAAGGGCACGATCTTCGTCACGCTGGAGGACGAGACCGGCCCGGTCAACGTGATCGTCTGGCGCGACGTGCGCGAGCGCCACCGCCAGGCCCTGCTGGGCGCGCGCCTGCTGGCCGTGCGCGGCACCTGGCAGCGCCGTGACGGCGTCAGCCACCTGATCGCCCAGGACCTGCACGACATGAGCGCCTGGCTCGGCCGGCTGCAGACCCATTCACGCGACTTCCACTGAGCTGCGGCGACCGCCCGGACACACGGTCAATCCCGGGCGACCGCCCGGACAAACGGTCAATCCCGGGCGACGGCCGGTTGGGATACCCCTGCCCGGCAACCGGTCGGCGGCCTAGCATGTCGTTCACGCTGACCCGACCCTCGACCGCCATGCCCAAGCTCCCGACCCCCCCGCGCCAACCGAACCTGTCCGCCGGCCGACGCGCGCACGGGGGCTTCACGCTGATCGAGCTGATGGTCGCGGTGGCCATCGTCGGCATCCTGGCCGCCGTCGCGCTGCCGTCCTACACCGACTACCTGCGGCGCGGCCGCATCCCGGAAGCCTTCACCTACCTGAGCAACTACCGGGTCCAGATGGAGCAGTACTACCAGGACAACCGCAACTACGGCACCGGCACCGACTGCGCCGCCGGCGCCATCGCCGCCGCGCCGGCCGGCACCAAATACTTCACCTACAGCTGCGCGCTGAGCAACAGCGGCCAGGGCTACACGCTGACGGCCACCAACACCACCGAGATGGGCAGCGCCCATGTCTACACGGTCGACCAGGCCAACGCGCGGGCCACGACCTCGTTCAAGGGCGCCACGGTCAGCGGCAAGGCCTGCTGGCTGGTCAAGGGCGGCGAATGCTGAGCCCGCGCACCGGCCGCGCGGCACGCGGCGGCTTCTCGCTGATCGAGATGATGGTGACGCTCACCATCCTCGGCTTCCTGCTGGTGGCGACCATGCCCAGCATCGGCGCCTGGCTGCGCAACACCGAGATCCGCAACGCCGCCGAGTCGATCAGCAACGGCCTGGCCAAGGCCCGCGCCGAGGCGGTGCGGCGCAACCTGCCGGTGCGCTTCACGCTGGTGAGCACGGCCACCGACAACCCCGGCCTGCTCGACGTCAACTGCGCCGCCTCGGCGACCTCGGCCTCCTGGGTCGTCAGCCTGGACAACCCGGCCGGCGCCTGCGGCAACGCTGTCAGCGAGACCAACGCGCCGCGCATCCTGGCCAAGTTCGCCCAGGGCGACGGCTCGCGCAACGTGACGGTGTCGGTGCGCGGGGCGGACTGCACCAGCGCCTCGGGCAACACGCAGGTGGTCTATGGCGGCTTCGGCCGCGTCGACACCGCCGCCAACCCGATCCGCTGCCTGGTCATCGGCCACAGCAGCGGGGCCACGGTGCGGCCGCTGAACGTGGTGATCTCGCCCGGCGGCACGGTGCGCAGCTGCGATCCGGCCGTCACCGACAACAACGACCCGCGCAAGTGCTGAGGCCTGCCATGACGCTGCATCCACGCCGACGCCCGAACCGCACCGACCGCCTGCTGCGCCGCGCCGCCGCCGGCTTCGCGATGATCGAGGCGCTGATCGCGCTGCTGATCTTCATGCTCGGCGCGCTCGGCGTGCTCGGGCTGCAGGTCTCGCTGACCCGCGCCACCAGTGGCGCGAAGTTCCGCGCCGAGGCGGCCTACCTCGCCAACGACCTGGTCGGCACGATGTGGGCCGATGCGGCCAACCTCACGGCCTACGGGGCCGATTGCTCCAACCACGCGCCCTGCCGCAACTGGACCGCCAAGGTCCAGGACACGCTGCCCGGCAACATCGCGCCGACGCTGAGCATCGACCCGGCAACCGCCACCGTCGAGATCACGATCAACTGGGTGGTGCCCAACGAGCCGCAGCACAGCTACACCACCATCACCTCGATTAACCGGAACCTGTGATGCACGCACCGTCCTCCCGTCGAGCCGCTCGCCAGCAGGCGCAGGGCGTCACGCTGATCGAGCTGATGGTCGGCATGGTCATCGGCCTGCTGGCCGTGCTGGTGATCACCCAGGTCGCCCTGCTCTTCGAAGGCCAGAAGCGCAGCACCACCGGGGGTTCGGACGCCCAGGTCAATGGCGCGCTGTCGCTGCAGATGCTGCAGCGCGACCTGCAGATGAGCGGCTACGGCATCACGACCGGCAGCGGCGCGGGCTGCGAGCTGCGCGGCAACCGCGACGGCGTGACGCCGCCGTGGCATGGCCAGCCGATGGTGCCGGTCCGCATCGTGCAAGGCACGGACGCGACCCGTGGCTCGCCCGACACGATCTTCGTGATGCTCAGCGGCCGTCCCGGCACGTCCTTCCATGCGCTGCCGGTGCGGCTGTCGCGGGTCCACCGCAAGAACGACGTGTCGCTGGGCGTCGAGGCCAACACCAACCTGGGCACCGAGACCGCGCAGGCCGGCGACCTGCTGGCCCTGGTGCCGACGAACATCGCCACCAGCTGGTGCTCGGTGGTCGAGGTCACGGCCACGCCCGCCGCGCTGGCCGACACGATCGAACATGCCGAGTCGGGTGCCTGGAACCAGGACGCGACGGCCAACATCCGGCCCGGCGTGAGCTTCTCCGACATCGGCTATGCGGTCGGCGACCAGTTCGTCAACCTCGGCACCCTGATCTACCGCGAGTACGCGCTCGGCGCAGACACCGCCGCCGGCGGCGGCACCGCGCTGACGCTGCGCACGACCGACGCCAGCAACGCCGCCTGGAGCGCCGCGGACGTGCTGTTCCCGCAGATCGTGAACCTCCAGGCGGTCTACGGCATCGACACCAGCGCCACGGCCGACGACGTCGTCGACAGCTGGACCACCACCGCCCCGACCACGCCCGACGGCTGGGCCCGCGCCATCGCGGTGCGCGTGGCCGTCGTGGCCCGCAGCACGCAATACGAGAAGGCCGAGGTCACGACCGCGCAGCCGACCTGGCGCCCGGACGGCGCCACCGCCGAGACCCTGCCGGTCGACCACCTGAGCGACTGGCGGCACTACCGCTACAAGGTCTTCGAGGTGGTCGTGCCGCTGCGCAACCTGCTGTGGCAATCGTGAGGACGCACGCCATGACGATCCGATCGCCCCGTCTCGCGGCCCGCATCGCCCAGCGCGGCGTGTCGCTGGTCTTCTCGCTGATCACGCTGGTGGCGCTGTCGCTGGCGGCGGTCGCGCTGATCCGCTCGGTCGACACCGGCGCGACCATCCTCGGCAACCTGAGCTTCAAGCAGGACACCCTGCTGGCCGCCGACGAGGCGACCCGCCAGGCCATCGCCTGGCTGGACAACAACAAGACCGGCACGGTGCTGCACGCCAGCATCCAGGCCCAGGGCTACAGCGCCCAGAGCGTCGCCCGGCTCGATGCGACCGGCACCCGCACGTCCGACAACACCCGGGCCCTGATCGACTGGGACATGAACAACTGCGCCGGCCAGACCGCCGCCAGCTGCGTCAAGCCGCTGGCGACCGCACTGAGCGTGGGCAACGGCGCGGTGCAGGCACGCTGGTTCATCATGCGCGTGTGCAGCGCCGCCGGCGACCCGACGCTGAACACCGTGGCCTGCTCGCGCCCGATCACCGCCACCACCGCCCCGACCGCCGAGAAGGGCGAGATGAACTACACCGACCCGAAGCTGCAGCAGATCGTGCTGTCGCAGTACTTCCGCGTCATCGTGCGGGCCCGTGGGGGCCGCAACACCACCAGCGTCACCGAGACGCTGGTGCACTTCTGACGAGGCTCGCCATGCCGAACCGCCCGAACCTCCCGACCCATGCGGTCCGCGCCCTGGCCCAGGGCCTGGTCCTGGGCCTGACCCTGGCCGGCTCGCTGGCCCAGGCCGCCGTGCCCGACATCGCCAACGTGCCGCTGGGCACGACGTCGACGACGACGGCCAAGCCCAACATCATGTTCATCCTCGACGACTCGGGTTCGATGGACTGGGAGTACATGCCCGACGAGATCAACGACTCGAGCCGCTACGGCTTCTGGTCGTCGCAGTGCAACGGCGTGGCCTTCAATCCCGATCCGGCCGTGAGCTATGCGCCGCCGGTGCGCATCAACGCGACCACCGGCGCGGCCGAGAGCTACCCGAACGTCCCGTTCACGGCCGCGCCGAACGACGGCTTCAACAGCTCGTCGCCGACCGTCAACCTGGCCACCTCGGGCAACGCCTTCTACCGCTACACCGGCAGCCAGCCGGCGTTGTCCTGGCGCTATGCCGCCAACGGCTCGGTCGACACCACGACGCCGTTCTACATCGAGTGCCGGACCGCCACGAGCAGCGCCTCGTCGGTCTTCACCCGGGTGCTCGTCAGCAGCCTGTCGGCGGCCGACCAGCAGCGCTATGCGAACTGGTATTCGTACTACCGCAAGCGCGTGCTGACGATGCGCACGGCAGCCGGCCGTGCCTTCGCCGAGCTGTCCGATGGCTACCGCGTGGGCTTCACCAAGATCAGCGACACCGGCGTGACCAGCGCGAACTTCCTGCCGCCCGCAGACTTCAACACGGCCCAGAAGGTCGCCTTCTTCAACCTGCTCTACAGCAGCAGCCCGAGCGGCTTCACGCCGCTGCGCGGCGCGCTGTCCAAGGTCGGGCGCTACTACGGCGGCGTGATCACCCGCACCGGCTCGCCCGATCCGGTCCAGTACTCCTGCCAGCGCAACTACGCGGTGCTGTCGACCGACGGCTACTGGAACGCGGACACCGAGACCACCACCTACGGCCCCTTTGACCTGGCCGGCAACCCGGTCGGTCAGCAGGACGGCAGCGAGCTCCGGCCGATGAAGGACGGCGCCTCGACCCGCATCACCCGCGTGCGCACCCAGGAAGTCGGCAACACCAGCGTGACCGACACGCCCATGCGGCTGACCGTGACCGGTCGTCGCAACGTCGTCAGCTCGCAGACCCGGCAGACCCAGACCAACGGCAACCGCTGCAACAACGACGAATACCTCGTCACCCGCACAGACCGCGACACCGCCACCTGCCGCATCGACTGGACCCGCACCACGACGGCGATCAGCTCGACGGTGACGACGTACACGACCGTCATCACCGACGGCGTGGCCGGCCCGACCACCGTCTCGCCGAGCAACCGCAACACCTCGACGTCCACCGCCGACCCGGTCTGCCCGCAGGCGAACTGGACGGTGCCGGCCAATGCCGGCACCTCGCAGCGCTGCCGCACCGCCAACCAGCTCAACGGCGACGGCCTGACCATCGGCGCGACCACCTTCACCGCCACGTCCAACCCGTCCACGGCGGCCAACGGCGCGGTGGTGCCGGTCTCGACCACGCCGATCGACAGCGACACCACGGTGGACACCACCACCACCAGCGCCGGCGACAGCAACTCGCTGGCCGACGTGGCCGAGTACTACTGGAAGACCGACCTGCGCGGCAACCTGGAGAACAACGTCCCGCCCAACAGCACGGACAGCGCGACCCACCAGCACATGAGCACCTTCACGATCGGCCTCGGGCTGAAGGGCACGCTCAACTACGACCGCAACTACCTGACGCAGAACAGCGGCGACTTCGTCGACATCAAGAACGGCACCAAGAACTGGCCGGTGCCCTCGGGCACGCTGGGCAGCAACGAGAACGCCACCCACATCGACGACCTCTGGCATGCCGCGGTCAACGGTCGCGGGCAGTACTTCTCGGCCTCCAACCCGGACCAGCTCGACGACGCGATCTCGACCACGCTGTCGTCGATCAAGCGCGTGACCGAATCGGGTGCCGCCGCCGCCGCCAGCACGCTCACGCCGGTGCTGGGCGACGACTGGGTGTTCGTGCCCAGCTTCACCACGGCCGAATGGGCCGGCGACCTTCGGGCCTTCAAGTTCACCTTCGTCGACGGCGAACTGATCGCGCCCGACACCAGCCCGGGCCAGGAGATCTGGAGCGCCAGCCAGAAGCTCAACGCCCGCACCACGGCCCGCCGCGTGCTCTTCCGCAACGGCACGTCCCTGAGCGACTTCACCGCCGCCAACCTGGCCACCGCCGGCCTGGCCGCGCCGTTCGAGAGCCGCTGCACCCGCGGCACCGCCTCGGAGAACCTGAGCCAGTGCGGCGCGCTGAGCACCAACGCCCGCACCAAGGTCACCGCCGAGAACCTGGTGAACTACCTGGTCGGCAACAAGTCGCTCTACCTGAACGCCACCGCGATCGACGACCAGCTCTTCCGGACCCGCACGACCTCGCTGCTGGGCGACTTCGTCAACGCCTCGCCGGTTTACGTCGGCAAGCCGCCATTCCGCTATGCCGACGCGGGCTATGCGGCCTTCGCGGCCGACAAGGCCACGCGCATGCCGGTGGTCTATGCCGCCGGCAACGACGGCATGCTGCACGCCTTCAAGGTCGGGACCGGCCGCGGCGACACCAGCGGCGGCACGGAGTTGTGGGCCTATGTGCCGACCGCGTCGATGAGCGAGATGTGGCGACTGGCCGACCAGGCCTACAGCCACCGCTTCTACGTCGACGCGACGCCCAACGTCTCGGACGTCTACGACGCCGTCGCCGGGCGCTGGCGCACCATCCTGGTGGCTGGCCTCGGGGCGGGCGGGCGCGGCTACTACGCGCTCGACATCACCGATCCGGAAAACCCGGTCTCGCTGTGGGAGTACACCCACGAGAACCTCGGCTACACCTACGGCAACCCGGTCATCACCAAGGACGCGGCGGGCACCTGGATCGTCGCCTTCACCTCGGGCATCAACAACGTCAGCAACGGCGACGGCATCGGCCGGCTCTACGTGCTGAACGCGGTGACCGGCACGCTGGTGCGCACCATCAGCACCGGGGAAGGCTCGACCGGCACGCCCAGCAACATGGGTCGCCTGAACGCCTGGGTCAGCTCCGACACCGACAACACCGCACTGCGCTTCTATGCCGGCGACACGCTGGGCAACCTCTGGCGCTTCGACCACGACGACCGCATCGCGCCGTCCGGCCGCGAGGCCCTGCTGCTGGGCCGGGCCGAGACGTCCGGCGGCGTCGCCCAGCCGATCACCGCCAAGCCGGTGCTGAGCGAGAAGTCGATCAACGGCGTGCCCACCGCCATCATCAGCGTGGGCACCGGTCGGCTGCTGACGACCACCGACCTGGGCGACACCACGACGCAATCGATCTACAGCATCAAGGACACCCTCGGCACGACCGGCGTGGGCGTGATGCGCTCGACGCCGGCCAACTTCGTGCAGCAGACGCTGAACAACTCGACCCGGCTGCTGGCCTCGTTGACGCCGGTCGACTGGACCACCCGCAACGGCTGGTTCATCGACCTGACCGCCGCCAGCAAGGAGAAGGTCTACGTCGACGGCGTGCAGCTCGCCTCCGGCATCCTGGCCTTTGCCTCGACGGTACCCAATGCCGACGCCTGCTCGCAGGGCGGCTCGTCCTTCCTGTACCAGATCGACCTCAACTCCGGCCAGGTCACGGGCGTCGACACCTTCACGACCATGATCGTCGGCCTCAACCGGGTCATGAGCAACAACGGCAAGGTCAGCGCCATCGTCACGACGCAGGACCAGAAGACCGTGCTCAAGGGCAGCACCGGCGGCTCGGGTGGCGGGGGCAGCAACGTCCGCCGTGCCTCGTGGCGCGAGCTGACCGACTGAGGCCGGCTGCCTGGCGGGTCGCCGTGCTGCTGGCCGTCGCCGGCCACGCGGCGCTGCTGCTGGCGTCATGGGACGCCGGCCCGGCCGGGCATGCGGGTGCCGGATCCGGCCCATCCGGTGCCCGCGCCGCCCAGGTCCGGCTGGTCGATCCGGACGCCAGCATGGATCCGGGCGCTGCCGCCCGACCAGGCCCGGCCGATGGGGCGCGGGGCAGGTTGCAGGAGGTGGCGACCCACACGGTCCGGGTCGCGTCCGCTGCCCTCGCGCCACCCATGCCGGCCTCTGATGCAGTCCCGTCCACCGGTGGCGGCGGACGACCAGCCGCGTCGCCGTCCGAACCCGACGACGAAGCCCTGTTCCTGGTGCGCAGCCAGCTCGACCGAGCCCCCCATGCCACCGGCCCGATCGACCTGCCCTACCCGGACGCCGCGCCGCTGGGCCACTACCGGGCCGTCATGACGCTGTTCGTCGACGAAGCCGGCCGGGTCCGCAGGGTCCGGCTCGACGCCGACGGCATGCTGCCCCCGCTGCTGGAGGACGCCGCCCGTCAGGCCTTCCTGCAGGCCCGCTTCGAGCCCGGTCGCAAGGACGGCGCGGCGGTGCGCAGCCGGCTGCGCGTGGCGGTCGAGTTCGGCGCCGAACCGGCGCCGGCACAGACCGCGCCCGCGGCCAGCCGCTGATCAGACCCCGGCCAGCACGCGCAGGTGCGCGGCCACGCTGCGCGCCAGCGCGCTGAGCGTGTAGCCGCCTTCGAGGCAGGAGACGATGCGCCCGCCGCCGTGCCGCTCGGCCACGTCGACCAGCCGCTGGGTGATCCAGGCGTAGTCGGCCTCGACCAGCCCGAGCTGGCCCAGCTCGTCCTCGCGGTGGGCGTCGAAGCCGGCCGAGATGAAGATCATCTCGGGCTTGAAGGCATCGAGCCGGGGAATCCAGTTGGCCTCGATCAGCTCGCGGATCTCGCCGCCGCGCGTGTAGGCGGGGATCGGCAGGTTGAGCATGTTGTCGCCCAATGGCACACCACCGCTGAAGGGATAGAGCTGGTCCTGGAAGAAGCTCACCATCAGGATGCGGTCATCGCCGGCGACGATGTCCTCGGTGCCGTTGCCGTGGTGCACGTCGAAGTCGACCACCGCGACGCGCTTCAGGCCGCGCACGTCCAGCGCATGGCGGGCCGCGATCGCGACGTTGTTGTAGAAGCAGAAGCCCATCGCCTCGCTGCGCGTGGCGTGATGGCCGGGCGGGCGGATGGCACAGAAGGCGTTGGCATAGGTGCCGTCGATCACCGCATCGGTGGCCGCCACGGCCGCGCCGGCCGCCCGCAGCATCGCCTGGCGGGTGGCGGGGCAGACGGTGGTGTCGGGGTCGAGCGCGCGGTGCTCGCCGGTCTCGACCGCCTGGCGCAGGAACTCGTCGAGTTCAAGCAGGTAGCCCTCGGTGTGCGCCAGCATCAGATCCTGGTGGCGTGCCAGCGGCACGTCCGGGCGCTGCAGCGCGATGTCCAGGCCGGTGGCCAGCAGGTGGTCCTCGATCGCATCGAGGCGCTGCGGGCATTCGGGGTGGCCGGGACCCATGTCGTGGCCGCGGCAGTCGGGGTGGCTGTAGAAGGCAGTGCTCATGTCTGTTCGCGGCGGAGGGGCTCACGCGCGCGTCGTCTCGTGATGGGGTCCTGTCCATGTCCCGCCGCGTCGTCGCACGGTCGGGCATCGGGTATGGTTTGTGGATGATGAAGCCTGCGCATCACATGCACCTGACACCACCCTCCGGCATCGACCCGGCCCCGGGCGTCCAGCTGGAGCAGCTGACAAACCAGATTAGCACGGTGGTCGTGGGCAAGGCCGGCCAGATCCGCGACAGCGTGGCCTGCCTGCTGGCCGGCGGGCACCTGCTGATCGAGGACCTGCCCGGCGTCGGCAAGACCACCCTGGCGCATGCGCTGGCGGTGTCGATGGGGCTGCGGTTCGCGCGGGTCCAGTTCACCGCCGACCTGATGCCCAGCGACCTGATCGGGGCCAGTGTGTTCGACCGCCACACCGAGGGCTTTGTGTTCCATCAAGGCCCGCTGTTCACGCAGGTGCTGCTGGCCGACGAGATCAACCGCGCCGGCCCGCGCACCCAGAGCGCGCTGCTGGAAGCGATGGAGGAGCAGCAGGTCAGCGTCGACGGTGCCAGCCACCCGCTGCCGGCGCCCTTCTTCGTCATCGCGACCCAGAACCCCGGCGAGCAGCTCGGCACCTACCCCTTGCCCGAGAGCCAGCTCGACCGCTTCCTGATGTGCATCCACCTCGGCTACCCCGATGCCGCCGCCGAACGCGCGCTGCTGACCGGGGCCGACCGCCGCGCCACGATCCGCCAGCTCGCGCCGGTGCTCGACGGCGTGCAGCTGCAGGCGCTGCAGGCCGCCGTGCTGCGCGTGCATGCGGCACCGGCCTTGCTGGACTACCTGCAGGCGCTGATCGCCGCGACCCGATCGGGCGCCTGGTTCGTCCACGGCCTGTCACCTCGCGCCGGGCTGGCCTGGCTGCGGGCCGCCCGCGCACGGGCCCTGCTGGACGGCCGCGACCATGTCCTGCCCGACGACCTGCAGGCGATCGCCGTGCCGGTGCTGGCGCATCGCCTGCAACCGCGCCCCGGTGCCGGCCGCGGCCGCGCCGCGCAGGTGCAGGCGATGCTGGAATCGGTGGAGCTGCGCTGATGGCCTCGGCCTGGCGGGCACGCTGGCAACGCTGGTGGCAGGCCCGCCACCCGCGCAGCCCGTCGACCCTGCTGACGCAGCGCAACGTCTACATCCTGCCGACCTCTGCAGGCTGGCTCTATGCCGCCCTGCTGGTCGCGCTGCTGCTGGGCTCGATCAACTACCAGCTCAACCTCGGCTACCTGCTGACCTTCCTGCTGGCCGGCTCCGGCGTGGTCGCGCTGCATGCGACCCACGCGACGATCCGCGGCCTGCAGATCACGGCGGCCGGCGCGACGCTCCGGCAAGGCCATGCCGGCGACGTGCTGGAGCTGCCGCTGCGGCTCACCGACCCGCAGCCGCGCGGCGCGCTGGCGCGGGCCTTCTTCCTCGGCCGCCACGGCATCGCGCTGCGCTGGACCAGGCCGGATCTGGCGATCGCCAGCGGCCATGCCGAGCCGCTGGCGATCGACGGCCCCGAACAGGGCGAGCGTGAGGCCGCACCGGCCTGGACCCCGCTGCGGCGCGGTCCGCAACCCTGGCCGACGCTGCACATCGAGGCCCGCTACCCGCTCGGCCTGCTGCGCGCCTGGTCGCTCTGGCGGCCGACCGGCGAGCTGCTGGTCTGGCCGACACCCGAGGCCGACCCGCCACCGCTGCCGGTCCTGGGCGACGAGGTCGGCGAGCCGCTGGCCGCACCCGACGAGGCAGCCTCACCCCGCCCGACCCCGCCTTGGCAACGCCGCGCCACCGAGCTGCCCGAGCCCGACGGCGTGCGGCCCTGGCGCGACGGCGACCGGCCGTCGCAGGTGCTCTGGCGTCGCTCGGCCCGGCTGCTGGACCACGGCGGCGAGCTTCTGGTGCGCGATCTCCAGCCACCGCCACCGCAGGGCCGCGTGCTCGCCTGGCGCCAGACCGCCGACCTCGGCGACGACCGCGAGGCCCGCCTGTCGCGCCTGTGCGCCTGGGTGCTCCAGGCCGAACGGGCCGGCCTGCGCTGGGCCCTGGTCCTGCCCGGCCTGCGCCTGCCCGAGGCCGAAGGCCCGGCCCACCGCCTGGCCTGCCTGGACGCGCTCGCCCGCGCCTTCCCGACCGATCCCGGAGCCGCGCCATGAGGCTGCCGGGCCTGCCCACCCTGCCGCGCGAGCGCCGCGACACGCTCTTCATGCTGGCCGTGCTGGCCTGGACGCTGGCGCCGCTGGCCGGCCATGTGCCGACCTGGGCGACGGCCGGCGCGGCGCTGGCGCTGCTGTGGCGCGCGGCGCTGGCCTGGCGCGGCGCGGCCCTGCCACCGCGCTGGCTGCTGACCGGCCTGCTGATCGCCAGCGTCGGCGCGGTCGCGCTGACCTGGCGCAGCCTCGGCGGCAAGGACGCCGGCCTGGCGCTGCTGGTCATGCTGGCGGCCCTGAAGACGCTGGAACTGCGCGCCCGCCGCGACGCGCTGGTGCTGTTCTTCCTGGGCTTCTTCCTGGTGCTGTCGAACTTCCTGCACTCGCAGTCGCTGGCCATCGCGCTGGCCATGGGCGGTGCGGTCTGGGGCCTGCTGGCGGCGCTGGTGCTGGCGCACATGCCGGTCGGCCGGCCCGGTCTGGCGAACGCCGCCGGCAAGGCCGGCCGGCTGATGCTGACCGGCGTCCCGCTGGTCGCCGCGCTGTTCGTCTTCTTCCCGCGCATCGCGCCGCTGTGGGGCGTGCCCGGCGATGCCGGCGGGCGCACCGGGCTGTCCAACGAGCTGCAGTTGGGCGACGTCGCCGAGCTGGCGCTCGATGACCGGGTCGCGCTGCGGGTCCAGTTCAATGGCCCGCCACCGCCGCCGCAGGCGCTCTACTTCCGCGGCCCGGTGCTGAGCCAGCCCGACGGCCGGCGCTGGACCGTGCTGCCCTGGCGCGCCGGCGCCGCGCTGCCGCCGGCCTTCGACCCGCGCCAGCAGGCCGACCCGTCGATGCCCGGCGACCTGCGCTACGAGATGACCGTCGAGCCGCTGCGCATCGCCACGCTGCCGCTGCTGGAAAGCGTGCAGGGCCTGCCCGAGCGCATCGCCGGCGGCGAGGACGGCCTGGTGCTGGCCCCGCATCCAGAAGGCAGCTGGATCAGCAACCGGCCGATCACCGAGCGGCTGCAGGTCCGCGCCGTGGCACGCCGCGACGGTCGCACGCCCGGCCTGCCCGAGGACCTGCTGACCGGCACCCTGTCGAACTGGCTGGCGCTGCCGGCCGGCCAGCACCCGCGCACCCGCGCCTGGGCCGCCGAACTGGCTCGCCAGCCTGCCCTCGCCCAGGCACCGAGCGAGGCCCGCCGGGCCGACGTGCTCGCCATCGCGCTGATCGCCCACATCCGTCAGGCTGGCTACGCCTACACGCTCAGCCCCGGCGAGCTGGGCGAACAGCCTCTGGACGCCTTCTGGCTCGACCGCCGGGCCGGTTTCTGCGAGCACTACGCCACCGCCTTTGTCGTCGTGATGCGCAGCCTGGGCGTGCCCGCGCGCATCGTGACCGGCTACCAGGGCGGTCGCCTCAACCCGATCGACGGCGTGCTGGAGGTGCGCCAGAGCGACGCCCATGCCTGGGCCGAGTACTGGCGCGCCGGCGACGGCTGGGTCCGGGTCGACCCGACTGCCGCCATCGCCCCCGAGCGCATCAGCGGCGGCCAGCGCCTGAGCGCCCCGCGCGGCCTGGTCGCCGGCGCGCTGGCCAACGTCGACCCGGCCCTGCTGGAGCGCCTGCGCGCGGTCTGGGGTGCGCTCGACCACCGCTGGAACCAGTGGGTGCTGGGCCACGGCCGGCAGCGCCAGCTCGACCTGCTGCGCGCGCTTGGCTGGGTCGACGCCGACCTGTCCGACCTCGGCCGCGCCCTGGCCATCGCCCTGGCGACCCTGGCCGGCCTGGGCGCCGCCCTCGCCGCCTGGCAAGCCCGCCGCAGCCGCCCGCGCGACCCCTGGCTGCGCGCCTGGCAAGACCTGCGCCGCAGCCTCGCCCGACGCGGCTACCCGAGCCAGCCCCACGAGACGCCGAGGCAGCTGGCGGGGCGCTTGCGGCGGGACGCAGAACGGGCGCCGGCCGACTCGGCCCACCTCGTCGCCGCTGCCGAATCCTTGCTGGCGCTGGAAGGCATGAGGTACGGGTCCCGGTCGAATCCGCCGGACCCGGCTGCCGATCCCCGCCTGGCGGCCCAGCGCGTGGTGCGTGCCTTGCGGCACGGCCGGCCGAGGAAGACCGGGCCCGGATCACCGCTCCGGCCCGCGCGGACTAGCACGCCAGGCGCCGATTGAGGTCGGGGTGCGCTTCTAGAACTGCGGCGGATTCCAGCGGCATGCCTTGCAATAATGCAGCCTCGCGCGTCGTCAGCCACGGCTGGCCTTGTGCAAGTCGGCCCCACCTGTTCAATCGACTGAAATTACCAGAAACATTCAACGCCACCTGCAACAGCCGGGACTGACCGGCCACCGGAACGCCTCTCAGGCGCGACAAATGGCGGCGAGCAACCAACGACAAGATACAAAATCCAGGGAATACCAGATGCATCAATCCGCTCTCCAGCACGCCAGGCTCTTTTTCCAGACTTACACGGAGCAAGATTTTTCGGGTCAGATCATCGAGATTGGCAGCCAGGACGTGAATGGCTCGCTGCGCGAACTCGCTCCTGCACATGCCCGTTATCTTGGTCTTGATTTCCAGCCGGGCAAGGGCGTCGACCTGATCCTGCAGGATCCTTATGCCCTGCCGCTCGAATCGGATTGCGCCGACATCGTCATGTCGAGTTCATGCCTGGAGCACTCGGAGTTCTTCTGGCTGGCCTTCCTCGAAATGGTCCGGATCGTCCGTCCGGGCGGCTTGATCTACCTGAACGCGCCGAGCAATGGCATGTATCACCGCTACCCGGTGGATTGCTGGCGCTTTTATCCGGACAGTGGTGTGGCACTCCAGGAATGGGCCCGGCGGAACCATCAGGAATTGAACCTGCTGGAGTCCTTCATCGGCTCGCACCACGCCCACAACGAGCGCTGGAACGATTATGTGGCGGTCTTCCAGAAGGTCGGCGCTGATGCACCGACATGGAACCGCCGTATGCTGGACCTGTCGCCCAGACATTACAACGCACGCATCCAGGACGACCCCCAGCCACGCTCGGAGCGGCTCTACTCGGAAGACCAGGAAAAACTCCTGCTGCGCGAGCGGCAACTCGATCAACTGCTGGACATGATCGACCGACGGACCTCGCTGAAGCAAGCTGCGGCGTTCCAGGCGGAATCACGGGCGCAGCCTCCGGAGCAGGAAACCGTCAAGCCGGAGCCACCGTCCCGGCACAACCTGACTTACTACCGGTTCAAGCGCGAGTTCTATCGCCTGCTGGGCAGGCAGGACAAGGTCACGAAATACGCGCACAAGATTCGCGAATTCAAGGTCGAAAGCACGCTCAACTCGGCCGACATCGCAAGCGACGGCACGCTGACGTTCGGCATCATGACGACGCCACACACGATGTTCGTGGCACATGCCATTCAGGCAGCGCTGAAGAACTACGGTATCCAATCGAGGATCCATGGCTCCGACGAAACGGTCACGTTCGACCTGCCGATCTATTTTGTCCTCTGCCCCCAGATTTTCAAGGTCCTGCCACCCGGCGAACGCCGCATCGCATACCAGTTCGAACAAACCGTCAGCGAACGCTGGATGACGCCCCAATACCTGGACACGCTCAGGGAATCAAGGGCCATGATCGATTATTCGCTGGACAACCTGAACTACTTCGCCGAGCGCGACATCCGCTATCCGCACTGTCACTACCTGCCGGTCGGCAGCATGCCGGGATACGACCCCTACGGCGTCGGCGACGGGCAGGACGACGCGCATAGGGAGATCGATCAGGACATCGAACTGGTCTTCTACGGTGATTCTCACGTGCCGCGTCGGCGTGCCATCCTGGACGAACTCGGCCGGCATTTCAGGCTGACCGAACTCTCGAACACCTTCGGCGCCGAATTGCACCGCGTCCTCCGCCGTGCCCGCGTGGTGATCAATCTCCACTACTACGAAAACGCGTTGCTCGAGACCACCCGGATCAACGAGTGCCTGGCCCTGGGCCTTCAAGTCGTCTCGGAGAGCAGTTCCAACCAGGCCGAATACCCGATCGAATCGGCCGAGGTCCGCTTTGTCGCGCCTGGCGACATCGACGGCATGATTCGCGAGATCAAGGCGGCGCTCTCTGCCGGCCGCCCGGATCGGTCCGAGGTGCTGCGGCAATCTGCCTCGACCTTCCAGTTCCTGCTCGGTCGCATCCTCCTGGCGCAGCGCCTGATCGATTTCCCGACCTTCGAGCGGGCGCAGCCCGAATTCCGCCTGCCGGCCGACCGACTCTGCCTGAGCCTGCCTGAAACCGTGGCCAGAAGAAAACTGGCCGAGGAATCGCGGCCGCTCGCGGCAGCCTTCTTCGATGGCATTCGCATGACGCCAGGATGGGTGGGTTGCGGACTGAGCTACAAGTTCATGTGCCGAAAGGCCCTCGAACAAGGTCTGGAATCCATCGTGATCTGCGAGGACGATGCCCTGGTCAGCGACGAAGCGAGCGCGATCCTGGCAGACGTCCAGGCCCGGCACCGCCAGGACCCCTACTCCTGGGATATCTTCGCGGGCCTGATCGCCCATCTGCATGAGGACACCGAAGTCTGCGACGTCAGCTGGGAAAACGGTCGCCAGTTCGTCACCATCGACCGCATGACCAGCATGGTCTGCAACATTTACGGGCAACGTGCCATGCGCATCATCAGCAATTGGAACGAAGCCGATCAGGATCCCCAGAGCAACACCATCGACCGGTATCTCGAAAACTATCCTGGATTGCGCATCACCACCACCTTGCCATTCCTAGCCGGCCATCGCGAAGACACGACCTCGGTTCTCTGGGGCTTCCAGAACACGCAGTATTCGGAAATGATCCAGAAAAGCGAGGCCTTGCTGAAGGAAAAGGTCGAACAGTTCCTCGCGCGCAGCGCTTGAAGCAACTGACCAGATCTTCCTGAAACCGCGCCTTCCACGACGACATGTCCCACAAGCAGACCGCCACCAGGCTCCTGGGTTACCTCAAGCCCCACAAGGGCGAATTCGCCGCCGGCGTGGCCTGTTTCTTCGTCTCGGCGGCGTTCGAGCCGGCCATTCCGGCGCTGCTCAAGCAGTTGCTGGACCGCGGCTTCAATGGCACGAGTCCCTTGCCGGTGTGGTTGCTGCCGCTGATCGTGATCGGGCTGTTCGTGGTGCGCGGGGTGCTGTCGTTCGCGGGCACCTACCTGTTCGGCTCCTCGACGTCGAAGGCGGTGTTCTCGCTGCGCAACGACCTGCTGCGGGCCGTCGTCGGTGCCGATGCGAGCCTGTACAATACCCTGAGCCCGGGTGTCGCGGCTTCACGCGTCATCAACGACCCGAACTCGACGATGTCCTCGCTGTCCGGCGCGGTCATCACGGTGCTGCGCGATGGCACCACGCTGATCGCGATGCTGGGCTACCTGTTCTATCTCAACTGGAAGCTCACGCTGATCACCTTCGCGATCGCGCCGGCGCTGGCCTTCGTGGTGCGCAAGGTCCAGAAGCGGGTGCTGCGGCTGGGCAGCGAGGCCTACGGCTCGCAGATCCGGCTGATCGGCATCGTCGACGACATCATCCGGGCCTGGCGCGTGGTGCGCACCTTCGATGCCGGTGAGTTCGAGCAGAAGCGCTTCCGCCAGGAGGCCCAGCACTTCCGCCGCATGACGCTCAAGAGCGTGGCGGCCGGCGCGACCATGACACCTCTGACGCAGACCGTCGCCAGCCTGGGCGTGGCGCTGATCCTGACGCTGGCGCTGATCGAGGCCAACCAGGGACAGGCGACGGTGGGCGACTTCATCGCCTTCATCACCGCGATGCTGATGACGATCTCGCCGATGAAGCACCTGACCGACGTGACGCAACCCATCGTCGGCGGCCTGATCGGCGCGCAGGCCTGCTTCGACCTGATGGACACGCCGCCCGAGCCCGACCACGGCACGCGCGTGCTGCCCGATCGACCGGACGGCGCGCTGCGCTTCGAGCGCGTCACCGTGCGCTACCCCGGCAGCGAGCATGCAGCGCTGGCCACCTTCGACCTGGACATCCGGCCCGGCCAGACCATCGCGCTGGTCGGCCCGTCCGGCTCGGGCAAGACGACGGTGGTCAACACGCTGCTGGGCTTCGTCGCGCCAACCGAAGGCCAGGTGTCCTTCGACGGACTGGACCTTCAGGACATCCGCAAGACCTCGCTGCGGCGCCAGTTCGCGGTGGTGTCGCAGGACATCGTGCTGTTCGACGGCTCGATCGCCGACAACGTCGCCTACGTGCTGCCCAAGGACCCGGTCCGCATCGAGCAATGCCTGCGCGCGGCCAACCTGTGGGGCTTCGTCGAGCGCATGCCCGAGGGCGTCGAGACCGTCATCGGCAGCAACGGCAGCCGCCTGTCGGGCGGCCAGCGCCAGCGCCTGGCGATTGCGCGGGCGCTCTACAAGGACGCACGCATCTGGGTCTTCGACGAGGCCACCTCGGCGCTGGACAGCGAGTCCGAGCGGGCGGTGCAGCAGTCGATCGAGCAGCTGCAGGGCGAGAAGACGCTGATCCTGATCGCCCACCGCCTGAGCACGGTGCGCAACGCCGACTGCATCTACGTGATGGGCGACGGCCGCGTGCTGGAGTGCGGCCGCCACGAGCAGCTGATCGCCGGCAACGGCCTCTACGCGAGCATGGTGCGCGCCCAGGCGATCACCTGAGCCCCTCGTCCGGGTACGCCAGCCGATCCCCCGAGGGGATCGCGGGCCGGCTTGGGGCGGCCCGGCGCTCGGCCCGCAGGACCTGAGCCCCTCGTCCGGCGGGTACACCAGCCGATCCCCCGGGGGGATCGCGGGCCGGCTTGGGGCGGCCCGGCGCTCGGCCCGCAGGACCTGAGCCC
>NZ_JAUZEE010000002.1:152373-439695 GCF_030705305.1 Leptothrix discophora | reverse complement strand
CCCTCGTCTGGCGGGTACGCCAGCCGATCCGCGAAAGGCGTGCCGGCCGCCACGATCGGCGCGGACATGAAAAAAGGCCGGCGCGATGCCGGCCTTCTTCGTGGTGCGGACCGCTTCAGGCGCGCAGCTTGTGCGTGTCGGCCGCGAGTTGTGTGATGCGGGCCCAGTCGCCCGACCTGACCGCATCGGCCGGCGTCAGCCAGGAGCCGCCGCAGACCTTCACGTTGGGCAGCGACAGGAACTGCGGCGCGGTCTCCAGCGTGATGCCGCCGGTGGGGCAGAACACGACGTCGTGGAAGGGGCTGGCGAAGGCCTTCAGCAGGTTCACGCCGCCGACCGCCGTGGCCGGGAACAGCTTGAGGAAGCGGTAGCCGTCGGCGTTGGCCATCATGACCTCGCTGGCGGTCGACACGCCGGGCAGCAGCGGCAGGCCGATGTCCAGGCAGGCGCGGCCGATCTCGGGGGTGTAGCCGGGGCTGACGGCGAACTGGCAGCCGGCGTCCTTGGCAGCCTGCGCATCGGCGATGGAGCGCACCGTGCCGGCGCCGACGATGGCATCGGGCACGCCGGCGATCATGGCCTTGATGCAGTCGAGCGCGGCGGGCGTGCGCAGCGTCACCTCCAGCACCCTGACGCCACCGGCGACCAGCGCGCGGGCCAGCGGCACGGCGTCCTCGACGCGGTCGATGACGATGACGGGGATGACGGGTCCGTGCTGGACGAGATCGAGCGTGTTCATGCGGTGTTTCCTGGGGAAGGTGGGGACGGGTCGGTGCGCGTGCCGGCTCAGAGCCAGCTCACGGCACCTTCCTCGGCGGTGGCGACGTTGCGGCGCATGCCGGCGAACAGTTCGCGGCCCAGGCCGTGGCCGGCGTCGTCGGCCAGCGCGTCGGAGCGGGTCTCGATCTCGCGGGCGGCCCAGGTGGCGGCGTCGACATGGGCATCGAGCGTGCCGGCGACCGCGTCGACGCGCACGACGTCGCCGGTGCGGACCTTGCCAAGCGGACCGCCGCCCAGCACCTCGGGGCTGACGTGGATCGCCGCCGGCACCTTGCCCGACGCACCGCTCATGCGGCCGTCGGTCACCAGCGCGACGCGGTAGCCCTTGTCCTGCAGCACCGCCAGCGGCGGCGTCAGCTTGTGCAGCTCGGGCATGCCGTTGGCCTTGGGGCCCTGGAAGCGCACGACGGCGACGAAGTCGCGCTCCAGTTCGCCCTTCTTGAAGGCGACGTGCAGCGCGTCCTGGCTGTCGAAGACGATGGCCGGTGCCTCGATGACGTGGCGGTCCTCGGGGACCGCGCTGACCTTCATCACGCCGCGGCCGAGGTTGCCCTGCAGCAGCTTGAGGCCGCCGGTGGCGCTGAAGGGCGCGCCGGCCTTGCGAACGATGGACTCGTCACCCGACTCGGCCGGCAGCGGCGTCCAGCCCAGCTGGCCGTCGGCCGCCAGCGCCGGCAGCGTGCCGTAGGCCGCCATGCCACCGTCGGCCACGGTCATGACGTCGCCGTGCAGGCAGCCGCTGTCGAGCAGCTCGCGCAGGACGAAGCCGGGGCCCCCTGCGGCCTGGAACTGGTTCACGTCGGCCTTGCCGTTGGGGTAGACACGGGCCAGCAGCGGCACGTGGGCGGACAGGTCGGAGAAGTCGGTCCAGTCGATCAGGATGCCGGCCGAACGGGCTACCGCGACCCAGTGGATCAGGTGGTTGGTCGAGCCGCCGGTGGCCAGCAGCGCGATCATGGCGTTGACGATGCAGCGCTCGTCGACCAGCTCGCCGATGGGCGTGTAGCGCTGGCCCTTGCGCAGCTTGAGGACCTGGCGCACGGCCTCGCGGGTGAGCTGCTCGCGCAGCTCGGCATGCGGGTGCACGAAGGCCGATCCGGGCACGTGCAGGCCCATGGCCTCCAGCAGCATCTGGTTGCTGTTGGCGGTGCCGTAGAACGTGCAGGTGCCCGCGCCGTGGTAGGCCGCCGACTCGGCCTCGAGCAGCTTGTCGCGCCCGACCAGGCCCTGCGCGAACTGCTCGCGGACCTTGGACTTGTCGCTGTTGGACAGGCCGGTGCTCATCGGGCCGGCCGGCACGAAGACGCACGGCAGGTGGCCGAAGTGCAGCGCGCCGATCAGCAGGCCAGGCACGATCTTGTCGCACACGCCCAGCAGCAGCGCGGCATCGAACACGTCGTGGGTCAGGCCGACGGCGGTCGCCATCGCGATGGTGTCGCGCGAGAACAGGCTCAGCTCCATGCCGGGCAGGCCCTGCGTGACGCCGTCGCACATCGCCGGCACGCCCCCGGCGACCTGGACGGTGGCGCCGTGCTGGCGAGCCTCGTCGCGGATCACGGCCGGGAAGCCCTCGTAGGGCTGGTGGGCCGACAGCATGTCGTTGTAGGCCGTGATGACGCCGATGTTGGGCGCCTTCTCGGCCACGACGCGGAACTTGTCCGAACCGGGCAAGGCGGCAAAGGCGTGGGCAACGTTGGCGCAGCCCATGCGGTCGGCGCCGCGGTCGCGCTGGGCGATCGCGCGGGTGCGGGCGAGGTAGGCCTCGCGGGTGACACGGCTGCGCTCGCGGATGCGCGCGGTGATGTCGCTGATGGGCGCAATGACGGAGGACTTCATCGGGGCTGTGCGGCTGGAAACGGGGCGGAGGGGACCCGGGCTCGGCAGCGATCCGGGCATGAAACCGACGGGTCGATTAGAACGAAACTTAGTTACAGCGTCAAATCAAGGGACGCCGGAAAGGTCTCCGGCGACACTCTTGCCGTGAGCGCGCGAGACCCCTTCCAGAGCCTGCGCCGGGACCCGGGACCGGCCGCCTCGATGCCCTCCCGGACGCAGGTCTGGCAGGACGTCCAGGACCGCCTGGCGCATGGCCACGGCTTCTGGGTCTTCGCCTACGGTTCGCTGATCTGGAAGCCGGCCTTCGAGCCGATGCAGGCGCTGCCGGCGCGGGTCTGGGGCCATCACCGGGCGCTGCGCATGCGCTCGCTGCGCGACCGCGGCACGCCGCATCGGCCCGGGCTGGTGTTCGCGCTGCTGCCCGGCGGCTCCTGCGCGGGCGTGGTCCAGCGGGTGCCGGACGATCAGGCCGAGGCGGTCTTCGAGGCGCTCTGGCTGCGCGAGATGGAAGGCAGTCCCTACCGGCCGCACTGGCTGCGCGCGCAGGCCAGCCAGATGGCGGTCAGCGCCCTCGGCTTCACCCTGCCCGGCCACAGCGAACGCCACGCGCGCGGCATGGACGAGGCCGAGCTGCTCGACATCCTGCGCCACGCACGCGGCCGCCACGGGACGACGCTGGACTACCTGCTCGACACCGCCCGGGCGTTGCAGCAGCACGGCATCCGCGATCCGCAGGTGCAGGCGCTGGTGGCGCTCGCGCGTCGTCACGGTCTGCACGGTCTGCACGGCCTTTCAGGTCCGCCTGGCTCCGGCAGCGCTCGCTGAGTGACGCGGCGTGACGCCGGGTGACGCTGAGTGCTGCTGAACCCTGCTGTACCCCGCCGGACGATCAGACGTCCGCAGCCGGCTCGCGCTGCAAGGCGCGGGCGGCCTCGAGGTCACGCCGGGTGTCGATGTCGACCAGCACGCCCGCGTCGTCGACGTCGATGCCATGGGCCGGGTAGCGGGCCACCAGGCGCCGCGCGCCCTCGTCGCCGCTGAGGCTGATCAGCTCGGTGTACAGCTCGGGCGAGAAGCCCACCGGGTGGCCACGCCGGCCACGGTGCTGCGGGTAGACGACCGGGTACTGGCTCATCGCCTGAGCCACCTTGCGCAGCGTGTCGGGCCGCAGCAGCGGCATGTCGGCCGGCAACACCAGCCAGCCGCGCGCATGGGCCCGCGCCGCGACGCCGCTGGCGATGGTGTAGCCCATGCCCAACGGCTCGCCGGTGTAGGAGCCGACCGGCGGCAGCAGCACGATGTCGCGCGCGGCGATCACCTGCTGGGCCAGCGCCACCAGCGGTGCGGTGGTCACCAGCACCATCGGCAGGCCGCTGGCAACGACCGTCTCGAGCGTGGTCTCGAGCACCGTGCTGGCGCCGAAGGTCTGGGCCAGCTTGTGGCCCTCGCCATCGAAGCGCTGGCCGCGCCCGGCGCCGACCACGACGACGGTCGGCTCGTTGCGGTCGGGGTTCATGATCGTGCGACGCCGTGCCCGTGTGCATCGCGCCAGCGGCGCTGCTCGGGGCACACGCGGGCTTCCCTGATGCGTGCGGTCATGTCTGCTTTCTGGTCCTCGACCGAGCCGGCTTGGCGCGCGTCGGTCCGATGGATCGTCACTGTGCGCGTCGGACCCGTTCTGTCGGAAGTGGTGAGTTCACTTAAGTGCAAGTGCTAGGCGGACAGGACGGCCAGAAAGGGGTCCGGATCGGTGCGCTGGCGCACGTTGTCCGACGGGATCGATTGCAGCGCGATCCCGCAACCGCACGACCCACCAGGCCGATTTCTATACTGCCTGCATGAAGCCCATCGCCGACCTGCGCAAGTCCTACGAACAAGGTGAACTCGACGAGGCCGCCGCCGCCGCGCGCCCCTTGCAGCAGTTCGAGCAGTGGCTCGAACACGCGCTGGCCGCCGGCATCCCCGAGCCCAACGCGATGACGCTGGCCACGGTCGGTGCGGACGGCCGGCCGTCCACCCGCATCGTGCTGATCAAGGGCTGCGACGAGCGCGGCATCGTCTGGTACACCAACTACGACAGCCGCAAGGGACGCGAGCTGGCCGGCAACGCGTTCGCCGCGCTGCAGTTCCACTGGGTCGAACTCGAACGCGTGGTGCGCATCGAGGGCCGCGTCGAACGCGTCAGCGACGAGGAATCCGACGCCTACTACGCCTCGCGGCCGCTCGATTCCCGGCTCGGCGCCTGGGCCTCGCCGCAGAGCCAGGTGATCGCCTCGCGCACGGTGCTGGTCACGAATGCGGCCAAGGCGGCCGTCGAGCACGGCCTGAACCCGCCACGTCCGCCGCATTGGGGCGGCTTCCGGCTGGTGCCCGATCGCTGGGAGTTCTGGCAGGGCCGCAAGTCGCGGCTGCACGATCGGCTGGTCTACCGCCACGACCCTGCGGCGACGCAGACCGGCCAGTGGGTGCGCGAGCGCCTCGCGCCCTGATCAGTCTTCGATCTGCAGGCGCGCGAAGACCTTGCGGAACTTCGCCAGCTTGGGCGCGATGACGTGAGCGCAATAGCCCTGATGGGGATGGCGCTCGTAGTAGCGCTGGTGGTAGGCCTCGGCCGGCCAGTAGTTGGCCTCCTGGAGCAGCTCGGTCACGATCGGCGCCTGCCAGGCCTCGGCGGCTTCGCGCATCACGGCCTGGGCCACCTCGACCTGTTCCGGCGCATGCCAGTAGATGCCTGAGCGGTACTGCGTGCCGACGTCGTGGCCCTGCCGGTTCAGCGTGGTCGGGTCATGCACCGCGAAGAAGATCTGCAGCAGCTCGGACAGGTCGACCTGTGCCGGATCGAAGCGCAGCCGCACCACCTCGGCATGGCCCGTGTCACCCTGGCACACCGCCTCGTAGGTCGGCCGCACGACATGCCCGTTGCAGTAGCCGCTCTCGACCGCCCGCACGCCGCGGACCTGCAGGAAGACCGCCTCGGTGCACCAGAAGCAGCCGCCCCCGAGGGTGATGACGGACTCGGCAGGCGCGGGAAACGGCGGGTCGATCGGTACGGTCATGTCGGGCTCCTGAAAGGACTGCGCCTGTCGGCGGATCGCTCGATGCGCGTGCCGGATTCATCGACCTGACCCGGCATGAACGATGCCGCAGTCAAGGCAGGGATCCGGCTGGCGATGATGCGAGACCAGGCATCTTCGCCCATCTCTCCATTTCCCTGCTTGCCCATGCTCGACCTGCTCGCCGACCTGAAGCCGGTGCTGACCGCCCTGATCCTGCCGCCCGCCAGCCCGTTGCTGGTCGGCCTGGCCGCGCTGGCCGGCCTGCGGCGCTGGCCGCGTGCGTGCACCTGGACGCTGGCGCTCGTGCTGGCTCTGCTGTGGCTGAGCGCCTGCGGGCTCGGCGCGCGCTGGCTGCAGGACCACGTGCTGAAGCCGCCGGCGGCGCTGGACGCCAACGCGCGGGACCTGCTGCAGGTCTCGGCGACTTCGCCGGATGCCGTCGCCATCGTGGTGCTCGGTGCCGGCCGGCGCGCGCAGGACGAGGCCCTCGACGGCGCCAGCGGCCTGACCGAGCAGGGCCTGGAGCGGCTGCGCCACGGCGTCTGGCTGGCCCGGCGCATGACCTGGCCGATCGCCTACAGCGGCGGCATCGGCTGGGCCCAGCGCGAGGGCCCGAGCGAGGCGCAGACCGCCGCGCGCATCGCCCGCGAGGACTTCGGCCTGCCGCTGCGCTGGACCGAGGACCGATCCCGCGACACCCGCGAGAACGCCGCGGCCACGGTCGCGCTGCTGCGTTCGGCCGGCGTGCGCCAGATCGTGCTGGTCACACATGCCTCGCACATGCCGCGCGCGCTGCGGGCCTTCCGGGAAGCCGCGCCGGACCTGCCGGTCACGCCCGCACCGGTCGCCCGCGTGCAACCGGCCGACCGCCCGGTGCTGGACCTGCTGCCCAGCCCGGCCGGCGCACGCGACGTGCACAACCTGCTGCGCGAGTTGCTGGGGCTGTGGGTCGGGGCCTGAAGGGGCGCGGGCCTGGAACGCCCCCAAAAAAGAGATGGCCCGCCGGAAACCAGGGTTTCGCGGCGGGCCGGTGGGGGCACGAGGCCTCCCGTCGGGACTCCGGAGGATCATCGTCCGGGGTCCCTTCCACGCAGAGACTGCGCGGAGGGCAGTGCCTGCCTTCATCGGCAGACGGGTGAACCTTAGCGCCGGGTCCGGGGGGTCGCAACCCAAGCGTTTCGATCGACGGCCGCGCCGTCATCGATGACGCTCAATTGACAGCGCCGACGCAAGGTCATCGAACCGTCACGGCGCCGGGCGGCCGGCCTGCAGGCGGGTCCACAGCGCGTCCATGCGCTGGCTCACGTCGCGGTCCATCGTGATGGTGCGGCCCCATTCACGGTGGGTCTCGCCGGGCCACTTGTTGGTCGCATCCAGCCCCATCTTGCCGCCCAGGCCCGACACCGGCGAGGCGAAGTCGAGGTAGTCGATCGGCGTGTGCTCGACCAGCGTGGTGTCGCGCACCGGGTCCATCCGGGTGGTGATGGCCCAGATCACCTCCTGCCAGGAACGCACGTCGATATCGTCGTCGACCACGACGATGAACTTCGTGTACATGAACTGGCGCAGGTAGCTCCACAGCCCGAACATCAGCCGCTTGGCGTGGCCGGGGTAGCTCTTGCGGATGCTGATGACCGCCATGCGGTAGCTGCAACCTTCGGGCGGCAGGTAGAAGTCGACGATCTCCGGAAACTGCTTCTGCAGGATCGGCACGAAGACCTCGTTGAGGGCCACGCCCAGCACGGCCGGCTCGTCGGGCGGCTTGCCGGTGTAGGTCGAGTGGTAGATGGCATTGTCGCGCATCGTCAGCCGGTCGATCCGGAAGACCGGGAACCAGTCCTGCTCGTTGTAGTAGCCGGTGTGGTCACCGTAGGGGCCTTCGAGCGCGTGCAGGTAGCCACCGCGCTCGGCCAGCGGCACGCCGTGGTCGCTGACGCCGGTCCAGCCAGGTTCGGCGGTCGGGATGTGGCCTTCGAGCACCATCTCGGCGGTGGCGGGCACCTGCAGCTTCAGGTCACCTTCGCCGACCGAGGACGCCGCCAGCTCGGTGCGGGCGCCGCGCAGCAGGCCGGCGAACTGGTATTCGGACAGGCTGTCGGGCACCGGCGTGACGGCCCCGAGCGTGGTCGCCGGATCGGCGCCCAGCGCCACCGCGATCGGGAAGGGCTGGCCGGGGTTGGCGCGGGCGAAGTCGCGGAAGTCGAGCGCGCCGCCGCGATGGGCCAGCCAGCGCATGATCACCTCGCGACGGCCGATCACCTGTTGACGGTAGATGCCCAGGTTCTGGCGCAACCGCGGCCGCGGCACCGACTGCGGGCCGCGCGTGATGACCAGTCCCCAGGTGATCAGCGGCGCGACGTCGCCCGGCCAGCAGTGCTGCACCGGCAGGTCGGCCAGGTCGATGTCCGAGCCCTCGACGATGACCTGCTGGCAGACCGGGTGGCGCACCGTCGACGGCTTCATGTCCCACACCGTCTTGGCCATCTGGATCAGCCGGCCGGCATCCTTCAGCCCACGCGGCGGCTCAGGTTCCTTGAGGCTGGCCAGCAGGTGACCGATGTCGCGCAGGGCGGCGACGCTGTCGGCCCCCATGCCCAGCGCGACCCGCTCGGGCGTGCCGAACAGGTTGGTGAGCACCGGGGCCTGAAAGCGTTTGTGACCGTTGCATGGCACGCGAAACAGCAGCGCCGGCCCGCCGGCCCGCAGCACCTGGTCCGACAGGGCGGTCATCTCGAGGTGGGTCGAGACGGGATCCCCCACATCGAGCAGTTTTTCACGCTGCCGGAGGAGTTCGAGAAAGCCGCGGAGATCTGGGTACTTCATCACAATTCGGGATAAGAGATCAAAGTCTCATAGTTGACCGGTTATTTGGGCGGTGCATAGAATCCGCCCCGTTCAACCGGCCTGGGGTTTTCACCAGTACAGCACCCCCGGCCACTCGACCCCGCCGCACCTGAGCCCTGTGCGCATCGCCGGCTCAGTTCCAGCAGTCCCAAGCGGCGGGATTATCGAGGTGCCAGCCCAGCCACCCCTCCGGCTGTGATTCGCTGGGCACCTCGCCTGTGAACCGAAAGGAGTGTCATGTCCACATTCCGATCCTGGGCACAGCTGCGCGAGTGCGTTCTCGCATCGACGCGGGTGTTTCTTGCAGATCTGGGTCACGGCCTTCTGGCCGTGGGTCACAACAGTCTGGCCGTGCTCGGTCTGGCCGTGCTGAGTGCCACCTTCGTGGTGGGTGGTCGCGCCGATGTCCGCGGCACGCTCGAGGCGCAAGCGCTCGACTGGCTCCTGCAGCGTCAGGAAGCCCGTTCGACCGACGCCGGCGACCTGTTCGACCACGGCGACCTGTCGGCCGTCGATCGCGCCACCGCGGTCGACCCGTCGGAACTCAACCGGCAGCAGTCCGTGGTCGCGAACTGGCTGTCGCGCCGCTACCGCGTCGCACCGGAGCCGGTCGCCCGGCTGGTGCAGGAGTCCTGGAGCCTGGGCCGCCGGGTAGGCCTGGAGCCGACGCTGATCCTGGCCATCGTCGCGGTCGAGTCGAGCTTCAATCCCTTCGCCCAGAGTTCGGTGGGCGCCCAGGGCCTGATGCAGGTCATGACCCGCGTCCACGATGACAAGTACGAGGCCTTCGGCGGCAACCACGCGGCCTTCGACCCGCTGACCAACCTTCGCGTCGGCGTGCAGGTGCTCAAGGACTGCATCGCCACGGCCGGTTCGGTCGAAGGCGGCCTGCGCCACTACGTCGGCGCGGCCAACCTGTCCGACGACGGCGGCTACGCCTTCAAGGTCATGGCCGAGCAGGAGTTCATGACCCAGCTGCTGCAAGGCCGCTCGGTGCCGCCGACCGCGCGCCTGCCGGTGCCGCCGGTGGCCACGGCCCAGACCGCTCCGGCGGTCGAGCCCGAGTTGCCCCCGGCCCAGGCGCCGGCCGGCAAGGCTGCGGTCAAGCCAGCCCCGGTCAAGGCCGCCAAGACGGCCAAGATCGCCGGCGCCGGCAGCACCGGCGCGCAGGTCGCCCTGGTGCAGTGACGCCTTGACGAGCCGGCCGGACGCCCTCGGCGCGCCGGCACCGATCGTCTCCGGCCCCCGCCCCGCGGGCGCGCCGGAGGGGTCGAAAAAACCCTCCTTCCGCTACACTCGTCCCGCCACGCAACTGGCGTTCAAGGGCCGCGCAACGCGGTCCGAGGTGGGTCACCACCAGGGAGCGTGGACCGCAGCGACCCAAGTTCTTGGGACCTGCCGGTTTCCGCCGTGCGCCTGGGCAACCTCCTCCACGTCAGCTCCGTCGACTCCGATGCCTGGTCATCGGTCGAGCCGATGGACGTTGCCGTCGGTCGAGGGCCAGCAACCCTAGACATCGGACCGCCCACATGTTTGACCGCGCCACCCACACCCTGGCAGCCATCGATCCCGAACTCACCGCCGCGATGGACGCCGAAGTCGTCCGCCAGGAAGAGCACATCGAGCTGATCGCCTCGGAAAACTACACCTCGCCGGCCGTCATGGCCGCGCAGGGCTCGCAGCTGACCAACAAGTACGCCGAGGGCTATCCCGGCAAGCGCTACTACGGTGGCTGCGAATACGTCGACGTGGTCGAGCAACTCGCCATCGACCGCGCCAAGAAGCTGTTCGGTGCCGAGCATGCCAACGTGCAGCCGAACTCCGGCTCGCAGGCCAACCAGGCCGTGTTCTTCGGCCTGCTTCAGCCGGGCGACACCATCATGGGCCTGAGCCTGGCCGAAGGCGGCCACCTGACCCACGGCATGCCGCTGAACATGTCGGGCAAATGGTTCAAGGTCGTCAGCTACGGCCTGAACGCCCAGGAAGACATCGACTACGACGCGATGGAGCGGCTGGCCCACGAGCACAAGCCCAAGCTCATCATCGCGGGCGCCTCGGCCTTCGCGCTGCGCATCGACTTCGAGCGCTTCGCCGCGGTCGCCAAGGCCGTCGGCGCCTACTTCATGGTCGACATGGCCCACTACGCCGGCCTGATCGCCGCGGGCGTCTACCCCAACCCGGTGCCGCATGCCGATGTCGTCACCACGACCACCCACAAGACCCTGCGCGGCCCGCGCGGCGGTCTGATCCTGATGCGTGGCGACGAGGTCGCCAAGAAGATCAACAGCGCGATCTTCCCGGGCATCCAGGGTGGCCCGCTGATGCACGTCATCGCCGGCAAGGCCGTGGCCTTCCAGGAGGCCCTGCAGCCCGAGTTCAAGGCCTACCAGGAACAGGTCGTCAAGAATGCCGCCGTCATGGCCGAGACCCTGACCCAGCGCGGCCTGCGCATCGTCTCGGGCCGCACCGAGAGCCACGTGATGCTGGTCGACCTGCGACCCAAGGGCCTGACCGGCAAGGAAGCCGAGGCGCTGCTGGGCCGTGCCCACATGACCTGCAACAAGAACGGCATCCCCAACGACCCGCAGAAGCCGATGGTGACCAGCGGCATCCGCCTGGGCTCGCCGGCCATGACCACCCGCGGCTTCAAGGAAGACCAGGCCCGCCGGGTCGCCAACCTGATCGCCGACGTGCTGGAAGCGCCGAACGACGAGGCCGTGATCGAGCGGGTGAAAGGCCAGGTGGCCCAACTGACCCGCGATTTCCCCGTGTACCGATGAGCCCCCAGGCTCGCAGCTGCGCCGCTTCGCCACCCCCCGCGGGGGCTCCGGCCGCCTTGGGGCGGCCCGGCGGCGGCCGGATGACGATGAGCCCCCAGGCTCCCGGCCACTGAACGAGTGATGCGCTGCCCCTACTGCGCCCACGAGGAAACCACCGTCGTCGAGACCCGCGAGTCCGACGAGGGTGATGCCGTGCGGCGGCGACGCCGCTGCAGTGCCTGCGACAAGCGCTTCACCACCTACGAACGCGCCGAGCTGGCGATGCCGGCGGTGGTCAAGAAGAACGGCGACCGGCGCGAGTTCGACCGCGAGAAGCTGCGCGCCTCGATGAGCCTGGCGCTGCGCAAGCGCAATGTCAGCGTCGACCTGATCGACGCGGCCATCGCCCGCATCGAGGACAAGCTCTTCACCAGCGGCTCCAGCGAGGTCACCACCTCGCGCATCGGCGAGCTGGTGATGCGCGAGCTCAAGCGCATGGACAAGGTCGCCTACGTGCGCTTCGCCTCGGTCTACCGCGAGTTCGAGGACATCGACGCCTTCAGCCGGCTGATCAAGGAAATCTGATCGGACCGGCGCCCGCCGCGCCTCCCCTCCGATGGGGGTAGGCGCGCGCGGGGCTCCCTCTCCGTGGGGAGACGACTTCCCGGTACCCGCAAGCAGACTGGCCCGGTCCGAGACCGCCCGCCATGTCCTGCCACCTGCCCCCCCTCCTGCCCAAGCTCGCCGCGCCCGTTCCCGCCCACGGCGGTGCGTCATGCCGACGTGGCCATACGCTGATCGAGGCGCTGCTGGTGCTCGCGGTGATTGGCCTGTTGCTGGGTGCCCTGCGACCGGGCTGGCAGGAGCACCTCGCGCGGCGCCGCGTCGAGGCCGCCTCGGCCCAGCTGCAGGCCGACCTTGACCTGCTGCGTGCGGCCGCCATCGCTCAGAACGAGGGCCTGCGCTTGACCTTCCGCAGCAGCGCCGCCGGCAGCTGCTACCTGCTGCACAGCGGCGAGGCCGACCGCTGCGCCTGTGACGCCGACGGACAAGGCGTCCTCATGCCTCGCTGCGAACACGGCGCGCGCTTGTTGCAGGCCCGTACCTGGCGACCGACCGAGCTGACCTTGCAGGCCAACATCTCCAGCCTTCGGGTCGATCCGCGCCAGGGCAGCGTCAGCCCGAGCGGCAGCATCGAGCTGCGCGGCCCCGGCCTGCCGGCGCTGCGCCACGTCGTCAACCTGCTCGGGCGCGTGCGCCTGTGCAGCGTCACCGGCGGTGACCCGTCCTTGCCGCGCTGGCGCGGGGTGGTGTCGTGCTGAGACGCGCCATCGGCTGGAGCCTGGTCGAGCTGATGGTCGGGCTGGCGTTGCTGGGCATCCTCTCGACCCTGGCCTGGCCCAGCTACGACGGCCAGATCAAGCGCTTGCGCCGCAGCGACGCACACGTGGCGCTCGCCCGGCTGCAGCAGGCCCAGGAACAGCACCGAAGCCGGTCGCCGGCCTATGCCGACACGCTCGGCAGCGACGGACTCGGCCTGCCGGACCTCAGCGACGCCGGCCACTACCGGCTGTCGATCGGGCTGGACCCGGCGCGGGCGGCCACGGCCTACACCGTGCAGGCCATGGCGATCGGGCGGCAGGCCGACGACCAGCCATGCCAGCGGATGGCCATCGAGGTGGACCGCGGCCAGCTGCGCCGGCGCTCCGGACCGAGCGAGCACCTGGACAACGACAGCGACGGCAACCGCCGCTGCTGGGGCAGCTGGTAATGCGCCGGACTCGTTCAGGGCCGATCATCCGCAAGACCGCTGCAGGCCTGACGCTGATCGAGCTGGTGGTCGCGCTGGCACTCGGCCTGCTGCTGGTCGGCGCGGCCGCCACGCTGCTGCTGGCGCGGCTGGACGCCCAGCGACGCCTGCTCGCCGACGTCCGCCTCGGCCTGGCGCTGGACACGGTCGCCGACCTGGCCGCTCGCGAGCTGCGTCGCGCCGGTCACTGGGGGCGGGCCGATGACGCGCGGGTGCCGGTCGACACGGTCGGCGCTCCCGAACCACCGGCCATGCCGCCCGCGAATCCGCATGCCGCGATGCAGCCAGCGGCCCCGGCGGAGATCGACGGCAGCCCCGTCACCGCGACGACCGAGACCCGCGTTCCGGCCTGGAGCTACGGCCGCGCCAGCACCGACCACCCGGATCTGCGCGAGGACATGGCCCGTGACCCGGACGAGACCGGCGCCCTGCGGTTGAACGCCTCGACCCAGGCGCTGGACCTGCGCCAGTCCGGGCCGTCGCTGCTGCCGGGCGCGGGCGACAACTGGCAAGCCCTGACCGATCCCCAGCGCCTGCGCATCACGCACTGGCAGGTCAGCCGCAGCGATCGGATCCTGGACCTGCGGGCGGACTGCCCTCCGCCGCGCGGTACCGGCGGCGACACGCCCGGTCCACCGAAGCTGGTGATCCGGCGGCTGACGCTGGACCTGGTCGGGCACGACCCTGCCGCACCCGATCGCCCGCAACGCCGCAGCCGGACCGTGCGCGTGCGCAACGACGAGTTACGCGGCCAGTGCCCCGCGCCATGACGGCCGCCGCTCGATGCCGGCACCCGGCCCGTCCCGGCCAGACCGGCGCCGGCAGCCTGCCGGTGCTGCTGTTGCTGTTGCTGGGCCTGCTGCTGTTCCTGCTGCACAGCCAGCAGGCGCTGATCGGGCGGACACGTCGGGTCGCCCTTGAGGTGCGCGGCGCCAGCGCCCACGAGGCCGCCGAAGCCGGCCTGGCCTGGGCCGTCGCCCACCTGAATCACCCAGGCGGGCTCGACGGCAACGGCCGCGCCCCGTCCGAGGCTGACCTGTCCGATCCGGCTGCCGCCCTGGCATTGCTGCCGGCCCGTGAGCGGCTGCTGAACTGGCCCACCCCCGCCGCGCCGCTGCCGCGCCACGACAACGCCGCGCTGGCCTGCGTCGACGGCGAGCACGACTGGATCTGCCGCTGGGCGACCAGCCTCACCGTCGCGGCAACGCCGCCCTCGCCGACCGGATCGGCCTTGGCACCGGCGGACGGCCGACCTCACGCCGGCTGGACCTTGCAGCTGCAGGCCGGGCCCGCGTCGGGAACCTTGACGCTGCGCGTGGCCGCCTGCAGTCACGCCAGCGACGATTGCGGCACCGACCCGGCCGGCGATGACTTCGTGCCGGAGGCCCGACGGCGCGTGAGCACGACCTTGACGCTGCTGGCCGATGTGGCCCACCTGCCCGACGCGGCGCTGGCGGCCGGCGGCCTGGTCGTGCTCGGCTCGGGCAGCCGGGTCATCCAGGGAGAAGCCGGCCAGACCGGCGCCTCGGTCGAATCGGGCGCCGAGATCGTGCAGGCCACCGGCAGCTCGGTGCAGGGTCTGCCCGGTCGTCCGGCCGGCGATTCGGTGCAGGCCGACATCGCCGCCCTGCGCAACCCGGCGGCGCGCTGGTGGCACCACTTCCACGCCACGCCGGACCTCCTGCGCAGCCTGCCCAGCCTGCGCCATGTGGCCTGCCCGGAGGGTGGCTGCACGGGCGCGCACCTGAAGGCCGCTGTCGCCGACGGCAGCCGCGTGCTCTGGGTCGACGGCAGCCTCCAGCTCGATGGCGGCCGCTGGGGCAGCGCCGAGCGGCCGCTGCTGCTGATCGTCGACGGCGCGACGCGGCTGCGCGGGCCGGTCGAGGCCGACGGCTGGCTGATCACGGCGTCGCTGGACTGGCAGGCCGATGCCCTCGACGCGGCGCGCGCACGCTGGCTGGGCGCGATCAGCAGCTGGGGCGAGGCGAGGCTGGACGGCTCGCTCGACCTGGTCCACCGCCCGTCCACCCTGGCCCGGCTGCGTGGCGCGGTCGGCACCTGGACCGTGCTGCCCGGCAGCTGGCGTGACCATGGCCCCTGAACGGCGTGTGCGGCCCGCCGGCATCGGGCTGGTCGAGGTCCTGGTCGCGCTGCTGGTGCTGAGCGTCGCGCTCGGCGCGCTGATGCGCCTGCAGACGCTGATGGAGACCGGCGCCGAACTCGATCGCCAGCGGGTCGAGGCGCTGGCACTGGCGCAATCCCTGCACGAGGACCTGCGCGCGGGGCTGTCGATCGACGCAACTGAACCGGGCGATGCGGCCCCGGTGTCGCCTTTCCTGCTCAGCCACGAGGACCGGCCCGCCGACCCGGCCGGCATGCCCGAGTTGCGCGACCGGCGCACCGTGCTCGGCTGGACCGACCGGCTGGGCGTGGCGCAGACCCTGGCGCTGCACACCCTGATGAACGCCCGGCCAGCGCACGAGGCCCGGCTGTCCGCGCTGGCGCTGCTGGCGCGCGCACCGGCCATGCTCGATGTCGCGGGACGGCCGCTGGCCAGGCCCCGGCAGGCCCTGATCCCGCGCAGCGCCGTCCCGCTGGGCGATGGCCGCAGCGCCTGGCAACCGCACAAGGATCTGCCCGAGGTCTGGTTGATCGACGACGCCAGCGGCGCGGTGGTCGCCCGTTGCGGCGGCCTGACGACCCGGCCATCGACCGTCGCCGAAGCCAGCGACTGCGTCGCCTACGGCGGCCAGCTGCTGGGCGGCGTGGTGCGCTTCGCCACCGACCTCGCGCATCCTGGCCCGGCCGAGGCCGAGAACCCGCTGTCGGCCGCCTTGCCGATGGGTTTCGAGATGCGTCCGGCCACCGCCTCCGCCTCCGCGCCGGAAACCCGCTGCGAGCACGACGCACCGGCGTCCGTCCCAGACCCGGCCGTGCTGTCGGCGCCGGGCGTCGTGCGCTACCTGTGCGTGGTCGCCACCAGCGGCACATCGTTGACCTGGTCCGGGCGGCTGGAGATCGTGCCGGTCGGCTGGACGATCGGCAGCGTCGACAGCCTGCCGCCGGACGCGCCAGCGCGGCGGGTCTGCCGCTACAGCGCCGACCATGACCACGACGGCCGCATCGGCAACGCCGAGCATCCGGCGATCTACCTCGCGGTCGACGGCCCGCTGGGCGACCAGAACTTCCTCGTCGTGCTGGCCGGCGCCGAATGCCCTCGGGACACCGCCTCCGGGCCGCCCGGCTCGGCCGCGATGAGCTGGGTGGACCACTCGACCGTGCGCCACCAGCCGCCCTGAACACCCGTCCACGGGCTGCGTCAGCCGCGTTGGCGGATCGAATCTGGGTTGAAATCGCAAGCCGCTCCGACTGCCGACCGACCGCCAACCGACCGACCGCTCACCGACATGACCGCCGCCCCTGCCCTGCCCATCGAACCCGTGCCCCTGCCCTCGCCGCTGCCTGAACCGCTGGCGATCACGCCGGTGGTGGGCTACAGCCCGGCCGACCACGCGGCGATGGGCCTGGCCCTCGCGCTGGCTGAGCGGGGCTATGGGCTGACCGAGCCGAATCCGCGCGTCGGCTGCGTCATCACCGATGCGTCCGGCCGGCTGATCGGCTGTGGCCACACCCAGCGCGCGGGCGGTCCACATGCCGAAGTGATGGCCCTGCGCATGGCCCGGGCCGCCGGCCACGACCTGGCCGGCGCGACGGCCTACGTCACGCTCGAACCCTGTGCCCACCACGGCCGCACGCCACCCTGCGCGGACGCGCTGGTCGACGCGCGGCTGGGCCGCGTCGTCGCTGCGCTGACCGACCCCTTCCCGCAAGTGGCCGGACAAGGCCTGGCGCGGCTCGCGGCGGCAGGCATCCGGGTCGAGCAGGGACTCGGCGCGATCGAGGCGCGCGAGCAGAACATCGGCTTCCTCTCGCGCGTGCTGCGCCAGCGACCGTGGGTGCGCCTGAAGGTCGCCGCCAGCCTGGACGGCCGCACCGCGCTGGAGAACGGCGCCAGCCAGTGGATCACCGCCGAGGCCGCGCGCGCCGACGGCCATGCCTGGCGTCGTCGCGCCAGCGCCGTGCTGACCGGCGTGGGCACCGTGCTGGACGACGATCCGAGGCTGGACGTGCGCCTGGTGCCGACACCGCGCCAACCGATGCGCGTGGTGGTTGACGCGCCGCTGCGCACGCCGACGACGGCGCGCCTGCTGGCCGCGCCGGGTGCGGTGCGGCTCTACACCAGCGCCGATGCCGCCACGCAAGCCGGTTGGCTGGCCGCCGTGCGTGCCCGGCCGGATGCGGCGGCGGTCGAGCTGGTCCACCTGCCCGGCGGACCGAATGGCAAGGTCGACCTGGCTGCGATGCTGACCGACCTGGCCTCTCAAGGCGTCAACGAGCTGCACCTTGAGGCAGGCGAGCGGCTCAACGGGTCCTTCGTCCGCGAAGGGCTGGTCGACGAGTTCCTGGTCTACCTCGCGCCCAAGGTGCTGGGCCTGGGTCGCGGCATGTGGCACTGGGGTCCGCTGGCTTCGCTGGACCAGGCCGTCGAGCTGGAGTGGACCGAGGTCCGCCCGGTCGGCGCCGACCTCTGCCTGCGGGCCCGTCCACGTGGCAGATTGGCCGGCTGGCACGGCCCTTCCGGGGCCTGAAGCGGCCTTCGCGCGAGCCCCGGCGGGGCGATGCTCCAGACCCGCCCGCCTACAATCGCGCCCATGCCCATCTCCCCCATTCCTGAGCTGGTGGCCGAGCTGGCCGCCGGTCGCATGGTCATCCTCGTCGACGAGGAAGACCGCGAAAACGAAGGTGATCTGGTCCTTGCATCGGACCTGGTGACGCCCGAGGCGATCAACTTCATGGCCAAGTTCGGTCGCGGCCTGATCTGCCTGACCATGACGCGCGAACGCTGCGAGTTCCTCGGCCTGCCGCCCATGGCCACGCGCAACGGCACCAAGCACGGCACCGCCTTCACCGTCTCGATCGAGGCGCGCACCGGCGTCACCACCGGCATCTCGGCGGCCGACCGGGCCCGCACCGTGCAGGTTGCGGTGGCCCGCGAGACCCAGCCCTCGGACCTCGTCCAGCCTGGCCACGTCTTCCCGCTGCAGGCCCAGGACGGCGGCGTGCTCATGCGCGCCGGCCATACCGAGGCTGGCTGCGACCTCGCCCGCATGGCCGGCCTGACGCCCTCGTCGGTGATCTGCGAGATCATGAACGACGACGGCACCATGGCCCGGCTGCCGCAGCTGGAGGTCTTCGCCGAACAGCACGGCCTGAAGATCGGCACCATCGCCGACCTCATCACCTACCGCAGCCGCAACGAGACGCTGATCGAGACGCTGTCCTGCCAGCGCCTGTCGACCGCCTGGGGCAGCTTCGACTGCCGCACCTTCCGCGACCGCACCGGCCAGATCCACTTCGCGCTCAGCCTGGGCGACTGGCAGCCGGAGGACGAGGTGCTCGTGCGTGTGCACGAGCCCTTCTCGGTCATTGACCTGCTCGACACCGGCACGCCGCGCCACTCCTGGTCGCTGCCTCAGGCGCTGAGCACGCTGCAGCAGGCCGGTTGCGGTGTCGCGGTGCTGCTGAACGCCGCCGGCGACGCCGAACAGCTGCTCGCCCAGATCAAGCCCGACGGCTTCGAGCCGCAGCGCAGCGGCTCGGACCTGCGCACCTACGGCGTGGGTGCCCAGATCCTGCGCCAGCTCGGCGTGCGTCGCATGAGGTTGATGAGCAACCAGCGCCGCATCCCCAGCATGACCGGCGGCTACGGCCTCGAAGTGACCGGCTTCATGCCGACCACCGAAGCCCGCTGATCCACCCCGAACACCGACCAGGATCGAGAACATGAAAGACGCAGACAAGGGCGTGGCCGGCGAACTCGACGGCCACGACCTGCGCATCGGCATCGTCCAGGCCCGCTTCAACGCCGCCATCACCGAGAAGCTGCTCGAGACCTGCATGGCCGAGCTGCAGGCACTGGGCGTCGCGCCCAAGCACATCCGCCACGTCACCGTGCCCGGCGCGCTGGAGGTGCCGCTGGCGCTGCAGGCCATGGCCGAGCAGAAGGAATACGACGCGCTGGTGGCGCTGGGCTGCATCATCCGCGGCGAGACCTACCACTTCGAACTGGTCTCCAACGAGAGCGGCGCCGGCGTGACCCGGGTGTCGCTGGACCACGGCACGCCGATCGCCAACGCCATCCTGACCGTCGAGAACGACGAGCAGGCCTGGGCCCGCGCCGACGAGAAGGGCCGTGACGCGGCCCGCGTGGCCGTCGAGATGGCCAACCTGCTGGAAGACCTGAGTTGAACGCGCCCAAGCCTGAATCGAAGTCCGACGCCCGTCCGGTGCACAAGCCCCGTCCCGCAGGCGGTGCGCCCGGCGCGGTGCGCCCGAAGTCGGCCCGCCGCCGTTCGCGCGAGCTGGCGCTGCAAGGCCTGTACGAGTGGCAGATCAGCCGCGCCGACGTCGGCGTGGTCGATGCCCACATGCGCGAGCAGGAAGAGCACGCCAAGAGCGACAACGCCCACTTCGTCGCGCTGCTGCACGGCTGCATCGCCCAGATCGACGAGCTCGACGCGCTGATCACGCCGCATCTGGACCGGCGCGTCCAGGAGCTGTCGCCGATCGAGCACGGCGTGCTGCTGATCGGCACCTACGAGCTCAAGCACTGCGTCGACATCCCCTACAAGGTCGCGATCAACGAGGCCGTCGAGCTGGCCAAGTCCTTCGGTGGCACCGACGGCCACAAGTACGTCAATGGCGTGCTCGACAAGACCGCGCTGGTGCTGCGTCCGACCGAGGTCGCCGCGCAGCGCAACCGCCGTCCGGCCGGCTGACGCCCCAGGCGCCGCAGCCCGACGGGTGGCGGCGCCAGCCCTTACGGTCCACTCCAGCGCGCCCCGCCCGGCGCTACCGCCCGTGAACCCGAGCCCCGTTCCCGCCAGCCCCTGGCGCCTGGCCCGTCGAGTCGACCAGATCGAGCCGTTCTGGGTGATGGAGTGCGCCAAGGCCGCCGACCGCATCGCCGCCAGTCCGGCCTGCGACCCGGCCCACGGCGGCGAGCCGATGCTCTACCTGAACATCGGCGAACCCGACTTCACCGCCCCGCCGCGTGTGGTCGAGGCCGCCCGCGCGGCCCTGGCCGACGGCCGCACCCAGTACACCGCCGCCACCGGCACGCCCGCGCTGCGCGAGGCCATCGCGCGCTGGTACGGCCAGCGCTGGGGCCTGGACATCGACCCGGCCCGCATCGTGGTGACGGCCGGCGCCTCGGCCGCGCTGCAGCTGCTGTGCACCGCACTGGTCGAACCGGGCGACGAGATCCTCATGCCCGACCCGAGCTACCCGTGCAACCGCCACTTCGTGACGGCCGCCGGCGGCACGCCACGCCTGCTGCCTTCGGGCGCGGCGCAGCGCTTTCAGCTCGATGCCGCCTCGGTGGCGGCAGCCTGGGGCCCGGCCACGCGCGGCGTGATGCTGGCCTCGCCGTCGAACCCGACCGGCACCTCGATCGCGACGGACGAGCTGGCCCGCATCGTCGAGGTCGTGCGCGCCCGCGGCGGCATCACGATCGTCGACGAGATCTACCTCGCACTCGGCTACGACGACGCCCACGACCGCAGCGCGCTGGCGCTGGGCGAGGACGTGCTGGTCATCAACAGCTTCAGCAAGTACTTCGGCATGACCGGCTGGCGACTGGGCTGGCTGGTGCTGCCCGAGGCCCTGGTCGCGCCGGTCGAGAAGCTGGCCCAGAACCTCTACATCTGCGCCTCGGCGCTGGCCCAGCATGCCGCGCTGGCCTGCTTCGAGCCCGACACGCTGGCCGAATGCGAGCGCCGCCGGGCCGAGTTCCGGGCCCGCCGCGACTGGCTGGTGCCGCAGCTCGAAGCCATCGGCCTGCCAGTGCCGGTGAGGCCCGACGGCGCCTTCTACGTCTGGTTCGACACCCGCGCGCATGCCGCCAGCAGCTGGGATTTCTGCCTCGACATGATGGACCGCGCCCACGTCGCGCTGACGCCGGGCCGCGACTTCGGCCATGCCGAGACCGGCCACCACGCCCGCCTGTCCTTCGCCAGCTCGATGGACGTGCTGCACGAGGCGGTCCGTCGGCTGGACCGCGCCCTGAACACACCCCGAGCATGAGCGAGCCGACCTCCTGGGGCGATGCCGCCCCGCTCAACGCCGGCTCGCCGCCCAGTGCGGGCGACTGGCCGATGGACGCGCACCGGGCCGACCCGACGCCGGACGGCGCGCCGATCGACCTCAGCCTGTCCGGCTCGATGAGCGACTGGCACGAGAACACCCAGCGCCTCGATGGCGACGAGGACACCGAGCCGGGCCAGATACCGGCCTCGGCCAGCCATCCGGCGCCGCCGCCGCAGATCGGGCCAGCCGGCCGCTACCGGCTCGACGAGCGCCTGGGCTCGGGCGGCGTCGGCACGGTCTGGTCGGCCTACGACTCGGTGCTGGCGCGGCAGGTCGCGGTCAAGCTCATCAGCATCCACGGCACGCCCGAGGAACGCGCCACGCTGTCGGCCCGCGTGCTGGAAGAGGCACGCGCGACCGCCCGCCTGAGCAACCCGCACATCGTCACGGTGCACGACGCCGGGGTCAGCCCCGAGGGCGCCTACATCGCCATGGAGCTGCTGCGCGGCAAGGACCTGGCCGAGCTGCTGCGTGGCGGCTGGCGGCCGGGTGCCGACCAGGCCGCGCTGATCGTGCGGCGGGTCGCCGATGCGCTCGGCTACGCCCACAGCAAGGGCGTGGTGCACCGCGACGTCAAGCCGGCCAACATCTTCATGGTCGGGCGGACGCGGCCGATGGTGCTGGACTTCGGCCTGGCCCGGCTGGTCCACCACGACGTCGACGACGCCGCCTTCGGCTCGCCCTACTACGCCGCGCCCGAACAGTACGACGGCCGCGAGTGCGATGCGCGCAGCGACGTCTACTCGCTCGGCGTGGTGCTCTACGAGCTGCTGACCGGCCAGCGGCCCTACAACGGCGGCACGCTCGACGAGATCCGCCGCGCGGTCCGCGAAGGCGGTGCGCTGCCGCCTTCGCGGCTGTTGCCGGGCCTGCCGGCGGTGCTGGAAGCGGTGGTGATGCAGGCCATCGAGGTCGACCCCGCCGCCCGCCCGCGCAGCGCCGGCGCGCTGGCGCGCGAGCTGCGCACCTGGCTGGCCACGCTGACGGACGCCGGCACCGGTGCGCCCAAGCCGTCGGTCGCGGCGGCGGCGGCGGTTGCCGCACCGGCACCGGCACCGGCACCCGCACTTGCTCCAGCCCCCGCACCCGTGCCCGCACCGCCGCCCGTCGCCGCCCCGGTCCACGCCGAACGCCCGCGCCTGACCCCGGTCGCCCACCCACCGGCGGCGCCGAGCGACTTCGCGCCGACCCATCCGCCGACCGGCTTCCTGCCGACCTCGCCGGACCTGCTGCTGCCCAGCACGCCCGACCTGCGTCACCCCGATCGGCAACCGGCCCGGCCGGGCCCGGCCGGCGTCGCACGCCTGCGGCCGGACGCCGGCATCGCGGTGCTGCCGCCGGCGCACAACCCGGCGCCGGGCCGCGACGACGTCCATCGGCTGGCCGACGCGACGCCGACGGACCCGTCGTCCGCGCATCCGACCGCCGACCCGGATCCCGATGCCCCGACCGAACCGCCGCGTCCGCCCTGGCTGTCCGCCGCCGTCACGGCCACCGTGCTGGGCCTGCTGCTGCTGCTGGGCTGGTGGGCGGTCGGCCGTGGCTGAGCCCGGCCCGAACACCCCGAACCCGATGCAAGCCGAACGCTTTTCCTGGCCCGTGCGGGTCTATTGGGAGGACACCGACGCCGGCGGCGTGGTGTTCTATGCCAACTACCTGAAGTACTTCGAGCGCGCCCGCACCGAATGGCTGCGCGCGCTGGGCCTGTCGCAGGAGCGGTTGCGCCTCGAAACGGGCCTGCTCTTCGTCGTCGCCGATACTTCGGTCCGCTATCGCCAGCCGGCCCGGCTCGATGACGCGCTCGAGGTCACCGTCGAGCTGCGCGAACGGCCCGGCCGGGCCAGCCTGCTGCTCGACCAGCAGGTGCGGCGCGGCGATGTGGTGCTCGCCGAGGGCCGCATCCGTGTCGGCTGTGTCGATGCGACGCGTTTCGCGCCGTGCCGCCTGCCCGACGACCTTCTCGAACGACTCTTGAACCCACCCCGCGCATGAACCAGGACCTGAACATCCTGCACCTCGTCACCCAGGCCAGCCTGGTCGTCCAGCTCGTCATGGCCATCCTGCTGAGCGTCTCGCTGGCCAGCTGGGCGGTGATCTTCGGCAAGCTGATCGGCCTGCGCAAGGTCAAGGGCGGCAACGACGACTTCGAGCGCGAGTTCTGGTCCGGCCGCAACGTGCAGGAGCTCTACGGCGCCAGCGAGCGCAACGCCGAGGCTGGCGCGCCGATGGAGCGCATCTTCGCGGCCGGCATGCGCGAGTACCTCAAGCTGCGCGAGCGCCGCGTGACCGACGCGGGCGCGCTGCTCGACGGCGCGCGCCGCGCGATGCGCGCGAGCCTGCAGCGCGAGCTCGACACCATCGAGCACAACCTGTCCTTCCTGGCCACGGTCGGCTCGGTCTCGCCCTACGTCGGCCTGTTCGGCACGGTGTGGGGAATCATGCATGCCTTCACCGGCCTGTCGAACCTGCAGCAGGTCACGCTGGCCACCGTCGCGCCGGGCATCGCCGAGGCGCTGGTGGCCACCGCCATCGGCCTGTTCGCGGCCATCCCGGCGGTGATCGCCTACAACCGCTTCGCCCGCGACATCGACCGCGTCGCGATCCAGCTCGAGACCTTCATGGAAGAGTTCTCCAACATCCTGGCCCGCAACGTCGGCCAGGGCGTGACCGCCCCCCAGGGCGCGTCGCGCTGAGCCGGGAGCCGCCCCGATGCCCGCCGTCGCCGGTCGCGGCCATGGACGCCGCCGCACCATGAACGAGATCAACATGGTGCCCTTCATCGACGTGATGCTGGTGCTGCTGATCATCTTCATGGTCAGCGCCCCGCTGATGACCCCGGGCGTGGTCGACCTGCCGACCATCGGCCAGGCCCAGCGCCAGCCCGACCGGGTGGTCGAGGTCATCCTCGACAGCGCCGAGACGCTGCGCCTGAAGATCAGCGCCGCGCCCGGTGCGCCGCCGGTCGCCGACGGCAAGCCGGCCGAGGGCGAGCGCATTGCCCTGCGCCAGCTGGCCGCGCGGGTGCAGGCGCTGCAGCAGGGTGCGCCGGGTGGCGCGCAGCAGGTGCCGGTCATCATCTCGGCCGACAAGGGCGTCAAGTACGAGGCCGTCGTCAAGGTGATGGACACGCTGCAGAAGGCCGGCGTGCCGCGCGTCGGCCTGGCCGTGCGCACCACCGGCAGCTGAGGCTGGCCGGCTCCCCGATCGTCGTGACTGCCCCGATCCCGACTTGAACACCTTCGACGCCCTCCACCGCCCGCCGTCGCCCGACGGCATGGGCACCGGCTTCACGCTGGCGCTGCTGGTCCACGTCGGCCTGGTCGCCGCGCTGGCCTATGGCGTGGCCTGGCGCCGCCAGGACGTCAACACCGTCTCGGCCGAACTGTGGGCCGCCGTGCCGCAGATCGCCGCGCCGATGGCCTCCCCGCCTCCTCCGCCGCCGCCGCCCGCGCCCACGCCGGCCCCTGCGCCGCGCCCGACACCGGCCCCGCCGCCCCCGGCGCCGCCGAAGGCCGAAGCCGACATCGCCATCCGCAAGGCGGAGAAGCTGAAGGCCGAGAAGGAAAAGGCGGCGCAGGAGAGGGCCGAGAAGGAAAAGGCCGAGAAGGAGAAGGCGGACAAGCTCAAGGCCGAGAAGCTCAAGGCCGACAAGGAAAAGGCAGACAAGGCCGAGAAGGACAAGGACAAGGCCCGCGCTGCCAAGGAGGCCGCCGACAAGGCGGCCAGGGACAAGGTCGACAAGGCCGAGCAGGAACGGCTGGTCCGCCAGCGGCAGGAAAACCTCGCCCGCATGAACCGGGACCTGGGCAGCGACAACCCCGCGGTCGGCAACAACCCGGCGCCGAGCACCGGCCGGGCCGCCGTCTCGGCCGCACCGTCGGCCAGCTACGCCGGGCGCATCCGCGGCCGCGTGTTTCCCAACATCATCTACAGCGGTCCGCGCGACTCGACGATGGTTGCGGACGTCGAGGTCAAGGTCGCGCCGGACGGCAAGATCCTGGCCTCGCGCATGCTCAAGTCCAGCGGCAGCCCCGAATGGGACCAGGCGGTGCTGCGGGCCATCACCCGCACCGACATGCTGCCGGCCGACATCGATGGGCGGGTTCCGCCGGTGATGGTGCTGACCTTCGACCCGACCCAGCGCTGAGCGGCCTGGCCGGGCAGGCCAGCGTCCGCCAAACGTAACGGGTGCGCCACCCGTCACGGTCGGTGCGACGGCAGCGGACCGAGGCGAACGGGCGTGCTCAAGTTGACTTTGGTCAGGCCCGATAAATGCGGCAGGGGTCGAACCATCGGCCCATCCACCACCTGCCGCCGATGCCTGCCGCCTCCGACGACTTCCTGATGCTGCCCGTGGACCTGCTCCGCGCCGGCCTGTTCATCCACCTGGACCTGGGCTGGATGAGCCATCCCTTCCCGCGTGGACGGTTCCGGCTCGGTGGCAGCGACGAGATCGACACCCTGCGCCGCCTCGGCGTGCGCGAGGTCCGCGTGCAGCGGTCGATGAGCGACGCCCAGGCGCTGTTGGACGCCTGCAGCGAGTGGCAGCACACGAAGGACGACGCCCAGCGCGACGCCCCTGCGGTGCCGGCCGCGCGGACGCCCGAGAAGACACCCGAGAAGACCACCGCCGCCGCATCTCCGCTGGCCGTCGCGGCCGGTGCGCCGAACCCGCTGCTCGACACCTTCCGCAACGACGGCGCCCAGCGCCGCCTCCGTGCCCAGTTGCAGTCCCAGCGCGACAGCCTCGCCCACAGCGAGCGTGTCCACGCCCAGGCCACGCGCGGCTGGCAGAGCGTCATGCGCGACGCCGTCTCGCGGCCGCAGCAGGCCCACCAGGCCGCCGCCGCGCTGGCCAACGGCCTGTGCGATGAACTGCTCGGCGACCCCGACACCACCGTGCGCGTGATCGGCGAGGCGGCCGGCACGGCGCAGTCGCAGCACGCGCTGAACGTGACCGTGCTGAGCCTGCTGCTGGGCCGCAGCCTGGGGCTGGAAGGCGCGGCGCTGCAGGACCTGGCGATGGGGGCGCTGCTGCACGACGTCGGCAAGCTGCTGCTGCCCGACCACCTGCGCAACGCCGACGCCAGCAACCCGGCGCTGCTGCTGCGCGAATGCCGTGAGCACGTCGCCCAGGGCGTGCGCCTGGGCATGGCGATGGGCCTGGATGCGGAGGTGCTGCGCGTGATCGGCCAGCACCATGAATGGCACGACGGCAGCGGCTTGCCGCAGGGCCTGTCGGGCGCGGCGATCTCGTTGCCGGCGCGCGTGGTCGGGCTGGTCAACCGCTACGACCGGCTGTGCAATCCGCCCGCCGGCGAGCCGATGCGCACGCCGCACGAGGCCCAGGCCCACCTGTTCGCGCACCAGCGGGCCCAGATCGATCCGGTCGTGCTGGCCGCCTTCATCAAGCTGCTGGGCGTCTACCCGCCCGGCTCGATCGTGCAGCTCAGCGACGACCGCCTGGCGCTGGTCGTGGCGGTGCATCCGGCCCGGCCGCTGCGCCCGACGGTGCGCATCCACGACCCGCGCGTGGCGCCCGAGGACACGCCGCTGCTGCACCTGAACGACCAGCCGGCGCTGGGCATCCGCCGCAGCCTGCACCCGCAGCACCTGCCGCGCACGGTGGTCGACACGCTGTCGCCGCGCGGGCGCATCCACTGCTACTTCGCCCACGACCTCGAGCCGGCCCGCGCGCGCGCGGCCCAGGTCGCCTGAGCGGGACCACGGACACGCCGATGACGCCCGCCCCCCACGACCTGCCCACACCCGTGCCCGATTGGCTGGCCGGCCTGCCTCAGGCGGCCTGCCTGATCGACGCGGGCACGCAGCAGGTGCTGGCGGCCAACACCGCCGCCGCGACGCTGCTGGGCCTGGACCCGGCCGCGCTGGTCGGCCGCGACGCCGCCGGCCTGGCCGCCACGCCCGAGGACCAGCTGTTCTGGTTCGAGGCTGCCGACCCGGCCGCGCTGCTGGACGGCCTGACGCTGCATTCCGACAGCCTGGTGCTGCGCGCCAATGGCGTCGCCGTGGCGGTCGAACGCCGCATCGCCCCGGTCGTGCTGGCCGACGGCCGCGACGCCTGGCTGCTGAGCTGGATCGACCGCGATGCCGAACAGCGCCTGGCCGCCGAGGTCGGCCGCCTGGCCGGCGAACTCGGCGCGACGCTGGCCTCCAGCCGCGACGCCATCCTGGTGACCGACCTGGACGGCCGGGTGCGCGGCCTGAACGCGGCCTGCGCCGCGCTGTGGGATTTCCCCGGCGGTGCCGAGGCGCTCGACGGCTGGGACGACGCCCGCCTGCTCGGCCACCTGAGCGAGCGCCTGGCCGATCCACTCGGCTATGCGGACGTGCTGCGCGAGCGCCAGGCCGCTCTGGGCGATGCCTCGCTGAGCGCCGACGCGCGCTGCGCGGTCGACCGCATCGCCTGCGCCGACGGCCGCATCTTCGAGCGCCGCCTGCTGCCGCAATACGGCCACGGCCGGCCGGTCGGCTGGATCCAGGTCTGGCATGACCTGAGCCCGGCGCTGGCCCAGGAGGCGCGCCTGCAGCTGGCCGCGCAGGTCTTCGACGGCAGCCTCGACGCGCTGCTGGTGCTCGACGCACAGCATGCCGTCATCGCCGCCAACCCGGCCGCCGGTGCGCTCGCCGGCCAGCCGCGCGAGGCCCTGATCGGCCAGCCGCTGGACCGCCTGCTGGGCGGCGGGGCGCAGTCACCGGCCGAGCTGCTGGCCCGGGTCGGACCCGGCCAGCCCTGGTGCGGCGAGCTCCAGCTCCTGGCGAGCGACGCGGCCGTGCCGGTGCAGGTCCACCTGATCGCGCATGCCGGCTCGGGCGAGACCCGTGCCGCCATCGGCGGCGCTGGCGGGGCCGCTGCCGGGACCGTTGCCGGGGCCGACATCGTCGGCGCCTGCATCGTCGTGTTGCGCGACCTGCGCGAGCGGGTCGCCCAGCAGCGCCGGCTGCGCGAGCTGGCCGAGACCGACAGCCTCACCGGCCTGCCCAACCGGATCCGCCTGGAGCAGCAGCTGCAGGCCGAGATCGAGCGCCAACGGCGCGGCGGTGGCGGCTTCGCGCTGCTGATGTTCGGCCTGGAGCGCATGGACCGCATCAACGACTCGCTCGGCCACGGCTGCGGCGACCTGGTGCTGGCCGAGATGGCGCGCCGGCTCGGCGCCCAGGTGCGCGGCGGCGACACGCTCGGCCGTCTGGCCGGCGACAGCTACGTGCTGATGCTCGACGGCGCCGATGCCGAACAGGCCGAGGCCGCCGGCCGGCGCCTGCTGCTGGCCATGGCCGAGCCGCTGGCGCTGGCCCAGGCCGGCGTCAGCCTGACCGTCAAGGCCAGCGCCGGCGTGGCGCTGTTCCCCGGTGACGGCCTGAGCGCGGACATGCTGCTGCGCAACGCCGACAGCGCGATGCAGAACGCCCGCCTGCAGCAGGGCGGCGAGCTGCGCTTCTACCAACCGGCCATGAACCGCGACCTGCTGGCGCGCATCCAGCTCGACCAGGCGATGCGGCTGGGCCTGGCCGCCGGCCATTTCCGGCTGCAGTACCAGCCCCAGGTCGACCTGCACGACGGCCGCGTGATCGGCGCCGAGGCGCTGTGCCGCTGGACCGACCCGCAGCGCGGCCCGGTCTCGCCGGGCCAGTTCATCGGCGTGGCCGAGGAAACCGGCTTCATCGCCGAGCTGGGCGACTGGGTGCTGCACGAGGCGGTCGCCCAGGCCGCCCGCTGGCACCGCGACGGCCGGCGCATGCCGGTGTCGGTCAACGTCTCGGCGCTGCAGTTCCGCGATGCCGGCTTCGTCGACGGCGTGGCCCGCGCGCTGGCCGAGGCCGGCCTGCCGCCCGGGCTGCTGGAGCTGGAGCTGACCGAGAGCCTGCTGCTCGACGACGTCGACGCCCACCTGCAGCAGTTGCAGGCGCTGGCCGACCTGGGCGTGCGGCTGGCGATCGACGACTTCGGCACCGGCTATTCGAGCCTGCGCTACCTCAAGCGCCTGCCGATCCACCGGCTCAAGATCGACCGCGAGTTCATCCGCAACCTGCCCGAGGACGCCAGCGACCGCGCCATCACGCACACCATCGTGCAGCTGGCCCAGGCGCTGCGGCTGGAGGTCATCGCCGAGGGCGTCGAGACGATCGATCAGCACCGCGCGCTGTGCGAGCTGGGCTGCGAGTCCTTCCAGGGCTTCCTGGTCGCCGGTGCGCTGACGGTGCCGGACTTCGAGGCGCTGGTCGACCCGCCGCAACGGCTGATCGCCTGATCGCCAGACAGCGCCTTGCCGGCCACCCGAGGCCGGCCACACCTGCGCGACACTGGCGCGATGAGCACGCCCGACATCACGATCCAGCATCAGCCCGAGCACCGGCGCTTCATCGCCGAGGTCGACGGCCACCTCTGCGAGGCCGCCTACCGCTGGCGCGAGGACGGCCGCAGCATCGTGCTGAACCACACCGAGGTCTCGCCGGCCCTGCAGGGCCGAGGCATCGCCGCCGCGCTGGTCCGGGTCGCCCTGGACTGGGTCCGCACCGAAGGCCTGACGGTCGTGCCGAGCTGCTCCTACGTGCGCACCTACATGCGCCGACACCGCGACACCCAGGACCTGCTGGCGCCGGGGCAGTCGCTCTAAGGCAGGCCCGGGCTCACTCGCGCAGGTCGATCACCCGCACCCGGACGCGGCGCTCGCGCTCGCCGCGCTTGACCGTCAGCTCGACCTGCGTGTCCACGCCGGCCCGCTCCAGCTCGACCACGAAGTCCGACAGCGACTCGACCGCGCGGCCGTTCACCGCCGTGATGACGTCGCCCAGGTCGCCGGTGCGGCGGTTCATCGCCACCAGCCCGGCCTGGGCTGCCGGGGTGCCACGGCCGACCTCGGCCAGCACCACGCCGGTGATGCCGGCACGCGCCACCAGGTCCGGCCGCACGGGGGTCACGCCGATGCCGGGCAAGGGCGCATGGCCCTTGCTGATCAGCGCCGGCACGACCCGGTTGACCAGGTCGGCGGGGATGGCGAAGCCGATGCCCGAGCTGCTGCCGCTGGCCGATCGGATGGCGCTGTTCACGCCGATCAGCCGCCCGGCGCTGTCCAGCAGCGGCCCGCCGGAGTTGCCGGGGTTGATCGCCGCGTCGGTCTGGATCACGCCGACGACCTCGCGGAAGTTGGCGGTCGGCAGCTCGCGGTCGAGCGCGCTGACCAGGCCCTTGGTCAGCGTGCGCTGCAGGCCGAAGGGGTTGCCGATGGCGTAGACCGTCTGGCCGATGCGCAGGTCGCGGCTGCTGCCCAGCGGCACCGGACGCAGGCCACGCGGCAGCGTCTTCAGGCGGATCACCGCCAGGTCGTACTCGGGTGCACCACCGACCGGCTCGGCCTCGATCGGCTTGCCGGCATCGAGCTGGACGAAGACCCGGCGGGCACCGTCGATCACGTGGTAGTTCGTGACGACGTGGCCGGCGCTGTCCCAGACGAATCCGCTGCCGGCGCCCTGGCTGACCTCGGCCCCGCCAAGCGCGTTGCGCTGCACCGTCTCGGTGGTGATGTAGGCGACCGACGGCGCGGTTTCCTCGAACAGCCGCACGACCGCCGCCTCGTCGGGCAGCAGCGCGCCCCGCGGGCTGACCGCACGCGGCTGGGCATCGGCCGCGCCGGCCGGATCGGTCATCAGCGGGGCCGCCAGCAGCGCGGCCAGGGCAGCCAGGGTGGCCGGCAGCGCCAGCGGGACGTGGCGCGCGCAGGCGCGGGCCAGGGTTCGGAGCAGGTTCATGGCGGGATGGGGATGCAGCGCCGTCAAAGGGGCGAAGGCTAGCCGACCCGCCGATGCATGAGGCCGACGCGCCGTCATTCAAGGGCCGTGCGTGCGTCGCTTCGACTTGTTTCGGTGATGTTCAGCCGGTCCGCGCCGCCCTAGAAAGCCGGCATGTCGACCGCCAACCCGTCCTGCCTCACCGGCCTTCCACGCCATCGGCCATCACCGGTCGATGCCGCGCCGCTCGGGGTCGCCCAGTCGCTCCGGGTGGTCCAGGTCCAGCGCCATCAGGTCCGGGTAGCCCGCGTCGCGGCGCGCGAGCTGCCGGTCCATGCTGTCCTCGCCGGAGGCGATGCGCGCCAGCTCGGCCTCGCAGTTGCCGGCCGGCTGGGCCAGCAGTTCCTGGCGGCCGGCGAGGTAGGCCAGCATCGGCAGCTGGGGCCGCAGGGCGACGATGTCGCGCCAGCCCTGCTCGTCGAGCGAGCCCGACCCATCGCCGCCGCCCTTCACCACGGGTACGCGCTCGTAGAACGCGATCGACAGGATGCGGTCGGCCCGGCCGAGCGAGACCTCGTGCAGCCGCGACCAGGCCTGGCTCATCTCGTGCCGGCGGACGGCCTGCGCCGGCGCGGCCAGGCACAGGTCGATGCGGGCCAGTCCGCGCTGGTGCAGCCGGTGCGTCAGCAGGCTCATCAGCGCCAGCGACCCAAAGCGCCAGGCCGCCCGGCTGGCCTGCTGGCGCGTCACCCCCGCCTGTGCGGCCGCAGGCGCTGGCAGGCTGGCCGCAGCCAGGGCCACGGCGCAGGCGCACAACCCGCTTCGAACGGACAGATCACGACACGAAAGGACCTTCATGGAACAGCTCCTGCTGCAGTGGAAAAGCGAGAGGGAAGAACGTTGGAAACAGCTTCCTGGCGGGACGGCAGCACGACGCGCCGGCCACCTGCCGAGGATCACGGTCCGGCTGGTCGCGGCACTGGTGCTGATGCTCGTGGCCCTGACTGGCGCGGCCCGGGCGGCCGGACTGGACCTGCACTGGCTGTCGCACCCCCTGCGGTCGACCGATCCGACCCAGGTCGAGCGCCTGGGCGCCGAGTTCGCGACGCTGCAGCGCGAGGGCCGGCTCGGGCTGCTGACCGAGCTGACGGACCGGCCCGTCCCGCCGGTGGTGCTGGACCCGGCCCGTCTGCGGGCGGCGATCGACAGCCCGCTGCTGCTGCTGCGCCTGGCCGCCGCCGGCCGGCCGGACCTGACGCGCGAGCTGGTCGAACGCATCCTCGGCCAGCGCGAGTTGCCGGTGCTGCGCCAGCTGGTGAGCAACCGCGCGGTCAGCCTGACCGAGGCCGACCGGCAGCTGCTGCGCGGGGCCGGGGATGCGGCCATCGTGGGCTGGCTGGACCGGGAGCGGGAACGTGAACTTGAGCGTGACCGCGAGAAGGCGCGGGCCAGCCCGTCCGCGTCCGCACCGGGCGGCGGCGAGATCCCGATCGCGCAAGCCCGCCTGGCCCTGGTCAGCGGCGGCTTCGACGTGGCCTTCCGCATCACCCGGCGGCCCGACTTCCAGCCGACCGCCGAGGAGCTGGCCCGCGGCCTGGCCAGCACCGACCTGCCGCTGCGCCGGCTCTGGTACAGCCTGGCCAGCGCCCGCCTCAGCCCGGAACAGGTCGAGGCCGGCCTGACCGACCCGGACCCGCACGTGCGCACCTTCACGCTCGAACGTGCCGACGTGCGCCCGACCCCGGCGCAGCTGGAACGGGCCTGTCAGGACGCCGATTTCACGGTCCGCTACCGCTGCGTCCAGCGCAAGGACTTCGAGCTGACGCAAGCCCGTTTCGAGCGCCTGCTGCTGGACCCGAACCCGAACATGCTGGGTGTCTTCCGTGGTGGCCGCCGGGCCCTGAGCGACGCGCAATGGTCCCCTTACGTCGATGCGGTGCTGGCCGGCGGTTCGGCCCGGCTGCGCCGGGCCCTGGCCGATTCGCCGCTGCCGCTGACCCGCGAACAGATGCAGCGTGGGGCCCAGGCCACCGAGCCCGAGGTCCGCAAGGCCTACTGCGCGCGCCGGCTGACGCTCTGCCCCGCCTCGCCCTGACGGCCTGGACCGGCTCACGGCGCGCCACCGACCCGGTCGAGCCGGGCGATGCCGCCGGGGGCGATCACCAGCATCCCACCGGCCGGCCCGGGCAGCAGCTGGACGATGCCGCGCAGCCGCTGGCGCTGGCGTCCGGGCACCGCGTCGTCGGCCGTGCCGCTGCGGAAATCGGCCGGGACGAAGGTCTCGCCGAACTGGAGCAGCACGCTGCCGTCGCTCATGCCCAGCCACCAGCGGCCGTCGAGGTCACGCGCGGCCGCGCCGATCCGCCAGACGCTGCGCCCGCTGCGCGGCAGGCCCTGCGCGATCGGGGCGGGCAGGCAAGCCAGCAGGCTGAGCTTCAGGTCCGGCGTGATCAGGCCGATCTGGCGCCGGCCGTTGTCCAGCAGCAGCGTCTCGCCGCCCCAGGCATTGGTCAGCTGCGACTCGAAGGACGTCGGCTCGGCCCGCATCGCCCCGCCACAGGCGGCGGGCTGGGGCCGCAGGCGCAGGCGCTGGCCGTCGAAGCGCCGGGTGGCGACGTCGTAGCGCCAGAAGGCGCTGTCGCCCCGGCTCCAGGTGTAGACGAGCACGGTGCGCGGATCGAGCACCGCGAAATCGCTGGTTTCGCGGCGCAGGTAACGCAGCACCGAGCCAGGCTGGCCCTCGCGGTCCGGCAGGTGATCGGCCCCCTCGGACAGCACGGCCCGGGTGTAAAGCTCGGCACCGATGAGGCGGCCGACGGTGGTCTCGTCCCAGCCGTTCGGCGGCCGGGCGCCGTGGCGCAGGTCGACGAAGGTGTCCTCCAGCCGGGTGCGCAGGTCGCGTGCCTGCGACGACAGGCCCTGCAGCAAGCCGCCCGTGGGCGGGGGCAGGCCGAGCGTCATGCCGGATGACGGGTTGGAAGCAGGGGTGGAAGCCGGGGTGGCTGACCCGCCCGACTCCGGCCAGCTCAGCAGGTAACGGTGGCGCAGGCCATCGTCCGGCGAGGCCAGCAGCCAGGTCGACACCGGCACGCCCGGCTCGGACCGCTGCAGCGCGGTGGCCCGGAAGCTGTCGTCATGGCAGGGCTGGAAGGTGGTCCCGGCGGGGCGTCGGCGCAGCGCCTCCAGGTCGCTGTCGCAGGGCGACGAGCCGCCGAGCAGGCGCATCCCGCCGTCGGGTGACAACACGGCCATGCGCTCGCCATCGCCGGCCAGCACGCGGCCGTCGGCCAGGCCGATCGCGTAGGCGAAGGCGCTCAGCCGGCCGGCGCGCTTTGCCTCGCGTGCGCAGGACAGGGGTTTCTCGGCGGCCTGGTCGCCGGGTCTGCCGCCAGGTTTGGCCACCGTCGCAGGCCCCACCGGGCGGGCGGCGCACAGCGCATGGCGGCTGCGCACCTGGGCCTGGCCATCCAGCAGGACCAGCTGCGTCTGGTCGGGCGACAGCAGCGCCACGCCGGTCGCGGCCGGGAACAGGCGGCCGTCGCCGAAGCTGCGGTCACCCCGGGCGTCGAAATTGACCTGGGTGCGCGCCAGCACCTCGCCCTGCGGGCCGATGCGCTGCACGACGCCGCCGGCGCCCAGCAGCCACAGCGTGCGCTCGGCGCCGATGGCGGCCGCGCGGCAGCAGTCGGGTGCGGTCGCCAACTTCGTCACCTCGGCCCGGTCGGTCATGTCGCCCGGCTGGATGCGCAGCAGCGTGCCGTTGCGGCGGTCCAGCGCCCAGTAGCCGTCGGTGGCGTCGCCCAGCAGCTGCACGCTGTCGTTGACCTGGCGCTGGTACAGCGACGCGATCTCCGGATGGCTCAGGTAGAGCCGCTCGATCAGGCTGCCGTCACGCCGCCACTCGACCACCTGCAGCACCGAGCGGGCATGTCCATGCATCAGGATGGCGCCGCTGCGCGGATGCACCAGGACCTCCGGATAGCGCGAGTCGAAGGCCGGCAGCAGGTGTTCGGCGTGCGTCACCGCGCCGTCCATCGTGACCCGCAGGATCGTCAGCACGCCCGCCGACGCGCTGACCAGCTCCAGTGGCTCGCCCGGTGCCGGCACCTGGGCGGTGGACTCGCGGCGGACCTCGACGCGGTCGGCCTGGCCTTGCGCGGCCACGGCCCGCACGATCCATTCGAGCCGGACCGGCTCGGTCCGCGAGGGTTCGACCGCACCGGTCGGGCCGCTCAGGAACAGCGCCGTGGTCCAGGCCAGCGCCGCGTTCATCGTCTTGTTCAAGTCGTGCTCCCGGAATACGGGATCGATCTTTCAGGCCCGCCCGCAGCGCATCAATGACTGGAATCCGCGTTTCGGCGCCGGGCGCTGCGGCCGGTGCCCCGCTATCCTGCCGACCCCGTGTTTGCCCTGATCCGCACCGCCATGCGCCGCCTGAACCGCCCCGCCACGCCGCCCCTGCGGCGTCCCGACTGATGCGCCGCGGCGCCTTGCAGGCCGCCACGGCCTATGCGCTGTGGGGGCTGTTCCCGCTGTACTTCCGGCTGGTCTCGGAGATCCCGGCGCTGGAGATCACGGCGCACCGCGTGGTCTGGTCGCTGGTCTTCATGGCCGTGCTGATGGTGGCGCTGCGCCGCACCGCCTGGCTGCGCGTGGCGCTGGCCGACCGGCGGGTGATGGCCACCTTCGTCGGCAGCTCGGTGCTGCTGGCGGGCAACTGGTTCATCTACGTCTGGGCGGTCACGCATGGCCGGGTGGTCGAGGCCAGCCTGGGCTACTTCATCAACCCGCTGTTCAACGTGCTGCTCGGCCGGCTGGTGCTGGGCGAGCGGCTGGCGCTGGCGCAGAAGGCCGCCGTCGGCCTGGCCGCCGCCGGGGTCGGCTGGCTGGCCTGGCAGACCGGCGAGGTGCCGTGGATCTCGCTGGCGCTGGCGGCCTCGTTCGGGACTTACGGCCTGTTGCGCAAGCGCGCACCGCTGGGCACGCTCGAAGGCCTGACACTGGAAAGCCTGTTGCTCGCACCGATCGCGGGGGTCGGCCTGCTGTGGGCAGGCCTGCACGGCGGCACCGCCTTCGCGCACGCCAGCCCCGGTACGCAGCTGCTGCTGGCGGCCGCCGGACCGCTGACCGCCATCCCGCTGATCTTCTTCGGCGCGGCGGCCCAGCGCATCCCGATGAGCCTGCTGGGCATGCTCCAGTACATCGGCCCGACGATCCAGCTGGCGCTGGGCGTGTGGCTGTTCGGCGAGCCCTTCGGCGGCGCGCGGCTGCAGGGCTTCGTGCTGATCTGGATCGCCTGCGCCGTCTTCAGCGCCGAAATGCTGTGGCGCCACCGGCCGCGTGACCCGGTCGACGCCGAGCCGGTCTGAGCCCCCCGTCCCTGAACCTGTCGACCCCGTGACCCTCCCCTTCCCCATGCGCAAGCTCAAGACCACCCTGCTGCAGATCGGCGACCTGCTGCTGACCGCCGGCCCCGTGCTGCTGCTGGCCATCGGCCTGATGGTGCTGGCCTACCGCGTGCTGAGCCCGACGCCGCCCCAGCGCATGGTGCTGGCCACCGGCCCGGCCCAGGGCGCCTACGCCGAGTTCGGCCCGCGCTACGCCAGCGCGCTGAAGAAGCACGGCATCGAGGTCGAGCTGCGCACCACCAAGGGCTCGCAGGAGAACCTGGCGCTGCTGCAGTCCGGCGAGGTCGAGGCCGCCTTCGTGCAGGGCGGCGCGCAGGACGAGCTGGGCCCGGACGAGGCCCCGCCCGAAGGCCTGGCCAGCCTGGGCAACCTGTTCCGCGAGCCGGTCTGGGTGTTCTACCGCGAGGCCGCCGCGGTCGAGCGCCACGACCGCCGCACGCTCGACAGCCTGGCGCAGCTCAAGGGCTGGAAGATCAACATCGGCCACGAGGGCAGCGGCGTCACCAACGTGATGCGCCGGCTGTTCAACGCCAACGGCATCGACCCGCGCACCCAGAAGCTCGGCCGGCTGGAGCCGACGCCGGCGGTGGTCGAGCTGCTGGCCGGCCGCATCGACGCGATGGCGCTGGTCTCGGCGCCGGAGTCGCCGCTGGTGCGCATGCTGCTGATCACGCCGGGCATCCGGCTGCTGGACTTCGCCCAGGCCGAGGCCTACGCGCGGCGCGTGCCGCAGGTCCAGCCGGTGCTGCTGCCGCGCGGCGTGGTCGACCTCGCCCGCGACCTGCCGCGCCAGGACCTGCACCTGCTGGCCGCCAACGCCACGCTGGTCGTGCGCGAGGACACCCATCCTGCCCTGCAGCAGCTGCTGGTGCAGGCGGCGGGGCGCATCCACGGCGAGGGCAACTGGTTCCAGCGCAAGGGCGAGTTCCCGCAGGCCGGCGCGAGCGACTACGCGCTCGCCACCGAGGCCCAGCGCTACTACGAGAGCGGCACGCCGCTGCTGCAGCGCTACCTGCCGTTCTGGCTGGCCAACCTGATCGACCGGATGTGGGTGGTGCTGGTGTCGATCGTCGCGGTGGTGATCCCGCTGTCGCGCATCGTCCCGCCGCTCTACACGATGCGGATCCGCTCGCGCATCTTCCGCTGGTACGGCACGCTGCGCGACATCGAGGAACGCGCCAGCGACGCCGCCCTGACGCCCGAGGCCGTCACCGGCCTGGAAGACGAGCTCAAGGCCCTGGACGCCCGCGTCGAACGCCTGCCGGTGCCCCTGTCGCATGCCGAGGAGCTGTACGCGCTGCGCAGCCACATCCAGCTGGTGCGGCGGCGGTTGCAGGCGGGGTGATGGGGCGGGGTGATTGGGTGGGGTGATGGGGCGGAGCGTCGGGCCGCAGCGGTCGCAGGGCGGCAAGACCCGGTCCCGCGTCATTCGTAGTGCGTCCACATGCGCAGGACCCGAACCACGCGTTGCTCCACCATGACTTCGTAGACGAGACGGTGCTGGATGTTGATGCGTCGCGAATAGGCGCCAGCCAGGTCACCGACCAGTTTCTCGTAGGGAGGCGGGTTGCGGAAAGGGTCTTCGGCCAGCACATCGAGCAAGGCCTGCGCCTTGGATTTCAAGCCTGCAGCCGCCAGCTTCAGCGCGTCCTTCTGCGCATGGCGGGCGAACAGCAGTTGCCAAGCCACCCGGTCACCAGTCGAGCGTCGAAACGCTCGTGTCGAGAGGTTCGGCCATGCCCTCCCTGATCGACTCGCGCATGCCCGGCACCGACAGCAGGTGGAGGGTTTCCTGGATCGCTGACCAGTCTTCGGCCGACACCAGCACGGCGCTCGCCCGCTTGCCGGCGATGAGGACCGGCTGATGGGATTCGGCCGCCTCATCGATGAGTCGATAGAGCTTGGCGCGGGCTTCACTGGCGGACAGGACAGTCATGGTGGTCTCCTCCCGAAGAGCGTACGACTTTTCGTACGACAAGTCCACTCCCACACGTCACCCCGCCAGACACCCTCCCGCCGGCACGCCCCAGGCCGCGCCGACCGATGTCTTGAGCGCCGCCGCCAGCGCCGGCAGGCCGACCCGGCTGGCGCCGACCCTGGCCTCGATCGTCGCGATGCTGACGCGGCGGCTCTCCAGCGTGCCGGTGGCATCGATGTTGGGGATCCACCAGGCCAGCGCACGCTGCTGGCCCGGGCGGGCCGGGTCGGCGCTGACCAGGATCATCCAGAACACGTCCGGCGTGGCGACGCCGTGCGAGGTCCGGAACAGGTCGTTGGCGCTGTCGTTGGCCAGCACGCCGCCGATCACCTGGACCGGCGCGACGTCGCGCCAGCATTCGGCGATGGCCTCGGCCTCGGCCCAGATGCCCTGGTTGAAGGCCGCCCGCTGCGGGACGATGTTGCTCATCAGGAAGGTCTGGGCAATCAGCGCGTCGCTGGCGTCCATGTGGTTGGCGGCGACGAGGTGGCCGCGCGCCCAGCCCGGTGCGGCGTACGCATTCGCGCTCAGCTGCGCCGGGCAGCCCGCTGGCAGCAGGGGATCGACCTGGGTGTAGACGTCTGGCCGGACGGCGTGGCCGGTGTCGGTCGTCAGCGTGTAGGCGTAGCGCACGGCGAGCCGGTCGTCGCAGTCGTAGTCGAGCTGGTAGGCGCCGTGGTTCAGCGGCACGACGCGGTGCGCGCCGGCGTTGTCGCCAGAAGGGTCGAAGACGCTCTTGCCGGCATCGGCACCGCCGCCGCCGCAGGCGCCAAGCGTCATCAGGATCAGGCAGATCGTCAGGGCGGGCAGGCGCATCGGGGTCTCGCTTCAGGGCTGGATGGGGCGCGGGCCAGTCTAGGCAGCGGTGCGCGCTAAGCTGTTGCGGCTGATTCCCCCAGAAGGTTGACCCCAAGCGGCACGTCCTGCCCCTGACCAGCCCGCCTTCCAACCGCCGACGCCACCCGACCTTCCCGACCGTGAGTGCCCACCCACCCGACGACCCGCCCTGGCGTGGCGGCCTGCCGCCGGGCCCCAACGTGGGCACGCAGCTGAGCGCCTTGCGGCGGGCCCAGGCGCGGCGCGAGCGGGCGACGTCAGCGCCCGCTCGCTCGCCGGGCCCGTCCACGCCACGTCGGCCGGCCGGACCGGTCGCCGCCGATGCCGAGGACTGGTTCGCCCGGCGCGGCTGGCAGCCCTTCGACTTCCAGCGCGAGGTGTGGGCTCACATGCGCGACGGCCGCAGTGGCCTGCTGCACGCCACCACCGGCGCGGGCAAGACGCTGGCGGCCTGGTTCGGTGCGCTGGCGGTCTGCCGGGCGCGGCCGGAACCGCCCGCGCGCACCGGTCCGCGGGTGCTGTGGATCACGCCGATGCGGGCGCTGGCGGCCGACACCACCCAGGCGCTGCAGGCCGCCTGCGACGGCATCGGCATGGGCTGGACGGTGGCCATGCGCACCGGCGACACCGCCGCGGCCGAGAAGGCGCGCCAGCGCCACCGTTGGCCGCCCGCGCTGGTCACGACGCCGGAAAGCCTGAGCCTCATGCTGGCGCTGGCCGACGGCTCGGCGGTGCTGGCCGATGCCGAGGTGCTGATCGTCGACGAGTGGCACGAGCTGCTCGGCAACAAGCGCGGCACCCAGGTGATGCTGGCGCTGGCCCGGATGCGCCGGCTCAACCCGGCGCTGCGGGTCTGGGGCCTGTCGGCCACGCTGGGCAACCTGGCGCTGGCGGCCGAGGCGCTGGCCGGCCCAGACGCCGTGCGGGTGCAGGGCTCGCTGCCCAAGGCGCTGACGGTCGACACCCTGCTGCCCGAGACGCTGGAGCGCTTCCCCTGGGGCGGCCACCTCGGCCTGCGCCTGCGCGACGAGGTGGTGCGCGAGATCGACGCCGCCGCGTCCTGCCTGGTCTTCACCAACACCCGCTCGCAGGCCGAGGTCTGGTACCAGTCGCTGCTGGAAGCGCGGCCGGACTGGGCCGGGCTGATCGCGCTGCACCACGGCTCGCTCGATCCCGCCGTGCGCCAGTGGGTCGAGGCCGGGCTGAAGAACGGCGCGCTCAAGGCGGTGGTCTGCACCAGCAGCCTGGACCTGGGGGTGGACTTCCTGCCGGTTGAACGGGTGCTGCAGATCGGCTCGCCCAAGGGCATTGCGCGGCTGTTGCAGCGCGCCGGGCGGTCGGGTCATGCGCCGGGGCGGCCCTCGCGCATCACGGTCGTGCCCACGCATGCGCTGGAGATCCTGGAAGGCGCCGCCGCGCGCGAGGCCGCGCTGGCCCGCCGCATCGAGTCGCGCGAGCCGCCGCCGTGGCCGATCGACGTGCTGATCCAGCACCTGCTGACGCTGGCCGTCGGCGAAGGCTTCGAGCCCGATGCGCTGTTCGACGAGGTCCGGCTGGCCTGGCCCTACCGCGACCTGGACCGCGAGACCTTCGACTGGTGCCTGGGCTTCACGGTGCATGGCGGCGACGCGCTGGCGGCCTATCCGGAACACCACCGCATCGAGCGCGACCCGGCCGACGGCCGCCACCGCGTGATGCGGCGCGATGTCGCGCGGCGCCACCGCATGGCCATCGGCACCATCGTGTCGGACGCGTCGATGAGCGTGCAGTGGCTCAACGGTGGCCGGCTCGGCTCGATCGAGGAAGGCTTCCTGGCCAGCCTGCGCGAGGGCGACTGCTTCATCTTCAGCGGCCGGGTGCTGCAGCTGGTGCGGGTGCGCGACCTGACCGCCTACGTCAAGCCGGCACCGAAGAACCAGGGCGCGGTGCCGACCTGGCAGGGCGGCAAGATGCCGCTGTCCAGCGAGCTGGCCGACAGCGTGCTGGCCCTGCTCGCACGGGCCGAGCCGCTGCTGCCGGCGCTGGAGGCGGCTGCGGCCGAGCGGCCCTCCACCCCACACGCCGACCTGCCGGACGACACCCCGCCCGAGCTGCGCACCCTCGCCCCGCTGCTGGCGCTGCAGGCGCGCCAGTCGGCCCTGCCGCGTACCGGCCGGCTGGTCTTCGAACTGCTGCAATCCGACGAGGGCCACCACCTGTTCTGCTACCCGCTGGCCGGGCGCATGGTCCACATCGGACTGGGCGCCTTGCTGGCCTGGCGGGCCGCGCGTGACCGGCCCGGCACCTTCAGCCTGTCGATGAACGACCACGGCTTCGAGCTGCTGTCGCGCACGCCCTTCGACTGGCCGGCGCTGCTGCTGCCCGAAGGCCCCGGCTCGGCCGGGCGCGGGCTGCTGACGGCCGAGCGGCTGATGCCCGACCTGCAGCAGGCCCTCAACGCGACCGAGCTGTCGCAGCGCCGCTTCCGCGAGATCGTCCGGGTCGCCGGGCTGGTCTTCACCGGCTACCCCGGCGCGCCGCGCAGCACGCGCCAGGTGCAGGCCTCGTCCAGCCTGTTCTTCGACGTGTTCCGCAAGTTCGACCCCGGCAACCTGCTGCTCGCGCAGGCCGAGGCGGAGACGCTGGCCCAGGAGCTGGACGTCGAGCGGCTGCAGCGCTGCCTGGCCCGCATGGCCGCCGGCGAGGTCGTGATGACCCGGCCGGCGCGCATCACGCCCTTCGGCTTCCCGCTGATGGTCGAGCGGCTGCGCGAACGCATCAGCAACGAGCCGCTGAACCAGCGCGTGCAGCGCCTGCTGGCCGAGCTGGAAGCCGCCGCCCAGGGCCAGCCCGCGCCAGCCGATCCGGCCGCCGTGAAGTCGCCGCGTCGGCGGCGGGAACGCAAGCCCTGACATCTGCCATGCCGCCCGCCTGGACCCCGCATCTGGACCACCCGCTGCCCGACGGCCGCCCGCTGACGCTGCTGCCCGAGCGAGCCGCCTGGCTGGCCGATGCCGGCCTGCTGCTGGTGGCCGACGTGCACATCGGCAAGGCCGCGAGCTTCCGCCGCCTGGGGGTGCCGGTGCCGGCCGGCACGACCGAGGCCAACCTGGCCCGGCTGGACGCCCTGCTGGCGCGCTGGCCGGTGCGCCGTCTGGTGGTGCTGGGCGACCTGCTGCACGCGGCCAGCGGCCGGGCGCCGGCGACGCTGGCCGCGCTGGCCGGCTGGCGGTCACGGCATGCCGGGCTGGCGATCACGCTGGTGCGCGGCAACCACGACGACCATGCCGGCGATCCACCGCCCGAGCTGGCCATCGAGGTCGTCGACGAGCCGCTGGCCTGCGCCGGCCTGGCCCTGTGCCACGACCCGGCGACGGCCGCGCCGGCCTACGTCATCGCCGGCCACGTCCACCCGGTCGTGCGCATCGGGCGTGGACTGGACAGCGTGCGCCTGCCCTGCTTCCAGGCCGGTCCGCGTGCGCTGGTGCTGCCGGCCTTCGGCGAGTTCACCGGCGGCCATGTCGTGCACCGCACGGCCGGCGTGACGCTGGTCGCGGTGGCGGACGGACGGGTGTGGCGGCTGCCCTGAGGGCCGCGCCGCTCAGGCCGGATCGCCGATCGGGTCGAGCAGGTGTTCGGGCACCATCGACTGCACCTTGACCAGGAACAGCGCGGCCCGGTCCTCGGTGCTGCGGCGGGCGATGTCGACGGCGCACTGCCGCAGCCAGGGCATCAGGTGTGCGTCATGGGTCACCGCGCGGGCCGCCTCGCGCAAGGGTGCGTCCTCCTGCGCGAGCAAGCGACCGAGCAGGTCCAGCGCATAGAGCTTCGCGCCCGCCACGGAGCGGTTGCCGGCCGGACGGGTCGGCCCGGCCTCGCCGGCCAGGACCGGCGAGCCGGTGGCGTCGCCCCAGCGCATCAGGCGTCGGTCGACCAGCCACTGCAGGTCCTCGCGGACCAGCCCGAGCGCGTCGATCGCCGGGCCCAGCTCGCGCAGCGTGCGGCGGCCGTCCACCATGATCAGCAGGGAGCGCCGCGCCCGGTTCAGCCCCTGGGCCTGTGGCAAGGCCCGGTCGCGCAACACCGCGCGGCCCAGGTCGGTCTTGAACAGGACGGGTGAAGCGGACATGGTGTGAGGATCGGATGGTGGCAGCCCAGGACGACAGGCGGCCGCTCCGCTCCGGCATGCGGTCGGCGTCGGCGTCGGCGGTGCCGGAGTCGACCGCACACTAGCGACGACGCGTGACAAGGCGTCGACAAACGTGTCCAACGTCACAGGATGTGCCTTCCGCCCGGGCGCCAAAGGACTTGCGTGCCAGGGCGGCGGGATCGCCCCGGGCGCTTGCCACAATCGACCGGTCACCTCTTCCTGAAAGACGCCCCGCCCATGGACACCCGCACCGACCCGATCCGCCAGCGTCTGACCGAACTGCGCCTCGCGCTGCACCGCCACGGCCTGGCGGCGGTGCTGGTGCCCTCGTCCGACCCGCACCTGTCCGAATACCTGCCCGAGCGCTGGCAGGGCCGGGTGCGCTACAGCGGCTTCACCGGGTCGATGGGCACGCTGATCGTCACCGCCGAACGCGCGGCGGTGTTCGCCGACAGCCGCTACTGGGTCCAGGCCGAGCTCGAACTCGCCGGCACCGGCGTCGAGCTGGTCAAGGTGCCCAACGGCGCGGTCGGCCACCTGGTCGGCTGGCTGGCGCCGCTGGTCGCCCACGGGCAGGCCCTGGCGGTCGACGGCACCGTGATGGGCCTGGCCAGTGCCAAGGCGCTGGCCGAGGCGCTGGCACCGAACGGCATCGCGCTGCGCACCGATGTCGACCTGCTGGCCGAGGTCTGGTCCGACCGCCCGGCGCTGCCGGCGGCCGCCGTCTACGAGCACCGCCCGCCCGAGGCCGCCGTCGGCCGGGCCGACAAGCTGGCCCAGGTCCGTGCGGCGATGCAGGCCCAGGGGGCGAGCCACCACTTCGTCTCGACCGTCGACGACATCGCCTGGATCACCAACCTGCGCGGCGCGGACGTCGACTACAACCCGGTCTTCCTGGCCCACCTGCTGATCCCGGCCGGCGGCGCGGCGACCCTGTTCGTCGGTGCCGGCAAGGTCGATGCGGCCCTGGCCGCCACGCTGGCCAGCGACGGCCTGGTGCTGGCGCCCTACGACGGCGCCGCCGCCGCGCTGGCCGCGCTGCCCGACGGCGCGAAGCTGCTGCTGGACCCGCGCCGCATCACGCTGGGCTTTCGCGAGGCGGTCTGTGCGGGCGTGCAGGTGATCGAGGCGATCAACCCCAGCACGCTGGCCAAGAGCCGCAAGACCGCCGCCGAGGCCGCCCACATCCGCACGGCGATGGAGGTCGACGGTGCCGCGATGTGCGCCTTCTACGCCCGCTTCGAGGCCGCACTGGGCCGCGAGGCGATCACCGAGCTGACGGTCGACGAATGGCTCAGCGCCGAGCGCGCCAGGCAGCCCGGCTTCGTCAGCCTGAGCTTCCCGACCATCGCCGGCTTCAACGCCAACGGCGCGATGCCGCACTACCGTGCCACGCCCGAATCACATGCGCCGATCTCGACGCCGGACGGCCTGGTCGCCGAGGGCCTGCTGCTGATCGATTCGGGCGCGCAGTACCTGGGCGGCACCACCGACATCACGCGGGTCTGGCCGATCGGCCTGGCCAGCGCGGCCCAGAAGGCCGACTACACGCGCGTGCTCAAGGGCACGATCGCGCTGTCACGCACCCGTTACCCGCTGGGCACGCTCTCGCCGATGCTGGACGCGATCGCACGCGCGCCGCTGTGGGAAGCCGGCTTGAACTACGGCCACGGCACCGGCCACGGCGTGGGCTACTTCCTCAACGTGCACGAGGGACCGCAGAGCATCTCCCCGGCCATTCCCGAGCCACAGATGGCGATGCAGCCGGGCATGATCACCTCGATCGAGCCGGGTCTCTACCGTGCCGGCCAGTGGGGCGTGCGGATCGAGAACCTGGTGCTCAACGTGCCGGCAGCGGTCAACGAGGGCTTCGGCGACTTCCTCGAGTTCGAGACCCTGACGCTGTGCCCGATCGACACCCGCTGCATCGACCCGGCCTTGCTGCGCCCGGACGAGCGCGCCTGGCTCAACGCCTACCACGCCGAGGTCCGCCAGCGCCTGTCGCCACGGGTGACCGGCGACGCGCTGGACTGGCTGCTGCGGCGGACCGAGCCGATCTGAGCGCGCGGCCGGGTCCGACGACCCGGCCTGTCGTCAGAAGTTCTTCCAGTCCCCGCCCGCCGGCGGCTCCCCGTCCTTGCCTCGCGGGCGGGCGGCCGGCGGCAGGTCATCGAGGCCGCCGGGCAGCGTGTCGCCGCGCGAGGTCGTGCGGGCGCTGTGGATGGCGGTGTGGGCGGTCCAGGCCGCTTCCTGGGTCTGCTGCAGCAGCCGGAAGGCGGCGACGACCTTCTGCAGCCGCTCGGCCTGGTCGCGCAGCGCATCGGCGGCGCTGGCGCTCTGTTCGACCAGCGCGGCGTTCTGGCGCGTCAGCTGGTCCAGGTGGCGGACCGAGCGGTCGGCCTGCTGCAGGGTTTCGGGCGTCTGGCTCTCGGCCTGGTTGCCGATCTGGCCGACCAGTTCGGTGACGCTCTGGACCGACGAGACGATCGCATCCATCGTCGCGCCGGCATCGCGCACCAGCCGGCCACCGGCCTCGGCCTTGTCGAGCGAGGCATTGATCAGGCCCTTGATCTCGCGCGCCGCACTGGCCGCGCGCTGCGCCAGGCCGCGCACCTCGCCGGCCACCGCACCGTGGCTGCCGTGGCCGTCGTGACCGGCCCGTGCCGCCTGCACGGCGGCGTTCAGCGCCAGCAAGTTGGTCTGGAAGGCGATGCCGTCGATGGTGGCCAGGATCTCGTTGATCTTCTGGCTCGACGCGGAGATGTCCTCCATGTTGGAGACCACCTGCGTGACGACCTCGCTGCCGCGCTCGGCGACCTGCACGGCGTTGGCGACCAGCCGGTCGGGATCGGCCAGGACGGCAGGCGCGGCATCCGCCGCGCCCAGGGCCGTGGCCGCTTCACGCGCCGGCGAGACCGGCTGCGCCGGGTTCGACTGGACACGCTGGAGCAGCTCCTGCATGACCTCGACGGGCGCGGGCATCGGCGGCTCGGGCGCCGTCGGCGCGGGGGACACGGCCGGCGTGGCCGGCGCAGCCGGCTGCGTCAGGTCGATCGCCGCGGCGTCCGTCGGGGCCGCACGTTCGGGCTGGGCCGGCATGGCCTGCGCCCCGCGTCGGTCTGTCCGGGCCGGCTGGCGCATCTCGCGCATCTCGCGCACCCCGAGCACCTGGCCCAGCGGGCGCACCAGCATCCAGGCCATGCAGCCACCGGCCAGCAGGCAGACGATCAGCAGCGTCGCCAGCTGCTCGCGGACCTGCGGGTGTTCGACGCGCCGCGCCGTCGCGGCGGCCTGGGCCTGGGCGCCGACGTGGTCGATCAGGACCTGGGTCTGCTCCTGCCAGGCGGCTTCGACCGGACGCAGCTGGGCCAGCGCGGCAGGCAAGCCATCCGCGCCGGCAGGGCTGGCGGCGCGACCCGCGCGGGTCAGCGCGTCCAGGCGTGGCCGCACCGTGCCGGCTGCCGCGCTCCAGCCGTCGAGCAGGCCGAGGCTGGCGCCGTCCCAGTCGAGCGTGCGCAGGCGCCGTTCGAGCGCATCGACGCGGGCCAGCGCCTGGTTCAGCAGCCGCGCCTCCTGGGTCCGGGCCAGCGTGTCCTCGGCCAGTGCGAGGTTGCGGGCATGCAGCGCGACGCGGTCGATGCCGGATTGCAGCGTGAGCGTCAGTTCAAGCCGGCTGGCCAGGCGCGCCTCGGCAGCCTCGGACTCGCGCTGCAGGCGGTCGAGCTGGTAGAGCGCCACGCCGCCCACGCCAACGATCGCCAGCAGCAGCGCGGCAAAGCCGAGCGCCAGGCGGTGCGCGACGTTCAGCGTCAGGCGCTGGAGGAACGACGGGGCGATGGTGGGCATGGCGATGGCGACGAAGGCGCAGGTGTGGCGGATGTCCGCCATTCTTCGCGCACCGGCCTCACCGGCAAGCCACGAGTTGCGGGATGCCGCACCGGCAAACGCGCAGACCACGCAGACCGCGAAGAAGGCGCAGAACACGCAAGCCTTCCGCCCCCATTCGAAGCGTCCGGCCCGCGTGTCGCGCCACGCCTGCGTGGATCAGGATGCCATCCACGCAGCGGACGGCGATCAAAAAATCCAAGCGGCTGCGCACGACCGGTAGTTGCTCACCGACCGCCGACCTCAGCCACGACGGTCAGCCGCCGCTGACCGAGCGCACCACCTTGGCGTCCAGCGCCTCGCCCAGATCGTCGAGCAGGTCCTGCAGGTGGCGACGTGAGGGCGCGTCCCAGACCCGCGCCGCGACGCTGCGACGCAGGCTGGCGTGCAGCTCGCGGGCCTGGGCACGCAGCTGGCTGCGCAGCTCCGCGCGCTGGCCGGGTGACGGCCGCATCAGCGCGCCGGACAGGCGGGTGGCGTGGTCGCGCTGCAGGTCGCGGCGCAGCGGCTCGATGCGACCGGCGGCGGGCCGGGCCAGCTCGCTCCAGACCTCGGCGCGGACCCGGTCGAGCAGCTCGGCCAGCGTCAGCGCGTCGTCCGGGCCGCTGGCCTTGCCCTGGTGGTCCAGCAGGCGCTGGCCCAGCGTGTCGCTCATCAGCTGGGCCAGCACGCTGCGCTGCAGGCCGCCCAGCACGAGGTCGGGGATGAACTCGGTCGGCGTCGGGCCGCCCAGGCCGAGGTTCTCGGCCCGGTCGAAGAAGTCGGGCGCGAGCTTGCGCTGCAGCGTCGGCGAGACCACCAGCCCGTCGGCCGACAGGACCTGACGGGCGATCAGGTCGAGCGCTGCACGCTGCCGCGCCGCCGGCACCGGCTGCAGCGGATCGCGGCCGCTGCCGGCCCGGTCGCGCAGCGTGCGCACGCCGCCGATCTGGCGCAGCGCGACGCCGGCCGCGCTGCCGGTGTCGAGCAGCGCGTAGGCGACGCGGCGACGCAGCCGGGCGTATTCATCGCCGTCGGCCAGGCTCTGGCGCTCGGCCCGCGCGATCAGGTCACGGGCGATCTCGATGCGCCGGGCGGCGTGCGCGACCGGATCGTTGCCGAGGTCGAACTGCAGCGTCTCGGGATCCAGGCCCAGGCCGGCGTCCTCGTCGGTGCCGAAGGCAAGTTCGGGTTCGGCGCTGCGCGCGGCGATGCGGGCCAGTTCGGTACGCTCGTCGGCCGGGCCGAGGCTGCGGTAGGCGTACTCGATGGCCCAGAAGTCGTAAGGCCCCAGCTGCTGCTGGTAGGCCACCGGTGCCGGTGCGCCGGGCCGCGGCAGGTTGGCCGGCACGTAGTCCATCACCGAACCGGACATCGGGTGGTCGCGGGTCCATTCGGCATCGTCCAGCCGGGCGCTGTCGACCGCATGCGAGGCGCGGAAGTTGTGCCGCAGCCCCAGCGTGTGGCCGACCTCGTGCATCACGAGGTTCTTCAGGTAGACGCGCACCAGCGCCTCGGCCGCCGCCTCGGTGGCCTCCTCGTCGACCCCGGGCGTGCCGGCATCGGCCGCCAGCCGTTCGAGCGCATAGCCCAGCTGCGACGCGCCTTGCTCGGCGGCCTGGCAGCGCGCATCCGCACCGGTCAGCGCGGCGCGCAGCGCGGCCGCCGGGGCGAGCGGTCCGCTGCTGGCCAGTCCGCTGCTGGCCGGTTGGCTGCCGGCCGAGCCGACCTGCAGCACCGACGACCAGTCCGTCTGCCCGCCCTCGGCCAGGATCTGGCGTCGCAGCAGGCGCTGGAAGCGCAGCGAGTTGCCTTCGAAGGCGATGTCGGCGTCGAGGATCTCGCCGCTGCGCGGGTCGACGTGGCTCGGGCCGATGCCAGCCAGGCCGGGCTGGGCGCTGAGCATCCAGCGCACCGACGCGACGCCGGTGTCGAGCGTGTCGAAGCTGGCATCGTCAGGCTGGATGCGGACCTCGATCGCTTGGCGCCAGCCGATCTTCTCGAAGGCGGTGTTCCATTCGAGGATGCCGTCGCTGATGACCGAGCGGTACTTCAGCGGCACGTTGCGGTCGATCCAGTAGGTGATCGGCTTGACCGGCTCGGACAGCGCCGCCGACGGGTCCTTCTTCTCGAGCCGCCAGCGGTTGACGTGCCGCACCTTGGCGTTGCGCGCCAGGTCGTCGCTGTAGTCCTGGATGACGGTGGTGAAGTGGCCGATGCGCGGGTCGGCCGGACGCGGGCGCATCGGCTCGGCCGGCAAGCGCGTCAGCGAGTAGTGCAGCCGCAGGAACAGGCTGCGCGGGTCGGGCAGCGTGCTCGGGAAGGACGGCTGCGGCGCGCCGGGCGGTGTCGCGCCGGGCTGCGGGAAGCTCAGGTTGGGCGCGGCATAGTGGTTCTGCAGCTCGAACACGATCAGCTCGGGCTGCACCCGCACCGAGGTGATGGCCGAGTTGCGGCCGTCGTAGCCGTAGTTCTGGCGGTAGCTGCGCTGCAACGCGCTGGCCAGGCCGGGCCAGTCGCCCATCAGCAGCGCGGCGGCATCGATCAGCACGGTCTTGCGCTCCGGGTGCGGCGCGCTGGCCAGCGGCGTGCTGGCGACCAGGCTGGGCGAGTAGGCCGCAGCCACCGCGCGGGCCTCGGGCGTGCCGGCCCGGGCGATGTAGTCGGCGTTGCGCTCGATCAGCTGGACCTGGTTGTGCACGCGCCGGAACTCGACCCAGGCACCGCCGCCCAGCATCAGGCCGCCACTCAGCCGGCCCTCGCCGATGCCGCCGGCGATCTTCGGCGACAGGAAGAAGGGCTGGTTGAAGTCGGACTCGGCCAGCTCGAACCAGACCTTGTCCTCGCGCTGCCAGACCGGCAGCAGGCCCTCGCTGCGGCGGGCGTCCTTGATGACGGTGGCGAAGGCCGGCGGCTGGCCCGGCGCGGGCGGGGCGGCCGGGGTCGCCTGCGTCGCCGTCGCTGCGGAAGCCGGCCCGGCGCCCGGTGCCGCGCGGGACGGCGCGGGTGCGGCGCTGGCCGTCGCGGCGGCGGCCGGAGCCGGGGCAGCGGCCGGGCCCGGCTCGACCGTGCCGCCGGTCTGCGCACAGGCCGCCAGCAGCGTCAGCAAGGACAGGGACAGGGGCAAGGACAGGGACAGGGACAGGCGGACGGGTGCGGCGTTCGGGCGTGGCGGCATCGGGGCTCGTGTCTCGGGGCTTGGTGGGAGGCTCGATCGGAGCGGGGCGGACGACTCGGCCCGACCCGCTCAGGCGCGGAACTTCGAGGTGATCGGGTAGCGCCAGTCGCGGCCGAAGCCGCGGTGCGTGATGCGCAGGCCGATCGGTGCCTGGCGGCGCTTGTACTCGTTGAACTTGATCAGCCGGGTCACGCGCTCGACGTCGGCCGGGGCGTAGCCGGCGGCGACGATCTCGTCGAGCGAGCGGTCCTCTTCCATGTACATCGCCAGGATCGCGTCCAGCACCTCGTAGGGCGGCAGGCTGTCCTGGTCGGTCTGGTCGGGCCGCAGCTCGGCCGACGGCGGCCGGGTGATGATGCGTTCGGGGATGACCGGGCCGTCGGCCTGCCGGTTGCGCCATGAGGCCAGGCGGTAGACCAGCGTCTTGGCGACGTCCTTGATGACCGCGTAGCCGCCGGCCATGTCGCCGTAGAGCGTGCAGTAGCCGGTCGCCATCTCGCTCTTGTTGCCGGTCGTGAGCACGATCGAGCCGGACTTGTTGGACAGCGCCATCAGCAGCGTGCCACGGATGCGGGCCTGGATGTTCTCCTCGGTCGCATCCTCCGGACGGCCCTCGAACAGCGGCGTCAGCGTGGCGCGGAAGGCGTCGAACATCGGCACGATGCTGACCTCGTCGTAGCGCACCTTCAGGCGCTCGGCCATGTCGCGCGCGTCGATCCACGAGATCTCGGCGGTGTAGGGGCTGGGCATCATGACCGTGCGGACCCGCGCCGCGCCGATCGCGTCGACCGCAATGGCCAGCACCAGCGCCGAGTCGATGCCGCCGGACAGGCCGATCAGCGCGCCCGGGAAGCCGTTCTTGCCGATGTAGTCGCGCACGCCGGTCACCAGCGCGCCCCAGGCCTGCGCCTCCAGTTCGGGCAGTTCGGCGACCGGGCCGCGCAGCGCGCCGCCGGGCAGCAGGTCGACCACCAGCGTGGCTTCCTCGAACATCGGCGCGCGGGCGGCCAGCCGGCCCTGCGCATCGACCGCGAAGGATGCGCCGTCGAAGGCCACCTCGTCCTGCGCGCCCACCAGGTGCGCATACAGCAGCGGCAGCCCGATGCGCTGCGCCAGCGCCGCCATGCGGGATTCGCGTTCGGCCGGCTTGCCGAGGTGGAAGGGCGAGGCATTGAGCACCAGCAGCGCGTCCGCGCCGGCCGCGCGGGCGGCCTCGGCCGGCTCGTCGAACCAGGCGTCCTCGCAGATCAGCAGGCCCAGCCGGCGGCCGTCGACCTCGATCACGACCGGGGCCAGGCCGGCATCACGACCGCTGACGAAGTAGCGCCGCTCGTCGAAGACCTGGTAGTTGGGCAGCTCGCGCTTGGCGTAGCTGGCCACCACCGCCCCGCCGTGCAGCACGGAGGCCATGTTCAGGCAGCCCTGCAGCGCCCAGGAGCGCGTGCGAACATGCCCCGCATGGCCGGCCAGTTCACGCTTGAGGTCGCGCGGATGGCCGATCACCACGAACAGGTCGGCCAGGTCGGCGAGCTGGCTGGCCAGCTCGGCGAGCGCGGCTTCGCAGGCGTCGAGGAAGGCCGGGCGCAGCAGCAGGTCCTCGGGCGGATAGCCGCACAGCGCCAGCTCCGGCGCCACGGCGACGCGGGCACCGGCCGCATGCGCGGACCGCGCGGCGGCGGCGATGTGGCGCACGTTGCCGGCCAGGTCGCCCACGGTCGGATTGAGTTGCAACAGCGCCACCGCCAGGCCGGCGGCGGACGACACGGAGGTCGGTGAGGACATGGAAAGCGGTGCGGAAGATCGCGGCAGCAGGGTTGCTTGGCATGGTAGCGGCGAGCCCCCGGACGGCGCCGGTGAAGGACACCCGCGCGCAGCCCCGGTCGGGTCGCCCCGGCCCGACATCGACGCCTGGCAATGGCGCCTGCATGCCGGCCTGGACGAGGTCGACGCAGCCGACTGGGACGCCCTGCTGGCCGACACCGGCCAGCCTACGCCCTTCCTGCGCCACGCCTTCCTGGCCGCGCTGGTCGACAGCGCCAGCGCCTGCGCCGAGACCGGCTGGCAGCCGCTGGTGCTGGCCGCGCGCGAACCGTCCGGCGCGCTGCAGGCTGCGGCGATGCTGTGGATCAAGCGCCATTCCTACGGCGAGTACGTGTTCGACTGGGCCTGGGCCGATGCCTGGGAGCGCGCCGGCGGCCGCTACTACCCCAAGCTGCTCGGCGCGGTGCCCTTCACGCCGGTGCCCGGCACGCGGCTGCTGGCGCGCGACGACGCCGGTCGGCTGCGGCTGCTGCGGGTGATGCAGCAGCAGATGCAGGCGATGGGCCTGTCCTCGGCCCACATCCTGTTCATGGACGAGGCCGACCGCCGCTGCGCCGCATCGGCCGGCTGGCTGCTGCGCCGCACGGTCCAGTTCCACTGGGAGAACCGCCAGCCGCAGCCCTATGCCGACATGGCCGATTTCCTCGCCAGCCTGCAGCGCGACAAGCGCAAGAAGGTCCAGCAGGAACGGCGCTACGTGCGCGAGGCCGGCGTGACGATGCACACCCTCGTCGGCCGCGAGATCACCGAGGCCGACTGGGACCACTTCCACCACTGCTACACGCTGACCTACCGGGCCCACCACAGCACGCCCTACCTGAGCCGCGACTTCTTCACCCGCATGGCGCGCGAGCTGCCCGAACACTGGCTGATGGTGACCGGCTCACGCGAGGGCGTGCCGATCGCCCGATCCCTGATCGCGCTGGACCCCGACCGCCGCGTCGCCTGGGGCCGCTACTGGGGCGCGACCGAGCCGGTGCGCTGCCTGCACTTCGAGGCCTGTTACCACACCCCGCTGGAGTGGTGCATCACCCACGGCTGGCAACGCTTCGAAGGCGGCGCGCAAGGCGAGCACAAGATGGCCCGCGGCCTCCTCCCGGTCACGACCTGGTCGGCCCACGTCCTGTCCGACCCCGGCTTCCACGATGCGGTGGCCCGCCACCTCGCGCGCGAGGGCGAGGGCATGGCGGCGTATGTGGATGAGCTGGGGGAGCACAACCCGTTCAAGGCCGGAGCGCTCGACGGCACGACGCCTGAACAACCGGCGCCAGATCGAACCCGGTAGGTCGGACACGCCGTGTCCGACGGGCTGGCGCCGATGGGCCACCGTTCCAAAACCTGGTTCAACGGGGTTTTGAATGCGATGCCGAGCGGCACCTCCGGGCGCGGTGAACACGGTTTCGGTTCCGCGCGCATGGGCACCACCGCGTCGAACACGGGGTGTCCGACCTACCGTTGGCCCGCGTCGCCCGATGGCGACGAGGATCGGTGCCGCGATGCGTGTACGCCGTGCTCAACGCGCCATGGCCCGTCGCCAACCGGCGACGCTGTGTGGCGGCGGGTCGGACACCCAGTGCCCGACCCGCCGGACGCGCACCAGCGGCAGCTGATCAGCCCACCGCCCCCAGCTCCCACCCCCCGCCCTTGCGGATCTGCAGCACCCGGTCATGCAGCGGCGCCAGCGTCTCGCGGTGGCCGACGCTGACCAGCACGGCTTGCGGCAGCTCGCGGCGGATCAGGGTGTAGAGGCCGTGTTCGAGGCCGGTGTCGGTGGCCGAGGTGGCTTCGTCGAGGAAGACCAGCGCCGGGCGCGTGGCCAGCACGCGGCCGAAGGCCAGGCGTTGCTGCTCGCCGGGGGACAGGACCTGCGACCAGTCGCGGTCGACCTCCAGCTGGTCGACCAGGTGGCCCAGCTGGACCTGTTCGAGGATGGCCCGCGCCTGGGCGTCGCCCAGCGTGGCGCGCGGGTAGGCCAGCGCGTGGCGCAGCGTGCCCAGCGGCAGGTAGGGCTTCTGCGACAGGAACAGGCAGTCGGCATCGTCGGGCCGCGCGGCGTTGCCCTCGGCATGCGGCCACAGGCCGGCGAGGCTGCGCAGCAGCGTGGTCTTGCCGGCACCGGACGGGCCCCGGATCAGCAGCGCCTGGCCAGGGTCGATCTGGAGGCTCAGGCCTTCGGTTAGCACCTGGCCATCGGGGCGGCGCACGGTCAGGTGGTCCAGCATCAGGCCCTGCGGCCGGTGCGCGATGGCGGGCATCCGGAGCGCGCGGGCGGCGTCGGTGTTGCCGGTGAAGCCGGTCAGGCGGTCCAGCACCGCGCGGTAGCTGGCGAAGGAGTCGTAGGAGGTGCGGAAGAAGCTCAGCGCCTCCTCGACCTGGCCGAAGGCCTGCGCGGTCTGCATCACGTCACCGAGCTTGATGGTGCCGGCGAACAGGCGCGGGGCCTGGATCAGGAAGGGGAAGACGACCGCGACCTGGCTGATCGACAGGTTGTAGCCGTCGAACTTCAGCGAGCGCCACAGCGTTGCCCAGGCATTGCCGATGACGGCCATGAAGCCTCGCTCGAGCGTGACGCGCTCGGCCGCCTCGCCGCGGTACATCGCCACGCTCTCGCCGTATTCGCGCAGGCGCATCAGCAGGTAGCGGTAGGTGGCCGACAGCTTCTCGTTGAGGAAGTTCAGCCCGATCAACGGACGGCCGATGCGCACCGCGAAGAAGGTCGCCACGAGCACGTAGACATAGACCAGGAAGACCATCGCCCGCGGCACCTCGGTGCCGGCCACGGCCAGCGGGCCGGACAGGCCCCAGAGGATGCCAGTGAACTCGACCACCGAGACCACCGCGCCGACCAGGCCCATCGACAGGCCCAGCGTGTCGCTGACCAGGCTGGTGGCGTCCTGCTGGATGCGCTGCTCGGGGTTGTCGACCTCCGGACTGGCGTAGCGACCGAGGTGGTAGGCGCGGCCGTCGAGCCAGCGGGTCAGCAGCCGGTCGTTCATCCACTCGCGCCAGTGGATCGAGAACGACGAGCGGATGTAGGCGTTGACCAGTGCGCGCGTCACGTGCAACGCGGCCAGCAGCGCGAACAGGTTCATGTGGGTCCAGAAGGCCGGCTGGTCCAGCCCCTGCAGCGCCGTGTAGAAACCGTTGTACCAGAAGGAAAACAGCACGTTCATCCGCACCGTCAGCAGCACGAAGAACAGGATCAGCGCCACGCCCATCAGCGGCTTCCAGTCGCGCCAGGTGCGTGGCCGTCCCCCGCGCTCGGCGGCCGTCGGCCAGAACCACGATCCGCTCAGGGCCCAGAACTGCCGACCCCAGGCCGTCGTGCGCGCCAGCAGGGCCATCACGGCCACGAAGGCCACCAGCGTGACCGCATAGGTCCGCAGCAGCCACAGCGCGCTGTTGAGCAACTCCTGATTCCAGTTCATGACACCTCGTGCAAGCCATCGATGACGCCCGCCCCGCGGGCACGAAGCCGCGAGACTAAATCAATCGGTGGCGGAAAAAGAAGAGGGCCCCTCGGGGCCCTCTGCGCGGGTGCGGAAGCGGTCGAGCGCGAGGCTCGCGCCGGTCAGGCCTTCTGTTCGGCCTTGGCGTAGTTCTCCATGCCGGTCGTGACCTCGGCCTTGGCCGACTCGGGGCCTTCCCAGCCCTGGACCTTGACCCACTTGCCGACTTCCAGATCCTTGTAGTGCTCGAAGAAATGCTGGATCGCCTTCAGGCGCATCTGGTTCATGTCCTCGGGCTTCTGCCAGTGGGTGTAGATCGGCAGGATCTTGTCGATCGGCACGGCGAGCAGCTTGGCATCGCCACCGGCCTCGTCGTCCATCTTCAGCACGCCGATCGGGCGGCAGGTCACGACCACGCCGGGGGTCAGCGGATAGGGCGTGATGACCAGCACGTCGACCGGATCGCCGTCATCGGCCAGGGTCTGCGGGATGTAGCCGTAGTTGCACGGGTAGTGCATGGCCGTGGTCATGAAGCGGTCGACGAAGATTGCGCCGGTTTCCTTGTCGACCTCGTACTTGATCGGGTCGGCGTTCATCGGGATCTCGATGATCACGTTGAACTGCTCGGGTGCCTTGTTGCCGGGGGTGACGTTGTGCAGGCTCATGGGGATCGGCCAGGTGGTGGGTAGGACGGGGTCGGCGAGGCGTGCTTCCGGCTGCGAAAGCCGGGTTGCCGTCAACCGGGAATCGCCCGGATTCTACGGTCGGGGCTTGCGGCGGCCTTGCGCGGCTGACCCAGATCAGCCGGCCCGGTCCTGCGATGGAACGTGCTGGAAAACACGGGTCGGGGCGCTGAAACCCTTCCCCTAGCATGGCCCGGCCTCCCAGGAGGCACCGCAGGCACGATGCGCTGGACGGGCGGTCTGCGCCCCCGACGCTCCCGATGATCAATCGATGAGGAAGGAAACCCCATGTCGTCATCCACGGCGCTGATGCTGGCGCTGCTCTGTGGCGTGGCAGCCGTCATCTACGGCTTCGTCACCCGCAGCTGGATCCTGGGCCAGGACGCGGGCAACGCCCGCATGCAGGAGATCTCCGCGGCGGTCCAGCAGGGTGCGGCCGCCTACCTGGCACGGCAGTACCGCACCATCGCCGTCGTCGGCGTGGTGCTGGCGATCCCGATCGCGCTGTTCCTGGGTGGCCTGACGGCGGCCGGCTTCGTGCTCGGCGCGGTGCTGTCGGGTGCCTGCGGCTTCATCGGCATGAACGTGTCGGTGCGCGCGAACGTGCGCACCGCGCAGGCGGCAACGCGCGGCATCGGCCCGGCGCTGGACGTCGCCTTCCGCGGCGGCGCCATCACCGGCATGCTGGTGGTCGGCCTGGGCCTGCTGGGCGTGACCGGTTTCTTCTACGCCATCACCGGCGGCACCAACGTGGCCAGCGAGACGCTCAAGCCGCTGCTCGGCCTGGCCTTCGGTTCCTCGTTGATCTCGATCTTCGCGCGCCTGGGCGGCGGCATCTTCACCAAGGGCGCGGACGTCGGCGCCGACCTCGTCGGCAAGGTCGAGGCCGGCATCCCCGAGGACGACCCGCGCAACCCAGCCGTGATCGCCGACAACGTGGGCGACAACGTCGGCGACTGCGCCGGCATGGCCGCCGACCTGTTCGAGACCTACGCCGTCACGCTGATCGCCGCGATGGCGCTGGGCGCGCTGATGGTGACCGGCGCGGCGCTGACCGCGGTGGTCTACCCGCTGGCGCTGGGTGGCGTGTCCATCATCGCCTCCATCATCGGCTGCCAGTTCGTCAAGGCCAGCCCCGGCATGAAGAACGTGATGCCGGCGCTCTACAAGGGCCTCGTCGTCGCGGGCCTGTTGTCGCTGGTGGCCTTCTACTTCGTGACCCACGCGATGTTCCCGCAGCCGGTGCAGATGGCCGGCGGCGCCAGCGCCAGCGCGACCAGCCTGTTCGGCGCCTGCGTGGTCGGCCTGCTGCTGACCGCCGCGATGGTCTGGATCACCGAGTTCTACACCGGCACGCAGTTCAGCCCGGTGCAGCACATCGCGCAGGCTTCCACGACCGGCCACGGCACCAACATCATCGCGGGCCTGGGCGTGAGCATGAAGTCGACCGCCTGGCCGGTCGCCTTCATCTGCGTGGCGATCTATGCGGCGCATGCGCTGGCCGGCCTGTACGGCATCGCGATCGCGGCGACCTCGATGCTGTCGATGGCCGGCATCGTCGTCGCGCTGGACGCCTACGGCCCGATCACCGACAACGCCGGCGGCATCGCCGAGATGGCCGAGCTGCCCGCCAGCGTGCGCGACATCACCGACCCGCTGGACGCCGTGGGCAACACGACCAAGGCCGTCACCAAGGGCTATGCGATCGGCTCGGCCGGCCTGGCCGCGCTGGTGCTGTTCGCCGACTACACCCACGCGCTGGAGGCGCGCGGCATGGCGCTGACCTTCGACCTGTCGGACCACAAGGTGATCGTCGGCCTGTTCATCGGCGGCCTGATCCCCTACCTGTTCGGCGCGATGGCGATGGAGGCGGTCGGCCGCGCGGCCGGTGCGGTGGTCGTCGAGGTGCGCAAGCAGTTCGCCGACGGCCAGATCATGGCCGGCAAGCGCAAGCCGGACTACAGCGCGGCGGTCGACATGCTGACCACGGCGGCGATCAAGGAAATGATCGTGCCCTCGCTGCTGCCGGTGGTCGCGCCCATCCTGGTCGGCCTGCTGCTGGGCCCGGCCGCACTCGGCGGCCTGCTGATGGGCACCATCGTCACCGGCCTGTTCGTCGGCATCTCCATGTGCACCGGCGGTGGCGCCTGGGACAACGCCAAGAAGCTGATCGAGGAAGGCTTCAAGGACACCGACGGCACGCTGCACAAGAAGGGCAGCGAGGCGCACAAGGCGGCCGTCACCGGCGACACCGTCGGCGATCCGTACAAGGACACCGCCGGCCCGGCCGTCAACCCGCTGATCAAGATCATCAACATCGTGGCGCTGCTGATCGTGCCGCTGCTGCCGGCCGGTGCGGCCCAGACCCCCAGGGCCGCGCATGCCGAGCCGGCCGCGCAGGTCCAGTCGGCCGCGGCCTCCGCACCGGTTGCCGCTCCGGCGGCCAGCCAGTAGGGCGCGGCCCGATCGACCCGGCGGCCCGTTCCGCCCGGTCGATGTCCAGTGCGAACAGCGCGGCTTCGTCCGCGCTGTTCTCCTTTTCAGGGCCGCCGAGGGCAACCTAGAGTGGGCGCTCAGTCCGCTCCACGTCCGGCCATGTCCTCCATCGATCAAGAACTCGACCATGCCCGAAGCTCGGGCCCCGTGCGGACGTTGACCATCCCGCCCTGCCCCGAGCTGCTGACGCGGCTGCAGGCGGTGATGGCCGAAGCCGATCCCGACTGGGACGCCGTCGCCGCGATCGCCTCGGCCGACGTCGCCATGGCCGCCTCGCTCGTGCGCGCGGCCAACAGCCCCGTCTACAGCCGCGGCCGCGGCGTCGACAACGTGCCGCAGGCGATGTCGCTGCTGGGCCTGCGCCAGACGGCCGTGCTGCTGACCCAGTTCCTGACCGCCCGCGCGCTGCCGCTGAACCACCCGCTGCTGGAGACCTTCTGGCTCGGCTCCTCGCGCCGCGCGCTGGCCATGGGCTACATCGGCCGCCAGCTCTATGGCACCTCGCCGGACCTGGCCCACACGCTGGGGCTGTTCTGCGATGTCGGCATCCCGGTGATGCTGCAGGGCCTGCCGGGCTATGCCGCCACGCTGGTCGAGGCGCGCGCGCGCATCGACCGCACCCACACGCTGACCGAGCAGCTCAACCACAAGACCGACCACACCATCGTCGGCGCGCTGGTCGCCCGCACCTGGGGCCTGCCCGAGGACCTGAAGACCGCCATCCGCCTGCACCACGAGGTCGAGGCGATGCAGGACCGCAGCATCGCCGAGCCGGTGCGCGTGCTGCTGGCCGCCACCGTCGTCGCCGAGCACCTGGTGCACAGCCACGAGGGCCAGCCCGACGCGCCCGAGTGGATCCAGCGTGGCGGCGACTGCCTGCGCCATCTGCAGATCCACGAGCACGAGCTGACCCACTGGCAGGACGCCCTGCTGCCGGTCTTCGATCACCTGCAGCCGGCCTGATCCCTCACCCTGGGGGACGGCGGCGTGGCGGTCCCACCCGGCGTCGAACGGCTGTCCAGGCGTCCTTCGTGGTCCTGTCCAGCACGCTGTCAGCACCCTTTCAGCGCCGCCCCGCAAGCTCGCACTTTTGCCGACTTGATGCCGGTCAAAGCCTTCGGGAAGCTCCGGCTTCGGGGTGTCCCGGATAGAATGTTGCGGTGCAGCATGCAACCCTCATGCTGTCTGCCGTGACCCGATCGGCCCCGATTGCCCCAAAAGGATGCGCGATGCTCTACCAGCTCTATGAAACCCAGCGTGCCCTGCTGAGCCCGTTCGCCGAATTCGCCAGCGCGTCGGCCAAGCTGTACAGCCATCCGATGTCGCCGTTCGCCAATGCGCCAGGTTCCCAGCGCATGGCCGCCGGCTTCGACCTGCTGCACCGGCTGACCAAGGAATACGAGAAGCCGGCTTTCGAGATCACCTCGGTCAAGGTCGGTGGCGTGGACGTCGCGGTGCAGGAGCAGACCGTCGAGGCGCGTCCCTTCTGCCGCCTGCTGCGCTTCAAGCGCTACACCGACAACGCCCAGCTGCTCGAGCGCATGCGCGCCCAGCCGGCCGTGCTGGTCGTCGCGCCGCTGTCGGGCCACCACAGCACGCTGCTGCGCGACACCGTGCGCACGCTGCTGCAGGACCACAAGGTCTACATCACCGACTGGGTCGACGCCCGCATGGTGCCGCTGTCGGACGGCGCCTTCCACCTCGACGACTACGTCGCCTACGTGCAGGACTTCATCCGCCAGATCGGCCCCGAGGTCAACGTGATCTCGGTCTGCCAGCCCACCGTGCCGGTGCTGGCCGCGATCTCGCTGCTGGCCAGCAACGGCGAGGCCACGCCACGCACGATGACCATGATGGGCGGCCCGATCGACGCCCGCAAGAGCCCCACCGCGGTCAACAACCTGGCGATGAACCGCAGCCACGAGTGGTTCGAGAGCAACGTCATCTACCGCGTGCCGCAGAACTTCCCCGGCGTCGGCCGGCGCGTCTACCCGGGCTTCATGCAGCACACCGGCTTCGTGGCGATGAACCCCGATCGCCACGTCAACTCGCACTGGGACTACTTCCTCGACCTGATCCGCGGCGATGACGACAGCGTCGACGCGCACCGCAAGTTCTACGACGAGTACAACGCCGTGCTGGACATGCCGGCCGAGTACTACCTCGACACCATCAAGACGGTGTTCCAGGACTTCGCGCTGGTCTACGGCACGTGGAAGGTGCGCGGCCAGGCGGTGCGTCCGCAGGACATCACCAAGACCGCGCTGCTGACGGTCGAAGGCGAGCTGGACGACATCTCCGGTGCCGGCCAGACCGAGGCCGCGCAAGGCCTGTGCAGCGGCATCGACGAGGCCAGCAAGCGCCACTACATCGTCCAGGGCGCCGGCCACTACGGCATCTTCTCGGGCCGCCGCTGGCGCGAGATGGCCTATCCCGAGATCCGTTCCTTCATCCTCAAGCACCAGGGCTGACCGTCTGGCACGGCCGGTCCACACGATCGCACAGGTCGACGCGGCGCTGCCGCAGACCCAGTGCACCCGCTGCGGCGAGCCGGACTGCCACGGCTATGCCGAGGCGATCGTGGCCGGCCGGGCGCCGATCAACCGCTGCCCGCCCGGCGGCACCGAGGGTGTCCAGCGCCTGGCCGACATCACCGGCCAGGCCGTGCAGGCGCTCGATCCGGCCTGCGGCCATGAAGGCCCGCGCACCATCGCCTGGATCGACGAGGACTGGTGCATCGGCTGCACCCTGTGCATCAAGGCCTGCCCGGTCGACTGCATCGTCGGCAGCCACAAGCGCATGCACACCGTCGTCGAGGCCGACTGCACCGGCTGCGAGCTGTGCATCCCCGCCTGCCCGGTCGACTGCATCGCGCTGGAGGTCGTCACGCCAGGCCGCAGCGGCTGGTCGGCCTGGAGCGTGGCGCAGGCCGACGAGGCCCGCCGGCTCTACCGCGAACGCCAGGCCCGCCGCGAGCGGCTGCGCGAACGCCACGCCCGCACGCTGCAGGGCAAGGCCGAGCACAAGCTCGCGAACCTCGAGACCCTGACCCGCGACGCCCACGGCGAGGAACTCGCCCGCAAGCGCGCCGTCATCCAGGCCGCGCTGGCGCGGGCGCGCTCGCAGCGCAAGCCGGACGCAGGCTGATCAGACCTCGTCCAGCCACTCGAACACCAGCGACTGCGCGCGCGTACCGGGCTCGGCCAGTTCGTCGACGATGGTGAAGTGGTTCAGGCCGGGCAAGGTCTCGCAGACCGGCACCGCGCGCGGCCCCCAGGCCCGCGCCAGCGCGGCGTTCTGGGCCAGAAAGGCCGTGCTCTCGTCGCCACCGACGAAGGCCGCGTGGCGTCCCCTGGGCGCCGGAAACGATGCGGGGCTCCAGCGCGGCACGTCGGCCGCGGCCAGCCGCAGGTCATCGCGCAGGAAACCCACGCGCGAGACCGGTTCCAGGTCGTAGACCCCGGACAGCCCGACCGAACGCCGCACCAGGTCGGTCGGCAGGTCGGCACCGACATGCGCCCAGTCACACGCCAGCATCATGGCCGCCAGGTGCGCCCCGGCCGAATGCCCGACGACCAGCAGCCGGCGCCGGTCCGCACCGAACCGGCCGATCTCGCGCCAGGTCCAGGCCAGCGCCCGGGTCATCTGCTGCGCGATCTCGCCAATCGACACGGCCGGGCACAGGTCGTAGTTCGGCACCACCACCGTCGCGCCGCCCTGCACGAAGGCCGGCGCGACGAAGCCATGCTGCGACTTGTCCAGCGAGCGCCACCAGCCGCCGTGGATGAAGAACAGCACCGGCGCGCCGTCCTCGTCACAAGGAAACACGTCGAGCCGCTGCCCGGCTGTCGGTCCATAGGCCAGGTCCACCTGCACGCCCGGCAGACGCTCCCTCGCCCGCGCCGACGCGCCTGCCCAGCGCTCGAAGATCTGCCCATGCTCGGGCACCCGCGCGCGGTTGTCATAGAGCGCATCCAGCGCCGCCTGGTTGATCCCGTCCCCAGCCATCTCCATCCCCCATCCCCCATCACTGGACCACAAGTGCCCGATTTCTACACCAAGGCCACACCAGCCCCCGATAGCGCCCTGCTACACTCCGCGTCATTCGTGGGGGGGTAGCTCAGCTGGGAGAGCGTCGCGTTCGCAATGCGAAGGTCGGGAGTTCGATCCTCCTCCTCTCCACCACACGAATGAAACAGCCAGGGCCCTGCAGCGATGCAGGGCCCTTTGCTTTGGGGGCGTAGGACCGATCCCTGGTCAGGCCTCGGCAGCCACGCCCTGCCCTCGGCTCGGACCCTCGTTGGCTACCATGGACGGATCCATCGAGAACGAACCTCTTGCCCACCGGCGGACGGCAGGTGGCAGCAAGCTGTCAGGGAGAACTTGCCATGTCAGCCGGAGAACCGGAAGCCAAAGTGGCCGTGCTGGTCGATTGCGAGAACGCAGATCCGGCCATCCTCGACTACGCATTGCGGGTCGCCGCTCAGTTCGGCCGGGTGGTCCTGCGGCGCGGCTTTGGCAGCCATACGGCGCTGGCCAACAAGTGGCAGACGGTGCTGGTGCAGCAGGCATTCACGCCCTGCCTTCAGTACGCCTACGCCGCCGGCAAGAACACCTCCGACATCGCGCTGGCGATGGACGCGATCGAGGCCCTGTTCGACCAGCGCGCCACGACGTTCTGCCTGGTTACCAGCGACTCGGACTTCGCCGGCCTGTGCCGCAAGCTGCGCGAGCGTGGCGCCACCGTGCACGTGATCGGCGAGGCCAAGACGCCCGAGGACCTGCGCAACGCCAGTGACCAGTTCTTCCAATGGGTCGCACCGGAGGCGGTGGTCGCCACGCCGCCGGGCGTGCCTGCGGTGCCCGTGGTCAAGGCCCCTGCCGCGCCCAAGCCGAAGCAGCGGCCACGGTCGGTCGTCAGCGCCGTCAAGCTGCTTGCGGCGGACTCGGCGACCGGCCGCATCACCGTCAGCGAACTGGGCTCCTACCTGCGCCGCACCGACCCCTCGTTCTCTCCACAGACGTATGGCCACTCCGGGCTGGTCGGCATGCTCAAAACCTACGACCTGCTGGACACGCGGCAGGAAGCTGGCAGCCATTGGACCGTCGCGCTGGCCTCGCCGGTCGATGTCACAGGATCTACCACCAACCCATGAACAGCCAAGCCCTCGCCACCTTCGCCTGTTCCGAGGCAAGCCTTCTGTACCGGCACCATCCGCTGAGCGCTCATGCTGAGTCAGGCTGCTCATCACGACCTTGCACCGACCGGACCTGATGCTGTAGGTCTCCATGTCCAACGAACCGACCAGCTATGTGCTCAGAAGTCAGATGAACATGAATATCGACGGCCTTGAGTTCGAGTCATCAGCTTGGTGGCAGACAACCTCAGCCCTCCGAAGGAGGCGTCTCACAACGATGCTCGTATTCCATACATCGGTTCAAGATTGGCCGGCCAAGTCCAACATCTTTAACAGTATTCAGCATCTGGATTCGCTCGCTTGAAGCGCGGAAAGTCCAGCCTGAACAAGCAACCAGCGCATATGCCCTATCTCTATCAAGCACTTGCACAACGAGTGGACGAATGGCGCGACGCGAACTATCCCTGCGATCAGTTTCCCGCGATCCGCGAGATTCTGGAATTCGCCACCGAGGACAACGAAACCGGCCAGCTTCGCTACCTTCGACGAGCACAGTTCAGAGCGCTGGAGACCTATTGGCTTCTCCGTCTCGTGCTTGAGACGCCCAGAATTCCCGACCTCTACGCCAAGCTGTTTCCGAAGCCCAAAGACCGGCGTGAGGCCATGGGACTGACACATCCCGACATCGTCAGCTTCATTGCTGATGAGGGGTTGGAAGGCTGCCTGGAACGAGTCAAGACCGACAACGCCTTCGTCCGCAAGTACGCCTTGGAGAGCTTGCGGGAGTCTCTGACACTGGACTACGCCAGCTATATCTTGGCCTTGGCCATGGGCGCAGGCAAGACGATCCTCATGGGCTCCATCGTGGCCACCGAGTTCGCCTTGGCCATGGAGTATCCGGACGGGCCCTTCGTACAGAACGCACTGCTCTTTGCCCCGGGCAAGACCATCCTCAGCGCACTGCGCGAACTGTCCGACGTGCCGTACGAGAAGCTGTTGCCTCCGCGCATGTACAGGCCGTTCGCAGCCAGCTTGAAGTTGACGTTCACACGTGATGGCGACAAGCAGATCCCCATCGTATGGGGCAGCAATTTCAACGTCATCGTCACCAACACAGAGAAGATCCGCATCCAGAGGCCCAATATGCGCGGCATCGGCCCGCAAGCGCAGCTGTTCGCTGGCACGAAAGCAGAGGAGCAGACCGAGCTTGCCAACCTTCGCCTGCAAGCCGTGGCATCGCTGCCGCACCTCGCCGTTTTTTCAGACGAAGCCCACCACACCTACGGGCAGAAGCTGCTGGGCAAGTGGGAGAAGGACAAGGAGAGCGGCGAACTCGTGTTCAAGGATGACGGCATCAAGAAGGTCCGCCGCACCATCGACTACCTCGCCGAGGAAACGAATCTGATCGTCGTGATCAATGCCACCGGCACACCCTACTTCGAGCGACAGCCTCTGCGGGATGTGGTGGTCTGGTACGGCCTGGGCGAAGGCATCCGCGATGGCGTGTTGAAGGAACTCGCCAAAAACATCAAGGTGTTCGATCTGGGCGACGGCGAGGCGGACACGTTGGTCTCCAATGTCATCGAGGACTTCGTGCGCGACTATTGGGCCGTCACCCTTCCCAACGGTGCACCTGCTCGTTTGGCACTGTATTTCCCCAGCATTGAAGCCCGGGATGAACTCCGTGGGTCGGTCGAGTCAGCAATCGCCCAACGCGGCATCGGCGCGGACACCATCCTGGCCGTCGATGGCAAGAGCAGTGAAGCGACACGTCGCAAGTTCGAAGCAGTTGCCCGAAACCCCGAAGCGCCTGAGCGTGTGCTGCTGTTGGTCAACATGGGTACCGAAGGCTGGAACTGCCCCAGCCTGTTCGCCACGGCGCTGGTCCGAAAGCTGGTCAACAGCAACAACTTCGTGCTTCAGGCAGCCACCCGATGTCTACGCCAAGTGCCTGGCAACAAGCACCCGGCTCGGGTTTATCTGACGGACAGCAATCGCAAGACGTTGGAGTCGCAACTGGCCGAAACCTATGGCACGTCCCTGAAGGACCTGGACGCGCAGCAGGCCGAACGCGTCGAGCGCGAAATCACTCTGCATCGCCCACACCTGCCGCCGCTGCTGATCAAGAAGCGCGTGCTGCGCTACCGCCGCAAGGCCGACAGCGGCGCAGCCGCACCGCTGCAGCTGACGGTACCGGACGTGGCTGCGCCGGCAGGCGTGACGGTGGAGACATTGACGCCGGTGCAGGCAGCCTCGGGCATGACCGCCCTTCAGAAGGTCGATGGCGGCGACGATGTGTTGCCGGCACCGCCCCCGGTACTGGACAGCTACGCGGCCGCCGCCGAACTCGCTGCCAACTACCACTTGTCCGCCGGCGACGTGCTGGCGGCCTTGCGCAGCGCCTATGGCACAGGCACCGACATCCCGGATCACCACCTGGTCGCGCTGGGCCGGCAGATCGAAGCCCAGAGCTCGGACTATGAAGAGCACTTCGAAGAAATCGATGTGGCCATTGCGTTGGTCAAGGCCGACGGCTTCGAACTATCCGAGCGTGCGGGTCACCCGGTCTACACGGCACGTATCAACTTTGCCAAGGAACGCGAAGCGCTGTACCTGACGGCACGAGACACGCATGACACCGCACACGCACTTGCCAGCAGCTTCCACTACGAGGGCTACAACTTCGATTCCGGCCCGGAGGCCGAGTTTCTGCACTGGGCACTGACCCAGTTGCAGACGCAGCCTCATCAGATCGAAGGGGTTTGGTTCACGGGCGGCATCACCGACCCGGCCAAGACCGATCTCTACGCGGAGTACCTGGGCGACGACGGCCGCTGGCACCGGTACACGCCTGACTTTGTGTTGCGCCGCGCGGATGGCAAGCACCTCGTGATTGAGATCAAGCGCGACAGCTACAGCCCGGACATCAAGGGCGACTTGGCGCGGCTGGGTCGCGGAGAAGCCGCGCAGACCTTGGAAGGCAAGAAGGCCGTGGCGCTGAAGCAGTGGGAGGGCTTGAACCCCGACAAGCTGGCCTACCACGTGATGTTTGCCGACACCGCTCTCAAGGCCGAGGGTTACGCGCAGGTCCGCGACTTCATTCGCGGCGCTTGATTCGCCAACGACGACACCTGGAACACAGACAAGCCATGAATGAAAGCATCAAGAAGTCGAAGGACGTGACCGTCGCCAAAGCGAAAGGCCGCCCCATGCTCACTTGGGTGGGGAAGAAACCTCTTTCCAGGGTCCGCTCCTACCCGGCCCAGGCCATCGAGCGATTCGATGCGACGGGCGGCCAGCCCGTGGCCCTCCAAGAAGCCGATTGGAGCGATTGGCCCAAGGACTTGCCAAAGGGGGGATTGCTGTATCACGGCGATAACAAGGACGTGCTCGCACATCTTCTGGCCAATGGCTTTCGAGGCAAGGTCAAGCTGATCTACATCGACCCGCCGTTCGACAGCGGTGCGGACTATGTGCGCAAGGTGCAACTGCGCGGCGCCAAGGGCACGGTAAAGATCGATGGCGAGGACTACACGCTGGGCGAGCAAGTGCAGTACAGCGACATCTGGGCAAACGACAATTATCTGCAGTTCATGTACGAGCGTCTGCTTATGTTGAAGATGCTTCTAGCACCGGACGGCGCAATTTATCTGCACTGCGACCCTTCTCGAAACAGCTACCTCCGTTTGGTTCTTGACGAGGTATTTGGTGCCGACTCGTTTGTCAATGAGATTATTTGGCAACGACTAAGCGCGCACAACGACTCAGGAAGATTTGGGATTATTCACGACACCATCTACTACTACGGCGCCCCCGATCGAGTTTGGAATCCACAGCGGACTGAACTTCGGGAGACCTATCTGGAGCAGTTTTTCGATCAGACGGAGGAGGGAACGGGGCGTCGCTACGCGCGGTCGGATCTGACCGCAAGAGGGCTTCGCAAAGGTGAAACCGGCAAGTCTTGGCGGGGCATTCAGCCAGCCGAGAAGGGCAACCACTGGAAGGTGGGCGTTTCGCAGCTGGAGCAATGGGAGGTAGAAGGTCGAATTCATTGGCCAAAGAGCGAGGGTGGCATGCCTCGCCTCAAGCGCTACATGGATGAGGCGATTGAGCAAGGTGGAACGGCCCAGGACATCTGGTCTGATATCAAACCAATTCACAACCAGTCCCAGGAACTTCTCGGATACCCAACGCAGAAGCCTGAGGCATTGATCGACCGCGTGATTTCGGCTTCTTCGAACCCCGGAGACATCGTGTTCGACTGCTTCCTAGGCTCTGGAACTACCGCAGTCAGTGCGCAAAGACTCGGCCGACGCTGGATCGGCTGTGACATCAACAAAGGAGCAATTCAAACGACGGCCAAACGCATCCAGGACCTAATGAAAACCCAGGCAGCTGATGCTTGCGTACCTCAGCAAGGCGACCTGATCGGAATAGCGCAGACTTGCCAGAAGCCAAGCCAGCTCGGCTTCGCCACCTACAGAGTCAACGACTACGACCTCCAAATCCAACACAATGAAGTTGTCGAATTGGCCTGTCAACATCTGGGTGTCACGCGTACGCGTACCGACTCATTCTTCGAAGGCACTCAAGGAGGCCGCCTGGTCAAGATCGTGCCGTTCAATCATCCGCTGACGCCACTGGACCTGGAGGCGGTCCGCAATGAACTGAAGACACGGCCGACCGAAGAGCGCGACGTGATGGTGGTCTGCCTCGGCTGGCAACATGACGCGCGGGCTTGGGTGGAAACCTACAACCGCAACCGACCGGTCAACAAGCTGCATGTGGTTGAGTTGCGAACCGATCGCAAGCTCGGCGGCATCATCAAGCACGAGCCATTGACCGCCCAGGTCAACGCCGAACGCATGGGCGACGGGGCCAGCGCCAAGCTGGTGGTCGAGGTGCAGGATGTGGTATCGCCCACCATCATGCAGCGCCTGAACCTGGAGCAAGGCGTGTTCCGTGCCCAGATCACCGATTGGCGCGCCGTGGTCGATTGCATCTTGATCGACCCACAGTACGACGGCCAAGTTTTCAACGTGGCGCTGGCCGACGTGCCGGAACGCAAGCAAGACCTGGTGAACGGGCGATATGAAATGCCTGCACAGCCCGCCGGCTCGACGGTAGCCGTCAAGATCATCGACATGCTGGGGGAAGAAGTGATTGTGACCAAAGCAATCGACTAAACCGACTCTACCCTTCGAAAGAATCGTTCAGGGAGCCACAAAATGAAGATTCAAGAACTCAGAATCCACAACTATCGGTCCATCATCGACCTCTGCATCGAGGTTCACGACTACACATTGCTCGTCGGCGCAAACAATGCGGGCAAAAGTACCGTCATGAATGCACTCAGGGCGTTCTATGACGACCTGAAGTGGTCGTCGGATGACTTCCCCAGGGCCAGCACTGTGGATCAAGAGTCATGGGTACAACTGACATTCGCCCTGGATGACGACGAATGGAGCGGCCTGGCCGAGAAATACAAGTCCGGCGCAAACAACCAGCAACTGACGGTTCGACGCTATTTCAAGTCTGACGACAAGACAAGGGTCCAATCTGGTCAGAGCAACATCTTCGGGCTGATAAGCGGAGCCCTCGACACGGAATTGTTCTACGGCGCCAAGAACGTCGGCGCTGCCAAGGTTGGTCAAATCGTCTTTGTACCAGCACTGACCACGCCCGCAGAGCAGACAAAGATGTCGGGACCATCTCCGCTGCGAAACATGTTGAACTTTCTGCTGAAGAAAGTCGTCGCCAAGAGCGAGGCCTTCAAGGAAGTCTCGGCGGCATTCGAGAAATTGAACAATGAGGCTCGCCAGAACAGTGGATTCCTGAGTGAGATTTCGGCGCCACTGAACAACGCGATCGCATCTTGGAACATCAAGATCGACTTGTCGGTCGGCGCCGTAGCGCCCGAGGACATTTCGAAGTCGCTCGTGAGATTTGAATTCGTCGATTCGGCCAATGGCGAATTTGGGTTTGATCTCGATCGCTATGGACATGGCTTCCAACGATCTGTCATCTATGAACTGATCCGACTCGCACCGACGTTCAAGGACGAGAAGAAGGCAGACAAGAAAGAATTCAATCCGACGTTCTCGCTGGTCTTGTTTGAGGAGCCGGAGGCTTTCCTGCATCCCAGCCAGCAGGAGAGCATGGCCTATCACCTGCGCCGCCTTGGCGCTGAACCCGGCCAGCAGGTGATCATCACGACCCACTCGACAACATTTGCCGGCAAGGCGGCTGAGCACATCGGCCAGTTGGTTCGGATTCAGCGTAGCAACGGTTCGAGTCAGGCATTCCAACCCCGGGGCGGACAGATCAAGGATCTATTTGACCGAGGTGGAGAGTTGATGGTCGCCTTGCAGGCCTTCATCGACGACCCGAAAATTCCCGACAACACCAAAAAACGGGCCAGAGACATGATGGCCGCCCCACCGGAGGCGCACATCGCCGAGCAGGAGGAACGGTTTCGATTCCAGCTTTGGCTGGACGGCGAGCGGGCCTCGCTGTTCTTTGCTGACCGAGTGCTATTGGTCGAAGGCGCGACTGAGCGGGCCCTTTTCAACTATCTACTCGCGAACGAGTGGCACGATTTGGCGCGGCATCGCATCTGTGTCATCGATGCCCTTGGTAAATTCAACCTGCATCGATACATGGCGCTGCTGGAGGCCTATGGCATTCCACATGGAATCATGTTGGACGACGACCACGGACAGAACCTTCATGGTGCCGTCAACGACTTGATCGATACATGCGCCAATCCGATGACGCTGGCGCCGCCGGTGAAGTTCACAGGATGCCTGGAGGAATTTCTTGACCTGTCTGTGCCTAAAGGCAACGACAAGAAGCCGCTTGAAATCATGAAGGCGATCACTGGAGGGAAGATTCAACCTTCCAGCCTGAAAGCCCTACGTGACCACTTTTGCGCAGCCTTGGCCATAGCCTGACACCAAACTTGAAATCAGCATGAGCCGCTACAACCCCAATCACCCCCTCGCTGCTCAGATCTTCGAAGCAGCCGACAGGTTCAAGCAACGCTGCCTGCTTGACCAGGAGTCATTGTTCCTGGACTCCCTGCCCCTTTGGACAAACGGCCACTTCCAAGCCCTGATAGACAACTACGTCAAGCAGCCCGACGTGGGTGATGGCCGCTTCTACGAAAAACTCGCCAGCCAGTTGTCCACCTGTCAAGCGCTTGATGTCGCACTGATGACAGAGGTCTTTTGGATCGTGCAACTTGGCCCAACCAACCTGCGAGCGCCAACAAAGGTGAGGACGCTGGAGCGCATCTGGAACATGAACCCAGCGGCACCATTTCCTTCAATGTCAGCTTTCTTGACGATGCCGGTGCTGTCAGGTTTGGGCAGCGCAGGACCGGGCTACAACAACTACCTTTGGATGGAAATTGCATTCGCCGTCGAGGCGTTTTCAGCATTCATCAACAAGCCCCGCAGCGATCGAGAGGCACTGCTGAAGGATGCTCACGGCTTCGCGCAATGGCTGGATGGAATACCGTCAGGCAAGGGGAGGCAGCTCTATCACACGCTGTGCCATGTTCTTTTTCCGGACACTTTTGAAAGAATTTTCAGTCAAGGAAACAAGTTTCAGGTGGCCAGAGCACACAAGATATGGACGCGAGCCCTGGGCGAAAGCCGTCCGGCCATGGATGCCGCCCTGGAAGACCTGCGCAGACGCCTGGAGGTGCAGCACCCCGGCGCCGTTGACTACTACGTATTGCCTGTCGGCACGCTGATCAAGAAGCCGGTAGCGCCCGCAGGCAAAGTATCGGCCGTGACTGGCAGTGGATACGGCCCAGTGGCGAATCTTGTACCGTTGTCCGCGCATGAGCCTGACCCGGAGTACGATGTTGAGGCCGCAACGAACGCGAAACCCACGCTGCGTCTTGCCGATAACTTGATCCTGTACGGACCGCCCGGCACTGGCAAGACGCATGACATGCAGGCGCGGATGAAGGCCGCCTTTGACGAAGGCGAAGACTTTGCTTTCGTGGCTTTCCATCCCAGCTACTCCTACGAAGATTTCATTGGAGGCCTGAGACCAGTGCCTTCCGAGAATGGCTCGGGCATTGGGGTTGCCTTTCACAAAGGTCCGTTCCTGATGCTTTGTGAGAAGGCACATGCCAACCCGACACAGCAATTCACCCTGTTCATCGACGAGATCAACCGAGCGAACGTCGCCAAGGTCTTCGGCGAGTTGATCACATTGATCGAGCCGAGCAAGCGAGTGATTGCAGGCAGCACGCCGAATGACGCGGGCACTTGGGTGACGCTGCCAGGGCTGTCGGCGCCTTTTGGTGTCCCCGACAACCTGAACCTGGTGGCAACCATGAACACGGCGGACCGTTCCATTGCAATGATGGACATCGCCCTTCGACGACGCTTCCGCTTCCAGGAGTGCCCGCCCGAGCCCGACCTCATCGAGCCAGCGATGGTGGGAGCAGTTGACCTGCGGGCCTTGCTCCAGCGATTGAATGACCGACTTGAATACCTCCTGGACCGAGACCATGCCATCGGACATGCGGTCTTCATGGGCATCACTTCCCTCGCCGAGTTGCAACAGGTACTGGCGCAGCGCGTGATCCCCTTGCTCCAGGAGTACTTCTTCGAAGATATGGAAAAGGTGCGTCTCGTCTTGACTGGAAACAGCAAGGAAAGCGTGTTCTTCAGGTCCAGGTCTCTGTCGCCGTCAGAGCTGTTCCCTGGTGCCAAGCAGGATGTCGGCACGGAAGCGCGGCCGACCTTCTCGGTAGGAGATCCTGGCACCTGGAGCGAAGCTCAAGTGATGTCGCTTTACGGGGGGAAATACATCCACGAGGCACCAACGGTCGAAGCCGTGATTCAACCTGAAGAAGGTCCAGGCCCCGCGCAGAACGGGGGTTGATGCAATGGGAGGCCTGCGCACCATCACAGTTCTGGAGCACGAGGTCATCCCCATCGTCGAGCATGGTGATGAACCTGGCACATCGGCGGACAACTTCCCAGTATTTTCGGAGACTGAGGCGCAGGCGCTTCTTCGACTCAATGAACTGCGTCGAGGGTTCTGCCAGCGGCACTCAGGTGGCATCAAGCTCGCCCAACACTGCGGCATCGTTCGACTGCCAAACTGCGTCGTGGAAGTCTTGCCCAAGGTCGGCATGTCAGACCTCCGGACACCCGACGAGTTGAAGCAAGCCCGGGGCGCCCTCATGGCCATGTTGCACAGTGCCCGATTGGTGACCCTCACCAAGATCGGACCGGTTCCGCAGCAGGCTGCCCACGCCCCGCTTCTGGACGTCTTCATTGAGGCATTCCTCAAATGCGCGCTGGAACAAGCTAGGCGCGGCCAGTTGAGTCGGTATGTGGGGACGGCTGAAGACCTGGTTGTCATCAAAGGGCGCTTCCAGGCACACGGACACGTTCGCCGCAATCTGGCGCGGCCCCATTTGCTTCATTGCGAGTATGACGAGTTCACCGTTGACAACGCCTACAACCGCGCCGTCAAGGCGACGCTGGAAGCGTGCCGAACATGGCCAAGCAGAGCCAGTACGCAGCGGATGTGGTTTGAGACGTACACCCGGTATGCCAGCGTGTCGGCTACGAGGATCTCGTCGGCAGACGTGGCGCGCCTGCCCCGTGACCGCACGACCCATCGCTATGGCCAGTTGCTGACATGGTGCGAATGGCTGCTGGCCATGGCCAGCCCAGCCATGAGCGCGGGAACATCGCAAGCCCCGGGTTTGCTGTTTGACATGAACAAGCTGTTCGAGGCCCACACAGCCAAGCTGGAGGAAGCCGATTCAGGTTCCAGTCGCGTCGTACACACGCAAGGCCCCCCGCTGCCGCTGGCAACTCACGGCCCGCTCGAAGCGTTCATGCTGAAGCCGGATATCACGGTCTGGCACGTCGGCGAAGACGGTGGAGCCTCAGGCATTGACCGCATCGTCGATGCGAAGTGGAAACGATTGAATCCATTGGCGGCCAACTTCGGCGTGGAAGAGGCCGATGCGTACCAACTGCTCGCATATGCATTGCGATATGGCTGTACCTCGCTGGAACTGGCTTACCCACGACCTTCCGAACTCGTAAACCTCCGGCGATCTCCGGTGTTCAAGCTCATGACAGCGGAGCTGGAAGGCGACATCACAATCACAGTGAAGCTGGTGCCCTTATGGTCAGATGATTCATCAGATTCAATCAACCCAACCGAAATCCATTAATAGATGGCGGGTCGACTGCACCAGATTTCGTTTTGATTTCCAGATCAGCCGCCGAGGTAAACCGCTGGTTGGGCCAGCGCGATCCGCCCAAATCCTGACTGGCTCACGAACTGAGCCCGCCCCCTCCCCATCATCGGCAGGTCATCCCAGGAGCCGCCGATGTGGACCGCCGTCAACGATTTCCCGCCCTTCCGCCCCCGTCCCGGCCCCGCGCCCGCGCTGGATCCATCGGGCCGCTGGAGCGCCGCCGTCCTGCGGCTGGACGAGGCCCGGCGGGTCGAGTCCGATGACCACGTCGACCGCTACCCGGCCCAGTGGGTCTACGTCATGTGGCAGCCGTCCGGCCGGCCAGGGCCGTCGATCTGGCCGGATGGCTGGGGACTGGTTCAGGACGACCCGAGCGCCCTCGTCAGCGCCACCGCCGGCACGGCAGGATGGGCGGCGCTGTCAGCCGCCACGCAAAACTACCCCCCTGGGGATGGGTTTGGGTGTCGCTTGACAGGCGCTGGACCCGACGCAGTGCGCCTGGTCGCTATGGCTAGACCTGCTGCTCAACTGCGGCCACTGGGCCGACTGGCAGGTCGACCTGCTGCGCCGCCGACGCGACGAGGAACGCCTCGCCGAACGGGCGCTGCAACTGCGGCTCTACGGCAATCAGGACCCGGCCTTCTATGCCTTCCTGCGCCAGCTGACGCAGGCCGACACGGCGTCATCCCCGGAAAAGGTCAGCGCCATGCACCAGCTCGTCGACGGCAACGGCGCCGAGCAGTCACGGGTGACGGTGACGATGCGCGCCGACCGCTCGCTGCACCTGCTGTTCGAGCCCCTGGACTTCGGCGGCCCGAGGCTGCCGGATGTCACCTACCACCTCGACGCCAACACCGTCGCCCGCGCCCAGCTCGAATTGGGCCTGCTCGGCCGCGAGGTCTTCGACGACCCGGCCAGCTTCGTGCGCGTGGTGCTCACGCAGTTCGACAGCCTGCGGCAGGGGATGCGGTGGTTGAGGGAGGCGGGGGTTTGGGTGCAGGGCCCGGGACCGCCCCGCTGCTGACCCTGGCCCGCCCTGCTCGCCCAACATCCACGCGGTCAGCGACCGCCAGGTCCCGCAGCGGCAACTGCGGTGCGCAGGGGCAGCGCCAGTTCACGCAAGGCGTCGAGAACGGCGTGCGCGGCCGGTGCGAAGCTGCGATCGCGCAGCTTGATGAGCCGAAGCGATCTCGCCTCACCCCATCGCCCTCGTCCCCTTGCAAGCCGGATACCCCGTGCACCCCCAGAACGCCGTGCCCGCGTGGGTGCCGCGGCGGGCGGTGCGGCGGGTCATGGCCTTGCCGCAGAGCGGGCAGGAAGGCGCGCTGGCCGGGAAGTCGACGACCTCCGGAGGACGGGAGCGCGGGTTCGCGGGAGGTGCGCTCCGACCATTGGGCGAATCGGGCGAAGCGCGGCGGCCCTGGCGGAGCAAGGCCTGCAGTCGCGGGCCGTCGATCAGACGAACGTTGCGACCCTGGGCGAACGCCAGGGCATCGTCGGTGTAGCGCCCTGAACTCACCACGTATCCGCCGGTCGCGCCCCGGGCGGCCATGACGCCGTACAGCTCGCGCACCACGTCGACGCCGACCCGCTGTGCCCGCCATCGCTTGCACTGGACCAGGAACTTCTCCGTGCCCTTCGTCAGCACCAGGTCCACCCCGCCGTCCGCGCCGCCGCCGCCTGTCTCGGTCACGCGGTAACCCTGCTGGCGGAAGCCCTCGCCGACGAGTTGCTCGAACTGCTGCCAGCTCAGGCCGTCCACGGCGTCGGCTGAGCGGGCCTGCACGACGTCCGCCATCAATTGCCGACGTTCTCGGCGTCGCCAGGCGGACAGTCCGGCACCCGCCAGGCACAGCGAGGGCACGATGTACTGGCCCCAGCTCGCGAGGGTGGTGGCAAGGGTCTGCGTGAGCAGCTCGCCCAGCTGCCCCGGCTGCGCCATGGCGGTCATCGGCCGACCGGCCAGCCGATGCAGCCAGACGTGGCTGAGCAGTGCCAGCAATACATCGGCCCACCAGGGCAAGCGGGACACCAGGTCAAGCAGCCTCTCGGCGGGGCTGGAACGACGACGACGCGACATGGTTCTCCCTGAACTCGAAAAATCGACCGTCGCGATTCTTGCTGCCCAGCAAGGCCACTCCCGCACCAACGTCCACGATTCGCGCAAAAGTGCCTCGCCTGCGCCGCAATCGCCCGACCTTTCAGCACTATCCGCACCCCATCTCCACCCTCACCCCCCCCATCTCCGACACCCCCAGCCCCACCCTCGCCCCATGCCGCCGTGCCACCGCCTGCACGATGGCCAGGCCGAGGCCGCTGCCGTCGACCTGGCCGGTCTGGGCCTCGCCGCGCTGGAAACGGTCGAAGACGCGCTCGCGCAGCTCGGGAGGGATGCCGGGGCCGTCATCGTCGACCTGCAGGAGCGGCTGGCCGGACTCGGTCGTCACGCGCAGGCGGACGGTCCGGGCGCCGTACCTGGCCGCGTTGTCCAGCAGGTTGCGGATGGCGCTGCGCAGCGCCGCGGCATCGCCCTGCATCGGCACGGGCTGCTCGGCCTCGCAGTGGATGACCACGCCGCGGCGCTCGGCCAGCAAGGCCGCATCGGCATGGGCGAGGCGGGCGATGTCGGCCAGGTCGACCGGCTGCATCGGTGCCGAGGCCGCGCCCGGCTCGGCCCGGGCCAGCGCCAGGAGCTGCTCGACGAGGTGGGCCGCGCGGTCGATGCCGGCGCCCAGGCGCTGCACGGCGGCATCGTGCTCGGGGCCGGGCGCGGCGCCCTGCAGCAGGCCGAGCTGGAGCTTCAGCGCCGTCAGCGGCGTGCGCAGCTCGTGGGCCGCGTCGGCGACGAAGGTGCGCTGCTGCTCGAAGGCGGTCGACAGCCGCGCCAGCAGGCCGTTGAAGGCCCCGACCAGCGGCTGGAGTTCGCCCGGCAGGCCGGTGGTCGGCAAGGCGTCGAGGCTGGCGGCGTCGCGCGACCGGGCCGCCTGCACGACCCGTTGCAGCGGCGCCAGCGAGACGCCGATCAGCCACCACATCAGCCCGGCCGCCAGCGGCGCGGCCAGCGCGATCGGCAGCATGCTGCGCAACGCGGCGGAGGTCGCCAGACGGCGTCGCACCGACAGCGGCTGCGCCACCTGGATGACGCGCAGCGGCGTGGCCGCGCCGTAGACGCGCCAGTCCTCGTCACCGATGCGCTGGTCGCTGAAGCCCAGCACCGCGCGCGGCGGCAGGGCCTCGGTCACGCCGGGACGGCGGCTGCTGTAGAGCGACAGGCCTTCGACCGACCAGACCTGCACGAGGTAGTCGAGGTCCGGGTTGGACAGGGCCGCCGACTCCGCATCGGTCACGCCGCCCTGGTCGCGCAGCGACAGCGCCATCTGCTGCAGCTGGTAGTCGAACAGGCCGTCGGCCTCGGCCCGCACGCTCAGCCAGGTGCCGCCGCCCACGCCGACTGCGGTCATGCCCGCCAGCATCAGCAGGAAGGCGAACAGCCGCCCGCGCAGCGTGTCGAGCAGGCTCATGTCGAGCGGCCGTCCTTGGCGGGGCCGGCGTAGTAACCCAGACCCCGCACCGTGTGCAGCAGGTCGTCGCCGAGCTTCTTGCGCAGCTGGTGCATGTAGACGCTGATGGCGTTGCTCTCGACCTCCTCGCCCCAGCCGTAGAGGCGGTCTTCGAGCTGGGCGCGCGAGACGATCGCGCCGGGGCGTTCGAGCAGCAGCTGCAGCAGCGAGAACTCGCGCGCCGACAGCAGCACCGGCCGGCCGGCGCGGCTGACCTCGTGGGTGGCCGGATCGAGCCGCAGGTCGGCCACCTGCAGCACCGACAGGGCGCGGCCCTCGTGGCGGCGCCGCAGCGCGCGCAGGCGGGCCAGCAGCTCGTCCAGTTCAAAGGGCTTGGGGAGGTAGTCGTCGGCACCGGCATCGAGGCCGGCGACCTTGTCGGGCAGCGCGTCGCGGGCGGTCAGCACGATCACCGGGGTGGTGTCGCCGCGCTCGCGCAGCGCACGCAACACGCTCAGGCCGTCGCGGCGCGGCAGGCCCAGGTCCAGCAGCACGGCGTCGAAGCGTTCGGTGGCGAGTGCCGCATCGGCCGCGTCGCCGTCGCGCACCCAGTCGGCGGCCATGCCCTGACGGCGCAGCGCCTCGCGCAGGCTCTCGCCGATCATGGTGTCGTCTTCGACCAGCAGGACGCGCATGGGACGGGGCTCCATCAGGCAAGGGACGCTTCATTCTGGCAGTGGCGTGTACCCGTCCAGACGGCAAACTCGCGACCTTCACGCCCGCCTCACCTCACGCCCGACAGGACCTCCGCCCATGATCGTCACCACCGAACCGGTCGACATCCCGACCGCCGACGGCGCCACGATGCGCTGCCTGCTGACGCGCCCGAACGCGCCGGGCCGTTGGCCGGGCATCGTCTTCTACTCGGACATCTTCCAGGTCACCGGCCCGATGCAGCGCGCCTGCGTCCGCCTGGCCGGCCATGGCTACACCGTGCTGGCGCCGGACATCTACCGCCGGCTCGAAGCGCCCGGCACCGCCATCCCCTTCGACGACGCCGGCCGCACGCGCGGGCTGGACAACGCGCTGCGCACGCCGGTCGCCGCCTTCGACGCCGACTGCCGCGACGCGCTGGACTGGCTCGGCCGCCACCCCGCCGTCACGCCCGGCCGGATCGGCGCCGCCGGCTTCTGCATCGGCGGCCACCTGGCGCTGCGCGCCGCGCTGCAGGCCGACGTGCAGGCCACCGTCTGCTTCTACGCCACCGGCGTCCACAACGGCAAGCTGGGCCAGGACGCCGATGCCGGCACGCTCGCCGCCCTGCCGCGCATCGGCGGCCGGCTGCTGCTGGTCTGGGGCGAACACGACCCGCACATCCCGCCCGAAGGCCGCGCCACCGTCGAGGCCGGCCTGCGCGCGGCCGGCGTGCGCGTCGAGCAGCGCCTGCACCCGGCCGAACACGCCTTCATGCGCGACGAGGGGCCCCGCTTCGACCCGGCCTGCGCCGACGCGGCGTGGGCTCAGGCGATCGGGTTCTTCGGTTCAGCGTTCCAGGGCTGAAGCGGCACCCAGGCTAGTCTCGCCGCCGGCCCGCGCCTGACCTGACCTGACCTGACCTGACCTCACCTCACCTCACCTCACCCCACCTCCACCACCCGCCCCGACGCCGCCGCCTCGACCACCGCCTCGGTGATGCGCAGGTTGTTCAGGCCGTCGCGGGCGCTGACCAGGGGGGCGGCCTCGCCACGCACGACGGCGGCGAAGTGGGCCATCTGGTGGCGGATCGGGTCGTCGCGCACCAGGTCGACGCGGTCGACGTCAAACGGCTTCCACCACGACCGGTCCTCCGGGCGCGGGTAGGTCTTCAGGCGCATCGTCGGCACCGACAGGCTGCCGTTCGTGCCGGTGACGACGTAGCAGTCCTCGTCGTCGTAGCTCGGATAGGCCGGGTTCTCGCAGCTGGTCTGCTCCCAGCTGCGCGCGCAGGCGGCGGTGTCGCTCAGCAGGAAGGTGCCCAGCGCGCCGCTGGCGAAGCGCAGGTTGATCGCCACCGTGTCCTCGACCGCATGGCCGCGCACCGCGTTCGACGAGAAGGCCTGCACCGCGGCGATCTCGCCGCACAGCATGCGCAGGTTGTGGACCTCGTGGATCAGGTTCAGCAGGATCGGACCGCCGCCCTTCTCGCGCCGCCACGGGCCGGCCTCGAAGTACTCGGTCGGCTTGTAGAAGGTGGCGCTGCCCATCACGCCGACCAGCCGCCCGAGCCGTCCGCCGGCGATCACCTCGCGGGCCTTGGCCATGATGGGGCTGTGGGCGCGGTGGTGGCCGACCAGCACCCGCGCGCCGCGCGCCTCGACCTCCCGGACCAGCTCGGCGGCTTCGGCCACGGTCGGTGCCACGGGTTTTTCCAGCAGCACCGGCAGACCGGCGGCGATGCAGGCCAGCGTCTGCGGCACATGCAGCGCATTGGGCGTGGCCAGCACGATGCCGTCGGGCCGGTCGTGCGCGATCAGCGCGTCCAGCGTCGCATGCAGCGGCACGCCGTGCGCCTCGGCCAACGCGTGCGCGGCCGGCGACGGGTCGACGATGGCGGCCAGCGCCGTGCCGTCGCCCTGCACGATGGCCTCGATGTGGGCCTGGCCGATGTAGCCGGCGCCGGCAACGGCCATGCGGGTCTTGCTCATGGGGGATCCTGGAGAAACCGGAAGTGAGGGGTCGGAGCCGCAACGTTAATGCTGACGTTCCGGTTTGTAATCCGGATCTGCGTCGCGACTCAATTCACGAACCGTCACCAATGGCCCGTCCCGCCCCCGCACCGATCCCCAAGCCGCCCGCCAAGGGCTGGGACCTCGACCACCTGCGCGTCTTCGCGCTGGTGGCGCGCCGCGCCAGCTTCGTTGCCGCCGCGACCGAGCTGGGCATGTCGCCGGCCTACGTCAGCAAGCGGGTGGCCGAGCTGGAGCGGGCGCTCGGCGTGGCGCTGTTCCACCGCACCACCCGGCGGGTGCTGATCAGCGAGGCCGGCGACGCCGCACTGGCCTGGACGCTGCGCGTGCTGGAGGCGGCCGACCGGCTGCAGGACAGCGTGGCGATGACGCCCGAGGCGGCCGGCGAGCCGGTCACGCTGAGCGGCCCGCTGCGCATCAGCACCAGCCTGCGGCTGGGCCGCCACCATGTCTCGCCCATCCTGGCCGAGCTGCAGGCGCGTCATCCGGGGCTGGAGATCTGGCTGGAGCTGCTCGACCGCCGCGTCGACCTGCTGGCCGAGGGCTTCGACATCGACATCCGCATGGGCGAGGTCGCCGAGCCGCACCTGATCGCCCACCCGGTCGCCCGCAACGCCCGCGTGCTCTGCGCCGCGCCGTCCTACGTCGCCCGGCGCGGCCTGCCGCAGAACCTCGCCGAACTGGCCGGCCACGACTGCCTGCTCTACCGCGAGCGCCACCAGACCTTCGGCGTCTGGCGCCTGAGCGGCCCGGACGGCCCGGCCTCCGTGCGCGTCACCGGCCCGATGGGCTCCAACCACAGCGACATCGTGCGCAACTGGGCGCTGGACGGCCGCGGAATCATCCTGCTGGCCAGCTGGGACGTCGCCGAGCAGCTGCGCCGCGGCGAGCTGGTCCGCGTCCTGCCCGGCTACCACCAGGGCGCCGACGTCTGGGCCGTCACCGCCGCCCGCCTCGACCAGACCGTGCGCCTGCGCCTGTGCACGCAGTTCCTGATCGAGCGCCTGCAGCGCGGCGCGCACGCGCTGGACACGTCGGTGAGGTGAAGCCCCGGTCGTGGGGGACCGTCGTTCGCTGTATCCTGATGGACATCACGGCCCCTCCCGCCCCTCGTCATGCTGCCCCTGCTCCCTCGCCTGCGCCACGCCGCCCTGACACTTGCCAGTCTCGTCATCGCCATGCAGGCACTCGCCGCCGAGGTGACCGTCTCCGCCGCCGCCAGCCTGACGAACGCGCTGCGCGAGGTGGCACCGTTGTATGAGGTGGCATATCCCGGTGCCCAGGTGCAGCTGAACTTCGGGGCCTCGGGGGCGCTGTTGCAGCAGATCGCCAAGGGTGCGCCGGTCGACGTGTTCGCCAGCGCCGACCAGGAAACGATGGACCAGGCGCAGGCCCGCGGCCTGGTGCTGGCGGCCCAGCGGCGCGACATCGTGCGCAATGCGCTGGTCGTCATCGTGCCGGCCCGGGCGGCGCGCATGCCGGCGGCCATCGGCGACCTGGCGCAGCCGGACTACGGGCGCATCGCCATCGGCCTGCCGGCCAGCGTGCCGGTCGGGCGCTACACCCAGGGCGTGCTGGAGGCGGCCGGCCTGTGGCGCGCCGTCGAGCCCAAGATGATCGGCGCGAGCAGCGTGCGCCAGGCGCTGGACTACGTCGCGCGGGCCGAGGTCGACGCCGGCTTCGTCTACGCCACCGATGCCGCGCTGATGCCCGACAAGGTCAAGGTCGCGCTGACCGTGCCCACCCGCAGCCCCGTGCGCTACCCGGCCGCGCCGCTGGTCGGCGCGCCCAACCCGGTCGACGCGGCCCGCTTCGTCGACTTCCTCGGCTCGCCCGCCGCGCAGGCGGTGTTCGCGCGGCACGGCTTCGGCCGGCCCTGAGCGGCACCGTTCAGCCCGGAACGAACAGCCCGAAACGATCAGCCCCGACCCGTCGACATGGACACCGCCTGGACCGCGCTCGCGCTGACGCTCAAGGTGGCCGGCTGGGCCACCGCCCTGAACCTGCTGCTGGGCGTCGGCCTGGGCTGGCTGATGGCGCACCGGCGCCTGCCCGGTCGTGACCTGATCGACGCCGTGCTGACCCTGCCCATGGTCATGCCGCCGACCGTGCTGGGCTACTACCTGCTGGTCGTCATCGGCAGCCAGGGCGCGCTCGGCGGCTGGTTGTTGCAGCAGTTCGGGCTGCGGCTGGTCTTCACCTGGCAGGCCGCCGTGCTGGCCGCCGCGGTGGTGTCCTTCCCGCTGGTCTTCAAGGCCGCGCGGGCCGCCTTCGAGACCGTCGAGCCGCAGCTGGAGGACGCCGCCCGCTCGCTCGGCCTGGGCGAGTGGGCGGTCTTCCTGCGCGTCTCGCTGCCGCTGGCCTGGCGCGGCATCCTGGCCGGGCTGCTGCTCGCATTCGCCCGCGCGATGGGCGAGTTCGGTGCCACGCTGATGGTGGCCGGCAGCATCGTCGGCAAGACACAGACGCTGTCGATGGCGGTCTACGAGGCGGTCCAGGCCGGGCAGGACGCCACGGCCGACTTCCTCGTCGCCGTCACCTCGGTGGTCTGCCTGGCGGTGCTGCTGAGCGTCGGCCGCCTGCTGCCCGGCCGCGTCGCGGCACGGGGCTGAGGAACCCGACATGAACGCACCTCATCCCGCACGCGATCCCACACCCGATCCCGCCCCTCATGCCGGATCACCCTGGACCTGGGACATCGCCCTGCAACGCCGGCTGCGCCAGGGCGAGGCCCGCTTCACGCTCGACGTGCAGTGGCGCAGCACGGCCCGGCGGGTCGTGCTGCACGGGCCGTCCGGCGCCGGCAAGTCGCAGACGCTGCGCCTGATCGCCGGCATCGACCGGCCCGACGCCGGCCGCATCGCCGTGGCCGGACGCGAGATCTGCGACACCGCCGCCGGCCGCTCGCTCAGCCCGCAGGCGCGGTCCTTCGGGCTGATGTTCCAGGACTACGCGCTGTTCCCGCACCTGAGCGTGCGCCAGAACATCGCCTTCGGCCGCCGCACCGGCTGGCTCAACCCCGGCCGCGAGGCCGCCGATGCCGAGGTCGAACGCTGGATCGACGCCTTCGGCCTGCGCTCGCTGGCCGGCCAGCTGCCGCACCAGCTGTCGGGCGGCCAGCGCCAGCGCACGGCGCTCGCGCGGGCGCTGGCGATCCGGCCCCGTGCGCTGCTGCTCGACGAGCCCTTCGCCGCGCTCGACAGCGGCCTGCGCCGCAGCCTGCGGGCCGAGCTGCTGGCCTTGCAGACCGAGCTGGACCTGCCGCTGCTGCTGATCACGCACGACGAGGAGGACGTGCAGGCGCTGGCCCAGCACGTCGTCCAGATCGAGGCCGGCCGGGTGGTCAACGAGGTGCCGGCATGACGACACGCCGACGCGACAGCAAGGCCCGGCCGCTGGCGGTCAAGGGCTCGCTGTGGATCACCTCGGGCGACGAGAGCCTGGGCGGCCACGGCCGCATCGCGCTGCTGCGCAGCGTCGCCGAACACGGCTCGATCACGCAGGCGGCCAAGGCCTACGGCATGAGCTACAAGGCCGCCTGGGACGCGATCGACACGATGAACCGGGTCTCGGGCGAGCCGGTGGTCGAGCGCAGCACCGGCGGTCGCGGCGGCGGATCGACCCGGCTGACCGCGCATGGCGAACGGCTGGTGCAGCGCTACACGCAGCTCGACGCGGTCCACCAGCGCTTCGTCGCCATGCTGGCCGAACAGGCCTTCGACCTCGACCAGGACTACTCGCTGCTGCAGGCCCTGAACATGAAGACCACCGCGCGCAACCAGTTCCTGGGCACCGTCACCGCCGTGCGTTCCGGCGCCGTCAACGACGAGGTCGAGGTGACGCTGGCCGGCGGCACCCGCGTCGTCGCCATCATCCCGCGCGACGGCACCGAATCGCTGGGCCTGCGCACCCAGCTCGCGGTGATCGTGCTGGTGCCCTCGGCCCATGTGCTGCTGGCCACCGGCCTGGACGGCGCGCGCCTCTCGGCCCGCAACCAGCTTGCCGGCACCGTCGCGGCCGTGCGCCCCGGCGCGGTCAATGCCGAGGTGGTGCTGGCCCTCACCGGCGGCGGCCAGCTCGTCGCCACCGTGACCAGCGCCAGCGTCGACACCCTGGGCCTCGCCGAAGGCATCCCGGCGGTCGCGCTGGTCAAGGCTTCGGACGTGATCCTGGCGGTGCTGGCCTGACGGACAACGCGGCGGCGGGGTCAACCGCCTGTCATGCCACGCAGGGCATCGCTTGGGCACAATCCCGCGCGCTGCAGGCCCCGCCCGACCGGCCTGGACGACCGGCCCGATCCCCACCAACACCACGAGGAAGACACCATGAAGACGAAAGCCGCCGTTGCCTGGAAGGCCGGCCAGCCGCTGACCATCGAGACGGTCGATCTGGACGGGCCGCGCTTCGGCGAGGTGCTGGTCGAGATCAAGGCCACCGGCATCTGCCACACCGACTACTACACGCTGTCGGGTGCGGACCCCGAAGGCATCTTCCCGGCCATCCTCGGCCATGAAGGCGCGGGCATCGTCGTCGATGTCGGGCCCGGCGTGACGACCTTGAAGAAGGGCGACCACGTCATCCCGCTCTACACGCCCGAATGCCGCCAGTGCAAGTTCTGCCTGAGCCGCAAGACCAACCTGTGCCAGCTCATCCGCGGCACCCAGGGCAAGGGCCTGATGCCCGATGCGACCAGCCGCTTCAGCCTCGACGGCAAGCCCATCTTCCACTACATGGGCACCAGCACCTTCGCCAACCACACCGTCGTGCCCGAGATCGCGCTGGCGAAGATCCGCCCGGACGCGCCCTTCGACAAGGTCTGCTACATCGGCTGCGGCGTCACCACCGGCATCGGTGCCGTGCTCTTCACCGCCAAGGTCGAGGCGGGCGCCAACGTGGTCGTGTTCGGCCTCGGCGGCATCGGCCTGAACGTGATCCAGGGCGCGAAGATGGTCGGGGCCGACAAGATCATCGGCGTGGACCTGAACCCCGGCCGGGAAGCCATGGCCCGGAAGTTCGGCATGACCCACTTCATCAACCCGAAGGACGTGGCCGCTGCCGGCGGCTCGCTGGTCGACGCGATCGTGCAGCTGACCGATGGCGGCGCGGACTACAGCTTCGAGTGCATCGGCAACACAAAGGTCATGCGCGACGCGCTGGAGTGCACCCACAAGGGCTGGGGCCGCAGCATCATCATCGGCGTGGCCGAGGCCGGTGCCGAGATCAGCACCCGGCCCTTCCAGCTGGTGACCGGCCGCAAGTGGGAAGGCTCGGCCTTCGGCGGCGCACGTGGCCGCACCGACGTGCCGAAGATCGTCGACTGGTACATGGACGGCAAGATCAACATCGACGACCTCATCACCCACAAGCTCAGGCTCGCCGACATCAACGAGGGCTTCGCGCTGATGAAGCGCGGCGAGTCCATCCGCGCCGTCGTGGAGTTCTGAACATGGCGAGCTTCGACCGCCTCGAACCCGTCAGCGAACACGGCTGCTTCGGCGGCGTGCAGCGCTTCTTCAAGCACGCCTCGGGCGTCATCGGCCTGCCGATGAAGTTCGCGCTGTTCCTGCCGCCGCAGGCCGTCGCGGGGCAGAAGGTGCCGCTGCTGACCTATCTCGCCGGCCTGACCTGCACCGAGGAGACCGCGACGATGAAGGCCGGCGCGCAGCGCCTGGCCGCCGAGCTGGGCCTGGCGCTGCTGATGCCCGACACCAGCCCGCGCGGGGCGGGTGTCGACGGCGAGGACCACCACTGGGACTTCGGCGTCGGCGCGGGCTTCTACCTCGATGCCGAACACGCGCCCTGGGCCGGTCACTGGCGCATGGAGAGCTACCTGCTGCAGGAGCTGATCCCGGCGGTGGTGGCCGAGTTCGGCCTCGATGGCGATCGGCTCGGGCTGACCGGCCACTCGATGGGCGGCCACGGCGCACTGACGCTGGCACTGCGTCATCCGGGCATGTTCCGCAGCGTCTCGGCCTTCGCGCCGATCTGCGCGCCGACCCGCTGCCCCTGGGGCCGCAAGGCCTTCACCGGCTACCTCGGCCAGGACGAGTCGGCCTGGGTGGCTCATGACGCGAGCCTGCTGATGGCCGCGCAGAAGGCCGCGCCCTACCCTGGCGGCATCCTGATCGACCAGGGCCTGGCCGACAAGTTCCTGGCCGAGCAGCTGCACCCGGACGCCTTCGAGGCCGCCTGCGCCGCCGTCGGCCAGCCGCTGACGCTGCGCCGCCAGGCCGGCTACGACCACGGCTACTACTTCATCGCCAGCTTCATCGACGACCACCTGAGGCACCACGCGCAGCAGCTGCGGGGTTGAGGCGCCGGCCGCGCCGCAAGGGCGCGGCCGATCACAGGTTCTCGCGCGTGTGGAGCTCGAACGGCACCTGCACCGCTCGGCTGCCCGGCTCGGTGGCGGCCTTGCGGGCATGCAGCGTGGCCGCGACGATCTCGTCAGCCCGGCGGTCGAAGGGGTGGGAGATCGCCAGCGTCCTCTGGACGCCACCGCCGGAGACATCGAGGCCCTGGAGGTCGGCACGCTCGCGCAGCAGCTTCCCGGTCAGCTCGTGATCGACGGCGTCGGCTACCGCTTCGAGCTGGACGCGTGCAAGCGATGCGGCGCGGGCCGCCGGACGGCGCTCAGACCGTCAGCGGCAAGGCGCCCAGCGACTGGATGACCGCGCCGTCGGCCTGCACCGCCGCGCGGCGCAGGTAGAAGCCGAGCGCACGAAGTCCGCCGAGTTCCTCGCCACCGCCGGCCCGGCCGGGGCCGCCGTGCAGGGACTGCGGCATGACGTTGCCGTGCCCCGTCTGGGTCGTCGCCACCGACGGGCTGACGATGTGGACGCGGCCGTGGCAGGCCGCCAGCTCGGTTGCGCAGGCCGCCAGTGCGGAGGCATGTTCACCGTCCGTGTCACCGTAGAGCGAACACACCAGCGAGCCTTCGCCGCGGGCGATCAGCGCCTGGGCGTGGGCCAGGTCGCGGTAGGGCATCAGCGTGGCCACCGGGCCGAAGACCTCGACGCGGTGGACGAGGTCCGAGCCGTCCGGGTCGTCACAGGCCAGCAGCGTCGGCGCCAGGCAGGCCGAGACGGCCGGGTCGGCACCGACCAGGGGCTGGCGACGGCCGTCGAACAGCACGCGGGCCTGCGTCGCCAGTTCGACGATGCCGGCCTGCACGGCGTCGAACTGCTCGCGGCTGACCAGCGCGCCCATGCGCACCGACGCGTCGCGCGGGTCGCCGGTGGTGATGCCGGCGAGCTTCGCGGCGATGGCCGCGCCGATCGACTCGTAGCGGTCCTGCGGCACCAGCGCACGGCGGATCGCGGTGCACTTCTGGCCGGACTTGACCGTCATCTCGCGCACCACCTCGCGCACGAACAGGGCCTGGGCCTCGTCGCTCGCGCCGGGCATCAGCAGGGCCGAGTTGAGGCTGTCGGCCTCGATGTTGACGCGCACCGAATGCCTGACCACCGCCGGATGCGAGCGGATCAGCTCGGCCGTCTGCGCCGAGCCGGTGAAGCTCAGCACGTCGAAGGGCTGGAGCTGATCCAGCAGCCCGGCCGAGCTGCCGCAGATGACCGACAGCGCGCCCTCGGGCAGCAGGCCGCTGGCGACCACGTCGGCGACCATGCGCTGGGTCAGCCAGGCGGTCGCGGTGGCCGGCTTGACGATCACCGGCACGCCGGCCAGCAGCGCCGGCGCGGCCTTCTCCCACAGGCCCCAGCTCGGAAAGTTGAAGGCGTTGATGAACAGCGCGACGCCACGCGTGGGCACCAGCAGGTGCTGGGACTGGAACACGCCGTCCTTGCTCATCGGCGTCGCGCCACCGTCCAGCAGCGCCTTCGCGTCGCCCAGCTTCGCGCCCCAGCGGGCGTACTGGCCCAGCGTGTAGATCCCGCCGTCCACATCGACCGCCGTGTCGGCCGCCGTGGTGCCTGAGTCGGCCAGCGCGATCGCGCCGTAGGCCTCGCGGTGGGACTGCAGCAGCTTGGCGATGGCCGCCAGCCGCTCGGCGCGCTGGCCGAAGGTCATGGCCCGCAGCGCCGCCCCGCCCTGTTCACGGGCGAAGGCGAAGGCGCGCGGCAGGTCCAGCCCGGCGCTGGAGACCCGCACCAGCTCGGCGCCGGTGACGGGATCGACCAGCGGGGTGCCGGCGCCGGTGCCGGTGACCCAGGCGCCGTGGACGAAGTTGGGGAGGAGTTCGGTCATCGCGGTTCCTTGCATGCGGTGGGCGGATGACCGGAACTTTAATGCATCACTACGTCAACTAGGCAACATAGTTCATCTTGTTGCCGCCGTTCGACGCTCAGGCCGCCGGCCGGGCCGGGATGTTCAGGCCACGCTGCACCGCCGGACGGGCCAGGAAGGCGGCCAGCACGCGTTGCACCTCGGGGAAGTCGGCCCAGCCGACCCGTTCGCCCGCGCCGTAGAAGCCGACCAGGTTGTTGACCCACGGGAGGATGGCGATGTCGGCCACCGTGTAGTCGTCGCCCATGACCCAGGCGCGGCCGCGCAGCCGCTGGTCCAGCACGCCCAGCAGGCGGCGCGACTCGGCCACGTAGCGGTCGCGCGGGCGCTTGTCCTCGTAGTCCTTGCCGGCGAACTTGTGGAAGAAGCCGAGCTGGCCAAACATCGGCCCGATGCCGCCCATCTGGAACATCAGCCACTGCAGCGTCTCGTAGCGCCGCGCCGGGTCCAGCGGCATCAGCTGGCCGGTCTTGTCGGCCAGGTAGACCAGGATCGCGCCGGACTCGAACAGCGCCAGCGGCCGCCCGCCCGGGCCGTCCGGATCGAGGATGGCGGGGATCTTGTTGTTCGGGTTGAGCGACAGGAACTCCGGCGTCATCTGGTCGTTGGTGTCGAAGCGGACCAGGTGCGGCTCGTAGGCCAGGCCGCTCTCCTCCAACGCGATCGAGACCTTGACGCCGTTGGGCGTCGGCAGCGAGTACAGCTGCAGCCGCTCCGGGTGCTGCGCCGGCCAGCGGCGGGTGATGGGGAAGTCGTCCAGCATGCTCATGGCAGGTCCTCGTGGGTGGGTGGATGGGGGGGGCGGGATTCAGTCCGGCGCCGCGTAGACCAGCACCTTCAGCGCGCGCTCGTCGTCGACGTCGGCAAAGGCGGGCGGGTTGGCCACCCGCTCGACGAAGCGCAGCGACGGCGCCAGCTCGGTCATCTGCGCGGTCAGGAAGCCGGTGCCCAGCTCGGGCGCGTTCAGGCACAGCAGCACATGTCCGCCGGGCGCAAGCAGGTCGCTCAGGCGGCGGATGAGGCGGGCGTAGTCCTTGGTCGCGACGAAGCTGCCCTTCTGGTAGCTGGGCGGGTCGACGATGACCAGGTCGTAGGGACCGGCGCGGCCGACCTTGCCCCAGGAATTGAAGAGGTCGTGGGCCAGGAAGGAGACGCCCGCCGCCGCGCTGGCCGGCAGGCCATTGAGCGTGTGGTTGCGCCGCCCGATCGCCAGCGCGCCGTCGGCCATGTCCAGGTTGACGACGCCACGCGCGCCGGCCTGCATCGCCACGACCGAGAAGGCGCAGGTGTAGGCGAACAGGTTCAGCACCTTCAGGCCCGGCCACTGCCGCACATGCTCGCGCACCCAGCGCCGCCCGGCCGCCATGTCCAGGAACAGGCCGTGGTTCTGGCCCTTGAGCACGTGTACCAGGTAGGCCGTGCCGTCCTCGTGCACGACATGCGGATCGGGCACCGCGCCGGCCATCAGGCGGGTCTCGACGCGGCCTCCGGGCTGGCGTTGCTGGAAGACCCAGTTCAGGGTCTCGCCGGTCGGCGCGACCTCGGCCCAGCGCCGCGCGAGGGCCTCGCCGACGCGGGTCAGCTCGGACGCCTCGACCGGCTGGAAGCTCGTCAGCACGAAGACCGGCGGCCAGGCGTCGAGCGTCCAGTGCTCGCAGCCCGGATGCCGCCCCCCGCGTCCGTGGAAGACGCGCACGGCATCGGTGGGCAGAGCCATCGTGGCGATGGCGTCGAGCAGGGCTTGCATGGGGGCATCGGTCGTGAGAGGTCGGCGAGTTTAGGCAGGCCGCCCGGGCCCTGCCGGTGCGTGGCCGACTCGCCCCGGACGGCCTCAGCCCGCCGCGTCGCCCGGCACGAACCACCACCAGTCGTGGTCTTCCGGCACCGGCCGACCGGCCGCGATCGCCGCCTGCAGGACCCGGGCGACCTCCTCGTCGGCGATGGCGAAGGGCTGCGGCACGGTCTCGCCGGGGAAGCGCGCGACATAGGCCGCGGCCACCTCGCGCAGCACCGCGACCGGCTCGGCCACCGCCGCCGTCCGGCGCGGCAGGTCGACCCAGCCGTGCGATTGCAGCGAGGCGGCGATGTGCGCGTAGCTCAGCCCTTCGTGCGACTCGCCGGGCCGGACGGTCACGACGACGTCCTGGCTGCGGTCACTGGGGTGGTTGGAGCGGATCCAGATCTGCACCGGCTCGCCCGGCAGGGTCGGGCCGCCGGCATAGGCACGGGTCGGAGGGGCGCGGAGGTCGTCGGACATGATGGGCCGCGATCATGCCCTCCGGGGCATCCGCCGCCACCCCGGGAATGGGCAGGCTGAACGGCGGATGGCGCAATCCCTTGCGTCCTTCGGGGAACGCGACGCAGCACCGCCCGCCGGTCAATCCAGCGCGTCCAGCGGCGCTGGCCGGTACTTCGCCAGCCAGGCCGGCGTGAAGTCGAAGCGCTCGGCCGCGAACAGCGCCGCGACGCAGGTCCCGCGATGCCCGTGGCGCCACAGCGTCACGTAGACCCAGCGCCCCTCCCGCTTCAGCAACAGCACCTGCGCCGGAACCATCCCGCCGCGCTGGTAGAGCGGATAGCGCTGCTCGGCGGCGGTCTGGAAGTGCTGGCGGTCGGCGGGGGTGAGCAGGGCTTGCTCGGTGGAGACGGGGAGCTGGATGGGCGGACTGCCCGCGACGCAACTCGGCAAGGTCAGCTCGGCGGGTGCGGCCTGCAGCCCCGTCGCCAGCCAGGCGAGCGTCAGCATCAGGGCGAGGGACCGGCGGGCAGGCATCGGGAGGGCTCCGGGGTGACGCGTTCATCCTAGGGGGATGCGGGGCGAACGCGGGTGTGGGTATCCCGGAGCGGGGGGGCGTGGGGCGCGGGCTGGCGTCCCAAAGCGCACGCGCGGGGTGCGGTGGTCAGGCTTGAGGCAGCAGCTGGCCGTCGTCGAGGAGGGCTTGAACGATGTCCGCCTGTCGTGCATCGCGTCGGCGCTTGAGCGGCGGGCGCTGCGGCGCGGCGTCGTTCAACCAGCGCTTGAAAGCCACGAAGGTCGTCGGATCGATGGTGCGCATCAGCGCCATCTTCCCGGTGGCCGAGACCACCACCTGCTCGAACTTCGGGGCATCGGTCAGCACGGAAGCGCGCAGGGCCTGCACCGGCCACAGATCGCCCTCGTCGTCCGAGAAGCGGAAGGGGTGTGGATCACCTTCGACCGGCACACGCCGCAGGAAGTCCACCTCGAAGCCACGATCGTTGATGGCGGTCTCGTTGTTCAGTTCCTTGCGGCGGAAGCTCGCGTCGACGCGTTGCAGGATGCCCAGCATCGACGAGTCGAGGCGTTCGAGATCGGTGATGAACTGGACCCGGCGACGGGCGTCCCACAACAGGTCCACGTCCTGCGTCGCCAGCGCGTCCTGCACGATCCGGACGCCGGCCGCAGCCTCGTAGGCATAGAGCGCGTGCGTGCCGACGACGACGAAGTGCGGCCCCAGGCCGACCTCATCGAGCGTGCGCAACAGATCCACCACCAGCTGAGGCACGCGCCCGACCTTCAGGGCCTTGTTCAGCCGCTCGGCCTCCTTCAGGGCCTCGCGCAACGAGCGAAGCCGGGACTCGGATGCCGCCTTGCGCTGCGTGAAGGCTTCCAGCGTGCGCTCGGTCTCCTCGTTGCGAGGCCCGATGCGCCGCTGCCGGTTGTCCGGCAAGGTCTTGACCAGGTACTCATAGCCCGCCTGGCGCTTCCAGTACATCCCGCCGGCGTGCTTGGTAGCCTCCGCCCGGGCGCGTCGATGCTCATTGAACACCGTCATCGCATCGATGAACTGTCGCGCGGCGTTGTCCGGCAGGGGTAGGTAGTCCATCGTTGGCCGTAGAGAAATCAGAAGTCGAATTTATACGGCCAAGCGTTGTGTGACAAGGACTTGCGTGTGGGAACTTCTCGAAAACCCCCTGTTCGCTCGGCCCATGAGCCGGCACCACGCGGCGCATGATCGCGCCGCGCATCAAGCCCTCGAGCATCTTCCCGGAAGAAGCGGTCGACGACCTGTCCCTGGCGCGCCAGCGCAAGGCCAAGGTCGAGGGCTACGTGCAGACGCTGGTGGCGATCAATGCGCTGGTGGACTTCAACGCGTTGGCCGCAGCGGTGGATGCGGCTTGCCCTCGGGCCGATCGCAAGAAGGGTGGACGCGCGCACGCTGTGGAGCTTCCGACAGCGCCTGGCCCAAGGCGGGCTGGGTGGACGGGCGATCTTCGAGACCCTGAGCCAGCAGTTGCAGCCGCACGGCTTCATCCCGCGCGGCGGGCAGATCGTGGACGCCAGCATCGTGCAGGCACCGATCACGCAGGCCCACACCGCCGAACGCGAAGCGCTCAACAAGGGCCAGACGCCTGAAGGCTGGAGCAAGAAGCGACTGGCGCACATCGACCGTGATGCCCGCTGGACGCAGAAGCACGGCAAGAGCTACGACGGCTACAAGCTGCACGGCAACGTGGACGCGCGCTACAAGCTCATCCGCACGCTCAAGGTCACGCCGGCGAACGCCGACGACGGCCAGCAACTGCCCGAGGTGCTGCAGGCGGCCAACACCCGAGACCGCCTGCTGGCCGACCGGGGCTACGACAGGGCGGCCAACCGGCAGACGCTGCAACAACACGAGCTTGCCGATGGCATCGCGCGCCGGGCCATGCCCGGGCGGACGGCCCAAACCCGGTTGAAGCAGCGCAACCGCACGATCAACCGGATGCGCTCGCGTGTCGAACACGTCTTCGCCCGCTTGGCCCAGCAGGGCGGCAAGTGCGTGCGCGCGATGACGCTGGCGCGCAAGGCGCTGGCCATCACGCTGCAGTGCGCGGCCTGCAACGCGCGAAGACTGGCGTGGCTGGTCATGAGCGCAGGTGCGTCTGCACGGCCTGCCTGAAGGCCAAAAGGCGCGCCGCGAGGGGCCTGAATGGGGCCGTTGACGGCCTCCTGCGCTCCGACTGCTTGAACCCGGCGGTCCTCATGCCGCAATCAACGACGTGGAGCGGGTTTCAGGAAGTGTCCCTGAGCCTTCACCTTCACCCCCGCCTCACCTCCCCCTCACCCCGCCCTCACCTCCCCTCCCCACACTGCCCCCCAGGCACGACGCGATCCCCGCGTCGGCGCAGGACTGGAACAGGAGCACATGCATGTCCACGAACCGCAAACTTACCGCCACCGCGCTGGCGTCGATGCTGTTGGTTGTCACGCTGGCAGCCGGGGCGGCCGATGGGTGGTCGTTGACGGGTTGGTTGCAGCGGGACAGGACGACCGCTGTTGCGGCGACGTCAGCGACCCCGTCAGCGATCCCGTCCGCGCCGATGGCCGCGTTGCCGGCGGCGCAGGTGCCGAACTACCGCGCGATCGTGCAGACGCAGGGACCGGCGGTCGTCGGGGTCACCGTCGCCGGGCTGCGGCAGGCGAGCGATGAGGAGGCCGGCAACGACGCCGCGCCGTCGGCCGACGACCCGTTCTTCCGCTTCTTCCGGGGCGTTCCCGGCCTGCGCCTGCCGCCGCAGGGTGTGCAGCCGTTCCGGGGCCAGGGCTCGGGCTTCATCGTCAGCGCCGACGGGCTGGTGCTGACCAATGCCCACGTGGTGCGCGACGCGCGGCAGGTCACCGTCAAGCTGTCGGACCGGCGCGAGTTCGCGGCCCAGGTGCTGGGCAGCGATCCGGCCACCGACATCGCGGTGCTGAAGATCGACGCCAGCGGCCTGCCCGTCGTGACGCTGGGCAACGTGCAGCGCGCCCAGGTCGGTGACTGGGTGCTGGCGATTGGCGCGCCCTACGGCTTCGAGCAGACGGCCTCGCAGGGCATCGTCAGCGCCAAGGGCCGCTCGCTGCCGGGCGAGAACGTGGTGCCCTTCATCCAGACCGATGCGGCGATCAACCCCGGCAATTCGGGCGGCCCGTTGTTCGATGCCGAAGGCCGCGTGATCGGCGTGAACGCGCAGATCTACTCGCGCAGCGGCGGCTTCCAGGGCCTGGCCTTCTCGATCCCGATCGACGTGGCGATGCACGTCAAGGACCAGATCGTGATGTCCGGCAAGGTCGAGCATGCCCGCCTGGGCGTGACGCTGCAGGACCTGTCGGCGCCGCTGGCCGCGTCCTTCGGCCTGAAGGCGCCGGACGGCGCGCTGGTCGCCAGCGTGATGCCGGGCAGCGCGGCCGCCAAGGCCGGGCTGAAGTCGGGCGACGTGATCACGGCGGTCGACGGCCAGCCCGTGCAGGTGGCCGGCGACGTGTCCAGCCGGGTCGGGCTGGCCCGGCCGGGTGAACGCATGAAGCTGGCGATCTGGCGCGACAGGTCGGGCGAGGACCTGCGCGTGACGCTGGGCCGTGCCGAGCCTTCGCAGGACAGCGCCTCGGCCGCGCCGGAACAGGGCGCGCTGGGCCTGGCGATCCGGCCGCTGAACCGGCAGGAACTGAAGCGCGCCGGGCTGGACCACGGCCTGCTGGTCGAGCAGGTCTCGGGCCCGTCGCAGCTCGCAGGCATCGAGCCGGGCGACGTGCTGCTCTCGCTCAACGGCCAGCCGGTCGAGCGGCTGGAGCAGGTCAAGGACGTGCTCGCCAAGCACCCGCGCCAGGTCGCGCTGCTGGTCTCGCGCGACGGTCAGCAGCTGTTCGTGCCGGTGCAGCTGGGCTGACGAACAGGCTGCCGTTCAGGCGCTGGGTCGACCTCGGCTCAGGTCGCCGATCCGGACGCGGCGGCCCCCGACGCCGCCTGGGCGGGCGTCGTCGGGCGGCTGTCAAGCTTGATGCTCTTGAGCTTGTAGGTGTAGCCATCGGCCATGAGGTAGCCCTTGATCTCGACGAACTTGCCCTGCTCCGCCCAGGTCAGGACGTCGGCCAGGGTGACCCCGGCGGGCAGGCGGATCGCCGCCTCGTCGCTGTGGTCGAAGGTCAGGCCACGAACGACCAGGGTGTTCGGCTGGGTGCCGAGGGCGAGCGTGCCGTGCATTTCAAACTCCTGCGATTGGGAGGCATCGTCGGCCCCGCGCTCGGAGCGCTTCCTGGCCTTCTTGAATTCGATCTTGCTGGCCACCAGCGCGCCGTCGAGGACCTGGCCCTCGACCTCGACCCGGGCGCCGACCACCAGCTGGTCCAGGCTGCCGCCCTCCAGGCCGAGGAAGCCGGCCGGCACCGTGATGGCGTTGCCGTTCACGACCAGACCGGTCACCACCGGCGCGGTCGCGCCTGCCGGCGTGGCGGTGGTGACCGATTCGACAAAGCCTTCCTGTTCTGAATGCTTGCCATGGTCGGCCGAGCCGTAGCGGCGTTCACCGGACTTGAAGGCGGTGACGACCCAGCGACCGTCCGTGGCCGCCGTTGTCGACAGCTTGACCCGGACAACCTGGCCATCGATCGCCGCCGCGTAGCGCGCCAGGTCCTCGCCGGTCAGGGTGGCGAAGGACATCGGCTCGCCACCGATGGTGCCCGCCGCCTTGTCGAAGCGACCGCGCAGGCGGTAGCTGCTGACCGGGCCCGACTTGACCTCGACCAGGCTGGCCGACAAGCGCACCGGCGTGACCGACCGGTCGAGCAGGCCATGGACCTCGACCACCTGGCCCGCGACGGGCTGGATGCCGCCCTCGAAGCGCGTGTTGGTGGTCAGGGCGATCGACTGGCCCAGCACGACGATCGAATTGCCGTCGGCGGCCACCGAGGTGACCGGGCCGAGGATCGAGGAACCGACGTGGATGGCCTTCGCATCGGCGCTCGGCGTGGAACCGTCGCTGCTGCGGCGGACGTCGTCGGCCTCGATCTCGACCTCCATGCCCATCTTCAGGCCGCAGTTGCCGAGGTTGTCGCTGCAGGTGGTCGTCGTGCCGGTGCTCTCGTCGACGAGGGTGGTGCCGTTCAGTTCGTAGCGGACGCCGTTGGTGATCACCGAGCCGAAGCCGCTGATCGTGCCGGCCGCCGTCGAGCCGCTGGCCGACGCGCCGGTGCCGTTGGACGCGCCGCCGCCGCAGGCCACGAGGACCAGGGAAGTGGCCACGGCGATGCCGGTCAGCGCGAAGGATCGGCCGCGCGAGGCAGGTAGCTGGGGGACATGGGACATGGTGTGACTCCGGTGGGGTTGGGGCAAAAGAAGCACTTGCCTCCCTGCATGTGGGAAATCATCCCATTTCAACCCACGACCAGCAAGGCCAAGTCCCGGGAAAGTCGATCCCGTTAAGGCAGCTCCAAGGGTGGCGGGATGACCCCGCGAGGTCAGCGGGCGTCGACCGGATCGGCGGGCATCGCCGCCAGCGCCTTCAGGCGCTCGCCCGCTTCCGGCCAGGCCGGCTGCAGCCGCACCAGGTCGGCCAGCAGCGCCCGGCCGGCCGCGGGGTCGACGGCAACCAGTGCGTCGGCCATGCGCAGCAGCGGGTCGTAGGCCGGGCGGAAGTCCGGGCTGAGGGCCAGCACCTGGCGCAAGGGCTCGCCGACCTGGGCCAGCATGCGGCGCACGTCGGCCAGCGCTCGGGCGTCGCGGCCGATCTGCAGGTAGCGGTCACGCGCCTGGCGGTAGGCCAGGAGACGCGACGTCAGGCCCGCGTCGGCACCGTCCACCAGCAGCCGGCCGGGGCTGACCTGCCACTCGCCCAGCAGCGCCAGCAGGCGGTCGGCCGGGCGCGAATCGGGTGCGTAGGTGATGCGTGGCGCGAGGTGGGCGACGACCGGGTGGTCGTCGGTGTTCGGCTCGGCATCGCGTGACCAGGCGGCCAGCGCGTCGGGCGTCGCCACCACGCTGCCCAGCAGGGCCAGTTCATCGACGTAGCCGTGGCGGGCGGGCTGCAGGCCGGCCGCCGCATCGGCCAGCCGTTGGTGCAAGGCGGCCGGGTCGATCCGCAGGCCGTCGCGCCGGCCGATCAGGCCCAGCACCGGCGTCGACAGGCTGTGGGTGGCGATCACCGCGACGCCTTCGGGCCAGACCGTCAGGAAGCTGCGCACGATGCTGCGCAGGCTGCCCAGGTCGAGCTGGTGCAGCGGCAGCCACTGGCAGAACAGGCCGCCGGGCGCGAGGCGCTGGTCGACCGACTGGAAGTGCTCGACGGTGTAGAGCGCACCCGAGCCGCTGCGGGCCGGGTGGAAGTTGTCGGCCACGATGACGTCGTGCGACTGGCGCGAGACCCGCACATGGCGGCGCGCGTCGGCCGCCTGCACGCGCAGCCGGGCCGCACCGGGACTGCCGTCGTGGGCCGCGAACCAGGGCATGGCCTCGATCACCTCCGGCAGCAGCTCGACCACGTCGACCTGCAGCGCCGGGTCGTTGGCGGCGGTCGATGCGGTCACGCCGGTGCCCAGGCCCAGGAACAGCGCCGTTCGCGGTGCGGGGTGCAGCAGCAGCGGCAGCAGGGCCTGGCGGCCGTCGGCCAGCCGGGTCGCGCTGCTGCCTTCCTGCTGGCGGTTGTCGATGCGCAGGGTGCGCACGCCACCGGCGTCCTCGACCACGCTGACGGCGGCGGCCGGGCCTTCGCGGTGGCTCAGCAGCTGGCCGCCTTCGGGGACGTCGACAAGGGCCAGCGGCGGCGCCCAGACGGCCACCAGCGCCCAGGCGACGGCCGGCACGGCGATCCCGCGCCAGGGCCGCTGGCCCGGCAAGGCCGCCGCGCTGCGCTGGGCCAGCAGCAGGTAGCCGGCGACGATCAGCAGCCAGGTCCAGGCGCTGCCCAGCAGCGGGATCAGGACCACGCCCACCGCCAGCGGCGCCAGCGCGGCCGCGCCGGTGTTGGCGGCAAAGGCGCGGCCCAGGTCCAGGCCGCGGCGTCGCGCCTGCATCGCCAGGTGCGCGAACTGCGCGCCCATCGCCAGCGCCGGCAGGCCGAAGGCGGCCAGCGCCAGCAGCGCCTCGGCCCGCAGCGCCGCGCCGAGGCCGGCTCCGAAGGCGATGCCCGCCTGGGCGCGGATCCAGCCCGCCCCCCACAGCGCCAGTCCCGACAGCAGGCAGGCCCAGGCCAGCGCCAGCGCCAGCTGCATCGAGCGGCGCTGCATGGCGGTGTCGTCCTCGGGCGGACGGACCCGCTGCAACAGGGCCGCGCCAGCGGCGGTGCAGACGAGGTAGACCGCCAGCAGCAGCGCGTAGGTGTAGACGGTGTTCTCGGTCACCTGGGTCAGCACCCGCACCACCAGCACCTCGTGGCCGATGCCCAGCAGGCCGGTCCAGGCGAGCACGGCGGCCGGATGGCCGAAGGTGCCGGGCGACGCGCGGCCGGGAGCGCTGGCCACGGGCGCGGCCGCGCGTTTCAATCCATGCACCGTCGCCCCGGTCCGGGCCAGCCAACAGGCACCGGCCGCGCAGACCACGTTGAGCGCGGCACACAGCAGCGCGCTGCGGCCGAGGCCCCAGGCCGGCACCCACCAGAAGGCGGCGGCGAGCACGCCGAGCACGCCACCGAGGGTGTTGCCGGCGTAGAGCGCGGGCAGGCCAGGATGGGCGCGGCCGTCGACCGGGTCGTGCAGGCCCAGCAGGCGCTCCATCGCCGGCAGCGTCGCGCCCATCGCGGCGGTGGCCGGCAGCAGCAGCACGAAGGTGCCGACGAAGGCGACCAGCGCGTGCCACAGCGGGCCGGGCCGGTCGCCGATCAGGTCGAGCATCCAGCGGCTGACCGGTGCCTGCCACAGCGCCAGCGCGACGCACCAGAGCGCGATCAGCAGCTCCAGGCCGACATACCAGCGCGCCGGATGCCGGCTGCCGGCCAGCCTCGGGCCGAGCGCCAGCCCGCCCAGCGCCAGCCCGCCGAAGAAGGCCGCCAGCACCGCCAGCACCGCGGCGGTCTCCTGGCCGAGCCAGAGGCTGCCCTGGCGGGTCCAGACGATCTGGTCACCGAGCGCGGCACAGCCCGACAGGGTCGTCAGCAGCACCGCCAGCGCGAGCCGGCGGTCCGGCAGCCGGCCGGCCTCAGCCACTGAAGGACACCGTGTAGCCCCACGAATCCAGCCGCGTCGGGATGGCGTTGAAGGCCAGCGAGATGCGGCGCTCGCCCGGGTTGGGCGGCACCGCGTGCATCAGGTAGCTCGGGAACAGCACCATCGAGCCCGGCTCGGGCTGCGGGCTGATCCACTTGTCGGCGTTGTACGGGCCGGTCACGGTGCCGGCGTGGTCGTTGCGGAAGGCGAAGTCGGTGCTGCCGGGCGACTTCATGAAGACGGTGCGCGCGTCGGGGTGCGTCGGCGTCAGGTAGACCACGCCGGAGATGAAGCTGTTGGCGTGGTTGTGCATGGCCTGGCGACCGCCGCGTTCGAGCACGTTGACCCACATCTCCTTGAGCGACCAGCCCAGCCGCTCGCCGAACAGCAGCACGCCGAACTCGCTCAGGTGCGGCGTGACCGCCTGCGCCACCTCGACCAGCAGGGGGCTGTCCGAGGGCTTGAGCATCGCCGTGTGGGACAGGTTCGCCGACGCGTTGTTCTCGCGGTCGGCCTGGGCGCTGAAGTGCGTCACGAGGCCCTGGCAGAGGGCCGGTCCGATGGCATCCGGGATGCGCAGCAGCGGGGTGGGGAAGAGGCCGATCACGTCTTGCATGCCACGGATTGTCCGGAGCACCTCGCGCAGCGTCCATGCGGCCGGCGCGCGACAAGGTTGGTCACGTCAGCGTCACGGTCCCGACCTAGGGTCCGGCAAAACCGAAACGACCTCTACGAGCCCATCTCAAGTTTTCGACTTCGAGGAGTCTTCATGAAAGCTGCCTACACCCGCCGCCGCCTGCTGGGCACCGGTGCCGCCCTGGCGGGCGCGACGCTGCTGCCCCAGGCCCGTGCCTGCGAATACTTTTCCGCCAACCTGCGCGTGGTCCACCCCTGGACCCGTGCCACGCCCGAAGGCGCGACCACCACGCTGGTGTCGATGAACTTCGACGACGTGACGGTGGCCGACCGCCTGATCGAGGTCATCACCCCGGTGGCCGAAGGCGCCGAGCTGGTGGTCGACGGCGAGGCCCGTGCGCTGGCCTTCGAGATTCCCGAAGGCCAGGTGTCGGTGCTGGACGAGCGCGGTAGCCACCGCCTGCGCCTGCTGGGGCTGCGCCATCCGCTGGAGATCGCCCGCACCTACCCGATGCGGCTGGTCTTCGAGCAGGGCGGCATGGTGCTGGCGACGCTGAACGTCGACTACCCGCGCTTCCGTTGAGGCGCCGATGCGCCGACCGACCGGGCCCGTCACGGGCCGGTCACGGCGCAGACATGCCCGAAATCAACAATCAGTTTTCCTTCACGACGGTCGCGTCGGGCAACGGGTGATCCCGTCCCGTCCGCTGCGGCGGTCCCCTTCACACGAACTCCCAGGAGCCACCCAATGAAGTTCGATTTCCAGCGTCACCCGATCGCCTGCGCGGCCGTGGCCGCCCTCGGCGTGCTCGCGCTCGGCGGCGTCGCCGACGGCGCGACCGCCGGCAAGCCCTCCGGCACCTACGTGGCCGGCGACTTCCACAACCACACCACCTGCTCGGATGGCTCCATCTCGATGCAGAAGCTGGTGAAGAAGTCCACCGACAAGAACGAGACGCCGTGGGGCCTCGACTGGTTCGTGCAAGCAGGCCACGGCGGCAGCGGCAACCGCAACTGCACGCTGGCCGAGGACGCCAGCCTGGCCACCCCGGCCTACCCGCTGGTCTTCGACGCGGCCGGCACGCTGCAGGGCCCGAGCACCACCTGGCAGAACACCAACCCGCCGGTCGAGGTCAAGGGCGCCGTGTCCGGCACCGCACCGTCGCGCAACATGTGGCGCTGGCAGTCGATCCAGGAATTCCAGTACCCGCTGCTGGAGTACCTGGCCGCCTACCAGAACAAGCCGATGTTCATGGGCATGGAGTCGGTCGTCGCCGGCCACGAGCATGCCTCGATGTCGGTCATCACCGGCCAGATCCCGAACCGTCCGGAAGCGTCGCGCCTGCCGACCGGCCCGGGCTATGTCGCCCTGGGCAATGCCAATGCGCTGGCGCAGTGGTCCTACTGCTTTGACCGCAACGTCACCGACACCAGCCGTGGCAACACCACGACCACCAGCGGCGTGGGCAACAACTGGGATTGCTCGGTCACCGGCAGCGCGAACGCGGCCGATCCGAGCTGGAACGACCTGGCCAAGAAGCTGGTCCCGGCCGGCGGCGCCGGCGCCGGCGAGCGCGGCCACCTGAAGACGGTCGAGGCCCTGAAGTGGATGGCCGAGCACCATCCGAACGGCAGCTACTACGTGCCCGCCCACCTGGAGCGCGCCGGCCCGTTCAACCCGAACGGCAACAACGGCTTCAACATCGAGCACCTGCGCAACTTCAACAACGTCGCGCCGAAGATCGCCTTCGGCTTCGAGACCCAGCCGGGTCACGGCGCGTCGTCGGAGCGTGGCGAGTACTTCCCCGCCCGCAACAACATCGGCGGCGTGCTGGTGGACTCGGTCGGCGGCACCACCTACGGCGGCACCGGCGTCTACGGTGCCCAGGTCGGCGGCGTGTGGGACGCGCTGCTGGGCGAAGGCCGCAACTGGTGGTTCTTCGCCAGCTCGGACTGGCACAACCGCGGCAGCTTCGGTCCGGACGACCGTCGCTCGACCCAGGACTTCTACCCCGGCGAATACCAGCGCAACTACACGCTGGTCCAGCGCAAGGACGACGACCACGAGCGTGAGGGCGCTGCCGCCCGCACGATGCCCCAGCGCATCGTCGACGGCCTGCGCACCGGCAACACCTTCGTCTCGGCCGGTCAGCTGATCGACCGCCTGGCCTTCGTGGCCTGCGTGGCCGAAGGCGGCCGCAAGGCGTCGGAAGTCGAGGAGATGGCGGTCAAGGCGGCTCGCCGCAACGCCACCGTCGACGAGGACGGCTGCGCCACGATGGGCGAGAAGCTGGTCGTGCCGCGTGGCGCCAGCGTGATCGTCGCGGTCGCCCTGCGCGACCCGTCGGGCGCGAACTACTCGCCCTACACCTTCGCCAACCCGTCGCTGGCCCAGGTCGGCATCCAGCAGCCGCTGAACAAGCCGGTGCTGGACCACGTCGACGTGATCGGTGGCCTGGTCACCGGCTACAAGACCGCAGGCTCGGCCGACTACGCCGGCGAATGGCCGCGCACCTGGCTGGCCAACCCGGACATGGGCACCGTCCCGGCCGGCGCGAAGAACACGTCGGCAAAGATGCTGCGCACGTTCAACGCCCAGTCCTGGTCGACCTTCCGCGACGATGCGCAGTTCAAGAAGATGAGCTTCCGTCTGTCCGCGGTCGAGGCTTCGCAGTTCGTCCGCCTGCGCGGCAGCAACCTGCCGGCCAACGTGCCGTTCGAGACCGATGCCAGCGGCAACCCGCTGCCTGACCTGCACACCAACGCGACCACCACGACGGCGACGTCGGTCGGCTCGCTGAAGATCCCGTGCACGGTCGTCGGCAGCAACGTGCCGTCCAACAGCGTGAACTACACCGGCAACACGATCGACGGCTGCCCGGCCCACCTGCCGCTCATCAACGGCGTCAAGTACGTCGCCTACGACGTGGCCGCCTGGTCCGACCTCTGGTTCTACAGCAACCCGATCTACCTGGAAGTGCGCGGCAGCACCAAGGTCGCCGGCCTGCGCTGAGACCCGGGCCGCTGACCCGTCCTCGCGGCTGCGGCCGCCCGGACGGGTCGGCCAGGCCTGACGCGCCGCGCGAACCCTCGCGCGGCGCTTGCCGTTTCTGACGGCCGATCCGAGGCATGCCCGCCATCGGCCGCCTTCCCCTCCCGATCCCTTTCCTGCCTGGTGCACCCACGACGATGTCCACCCCGTTGCCGATGTCCGACGCGCTCCCCGTGAACCCGCCCGCCTCCCAAGCGCTGCGCCAGCGCATCGCCGGCCTGCCCGCCTGGACCCGCGAACCGCTGCTGCACTTCCTGCTGCTGGGCGCGGCGATCTTCGGCATCGACCATGTGGTGAACGGCCGCGCCATGGACGCCCGCACCATCGTGGTCGACGCCCAGGTCGACGAGGAAGCCCGCCAGCTCTTCAAGGCCAGCCGTGGCCGCGAGCCCAACCCCGCCGAGCTGGAGGCCCTGCGCAAGGCCTGGCTGGACAACGAGGTGCTCTACCGCGAGGGCCTGGCGCTGCAGGTCGACAAGGGTGACACCGCCATCCGCGAGCGCGTGATCTTCAAGTCCCTGAGCGTCGTCGACGCCAACCTCAAGGCCCCGCCGGTCGAGCTGCAGGAACTGCGCCGATGGTTCGAGGAGAACCGCGCGAAATACGATGAACCGGCCCGCTACGACTTCGAGGAAGCCGTGCTGGCCGGCGAGACCGGCGAGGCCGCGATCCGCGCCTTCGTCGAGGCCCTGAACAAGGGCGTGGCCGGCGAGCAGAACGCCGGCCTGCGCGCCTTCAAGGGGCGGCCGCAGGCCAACGTCCAGCAGGGCTATGGCGACGCGTTTGCCACCGAGCTGGCCAAGGCCCCCACCGGCACCTGGATGGCGCTGCCCTCGCGCGAGGGCTGGCGGGCCATTCGCCTGGACGGCCGCCAGGGCGGCAAGCCGGCCGACTTCGACGAGCTGCGCAACGTCGTGCTGCAGGACTGGACCGACGCCCGCATGTCGCAGCTGCGCACCGACGCGGTCCGTGCGCTGGCCAAGAAGTACAGCATCCGCATCGAGGCGGACGCGCGATGAGCGGGCTGCAGATCCTGCTGCGGCGCGGCTTGCGTGGATTGCGCGGCTTGCGCGGCCTGCTGCTCGCCTGCCTCGCGCTGCTGGCCTGGCCCGTCGCCGCGCACGAGATGAGCATGGCGGAGATGGAAGTCCGCCAGTTCTCAACCACCGATTACCTGTGGCAATGGACCGCGGTGGGCAACCGCCCGGCCAGCCGCGAGCTGGAGCCGGTCTGGCCCGAAGGCTGCCGCGCCGACGGCCCGTCGCTGCGCTGCGGCGCGGACGGCCTGAGCGGCCCGCTGCGCATCGACGGCATCGGCAAGCGCTACTCGGCCGCGATGGTCAAGGTGGTCTGGCAGGACGGCCAGAGCCGCGTCTACACGCTGACCTCGGCCCAGCCGTCGGTGCGCCTGTACGGTGGCGCCGATGACAAGCGCGGCGTCGGCGAGATCGCCAGCGCCTACACGCTGCTGGGCTTCGAGCACATCCTCAGCGGCATCGACCACCTGATGTTCGTGGTCGGCCTGCTGTTCCTGGTCGGCTTCAACCGCCAGCTGGTGCTGACCATCTCGGCCTTCACGGTGGCTCACAGCCTGACCCTGGCACTCAGCGCCAGCGGCCTGCTGACGCTGCGCCCGCCGCCGGTGGAGGCCACCATCGCGCTGTCCATCCTGCTGGTCGCGGGCGAGGCGCTGCACCAGCGCCAGACGCTGTCGCGGCGCTGGCCGGCGCTGGTCGCCTTCCTGTTCGGCCTGGTGCACGGCCTGGGCTTCGCCGGTGCGCTGTCCGACATCGGCATGCCCGAGCAGCACTTCGCGGTCGCGCTGCTGACCTTCAACGTCGGCGTCGAACTCGGCCAGCTGGGCGTGGTCGCCCTGTGCTGGGCCCTGGCCCGCACGCTCTCGCGCTGGCCCGAGACCCGCATCGCCCGAACGCCGGCGCTCTACGCCATCGGCTCGATGGCGGCGTTCTGGACGATCTCCCGGGTGGTGCGCATCCTGGCCTGAGCGGGGTCGCGGGCAGGCCGACGCGATGCCCTCAGCCCGGCCCGCCCGCCCCATACACCAGGCGCTCGTCGATCGACAGGTGGGCGCGGTGCAGCAGCAGCGCGCCGCCGATCGCGCAGGCATCGGTGCCGAGCGACGAGACCTCGATGCGCGGCAGCTGCAGCGGCGGCACCAGGTGCTTGCGGACCGAGGCCAGCACCTCCTGACGGGCCGGCTCGAACAGCGCGGCCACCGGGCCGCCGAGCACGATGCGGCCGGGGTCGAGCACGCTGATGAGCGAGGCCAGCCCGCGGCCCATCCACCAGGCCCATTCCGACAGCGTGCGCCACGCGGCCGGGACCTGGGCGTCGAGCGCGGCGAGGAAGGCGTCGAGGTCCCGGGCCGTGCCGCCGTGGTGCTGGAAGCGCGCCAGCACGGCCTCGCGCGCGACGTAGCTCTCGAACGAGCCCTGCACCGCCGTGCGCGACTCGAAGCCGTGTTCGCCCAGGTGGATGTGGCCGATCTCGCCGGCCTGGCCGCGCTGGCCACGCAGCAGGCGGCCGGCGCTGGCGATGCCGCCGCCGACGCCCGCGTCGAGGTAGACGAACAGCGCCTCGGCACCGGGTGCCCGGTCGCGGCCGAACAGCTCGGCGGCGGCGAAGGCGTTGGCGTCGTTCTCGGAACTCAGCGGCCGGTCCCAGCCCAGCCGTTCGGCCAGCAGGCGCTGCACCGGCACCTGCTGCCAGCCGAGCACCGGCGCGCGCACGACGATGCCGTCGGGGTCGACCAGGCCGGGCACGACCACGCTCAGGCCCTGCACCGCCTGGCCGGCGGGCAGCTCGCGCAGCAGCGCCTCGGTCAGCCCGGCCAGACGGTCGATGGCCGGATCGACCGCGCCAACCTCGGCCCGGAACCCGATCGTGCGGCTGTGGATCACCTGGCCCGCGAGGTCGATCGCCACCACCGACAGGTGGCCCACGCCGATGTCCGCGCCGATGAAGGCGGCATGGCCGGCGTGCAGCTGCACCAGCTGGCCGGGACGCCCGGTGCGGCCGGCCGTTGCCGCGCCGCTGACCTCGGTCTCGCGGACCAGGCCCTGCTCGATCAGGCCGACGATCAGGTTGCCGACGGTCGAGCGCATCAGGCCCAGCTCGCGCGCCAGGTCGGCCCGGGTGGTGACGCCCACGCGGTAGAGCGTGTCGAGGATGCGGACCTCGTTGATGTGCCGAACGGCACGGGGCATGGACACGGTCGATCGCTCCGGAGGTCGCCGTCAGGCCGCCAGCACCAGCGAGGCCGCGCCGACCAGCCCGGCGTTCGGGCCGAGCGCCGCCGGCACCACCGGCACGTCGCGGAACGGCGGCAGCGCGCGGCGTCGCACCTGCTCGGCGATGCCGGCCTGCAGCAGGTCGAAGCCGGCCGACACGCCCCCGCCGATCACCACCGCCTGCGGGCTGAAGATGTGCAGCAGGTTGACGATCCCCAGTCCCAGTTCGGCGGCCTCGTGCGCCACCAGGTCCCGTGCCAGCGCGTCGCCGGCACGGGCCGCGTCCATCACGTGGCGGCCGTCCAGCGCCGCACCGATCGTGGCCAGCGCGCTGTCCGGGCGGCCGGCCAGCTCGCGTCGTGCGCGGTCACCGAAGGCGGTGCCGGAGGCCTGCGCTTCCCAGCAACCCTGGTTGCCGCAGGTGCAGGTCTCGCCCTGCGGCTGGGTCGTCATGTGGCCGATGTGCGCGGCCATGCTGCGGCGTCCGCGCAGCACCTGGCCGCCGGCGATCACGCCGCCGCCGATGCCGGTGCTGACCGTCACGTAGACGAAGTCGCTCAGGCCCCGGCCGGCACCGTGGCGCCATTCGCCGATGGCCGCGCTGACGCCGTCGTTCTCCAGCACCACCGGCCGCTGCAGCGCCTCGGTGAGCCAGGCCACCAGCGGGATGTCGACCCAGCCCGGCATGGTCGAGATGCTCAGCACCACGCCGGCGACGTTGTCCAGCGGCCCCGGCGAGCTGACGCCCACGCCGGCCAGGTGTTCCGGTGCGACGTCCTGCGTGACGGCCGCGACCAGGCGGCTGATCTGGCCGACCACCGCGCGCGGCCCACCGGCCAGGTCGGTCCGCTCGGCCGCGCGCGCCAGCAGCTCGCCGTCGGCGCGCATCAGGGCCGTGCGGACCTGCGTGCCGCCGAGGTCCACGCCCACGGCGAGCGAACGTGCTGCGGCGGTGCCTGTCATTGCGCGGCCAGCCACGCCATGCGGGCGTCCAGGTCGGCATCGCCAAAGGCCAGCGAGCCGAGCACGACGCCCTCGGCACCGGCCGCGCGCAGCTGCGGCACGGTCTCGTGGCGGATGCCGCCGTCGGCGATGACGCGGATGCGGCCGTCGAGGCCGGCCTCGCGGACCATCGCGCGGGCCTCGCGCAGGCGGTCCAGCGCGTCCTCGTGCAGGCCCTTGCCCTTGACGCCGATGGCGGTGCCCAGCAGCGTGATGAACTGGATCTGCGCCAGGTAGGGCCTGAGCGTCGCCACCGGCGTCTCGACCCGCAGCACCAGGCCGGGGATGCAGCCACGGCGGCGGATGTGGTCGAGCGCACCGGAGGCCACGCTGGGGCATTCGGCATGCACGGTGATGACGTCGGCCCCGGCGTCGGCGAACTGGTCGATCTGCGCGGCCAGGATGCTGTCCTCGACCATCAGGTGGACATGCACCGGCACGTCGCTGGCGGCCCGCACGCGTGCCAGCAGGTCGGGGAAGAACAGGAAGGCCGGCGCGAAATGGCCGTCGGCGACGTCGATGTGCAGCAGGTCCGCATGCGGGTGGATGCGCTGCAGGTCGCGGCCGATGTTCAGCAGGTCGGCCGACCAGACCGAGAACTCGGCGATCGGGCGGGTGGTCGGCAGGCGGTCGAACCAGCCGGGTGCGGGACGGGAAGAAGTGGACATCAGGCCAAGCTCCGGAGGTGTTGCCGCAAGGCGGCGTGCAGGTCGTTCAGGTAGGCGGCCTTGTCGAGCGCCTTGGGGGTGATCTCGACCAGGCGGGCGTGCGGCATCAGGGCGGCCAGCGCGCGGGCATGGGCCATCGGGTGGATCGCGTCGGCCTCATGGCCGATGACGCTGACCGGCACGCGGATCGCGCGCACGTCGTCGTCGCTCACGCCGGGCCCGTCGGCCGGGATGCGCCTGAGCAGCTCGACCGTCTCGGCGATCGGCTCGCGGCTGAAGAAGCCGCGCAGCGAGGCCAGGTTGTCGGGCGCGACCTCGGCCAGCCAGCGCGCGGTCGCGCTGGCCTCGAAGGCGGCCAGGGCGGCTGCCGGCGGCAGGCGGGCCAGCCAGTCGCCAACCTCGAGGTTGGGCCGACCGTTCACGGGCGCCGCTGCGGTGACCCAGGCCGGCCGCACCAGCGCCAGGCTCGCCACCAGGTCGGGCCGTCGCACGGCCAGGCGCAGGGCGATGGCCGCGCCCATCGAGATGCCGCCCAGCGCGACGGGGCCCACGCCGGCCTGCTCGATCAGCGCGGCGACGTCGTCGGCCAGCGTCGCGATCGACAGCCGCGCCGGCTCGCCCAGCGGCGACGGCCCGTGGCCGCGGCAGGACAGCGTCAGCAGGCGGACCTCGCGGCCGTCGTCCAGCGTGTCGGGACAGGCCTCGGCGGTCTGCGCGACGCTGCCGCACAGGCCGTGCTGGAAGACGAAGGGCAGGCGACCGACGGCATCGCCGACATCGTGAAAGGTCAGCGCCAGACCCTCGCGCCGCAGCTCGCCAGGATGCAGGCGGGCCAGGTTCATGCGCGCACCCCGATGCCGGCCTCGGCCAGCGCGCCGCGCAGGAAGGTGGCGACGCCGGCCGCCTCGTCGGCGCCCAGGCCGTGCGTGATCAGCGGGCCGTCGAAGCCGACGCGCGTCAGGCAGGCCAGGTAGTGCGGGTAGTCCAGCACGCCGGTGCCGGCGGTGGCAAAGCGGCCGTCGGCATGGCGGTCCTTGGCATGGCCCATCACGAGGCGGTCGGCCAGCAGGTCGATCGCGGCGGCGACGGTCTCGCGCTGCTCGGCCAGGCTCGCCACCTCGAACAGGTTGGCCGGGTCCAGCACGATGCGCAGCCGGTCGCTGCCGAGCTGGTCGATCAGCGCGCGGGCCTTCTGCGCCGAGCTGATGACGTTGGCGAGTTCGGGCTCGATGCCCAGCAGCAGGTCATGGCGGTCGGCGATCGCGATGGCCGTCTCCATCGCGGCGAGCAGGTCGCGCCAGGCCTCGGGCGTGTCGTTGTCGGCATGGCCGCGCCACGGGTCGTGGGCATCGCGCGTGCCGGTGCACAAGGTGATGACACGGGTGCCCAGCCCGGCGCAGGCCGCCGCCAGCGTCGCCAGCCGGGCCTGGCCGGTCTCGCGCACGGCCACATCGGGGTGGATCATGTTGTAGGTGCCCGAGACGGCGGTCATCGCGATGCCGTGGTCCCGCGCCGCCTGCGCCACCGCCTGCGTCGCGGGAACCTCGATGGCATCGGGCATCGCGGCCAGGCCGGAGCAGGCCATGTTGTATTGCGTGGCCGTGTAGCCGGCCGCGCGCACCGCCGCCAGCACGGTCTGCGGGTCGCGGCCGGGGAAGGTCTTGGCGAAGATGCCGAGCTGCATGGCGGCCCCCATCACAGCCCGCCTTCGACATCGGCCAGCCGCACCGGCCGGCCGCTCTCGGCGCTGCGGGCGATGGCCACCATCGCGCGGACCGACTCGACGCCATCGCGCACGTTGGCACCGGTCATCGGCGCGCCGTGCAGGATCACGTCGGCGAAGGCCTCCAGCTGGCGACGGTAGAAGTGGCCGTCGGCACCGAGCGGGCGGCGGGTGGTGGCGTCCTTCTCGTGGAAGATGTCGACGTCGCTGCTCTTGTAGTACCAGGGGTTGTAGGTCTTGCCGAGCACGCTGCCGTGCTGGCCGTAGATCTGGAAACCCTCGTGCCAGTCCATGCGCACCGCGACGGTCAGGTCCATGTGGCCCAGCGTGCCATTGGCGAACTCGGTCTCGATGAACCAGCAGCGTGCGCCGTAGCGTTCGGACAGCCGCGCGTTGACCGCCACGATGTCACCGGCGAAGTAGCGCGCCGTGTCGACCAGGTGGCAGCCATGCGCCAGCATCAGGTAGCGCCGCATGTCGGCCTTCGGGTCCTGCGCCGGCTGGCGGCGCGCCGCGCTGGTGACCATCAAGGGCTGCACCGCGTCGGTCATGGTGTAGCGGTGGGTCGAGTCGCAGTACCAGACCTTCAGCGCCAGCAGCTGGCCCATCTCGTCGTCGATGAAAGCCTTGGCGGCCTGCAGGCCTGCGTCGAAGCGCTTCATGTGGCCGACCTGCAGGACACGACCGCTGGCCTCGACGGCACGTTGCAGCGCCAGCGTCTCCTCGACCGTGACGCCCAGCGGCTTCTCGCACAGCACGTGCTTGCCGGCTTCGAGGGCCTGGATCGCCGCCGGCACGTGGAAGGCATCGGAGGTGGCGACGATGACCGCGTCGACCTCCGGATCGGCCAGCATCGCGGCGTAGTCGCCGTACTGCCTGCGCGGCGCGTGGGTCGCGGCCATGCGCTGGCGCAGGTCCTCGGCGACGTCGCAGATGGCATGCAGCTCGGCGTTGCGCGCCTTGGTGCAGCTCTCGAAATGGGCCGCCTGGGCAATCGGGCCGCAGCCCAGCACACCCACGCGCAGCAGGCGGTCGTCCTTCGTGAATGGCATGGCTTGCGTCCTTTGTTTGCTTGCAGAACAAATTTAGCGTCGATGAGGTTTGTTGTTCATCGATGCAAACCCTGAGACCGCACGGGCAGGGGCTCGACACGGTCCGGCTCATGGCTTGCGAGCATGGCGAGCGGCCTCGCGCGGCGGCTATCGTGCGCCTTCCCTGCCCTGGCCGAGAAGGATGTCCCGATGAGCCCGCTGAGCCCGCTGAACCCGATGCACACGCCCACCCTGTCGGCCCTGCGCCTCGCCCCCTTCCACCTCGACGACGCCGGCATCGCCTGGGTCGAGGGCCTGCTGCGCACCCTGTCGACCGAGGACAAGGTGCGCCAGCTCTTCAACCTGGCCTGCCACGGCGACGACCCGGCCACCATCGACCGGCTGGCCGGCCTGCGCGTCGGCGGCGTGACGCGCTTTGCCGGCACCGACCTGGCGACCAGCTGGCAGGCCACCCGCGCGCTGCTGGAACGCTGCGAGATCCCGCCGCTGATCAGCGGCGACATCGAGGGCGGCGCGATCGGCATCCCCTTCGGCACCAGCCTGCCCAACCAGCTTGGCCTGGCCGCCACCGGCTCGACCGCGCTGGCCGAGGAGGCGGTGACGGTGCTGGCCCGCGAGGCCCGGGCGCTCGGCTACAACTGGACCTTCACGCCGGTGGTCGACATCAACGCGGCCTTCCGCAGCGCGATCGTCGCGACCCGCTCCTACGGCAGCGACCCGGCAACCATCCTCGAACAGGCCCGCGTCAACGTCCGCACCTTCCAGCGCCACGGCATCGCCGCGACCGCCAAGCACTGGCCCGGCGAAGGTTTCGACGACCGCGACCAGCACCTCGTCACCACGATCAACCCGCTGTCGCCGGCCGACTGGCACGCCCGCTACGGCCGCATCTACCGCGAGCTGATCGACGACGGCCTGATGACCGTGATGTCGGCCCACATCGCCCTGCCGGCCTATGCACAGGCGCACGGCGAGAGCGGCCTGGAGACCTGCCGGCCGGCCTGCGTGTCGCGCCTGCTCAACGAGACGCTGCTGCGCGGCGAGCTGGGCTTCAACGGCCTCATCGTGTCGGACGCCTGCGCCATGGCCGGCCTGGGCAGCTGGGCCGACCGGGCCACCTTCGCGCCCGAGGTGATCGCCAACGGCTGCGACGTGTTCCTGTTCCCGGCGCCCTTCGAGGTCGACTTCGCGCACGTCATGCGCGCGCTGTCGGACGGCCGGCTGAGCGAGGCCCGCATCGAGCAGGCGGTCACCCGCGTGCTGGGCCTGAAGGCCGCGCTGGGCCTGCACCGCATGACGCTGGACGAGCGCCTGCCGCCGCTCGAACAGGCCCGCGCGACGGTGCGCCGCACCGAGCACGTCGAGGTCGAGGCGCGCGTGGCGGGTGCCAGCGTCACGAAGGTCAAGGACGTGCGCGGCACGCTGCCGCTGAGCCTGGACACGCATCGCCGCATCGTCGTCCTGACCGACCCGGCCCGCGACGGCTTCGCCGGCCAGCCACCGATGCCGCTGACGCTGCCCGACCAGCTGCGCGAGCGCGGCTTCGAGGTCCGCGCCTTCGACCCCGCCAACCCGCCCACGCCGGCCGACACCGACCTGGTGCTCTACCTGCTGGCGCAGGAATCGCTGCTGGTGCAGTCGCACATCTACCTGGACTGGGCCCGCGTGCACGGCGACTGGCGCCTGGGCATGCGGCGCTTCTGGCACGACATCCCCACGGTGCTGGTGTCCTTCGGCCAGCCCTACTACCTCTACGACGCACCGCGCATGCCCTGCGTGGTCAACGCCTACACGGCGGCCCGGCCGGTGCAGGACGCGGTGCTGCGCCGGCTGCTGGGCGAAGAACCCTACACCGGCATCAGCCCGGTGGACGCGTTCTGCGGGCTGCCGGACGCGGCCTATTGAGCACGCCATCGAACGCCCGGCCCGTCCCGCTGCGGCTGGCTCAGGGCCTGAGCCAGTGCCCGGGCCAGCTCGGCGCGCGTCAGCGGCTTGCTCACGCGCACGGTGATGCCGGCGGCTGCCGCACGCTCGTCGAGCTGCGGGCCGCCGTAGCCGCTGGCCAGCACGATGGGCAGGTCCGGCCGGCGGGCCCGGATCTCGCAGGCCAGCGCGGTGCCGCACAGGCCGGGCATCAGCTCGTCGGTCAGCACCAGGTCGAAGCGGTCGGGCGTGGCATCGAAGCGGGCCAGCGCCAGCGCGCTGTCGCTCAGGCCGGCCGGCTCGTAGCCCAGCTCGGCCAGCATCTCCTCGGCCAGCTCGACCAGCGCGGGTTCGTCGTCGACCACCAGCACCACCTCGCCGCGACCGCGTGGCAGGTCGGCCTCGGTCACGGCCGGTGGCGGCGGGGCCGGCACCGTGTCGACGCAGGGGAAGTAGAGCGAGAAGGTCGCGCCCTGGCCGGATGGACTCTGCACGTCGATGGCGCCGCCCAGGTCGGCCATCACGCTGTGCACCACCGCCAGCCCGAGGCCGGTGCCTCGCAGCGCCGAGCGGGTCGTGAAGAAGGGCTCGAACAAGCGCGCCATGACCTCTGGCTGGATGCCCGGGCCGCTGTCGGTCACGCTCAGGCGCGCGTAGCGGCCGGGCTGCAGCGTGCTGGCATGCAGCAGGCGCGGGCGGCTGAGCATGTCCACGCCCAGCGACACGCGCAGCGTGCCACCCTCGGGCATGGCCTGGATGGCGTTGGTGCACAGGTTCATCGCCGCTTCGTGGATCAGCGTGGCGTCGCCGTCGATCGCGGCCTGCGGCGCCTGCAGCTGGCGCGTCAGGACGATGCCCGGCGGCAGCGAAGCCTCCAGCATGCGCAGCGCCTCGTCGACCACCGGCTGCAGCCACAGCGTGTCGTGCCGGCACGGCGTGCCCCGGCTGAAGGACAGGATGCGTTCGACCAGCAGCTTGCCGCGCTGGCCGGCCTGCAGCACCTGGTCGAGCTGGCGGGCCTGGGTCGAGCCGTCGTCGGCCTGGCCGCGCGCCAGCTCGCCCCAGCCGATCACCGCGGCCAGCACGTTGTTGAAGTCGTGCGCGACACCGCCGGCCAGCGTGCCCAGCGCCTCCAGCTTGCGGGCCCGCAGCGCGCGGTCCTGGTCGGCCGCCCAGGCCGCCTGCGAGGCCCGCCGCAGCGCCGCCTCGCGGGCATGGCGCAGCGTCAGCAGCCAGGTCATCAGCAGGGCCGATGCGGCGAAGGCGCCGATCACGCCGGCCAGCGCGGTCCAGTCGGCCAGCGCCGCGCCCTGGTCGCGGCCCAGCACGACCAGCACCGGGTGGTGCGCCAGCGGCTGCACGGCGACCAGGCGCTGGCGGCCGTCGCGGGTGGTGTAGCGCAGGCCCTGCGTGGCCTCCGGGTCGTCCCACAGCGCGCGCAGCACCTCGGGCGGCATGGGGGCTTCGAGTGCCGGGCCGCCGGCCGGACTGGCGGGCGGGCTGGCCGAGGCAGAAGTGGTCGACGCAGAAGTGGTCGACGCAGAAGTGGTCGACGCAGTGGTGGTCGACGCAGAAGTGGCCGGCACCAGCGTGTCGCCACGCTCGTCGGCCGGCTGCGACACGCGCAGGCCGTCGCGCCGGTAGAGCGCCACGGCGATGTCCGGCGAGGGCATGACCGCCGCGTAGCCGCCGTCGAGGAAGTCCGGCTGCGTGACCAGCACGACCACGCCGCGGAAGCGGTCGTCGGCATCGCGCCAGTCCATCGACAAGCCGACCGAGACCTCGCCGCCGTACTGGCGGCTGCGGAAGGGCTCGCCGATGTAGAGCCCGGCCGGGCCGTTGCGCTGCGCGCCGACGTAGAAGTCGCGCGTGGCCAGCGAGGCGGGCCCGCCCGGCCGGCTCGACGCCGGACCGCCGGCCGGCGCGCTCGCCACGCGCGAGGTCGCGACGATGTGGCCCTGCGCATCCAGCACCGACAGCGCCCGCACCCGCGGCAGCGCGGCGACGCGGGCCTTGAGCAGCTCGTGCAGGCTGGCATGGGCCGGGTCGACCAGGCCGTCGCCCAGTTCGGCCCGGGTGGCGCGCAGCACGGCATCGGCGGTGCCGAGCGTGCTGTCGGCCTGCGCGGCGATGGCGCCGGCCAGCGCACCGAGCGTGCGCATCTCGGCCTCCAGCGTCTGCGCCCGCAGCGTCCACAGCCCGCCGGCCACCAGCAGGGCCACCGCCGCCTCGCCGACCAGCACGGCCAGCACGCTGCGGGTGCGCAGCAGTTCATGCCAGCGCGGCGCGGCCCAGGGCGAGGGCGGATCGGTCAGGTCGGCATCGTTCATGGCGGCGTGAGCCTAGCGCGAACGTCCCGGACCTGTCGCCGCCGCAACCCAGGTGAGGCCGGTTACATCGGTCATCGGGCCTGCTTACCATCCGCGCCTTCTACAGGAGACCCATCCATGCAAGGCCCAGGCGTGTTCACCCAACTGATGTCGCAGGTCGTCGCCGGACTCGGCCACGTCGCGATCCGCTGGCGGCGCCGGCAAGGCACCGTCGAACGCCAGGCGATGGGGCCGCAGCCCAGCATCCCGCAGGCCCGCCCGCAAGGCATCCTGCCGACCCTGAAGATGCCGACCGCGCGCGGCTGGGCACCGGGCACGAAGCCGGTCGCCGCCGCCGGCCTGCAGGTCAACGCCTTTGCAAGCGGCCTGGACCATCCGCGCTGGATGCTGGTGCTGCCCAACGGCGACGTGACGGTGGCCGAGGCCTGCTTCCTGCCCGGCACGATCAACTCGCTGTTCGACTACGCGATGGTCAGCACCATGGCCCGCGCGGCCGCCACCGGCCAGAGCGCCAACCGCATCACGCTGCTGCGCGATGCCGATGGCGACGGCGTGGCCGAGGTGCAGCACACCTTCCTGAAGGACCTCCGCCAGCCCTTCGGCATGGCGCTGCTGGACGGCACCTTCTACGTCGGCAACACCGACGGCCTGGTCGCCTTCCCCTACCAGGACGGCCAGACCCGCATCGACGCGCCCGGCACGACGCTCGCGAGCTTCAAGCAGGGCGGCCACTGGACCCGCAGCGTCCTGCCCAGCCCGGACGGCCGGCGCCTCTACATCGGCGTGGGCTCGCTCAGCAACATCGGCGACGACGGCCTGCCAGCCGAGGAAGGCCGCGCCTGCATCTGGGAACACGATCGCCAGAGCGGCCAGACGCGGCTCTTTGCCGAGGGCCTGCGCAACCCCGTCGGCCTGGCCTGGGAGCCGGTCACCGGCGCGCTCTGGACCGTCGTCAACGAACGCGACGGCCTTGGCGACGAGACGCCGCCGGACTACCTGACCTCCGTGCGCGAGGGCGGCTTCTACGGCTGGCCGTACTGCTACTGGGGCCGGACCGTCGACGACCGCGTGCCGCAGAACGCCGCCCGCGTGGCCAGCGCGATCCAGCCCGACTACGCGCTGGGCGGCCACACCGCCTCGCTGGGCCTGTGCTGGATGCCGGCGGGCACGCTGCCGGGCTATCCGGACGGCATGGTGATCGGCCAGCACGGCTCGTGGAATCGCAGCACGCTGAGTGGCTACAAGGTCATCTTCGTGCCCTTCGTCGACGGCAAGCCCGCTGGCGCGCCGCGCGACATCCTGTCGGGCTTCCTGGCGCCCGACGAGAGCGAGTCCTGGGGCCGCCCGGTCGGCGTGACGATCGGCACGGACGGCCATTCGCTGCTGGTCGCCGATGACGTCGGCAACGTGATCTGGCGCGTGACCGGGGCCTGACACACCCGCGTGGCGACGCGTCGCGTGACATCAAGGGTGACACGGTGACATCGGTCATGACGGCACGGTTGCAGACGCAACCGCTGCTGCGGGCCTTGCAGCCGGCGGGTAACGCGCCGAACGGACATTGGACTCACCGCAGACGGACACAGCCTGCGGACCCCCACTGACCTGCAAGGACACCCATCATGAACACGCGTTTCCAACGAGTCGCCGCTGCCGCCGCCCTGCTGACCAGCCTGGTCGCTACCGGAGCCGCCCAGGCCGGTGGCGTCGTCGGCAACACCGACGCCGACCGCGCACTGGCCAACAAGGTGCAAGCCGCCGTGCTGGCCGCCGCGCCCTTCCAGGACGCCCAGACCGACCTCACGATCACGGCCGATCAGGGCCGCGTCCAGATCAGCGGCTGGGTCTCGCACGCCGACGATGTCGCACCGGCCAGCCAGATCGCCCGCCAGGTCGACGGCGTGCAATCGGTGTCGACGCGGCTGCGCGCCTGGTCGACCGAACCGGACTACCGCGTCGGCCTGGCCGACCCCGAGCTGTACAGCGCCCCGACCGCCGCAGGCCCGATGAGCACGGGCATCCCGTCCGATGACGCGCTGGCCGCCAAGGTCCGCCAGGCACTGATCCAGTCCGGTGCCTTCGAGCAGAAGAACACCGAGCTGATGGTGCGAGCCAGCGATGGCCGCGTCAGCCTGAGCGGCTGGCTGGCCTCGGCCGCCGACGAACAGGCGGTCTACCAGGCCGCCCGCCAGGTCGCCGGCGTGACCCAGGTGCAGACCAGCTTCCGTTCGTGGGCCAGCGAATGACGGGCCAGGCCACGGACCGGTCCGTCCGGTCCGCGGCCGGCGGCGGCCTGCTTCATGTCGCAAGCCCGGGATTGCAGCGGGGTCGAGCCCGGGACGGCTACATTGGCCTCGCCTGAGCCCAGATGCGGTCCCGGATCACGGGCGACAGGCGGAGTACCCCGCGTGAACACTACCCTGCCCCGATCCGCGACGACCTCGATGAACACGGGCCTGGCGCCGATCAGGCCGCCGACGGACGAGCGTCCGTCAGAGCCGTCCGCAAGCCCCCGCGAGACCACCGCAGCGGCAGGCAGCGCGCACATCCTCGTCGTCGACGACGACCCGTCGTTGCGCCAGCTGCTGCAGGACTACCTCGGCGAGCACGGCCTGCGCGTCAGCGCGGTCGCCGACGGCCGGTCGATGATGAGCCAGTTCGACCGCGACGCGATCGACCTGGTCGTGCTGGACCTGCGCCTGCCCGGCGAGGACGGCCTGCACCTGGCCCGCCAGCTGCGCGAGCGCGTGCCCACCCTGCCCATCGTGCTGCTGACCGGCCTGGCCGAGGAAGCCGACCGCGTGATGGGCCTGGAGCTGGGCGCCGACGACTACATCACCAAGCCTTTCAGCCCGCGCGAGCTGCTCGCGCGCATCCGCGCCGTGCTGCGCCGCGCGCAGCCGCCGGCCGGCGCGCTGCTGGCGGCCACCGTGGCCAGCGCGGCAACGCCCACGGCCAACGGCGCGGTGGCGGTCCGCGAGGACCCGCGCCGCGCCTGCCGCTTCGCCGGCTGGGAGCTGAACCTGCGCACCCGCCGCCTGAACGCGCCGGACGGCCGCAGGCTCGAACTGAGCAATGGCGAGTTCAGCCTGCTGCTGGCCTTCTGCAGCGCGCCGCAGCGCGTGCTCAGCCGCGACCAGCTGCTGACGCTCTCGCGCCTGCACAACGCCGAGGTCTACGACCGCACGGTCGACGTCCAGGTGCTGCGGCTGCGCCGCAAGATCGAGGCCGACCCCTTCCACCCCACCCTGATCGTGACCGAGCGCGGCGCGGGCTACCGCTTCGATGCGGCGGTCGAGACGTTGTACTGAGCCTCTGGCCGGTCGCCACGCGGCCGCGTGGTGCGCACACCCTCAGGTGACATCGCCGTAGCTCGCGCCGGGTTCCCCTGCTGCCACGGCCCCTGTCCCGACGGGCGGCGGATAGATGGTCTCGATCACGCCCTGGCGAGTCACGACGATGGCCGTTCCCGATTGCCGCGCCAACTCCAACGCCCGCCGCGCAGCCCGCTGCATGGCAGGCATGGACAGTCGCAGGTCATCGTCGCGTGCGGTGTCGATGGTGTGAGGGTTCATGGCTTCTCGTTCCAGTCCAGAAGCACCGGCACGGTTCCAGCATTGTCGTAGAGGACCCAGGCATCGACCAGGGGCGAATAGAGGCTCTCGAAGTTGCTCAGGCCGGTGCGGAACCGTCGACGAATCACATCGGCCGGGATGTGATGTCCGCCTTGCCTCACGCGCTGCGCGACCCGTGCGATCGCCTCTTCGGCACTGTCCAGCCGCAGAAATATCAGCTTGACCTTGTAGCCAGCACGCTGCCAGGCCTGCACATGCGACAGGTAACCACGGCCCGACAGGGTCGTCTCGAAGGCAAAGCTGACACCCTGGGCGAAGTGTCGATCCAGCTCCTGCAGCATCACCCGGCCGGCCTGGAGAGCAGCCTGTTCCGGTGCGAAGGGCGCGAGACCGGCAGCGATCAGGTCGGCGTTGAGGAAGACCGGACACCCGGCTTCATGGGGCAGGAACTCCCGCGCGAAGGTGGTTTTCCCAGCCCCGTTCGGTCCCGCGATGATGATGACCTTGCGTTCCACGCTCAGCATCTCCGGCCGAACCATCGGTTCAGCGCAACCCGGCGACAGTGCCTGGTCAAGATGTTAGACGGGCCCCGCCTGCAGGCCAGGCGGGCCTGGCAGGTACATCAGCCCTTCAGCAAGCGCCTCACCACCACCACCAGCCCCCAGGCCACCAGCGCGCCGGCCACGATGGCCAGCGGGATGCCCCAGCGGGCGTCGAGGCGGCCGCCGAGCAGGGCGAGGCAGTTGCTGCCGGTCTCGGGCGTGGCGGCCCGTGCCAGCGGGCTGGCGAACAGCAGGGAGGACAGGACTCGGAACATCGCGGACATCCAGCTCATCGGGCGCGCCAGGCACATCAGGCGCAACAGGCGCGCCAGGCACATCAGGCCGACCCTTCGGCCCTGGGCCCAGTGTGCGACGGGCACGCTGCCGGTGCGTTGCGCCAGCGCAGCCGCCGATGACGGATGCAACCTGGCAGGGCCCGTGGCTGTGTCCGGCCCAGTGGCCGTTCAGGCCCGCGCGTCGAACTGCAGGATGGCCCGGCCGATGGCCTCCAGCGGCAGGATGTCGTCGACCGCGTGCAGCTTGATCGCTTCCTTGGGCATGCCGAAGACCACGCAGGTCTCCTCGTTCTGCGCCACGGTGCGCGCGCCGGTGTCGTGCATCTGCAGCATGCCGCGCGCGCCGTCGTCGCCCATGCCGGTCATGATGATGCCCAGCGCGTTGCGGCCGGCGCATTCGGCCACCGAGCGGAACAGCACGTCGACCGAGGGCTTGTGGCGGTTGACCGGCGGCCCGTCGCTGACGACCGCGTAGTACTGGCCGCCGGCCTTGCGCAACTGCATGTGCTTGCCGCCCGGTGCGATCAGCGCGACGCCGCGTTCAAGGCGGTCGCCGTCGCGGGCCTCGCGCACGTTGATCGCGCACAGGCCGTCCAGCCGCTGCGCATACAGCGCGGTGAACTTCTCCGGCATGTGCTGCGTGATGGCGATGCCCGGCGCATCGGCCGGCATCTGCCGCAACACCCACTCGATGGCCTGGGTGCCGCCGGTCGAACTGCCGATCACCACGGGCTTGTTGATCGCCAGCGCATGCACGCCAGCGGCCGTGCCGCTGCGCAGCGGCGAGGGCGTCGGCTCGCTGGCCGCGCATTCGGCGCTGCGTCGGCGCGGCTTGGAACGGGCCGCCGCCTTGAGGGTCTGGATCAGCTCCAGCCGGCTGTCCTGCAGGTGCTGCTTGAGGCCGAGCTTGGGCTTGCCCAGCACGGCGACCGCGCCGGCGGCCAGCGCCTCGAGCGCGACCTTGCCGCCCTCGTTGGTCAGCGTCGAGCAGATCACCGTCGGGATCGGGTTGCTCGCCATGAGCTGGCGCAGGAAGGTCAGGCCGTCCATGCCGGGCATCTCGATGTCGAGCAGCAGCACGTCGGGCCTGAGCCGCCGCAGCGCCTCGGCGGCGATCAGCGGATTGGGCGCGCTGCCGATCAGCTCGATGTCGGCCAGGCCGGCGAGCAGATGCGCGACGGTCTGTCGCACGACGGCCGAATCGTCGACCACATAGACCTGGATGGACGGCATGGGAACTCGCGGACGTTGGGCCTGAGGCGGTGGCTCAGGCGGGATCGGAAGGGGCGGCGGCATCGACCACCGTGCACTGCGGCAGGTCCAGGCCGATGCGCCAGCTGAGCTTGCGGTAGCCGTTGCCGCCGACCGACTGCTCGACGACGCGGATGCCGCCGGCCGCCAGCAGTTCGAGCACCCGAGCGACGTTGCGCTGGCCGACGTGCTGCTGGACCTGCTGAGGGACGTGCGGGCCTTCACCGTTGCCGGCACGCGCCGGGCACGGGTCGTGGCCCGGGGAATGACTCGGGTAGCGGCTCGGGTAGTGGCCCGGGAACATGTTCGCGCCACCGTAGACCCGCGCCAGGCACAGGCGCGGCGCGATGCCGCGCGCCAGCAGGCCATCGGCCATGGCCTGCAGCGCATCGCGGGCATGGTGGGTGTCGGGCGCGCGACGCGCGTCGCTGTCGCTGGCATGCACGATGTGGCACATCGCGCCGATCGTGCCGCGCGGGTCGACCAGCGTGACCGCGACGCACGAGCCCAGCAGCGTGTCCAGACGGTTGCCGCTCGCGGCCACCACCACGTCACCCGGATTGAGCAGGTGCACGCGCGGCGGCGGGAAGACGTCGGCCAGGCTGGCGGGTGCGGTCAGGGCTGGCATGCGGGATGGCTCGGTGGACTCGGTGGACGCATGGGGCTCGGTGGGCTCGGCGGGGTCGGCGATCTCAGCGCTTGACCGGCTTGCGGAAGGCGCCGGGCACCAGCGGCTCCAGCCCGGACTCGGCATGGGCGCGGCCTTCGGCGGTGCCCATGAAGAGGATGCCGCCGGGCTTGATGGTCGCGGCCACGCGGTCGATCACCGCGCGCTTGGTCTCGGCATCGAAGTAGATCAGCACGTTGCGCAGGAAGACGATGTCGAAGGGGCCGATGCCGGTGATCGGGCGGCACAGGTTGAGCTGGCCGAACCGCACGCGCGAGCGGACCTCTTCCTTGACCATCACCTGGCCCTCGGCCGGCCCGTCGCCACGCAGGCAATGGCGTTTCAGGCGCTCCGGGCTGACATGGCGCAGCCGGTCGACCGGGTAGACGCCTTCCTTGGCCGACAGCAGCACGCGGTGGCTGATGTCGGTGGCGAGGATGCTCCAGTCCGGCCCGATCTGGCCGGACTTCTGCAGCTCGGTCAGCAGCATCGCGGTGCTGTAGGCCTCGTCGCCGAAGGACGAGGCCGCGCTCCACAGCGCCAGCGGGGCGCGGCTGTGGCGCGCGATCAGCTCCTTCTCGAGCAGCTCGAAGTGGTGCGGTTCGCGGAAGAAGTAGGTCTCGTTGGTGGTCAGCAGGTCGACCGCCATCTGGAACTCGGCCGCCTCGTGCTCGTCGAGCAGCAGCGCGAGGTAGTCGTCGTAGCCGCGCAGGCCCAGGCGCTGGATGCGCGGGGCCAGGCGCGAGGCCACCAGCGACTTCTTGGTCTCGTTCATCGACAGGCCGACCGTCTCGTACATCAGCGCGGTGATGCGGCCGAAGGTGCGGTCGGAGAAGTCGTCGACGGTCGGCTGCGGCGGCAAGGCGCCGAGCACCGGGGGATGGCTGAGGTCAAGGCTCATGGCTGGGCTTGCGTGGGAAGGCTCGTGGGGTGCATGGGGCGCAGGCAGGAGCGTCCGGCGATCAGGCCGCCAGCCGCTCCTGTTCCTGGTCGCACAGGGTCGCCAGTGCCTCGATGTCGAGCGCGTGGCCGGTCTCCAGCAGCGTGATGAAGCGCTCCTGGCGACGCACCACGCCGCGGATGAACTCGCGGCCGACGGCACTGCCGAAGGGCGGTGCGGGCTCGACCTGGGCGGCGTCGATGTCGATGACCTCGCTGACCGCATCGACCATCAGGCCAAGCTCGACGCGCTCGACCTGGTGGCTGGTCTGGCGATGGGCCTCGAAGATCACGATGCAGGTCTTCTCGCCGACCTCGGCCCGGCCGCGGCCGAGCCGGGCCTGCAGGTCGATCACCGGCACGACCGAGCCGCGCAGGTTGATCACGCCGCGCACGAAGCTAGGCGTGCGCGGCACCAGCGTCATCTGGCCGTACTGGATGATCTCGCGCACCGCCTCGATGCCGACGGCGAAGACGCGCTCGCCGAGCCAGAAGGTCAGGAACTGCGAGGCGGCCGGATCGAGGTCATCGGACCCCGCCGCATCGGCCGTGACAGGAGAGGGAGCGGCCGTCATGCCGGTCTCCTCAGTAAGGCCGGAAGTTCGCGGCGCCGAGGGTGCCGGTGCCACGCGCCGAAGGACTGGCCACTGCCGGCCGGGCGCTGGCCGCCGGGGCACTGCGGCGACGCTGGCCGCCGTCGAAGTCGACCACCGTGCGGCGGCCGGCATCGCCACCGCCGACGTGGAAGAAGGAGATCGCCTGCTGCAGCTGCTCGGCCTGGCCGGACAGCTCCTCGCTGGTCGCGGCCAGTTCCTCGGAGGCCGACGCGTTCTGCTGCGTGGCCTTGCTGAGCTGGCCCATCGCGCCGCCGATCTGCGTCACCGACGAGCTCTGTTCCTCGGAAGCGGCCGAGATCTCCTGCACCAGGTCGGAGGTCTTCTTGATCGACGGCACGATCTCGTCGAGCAGCTTGCCGGCGCGCTCGGCGGTCGACACGCTGTTGGAGGCGAGGTCGCCGATCTCCTTGGCCGCTTCCTGGCTGCGTTCGGCCAGCTTGCGGACCTCGGCGGCGACGACCGCGAAGCCCTTGCCGTGTTCACCGGCCCGCGCCGCCTCGATGGCCGCATTCAGCGCCAGCAGGTTGGTCTGGTAGGCGATGTCGTTGACGATGCTGATCTTGGCCGCGATCTGCTTCATCGCCTTGACCGTCATCGTGACGGCCTCGCCGCCCTCCTCGGCTTCCTTGGAGGCCTTGGCGGCCATGCCGTCGGTGACCTTGGCGTTGTCGCTGTTCTGCGAGATCGAGGCGGACATCTGCTCGATCGACGCGGTGGTCTCCTCGACCGAGGCGGCCTGCTCGCTGGCCGCCTGCGACAGCGACTGGGCCGTCGCGCTGACCTGGCTGGACGCGCTGGTCAGCTGGTCGGCCGCGCCGCGCACCTCCTCGATGATCCCGGCGAGCTTCTCGCTGGTCGAGTTGGCGTCGAGCTTGACCTGCTCGAAGATGCCCTGCGCCTCGCGCACGATGCGCTGGCTCAGGTCGCCGGTGGACAGGCCGGAGAAGACCCGGCCGACGTCCTCGATGATGGCCGCGAGCGTCTCGCTGGTCGCGTTGGCATCGGCCTTGAGCTGGCCGAAGGTGCCGGCGTAGTCGGCGGTGATGCGCTGCGACAGGTCGCCGTTGGCCAGCGCGGCCAGCACGCGGCCGACGTCGGCGGAGATCACCGAGGTGGTCTCCATCAACGCGTTGACGCCAACACACAGGGCCGCGATCGGACCGGTCTTGCCTTCCAGCGGGATGCGGCGCGTCAGGTCGCCGGCGCCGGCGGCCTGGGCCACTTCCTGGGCCTGCTCGACGGCCAGCGTCAGCATCTGGCGCGACTTGACCTCGGCGCTCACGTCGGTGGCGATCTTGACGACCTTGTTGACGCGTCCCATCTCGTCGCGCACCGGCGCGTAGACGGCCTGGATCCAGACCTCCTGGCCCGACTTGGTGATGCGCTTGAAGACCTCGCTGTGTGGCTTGCCGTCGTTGAGGTCACGCCAGAACTGCTCGTAGGACGGCGAGACCGCATAGGTCGGCTCGACGAACATGCGGTGGTGGCGGCCGACCACCTCGTCCTCGCGATAGCCCATCAGGCCGAGGAAGTTCGCGTTGGCCTTGAGCACCTGGCCCTTCAGGTCGAACTCGATGTAGGCGTAGGACAGGTCGATCGCGCCGAGGATGCCGCGTGCGTTGTGGCGCTCCAGCTCGACCTCGGTGATGTCGTAGCGCACGCCGAGGTACTTCTCGGGCTTGCCGTTGGCGCCCAGGATCGGCGCGACCACCGCGTCGACGTAGTAGGGCGTGCCGTCCTTGGCGCGGTTCTTGATGACGCCGCGGAAGATCTCGCCGCGACCGATGGTCTGCCACAGCGACTTGAAGGTCTCCTTGGGCATGTCCGGGTGACGGGTCGTGTTGTGCGGATGCCCGATCAGCTCGTTGCGGCCGTACTTCGAGACCTCCATGAACTTGTCGTTGATGGAGAGGATGTCGCCCTTCTTGTCCGACCACGAGACGATGCTCGTGACGTTCATGATGTCGGTGCGGACCTTCAGCTCGGACTCGACCTCGGCCAGCCGCGCGGCCAGCTCGGCCCGGGCGGCCTTCTCGGCGGCGGTGGCCTGTTCGGCGGCCGCGCGCTCGCGTTCGGTGGCGGCACGCGCACGCTCGGACTCGAGCCGGGCCTGCTCGGTGCGCTGGACCTCGGCGGCGGCGTCACGCAGGGCGGAGCCGGCAAACAGGCGGGCAATCCAGGAGGCTTGGTTCGGGTTCATGGGGTCTGTCCTTCGAGGTTCGTGCGAGCGGTGTCGGTGTCGGTGGGGGTCGCGTTGGCGTTGGCGTTGACGGTGGCGTTGGCGGTCGCGGTGTCGGTTCTGGCGCCTCGTCGTCGTCCGGACGCAGGCGGCGGTGGCGGCGGCGTGCGTTCGGCCAGCTGGCCGAGCGACTGGACGTCGAGGATCAGCGCGACCTCGCCGTTGCCCAGGATCGAGGAACCGGAGATGCCACGCAGCGACCGGAAGATCGGGCCGAGCGGCTTGATGACGGTCTGGTGCTGGCCCATCAGCGCATCGACGGCGATGCCGAAGGGACCGGAATGGCCCTTCACCACGACGATGCTGGGCAGTTCGGCCGGCGGCGCCTCCAGGTCGTAGAGCGTGCGCAGGTCGATGACCGGCAGCATCTCGCCGCGCAGCTCGACGCAGCGCCGGCCGCTGTCGAGCGTGTCGCCGTCGTCGAGCCGGTCCATGCGGTCGACACACTCGCGCCGGCCCTCGATGACCTCGATCACCGAAGCCAGCGGCAGCACGAAGCGCGACTGCGCCGAGCTGACCAGGAAGCCGTCGATGATGGCCAGCGTCAGCGGCAGGCGGATCAGGATCTGGGTGCCGCGACCGGGAAGGCTGTGGACCGTGACGCTGCCGCGCAGCGCCTCGATGTTGCGCTTGACCACGTCCATGCCGACGCCGCGGCCCGACAGGTTGGTGACCTGCTCGGCGGTCGAGAAGCCGGGCGCGAAGATCAGGTTGAGGATCTCGGCATCCGAAGGTGTCACGCCAGGCTCGACCAGCCCGCGCTGCCAGGCGCGCTGCAGCACGCGTTCGCGCGAGATGCCGCGGCCGTCATCCTCGATCGAGATCAGGATGGTGCCGGACTCGTGGCGCGCGCTCAGCATCAGCGTGCCGGTGCCGGACTTGCCGGCCGCGACGCGCTCCTCGGCGTTTTCCAGGCCGTGGTCCAGGCTGTTGCGCACCAGGTGCATCAGCGGGTCGACGATGCGTTCGACCATCGACTTGTCCAGCTCGGTCTCGCCGCCCAGGATCTCCAGCGCGACCTCCTTGCCGAGCTGCGCGGCGGTGTCGCGCACGACCCGGCGGAAGCGGCTGAAGGTCTCGCCGATCGGGACCATGCGCAGCTGCAGCGTGCCGTTGCGGATCTCCTCGATCAGGCGGCCCATGTGCACGTGGGCCTCGACCAGGCTGGTCTGGCGGGTCTGGCGCGACAGCATGGCCGCACCGGCGCCGGCCGTGACCAGTTCGCCCAGCAGGTTGATGACCGCATCGAGGCGGTCGGCCTGGACACGGATGTAGCGGTGTTCGTCGCCCGCGTGGCCGGCCGGCTCGGCAGCGCGCGACTCGCGCACCGGCTTGCGGACCTCGGCCTGCTGCTTGCTGACCGCCGCGCTGATGACCTCCGGATCGATGCCGGTGCTGGCCTGCAGCAGGTCGCCCAGGCGCGGCACGGCCCCCGGTGCGACCGCGCGCACCGCTTCCTGCTCGGCCAGGCCGGCATCGAGCTGGGCCCGCGAGATGGCCCCGATGGCCACGAGGATCTCGCCCACGCGCGGCTGATCGGGCATGGCCTCGATCAGGGCCCGGAAGTGCGACACCGGCGCGCCCGGCGCGATCAGGCGCACGGTGCAGTCGTCGCGCACGAAGGTGAAGGCGGCCTCGATCTCCTCGCGGCTGGCCTCGCTGTCGAACGAGAACTGGAAGGCGCCGTGGCAGCTTTCCGGGTCGATGCGGTCCAGCGGCGGCACGGCCTCGACGTCGCAGCGGATCGCATGCACCTCGCCCAGCGTGTCCAGGTAGGACAGCACCGACAGCGGGTCCATGCCGTTGCGGAAGGTGTCCGGACCAAAGGTGGCCGACAGGTGCCAGCGCGGCACCGCCGGCGCGCCCGTCGGCGCTGCGTCGGCCGCAGGCGGTGCGGCCTCGGCCGGTGCGCCCAGCAGTGCCTGCAGGCGCCGGGTCAGCTCGTGGCGATAGGCCAGCTGCTCGTCGGTCTCGGACTGCGCGTCGGCGGCCTGCGTGACCAGCAGGCGGATCTGGTCATTGCATTGCAGCAGCAGCGTGCTGGCCTGCAGGTCCAGGTCGATGCGGCCTTCGCGCAGGCGGTCCAGCAAGGTCTCGACGTCGTGCGTGAAGGCGACGACACGGTCCAGGCCGAAGATGCCGGCCGAGCCCTTGACGGTGTGGGCGCAGCGGAAGAGCGCGTCCAGCTTGTCGCGGTCACCGGGATCTTCCTCGAGCTGCAGCAGCAGCTGCTCGATCTGCTCGACCTGCTCGGTGGCCTCGTTGATGAACGAGGGCAGCGCTTCGGCGACGAAGCCGAGGTCGATGTCACGGGTCTTTTTCTTCATCATCCGTTCCGGTGGAAGAAGGCGGGAGCGGCGCTGCGCACGCCGCAAGGGACATCAGGCGGTGTCGGCGCTCGGCGTCTGCGCGGACAGCCAGAAGCTCAGGCCCAGCACCTGGCAGGCACGCACCAGCGCGTCGGCGGGCGACAGCAGGCGCAGGAAACGCCGGTCGCGCTCGCACTGCCGCGACAGCGAGACCAGCAGCTGCACGCCGGCGCCGTCGACGTCGAGCACCTCGGACGCGTCCACGTGCAGCGGCAGGTCCTCGGCCTCGGCCCGGGCCAGCAGGGCCAGCAGGCGATCGCGGGTCTCGGCGGCGGTGAAGATGGTGAGTTCGGCGGGCAGCGTGCAGCTCACGGCAGGCGTTGCCGCGAGGGCGGTGTCCGTTGCGACGGCGTCGTTCATGGCAGCACCAGCTTGGCCACGGCGTCGAGCAGCACCGGCGGGTTGAAGGGCTTGACGATCCAGGCCTTGGCCCCGGCCGCCTTGCCCTGCTGCATGCGGTCGCCGCCGTTCTCGGTGGTCAGCATGATCACCGGGGTGAACTTGTAGCGGGCATTGGCCTTCATCTGCGAGACGAAGGTGATGCCATCCATGCGCGGCATGTTCACGTCGCTGACGACAAGGTTGATCTTGCGGCCGTCGAGCTTGGTCAGCGCGTCCATGCCGTCGCCGGCCTCGATCACGTCGTAGCCGGCTCGTGTCAGCGCGATGGAGACGACCTGGCGCAAGGAGGCCGAGTCGTCGACGATCAGGATGGTCTTGCTCATGAGCGGAACGCCGTGAAGGTAGGGATCAGGTGGTGAGGATCGGTCGACCCGTGGCGGCCCGAAAGCCGAAAAAGACGGTGAAAAACCGACCGATGGACATCCGGCGTCAGAAGAACACCGCGCCGCCGGAGGCCTGCGTGGCCTGGCCCGGATCGATGCTCAGGTCCTTCTGCTCGGCCGTCGTGTAGCCCGCGCTCAGCAGCGCCTCCCAGTCCTGCGCCTGCGGCATCCGGCCGGTCTCGGCGGCCTCGTGCAGGCAGGCCCGCGTCGAGGCCATCGACTGGGTGATCTGGTCGAGGATCTGCTGCACCCGGTCCTGGAACTGGAAGGCGATCAGCAGCTGCTCGACCTGGCCGCGCACCGCGTCGCTGCGCTGGGCGAGGTCGACGGTGCGGGCGTTGAGCACCTCCACCGTGTGGTCGACCCGCTCGATCACCGCGCTGACGGTCTTCTCCGACTGCTGGATCAGGCTCTGGTCGTCGCGCACCCGTTCGGTGGCCTGGGCCAGCGTGTCCTGGACCTGCTCGCCGAACTGGCGGACCTGCTCGCCGATGCGCCGGCCGGTCTCGCCCGAGGCGGTCGACAGGCGTCGCACCTCGGCGGCGACGACGCCGAAGCCGCGTCCGGCCGGACCGGCGCGGGCCGCCTCGATGGCCGCGTTGATCGACAGCAGGTTGGTCTGGCGGGCCAGCCCGTCGACGTCCTCGGCCATGGTGCGCAGGCCGCTGGAGACCCGGTCCAGCGAACGCACGGTGCCGAGGATCTGGTCACGCGACTCGATGAAGGCACCGAAGCCCTGCACCAGTGCGCGCAGCTCGCGTTCGCAGTCGGCCAGCATGTTCACGCGCTGGACCAGCGCCGAGTCGTCGTCGGTGCCGGCATCGGCATGGGTGATCTCGTCGAGCTGGTCGAGGATGGATCGGAAGCCGCCAATCAGGCGCTCGGTCGCCTCGCGCATCTGCGCCTGTGCGCCCTGGATGTGCTGGGTCCAGAGCTGGGTGGCCTCGTCGATGCGACGGGCCGCCTCGCTGACCGAGACGACCTGGGACGCCTCGTGCGGCGCGCCACCGGCCAGCCGGTCACGCCAGCGCTGCGGCAGACCCAGCGCCCAGGCCGCGAGCAGTGCGCCCGTCAGCCAGCCGGCCCAGCCGATCTGCAGCAGGCCGGCACACAGCCAGGCCGCGGTGAACAGGGCCGGCCAGAGGAGAGAGGTGAGTGAGAACATGGCAACAGCAGGTGAGGTCGGGACACGACGGGGTGTCGAGACTTTCGCTGCTGGCCGCCATCCGGATAGCCCGAAGAAAGGGGTGATCCCGGCCCAGACCGCCGATCGGGGCCGGGATCGGGACCCCCTTGATCCAGGTCAACCCGGTTTGCCCGCTGGCGCCCGGCGACGCGATCGGGCGGACATGAAAAAGGCCGCCCGGAGGCGGCCTGCATGCGACATGCGTCCTGGCCGTGTCAGCCGAACAGCTTGGTCGCGATCGTCGCCACGTGGCGGCCCTGGAAGCCGGCCATGCCGAGCTCCTGCTCGCTGGGCATGCGCTCGCCGTTGCTGCCGGTGATGGTCGACGCGCCGTAGGGGCTGCCGCCCTTGATCTCGTCCAGGCCGGTCTGGCGCTGTTCGGCATAGGGCAGGCCGACGTAGACCATGCCGTGGTGCAGCAGGGTCGGGATGAAGGTCAGGATGGTGCTTTCCTGGCCGCCGTGCTGGGTCGCGCTGGAGACGAACACCGAGCCGACCTTGCCGACCAGCGCGCCGGTCGCCCACAGGCCGCCGGTCTGGTCCAGGAAGTTGCGCATCTGGGCGGTCATGTTGCCGAAGCGGGTGCCGGTGCCGAAGATGATCGCGTCGTAGTTCGCCAGCTCGCCCGGCTCGGCGATCGGGGCGGCCTGGTCGGCCTTGCCGTGGGCCTTGGCGAAGATGTCGGCGGGCACGGTCTCGGGCACGCGCTTGACGTCCACCTGGGCACCGGCGACCTCGCGCGCGCCGGCGGCGACGGCATGGGCCATCGCTTCGACGTGACCGTAGAAGCTGTGATAGAGAACGAGAACCTTGGCCATGGATGACTCCTGCGCTGACGACTGTGGATGGGGACCGCGGCGCGCACGCCCGAAGGGCACCGTCGCAGCGGACACCTGCATTGTGGGAAGGACGGGCGCCACGCAGGCCCGATGGTTTTGAGCCTTGCGTTCAATCGCGGCGAACGGTGCCGGGGCCGGGTGGGTCGGGCCGGCGGGCCCGCCGGCACCCGGCATCGGCGGCCGCACGCCCATCAAGGAAAACGAAGAGCCCGACTGCGCCGCCCCTGTTCCGCCCTTGGATGCCCAGGTGCGGACCCCAGACTGCATGGATTCCTGCTGTCCCCGGAGTCCCCTGTGCCATCCCGATCCCTTTCCCGCCCGAGCCCTTCGGTGCGCAACAGCGTTGGCGACCGTGCCGACGTCATCCTGCTGGCGACGCTGGCCGCCAGCGCAGCGGCCGCGGTGGCCATCGCCAGCCACTACGGCGGCATGGGCCTGGCGCTGATCGGCTCGGCGCTGCTGCTGGCCCTGGGTGGCGCGGCGGTCGGCATGGCGCGCGGCACGCTGCTGTCGCGGCTGGTGCTGTCGGCCACGCTGGCGGCCTCGGTGGCGCTGCACATCCAGCTGGGACGCGGCACGAGCGAGTTCCACTTCGGCGTCTTCGCGCTGCTCGCGCTGCTGCTGGTCTACCAGGACTGGCGGCCGATCGTCTTCACCGCCGGGCTGTTCGCGGTCCATCACGTCGGCTTCGACCGCCTGCAGGCGGCCGGGCTGGAGGTCTACTGCATCACCTCGCCCAGCCTGCCGGCGGTCTTCCTGCATGCCACCTACGTGGTGCTGCAGACGGCGCTGGAGGTCACCTTCGCGATGACCATGCGCGAGCAGACCCGCCAGGGCCTGGAACTCGCGGGGATGGTCGAGCGCCTGCAGGGCGACCGCACCCACGGCCACGCCCGCATCGACCTGAGCAGCGCCAGCGCCGAGGCCCGCACCCCCGCCGGCGCGGCGCTGCGCGGGGCGCTGGTCCAGGTCCGCGAGGCGGTGCAGGCGCTGCAGCAGTCGGTCGGCCATGTCGACCAGGCCAGCCACGAGATCGCGCAAGGCAGCATCGACCTGTCCAACCGGACCGAGGAGACCGCCTCCAGCCTGCAGCAGGCGGCCTCGTCGATGGCCGACATCACCGGCTCGGCGCAGCAGTCGGCCCAGTCGGCCCGACGGGCCAACGAGCTGGCCGGCAGCGCGGCCGTGGTCGCCCATCGCGGTGGCGCCGAGGTCTCGGAGGTGGTCGGCACCATGTCGCGCATCGAGGCCAGCTCGCGCAAGATCGGCGACATCATCGGCGTGATCGACGGCATCGCCTTCCAGACCAACATCCTGGCGCTCAACGCCGCCGTCGAGGCCGCCCGTGCCGGCGAGCAGGGCCGCGGCTTCGCGGTCGTCGCCAGCGAGGTGCGCAGCCTGGCCGGTCGATCGGCCGAGGCGGCGCGCGAGATCAAGTCGCTGATCGGCGGCTCGATGACGCAGGTCGAGGCCGGCGCGGTGCTGGTCCAGCGGGCCGGTTCGACCATGCAGGAGATCGTGCAGTCGGTGCAGCGCGTCTCGGACACGCTGGCCGAGATCAGCAGCGTGTCGGACGAGCAGTCCGGCGGCATCGCCCGGGTCAACGACGCGGTCGAGCAGCTCGACCGCATGACCCAGCAGAACGCCGCGCTGGTGGAGCAGTCGGCCGCCGCCGCCGCCAGCCTGAGCGAGCAGGCCGGTCGGCTGTCGAAGGTGCTGGACGGCTTCGGCGTCGCGTCCTGAGCCCTGCACGCAGCGGCCGAGCCGCCGCGCTCGTTCAGGCCGCGACGGTCCGGACGATCTGGGCCGGCGTCGGCGCGGGCCAGCCGGCTTCCTGGCAGACCCGCACCATCGTCTCGTTGGTGTCGAAATAGACCTGCCAGTAGTGGTCGGTGTGGCAGTACGGGCGCACCGAGATGACGCAGCCGACCAGGTTGATGTCCAGCAGGTTCACCTCCGGCGCCGGGCTGGTGGCGACGTTCGGGATCTGCGCGACCGCCGCCTTGAAGCGGGCGATGGCGTCGAGCGGATCGACGCTGCCGGCCAGCTGGGCGGTGCGCTCGACGCGGCGCACCGGGCGGGCCGAGTAGTTGACGATGTTCTCGGCAAAGATCTTGGTGTTGCCGATCAGGGTCAGCACGTTATCGGGCGTGATGATGGCCGTGCCGAACAGGCCCAGCTCGTGGATCGTGCCCACCGTGCCGCCGATCTGGACGAAGTCGCCGACCTTGAACGGCCGCAGCACCAGCATGAAGGCGCCGGCCGCGAAGTTGCCGAGCATGCCGCTCCAGGCCGCGCCGATCGCCACGCCGGCACCCGCCAGCATCGCCGCGAACGAGGTCGTCTGGATGCCGAAATAGCCCAGGATGCCCAGCACCAGGGTGATGTTCAGCGCGATGGCGACGATCGAGCCCAGGTACTTGGTCAGCGTCGGATCGACGGCGCTGCGGTTCATCGCCGCCTGCATCACCGACACCACCTTGCCGATCAGCCAGCGGCCGATGATCCAGAACGCGATCGCCGCGGCGATCTTGATGGCGAGTTCGGTCAGCGTGGTGCTGAGAAAGCTCTCGATGGCCTGCATGTTCATCTCGGTTCCCTCCGGTGTGGACGGCACCGGCAGGTGCCGGCGCTCGGCGCGCGATTCTGCCGATTCAGGGTTACAACCCAAGCAGAATCTGCGCCTTCCATCACGGCTGAGGCCGGGGCGCCACAGGGGTGGGGCAGCCGCCCGGTCAACCCTCGGCCAGCGCCCGGGCGATGCGCTGGCGGTTGATGCGGGTCTTGGGGACGTGGAAGTCGAACCACTGGCGCACGTCCTCTTCCAGGCCGATGCCGTGCATGTAGTTGTAGAGCGCCTTGCGCAGGCCGATGCCGAGGGCGTCGTGGTCGACGCCGGTCGGGTCGTCGAAGCCGATGTCGTTGCGGGCGAAGACGCGCCCCGGTGGCGGCTCGGGCAGCGGCCGCAGCGTGACGCCGTAGGCCGCCGGGTCGAGGCCGACCGGCGAGTGCACGGTGCAGGCGAAGCGGTGGAAGTAGCCCGACTGGATGCAGCCCTCGGCGAACAGCTGGCGCACGTATTCCAGCGCGTCGACGGTGTCCTGCACGGTCTGGGTCGGGAAGCCGTACATCAGGTAGGCATGGACCAGGATGCCGGCCTCGGTGAAGGCCCGCGTGACGCGCGCGACCTGGTCGACCGAGACGCCCTTCTTCATCAGCGCCAGCAGCCGGTCCGAGGCGACCTCCAGCCCGCCCGAGATGGCGATGCAGCCGCTGTCGGCGAGCTGCTCGCACAGCTCGCGGCTGTAGCTCTTCTCGAAGCGCACGTTGCCCCACCAGCTGATGGCCGTGCCGCGACGCTGCAGCTCGGCGGCCAGGGCCTTGAGCGACTTCGGCGGCGCGGCCTCGTCGACGAAGTGGAAGCCGGTCTGGCCGGTCTCGGCCACGATCGCCTCGATGCGGTCGACCAGCACCTCGGCGCCGGCCGCGTCGTAGCGGCCGATGTAATCCAGCCCGACGTCGCAGAAGCTGCACTTCTTCCAGTAGCAGCCGTGCGCGACGGTGAGCTTGTTCCAGCGCCCGTCGCTCCACAGCCGGTGCATGGGGTTGAGCATGTCCAGCAGCGACAGGTAGCGGTCGGTCGGCAGGCCGTCCCAGGTCGGCGTGCCGACCTGCTCGAAGGGGATGTCCGGTTCGACGAAGTTGACCAGCCGCACGCGGCCTTCCGGGTGATCGGCATCGGGCAGATCGCGCACGAAGGTCCGCACCAGCCGGCTCGGTCCGCGCCGGCCGCACAGGTGCTCCAGCAGCGCCAGCAGCGGGCGCTCGCCGCCGTCGAGCGTGACGGCATCGAAGCAGTCGAACACGCGGGCGTCGTCGAGCGTGCGCAGCTCGGTGTTGACGTAGCCGCCGCCCAGCACGATGACGGTGGCCGGCGCGTGGGCCTTGATCGCCTGCGCGATCCGGAAGGCCGCGTAGACCGCGCCCGGGAAGGGCACCGAGACCAGCACGACCTCGGGCCGGTGGCGCGCGAAGGCGTCCATCGTCAGGCCGTGCAGCAGCTCGTCGACCAGCGTCGGCGGTGCGGCCAGGGCCTGCGCCAGCGGGTCGAAGGTCGGCTGGCTCATCGCCAGGCTCTCGGCATAGCGGACGAACTCGAAGCGCGGGTCGATGGCCTCGCGCACCACGTCGGCCAGGTCGTTGAGGTAGAGCGTCGCGAGGTGCCGCGCGCGGTCCTGCTGACCGAGCGCACCGAAGGCCCAGGCGAGCGGGTCGCCGCCGTCCGGATCGTCGGGATCCTCGTAGGCATCGAGGCTGGCGAAGCGCGGCCCCTCGGGCAGGAAGGCCCGGCTGACGATGCGGTGGGCGATGGTGCTGTCGCGGCCCTGCAGGAAGGCGATGGCCGGACCGATGGTCGCGAGGTAGCGCCCGGCCTCGTCCAGGAAGCCCTGCGCCAGCGGCCCGCGCTGCCCGTCCGGCATCGCCAGGATGCGCTCCCGCACGGCACCCAGCCCCTCGCGCGACAGCAGCCGCAACGCCAGCGCCAGCGCCAGGTCCTCCTGCACGGCCTGGTGTCCGCGTGAACGCAGGAAGCCGGTCAGGTAGGCGCTCGACGGATAGGGCGTGTTGAGCTGCGTCATCGGCGCGATGACGCTCAGGATGCGCGGCGTGGGGCTGAGGGTGGTGGGCAGGGGCATGCGGGGCGGAGGCAGGAAGGAGCGCCCGGATTGTCCGGCACCCCAGGCATCACGAGGGCTTTCGGGCCGAGCGCCGGGCCGCCCCAAGCCGGCCCGCATCCCCAGGGGGATCGACCGGCGTACCCGCCGGGCGAGGGGCTCACATCACCTTGCCGGGATTCATGATCCCGGAAGGGTCCAGCGCCTGCTTGAGGGCAGCCTGCAACGCCCGTTCGACCGGGCTCTTGTAGCGCGCCGCCTCGTCGCGCCGCAGCACGCCCAGGCCGTGTTCGGCGGAGATGGAGCCGCCCAGCGCGGCGACGGCGTCGTGGACCAGGCGGTTCAGGTCGGCCTCGTGGGACAGGAACCAGGCCGCGTCGGCGGAACCGGCCGGGCCGCAGCGGTCGGCGGGTGGCGAGACGTTGTAGTGCAGGTTGCCGTCGCCCAGGTGGCCGAAGGTGACCAGGCGCAGGCCGGGCCAGCGCGCGGCGATGGCGGCATCGGTGCGGGTGATGAAGTCGGCCAGGCGCGAGATCGGCAACGCGATGTCGTGCTTGATGGTGCGGCCCTCGGCACCCTGGGCCTCGGAGACGTTCTCGCGCAAGGCCCACAGGGCCTTGAACTGCGCCAGCGAGCTCGACACGGCCGCGTCCTGCACCCGGCCGGCTTCCAGCGCGTCGCCCAGCAGCGACGCCAGCGCGGCCAGCGCGGCAGCCTCGTCGCGCGGCTCGCTGAGCTCGATCAGCACGTACCACGGCGAACGCCGCGCCAGCGGCGAGCGGCAGGCCGGCATGTGGCGTTCGACCAGGCCGAGGCAGACGTCGCTGACCAGCTCGCAGGCGGTCAGCCGCGGGCCGAGCGCGGCCTGGGCCCGCTGCAGCAGCTCGACCGCGTCGGCCGGGCTGGCCACCGCGACGAAGGCCGCCACCTGCGCGGCCGGCGGCGGCACCAGCTTGAGCACGGCGGCGGTGATGACGCCGAGCGTGCCCTCGCTGCCGATGTAGAGGTCGCGCAGGTCGTAGCCGGTGTTGTCCTTGCGCAGCCCGCGCAGGCCGGACCAGAGCTCGCCCTCGGCCGTGACGACCTCCAGCCCCAGGCACAGCTCGCGCGCGTTGCCATGCCGCAGCACCTGCACGCCGCCGGCGTTGGTGGCGAGGTTGCCGCCGATGGTGCAGCTGCCCTCGGCGGCCAGGCTGAGCGGGAACAGCCGGCCGGCCGATTGCGCCACCTGGCGGGCCTCCAGCAGGGTCAGGCCGGCTTCGAGCGTCATGGTGTTGTTGAGCGGATCGACCTCGCGCACCCGCCGCAGCCGGCGCAGCGACAGCAGCAGCGCCGCGCCGCTGTCGTCTGGCGTCGCGCCGCCGGACAGGCCGGTGTTGCCACCCTGCGGCACGACCGGGATGCGGCGGGCATGGCACCAGCGCACGATCGCCGCGACCTGCCCGGCCGTGTCGGGCTGGGCGACCGCCCAGGCGCGGCCGGTCCACTTGCCGCGCCAGTCGGTCAGGAAGGGCGCCATGTCGGCCGGCTCGGTCAGCAGGCGGCCGTCGTAGACCGCGCGCAGCGACGACAGGTCGTTCATGCCGAATCCCCGGCCGGGGCGTCCTGCCAGGCCACGCCGTCGAACAGCGAGCGCACCACCTCGGCGGCCGGCACGGCCCGGCAGCCGCTCGCGTTCTGGCCGGACCAGAGCGGGCTGAAGTCGGCACAGCCGACCGCCTCGGCCGCCGCACGCAGCGGCGCCAGTGCAGCGCCCGCCAGCGGGAAGGCCGGCGCGAGCGGGTCCAGCAGGCCGCGTTCGCGCATCAGGCGGGTCACCAGGCCACGCGCCGGGCGGCCGGTGTAGACGTTGGTCAGCGCCGTGCGGTCGGCCGCGCTGCCGCGCAGTGCGGCGCGGTGCAGGTCGGAGGTCCGCGCCTCGTCGCAGCACAGGAAGGCGGTGCCGACCTGGACCGCCGAGGCGCCCAGGGCGAAGGCCGCACGCACGCCGGCCGCATCGGCGATGCCGCCGGCGGCGATCACCGGCACCGGCACCGCACGCACCACCTGCGGCAGCAGCGCGAACAGGCCGGGCTGGGCTGGCATCGCGGCCAGCGGGTCGAAGGGCATGGCGCGCACCTGGGCGATGTCGGCGCGGAACAGGTCGATGCCCTCGGGCAGGAAGGTGCCGCGGTGGCCGCCGGCCTCCAGGCCCTGGGCGATCACGGCGTCGACGCCCTGGCGCGCCAGCCAGACCGCCTCGTCGCAGGTGGTGGCCGAGGCGATGACCCGCGCGCCGGTCGCGCGCACCGCGTCCAGCAGGGCCTGTTCGGGCAGGCCGAAGTGGAAGCTGACGACCTCCGGCCGCAGCTCGGCCAGCAGCGCGGCCATCGGGGCGTCGAAGGGCGTGCGGCCCGGACCGGACGGGATCGTGGCCGGGTCGATGCCCCATTCGGCATGGAAGGGCGCCAGCGCGGCGCGCCAGCCGGCCTCCCGGGCCGGGTCGGGCTGCGGCGGCACGTGGCAGAAGAAGTTGAGGTTGACCGGCCCGTCATGGACCGCACGCAGGGCCTCGAATTGGTCGCGCAGGGCCTCGGGCGTGAGCATCGCGACGGGCAGCGAGGCCAGCGCGCCGGCCGCACCGGCCGCCGCCGCCAGGCGGTGGTCCTGCACGCCGGCCATCGGGGCCTGGATCAGCGGCAGGCGCGTGCCGGCCAGGCGGGTCCATCGGTTCATGTCGTCGACTTCCGAACAAGCATCGAGACGCGACAGTTTGCCCGCACGGGCCGGCGGCAGGTCAGGCGGGTGTTGCGTCGCCGCTGTCCAGCGGCCTTCCCGCGCGATGCCGCGCCGATACTTGCCACCCATGAACGCACCCCGCCCGAACCGTGCCGCTGCCGCGCTCCGCGTGGCCTCGTCCGTCCTGCTGCTGGCCGCCCTGGTGACCGGTTGCGCGAGCACGCCGCCGCCGCCGGTGCGGGTCAAGGTGATCGCGATCAACGACTTCCACGGCAACCTGAAGCCCCCGCTGGGCGGCATCCGCCTGGCCGATCCGGCCGATCCGGGCAAGACCGTTGCGGTGCCGGCCGGCGGCGCGGAATACCTGGCCAGCGCGGTGCAGGCGGCACGGGCGAAAAACCCGAACCATGTCTTCGTCGCGGCCGGTGACCTGGTCGGCGCCAGCCCGCTGCTGTCGGCGCTGTTCCACGACGAGCCGACGATCGAGGCGCTGGGCCTGATGGGCCTGGAGGCGAGCGCGGTCGGCAACCACGAGTTCGACCAGGGCCGCGCCGAGCTGCTGCGCCAGCAGCAGGGCGGCTGCCACCCGAAGGACGGCTGCCGCGGCCCGAACGCGTCCTGGGGCGGCGCGAGGTTCCAGTACCTGGCCGCCAGCACGATCGACACCGCCACCGGCCGGCCGCTGCTGCCGCCCTACGTCATCAAGCGCTTCGAGGGCATCCCGGTGGCCTTCATCGGCCTGACGCTCAAGGACACGCCGGGCATCGTCACGCCCAGCGGCGTGGCCGGGCTGGAATTCCGCGACGAGGTCGCCACCGTCAACGCGCTGGTGCCCGGGCTGCGCGGCCAGGGCGTCGAGGCCATCGTGGTGCTGATCCACGAGGGCGGCTTCCCGAGCGGCGGACCGGACGAATGTCCGTCGATCTCCGGCCCCATCGTGAAGATCGTCGAGGGCTTCGATGCGGCCGTCGACGTGGTCGTCAGCGGCCACACCCACCGGGCCTACAACTGCCGCATCGCCGGCCGGCTGGTGACCAGTGCCGACAAGTACGGCACGGTGCTCAGCGAGATCGACCTGACGATCGACCGGCGCAGCCGCGACGTGGTCGAGGCGCGTGCCGCCAACGTCGTCGTGCGCCACGACCAGTTCGCCCGCGAGGCCGCGCAGACCCGCCTGATCGCCACCTGGGAGCCGCTGGCCGCGCCGCTGGCGCGCCGCATCGTCGGGCGCCTCAGCGCGCCGCTGACGCGCGACGAGAGCCCCGCCGGCGAATCGACGCTGGGCCAGGTCGTCGCCGACTCGCAGCTCAGGGCGACCGAACACCCGTCCAGCGGCGGCGCCCAGATCGCGCTGATGAACCCCGGCGGCCTGCGCGCCGACCTGAAGCCGGGCGACGACGGCCAGGTGCGCTACGAGGACGTCTTCGCGGTCCAGCCCTTCTACAACAACCTCGTCACGCTGAGCCTGAGCGGCGCGCAGCTGGCCCAGGTGCTGGAGCAGCAGTGGCTCAACCAGCCCAAGCCGCGCATGCTGCAGGTCTCGCGCGGCCTGAGCTACCAGTGGCGCGCCAGCGCGCCGGTCGGCCAGCGCGTGGTGCCCGGCAGCCTGCGGCTGCACGGCGAGCCGATCGAGCCGCAACGGCGCTACCGCGTCACCGTCAACAGCTTCCTGGCCGCCGGCGGCGACGGCTTCACCGTGCTGGCACAGGGCGAGGATCGCCGCACCGGCCTGATGGACCTTGACGCGATCGAGGTCTGGTTCCGCGGCAACGACCGCGTCCAGCCCGGCCGGCTGGACCGCATCCAGAAACTGGATTGAGTCCCGCCCGGGCCGGCAGCCCGCATTGGGTATCCTCCCCGGCCCACCCCGTTTTCCCACCCTCCCCGACCCGTCCCAGGAGAGCCCCGGCATGACCCGCGTCCACAACTTCAGCTCCGGCCCCGCCGTCCTGCCCGAGAGCGTGCTGCGCCAGGCCGCCGAGGAGATGCTCGACTGGCACGGCTCGGGCATGTCGGTGATGGAGATGAGCCACCGCGGTCCGCAGTTCATGACCATCCTGGACGAGGCGCAGTCGCTGTTCCGCGAGCTGCTGGGCGTGCCGGACGACTACCGCACGCTGTTCCTGCAGGGCGGCGCGATCGGCGAGATGGCCATCGTGCCGATGAACCTGCTGGGCTCGAAGACGAGCATCGACTTCGTCAACACCGGCACCTGGTCGAGCAAGGCCATGAGCGAGGCCAGCCGCTATGCCCGCATCAACGAGGTGGCCAGCTCGGCGACCACGAAGTTCGACCACATCCCCGCCTTCGAGACCTGGAAGCTGGACCCGGACGCGGCCTACGTGCACATCTGCTCGAACGAGACCATCGGCGGCGTCGAATACCACTGGACGCCCGACAGCGGCGACGTGCCGCTGGTGGCCGATGTCTCCAGCAACATCCTCTCGGCCCCGCTGGACGTGACGAAGTTCGGCCTGCTCTACGGCGGCGCGCAGAAGAACGTCGGCCCGGCCGGCCTGACGCTGGTGGTGGTGCGCAACGACCTGCTGGGCCACGCGCTGCCGATCACGCCCTGCGCCTTCGACTTCGCGCAGCAGTCGGACAACGGCTCGATGCTCAACACCCCGCCGACCTACGCGATCTACATCGCCGGACTGGTGTTCCGCTGGCTCAAGGAGCAGGGCGGCCTGGTCGCCATCGAGGCGCAGAACCGCCGCAAGGCCGCGATGCTGTACGACACCATCGATGCCAGCGGCGGCTTCTACGTCAACCCGGTCGCGCTGCCGGACCGCTCGCGGATGAACGTGCCCTTCCGCCTGCCGGACGCGCGCCTGGACGCGCCCTTCCTGGCCGAGGCCGAGGCGCTGGGCATGGTCCAGCTCAAGGGTCACCGCTCGGTCGGCGGCATGCGCGCGTCGATCTACAACGCCATGCCGGTCGCGGGCGTGCAATGCCTGGTCGACCACATGAAGGACTTCGCGCGGCGCCACGGCTGAGTCGAAACCGTTTCCGAAGCGAGGCCGCGCTTGATGCAGATCAACCGGCCCGACGGCCCGCATCCCCAAGCTCGCCGGTTGGGGTGATCCGGCCCCGATCCCCTGGAGCCCACCGCGAGCGCCCGATGCACGAACCTGACCGCCCTCCCCGGATGCCCATCCGCGCCCCTGCCCGCCGCGACTGGCTGGCGCAGGTGCTGCGCCTGGGTGCGGCAGGCTCGATCGCGCTGGCCCTGCCGCCGCTGGCCGGCTGCGCCCGGGACGAGCCGCTGCTGCGCCTGGCCAGCAACGTCTGGCCGGGCTATGCGCTGGTGCATGCGGCCCAGGAACTCGGTCGGCTCGATGCGAGGCGGATGCGGCTGATCGAGATGCCGGCGGCGTCCGACGTGCTGCAGGCGCTGGCCGCCGGCACGGTCGAGGCCGGCGCGCTGACGCTCGACGAGCTGCTGGCCGCGCGGGCCGATGGCCTGGACCTGGTGGCGGTGCTGGTGTTCGACGAATCGCGCGGCGGCGACGCGGTGGTCGCCCGACCCGGCGTGCGCGACCTGGCCGACCTGGCCGGGCGGCGCATCGGCGTCGAGCAGAGCGCCGTCGGCGCGCTGGTGCTCCACGCGGCGCTGCGCAGCGCCGGCCTGCGGCTGGAGCAGGTCGAGCCGGTGGTGATGACGGTGGCCGAACATCTCTCGGCCTGGCGCGAGTACCAGGTCGACGCGCTGGTGAGTTTCGAGCCGGTCGTCAGCCAGGCGATCGCGCTGGGCGGCAAGCGCCTGTTCGACAGCCGCTCCATGCCCGGCGCCATCGTCGACGTGCTGGCGGTGCGGCGCGAGGTGCTGGCACGGCATCCGGTCGGCCTGCGCCGCATCGTGTCCGCGCACTTCGAGATGCTGGCGCGCTGGCAGCAGGCCGATGCGCGGCTGCTGGACTCGCTGCAGGCCCAGCTGGCCCTGTCGCCGGCCGAGCTGAAACAGGCCTACGAGGGCCTCTTCCTGCCCGACCTGGTCGCCAACCGGCAGTGGCTGGGCGGCTCGGCGCCGCTGCTGCAGGCCAGCGCCGAATCGCTGGTCGAGATCATGCAGATGAGCCACATGCTGCCGCGCCGTCCGCCGCTGGACGGCCTGAGCAGCGTCGAGGCGCTGCCGCAGACGCTGCCTTCGGCCGACGCCGACCGGGGTGCGAGCACATGACGTCGCCCTGGCGCAAGGCCCTGCGTCTGCCGCTGCGGGTGAGCCTGCCGCTGGCCGTCGCGCTGATGCTGCTGGCGACGGCCGGATCGAGCCTGTGGAGCGCCCGGACGTCCTCGGTCGACCGGCTGGCCCAGACCGCACGCCACCAGATGCACACCGAGATGCACCGGCTGGTGCGGCTCGACAGCGACGTCGATGAACCGGGCTCGGCCTCGGCGCTGTCGTCGACCGGGTCGGCCGGACAGACGCTGGACATCGACCGCGTCTGGCGCGAGATCAGCCACCTGATGACCTTTCCGCTGGTGCGCGAGGTCGCCGTGATCGACGCCGACGGCCGCATCCGCCATGCCCACCGGCGCAGCTGGATCGGCCGGCAGGCCGCCGACACGATCCCCGACTGGGACCCGGCCTGGATGAACGCCAGCCTGGCCACGCGCCTGCCGCAGATGCACGTCGGCGCGGACGGCACGCGCCTGACCGGACTGCAGAGCTACCTGGGTCGCACCGTCGACCTGCGCCAGCCACGCCAGCTGGCCAGCTCGGTGGTCTACCTGCGCATGGAACTGGCCGGCGCACTTGACGACCTGGCGCTGCGCGAGGTGCGCGAGCGTTCACCCGAGCTGCTGGCCCAGCTGGCGCTGATCCTGGTCGTTGCCGCGCTCATCCAGCTGGGCCTGGCCCGGCCGCTGGGCCGGCTGCAGGCGATCAGCCAGCGCTGGGCCCGTGGCGACCTGAGCCTGCATGCGCCCGAGACCGGCCCGGCCGAGGTCGCCGAGCTGGCCGTCGCCTTCAACCACATGGTCGACACGCTGCGACAGCACCGCGACGACCTGCTCGCCAGCGAGGACCGGCTGTCGACCGTGCTGTATTCGACCGGCGACGCGCTGCTGGCCACCGACGCGCAGCAGCGCATCACGCTGCTCAACCCGGCGGCCGAGGCGCTGACCGGCTGGCGCGAGTACGAGGCCTGCGGCCGGCCGGTCGGCGAGGTCTTCCGCATCGAGCATGCCCAGACCGGCGCGCCGGCCGAGATCCCGGTCCAGCGCGTGCTGGAAACCGGCCTGGTGGTCGGGCTGGCCAACCACACCGTGCTGGTGTCGCGCCAGGGCCGCCGCACCCACATCGCCGACAGCGCCGCGCCGCTGCGCAACGGGCGCGGCGAACTGCGCGGCGTGGTCATCGTGTTCCGCGACGTGACCGAGTCCTACCGACTGGAACAGGCGCTGGCCGAGAGCGAACTGCACTACCGCGCGCTGGCCAACGCCGGTCACTCGCTGATCCTGACGACCGATGCCAACGGCCGCAGCGTCTGGTGCAACCAGCCCTGGCTGGCCTGGACCGGCCAGGCCGAGGAGGCGCTGGGCGAGACCGACTGGCTCAGCCTGGTCCACCCCGAGGACCTCGACGCGGCCTGGATGGACTGGCGTCGCGCCATCGCCCAGCCCGGCAGCTTCGAGCAGAACCTGCGGCTGCGCCGGCTCGACGGCAGCCACGCCTGGGTGCTGGTCAAGGCCGTGCCGCGGCGCAGCGCCGACGGCCGTTTCCAGGGCCATGTGCTGCAGGCCATCGACGCCAGCCGCGAACGCGAGGCCGACCAGCGCATGGCCAGCCAGCTCGACGAGCTGCGGCGCTGGCAGGCCGGCGTGATCGACCGCGAGGAGCGGGTTGCCGAACTGAAGGCCGAGGTCAACGAATTGCGCACACGCCTGGGCCTGCCGCCGCGTTACCGGGCCGGCGAGGCGACGACAATTTCCGACCCGGCAGCCGCGCGCGCGCCTGGGCCCGCCGACGCGTCCGGCAGCCCGTCCGCCCCCACCCACCCGACCGATCCCGACACGCCCACGTGACCGACACGACCCGCACGGCCGCCTGCGCTGCACTTGTCCTCGCCGCCAGCCTCGGCGTGGCCGCCCTGGGCTCGGCCGGATGGGGGCCGACGGCCTTGGGCCAGGCCGGGATCGCGGCGCTGCTGGCCGGCGGGCTGCTGGCCTGGGCGCTGCGCCGACGCCGCATCGCCGAGGCCGCGCATGCCCAGTTCCGCGACCTGATCGACCTGGCCGATGTCGGCATGAGCCTGACCGAGTCCGATGGCCGACTCAGCCACGTCAACCGGCGCTATGCCGAGATCGTCTCCCGCACGCCCGAACAGCTGCTGGCGATGCGTTTCCACGAGCTGACGCATCCGGACGACCTCGACGCCGACCTGCAGCAGATGGCCGAGCTGCTGGCCCACCGCATCCCCTTCTACCGGATGCAGAAACGCTACCTGCGTCCGGACGGCAGCTCGGTCTGGGTGCTGCTGACGGTCACCCTCGCGCACGAGGACCGGCGGCGCGGCGCGGCCGATGCGGGCCATGCGCCGACCCGCTTCATCTCGACCATCCAGGACATCAGCGAGCTGCGTGCCGCTCAGGACGCGCTGCACCTGCAACGCACCCAGCTCGAACAGATCATCCGCAGCATCCCCGACTGCCTGGCGGTGCGTGACATCGGCGGGCGCTACCAGCTGGTCAACCCGGCCGCCGAGCGGCTGATCGGCCGGCCGGCGGCGGAGATCATCGGCCGCACGCCCGACGAGGTCTACCGCGGCGGCGCACCGAGCGAGACCGTCGACATCGACCGGCAGGTGCTCGAACGTGGCGAGCCGATCCGGCGCGAGGCGCAGCTCACCGGCGAGGCCGGCGCACAGGCCAGCATCGACCTCGTGATCTCGCCGCTGCTCGGGCCGGACCAGCGCCCGCACGGCGTCATCTCGGTCGGCCGCGACGTCACCCGCGAGCGACACAACCTGCACGTGCTCGAACAGGCCGGCCAGCGCAACCGCGAGCTGCTGGCCGAGGCCGAGCGCTCGCGCCTGGCGCTGCTGTCGCTGCTGGAAGACCAGCGCGAGGCCCAGGTCGCGCTGGCGGCCAGCGCCGCCCAGCTGCGCGCGGTGGTCTCGGCGCTGCCGGACCTGATCTTCCTGTTCGACGCCGATGCCCGGCTGGTCGATGTCTGGACCAGCAACGAGCAGAACCTGCTGGGCCCGCGTGACAGCTTCGTCGGCAAGCGCCTGAACGAGTTCCTGCCGCCGGCGCTGGCCGCGCAGGCCGAGGAACGCATCCGCCGCACCCTCGCCGGCGAGCAGCCCGATCCCTTCGAATACAGCCTGGCGCTGCCCGACGGCGAGCACTGGTTCGAGATGCGCACCGCCCGCGCCGGCGACGAGGTCGTGCTGGGTGTCGCCCGCGACATCACCGGCGAGCGCAACGCCCGGCAGGCGCAGCGCCGCACCGAGGAAAGCCTGCTGCTGGCCATCGACGGCACCGGCGACGGCCTCTGGGACGTCGACCTGCAGACCGGTCAGGGCAGCTACTCCAGCAGCTGCGAGCGGCTGCTGCGCTATGCCGGTGACGCACCGTTCGCGTCGGCGTTCCGGCCGCTCGAACACGTCCACCCGGAGGACCGCGAGCGCACCCGCGCCGCCGCACGCGATGCGATCGACGACGGCACGCGCTTCGACGCGACCTTCCGGATGCTCTGCTACGACGGCGAGAACCGCTGGTTCCACGGCCGCGGCATGTGCCACCGCGACGCCCAGGGCAAGCCGATGCGCTTCTCGGGCGTGCTGTCGGACCTGACCGACCGGCTGCGCGACGAGGAACGCCTGCGCCTGGCCGCCCAGGTGCTCGACAGCACCCAGGAGGGCGTGATGATCACCGACGCCCGGCGCCGCATCGTCTCGGTCAACCGGGCCTTCACCGACCTGCTGGGCTACACCGAGGCGGAGGTCATGGGCCGCTCGCCGCGCATGCTCAGCTCGGGCCGCCACGAGGCCAGCTTCTACGAGGCGATGTGGGCCCAGCTGGACCAGACCGGCCAGTGGAAGGGCGAGATCTGGAACCGCCGCAAGGACGGCGAGCTGGTCCCGGAGCTGCTGTCGATCAGCGGCGTACGCGACGTCACCGGCAAGTTCTCGCACTACGTCGGCGTGTTCGCCGACATCTCGCTGATGAAGGACTCGGAGGCCCGGCTCGAATTCCTGGCCCACCACGACCCGCTGACCCGCCTGCCCAACCGCCTGCTGTTCAACCAGCAGATCGAGCAGGCGCTGCACCAGGCCCAGCGCGAGAACCGCCGCCTGGCCGTGCTGCTGCTGGACCTGGACCGCTTCAAGGACATCAACGACAGCTACGGCCACCTGGCCGGCGACGAGCTGCTGCAGCACGTCGCGCAGCGCCTGACCGGCCGGCTGCGCCAGTCCGACACGCTGGCCCGGCTTGGCGGCGACGAGTTCGCGCTGTTGATGCACGACCTGCGCTACGACGACGACGCGGCCCGCCTGGCCAGCGAGCTGCTGGGCGCGCTGTCGCAGCCCTGGCGCAGCAGCGACGGCGTGGAGGTCAACGTCGGCGTGAGCATCGGCATCTGCATCTACCCCGACCACGGCCAGAACGCGCAGGCGCTGCTGCAAGGTGCGGACGCGGCGCTCTACCGCGCCAAGGGCGACGGACGCGGTGTCTACCGCTACTTCGCCGACGAGATGACGCAGTCCGCCCGCGAGCGCCTGCACCTGGAGACCCGGCTGCGCCGCGCGCTGGTCGAGAACCAGCTGCTGCTGCACTACCAGCCGCAGGTCGAGCTGCACAGCGGTCGCATCGTCGGCGCCGAGGCGCTGGTGCGCTGGATGGACCCGGAACACGGCCTGATCCCGCCTGGCCGCTTCATCCCGGTGGCCGAGACCACCGGCCTGATCGGCGACATCGGCGCCTGGGTGCTGGCCGAGGCCTGCCGTCAGGGCAAGGCCTGGCTGGACGAGGGCCTGCCGCCGCTGACGCTGGCCGTCAACGTGTCACCGCGCCAGTTCCGCCACGTCGACCTGGCGGCCCAGGTCATGCAGACGCTGATCGAGACCGGCCTGCCGGCCGAACGCCTGGAGCTGGAGCTGACCGAGGGCGCGCTGATGGAACGCGAGCAGGAGGCGCTGCACGTGCTGCAGCGCCTGCGTGCGATCGGCGTGGGCATCGCGATCGACGACTTCGGCACCGGCTACTCGTCGCTGGCCTACCTCAAGCGCTTCCCGCTGGACGTGCTGAAGATCGACCGCAGCTTCATCGCCGACATCCCCAACGACCCGGACGACATGGAGATCGCCGCGGCGGTCATCGCCATGGGCCACAGCCTGGGCATCCGCGTGCTGGCCGAGGGCGTCGAGACGGTCGACCAGCTGGCCTTCCTGCGCTTCAAGCACTGCGATCGCTACCAGGGCTTCCTGTGCAGCCGCCCGATCCCCCCGGACGAGTTCGCGGCGCTGCTGCGGGTGCAGGGCATGCGAGGGGATGAGGGCGAGGGCTGACCGCAAGGGGTGAGCACGCGGCATGACCGCAGAGGGTCACGTTGGTCGGCAAGGGAGGGGTCGGGAGGCCCGTCGGCACCAGCCCGTCGGACGACCCCGTGTCCGTCGCCCGGTCCGTCGGACACCCTGTGTCCGACGGGCTCTCGCCTCAGGCAATCACTTCCGGGGACGTTTCTTCGCGGCAGCCTTGGCGGCGGCAGCGGCTGCGGCGGCGGCCACTTCCGGCGGGGGGGCGGTGAAGAGCTTGGCGGCGCGGCCCTTGAGTTCGAGCAGCTCGGTCGGCGTGATCGAGTACTTGCGGCCGACCACGTCGACCTCGATGCGGAACTCGACTTCCTTGTTGCCGTTGCGCAGGATGCCGCAGGTGAACTCGTAGTCCTCGGACTCGGCCGGGAAGCCGTCGGCCTCCAGGTCGTGTTCGAGGTACTTCACGTCGCGGATCTCGCCGCTGGCCAGGTCGAGCATGCCGGTGGACTCGATGACGTCGTCACTGAGTTCGTCGTTGATGGTGATCGGCAGCTTCAGGTCCATGGTGCAAGGCGGTGTGGGGTTGGAAGATCCGCACCGGACGCTTGGGTCCCGACGCGGGGCGCGGATCATGCCATGCCGGTCTGCGCGCGGCGTCGTGGCAAAGGCACATCCAGGCTGTGCTGGATGACCTGCTGCAGGCCCTCCGGACTGAGCTGCGCGGGCCCGATCGGCGCACTCACCAGCACCTCGATGCGGCTGAAGACGCCGCGCCGGAACGGCCGCACCATCGCCTGGCCGCCCTCGATGCGCGAGAAGGTCGAGCCCCAGAGCTTGCGCAGGGCCACCGGCACGACCGGCGCCGGGTGGCTGGCGACGATCTTCATGATGCCGCCCTTGAAGGGCTGCAACTGGCCGTCGCGGGTGATGCCGCCCTCCGGGAAGATGCCCAGCAGGTCGCCGCCGGCCAGCACCGCGCGGGCCTGCTCGAAGGCGCGCTCGTAGGCCACCGGGTCTTCCTTCTGCGGCGCCACCGGGATGGCCTTGGCGAGCCGGAACAGCCAGCCCAGCACCGGCACCGCGAAGATGCGGTGGTCCATCAGGAAGCGGATCGGCCGCGGGCTGATCGCCATGAGCAGCACCGCGTCGACGTAGCTGACGTGGTTGGCCGCGACGATGGCCGCGCCCTGCACCGGCAGGTGCGCCTGGCCGCGCAGCCGCACGCGATACACGACGTGGGTCAGCACGAAGGCGACGAAGCGCAGCAGGTATTCCGGCACCAGCAGGAAGATGTAGCCGGCCACCAGCACGTTGGCCAGGCCGGTCGCCAGGAAGACCTGCGGGATGCTGGCGCCCGAGGCCAGCAGCAACCCCGCCAGCAGCGAGCTGGCGATCATGAACAGCGCGTTGAGGATGTTGTTGGCCGCGATGATGCGGGCCCGGTGGCTGGCCGGCGAGCGCAGCTGGATCAGCGCGTACATCGGCACGCTGTAGAGGCCGGCCGACAGCGCCAGCAGCGCCAGGTCCAGCATCACGCGCCAGTGCGCCGGCTGGGCCAGGAAGCTGCCCAGCGTGTGGGCGACGCCACCGGCCGGCGCCGGCAGGCCGCGGCTGGCGACGTACAGGTCGATCGAGAACACGCTCATGCCGATCGCACCCAGCGGCACCAGGCCGATCTCGACATGGCGGCGCGACAGCACCTCGCACAGCAGCGAGCCCGCGCCGATGCCGATCGAGAACACCACCAGCAGCAGCGAGGCCACGCGCTCGTCGCCGTGCAGGACCTCCTTGGCGAAGGACGGGAACTGGCTCAGGAAGACCGCGCCGAAGAACCACATCCACGAGATGCCCAGCAGCGAACGGAACACCACGAGGTTGGCATGCGCCAGCTTCAGGTTGGCCCAGGTCTCGGTGAACGGGTTGTGGTTGATGTGCAGGTCCGGGTCGGTTGCGGGCGTGTCGGGCACGCGCTGCACCACCAGGCGGCCGGCGACGGCGACGGCCAGGCAGGCGACGGCCACGGCCTTTGCGCCGATCTCCGGCAGGCCGATCAGCAGCCCGCCGGCGACGTTGCCCAGCAGGATGGCGACGAAGGTGCCCATCTCCACCATGCCGTTGCCGCCGGTCAGTTCCTGCTCGCCCAGGTGCTGCGGCAGGTAGGCGAACTTGACCGGGCCGAACAGCGTCGAGTGCAGCCCCATGAGGAAGACGCAACCCAGCAGCACGACCACCTTGAGGCCGGCATCGTCGAGCAGGAAGCCCCAGGCGGCGACCGCCATGATGGCGATCTCGAGGTTCTTGACCGCCCGCATCACGCGCGCCTTGTCGAACTTGTCGGCCAGCTGGCCGCTGGTGGCCGACAGCAGCACGAAGGGCAGGATGAACAGCGCGCCGATCACCAGCCCGGCCAGCGCCGGCGGCAGCCAGGCGACCTGCAGCTGGTAGGTCACCAGCACGGTGAAGGCGAACTTGAACAAGTTGTCGTTGGCCGCGCCGAGGAACTGGGTCCAGAAGAAGGGCGCGAAGCGGCGCTGGCGCAGCAGGTCGAACTGGCTGGACTCGTTCGACGGAGAGGCATGGGTCATGGGCTGCTCACGGGTGGGACCGGCGGGATCAACGCCGACGATTGTGGTGCAAGGCCCGCCGGCGGACGGTCCTGCGGCGGTGTTCATCGCAGCACCTGCGGGGGCGTGCCGAGGCCGCTGCCGGCGAGGAAGGCGAACACCGATTCGACCGTCACGGTGGCGATGCGGTCGCTGTAGCGGTCGGCGTCCGGGTGGTCGTCGAAGGCGATGTGGGCCGTGCCCACGCGCGCGCCCAGCCGCTGCACCGGGCCGATGCGCAGGACGGTCGGCCGGTAGCCCTTGAAGCGCAGCCAGGCCTGCGCGCCCGAGCGGTCGGCGATGGCCGGCTCGGCGGCCAGGGCCAGCGTCTCCAGCACCCACTGGTTGCTCTGCTGGTAGCGGGTCGACCAGGGGTGGGCCACCATGTTGTAGGCACGGTGCTGCAACTGCGTGACGCGGCTGTCGTCGCGCAGCAGGGGCAGCAGCGCGGCCTGCAGCGCGGGCGTGGGCACCAGCACGCCGGCCTCGTGGCGGTAGACGTCGTCGAGGAAGAAGGGCCCCAGGCCCTGCCGGAACAGGTCGCCGGTCGCCGTGCCGCAGGCATTGAGCTTGTGGACCACCTGCCAGCCGCCGGCCGCGTCGTCGCGGTAGGCCAGGCCCAGGTGCGACCAGCGCAGGCCCCACTCATCGAGGTTGCGACCGGCCCGCGCCAGCAGCACGACCCGCGCGCCGGTGGCGTCGAGGGCATCGCCCACGCGGCTGGCCAGTTCCAGCGCCTGGGCGGCCGACTCGGTGCGCAGCGGCCGGGCCTCGCAGTTCTGGCCGGCCTGGGCGGTGGGGCTCGCTGCGGCCAGGGCCACCAGGGCCACCCGGGCTGCCAGCGCGGCCACGGCCGGGAAACGACGGATCGATCGGTTCATGGCCGGCTCCTCAGAAGGTCAGGCGCTGGTCGTGCATCAGGGCGCTCGCCTCGGGGCGCGGCACGAAGCACAGCAGCTCGCCGGAGGCCGACAGCAGCGTGCCGGCGGCGACGGTCGTGACGCTCAGTGCCGTGCCCGCGCCGACCGCCGCACCGCGCGCCAGCCTGCCGGAGAACCGCAGCACCACGCGGGCACCGTCGGAGGCGCGCTCCAGCACCCAGACGGTGCCGGTGGCGGAGGCCTGCACGGCCACGACGGTCAGCACCGCCGCACCGCCCAGCACGACGAAACCGGTCGACGCGACGGCGGCCACCGGCAGGCTCAGCGCGGCCGAGGATGCCGCGCTGGCGTCGACGACCGCATCGCGCTGGGCCCGGGCCGGGGCGGTCCAGGCCAGGGTCGAGATCAGCGCGACGGCCAGCAGGCGGCGTGGCAGCAGGCGGCGCGGCAGCAGGGTCAGGGCAAGGGGCTTCATGGGGTCTCCGGGAGGCTGGGGTTGACGAGGAACGCATCGTGCGGGGGTCGACCCGAAGGTGCAACGAGAAGGCACGACATATCATCAACACGCACCATCGGTATCGAATCGCAATACCGATGGCCACACATCCTCAGGAGACCCGCCCGATGTCGACCACCGCCGACCTGATCCAGGTCATCAAGCGCGAGCTGAAGACCGCCGGCATCACCTATGCGCAGCTGGCCGTGGCGCTGGGCATGGCCGAGTCCAGCGTCAAGCGCATGCTGTCGCAGGGCGACATGCCGCTGAGCCGCATCGACGCGATCTGCCAGGTGCTGCGCACCGACTTCGCCGAACTCGCGCAGCGGGTGGCCGAACAGCAGCCGGCCCGTCACGAGCTGACGCTGGAACAGGAGCGCGCGGTGGTGGCCGACCGCAAGCTGCTGCTGGCGGCGATCTGCTGCCTGAGCCAGTGGACCTTCGAGCAGGTGCTGGCGAGCTACCGCTACGACGAGGCCGAGCTGGTGCGCTACTTCGTGCAACTCGACCGGCTGGGCGTGATCGAGCTCAAGCCGCTGAACCGCTACCGGCTGCGCCTGGCCAAGACCTTCCGCTGGCGGCCGATGGGGCCGGTGATGGACTACTTCCGCCGCACCGTCGTGCCCGACTACTACGCCGGCGGCTTCGATGCCGAGGGCGAGCTGCTCACCCTGGTCCACGGCGAGATCGGCCACGCCCAGGCCGACGCCTTCCACGAACGCCTGAGCCGCGTCGCCCAGGACTTCGCCCACCAGCACCTGGCCGACCAGCGCCTGCCCGAGGCGCACAAGCGGCCCTACACGCTGGTCATCGGCATGCGGTCCTGGCTGTTCGGACCGTTCGCGGAATTGAAGCGCGGCTGACGACGGGCACCGGCCTCCCGGCCTGCGCCCGTCGCGCCGGACTCACTCGTCGTCGCGATCGGCGTCGCGATCGGCGTCGCGTGCGGCGGGCACCAGCGACACCGGCAGGCGGATGCGCAGGAACTCGGTCTTGTCCGAGGCAGCGGCGCGCCCACCACCGAACGGGAAGTTGTTGTCGTTGACGACCAGCAGCGTGCGCGGGTCCAGCACCAGCACGTTCTCGATCGTGACGTAGGGGAAGGTGAAGACGGTGCTGCCGTCACCGTCCAGGTCGTGCGGATCGGCCAGGTTCATCAGGTCGACCAGCTCGGTCTTGCGCACGACACCCCCGGCGGAGACGTCCTCGAGATCGATCAGGTAGACCTTCTTGAACGGCGCCAGGTTCGGCGTGGTGGCCGTGCCGTTGTTGCGCTCGAGCACGACGAAGCGCTGGTCGTCGAAGGCCACCATGTCGCCGATGTTGCTGCCCTTGGCATCGAGCGGGTAGACGAAGCGGCGTCCGGTGTACGACTCGGTGTCGACGTCGAACTCGTCGATGCGCAGCGTGCCGACCGGATCGCCCGTGACGGTGCGTTCCAGCAGCGTGTACAGGCGATGGCCGCTGCGGTCGATGGCCAGGCCCTCGAAACCGCCCGAACCCGGCAGGTTGGCGACGGCCTTGCCGGCGACGACGTCCTTGTTCTGCGGCGCCTGGACGCCCGGAATCGGGATCTCGCTGCGCAGGACCGTGCCCTTCGCATCGGTCTTGACGAGGTAGGGACCGAACTCGTCGCCGAACCAGAAGTTGCCCTTGTGGTCACGGCGGAAGGACTCGATGTCGAAGTCGGCGCCGGTCAGCAGGCGGCCGTCGCGGATGGCCGGGTCGACCAGCGGATTCGCCGGATTGCCGTAGTAGTGCGTGCTGTCGGCCTGGATCGGCAGCGTCAGGTTGCGGCGCGCGTCGTTGAGCTGCAGCCGGCTCGCGGCATCGAAGCTGGCGCGCGGCCTGCCGGACTGCCAGTCGGCCGGCGTGACGGTCCCGCTGCCGCCCTGGACGGTGTGCCAGTCGATCGCCAGCGCGTAGGCACGCAGCACGTTGTCGGCGGAGTTCCCCTGGGCACCGAAGCCGTTGTCGACCAGGAAGTGGAAGGTGTTCTTGCGCGGGCCCTTGAGAACGCCCGAGAAGCCCTGGACGGGCTGCCTGCCGACGTAGGGCGGCAGGTGGGTGCCGAAGGCGTTCGGCGTGATGAACTGGCCGGAGGTCGGGCCATCCGAGAAGGTGGCCGCCGACATCTGGGCCCAGCCGGTCAGGGTCTGGGCGTGAGCCACGCCTGCCAGCAGCAGGGCTGCGAGGGAGATGGATCCGAGTTTCAGGTTCGACGACGTGCGCATGGGGACCTTCGGGGTGGGTTGAGGGCCATCCCATCCTCCGTCGCGCACGTGTCCCTGCGGTGAAGGCGGACCGGCCCTTCCCGGCCGTTTCCGGCCCTTCCCAGCCATGCACCAGAAACGCGAACGCCCCGCAGGGCGGGGCGTCAGGGCCAGGGTCGGTGGCGCTCGCGGGACGAGCGCCGGGCCGCCCCAAGCCGGCCCGCGCAGCCCCCTCGGGGGGCAACCCTGCGTGCCCGCAGGGTGGGGCCGTCAGTAGTTCTGGCCGAGCTGGCCGAGGATCGCCGGGTTCTCCAGCGTGCTCGTGTCCTGCGTGATCGACTCGCCCTTGGCGATCGAGCGCAGCAGGCGGCGCATGATCTTGCCGGAGCGGGTCTTGGGCAGGTTCTCGCCGAAGCGGATGTCCTTGGGCTTGGCGATCGGGCCGATTTCCTTGCCGACGTGGTCGCGCAGCTGCTTGGCGATGGCCTTGGCCTCATCGCCGACCGGCAGCGGTCGCTTGAGCACGACGAAGGCGCAGATGGCCTCGCCGGTCGTGTCGTCCGGACGGCCGACCACGGCGGCTTCGGCGACCAGCTCGGTGCAGCTGACCAGCGCCGACTCGATCTCCATCGTGCCCATGCGGTGACCGGAGACGTTCAGCACGTCGTCGATGCGGCCGGTGATGGTGAAGTAGCCGGTCTTGGCATCACGGATCGCGCCGTCGCCCGCCAGGTAGAGCTGGCCCTTGAAGTCCTCGGGGTAGTAGGACTTCTTGAAGCGCTCCGGGTCGCCCCAGATGTTGCGGATCATCGACGGCCACGGCTTCTTGACGACCAGGATGCCGCCCTGGCCCCACGGCACTTCCTTGCCGGTCTCGTCGACCACGGTGGCCTGGATGCCGGGGAAGGGCAGCGTGCAGGAGCCCGGCACCAGCGGCGTCGCGCCCGGCAGCGGGGTGATCATGTGGCCGCCGGTCTCCGTCTGCCAGAAGGTGTCGACGATCGGGCAGCGGCCGCCGCCGATGTGCTGGTGGTACCACTCCCAGGCGGCCGGGTTGATCGGCTCGCCGACCGAGCCCAGCAGGCGCAGGCTGCTCAGGTCGTAGCTCTTCGGGTGCACGGCGTCGTTGGCCTCGGCGGCCTTGATCAGCGAGCGGATCGCCGTCGGCGCGGTGTAGAAGATCGAGACCTTGTGGTCCTGGATCATCTTCCAGAAGCGGCCGGCGTCCGGGTAGGTCGGCACGCCCTCGAACACGATCTCGGTGCCACCCAGGGCCAGCGGGCCGTAGGTGATGTAGGTGTGGCCGGTGACCCAGCCGATGTCGGCGGTGCACCAGAACACGTCGTCGGCCTTCAGGTCGAAGGTCCACTTGGTGGTCAGCGCGGCATGCAGCAGGTAGCCGCCGGTGCTGTGCTGCACGCCCTTGGGCTTGCCGGTCGAACCGGACGTGTACAGCAGGAACAGCGGGTGCTCGGCCTCGACCCAGGTCGGCTCGCAGGTGGTCGACTGGCCGGCGACGAGGTCGTCCATCCAGATGTCGCGGCCGGCGGTCATGCTGATCGGCGCGCCGGTGCGCTTGACCACGACGACGTTGGCCACCGAGTCGCAGCCGCCCAGCGCGATCGCCTCGTCGACGATGCTCTTGAGCGCCAGCTGCTTGCCGCCACGGACCTGGAAGTCGGCGGTGATGACCGCCTTGGCGCCGGTGTCCTCGATGCGGTCGCGCAGCGACTGGGCCGAGAAGCCGCCGAACACGACCGAGTGGGTCGCGCCGATGCGGGCGCAGGCCTGCATGGCCGCGACGCCGTCGATCGACATCGAGATGTAGATGACGACCCGGTCGCCCTTGGTGATGCCCAGGCCCTTCAGGCCGTTGGCGATCTGGCTGGTGCGGGCCAGCAGTTCGCTGTAGGTCGCGCGGGTGACCTCGCCGCCGTCGGCCTCGAAGATGATGGCGGTCTTGTCGCCCAGGCCGCGCTCGACGTTGCGGTCCAGGCAGTTGTAGGACGCGTTGAGCGTGCCGTCCTCGAACCACTTGAAGAACGGCGCGTGGTCGCTGTTGAGGACCTTGGTGAACGGCGTCTTCCAGGACAGCAGCTCACGCGCCAGACGGGCCCAGTAGCCTTCGTAGTCGCGCTCGGCCTCGTCGCAGAGGGCCTGGTAGGCCGCCATGCCGGACACATGGGCAGCGGCCTGGACCGCGGCGCTCGGGTTGTACAGCTTGATCTCGGCTTCGCTCATGTGCTTGTCTCCGACAGTTCAGTGGGGTCTGGATGGGTCTACGTGATTGGGCCGCACCTTAGAAAGGGGCTCTTACGAGCCCCTGACTCTGCGGTGCAGCGGCTTGTCAACCCGCCGTCAGGCAAGTGGCCGGGGCTCGCGAATCCGCCGTCATCCTGACATGGCCCAACCCTAGAATCGCTCCGGTTTTCCCGATGCCACCACCCCGGTGGCGCCCCTCCAACCCGATCCCGAACCCCAGAAGAGCCCGATGAAGGACCCTGCACAAGTCAAGCTCGCCCCGCTGCCCAACCTGATCTTCGCCAGCCGCTGGCTGCAGCTGCCGCTCTACCTGGGGCTGATCCTGGCGCAGGCGGTCTACGTCTTCCACTTCTGGGTCGAACTGGTCCACCTGATCGAGGCGGCCTTCGGCAACCAGCACGCGCTGGAGCAGCTGGTCAAGAGCATCGGCTACAAGAGCGACGTGCCGGTCAGCGGCCTGAACGAGACCATCATCATGCTGGTGGTGCTCGCGCTGATCGACGTGGTGATGATCTCCAACCTGCTGATCATGGTCATCGTCGGCGGCTACGAGACCTTCGTGTCGCGGCTGCGGCTCGAGGACCATCCCGACCAGCCCGAGTGGCTCAGCCACGTCAATGCCTCGGTCCTGAAGGTCAAGCTGGCGACCGCCATCATCGGCATCAGCTCGATCCACCTGCTCAAGACCTTCATCAACGCCGACAACTACACCGAGAAGGTGCTGCTGTGGCAGACCACGATCCACGTGGTCTTCCTGCTGTCGGCGCTGGCGATCGCCTACACCGACAAGCTCATGACGGTGCCGGCCAAGGACGGCGGTCACCACTGACGACGACGGATCCCGACCGCGCGCGCAGCGCGTTCGGGGTGACACCTGTCAGGCTGTGGCGGGGGTCGGCTGGCTAAACTGACCGCCTTGCCTGCTCACCCCCCCGTGACCGCCATGACCACCATCCGTCAAGCCGACCTCGTCGAGAGCGTCGCCGCCGCGCTGCAGTACATCAGCTATTCAGCACGCGGCTAAAAAGTCAATGAAATCAACGACTTGCTTGGATAACTTCAAGTAAAAAGCAGCATCTGCCGCTAACACACGACATTTCTGGCGCAAGTCATTGATTTGATTGGATTTTTTGGTGCTTTGACCCCGCTGTGTGTGCAATATAGCGTGCAGCGGAGTTCAACAAAAGTTACGCACGGCGTGACGGGGCACAGGCCCTCGCTTTCCGGTTGCCCTCCCCGGCTGGCCGATCACAAAATCCCTTATTGCACCCGTGAGAGTGCTCTAAGGCGGCTTTTAGGTGATGGTTTTAGACGCCAACAAAATGTGAAACCGCATCATTAGCCCCCAGGGTGTAAGTCCTGGGGGCTTTTTCTATCGGCGCCACCCTCCGCTGGATATCCAACGCCTGCGGGACCGAGCCTTCAGCAGCCAAAGTCGCACATAGCGGAACTTACGCTTTCTCAACTTCGTCCTCCCTAACGAACTCGAGCTTGGCGAACTTCATATCTACAGCCGCCTGAGACGTGAAAAGGGCCACCTGCGACAGCGTGACGACGTGATCCGTTTCGTGAACGACGAAAACCCCTTCGACCGGGCCATAACCGGCCTCCAGACACGTTTCCTTGGCTGCTTCATAAAGCAGTTCGACACGCCGAGGTGGATCAGCTTGGTCCCACTTATCGGACTCGACCAGGGCATCCTCCCAATGTGATCCGTGGTGATGAAAAGTGCAATAGACCCTGAAAGCAATCATCCAGACCCCGTAATCGCCTTCATCATCATCGTCGTCCCACACCTCGGCTTCGTATTCCTCCTTGGATTCGTGCCCATAGAGGTGCCACTCTTCCTGGAGGAAGTCGTCCTTGATAAGTTCTTCGACGGTGTCAACAATCATGCCGTCGATCTCGAAACGAAGCCACTTGCAGTCCATATGCAGCGTGCAATCCTTTTCGATGCCGGGCTCGCATTGTTCAATCGCCCGCTTTCGGAAGTAGGTATACCGCTCCCGAGGCGACCAGCTATCCCACACATCCACCGGGCAAGGGAAGTGCGCAGACTGCACCAGCTGGTCATCGCGCCGCCACTCGGCACGCAGGAACAGGTCTTTAGGGTCGATGCTCATGCTGCCTCCTCTTCGTCTTCAAGGTCCTCGTCGTCGCTGAAGCCTTCGCACTCCCACATCTCGGCTTCAGTAGTGAAGCCCTTGAGCTCCCACTTGTAGCCAATGGCACCGAACTGCTCAAGATCAGCAATCGTTACTTTGATACCGTTGCCTGTCTCATAAACAGGTCGCCACCCGTTGGTCTCTTGGCCCAGGATAGAGAATGAATCAAAAATAACTCCATCCACAAGCTTGTCACGAATAAGCAAGTGAACGAAGGCATATCGCTGAGTGGGCGTGAGCTGATCCCACGCCGTTCGATCAATGCGCACATAGACCCACACGGAGTCTTCGTTCGCTATCTTCACATCACATACGATGCAGTCCTTTTTATAAGTCATGAGTTATCTCTCCATGCCGCAGGCTGCACGCTCGTCAGGGCCTCCTTTAGGCGTCTGACTTACGTGCTGCTGTTGATTGCTGCGGCAGGACTCAAATGTAGGAGCCGGCGAGACCGCTTGTCAAAGTTAGCTCGGAAGATATAGAAACGTCGGAGCCAATAAAAACGACCGACCTATACCTACCCCTTACCCGGGCAAAGTTTTTCCCAGGATTGCGCGTTTTTCGGTGGATTTAGAGCGATGCCCGTAAATGAGAAAAGCCCCTTCGGGAGGGGCTTTTGCACTATGGGTTCGATTTGGGCCTAAGCCCACACCGCCTACGGGGTCAATGCCCCTTGCGGGGCTTGTAGGGGGTCTTGCAGCGCGTCAGCTGGCGTCCAGCACCTCAGCAGCCCGGGTGGCTGTCAGATTGGGCACAAGGTGCGCGTAGCGCATCGTGCTGGTCAGGTGCCTGTGCCCCAGCAAGTGCTGCACCTCGTTGAGCGACAGCCCTGCGCGGAGCATCCGACACGCGAAGGTGTGCCGCATCACGTGGCAGGTCACGTCCCGGAGCCCGGCTCTGGCTGCAGCCTTGTTGATGAACTCGTTGTTGTAGCGCCCCTTGGCACGCTCGGGGAACAGGTGCGTCTCGTCCGCACGCCCATGCAGCGACTGGCCTTCAGGCAGCGGGGCCTCAGCAGCAACCATCCTGCGCGCCACAAGCTCGACCACGGCACGGCTCATCTTCAGCGTGGTGTCCGTGCCGCCCTTGCTGCGGTGGATGGTGATGGTGCCGGCCGCTTGATCTATTTGGCTCAGCTTGAGCCGCGCAATCTCCTGCTCGCGTGCGCCTGTGTGCAGCAGCAGCACGGTGAAGTCCAGGTTGTCTTGCGCCTTGCGCCGCTCCCGGTAAGCGCCCGATTCGGGGTCCAGTGCAGCCAGCAACTGATCCACTTCTGTGTCCGATAGGAAGCGCACGCGCCCTTCCCCGCCCTTTAGGCGCTTGATCTTCACGCCAGCCGTGTAGCCAGCCTTGGTGCAGTGGTTCTGGATCGCATTCCAGTAAATGATCGATACGTTGATCGTGTTGATCGAATAGCCTTCATCAACAAGCTCCAGCGCACGCGCACGCAGTTCCGCGGCGGTGACCTCCGTAAGCTGCCTCTTCAGGAAGGGATCGAATGCACGGAGCTTGACCGCACAGCTTTCATATCCAGCTGTGCCACGCCTGCTCTCTAAGAACACCTCAAACGCCCGCTGCACGGTAACGGGCCTGCGCCCAGCTACGACCACTTCTGAGTGAACCTCATTCACCCACTTTGCTTCCAGCATCTCAGCTTGCCGCTTATTGCTGGTCTTGGTTGAGCGCGCAATCATCACGCCCGCTATCTGCACGCGAACGTGCCACACATTGCCTCTCTTTATCAACGCCATCTTGGACTCCTTGTTTAGACACCTATTTAGGCGTGCTGAGTCAAGTGTGCTGATTTTCTTGTTACAGGGCGACCGGAACAGCTGAGTCGTGGTTATGCGCCGGGTCTATCGGTTGCTTTCTTTTGGTTAGGGTTAGGCGCTTCCAAGCTCTTTAGGAAGCGCAGCACTTGGCGGTAGGTCTTGAAGCTGAAGGTTAGATCGTCAGAATCCGTCTCGATTTCCACGATCATTCCGTTAGCGATAGGTCGCACTACCATATGTTTTATTTCGGCTATTTTTGGTGTGTTTTGCATAGTAAATCAGTCCTTTATGGGTCACATATTTAGCCGAATGTGATCCGTTTCGGACCTCTTTACGAATGCGGTATGTCGCGTATTACACGCCGCGAGCGCGTGCAAGCCGATGCACCAATGCTGTTTGCCACGTGATGCGACGCCGCTTCCAACGCGGTAGGCGCTGGCGCGTGCGAAGCGCAATGATCTGCACCGCAAACCACTGGTTGGGCCAGATGTGCGCCAGGAGGGTGTGAGCAGTCACGTGCTCTCGGTGGGTCAGGAAGACCAGATTGCTGGTGTCGTCAGTGCCGCCCAGGCTCTTGGGCACGATGTGGTGCAGGTGGTAGCCGTGGCTGGACAGCAGCAGGCGGGCTTGGGCTTGGTCGATGAGGCGTGCATAGGTGCGCAGATGGTCCACGCACTATTTAGTCTGGTGCGCCCTGTGTTGGACAACGCACAGACGCGGCTTCACAATCGAACGACGCAACAAGTGCCAATGGGAGGCTACATGCTTGAAAGACTCAAAGGTATTGGATCTATTGCCGTGTTGCTTGCAATAATGGCAATCATCGGTATTGTTGTCGGATTTCTCTTCTTGGGAATCCATTGGATCTCAGGAAATGTCCTTCCGACAATGATAGAGATTGGATGGATCTTGGTAGCGATAACTTTACTTGTCGCGCTTCCAATGTCCTTCCTGCGTGCAACCAGAGCTATTGCTGGTCATGCAATGATGCTGTTCTCCTATTACTTTGGAGTGGTAGCCTGGTTGAGTGGGTTTCTCTTCTCCTACGAACTTTGGGGCGGATGGGCCGTATTCATAGGCTTGATCATTGCTGGTGTTGGTGTTGTTCCAATCGGCATGTTGGCAGCAGCGTTCCATTCGCAATGGAGCGGAGTCGGTTTGTTGTTCGGTATGGTTGTGCTGACATTCGGTGTTCGGTTCTATGCCGCATATGTCATTGTCAGATCGCAAAACGAATGACGCTCAAGCACTGAACTATAGACAACTGAAGGAGGATGATCGTGAGTGAAGATAACCAAAAGCAATCCGCTGAGACTACTGAAGTAGACGAGACTACTCCGCAAGTCGAACACACTGAGCACGAAGAGTCTGTGGAAGCTGCTCAAGCTGAGAAACCAGCGGCACCTGAAGATAGTCGGAAAGGAATGTATTGGGCCGTATTGGTGCTATGGGTAACGATACCCGCGCTTGCAATATTGATAGGCAAGGATTGGCCGACGCGCGGGCAGATTGGCGATACGTTTGGTGTCGTCAACTCGCTGTTCAGCGGGTTCGCGTTCTTAGCTGTTTTTCTATCCCTTCGAACGCAGCAAGAACAGCTGAAGTTGCAGCGGGAAGAACTTCGATTGCAGCGGGAAGAGATGGCTGCTTCACGCGCCGAGCTTGCAAGTCAATCGCTTGCACAACGGGCGTTGTTCCGAGCGCAGACTGCAATGATTGAAGTTGCAGCGATTGAAGCGGCAATCGAAGCGCATAAACTGACCGCTAAAGGCGAGCCATTGTTTTCTAACTCTGTTGAAGAAATCTCAAAACTATCTGAGGCATTGCAAGAAGTTGGCAATCGCGTCAGAAAGGAGAACGGCGAGGATGAACTACAAGTAAAAAAACTGATTACGGAACGGAAGGGGTTCGTGCCGACAAGCCTGTCTGATGTTTTCGAGAGCGACCCTAAGACCAGGGCTGACTTGATCAAGAGTCGAACAGCAATATTTCCGGGTATCAAAAAGAGAACGCAGCCAAAAGAATAGGAGCTATGGCACGCTTCCGATGTTTGAATAATGGAGCCCGGTTATCGAAGGGTGGTATCCCGAGGGTTTTTAGCTGTCCAAAATAAAGATGCCATCGCAACCGCATCACTCCATTTCCAAACGCGGGTGCCCCACTCTGTCAACCAATGTCCTGGCACATTGAACAGCTATTCGACCCGACACAATGAAAGCACAATAGGTTGACAGAGTGCAATCACGTTTATCAAGGTGGTGTAAGTAATACACCATATACGACACACCCTGACTCGACCGTTCTTAGGCTTGAAAACCTTCCAGTAATCAATAGGTTATGCAGCCTCGCGACGGTCTCTTAGGGTGTGTCACTTGATTGTCACGGTCTACGCGAGGCTGCAAGCCTCGCGGCCTTGGCTGTAATGGCTACAGAATAATAACGACTTTCGTCTAATATATCGGTTGACCTTTATTCATTCTGAAGAGACCACCACGAGGGTTATGTAATCACGGTTACGTCAACCTGGGTTACGAATGGCTGTGTGGCGGTAGATCCCACAACATGTAAAAGTCGTAACAAAGGCGATTTTTAGGTTGACAAAAAAATACCGGAGGCGGGTGTCAATCATTGCCCACGGCACTCAATCATTCGCTGCACAAAGGCATTTCGCTGTTTTGTTTTCTAAATAAGCTCATATTTCTGGATTAGGTGAAACACATAACTCCTGTGTATTCCCAAGTCGCGTGCGATTGCATTGCGAACGCCGTTGTTCTTGATATAGCTCTCAATAAACATCTTCTTGCGAACTTCGTTCCAAGGTGGCTCCTTCTCTTCAAGAGCTTTCTTTGCTTTGATTAGTAAGCGGTCAATGTCATCCATATGCATATTTATCGCGCACAAAAAAAGCCCCGGGTATTGCTACTCGGGGCCTACTTCTTAGGAGGAACGCAATGGCGTGAGCGTTCAGTTTTATTTATCTATTGGGTCAGCGCGTCGTTGCGATTTCATAGCTGCTCCACCCGCGCAACAAGAACCGGCGTGACTATCGTTACTAAGTTACTATCGAAAACAAGGTCTGTGCATACATACATACTGCTATTGCTATATTAGTTTATAAATAGATAGTAACTATAGTAACTATAGTAACTTAGTAGTATATATGCACCTATCTCGACCCTATCTTACGTTATCTCGACCCTATTTCACGCTATCTCGACTGATCTATGAGTGACTATCTCAAGCAATAGATAGTCACTCATAGTCACTTCAGCGGTTTTTTGATGTGCGCACCAGCCTTACCGACGATAGATCCGGGGCCGTAGCACGCGGTTCACGATGCACATAGCCGACTTCACCACGGTTGTAGGTCGTCTCAAAGGCTATCCGATACTGCTTTGTATTCTTGCGATAGGTGTAGCCTTGTGTCTTCAACCACTCCGCAGCCTCGTTGGCGTGTGCTCTATTGGGGTTGAAGATACCAGCACGCTCGCAAATCATGGTCGCACCAAGCCACTCCGCATTAGCGCCATCGCACTCGTCAGCAGGGTAGAGTGCGTGCTGTAGCTTCTCAACGATAGGACTGATAGTTCTAAAGTCCTCCTGATCGACGGTCAGCTGTGAGCGTTCTTCGGGGCTAAGGAACCAACCCCATTCACCCGAAGTGATGCTGTCGCTGCGCGTATCGCATAAGGGCAGCACTGCACGATACATTGCATACATCTCGGCCCAGAACTGCTCGACATCTAAGTTGTGTGCAGGGAACTCAACATCAGCTATGGGCCAGAAGCGTCTGTTCTCTGTGTCATTCAAGATCAGCAGTTCGTTTGAGGTGCCAAAGAACACCGTGCGTCGGCTGTAGCTGTTGACCTTCTCAGCATAGGGCGGACGCAGCTTATCGACCTTCTGCGTTAGGAACTGCTTCAAGCTCTCCTTATCGCTCTTGCGGAATGTGGTGCCCATTTCCCCCATCTCCGTGATCACACTGGATAGCGCGATCAGTAGTGTGTCCTTGTTGTGCGGATCGATGGTGCAGCCCGTAGTGACCCAGTTATCAACTGAAGCGACGCGGGGGAACAGCGTTCCTGCCCAAGTGGTCTTAGCTGCAGCCTGTCCGCCTAAGAAGGTCAAGACACCCTCTGCACCAAAGCGGTAGTCTTCCCTGAAGCAAGCTGCAACCACGCTCAGCGCCCACTTGCGCATATAGAGTTCCTTCTGTGGGGTCGTGCTCTTTATAGTGTCATAGTAGTCCTGCAACCTGCTAACACCGTCCCAAGTAATGCTCCGCATCCACTCACGCACAGGATGGTAGGCATTGGCGTTTGCGATCAAGTCCAGGTGCTCGCTAATGTCCGTGACTGGTAGGTTAGCTTGACGCGCCAAGTCACGTATCCAAGTGATCTGGACGTTGTTCTTGGTGTCACCGTGGAACTGCTTCTGCGGAATGATTATTTCCGGTTCCTTCTTCATCTCGTTATAGCGCACCGTTATCTTGTAGTGTGCCAGTAGTGCCTCAGTGTTAGCCAGCGTGGTGATCGGGAAGCCCTTCTCGTTTGTATCGGGGAACCCAATATCCAAACTTGCCTGCAACATCCTAAACTCGGCTTCAGCCTTCTCCAGTTCCGCTCTCTTCTTCTCTATATCACTTAGTAATCTCATTTAGTTCCCCTCTCAATCTTTGTATTTTTTGTTCTAACAAGCTTATGCGTTCAACCCGAACCGGCTTTCCTTCGAACTTAGCTATAAACTTATCTCTTTTATCTCTGCCTATTCTTACATCGTCGGGCACAGCGGCCCAAGCTTCAGTCCTGCTGCGATCTTCTTGTATGCAGGAGTCTTGGTCCCCAGCAATCGACACCACAGCGCAGTAATCTTCAAAGGTTGCTCCGCAACTCTTTAGCAAGATCACTATAGATAGCGCATTCAAGTGCCTAAAGCCACGGCAACTTGCCAACGACTCAATCACTGCGCGTCGGTATGCTGAGTCAAAGTCTGGATCAACCCGGCGATCACGTGCCGGTGCAGTGGTGTATTCAACAACCTCTTCATCCTCGAACACCGTCCAATCCAAGTAATGCCCGCTCATACGCGCACTGAATGCCTGTGCGGCGTCAGGCCCGCTATGCAGGAAGATAGCTTGTGAGCGTGAGAAGCTGGCTCTATCAACGCCTGGAAAGGCCTCGATCATCGCGCACCGCTTCTTGTTGAACTCTGCTACCGGCATAGGCTCTGCAAATGGCAGCACCACGCGGTATTTGTCCCGACCGCCCACGCCGTGATTGAACGTGGTGTAGATAGCGCACTCAAAGCCAGCAAACTGCTCTACCGCATCAACCATTGATAGGTTTTGATCGTAGTCCAGCACCAAGCCGTGAAGCGCAATGCAATCATCCTTGCAGCGGTGTATCTGTCCATCCTGCACTCGGAAGCTCCATAAGTTATACATCTCGGTAGCTTCTTTACTTGGCACCTGCACGAACGTGGTTAGCATATCCGCTATCACATCCCAAGATGCCTCCATACACATTTCCTCGGGCGTGTAGGTCTCCCATTCAGATTTGAAGAACGTAATCTTCATATATCCCTACCCTTGGCATATAGTCTGCCTTTGATTTTCTCAACTAATAGCCACTGATCAAAGCTATCGCCTGCAACCTGTATGCCCTTTGCAAAATAGTGAATGTAGACTCCCGTCACCGTGCTTTTATTGACTGGACTTCTAAATGGTGCAGCGCCGCGAAGCATAATAGTGACAGCCCACTCTCCTTTGAATGCTATCCCTACGTAGTTTTTATATGTAGTGTCTTTGGCTCCACTGAACTTGTCTTCGCCATTCATATAATCTCGCCAGATCTGGTCATTCTCTTCAGTTCTTGGTAGATGCTCAATGTAGTCCCATTCATATGCATATGCGTTGTATGCGTCGACCACCCAATCAGCTTGCTTTGTATTGCCAAGGCCGACTGCGCCTGCGCAGCAATCGAGTAAAGGCACTTTGAGTTCTTTGGCTTCAGCGTGGAAGATGCCGAAGTATTTCATTCTTTTTGTTATTCTCATAAAACCCCCTCCAGAGTTATAGATGCGTGTTTATAAACTTAGAGGAGTCATTTCTTCTAAGTCTTGCTTGAGTCTGGATCATCACTCCTTACCCACCGAAAAGCCCCAGTCAAGGGGCAGTGCGGTTTTGATGATTTGTTAGCAAGACTGATCAACGTTGCATTGACCACACTTATTTATGACTTGAGCCGCAAAACACCGCTCATTTGCGTATCGGCCCTCGGTGGACGTGCCCACGGCCCTTCTCAGCCAAGCGCCGTGCTTCGCGCTCACGCATCCAGGGGCTCACGAACTTCTGGTCAACTCGCTCGTAGTCGAACAGCACGCGCATGGGGTCCCAGTCTTCCTCTGCACGCTCCTGGCGCTTTGCCCTGGCGTGCAGACGCGCTGTAGCAGCCCTTGCAGCAGCTTCCTCCACCTCACGCTGTCGAGCATCCAGGAACGTGGCTGCGTCGCTGTAGCGCGCTCCACGCCCCTGCATGCTGCGCATCGCATCAGCCTCCGCTGCCTGCTTTGCGTCACCAGCCTTCATGTTGGTTAGATCGCAGCCTTCGCACAGCAGCTGATAGACCCAAAACTCTTCATAAGGCTGTGAGACATCAACAATCGTGTCCAGCAGTTCGTAATCAAACAAGCTGGCAGCGTCTTCAATCTGCCTAATCTTCTGATATTTGTGTTCCGTGTGACCAGCGCGTGCATTACGTAAGTGCTCGCCCATTCGTCTTGTTAGGTCATTGGTGCGACCCACATAGAAGTAGTCACCAGTCCTAACGTCGTATAGTGCATAGATGTATTCTGTTTTCATATTATTATTTACCAGAATCCATCCAAAAACCATCCGATATGGCCGTAAAAAAGCCCCACGTATTGCTACACGGGGCCTACTGATAGGAAATATGCAATGACCGATTGCGTGTTTATTTATCAATCAACTGAGCTACTTAGATCGTCATCGATCAGTTCTGGAATGCGTTCAATCAGCCAAACAGCAAACGGATCAACCGGAACCGCTCCCGGCTTTAGCTGCTGTTCAATAACGTAATCTGCGTATTCAATCTCCAAATCTTCTAATGTCTTCATCTGCGCCTCCTGTGCTCTACCTATTTAGCGTAGTCACAGGCGCAGTGCCGCTCCATCCCCCAAAGGTGTGATCAGCAAGCCGCCAGCGCCGTAGATCGAGTCATGGATGTTGTAGAGGTCGGCGCAGTCGAAGCAGAGCAAGTCGCGGTCCTCCTTGCTGAAGTCCAGCGTGACGCACTTCGTCAGCGTCACCCAGCGTGTCGCAGCACGTAGGCTGCTACCCCAACACCACCGGCCGCTGCAACAGCGCACGCAACCTTCGCCCCCTGGATCACCACAAGCGCACTCAGCCGCACCCAAGGCGAGTCCTTTGAGAAGTGCGCCAGCTGGTCCGGCACCGTGATCTGCACAGGCGCCAACGCACCAGCGCGGCTGCTGGTCTTAGGGGTCGAAGCGTTCTGGCTGTCCATGTGCTGCCTTCCTACGTGGTGCTGCGTCAGTGTCGGATCGTCGTCGTGAGAAGTGGATGCCGTCTGCCGAAGAACCCCTGGCACGCTCACTTTTTCAACTCCGATGAAGCCTTCAGGCGATATTGTCCCTGACGCATGCCCGTGGCTCGGGCCCCCGTCGGAGCCTGTCCGTAGTGTCACGATCGAACGTAGGCCTGCACCTCCAACTTGCCAGCCAATCGCCAGCTGCCCCCATCCAGCACGTAGCAGCGCGTTGAGGGATCGTCAGGAGGGTCCAAGGGCACGATCCGCTCCTTCTTTGGTCGCGTGTAGCTCCACAAATCCCAACCAAGCCGCCTGCACTTGAGTCGCCATTGGCAGGCGTGATTACGCGATAAGCCGTATAGGTTGCAGAGCTTGGTGAGTTCGGGGTCTTGTTTTTTATACATGAGCTATTTAGCGAGTCATTCCGAATCTTTTTGCCCCATTTCGAACGGTCTTCTGTTGATAAAGCATAAATATATGCACAACAAAGGAGAACCAGAATGGAACAAAACAAACATCGCCCAACACCAGCAGAGATGGCCAAGGGCATTCTCGGAAGACAGGTAAGAGTTATCGGGTCAGCATATGCACCAACTACAGAAGAAGAAAAGATCATCTTGAGACTGAAAGGCTACGAGCCAAGCACCTTAGATGACGAGATTTGGATCTTATGGGGACGCGCCTAATGGAAGTCCCACCAAACAAATACCTTGGGCCTGGCTGCAGGCACGGTCATCACGACGAAGAAGGATTGAGCTTGCGCCATTCACACAGCGGTCGCTGCGTCGAATGCGACAGGCTTTATAGGAACAAGCTTAGGAAACGCAGTTCGTCCTATGCCCAGTATCAAGCCGAATACCACAGGAACTTGCGCCTCAACAAGCCAGAGAAGCTTGAGCAATACAGGAACACTCAGTTAGCCAAAGGAAACACGCATCACAAATACTATAGATACACGCCAAAGAATGAGCGAGACCAGCCAACTGATCCGTAATGCACTTGATGCATTGGATTTAGAGAACCGGGGACGGATCACTCACACTGAGTTGATCGATAGACTAAAAGAAATAAACAAGACTGCACGGCGCCTAACACCAGCTATTCAATGCGAATATGAGTTAGCCGTTAGTGACAGCACAGGAGAATAACAATGAAGAACGAAGACGAACTATTTCAAGCCTTGGCACAGCTGACGCTGGCACTTGAAGAATACGTGCAACAGCAGGCACGATTGAAGAAAATGATCCATCAGATTGAGTTGATGCTCAAGTTCTTGAAGGATCAGTGATATGGATAGAGATTTAGAACTTGACGACCTATTCAACGCCTTGCGTAGATCACCTATAGACGAAGTGGATGAAGCAATGCTGACTTCATTCAATATGCCGCCACCCTACTCACCTACGCTCAGGGATGCATACGAAATAGAGCTATCAGATGAAAGCGAGTGGTCGCTGTTGCTGGTAATCCTCTACGCCCATCACTGGGATCTAAAGGACTACCTAAAACATTCGGTGATCAGCTGGACGTTCCCGGAACAGATGTTGTCCCCGAACCCGCTGTAATCACAGCAACACCAGCAGACTCCATTTCAACCACCACGCTGCTACCCGATCCGGCCGTGACAACCGTTGCTGTGCCGGATGCCTTTTGGATGGCAAGCAAGGTCGCAGACCGCGTCACAAGCCGCTGCGCACCAGCTACCGACTCGAACTCCTGCCAACTGACCAACACCGTGATCTGCGGCGTGTCGCCCTGCTGCGTAGTGACATCAACCGTGAAGCTGTAGCCCAGGGCATTTGAGATCGTCTGCGCAACCACCCGCACACGCTTGACCGCAGCAGTGATGCCCTCGGCCTGGAAGACGCTGAACGCCTCCGCACGCAAGCGCCTCAAGCTACCTGCCAGGACCTGGCTCTCCACAACCGAAGCAGCGACGGTCCTTGTGCGGCGTAGCTGCGGACTCAAGGTCTCGGTCTGCGTGCTGCTGAACGCCAAGCTCTTGAACTTCAGCAGCGTTACGGCGACCGCTTCCAGCTCGGCCACCGTCAGCGTCAACGCCTTGAGCTTGCTGGCTGTGATGCTTACGGTTTCGACCTGCGCAATCGCCTCTTGCAGCGCACGGACACGCCTCAAGGCATCAACGACAGCCTCCACCTCGGCAACCGTTGCTGTGACGGTTCTGCTGCGTTGTAGAGCGGTGGCTTGCGTCAGCACTTCGTTCAACGTGGCAGCGACCGTCCTGATGCGGTTCAAGCCTGCAATGGTCAACACCTGACTCTCCGCAACGGCCAGCGACAACAGCTTGACCTTCACGAAGCTGAAGCTGTGCGAGTAGGTCTCCGCAAGCGTCAGCGTCAATGCCTTGAGCTTGCTGAAGTTGGCTGTGATCGATTCAGTCTCGACCAGGGCGAAGCTGGCTGCGCGTGTGCGCCTTACCGCAGCGGATACAGCTTCCACTTCACCCACCGACGCAGCAATCGTCCTGGCACGCGCCAGCGCAGCAACGGACACCGCTTCAACCTCCGCAGCAGTCAGCACCACTGACCTTGCACGCGCCACGGCTACGGTGTGTGCCTCGGCCTGGGCCATCGTGAATGCGAAGACCTTGCCTGTGTCCCCAGTCTTGTCCAGCGTGATTGCGTGCGCTACAGCTTCAACCAGCGATGCCGTAACGATGCGCGTGCGTTGGGCACTCAATGCGTGAGCCTCCACTTCCGCATTGGTTGCAGCAATGGTGCGAGTCCTGCGAAGTGCGTTTGTGATCGACTCCACTTCAGCCACAGATGCAGCAAGACCCCGCGCACGCGCCAGCGCAGCAATGGACACCGCTTCTACTTCAGCTGAAGTGAGCGCAACACGACGCGAACGACCCAACGCGATTGTGTGTGCTTCAGCGTTTGCAATAGAGAACGCGAAGTCCTTGACGACCCCGCCCGACACATCCAATGCAATCGCAATCGCAACACTCTCAACCAATGCAGCATTGATCGTGCGAGTGCGACGGAGTGCATTAGCAACCGATTCAGTCTCTGCAATCGACAGCGCAAAGTCCTTTGATCCACCTGCCGGTGCGTCATATCTGGAGTAGATGACCTTTAGACGAACACGATCCAATCTGATCGTGCCGCCACCGGCACCAGAAGTGGCGTTTATCTGAATACGAGTGTTGGAGTCCAAGTCAGTTGGTAGCCAATCACGGAACGGACCCGAAGCACCTTCACGCAAGCCACCAAAGACATCAGCAGTGGAGCCAGTGATAACAAACGAATCGGTTGCAGTGTTTATAGGATAGCTTCGTGCTGCGCGAGTGGCAGGATAGGTGGTGACAGCATCGTTGATTTGAAACTGAAGGAATGTCATTGACCCAGCGGTCACTGCGCCCTCTGCCTCTATTTGGAAGCCAATAATCGTTGCATCCGAAGGAACGCTTAGACCAGTGAATCCAGTAACCAAGAGCGAAACACCCGTAGTGCTTGCAGGCAGGACTTGCTGTGCATAGGTGTCATCCGACGACAGCACATTGGCAGCACCTGTCCACGCATCAGTTCCAGATTGGGCAGACGCAGAAGAACCTGCAAGCCACCCAATGTCATACAGCGTAGGAAGTGCAAATCCATATAAACCACTTGTAATGCGGGTCGCTGGAGAGTATCTGCCATAGAGTGCTGTTGCACCCAATGCAGAACGCCCTTGAGAGAACTGACCAAACTGACGGCTGAGTAGACCCATAAGTCTCCTTTATCCGTTTGCTACTTCAATCGATAGCTCAGGAATGCCCGATGAAGTGCCATCAGGCGCAATAGCAACGAACAAGGCTGAAGTAGGAAATATTTCATTCATACCAGTCTTGTCCAGACCGTGAATGTCACCATCGTTAGCTATGCGCACACGGCCAGTCCATAGAGGTCGAAGAACAAGGATGTTTGCTGTTCCGGCTGTTCCTGTTGCACCCACTACACCGGTAACGCCTTGAACACCCACATCACCAGCCGCAAGCGGTAGCTGCCACATACGACCAAGAGTAGGTGCTGCACCAATACCGACCGCACCAGTTGTCTTACCTGTAGTGCCATCTTGGTTGGTGTAAGTGACGTTGAATGTCTGGTTACCTGTAAATGCAGTGACCGTTTCGACCCAAATCTGTGTTCCTGTGTAGTCTGTTCCGCCTGGAACTCGTGTCGAATACGAAGTAGGTGTTTGACCAGTAGTAGAAGCGTTGAACGCATATGCGCCACCCTTCCATAAGCAGTCATAAACGCGAATGCGTGCAGCAACCGACCCACTGAAGTCAACGCTGCTGATGTAGCCGCTACCAGTCGTGAAGTTCAACAGCGGAAAGCCAGCTGTCGTATCTGTAGGAACAACGCCAGTCGTGGTTGATGTGCCTGCCAGCGTGCCTGCACCCGGGCTACCAGCTAACTCAAATAAGCTAAACCAAGCAGCCGCTATGGTTGTGCGAGAAGCAGTCTTGACATATTGAACGCTCTGCTTGGAAGCGCCAATGTATTGATCTAATGTTGTGATTGCCATTACCCAGCTGCTCCTTCATCCACAAGGAACTGATTGCAGCGAGCAAGTGCGTTGACCAGCTGAGTAATCTGTGATTCCGTATACCAAATGCCAACGGTTGTGATGGCAGTGCCACGCATCCCTGTGTCAGCAGTAAGCGTGAAGATCGGAGCATCGCTCTCGTCGATTATGTTTTCTACGTGTTGTGCCATATCGGCCTCCTATTGTTGTAGGTTGATAGCGGGGCCTAAGCCCCAACTGGCCGATTAGCTGATTGTGATTGTCAGTCCGCCGATTGCGATTGACGCTGTATCACCGTTCAACACGTTCTTTGCAACGGTCAAAACGCCATAGCCTAAAACGTTACCTGCGGTCGATGCATCGTATAGAACACCGTAAGTCAGGTTGGCAGCAGCAGCCCAGTCAGCTGTAGCTGTAGGGAATGTGATCGCAGCAGCGTTGGAGATAGAACCTGAAGCGGCTGTGGCCCAGGTTGCACCCGATGTGGCTACGCGGGCATATGAGCCACCCGAAGGCTCTGTGATGCCGGTGCCTGCAAGGGCTGGAGTTGTGGAGCTTAGGCCAACAAAGACGGTTGGCATTGTGTAGGCTGTTTTACCTACTTGGTGTTCTAATAGCTTATTGGCAAGGAATGTTGTTGCTGGCATAGTGGTCTCCTTTGGTTGTGTAGACCACTATATTTATGATTATCGAGTAACCTCTCTGTGGATGGTTATCGTTCCCTTGGCTGCTTTGAATACCTTACTCAGCGGACTTACGATTTCCAAGTCATAGACCCATTCGTCAGTCTCGCTCTCAGCTTCCGCAAATCGGATGCTGGATGTGTCGGCAGGAGTCAGCGTCAAAACCACTGCATTGCCAACGATTGCAAGCTTGGAGTTTGAGAGTGTGCAGTTGATCAGCACGCTGGATGCACCGTAGCTGCGTCTAACCTGTAGCCGTGCGTCATAGCCAGTCAGCGTAAATGGATCACCCAACATATCCAGAAGATTGAATGTGTAGGTGTAGCTGCTGCCTTGTTCGATTTCTAAGTTCAAAATATTACTCATAGGACTCCTTTCCAGTATTTACCAGCTGATGGCTTCCACTTCAGCTATGGTTGTTGCTGCTTCAATCGCAGTGCGTAGGACACGCGCCTTTGCATGCGCTGCCTGCACCTTCTGCCCCAGCAGCAAGCCCACCGTGACCATCTGTGCAGCGTCAAGCGTTGTGACGCTGTTGTCTGCCAAGGTCCATTGAATGGCTACCGGCTGCGACATTGCAGTCAGCGTCTGTGCAAGCAGGATTGAGTCGGTGATGTTCTGTCTATCTTCAGCACGGCATTGGAATGGCCCGTATGGAGTGCTCATCGTGGTGTCTATCTCAACCGACCGGCTGACCTTTATCTCTTCCCACTTTGCAAGCTGCACCTCAAGCAGCGTGCGTGGATCAATCCATGTCTGCTGCTGAAAATCAAACACTGAATATGCATTCGGCTTTATAGGCAACTCAATCAACTGCCCATCGCTGACATAGTGAGTAGAGCCGTCACCGATATCTGATTGAAGAATCGATTCATTCTCCTGTGCCTGCATCGATGCGAACTCTTCTGGACAATCGACCGTTCGTAAAATCGCCCCGTTCACTCCAAATACTATGTATCTCATCGCTTTACCTCGATTAGGGTTATTGTGTTCTTTGAAAATGTCACATCAGAACCAGATACAATGGTGTTGTTCACCGTGTATGTAACTGATCCAGCCGACGGCGTATCGTAATAGCACGATGTAAGTGCGTGATATTGGGTTCCACTTGTATTTGTCACCCCCGAATCACCAATAGTGCTTATCGTTGTTGTGCCCTTCTTTAGATTCGAACTTGAAGCCCAATAGTTTCCATTTGCGCCGTCGATTAGCACCGTGCTGAAAATAATAATAACTGGAGCACCTGTGCTGGTATAGGTAATGCTTGCATCTCCAGTTGTAGACGTAGATCCCAGTGGGATAGTTACTGCCTGACCCGCAAGCTGCAAGGTATTGACTTGCGCAGTGCCAATCTTGGCCGTTGTAATGGCCGCATCTGCAATGATTCCACTTGCAGCAGTGATAGTTCCAGCCGTCATCTTTGCAGCCGTAATGGTTCCGGTGGCTATTTCGTTTGCAGTGATAGTTCCTGCAGCCATCTTTGCTGCTGTAATCGTCCCCGCTGCTATTTCAGTCGCAGTTATCGTTCCTGCTGCAATCTTCGCAGCAGTTATTGTGTTGGCTGCTATTTCGTTTGCAGTCACCGCACCAGCTGCCAACTTAGCTGTTGTCACCGCACCAGCTGCAATGTTCCCCGCTGCTATGGTGTTAGCAGCAATCTGTGATGTTGTTATCGTGCTTGCAGCGATTTGACCTGCTGTAATGGTGTTGGCAGTCAGCCTATCTCCTGTTATCGATCCAGCTGCTATCTGTGTTGCTGTGATCGTTCCATCCACAATCAATGCGCTTTCTACTGCTTCAGTAAAGCGCAGGTTCTGGCAAGCTTGCTGCACAGCTGAAGTGCCAGCGCCCGAATACTGGAACCAAACACCTACTTCAACGAATGCTGCTGTTGCAGGTATAGGGCGTGCTGCTACGCTGTCACCGAACTTGCCACCTACCTCTGTCCAGACTCCAATGGTTGGTTGGGCACCGTATATGTAGCCTGAGAAGGTTCCTCCCCAGTTTGGTGTAGTCGCCAGCTGCGTGCCTGCTGCATTGAAGAAGTTCGCAACGATATACATATTGCGGTTGTTTCCAGTTCCCGCAAATACATTTGCTGTCAAACTATAAGTCTTGTTCGGATTGATTGGCATCCGACGACTGAACGCACGCGCATCCGAAGCGCCGGTTGAGTTCGATAGGTATGACGAACCTGCATTTCCAGTTGCTGTTGTTCCGACGTTGAACGTCGTGCCAGTTCCGGTCAGCGTCCAAGCACTTGTGTCCGTAAACATCGGATCGTCGTTGTGGGCGGCACCACGACCTGTGACCAACAGCTTGCTGGTTGCTATTGCATTAGCAGCAATCTCGTCTGCTGTGATTGCACCAGATGCAATCTGACCTGCTGTGATTGTGTTGGCAGCAATCTTTGCCGCAGTTACAGCACCATCTACAATCAAGTCTGCATTCGCGCGTTCCTTGACTCTCAATCGCGTCCAGAAGAAGGATCCAGCAGTAACGGATTGAGCGATAACATACATCCAGCACTTCAACGCCCCAGCAGGTGCAGTGAACGAGCCCTTCAGTTCAGACCAAGAAGTTGTCAGCAGCGGATTGCCTGTTATAGCAACCAAGTTTGTCGTCCAGGTGCCATCATTCTTATAGAAATATGCCATCACGTTTGACGATCCAGCAACATAGTCAGCTGACTTGACCGCATTGATGCGGACGTCATACACGTTACCTGGCAAGACGTCAAAACCATCATTCGCTGATCCAGCATCCGAATAGGCGCTAACCGCTGCAAACGTCGCAATGTTGACTGATGCTGAAGTAAAGAAGAATCGACATACGTAGTTTGCCGGAGCACCCGCAGGGACCAACACATCTGTTGCCGCAAGAATGGCTTGATTGCTTGGAGCAGCCCATATGCGCCAGTTCGAGTAGTCGCCTGTGGCAAAGTCCGAGTTCGCAACTAAGTTATTGCCAGTAACCAGCAATGCCTTTGTGGTAATCGCATTTGCCGCAATCTCGTCTGCACCTATTGCTCCAGCAGCAATCTGTCCTGCTGTTATAGAGTTGGCAGCAATGTCGGCGCCAGCAACGGTTGCAATGAATGCAGCACCGTCATATCTGTATATCTTGTTATCGGTGGTTAGGTAGACTACGCGACCTTCAACGTTACCTGTAGTCGGTAAAGTAGCCACCACTTCAACAGGTTTGATTGTTGAAGCGAACTTGGCAGCAGTCAGCGCACTATCAGCAATCTGCGTGGTTCCAATAGTTCCAGTTAGATCGGATGTTGGAACGGTGGCTACAAAGTTGGTGCCGTCGTATCTATACAGCTTGCTATCAGTAGTCAAGAACACGGTTCTACCGGCCACATTGCCTGTAGTCGGTAGCGTTGCAACAACTTCAACTGGCTTGATGGTCGATGCGAACTTCGCCGCTGTCAGAGCGCTGTCTGCTATCTGTGCAGTTGAAACCGTGCCAGTTAGGTCCACGGTTGGAACAGCAGCGGTCCAAGCTGAACCCGTGTAGCGATAGAGCTTGTTATCTGTCGTATTGAAGAACAGATCGCCTTGTGCGCCAGTGCCTGGGTTTGTTGTTCCTGATGGAATGCCAGCGCCTGCAGATGGCGTTGTGGTCTGCTGTGTGGATACGTTCAAGCCCGTTCCTGCAAAGTCTTTGCCGAACGAGTCGTAGTGCGCAACCTTTATGAAGTGCGCTCCTGCACCCAAGCTCTTGATTGTGATGACGCTATCTGAGCCGTCATAAACCAAGTTGCCTGCACCGGGTGTAAAGCCAGTTGTCAGCGATGCCCAAACCAATGTGCCCGCGTAGTCCGTGTCAGTTGGTAGCGTGCTGGTTATGAACACCTGTCCAACGCCTCCCGATACGGTCAATCCGCTTGGCACCGCTGGTGCGTTGTTTGTGAAGGTCGCAGTCGCTGCGCTGGATAGCTTCATTGAGCCGTCCTGGCAGTAGACCTTTATGATGATCGAGCGTCTTGGTCCGCCGTCCGCCACGTTGTTGTCATAGGCGTAGGTGTAGGTTTGCGTTTGACCGGGCGGAACAGCTTCAACGTATTGGCTTCTCAGCAGCGTTGCACCGTTGTAGACCTCGACCTTGAAGCGCGCCACGCTGTCCTTTGTGGTGCCGTTCGTGGAAGGGTTGGTCCACTGCACGATCAAGTCAGGCGTCGTGAATGTGGTGCCTGCTGTGCCTGCCACCACCAGCGTTGTTGGTGCGTTCAGCGTCGAGCCAGTTGTCTCCGTTGCCACCACCGTGTAGGTCAGTGCAGCACTGCGGCTTGGGATGCCTCGGTATGACAGCGCCTGGACGGTCAGCGACAGCGTGCCTGTGACCGCATCAATCTCGATGTAGGGCAGCTTGACGTCCGTGACCGTCCTTGTGCCGCCGTTGAAGGTGTAGGTGACGCGGTAGCCTGTGACGATCTGATTGACCGGCTGCACCCACGAAACGTGCAGCACGCGACTGACTGACAGGTCTGTGTAGATGTTCTTTTCGTAGACCGACAGCCCTGTTGGTGCGCTGACTACGGGCGCGGTGATGTTGCTGTATTTCGGGACCGGCAGTGCCAAGCCGCCTTCCACATAGGTCCACTTGTTGGCTGTGTAGAGACCAGCTGTGATCAAGAACTGCCCAGGCTCCTTCTCTTCACGGTCCATCACGCGGTAAGTCTCTGGACTCACGCCGTTGGTGGTGATCTGGAAGATGGCACCTTCTGTTGGTGCGGATGCCAGTGCAGTGGTCAGCGTGATCGTTGAGGCGGTGCCAGTTGTGGTGATTGCGACATCCGTAAAAAGCGTGCCGTCCATACCCCATACCGTGACCGTCGCATCAGCACTCAAGCTGACTGCACGGTCCAAGTTCAAGACCGTTGTGGTGCTGCCTGCCAGCAGTCGTCCAGCTGCATTGGCGCCTGCATAGACGTTGTCATACACGCGGATCAAGTCGCCAGGAACCACCAGTGCGCCCACCTCGCCTGCTGTGAAGCTGATCGTGTTCGGTGTGTAGAGCGATGAGTAGAGGTAGTGCTTGGCGTAGCGTGTAGCCTGGGCCATCGAGGTGCAGCCGAATGCAGCGATGTTGGCTTCGTTGTAGCCATACAAGGCGATCCCAGCCGCGTCCTGCACGGAGGTGATGCGCTGCTTGAAACCGTCCGCAGGGGCGTTCCAAGTCACGTTGGCAACCGTGTAGCGCGTGTCGTAGGGCGTGCCTGCGCGGCTGAATCGGCCACCAACGACATTGGCGTTTGTGAACACGTGGCTGAACGTGTCGGGACGGTCTTGGATCAGCGTCAGCTGTCCATTGACCCATAGCAGCGTGGCATTCATTGCACCCGCTACCTGGTTCAGCAGTTCAATGGCTGTGAAGGCCTCCGTGATCTGGTAGTTGAACGAGTAGCGTGGCTCATAGACCGTCACGCTGTCGGAGCCAGTGAATGACACCTGCGTGTTGTTGTAGATGGATGCGCTGTAGAACGAAGCGATGTCGATCTCGTTGGGATCCAGCCCAAGTCCCACTTCTGTGTCTGTGGCGAGGTCATACAGCACCCAGGCCGGGTCGTTGCACCAGTCGTTCTTGAAGGTTGCAAGGTCCCACACGCCGGAGAACACCCGAGTCTTGGTGTCCAGCACGTTTGGCACTTGAATAATCCGTCCATACCAATCAGCTGATATAACGGGGATGCGGCTTGCATTGACACCCTGAGCGTTCAAGGACACGCCCAGCAATGCCACGTTGTTGTAGGTCAGTGTCTCGGCTTCGTATTCAACGAGATACGCGAAGTTCAAGCTGTTGCGCAGCGTTGAAGCACCGCTGTCTGCTGTGACGCGAACCACCTGCACATCCCAAGTGCCAGTGCCTGCTGGACGGTCGATGCGGAAGGTCTCTTCGTAGGGGCCGGTTGTCTTGTCGTTGTAGGTCTTGTCCAGCACCGTCACAAAGCTGCCCGAAGCAGTCAGCTTGGTCTTGATCTGGAAGCGAAGCGTGGTCTTCTCAAGCGAGTTGTTGGTTGTGTTCTGGTTGTAGAGGCCGTTGGGCAAGCGGATCGTCACGCCTACTGCGGCCACGCTGGCCGCTGACACCGTGCGCTGCACTGGCGTTGCTGCAACCACATCCGTGTTGACCACCACTGGCGATGCGATGTTCTCGAACCCGGTGATGACCGTTTGCGATGCACTGCCATCTCTGACAGCCACGCTGACATCGTTGAAGTTGTAGGTGCCGTCTGCTGCAACCAGGGCGGTGTTGTCGAGATAGACGGATTCAAGTCCATTCACCAATCCGCCTTGCAATCCGTAGCCTATGGCCTCAAGCGTTGAAACATAGGTGTTCGACTTGAGTGTGTTGTCTTGCTCGCTAAAGGCAGCACCACCGCCACCTTTGCCACCTTCCAAAATAATGTTGTTATCCATCTGATCCCTTTATGCTGTGCCCGAGCCATAGCCCGATGTATCGCTACCGCTGTCCCAACCTGATCCACTATTGCCAGTAGAACTGCCACCTGTGTAATCAACGCCAGTGCTGCGAGTGCTTGAGCCACTTGAGCGATAGTCTTCATATCTCTTTGCTGTGATAGTGACGGTGACGGTTTGATTGATTGGATTACCGGAGTCGGTTGCATTCACGGTAATCGTTGTCGTCGCTGCACCTGCTCCCGCTACGATGGTCAGCTGACCGTTTGCCAGTAGCGTGTATGAGCGTCCACCTGATGTGTAAGTCGCACCCGCAGCAGTTGTGGTGCCGTTGATTACAAAGTTGGTGACGGTCGGTGCTGTCGTGAACAGGTCATTCGTGAATATATTGATGACCTTGGTAGTTGACTCAAGCAGCGATACGGTGTCATTGGCTGCGAGTGCTTGTCTGATAGCGGTCATCTTTTGATTGACCGTCACTGAACCTACGCGGAATACACCGTAGTTCAGTTGAACTCTTGAGCCTGGTTGTTTGTTGTTGGCAGGGCCGTCGAATAGCGATGACTCGTTTGTCGCCTTGGCCTTCTCGGTTGTTGGGGTAGATTGAAATGACTGGATCACAGCCGACACTGCGTAGGACACAGCAATGGCATAGACAGCCTGTGCAGCAAACGAAACGAAGGTCGCCGTTGTTCCAGTTGCACCAAACGCAGACACAGCCCAGGCAGCGAACGCTTCACCACCAGCAGCCGTCACGCCAGCTATGACGTGCAGTTCCTGCCATTGACCGAAGTTCAGTGTGTATTCGTCTTGTCTAACACCCTCAACTCGATCCCCATCACGCTTGATGATTGCAAGGCTGCTGTATCGGCGCAGTTCGTTTAGGAATCCGGGGCATATGATCTTCAAGCCCGAGAACAGATCCCTTGCGTTGTTTGCTTTGAATGTGAATGGCTCGTGTCCGTAGCGTTCAGCGAGTGGTCCATGTAGGTAAATCGTCTTCGTCATCAATAACCTATTTGTGATAAGTTATTTATCGACTCCTACGTAACGCACCGCTAAGGCTTCGTGCCTGGACCAACGGGACTTCTTTTCAACGCGACTCAGCCTATCGATTAGGTGATGCAAGATGGCATCCGGCCCAACGATCACCGATGCGTGATTTGGATATGCAGTGCCGATCTTGTAGATGATGCAGTCACCTACGCGGGCTTCTTGACGCGGTATCTCTTGGAAGCCTGCTTGTTCAAAGCCTTCCAGATAGAGGTTCTGCCCTTCGTTCCACCAGCCCCAACCACGCGGGAAGTTGGGTAAGTCAATCTGCAACTCACTCAGGTAGTAGTCGCGGATGATGGAATAGCAGTCGTGAAGCCCATGCACGAACTCGCGCCCTTCAAGCGGGGCACGGTTGCGGTCGTCATACCAAAGCACATCACTACAGCCGTGTCCGTCTGTGGCCACGATCCCAAACGGCACGCCCAGTGCAATCCACATCTCCATGTCTCGATGCGAAGCCCACTCAGGCCGGTAGTGCGTGTCGTTGAACGGCCTGCTGCTGTCGTAGGGGTGGCTGTGTAGGTAGGCCTCGATGCGGCCGTGTCGAAGTTCAAGCAGCCCAAGATCAAGGGCGTCGAACTCCATGTAGCGCGTGGGATCCGCGCTTGCGTTCCGCACTGGGTGCAGCTGGCCGTTGATGACCACTGCGCCTGTCTCGTTGGGGTAGGCTGCTTGAGCCTGTGCCTGGAAGGCCCCGATCACTGCACCCTTCTCATACCAGGCACCCAAATGTGATTACCAACTGGATCAGGGAGATACTGCAATCGTGGAAGTCGCAGGTTAGGACGGTCAATCGGCGTGCATAGCTTCCAAGTCACCGTTTCGGGACCGAAGTCCAGCAGTTGACTGACGATGAACCTATCCACTGGCGAAGTTGCAGTGGGATCGGCATAGGGCTGGTGCGTTGTGGTGGTCATCTGATAAGGCATCAACCCATCGTTCCAAGAGAGCGAACCAAACCATATGTAGACGCCTGCACCAGTTCCCACATAAGTGTTGGTATTGGCGGCATTCAATAGCATGATGGCCGGATTCAAGATGCCATCCGCAGTGGTGTCGATTGTGATGCTGATGCGATACCAGCCATTGGTCAGCGCCTTGATCACTGGGTCTTGAGTCAAGTTCGACTGACTCATAACAGACCCAGTTGAAAGATCGATGTTTGCGTAAGCAGTTGTCGCCAGTGCTGTGCTTGCGAGAAAGCGAATCATCACCTTGGTCAAAACACTACCTGCGCGGCAGTGTGTTGTATATGTGACTCGCTGGCCTTTGGTGAAGCCCGATACGTTCTGTGATGCGTAGTGCGTTCCACTGACACCAGTTGTGTCTGCAAGGATGTCGGATGTCGTTCCGCCCAATGGGTCGGTTTGTGTAGCAGTGTTCAGCGTAATCGTTGCCAGTCCTGATGGAGTCATTGTTGCTGCATCAACTGAAACCGAGTCCACTTTTTGTAGTTGAGCGCCCCATAGATACACGCCATTGGCTGCATTCCCTGCATAAGCAGGAGCACCACCGTTTGCTGTAGCAGATAGGTAGATCGACATAGGTCCAGTTGCAGTGGTAGTTGATGTGAATGACACCTTGAACCACCCGCCACCTACATCAACGGAACTTGGATTGAATACGTTTGTTTGGTTGTTGTATGCAGCTATCGCACCAGTCTGCGTATCAATCAACACACCTCCACCTATGCCACCACCGGAGTTGGCTGATGCATAAAGCAATGCATAAGGGGTTCCGTTGTATTTGATGTAGCAGGAGTAGTTCACCCAATCGCCCGACTGAAAGGTGCCAAACGACTTCACGGTGGTGATGAAGTGCTGCGCAGTGGTAGCAGTCTCGAAGATGGCATCCGCTGTTCCTGACCCATCGGGTGCAGTAGTGGCGTCGGGTGTGACCGTTGTGCCTGTCTTGGTCCAGATGGCAGCGTTGAAGGTCTCTGAGTAGTTCAGCGCGTTGATGCGATTGAACGAAGCTTCGTCCAAATACTTGGTGCGAGTGCTGAAGCGAGTCACTGGCACGCCAGCCAAGTCCCCATACGCTACAAGCGCCGCACGCACCAGGGCGCTCTCAGTGACTCCGACCGAAAGTTGGGGCTGTGGAAGGGTGCCTGTAGTGCCCACACGGGGTGCGGACATCGTGATGGGCATGGGCGTGTAGGTGTTGCCGTTGAAGACCACTGCACCCGCGTCGGTGACGTTGGGCGACAGGAACAGCACGGAGCCGCCACGGCTGGTTAGATCGATCTGGTAGAGCTCTACGTGCTCGTCATTCGCGTGTTGGCGTAGGTAGTCGGTGATCAAGCTGGTCATGGCACCTCGCGCAGGTTGAACGTGATGTTGGTCAGCGTGCCGGTGTAGGTCTCGGTGTAGCCCTCATTGGTCACCTTCCAACGCTTCTCTACCGACTCCCCTGGCGGGGTCCAGCTGATGTAGTCCGTGCTACCTACTGCATCCAGCATGGCCCTGGCTGTGCCCACTTCTGCTGCTGTCAGTGAGTCCCACCCTACGTTCTGGCGCACATCCATCTGTGCGTTGATTCCGTCCGGCACTTCCTGCGAGTAGCCGTCACCGAAGACAGCTTGCCGAATCCGTTGCTTGCTGGTGCGGCTGACGCCTTGGCGTATTTTTGTTGTTAGAACCATTGCGTATGGCATCCCTTCTCCTTATGCCATTGCACGACGGATGATTCCGCCTGAGCGTGTAGCATCTGATATGCGAGCATCAGCTATTTGGCGCATCCTTTCAACGATTGCGCTGCTAACGACTTGCCCTGTTTGTTCGTTTGTTTGACCACCTTGGACATTGACCTGTATCTGTCCAATCTGGATGTTTGTTCCGCCACCTGTGCCTTCAGCGATAACACCCAACTGACCACGGCTGTTGCGGCGCAATGGCATAACAGACTCGGGACCGGCTTCACCTAACACGCCTATACCACTTGAGTGTCTAAAGAGTGTGGGGCTACCGAACACACCACCGTCTGCAAACATCTGCACGCCACCGCTCCAGGCACCACCATTGGCTTGAGTCTTTATGGCTCCACCAGCTACTGCACCTCCCAGGCCAAAAGCAGCTAACAAGGGTCTCACAACCAATAGCTGCACGGTCAGCTGTGCCAGCATTTGCAGCATTGAGTTGACCATATCCTTGAAGCCGAACTTGCCAGTTGTGATCAGCGACACCAGCCTGTTGCTGAACTCACCAATGCCCTTCTGTGCAAAGTCACTGAACGCCTTATTCACGGTCGGTATCGAGTCAGCGAATGCCTTAGCACCTGCTGTCATACCCTTCCAAGCGTTGTCCGAGTCCTTGCGTGCTTGCGCAAAGTTCAGACTCAGTGTTGCCAATGCAGCCTCGGTGTTGGTCTGCAATGTCTTGATCTGTTCTTCTATTGCCTTGGCTTGCAACGGGTCCTTGTCGCGGACTTGGTTTGCATAGGTTTGTAAGGAGTCCTGCTTTGCAAATGACTCCGACTCAATGCGATCACGAAGATCGTTGTTAGCCATCAATGCTTGTTCTTGTGGAGAGAAGCTGCGCCCAATGATGGAGTTGAATGACTGCAAGCCTGCGTCTTTCATCCACTTCGAACTCATTGCGTTCAGTTCTTGGGATATGGTAAGAAGCTTGGCGCGTGCAGCGGCTTGGCGCTCTTCCTCCGCAGTCTGCTGGCGCGCATCCAGCAACGCCTTTGCCATTTCGCCTTGAGCACGAACTTTGAGTGCTAATGATTGATTGCCTATTGCCAATGCATCTGACTCGGCCTTTGCTATCTCGCGCTCAAGCTTTATCATTTCGACGTTCTCGCCATTCACACCGGCTGTGATGTCTTGTTGTTGTTGGAGGATTGCAGCTACACCAGCGCCTATGCGCTTGGACTCTTCTTCAGCCTTGTTCTTTTCCTTGACTGCCTGGATCTGGCGTTCTGTGTTCAGCGCCTCTTCCTTCATCCCTTGCAGCTTGACTGCAACGCTGGAGAACTTCTTGGATTCGGCTTGTGCAATCAGTGCGTCGTAGTCGCGTGTGATCTTCAGTAGGGCGTCGTTTTCCCCGTTGAGTGCCTTGAGTGCATCAATCTCGCGTGAGCGGATGGCTACGCCGCGTTCCAGCAGCGCATTCATCTCTGCTTGCGTGTTGTCCTTGCCTGTCTTGCCGCTGCCACCACGTGTAGGCGGTGTGATTGCGGGTGACTTGGCCGGGGCGAGCTCGTCGGTGCCTTGCCCCCATAGCTTGTTCTCTGAGACGCGCTGTGCAGCACGATCCAACGCTTGCTGTGACTCCGCTGCCCACTCCTTGAAGGGAGCCATCGAGCCGCTTGAAGCAGCCGCAGCGATTGCACCCAAGCCCTTGCCAACGCTGGTCATCAAGGCATCGAGCGTGATGAAGCCATCGATCATCAAGCGGATAGGAACCATCACCACGTTCGCAGCAAACACGATGGCTTCGAACGCACCTTTGACGGCGCCACCAGCCTTGTAGCTCTCTACGAATGCGTTGATGAGATTGGTGAAGGCGGGGATCACATCAGCAACCAGCTTGGATCCGACTGCGTTCAGCACGAAGGTCACATCGTTCTGTGCCCGTTCGTAGTCGCCTGCAGCAGCGACACCGTCCTTGGTGATGCCTACACCGGCTTGTGCAAACGAGTTGTATCGCTCCTGGGCGGTAGCTGCCTGTTCAGCAGCAACGATCACCTCGCGGTAGTTCCTACCCAGGACTTGCTGTAGTGCAGCGGCCTCTGTGGCGCTGACGCTGCCTTCACGCAGCTTGGCACCGTATTCGGCTGTGACGCTGGTCAGCACCTCAACTGGTGTTGCGCCGTCCTTGACCTTGATGCCCAAGTCGTTGAGTGCTTCGGATGCCTTCTTGCCGTCCTCGTCGGCCTTGGCAAGTGCGTTGGACACCCGCTGTAGGCCTGCGTAGTAGGTCTCAATGCTGGTGCCTGCGGACTTCAGCTGCTGGTCCAGCAAGTTAGCCTGGCTGGCGGATAGACCGAACTTTTCAGCCAAGTCCCCGATGTCATCCAGCGTGCCCGAAAAACGGATCGCGGCCAGGACACCAGCCGCGCCAGCTACAGCCAACAGCGAGCCTGCTGCACCCACGGAAGCCAGTCCGTTGAACGCACCGACCATCTCGTCAATGTTGTCCTTGAATCCCTTGAGACGGCTGGATGCTTCGCCCAGCGGTCCACCCATTGCCTCAAACGCGCCCGTAAAGCCGCCTGTCTGCCCTTCAGCAGTCTTCATCTTGCGTTCGGTGTCTGCTACCTCTTTGCCGAGGTCAGCGACCTTCTTCTGTGCTGCATCTACTTCGCTTGCATCGGCCTTGAAAAATAGCTTGACTATGTCCATTGATATACCTCTTTACTCAGGTATATTTATCGACTGGAGAAAAGCTATATCCATAGTCTCCAGAAGCTGTATCTCCCAGGACTCAAGTGTCAGTTGATGCAGAGTTAGGAATGCAGCTATCTCGCTGAACTGGATAGGCTCAGGGCCATTCATAGACGAGCTTCGTCTATTGCTCAGTCGCAAATAGATGCCGCGGAGCCAAGCAGCACGCGGAACGGTTACTGGTGGCTCACGGACTTGATCAAGCTGGTGTGTTAGATCAGCGACTGAATCGCTGTCACCTGCGTCGCGTGCTTGCCTAAGGAAGCTCTCCAATCGGCGCGCATGCTCGGGGTCATTCGTTTGGTGTGCTGCCCACTTGACCCACGACAGAAGGCTCTGGTCGAAAAAAGTTAGCTGAGTCGTTTATGAAGGTCGATAGCTGACCACCTATCCACTCGATTTCAGCATCAGTGAATAGCTGCAATGCAGCGTCATAGCTGAACTCTGCGTGCGCATCAGTCAGCACTTCATTCCAACCTATCACGCAACTGGCATAAAGCTCTGCGAAGAACTTGATTTGAGTTGGTCTATCGGCCTTTGTGATATCCACATCTGGCCCAAGTTCCTTTATCAGTCTGTCGCGTGCATCGCGGAACTGCTTGGAGAAACCACCGACGAGATAGACGATGGCTTCTGTTTCCCCATAGACCGGATGCATGATCTTGACCTCCGCACGCTTGGGACGGAGGATTTCTTTGAACGATGGTTTAGTCATTAGACGCTTCCTTTATTCTCTTTAGTTCTTTTAGTTTTGCGTAGAAGGCTCGCTGACCAGCTTTGACTTTAGCAATCGTCTCCGGGTCTCGTTTCTTTCCTAACTTTGCTGCTCGCATTTTTTGTTTGGTTTCATCGGATGCAGTGCGTTCCGTCTTTGGTTGCTTGGGTTCAATGCCAAGCTCAGCCATTAGCACGCTTGATCCAAAGGTGTGGCCCTTCTGGCGCTTTGAGTTTTCTTGCTTCCACTCTTCTGTGTGCTTATAACCAGTCTTGGCGCAACTTATCTTATTCTTGGTTTCCTCTTTACAAGGAGCACCAAGACGCCAACCGAGCCCACCACGCCTTCTATTTACACAATAGCGGTTACTCAACGCTTCGGCTGTCGTTAGTTCGTATTCGGCAAACTCGGCTTGACTTCGTGTGTCGTAGGTCTTGATGACCGTCTTTACCCAAGCTACTGGAAATCTTTTGTATAGGGCCTGCAAGTGCTTGCTCGACCCCATATAAGTATCATCTTCAGGCAATACATCTTCTGGTGTTGTGCGGACACCGTAGTAGAAGTAACCGCACAGCGAGTTGAATATCAAATAGGTATAGTGATACCTCAAAACTCAAACTCTCGTCACTTTGATCGAAGCGGCTTCTGTCGAGTCATACACAGCAGTGAACGCGATTTCTTGTTCTACCGGGCCTGTGCCATTGACTGGGACGGCGACGTTTGTATAACGAATCTTCGGCAGCAGAATGGTCAACGAGTTGGCACCCGAAGTCATTGCAATCTGGAATGTCGATGATGTGTTGTTCAAGAACTTTGTGTAGAGTGCAGCACTTGGGAAGTAGGCCTTTGCAGTGCCCTTGACCATTGTTTGATCACCAAGCACTTCCGATGGGTTACTTGCACCCAGTGCGCTCAATGCCTTGCTGCCGTTCTGAATGTCTAACGAGAAGTCTGTTAGATAGGCGATGGTCGATCCGCCTTCTGTGAAGACCGTTGCCGAGCCTTCAATAAACGGTGTCAGTGCGGAAGCTGCTGTGTAGCCTGAACCAGCGTCAATGGTTGTGCCGCTTGGAACGGTTGCTGTTAGGCCTTGAAGTGCCCATACAGCCTTGACCATTGAGTTGTTGCCAATCGATAGCTTTAGGCCAGTAGCCACAACGCCAGTGAAAGATTGGAATAGTGTGTTGTCTTGGAATGCACGCTCCATCGTGATCGACTTGCGTGTGGTTCCGTTCTTTAGGACGTTGGTTGTCCAAGTGCCGCGTAGCAACGACTCCCATAGCGTGTCAGCTTCAGTAGGACGCAGCGGTTGTGATAGCTGGCCTTCGACGGTGTAGTTGCCCTGATAGACATCAGTTACGTTGCCGTCTGAGCGAATGGTTGTGTCTTCGAAGTTTGATACTTTGCGGTTCAAATCGAAGCCGTCATAGTTCAAAGCAACAAGAGAAGGTGTAGCGGGTGTGGTGCCGTGTGTTACTTCCGCAATGAAGGCAACGTCGTGGCGTGATCCAACTGAGTTAGGCATTTGTGGTCTCCCTTTGAGTATTACTCATATTTATTAGTTGTTAGTTATCGCCTTCCACTGGATGACGACTCGTTCTTGCCAATACCCATCTTCAACTGCACTACCGACATCTCTATAAGCAAGAAGTTCATAGACACTGCCATCGGCATAGGTGTATTGGGTGCTTCGACCGAATGCCGAAACAATGGTGTCTGGAAGGGCTGTAGAGCCTGTTCCAGCGCGGACAAAGACATCAACCTGCGAGAGTCCTGGTCTTGAGTTTTGACCCGTTGTGCCCAGCGTTGCAGCGAATGCGGCTGCTGGTAAATGGGTGATGCGTGCAAAGACTGCGACGCCTTGCGTGTTGATGAATGTGTTGGGCAGCTGAAGCGGTGTTGTGCCCAGTGCTGTCTTGACCGTTGCTTCGATCGATTGATAGATTGCTGCGTAGCTCATTTCTTATTGATTTTCTCCATAGCCACTTGGCTTATGTCTTCCGCTTCTAACAGCGTTCTGCCGACCATTCGTCTTGGTGCGAAGTGCAAGGTTCCGTTCTCCACATAGCCGAAATACTCTTCTATGTTCGAGAACTCAAAGCCGGATTGTTTATTGACGATGAAGTAGCCGTTCTTTAGGTTGCCGGTGACGACGGGCGTCTTGTCTTCCACTCGTTCTTTGAACTCCAGCGACCATTCGGTAATGAACTTACGCGCCCTGGTTTCCAGATCGATAAAAAGCCTTAGATTGCCGTCGCTCACGATGCAGTGACCCGGTAATAGATGGTTGTGTCTCCTGGCTGCACTGCTTCGACACGCGAAACGATGTATGCCTTCTTGGCACAAGTGACCGTATCGCCTGGAAGTAGCTCCCTTGTGGTGTCGAACAACAGCACCACATCACCAATAGCTGCGAGTCGCATACCAGCACGCGCATTGTTGAAGTCCGCTGCGGCGCGAATAGCGCGTGCTCTGCCTACTGAAGCGGTGCCGCGTGTGATAGACCATACCTGGCCGAACTCTGCGATCACGGCTGTGATATCGACTTGTAGGTTGCTGTAATCGAAACTCACGCTGTCAGCCTCCAGCTGCCTGTTTCAGCAGCCTTTAGGATTGGGCGCAATGTGATATCAATCTTGTTGAAGCCGCTGTATGTCTCACCATCAGTTGCTTTGAAGTATTCGACTGACGTAGCCACTTCACCTGCCTTGACGCTTTTGCTCTTGACGTTCTTTACGGTGGACTTCTGTGGAAGGATGTCAGTGCCGCTGATCTGCATCAATGCAAGCTCGCACACAGCGTTCTTCAAGCACTTGGGTATGGTTGTGTCTGTGACGATGCGACCATTCAAGTCTTCAAACCACATACGGGGAAATAGAAGCTCTTGTGTGGTGCTGGGATAGATTGCTGATTGATAGCGTGCGCCATACAGCAAATCGACTGCGCGTGTAGCTTGCACCAGTGCTTGATTGCGGCTTTCTGTGTCGTAGCCTGCCCAATCAACATTGGCGTAGTTCACGTGGTATTGATCAGCTTCTGTAAGTCCAACATAGGTGTTAGCTCCTGCTGGCTTGCTGCCGTCTTCGACTATTAGTGTGGTCATCAGTTAGTTCCTCCCCAAAGCGGGCGATTGCGGAATGCATAGGCCTTGCCCATGTCTGTGCCAGCACCATCCACAAAGTGGAATGTGGATGTCGATATCAGCTTCTGCATCTGTCCGTGGCCTTCAGGGCACTGCGGATATTCCGACTCATCCCTAACAAGTGACTCTTGGTAGTGATTGCACTCACGGCAACTGAACTCGAACATTTTTCTCATTGGTGATTCCTTTTGATTTATTTATCAATGCGGATCGCCCAAAGAAAAAGCAGCCCGGAGGCTGCTTTGTTCTACTAATCAACTAAGGATTAGACTGCGTTAGCACCAACACTGGATGCGCACTGACCAACCCATAGGGCGTCTTGGTCAAGGATCTGTGTTCTCGATACTTCATACCAACCGATGTTGTAGAAGCGGTTTAGCTTATCGAATGGACCTGTTAGAACAACTTCGCCCTGCTTGCTGATGGCCTTGCCAAGTGCGTTGCGGCCTAAGAAGTAGCTGTTGTATAGGTCAACGGTTCCAGCGCCTGTCTGGTCAGCGAATGTCGAACGGTTGTTGCGAACGACCTTGAAGCCCTTGAACATACCAACTTCGTTGTTCAGTGCTTCACCAGGAGCGGAATACTTGACCACGTCTTGCCACGAACCAACACCGGATGCAGCGCGTAGGTCAACGATAACGTCATCGTGAGTCATCATTACATAAGCACCGTTGATGCTTGGAACGTTCTTACGAGCAAGCTTGTTGTAGAAGTAGTTTAGGAATACGTCCGAAGCGACTTGACCGGATGTGACCGAACCAGCTGCTGTGCCACCGATGATGTATGCGTTTGTCGAAGCATCAAGTGCAGCGATTGCCAATGCGTCCATTGTGGAAGCGTAGTTCTCACCGATCAATGCAGCAGCGGCCAAGTCAACAAGTCCACCAGTTTGGAAGCTGGATAGGCTTGTGATTGTGTATGCGTTACCGTATTCAAGCGGTGTGAATGTGACCTTGGTGTCAGCGATTGCTGTTGATGTGATGTCGTCTGTTTCTGTCAACGCTGTTGTTGCGACAGCCGAACGTGCCCACTTAGGCATATTGATTGTCTTGGCACCGATTTGCACTTTCTTAGTGATAAGCGCGTCCGATACGTTGTTCTGTCCGACTTCGACCCAAACTGCTTGATCAAAAGCGGTTAGGATGCTGTCATCGACTTGTGTTGTTCCTGTTAGGTTAGTTGTAAACGGCATGTGAGCCTCCCTTTATTTTTGTTATTCGCGGATATTGTTATGCGAATGTATTGTTATATCGTGCTTCCCATTCCATACTTGCGTAGGACTTCTTGAATAGCCTTTGGCGTCTTAGCTGCGGCCATCTCAGTCTTGAAACTGCTGGTCGGTGCTGCCTCTCCTGGGCGCTTCACATCTGGTGTTTTCGGAACTTCGAAAAGCACAGCGTCTGTTTTCTTTAGTTCTTCGATTACGCTGGCTACGGACTTGGCATCCACCTGTCCATCAGCTACTGCAATCTTCGAACGATCCACAAGCTTTAGGACCGTCGAAACTGAGCGAGCACCTGCCTTAGTGATTTCGTCCTTTAGAACGCTATCAATCAACTGGTTCTTACTTGCTGTTCTCAAGTCTTCTAACTCTCTGGATACGGCTTCGAACTTGGATTTGAAGTCATCTGCACCCGATAAGTCTTTCAGTTGAGCTTCAAGCTCAATGCGCTTTGTCTGGTTGAACTTCTCTCCGCGTCGTGCCTTTTCAAGATTTACTTTGGTAGTCGCTAACTCGTCTTGCAATGCAAGGATTTGCTCTGCTGTTAGAGTGCTTTCTACTTGGGTTTCTTGTGGTGCATCCGCACTATTTACATTATTGGCATCCGCCATAACTAACTCCTTGCCATCCGGCTTATGATTTTTTATTTATCACTTTCAATAAGCTCTCGTTTTCGGCGGTTGTGTTCCAGTTGTGCTTGCCTGTTCTTTTCAACTTGTTCAGGTGTTTTCTTTCTGCCGATTTGCGATAGCGAGAGCTTCTTTTTATGCTCTTCAGTTTTTGGACGACCTTTTGCCGCCTCTGACTTTCTCTTCCGAACTTCTTCGCTGTTCGGTGGACACTTCCGTCCTTTATTTGCAGCACCGATAGCGGCTTTGTGCGATGGAGTCAGCACTCGACCTCTATTCCACCCACCGCATCCATCCCCACCGTCAGTTAGATTGAACAATGTCCCTTCGCCAAGGTCTGCTCGGCCGAAGAAGTTGATCCAGAACTTCTCCATTTCAAGTGCAGTTGCCTCATCTACTTCGTAATGGATAGTTGGCTCGATAACATAGCCCTCGGCTCGACGACACCGGATTAGGTTCTTTAGCTTTGGGTTGCTGCTTGCTGATCCGTGTATGTAAGCTCGGTTGTGGATACCTTTTCCAACGTAAACTGGCGTTTGATCTTTGGGGTCCCGATATAGATATATATAGAATGATTGCATCCTTTACTTATCTGCTACGTTGCTCGAATCGGTAGTGCTGTCTATCGGTGCTGGCTCTATCGGTTGTATTGAGCTTCGCAGCACTGCATCACGCTTTTGCCATTCGATGACTTCTAAATATCGTTCCTCAGCTTCTTCGCGTGTGATGCCGTAGACCACTTGGAAGTAGTCAATAGTTGTCGCACGCCCCTCGGCTATGCGCTGCGCCCACACGGTCTCCTGCACTTGGATGTCCACTGGCAGGACTGGGTCGTCAAACACCGCTACAAGCTGTGCATCGGGTGGGAACGCAGTCACCCCGCTGGCGGTGTTGAACACAGCAGCTAAGACGCGATAAAGGCGCTTGAAGCCGCTTTCGAACATGCGCTGGCGCTTCTTGCGTAGGTCGAGGTTGTCGCTCTCTTCGACCACCAGCTGGAAGCCGCTCTGTGCGCGGCCTTGTCCAGCCACTTCAATGCGGACGCTCCAGTCACCTGCGTAGCCCTTGATCCAGCTGTCAACGACTTCGTTGAGCGGCTTGAGATCGATGTTGGGGTTCTCGTAGCGGACGAACGGGCTTTCAACGCCCATGCTGTCCAGCACCACTGCACTGCCAGGCCCTGCAAGGTAGCCGGGTGACTGCGCACTGGTGGGCACGATGCGTGGCAGTGGGCTGTTGACCACTTCGGCCACTTCAAAGTTCGAATCCCCATCGCCTGCTGGACGCATGTTTGTGAACAGCGTGCTCATCTTGCTCCACAGGATCGAGTATTCCGAATCAGTGATATGCAAGTTCACCATCTCGTTTAGATTCACGAGACTCTTATCTTGCTCAACCCAAAAGCCAGTGCGTGGTGTATTGGTGTCGTAGAACACCGCCATTGGAATGATTCCGTATGGATTGGCTTCGCGGTTGGTCACGCCCAGGCTGTGTTCTCCTTGCGTGATTTCAATAACCTCTTCATTCGTCCATACGCAGAACTCATTGTCTGCTGTCCTATGCACCATACCGATAGGCTTGCGTGAGCGTGGATCAATGATCACTTCGCAGTTGCCACGGTGCAGGATATCGAAGCACCAGTGCGCTTCTTCCGCATCCCATTGAACCAATATCATTGCTGTCTTGAGCAATCTCAGTGCAGTGTCAAAGTTGATGCCGAACTCTATAAACTCGATTTGGGTAAGCAACTCATTGAGCAACGCTGTTGCCGCTTCGTTTGTAGTAACCAGTCCTGCATCAAATATTTCAAGAGTGGGCGGTGCGTCCTTGAACAGCAAGCCCGACTTCTCTACAACCATCTTGGTTAGATTGCGGAAGCGCGGAGTCAGTCCGCGTTCCTTCCAGCGTTGGCGACCGCGTGCGGGGTCGTTTAGAACTTTGATTAGCTCCGACTCTTGTTGGCCGTCGAGATAGTTCAACGCCTTCATCGCATCAACAGCACGATCGTTGTTGAGCATATCTACCAGCTGCTTTGCTGTGAAGCCGAGTGCTACAGGTGCATCGTTTGTTGATCCGAACATATAAGTCTTTCCTTGTCTCGTTTTTATTATTTAGCTCAGTTGTATACAGAAATGGACCCTTGTCCTTGCACTGGATATCTGAAGTGGCAGAAGTAGCCGTAAGCATCCAAGCTGTGGTCTAAGCCACTGCTCTTGTCAGGTTTACCGTCTTTCCACTGCTGTTGTTCCAGGCCTTTGACCAGTTGCGGGCACTGCGTGATGTTCACAAAGGCGCGTGATTCGCCTAATGCATTTAGGTAAAGCGCATTGACCGCTGGCACTCGCTCTTTGACGATGCTGGGGTTATTGCCTTTGAAGAAGCACTGGAAGCCAGCTGCTTGAAGCTTGCTGATTGACGAGACTGAAGCCCCATCTGCACTTGCTGCACGGTTCTTACCGCTGCTGTCTGGATAGACATAGACGGTGCGGCCGGGATAGCGCGACTTGAGTTCCTTGACCATTGCATCGGTGTTAGCGGGACCGATGATTTCTTCAACGGTATAGACCCGACCACCTTGCACGATGCTGATAACCGCTGACATTGCACCTACGTTGAAGTCCATTCCAACGTGCAAGATCGAGTTCGCAGGGAAGTCGTTGATCGTCAGTTCGGTTGCATTGCGTGTGCGATCAAAGCAGTCATAGACGCGATGACCGTATGCATTGACAAAGCGGCCATAGAACTTGGCCTGCGCTTGCGTAGGCGTATAGCGGCGCAGCTGGTCTTCTTTGTATTTGGGTGAGAGGAATATGTTCTCTGAAGTAGCGACCTGATAGACCTTGTGATTGGGCTTGGCTTTGGTCACTAATCCGTCTGGAGAGACTTCCTCTGCAAACACCTCCACGACCTGCTTATAGCCTTCAGGTGTGGTTGTGCAGAACGCTTGGCGTAACTTGGCGCGTGGATCACGAATGCGGTCATTCAGTGCATTCCAACAAGCTACAGCGTCGTCCTTATCGGGGATGGTGTCGAACTCGTCGATGAACCCCCAACTGACGTTGTATCCAACTAAAGTGCGACGCCAGTTCTCAGCTGATACCAGCCACAGCTTCTGCGGGCCATAGCCCATATCGAACTCATAGAACGCTGGGCTGTTGCGACCGCCGCCATTGAAGTTGTATTTGATGCCCAGTTCCTGGCACGTCTTGTTCATCTCCGTTGTGAAGATGGATAGCTGTGGGCCAGTGGGCTCGCATCCGATGCCGTCGCAGCCTTTGTTGATCTGCAACAGGTGGAGGGCCTTGTAGGTTGCTGCTTTGGTCTTACCTGTTCCAAGTCCGGCTACAAGAGCAACGTATCTGCTTTCGTCGTGTAGAAACTCTGATTGATATGGCAGCAGCTTTATCTTCTTAGCTGTCTTTTTCTGCATTAGTCTTGTTATCCGCCTCCAAACTGCTTTGGACGATGTTGGTTATCTCCGCTTCCGTGAATGATTCGAACTGGTATTCAGTTGGGCCTTTCTCAACGGTGACCTTTACTGCGCGTGTTTGTGGAGCCCACTCTTCCGATTTAGCCTTTAGGTTCTCGCGTGCAATCTTTGCCTTGAGTCCTTTGCTTGTTTCGGGGTCATCCATAATCGCTTCCAGTGCTTCGATATGAACTTCTTCAAACATTGCACAGCCAGCGTCATACGCAATCTGTATTCCATTAGATCCATCAGATAGGATGATTTCAAAGTCACTGAGACTGACACCCAGCTTCGATGCGATGCTGCGCTTGCTATATCCACTTGCCGCAAAGTTGTAGACCTGCTGGCGGATGGTTAGGCCTTCGCTACTTACGTCAGCCCGCTTTGTTTCCTTGTAAGGGCGATTCTTAGCCATTTGAGGATTCCTTTTGTAGATTCATCACTATTTATACGCGGACTGAATGCTGGACCGCAGCTATCCAATCTTGTCGATAAATAAAAAAATAACTTGGCACAAAAGGGATGGCGATGGACCCAATCACAATATGGACTGCGCTTGGCGTGATCGTTGTAGTAGCAGGCGGAATAATCAACACACTACGGAGCAGCGATAAAGCAGCCATCGATAACCGATTCACCTCCACAGAGGAAAAGATAAACGCAATGGAACGACAGCTTGTAGAGAAGGCACACAAAGACGAAGTCGCCCGCATAGAAGCACGTATGGATAAAGAGTTTGAATCGGTTAGAGCCGAGCAACGTTCCGGCTTTGCAGACTTGAAGCAAGACATCAAGGATATGAGAATCGAGCTAATGGCTGCGATCAAGGATATGGTCGGCAAATGAAGCTGCTGAAAGACATATTCACCGAACAAGACGGCACTTCGTTTGAGCTTCTTGCTGTGCTGGGTGGTGCAGCGGTTGTGGTTGCGTTAGGCTTGCAAATCTATGTCACGGTGCATACAGGCCAGTTCGATCTAATGAACTTTGGCACTGGTATCGGTGTTCTGTTTGTTGCCGTCGGGGGCGGGCAGAAGCTGAAACCCCAAGCTAACAGCCAATAAAAAAGCGCCCCAGGGGCGCTTCGTCTTGTGTGCTGCTACTTACTGGATTTCCATTGATGCGTAGCAGTAGCTGATTCCAAACACCATATCTCTATCGTGCTTTATGCGGAATGTCTCGGTGAATGGTGTCAATCCGTTTGCGATAGCTACGAGATTGATCTTCTGCCTACACTCGGCATCTATTTCAGCTGCATTAGGCCAAAACTGATATCTGCTGTATTTGATTGCCAGTTGTTTATTGGCTGCGCTGTAGTCTGTGTTCCTATCAAACGCGATGGGATTGATTACTGGGTATGGTGCCAGCTTGGTGCTCTTATTGACTCGATCTGGCATTGTGCTTGCCACGATTGCTGCTGGCGCAACTGCCGCACAGCCTGAAGTCAGTAACGCCACGGTAGCCACTGCTGAATATATAAATGCTCTCATTGTTTCCCCTTTATGTGTGTATTTTAGTTGTTATTATCGCTGTCGTCACTCTTGCCAGCGGGCTGCACCAATATTGCTGCGACCCCAATGACTAACACTATTATGAATAAACCTGCCATATCGCTCTCCTTTTGTTGTTTGCATAGTTATTTATGCTTTATCACTGAAAAGCGGCTGGATATGAACGTAAAAAAGCCGCCTCGCGGGCGGCTTGACTGGGTGCTGTGTGCAGCTTAGGTCTTTGCATACTTTTCGTAGATGGCTTTTGCCTCTTCGAACGACTTGCCCTTGACCAACTTACCGAGCCAACCTGGCTTTGCACCAACACCTCCGGCAACCCAGTCCTTATCCGGTTCTGCGGGGTTGTGGTAGGTGGTGCCGCGCACAAATGCCTTCTTGGACTTCGGTGCCTTGGCTTCGCCGTTAGATGCACGTGGTGCGCGAGTCGTCTTAGGTGCGGTTGCAGCGGAAGGCGGCAGCTTTTCCTTCAGGCGGTCGATGCCTTCTTGCAGGCTGAGGCCGACATCGTTCAGCTTGGCGATGAAGCCTTCAACAGCATCGGTGATCTCGGATGCACGCATCTCGTCGCGCTGCGCTTGCAGGCGGGCGATTTCGGCATTGATGTCTGCGACGGTGGGCTTCTTCTCGGTAGCCATAGACGGTTGCTCCTTGATAGGTTTTGCAGTTGCGGGCGTAACAGCGGGGGTCTTAGCAGCGGACATCGTAATCTCCTAACAATCAACATGCAACATTGCATAAGGATTAGTTTGCGAGAAACGATCACATAGGGCGACCTAAAGATGCCGCTGATCTTGCCGAGCCCCCTAAGAGGAAAAGAGGCTGCTGTTAGCGGGCGCAGCTAAGTAGGAGACACGCTGTTGTGGGCACGGACCTGCCCGCGAGGAAATGCTACGCTGCGGAATGTGACAGCGCATATGCAGCTAAGTCGTTGATATGATTGAGCTTTTGGGTGTCACAGGGTGCGGCGTGGACCTGCACAAAATCGTGACAGACAGGTTTTTGACAGCAAGTGGTGTCACACTGGTCTATTGCGACGCGCTAACTTGTTGATTTGTAAAGGGTTTTCAGTGGCTACTATCAAATACGCTGATCTGGTCGAGTCGGTTGCGGCAGCTTTGCAATACATCAGCTATTACCACCCGGCCGACTACATCGCCCACCTGGCCCGCGCCTACGAGCGCGAGGAATCGCCCGCCGCCAAGGACGCGATCGCCCAGATCCTGACCAACAGCCGGATGTGCGCCGAGGGCCGCCGCCCGATCTGCCAGGACACCGGCATCGTCAACGTCTTCCTGAAGATCGGCATGGACGTGCGCTGGGAAGGCTTCACCGGCTCGATCGACGACGCCGTCAACGCCGGCGTGCGCCAGGGCTACCTGAACCCCGACAACGTGCTGCGCGCCTCGGTCCTGGACGATCCGATCTTCGCCCGCAAGAACACCAGGGACAACACGCCGGCGGTGATCCACATGGAGGTCGTTCCGGGCAACACCGTCGAGGTCACGGTGGCCGCCAAGGGCGGTGGCAGCGAGAACAAGTCCAAGATGTACATGCTCAACCCGGGCGACAGCATCGTCGACTGGGTGCTCAAGACGGTGCCGACCATGGGCGCCGGCTGGTGCCCGCCGGGCATGCTGGGCATCGGCGTCGGTGGCACGGCCGAGAAGGCCGTCCTGATGGCCAAGGAGGCCCTGATGGACGACATCGACATGTACGAGCTGCTCGACCGCGGCCCGAGCAACAAGCTGGAAGAACTGCGCATCGAGCTGTACGAGAAGGTCAACGCGCTGGGCATCGGCGCGCAGGGCCTGGGCGGCCTGACCACCGTGCTGGACGTGAAGATCAAGACCTACCCGACGCACGCGGCCAGCAAGCCGATCGCGATGATCCCGAACTGCGCGGCGACCCGCCACGCGCACTTCGTGCTGGACGGCTCCGGCCCGGCCTTCCTGGAGGCGCCCAGCCTGGACCTGTGGCCCGACGTGCACTGGGCGCCCGACTACAACAAGAGCAAGCGCGTCGACCTGAACGCGCTGACGCCGGCCGAGGTCGCGAGCTGGAAGCCGGGCGACACGCTGCTGCTCAACGGCAGGATGCTGACCGGCCGCGATGCCGCCCACAAGCGCATCGCCGACATGCTGGCCAAGGGCGAGAAGCTGCCGGTGGACTTCACCAACCGCGTCATCTACTACGTCGGCCCGGTCGACCCGGTGCGTGACGAGGTGGTCGGCCCGGCCGGCCCCACCACGGCCACCCGCATGGACGGCTTCACCCGCATGATGCTGGAGCAGACCGGCCTGATCGCGATGGTCGGCAAGGCCGAGCGCGGCCCGGTCGCGATCCAGGCGATCAAGGACAACAAGAGCGCCTACCTGATGGCCGTGGGCGGCAGCGCCTACCTGGTCAGCAAGGCGATCAAGGCGGCCAAGGTCGTGGGCTTCGCGGACCTGGGCATGGAGGCGATCTACGAGTTCGACGTGGTCGACATGCCGGTGACGGTCGCCGTCGATGCCGGCGGCACCAGCGCCCACATCGAGGGTCCGAAGATCTGGCAGGCGAAGATCGGAAAAATTCCGGTCGTCGAAGCCTGAGCCCTCTACGCCTCCCCGGCCTCGACGCAAGGCCCCGCGATGCGGGGCCTTGTCACGTCAGGTCCGCGGGATGTCCACGCCGTGCTCGCGCAGCAGCGCCAGCACCTGCAGGTTGACGTCGGAGATGACGTTGCCCTGCCCGTTGTCGGGGTCGTTGATCCAGAAGTGGATGCCCAGCTCCAGGCCGATGTTGGCGAAGCTGCGCAGCTGCACCGCCGGGCCGGGATCGGCCAGCACGCGCGGCACCGCCGTCACGCGCGCGACCAGCGCCGGGATCAGCGTGGCGACGTCGCTGCCGTGGGCCACGGTCACGCCGGTCGACAGCAGCAGGCGGCTGTCGGTCAGCGAGAGGTTCTGCACCGTGGTCGTGATCAGCACCTCGTTGGGCACGATGGCCTCGCGGCCGTTGACGGCGCGGATCACGGTGTAGCGGGTGGTGATGTCGGTGATGCGGCCCTCGAAGTCCGCCACCTTGACAATGTCGCCGATGCGCACCGAGCGCTCGGCCAGGATCACGAAGCCCGAGACGTAGTTCGCGGCCAGCTTCTGCAGGCCGAAGCCGATGCCCACGCCGAGCGCACCGCCGATGACGCTGAAGGCGGTCAGGTCGATGCCGACCGCACCGAGCGCGACCAGCAGGCCGACGAACATCAGCATCGCCCGCAGCGCGTTGGCCGCGGCCTTGCGCAGCGACAGCTGCTCGCCCTGCACGCCGGCCAGCAGGCGGGCTTCCAGCGCGGCCGAGATCCACAGCGAGACCATCAGCACGAAGCCGGCCGACAGCGTGCCCTCGATCAGCGTGCGCAGGCTGATCGGGTGGCTGCCCATCTTCCACTGGATGTCGTCCAGCCCTTCCATGACCGCCGGCAGCACGCCGGTGACCCACATCACGACGGCGGCCCAGGCGATCCAGGAGATGGTCCGTTCGACCAGCCGCATGCCGCGCGATTCGGGGAAGGCCACGGTCAGCACGCGCACGCTCAGGCGGATCATCGCCAGGCTCAGCAGCACCGGGATCGCGACCTTGAAGACCGCCAGCGTGACCCCGGCATCGCGCAGCAGGTGGCGCACCAGGTAGGCCAGCGCCAGCGCCAGCGTCGGGAACAGCACGCCGTCGACCAGCGCGTCGCCAAACCAGATCGAGCCCAGCGGCTGGGTCTGGCCGGCGGCCGCGCGGGCCGCGAGCACACGGGACCTCAGCAGCGCGACCACGCTGGCGGCGATCAGCAGCGCCACCGCGAGCGCGAGGGCCTCGTAGAGCGCATCCCGGCGCGTCAGGGCGATCAGCAGCTGGTCGAGTTCCGGGGCGGCAGCAAACATCGTCGACAGGGCCGGCTCGGGCCGGCAGGAGCGCGGCCGGGCCGCAGACGGGCGCGATTGTGGTCCAGCCGACGCGCCGGCTTCTGTGGCAAGGTGTACGCCGATGTCACCGCTGCCCCAGACCCGCATTCCGCCCGAGCTGGCCAACGTGCCCCTCGTCGTGCTGCACCAGGACGACCACCTGCTGGTCTTCGACAAGCCCGCCGGCCTGCCCTCGGTGCCCGGACGCGGCGAGAGCCTGCAGGACTGCCTGTCGGCCCGCGCCCAGGCGATCTGGCCGGACGCCCGCGTGGTGCACCGGCTCGACATGGCGACCTCCGGCGTGATCGTGATGGCGCGCGGCGCGGACGCGCTGCGCCGGCTCAGCCTGGCCTTCGAGCAGCGCCGCGTGCGCAAGCACTACGAGGCGGTGGTGGCCGGCACCCCGGCCGAGGCCGCCGGCACGGTCGATCTGCCGCTGATCTGCGACTGGCCGAACCGGCCACGCCAGATCGTCGATCCGGTGCAGGGCAAGCCGTCGCGGACCCATTGGCAACGCCTGGACCGCGACGGGCTGCCGGGCACCAGCCGGGTCCGGCTCGAACCGGTCACCGGACGAACCCACCAGCTGCGCGTCCACCTGCTGGCGCTGGGCCACCCGATCGTCGGGGACGCGCTCTACGCGCCGCCGGAGGTTCTGGCGCTGTCGCCGCGGTTGCTGCTGCATGCCTGCCGGCTGGAGCTGCCGCATCCGGGCGACGGCGGCATGCGGGTGTTCGAGGCCGGGGCGCCGTTCTGAGGGCTCAGGCCGGTCCAGCCGGTTCAGCGGGACCGGCTGGACCGGCATCAGCGGGCGGAGTCGCCGGTGGACGGCGCCCGAACCGCCATGCCTTCAGCGCCGCCTTGGCCCACCGGGCCAGCTCCCGCACCCGTCCGGCGAGACGGCCTCGCAGGTGGTCGGCATAGACGATGTGGGCCGTCACCGGCGTGACCTGGGTGCGCCAGCCGTCGGCCCAGGGGCAGCGGGTGATGAAGCTGATGCGGCGCAGCGCCGGATCGGCGCAGGCCCGCTCCAGCGCCCGGGCCAGGATCAACTTGCCGGGACCGACCGCCGCGAGGTCCTCGCGGTAGGCGATCTTCTGCAGCGCCAGCGTCATGCCGGTGCGCAGCCAGAAGATGGTCGCCACCGGCAGGTCGTCCAGCCACAGCAGGTCGATCTCGCAGTGATCCCGCGGGCCGGGCTGGCCGCCCCGCGTGCCCAGGGTCTGCGTCAGCTCGCCGTAGAAGGCCTGCCATTCCGGCCGGCAGGCGATCGCACCGCCCTGCTCACCCTTCCAGCCCGACACCTCGACCGCCATGAAGTGCGGCAGGGCCTCGGCCAGCGCCTGCGGCGTCGCGTGGGACTCGTAGCGCAGCGTGCCGAGCGCGGCGGCCTTCTTCTGGCCCCGGCCGAGGCTGCTGCGGTGGTTGGCGCTGGCCGATTTCAGCAGCGCGTCGTAGCTGCGATCGACGTCCAGGTCGGCGCTGCCGCCGACCGCGTTGTCGAACATGCGTTGCGGCGGGCACAGGCGCAGGCCCTCGGCCAGCCAGGCGTCGGCACGCAGCCGGCCGATCTCGAGCCGGGTCCAGGCGATGCCGGCGTCATGCTGCAGCCAGCGCCAGAGGGCGGGCCACAGCGCGCGCACATCCTCGGCGGTGACGACGTCGGCCAGGTAGAGGTGCTCGTTGGTCAGCAGCCGCAGCGAGCGCCGGCCGGTGCGCTCCAGCGGCAGCAGTGCCACCAGCCGGCCGCCATGGCGCACGCTGGCCCAGATCAGGCGACCGGGCGATGGCGCGAGGTGGTGGGCATAGGCCCGCGCCCATTCGGCCATGTGCAGGTGTTCCAGCCGGGCCGGTTCCGGCCACGCATCGGTCAGGGCCTGCCATTCCTCGAGCAGGTCCTGCAGGCCCTTCGTGCCTTGCGTGACGCGGAACGACCATTTTTTGTCGTCGTACATCGGTTTTTGTGGGAGGGTCGTTCGCCGGCCCGCGGCGCGACATGGCGTCACCTTCGCGCCAGTTCCTGCAAGCGCGCGGCAACGGACTCGGGCCAGATCATCCTGAATACTAGGTGAACCTCCACTCGTCAGCCTGGGCGGAGGTCACGCGGCGGAAGTTAACCCATCCGACCCCCTCAAACGGGGGTTATTTCGTGACGAACCTGACCACTCCCCCGCAGGCGCGGGAGTGCGGCGCCTGCCGGGGTCCGATAGATTGATGTCCACAGGTCGTGCCTTGACCCCGCACCGCCACCACCGACCCGTCAGGAACACCAGGGAGTACGCCATGTCGTCGTTCAAGCAGATCCTCACCGCCCTCGCGCTCGGCGCGGTGGCACTGGGCAGCCAGGCCCAGATCGTCAACGGCTCGTTCGAAGCGCCGTCGTATGCGGACGAATCGTCGACCGCCCTCAGCTACGGCACCCATGGCTGGGGCAGCACTGGCGTCGTGCGCATCGTCAATCCGGAAGGTTCGCTGTCGGACGGCGCCGGCTCGCAGTACGCCAGCCTGGTCGCACCGACCTACGCGCCGTTCTCGTCGGCGATCTACCAGAGCTTCTCGCTGGCGTCCGGCAACTTCACGCTGAACTTCCTGTCCTGGGGCAACGGCACCTTCAGCGTGGACCACTGGAGCCCGACCGGCTACGCCGCCGTGAGCCTCAACCCCGCACCTGCGGCGCTGTCGAGCACCGGCTGGACCCCGAACTCGCACACCTTCAACAGCATCGGCGGCGACTACCGCGTGCGCTTCGCCACCACCAGCGAGCTGCGCGTCGACGGCGTCAGCGTCAGCGTCACCGCAGTTCCCGAGCCCGAGACCTACGCGATGATGCTGGCCGGCCTGGGTGCCATCGGCTTCATGGCACGGCGCCGCAAGGCCTCGGCCTGAACAGGCCAGGCGCGCCGGGTCATCGGCGCATCGCGACAAGCACAAGCGGGCCATGGCCCGCTTTTTTCTTGCCTGCGGTGACCTTTCACGACCGGATCGGGACGCCCCGCATGAATCGTCCGGGCCGGCAATAGTTGCCGAAGTCGGCTGGCTGGAAGCTGAATGAACCACGGGTTTCACCCGTATTCTTCGGCTGCTTCAGCCCTCAGACCCGCGTCAACCCGTCTTCACGTCGCCGCATGAACAGCTTCACTCCGGTTCGCGCCGCCCGATCCAGCCGCCATGGCTGGGTCGACATCGCCAAGGGCATCTGCATCATCGCGGTGGTCGGCCTCTACGCCCGCAACGACCTCGAAGCGCTGTTCGGACAGGCCGGCTGGCTGGACCCGTGGTCCGCCTTCGCCCGCCCCTTCCGCATGCCGGACTTCTTCCTGCTGTCGGGCCTGTTCCTGTCGGCCGTGATCCAGCGGCCCTGGCGCAGCTACCTCGACACCAAGGTCGCGCACTACGTCTATTTCCTGGTGCTGTGGGTGGCCATCCTGCTGGCCTACGACACGGCGGTGCTGGGCCATGAACCGGCGGCGGGCAGCGCGATCGCCACGGTCAAGCTCTACATCTGGAAGCTGATCTACCCGGACCACATGCTGTGGTTCATCCAGACGCTGCCGGCCTTCTTCATCGTCACGCGGCTGCTGCACCGCGTGCCGCGCTGGCTGCTGTGGCTGGTCGCCGCGGCCGCGATGGCCAGCCACGTGCGCACCGGCTTCGCGCCACTGGACAACTTCAACGCTTACTACGTCTTCTTCCTGAGCGGCCACTTCGGCGCGCCGCTGATCCATCACCTGGCCGAAAAGGCCCGCCAGCGCCCGCCGCTGACCTGGGGCCTGATCGTGCTGTGGGCGGTCCTGAACCAGGCTGCCGTGAGCGCCGGCCTGACCCACGTCGGCGGGCTGGACCTGCTGGCCGGCTTCGTCGGCATCAGCGCCATCATCGCGTTGAGCAGCCTGATCGCCGACGTGTCCTGGCTGCGCTGGCTGTCCTACGCCGGCAGCAACTCGATCGTGGTCTACCTGGGCTTCTACATCCCGTTGACGCAGTTCACGCGGCTGGTCCATGCCCAGTTGCCCGAGCTGCCGATGCACCTGGTGGCCACCCTCTCGGTGCTGTGCGGCGCGGCCGTGCCGCTGCTGCTGCACCGCCTGATCAAGGACAGCGCGCTGCGCTTCCTGTTCGTCCGCCCCCGCTGGGCCAAGCTGGTGACCACCGCGTCGCCGGCTGCCGCGCAGTCAGCCTGAAGCCCCTCGATGATGTCCTTCGCTCCCGTCACCGAACGGCAGGCTGCGGCCGCCGCGCCGTTCAACATCGCCCCGCCCGCCCGCATCGGCGCGGAGTCCGCCGCGCTCGGCGGACTGGAACTGAGCTGTCGTCCGCTGCGCGAGGTCCACGGCCTCGAGTCGATGTGGCGCGGCCTCGAAAGCCGCGTCGGCGCCTCGGCCAGTGCCTTCCTGGCGTGGCCCTGGATCGGTGCCTGGCTGGGCCTGCTGCCGCCGCACGTCGACGTGCAGCTGCTGCAGGCACGCCAGCACGCCCACGTCGTCGGCCTGGCGCTGCTGGTGCGCACCCGGCGCAAGCTCGGCCCGGTCTCGTTCTGCGAGGCCTGGCACCTGCATGCCAGCGGCGATCCGGTGATCGACAAGATCTGCATCGAGCACAACGACTTCCTGGTCCTGCCAGAACACGGCGACGCCCTGCGCGCGGCCATGCTGGCGCACTGGCGCGAAGTGGCCGGTCCGGCCGCCGAACTGCACCTGCCCGGCCTGGTCGGTGACGGCTGGGCCCGCCTGCTGCCCGAGGGCCTGGAGGCCGAGGACGAGACCAAGCGCTCGGCCGGCGTCGCGCTCGACGCGGTGCGCGAGGCCAAGCTCGACTTCACGCCGCTGCTGAGCAGCCATTCGCGCCGCTTCGTGCGTCGCAGCATCAAGGAATACCAGAGCGTCATCGGCCCGCTGGCGGTCGACGAGGCCGCCAGCGCCGACCAGGCGGTGGCCTTCCTCGACGAGCTGGTGCGCCTGCATGAGATGACCTGGAAGCAGCGCGGCCTGAGCGGCGCCTTCGCCGGGCCGGGCATCCTCGAGTTCCACCGCCGGCTGATCGGCCTGGCCTGGCCCGAGCGCGGCGTGCAGCTGCTGCGGGTGCGCGCCGGCGAGCGGCCGATGGGCTACCTCTACGCCTTCGTGCGCGGCGGCCGCCTCTACGTCTACCAGTCCGGCTTCGACTACGGCCTGCTCGACAAGCACGGCCGGCCGGGCCTGGTCACGCACACGCTGGCGATCCAGCACAACGCCGGCCTTGGCCACGCGCACTACGACCTGCTGGCCGGCGAGTCGCAGTACAAGGCCACCGTCGCGACGGTCCAGGAAACCATGACCTGGTCGGTCTGGCGCAAGCCGGCGTTGCGTTTCAGCCTCGAAAAAAGGCTGCGCAACTGGGTCCGGCAGGTCAAACATCACCATCGCGCGCGCCAGGTGGTGCCGGCTTCAGAGCCTGCCAAGGAAGAGGACTGACAGGTCCCGATACTGCGTCGAGCCTGCGCCTCACCGGCGCGGCCACCCAGACGCATGCCCGCCCCCGAGGGCACCGAGCCGAACGACATGAGCCTCCTCACCCACGGCCTCCTGCGCACCACCGCGAACCTCGCCTACGCCGCGAGGGGCCCCGTGCGCCTGCCCGTCCTGATGTACCACCGCGTGCTCGACCGGTCCGACCCGCTCCAGCCGGGCGTGCCCGACGCGGCGCTGGCCGACCTGCAGTTCAAGCTGCTGTCCGACCTGTTCCGCGTGGTTCCGATGGAGACGGCGATCGACGAGCTGCACAACGGCCGGCTCAAGCCGCGCACGCTGTGCATCACCTTCGACGACGGCTACCGCGACAACCACGACGTCGCGCTGCCGCTGCTGCGCCGGCATGGCCTGACGGCCACCTTCTTCGTGGCCTCGGGCTTTCTCGGCCAGGGCCGGATGTTCAACGACACGGTGCTCGAAGCGGTGCGCCGGCTGCCCGACGGGCCGCTGGACCTGGCCGACTGGGGCATCGAGCCGCTGCAGCTGGGCGACGCGGCCTCGCGGGTGCGGGCGATCTCGGTGATCACGCGCGGCATCAAGCACAACGAGCCGCACAAGCGTCAGGCCGCCACGGAGGCCCTGGCCGCCCTGGTGGCCTGTCCGCTGCCGGAGGACGTGATGATGACGCCCGAGCAGGTGACGACGCTGTCGCGCGAGGGCATGTCCATCGGCGGCCACACCGTCAACCACCCGATCCTGTCGACCGTCGACGACGCCACCGCGAGGCGCGAGATCGTCGAGAACCGGGCCGCGCTGACGGCCCTGACGGGCACCGCGCCGATGACCTTCGCCTACCCCAACGGCAAGCCCGGCGCGGACTACGGCCCGCGCCATGCCGCGATCGTGCGCGAGGCCGGCTATTCCTCGGCCGTGTCGACCTCCTACGGCGTCGGCGACCGGGACACCGACCGCTACGAATACCCGCGCGTGGCCCTGTCCAAGACCACCTACACCAAGGTGTTCCTGCAACTGATGCGGGCCTCTTCCTACGTGCGCCATGGGCAGTGCTGATGCCGGCCTGCCCCTGGGTGACAGCAAACCGGGCGCCGCGATGACGACCTCCCCTCCCTCGACCACCCACAAGGGCTTCGGCGCGGCCGCCGCCCTGCGGGCCGCGCTGATGGTGACCGGGTCGACCTACATCGCCTATGCCGCCGGTCTGGTGGCCAGCCTGCTGGTGGCCCGCGCGCTCGGTCCGGCCGACTACGGCCGCTATGCCTACCTGGTCTGGCTGGGTGGCCTGGTCGTCATGTTCATGAACAACGGGCTGACGACCACCTCGATCCGCTACGTCTCCGAGACCCTCGGCCGCAACGACCCGGCCGGCGTGGACAGCCTGCACCGCTGGTTCTGGATCCGCCAGTGGATCTCGATCGTGGTGGTGGCGGCCGCGCTCGCGCTGGCCCTGCCGCTGCTGCACCCGGCCGGCTGGGAAGGCCGGCTGTCCACGGTCTGGATGATCGTCGCCTGCGCCTCGGTGCCCAAGGCCTGGTACCTGTTCGGCATCTCGATGGCCAAGGGCCACGGCCGCTTCGGCATCGAGGCCAAGACCATGTCGGTGCTCAGCCTCGTCAACGCCGCCTGCGTGGTCGCGCTGATGCTGGTGGACGCCTCGCTGGAGACCTATCTCGCGCTGTTCGTGCTGAGCAGCGTGGTCCATCCGCTGCTGCTCTCGCGCATGGCGCAGCGGGTGCGATCACCGGTGGCGCCGGCCCCGCTCGATCCGGCGCTGGCCGCCCGCGTGAACAACCACTACCTGTGGACCGCGCTGCTGACGCTGATGGCCGTGCTCTACGGGCCGTCGATGATGGTGCCCTTCCTGAACGAGCATGTCGGCGCGGACGCGGTGGGCTACTTCAGCGTGGCGATGTCGCTGACGCGCGGCGGCATCGAGCTGCTGTCCTCGGGACTGAACTCGGTGCTGATGCCGCTGATGTCGCACGGCTTTGGCTCGGGCGGCCAGGAACGCACCCAGCGCATCAGCGCCAACGCGGTGCGCGTCTTCCATGCCTTCGGCCTGCTGCTGGCGGGCGTGGGCGTGTTCTGGGCCGCGCCGCTGGTGCTGACGCTCTACGGCGCGAGGTACGCCGAGGCGGTGCTGTCCTTCCAGGTGCTGGTGGTGCTCGGTGGCCTGACGCTGCCGGCCGGCGTGCTGGCCACGCTGCTGTCAACCACCGACCGCCAGCGCGTGCGCACCGCCGTGACCGGTGGTTCGGTGCTGCTGTTCGGTGCCGCTGCCTGGTGGCTGATCCCGGTGCACGGCCTGAACGGCGCGCTGATGGCCTACGCCGGCAGCGCCGTGGTGATCCAGGTGGCCTGGATGCTGGTGGCCGTGCGGGTCGGCGGCATGACCATGCCCACCGTGCCGATGCTGCGCCTGTGCGCCGCCGCCGTGCTGGCCGCCGGGCTGGTCGGCCTGCCGCTGATCTGGGTCGACGGCCTGCTGGCACCCTTCGTCGCCGGCATCGCGTTCGTCGGCCTCTACATCGCCGCGACCTTCTGGCTGCGGGCCTGGAGCGCCGAGGACCTGGACTTCCTGGCCGAGCAGACCCGCCGCTTCGGCCCGGTCGGCCGCCTCACCGCCGGGCTGCGTCGCTACGCCGCCTGAAACCTGCAAGGACGACGCTCGCCCAGGGCGCCCGTCGATGCCGGCTCGTCACGCCCCCGGTCGTGGTGCCGGGAGCGGGTGGCCAACTTCAGTGGCCGACCAGCGACTTGCGGAACGCCAGCAGCTGCAGGATGTTGTGGCGCCACTGCCGGTTGTCGGTCACGTACTGGCGCGCGGCGGCGCCGACCTGCTTGAGCGTCGCGACGTCCTGGCTGTGCGCCAGCACCATCTCCACGGCCTGCTCGAGATCGCCGGCCTTGAACATCCAGCCGGTGCGGCCTGCCTCGACGACTTCCTGGATCGGCTCGAAGTCCGGCGCGATCGGCGCGATGCCGCAGGCCATGAACTCGAACAGCTTGACCGGCGAGGTGTAGTCGCCCGCGCTGGGCAGCACGGCCATGTCCATCGCGGCCAGCAGGCCGGGGACCTGGTCATGCGCGACGCGGCCGGTCATCACGACCTGGTCGGTCAGGCCCTTCTGCTCGACCGCCGCGCGCACCGCGTCGAAGGTCGCGCCGTCGCCCACCAGCAGCAGGCGCAGGTGCGGCGCTGCCTTCAGGCGATCGGCAATGCGGTAGACGAACTGGTCGATGGCGTGCCAGGGCACGAAGGCACCGAGGTAGCCGCAGACCACATGGCCCTCGACCTTCCACTGGGCCCGGGCCTGGTCGCGCTGTTCCTGCGTGAAGCTGAACTTGTCGATGTTGGCGGCGTTGGGCGTCACGATGGCCGGGGCCATGGTGCCGTGCGCCTTGAGCAGCCGGTCGCGGAAGACGCCCGAGACGAACACCAGCCCGGTGGCGTTGCGCACCACCCAGCCCTCGATCCACTTGGCCAGGCGCAGGAAGTACAGCGGCCGGACCCGGTAGACCATGGCCGAGTCGTTGATCTCCAGGATGATGGGGATGCCGCGGGCGCGGGCGATCGCCACCGTCACGCACATGAACAGCGAGTAGCGCTCGTAGATCAGCTCGACGTCGCGGTGCTCGGCCAGGTACTTGCGGATGCGCCAGCCGGCGACGAGGTTGTAGCCCAGCTCGGCCAGCTCGAAGAAGGGCTCGGGCAGCTTGGTGACCCACTTCATCCAGGGCCGCGCCTGCTGGGTCGGCGACATCGCCTTGGGGCTGGAATACGGATCGGCGCCGGGCAGCGAGATCACGTCCACGGCCACGCCCTCGGCCTTCAGCGCATCGGCGATGCCGCGGATGTGGACGCCTTCCACGGCCTTGCCCTGGGTGCGGTGGTGGTAGAGCACGCGCTTGAGCGGCGCAGCGTTCATCGTCATACGGGGATTCCTCGGTCAGGCGCTGTCTTGAAACCGGCCGGATGGTAGGGGCTGCCCATCGGGCGTCGACCGCGCGAGCGTGTCGGATCGACGATTTCCGGCCGCGTGTGCGGGCCCCCTGCCGCCACGGCCCCACGCCGTCCGGCGATGCGTGACGCACTGCCCGACCGGGTTCACGAAGCCCAGGGTCGACACCAGTAGCATCCGCCGCTGCCGCATCCCCGCGTCCCGCCCCATGACTGGAAAGCACAGACCCCGCCGATGAGCTTCGCGCTGTTCCTGCTCTACGTCTTCATGAGCTTCTTCCGCCCGATCGAGCTGTACGCGCCCGAGCTGGGCGAGTACCGCCCGATGATGCTCATCTGGGGCATCGCCTTCGTGAGCGCCCTGACCCGGTCGGTGCTGCGCCGCGAACTGGCCGCCCGCCGGCTGCACCTGGGCCTGCTGCTGGGCCTGACCACGATGGTGGCGCTGTCGCAGGTCTTCATCGGCTGGACCGGCGGCGCGATGGCCTCGCTGTCGACCTTCAGCCCGTCGCTGATGCTGTTCGTGCTGGTCATCCTCAACGTCACGACCCTCGGGCGGCTGAAGGCGTCGGTGATCGTCCTGGCGCTGGCCATGGTCGGCGCGGGCGCGGTCAGCATCCAGGCCTACCGGACCGGCGTGAATGCGCCGCTGCTGGTGGTCAGCCAGATCACCCCCGCGCTGGAGCAGGCCGAGGCCGACGGACAGGACCTCAGCGAGGTGGTCAAGTCCGAGATCGTGCCGGCCAAGGACACCTCCGGCTGGTACCTCTGGCGCATCCGCGGCGCGGGCTTCCTCAACGATCCGAACGACTTCGCCCAGGCCATGGTGATGCTGCTGCCGCTGCTGCTGGCCTTCTGGCGTCGCGGCGCCTGGCTGCGCAACACGCTGATGGTGCTGGCGCCCGGTGCCCTGCTGGGCTATGCCATGTACCTGACCCAGTCGCGCGGCGCGATCGTCGGCGTCGGCGCGATGGTGATGGCGGGTTTCGCGCACCGCTATGGACGCACCCGCACGCTGTTGATCGGCGGCGTGCTGGTGGCGATCGCGGCCGCCGGCAGCCTGGCCACCGGCGGGCGCGGCTTCTCGTCGAAGGAGCGTTCGGCCGAGGAGCGCATCGAGTCCTGGCATGTCGGCCTGCAGCTCCTGCGCGAGCACCCGCTCTCGGGTGCCGGCTTCGGCAACTTCACCGATCACCACTACCTGACCGCCCACAACTCCTACGTGCTCGCCTTCGCCGAGCTGGGGCTGGTGGGCTACTTCTTCTGGCTGTCGCTGATCGTGCTGAACTTCAAGGACCTCGGCCGTGGTGTGAAGGACCTGCCGGCGACGTCCGACGAGCACCGCTGGGCGCTCCACATGCGCACCGCGCTGGTCGGCTTCCTCGCCTGTGCCTGGTTCCTGTCGCGCACCTATTCGCCGACGCTGTTCTTCCTGCTCGGCCTGGCGACCTCGGCCAGCTGGATCGCCAACCACGCCATCGCCCGGGCCAGCCTGCCGGCCGCCGCGCCGACCCGCGCCGTGACCTTCGGCCCCGCGCCCGACCCGGGTGCCGGCCTGCTGACCGAGACACCGCCCTGGCGACGCGACACCTTCGTCATGGTCATCACCACCGTGCTGGCCGTCTACGGCTTCATCGTTGTCCACCGGCTCTGAGCCGCCGCCCCCTGCTGCCCATGAACGCTCCCCTGCGCATCGCCATCGTCACCCCCATGCTGCCGGTCCCGTTCGACCAGACGCGCGGGCGCTACATCCACGAGACGGCGCGTTCGCTGGGTCGGCTCGCGACGGTGCGGACCTTCTTCCAGACCCTGCGCTACCCGCGCCTGCCGGGGCTGACCTCGCGCAGCTTCATCTACGGCGAGGTCGGCCCCGACTACACGCTCGACGGCTGCGACGTCGAGCACTACGCCTACCCGGCGCTGCCGGTGCTCACCCGCGGCCTGAACGGCCACCTGGCGAGCTGGGCGCTGACGCCGCGGGCGCGCCGCTTCCAGCCGGACGTGATGCTCGGCTACTGGGTCTACCCGGACGGCTATGCCGCGCTGCGCACCGCGCGCCAGCTGGACATCCCCTGCGTGATCGGCGCGCTCGGCTCGGACATCCACGTGCGCGACGGCCTGAACGCGCGCATGACCCGCCGCGCCATCGAGGGCGCCGATGCGCTGGTGACCGTCAGCGAGGCGATGCGCGGCTACGCCATCGCGCACTACGGCGCCGCGCCGGAGCGGGTCCACACCGTCGTCAACGGCTTCAACACCGCCGTGTTCCGGCCGATGGACCAGGCCACGCTGCGCCGCAAGCTGGGCGTGAAGGCCGACGAGAAGCTGATCGTCTACGTCGGCCGCTTCGTCGAGGCCAAGGGCATGCGCGAGCTGGTCGATGCCTTCACGACGCTGGCCCAGCGTGACCCGCGCGTCTGCCTGGCGCTGGTGGGCGACGGCACGATGAAGGCCCAGCTGATGGACCTGGTGCGCGCCACCGGCCTGACCGACCGGGTCCACCTGCCCGGCGGGCTGCCGCCCGAGCAGGTCGCCGAATGGATCAACGCGGCCGACACGCTGACCCTGCCGAGCTGGAGCGAGGGCTATCCCAACGTGGTGGTCGAGGCGGTCGCCTGCGGGCGGCCGGTGGTCGGCACCGACGTGGGCGGCATGCGCGAGATCCTCGATGCGCACAACGGCGTGCTCATCCCCGCCCGCGACACCGCCGCGCTGACCGAGGCGCTGGCCGGCGTGCTGGCCCGCCAGTGGGACCAGCAGGCCATCGCCGCGCGCATCCGGCGCACCTGGGACGACGTGGCCGCCGACACGCTGAAGGTCTGCGAGGCCGTCGTCGCGCAGCGCCGGGCGGCGGTCCACGCTTGATCCATCGCAGGTTTCCGGCGTTTTTCACGCGCACTTCTGCGCAGAGGCGCCGGCCACATCCGGTCGCCCGCAAGAGGCCTCGGCTCGCCGGGAAAACCCGATGCTAGAGTCCCGCGACCGGGGAACCCAACCCGAACACGACCCGCGTCCCGACCCTCGGAACGGCCCTGCAGCCCGACCGCTCGGGCCCTGGCTCACCGAACACAACCCACCACGCCACCCATGAGCTTCCTGCTCGCCCTCGTCGGCATCCTGCTGGCCGCGATCGTCGTCCTCGTGCTGTTCGTGCGACAGCGCAACATCCACCTCTGGCTGCGCGCGTACCTGCGCCAGGACTGGCGCGCGAAGCAGCCGGTGCCGGCCGGCACCACGAAGCACGTCATCTTCTGCTTCGTCGACCACTACGAGCCGCAGTGGAAGCAGCCGAGCTACGAGGTCGAATGCCAGCGCGTGCAACGCTGGGTGGACGACTACCCGAAGCTGTGCGAGGGCCTGCGCGACGCCGACGGCCGCCAGCCCATCCACAGCTACTTCTACCCCGGCGAGGAGTACCGCCCGGAGCACCTCGACAAGCTCGTCGCGCTGTGCCGCATGGGCCTGGGCGAGATCGAGATCCACCTGCACCACGACAAGGACACCGAGGCCGGCCTGCGCGACAAGCTGCGCTCCTTCACCCGCACGCTGGTGGACCGCCATGACGCGCTGCCGGTCGATCCGAAGACCGGCCTGCCGCAATGGGCCTTCATCCACGGCAACTGGGCGCTCGACAACGCCCATCCGGACGGCGTGGGCTGCGGCGTCGACAACGAGCTGATCGTGCTGCGCGAGGAAGGCTGCTACGTCGACTACACGCTGCCGGCCGCGCCGGACCCCTGCCAGACCTCGACCATCAACAGCATCTACTACGCCACCGACGACCCGCACCACTGCAAGTCGCACGACACCGGCCAGCGCGTGAAGGTCGGTGGCCAGGCCGAGGGCGACCTGATGCTGATCCAGGGCCCGCTGGGCTTCATGTGGCGCAACCGCAAGTTCGGCCTGATCCCGCGCATCGAGAACGGCGACGTGCGCACCAGCTCGCCGCCGACGCCCGAGCGGGTCGACCAGTGGATCGAGACCGGCGTGCACGTCGAGGGCAAGCCGGAATGGGTCTTCGTGAAGATCCACACCCACGGCACCCAGGAACGCGACACCGACACGCTGCTGGGCACGCCGATGCGGCGCGCCTTCGAGCACCTGCTGTCCAAGTACAACGACGGCCGCGAGTGGCAGACGCACTTCGTCAGCGCCCGCGAGATGTACAACATCGCCAAGGCTGCCGAGGCCGGCCTGGGCGGATCGCCCGGCCAGTACCGCGACCTGCTGATCCAGCGCCCGGCCTACCGCGTCCACCCGGACGAAGGCTCGTACGCCAAGGTGGCCTGATGGTCACCCTGTTCTGGCTGTCGGCGCTGGCCATCGCCTACGTCTACGTGATCTACCCGGCGCTGGTGGCCCTGCTGGCGCGTCGCCGGCCCGATCCGCTGGACCGCCTGTCGGTCGTCACCTCGGACCTCGACCTGCCGGCCGTGACGGTGGTGATCTCGGTCTACAACGAATCGGCGCGCATCGCGGCCAAGCTGGCCAACCTGCGCGCGCTCGACTACCCGGCCGATCGGCTGCACATCATCCTGGTCTCCGACGGCTCGACCGACGACACCGTCGCGCGCTACGCCGATGAACCGGGCATCGAGCTGATCGCGCTGCCGCAGCGGCGCGGCAAGCCGCATGCGATCAACACCGCCATGGCGCGCGTGCGCAGCCCCGTCACCCTGCTGATGGACGTGCGCCAGCGCACCGACCCGGATGCCCTGCGCCAGCTCGTGCGCACGCTGCAGCAGCCCGGCGTGGGCGCCTGCTCGGGCGAGCTGACGCACCTCGAACCCGGCAGCCGCACCGCCGCCAGCGTCGGCCTGTACTGGCGCTACGAACGGGCCATCCGCAAGGCCGAGAGCCGCATCGACTCGACCGTGGGCACGACCGGCGCCTGCTACGCGCTGCGCACCGAGCTGTTCCGTCCGATCCCGGAAGACTTCATCCTCGACGACTTCTTCGTGCCGATGGAGATCGTGCGGCAGGGCCAGCGCGTGCTGCTGCACGACGGCGTGCCGGTCTACGACGAGCTGCAGGCCGAGATCGCCGGCGAGCGCACCCGCAAGATCCGCACGCTCAGCGGCAACTACCAGGCCTTCGCGCGCATGGGCTGGCTGTTCGACCCGCGCCGCAACCGCGTCTGGCTGCAGTTCATCTCGCACAAGGTGATGCGGCTGCTGGCGCCCTGGTTCCTGCTGGCGACGCTGCTCGCCTCGGCCGGGCTGGCGGCGGACGGTTCGCCCTTCCATGCCCTGGCCTTCGTGCTGCAGGCCGCCTTCTACCTGGCCGCGCTGGCCGGCAGCCTCTCGCCGGGGCTGCGCAAGCTGCGCCTGGTGAGCCTGGCCACCGTCTTCACGCAGCTCAACCTCGCCGCCGTCTGGGGACTGTGGCGACACCTCGCCGGCCAGACCCGCGCGACCTGGGACAAGACCTGACGTCCCGGCGTCCCGACGCGCCCGTGCCCCCACCCTCTTCCCGGCCCCCGATGACCACCACCCCCCACGCCCCACCCCGACTCAAGATCGCCATCATCGGCTGCGGCAAGATCGCCGACGGCCATGTCGAACAGATCCGCGCCACCGGCCGCGGCGAGGTGGTCGCGGTGTGCGACCGCGAGCCGCTGATGGCCGAGCAGCTGGCCGTGCGGATGGGCATCCCCGGCCAGTACACCGATGCCGCCGCGATGCTGGCCGAATGCCGCCCCGACGTGGTCCACATCGCCACGCCGCCGGATTCGCACCGCTTCCTGGCCGAGCTGTGCTTCAACGCCGGCTGCCACGTCTTCATGGAAAAGCCGTTCGCGCTGACCGAGGCCCAGTCGCGCGAGATCGTCGCGCTGGCCGAGCGGGCCGGCCGGCAGGTCGGCGTCAACTACCTCTACAACTACGAGCCCCCGGGCCTGGAGCTGGCGCAGTGGGTCGCCGGCGGCCAGCTCGGCGAGATCGTCCACCTCGACACCAGCTATGGCTACAACCTGGCCGGCGACTACGGCCTGGCCGTCATGTCGGACCCGAACCACTGGGTCCACCGCCTGCCCGGCAAGCTGTTCCACAACGTGCTCGACCACGTGCTCGCCAAGGTCGTGCCCTTCCTGGGCGACGAGATCGAGACCCAGGTGCTGGCCTTCCGCCGCCGAGGCCCGACCGGCTCGGCCATCGTCGACGCGATGCCCGACGAGCTGCGCTTCATCCTGCGCAGCGGCCGCATCACCGTGACCGGCAACGTCAGCGCGCATGGCCGGCCGGTGCAGCACCAGCTGCGCGTGATCGGCACGCAGGACTCGCTGGAGCTGGACTACACCACCCGCACGCTGGTGCGCACCGCGCGCTGGTCGCAGCCGAGCGCGCTCGGCCGGCTGTTCCCGGCCTGGGTGCAGGCGCGGCAGTTCGCCGGCAACGGGTGGCGCAACCTGGGCCGCTTCCGCCGCCACGAGTACCACTACTTCCAGTGCATGCGCGAGCTGCTCGCGCGCTACTACGACGCCGTCGAGGCCAAGGGCCCGGCCCCGCTGCCGGCCGCGCAGATCTTGCGCGTGACCCGCATCATCGACCAGATCGTCGAGGGCATTGCCCGCCAGGAAGCCGTCGCGACGGCCGCGACGGCCACGCCGGCCGCGCGCAACGACGCCCCGACCGAGGCCCACGCATGAAAGTCCTGCTCACCGGATCGGCCGGTTTCCTCGGCCGCCAGATCGCCCGCAGCCTGCTCGCGCAAGGCGTCACCGACCTGCGCCTGCACGTGCGCAACGTCGGCCCGAGCGAGGCCGTCGACGCGCTGCGGCGCGACTTCCCCGCCGCCACGATCGAGCTGGTCGGCGCCAACCTGCTGAGCCGGCCGGCGGTCGACGCCGCGATGCTGGGCGTGCACACCGTCGTGCATGCCGCGGCCGGCATGAAGGGCGCGGCGGCCGACATGTTCGCCAACACCGTGGTCGCCAGCCGCAACGTGTTCGAGGCCGCCGGTGCGGCCGGCGTCAGGCGCCTGGTGCTGATCAGCTCCTTCTCGGTCTACCGCACCGAGGCGCTGGGCGCCGGATCGCTGCTGGCCGATGACCACCCGATCGAGCCGGTCGGCGTCGAGCGCGGTGCCTACGGCTACGCCAAGACGCGCCAGGAACACCTGCTGCGCGAATGCAAGGCGCGGCATGGCTACGAGACCGTCGTGCTGCGCCCCGGCGTGATCTACGGCCCCGGCGGCGGCGCGTTCTCCTCGCGGGTCGGCCTGAACGTGATGGGCTGGTTCTTCAGCCTCGGTGGACCGGCCCTGCTGCCGCTGACCTACGTCGACAACTGCGCCGATGCGGTCGCGCGGGCGACGCTGCACGCGGCCGATGGCAGCAGCTTCAGCGTCGTCGACGACGAGTTGCCGACCTGCGCGCAATACCTCGCCGGCTACCGCCGCCACGTCCGCAAGCTGCGCGTGATCCGCCTGCCGTTCTGGCTGTTCATGTGGGGCGCGCGCCGGCTGGTGGCCTACCACGAACGCTCGAAGGGCCAGCTGCCGGCGGTCTTCACGCCCTACGTGGTGCGCTCGATGTACACGCCGCTGCGCTACACCAACGCCGGCCTGAAGGCGATCGGCTGGACGCAGCGCGTGCCGACCTCGGACGGCCTGGGCCAGACCTGGACCTGGCTGAAGGCCAACGGCAAGTGAGGCCGGTGGCGGCCGCGGCGGGTCCTGGCCGCCGCAACCGTCAGCCCATGCGCTGCCGGTAGAAGGCGTCGTAGGCCCGCGCCAGCGTGGCCACCGAGGCATGCTCGCGCACCCAGGCGCTGGCCGATGCGGCCAGCCGCACCCGCAGGGACGGGTCGTCCAGCAGGCGCAGCATCGCCTCCATCAGCGACGAGCCGTCGTCGGCCGGCACCAGCAGGCCGGTCTCGCCGTCGCGGACGATCTCGGGGTTGCCGCCGACGGCCGTCGCGACGATGGCCAGCCGGTTGGCGGCCGCCTCCAGCAGCGCGATCGACAGGCCCTCGGTGCGCGAAGGCAGCGCGAACACGTCGAAGCCCACCGTCAAGTCGGCCACATCGCGGCGCTGGCCCAGCAGCCGCACCTTGTCGCCGAGGCCGAGCGCATCGATGCGCGCCTGCAGCTCGTCGTGCAGCGGGCCGCTGCCGATCAGGACCAGCCGGGCGCGCGGCTCGCATTCGAGCAGCGCGGGCATCTGGTCGATCAGCAGGCGGTGGTTCTTCAGCTCGACCAGCCGGCCGACCGCGCCGATCAGCAGCTCGTCGGCGGCCACGCCCATCGTGGCGCGGGCGCGCTCGCGGCGCTCGGGCGACCAGCCGAAACGCTCGACCGGGATGCCGTTGAGCACGGTCACCGCGCGGCTGGCCGGCACATAGCCTTCACCGACGAACCTGTCGTGGACCTGCCGGCCCACCATCGCCACGCCGGCGGTGTGGCGCAAGGACCAGCGGTAGAGCCGGCGCAGCCGCGCGTTCGACAGCCGCGTGCCCATGTCGTGGGTCGTGCTGACCAGCGTCGGCTTGCGCCACAGCAGGCCCCAGGTCGCGACCGCAGCGTGGTAGTTCGGCACGAAGTTGTGGCTGTGCACGAGCTCGATGCGACGCTCGATCACCGTCCGGCGCAGCAGGCGCAGCAGCTTCAGGTCGGCCGAGCCCTGCTTGTGGCCGATCAGCACGGGAATCCCGGCCGCCTCGAGTTCGCCCACCAGGCCGGTCGTGGCCTGCAGGCTGAAGACGGCGACCTCATGGCCGATGCGCTTCTGTTCGATCGCGAGGTCGGTCACGACCCGCTCCAGTCCCCCGAATTCGAGGGAATCCACCACGTGCAACACGCGCATTCCGAGGGCTCTCCGCCTTGCAATGAAAACCAGACCGGACAATCCGGCCGCGCATGCTAGCGGTCAGTCCGCAGCCCACCGGACCGCTGTCGCGGACACGACACCCTCAGGAGTTCACATGCCACGCAAGGCCCGAATATCTGCTGCCCACCGCTGCCTGCTCCTGTTCGCGCTGATCGGCGGCCTGCCCGGCAGCCTGGCGATGGCGCAGCGCGTGATCGTGCCCAGCGAGGCCTCCGGCCAGGAGATCCCGGGCGCGATGCCCGGCAGCGCGTCCGACGCGGGCGCCAGCAGCGGCCCAGGCGAGGCCGGCCGGCCCGCCGCATCTGGCGCATCCACCTTGCCCGTCACCTTGCCTGCGGACACCGAGCCCTGGCCGCCCGCGCCCCGGCCGCTGGTGCCGGCCAACGGCTGCTCGACCGCACTCAAGGGCAGCGGCACCACCTACGACGTCGGCCCCGGCAAGCCCCTGACCGAGCTGGACCAGGTGCCCTGGCTGAGCCTGCAGGCCGGCGACGTCGTCAACATCCACCACCGCGCGCAGCCCTACCGGGCCAAGGTCGGCCTGCGTGCGCAAGGCAGCGAGACGGCGCCGGTCGTGATCAACGGCGTCACCGATGCCGACTGCCGCAAGCCCGAGGTCAGCGGCGCGAACGCGGTGACCGCGCGGGACGCCATCGCGCGTCGCTTCTTCAACAAGGAACACAGCGAGAACCTGGGCGTGTTCACGCTGTTCCGCGCCCCCGGCGACCCGTTCGGCCATCGCGCCAAGCACATCCACTTCCGCAACCTCACCATCACCGACGGCCACCCGCAGTCGATCTACACCGCGCAGGACGGCAGCACCGGCCGCTACTCGCGCGGCGCGGCCGGCATCTATGCGGTCACGGTCGAGCACCTGGTGGTCGAGAACTGCGACATCACGCGCAACGGCAACGGTGTCTTCGTCAACAGCAAGTCGCGCGAGGAAGCCAGCGACCACGTCATCGTGCGCAACAGCCGGCTGTGGGACAACGGCGTGCCGGGCAGCTGGTTCGAGCACAACCTCTACATCCAGACCCGCCGCGCGCTCTACGAAGGCAACTTCATCGGCCAGCTGATGGCGGGCGCCCGAGGCTCGTCCATGAAGGACCGGTCGAGCGCCACGGTCGTGCGCTTCAACCACGTCATCGCTGCGGCCCGCGCGATCGACCTGGTCGAGATCGAGGACGGCGTGCCCCAGGTCGTCGGCGACCCGCTCTATCCCCATGCCTGGGTGTACGGCAACCTGATCGAGAACGACACCCGGCTGGGCGCCGGTCGGGCCTGGTCGATCAAGATGATCCACTGGGGCGGCGACAACGACCCGCGCCACTTCCGCCGCGGCACCCTCCACTTCTATGCCAACACGGTGCGCGTGCGGGTCGACCGCAACGAGCAGTGGTGGGTCGCCCTGTTCGACCTGCCCGGTCCGGAACAGCGCGTGCTCCTGCGCGGCAACATCATCCAGAACCTCGGCAGCGCCGAGCTTCGGCTCGGCCTGGAGCGCGGCACGATCGAGACGGCCGACACCAACCTCTTCAGCGGCAAGCGGGTCGATGGTCCGCCCGGACATGACCTGCGCCTGCGCATCGGCGGGCGCGTGATCGACGTCGCCGAGGCCGGCCTCGACGGCTACGGCCGGCCACGCCCCGGTGCGGCAGGCAACGACCTCGGCCGCCTCGCCCCGCTGACCATGCCAGCCGGCGCGGCGGCCGAGAACCTCGGCGTGACCCATCAGCACGTGAACTCCGGCCGCCTCGCGCCCCGGCCGCAGACCGGCTCCGCCCCCGACCTCGGCGCCTTCGAGCTCATGCCGTGAGCCACCCCCCCGATCGGGTGATCAAAGGGAATCCCGACTGAAACCCGCGTCCATCCCGAATCAATCACGAATCGATCACGAACTGAAAGAGGCTCACTCGATGAGCCACCCCGCCCGGCGTGCGGCCTGTAGCCGAATGTCAGCAAGCGCATCGAATGGTCAGCCGGGTTGCCATTCGACCGTCACCCGCATGGGTCGCCAGGCCCCCATCGGGCCACACCTTGTTGCAAGATCGCCCGTCGCGGGCGTGAACTGCTGCACGCCGATGCGACGAAGCAACCCTCGACTTGAGGCGGCACAGTTGCCGCGATCGAATTTGCGTGTCAGGTGTAAGCAGGCCGGCCCGGACGCCGCGCTTACCTTTGCGGCCCTTTGCTAACCGGCCCCGTTCCAGCCCCGCCGATAGTGATCCCACGACAACACGGTCCGTCCCCCACCAGGACCGCCACGACGAAGGGATCACCGATGTACACCCCCGAGCACACCCCCGAGAACACCCCCCGGCACGCCCGTCCCCTGGCCCTGATGATGGGCTGGATCCTGCTCAGCAGCCTGGCCGCCTGCGGTGGCGGCGGCGACGCCAGCACCGACACGACCGTCGCCGCCGACACGGCCGCCGCGACCGACGCCGAGGCGCTGCGCCGCCGTCGCAACTGGTCCCCGGCTCCCACGCCGGCACCGGCCCCCGCACCCGCACCTGCGCCGGCACCTGCCCCAGCGCCCGCCCCGGCCCCTGCGCCCGTTCCGGCCCCGGCCCCCGCACCGGCACCCGCACCGTCTCCCGCGCCTGCACCGGTCCCTGCCCCTTCCACCGGCGGCGCCGCCCCGGCCGTGCTGGGCCTGAGTGCCTGCCTGCCTTCCGGCGTGGCCGGCGCGACCGACTACCAGGTCGGTGCCGGCAAGACCTACACCGCCCTGCACCAGGTGCCCTGGGAAAGCCTGAAGGCCGGCGACACCGTGCGGATCTTCTACAGCGCGACGCCCTACAAGGGCAAGTTCCTGATCGCCGCGCAGGGCACGGCCAGCGCGCCGGTGCGGGTGTGCGGCGTGCGCGGCCCGAACAACGAACGGCCCGTCATCGACGGCAACGGCGCCGTCAGCCGAACCCAGCTCGCCTCGGCCTACGGCAGCAGCGCCAGCGTCAGCGACATCCACCAGAACCGCTCGATCATCGTCATCAAGCAGCTGGCCACGCAGGCCTACCAGGCCTATCCGCAGCACGTGCAGATCGACGGCCTGGCGATCCGCTCGGCCCACCCGAGCTACACCTTCACCGATGCCAGCGGCGCGACGAAGAACTACGCGATGTTCGGGGCCTGCGTCTGGGTCGAGCGCGGCCACAACGTGACCCTGGCCGACAACGAGATCAGCGACTGCCAGATGGCGATCTTCAGCAAGTCGAGCGACGAAGGCGAGTTCGCCCGCACCCGCAACCTGCGCGTGGCCGGCAACACCTTCAGCAACAGCGGCATCGCCAACGACTGGTTCGAGCACACCACCTACCTGCAGAGCGTGGGACTGACCCTCGAATACAACCGCTACCTGACGATGCGCACCGGCGCGACCGGCAACCAGCACAAGGACCGCTCGGTCGGCAGCGTGATCCGCTACAACTACTTCGAGGGCGGCGCGCACAGCCTGGACCTGGTCGAAGCCGAGGACTTCTACCTCTACGCGACCTCCGACCCGGCCTACCGCAGCACCTTCGTGTACGGCAACATCCTCAAGCAGGGCACCGGCGCGCGCGCCTTCGTCCACTACGGTGGTGACCACTTCGGCTCCACGCCGGGTGCGAACTGGGGTGAGGGCAACTTCCGCAAGGGCACGCTCTACTTCTTCAACAACACCACCTACGCCACCGGCTCGGTCAAGCTGTTCCGCATCTCGACGACCGACGAGACGGTCCAGGCCTGGAACAACGTGTTCAACGGTGACGCCGCGGTGGTGCTGCGTGAAGCCGAGAACGACGGCGTCGGCACCAGCTGGGTCAAGGACGGCAACCTGAACCTGGGCATCAACTGGATCCGCAGCGGCTGGCTGGCCAACAAGGCCGGCGTGACGCTGCGGGGCAGCGTGACCGGCACCGCCAACCTGATGGTCGGCACCGGTGCGCCCTACGACGCCAGCAGCTACGCACCGCTGACCGGCTCGGCCGCTGTCGACACCGGCGTGGCCAGCCTGGCCGCCGCCAGCGCCCATCCGGTCAACCGCCAGCTCGATGCGAACCGGCTGCCGGTGGTGCGCAACGTCAACGGCGCGGCGATCGACCTGGGCGCGGTCGAACGCTGATCGGCCCGAAGACATCGGCCCGCACGGGGCCGATCCGAGACCCGGTGTCCACCATGGCACCGGGTCTTTTTCATCTCCGGCCGCTTCCGTGAGGAGTCAACGGCCCGGCAGTGACGGATGCACGGATGACGCCGGCCAGGCCATGCGGCTGACTTGGCCTCGCCACCGGGCAGGGACATGCTTGCAGGCCCGACTCCGACCCATCCTGATGCTGACTTCCTGCACCTCGCCGTCCCGCATGTCCGATGACCGCGCCGGGCGCCTCCTTGCCCGGATGGCCCGGTTGGCCCGGCTGGCAGGCGCCATCCTGGCCACGACGCTGGCCAGCGCCTGTGGCAGCGGCTCCGGATCGGGTGGCCCCGGCCTGCAGGACCGCGGCGCACCCGCGCCGGCATCGTCCGCTGCGCCGCAGGCCGCCCTGGCGCTGGCGGCGTGCCAGCCTTCGGGCATCGCCGGCGCGGTCGACCATGCCGTCGGGCCGGGCCAGCGCTACACCGAGCTGGACCAGGTGCCATGGGAAAGCCTGAAGGCCGGCGACACGGTCCGCATCCTGCCGCGCCCGACACCCTACAAGGGCAAGTTCATGATCTCCGCCCAGGGCACCGCGCAGGCCCCGGTGCGGATCTGCGGCGTGCGCAACAGCCTGGATGAACGGCCCACCATCGACGGCCACGGCGCCGTGGCGCGGCGCGCGCTGGCACCGCTCTATGCCAACACGCCAGCCGATCGCGACATCCACGAAGGCCGCTCGATCATCGTCATCAAGCACGATGCACGCGCCTACACCGGCCTGCCCAGCCACATCCAGATCGACGGCCTGCACCTGACCCGAGCGCATCCGGACTACGCCTTCGTCGACTCCGGTGGCAATGTCCGGAACTACCTCGACTTCGGCGCCGCGATCTGGGTCGAACGCGGCCACCACATCACCCTGGCGGACAACGAGATCACCGACAGCCAGATGGCGGTCTTCACCAAGTCCAACGACGACAGCATCGACCAGAACGACTTCACCGTGACCCAGGACATCCGGATCGCGGGCAACGACTTCTCCGGCATGGGCATCGGCGGCAGCGACCGGATGCACACGACCTACACCGCCAGCCAGGGCATCGTCATCGAGTTCAACCGCTACCGCGCGCTGCGCAGCGGGGCCGGTGGCAACTCGATCAAGGACCGCTCCTCCGGCACGGTGGTGCGCTACAACCTGATCGAGGCCGGCGCCCATGCCATCGACCTGGTCGAGGCCGAGGACTTTCCCCGCACCGCGACCCGCGACCCGGCCTACCGCCTCAGCCATGTCTATGGCAACGTCATCGTCAAGAGCGGGGACACCGGCAGCGTCATCCACTACGGCGGTGACCACTACGGCTCGGCGCCGGGCGGGAGCTGGGGCGAGCCCAACTTCCGCAAGGGCACGCTCTACTTCTTCCACAACACGCTGGTGATCGGCGGGGGCAGCGCCCGGCTGTTCCAGCTCGCGACCACCGAAGAGACCGCCCAGGTCTGGAACAACGTCTTCGTCATGCGCGACAGCGTCAGCCTCTCGCAGCGCAACGTGCGGCAATCCACCGACCTGAACGGCAGCGCCTGGACCCCCGGCGGCATCGTCGAACTCGGCCAGAACTGGATCTCGACCGGCTGGCAGGACTCCGACGCCGATCACGCCGTGCCCGGCGCCCTGAACGGCACGGCCAACCTGCGCAGCGGGACCACCTCGCCGCTCGATCCAGCCACGCTGGTGCCGCTGGCCGGCAGCGTGCCGGTCGATGCCGCGCAAGCGGGCGTGGGTGCCGCCGCGGGCATCACGCCGGTCTACCAGATCTCGGTCAATGGCCGGGTCTCGGCGCGGACCCGCAACGGCGCGGCCCTGGACATGGGCGCGCTGGAACGCTGAGGTCCTCTCGGCCCGGTGCATCCGCCCGGCCGATCCGCCCGGCCCCTCAGCCCAGCCCTTCCCCCACCAGCGCCTCGCGCACCGCGCTGAGCTGGCGGCGAGAGACCGCCAGCCATTCGCCGTCCGGGTCGACGCAGACCGCCCAGCCCTCGCCCTGCTCGGCCGCCTCGCCCATCGAGCCCGGCCGGCGCTGCAGCGAGCGCACCGCCCGCAGCGCGACGATGGCGTTGCGGTGGATGCGCACGAAGCGCGGGCCGAGCCGAAGCTCCAGCTCGGCCAGCGACTCATCGAGCACCAGCGTGCGCGTGGCCGTGCGCACCGTCACGTACTTCTGCTCGGCCTTGAGCACCAGCACCTCCGACATCGCCAGGCGCTGGCGCGTGCCGCGGTCGGCGATCCACAGCATCGGCTCGTCGGGCGACGGCCCGTCCAGCGGCGCAGGCAGCGTCGCGGCGGTCGGGAGCGCCTGCGGATGGGTGTCGCTCCAGCCGCGCGCGACGCGGGCCAGCGCCTCCTGCAGGCGGGCCCGGCGCACCGGCTTGGTCAGGTAGTCCAGCGCCTGGACCTCGAAGGCCTGCAGCGCATGCTCGACATGCGCGGTCACGAACACCACCGACGGCGGATGGGCCTGGTGACGCAGCCGCGCGGCCAGCTGCAGGCCATCCAGCCCCGGCATGTGGATGTCCAGCAGCAGCAGGTCGCAGCGGTGCAGGGCCAGCCATTCCAGCGCGGCCGAGGCACTGCCCAGCTCGGCGACGACCTGCGCCGGCGGGGCCAGGCAGTCGCCCAGCAGCGTGCGCAGGCGCAGCCGCGCGAGCGGCTCGTCGTCGACGATGGCGACCCGCAGCGGCGCACCGAGCGCAGCCGGCCGTGTCGAGGGATCCCCGTCGTGATCGGCCATCGCGCGTGTCTCAGCGGTCGTTCAAGGGCACCGCGATGCGCACGCGGTAGCGGTCGGCGGCGATCACGCCGGCCTCGAAACGCATGGTCAGGTCGTGCAGCAGCATCAGCCGCTCGCGCACGTTGCGCAGCGCCATGCCCTGGCCCCTGGCACGCATGCCGGCGGCCGCGCGGGTCTCAGCCGCGCGCGGCAGCGTGTTGGTCACGCTGATCAGCGCCTGGCCCTTGTGGGCCTGCGTGCGCACGTGCACCACGCCGCCCTCGGCCGCCGGCTCGATGCCGTGCTTGACGGCGTTCTCGACCAGCGGTTGCAGCAGCAGCGTCGGCACGCGCGCCGTGTCGGTCGCCGCGTCGAGCTGCCAGATCACCTGCAGCCGCTTGCCGAAGCGCACCTGCTCGATCGCCAGGTAGCGCCGCGCCAGCTCGACCTCCTCGCCCAGCGTGGCCTGGTCACCCGAGCCAACGAGCGCGGCACGGAACAGCTCGGAGAGGTCCTCCAGCACGTCCTCGGCCTTGGCCGGATCGACCCGCACCAGCGCGACCGCGCTGTTCAGCGCGTTGAACAGGAAATGCGGCCGGATGCGCGACTGCAGCTCCGCCAGCCGCGCCACCGTGCTCGCCGGCAGACGCAGCCGGGCGCGCAGCTGCAGGCCCTGGAACAGCGTGGCGGCCAGCGCCGCACCGGTTGCCAGCGGCGCCAGCACGCCCAGGCCGGACGGCGCGACCAGCCCCAGCTGCACGATCAGGCCCCACGGCAGCGCCGCGCACAGCGCGCCCAGGCCGCACATCGCCGCCCACTGGCCGGCCAGCGGCAGGCGTTCCCAGCGCGCGCGCAGGGCGCAGACCAGCGCCAGCCACATCAGCGTGGCGGGCAGCGCCATGGCCACCACCAGCGCGCTGCGGGCCAGCCAGTCGGCCGGGTCGACCGCGACATGGGCCAGCCCGAGCACCAGCACGCCATGCACCGCCAGCAGCGCGCGCAGCACCACGCCGGCCTGGCAGACGTCGAAGGCGGAAGCCTCGGCCTGGCCCGCGGGTGGGCGAGGGATGGGCAAGGCGTCAGCGGGCGGGGTGCGCAGCGCCGGGTCGCCGGGTCGCGGCGGCTCGTCGAGCCGGCCGTGGCCGGTCGCCACGCCGGTCAAGCCGGCCGGCGAGGTGACGTCGCCGTTCTGCAGCAGCAGGTCGTCCAGCCAGGTGGTCGGGCCCATGTCGGCATCGTCGCGGGCCGGCGCCGAAGGGCGCGGCGGCGGCACGTCGGCCGGACGGGACACGGGGCGGTCGGACATCGGAAGGGGCTCCCTACAATCTCGACATTCTCCCCAAAAGCATCGCCAACGCGCCATGAGCACCCACCAACTCGACACCAAGTCCCAGGCCTGGTCGGCCCTGTTCTCCGAGCCGATGAGCGAGCTGGTCAAGCGCTACACCGCCAGCGTCTTCTTCGACAAGCGGCTCTGGCAGGCCGACATCGACGGCAGCCTCGCGCATGCCGACATGCTGGCCGCGCAAGGGATCATCGGCGCGCAGGACCTGGCCGACATCCAGCGCGGCATGGTGCAGGTCCGCGCCGAGATCGAGTCCGGCAGCTTCGACTGGAAGCTCGAACTGGAGGACGTCCACCTCAACATCGAGGCCCGCCTGACCCAGCTGGTCGGCGACGCCGGCAAGCGCCTGCACACCGGCCGCAGCCGCAACGACCAGGTCGCCACCGACGTGCGCCTGTGGCTGCGCGGCGAGATCGACGCCATCGCCCTGCTGCTGGTCGACATGCAGCGTGCGCTGGTGCATGTGGCGAGCGAGAACGTCGACGCCATCCTGCCGGGCTTCACGCACCTGCAGGTGGCTCAGCCGGTGAGCTTCGCCCACCACCTGCTGGCCTATGTCGAGATGTTCGCGCGCGATGCCGAGCGGCTCGCCGACCTGCGTCGCCGCGTCAACCGGCTGCCGCTCGGATCGGCCGCGCTGGCCGGCACCAGCTACCCGCTGGACCGCGAGCGCGTGGCCCGCACGCTGGGCTTCGAGGGCGTCTGCCAGAACAGCCTGGATGCGGTCAGCGACCGCGACTTCGCCATCGAGTTCAGCGGCTTCGCCACGCTGGTGATGGTGCATGTCTCGCGCCTGGCCGAGGAGATCGTGATCTGGATGAGCCAGAACTTCGGCTTCATCAACCTGTCGGACCGCTACTGCACCGGCTCATCGATCATGCCGCAGAAGCGCAACCCCGACGTGGCCGAGCTGGCACGCGGCAAGAGCGGTCGCGTGGTCGGTCACCTGATGGGCCTGATCACCTTGATGAAGGGCCAGCCGCTGGCCTACAACAAGGACAACCAGGAAGACAAGGAACCGCTGTTCGACACGGTCGACACGGTCAAGGACACGCTGCGCATCATGGCCGAGATGATCGGCGGCGAAGTGGCCGCCGACGGCACGCGCAGCGCCGGCCTGCAGGTCCGGCGCGACGCGATGGAGCGGGCCGCGCTGCGCGGCTACGCAACGGCCACCGACCTGGCCGACTACCTCGTCAAGAAGGGCCTGCCCTTCCGCGACGCGCACGAGGTCGTCGCCCACGCGGTCAAGACCGCGATCGGCCTGGGCCAGGACCTGTCGGAACTGCCGCTGTCCACGCTGCAGGGCTTCGATGCCCGCATCGAGGCCGACGTCGCCGAGGCCCTGACGCTGTCCGGCTCGCTCAACGCCCGCAACACGCTGGGCGGCACCGCCCCGGCCCAGGTGCGCGCCCAGATCGCGCGCCACCAGGCCCGCCTGGCCTGAGCCCCCCTCGCGATGCACCGATGACCGCCGCCGCCGAGCGCCTCGCGGTCATCGGCCCCGATCCGGCGGCCTGTGCGCGACTGCGACAGGCGCTGATCGACGGGAAAGCCGACCAACACGACGTTCTTGACGCATCCCCGCTCGCGCAGGCGATCCTCGCCGGCCATGCGCCGGACTGGCCGGCGGGCGTCTTCTTCGTGCTGATCGGCCCCATCGACGGCCCGCTCGACGGCCGCGCCACGCCAGCGGACTCGGCGCTGCGCTCGGCGATGTTCCGCGCGGGCGTCGAACACGCGGTGCTGTCAGGGCCTGCGGCGGGCCATGCCGATGCGGCTGGCGCCACTTGGCGGGCACGGCGCGCGGCCCGGAGCCTCGATGAACACGGGGATCGCGGGCAGCGGCCTGTCTGGCGACATGCCTGCGGGCGGTGCGGGGATGGGGCGTGTGAGGCGAGGCTGTTCGAGACATTGAGGGCGGGCCGCCATGCCTGACGTGCATCGGCCTGAGGTCGACCCCCGCCGCTCACGATCCGAAGCGTTTCGAGAACGCAAAAACTACTGTTTCAAGTAGCTGGCAGCACCGCGCAAGCTGCCTAGCCTGCGACCTTCCAGGGGAGCAGGTCCGACACGACAGGTTCAGTCCATGAACCGGCACGGATGCGATGCCCCCTGCACGGGTTGGGAGCAAGCGCATGGACAGGGTCAAAGGCAGCCGGGACGGTTCGCCCGCAGGGTGGGTGTCCTTGAGCGAGGCTGCCCCGCGTGAGCGGGGATCGACCGTTCCAACACGGTCATCCGACCGGCTGTGCCGGCTGCCCTGCGTCAGCGGAGATGGGCCCGAATGACTCGTGTCAGTCGTCCGGCTCTTCGAGTTCGTCGTCTGATTCCACGCGGCCGAGGGAAAGATAGCCAATCGAGAAGATGACGAACAAGCCGACGCAGTAGGCGACAAACACCAATCCAAGCACGTTCAGGATGTTGTCGGTGAGCATGGCGGACGAGTCTATCGATGCGAATTTGCACCTGGCAAGTGACCGATTCATGTGGTTCTCGCGCCCGCATACCCTCCGTTCGGCCCGCGCCGCGGCGCAGCCCTCCGCCACAATCCCGCCCCATGGACCACAGCTTCACCTCCGCCCTCGTCCTCCTGCTGCTCGTGCTGGACCCGCTCGGCAGCATCCCCATCTTCATCTCGGTGCTGCGCGGCGTGACGCCGGAGCGGCGCACGCGGGTGGCCCTGCGGGAGGCATGCATCGCGTTCGCGGTGCTGGCGCTGTTCATGGTCGGCGGGCAGCACTTCCTGACGCTGATGCGCCTGTCGGAGCGCTCGCTTGAAGTGGCCGGCGGGGTGATCCTCATCATCATTGCCATCCGCATGATCTTCAAGGGTGGCTCGGAGATCTACGGCAGCGACGACACGGGGCGCGAGCCCTTCATCTTCCCGCTCGCGGTGCCGCTGCTGGCCGGGCCTTCGGCGATGGCCACGGTGCTGCTGCTGGCCTCGCGTCAGCCCGAGCGGCTGCTGGACTGGGCCGGTGCGCTGACCGCCGCGATGGTGATCTGCGCGACGGTGCTGCTGCTGGCCGAGAAGATCCGGGTGTGGCTCGGCGCGTCGATGGTGTCGGCGATCGAGAAGCTGATGGGCCTGGTGCTGACCGCCGTCGCCGTCGAGATGATCCTGGCCGGCCTCAAGCGCTACTTCCTGCAACCGCTCTGAGCCGATCAGAGCCGAGCCGTTCAGAGCCCGTCAGGCGATTCGAGCCAGGCCAGCTCGGCCTCGCTGAAGCCCGCGCGCAAGCGGGCCTCGCGGTTCAGCGGCGGTCGCAGCGGCGGCGCCCGGTGCCGCGCGACCAGCGTCGGGTAGAGCGTCAGCGGGTCCTCGCCGGCGCGTTCGCAGGCCCAGCGGTACCAGCGGTTGCCGATGGCGACGTGGCCGACCTCGTCGCGCAGGATGACGTCGAGGATCGCCACCGCGCGCAGGTCGCCGGCCCGCCGCAGCTTGGCCTGGATCGGCGGCGTCGCGTCCAGGCCGCGCGCCTCCAGCGTGCGCGGCACCAGCGCCATGCGGGCGATGAAGTCGTCGCGGGTGCGCCAGGTCATCGTCCACAGGCCGTCATGGCCGGGGAAGTCGCCGTAGGCATGGCCCAGCGTGGCCAGGTGCCCGGCCAGCAGCATGTGGTGGGTGGCCTCCTCGTCGGCCACCCGCAGCCAGTCGAGGTAGTAGGCCCGCGGCAGGCCGGGGAAGCGCCAGACGGCATCCAGCGCCAGGTTGATCGCGTTGAACTCGATGTGCGCGATCGCGTGCAGCAGCGCGGCGCGGCCCTCGGGGGTGTGGGGCGAGCGGGTCGGCACGTCCTTGGGCGCGACCAGCCGCGGGCGGTTCGGACGACCGGGCAGGCCGGCCGGTTCGGCGAGCACGGCGTCGACGTCCAGCGGCAGCCCCTCGGCGGCCTGCCAGAGCGCGTGCACCGCGCGCACCTTGGCCGCAGGATCGGGCATCACCAAGGCCTCCAGGGCCAGCTGTCTCAGCGTCATCCCTACAATTTTGCCTTTTGGCCCGACGCCACCCGGCGTGCGCGAGGCCCGAACAGGAACCCCCCATGCCCCTCTACCAGCTCGGCGACGTCACGCCGCAGATCGCTCCCGACGCCTTCGTCGCCCCGAACGCCACGGTGATCGGCCGGGTCGAGATGGCCGAGGGCAGCAGCGTCTGGTTCGGCGCGGTCGTGCGTGGCGACAACGAGCCGATCCGCATCGGCCGGCACAGCAACATCCAGGACAACAGCGTGCTGCACACCGACGAGGGCAAGCCGCTGACCATCGGCGAGGGCGTGACCGTCGGCCACCAGGTCATGCTGCACGGCTGCACCATCGGCGACGGCAGCCTGATCGGCATCGGCGCGGTGGTGCTCAACGGCGCGGTGATCGGGCGCGACTGCATCGTTGGCGCAGGCGCGCTGGTGACCGAGGGCAAGACCTTTCCGGACGGCAGCCTGATCGTCGGCAGCCCGGCCCGGGTGGTACGCGAGCTGACGCCCGAGCAACGGGCCGGCCTGGCGCGCAGCGCCGCCAACTACGTCGCCAACGCGCAGCGCTACGCGACGCAACTCAAGAACATCGGCTGAGGGCCCCGACATGGCACGAGCGAATCACCCAGAACACGTCACGCTGGAGACCGAGCCGGTCGACGGCGGCGAGCTGCACAAGTTCCTGTTCGAGGGCCTGCCGGTGCGCGGCATCCTGGTGCGCCTGACCGGCGCCTGGACCGAGATGCTGGCGCGCCGCGAGGCTGCCGGCGGCTACCCCGAGCCGGTGCGCCGGCTGCTCGGCGAGATGAGCGTGGCGGCCACGCTGATGCAGGCCAACATCAAGTTCAACGGTGCGCTGATCCTGCAGATGCAGGGCGACGGCCCGGTGCGCATGGCGGTCGCCGAGGTCCAGCCCGAGCTGGGCCTGCGCGCCACCGCGACGGTCATCGGCGAGGTCGCCGAGGGTGCCGGCGTGGAGGCGCTGCTCAACGTCAACGGCCAGGGCCGCTGCGCCATCACGCTGGACCCGAAGGACCGCAAGCCCGGCCAGACGCCGTACCAGGGCGTGGTGCCGCTGCACGGTGACCAGCGCGAGCCGCTGCAGCAGCTGTCGGAGGTGCTGGAGCACTACATGCTGCAGTCCGAGCAGCTCGACACCCGCCTGGTGCTGGCCGCCGACGACCGCGTCGCCGCCGGGCTGCTGATCCAGCGCCTGCCGGTGCAGGGCGAGAAGAACCTCGAAGGCGGCACCGCCAGCGGCGGGCGCAGCAACGAGGAGGAGATTGGCCTGAACGAGCACTACAACCGCATCGCGATGCTGGCGGCCACGCTCAAGCGCGAGGAGCTGCTGACGCTGGACGTCGACACCATCCTTCGCCGTCTGTTCTGGGAAGAGGACCTGCGCCGCTTCGAGCCGCAGCATCCGCGCTTTGCCTGCACCTGCTCGCGCGAGCGGGTCGCGCGCATGCTCAACGGCCTGGGCCGCGACGAGGTCGAGAGCGTGCTGGCCGAGCGTGGCCACGTCGAGGTCGGCTGCGAGTTCTGCGGCATCCAGTACACCTTCGACCCGATCGACGCGGCCGCGCTGTTCAGCCCGGTCGTGTCGCAGGCCGGCGGGACCGGCACGGTGCAGTGAGCGCCGACCAGGCCGTTCGGAACAGGCCGATACACTTCCCGATCCAGTCGCCGGCCGCGTCGTGTACGCCCCGGCAACCTTGATCCCATCCATCCAAGGACACCCATGACTCGCTGGACCACCCGTCGTTTCCTGAAGACCGCCGGCTTCGCCGCCGCTGCCCTGGTGCTCGTCGCCTGCGGCAAGAAGGAAGAGGCCGCACCGGCCGCCGCCGCCGCCTCGGCACCGCCGCCCCCGCCGCCGGCCAAGGTCTACGTGATCGGCACCGACGCGGCCTACGCGCCCTTCGAGTCGCAGAACGAGAAGGGCGAGATCGTCGGCTTCTCGATGGACATCCTGACCGCCGTGGCGGCCAAGGGCGGCTTCGAGATCAAGTTCGTCAACACGCCGTGGGAAGGCATCTTCAACAGCCTGCAGCAAGGCGACCGTGATGCGCTGATCTCGTCGATCACGATCACCGACGAGCGCAAGCAGACGATGGACTTCAGCGCGCCCTACTTCGACGCCGAGCAGCTGATCGCCGTCAAGGAGACCTCCAAGGTCGCCAAGTTCGGTGACCTGAAGAAGCTCAAGGTCGGCGTGCAGACCGGCACCACCGGCGACGAGGTCGTGACCAAGCTGCTGGGCAAGACCAGCACCAACGTCAAGCGCTTCGAGTCGACCCCGCTGGCGCTCAAGGAACTGCAGTCGGGCGGCGTCGACGCCGTCGTGGCCGACAACGGCGTGGTCATCCACTACGTCGCCAACAACCCGGCCGACAAGTTCAAGACCGTCGCCGACAAGACCAGCTTCGCGCCCGAGCAGTACGGCATCGCCGTGAAGAAGGGCAACACCGAGCTGCTCGAGAAGATCAACAAGGGCCTGGCCGACATCAAGGCCGACGGCAGCTACGACAAGATCTTCGCGACCTACTTCGGCGCGGCTCCGGCTGCGGCGGCCGCAGCGGCCTCGAAGTAAGTCCCGACGGACGCCTGGGGCCGCCAGCCGGTCGCCAGCCGTCCACGTGAACGAAGCCAGCAGGCGGACCTTCGGGTCCGCCTTTTTCATGTCCGCGCCGGCAGCGTCTACCCGGGTCGGCCCGGCTTTTGCAGCAGGTGTGCCCGCCTAAACTGGCGCCCGATCAAGGTGCGCCGCACCGCGCCCAGGTGGCGCCAGGCGCACTCGAACTGGAGACTGCAAGTGGATCTGCGTTGGGAAATCCTGGCCGGCTATGGCCCGTTGTTCGTCGAAGGCGTGCTGATGACCATCAAGCTCACGCTGGTGGCGATCGGTGCCGGCCTGGCACTCGGTGTCGTGTTCGGCCTGGTCAGCAGCTCGGGCGACGCACCGCCGCCGCGCGGCGTGGCCGCGCGCTGGGGCATGCGGCTGCTGCGCGGACTGACCGTCGGCTACGTCACCTTCTTCCGCGGCACGCCGCTGTTCGTGCAGATCCTGCTGGTCCACTTCGCGCTGATGCCCGCGCTGATCCACCCGGACCACGGCCTGCTGCTGGCCGGTGAGGCGGCCCGCACCTTCCGTCAGGAGCACGGTGCCTTCTTCTCGGGCTGCCTGGCGCTGAGCCTGAACGCGGGCGCCTACATCAGCGAGATCTTCCGCGCCGGCATCCAGAGCATCCACCGCGGCCAGACCCAGGCCGGCTACAGCCTCGGCCTGACGCATGCGCAGGCGATGCGCTTCGTGATCCTGCCGCAGGCCTTCCGCCGCATGGTGCCGGCGCTGGTCAACGAGGGCGTCACGCTGATCAAGGACTCGTCGCTGGTCTCGGCCATCGGCCTGGCCGAGCTGGCCCTGGCCGCCCGCACCGTGGCCGGTGCCTACTCCCGCTACTGGGAGCCCTACCTGGCGATCTCGCTGATCTACCTGATCCTGACCCTGGCCCTGTCGGCCTTCGCGAAGCGGCTGGAGGCCCCGGCGCATCTGCGCGGGCGGTGAATGTCGGCCCCCGGTCACGCGTGTACGCGCGACCACCCCCCAAGGGGGTCCGGGCCAGCTTGGGGCGGCCCGGCGCTCGGCCCGGGCGCGCGTTGATCCCCGGTCGCGCAACGACGCGAATCAGGGCGCCCAGTCATCCTCTGGGGTGATGTTTGGCGTGGAGCACCTTCAGGCGTTCACGCGCCACATGCGTGTAGATCTGGGTCGTCGAGATGTCCGCATGGCCCAGCAGCAGCTGGACGGCGCGCAGGTCGGCGCCGTGGTTGAGCAGGTGGGTGGCGAAGGCATGGCGCAGCGTGTGGGGCGACAGCGGCGCGGTGATGCCGGCCGTGCGGGCGTGCTTCTTGACGAGGTTCCAGGCCATCTGGCGGGTCATGCCGGCACCGCGCACGGTCACGAACAGGTCGTCGCACAGGCGGCCCTGCAGCAGCGCCGGGCGCGATTCGGCGAGGTAGCGGACCAGCCAGTGGCGGGCCTCCTCGCCGAAGGGCACGAGGCGTTCCTTGCTGCCCTTGCCCAGCACCTTCAGCACCTGGTCGTCGAGGTTGATCAGCAGCAGGCGCACGCCCACCAGCTCGCTCACGCGCAGGCCGGCGCCGTACATCAGCTCGAACATCGCGCGGTCGCGCAGGCCCAGCGGGGTGTCGACCTCGGGCGCGGCCAGCAAGGCCTCCACCTGGCCTTCTGACAGGCTGCGCGGCAGGCGCTGCGGCTGGCGCGCCGCCGTCAGCTTGAGGGTCGGGTCGGCGCTGCAGAGCGACTCGCGCAGCGCCCAGCGGTAGAAGCGCCGGTAGACCGTCAGGCGGCGGTTGGCGGTGGTGGCGCGGGTCTGGGCATGGCGAGCGGCCATCACGCCCATCAGGTCCAGCTCGCGCGCACCGAGCAGCAGCGGCCGGCCGTCCTGCGCCTGCAGGCCCGAGGCCAGGCCCTGCAGGTCGCGGCGATAGGCGGCCAGGGTGTTGCGCGACAGGCCGTCCTCGAGCCAGAGTGCGTCGAGGAAGCGGTCGATCACCGCCTGATCGTCGGCACGCACCGCCGCGGCGACCGGGGCCGCCGCCCGCTTCAAGCTCGCCGCCATCGGTTCAATCGAGCTTGAGCTTCTGCTGGTCGACGACCTTCTTGTAGACCTCGAACTCGGCCTTGATCTGGGCCGCGAACTGCTCGGGCGTGTTGAGCACCAGCACCGAGCCGGTGGCCTCGATGCGCTGGCGCACGGCCGGGTCCTCGGCCACCTGCTTGACGGCCGCGTGGATCTTGTCGACCACGTCCTTGCTCATGCCCTTGGGACCGTGGATGCCGTAGAAGGCCATGCGGTTGACCGGCTCCAGGCCGATCTCCTTGAAGGTCGGCACATCAGGCAGCTGGGCCAGCCGCTGCGGTGCGGCCACGACGATGGGCACCAGCCGGCCGTCCTTGATGAAGGGCAGGGCCGAGGGCAGGTTGTCGAAGATCATCGGCACCTGGCCGGCCACCGTGTCGTTGAGCGCCGGCCCGGCGCCGCGGTAGGGGATGTGGGTCACGAAGACGCCGGCCAGGCTCTTGTACAGCTCCATCTGCAGATGGCCGATGCCGCCGGTGCCCGAGCTGGAGTAGCTGTAGCGGCCGGGGCTCTTCTTGAGCACCTGCACGAAGGTCTTGTAGTCCCGCGCGATGAAGGTCGGATGCACCGCGATCACGTTGGGCGTGGCCGCCACGTTGATGATGGGCGTGAAGTCGGTGAGCGGGTTGTAGGGCGTGCGCGGGTTGATGGCCGGGTTGGCCGCCGTGGTCGAGACCGTGGCGATCGCCAGCGTGTAGCCGTCCGGCGCGGCCTTGGCGACCAGGTCGGCGCCGATGATGCCGCCGCCGCCGGCCTTGTTCTCGACCACCACCGTCTGGCCCAGCGCCGGGCCGAGCTTCTCGGCCAGCGTGCGGGCAATGATGTCGGTGGTGCCGCCAGGCGCGAACGGCACGATCAGGCGGACCGGCCGGGCCGGCCAGGCCTGGGCCTGCACGAGCAGCGGCGAGGCCGCGAGACCGGCGGCCAGCAGGCCGTGGCGAAGGATGGAGCGACGAGTGGTGTGCATGGGGTTCTCCCGGCGATGGCCGATGCTGCAACCTGCAAGCATCGCCGCGCATTGTGGTTCCTGCGCACAAGGGCAAACCACGAGCCGCCGCTAAGCTTCCGCCCATGCTGACCCACGCCCTGCTGCTGCTGCCCGACTTCCTGCTCATCGTGCTGGGCTTCCTGGTCTGCCGCCATACCGCGCTGGACCGCAGCGTCTGGAACGCGGCCGAACGGCTGGTCTACTGGCTGCTGTTCCCGGTGCTGCTGTTCGTGTCCATCGTGCGCAGCCCGCTGGCGCCGGGCGAGACGCTCAACCTGGCCTTCGGCGGCGTGGCGGTCTTCGGCATCGGCTTCGCGTTGACCGTGCTGATGCGGCGCTGGCCGGGCATCGACGAGATGCGGCTGGCCTCGGGCGCGCAGGTCGCCTTCCGCTTCAATTCCTATGTCGCGCTGGCGCTGGCCGAACGGCTCGGCGGCGCGCAAGGCGTCGCCTGGGTCGCGCTGCTGATCGCGCTGGGCGTGCCGCTGTGCAACCTTGGCGCGGTCTGGTCGCTGGCCCGGCATGGCGGCCACGACACGCTGCGCGAGGTCCTGCGCAACCCGCTGATCATCGCCACCGTGACCGGCCTGGTCGCCAACCAGGCCGGTCTGGTGCTGCCCGGTCCGGTGCAGACCACGCTCACGCGCATCGGCGCGGCCGCCTTGCCGCTGGGCCTGATGGCGGTCGGCGCGGGCCTGCAGTTCGGCGGCCTGCAGAAGGCGCCCGGCCTGGCCGCCGCGCTGCTGGCGATCCGCCACCTGGTGCTGCCGGCCGCTGGCCTGGGCCTGGGCCTGCTGCTGGCCTTGCCGCCAGGACAGGCACAGATCCTGCTCGCCTACGCCGCGCTGCCCACGGCTTCGAGCTGCTACGTGCTGGCCGCCCGGATGGGCGGCGACGGCCCGTACGTGGCGGGCCTGGTCACCGCATCGACCCTGCTGGGCATGTTCAGCGTGCCGCTGGCGATGGTCGCGTTCGCGGCGCTGCAAGGCACCTGAAGCCGGCAGGCCGCGACGCCGGTCGCCGTCCGCCCATCGCCGCGCAGGCCACGGATCAGGGTCGATCCGGATCTTGCATCGTGCACGGATGTGTATACACTTTTCACCATGTCGCCGCGGAGCCCGGCCATCGACGCAGTCCAGCCGGACCGCCCCGATGCCCCGGTCGCGACGTTCGCTCCTCACAGAGCCCGCTGTGGTGAGGGGAAGGTGCCCAGCCTCGTGCGCGGCGCCTTCCCACCCACATCCGCGTGCCCCTGATCGGTTCAGGGGGACGCACAGCGTGAGGACGCGATGGAAACCTACCTTCTCGACTGGGCCAACCTGCTGCTGCGCTGGGTCCACGTCATCACGGCTATCGCCTGGATCGGCTCGTCGTTCTACTTCGTCTTTCTCGACAACAGCCTGACCCGGCCGACCGCGCCGGACCTGGTCGGCAAGGGCGTCGACGGCGAGCTGTGGGCGGTCCACGGCGGTGGCTTCTACAACCCGCAGAAGTACCTCGTCGCGCCGAAGTCGCTGCCGCAGAACCTGCACTGGTTCTTCTGGGAAAGCTACAGCACCTGGCTGAGCGGCTTCGGGCTGTTCACGGTGCTCTACCTGTTCAATGCCGGCACCTTCCTGGTCGACAAGCGCGTGCACGACTGGTCGCCGGGCCTGGCCATCGGCGCGGCGCTGGGCTTCCTGGCGGCGTTCTGGATCGTCTACGACCTGATCTGCCGCAGCCTCGGCCGCAAGAAGAACGGCGACCTGCTGGTCGGCCTGGGCGTGACCGTGTTCATCGTCGCGGCGAGCTGGCTGGCCTGCCAGCTGTTCGCCGGCCGGGCGGCCTTCCTGCTGATGGGCGCGATGATCGCCACGGCCATGAGCGCCAACGTGTTCTTCTGGATCATCCCCGGCCAGCGCACCGTGATCGCGCAGATGAAGGCCGGCCAGCCGGTCGACCCGATCCACGGCCAGCGTGCCAAGCAGCGCAGCGTGCACAACACCTACTTCACGCTGCCGGTGCTGATCGCGATGCTGTCCAACCACTACGGCTGGCTCTACCAGGGCACGCACAACTGGCTGGTGCTGGTGCTCCTGATGCTGGCCGGCGCACTGATCCGCCACAGCTTCGTGGCCCGCCACAAGGCCCTGGTGCTGGGCAAGCGCGTGCCCTGGGAACAGGCCGGTGCCGGCGTGCTGGTGCTGCTGGGCCTGGTGATCTGGCTGGCACCCGCGCCGCAGACCGCCGCCCAGAAGGCCGCGCAGGCTCAGCCGGTGAGCTATGACCTGATCGCCCCGGTGATGCAGCAACGCTGCGTGATGTGCCACAACGAACAGCTCCAGAACAAGGGCATCGCGCTGCACACGCCCGATCTCGTCAAGCAGCATGCGCAGGCCGTGTACCAGCAGGCGGTCGTGCTCAAGCTCATGCCGATGAACAACGCCACCCAGATCACCGACGACGAACGGGCGCTCATCCAGCGCTGGTTCGAGGCCGGCGCACCGGCGCCCTGACCGGTCGCACCGCCTCACGCCCACCCCCCGCAGTCCCACCGACGATCCACAGATGACCCGCCTTGACGGGCACGAGGAGACACGAAGATGACCGACACCACGAAGGACACGGGCGTGCACCCGGTCGACGAGAAGCTGCCCACGCCGCGCCTGGTCGCGCTGGGCTTCCAGCACGTGCTGGTGATGTATGCCGGCGCCATCGCGGTGCCGCTGATCGTCGGGCGTGCGCTCAAGCTCAGCCCCGAGCAGGTCGCGCTGCTGATCTCGGCCGACCTGTTCTGCTGCGGCATCGTCACGCTGATCCAGTCGCTGGGCGTGACGCAGTGGTTCGGCATCCGCCTGCCGGTGATGATGGGCGTGACCTTCGCCGCCGTCGGCCCGATGGTGGCCATGGCCGAGTCCATGCCGGGCCTGGACGGCGCACGCACGATCTTCGGCGCCATCATCGCGGCGGGCGTGATCGGCATGGTGATCGCGCCGCTGGCCAGCCGCATGCTGCGCTTCTTCCCGCCGGTGGTGACCGGCACCATCATCGCGATCATCGGCATCAGCCTGATGCGCGTGGGCATCGGCTGGGCCATGGGCGGACCGGCCTTCCTGGCCAAGATCCCCGACCCGGCGCACCTCCAGGCGGTGGCCAACGCCAAGGCCGCCGGCACCGCGCTGCCGGTGGGCGCCGCGCCGATGATCCCGAACCCGAACTACGCGGCGCTGGACAACATGGCCATCGCGCTGTTCGTGCTCGCCTGCATCCTGCTGATCGCCAAGTACGGCCGTGGCTTCATCGCCAACATCTCCGTGCTGCTGGGCATCGTGATCGGCGGCGTGGTCGCCACGCTGGCCGGCAAGATGACCTTCGGCAAGGTCGCGAGCGCGCACTGGTTCGACCTCGTGCTGCCCTTCTCCTTCGGCATGCCGATCTTCGACCCGGTGCTGATCGCCACGATGGTGCTGGTGATGATCGTGACCTTCATCGAGTCGACCGGCATGTTCCTCGCGCTGAGCGACCTGACCGGTCGCAAGCTGACCTCGCAGAGCCTGGCCGCCGGCCTGCGCACCGACGGCCTGGGCACGCTGATCGGCGGCATCTTCAACACCTTCCCGTACACCAGCTTCTCGCAGAACGTCGGCCTGGTCGGCGTGACCGGCGTGCGCAGCCGCTTCGTCTGCGTCGCCGGCGGCATCATCCTGATCGTGCTGGGCCTGATCCCGAAGATGGCCGCGCTGGTCGAGTCGCTGCCGCAGTTCGTGCTCGGCGGCGCCGGCCTGGTGATGTTCGGCATGGTCGCGGCGACCGGCGTGCGCATCCTCGCGGGCGTCGACTACAAGGCCAACAAGAACAACCTCTACATCGTCGCGGTGTCGATCAGTGCGGGCATGATCCCGCTGGTCGCGCCAGCGTGGACGCAGCACATGCCGCACGGGCTGCACCCGCTGCTGGAGTCGGGCATCCTGCTGACGACGATCTCGGCGGTCGTGCTCAACCTGTTCTTCAACGGTGGCGGCTCGGCCGAGGCCGGCGAACGCGAGGCCCGCATCGCCGCGATGCAGGCCGAAGGCGGTCACTGACGTCGACGGAACCCACATGACCACGCTCCTGATCCGCCATGCCACCCTGCTCGTCACGATGGACGCGCAGCGCCGCGAGATACCCGACGGCGCCGTCTTCATCCGCGACCACGTGATCGAGCAGGTCGGCCCGAGCGATCAGCTGCCCGCGCAGGCCGACGAGGTGATCGATGCGCGCGGCCAGGTCGTCATCCCCGGCCTGGTCAACACGCACCACCACATGTACCAGTCGCTGACGCGCGTGGTGCGCCCGGCGCAGGACTGCGAGCTGTTCCAGTGGCTGCGCACGCTCTACCCGATCTGGGCGGGCCTGACGCCCGAGCACGCGCACGTGTCGACCCAGACGGCCATGGCCGAGCTGCTGCTGTCGGGCTGCACCACCAGCGCCGACCACCTCTACATCTACCCCAACGGCGTGCGGCTGGACGACACGCTGGAGGCGGCGCGCGAGATCGGCATGCGCTTCCATGCCTCGCGCGGTTCGATGAGCGTCGGCCAGAGCCAGGGTGGCCTGCCGCCGGACCGGGTGGTCGAGCGCGAAGCCGACATCCTCGCCGACACCCAGCGCGTGATCGAGCGCTGGCACGACCCGGCCCGCCACGCGATGCAGCGCGTGGTGGTCGCACCCTGCTCGCCCTTCTCGGTCAGCCGCGAGCTGATGCGCGATGCGGCGCTGCTGGCGCGCCAGCACGGTGTGTCGCTGCACACCCACCTGGCCGAGAACGACAACGACATCGCCTACACGCGCGAGACCTTCGGCTGCACGCCGGCCGAATACGCCGAGCAGCTCGGCTGGGTCGGCCCGGACGTCTGGCATGCCCACTGCGTCAAGCTCGACGAGGCCGGCATCGCGCTGTTCGCGCGCACGGGCACCGGCATCTCGCACTGCCCGGGCTCGAACATGCGGCTCGCCTCGGGCGCCGCGCCGATCCGGGCGATGCGCGACGCCGGCGTGAAGGTCTCGCTCGCGGTCGACGGCTCGGCCAGCAACGACAGCGGCCACATGCTCGACGAGGCCCGCCTGGCGCTGCTGCTGCAACGCGTCTCGCACGGCCCGCTCAAGGGACCGACCGCGATGACCGCCCGCGAGGTGCTGGAGATCGCCACGCTCGGCGGCGCCCAGGTGCTCAACCGCGACGACATCGGCGCGCTGGCGCCGGGCATGAGCGCCGACCTGGTGACCTTCCCGCTCGACACCATCGGCCTGGCCGGTGCCCACCACGACCCGCTGGCCGCGCTGTTCTTCTGCCACGTGCCGCGCGTGCAGCACAGCATCGTGCACGGCCGCGTGGTGGTGCGTGACGGCGTGCTGGCCACGGTCGACCTGCCGCGCCTGATCGAGCGCCACAACCGCCTCGCGACCGCGCTGGTCGAGGCATGATCCCGGCTCCCAACCACGACCCTCAGGAGTCCTGACCCATGCCCACCATCCGCGTCGAACTGATGACCGGCCGCACCGTCGAGCAGAAGCGCGCCCTGGCCGCCGCCCTGACCGAAGCCACCGTCCGCACCCTCGGCGGCAACGCATCGAGCGTCGACGTCGTGTTCTTCGACATCGAACGCCACGACTGGGCCACCGGCGGCGAGCTGTGGCTGGACAAGATGGCGGCACCGCCGGCCTCGGCGGGTTGACCCGGAAGCCCGGCCCCTGGACACAAGGAAAAGCCCGCACACAGCGGGCTTTTCCTTGTGCGCCGGGCGTGCGCGCGCCGCAGCGGTGGTTCGATTCGGAGGCAGCCGGAAGCCCACCTTTCCTGCCCCGCCCCATTCCTCCCCGGAATGGCCGGAATGCCCAGCCTGCGCTTCTGTGCAGGCGGGGTCTTCGCCACCATCCGTCCCAGTCGGTGTCAACCACAACTGGAGCAACGCGATGGCGAAGATGAAGGCCGCGATGGCCGCCGTGCTGGTGATGGAGAAGGAAGGCGTGACGCAGGCCTTCGGGGTGCCGGGGGCCGCGATCAATCCGCTGTACGCGGCGATGCGTGAACACGGCGGGATCGGCCACATCCTGGCCCGCCACGTCGAGGGCGCCTCGCACATGGCCGAGGGCTACACCCGCGCCCGGGCCGGCAACATCGGCGTGTGCATCGGCACCTCCGGGCCGGCCGGCACCGACATGATCACCGGGCTGTACTCGGCCAGCGCCGACTCCATTCCCATCCTGTGCGTGACCGGCCAGGCGCCGCGCGCCCGGCTGCACAAGGAGGACTTCCAGGCCATCGACATCGCCAGCATCGCCAAGCCGGTCACCAAGTGGGCGACCACGGTGATGGAGCCGGCGCAGGTGCCGAGGGCCTTCCAGCAGGCCTTCCACCTGATGCGCTCGGGCCGACCCGGCCCCGTGCTGATCGACCTGCCCTTCGACGTGCAGCAGGCCGAGATCGAGTTCGACATCGAGACCTACGAGCCGCTGCCGGTCTACAAGCCGGCAGCGACGCGCAAGCAGGTCGAGCGCGCGCTGGACCTGCTGGCGAGCGCCGAGCGGCCGCTGATCGTGGCCGGCGGCGGCATCATCAACGCCGATGCCTCGGCGCTGCTGGTCGAGTTCGCCGAGCTGACCGGCATCCCGGTGATCCCGACGCTGATGGGCTGGGGCAGCATCCCCGACGACCACCCGCTGATGGCCGGCATGGTCGGCCTGCAGACCAGCCACCGCTACGGCAACGCGACGATGCTGGCGAGCGACTTCGTCATCGGCATCGGCAACCGCTGGGCCAACCGCCACACCGGCTCGCCGGAGGTCTACTGCAAGGGTCGCCGCTTCATCCACGTCGACATCGAGCCGACCCAGATCGGCCGCGTCTTCGCGCCGGACTTCGGCATCGTCTCGGACGCCCGCGCCGCGCTGGCCCTGTTCGTCGAGGTCGCCCGCGAACGCGCCGCCGCCGGCACGCTGCCCGATCGCCGCGGCTGGGCGAGCGAATGCCTGGCCCGCAAGGGCTCGGTCGAGTACCTGCGCAAGACCCATTTCGACACCGTGCCGATGAAGCCGCAGCGGGTCTACCAGTGCATGAACCGCGCCTTCGGCCGCGACACCACCTACGTGTCCACGATCGGCCTGAGCCAGATCGCCGGCGCGCAGTTCCTGCACGTCTACCAGCCGCGCCACTGGATCAACTGCGGCCAGGCCGGTCCGCTGGGCTGGACCGTGCCGGCCGCGCTGGGCGTGCGCGCGGCCGACCCGACACGGCGCATCGTCGCGCTGTCGGGCGACTACGACTTCCAGTTCATGCTGGAGGAACTGGCGGTCGGCGCCCAGTTCAAGCTGCCCTACATCCACATGGTCGTGAACAACAGCTACCTCGGCCTGATCCGCCAGAGCCAGCGCGGCTTCAGCATGGACTACTGCGTGCAGCTCGGCTTCGACAACATCAACACGCCCGCCGACGAGCCGGCGATGGGCTACGGCGTCGACCACATCAAGGTGGTCGAGGGCCTGGGCTGCAAGGCGATCCGGGTGCACCGCCAGGAGGAACTGGCGCCGGCGATCGCCCAGGCCGATGCGTGGATGGCCGAACACCGCGTGCCGGTGGTGATCGAGGTGCTGCTCGAACGCGTCACCAACATCGCCATGGGCACCGAGATCGACCACATCGTCGAGTTCGAGCCGCTGGCGGCCGAGCGCGCCGATGCGCCGACCGCCGTGTCGGCGTCGATGCTCGACTGAACGCGCCGGGCCAGAGAATCCGGCGCCGACAGAACATTCCCCCGACCCCACCCGAACACAGGACGTCCCATGCCCCGCTTCAGCGCCAACCTCTCGATGCTGTTCACCGAGGTGCCGATGATCGAGCGCTACGCCGCCGCCGCTGCGGCCGGCTTCCGCGCCGTCGAGGTCCAGTTCCCCTACGAGCATCCGGCCGAGGTCGTGCGGGCCCAGCTCGAAGCCCATGACCTGACGATGGTGCTGCACAACCTGCCGGCCGGCGACTGGGCCGGCGGCGAGCGCGGCATCGCCTGCCTGCCCGACCGCGTCGACGAGTTCCGCGACGGCGTGGCCCGCGCCATCGGCTACGCCCGCACGCTGGGCGTGCCGCAGCTGAACTGCCTGGCCGGCATCGCGCCGCTGGGTGCGGACGAGCGGGTGCTGCGCGCCACGCTGGTCGGCAACCTGCGCTTCGCGGCCAGCGAACTCGCCAAGGCCGGGCTGGGCCTGCTGATCGAGCCGATCAACACCTTCGACATCCCAGGCTTCCATGTCAGCCGCACCGCGCAGGCGCTGGACATCCTCGACGAGGTCGGCGCGGCCAACGCCAAGGTCCAGTTCGACTGCTACCACGCCCAGCGCATGGAGGGCGAGCTGTGCGGCACGCTGAGCCGCCACCTCGCGCGCATCGGCCATGTCCAGATCGCCGACAACCCCGGCCGCCACGAGCCCGGCACCGGCGAGATCGCGCACGACTTCCTGTTCCGGCACCTCGATGCGATCGGCTACCGCGGCTGGGTCGGCTGCGAGTACAAGCCCGCGACCACCACCGTCGCCGGCCTGGGATGGCTCGACAGGCTCACAAGGTGAGCCACTGAACGCGCCACGACACGACACGACAAATCATCGAGAGGAGACCCCACATGACTCAGCAACGCATCGGCTTCATCGGCCTGGGCATCATGGGCGCGCCGATGTGCGGCCACCTGATCGCCGCCGGCCACCAGGTCTTCGTGTTCGCCCGCAGCAAGCTGCCGCCGGCCATCGTCGACAGCCCGGCGACGCGCTGCGCCAGCGCGGCCGAGGTGGCGCAGCGCGCCGACGTGATCGTCACCATGCTGCCCGACACGCCCGACGTCGAGGCCGTGCTGTTCGGCGGCGGCGGCATCGCCGAGGGCCTGAGGCAGCGACCGGCCGGCGCGGCGCGCGCCACGGTGGTCGACATGAGCTCGATCTCGCCGATTGCCACGAAGGACATGGCCGCGCGCATCGAGGCACTCGGCGCGGACCACCTGGACGCGCCGGTCTCGGGCGGCGAGGTCGGCGCGCGCAACGCCACGCTGTCCATCATGGTCGGCGGCGGCGAGGCGGTGTTCGAGCGCATCCGGCCGCTGTTCGAGACGGTGGGCAAGAACATCACCCGGGTCGGCGGCCACGGCGACGGCCAGACCGCCAAGGTCGCCAACCAGATCATCGTCGCGCTCAACATCGAGGCGGTCGGCGAGGCCCTGCTGTTCGCGGCCAAGGCCGGTGCCGATCCGGCCAAGGTGCGCCAGGCGCTGATGGGCGGCTTCGCGGCCAGCCGCATCCTGGAGGTGCACGGCGAGCGCATGGTCAAGCGCACCTTCGAGCCGGGCTTCCGCATCGAGCTGCACCAGAAGGACCTGAACCTCGCGCTGAGCAGCGCCCGCGCCCTGGGCGTCAGCCTGCCCAACACCGCGACCGCGCAGGAGCTGTTCAACGCCTGCGCCGCGCACGGCGGCAAGGGCTGGGACCACTCGGCGATGGTGCGGGCGCTGGAAAAGATGGCGAACTTCGAGATCGGGTCGGGCCGCTGACCTAGGATGTTTCCCATGCACGGCGACATCACCAACCACCTGCCCGCGCGCACGCTGCTGCGCCGGATGTTCGAGGCCGCGATCGCCTCGGCGCAACCCGAGGTCTGCATCGCGCCGCACCTGCCGGATCCCGCCTCGCTGCCCAACGGGCGGCTGGTGGTGATCGGCGCGGGCAAGGCGTCGGCGGCGATGGCGCAGGCGGTCGAGCGGGCCTGGCCGGGCGAGCTGTCGCAGCTCAGCGGCCTGGTCGTCACGCGCTACGGCTACGCGGTGCCGTGCCAGCGCATCGAGATCGTCGAGGCGGCCCATCCGGTGCCCGACGACGCCGGGCTGGCGGCGGCCGGACGGCTGCTCGCGCTGGCCCGCAGCCTGGGTCCGGAAGACACCGTGCTGTGCCTGATCTCGGGCGGCGGCTCGTCGCTGCTGCCACTGCCGCTGCCAGGCCTGACGCTGGCCGACAAGCAGGCGGTCAACCGGGCGCTGCTGGCCTCGGGCGCGACCATCGGCGAGATGAACGTGGTGCGTCGCCACCTGTCGGCCATCAAGGGCGGCCGGCTGGCCGCCGCCTGCCACCCGGCCCGGGTGCTGACGCTGCTGATCTCGGACGTGCCGGGTGACCAGCCGGCCGACATCGCCTCCGGTCCGACCGTCGGCGATGCCAGCACCTGCGAGGACGCGCGGGGCATCGTGCGGCGCTACGGCATCGACCTGCCCGAGGCGGTGCGCGAGCTGCTGGACAGTGGCCGCGGCGAGTCGGTCAAGCCCGACGACCCGTGCCTGGCGGGCTGCGAGACCCGCATGGTCGCCACGCCGCAGATGGCGCTGGAAGCGGCCGCCGCCGTGGCCCGCGACAGCGGCTACACGCCGCTGATCCTGGGCGACGCGATCGAGGGCGAGGCGCGCGACGTCGGCAAGGTCCTCGCCGGCATGGCCCTGCAGATCGCCCGCCGCAGCCAGCCCTTCGCGCCGCCCTGCGTGCTGCTGTCCGGCGGCGAGACGACGGTGACCGTGCGTGGCAAGGGCCGCGGCGGCCGCAACGTCGAATGCCTGCTGTCCTGCGCCATCGCGCTGAACGGCCAGCGCGGCGTGCACGCGCTGATGGGCGACACCGACGGCGTCGACGGCCAGGAGGAGACCGCCGGTGCGCTGATCGACCCCGACACGCTCGGCCGCGCCTGGTCACAGGGCCTGAAGCCGCTGGACCAGCTGGCCGACAACAACGGCCACGGCTTCTTCGAGGCCCTGGGCGACGCGGTCGTGACCGGCCCGACGCTGACCAACGTGAACGACTTCCGCGCGATCCTGATCGATCGCGGCTGAGTGACCGTCGGGATGCTGGTCGACGCCGCGCGCCCGCGCCGTCACCCCCGTTGCGACAGGGCCCAGGCCAGGTGCTCGGCCAGCACGGCATCGGCCGGGGCCGCATCGACGGCGGCCTGCAGCGCGGCACCGATGGCCGCGTCGCCGGTCTCGCGCCAGGCGTTGCCCAGTGCCACCGCCAGGTTGCGGCGCCAGCGCGCATGGCCGATGCGGCGGATGGCGCTGCCTTCGGTCTGGCGCAGGAAGGTCGGCTCGTCCCAGGCCCACAGCGCCAGCAGGGTCGGGGCGCGGAAGGGCTCGCGGACGTCGAAGTCGGGCAGCGCGCTGACCTTGGCGTAGCGGTTCCACGGGCAGGCCAGCTGGCAGTCGTCGCAGCCGTAGATGCGGTTGCCCATCGCGGTGCGCAGCGCGATCGGGATGGGGCCGTCCTGCTCGATCGTCAGGTAGCTGATGCAGCGCCGGGCGTCGAGCCGGTACGGTGCGACGATGGCCTGGGTCGGGCAGGCGGACAGGCAGGCGGTGCAGCTGCCACAGGCGCCCTGAACGTCGACAGGCCCGTGTTCATCGGCCTTGCCGGGCATGTCCGTGCTGACCGGCAAGGCCAGGTCGACGTAGATCTCGCCGAGGAAGAACATCGAGCCGCGCGCGCGGTCGAGCAGCAGCGTGTGCTTGCCGCGCCAGCCGATCGCGGCACGGCTGGCCAGTTCGACCTCCAGCACCGGGGCCGAGTCGCAGAAGACGCGGTGACCGTGCGGGCCGATCTCGGCGGCGATGCGCTCGGCCAGCTGCTGCAGGCGCTGGCGCACGACCTTGTGATAGTCCCGGCCACGTGCATAGACCGACACGACGGCCTCGCCGGGACGGGTCAGGCGCGCGCGTTCCTGCTCGCGCCAGTCGGGCGGCGTGTCGCGCGGCAGGTAGTCGGCCCGCACGCTGAGCACCCGCACGGTGCCGGGCACCAGCTCGGCCGGACGGGCGCGCTTCAGGCCGTGCGCGGCCATGTAGTTCATCTGGCCGTGAAAGCCGGCCTGCAACCAGGCCATCAGGCCCGGTTCGGCGCTGGCCAGGTCCACATCGGCCACACCGATCTGGGAGAATCCGAGAGCCCCGGCCCACCCGCGCAGCTGTTGCGACACGCGAGCCAGCAAGGTGGCATCGGTGTCTTGCCGATCGGATGGGCTCATGGTCATCCGACGATTCTAGGAACGCCCCCCGCCAGTCCCCCTGGCGCCTGACCCGACTTGAACCGACACCTCGCCCTGACCTGGTCCGATGAAGCCGCCTGCGACGCGATGGCTCGCCGGCTGGCCGCCCTGCCCGCGCTGCGCGGGGCCTGCATCGCGCTGCACGGTGGCCTGGGTGCCGGCAAGACGACCTGGGTGCGGCACCTGCTGCGTGCGCTGTGCATCACCGGCCGCATCAAGAGCCCGAGCTACGCCATCGTCGAGCCCTACGCGCTGCCCGCAGGCCCGTCGGGCGAGCCACCGGCCGGCGACGCCTGGCACTTCGACTTCTACCGTTTCGGCGACCCGCAGGAATGGGAGGACGCCGGCTTCCGCGAACTCTTCGCCGCACCCGGACTCAAGCTGGTCGAGTGGCCCGAGCGCATCGCCGGCCTGACCGGTCCGGCCGACCTGGCGCTGACGATCGAGGCCCGCCTGGACGGCAGCCGCGCCGTGCAGGTCGACGCCGGCACGCCGCTCGGCGAGGCGCTGCTCGCGGCGCTGGCCGACGCCGTGCAGCCTTCCCCGACGCAACCGTGGTTTTCGCCATGACGTACCCCATCGACCGTCGACAGTGGCTGGCCCGCTCCGGCACCGTGCTGCTGAGCTTCAGCGCCTGGAGCGGCCCGACGCGCGCGGCCAACCTGGTCGCGGTGCGGGTCTGGCCGGCGGCCGACTACACCCGCGTGACCATCGAGTCGGACTTGGCGCTGACCACGCGCCACTTCGCCGTCGAGGACCCGCCGCGCCTGGCCATCGACATCGACGACCTGGAGCTGAGCCCGCAGCTGCGCGAGCTGGTCACCAAGGTCGGCCAGAACGACCCGAACATCGCCCGCGTGCGGGTCGGCCAGAGCGAGCCGCGCAAGGTCCGCATGGTCTTCGACCTCAAGCGTGCGAGCCGGCCGCAGGTGTTCTCGCTGCAGCCCATCCCGCCCTACCGGCACCGGCTGGTGTTCGACCTCTACCCGGCGCAGCGGCCCGATCCGCTGCTGCAGGTGGTGCAGGCGCGCGAGCAGGCGCTGTCGGCCAGCGGCGCGGCCTCGGACCCGACGGCGGCGGAGGCCTCGGCCGATGCCGCCTCGTCGGTCGACGACGCGCTGGGCGAGCTGATCGGCCAGATCGAGACCCGCCCGGCCGCGCCGCCCTTGCCATCGGTGGTGACGCCATCGCTGCCGACGCCATCCGTGCCCTCCTCGCCACCGGTCGCCGCACGCCCTCCGGCGTCACCGCCGGTCGCCTCGGCACCGCCGACGGCCACCGTGCCACCGCCCGCCAGCCTGCCGCCGGTCCAGCCCGGCCGGGCCGGCATCAACCGGCTGGTGATCGTCGCGATCGATCCCGGCCACGGCGGCGAGGACCCGGGCGCGATCGGGCCGAGCGGGCTGCGCGAGAAGGACGTGGTGCTGCGCATCGCCCGCCAGCTGCACGACGAGATCAACCGCCGACCCGGCATGCGCGCCATGCTCACGCGCGACGACGACTACTTCGTGCCGCTCAACGAGCGCGTGCGCAAGGCCCAGCGGGTCCAGGCCGACCTGTTCATCTCGGTGCATGCCGACGCCTTCATCCGGCCGACCGCGCGCGGCGCCTCGGTCTTCGCGCTGTCCGAGCGTGGCGCCAGCAGCGCGGCCGCGCGCTGGATGGCGCAGCAGGAGAACCGCTCGGACGCGATCGGCGGCATCAACATCAAGGCCAACGACCGGCACGTCATCAACACGCTGCTGGACATGAGCACGACCGCGCAGATCCGCGACAGCCTGAAGATCGGCCGCGAGGTGCTGGGCCACATCGGCCGCATCGGGCGGCTGCACAAGGACGAGGTCGAGCAAGCGGGCTTCGCGGTGCTGAAGGCGCCGGACATCCCGTCCATCCTGGTCGAGACCGCCTTCATCTCCAACCCGGAGGAAGAGGCCCGGTTGCGCGACCCGGCCTACCAGTCCCGGCTGGTGCAGGCGCTGCTGACCGGCGTGACGCGCTACTTCGCGCGCAACCCGCGCATGGCCCGCAACCGGATGCTCTGAGCCTCGGCCAAGGGCCGCTTGCCGCGCCCAAAAGACAAGCGGGGCGATGCCTGTGCATCGCCCCGCTCGCATCTCAGGCTGCTGGAACCGGCACCGGCCGCCGCAGCGGCGCGGTGCCCCATCCGCCTCAGCTCACTGGCCCAGCTGGTAGGTCGTGCCCTTGCCCACGCCGGAGCGGAAGGTCGTCAGGGCCGCCGATCCGGTGTAGTGCACGCCGTCCCAGGTCGGCATCGGCGTGGGCATGGCCAGGGTCTGGCCGGCGCGTTCGATGTCGAAGCGCAGCAGCATCGCGTTGTCCTCGTGCTGGGTCGAATGGCAGTGCTCGACGAAGGTGCCGGCGAACTCGCGGAACTGGAAGGCCACCTCGACCGACGAGCCCGCCTGGTTGTCCGGACCGACACGGAAGATGTCCTTGCGGGCGTACTTCTCCCAGGCCGGCGGCTGTTTGCCGTTGCGGCGCAGGATGATGCCTTCCTCGAAGTGGACGTGGACCGGGTGGTCCCAGCCACCGCCGAGTTCCAGGTACCAGACCTCGTACGGCGCATCGTTCTGCACCGAACCACCGGCGGTCGGGTTGACCGACAGCTTGGGCGCGGCCGAGATGCGGCGCATGTCGGCGGTGTAGCCGGCGTCGTTGTCGACCTTCACGGTCCACGGCTGATCGTCGGTGCCACCGCTGTGGCCGAAGGTGAAGGAACGATGGACGGCGTTCTGCAGCTTGGCGTGGTCGGTCGCGCTGTCGCGGTTGAGCTTGAGCGGCACCATCTTCAGCTTGCCCTCGACGTAGTTCGCCGGGTCCATGCTGGTGTCGACCTGGCCGGCGGCCAGGGCCTTGACGCGCAGTTCCATGAACTTGCCGATGCCGGGGTCACCGTCACGCCAGCGGTCCAGGACCTTGTCGCCGTCGTCGTCAACCGCCACGGCCGGCTTGTACTTGCCCGACAGCACGTCGGCCAGCGGCAGGCGCTTGTTGGTCTTGACCGGATCGGTGTGCTCCTGCAGGTTCACGAAGTACAGCTTGTCGCCGGGCTTGATGCCGTTCTTGGCGAAGTCGACCACGATGTCGTAGCGCTCGCCGATGGCCTGCTGCGGCAGCGTGCCGGCGTGTTCGGCCTTGTTGCCGTTGGCGTCCAGGTCGGCCTTGCCGTCGAAGGCGACGGCATGCTCCATCAGGTTGCCGTCGTTGCCGATCATGTGGAAGGGGATCGGCGTGTAGGTCTTGCCGCCGGTGCCCTTGATCGTGCCGCCGGCACCCGGGAACTCCTTGACCAGCGCGACCGACAGGTAGCGCGCGACCGAACCGTTGAGGATGCGGAAGCGGTAGCGGCGCGCACGCACGTCCAGGTAGGGGTGGTAGACGAAGTTCGTCAGGATGCGGTCACCGAGGAAACCGTCCTTGTTGAACACGTTGAACCACAGCTGGCCGTCCTTGTCCCAGGCCTTGTCGCCGATCACGAGGTTGATGTCGTAGTCGCGGTTGCCCCAGGGCATGGCGCTGCCCGAGGGCAGGCACAGGTTGACGTTCTTCGGGATCACGCCGGCCTTGCCCGCGTTCGGGTCCTTGTAGTGGCAGTTGAACGACTCGTTGCCACGGTCGATGGCGCTGTAGACGTTCATCATCGCGGCGTTGCCCTTGTAGACGTTCTGCGCCGTGAAATCGAGCATGTGATCGTGGAACCACAGCGTGCTGGCGGTCTCGCGCCAGTCGCCGCGGATGCGGATCACGCCGTCGGCCGGGCAGGTCTTCTTGCCCGGCGTGGCGTCGTTGACCCACAGGGTCTCGCCAGGCACGCAGGGGTAGCCGGCACGCGGGTCGGTCGCGCCGGTGTTGATGGTGTCGTAGCCGGCCAGCTGGACCGGCCAGCGGTAGTCGTAGAACTGGCCGGGGAAGAAGAAGGCCTGCGCGACGCCATCGGACTCGGCCGGGTTGTGGCCGTTGTGCTGGTGGGTCGAGATCGTGTGCAGGCCGAAGCCCTTGTTGGCGGCCGGATCGACCGGCAGGCCGTTGTAGTGGCGCATGAGCACGCCTTCGCCGTAGCGCACCATCAGCAGCTTCGGCGGCATCGTGCCGTCGAAGGTCCAGACCGAGGCGGCCTGCTGCACCGGCAGGCCCGGGTGGAAGCGGATGTCGATGCCCTTGGTCGTGCCGGCGGTGGCCGGCACGCCGGCGGTGTTGTGGTACAGGCCGCCCGGCGCGAACTCGCCCTTGGCGTAGCCGTGCAGCTGGACCTTGTCGCGCAGGCCCAGGTTCATCCGCGACGTGCCCTGCACGGTCTGGAAGAAGGTCTGCGGGTACATCTCGTTCCAGCGCTGGTGCGCCCAGCCCTCGCCGGGCGGACGGCCTTCGGCCGGGCCCTTGATGTCGCGACCGATGAACTCCGAAGCCACCGCGTTCCAGGGGTTCTGGTCGAAGGTGTTGGCATGCGCTGCCGGGAAGGGCTTGATGCCCTTCTGGCCGAGGAAGCCCTCGATCGCCTCGGCCGACGGCGCGCTGCGGGTCAGCTGGCTGGGATGCTGGGCCGGTGCGGCGCCCAGCGTCGGCGCGGGGAAGCCCTTGTTGGCGGACGTGTCGAGCGTCGGGTCGAGCTTCTGCGGTCCGAACTCCTCGAAGATCAGCAGCGGCGCGCTGAACGAGGTCGCGTTGAACAGCGGGCTGGGCTTGCCGCCGGTCGGGATCTTGTTGGTGGTCTGTGCCGTCAGCGGCACCGAGGTCTCGACGAACACGTCGGCCTTGGCATCGTTGGCGGTGCCTTCATAGGAGCCGTGGTTGCTGTGCTCCAGCGTCTTCAGCGCGTCGTTGGCCACCGTGCCGACGGCCGGCTCCACGTAGGCCGATTCGTCCGTCGTCGGCGGCTCGCCCCAGTAGTCCACCACCACCTGGGCGGTCACGGCGACCGACAGGGAGGCAGCGCCCAGGGCGCCCAGCACATAGGCGCCGCGGCGGGTCCAGGTTGGCACGGCGTCGCCACGCGTCGAGGTCGCAGCGTCGACGGGTGCAGTCTTGTTCGAGTTCTTCATGGCAGTTCCCTCCGATGGATGGCTCAGGTCGTCTTCGACCGTCTCGTTCTGAACTGAAACGACTTCAACCCTGGGAGTGGGTCGGAATTCACTTCAGCGTTGCTTCTTCGTACGCGCGGCATGCCGCATCTGGATGCAACAGAAAGAGGCGTCGATGAAAGAAGTCTTAAGGTCCGTGGACCGAACCATACAAGTGCGGCCGCCCCTCAGCAATCGCCCAAAAGCGCCCAGCCGGGCGCCGTTGCATGGGCCAAATAACCCAGCAACAGAGGGGAGCCAGGCGTCTCCCGACGCCAAGAAAGTCACACCAAACGGGTCACGTGCGGAACTTGACCGCGCATTTGTCCCACTTCTGTCCAACTCGTGGGAAATAAACCCAGAATGCCGGAACTGAAGAATTCTTCAGAACCGGCAAAGTCGACCCCCGGACGTGTGGAAATCACAGAAGAACGGCTACACCAGACGTTTTTCGTTGCAAGACATCCACCACGATTCAGTCAGCATTAAGAAACTGCGCTGATGAAAACTGTCTGAACGCAAGCAGGGGAGCCCGCCCCGCCGACGCTCCCGCGTCGGTTCCAGGGCCGTGCGGCGCGGCGCCGCCGCTCAGGCCTGGGCGGTCGCCTGGCGGCGGGCCTTCCAGGCGCCGAACAGCGCGATCAGGCCGGGGATCAGGATGAAGCCCCAGATGATCTTGCTCAGGTGGGTCTGCACCCAGGGCACGTTGCCGAACAGGTAGCCCGCACCGGTCAGGCCGACCACCCAGAGCGCCGCGCCGGCGACGTTGTAGGCGACGAACTTGCTGCGCGTCATGTCGGCCACCCCGGCCACGAAGGGCGCGAAGGTGCGCACGAAGGGCATGAAGCGGGCGATCACGATGGTGATGCCGCCGTAACGCTCGTAGAAGGCGTGGGCCTGCAGGAAGGCATCGCGGTTGAAGAACCGCGACTTCTCCCACTGGAACACGCGCGGCCCGATCGAGCGGCCGATCGTGTAGTTCAGCTGGTCGCCCAGCACCGCCGCCAGCAGCAGCAGCGCCATGGCCAGCGGCAGGCTCATCAGACCGACGCCGCACAGCGCGCCGACCACGAACAGCAGCGAGTCGCCCGGCAGGAAAGGCATCACGACCACGCCGGTCTCGACAAAGATGATCAAGAACAGCAAGGCGTAGATCCACGCGCCGTGGTCACCCACGAACTGGGCCAGGTGCTGGTCCACGTGCAGCACGAAGTCGAAGAGGACGGCGAGGATTTCCATGGCCGGGATTATCCGGGGCGACATTTCCGTACATCCCGTCACAGATTGCGACAATTTGCCGATTCGGGCCATCGGCCTTCCACATCGGGCACGCACACTGGCGGTCCGTCCTCCCGCCTTCGCTCATGCAACGCCGCTCGCTGCTCCGGTCCGCCGTCGTCCTGCCCGCCCTGGCCCACCGCCCAGGGCAGGCGGCCGACGCCGGCGAGCTGGTGATCGGGCAGATCGGCCCGCAGGGCGCGCTGCTCGATTCGGCCTGCCATGAGCAGCTCGCCGGGATGAAGCTCGCGATCGACGGCGCCAACGCGCGCGGCGGCATCGGCGGCCGCAAGCTGCGCTGGGCCCGCATCGACAGCAGCGGCCTGGCGCCGGAGATGCTCGCGGTGAAGACCCAGCGGCTGGGCTCGGAGCCCGCCTTCGCGGCCTGGCTCGGACCGGTCGGCGCGGCCTGCCAGGCGGCGCTGGCCCAAATTCCCGCCGACGGCCGGGCGCCCTGCGTGGGCGCGCTGTCGCTGCAGGACCGCCAGCGCGAGCAGCTGCCGGGCTGGCAGTTCCATGTCCGCGCCACCCAGGCCCGCGAGGCCGATGCGCTGGTGCGCCACCTGGGCACGCTGCGCCTGAGCCGCGTCGCGCTGGTCAGCCGCAGCGGCCCGGACGGCAATGCGGCGGCCGGCGTGCTGTCCGCCACGCTGGTCGACCGTGGCATGCGGCCGCTGGCGCAGGCCAGCGTCACCGACGACCCCGCGACGCTGCAGGAAGCCGCCCGCAAGCTGATCGCGCTGGACCCGCAGGCGCTGCTGCTGGCCCTGCCGGCGCACCAGGTGCTCGGCCTGATCGACCAGGTCCGCGCGCTGCGCCGTCACCCGGCCCTGTACGCGATGTCGATGGGCGGCGGCGAGGCCCTGATCGAGGGCGGCCTCCAGCGCGCCGCAGGACTGGTCGTGACCCAGGTGGTGCCCTACCCCTGGAGCGACGCCCAGCCCGCGCTGAGCGACTACCGCCGCGCCTGCGAGCCGGCCCAGGTGCGCGTCGGCTACGCCAGCCTGGAGGGCTACCTGACCGCCCAGGTGCTGATCGAGGCGATGCGGCGGGTCGGCCCGCGCGTCCAGCGCCGCGCGCTGCGCGATCAGCTGGCCGGGCTGAAGTTCTCGCTGGCCGGCATGGACATCGACTTCCAGCGCGGCGAACCGGCCGGATCGCGCCTGGTCGAGCTGGTCCAGATCGGGCCGGGCGGACGCTACCTGCGCTGACCCCAAGCGGCAGGCCGGCGGAGGCCGCTCCCTAGAATCCGGTCGATGAACCTGCCCGACGGACCGGCCGCCCGCGCCGCCCTCCCTGCCCGCCGACCGATCCGCGAGCTGCCCGACGAGCTGATCAGCCAGATCGCCGCCGGCGAGGTGATCGAGCGTCCCGGCTCGGTCGTGCGCGAGCTGCTGGACAACGCGCTGGACGCCGGCGCGTGCCAGATCACGCTGCGCCTGGCCGCCGGCGGCGTGCGCGGCATCAGCGTCGAGGACGACGGCGCCGGCATCCCCGCCGACGAGCTGCCGCTGGCGCTGCGCCGCCATGCCACCAGCAAGATCCACAGCCTGCTCGACCTCGAACAGGTCGGCACGATGGGCTTTCGCGGCGAGGCGCTGGCGGCGGTCGCCTCGGTCGCCGAACTGAGCATCACCAGCCGCCATGCCGGCCAGCCGCATGCCATGCGCATCGACGCCCGGACCGGCGAGCTGAGCCCGGCGGCGCGCGCGGTCGGCACCACCGTCGAGGTCCGCGAGCTGTTCTACGCCACCCCGGCACGGCGCAAGTTCCTCAAGACCGACGCCACCGAGCTGGCGCATTGCCTGGACGCCGTGCGCCGCCATGCGCTGGTGCGGCCCGAGGTCGGCTTCGCGGTCTGGCACGAGGGCCGGCTGGTCGAGCAGTGGCGCGCGGCCACGTCCGAACAGCGCATCGCCGACGTGCTCGGTGCGGACTTCATCGCCGCGAGCCGGCCGGTCGGGTCGCAGGCCGGGCCGCTGCGTCTGGTCGGCCGCGTCGGCCTGCCCGAGGCCGCCCGGGCCCGCGCCGACCTGCAGTACGCCTACGTCAACGGTCGCCACGTGCGCGATCGCCTGGTCGCGCACGGCGTGCGCTCGGCCTACGAGGACGTGCTGCACGGCCAGCGCCAGCCCAGCTACGTGCTGTTCCTGGAGATGCCGCCCGAGCGGGTCGACGTCAACGTCCACCCGACCAAGGCCGAGGTGCGCTTCCGCGACTCGCGCGAGGTCCACCAGGCCCTGCGCCGCGCGGTCGAGGCCGCGATCGCGGTCTCGCGCAGCGCGGACGAAGGGTCTGCGCAGCCGGCCGATGCCGGCGTCGCGGCCAGCCTGGGCGTGCCAGCGGCGGGCATGCCGGCCGCCGCGCGGTCCTACCCGGCATGGCAGCCCACGGCGATGCCGCGCGTGCAGGGCGCGCTGGCCTTGCAGGAGGCCGGTGCGCTCTACGGCCAGCCGGTGCCGCCGCGGGCCTGGGGCCACCCGGTTGCGGAAGGTCGATCGCCGACAGGCCCGACCGGAACGGGCCCTTCGCCCGGTGGCTCAGTCGCTGAGCCAGCTGCCGGCTACGCACCCGGCGGCCTGCCGACCGGGATCGCATCGGCCCCGGTCGATCCCGACGAGGCCTGGCCGCTGGGTCGTGCGCTGGCGCAGCTGGGCGGGGCCTACATCCTGGCCGAGAACCGCCGCGGACTGGTCATCGTCGACATGCATGCGGCCCACGAGCGCATCGTCTACGAGCGCCTCAAGCGCGACTTCGCCGAGCGGCGCGGTGCCGTCGAACCGGGTGAACGCGACGCGCCAGCGGGCATCCAGGCCCAGCCGCTGCTGATCCCGGCGACCTTCGCGGCCACGCCCACCGAGGTCGCCACCGCCGAGGTCCATGCCGCGACGCTGGCCCAGCTCGGCCTGGACCTGAGCCCGCTGTCGCCGGGCGTGCTGGCCCTGCGCTCGCGCCCGGCCGCGCTGCGCGATGCCGATCCGGTCGCGCTGGCCCGTTCGGTGCTGGCCGAGCTGGGCCAGTCCGACACCGGCGAAGCCAGCACCCTGGTCCAGCGCGCCCACGACGAGATCCTCGCCACCATGGCCTGCCACGGCGCCGTGCGCGCCAACCGCAGGCTCACGCTCGACGAGATGAACGCGCTGCTGCGCGACATGGAAACCACCGACCGCGCCGACCTCTGCAACCACGGCCGCCCGACCTGGCGTCAGGTGACGATGAAGGAGCTGGACGCGCTCTTCCTCAGGGGCCGCTGAGACACCCGGACCTCGCGTCTCCGCGAGGTCCGGGCTCGGATCATTGCTTGATCCGGCGGTCGTTCTGAGGAAGGGCGCTCTCCTCGTCGATGAAGTCGAGCACCTCCCGCACTTCCTTCATCTCCAGCCGCATGTTGGGCATGGTGATCTTGTTGTACTGGTTGTAGACGGCCAGCGCGATCGGATCCTTGTCGGCAATCATGCGGTCCGGGGCCTTGACCCACTTCTCCAGCCAGTCGCGCGGGCGGCGCTTGCCGATGCCGTCGAGGTTGGGGCCGATCTTCTGCTGTGCGGCCATCGACTGGTCGGCCGCGTTGACCGAGTGGCAGGAGGCACAACGGGTGCGGAACAGCTTCTCGCCGGCCGACGGGTTGCGCAGGATCTGCGGGGCCAGCTCGAACCGGGTCTCGGCCGACGGCGCGGCCTTGTAGTTGTGCAGCCAGGAGCCGATCTGCGTCGCGGTGATCGTCGGGTTCTCGAACGGCGAGGCGCGCATCCAGCGGCCGGTCTTCTGGTTGCCGATGACCGAGTGCAGCCGGTGGTCGTTCGGGTTCGGGTTCTTCAGGTCCTCGTCGTCGAACAGGCCGATCTTGCGGCGGATCTGCTCGATCTCCTTGACGTTGCCCGTCAGGAACAGCCAACCCGGCCCGGCCTGGTAGCGGTCGGCGTACTTCTTCATTTCCTCGGGCGTGTCGGTCAGCGGGTCGATCGTGATCGAGTAAAAGAAGACGTCCTTGCCGACCCGGTCGCCCAGCAGCAACTGGACCTCGCGCATGCGCGCGGTCTCCAGGCCGCAGGAGGCCGAGCAGCTGGTGAAGAAGGTGTTGATCGCGACGACCTTGTTCTTGACCAGGTCCTCGAAGAAGCGGTGCTTGCGGCCGAACTGGTCGGTCAGCACGGTGTTGGGAAAGTAGCTGGCGCCCCAGACCTGGCCGCCGTCGTCGTCGAGCTTGACGACGGCCCGTGCGGATGCCGGTGACGCGGAAGCGGGTGACACGGATGCCGGTGACGCAGAAGCCGGCGGCGTGCGCTGCGCCAGCACCACCGTCGTGGCGATGCTGGCCACCACCGCGATGCCGCCGATGAGGGAGATGCGTCGGATCCAGGGATTCATGTTGCGGTACGGCCTGTGTCTGCGTCAGAGGGTCCGGGCAGTCGATGCTGCCGCTCGTTTCCGTTGGGGGCCTGGCGTGCGAGGGCCCCCAATGGAAACGAGGCGACGCCGTGGCGCCGCCTCGAGCATCCTGCCCTGCAAACCGTCGGGACGGCCAGCAGGACAGGCTTCGATCAGGCCCCTTGCGGGACTTCGATCACGGCAGGGTGTAGGTCGGGCCGGTTCCCAGACCCGAGCGGAACGTGGTCAGCGCAGCCGAGCCGGTGTAGTGAACGCCGTCCCAGGTCGGCATCGGCGTGGGCATCGCCAGGGTCTGGCCGGCGCGCTCGATGTCCCAGCGCAGCAGCATCGCGTTGTCCTCGTGCTGGGTCGCATGGCAGTGCTCGACGAAGGTGCCGGCGAACTCGCGGAATTGCAGCGCGATCTCGACCGACGACCCGGCATGCAGGTCACCACCGATGCGGTAGACGTCCTTGCGGGCGTACTTCTCCCAGGCCGGCGGCAGCTTGCCGTTGCGGCGCAGGATGATCCCTTCCTCGAAGTGGATGTGGACCGGGTGGTCCCAGCCACCGCCGAGTTCCAGGTACCAGATCTCGTAGGGCGAGTCGCTCTGCACCGAGCCACCGGCGGTCGGGTTGACCGACAGCTTGGGCGCGGCCGAGATCCGGCGCATGTCGGCGTTGTAGCCGTCGCCGCCGTCGGTCTTCACCGTCCAGGGCTGGTCATCGGTGCCACCGCTGTGGCCGAACGAGAAGGTGCGGTGCTTGGCGTTCTTCAGCTTCTCCGCGTAGTCGATCTTGGACGTGCGGTCGAGCTTGAGCGGAATCATCTTCAGCTTGCCCTCGACGTACTTCGCCGGGTCCATGCTGGTGTCGACCTGGCCGGCGGCCATGGGCTTGACGCGCAGCTCCATGAACTGGCCCACGGCCGGGTCGCCGTTGACCCAGCGGTCGGCCACGCCGTCGCCGTTGTCGTCCTTGGTGGTCGGCTTGTAGCGACCGGACAGCACGTCGGCCAGGGCCACGCGACGGCTGGTCTTCTCGGGCGAGGCATGTTCCTGCAGGTTGACGAAGTACAGCTTGTCACCCGGCACGACGCCGTTCTTCGAGAAGTCGACCACGATGTCGTAGCGCTCGGCGATGGCCTGCTGCGGCAGCGTGCCCTTGTGCTCGCTGGCGTTGCCGTTGCCGTCCAGGTCGGCCTTGCCGTCGAACGCGATGGCGTGTTCCATCAGGTTGCCGTCGTTGCCGATCATGTGGAACGGGATGGCCGTGTAGGTCACGCCGTTGACGCCGGCAAACTCGCCGGGCGTCTTGCTGCCCTTGGGGATCTGCTTGACCAGGGCCACCGACAGGTAGCGCGACACGCCGCCGTTGAGGATGCGGAAGCGGTAGCGGCGGTTGCGGACGTCCAGGTAGGGGTGGTAGACGAAGTTCGTCAGGAGGCGGTCACCGAGAAAACCGTTCTTGTTGAACACGTTGAACCACAGCTGGCCCTGGCGGTCCCAGGCCTTGTCCGAGATCACGAGGTTGATGTCGTAGTCGCGGTTGCCCCAGGACAGCTTGTTGCCCGAGGGCAGGCACAGGTTGACGTTCTTCGGGACCTTGGTCGGGTCGGCGGCCACCGGGTCGTTGTAGTGGCAGTTGAACGACTCGTTGCCACGGTCGATGGCGCTGTAGAGGTTCATCATCGCCGCGTTGCCCTTGTAGACGTTCTGCGCGGTGAAATCGAGCATGTGATCGTGGAACCACAGCGTGCTGGCGGTCTCGCGCCAGTCACCGCGGATGCGGATCACGCCGTCGGCCGGGCAGGTCTTGGCACCGGCCGCCGCGTCGTTCACGTACAGGGTCTCGCCAGGCACGCAGGGGTAGCCCGCGCGCGGGTCGGTCGCACCGGTGTTGATGGTGTCGTAGCCGGCCAGCTGGATCGGCCAGTGGTAGTCGTAGAACTGGCCGGGGAAGAAGAAGGCCTGCGCGACGCCATCGGACTCGGCCGGGTTGTGGCCGTTGTGCTGGTGGGTCGAGATCGTGTGCAGGCCGAAGCCCTTGTTGGCGGCCGGATCGACCGGCAGGCCGTTGTAGTGGCGCATGACCACGCCCTCGCCATACCGCACCTGCAGCAGCTTCGGCGGCATGGTGCCGTCGAAGGTCCAGACCGATCCGGCATGCTGTGCCGGCAGGCCCGGGTGGAAACGGACGTCGATGCCGTTGGTGGTGCCGGTCTTGCCGGTCGGGCCGGCCGGCTTGGCGTACAGGCCGTTCGGACCGAACTCGGTGCCGTCCTGGTAGCCGTGGCGCTGCCACTTGTCGCGCACGCCGAGGTTCACGCGCGAGGTGCCCTGGACCGTCTGGAAGTAGGTCTGCGGGAAGAACTCGTTCCAGCGCTGGTGGGCCCAGCCTTCACCGGGCGGGCGACCTTCGGCCGGGCCGTCGATGGTGCGGCCGATGAACTCCGAGGCCACCGCATTCCACGGGTTGCGGTCGAAGGTGTTCGCGTGGTTGGCCGGGTAGGGCTTGATGCCCGGCTGGCCCAGGAAGCTCTCGATCGCCGAGGCCGACGGGGCGCTGCGGGTGATCTTCGTCGGGTGCTGGGCCGGGGCCGGGCCGAGGGTCGGCGCGGGGAAGCCCTTGTAGTTGCTGGTGTCGACGGTCGCATCGAGCTTCTGCGGCGCGAACTCCTCGAACATCAGCAGCGGGAAGCTCCAGTCCGTCGCGCTGAACAACGGGCTGGGGCGGCCGCCGGTCGGGATCGCATTGCCGGTCTGAGCGGTCAGCGGCACCGAGGTCTCGACGAACACGTCGGCCTTGGCGTCGTTGGCGGTGCCCTCGAAGGACGAATGGTTGGTGTGCTCGGCCGTCTTCAGCGCGTCGTTGGCCACCGGGCCGATCGCCGGCTCGACATAGGCCGAGGTGTCCGTGTCGGGCGGATCGCCCCAATAGTCCACCGCGACCTGGGCGGTCACGGCGACCGACAGCGAAGCGGCGCCCAGCGCGCCGAGGACATAGGCCCCGCGGCGCGTCCACGCCGGCAGTGCCGCGCCCCGCCGCCGCGGGGTCGCGGTGACGGACGGCTCCGGCATCTTGGTTTCGTTCATGGCAGTTCCCTTCATTGGATGACTTGTGCTCGCTTCCCGGCTGGTTCCTCTGGTCCTGAACCCTGGCCGCCCTCGTTCTGGTCACGTCTCTCTTCAGGAGACCTACCGACGCCACCGACGGCTTGCATCTGCGTGCAACCAGCGGCCCGTCGTTAAGTAAATCTTCTTAAGTTCGATGGGCTGAACAATACAAGTGCGGCGCCTGGACTTCAATCACCGACCCAGCCCCAAGCGGGAACGACCTGCTGGGGCTTAGCACCCATCAACCGGGACCCTTCAGACCTGCCGGAACGTGACGGAATCGACACCCACCTGGGTGGGGCGTGAAACACCACCGCGTGATCCCGGTCGAAACCGTTCATTCATGGGAAATCAACCCATCTATCCAGAATCCGCAGAGATGCCAAAATCGGCAAAACGCGAAATCGGCCGTGCAAAAGTCACAAAAGTCGTTCTACATCCGATGCCCTTCGTTGCACCTCGGCCACTTTCATTCAGTCTCTATTAATGAATTGTGCTAATGACAAATGAACTGACTTTTGTCAGTTCTCGACGGCCGCACCGAGGGAAGCAGGCCTTTTTTATGCGTGCACCCAGGACAGCAAGGTCGAAAGCGCGTGGCCTGTCGAAGGAATGAGGCCGATCGGCGGCAACCGGCGCGACCTTCGTCACGATGTTGTCGGGCCCACCCCCTGCACCCCAGGGGTTGACGCATGCCAGGCAAGTGCAAGTGCGACAAGGCCGCCGTCGCCCGACTGCACCAGAGGTGCCGTGGTCGCGCGCGCTCACCGCCCGTGGATGGCCCGTTGATGGCCCATCGATCACCCGACAGGCGGCCGACGGCAGGCTTTCGGGTGAAATCACCGCGACAGGGCCATATCACCCATTTCAACTGAGCACATTCACCCGAATCGGCCGCTGTCATGGACAGCCGATCCCGCCCGGCCGGGGATCAACCTGCGCCCGCCTCTCGGGCGGGTCCGCCCTCACCCAGGTGGTCCGCGCGTCGACATCCCGTCGTTGCGCACCCCAGGAGGGGGGACTTCTTAAGCTTAAGAAAAACTTCAGGCTTAAATCTGGCCGGGCGCATGGCGCCCGGTCGTCCGCGCGATCACCCCACCGGCTTCAGGCGGACTTCATGGTCGTACTCGCCCTTGCGGATCTCGACCAGGTCCGGCATGGCGTGCAGCAACTCCGAGAAGCTGCTGCAGCCGTAGCTGGACTCCTGGAAGGTCGGGTCCATGCGCTGGATCACCGGCCGCACGCCGGCCTTCTGCACCCAGGCGTCGCCGCGACGCTGGGACAGCAGGTCGATGGCCCGGCGCACCAGCTCGCGGGCGTCGCGGTGACGGTCCTGGGCTTCGGCCGCGCGGTCCAGCAGCGCCCGCAGTTCCAGGTCGACGGGGCTCAGTTCGGGCGTCTCGTCGGCGTCCGATGCCCCGGCCAACCCGGCCCGTTCGACGCTGTCGACCGGCGTGGCGACCTGGGCGTCGACGTGGGCATCACCTTCTGGAACGCCCTCTGAATTGCCCCCTGGAACGCCCGCTGCATCGACCTCACCGCGGCCCGGCTGCAAGGCCGCGTCGGCCTGACCCTCGTCGGCCTGACGGGCGGCCCGCTCGGCCAGCATCACGCCGGCCGCCGCCGCCCCGCGCGGATCGGCGGCGATCGCGCCGGCCTCATCATCAGGATGCGGCAGACGCAGGTTGAGCGGACGCAGCAGCGCCTCGTAGTACTTGAACTCGTGGCAGCTGCGGGCCCAGTTCGCGTTGGTGCTGTTGAGCGCGCCGATGCCCACCAGCGTGCGGCCGGCCGCCTTGACCTTGAAGGACAGCGGCATGAAGTCGCTGTCGCCGCCGACCACGACGATGGTGCCGATGTGCGGGAAGCGGCCCATGTCCTCGACCACGTCCAGACAGAGCCGGATGTCCGCGCCGTTCTTGCCGTTCGAGCCGGGCTGGAACAGCTGGATCAGCTCGACCGCCTGTTCCAGCAGCGCGTAGCGGTAGCGGCTGAACGAGGCCCAGTTCGCAAACGCCCGGTTCACCGCCACCGGCCCGAGCGACAGCGCGAACTCCACGATCGCCGCGATGTCGATCAGCGCATCCTGCGGCCGGAAACGGCTGCTGAAGTACGCGCCCTGCCCGTACCTCTGGTCGACCAGGCTGGCGTGCAGGTTCTCGAAGTCCCAGTAGAGGGCGACGGATTCGGGGTTGGTGGACACGGTGGGGGCTCTCGGCTCGGGTGACAGGCGGGATTCTGAGGCCCTCACCACCTCGGTCGAGCGTGACGGGGGCCGCAGGCAGGGCTGGATTTGTGCAGCTTGGGCGGGGATGCCCCCCAGGTTGAGCGGCATACACTTCTTGGCGCTCTGGCGGCCGAGGCGCCGCCTGCGCCGCCCGATCCTTCCCTCGAACCCATCGCCCCACCCGCCATGACGCAAGCTCTCCCTCCCCAGACCGTCGCTGTCGTCGGACTCGGCTATGTCGGTCTGCCCCTGGCCGTCGAGTTCGGCAAGAAGATGCCGACGCTGGGCTTCGACCTTTCCGAAGCCAAGATCCAGGCTTACCGGGAGTTCCGCGATCCGACGGGTGAAGTGGCGACCGAGGACCTGCGCGCCGCCCACATGCTGAGCTGCCATGCCGACCCCGCCGTGCTGGCGCAGGCGCAGTTCATCATCGTCGCGGTGCCGACACCCGTGGACGAGGCCCACCAGCCCGACTTCACGCCGCTGGTCCGGAGCTCCGAGACGGTCGGTCGGCACATCCAGCCCGGCACCATCGTGGTGTTCGAGTCGACCGTCTACCCCGGCGCGACCGAGGAGGTCTGCATCCCGATCATCGAGAAGCTCTCCGGCCTGACGTGGAAGAAGGACTTCTTCGTCGGCTACAGCCCGGAACGCATCAATCCGGGCGACAAGGAGCGCACCGTCACCAAGATCACCAAGGTGGTCTCGGGCGACACGCCCGAGACGCTCGCGATCGTCGCGCAGGTCTACGGCAGCGTGATCACGGCGGGCGTCTATCCGGCCAGCAGCATCAAGGTGGCCGAGGCCGCCAAGGTGATCGAGAACACCCAGCGCGACCTGAACATCGCGCTGATGAACGAGCTGGCGATGATCTTCGGCCGCGTCGGCATCGACACCCTCGAGGTGCTCAAGGCCGCCGGCACCAAGTGGAACTTCCTGCCCTTCCGGCCCGGCCTGGTCGGCGGCCACTGCATCGGCGTCGATCCCTATTACCTGACGCACAAGGCCGAGATGCTGGGCTACCACCCTCAGGTGATCCTGGCCGGCCGACGCATCAACGACGGCATGGCGGCCTACGTCGCCCAGCAGACCATCAAGAAGATGATCGCCGCGGGCACCAGCATCAAGGGCGCCAAGGTCATCGTGCTGGGCCTCACCTTCAAGGAAAACTGCCCGGACCTGCGCAACAGCAAGGTCGCCGACGTGGTCCGGGAACTGCGAGAGTTCGGCTGCGCGGTGTCCGTCCATGACCCGCTGGCGACGTCTGCCGAGGCCGAGCACGAATACGGCATCTCGCTGACCGAATGGGCCGACCTGCCCCAGGAGGCCGACGCGATGGTCGCGGCCGTGTCGCACCAGGCCTACCTCGCCCAGCCTTTTGCGGAGCTGGTGCGCCCGCTCAAGAAGGGCGGCGTCTTCATCGACATCAAGTCTGCCTACGACCTCGCGGACATCGACCGCGCGAGCCTCAACGCCTGGCGACTGTGAGCCCACACGACATGACCGCATCCGCCTTCGACACGCTCAAGCAGGAACTCGTCCAGCGCCCACGCACGTGGCTGATTTCCGGCGTGGCCGGCTTCATCGGCAGCAACCTGCTGGAACACCTGCTGCGGCTGGACCAGCAGGTCATCGGCCTGGACAACTTCGCCACCGGCTACCAGCGCAACCTCGATGAGGTGCAGTCGCTGGTCCAGCCGGAACAGTGGGCACGCTTCCACTTCATCCGGGGCGACATCCGGGTGCTGGCCGACTGTCAGCGCGCGATGACCTGGCCTGCCACCGGCGAGCCGGTCGACCACGTGCTGCATCAGGCCGCGCTGGGCAGCGTGCCACGCAGCCTGAACGACCCGATCACGACCAACGAGGTCAACATTTCCGGTTTCCTGAACATGCTGGTGGCCGCGCGTGACGCCAAGGTCCGCAGCTACACCTATGCCGCCAGCAGCAGCACCTACGGCGACCACCCGGACCTGCCCAAGGTCGAACCGAAGATCGGCAACCCGCTCAGCCCGTATGCCGTCACCAAGCTGGTCAACGAGCAGTACGCCAGCGTGTTCGCGCGCTGCTACGGCTTCAAGACCATCGGCCTGCGCTACTTCAACGTGTTCGGCCCGCGCCAGGACCCGGACGGCGCCTATGCGGCCGTCATCCCGAAGTGGACCGACTCGCTGCTCAAGGGCGAGACCGTCCACATCAACGGCGACGGCGAGACCAGCCGCGACTTCTGCTTCGTCGAGAACGCGGTCCAGGCCAACCTGCTGGCCGCCTGCACCACCGACCCCGAGGCGGTCGACCAGGTCTACAACGTGGCCGTTGGTGATCGCACCAGCCTGAACCAGCTGTTCGACCACCTGCGCGACCTGCTGGTGCCGCACGGTGTCGATGCCGCCACGGTTGCCCAGCATCGGGATTTCCGCGCCGGCGACGTGCGCCATTCGCTGGCCGACATCGGCAAGGCCCAAGGTCTGCTGGGTTACGCCCCGACCCATCGCATCGCCGATGGCCTGCGTCAGGCGATGGGCTGGTACGTTGGCCGCCGCAGCGTCGACGCCTCGGCCGGCTGAGTCCGTCGCCGCCGGGAGGCCCGCGAGGCCTCACGGATCTGCCGGTTTCGGAGGCCCTGCCGGAGACCTCGGTCATACACTTGGACCCGACCTCGACAAGTTTCAGCTCACGCCAGGAAAGTCCTTTGCAATCAGAGACTTGAGCAGACTGGCCGAACCCTCTTGACCCACTGTCCAGCCTTTTCGGGCTGCGCACGCCGACCGATGCCCACCCCTTCCCGCCCGATGCGACGCATGTCCCGAACCCTGTCTTTCAACCAGATGGCCGGCCTGGTCCTGATCGCCGGGCTGGCGATCGCACCGGCCACGTGGGCACAGAGCCTGTCCACGATCCAGAAGATGCTCGGCGGCTCATCCGGTGCGCAAGGCGATGCGGGTGGCGATGCCGCGTCGAGCGGGCTGGGTGGTGCGACCCTGGGCTCAGGACAGGGAGGCGGCTCGGTCGGCTCGCCGAGCGTCGGTGGGGTGCCGACCATCCGTGGCGGCAGCGCCCCCTCAAGGCTGCCGTTCGCGGGTGGTCCGGACGCCCAACGCGCCGGCGAACCCGCATTCCAGCCGCCCCTCGAACCGTTGAGCAACGAATTCCAGCGCTTTGTCGAGCAAAGCACCGGCCAGAAGCTGCCGATCTTCGGCGAGCGCTATTTCCAGAGCGGTGGCAGCAGCTACGCGCCGCTGGCCGACGTGCCGGTGCCATCCGACTACGTGATCGGCCCGGGCGACGAGCTGCAGCTGCGCGCCTGGGGCAGCATCGATGTCGACTTCCGCGCGGTGGTCGACCGCAACGGGCAGATCAGCATCCCGCGCGTGGGCACGGTCAGCGTCGCCGGCATCAAGGCCGCCGACATCGACGCGCACCTGCGCGCCCAGGTCGGCCGCGTGTTCCGCAACTTCAGCCTCAACGTCACCCTGGGCCAGCTGCGCAGCATCCAGGTCTTCGTTGTCGGCCAGGCCCGCCGGCCCGGCGGCTACACCGTCAGCAGCCTGTCGACGCTGATCAACGTCGTCTTCGCCAGCGGCGGTCCCAACGGCAACGGCAGCCTGCGCAACGTGCAGCTCAAGCGCGCCGGCAAGCTGGTCGGCGAGATCGACCTGTACGACTTCATCCTCAACGGCAACAGCGGCACCGACGTGCGCCTGCTGCCCGGCGACGTCGTCGTGTTCAACGCAGCCGGGCCCCGGGTGGCGCTGGTCGGCGCGATCGAGAGCCCCGCGATCTACGAGATGAAGAAGAGCGGCGAGACGCTCGCGGATGTGCTGGCCTATGGCGGCGGTGCCGGTGCCTCGACCGACCTGAGCACCGCCCAGCTCGAACGGCTGGACCGCAGCACGCCGCGTTCGCCGCGGGTCGTCAACAAGGTCGAACTGGCTGGCTCGGTCAGCAACATGAGCTTGCGTGACGGCGACATCCTCACGCTCTTCAAGGTGCAGCCGAAGTTCGCGAATGCCGTCACCCTGCGCGGCAACGTCGCCAACCCGCTGCGCTTCCCGTTCACGCCCGGCATGCGCGTGAGCGACCTGATCCCCGACCGCGAGGCGCTGATCACGCCCGACTACTACCAGCGCAAGAACAAGCTGGTGCAGTTCATCGACGGCCGCGACGTCAGCGAGGCCAAGCTCGAACGCGACGTGCGCAACCTGCTGGACGAACCGAACTGGGAATACGCCGCCATCGAACGCCTGAACGCCGACCGCGTCGCGATGGAGCTGATCCCCTTCAACCTCGCCAAGGCCGTGATCGAGAAGGACCCGGCCAACGACCCGGTCCTGCAATCCGGCGACGTGGTGACCATCTTCGGCCGAGCCGACATCAAGAACCCGGTCGCCCGGCAGAACCGGCTGGTGCGCGTGCAGGGCGAGGTCCGCGCACCTGGCGTCTACCAGATCGGCGCTGGCGAAACCCTGGGCGACCTGATCAACCGCGCCGGCGGCCTGACGCCGGAGGCCTATGTCTATGGCACCGAGTTCGCCCGCGAGGAAACCCGCCGCCAGCAGCAGGTCGCACTGGACGACGCCATCCTGCGCCTGGAAAGCAAGCTGTCCAGTGACACCGCGACGGCCACGGCCAACCTGTCGGCCACCGACGTGCAGGCGGCAACGGCCCTGCGTGCGGCGCAGGCCGAAGCCAACAGGGCCCAGTTGCAGCGCTTGAAGAGCATCAAGTCCAACGGCCGCATCGCGCTGGAACTGCCGACGACCGCCAGCACCCTGCGCGACCTGCCGGCACTGAGCCTGGAGGACGGCGACCGCGTCAGCATCCCGCCCAAGCCCGCCTTCGTGTTCGCGGTGGGCGCGGTGGCCAACAACAACGCGCTGCTGTGGCGTTCCGGCAAGAAGATGAAGGACTACCTGGACGCCGCCGGCGTGGACGTCGAGGCCGACCTGGAAAACAGCTTCATCGTCCGGGCCGACGGCACCGTGCTGCACGCCAGCCGCCGCGGTTGGTGGTTCGACGGCCTGGAGCGCGTCGAGCTGATGCCCGGCGACACCCTGGTGGTGCCCGAGCGCGGCAACCGCGAAACCTTCTGGACCAGCTTCACGCGCGGCCTGAAGGACTGGAGCCAGATCCTGTACCAGTTCGGCCTGAGTGCGGCGGCAATCAAGACGCTGCGGAACTGATCCCACCCGACGACCCGCGACCGGCCCATGACCCATCCCCTGCCCCAAGAACAACCGTCGAGCGACTCGAGCGACGAGGAATCGTCGGTCTCGCTGGTCGACATCCTGCTCGTCCTGCTCGATCACAAGCGACTGCTGACGCTGGTGCCGCTCGCGGTCGGTGTCGTCGCGCTGGGCATCAGCTTCCTGATCAAGCCGACCTTCACGGCCACCGCGCAGATGATGCCGCCACAGCAGCAGCAAGGGGGTGCCGTCGCGGCCCTGCTGGGTGCGGCCGGCGGCATGGCCGGTGCGCTGGGCAGCGTGGCGGGCCTGAAGAACCCGAACGACCAGTGGATCGCGCTGCTCAAGAGCCGGCCGATCGCCGACGGGATCATCTCGGAGTTCAAGCTGCGCGAGGTCTACGACAGCGAGTACCAGTTCCAGGCTCGCCTGGCACTCGGCGGCAGCACCCGCATCCAGTCCGGGAAGGACAGCCTCATCACCATCGAGGTCGACGACGAGGTGCCCGAACGCGCCGCGAAGATCGCCAACAGCTACATCAGCCGTCTGCAGGAACTGACCAAGACGCTGGCCGTGACCGAAGCTTCCCAGCGACGTCTGTTCTTCGAGCGCCAGCTCGGCGATGCGAAGGACAAGCTCGTCAAGGCCGAGATCGCCCTGAAGGACAGCGGCGTCGGCAAGGACGTCCTGAAGATCAATCCGGCCGCAGCGGTCGGGCGCGTCGCGCAGGCCCAGGCGGCGATCGCCGCCCAGGAGGTGCGCCTGTCGGTCATGCGCGGGTCCATGACCGAGGCCAACCCCGAATACCGCCAGGCCCTCGCCGAACTGCAATCACTGCGCGGACAGCTCAAGGGTCTGGAACGCGACGACGTGCAGGACCCCGACGGCAAGAACAGCGAATACATCGCCAAGTACCGCGAGTTCAAGTATTTCGAGACCCTGATGGAGCTGTTCGCGCGCCAGTACGAGATGGCCCGCTCGGACGAGGCCAGCAACGGCGCCATCCTTCAGGTGGTGGCCCCGGCCGAGGTGCCCGAATACAAGTCCAAGCCCAAGCGCGGCCTGATCGCGATGTCCGCCACGCTGCTGGCCTTCATCGCCTGCGTGCTCTGGATCCTGATGAGCCGCGCGCTGTCGCGCATGGCCGAGACGCCCGAAGGCGCCGAGAAGCTCGCCGCGCTGCGAGCCGCCCTCGGCCTGCGTCGCCGCACCGCCAGCGCCTGATACCCGCCGCCATCCGCCCGTCCCCGACCGGAAGCCCACATGTCCGACTCTCGCCCGCCGATCTACGTCACCAAGCCCTTCCTGCCGGATCTGAAGGAAGTCATGCCCTACATGGAGAAGATCTGGGCCAACCAGATCCTGACCAATGGCGGGCCCTTCCACCAGCAGCTCGAGAAGGCGCTGTGCGAGCACCTCGGCGTCGAGCACATCGCCCTGTTCACGAACGGCACGATCGCGCTGGTCACCGCGCTGCAGGCGCTGCGCGTCACCGGCGAGGTGATCACCACGCCCTATTCCTTCGTGGCGACCGCGCACTCGCTGCTGTGGAACGGCATCAAGCCGGTCTTCGTCGACATCGACCGCGACACGCTGAACCTCGATCCGCGCAAGATCGAGGCGGCCATCACCCCGCAGACCACCGCGATCATGCCGGTGCACTGTTATGGCCACCCCTGTGATGTCGAGGCGATCCAGAAGATCGCGGACAACTACAACCTCAAGGTCATCTACGACGCCGCACATGCCTTTGGCGTGCAGTGCCACTGCGGCAGCGTGCTGAACCACGGCGACCTGTCGGTGCTCAGTTTCCACGCCACCAAGGTGTTCAACACCTTCGAGGGCGGCGCCATCGTCTGCCCGGATGCCAAGACCAAGCAGCGCATCGACCATTTGAAGAACTTCGGTTTTGTCGACGAGGTCACGGTGGTCGCGCCGGGCATCAACGGCAAGATGAGCGAGTTCAACGCCGCCTTCGGCCTGATCCAGTTGCAGCACATCGACGCGGCCCTCCAGCGACGCGCCGAGATCGACGCCCGGTATCGCGCCGAACTGGCCGACCTGCCCGGCATCCGCTGCGTGCGCGACAGCGGCGAGAAGGTGGCCAACCACTCCTATTTCCCGATCCTGGTCGATGCGGAATACCCGATCAGCCGGGACGCCCTGTATGCGCGCCTGAGGGAGCACAACATCTTTGCTCGCCGCTACTTCTATCCGCTGATCTCCGATTTCCCGATGTACCGCGGCATGCCCTCGGCCGACCCCAGCCGCCTGCCCGTGGCCAGCGAGATCGCCCGCAAGGTGCTGTGCCTGCCGATCTATCCGGCCTTGACGGATGAGGAGCAGGGGCGGGTGATCGAGGCGATTCGCGGCGCCTGCCGCAACTGAGCAAGAGGAGCCGGACTGCCATGGCCATGCTGAACAGCACGGAACTGAAAGCCCGGGGGTTTGCGGCCGTCGGGGACGACGTCCAGATCTCCGACAAGGCTTCGATCTACGGTGCCTCGCGAATCCGCATCGGCAACCATGTGCGCATCGACGACTTCTGCGTGCTGTCGGCCGGGGAAGGTGGAATCGAGATCGGCAATCACGTGCACATCGCCGTGTTCTGCAGCCTGATCGGCGCCGGTCCGATCGTGCTGCGCGACTTCAGCGGCCTGTCCTCACGGGTGTCGATCTACAGCAGCAGCGACGACTACAGCGGCGAGTTCCTGACCAACCCGACCGTGCCCAAGGAATACACCGGCGGCGCCACCGGCCCGGTCATCCTCGACAAGCACGTGATCATCGGCGCGGGCAGCGTCGTGCTGCCGAACGTGCACCTGGAGGAAGGCGTCGCCATCGGCGCCCTGAGCCTGGTCCTGCGCAACTGCGCCAGCTTCGGGATCTATTCGGGCAACCCGGCGCGCCGGATCAGCGATCGGCGCAGGGATCTGCTGGAACTGGAGCACCGACTGATTGGATCGAACGGAGCCTGAGGCGCGAAGCACCGTTGTTCCCGTCATCCGTAAACCAGTTCCTCCGCCATTTGCCCAGCCCTGCAAGGGCAGCCCTCGTCAATTCACTCCGTTCACCTAGCAGCGATTCGTGGCCGATTTCAAGCGCAACCTCGTTGCTTCCTACCTCAGTCAGATCTACGTCGCGATTGTCGGCATCGTCATCGTGCCGTTCTACATCCGCTACATGGGAACCGAGGCCTACGGTCTCGTCGGTTTCTATGCGATGTTGCAGGCATGGTTCCAGTTGCTGGACATGGGGCTGTCGCCCACTCTGTCACGCCAGACAGCGCGACTGTCCGGCGGCGCCATCACTGCCCTAGAACTGCGGCGCCTACTTCGCGTTCTCGAGGGGATTTTCTATGGTGTTGCCTTGCTAGGGACCGTGGCGATCGGCTTGGGAGCAGACTGGATCGCCACGCGCTGGCTGCAAGCGCAGTCCCTTCCGCTGGAGCAAGTAACGCTATCAGTCGAACTGATGGCATGCATCGTCGGCTTGCGCTGGGTAGCAGGGCTATACCGCGGTGCAATCGGAGGATTCGAGCAACAGGTGTGGCTTGGCCGCCTGAACGCCTCGACCGCCACGGCACGCTTCGTTGTCGTGCTCGCCATCTTCGAGTGGCTGGGCACCACCCCGGCCCACTTCTTTGGCTGGCAATTGATGGTCGCCTTGATGGAAACCACCCTGCTATGCCGCAAGACCTACATGCTGTTGCCCCGTCAGCCACCCGATAGCCCGCCGGTTGGCTGGCACTGGGTGGCAATGCGCGATGTCGTTCGCTTTTCAATGAGCATTGCCTTCACCAGCGCCGTGTGGGTCGGCGTGACCCAGATTGACAAGCTGGTGCTTTCCAAGTTCCTGCCTTTGGCAGAGTATGGACACTTCACACTGGCGGTGTTGGTGGCCAGTGGCGTCACGATCTTAAGCAACCCGCTGAGCATGGCGCTTTTGCCTCGTCTTTCGAGAATTCATGCCGAAGGAGACGAAAGTCGACTCTTGAAGTTGTATCGGCAAGCCACTCAAGGCATGGTGTTGATCGCCATGCCCGTATCCGCAACGATTGGCTTTGGATCGCAGCATTTAATATATAGCTGGACAGGTAATCATTCGATTGCGCAGTCAGCAGCGCCCATCACGACATTATACGCAATCGGCAACGGCCTGTTGAGCATAAGCGCCTTCCCCTATTACCTTCAATATGCAAAAGGCAATATTAGACTGCATCTGATTGGCAACGTCTTCTTCGCAGCGATACTACTACCAACAATCGTACTAGCATCAAGGTACAGCGGAGGAATCGGTGCAGCTTGGAGTTGGGCAGGATCAAACCTGTTTTACCTCATTGTTTGGACTGCAATAGTCCACAGAAAGCTCTCTCCGGGACTTCACAGAACCTGGATGCTGAAAGACGTCGCACCGATTGGCTCTACAGCAGTAATTGTAAGCTGGCTGTTAATTGATTTATCTCCATGGCCTGCGGAGAGACTTGCGACCTTCGCCCAGCTTTGCGCCATAGGCACGACCACGATCCTCGCGTCCGGATTAATGTCTAGCACAGCGAGAGATTTCGTGAAAAACTTTCTTCGCAATAAGCGGTAAGCGATATCAAGCGGCTATTCAAGATTTTATCTTAAACATGAATAGTATAAAAAACACCAGAATAGGCTTCCTCGGAAGCATCAATGCCATGCCTATGGCCTATGCATTGAGATTTCATCGAGATGGCTTTGACGTCAAATATGTTGTTGACGCCCTGAAAAACGACACCCTCAACAGGCCCGAACATCAATTCTCCCGGGAAATAAGTTATCCATATCCACCATGGATCATCGAATCGCCCGTTGACTATCGACTCGCAACACATGCCTTTGCAGAAACCTCATACACCGAAGCTGCCCGTCACATGGCAGACAGGGACGTCATATTCCTCAATCACTACGGCCTTGCTCTGTCAAACAAGTTACCCAGATCCGCAAAACTTATTGCCCTCTCAAGCGGCAGCGACATAGACGTCCACTGCAATAAGGCAGCCATTTGGCCTAATTCTTTTGACATTCGACGGAAATGGCTACAACCACTGGCGCTCGCCCTTAACCATATAAGAACCCACAAACAACGTAGGGGACTAAGTCAAGCGACATGCATAAGTTATTTCCCACAAGGTCTAAATAGTATCGGAGACAACATAGTTGCCGAATTCCTGCACAAGAACAAGAACACTAAATTCATACCTAGATTTGACGTTGACTTCGAGTCAACCGGCATCAGATTCTCCGCAAAGAAATTCCAGAGAGTCAGAAAAATAATTATCCCAGTTCGACTCAACATAAACCCAAGCCCCGGGAGCAGCTTCGAATACAAAGGAAACGACCTAATTATTGAAGCCCTCGCGATGTACTCAAAGCACAATCCAGAGGCGACATTTCACCTCACAAGCAAAGGACCAGCCAAAGACTTGAGCTTCGCGCAGGAACTCTGCAGAAAACTAGGCATTGAAAGTCGAGTGAATTGGCTAAAACCAATGCCCCTGCCAGACCTACTCGAAGAATATTATTCGAGCGACATCTGCATTGACCAAGTAGGAAGTCATTGGATGGGTGCGATTGGAGCTTACGCCCTCTATAGCGGGACGCCACTAATCGCGAACTGGCGGCCCGAAGTATTCGCTAAAGAGTGGGGATCAGACGTCCCGATCATGCAAGCAACAACGGCCGAACAAATATATTCCCACCTTATCGCTTGCGACGACCCAGATTTCCGCAGAGGACTGTCGGTAAAAAGCCATGACTTCGCAAAGAAGTTCTTGAGCGCCGAGATAGCCTACCAAGCCTTTCTTAATTTCATCTCGACCTAATCATGTGTGGAATTCTGGGTATTTCTTGGTCAAAAGAACCTGGCCTTCAATGCATGGAAGATATGCAAGCCATGCTTTCAAGCATTGAGCACAGAGGCCCAGACGACCAAGGCATATGGTGCGACACCGATTATCCCATCGCCATCGGTCACCGAAGGCTGTCAATCATCGACTTGAGCAGCGCAGGGGCACAGCCGATGATGAGTTCCAGTGGAAGGTACGTCATTGCCTTCAATGGCGAGATATATAACCACCTAGACCTCAGACGGGATCTTGAAAGAACCATCCCTCAAAATCAATCAAAATGGCGGGGCCACTCCGATACAGAGACGCTGCTCCAATACATTGAAGAATTCGGATTGAATGCAGCACTAAACGCCTCGGTTGGCATGTTTGGAATTGCCCTTTGGGATGTAAAGGAGAAAAAACTACACCTGGCGCGCGACAGGATTGGCGAAAAGCCACTGTATTACGGATTCGCGAACAACCGCTTCGTTTTCACATCCGAACTAAAAGCAGTCAAGAGAATTCGAGGATTCTCACCCTCGCTCAACAAGTCTGCAATATCAAAATACTTCCGACTCAACTACATTCCCGCACCAGAGACCGTCTACACCGAATTTCAGAAAGTACAACCAGGACAGATTTTAACATTCGACCACGATTCTCTTGAACAACGATGTGAGCCAAGCAAAACCGCCTATTGGTCTCTATCGTCAGCAGCCAAGAATGGGCGAGACAACCCATTCACCGGAACTTATGACGACTCAGTCGACCAACTAGAATATCTACTGTCGCGCGCAGTCTCGGGCCAATCATATGCTGACGTTCCAGTAGGCGCATTTCTGTCAGGAGGAGTCGATTCCAGTCTCGTGGCTGCGATGATGAGGAAATCTGGAAACTCAGAGATTCTTACATTCTCAATAGGAATGCCCGACGCAAGATACGACGAATCGCATTATGCAAAGCAAGTCGCAACTCACCTGGGTACGCGACACCACTCGTACGACATCAGCGAGCAAGATGCTCTAGATCTAATTCCGACCATCGCAAAGACATGGGATGAACCTTTCGCTGACAGCTCGCAAATTCCAACATTTCTAGTTAGCAAGCTAACACGCCAAAAAGTCAAAGTCGCACTATCAGGAGATGGGGGCGACGAGTTTTTTTGGGGTTACTCGCACTATGGCAAGCTAAACAAAATATGGCGCTGGCGCGAACTCAACAGAATTAACCCAACAAGATTCGGTCCATTGCAGAGCAAGACAGGAAACCAAAACCAACTACTCCGATCGATCAAAAACAAGATCGATATTCTAAGCGGCGCTTGGAGCAATGCCACGCCAACAGATCTCGCAGAATATTGGGCCGACAAATACAAGAATCGCCACACCCCACTTATAGACGAAAGAGATAGTCGAATCACACCTAACCGCGAATACACACCATCAGCAACACCGGGCGCCTTTGCATTCTGGGACGCCTCACATTACCTCCCTGATGACATTCTAGTGAAAGTTGACAGGGCATCCATGGCAAACAGCCTAGAAACACGTGCCCCGCTTCTTGATCACAGAGTTATTGAATTCTCCTTTGGATTGCCGGACAAGTTTAAGGCAACGTCAAGCGAAAGCAAAATTATACTAAAGTCTGTACTAGAAAGACACATCCCAAGGCATTTAATTGATCGCCCGAAAATGGGTTTCTCGATACCACTTGATGAGTGGCTAAGGACAAGCTTACGTCCATGGTGCGAAGACCTACTTCATTCCGAAAAGCGCGGCAGCGAATTACTGGACAACTCGATAATCAGGAACCTCTGGACTGAACATTGTTCCCGAAATGCCAACCACGCAGACAAAATCTGGGCCATTCTCATGTTCATTGAGTTCACAACATGAAGACGATCATATACACGTGCATCACGAAAGGTTATGACGAACTACTCCCCCCACAAGGAGAGTTCGAAGGCATTGAATTCATTTGCATAAATGACGGAAACATCGTCGTCCCGCCCCCCTGGATAAACATACCCATCACTGGGGATCTTTCCGGCGCCCTGCTCAATCGTCACGCGAAGATCTGCTACTTTGAGTATGAATGTCTGAATAGTGCTGAGATCTTGATTTATGTCGATGGATCAATTTCCATCACAGGGGACACGAGCGACCTCGTAAACAACGTCATTTCAAACGACGGACACACTTTTCTTTACGAACACCCCCAACGAGACTGCGTATACGACGAAGCGAAAGCCTGCTTTGTTAGCATGAAAAGCAACCTAAAGGAGACCAGAAGATTCCTGGAAAGAATAAGAGCAGCAGGCCTACCAAAGAACCTCGGACTGTTTGAAGGCGGGGTCATCATTCGAAAAGCCGCATCAATCGAATGCAAGAGGCTCATGCTCGAATGGTGGCAAGAATATCTGAACGGGATTAAGCGAGATCAACTTGCGCTTATTTTTTCGGCTTGGAAGGCCGGAACCAACATCACATCGCTAGGGCGCGCAGATCACAGGTTCACGCACAAATACTTCCAGTGCAGAGATGGCCACAAGGGAGATGCATTCAAGAGGAACTTTACGTGGTGGGTCTGGCGTCCCATCATTGAACTTCTGCTCGCCAGAAACGTCATCAAGCTATGACGAAGAGAAAATCTAGCGTCAGCAGCATGAAAGTTGTGGCGCTCACTTTACTTTTCCTGACCTCGATTGCCGCAGGCTGGAGAGAGTGGGGGGCAGACCGCGATAACTATATTCAGGCGTATTGGGGAATCGTCGAAGGCAGCGATCTGATCGAAAAAATGTTCTTCGCCAAAGATCCCCTTTTCTTGTTGATCGTGAGTGCCTGCGCCTTCTTTAGCCAAGACCCCAAATTCAGCTTTGTTTTCATTTGCCTTTTGTCGCTGTATTCAAAATACTATGCATTTCACAGAATTCTTTCGGGCCGAATCGCAATCTTCGCCATCCTTTACATCATATTTATTGCTCCAGGTCTAGAGTTTGCTGCCATGCGAGCAGGCCTAGCTATTGGCTTCTTGATGATCACAGTTGCAAGCGAAGGGGAGAAGTTCAAGAAAGCCTTATTCGGCATGCTCGCTATCCTTGCGCACACTTCGCTAGCCCCTGCCGTTCTCATTACACACCCGACAGCACAGAGATTCCTCAAGAGGTTTCCAGCATCATATATAGCGATTACGATAGCAATAGCCACAGGAACCCCGGCTATATTATCAGCATTCCCAAAGTGGGCTTACTACGAAGAAAGCCAAGGCACTTTATTTTCGCTAGCCACCCCTATACTGGTCCTGGTCCCCTTTTTTCTTATTTTTCACACCAACATTGCGAGCAATCAATCAAACAAAGACGTTCCCGATAGAAAATTAACTGAAACCTGTAGGGAAATATGCTTGCTGATGGTCTCTCTTTCGTTCGGCATAACTCTGATCATTCCGACTGCATCAACTCGGTTTCTAGAGATAGCCTGGAGCATCATGCTCCCGATTGCCATCAAGAATAAACGTTATGCGGGACTCGTAACGCTCTTGTTGGTTCTTGTCTATCTGAACCTCGCTAGGCTTACATGGCAATCAGCAATTGATCCTTCATTGACGAGTTAGCGAATCAACACATCAGATGTCATCGCATGAAAATTGCTGCGCTCACTCAAGGACTGCACGTGCCGTCCGCAAGATTTCGAATCAGGCAATTAATCAATCCTTTGCATGAATATCACCTAGAAGTCACTGAACTGATCGCAGATCCTCAGTCTTATCCTCCGGCAAAATTCTCATCCAGAGTTCGATGGGCCGCAAGTGTCATTGTAGACTCCATGAGCAGGGCGATTAAATCGCAATCATTTGATGCATCAATTCTTCAGCGAGAACTAATTTCAACAGTCCCATCGTTTGAATTTCTCGCCAAACGCCCCTTAATACTGGATGTTGACGACGCCATCTGGCTGCATCGGGGTGGATTGGCCGCAAGAAATGCGGTGCGGTTTGCAGACCATGTAGTCGCCGGTAATGCACACATCGCAGAATACTTTTCAGGATTCGGAACTCCAACCACAATCATCCCAACCGCGGTTGATGTCAATCGATTCAGGCCATCCTGCAAACTGCGGGAAGAGTCGAAGGGCATCATAGGATGGTGTGGAACTGCCGGTGGATATAAGTTCTTTACGAGAGAGTTACAGGTCGCGATTGGCAAAGCACTGTCAAGCCATCCCGGCTGGAAGTTTCAAATCGTCTCAAACGCACCCCCAGACTTCCCAGAAATTCCTTCGGAGAAAATGCAGTTCATCAGGTGGAGCCCCGAAAACGAAGCCGAATTGTCGTCAGGCTTTGATATCGGCCTCATGCCAATCTTTGACGACCCGTGGAGCCGAGGAAAGTGCAGCTACAAAATGCTGCTGTACATGGCATGTGGCATACCCGTGGTCGTTTCGAACATCGGAATGAACGCAGACTTACTCCGGGAAGGGCACATCGGCTTCGGGCCTGGCACAGCTGATGACTGGAGTGCGGCTCTCGATTTCCTGATCGACAACCCCATGGCTAGGCACCAGATGGGGAAGGCAGGGCGCGCGCTCGTAGAGAAGAAGTATTCAATCCAAGTTGCTACACAGCGATGGAATGAAGTTCTCAAAAAAATAGTAGTCAGTTGATATCTTCAGCCGATCCACAGAAAACGGACGTTGTGAATTACCCGAATGTCATCCACATCATCATCAGCCTCGGCGTTGGCGGCGCCGAACTGATGCTTCGCCGTCTGGCGGTTGCACAGCGGCCAACCACGGTGGTGTCGCTAAAGGACATCGGGCCGGTCGGCCACATGCTGCAGGCAGATGGGGTCGAGGTCATTGAACTCGGACTGCGCGGGATCTGGGACCTGCCGCGTGTCTTATTCGCCACGCAGCGGGTGCTGGACGACCGCCGCCCGGATGTCGTCCAGACTTGGATGGTCCACGCCGACCTGATCGGCGGACTGGCCGCCCGGATGGCCGGCATCCGGGCGGTGATCTGGGGCGTCCGCACCACCGAATTCGGCGGCACGTCGCGCGGGACCCGCCAGATTCGTTGGCTCTGCGCACGCCTGTCGGGCTGGGTGCCTGCCGCGATCGCCTGTGCCGCTGAGGCCTCGCGACGCTCGCACATCGCGATCGGCTACGACGCTTCACACATGGTGGTCATACCCAATGGCTTTGACGTCGACCAGTTCAAGCCAGATCCCGAACGGCGGCAGCGCATGCGCGCCAGCCTCGGCCTCGGCGAGTCGGACATCGTGATCGGGAATGTGGGGCGATGGAATGATGCCAAGGACCACCCGAACTTCGTCCGCGCTGCCGACATGTTGCAGGCTGGCTGGTCCGCCGACCGTCCAGGCACCCTGCGCTTCGCGATGGTGGGCCGAGGTGTTGATGGGCAGAACGCGGTGTTGGACGAGGCCTTGGCAGCCACTGCTTGTCGTGACCGCTACTTGCTGCTTGGCGAACGCAACGACGTGCCCGACCTGCTGCAGGCCTTCGACCTGTTCTGCCTGTCGTCGCGCACCGAGGGCTTCCCGAACGTGGTCGGCGAGGCCATGTCCAGCGGCGTGCCCTGCGTGGTCACCGACGTGGGCGACGCGGCGATGCTGGTCGGGGACACCGGCTGGGTCGTGCGCAAAGAGGACCCAGTCGCGCTGTCCACCGCCCTGCATGCGGCGGCCACGGAATCGGCCGACCTCCATGACCAGCGTGCCAAGAAGGCACGTCAGCGCATCGTCGACGAATACAGCATGACGCGAGCCTGCCAGCGATTCAGCGAACTGCAGGCATCCGTGGCGCGCAGCCATGGATCAGACACATACAAAAACTGATGCCACGGGAGGGCATGACATGTGCGGACTAACAGGGTGGCTCGCTGCCACGCCGAGCGATAAACCGCGTCCGGAGCTGGACGCACGCCTGCGTCACATGAACGACGCGCTGTACCTGCGCGGCCCTGACAGCGAGGGCCTGTGGCAGGACCCGGAAGCAGGCATCGCGCTGGCGCACCGCCGGCTGGCCATCGTTGACCTGTCGGAGGCCGGTCACCAGCCGATGACCTCGGCGTCGGGCCGGTACGTGATCGCTTTCAATGGCGAGATCTACAACCACGACGACCTGCGCGAGATCCTCACGGCGATGCGCTTCGCGCCTGCCTGGCGCGGCCATTCGGACACCGAGACCCTGCTGGCCGGATTCGAGGCCTGGGGCATCGAGGGTACGCTGACGCGCCTGACCGGCATGTTCGCGATCGCGCTGTGGGACCGACAGGAACGCCGCCTCGTGCTGGCCCGCGACCGGCTGGGCGAGAAGCCGATGTACTGGGGCTGGCAAGGCGGGCAGGCCGGTCAGCCGCGTGTCTTCCTGTTCGGCTCCGAACTCAAGGCGCTGCAGCGCCATCCGGCCTTCGCGGCCGAAATCGACCGTGATGCGCTCGCGCTGCTGCTGCGGCACAACTACATCGGCGCGCCGCACTCGATCTTCCAGGGCATCCGTAAGCTCGAGCCCGGCACCTGGCTGGAGGTTTCGCGCCACTCGCCGGACCCGGTGATCCGGACCTACTGGTCCGGCCTGGAAGCGGGCCTGGCCGGCACGCGCAACCGCTTCGAGGGCAGCGCGACCGAGGCGGTGGATCACGTCGAGCTGCTGCTCTCGGCATCGGTCGGCCGGCAGATGATGTCGGACGTGCCGCTGGGCGCTTTCCTGTCTGGCGGCATCGACTCGTCGGTGGTCGTGGCGCTGATGCAGGCCCAGTCGAGCCGGCCGGTGCGCACCTTCACGATCGGCTTCCATGAGCCCGGCTACAACGAGGCGACTTTCGCCAAGGCGGTCGCGCAGCACCTGGGTACGGACCACACCGAGCTGTACGTGCAGCCGCAGGATGCGCTCGACGTCATCCCGAAGCTGCCGGAGATGTACTGCGAGCCGTTCTCGGATTCGTCGCAGATTCCGACCTTCCTGGTCTCGCGGATGGCGCGCAAGCATGTCACTGTGGCGCTGTCCGGTGATGGCGGCGACGAGCTGTTCTGCGGCTATGACCGCTACCGCATCACCGCTGCGGTCTGGCATTGGCTGCACGTCGTGCCCACGCCGCTGCGGCGCTGGACAGCCAGTGCCCTGCGCAGCCTGTCGGTTGAGCAATGGAACACGGTCTTCCGTTGGCTGTGGACCTGGAAGCCGGCAGATCGGCGCGCCAACAACATGGGCGACAAGATCCACAAGGGCGCCGCGCTGCTGGGCAGCCGCGACCTCTCGGCGCTGTACCGCGGCATGGTCAGCCACTGGGCCACGCCGGACCAGGTGGTGCTGTCGGCACGGGAGCCGACCACGCTGCTGAACGACCTGCCGCCGGGCTTGACCGAGCTCGGCGACGTCGAGCGCATGATGCTGCTGGACCTGCTGACCTACCTGCCCGGCGATGTGCTGACGAAGGTCGACCGGGCTTCGATGGGCGTGTCGCTGGAGACGCGGGTGCCGATGCTCGATCACGCGCTGGTCGAGTTCGCCTGGCGGCTGCCGCTGGACCTCAAGCTCAATGCCGGCGTGACCAAGTGGCCGCTGCGGCAAGTGCTCTACCGCCATGTGCCGCGTGAACTGATCGAGCGCCCGAAGAAGGGCTTCGCGGTGCCGATCGCGGCCTGGCTGCGCGGCCCGCTGAAGGACTGGGCCGAAGACCTGCTGTCCGAGCAGCGCCTGCGCGAAGGCGGCCACTTTGACGCTGTGGCCGTGCGGCGCTGCTGGCTGGAACACCTTTCGGGCCGACGCAGCTGGGCCGGACAGCTCTGGGACGTGCTGATGTTCCAGGCCTGGCTGGCCACCCAGACACGACAGGTCGAACACTGAAGCACCTAGCTACCCTGGATCCGATGTCCGCGCCCCGTCCACGTTCGATCTGCTACGTCATCAACAACGTGGCCTTCTTCGCCTCGCATCGCCTGCCGATCGCGACGGCGGCGCAGGCGCGCGGACATCATGTCCGGCTGCTGACTGGCCATGGCGGCAGCGAGGCGATGGAATCCGAGGGCGAGCGGCGGGTCGACGCGGCCGGCATCGAGCGCATGAGGGTCGACTTCACGGCCGACGGCATGAACCCGCTGAAGGAACTGCGCGGCGTGTTGCAGATAGCGCGCTGGTTCTGGAAGCTGCGCCCGGAACTGGTCCACTGCGCCTCCCCCAAGGGCGTGCTGTACGGCGGGCTGGCCAGCCGGATCGTGCCGCCGCACGCGCTGGTGATCTCAGTGTCAGGCATGGGCTACGCGTTCACGCCCGGCGCCCGCACCAGCCTGAAGCGTCAGTTGATCGGCGGGCTCTACAAGGTGCTGTCCAGGCTGGCCTACGGCCACCGCAACAAGCGAGTGGTGGTACAGAACATGGACGACGAGCGCTATGTCGTCGAGGTCGGCTGGGCCCGGGCAGATGAGGTGATCCGCATTCCCGGCTCCGGCATCGACCTCGACCTGTTCGTCCAGGCGCCGATCGAGCGGAAGCAGGACCTGGTCGTGCTGCCCGCGCGGCTGCTGGCCGACAAGGGCGTGCATGAGTTCGTCGCCGCCTGCCGCCGGCTGCGAGAGGCCTGCCCCGGCTGGCGTTTCATGCTGGCCGGCTCGGCGGACTACCAGAATCCCAGCGCTATCTCGCGTGATCAGGCCCAGGCCTGGCACGATGAAGGCGTCATCGAATGGGCCGGCCACGTCGCCGACATGCCGGGCCTGCTGGCGCAGACGAGCATCGTCTGCCTGCCCTCCTACCGGGAAGGCATGCCCAAGAGTCTTTTGGAGGCGGCAGCTGCAGGGTGTGCCGTCATCACGACCGACACCACTGGTTGTCGTGAGGCCATTATTCCCGGCGAGACCGGCGACCTGGTGCCGGCCCGCGACGCCGACGCGCTGGCCGACGCGCTGTTGCAGCTCATCAGGGACCCGGCGCGCCGCCACCGATATGGTGTGGCCGGACGCCAGCTGGCCATCGACCGGTTCAGCATCGAGTCGGTGATCGCCACGACACTCGCAACCTATTCAGACCTTTGCCGACATGAATCCACAGACGCACGGTAGGCGCGACCAGCGCCTGATCCTGATCGCCTTGAACGAGGTGAACTTCGAGGTCGTCCGACGGTACCTGGCCAGCCATGACCTGCCAGCCTTCCGCCGGATGCTGGAGGGCAAACTGATTCGCACGACGGCCGAAACGCGCTACGAGGACCTCGAGCCCTGGATCCAGTGGCCCTCGCTACACAACGGCCTGAGCGCCGCCGAGCACGGCATCTTCCGGCTGGGCGACGTGGTGGGCAGCAAGCCTCGCCAGATCTTCGAGGAAGCCGAAGACGCCGGCATTGCGGTGGGCTGCATCTCGGCGATGAACGCCGAGAACCGGCTGAAGCACCCCGCGTACTTCATCCCCGACCCCTGGACCAAGACCCCCACCGATGGATCCTGGTGGAGCGAGCGGCTGTCCAGCGCGGTCTCGCAGGTGGTCAACGACAACGCTTCGGGCAAGGTCACGACCGCCAGCAAGCTCTACCTGCTGGCCGGCCTGCTGACCTTCAGCCGGGCGCGCAACCTGCCGCTCTACGCCGACCTGATCAAGGGCATCCGGCGGCGATCGTGGAACAAGGCCCTGCTGCTGGACGTCTTCCTGCATGACCTGCACATGAAGCTGCTGGCATCGACGCCGGTGAAGTTCTCAACCGTCTTCCTGAACTCGGGCGCGCACATCCAGCACCACTACTTCCTGAATGCCGGTCCGATCCGGCAGGACAGCAGCCTGCGCAACCCGGACTGGTATGTCGATCCGGCCGCCGATCCGGTGCTGGACATGCTGAAGGTCTACGACCGCATCCTGGGCGAGTACCTCGCACTGCAGGACACCCAGGTCATCGTTGCGACCGGGCTGTCGCAGCGGCCCTATGACCGAGTCAAGTTCTACTACCGCCTGCGCGATCACGCGTCGTTCCTGAACCTGATCGGCCTGCGCCACGCGCGCGTGATGCCGCGCATGACGCGCGACTTCCTGATCGAGTTCGATTCGGTGGACGATGCCCAGCGTGGACAGGACCATTTGTCCGCCATTCGCGTGGCGGGCGGCGACCAGCCGCTCTTCGGCGAGATCGACAACCGGGGCAGCAGCCTGTTCGTGACGCTGAGCTATCCGCTGGAGATCACCGCCGAGACGGCCATCTCGGTGGCCGGCCGCACGGTGCCGCTGCTGCCGCACGTGGCCTTCGTCGCGGTCAAGAACGGCATGCACCAGTCCGAGGGCTATGCGTATTTCTCGCCGGGCATCGCGGCGCATGCGCCGGAGGATCGCGGGCATGTGAAGGGTATGCATGCGGCGCTGCGCCGCATCCTGAACTTGCCTCAGCTCACCTGACAACCCGACCGTGACCGGCCCCTTCCAGGGCCGGACAGGTCGGATGTCGGCGCGTCAGACCAGCAGGAACTGACTGGACGTCACCGCCGCGCCACCGGTCACCGTGGCCACCTGCACCGACGCCGCACCACCCTGGCCGTCGGCGTCGTAGTAGATGCCGCCGGACGTGGTGTCGAAGTAGATGCCGGCACCCTGCGCCGCCGAGGTGCTGCCGGTCAGGCCGGCGCCGCTGTAGAAGTTCGCGGCGGCCAGGGCACCCGCACCACCGATGCCGGTGAAGACGCCGGTCGACAGTGCGAACTGGTCGGCCGCCTCCAGCCCCGAGACCACGTCCAGGTTGGTCGTGGCGTTCGGGGTGGTGTCAAACAGGAACACGTCGGCGCCTGTGCCACCCACCAGCAGATCCCGGCCGAGCCCACCCTGCAGCGTGTCGTTGCCCGCGCCACCCTGCAGCGTGTCATTGCCCAGGCCGCCATTGATCGCGTTGGCCGCCGTGCTGCCCACGATCAGGTTGGCCAGATCATTCCCGGTGCCGTTGATCTGCGCGCCCGCGTACAACGTCAGGTTCTCGACGTTCGCGCCCAGCGTGTAGCTCAGCGAGGTGATGACCGTGTCACTGCCCTCGTTGAGCAGTTCATTCACCGAATCGCCGACGTTGTCGATCGTGTAGGTGTCGTCGCCGGTGCCACCGATCTGCGAGTCTGCACCGGTACCACCGATCATGAAGTCGTTGCCGTCGCCGCCGATGATGGAGTCGTTGCCATCACCTCCATTGATGGTGTCATTACCCGCACCACCTAGCAGCGTGTCGTTGCCGAGGCCGCCGTCGATCTGGTTGGAGGCCGTGCTGCCCACGATCAAGTTGGCCAGATCGTTGCCGATGCCGTTGATCTGCGCGCCCGCATACAGCGTCAGGTTTTCGACGTTCGCGCCCAGCGTGTAGCTCAATGAAGTGATCACCGTATCGGTGCCCTCGTTGAGCAGTTCGTTCACCGAGTCACCAACGCTGTCGATCGTGTAGGTGTCATCGCCGGCGCCACCAATCTGAGAATCTGCCCCGGTGCCGCCAATCATGAAGTCATTGCCACCACCGCCGAGGATGGTGTCGTTGCCATCACCTGCGCTGAAGGTGTCATTGCCCTCCCCGCCGTCGAGGTTGTTGTTGGCGGCATTGCCGGTGAGCACATTCGCCAAAGTGTTGCCCGTACCGTTGATGGCGGCCAAGCCCGTCAGGGTCAAGTTCTCGACGTTCAGCGCAAGCGTGTGCGTAACGACGCTCTGTACGGTGTCAAGACCGCTGCCAGTTGCCTCGACGACAAAATCGGAACCATCCACGACGTACACGTCGTCGCCGGTGCCGCCCACCAGGCTGTCAATGCCGACACCACCGATCAGCGTGTCGTTGCCTGCGCCACCTTGCAGCGTGTCGTTGCCCACGCCGCCGTCGATCCGGTTGGCAGAGGTGCTGCCCACGATCAGGTTGGCCAGATCATTCCCGGTGCCGTTGATCTGCGCGCCC
>NZ_JAUZEE010000002.1:0-152276 GCF_030705305.1 Leptothrix discophora | reverse complement strand
CCGGTGCCACCGATCTGCGAGTCTGCACCGGTACCACCGATCATGAAGTCGTTGCCATCGCCGCCAACGACGGTGTCGTTGCCGTCACCGGCGTTGAAGGTGTTGTTGCCACTGTTGCCCGTCAGCCGGTTCGCCACGGCATCGCCGGTCGCGTCCACGTTGGCGCTGCCGGTCAGCGTGACGTTCTCGACGTTCGCGACCGCCAGCGCGTAGCTGGCGGCGGTCAGGATGGTGTCGCTGCCTTGGCCGGCGGATTCGGTGATGGTGTCGGCCGCGTCCAGCACGTAGCTGTCGTCGCCCAGGCCACCCACCAGCACGTCGGCACCCGCTGCGCCGTCCAGCGTGTCGTTGCCGCCCAGGCCGCTCAGGGTGTTGGTGCCGCTGTTGCCGGTCAGCACGTTGGCGTTGCCGTCGCCGGTGGCGTCGACGTTGGCCGTGCCGGTCAGCGTCACGTTCTCGATGCCGCTGATGGCCAGCGTGTAGCTTTGCCCGATCTCCAGCGTGTCAGCCGTGCCGCTGCTGTCGGTGATGGTGTCGAGCGCGTCGTACACATAGGTGTCGTTGCCCGCGCCGCCGATCAGCGCGTCCGCGCCGGCGCCGCCGTCCAGGCGGTTGTTGCCGGTGTTGCCGGTGATGGTGTTGGCGTCGCCGTTGCCGGTGCCGTCGATGTTGGCGCTGCCGGTCAGGGTCAGGCTTTCGAGACCCGTGCCCAGCGCGAAGCTGGCACTGGCCTCGACGCTGTCGGTGCCTTCGCCCGTCGCCTCGGTGACGACATCGGCGCTGTCGTCGACCACGTAGGTGTCGTTGCCCAGGCCACCGGTCAGGGTGTCGATGCCTGCGCCGCCGTCCAGGCGGTTGTTGCCGGTGTTGCCGGTGATCGCGTTGGCGATGGCGTTGCCGGTGCCGTCGAGGTTCGCGGTGCCGGTCAGGACGAGGTTCTCGACCAGGTCGTAGGTGCCGATGTTCTCGGCACGGATGTTCTGGCTCAGGCCGAAGCTGACCGAGGCGATGACGGTGTCGTTGCCACCGTCGTTGTTGATGTCGCCGGGCGCGAAGAAGCGCTCGACCACGGCGTCGTTGGCATCGTTGACGAGGTAGGTGTCGTCGCCGATGCCGCCGTACAGCGTGTCGTTGCCGATGCCGCCGTCCAGCGTGTCGTTGCCCGCGCCGCCTTCGAGCCAGTTGTTGACCGTGTTGCCGACGATGACGTTGTTGATGCCGTTGCCGTAGCCGTAGCTGCTCGTCGAGCCGGCCACGACAGCCGTGCCGGCCAGCACCAGCTTCTCGACGAAAGCGCCGATGCCGCCCGAGTCGCGGTAGCTGATGACGGTGTCATAGCCGCCGGCATCCAGGCCGGAACCGTTGTAGTCCCGCTCTTCCTGAACCAGGCCGCCGTCCTGTTCGACGATGTAGGTGTCGTCACCCGCGCCGCCGATCATGGTGTCACCGGCCGCCCGGCCGTCCAGCACGTCGTTGCCGCTGCCGCCGACCAGGCTGTCCGTGTAGACGGTGCCGGCCAGGATGTCGCCGTTGCTGCTGGCGGTCTGCGTGATGGTCGTGATGACGGCCTCGTTGTCGACCAGCGTCGCGGTCGCGCTGGACACGCCCAGCACGCCACCACCGGCGGCACTCAGGTCCAGCGTGAAGGTGCGCAGGGCCGCGCCGTCCTGCACGGCGTTGTCGTTGACCAGGACGCGCACGACCTTGGAAACCTCGCCCGGTGCGAAGGTCAGGGTGCCGACGGCGGAGATGTAGTCGTTGGCGGCGGTGACCGGATCGACCAGCGCCAGGGCGGTGCCGTCGGCCGTCTGGTAGGTCACGGTGACGTCGGCGACGCTGGGAGCGCTCAACGTGACGAGGAAGTCGACGTAGCCCTGGTGCTCGCCCACCACGCCGCCCTGGACGTTGAGGGTCGGCGACGGGTCGGTCGCCGCACTGCTGTCCTGCACGATGACATGCACGAGGTCGTCGGCCAGCGTCGCGCCGGAGGGGCTGGAGAACAGCACGCTGATGAGCTCGCGGCCCTCGATGTCGCTGTCCGGCGTGATCGGGATGTCGATGCGGCCAACCGTCGCGCCGGCTGCGATGGTCAGCGTCCCGCTGGTGGCGGTGTAGTCGCTGCCGGCCGTGGCGGTGGCGTTCTGGGTGGTGTAGGCCACGCTGACGGCGGAGGCCGAGGGCGCGTCCAGGGTCACGTAGACGGTGGCGATGCCGGCCGATTCGTCGACCACCACGTCGCCCGGCGTCAGGACCGGCAGGGCGACGACGGCGGCCGCGCTGGACTCGACCAGGGTCGCGGTCACGAGGTTGTTCGAGAACACCACGTCGGGGTCGGTGGTGCTGAGCTGGAGCTGGAAGCCGGCGAAGTGGTTGGCGATCAGCAGGTCACGGGTCAGGTCGACCGCGATGGTCGCCGTGCTGTCACCCGGGTTGATCGTGACGAGCGCGTTCGGGAGCGAGTAGTTCGCACCGCCGATGGACAGGCCATCCATGCCCGAGTAGGTGATATCGAAAGGATTGGCTGCGGGCGTGCCCTGGCTGGCAATGCGCAAGGTGAAGACGGCGGAGGCATCGCCTTCGCTGAAGACGACATCGTCGACGGTGATGTAGGTGGCCACGAGTTCTTTTCCCCAGAGTCTGAAAAAAGGACAGCCGCTCAGCGGCCGTCCGGTGTTGACGTTGGGTAGATGAAAACTCAGACCGTGGACTCCCGACAATCCCGTGGCCACGCGTGCGTGGCAAGCCGACAGTGAAAGCGGTAATGCTTCTTGGTTGGCCGTTGCGGTGCCGGGCGTTAAGCCTGGGCTCAGGCGATGAACCTGAACCGAGGCCTAACCAGACATCGGCCGCCGGTCGCCGGGCCGGCGACGGCTTGGTCCGTCACTCGTGGTGATCAAACGCCTGGAAGCCCGCCAGCTTCACCAGGCTGTCCTTGCGGGCCGCCGTGTAGTCGCTCTCGATCATTTCCTTGACCAGTTCCTCGAAGGTCGTCTGCGGCGTCCAGCCGAGCTTGGTGCGGGCCTTGGTCGGATCGCCCAGCAGCGTCTCGACCTCGGTCGGGCGGTAGTAGCGCGGGTCGACCTTGACGATGACGTCGCCGACCTTGACCTTGGCCTTGTTGCCGGTCACGGCCTTGACGTAGCCGAACTCGTTCTCGCCCTCGCCGTCGAAGGCGACCTCGATGCCCAGTTCGGCCGCCGCACGGCTCACGAACTGGCGCACGCTGTACTGCACGCCGGTGGCGATGACGAAGTCCTCGGCCTGCTGCTGCTGCAGCATCAGCCACTGCATCTCGACGTAGTCGCGCGCATGGCCCCAGTCGCGCAGCGCGCTCATGTTGCCGAGGTAGAGGCAGTCCTGCAGGCCCAGCGCGATGCGGGCCACGGCGCGCGTGATCTTGCGCGTCACGAAGGTCTCGCCGCGGATGGGGCTCTCATGGTTGAAGAGGATGCCGTTGCAGGCGTAGATGCCGTAGGCCTCGCGGTAGTTAACCGTGATCCAGTAGGCGTACATCTTGGCCACGGCATACGGGCTGCGCGGGTAGAAGGGCGTGGTCTCCTTCTGCGGGATCTCCTGCACGAGGCCGTACAGCTCGCTGGTGCTGGCCTGGTAGAAGCGGGTCTTCTTCTCGAGCCCGCAGATGCGGATCGCCTCCAGCAGCCGCAGCGCGCCGATGCCATCGGCGTTCGCGGTGTATTCGGGCTCCTCGAAGCTGACCGCCACATGGCTCTGTGCGGCCAGGTTGTAGATCTCGTCGGGCTGGACCTGCTGGACGATGCGCACCAGGCTGGTCGAGTCGGTCAGGTCGCCGTAGTGCAGCACGAAGTTGCGGTGCTCGACGTGCGGGTCCTGGTAGAGGTGGTCGATCCGGTCGGTGTTGAACAGGCTGGAACGGCGCTTGATGCCGTGAACGACATAGCCCTTCTTCAGCAGGAACTCGGCAAGGTAGGCGCCGTCCTGGCCGGTGACGCCGGTGATGAGGGCAACTTTGGCTTGGGTCATGGTGGTCTCGGAGGGAATCATCGGGCTCGGGAGAGCGGGTGGTGTGGCACCGGGTGGACAATCAACCCGTGCACTTCTTTCGGAGGACTGGGCATGCGGACCGTCGACGTGAACGAAGCGACCTCCACGCTGGCTCGGCTGGTGGAGGTGATCGAGTCGGGTCTGGAGCTCGAAGTGGTGATCGAGCGCGAAGGGCGTCCTGCCGCCCGTCTCGTCCCGATCCGGTCCGTGCCGGACCCATCACGCCGCATCGGTGCGGCTCGCGGCCAATTCGAGGTGCCCGATGACATCGACATCGATGCCGAACGGATCGCCCGGCAGTTCGAGGAGGACTGAACGGTGGACCTGCTGCTGGACACGCACATCGCGCTTTGGGCCTTGGCCGACGACGCTCGCCTCAGTCCCCCGGCGCGCAGCCTGATCCTCGAACCGGCCAACACGGTTGCCGTGAGCGCCGTTTCGGTGTGGGAGATCGCGATCAAGCATGCGCTCAGCAAGGGGAACATGCCGGTCTCGGGATCACAGGCGCTCGCCTGGTTCAAGGCGTCGGGGTATGAGGTCCTCGACATCAGCGCCGACGTGGCAGCTGCCGTCGAGAAGTTGCCGGCGCTGCACGGCGATCCATTCGACCGGCTGCTGGTCGCGCAGGCAGCGCGCCTCGGCTTGCGGCGCATGACCCACGATGCGACCGTTGCGAAGTACGCGGACACGATCATCCGCGTCTAGCCCCTTGCGGCCTGGAAGGGCGCCGCCTCATACGCCAGGCGGATGCCCTCGCGCAACGGGGTGCGTGCGCGCCAGCCGAGGTCGGCCAGGCGGCTGACGTCGAGCAGCTTGCGCGGCGTGCCGTCGGGCTTGCTGGTGTCGAAGACGATGCGGCCCTGGAAGCCCACGATGTCCATGACGGTCTCGGCCAGCTCGCGGATGGTGACGTCGGTGCCGGTGCCGATGTTGACCAGCGGGCCGTCGTAGCCCGTCTGCATCAGGTGAACGCAGGCGTCGGCCAGGTCGTCGACATAGAGGAACTCGCGCATCGGCGTGCCGGTGCCCCAGACGACGTATTCGGCATCGCCGCGCAGGCGGGCCTCGTGGGCCTTGCGCAGCAGCGCCGGCAGCACGTGGCTGTTGGCGAGGTCGTAGTTGTCGTTCGGGCCGTACAGGTTGGTCGGCATGGCCGAGATGTACTGGCGACCGTGCTGGCGGTTGTAGCTCTCGGCCAGCTTGATGCCGGCGATCTTGGCGATCGCGTAGGGCTCGTTGGTGGGCTCCAGCGGGCCGGTCAGCAGGTAGTCCTCTCGGATGGGCTGCGGGCAGTCGCGCGGGTAGATGCAGCTGCTGCCCAGGAACATCAGCCGCTGCACGCCGGCCAGGTGGGCGCCGTGGATGAGGTTCGATTCGATCAGCAGGTTCTGGTAGAGGAAGTCGGCGCGGTAGAGGTTGTTGGCCTGGATGCCGCCGACCTTGGCCGCCGCGATGAAGATGTAGTCGGGCTTCTGTTCGGCCAGGAAGTCGTGGACCGCACGCTGGTCGATGAGGTCGAGCTCGGCATGGGTGCGGGTGATGATGTTCGTGTAGCCACCGGCCTTCAGGCGGCGCACGATGGCGCTGCCGACCATGCCGCGATGGCCGGTGACGTAGATCCTGGCGTCGGGATTCATCATGTCGTTGGGGTGGTTCATTGGCGGCCGTAGGTGTCCTCGAAGCGGACGATGTCGTCCTCGCCGAGGTAGCTGCCGGACTGGACCTCGATGATCTCGAGCGGCACCTTGCCGGGGTTGGCCAGCCGGTGGGTCTGGCCCAGCGGGATGTAGGTCGACTGGTTCTCGCTGAGGATCATCACCTTGTCGCCGTTGGTCACCTCGGCGGTGCCGCTGACGACGATCCAGTGCTCGGCGCGGTGGTGGTGCATCTGCAGGCTCAGCGAGGCGCCGGGCTTGACCATGATGCGCTTGACCTGATGGCGCGGGCCCATGTCGATGCTGTCGTACCAGCCCCAGGGTCGGTGGACCTTGCGGTGCAGGTTCTGCTCGCCGCGCTGCTGGGCGCCGAGCGCCTGGACGATCTTCTTGACGTCCTGGCTGCGGGCGCGGTCGGCCACCATGACGGCGTCGGGCGTCTCGACCACGATGACGTCGTCCAGCCCGACCACGCTGACCAGCCGGCTGGTGGCATGCACGAGGGTGTTGCGGCTGTCCATCGCGATGACGTCGCCGTGGGCCGCATTGCCGTCGGCATCCTTGGCCGCCGCCTGCCAGACGGCGTCCCAGGCGCCCAGGTCACTCCAGCCGGCAGCCAGCGGGACCATGCGGATGTCGAAGGCGCTGCCGGGGCAGCGTTCCATGACGGCGTAGTCGATCGATTCGGCCGGCACGGCGGCGAAGGCGTCCTTGCCGGGGCGCACGAACTTGGCATCGGTCTGGCTTGCCGCGAAGGCGACGCGGGTCGCGCCGGCGATGTCGGGACGGAAGCGGTCGAGCGCGGTCAGCCAGGTCGACGCCCGCAGCACGAACATGCCGCTGTTCCAGGTGTAGTCGCCCTCGGCGAGGTAGCGCTCGGCGGTGGCGAGGTCGGGTTTCTCGACGAACTGGGCCACCTGAGCAACATCGGCGACATCGGCGCCAGCGGCACCACCGCCCCCCGGCGTGCTGCGGATGTAGCCGTAGCCGGTTTCGGGCCGGTCGGGCGTGATGCCCAGCACCACCACGGCCCCGCCGGCAGCGGCGCGTGCGGCGCGTTGCAGCGCGGCGGTGAAGGCGGCCGTGTCGGCGACGATGTGGTCGGCCGCAGTGACCACCAGGATCGGGTCGCCGCCATCGGCCTCGGCCTGCAGCGCGGCCAGCGTGATCGCCGGGGCGGTGTTGCGACCGATCGGTTCGAGCAGCACGGCGCGGGGCTCGCAGGCGACCTCGCGCAGCTGGTCCAGCACCAGGAAGCGGTGTTCCTCGTTGCCGACGATGAGGGGCGCGCGCACCGCCAGGTCCGGCGCCGCCAGGCCCTGCAGGCGCAGGGCGGCCTGCTGGAACAGGCTGCGGTTGCTGTCGTCGAGGACCAGGAACTGCTTCGGGTAGCCCGCACGCGACAGCGGCCACAGCCGGGTGCCGCTGCCGCCGGCCATGATGACGGGTTGGAGGGTCAGGGTCATGTTGCTCATCTTGGAGGTCCGGTGTCAGCCGGGCTGACGTTCAATCGAAACGGCGGGCATCGGCCAGCAGCGGTGCGACCACGTCCTTGCCCGACAGCAGCGGCTCGATGCCGTCCAGCGGCCAGGTGATGGCCACCGACGGGTCATCCCAGCGCAGCGCCGCCTCGGACGGCTGATCGTAGAAGGCCGTGGTCTTGTAGAGGAAGTCGGCGCTCTCGCTGAGCACCAGGAAACCGTGCGCGAAACCCGGCGGGATCCAGAACTGCCGGTGGTTCTCGCCGCTCAGTTCGACACCGGCCCAGCGGCCGAAGGTCGGGCTGCTGGCGCGCAGGTCCACCGCGACGTCGTAGACGAGGCCCTGGGTGCAGCGCACCAGCTTGCCCTGCGCATGCGGCGGCAGCTGGTAGTGCAGGCCACGCAGCACGCCGCGAGCGGACCGGCTGTGGTTGTCCTGCACGAAGGTGACCGGGTGGCCGACGGCGGCGTCGAAGCCACGCTGGTTCCAGCTTTCCATGAAGAAGCCGCGTGCGTCGCCGAACACCTTCGGTTCGAGGATCAGCGGGCCGTCCAGTTCGGTGCGGAGGATGTTCATGAGGGTCATGACGGCTCGAAGGGCCGGTCTCAGAAAGTCTGTTCGTGCAGGACCTTGAGCAGGTACTGGCCATAGCCGTTCTTCAGCAGCGGCTGGGCCAGGCGCTCGAGCTGCGCGGCATCGATCCAGCCTTGGCGGAAGGCGATTTCCTCCAGGCAGGCCACCTTCAGGCCCTGACGCTTTTCCAGCGTGGCGATGAACTGGCCGGCCTCCAGCAGGCTGTCGTGGGTGCCGGTGTCGAGCCAGGCGTAGCCGCGGCCCATGATCTCGACGTCGAGCTGGTTCTGGCGCAGGTAGGTCGCGTTGACGTCGGTGATCTCCAGCTCGCCGCGCGGGCTGGGCGCGATGCTGGCGGCGATGTCGCAAACCTGCTCGTCGTAGAAGTACAGGCCGGTGACGGCGTAGTTGCTCTTGGGCTGGCGCGGCTTTTCCTCGATGCTGAGGGCACGCCGCTGGTCGTCGAAGGCGACCACGCCGTAGCGCTCCGGATCGGTCACGTGGTAGGCGAAGACCGAGGCACCGGTGGTGCGCCTGCTGGCGCTGTCGAGCAGGCCGACGAGGTCATGGCCGTAGTAGATGTTGTCGCCCAGGATCAGCGCGCTCGGGTCGCCGCCGACGAAGTCGCGGCCGAGGATGAAGGCCTGCGCCAGGCCGTCCGGGCTGGGCTGGACGCAGTACTGCAGGTTCATGCCCCACTGGCTGCCGTCGCCCAGCAGGTGCTGGAAGCGCGGCGTGTCCTGCGGCGTCGAGATGACCAGCACGTCGCGCATGCCGGCCAGCATCAGCGTCGACAGCGGGTAATAGACCATCGGCTTGTCGTAGACCGGCAGCAGCTGCTTGCTGACCGCCAGCGTGGCCGGGTGCAGCCGGGTGCCGGAGCCACCGGCGAGGATGATGCCCTTGCGATTCTTCATGTCTTGTCCCTGGGTCGGATCTTGGGGTTGGGAGACGGGTTCAGCGCGGCGCCAGCACCTCGGCCAGCATGCGGTCGACGCCGTCCTGCCACGGCGGCGGCACCAGCCCGAAGGCCTGCTGCAGCCGGGCGGTCGACAGGCGCGAGTTGTGCGGCCGGCGTGCCGGCGTCGGGAAGGTGCTGGCGGGCACGGGGGCGATCTCGCGCACGGCCAGGGCCTGGCCGTGGCGACGCACCCAGTCGATGACGTGGCTGGCGTAGGCATGCCAGCTGGTCTCGCCTGCCGCGACGGCGTGGTAGACGCCCGTCAGCGCGGCCGCATCGGCCGGCCGGCGCAGCGCGTCGCGCAGCATGTGGCCGCTCAGGTCGGCCAGCAGGTCGGCACCGGTCGGCGCGCCGAACTGGTCGTCGACGACGGTCAGGCGCTCGCGCTCGGCAGCCAGCCTCAGCATGGTGCGGGCGAAGTTGCCGCCGCGGGCCGCATGGACCCAGCTGGTGCGCAGGATCAGGTGGCGGCAGCCGCTGCGGCGGATCGCCAGCTCGCCGTCGAGCTTGGTCCGGCCGTAGACGTTGAGCGGGCCGGTCGGCTCGTCCTCGTCGCGGAAATGTTGGCCTTCGCCGTCGAAGACGTAGTCGGTGCTGTAGTGGACCAGCCAGGCGCCGCTCTCGCGGGCGGCCTCGGCCAGCACGGCGGGGGCCTCGGCGTTGACGCGACGGGCGAGACCGGCGTCGGCCTCGGCCTTGTCGACGGCGGTGTAGGCCGCGGCATTGACGACCGCGTCAGGCCGGAGGGCGCGCACGGTGGCCGCCAGGCCGTCGAGGTCGGCGAGGTCACCGCAGCCTTCGGTCGAGTGGCGGTCCAGCGAGATCACGGTGCCGAGCGGCGCCAGCGCGCGCTGCAGTTCCCAGCCGAGCTGGCCGTTCTTGCCCAGCAGCAGGATCTTCGGGGTCGTGTGCATCGATCAGCCGGCCTGGCGGGCGGTGTAGTTCTGGTCGACCCAGTCGCGGTAGCTGCCGCTCTGGACATGCGCGACCCAGTCGGCATGGTCGAGGTACCACTGCACGGTCTTGCGCACGCCGGTCTCGAAGGTCTCGGCCGGGCGCCAGCCCAGTTCGCGTTCGACCTTGCGCGCGTCGATGGCGTAGCGGCGGTCGTGGCCAGGGCGGTCCTTGACGTAGGTGATCAGGCGGCGGTAGCTGCCAGCCGGGTCGGGGCACAGTTCATCGAGCAGGTCGCACAGGGTGTGCACGATCTCGAGGTTGGTCTTCTCGTTCCAGCCGCCGATGTTGTAGGTCTCGCCGAGCCGGCCGCCGGCCAGGACCGCGCGGATCGCGCTGGCATGGTCACGCACGTAGAGCCAGTCGCGCACGTTCTGGCCGTCGCCGTAGATCGGCAGCGGCTTGCCGGCCAGGGCGTTGACGATCATCAGCGGGATCAGCTTCTCGGGGAAGTGATAGGGCCCGTAGTTGTTGCTGCAGTTGGTGGTCACCACCGGCAGCCCGTAGGTGTGGTGCCAGGCGCGCACGAGGTGGTCGCTGGCGGCCTTGCTGGCCGAGTACGGGCTGTTCGGCTCGTAGGGATGGCTTTCGGTGAAGGCCGGGTCGGTCGCGCCGAGCGAGCCGTAGACCTCGTCGGTCGAGACGTGGTGGAAGCGGAAGGCGGCCTGCTCGCCGGCGTCCAGCGCCGACCAGTGCGCACGCGCCGCCTCCAGCAGCGCGTAGGTGCCTTCGATGTTGGTGCGCATGAAGGCGCCCGGGCCATGGATGCTGCGGTCGACATGGCTTTCGGCCGCGAAATGGACGATGGCGCGCGGCCGGTGCTCGGCCAGCAGGCGGTCGACCAGCGGCCGGTCGCAGATGTCGCCATGAACGAACACATGGCGCGGGTCATGCCGGATCGACGCCAGGTTCTCGAGGTTGCCCGCGTAGGTCAGGGCGTCGAGGTTCAGGACAGGTTCCTGCGACTGCTCGAGCCAGTCGAGCACGAAGTTGCTTCCGATGAAGCCGGCACCGCCGGTGACGAAGATCATGGGTTTCCAGGAATGGCAAAGACCGAAATGGTGGCAGGAACTGCGGTAGTTGCTTCGTTCGACGATCGCGCAAAGCGTCAAAAATCTTTGCTGGACTGACGCAGCTTGGCCTTGATCTGACGGTTCAGTCGGAAAAAATGAGAAATGTGATAGCTTGCCGACCCCTCACCAGGGCCGTGATTTTGTTCCTTGGCGGCAAGAGCCGCCGCTCCAATCATGCGCACTCCTGATCGGGACAGCCTATCCATGACCATGCGTCTCTTCCTCCTGTCGTTCGCCGCTGCCCTCTTTGGGACCCTGCTGATCGTGAGCTCGGCCCGGTTGCACGGCCGCTTCTCTGGCGACCATGACCGCAGCGGTCCGCAGAAATTCCACGCCCGCGCGGTGCCCCGCATCGGCGGCGTCGGCATCATGTGCGGAATGCTGGTCGGCATGGTCTACAGCCTGTTCATGCCGGGCAGCGAGACCGAGACCAAGCTGGCGCTGATCGCCGCCGGCGTCATCGCCTTCGGGGCCGGGCTGATCGAGGACTTCACCAAGAAGGTCACCCCGCGTCAGCGCCTGCTGGCCGTGACCCTCGCCGCCGCCGTGGCGCTCTGGCTGGCCGGCGCCGAGATCGTCCGCACCGACATCGTCGGCATCGATCCGCTGCTGGAGATCGCCGGCGTGTCTGCCCTGGTGACGCTGTTCGCGGTGGCCGGCGTGGCCAATTCGGTCAACATCATCGACGGCTTCAACGGCCTCGCCTCCATGTGCCTGGCCATCATGCTCGGCGCGATGGCCTACGTGGCCTGGCAGGTCGGCGACCAGATGATCTTCCGCCTGGCGCTGATCGGCCTGGGCTCGGTGCTCGGCTTCTTCGTCCTGAACTACCCCTTCGGCCTGGTCTTCCTGGGCGACGGCGGGGCCTATTTCATGGGTTTCTGGGTGGCCGAGATCGGCATCCTGCTGGTGCACCGCAACGCCGACGTCTCGCCGATGTTCCCGCTGCTGCTGTGCATCTACCCGATCTTCGAGACGGTCTTCACCATGTATCGCCGCAAGGTGCTGCGCGGCCGACCGATGGGCCAGCCCGACGCCAGCCACCTGCACAGCCTGATCTACCGCCGCCTGATGCGCTGGGCGGTCGGCAAGCGCGACACGGCGACGATGCTTCGGCGCAACTCCATGACTTCCCCCTATCTGTGGGGTCTGTGCTCGCTGGCCGCCGTGCCGGCGGTGCTGTGGTGGGACGACAGCGCGATGCTGCAACTGAGCGCGCTGGTGTTTTGCGGCACCTACCTCGCGCTGTACCGCGCGATCGTCCTGTTCCGGACCCCGAAGGTGCTGGTACAGCACCGTGCGCCGGCCGCTCTGGCCGAGTCCGCACGATAATCCGCGCGTGAATCCAGAAAATCCTGTCGCGGCCGACGTGCCGCAAGAGCCGCCGGCGCCCGTCCGCTACGACGCGCAGCCCCTGCATCCGAAACTCCTGCGAGCCGTCGCGGATGCCGGCTACGAGACCATGACGCCGATCCAGGCCAAGGCGATCCCGATCGTCCTGGCCGGCCGTGACGTCATGGGTGCCGCGCAGACCGGCACCGGCAAGACCGCCGCCTTCTCCCTGCCCCTGCTGCACAAGATGATGCGGCACGAGAACGCCAGCGCCTCGCCGGCCCGTCACCCGGTTCGCGCGCTGGTGCTGGCCCCGACCCGCGAGCTGGCTGACCAGGTCGCCAACAACATCAAGGCCTACGCCAAGCACTCGCAGCTGCGCGTGGCCTGCGTCTTCGGCGGCATCGACATGGCGCCGCAGACGGCCGAGCTCAAGCGCGGCGTCGAGGTGCTGATCGCGACGCCGGGCCGGCTGCTGGACCACATCCAGATCAAGAACTGCCAGCTCGGCCAGGTCGAGTACGTCGTGCTCGACGAGGCCGACCGGATGCTCGACATCGGCTTCCTGCCCGACCTGCAGCGCATCCTGAGCTACCTGCCCAAGTCGCGCCAGACGCTGCTGTTCTCGGCCACCTTCTCGACCGAGATCAAGAAGCTCGCGCAGAGCTACCTGCAGGACCCGGTGCTGGTCGAGGTCGCGCGGCCCAACGCCACGGCGACCAACGTCGAGCAGCGCTTCTACAGCGTCACCGACGACGACAAGCGCGCGGTGGTGCGCCAGCTGCTGCGCCAGCGCGAGCTGTCGCAGGCCATCATCTTCGTGAATTCCAAGCTCGGCGCGGCCCGCCTGGCCCGCAGCTTCGAGCGTGACGGCCTGCGCACGGCCGCGCTGCACGGCGACAAGTCGCAGGACGAGCGCCTGAAGGCACTCGAAGCCTTCAAGCGCGGCGAAGTCGACCTGCTGGTGGCCACCGACGTCGCCGCCCGCGGCCTGGACATCGCGGACCTGCCGGCGGTCTTCAACTTCGACATCCCGTTCAACGCCGAGGACTACGTCCACCGCATCGGCCGCACCGGCCGGGCCGGTGCCTCGGGCCTGGCGGTGTCGCTGGCCACGCGCGACGACGCCCGCCTGGTCGCCGACATCGAGAAGCTGATCAAGAAGAAGATCGACCTCGAGGCCATCGAGCTGGAAGACGACCGCCCCGCGCGCCGGCCGCGCCGCCGCGAGTTCGACGAGGTGCCCGACGCCGCGCCGGCCCGTGCCGCCGACCATGCGCAGGCCGGTGTGTCGGCCAGCGCACCGGCCAGCACGCCGCCACCGAGCTACGCGCCGCGCCCGCAGCGTTCCGGCTCGCGGCACCATGCCGACCCCTTCTTCGACCGACCCTACGAGGCCGATCCGAACGCGCAGCCCGGCTGGGAAGGCAGCGTGCCGAACGCGCCGGCCAGCCAGCCCAGCACCGGCTTCGGTCGACTCGTCAAGCAGAAGCGCAAGGTTGCCTCGCTGCTGGGTGGCAAGCCGCCTGCGGCCTGACCCCAGCGATCCGCCGATCGGCCCGACAGGCCAGATCGGCACCCCGACAGCCGCCGCACCCATTCCGGGCCGGCGGTTTTTTCATGCCCGCCCGACGGCCCGACGCGCTCAGATGGCCAGGAACGAGAACACGGCCGGCAGATCGGCCGGCAGCTGCGGCGGCGACCGGCGCCATTCGGCCACCTTGCGGGTCAGGCTGTGGCCGCCCGGCAAGGTTAGGCCACAGGCGATGTTCAGGCGCGTGTCGGGCGACAGCGTCGCGCACAGGGCCTCGACCAGCGCCGCGTTGCGGTAGGGGGTCTCGATCATCAGCTGGGTCTGCTGCCAGCGGCGCGAGTGGGTCTCCAGCTCGCGCAGGCGCTGGGCCCGCTCGGCCTTGTCGACCGGCAGGTAGCCGACGAAGGCAAAGCTCTGCCCGTTCAGCCCACTGGCCGCGACCGCCAGGATCAGCGCGCTCGGCCCCGACAGCGGCAGCACCGGCACGCCCAGCGCATGGGCCTCGCTGACCAGCCGCGCGCCCGGATCGGCGACGGCGGGCAGGCCGGCCTCGGACAGCAGGCCGATGTCGTGACCGGCCAGCGCCGGCGCCAGCAGGGCTTTCCAGTTCGGCTCGGGCGCCTTGGCACCGCCCTTGGGCGGGCGCGGCAGCTCGGTCATCTGCAGGGACTGCAGCGGCTGCGCCAGCGGCACGACCGCATCGACGCGCTTGAGCAGCGCCCGCGCACTGCGTGCGTTCTCGACCACCCAGTGACCCAGCCCGGCCGCCACCTGCAAGGCTCCGAGCGGCAGCACCTGCTGGACGTCGAGCGCCTGCGACAGCTCGGCGGGCAGGCCATGGTCCAGCGTGTTGGGGACCAGGTAGAGACGACCCGGGCGCACGGCGCCGGCAGACGGTTCAGCCATGCAACGCTCCGGCGGTCAGGACAGGGTTCAGGCCGGCTGCGCGCAGCAGACGGCAGGTGGCGATCAGCGGCAGGCCGACCAGCGCGGTCGGGTCGTCGCTGCGGATGGCGTCGAGCAGGCCGATGCCCAGCGTTTCGCACTTGGCGCTGCCGGCGCAGTCGTAGGGCTGCTCGAGGCGCAGGTAGGTCTCGATCTCGGTCCGGTCCAGCATGCGGAAGGTCACCTCGACCGGCACGCGCACGACCTGCTCGTGGCCATCGACCGCGCGCACCAGCGCCAGGCCGGTGTGGAAGGTGATGGCTCGGCCGCTGAACCGCAGCAGCTGCGCGACGGCGCGCTCGTGCGTGTGCGGCTTGCCGACCGGCTCACCGTCACACGCGGCCACCTGGTCCGAGCCGATCACCAGCGCCTGTGGATGCAGCCTGGCGACCGCGCGGGCCTTGGCCAATGCCAGCCGCTCGCACAGCGCAGCCGGCGTCTCGCCGGGCCGTGGCGTCTCGTCGACCTGCGGCGCGACGACCTCGAAGGGCAGCCGCAATCGCGCCAGCAGCTCGCGCCGGTAGGGCGACGTGGAGGCCAGGATCAGGCGCGTCCGCGCACTGGGCAACGGCGACGGCAAGGGAACGTTCGGGTCGGGCACGGCGGGCGAGGGGGCGTGGATCAGGCGCGGATTGTTGCCGCTCCGACGCGCGGCGCGGCGGGCGGTCGACACGGGGTCGACACGTAAACTCGCGTGATGAAGACCGAACACAAGCCCCGCCGTCTCGATGTCCGCGCCTTCGCCGAGTCGGGCGAGACGCTCACGGGCGCGATCGCGCTGCAGGACCTCGAACGCATCGCCGCCCAGCTGCATGGCGACCTCGCCGGCGAGGTCCGCTGGGAAGCCAGCGGCCAGATCCACCAGCGCACCGGTGCGCCCGAGGAAGTCTGGGTCGACCTGCGCATCGAGACCGAGGTGCCGCTGGAATGCCAGCGCTGCCTGGACACCGTGAGCATCCCGGTCGAGATCGACCGACCCTTCCTGTTCGCGGCCGACGAGAAGTCCGCCGCCGAACTGGACGCCGAGTCCGACGAGGACGTGCTGGTGCTCAGCCGGGCCTTCGACCTGGTGGCGCTGATCGAGGACGAGGTGCTGCTGGCCCTGCCCATCGTGCCGCGCCATGAGACCTGCCCGAAGCCGGTTCCGGTCACCTTCGAGGCCGACGTCGCCGACGCGGAAGATGCCGAGGCACGCCCCAACCCGTTCGCGAAACTGGCCGTCCTGAAGAAGTCGGGCGGATGACGCCACCCGGCCCGTCGACGGCGCGCGACGCGTCTGTTCAGGCCCGTCCACCAAGGTGTCTGGGCAGCCGCTCCGGGCGGTGATAGAATCGCGGGCTTTTCCGTTCGGACCCACGCCATGGGGCCTGACTCGGCGGTCGACAGGTGTCGATGCAGCCGGGCGGCATCACTCGAGGCGCTTCGGGATCCGGCTACCAGATTCCAGGAGTCCGCCATGGCCGTTCAGCAAAACAAGAAGTCGCCTTCCAAGCGCGGCATGCACCGTTCGCACAATGCCCTGACCAACCCGGGCACGGCCATCGAGCCGACCACCGGCGAGGTGCATCTGCGCCACCACATCAGCCCGAACGGCTTCTACCGTGGCCGCAAGGTGCTGAAGACCAAGGCCGACGCCTGATCTGGCGTCCCCTGGTCCTTTCGTCACCGATCACCCACACCCTCGCTTGCGTGGCGTCGCAGCCTTGCGTCCGGCAAGGCCACGGCCGACGCCAGACGGCAGGTTCCGCGATGACGCGCTGCTCCTGAAGCGGATGCGCCCGTCGTGACCACCCTGCCCGCAAGCCCTGTCGTCGTGGACGTTCCTGCCCGCCCAAATCGCCCGGTCCGCCTGTCGGTGGACTGCATGGGTGGTGACCATGGTCCTTCGGTCACGCTGCCGGCGTGCAAGGCCTTTCTCGACAAGCACCCTGCGGCGGAGCTGATCCTCGTCGGCAAGCCCGGCGCGCTCAGCGAAGCAGCCGCCTGGTCGCGCGTGCGGATCATCGATGCGTCCGAGGTCGTCGAGATGCACGACCCGGTCGAGATCGCGCTGCGCAAGAAGCGTGACTCGTCGATGCGGGTGGCGATCCAGCAGGTCAAGGGCGACGATGCGCCCGCTGATGCCTGCGTGTCCGCCGGCAACACCGGCGCGCTGATGGCCGTCGCCCGCTACCTGCTCAAGACGCTCGACGGCATCGACCGCCCGGCGATCGCCTCGGTCCTGCCCAACCAGCACGATGGCTACACGACCATGCTGGACCTCGGCGCGAACGTCGACTGCAGCGCCGACCACCTGCTCCAGTTCGCGATCATGGGCAGCGCCCTGGTCGCCGCCGTGGACGGCAAGGAAGCCCCGACGGTCGGGCTGCTGAACATCGGCGAGGAAACGATCAAGGGCAGCGAAGTGATCAAGCAGGCCGCCGAGCTGCTGCGCACGGCGCACGCCAGCGGCCTGATCAACTTCCACGGCAACGTCGAAGGCAACGACATCTTCAAGGGCACCACCGACCTGGTCGTCTGCGACGGCTTCGTCGGCAACGTCGCGCTGAAGACGGCCGAGGGCCTGGCCTCGATGCTGTCGAGCTTCATCAAGCAGGAGTTCACCCGCACGCCGCTGACCAAGCTCGCGGCGCTGGTGGCCATGCCCGTGCTGAAGCACTTCAAGGACCGCGTCGACCACCGCCGCTACAACGGCGCCGCCCTGCTGGGCCTGCGCGGGCTGGTGTTCAAGAGCCACGGTTCGGCCGACGTCATGGCCTTCGAGAATGCCTTGAGCCGCGCTTATGATGCCGCCCGAAATCGGCTGCTCGAGCGGGTGCACCAGCGCATCCACGACGCGATGAAGACCCTGCCCGGGTCGACCGTCGCGGTCGCGGCCGACGTCTCCACATCGCCGCGTCAAGCCGCATGAGCACGCCGGGCCGTCCCCAGGACGAGGTCCGGATGGCGCAGCCTGAAGGTACTCCGTGAGCACACCCTCTCCGTCTCGCCACACGCGCATTGCCGGCACCGGCTCGATCCTGCCGAACCGCCGCCTCACGAACGCTGACCTGGCCGCCCAGCTGGCCGAGCGCGGCATCGAGACTACCGACGAGTGGATCGTCGAACGCACCGGCATCCGCGCCCGACACTTCGTCGACGCCGACACCAGCTCGAGCGACCTGGCAGTGACCGCCGGCCAGCGCGCGATCGAGGCCGCCGGTCTGCAGCCCGCCGACATCGACCTGATCATCGTGGCGACCTCGACGCCCGACATGGTCTTCCCGTCGACCGCGTGCATCGTGCAGCGCAAGCTGGGCATCACCAGCGGCGCGCCGGCCTTCGACGTCCAGGCCGTCTGCTCGGGCTTCATCTACGCGCTGACCACCGCCGATGCGCTGATCCGCACCGGCACCGCCCGCAACGCGCTCGTGATCGGCGCGGAGGTCTTCTCGCGCATCCTCGACTTCAACGACCGGACCACCTGCGTGCTGTTCGGTGACGGCGCTGGCGCGGTCGTGCTGTCGGCCAGCGACACGCCCGGCATCCTCGCGACCGACCTGCATGCAGACGGTCGCCACGTCGAGATCCTGTGTGTCCCCGGCACCGTCTCTGGCGGCGAGATCCTCGGCCAGCCGCTGCTGCGCATGGACGGTCAGGCGGTCTTCAAGCTGGCCGTCGGCGTGCTCGAGAGTGCGGCCCGCGCGGTGCTCGCCAAGGCCGGCCGGCAGGACAGCGACATCGACTGGCTGATCCCGCACCAGGCCAACATCCGCATCATGCAGGGCACCGCGAAGAAGCTGAAGGTGCCGCTGGACAAGCTGGTCGTGACCGTCGACGAGCACGGCAACACGTCGGCCGCCTCGATCCCGCTGGCCCTTGACCACGCCGTCCGCAGCGGCCAGGTCAAGCGCGGCGACACGCTGATGCTCGAAGGCGTCGGCGGCGGCTTCACCTGGGGCGCGGTGCTGGTCGACTACTGACCGGCACACGCGCTGCCGGCAGCACGCGCGCCGTCGCCGTGCCGGCACGTCCACCCGATCACCAGACTCCACCCTCCACTTCCACCCAACGGAACACTCACCATGACCGCGTTCGCCTTCGTCTTCCCGGGCCAGGGTTCCCAGTCGGTGGGCATGCTGTCGGCCTGGGGCGACCACCCCGCCGTGCGCAGCACGCTCGATGAAGCCAGCGCCGCGCTGGGCGAGGACGTGGCCGCGCTGATCGCCAACGGCCCCAAGGAAGCGCTGGACCTGACCACCAACACCCAGCCGGTCATGCTGACCGCCGGCATCGCGTGCTACCGCGCCTGGATCGCCGACGGCGGCGCCACACCGGCGGCGCTGGCCGGCCACTCGCTGGGCGAATACACCGCGCTGGTCGCGGCCGGCGCGCTGACGCTGGCCGACGCGCTGCCGCTGGTGCGCCTGCGCGCACAGGCGATGCAGGACGCCGTGCCCGTCGGCCAGGGCGGCATGGCGGCCATCCTCGGCCTGGACGCAGACGTGGTGCGCCAGGGCTGCGCCCAGGCCATGGCCGACAGCAGCGAGGTGGTCGAGGCGGTCAACTTCAACGACCCGAAGCAGACCGTCATCGCCGGCAGCAAGGGAGGCGTCGAGAAGGGCTGCGAGGTCCTGAAGGCGCTCGGCGCCAAGCGCGCGCTGCCGCTGCCGGTGTCGGCGCCCTTCCACTCCAGCCTGATGAAGCCGGCGGCCGAGCGGCTGCGCGAGCGCCTGGTCTCGATCTCGATCGCGACGCCGCAGATCCCGGTCGTCAACAACATCGACGTGACGGTGCAGACCGACGCCGACGCGATCCGCGACGCGCTCTACCGCCAGGCCTTCGGCCCGGTGCGCTGGGTCGAACTCGTGCAAGCCCTCAAGGCGCGCGGCATCGGCCATGTGGTCGAATGCGGCCCCGGCAAGGCCCTGGCCGGCATGGTAAAGCGCATCGACGCCGAACTCGTCGCCGCCAACCTGTTCGATCCGGCCAGCCTGGCCGAGGTCAAGACGCTGCTGGGCTGATCCCCGCCCGACCGCATTTGCCCACAAGAAGACGGAACCCGACATGACGTCCACCCCCGCACAGATCGCCCTCGTCACCGGCGCCAGCCGCGGCATCGGCCGCGCCATCGCCACCACGCTGGCCCAGCGCGGCTACACCGTGATCGGCACAGCGACGACCGAATCCGGCGCCGCCTCGATCACCGAGGCGCTGGCCCCGCACGGCGGCCGCGGCATCGCGCTGAACGTGACCGACGGCCCGGCGCTGGACGGCGCGATCGACGCCATCGTCAAGCAGCATGGTGGCCTGCATGTGCTGGTCAACAACGCCGGCATCACCCGCGACATGCTGTCGATGCGCCTGAGCGACGAGAGCTGGGACGCCGTCATCGACACCAACCTGAAGGCGGTGTTCCGCGCCTGCCGCGCGGCCATCAAGCCGATGATGAAGCAGCGCCAGGGCCGCATCATCAACATCACCTCGGTGGTCGGTGCGGCCGGCAACCCGGGCCAGGCCAACTACTGCGCCTCCAAGGCCGGCGTCGCGGGCCTGACCCGTTCGCTGGCCCGCGAACTGGGTGGCCGCAACATCACCGTCAATTGCGTCGCACCGGGCTTCATCGCCACCGACATGACCGAGGTCCTGCCCGAGGCCCAGAAGGCCGCGCTGATGGCACAGATCCCGCTCGGTCGCCTGGGCTCGCCCGACGACATCGCCGAGGCCGTGGCCTTCCTGGCCTCGCCGGCCGCCGGTTACATCACCGGTTCGGAATTGCACGTCAACGGCGGCATGTTCATGAACTGAGCGTCGTTCCGGCGACACTCGCGAAGGCTCGCGCCTTCACAGTTCAGTACACCCGGCCGGCCGATCTTCGTCCTGCACGGCCACCGGGTGAGTCCGGAAGACCCGATCTTCCGGTCCCTTAGAATCGCAGGCTGTTTTTGTTACCCCCTCCTGGAGGAGAACCCGTCATGAGCGACATCGAAGCACGCGTCAAGAAGATCATCGCCGAACAACTGGGCGTGGCCGAAGCTGAGGTCACGAGCGAAAAGGCCTTCGTGGCCGACCTGGGCGCTGACTCGCTCGACACCGTGGAACTGGTGATGGCACTCGAAGACGAGTTCGGCATCGAGATCCCGGACGAAGAGGCCGAGAAGATCACCACCGTCCAGCTGGCGATCGACTACGCCAAGAACAACGTCAAGGCCTGAGCACCGCTCAGCTTGACGACCCGCGCACTCTTGCAGCACGTTCTCGCATGACCCGTCGCCGCATCGTCGTGACCGGGCTCGGCCTCGTGACCCCCATCGGGAACACGGTGACCGAGTCCTGGGACAACCTGATTGCCGGCCGGTCCGGCATCGCCCCCATCAAGCGCTTCGATCCGTCCAATCTCGCCGTGCGATTTGCCGGCGAGGTCAAGGACTTCAGGATCGAGGACTACATCCCGGCCAAGGAAGCCCGGCACATGGATGCCTTCATCCACTACGGCATCGCAGCATCGCTGCAGGCCGTGGCGGATTCGGGCTTGCCCACCGGCGAGGCCCTGCCGGAGGAACTCGCCGAGCGCATCGGCGTGATGGTGGGCTCGGGCATCGGCGGTCTGCCGATGATCGAGAACACGCACGACGAGTACCGCGACCGCGGTGCCCGCCGGATCTCGCCATTCTTCGTGCCGGCCTCGATCATCAACATGATCTCGGGCCACGTGTCGATCCAGTGCGGCTACAAGGGTCCGAACCTGGCCATCGTCACGGCCTGCACGACCGGCCTGCACAGCATCGGTGCGGCGGCTCGCCTGATCGAGTACGGCGATGCCGACGTGATGATCGCCGGCGGTGCCGAGTCGACCATCTCGCCGCTGGGCGTGGGTGGCTTCGCGGCCGCCCGTGCCCTGTCGACGCGCAACGACGATCCCGAGACCGCCTCGCGGCCCTGGGACAAGGACCGCGACGGCTTCGTGCTCGGTGAAGGTGCCGGCGTGATGGTGCTCGAGGAATACGAGCATGCCGTCAGGCGCGGCGCCAAGATCTATGCCGAGGTCGCCGGCTTCGGCATGAGCGGTGACGCGTACCACATGACCGCGCCCAACGTCGACGGCCCGCGTCGCTCGATGCAGGCCGCGCTGCGCAACGCCGGGGTCAATCCCGACGAGGTGCAGTTCATCAATGCACACGGCACCTCGACGCCGCTGGGCGATGCCAACGAGACCAACGCGATCAAGCTGGCCTTCGGTGACCACGCCAAGCGGCTGGTGGTGAACTCCACCAAGTCGATGACCGGGCACCTGCTCGGCGGTGCCGGTGGCATCGAGTCGGTCTTCACCGTGCTGGGCCTGAAGAACCAGATCTCGCCGCCGACGATCAACCTGCACAACCCCGATCCGGATTGCGACCTCGACTACTGCCCGAACACGGCACGCGAGATGCGCATCGACGTGGCGGTGAAGAACAACTTCGGTTTCGGCGGCACCAACGGCACGCTGGTGTTCCGCCGGGTCTGATCGACACCGATCAGCCGCTCCACACCTCCGGGGTCGACCATGCGCGCCCCTGGATCCGTGTCCGTCCACTACCCGCTCGGCCCCGAACGCCGCTGGCAGCTTGCGCTGTCGGCGGCGTTCCTGCTTGGCGTGGTCACCCAGCTGGGCTGGTGGGCGATGCAGCGGCTTGCCGGTCCGATGCCAACGACATGGATCTTCGTGGCATGGCTGTCCTTGCTCGCCACCCTCTGCCTGGCGCCGGCCTTCTGGCGACTGGGCCATCCGTCGGCGCGCGCCTTGCGCTGGCGTGGCCAGGCCTGGGAGCTGCTCTCGCCCGGCATGCCGCCGCGCGCGGGCACGCTGGACGTCGTGATCGACCTGGGCGACTGGCTGCTGCTGCGCCATGTCCCGAACGCGCCGCCGGCCACCCCCGGCGGCTGGATGGCCCGGCCCCGGCAGGTTGCCTGGCTGGCGGTCTCGGCCGAAGCCTCGCGACCACGCTGGCATGCGCTGCGCTGCGCACTGGCGAGCAGCCGTCACCCTGCATCGGAAGGTCGTCATGACAGCGATGCAGCCTGATCCGGACGCCGCGCTGGTCGAGCGCGCCCGCCAGGGCGACGTGCGCGCCTTCGAGATGCTGGTGGTCAAGTACCAACGTCGCATCGAGCGCCTGATCGGGCGCTTCATCCGCGACCCCGACACCGTCGCCGACGTGGCCCAGGAGACCTTCATCCGCGCATACCGCGCGATGGCGCAGTTCCGGGGTGAAAGCGCCTTCTACACCTGGCTCTACCGGATCGCGGTCAACACCGCCAAGAAGACGCTGGCCAGCCTCAAGCGTGAGATCGTCATCAACGAGACCACGCTCGCCGGTTCACGGCAGGACGACGACGAAACTTACCGGCCCGAACACGATCTGAGCGATGGCGAAACCCCGGAGGCGGTGCTGGCCAGCCGCGAGATCGCTCGCACGGTCAACGCCGCCATCGAGGCGCTGCCCGAAGACCTGCGTCAGGCCGTCCTGCTGCGCGAGGTCGAAGGACTTTCGTACGAAGACATCGCGCAGGCGATGGACTGCCCCATCGGGACGGTGCGCTCGCGCATCTTCCGGGCCCGGGAAGCCATCGCCAAACGGCTGCGTCCGCTGCTCGGCACGACCGAAGGACAACGCTGGTGAACACGCCCCTCGCATGGAGCCCCGCATGAGCGAGACCACCGACCCGAACCTGCCGGACAACGCCCCAGACGCCGAGCGGCTTTCCGCGTTGCTCGACGGCGAACTGGAACGCGACGAGGTCGCGCCCCTGAGCGCGGCCTGGGGGCGTGACGTCCACTTGCGCGAGCAGTGGCAAGCCTACGGCCTGATCGGCGACGTGCTGCGCACCGGTGAGCCAACCCGCTCCCCGTCACGCGACCAGCAGCTGTTCGACACCATCCGCGCACGCCTGGCCGAAGAGCCGGTGGTGTTGGCGCCGCTGTCCCGCGAACGCAGCGACGGGCCCGTGCCCGGCGCCGAGGTCATCGCCCTGCCGGCCCGGAACAGCCAGCGCACCGTCGCACGCAGCGCCTGGCGCCGCCACGCGATTCCTGCGGCCGGCATCGCCGCCGGCCTCGCCTTCGTCAGCGTGATGGTCCTGAAGCTGCCACAACCCGCCGAGGGCGGTGTCGAGCTGTCCACCGCGCAGGACGTGGGCCCTGGCATGGGCAACGGCCCCGCCCTCGTCTCCACCGCCCCCAGCCTGGCCCAGACACCGGACCGGCAGGCAGCAAGCCCGTCCACCCCATCCGGCGAGCCCGCCGTGCCGATGCAGTCCTACCTGCAGGCCCACCGGGCGATGACGGCTGGCTTCGCGATCGATCCGGGCCCCGGCCAGTTGCGCCGCGTCGCCCAGGAACAGGGCGCACGATGACGGCACGCCGGCTCGGCGCGACGGCCGCGCTGCTGTCGATCGTCCAGGCCACATCGGCCATGGCCGCCGGCAACGCCCCGGCGGCGCCTGCGGCTGGCGCCGCCGCCAGCGTGGTCGCGCCGGCCCTGGTCGGCGACGCCGCCGCGCTGGTCAAGCGCATCCAGGACGCGGCGGCCCGGCTCAGCTACACGGGCACCTTCGTAGTCGGCGCAGGCTCGCAGGTCACCAGCCTGCGGGTCACGCATGTCGGTCATGCCGGTGACCAGATCGACCGGATCGAGGCGCTCGACGGCGAGCTGCGCCAGGTCTATCGCCACAACGACCGCGTCCACGTGCTGTGGCCGCGGCTGCATGCGGCACTGATCGAGCAGCGCGACCCCGGCATGCCGCTGCCGGGCCAGATCGTCGGCGGGCCCCTGCCGCGGCTCGACATGTACGAGTTGCAGGCCGGCGCCAGCGACCGCGTCGCCGGCCATGACGCCACGGTCCTGCTGCTCAAGCCGCGCGACGGCCTGCGCTACGCGCAGAAGCTCTGGATCGACTCGGCCACCGGCCTGCTGCTGCGCACCGACATCCTCGACGAGCACGGACGCGTGCTGGAGTCGGCCGGCTTCTCGGAGCTGCGCTGGATCCAGCGCCCGGCCGCCCAGGCCCTGCTGGCGGAGATGCACCAGCTCAAGGGCTACCGGGTCGAGCGGCCCGCCGTGGTCATGACCGACCTGGCGCGCGAAGGCTGGTCGCTCTCGCAGCCGATGACCGGCTTCCTGGCGTCCTATGCGGTGCGTCACCCGCCCGGCCTGTCGGGCGCATCAGCCACGGCCGAACATGGCGTGCCTGCCAGCCGGCCAGCGCGCGAGGTCGTCCAGGCGGTCTTCACCGACGGTCTCACCACCGTCTCGCTGTTCATCGAACCGCATGACGGTGCGCGCCACGGCAGCACGGAAAAGGCCAGCCAGCAGGGCGCGACGCAATTGCTGGGCGTCCGGCAGGGCGATTGGTGGATCACCGCCGTCGGCGACGTGCCGCGTGCGACCCTGCAAACCTTTGCGACCCGACTGGAACGGCGGCGCAACCCTTGACCTGGGCCCGACCCGTCGCGCTCCCCCGCGCCCGTCACCGCCTCACCCCCGCATGCCGGTGTGCAGCGGCCCGCGCCACGTTCCCGTCGACTTGAAATGCCCCGGCCGACGCCCATCTTCGACGGGCTTGTCACGCCGGAACTCACCTTCAGGAGAGAGATGCATGCGCCTTGACCCGTCGCGGACCCTGGTCCGCCAACCCGAACAACACGTCGTCGTCCCGCCGGGCGTGTCGCCCTGGCGACGTCGCGCGGCAGGCCTGCTCGCCGCCTTCGGCACCAGCCTGGCCGCACTGCTCGCGGTCGGCCTGACGAGCAGCCCGGCGCCCGCGGTGGCCCAGGCCAGCGCTGCGGTGCGCGGCCTGCCCGACTTCGCCGACCTGGTCGAGCAGGTCGGCCCGGCCGTCGTCAACATCCGCACCACCGCCAAGGCCAAGGCCGGTCGCAACAGCGCCGAAGCCGGTCCTGACGAGGAGATGCAGGAATTCTTCCGCCGCTTCTTCGGCGTGCCGGTGCCACGCCAGGGCCCGCGCCAGTCGCCGCCCGGACAGCAGCAGGAGGAAGAGCAGCAGCAGACCCCGCGCGGCGTGGGCTCGGGCTTCATCCTGAGCGCCGACGGCTACATCATGACCAATGCACACGTCGTCGACGGTGCCGACGAGGTCAACGTCCGCCTGACCGACAAGCGCGAGTTCAAGGCCCGCATCATCGGCGCGGACAAGCGCACCGACGTCGCGGTGCTGAAGGTCGAGGCCAGCGGGCTGCCGACCGTCAAGCTTGGCGACGTCGGCAAGCTGCGTGTCGGCGAATGGGTCATCGCGATCGGCTCGCCCTTCGACCTCGACAACACCGTGACCGCCGGCATCGTCAGCGCCAAGGCGCGTGACACCGGCGACCTGGTGCCCTTCATCCAGACCGACGTGGCGATCAACCCCGGCAACTCGGGCGGCCCGCTGATCAACATGCGCGGCGAGGTGGTCGGCGTCAACTCGCAGATCTACAGCCGCTCAGGCGGCTACATGGGCATCTCCTTCGCGATCCCGATCGACGAGGCTCGCCGCGTCGCCGACCAGCTGCGCGAAAAGGGCCGCGTGGTGCGTGGCCGCATCGGCGTGCAGATCGGCGAGGTCACCAAGGACGTCGCCGAGTCGCTCGGCCTGGGCAAGGCGGCGGGCGCGCTGGTGCGCTCCGTCGAGTCCGGCAGCCCGGCCGACAAGGCAGGACTGGAAGCGGGCGACATCGTGACCCGCTTCGACGGCAAGGCGGTGGAGAAGTGGAATGACCTGCCGCGCCTGGTCGGCAACACCAACCCGGGCAGCAAGAGCTCGATCACCGTGGTGCGGCGCGGCACCCCACGCGAACTCGCCATCGTCGTTGCCGAGATGGAAGCCGAAGCCAGCGCCAAGCCCGCCGCCGACCCGAGCCCGGCACCCAAGGCCGCCCCCAAGCCGGCCAGCGCCACGCTGCTCGGCCTGACCGTCAGCGAGCTGACCGCCGAGCAGCGCAGCGAGCTGAAGATCAAGGGCGGCGTGAAGGTCGACGCGGTCGACGGCGCCGCCGCCCGGGCCGGCCTGCGCGAGGGCGACATCATCCTGGCGGTCGCCAACAACGACATCGCCGACCTCAGGCAGTTCGAGTCGGTGGCCGCCAAGCTGGACAAGTCCAAGCCGGTCAACGTGCTGTTCCGGCGCGGCGAATGGGCCCAGTACGTGGTGATCCGACCGTCGAAGTGACGAGGCTTACCGCGTAAGCGGGTGCGCACATCCGGGATCGAGCACGCCACCGCGGCGGTCCGATCCCCGTCCACGGACTGTGGACAAACTGTGTACAAGCACCCCTTCGGGTGGACCGCCGGTCACGCTTGCAGCCGACTGTTTTGGCTACAATGGGGGCCCAACAAAGCAGTTGCCATACCTTTTTGTTGGAAGGCGCGTCACCGCTTCGACGTGCCTTTTTTTTGAGCTGCGTCATGTGCCCGCCCAGGCTGCGCGTCCATCGTGACCGCCTGCCGGAAGCGCCGGACGATGCCGCCCCAGGCACTGCGTGCATCCACACCGCCGGGCGGTGTGTACCCCTCCCGCAACGGCCCGTCGCCGCTGTGACGGCGCCCGTCGGCGCCAACCGAGTTCCATGGACCACATCCGCAACTTTTCCATCATCGCCCACATCGACCACGGCAAGAGCACGCTGGCGGACCGGATCATCCAGCGCTGCGGCGGCCTCAGCGACCGCGAGATGGAGGCGCAGGTGCTGGACTCGATGGACATCGAGCGCGAGCGCGGCATCACCATCAAGGCGCAGACCGCCTCGCTGCAGTACACCGCCCGCGACGGCCAGGTCTACAACCTGAACCTGATCGACACCCCCGGGCACGTCGACTTCAGCTACGAGGTCAGCCGCTCGCTGTCGGCCTGCGAAGGCGCGCTGCTGGTGGTCGATGCCAGCCAGGGCGTCGAGGCCCAGACGGTCGCCAACTGCTACACCGCGCTGGACCTGGGCGTGGAAGTGGTGCCGGTGCTCAACAAGATGGACCTGCCCTCGGCCGATCCGGACAACGCCAAGGCAGAGATCGAGGACGTCATCGGCATCGACGCGGACGACGCCATCCCCTGCTCGGCCAAGACCGGCATGGGCATCGACGAGATCCTCGAGGCCGTCATCACCCGCATGCCACCGCCCCGGGGCGAGGCCGAAGGTGCGCCGCGCGCGATGATCATCGACGCCTGGTTCGACAACTACGTCGGCGTCGTGATGCTGGTGCGCATGGTCGACGGCCAGCTGCGCAAGGGCGAGCGCATCCGCATGATGGCGACCAACACGGTCTACCCGATCGAGCACCTGGGCGTGTTCACGCCCAAGAGCGAGAACCGCGACCACCTCAAGGCCGGCCAGGTCGGTTTCATCATCGCCGGCATCAAGGAGCTGGCCGCCGCCAAGGTCGGTGACACCGTCTCGCTCGAGAAGAAGCTGCCCAACAACGCCGGCCCGGCCACCGAGGCGCTGCCCGGCTTCAAGGAGATCCAGCCGCAGGTGTTCGCCGGCCTGTACCCGTCCGAGTCGAGCGAATACGACCAGCTGCGCGACGCGCTGGAGAAGCTCAAGCTCAACGACAGCTCGCTGCGCTACGAGCCCGAGGTGTCGCAGGCGCTGGGCTTCGGCTTCCGCTGCGGCTTCCTGGGCCTGCTGCACATGGAGATCGTGCAGGAGCGCCTGGAGCGCGAGTTCGACCAGGACCTGGTGACGACCGCGCCGAGCGTGGTCTACGAGGTCGAGCTCAACGACGGCACGGTGATGGAGGTCGAGAACCCGTCCAAGATGCCCGACGTCGGCCGCACCAAGGAGATCCGCGAGCCCATCGTCACGGTGCACCTGTACATGCCGCAGGAATACGTCGGCGCCGTGATGACGCTGGCCAACCAGAAGCGCGGCGTGCAGCTCAACATGGCCTACCACGGCAAGCAGGTCATGCTGACCTACGAGCTGCCGCTGGCGGAGATCGTGCTGGACTTCTTCGACAAGCTGAAGTCGGTCTCGCGCGGCTATGCGTCGATGGACTACGAGTTCAAGGAATACCGGGCGGCCGATGTCGTGAAGGTCGACATCATGATCAACGGCGACCGGGTCGACCCGCTGGCGATGATCGTGCACCGCTCGCAGAGCCAGTACCGCGGCCGGGCCGTGGTGGCCAAGATGCGCACGCTGATCCCGCGCCAGATGTACGACGTGGCGATCCAGGCCTCGATCGGCGCGAACATCATCGCCCGCGAGGACGTGAAGGCGCTGCGCAAGAACGTGCTGGCAAAATGCTATGGCGGGGACATCACCCGCAAGCGCAAGCTGCTCGAGAAGCAGAAGGCCGGCAAGAAGCGCATGAAGCAGATCGGCTCCGTCGAGGTGCCGCAGGAAGCCTTCCTCGCGATCCTGCAGGTCGAAGACTGATCCAACCGGACCTCTGATGGCAACCCTCACCGGCATCCTCTACGCCTGCCTCCTCTTCTACGGCGCGGGCTGGTATCTCGGCCGCTGGACCGGCAACTTCTCGCTGCTCCTGTTCATCCTGACGCTCGTCACGCTCGGCTACTGGCTGGCCGAGCGCTATGTCTTCCTGCCGCGCCGGCTGGCCGCTGCCGGCTCGATCGAGACCCAGGACGCGAATCGCCGCGCCGAACTGCAGCGCATGGGCATCACGCAGGTCGACAGCAACCTCGCCGAGGCCCGCGACAAGGTGCTGGCCCAGCCCTGGTGGCTGGACTGGACCGCCGGCCTGTTCCCGGTGATCCTGATCGTCTTCGTGCTGCGGTCCTTCCTGTTCGAGCCCTTCAAGATCCCGTCCGGCTCGATGATCCCGACGCTGGAGATCGGCGACCTGATCCTGGTGAACAAGTTCCACTACGGCGTGCGGCTGCCGGTGATCAACAAGAAGATCATCGACAACAACCCGGTCGCGCGCGGCGACGTGATGGTGTTCCGCTACCCGGTCGACCCGAGCATCGACTTCATCAAGCGCGTCGTCGCGCTGCCCGGCGACACCCTCACCTACGCCAACCAGAAGCTCACCGTGAACGGCGTGCCCGCCCCGCTCGAACGCCTGGACGACTACTACGAGGAAGACCGCCGGGGCTACTCGCCGCAGTTCCGCGAGACCTTCGGCGACAAGCCGCACCGCATCCTGGTCGAGCCTCGCCTGCCGTCGAGCTACGGCATGCGCGCACGCTTGAACAAGCATGCCGACGCCTGCACCTACACCGCCGAGGGCGTGACCTGCACGGTGCCGGCAGGCCACTATTTCGTGATGGGCGACAACCGCGACAACTCGGAAGACTCGCGCTTCTGGGGATTCGTGCCGGACGAGAACATCGTCGGCCGCGCGTTCTTCGTCTGGATGAACTTCGGCAACGTCAAACGCATCGGCAGCTTCCAGTGAGGAGTCGATCCATGAGCGCAGTCCCGCATCCGCGTCACCCGTCCAGCCGCCACCGCGCGCCGGCCCGTGGCATCACGATGATCGGCCTGCTGTTCTGGGCCGCCCTGGTCTCGATGGCGGGAATCGTCACGCTGCGCGTGCTGCCGACGGTCAACGAGTACTACACCATCCTCGGCGCGGTCGAGAAGGTCTCCAAGACCGGCGGCAACACCGTGCCCGAGATCCGCGCCGCGTTCGACCGCCACAAGAGCATCGAGTACTCGATCAGCTCGGTGTCGGGTGCCGATCTCAACATCACCAAGAACGACGAGCGCGTGGTCATCAGCTTCGCCTACGACAAGGAAGTCGAGCTGTTCGGCCCGGTCTACCTGCTCATCAAGTACCGCGGCAGTTCGCGCTGATCCGCCGCCCTGATCCAACCGCCCACCGCGACGACGACAACACCGTGTCCACTGCATCGCTCGATCAACTGCAGGCGCGCCTGGGTCACGTCTTCCGTGACGGCAGCCTGCTGGTGCGCGCGCTGACGCACCGCAGCCATGGCGCCGACCACAACGAACGGCTCGAGTTCCTGGGCGATGCCGTGCTGAACCTGGCCGTGTCGGACCTGCTGTTCGACCACTTCGACGACTCGCCCGAAGGCGACCTGACGCGCGTACGCGCCCACCTGGTGCGACAGGACATGCTGCACCGCATCGCGCTGTCGCTGGGCCTGCCGCAGCAGCTGCGCCTGTCCGAAGGCGAGGCCCGCGGCGGCGGGGCGCAGCGGCCGTCGATCCTGGCCGACGCGATGGAGGCCATCATCGGTGCGGTCTACCGCGATGCTGGCTACGACGCCGCGCAAGGCCTGGTGCGCCGCCTGTTCGAGCCACTGGTGATCGAGACCGCCACGCAGGCCTGGGCCAAGGACGCCAAGACGCAGCTGCAGGAATGGCTGCAGGCGCGCCGGCTGAACGTGCCGGACTACCGCATCGAAGCCACCCGAGGCCGCGCGCATGACCAGACCTTCGTGGTCGTCTGCAGCGTGGTCGAACACGGCATCGAAGGCCGCGGCGAAGGCCGTTCCCGCCGAGCCGCCGAACAGGAGGCCGCGCGCCTGGTCCTCGACCAGCTCAGCCGGACCCACGAATGAACCCTGATCCCCAAGACCCGTCCGCGGACGAGACCCCTGCCGAAGCCCACGCTGCGGCGCCCGTCGAGTCCGGCGTCGATGACGACGAGGACGGCCACGTCGAGATCGGCGGCGAGGACGATGAAGAACTCGAAGAAGACGGGCTCGACGAGGACGAAGTAGGCGACGAAGAAGGCGACGAGGATGACGACGACCGCGACCGGACCGAGGGCGTCGCGCTGCCGCTGAGCTTCGGTTCCAGCGTGCCGGGCCGTCGCTGCGGCCTGATCGCCATCGTCGGCCGGCCCAACGTCGGCAAGTCCACGCTGCTGAACTCGCTGATCGGCCAGAAGGTCAGCATCACCTCGCGCAAGGCGCAGACCACGCGCCACCGCATCACCGGCATCTGCACCGAGGACGACACCCAGTTCGTCTTCGTCGACACGCCCGGCTTCCAGACCCGCCACACCACGCGCGGCACGGCGGCGCTGAACCGCAACCTCAACAAGACGGTGCAGTCGGTGCTGGCCGACGTCGACATCGTGCTGTTCCTGGTCGAGGCCGGCCGCTTCGGCGTCGACGATGCCAAGGTGCTGGCGCTGATCCCGCCGGGCAAGCCGACGCTGCTGGTGGCCAACAAGCTCGACCTGATCCACCGCCGCGCCGACCTGCTGCCCTGGCTGCAGCAGATGCAGGAGCGCCATCCCTTCACCGAGTTCGTGCCGCTGACGGCGCAGAAGGTGCCCGACGCGCGCCGGCTGCTGGGCATCGTGCGCCCTCACCTGCCCGAGCAGGACTGGTTCTACGACGAGGACGCGCTGACCGACCGCAGCGACAAGTTCCTCGCCTCCGAGCTGATCCGCGAGAAGCTCTTCCGCCTGACCGGCGACGAGCTGCCCTACACGTCCACCGTGCAGATCGACAAGTACGTCGAGGAAGGCCGGCTGCGCCGCATCAGCGCCACGATCGTGGTCGAGCGCGACGCCCACAAGGGCATGGTGATCGGCGAGGGCGGCGAGCGCCTCAAGCGCATCGGCACCGAGGCCCGCACCGAGCTCGAACGGCTGACCGACGGCCGCGTCTTCCTGGAGCTGTGGGTCAAGGTCCGCTCCGGCTGGGCCGACGACGAGCAGCGCCTGAAGAGCTACGGCTACGAATAGGCCATGGCGACGTCGCGGCGGTCCGGCGGCACGGCTGGCGGGTCCGCCGCGAAGCCCTTGTCGGGCTACGTGCTGCACACGCACGACTGGAGCGAATCCAGCCTGATCCTCGAGGTCTGGACCCGCGAACTGGGCCGCGTCGTCGCGCTGGCCAAGGGTGCCAAGCGGCCCTATTCGCAGCTGCGCAGCGTGCTGCTGCCCTTCCAGCGCCTGCATGTGCAGCTCGGCAGCAAGCGCCTGGAGGGCGGCGCCGAGGTCCAGCTGCTGCGCAGCGCCGAATGGGCCGGCGGCGGGCCGATGCTCAGCGGCGCGGCGTTGCTGTCGGGCCTGCACCTCAACGAGCTGCTGCTGCGCGGCCTGGCGCGGCATGACCCGCATCCGCACCTGTTCGACACCTATGCCGGCACCCTCGCCCGGTTGGTCGACACCCGCGCGATGGCCGATGAACACGGGGCTGCCGCAGCCCTGCGGGCCTTCGAGCTGGCCTTCCTGGCCGACTCGGGCGTGCTGCCCGACCTGTCCTGCCTGACGGCGACACAGCAGCCGGTGCAGCCCGCCGCGCGGCACCTGCTGCTGGCCGACGCCGGCGTCTGCACGACCCGGTCGGCGAACGATCCCGGCATCAGCGGCGCGGTGCTGCTGGCGATCCAGACCGCCTTGCAAGCCGATGACCTCGGCAGCCTGCAACAGGCCTGCGCCGGCGCGCCACAGGAACTCAAGAGCCAGCTGCGCGCGCTGCTGCACGAACACCTGGGCACCTCGATGCTGCGCACCCGCGCGCTGATGGTCGAACTCCAGCAACTGCTCGACCGGGACCGCTGAGGCATCATCCCGGACGCCCCGAACGAACCGATCCGACCGCACCGATGAACCCCCTCGTCGCACCCGAAGCCCATGCCGGCGCCGCGCACACCGTGCTGTCGGTGAACCTCAACAAGGTCGCGCTGCTGCGCAACAGCCGCCACCTCGGCATCCCCAGCGTGACCCGCATGGCCACGCTGGTGCTGGAAGCTGGCGCGCAGGGCATCACCGTGCATCCGCGGCCGGACGAGCGCCACATCCGCGGCCACGACGTCACCGACCTCGACGCGCTGCTCAAGGCCTGGCCTCACATCGACTACAACATCGAGGGCAACCCCTTCCACAACCTCATGGACGTGATCCGGGCGGTGCGGCCGCACCAGGCCACCTTCGTGCCGGACTCGGTCGGCCAGTTCACGTCGGACCACGGCTGGACCTTCCCCGACGACGCCGAACGGCTCGCACCGCTGATCGCCGAATGCCGCGATCTGGGCGTGCGGGTCAGCCTCTTCATGGACCCCATCGCCGAGATGATGCGAGCCGCCCGCGAGGTCGGCGCCGACCGCATCGAGCTCTACACCGAAGCCTATGCCTCGGCCTGGGGCACGCCGCGCCAGGCCGAGGTGCTGGCGCGCTACACCGAGGCGGCCGAGGCCGCGCTGGCGGCCGGCCTGGGCGTCAATGCCGGCCACGACCTGAACCGCGACAACCTCACCGACTTCCTCGCCGCCGTGCCCGGCGTGCAGGAGGTCTCGATCGGCCACGCGCTGACCGCCGACGCGCTGGAGCTGGGCTTCCCGGCCGCGATCCGCGCCTACCTCGCCTGCATCCAGCGGGCCCACGCACCGCGAGGCTGATGCCGTGGTCTACGGCATCGGCACCGACATCTGCGACATCCGCCGCATCGCGGCAACGCTGGGTCGACGCGGCGACCGCTTCGCCGAACGGGTGCTCGGCCCGCGCGAGCTGCAGGTCTGGCGGGCCCGCCGCGCCCGCGTCGAAGCCCGCGGCCTGTCCTACCTGGCGACGCGTTTCAGCGTCAAGGAAGCCTTCTCCAAGGCCATCGGCCTGGGGCTGCACCACCCGATGCAATGGCGCAGCTGCGAGACCCTCAACGACCCGTCCGGCCAGCCGCGCATCCACCTGAACGGCGAGCTGGCCGAGTGGTTCGCGCGAGCCCGCCTGCAGGCCCATGTCACGCTGACCGACGAGACCGACTACGCCGTCAGCTTCGTCGTCGTCGAGCGCCTGCCCGAACCGGCCGCCACCTGAAACCGCCATGCACGCACCGCTCATCATCGACATCGCCGGCCCCGCGCTGGACGAGCACGACCGCCGCCGCCTGGGCCACCCGCGTGTCGGCGGCGTCATCCTGTTCACCCGCAACTGGACCGGCCGGGCCGCGCTGACGCGGCTGGTGGCCGAGATGAAGGACCTGCGGCCCGACCTGCTGGTCGCCGTCGACCACGAGGGCGGCCGGGTCCAGCGTTTCCGCGACGACGGCTACACGCCGCTGCCGGCCATGGGCCTGCTGGGCCGACGCTGGCTGCGCGACGCGCCCGGCCAGCCCGGCAGCGGCGCGCTTGAGGCGATGGAAGCGGCGACCGCGATCGGCCATGTGCTCGGCGCCGAGCTGCGCGCCTGCGGCGTCGACCTGAGCTTCACGCCAGTCCTGGACCTCGACCACGGCCGCAGCGACGTGATCGGGACGCGCGCCTTCGGCCGCGATCCACGCGTCGTCACGGTGCTGGCACGCAGCCTGGCGCTGGGCCTGCTGCAGACCGGCATGGCCAACTGCGGCAAGCATTTCCCCGGCCACGGCTGGGCCCGCGCCGACACCCACGTGGCCAGCGCCATCGACGAACGCAGCCTGGATGCGATCCTGGCCGACGATGCCCTGCCCTACGCCCACCTCACGACCTGCCTGCGCGCGGTCATGCCCGCGCACGTGACCTACCCGCAGGTCGACGCGCGGCCGGCCGGCTTCTCGAGCATCTGGCTGGAAGACGTGTTGCGCGACCGGCTCGGATTTGCGGGCGCGGTCTTCAGCGACGACCTGGGCATGGCCGCCGCCCGCCGCGTGCCCGGCCTGCGCGGCAGCGAGCCCGATGGCACGCTGACCATGACCGAGGCGGTGATGCAGGCGCTGCAGGCCGGCTGCGACCTGGCGCTGGTCTGCAACCAGTCCCCGATCGACGGCGGTCGCACGCTCGACACGCTGCTGGACAACCTCGACGAGGCCGAGCAGGACGGCCTGTGGGCACCCGATCCGGACAGCGAGGACCGCCGTCAGCGCCTGCTGCCGCAGACGGCGCCGCTGCCCTGGGACGAGCTGATGCACGACGGCGACTACCAGCGTGCGCTGGAACGGGTCGTCCAGCTGGCCGCAGACGACGAGGACGCCGCGGCCGGCTGAGCCACGGCGCCGGTCTGGCGCTCCCCCCAACGACAACGCGCCGCAGCGGTCACCCGCGCGGCGCGTTCTGCATGCCAGCGCCGGGCGGCTCACGCCACCCGGGCCGATCTTTGCGGTCAGCCTTCGAACGGCAGCTTGACGCTGGCCAGATCGCGGCGCGTCTCGACCAGGATCAGCGGACCCTCGTCGAGCAGCACGACCGGCTTGATCTCGCGCGGCACATGCACCGGCCGGGGCTCGCGGGCAATCGCCTCCTGGACCGTGCGGACCTTGTCGGCGTCGCTGTTGATCCACTCCAGACCCGCATCGCGGGCCAGCGCGGCCAGCGTGGCGATCGGCAGCACGAAGGGCTGGGCGACCGCGACGACCGGTGTCGGCGCGACCGGCGCGGCCTCGATCACCAGCGGCGCGGGCGCGGCCGGAGCGGAGGCCACGGCCGGCTCGGCGACCGGCGAGGCGACCGGCGAAGGGACCGGCTCGGCAGCCACGACCGGCTCTGCGTGGACGACATCGGCGACGGATTCGGTCACCGGTTCGGCGCCGGCATCGGCGACCTGTTCGGCGTTCATCTCGCCGTTGTCACCGTTCTCGCCGGCCTCGCCGGCCTCGCCACCTTCGCGGTTGCGACCACGACCACGGCGACGGCGACGGCCTTCGCGGTTGCCGTCGGCGCCTTCGCCTTCGGCCGCCTGCGCATCGCCACGGCCTTCGGCCGCTGCCTCGGCGCCGGCTTCCACCGCGTCGTTCGGGGCCTGGGTGTCGACGTTGTCGATGCCCTCGGCGCCGTCGGCACGGCCTTCCTCGCGGTCACGCCGGCCGCCACGGCCCCGGCGGCGACGCCGCTCGTTGCCCTGCTCGACCGTCTCGCCCGCCACCGGCGCGCCGCCGGCATCGACCAGCGCCTGGGCCGACAGGTCGACGGCCAGGTTGTCGCCAGCGGCAAGGTTCGCGTTCAGCTCGGCGCGCGGGGCACGGCTCTCGCCACGCTCGCCCCGTTCACGGCGCTCGCCGCGGTCGCCGCGCTCACCACGCTCACCACGCTCGGCGCGCTCGGCCCGATCGCCGCTGCGCTCCTGGCCACGCTCGGCGCGCTCCGGGCGATCGCCACGCTCGCCACGACGACCACCTTCACGGCCCTCGGCCTTGGCGGCATCGGCGCCGCGTTCGCTGCGTTCACCACGTTCGCCGCGCTCGGCGCCACGTTCGCTGCCGCGCTCACCACCGCGCTCACCACCGCGCTCACCACCGCGTTCGCCCCGGCGACGATCGCCGCCACGGCCGCCCTGGCCGGCGCGACCGCGGTCACCGCCGCGCTCGCCACGGGCTTCCTTGCCGTCCTTGGCCACTTCCTTGGCACCGCTGGCCGGCTCGGCCGCAGCCGGGGCCGCGACCGGTGCCGCGGCCGGGGCGCCGCCGAACAGCTTGCGGATGAAGCCGAAGAAGCCTCCGCCCGCCTCGGCCGGAGCCGGGGCCGGTGCCGCCACCGGAGCCGGTGCGGGTGCAGGCGCCGCCGCGACCGGTGCAGGCACCGGCTCGGGCTTGGGCGCGGCAACCGGGGCCGGCTGGTCGGGCAGCACGCCCTTGATCAGCGGCTCCTGCTTGGCCTTGCCACGCTCGCTGGCGTCGCGACGACGGGTGATGCCGACTTCCTCCTCCGGCTCCTCGATCATCGTGTAGCTGGCCTGCAGGTTCTCCAGACGCGGGTCGTCGTGGCGCAGGCGCTCGAGCTTGTAGTTCGGCGTCTCGAGGTGGCGGTTCGGCACCAGCAGCACGGTGGTGCGCTGCTTCAGCTCGATCTTGGTGATCTCGGTGCGCTTCTCGTTGAGCAGGAAGCTGGTCACCTCGACCGGCACCTGCACGTGCACGGCGGCCGTGCCTTCCTTCATCGCCTCTTCCTGGATGATGCGCAGGATCTGCAGCGCGGAAGACTCGGTGTCGCGGATGTGGCCGGTGCCGTTGCAGCGCGGGCAGGTGATGTGGTTGCCCTCGCTAAGCGCCGGGCGCAGGCGCTGGCGGCTGAGTTCGAGCAGGCCGAACTTGCTGATCGAGCTGAACTGCACGCGGGCACGGTCGGTGCGCAGCGCGTCGCGCAGGCGGGTCTCGACCTCGCGGCGGTTCTTGCTCTCCTCCATGTCGATGAAGTCGACCACGATCAGGCCGCCCAGGTCCCGGAGCCGGCACTGGCGGGCGATCTCGTCGGCGGCCTCGAGGTTGGTGCGCGTGGCGGTCTCCTCGATGTCGCCGCCACGGGTGGCGCGGGCCGAGTTGACGTCCACGGCGACCAGCGCCTCGGTGTGGTCGATCACGATCGCGCCGCCCGAGGGCAGGTGGACCGTGCGCGAGAACGCGGTCTCGATCTGGTGCTCGATCTGGAAGCGGCTGAACAGCGGCGCGTCATCGCGGTAGCGCTTCACGCGGTTCGCGGTGTCGGGCATCACGTGCAGCATGAACTGCTTGGCCTGCTCGTAGATGTCGTCCGTGTCGATCAGGATCTCGCCGATGTCGGCGGTGAAGTAGTCGCGGATCGCGCGAATCACCAGCGACGACTCCTGGTAGATCAGGAACGCACCCTTGCCGCCCTTGGACGCCTCATCGATGGCGGTCCAGAGCTTGAGCATGTAGTTGAGGTCCCACTGCAGCTCCTCGGCGCTGCGGCCGATGCCGGCGGTGCGCGCGATCAGGCTCATGCCCTTGGGGTATTCGAGCTGCTCGAGGTTCTCCTTGAGCTCCTCACGGTCCTCGCCCTCGATGCGGCGCGACACGCCACCGCCGCGCGGGTTGTTGGGCATCAGGACCAGGTAGCGACCGGCCAGGCTGACGAAGGTCGTCAGCGCCGCGCCCTTGTTGCCGCGCTCTTCCTTCTCGACCTGGACCAGCAGCTCCTGGCCATTGGCGATGACGTCCTGGATCTTGGCGTCGCGGACCGGGACGCCTTCCTTGAAGTAGGTGCGGGCGATTTCCTTGAACGGCAGGAAGCCGTGGCGGTCCTCGCCGTAATCGACGAAACAGGCTTCGAGCGACGGCTCGACGCGCGTCACGACGGCCTTGTAGATGTTGCCCTTGCGCTGTTCGCGGCCCTCGATCTCGGTCTCGAAGTCGAGAAGCTTCTGGCCGTCGACGATCGCCAGGCGCCGCTCTTCGGGCTGCGTGGCATTGATCAGCATGCGTTTCATGCGTACTCCTCTCGTGCCTGCGCCGCCGGGGGGTGGGCGGTCGCATCATCCAATCGAACCGCCGCATCCGCACCCGCAGGTGCGCACGCGACGACGTCGCGATGCACGAGAACGTCGCAGTCCGACCGAGAAGGAATCGCCCTGGACTGCGTGGCCGGGCGCCGGACGAAGCCGGCTTCCGCAAGAGGCCGGAGGCCTCAGCCGCGCAGCGTTGGCGCGCCGTCGAACGAACGGTCCACCATGGCGTCAGCGCAATCCAGCCCGACTGCCGCGCCGCGCGCGTGGCGCAGCGGACAGCCATCGCCCGGGCCGTGCCGAGTCGGCGCGATCCGGGCAGCAACCCGTCCGGCGCGCAAGGCGCGGGGATCGGGTGCGTGGGGGGTTGGAGTGGTTGCGGCCATCTTCGGCAGCTTGTTCGTCGACCTGCTCACCGCAGCGACCGGTGCTGTCGGGCGTCCCAGCACTTCCGGGACATCCCGCCAGCCCGAGGGCTGCGGCTTGAAAAACCTTGACTTGGGGGATCTGACCGCGAGGTCCCTGGCGCGTCGCCGGACCCTCCACCGGCTCACCTTGGGAGACGGAACCAGGGTCGCAGCGGCGCGCTGCATCATCGTTGTCGGTGCACCGGGCCGGTCTCGGACGGAGGGGTCGAACCGGTGCGCCATCCCTCGCCGCGCCGCAGGTGTCGTCATCGGGCAGGCCGGTCCGGGCTGCCGCTCTTCAGGCGACCCGGGCCGTTGGCCGTCGGTCCGCGACGCGATGCGCGCCGCTAAACTCAGACAAATCAAACACTTACAACACGAACGTGGTGCAGAGGATTATAGGGGCCAAGTCCCCGCGTTCCGGTGGTTCACGAACCGCCCGGAAAACGCCCAGGGCCGCGCCGACCGCCGTGCGGGGCGCGAAGCCGGCTGCGCCCGCTCGAACCGAAGCGAGGGCCGCACCGGCGCGTCCGGCACCGCCCGCCGCCGTGGCGGCGCCAGCCGTCGCCGCGACCGCGCAGGTGCGCCAGTTCGTCGTCGACGAGGCCGGTGAAGGCCAGCGGCTGGACAACTACCTGATGCGCGAACTCAAGGGCGCGCCCAAGACGTTGGTCTACCGGATCATCCGCAGCGGCGAGGTCCGCGTGAACAAGGGCCGCGCCAGCGCCGACACCCGCGTGGTCAGCGGCGACGTGGTGCGCGTGCCGCCGCTGCGGCTGGCCGACCCGGCCGTGGCCGCCGAAGCCGCCGGCCGGGTGCCGCCGCGCGAGTTCCCGGTCGTGTTCGAGGACGAGCACCTGCTGGCGATCGCCAAGCCGGCCGGGGTTGCGGTGCACGGCGGTTCGGGCGTCAGCTTCGGCGTGATCGAGCAGCTGCGCCGGGCCCGGCCGACCGCGAAGTTCCTCGAACTCGTGCACCGGCTCGACAAGGAGACCTCCGGCATCCTGCTGGTGGCCAAGAAGCGCAGCGCCCTCACGAAGCTGCAGGACCAGTTCCGCCAGCGCGACACCGGCAAGACCTACGCCGCGCTGGTGATCGGCGACTGGCCCGAGTCGCTCAAGGTCATCGACGTGGCGCTGCACAAGACGCTCGACGGCGAGGGCGAGCGGCGCGTGCACGCGGTGGCGGCGGACCATCCGGACGGCCGGCGCTCGATCTCGCTGGTGCGGGTGGTGCAGCGTGCGGGCGGCTACACGCTGCTGGACGTGACGATCAAGACCGGCCGCACGCACCAGATCCGCGTCCACCTGCAGCAGGCCGGTCACCCGATCGTCGGCGACGACAAGTACGGCGACTTCGCCGTCAACCGCGCGATGGCGCGCGGCGAGGCCGTCGCCGGTCTGCGCTTCGGCCGCATGTTCCTGCATGCCCGCCGACTCGCCTTCGACCACCCCGACAGCGGGGCACGGATCGAGCTGGCCACGCCGCTGCCCGAGGACTGCGCGACACTGCTGGCCCGCCTCGCGACGCCTGCGTCGCCCTCCACCGCCTGAACGCCATGCGCCGCTACGACCTCATCGTCTTCGACTGGGATGGCACCCTGTTCGACTCCACCGCGTTGATCGTCCGCAGCATCCAGGCCGCCTGCCGCGACCTGGGTGCCGCCGTGCCGAGCGACCAGCAGGCCGCCCACGTCATCGGCCTGGGCCTGCAGGACGCGCTTCAGCGCGCGGTGCCCGCGCTGCCGGTCGAGCGCTACCCGGAGTTGGGTCTGCGCTACCGCCACCACTACTTCCGCGAGCAGCACGCGATCACGCTGTTCCAGGGCGTGCCCGAGCTTCTGGAGAGCCTGCGCAGCCGCCAGCACCAGCTCGCGGTCGCCACCGGCAAGAGCCGGCGCGGGCTGGACGAGGCGCTCGACGCCGCCGACCTGCGACGCTGGTTCGACGCCACCCGCACCGCCGACGAGACCCGCTCCAAGCCGCATCCCCAGATGCTGCAGGAACTGATGGCCGAGCTGGACGTGCCGCCCGAGCGCACGCTGATGGTCGGCGACACCAGCCACGACCTGATGCTCGCGAAGAACGCCGGCACCGCCGCCGTCGCGGTCGCCTACGGCGCGCACGAGCCGGCCGAGCTGCAGGCACACGACCCGCTGGTGGTCGCCCACAGCGTGCAGGAGCTGCACGACTGGCTGCAGCGCCACGCCTGAACCGATCCGATCCCGACCCCGTCCATGACCGCTCCTGACCCCGCCCCGGCCCCGCATCCGCCCGAGCGCCTGTGCGCCGCCGCCGACCTCGAGGACGGCGGCCTGGCCCATGTCTTCGACCTGCTGGAATACGGCCAGCCGGTGCGCGGCTTCGTGCTGCGCTTCGATGGCAAGCCGGTGGGCTACATCAACCGCTGCGCCCACGTGCCCACCGAAATGGACTGGCAGGAAGGCCGCTTCCTGGACGACGACCGGCGCTGGATCATCTGCTCGATCCACGGCGCCGCGTACGAGCCGCGCAACGGCCAGTGCGTCGGCGGCCCCTGCGTCGGCAAGCGCCTGAAGCCGCTGCGCGTCGAGGAGCGTGACGGCGAGGTGTATTGGTATCCTCAGGCCGAACTCGCGCCCGCCTTCGGCGCCTGACCTGCCTGCGGCCCGCGCCGCACGGAGCCCCGATGTACCCCGACTCTCCCAACACGCCCGACCGCGGCGCCACCCCCTCGGACGCTGCCCCGGCGCCCGCGCCCGTGACGGCAGCACCCGCCCGCAGCGCCAGCGAAGCCCTGATCGAGCAGTTCGCGCAGGACTACCTGAAGGACCGCCGCAGCGCGCGGCGCTGGAACCTGCTGATCCGGCTGGGCTGGCTGGCCGCCTTCGCGGCGCTGGTCTGGGGCCTGCTGACCCAGAACGCGTCGACCAGCGCGCCGAGCGGCCCGCACACCGCGCTGGTCGAACTGCGCGGCGAGATCGCCCCCGACACCGTCGCCAGCGCCGAGGTGATGCTCTCGGGCCTGAAGAGCGCCTTCGAGGACGTCGGCGCCCGCGCCGTCGTCATCCGCATCAACTCGCCGGGCGGCAGTCCGGTGCAGGCCGGCATCATCCACGACGAGATCCGGCGCCTGAAGTCGCTGCACGACAAGCAGGTGTATGTCGTGGTCGAGGAAAGCTGCGCCTCGGGCGCTTACTACGTGGCGGCTGCGGCAGACGCGATCTATGTCGACAAGGCGTCGATCGTCGGCTCGATCGGCGTGCTGATGGACGGCTTCGGCTTCACCGGCCTGATGGACAAGCTCGGCGTCGAACGCCGCCTGATCACCGCCGGCGAGAACAAGGGCATGCTCGATCCGTACTCGCCGCTGTCGGAACGCCAGCGCGCGCTGGCCCAGGCCATGATCGACCAGATCCACCAGCAGTTCATCGACGTGGTCCGCAAGGGACGCGGCGAGAAGCTCAAGGAAACGCCCGAGACCTTCTCCGGCCTGTTCTGGAACGGCGAGGAAGCCGTCAAGCTCGGCCTGGCCGACGGCCTGGGCAACCTGGACTACGTTGCCCGCGAGGTCGTGAAGGCCGAGAACATCATCGACTACACGCCGCACGAGAACGTCGCCGAGCGGCTGGCCAAGCGCTTCGGCGCCTCGGTCGGCTTCGGCGCGGTGCGCGCGCTGAGGCTCGAGAGCCTGCAACTGCGCTGAGCCGGCCTCGCCTGCCGGAAAGGAAAGACCGCTGCCGGCTCGATGCCGGCAGCGTCGTTTCAGGCCCGTTCCGTCCCGTTCAGGCCGGCACCGACGGCAGCCCGGCCAGCGCCATGGCCAGCTCGGACTCGTCGTAGTTCAGGTCCTGCAGCTTGCCGGCGAAGTAGTCGCTGTAGGCCTGCATGTCGAAGTGGCCGTGGCCGCACAGGTTGAACAGGATCACCTCCGAGCGGCCCTCGCGCTTGCAGCGCAGGGCCTCCTCGATCGCGCCCTTGACCGCGTGGTTGGCCTCCGGCGCCGGCACGATGCCCTCGGCGCGGGCGAAGGTCACGCCGGCCTCGAAGCAGGCGTTCTGGTGGTAGGCGGTCGCCTCGATCAGGCCGAGTTCCTTGAGGTGCGAGACCATCGGCGCCATGCCGTGGTAGCGCAGGCCGCCGGCATGGAAGCCCGGCGGCGTGAAGGTGCTGCCCAGCGTGTGCATCTTGGTCAGCGGCGTCAGGTGGGCGGTGTCGCCGAAGTCGTAGGCATACCGGCCACGCGTCAGGCTGGGGCAGGCCGCCGGCTCGACCGCGACGATGCGGCGCTTCTTGGCCGAGGCACCGCCACGCAGCTGCAGGCCCAGGAAGGGGAAGGCGATGCCGGCGAAGTTCGAGCCACCGCCCGTGCAGCCGACCACCACGTCCGGGTCATCGCCGGCCATTTCCAGCTGGGCGATCGCCTCCTCGCCGATGATGGTCTGGTGCAGCAGCACGTGGTTGAGCACCGAACCAAGCGCGTACTTGGTGTCCTCGCGCTGCGCGGCCAGCTCGACCGCCTCGGAGATCGCGATGCCCAGGCTGCCTGGGTGATCGGGCCGCTGCGCCAGGATGGCCCGGCCCGATTGCGTCAGGTTCGACGGCGAGGCCACGCACTGTGCGCCGTAGGTCTCCATCACCGCGCGGCGGTACGGCTTCTGGTCGTAGGACACACGGACCTGGAAGACCTGCACCTCGATGCCGAACAGCGCGCCGGCAAAGCTCAGCGAGGTGCCCCATTGGCCGGCGCCGGTCTCGGTGGTCAGCTTGCGGATGCCGGCCTCGCGGTTGAACCAGGCCTGCGGGATCGCGGTGTTGGGCTTGTGCGAACCGGCCGGGCTGACGCCTTCGTACTTGTAGTAGATCTTCGCGGGGGTGCCGAGCGCCTGTTCGAGCCGGCGGGCGCGGTACAGCGGCGCGGGGCGCCACTGGCGGAAGATCTGCCGCACCGGCTCGGGGATGTCGATGTAGCGCTCGGTCGAGACTTCCTGCTGGATCAGCGCCATCGGGAACAGCGGCGCCAGGTCATCCGGGCCGACCGGCTGCAAGGTGCCGGGATGCAGCACCGCCGGCAGCGGCACCGGCAGGTCGGCGGCCAGGTTGTACCAGGCCTTGGGCATCTGGTCTTCGGACAGCAGGAACTTGATCTGGTCGCTCACGCGGCATCTCCCGACATGGAAAGGCCGGGACACCGCGCCCCGGCCGTCGGCAGATGCTAGGCGGGGCTGGCGCTGCCGCAAGTCGGGACTGATACCGGGTCGGGCACCGCTGGGCGTGGCGTCACCCCACCAGCAAGCCCTGCTTCTCGATGAAGGCGATGACCTCGGCCAGGCCGGCGCGGGTCTTCAGGTTGGTCATCACGTAGGGCCGGGTCGGGCGCATGCGCTGCGTGTCGGACGCCATCACCGCCAGGTCCGCACCGACGTGCGGCGCGAGGTCGGTCTTGTTGATCACGAACAGGTCGCTCTTGGTGATGCCGGGTCCGCCCTTGCGCGGGATCTTCTCGCCCGCCGCGACGTCGATGACGTAGATCGTCAGGTCGCTCAGTTCGGGGCTGAAGGTGGCGGCCAGGTTGTCGCCGCCGGACTCGATGAAGACGATGTCGGCGTCCGGGTACTTCTCGAGCATGCGATCGACCGCCTCGAGGTTGATCGAGGCGTCCTCGCGGATCGCGGTGTGCGGGCAGCCGCCGGTCTCGACGCCCATGATGCGGTCCGGATCCAGCGCACCGGCCACCGTCAGCAGGCGCTGGTCTTCCTTGGTGTAGATGTCGTTGGTGACGACGACCAGGTCCCAGCGCTCGCGCATGGTCTTGCAGAGCATCTCGACCAGCGTGGTCTTGCCCGACCCGACCGGACCGCCAACGCCGACGCGCAGCGGCGGGAGTGTCTTGGTGCGACCGGGGACAGCGTGCAGGTGGCTCATGGGGATGTGCGGCAGAGGTGGATGCAGGTTGCGAAGCGGTCTCGAAGACCGTTTCCCAACCTTAGCAAACCACGTGCCGCCCACGCACCGGACCGGGGCACGATGCCCCCGCGTCGATCAGAACTTCTCGGCGATCGACAGCGACGCACCGCCGCTGCGCGGCACGCTGCTGCCGTCGGCGTTGACCTTGGCCTGGCTGGCCTGCACGTCGAGGTTGATCACGCCCCAGCTCAGGCCCAGGCCGTTGGTGGCGAGCTGGTCGCCGACCAGGTTCTTGCGCCAGCCCAGCCGCACGCTGGGCACGATGTAGTTCAGCAGCGTGCCGAAGGCGCCCTCGAAGCGCTCGGCGTTGTAGCTGACCGAGGCGGTGACGAACTTCTGCGCATCGCCCACGAAGTTCGGCGTCTCGTTGGCCGCGTAGCTGGTCTGCAGCATCCAGCGCTTGTTGGCGGTGTGGACCGAGCCTTCGAGCACGACGTGGGTCTTGAGCCGGACCTGATCGTTCGCGGCGATGCGGCCGGCAGCGGCCAGCGTCGTTGCGGCGTACTGGTTGGCGGCGTTGGCGTCGCGGGTCGGGTCCGGGTAGGCGAAGCGCGGATTGCCCAGGTTGTAGACCGTCGCGCCGACCTGCCAGTTCTCGGCCTGCCAGTTCAGGCCCAGGTCGACGCCGACGGCGCTGGCCCGGCGTGAGTCAACCGTGTCGCGGTCGAAGTTGCCGGCGTTGCCGTTGCCGTTTGCATCGGTGAAGCCGACCAGCTGGCGGTAGAGCGTGGCCTGATAGCTGTTGAGGCGCACGCCGCCGTCGAACCTGCCGTTGGCACCGTCATGGCCGAACCAGCGGCCGACCTCGGTGCTGTAGCCCAGGCTCAGCTGGGTGATGGTCGCCGCCTTGACGTCGAAGGCCGAGGCCGTGCGGATGGCGTTCTGGCCCGGGACCTGGGCTGCCGCACTGCCATGGAACAGGCCGGCCGCCTGCGCCTGCGCGTTGACGTTCAGCGAGAGGACGCCACGGAGCGCCTGGCTGCGGACCAGCAGCGGCGTCAGCACCGAGCCGCCGGCCGAGACGCCGAAGCGGGCGCCGCGGTCGAGGCCGGGAAGCAGGCCGTTGATGGTCTGGATCTGGGCATCGACCTGACCCTGGTTCGTCGCCGAACGCGCGGCCGACACCGCCGCATCGATCCTGTCGATGCTGGCCTGCAGGTTGTCGACGTCACCGAGCGTGTACTGCGCGCCGGCCTGCATCAGGCCGAAGCGGACCGACTCGTCGGCATCGACCAGGCGCATCGGATTGGCCGGGTTGTAGCCCGAGGAATTCAGGTTGTTGCGATTGAAGACCGGCCCGACCGTCAGCCCGTAGCCCGGACTGAACAGCGACTGGTTGGCCTGGACGGCGCCGGCCGTGGCGGCCAGCAGCAGCGCCGCCACGATCGGGCGCAGGCGGCGCGGGGAACGTGGGGCAGTCGACGAAAGGCGAAGGGTCACATGGGCTCCTGGGATGGGCTCGACACCGAGCCATTGAGGGAACCCTGTCTATCGGTCGCTGCGCGCCGGAATGGAGCGAGGCGGTGCATGCGCCCGCACCAGACGTGTGCAAATCCAGGCTGCCGAAAAAGTTTCCGCGAACCGCTTGCCAACCTAGATTCATCGTCACTATACTAGCGGGCTCAAGGCGCTTTAGCTCAGCCGGTTAGAGCGACGGAATCATAATCCGCAGGTCCGGGGTTCGAATCCCTGAAGCGCCACCAGAACAGCCAACGCCCCGACTTCGAAGGAAGTCGGGGCTTTTGTGTTTTCAGGCCCGCTCGACCGAGTGGTTCGGCACCCAGTGGTCCGGCACCCGGCGAGAGGGGCCGTGACGCTCCGGGGAGGCATCCCGGTCGTGCAGGCCCGGGCGATAAACTCGCCGCCCTTCAGATCCCCCGCGCAGCCGCTGGCTCTACACCAACACCGAGGCGCAAGACCATGAACCACGAACTCCCCGTTGCACCTGACGCCGCGCCAGGCAGCGCCCCCGACAGCGCGCCGGCCACCAAGAAGGTCTACATCCGGACCTTCGGCTGCCAGATGAACGAATACGACTCGGACAAGATGTCCGACGTCATGAACGCGGCCCAGGGCTACACGCCCACCGACGATCCGGAGCAGGCCGACCTGATCCTGTTCAACACCTGCTCGGTGCGCGAGAAGGCGCAGGAAAAGGTCTTCAGCGACCTCGGCCGTGTCAAGCACCTCAAGGCCCGTGGCGTGATGATCGGCGTGGGCGGTTGCGTGGCCAGCCAGGAAGGCGCGGCCATCATCGAGCGCGCGCCCTATGTCGACGTGGTGTTCGGCCCGCAGACCCTGCACCGACTGCCGCAGCTGCTGGAGCGCCGCCGCGTGCAGGGCCGGCCGCAGGTCGACATCAGCTTCCCGGAGATCGAGAAGTTCGACCACCTGCCGCCGGCGCGTGTCGAAGGCTCGTCGGCCTTCGTCTCCATCATGGAAGGCTGCAGCAAGTACTGCTCCTATTGCGTCGTGCCCTACACCCGCGGCGAGGAGTTCAGCCGGCCCTTCGAGGAGGTGCTGACCGAGGTCGCCGGCCTGGCCGACCAGGGCGTGCGCGAGGTCACGCTGCTGGGCCAGAACGTCAATGCCTACCGCGGCCCGATGGGCGGCACCGCCGAGATCGCCGACTTCGCCACGCTGATCGAGTACGTCGCCGAAATCCCCGGCATCGAGCGCATCCGCTACACGACCAGCCACCCGAACGAGTTCACGCAGCGGCTGGTCGACGTCTACGCCCGCGTGCCGCAGCTGGTCAACCACCTGCACCTGCCGGTGCAGCATGGCTCGGACCGCATCCTGATGGCGATGAAGCGCGGGTACACCACGCTCGAATACAAGAGCACGATCCGCAAGCTGCGCGCCATCCGGCCCGACATCAGCCTGTCGACCGACTTCATCGTCGGCTTCCCCGGCGAGACCGAGGACGACCACGCCCGCACGATGAAGCTGATCGACGACATCGGCTTCGACGCCAGCTTCAGCTTCGTCTTCAGCCCGCGCCCCGGCACGCCCGCCGCCGCGCTGCACGACGACACGCCACAGGACGTGAAGCTGCAGCGCCTGCAGGTGCTGCAGGCCCGCATCGAGGAGAACGTGCGCCGCATCAGCGACAGCCGCGTCGGCACGGTGCAGCGCATCCTGGTCGAAGGCCCGAGCCGGCGCGATCCGGCCGAGCTGATGGGCCGCACCGAGTGCAACCGCATCGTCAACTTCGACGGTGGCCCGCAGCGCGACCGCCTGGTCGGCCAGATGATCGACGTGGCCATCACCCGCGCCTACCCGCACTCGCTGCGCGGCGAGGTCGTGACGCGGGGCTGAGGCCGCCGGTCAGAGCTTCCAGAGGAACTCGACGCCCAGCGACTGGTTGTCCTGGCGCGTGCGAGGCAGCTCGACGTTGCCTTGCCGGTCGACCGGCCGGCGCGACGTCTGCAGCCTGGCCCACAGGCCCAGGTGGACGTGATCGATCAGGGCCCAGCTGGCGCGGCCTTCCAGGCCGAGGTCGTAGCCGCCGCGCGTCTGGCCGAAGACCGCGCCCGGATGGCCGGTGTTCTCGACCTTGCGCCAGGCCGGCAGGGCCCAGTCGACACGCCAGCCCAGGTGCACCGGCACGCCGCGCACCCGCTCGCTCTCGTAACCCGCTCCCAGGTGCCAGAGAACCTCGGCGGAGGTCTCCTCGACGGTGTCCGTGTCCGCGACCTTGACGGCCTGGTCAACGCCCGCCTGGAAGGCAAATCGCCGGAAGGACTGGCTGTGGAACGACGGCCCGGCATGCACGAACCACGGCCCCTGCAGTCGGAACAGGCCCAGCAGCCGGGTGCTGCTGTCGCTGATGCGCACGCCGTTGGTCTGCACCAGCGGCACGGTCGTCGCGATCGGTGCGGCCGGCGGGTCATTCGGGAAGAGCGTGGCGACCGGCGCGGTCCAGCGTTCCTGGCCGCTGCTCGGCGCGAAGCTGGACTCGTTGTCGAGCGAGAACAGGATGTCCGGCGCCAGCGCGTACAGCGCGCCGCTGACCAGCAGCGGGTTGTTGACGACAGCCTTGCTGCGCACCGGCAGCAGGCTCGCGTATTCCTGGTAGCTCAGGCGCTGGCGGGCCAGGCCGATGAAGTAGGAATAGCCGGCGGCGGGCGCCGCCTGCGGGCCGTCGACCGGCACGGCATCGAACGGCATCAGAACTTCTCCGCCACCGACAGCGAGGCCCCGGCGCTGCGCGGCACGCTGCTGCCGTCGGCATTGACCTTCTGCTGGCTGCTGTTGATGTCGACGTTGACGATGCCCCAGCTGAAGCCAAGGCCGGTGCTGCCAAGCTTGTCGCCGACGAGGTTCTTGCGCAGGCCCAGGCGCACGCTCGGCACGATGTAGTTCAGCAGCGTGCCCCAGCTGCCCTCGAAGCGCTCGGCGTTGTAGCTCAGCGAGATCGTGGCCAGCCGCTGCGGTTCGCCGACGACGTTGGGCGCCTCGTTGATCGCCAGGCTGGTCTGGCCCAGCCAGCGCTTGTTGTCGCTGTGCAGCGAGCCCTCGATGACGACGTGGGTCTTGAGCGCGACCTGGGCCTTGCGCTGGTCGGCGCTCAGGCCGCTGGCGGCGTAGGCGTTGGCCGCCGAGCTGTCCTGGGTCGGATCGGCATAGCGGAAGGTCGGGCTGCCCAGGTTGTAGAGCGTCGCGCCGAGCTGGTAGTTGGCGGCGGTCCAGGCGACGCCGACATCGACACCCAGGGCCGAGGCGCTGCGGCGGTCGACGGTGTCCTGCGAGAACTGGCTGCCGCCGTTGTTGCCGTTGCCGTTGGCGTCGGTGAAGCCCACCACCTGGCGGTAGAGCGTGGCCTGATAGACGTTCAGGCGCAGGCCAGCGTCGAGCAGGCCACGGTTGGCGTCGATGGCGAGCCGGCGCGTGAGGTCGGTGCCGTAGCCCAGGCTGAGCTGGGTCAGCCGGGCCGCCTTGACGTCGAAGCCGGACCGGGTGCGCAGGCCGGTGGGGATGCCGTTGCCGTCCCGGACGATCTCGGCGGACTGGCCCAGGAACTGGCCGGCGACCTGCATCTGCGCCTGAGCCATGACCGAGAACACGCCGTCCAGCCGTTCGCTGCGGATCAGCAGCGGCGTCAGCAGGCTGCCGCCGACGGCGAGGTTGAAGCGCGCGCCGCGCGCCAGCGTGGGCAGCAGCGTGTTGATGGTCTGCACGCCCTGCTCCGACGTGGTCGGATCGGCCTTGGCCGCCTGCACGGCAGCGTCCATCGCGTCGAGCTGCTGCTGAAGGTCGTCGATCGCACCCAGCTCGTACTGCACGCCGACCTGCATCAGGCCGAAGCGGACCGACTCGTCGGCCGCGACCAGCCGGATCGCGTTGGCCGGGTTGTAGCCAGCCGAATTCAGGTTGTTGCGGTTGAAGACCGGCCCGACGGTCAGGCAGTAGCCCGGCGTGAACAGCGACTGGTTGGCGTGGGCTGGCTGGCCGGTGGTCAGGCTGGCGAGCAGCCCGAGGGCGGCGGCGGCGAGCGGGTGCAGGGTGCGTGTCATGTGGATCTCCCGATGCCCGGCTGGGCCGGGTCTGTCGTCGGTGAAGGAAGCGCGAGGTGAAGGAAGCGCCAGGCGAAGGACGGCCTGAAAGTAAGTGGCACGCTCCCCAGCCGACAATCACCGGAACTTGTAGAACCTCGCCCGACCGATGCCTGCTGACGCGACGAACCCACAGAACCGGGCCGAGCTGCCCGCCCACCTGAGCGTGCTCGAACGCGGGTGGCTGTCGTCCAACAACACGCTGCTGCATGGCCTGCCCGGCGAGCCGGCCGTGCTGGTCGACAGCGGCCACTGCGTGCATGCGGCGCAGACCGAGGCGCTGGTGCGGCATGCGCTGGCCAGCGCCGGCGGGCCCGGCGCGACGCTCGGCCGCATCGTCAACACCCACCTGCATTCGGACCACTGCGGCGGCAATGCGCGCCTGCGCGAGGCGTTCGGGGCGCGGATCTGGGTGCCGCCCGGCCATTCCGACGCGGCCCGCGCCTGGGATGTCGACGCGCTCGGCTACCGCCCGACCGGCCAGCTGTGTGTGCGCTACCCGGTCGACGCGACGCTGCAGTCCGGCCAGTCGCTCCAGGTCGGCGGTCTGGACTGGCAGGTGATGGCCGCGCCCGGCCATGACCCGCACGCGGTGGTGCTGTTCGAGCCACGGCACGGCGTGCTGCTCTCGGCCGATGCGCTGTGGGAAAACGGCTTTGGCGTGGTCTTCCCGGAGCTGGACGGCGCATCCGGCTTCGACGAGGTCGAGGCGGTGCTGGACCTGATCGCCGGCCTGCCGGTGCGCCACGTCGTGCCGGGCCACGGCGCGCCCTTCGGCGATGTCGACGCGGCGCTGGCGCGTGCCCGCAGCCGCCTGGCCAGCCACCGCGCCGACCCGTCACGCCATGCGCGTCATGCCGGCAAGGTGCTGCTGAAGTACCACCTGATGGAGCTGGGATCGCAGCCGCTGGACGCGCTGCGGTGCTGGGGCCGCGAGACGCCGATGATCGCCACGACCCAGCGCGCGGCGGGCGTCGGCGGGACGGTCGAGGACTGGTTCGCCGGCCTGCTCGCCGACCTGCTCGGCAGCGGTGCGCTGCGGCGCGACGGCGAGGTGGTCTTCGACGCCTGAGCCGATCCGCGACCGGCGGCGTTCAGCGCCGGCCCGGCCCGAAGCCGGCCCACCACAGGCCAACCGCATTGGCCACGACCAGCGCCAGCCAGGTCGACATGCGGCCGTCGCGGCCCTGCAGCGCCAACCCGGCCAGCAGCGCCAGCGCACCGCCCGCCGCCGCATGTCCGGCCAGGCGCTGCCAGGCCACCCCGGCCAGCGCCTGGCGCCACAGCAGCTTGGCGAGCCCGGCCGTCAGCGCGGCCACCGCCACCGCTGGCAGCAGGAAGTTCAGCAGGTGATCGAGCGCGTCGAGGAAGCCCATGGCAGGTGTCGGGAACGGCGCCGTCGGGCACCTGTCGCTGGATGAAACATGCGCCGGATCAAGAGGACGCGCGAGCCCGAAATCTTACAATCGCGCCATGAGCGTCTTCGCCCTCAGCCTGAACCATCACACCGCGCCGGTGGACCTGCGCGGCCGGTTCGCGTTCACGCTCGAACAGCTCGGTCCGGCGTTGCAGGGCCTGCGCGGCGGCCTGCAACGGGCCGAGCCCGAGGTCGCGCTGCTGTCGACCTGCAACCGCACCGAGCTCTACGTCGCCACCGATCCCGGCAAGGCCCCGCACCTGGTGGTGCCAGTGCTCGAATGGCTGGCCACGCACGGCGGCGTCAGCGCCGATGACCTGCGTCGCCACACCCACGTGCTGGAACGCCACGACGCCGCCCGGCACGTCTTCCGGGTCGCCTCGGGGCTGGACTCGATGGTGCTGGGCGAGCCGCAGATCCTTGGCCAGATGAAGCAGGCGGTGCGCGAGGCCGATGCCGCCGGCACGCTGGGCACGACGCTGCACCAGATGTTCCAGCGCTCGTTCTCGGTCGCCAAGGAGGTCCGCACCTCGACCGAGATCGGCTCGCACTCGATCAGCATGGCCGCCGCAGCGGTACGCCTGGCCGGACAGCTGTTCGAGGACCTGCACAAGATCCGCATCCTGTTCGTCGGCGCCGGCGAGATGATCGAACTCGCGGCGACCCACTTCGCGGCCAAGGCCCCCAAGCACATCACCATCGCCAACCGCACGCTCGAACGCGGCGAGAAGCTGGCCAGCCACTTCGGTGCCGAGGCCATGCGCCTGGCCGACCTGCCCGCCCGCCTGCACGAGTTCGACGCGGTCGTGTCCTGCACCGCGAGCACGCTGCCGCTGATCGGCCTGGGTGCCGTCGAGCGGGCGCTGAAGGCGCGCAGGCGCCGACCGATGTTCATGGTCGACTTGGCCGTGCCGCGCGACATCGAGCCCGAGATCGCCCGGCTCGATGACGTCTACCTGTACACCGTCGACGACCTGTCGGCGCTGGTGCAGACCGCCGGCGAGAAGCGCCAGGCCGCCGTCGCGCAGGCCGAGGCCATCATCGACGCGGGCGTGCAGAACTTCGTGCACTGGCTGGCCCAGCGCGCCACGGTGCCGCTGATCCAGTCGCTCAACGCCCAGGCCGATGCCTGGCGTGCGGCCGAGATCACCCGCGCCCGCAAGCTGCTGGCCAAGGGCTCGGATGTCGACGAGGTGCTGGAAGCACTCTCGCGCGGCCTGACCCAGAAGATGCTGCACGGCACGCTGGCCGAGCTGCACAACGCCGACCCGACCCAGCGGGCGCTGACCGCCGAGGTGGTCTCGCGGCTGTTCCTGCGCGGCGAGACCCGCCGCCCCGGCCGGCCGGACCCCGGCAGCGACGAGTCCTAGCGACGCGGACCCGGCCCGCCGTGGCCGCCCGCCGTCCTGTTCCGCCGCCCCACGCCGCCCTACGCCGACCTCCGGGCCCTGCCCGCTCCGCCATGTCTCCCTTCCTGCGCCAGCAACTCGACCGGCAACGCCTGCGTCTGGCCGAGATCGACGCCGCGCTGGCCGATCCGGCGGTCAGCCAGCAGATCGCCACGCTGCGCGGCCTGAACCGCGAGCACGCCCGTGTCGGCGCGCTGGTCGAGCGCTGGGACGCCTACGTCGGCCATGAGCGCGCCATCGCCGAGGCCCGCACGATGCTCGATGACCCCGAGATGGCCGAGCTGGCGCGCGCCGAGATCGAGGCCGCCGAGGCCGGGCTGGCCGCGCTCGAACAGGCCCTGCAGGCTGCCCTGCTGCCGCGCGACGAGGACGACGACCGCAACGTCTTCCTGGAGATCCGCGCCGGCACCGGCGGCGACGAGTCGGCGCTGTTCGCCGGCGACCTGCTGCGCATGTACCTGCGCCACGCCGAGCGGCAGGGCTGGCGCACCGAGCTGCTGTCGGCCAGCGAGTCCGACCTCGGCGGCTACAAGGAAGTGGTCGTGCGCATCGAGGGCGAGGCGGTGCACGAGGCGCTCAAGTACGAGTCCGGCGGCCACCGCGTGCAGCGCGTGCCCGCCACCGAGTCGCAGGGCCGCATCCACACCAGCGCCTGCACGGTCGCGGTGCTGGCCGAGCCGGACGAGGCCGCCGAGGTCGCAATCAACCCGGCCGACCTGCGCATCGACACCTACCGTGCCAGCGGCGCCGGCGGCCAGCACATCAACAAGACCGACTCGGCGGTGCGCATCACCCACCTGCCCACCGGCATCGTGGCCGAGTGCCAGGACGACCGCTCGCAGCACCGCAACAAGGCCCGCGCGATGCAGGTGCTGGCCGCCCGCATCCGCGAACGCGAGCGCAGCGCCCGGGCCGAGCGCGAGGCCGCCACGCGCCGCAGCCTGGTCGGCAGCGGCGACCGCAGCGACCGCATCCGGACCTACAACTTCCCGCAGGGCCGGGTGACCGACCACCGCATCAACCTGACGCTCTACAAGCTCGGCGCGGTGATGGACGGCGACCTCGGCGAGCTGACCGCCGCGCTGCAGGCGGCCCAGGCGGCCGAGCAGTTGGCCGAGCTGGAGGCGCGCGGATGAGCGCCTCGCCGGCGCTCACGGTGGCCGTCGCGCTGGACCAGGCCCGCGCCGCCGGCCTCGACCGGGTCGACCGCGACGTGCTGATGGGCGCTCTGCTGGGCCGGGACCGGGCCTGGCTGCTGATCCACGACGACCACCCGCTGAGCCCGGCGCAGGCGGCCCGCTGGTCCGACTGGTGCGCGCGCCGCGCGGCCGGCGTGCCGGTCGCCTACCTGACCGGCCAGCACGAGTTCCACGGCCTGCTGCTGCAGGTCACGCCGGACGTGCTGGACCCGCGACCCGACACCGAGACGCTGGTCGACTGGGCGCTGGAGCGGCTGGCGGCCCTGGGCGGTGCGGCACCGACGGTGTTCGACCTCGGCACCGGCAGCGGCGCGATCGCGCTGGCGATCCAGCACCGCCACCCGAAGGCCCGCGTTGGCGCGGTCGACCGCAGTGCCGCAGCGCTGGCCGTCGCACGGGCCAATGGCGAGCGGCTGGGCCTGGACATCGACTGGCGGCAAGGCTCGTGGTTCGAGCCGATGACCGGCCTGCGCGTCGACCTGATCGTCAGCAACCCGCCCTACATCCGCCCGGACGACCCGCACCTGGCCGACCTGCGCCACGAGCCGCGCGAGGCGCTGGTTGCCGACGAGGACGGCCTGGCCGACCTGCGCACGCTGATCGCCGGCGCACCGGCCCATCTGCGGCCGGGCGGCTGGCTGCTGCTCGAACACGGCCACGACCAGGCCGACGCGGTCGCGGCGATCTTCGAGGCGGCCGGTTGGCACGAGATCGGCCACCGGCTGGACCTCGGCGGCCATCGGCGCTGCACCGGCGCGCGCCGTCCGTGAGGGGTCACCCTCGCCTCGGCGTGACGCCGTTCAGGTCCGGGCACCCGATCTGATCGACCGCAAGGCCCTGATGCGCGAGATGCAACACCTGCCGTGACGGCCCGGGCGTAGCATCGTTTCATCGCAGGCGAATCCCGCCTGCCGCGCCAGGAGTTCCCCGTGAGGCCGCTGTTCAACGCCCAGGTCCGCTCTCCAGCCCGCCACGCCAGCCGCAGTGCCCGCCGGTCCGCCTGGACCGTGTCGAGCCCCTTGATCGCCGCTGCGTTCATGGTCATGACCCTGCCCGGCATCGCCCGGGCCGATGACCCCGAAGACCGATCCGCAACCTTGCAGCTGCGCGCCGAGCCCGGCAGCCTGAGGCTGGATGGCCGCAGCTGGGTCGCCCGTTTCGCGCTCGGGCCGGGCGACCCCGACCCCCGCGTCCTGCGCAGCGGCCGGGCCGGCTGGCAGTTGCTGGGCGACTACTACTTCGGCGGCGCGCGGGCCGATGGCCTGGCGGGCGCAAGTGCCGGCCTTCGGGCGACCGGTGGCTGGATCGGCCTGACGTCAGCCACGGCACGGGCCGCCGGCGATGGCTGGTCGGCCAGCGGATCGAGCGCGGGCCTGCGACCGGTGATGCCGGCCATGCACACGATGCCCCTGTGGGGTCAGGTCCGCGAGGCGGGCACCGTGACCTACCTCGGGCTGGGCTACTCGCTGGGCGCGGACCGCTCCGGCTGGGGCGTCAAGGCCGACGTCGGCCTGATGAGCACGCGCGACGGCAGCGGCGGTCTGCGCCTGAACCGCTCCGGCGCGTCGATGGACGACAGCTCCGCGGTCGGCGACCTGCGCTGGCTGCCGCTGCTGCAGGTGGGCGTCTCCTACGCCTTCTGATCCGGTGCCGCCCGTGGCCACGTCGAGAGGCCCCAGCGGGCCGGAGCAGGGCCGCTATCGCTTATAAACCGGGTCTTTCCGGTCCTGTCCGACAGGACCATCCCTGCCCCACCGCACCACGGCTGACCCACCATGAACCCTGTCCAGCAACGCATCGACGAGATCGTCAAGTCCAACCCCGTCGTGCTCTTCATGAAGGGCACCGCGCAGTTCCCGATGTGCGGCTTCTCGGGCCGTGCGATCCAGATCCTGAAGGCCTGCGGCGTCGGCTCGCTGACCACCGTCAACGTGCTGGAAGACGAGGAGATCCGCCAGGGCATCAAGGAATACGCCAACTGGCCGACCATCCCGCAGCTCTACGTCAAGGGCGAGTTCGTGGGCGGCTCGGACATCATGATGGAGATGTACCAGGCCGGCGAGCTGCAGGCGCTGGTCAAGGACTGATCGCTTGACGACCCGCCCCGCCGCGCCGCGCCTGGTCGTCGGCCTGACCGGCGCCTCTGGCGCGGTCTACGGCGTGCGGCTGCTGCAGCGCGCACGCGAACTCGGCGTCACCACCCACCTGGTCGCGACGCCCGCCGGCATCCTCAACGTGCACCATGAGCTGGGCCTGGACCGGTCCGGTCTGGAGGCGCTGGCCGACCAGGCCCATGGCCCGGGCGAGGTCGGGGCCTGCATCGCCAGCGGCAGCTATGCGACCGACGCGATGGTGATCGCGCCGTGCTCGATGAAGTCGCTCGCCGCCGTCGCCCACGGCTTCGGCGACAACCTGCTGACCCGCGCGGCCGACGTGACGCTCAAGGAGCGGCGCCGGCTGGTGCTGATGGTGCGCGAGACGCCCTTCAACCTCGCCCACCTGCGCAACATGGTCGCCGTGACCGAGATGGGCGGCGTGGTCTTCCCGCCGCTGCCGGCCTTCTACCACCGGCCGCAGAGCATCGACGAGCTGGTCGACGAGACGGTCGAGCGGGTGCTGCAGGTCTGCGGCCTGGACGCCGCCCGGCCCAAGGCCTGGGCCGGGCTCTGACCTCGCCCGTCAACCCGGCAGGCTGACCCCGGCCGACAGGCCGATCACGCGGCCGTCCCCATCGAGCCGATCGTCCAGCGCCAGCGTCGCACCGAGCTGGGTGGCGATCTCGCGACAGATGTGCAGGCCGAGTCCGCTGCCGCCCTGGCTGCCGCTGTGGAAGGCCTCGAACAGCCGCTCGCGCTGGGCCGGTGACAGGCCGGGGCCGCTGTCGCGGATCACGAAGCCGGGGCTGGGCGACGGCCCGACCTCGATGCGCAACCCGCCGCCGCGCGGCGTCGCCCGCAGTGCGTTGTGCAGCAGGTTGCGGACCAGCTCGCGGACCATCCAGGCCTGGGTGTGGACGGGCACCGGGCGGTCGGCCAGCAGCTCGAACTCCAGCGCCTTCTCGGCGATCAGCGGCGCAAGGTCCAGCGCCACGTCGCGCACCAGCGCGGCCAGGTCGAGCGCCTCGGGCGGCTGGTCGTGGCGGGCCTGTTCGAGCTTGGCCAGCGCCAGCAGCTGGTTGGCCAGCCGGGTCGCGCCGTCGACGGTGACGCCGATCTCGGCCAGCGCCTGGCCTGGCGGCACGTCGCCCCGCAGGGCCGACTGGACCTGCGTCTTGAGCACCGCCAGCGGCGTGCGCAGCTGGTGCGAGGCATCGCGGATGAAGCGCTTCTGGCGCGCCAGCAGGCCGGCCAGCCGGGCCATCACGTCGTTGGTCGCGGTGATCAGCGGCTGCAGCTCGCGCGGTGCGTCGCCGACCGGCAACGCGCTCAGGTCGTCGGCCGGCCGGGCCTCGATGGCCGCGCTCAGCGCGCGCACCGGCAGCGTCGCGCGCTGCACCACCCACGACACCACCGCGCTGATGACCGCCAGCAGCAGCAGCTGGCGCCACAGCGTCGACCAGAGCATCGCGCGGGCCAGCGTCTGGCGCAGCTCCAGCGTCTCGGCCACCTGGACCGTCGCCATGCCCTGGCCGGCCTGACCGGCCACCGGCTGCAGCAGCACGGCAACGCGCACCGGTTCGCCGCGGAAGGTGTCGTCGTAGAAATCGACCAGCGCGGCATAGGGCCCGCGCATCGGGATCTGGCCGTGCCAGGCCGGCAGGTCCTCGAAGCCCGACACCATCTCGCCGGAAAAGCCCGTGACCTTGAAGTACATGCGGCTGCGGTTGTCGGCCTCGAAGGCCTCCAGCGCCGCGTAGGGCACGGTCGCGCGCAGCTGCGGGCCGGCCTCCGGCGTGGCGCCGGGGCCGATGTCGAGCAGCTCGCCGATGGTCTTGGCCGAGGCCAGCAGGGTCCGGTCGTAGGCCAGGTCGGCCGCGCGCAAGGCCTCGCGGTAGAGGCTCCAGGTGTTGAGCGTCATCAGCAGCACGACCGGCAGCAGCACGCCGGCCAGCAGCCGGCTGCGCATCGACAGGCCCGCCCAGCGGCCGTCCAACCAGCGACCGTCCCGCCAGCGGATCACGCACCGCCCCCGGTGCCGCCCACGCCCGGCTCGGCCGGGTCCTGCGGCGCGAGCAGGTAGCCCAGCCCGCGCAGCGTCACCAGCTTCGCGCCGGTGCTGGCCAGGCGCTTGCGCAGCCGGTAGGCGACCACCTCGATCGCATCGGGCTGGACGTCGGCCTCGCCGGCGAAGACCAGCTCGAACAGGCGATCCTTGGCGACCGCCTGGCCGGGCCGGGCCAGCAGCGCGCGCAACAGCGCGGCCTCGCGCGGGGCCAGTTCCATCGCCTGGCCGTGAGCGTAGACCGCACCACTCTCGGCATCGGCCTGCAGGCCGCAGTAGGCCGGCTGGACATGGTGCGTGGGCGCGCGACGACGGGCCAGCGCGCGCACCCGGGCGTCCAGCTCGTCGAGGTCGAAGGGCTTGGCGAGGTAGTCGTCCGCGCCGGTGTTCAGGCCCAGCACGCGGTCACCGACGGCGCTGCGCGCGGTCAGGATCAGCACCGGCGTGTCCAGCCCTTCGGCGCGGGCACGGCTGAGCACCTCCAGCCCGTCCAGGCCCGGCAGGCTGAGGTCGAGCAGCACGACGTCGGGCACGCTGGCACGCCAGCGGTCGAGCGCGCGGGCGCCGTCGCCGCAGGCCACCACCTGCGCACCGGTGCGCTCGAAGGCGCGCTGCAGCGTGGTCTGCATGGCCGGGTTGTCTTCGATGAGCAGCAATTTCATGGCGTGGCCGGTGTTTTCCCCGAGGTGCCGGACAGCCGATCGACAGCCAGCTTCGGCACCATCCGGGCATCGATTCTGTCCTTCCTGCCACACGACAACGGAGACCCGCACCATGCGTCGAGACACCTTCCTGAAGTCCCTGGGCGCGCTGGCCACGCTGGCAGGCCGCCGGCGGCCTGCCGCTGAGCGCCCGCGCGGCGGCCAACCTCAAGCTGATGATTCCCGCCAACCCGGGCGGCGGCTGGGACGCCACTGGCCGGGCCATGGGCAAGGCCCTGCAGGACGCCGGCCTGGCCAGCGCCGTGCAGTTCGAGAACAAGGGCGGCGCGGCCGGGGCCATCGGCCTGGCGCAGTTCGTCAATGCCAGCAAGGGCGACCCGAACGCGCTGATGGTGATGGGCGCCGTGATGCTCGGTGGCCTGATCACCGGCAAGCCGCCGGTTGACCTGAAGACCGCCACGCCGATTGCCCGACTGACCAGCGAATACAACGTCTTCGTGCTGCCGGCCGCTTCCCCCTTCAAGACGATGAAGGACGTGGTCGAGCAGATGAAGAAGGACCCGGGCAGCGTCAAGTGGGGCGGCGGTTCGCGTGGTTCCACCGAGCACATCGCCGCGGCCATGATCGCGCGCGATGTCGGCGTCGACGCGGCCAAGATCAACTACGTCGCCTTCCGGGGCGGCGGCGAGGCGGTCGCGGCCATCCTGGGCGGCAACGTCACGGTCGGCGGCAGCGGCTACAGCGAGTTCGACGAGTACATCGCCAGCGGCAAGATGCGCGCCATCGCGGTGACCTCCGGCGAGCGCCTGCCCGGCGTCGCGATCCCGACGCTCAAGGAACAGGGCATCAACGTCGAGATCGGCAACTGGCGCGGCGTCTACGCGGCGCCTGGCATCACGGCCGAGCAGCAGAAGGCGCTGGTCGAGCTGGTCACGCAGCTGGCCCGGAGCAAGCCCTGGGCCGATGCGATGGCGCTGAACAAGTGGACGCCGGCCTTCCTGGCGGGCGCCGACTTCGCCAAGTTCGTCGACAGCGAGTTCACCAGCCTGCACGACATCATGCACAAGGCGGGGATGGTGTCGTGAGCGACCGGCTCGCGCAGACCGGCGTCGGCGCCGGCGTCGTCGTGATCGCGCTGGGCTACGGGGCCGGCGCGATGTCGATGCCGTCCGAGGCCGGCTACGGCGGCGTCGGCCCGAACTTCCTGCCGCTGGTCGTGAGCGCGCTGCTGCTGGTCTGCGGCCTGCTGCTGGTCGCCCATGCGCGGGTCGGCGGCTTCCGCGAATTCGACGGCCCGGAGGGCGACGAGCGCGGCCACTGGATCGGCTTCGCCTGGGTCAGCGCCGGCATCCTGCTCAACGCGCTGCTGATCACCCGCATCGGCTTCGTGCTGGCCTGTGCGCTGTGTTTCCTGCTGGCGGCGCGCGGCTTCCAGGTCGCGCGCGGTGACCGGCTGAGCGGCTGGCGCAGCTGGGTGCGCGACGCGCTGACCGGCATCGCGATTGCCGCGCCGGTGTACTGGCTGTTCGGCAAGCTGCTGGCCATCCAGCTGCCCGGCCTCGGCCTCGGCGGCTGGCTCTGAGCCGCCTCCCCTGATCCGGGCGCCGCACCACGCTGCGGCGCCCGCATCGCCTGTGTTCCCCGACGGGATACCCCATGGACATCTGGAACCAATTGCTGGCCGGCTTCATGACGGCCGGCACGCCGATCAACCTGCTGTGGTCGCTGCTGGGCTGCACGCTGGGCACGGCCATTGGCGTGCTGCCCGGCCTCGGGCCCGCCACGGTCGTGGCGATGCTGCTGCCCATCACGCTGAAGGTCGAGGCCACCGCCTCGATGATCTTCTTCGCCGGCATCTACTACGGCGCGATGTACGGCGGCTCGACCACCTCCATCCTGCTGAACACTCCCGGCGAGGCCGGCTCGATGGTGACGGCGATGGAAGGCAACAAGATGGCCAAGAACGGCCGCGCCGGCGCGGCCCTGGCCACGGCGGCAATCGGCTCCTTCGTGGCCGGCACCATCGCCACGGTGCTGGTCACGCTGTTCGCGCCGCTGGTGGCCGAACACGCCATCAAGCTCGGCCCGCCCGAGTACTTCATGCTGATGCTGCTGGCCTTCATCACCGTCAGCGCCGTGCTCGGCCGCAGCAAGCTGCGTGGCCTGACGGCGCTGGGCATCGGCCTGGCGATGGGGCTGATCGGCATCGACCAGATCTCCGGCCAGGTCCGCTACACGCTGGGCGTGCCCGAGCTGATGGACGGCCTGGAGGTGGTGCTGGTCGCGGTCGGCCTGTTCGCGGTCGGCGAGGCGCTGTTCGTCGTGCTCTACGACAACAAGGTCCAGGAGACGCGCAACAAGATGAGCCAGGTCCACATGACGCGCGAGGAATGGAAACGTTCCTGGCCGGCCTGGATCCGCGCCACCTTCATCGGCTTCCCCTTCGGCACCATCCCGGCCGGCGGCAGCGAGATCCCGACCTTCCTGAGCTACGCGACCGAGAAGAAGCTGTCACGGCACAAGGACGAATTCGGCACCACCGGCGCGATCGAGGGCGTGGCCGGTCCGGAGGCGGCCAACAACGCGGCCATCACCGCCACGCTGATCCCGCTGCTGACGCTGGGCATCCCGACCTCCAACACGACCGCGATCCTGCTGGGCGCGTTCCAGAACTACGGCATCAACCCGGGCCCGCAGCTGTTCGACACCAACGGCGCGCTGGTCTGGGCGCTGATCGCCTCGCTCTACATCGGCAACGTGATGCTGCTGGTGCTGAACCTCCCGCTGGTCAAGCTCTGGGTCAAGCTGCTGGACGTGCCCAAGCCGCAGCTCTACGCCGGCATCCTGATCTTCGCGACGGTGGGCGTCTACGGCATGCGCCAGTCGGCCTTCGACCTGGTGCTGCTCTACGGCATCGGCCTGCTCGGCCTGGTCATGCGGCGCTACGACTTCCCGACCGCGCCGGTGGTCGTCGGCATGATCCTGGGCCCGCTGGCCGAGGCCCAGCTGCGCAACGCGATGTCGATCGGCGAAGGCCACTGGCGCGTCTTCATCGACCGCCCGGTCTCGCTGGGCCTGCTGCTGGTGATCGTGTCGGTGCTGGTGCTGCCGCGCCTGATCCACCGCATCCGTCGCGCCCGGGGCATGACCACCGGACCCGCGACGATCCACTGATTCCGCCGGTGGGCGCGGGTCTTCGTGCCCGTCAGCGTGGCACCGGCAAAGGTGCCACGCCGGTGGCGATGCGCAGGTCGGCCTCAGGCTGGACCCAGCGCTGGCGGGCGGCCAGCACGGCATCCGGATAGGCCGCCTTGCCGCGGCTGCCGTTGTAGCGGCCCAGCGCCATGAACAGGTTGCCCTGCTCGCGGTCGATGTAGTGGCGCAGGATCACGCAGCCGAATCGCAGGTTGGCCTGCAGGTGGAACAGCCGGCCGGCATCGCCGTCGCCGATCAGGCGGACCCAGAAGGGCATCACCTGCATGTAGCCGCGCGCCCCGGCGCTCGAGATCGCGTACTTGCGGAAGCCGCTCTCGACCTCGACCAGCCCCAGCACCAGCGACGGGTCCAGACCGGCGCGACGGCTCTCGTACCAGACGGCTTCGAGGAACTCGCGCCGCACGTCGAAGTCGGGCTTGCGGCGCTTGAGCCGCTCGCTGGCCTGGCCCAGCCAGCGCAGGTAGGCCAGCCGCTGCTCGATGTGGGCGAACTCCAGGCGCGGCGGCGCGCCATCGGCCACCGCCGCGGCGAGGGCACCACGCACCGCATCGGCCAGCGGTTCCTCGGCTTGCCGGCCGGCCCGCGCCGATGCCGTCGCGCACAGCAGCGCCGCGACGATCGCGAGCTGCTTCCAGGCCGGCATCGCGCGCATCGCGTCGGTCCTCAGACCTGGACGCGGCCCTTCACCCAGGCCGCGATCTCGGCGGCAGGCACGGCGGTGGCGGCCTCGTCGCGACGGCCCTGCGCCTCGACCTTGCCGTCCTTCAGGCCACGGTCGGAGATGACGACGCGGTGCGGCACGCCGATCAGCTCCCAGTCCGCGAACATCGCGCCGGGGCGCTCGCCGCGGTCGTCCAGCAGCACGTCGATGCCGGCGTCGCGCAGCTCGTCGTGCAGCGCGTCGGCGGCGGCCTTGACCTCGGCCGAGCGGTCGTAGCCGATCGGGCAGATCACGACCGTGAACGGCGCAATCGACTCGGGCCAGATGATCCCGCGTGCGTCGTGGTTCTGTTCGATCGCCGCGCCCAGGATGCGGGTCACGCCGATGCCGTAGCAGCCCATCTCCATCAGGCGCGGCTTGCCGGTCTCGTCGAGGTAGGTCGCGTTCATCGCCTGGCTGTACTTGGTGCCCAGGTAGAACACGTGACCGACCTCGATGCCGCGCTGGATCGCCAGCACGCCCTTGCCGTCGGGCGACGGATCGCCCTCGACCACGTTGCGCAGGTCGGCTACCACATCGGGTTCGGGCAGGTCGCGGCCCCAGTTGGCGCCGGTGTAGTGGTGGTCGACGTCGTTGGCGCCGCAGACGAAGTCGGACATGGCCGCGACGGTGCGGTCGACGATGACCTGGACCGGCTTCTTCAGCCCGATCGGGCCGAGGTAACCGGGCTTGCAGCCGAAGTGCTCGTCGATCTCGGCCGGCGTCGCAAAGCGGAAGCCGCCCTTGAGGCCCTCGACCTTGCCGGCCTTGACCTCGTTGAGATCGTGGTCGCCACGCACCAGCAGCAGCCAGACGGTGGACTTGACGATGTCGCCGGCCTCGTCGAGCGCGTCGGTGGCCAGCACCAGCGACTTGACGGTCTGCGTCAGCGGCAGGCCCAGCAGCGCGGCGACGTCGGCGCAAGTGGCCTTGCCGGGCGTGGGCGTCTTGGCCAGCGCCTGCGTCGGCGCGGCCCGGCCACCGGCCGGCGCGACGGCCTCGGCCAGCTCGATGTTGGCGGCGTAGTCGCTGGTCGGGCAGTAGATGATGGCGTCCTCGCCGGTGTCGGCGATGACCTGGAACTCGTGCGACAGGTCGCCGCCGATGGCGCCGGTGTCGGCCGCGACGGCGCGATAGGCCAGCCCGAAGCGGTCGAAGATGCGCTTGTAGGCCGCAAACATGGCCTCGTAGGACCTGGCCGCGCCGGCCGGATCACGGTCGAAGGAGTACGCATCCTTCATCGTGAACTCGCGCCCGCGCATCACGCCGAAACGGGGCCGGCGCTCGTCGCGGAACTTGGTCTGGATGTGATAGAAATTCTTCGGCAGCTGCTTGTAGCTGCGCAGTTCCTGGCGGGCGATGTCGGTGACGACCTCCTCGCTGGTCGGCTGGATGATGAAGTCGCGGTCGTGGCGATCCTTCACCCGCAGCAGCTCGGGGCCCATCTTGTCGAAGCGGCCGGTCTCCTGCCACAGCTCGGCGGGCTGCACGACCGGCATCAGCAGCTCGACCGCGCCGGCCCGGTTCATCTCCTCGCGGATGATGGCCTCGACCTTGCGGATCACCCGCAGGCCCATCGGCATGTAGTTGTAGATGCCGGCTCCAAGCCGCTTGATCATGCCGGCGCGCATCATCAGCTGATGGCTCCTGACCTCGGCGTCAGCGGGCGCTTCCTTCAGCGTGGAGATGAAGAACTGGGTTGCTTTCATGCGGGGGGTTCACCTGGAGATGCACCGCCCCGAGTGGGTATTTGCCGGGGTTGCGCCGCAAGGGCCAGTGCAATAATCAAACCAACTTGAAAATTGGGGTCTGATTATGCTCGACCGTGAAGGCTTCCGGCCCAACGTCGGCATCATCCTGCTCAACCAGCGGAGCCAGGTGTTCTGGGGCAAACGCATCCGGACGCACTCCTGGCAATTCCCGCAGGGCGGCATCAAACATGGTGAATCGCCCGAGCAGGCGATGTTTCGCGAGCTCCACGAAGAGGTGGGCTTGCATCCCGAGCACGTGCGCATCATTGCCCGCACCCGCGACTGGTTGCGCTACGAGGTGCCCGACCACTACATCCGCCGCGACGCGCGCGGTCACTACAAGGGCCAGAAGCAGATCTGGTTCCTGCTGCAGCTGCTCGGTCGCGACAGCGACATGAACCTGCGCGCCACCGATCACCCCGAGTTCGACGCCTGGCGCTGGCACGACTACTGGGTGCCGCTGGAGGTCGTGATCGAGTTCAAGCGCAACGTCTACGAGATGGCCCTGACCGAGCTGGCGCGCTACGTGCCGCGGCCCAATCACCAGAACCGCTACCTGCGCAGCGGCATGCGCGGTCATCGCCGCGACGAGGGACAGCTGGGCCACGCCGGCTTCCAGGTCGACGCGCTGCGGGCCGAGGGCCCCATGCCCGAGCACTTCCGCACCGAAGGCGGCTCGACCGATGCCCTGCACGTGGCGCCGGCCGAGGCCTGCGTCCGGCCCGCTGCCGATGCGCTGGTCCCGCGCGAACTCGGCGACGCCGCCGACCGCTCGCGCAAAGGCTGACCCGGCCGACCGGTGCTGGCGCGGGCCGACTCAGCCGCGCCGGTTCAGCAGGCTCAGGCCGATGCCGACACCGGCCAGGCCGACCAGCAGCAGCGCGGTGACCGGCTCGCCCAGCACCACGCCCGCGAACAGCGTGCCGAAGACCGGCGACAGGAAGACGAAGGCCTGCACCTGGGTCGTCGGGTAGCGCGTGAGCAGCCAGAACCACAGCAGGTAGCTGGCGAAGGTCACGATACCCGCCTGGTAGAACAGCGAACCCCAGGCCAGCGCGCTCCATTGCGCGACGTTCGCCAGCGCCTGCGTCTGCCCCGTCACGAGCGTCGCCACCACCGACAGCAGCGTGGCCATGCCGAGCTGGTAGGCCAGCGTCAGCTCGGACGGCGCGGTGCGCAGCGCCGACAGCCGGATCACCACCGTCGTCAGTCCCCACATCAGGCCAGCGCCCAGCACCAGCAGGTCGCCCAGCAGGTCGCCACCGCTGGTGCGGTCGGCAAAGGCCAGCGCCACCGAACCAAAGGCCAGCACGAGGCCGACGACCTGCAGCGGTCGCAGCCGCGCGCTCGGCAGCAGCAGCGCCAGCACGATCGCGACGATGAAGGGCGAGGTGTTGATGAAGACCACCGAGCGCGCCGCCGTGGTGTGCTGCAGGCCGATGAAGATGCAGGCGAACTCGATCGCGAACAGCGTGCCCGACAGCAGGCCCGGGCCGAGCGTGCCGTCGCGCGGCGACCAGCGGATGCCGCGATGGCGCATCCACAGCAGCACCAGCGCGAAGGCCACGCCACTGCGGATGGCCAGCTGCAGCATCGCCGGCACCTCCGGCAGCACCAGCTTGATCGTGACCTGGTTGAGGCCCCACAGCGCGCAGCAGCCCACCAGGCAGACGACGGCGAACAGGTCGAGGTGGGCGTGGTGGACGGGTGTTGCGGCCAGCGTGGCCGTGTCGGCCGGGATCGAATTCGAGCTCATCCGTTCGATGGTATCGACGCCACCGGGCAGGCGCGCTCGGCCCGCATGGGACAATCACGGCGTGAAGCAAGCCAGACCGTCGCTGGTGCCGGATCCGAAAGGTGGCACTGGAGGAAGGTCCGGACTGCACAGAGCGGCGTAGCAGCTAACGGCTGTCCACCGTGAGGTGAGGATCAGAGCAACAGAGACGAGCCGATTCAGTTCGGGTGAAACGGGCAATCTCTACGCGCAGCAACACCAAATAGGCCAGTGCAAGGTCGCTTCGGCGGCCCTGGAGTGCGGCTCGCACGAGCTGGCGGGTAGGTGGCACCGAGCCGGTGGGGCGACCCCCGGCCCAGATGAATGGCGGTCACGGCCGACGACCTTTCGGGGTCGGCGGCCGCACAGAATCCGGCCTATCGGCTTGCTTCACACTTTTGCCCCCGATGGCCGCAATGGCCGATCAACACGGGCTTCTAGCGTTCCTTGGTATACGGGCGGCCGAGCGCGGCCGGCGATTCGGCACGGCCGAAGAAGCCCGCCAGCAGCACCACCGTCAGCAGGTAGGGCAAGGCCTGGATCAGCTCCACCGGCACCGCGCCGATGCCCGGCAGCGTCAGGCCCTGCAGGCGGATCGCGGTCGCGTCGAGCAGGCCGAACAGCAGGCAGGCCCAGAACGCGCGCACCGGGTGCCAGTGGCCGAACACCATCGCCGCCAGCGCCATGAAGCCGCGGCCTGCGCTCATGCCGGGCGTGAAGCTGGCGTTCTGGGCCAGGGTCAGGAAGGTGCCGCCGATGCCGCACAGCACGCCCGCGAGCATGACCGCGCGGTAGCGCAGCCCGGCCACCGAGATGCCGGCGGCATCGACCATCGCCGGGTTCTCGCCGACGGCGCGCAGGCGCAGGCCGAAGCGGGTGCGGTAGAGACCCCACCAGACCAGCGGCACGCTGGCGAAGGCGATCCAGGTCAGCAGGTTGTGGTTGAGCAGGCCCTCGGCGACGAAGGGACCGACCAGCGGCCAGTCCTGCACCGCCCTCGCGGCGTCCGGGAACAGCGCGGTGAAACGGCCTTCCGGCGGCACGTCCGGCGTGCGACCGCCACGGTGAAACCAGTGCAGGCCCAGCACCGCCGTGAGGCCCAGGGCGATGATGTTGAGCGCCACGCCCGAGACGATCTGGTCGCCCTTGAAGGTGATGCAGGCCAGGCCATGCACCAGGCTCAGCATGACCGCCACGCCGATCGCCGCCAGCAGCGCGACCCCGGCCGGCGCGCCCCAGGCGCCGGTGGCCGCCGCCGCGAAGGCCGCCGCCAGCAGCTTGCCTTCCAGGCCGATGTCGATGACGCCGGCCCGCTCGCTCAGCACGCCGGCCATGGCGCAGAGGATCAGCGGCACGCTGATGCGCAGCGTCGCACCCAGCATCGACGAGAGGATCAGCAGCGCGTCATCCATGGCGGGCTCCGGTTCCGCTGCCCGCCATCGTCGGAACCGCCTGCGGCCAGCGCTGCCACAGCCCCACCACCAGCGGGCGCAGCATCAGCGCCAGCGCACCGCAGAACAGCACGACCAGGCCCTGCACCGCGATGACCATGTCGCGCGTGAAGGCGGGGATCTCGAAGGCCAGCTCGGAGCCGCCCTGCGCCAGCGCGCCGAACAGCAGCGCGGCCAGCACGATGCCGCCGGGATGGTTGCGGCCCATCAGCGCGACCGCGATGCCGGTGAAGCCGGCCCCGGCGACGAAGTCCAGCAGCAGCCGGTGGTGCACGCCGCTGACCTCGTTGACGCCCACGCCACCGGCCAGCGCGCCCGACAGCATCAGCGCGACCACCGTCAGCCGCTTCGGGCTGAAGCCGGCGTAGTGGGCCGCATCGGGCGCATCGCCCAGCGCCCGCAGCGCATAGCCCAGCCGGGTGTGCCACAGCATCAGCCAGACCCCGACGGCGCAGCCCAGCGCCAGCAGCAGGCTCAGGTTCAGCGGCGTGGCCGGCAGGGGGATGCCGGCCAGCGCGGCCATCTGCTGCGCGCTCGGCAGGTGGCCGGCCAGCGCGAAGGCACGCGTCTCGACCGAGGGCGTGCCCGGCTCCTTGATGACGTTCACCAGCAGCCAGACGATCAGCGTGCTGGCCAGGAAATTGAACATGATCGTGGTGATGACGATGTGGCTGCCGCGCCGCGCCTGCAGCCAGGCCGGCACCGCCGCCCAGGCCGCGCCGGACAGGGCAGCGGCCAGCACGACCATGGGCAGCAGCACGACAGCCGGCAGGTGCGCGTCCAGCGCCAGCAGCAGCAGCGCCACGCCGATGCCGCCGAGCGTGGCCTGGCCCTCGCCGCCGATGTTGAAGTGGCCAGCCTGCGCGGCCACCGCCACGGCCAGCCCGGTGAAGATGAAGTTGGTGCTGTAGTACAGCGTGTAGCCCCAGGCCAGCGGGCTGCCGAAGGCGCCGTCGGCCAGCAGCTTGAGCGCCGCCCACGGGCTGTGGCCCAGCAGCGCGACCAACGCGCCGGCGGCCAGCATCGCCAGCGCGACGTTGAGCAGCGGCAGCACGCCGATGTCAATCCAGCGCGGCAGTGGGCGCGGCGCGGGTGCGGCTGCGGTTGAGGCTGCGCCGGCGCTCATCGAAAGTCTCCCGACCGACGGCCGTCGTCGCGCGCGGCCGAAGGCGGCGGCAGGACCGGCGCAGCGGCCGCGTCGACCGGCAGCGCGCTCGGGCTCTGGGTCGAGTCGAAGGCCGAGGTGCTGCCGACCTGGCCCATGCACAGGCCGATGCGGGCCTCGTCGGCATCGGCCCGCTCGAAGTTGCCGGTGATGCGGCCCTGGCACATCACGACGATGCGGTCGGACAGCGCCATGATCTCGTCGAGCTCGGTCGACACCAGCAGGACCGCGCAGCCGGCGTCGCGCAGCTGGAGGATCTCGCGGTGGATGGTCTCGATCGCGCCGATGTCGACGCCGCGGGTCGGCTGGCCGATCAGCAGCACGCGCGGCTGGCGGTCGAACTCGCGGGCGATGATGAGCTTCTGCTGGTTGCCACCGGAGAACTTGGCGCAGGCCAGCTCGACGTCGCGCGGGCGAACGTCGAAGACGTCCATCATGCGGCGGCAGCGCGCGCGCATGCGGCGGTGGTCCATCAGGCCGGTCCAGCGGCTCCAGCGCGGACCGAGCCGCAGCTCGGCGTCGTCGTGGTAGCCCAGCACCGCCGATTCCCAGGCCGGGAAGCGCAGCACCAGGCCGAGCTTGTGGCGGTCTTCGGGCACGTGGGCGACGCCCAGCTCGCGCAGCAGGCGCGGGTCGGGCGGGTGATGGGCATCGCAGCGGTGGGCCGGCTCGCCGTCGCGCCGCGAGGCGATGCGGATGCTGCCCTGCTGCACCGGCAGCAGCCCGGCCAGCAGCGCCAGCAGCTCGCTCTGGCCATTGCCGGAGACGCCGGCCACGCCGACGATCTCGCCGGCATGCAGGCGCAGGTCGATGTCGCTCAGGCGGGCCACGCCCAGCGGATCACGCCAGGTCAAGGAAGCCACGTCCAGCACCGGATCGCCGCGACGCCGCGGCACGGCCCGGGCCGCGACGCCCGGATCCCCGACCGCCCGCACCGCGCGGCCGACCATCAGCTCGGCCAGTTCGGCCTCGGTGCAGCCGGCGGTCTCGCGGGTGGCGACGACCTGGCCGGCCCGCATCACGGTGACACGGTCGGTGATGGCCAGCACTTCCTTGAGCTTGTGGGTGATGAGCAGGATGGTCGTGCCGCGCGACTTCAGCGTCGCCAGCATGCGCATGAGCTGCTCGGTCTCCTGCGGCGTCAGCACGCCGGTCGGCTCGTCGAGGATCAGCACCCGCGCGCCGCGCACCAGCGCCTTGAGGATTTCCACCCGCTGCAGCACGCCGACCGGCAGGTCGCGCACGCGGGCGTCCGGGTCGACCGTCAGGCCGTATTCGTCGGACAGGCGCAGCACCTCGCGGCGTGCCCGCGCCAGGCTGGTGCCGAGCTGCCAGCTGTCCTCGGCGCCGAGCACGATGTTCTCCAGCACCGTGAAGCGCTCGACCAGCATGAAGTGCTGGTGGACCATGCCGATGCCCGCGGCGATGGCGTCGCGGGCATGGCCCAGGGTCAGCGCGCGGCCGTCGATCTCGATGCGGCCGGCATCCGGCGCGTGCAGTCCGTAGAGCACGCCCATCAGCGTGGACTTGCCCGCGCCGTTTTCGCCGATCAGACCGTGGATGCTGCCGGCCGCGACGTCGAAGGTGACGTCGCGGTTGGCCTGCACCGCGCCGAAGCGCTTGTGGATGCCGATCAGGCGCACGGCCGGCGGGCCGGCCGTGGCGGGGGCTGGAGCGATCAAGTCGGGACCGGGGTCGTTCGGGGTGTCAGTACTTGCAGGCGTTGTCGGCCATGTAGTCGGCGACCTTGATCTTGCCGGCGACGATGTCGGCCTCGGCGGCGGCGAGCTTCTTCTGCATGTCGGCGCTGACGAGCTTGGCGTTGTTGGCGTCCATCGCGACGGCCACGCCCTTCTCCTTCAGGCCCAGCACGGTGATGCCGGGCTTGAAGCTGTTGTCCTTGATGGACCTGGCGATGTTGTAGACCGCGACGTCGACGCCCTTGGTCATGCTGGTCAGCATGGTGCCGGGGTGCAGGTGGTTCTGGTTGCTGTCCACGCCGATGGCCAGCTTGCCGGCATCCTTGGCGGCCTGGTAGACGCCCACGCCGGTGCCCCCGGCAGCGGCAAACACCACGTCCACGCCGCGCGAGAACTGGTTGCGCGCCAGTTCGCCGCCGCGGGTCGGATCGCTCCAGGCGGCCGGCGTCGTGCCGGTCATGTTGGCCAGCACCTCGGCCTTCGGGTTGGCGTACTTCGCGCCCTGCTCGTAGCCGCACTGGAAGCGACGGATCAGCGGCACGTCCATGCCGCCCACGAAGCCGACCTTGCCGGTCTTGCTGGCCATGGCGGCCATCATGCCGGCGAGGAAGGAGCCCTCGTGTTCCTTGAAGACGACCGATTGCACGTTGGGCAGGTTGACGACCATGTCGACGATCGCGAACTTCAGCTGCGGGAATTCCTTGGCCACCTTCTCGATCGCCGAGGCCTGCGTGAAGCCCACGCCGATGATCGGGTTGGCGCCCTTCTGGGCCATGCGGCGGAAGGCCTGCTCGCGCTGCGTGTCGTTGGCGATCTCGAAGTCGAGGTAGCTCTCGCCGGTCTCCTTCTTGTAGCGCTCGATGCCGTTGTAGGCGGCCTCGTTGAAGGACTTGTCGAACTTGCCGCCGGCGTCGTAGACCACCGCCGGTTCGGCCTGCGCGGCAGGCAGCGCGGCCAGGCCGGCACAGGCGGCCGCGAGGGCCAGGATCAGGCGACGGGGGGACAGGCGCTGGGTCATGCTGTGAGGCTCCGTGAGGATCGGTTGCGAACTGGCGTGTGAACGTGCGTGTGAACGTGCATGTGAACGGTCGTACGAAAAGCGGGCTGATTCTGCAATAGCCGTACCTGGGGCGCGATCGGGTGTAAGCCCGGCCTTGCGGGGGCGACCTTCAGGTCGGCGGCTGATGCAGCCTTCACCCCACCTTCACGGGCCAGGGCCCGGCTTGAGGCATCCTTTCAGGCAACAACCCAACCGCTTCTGTCCTGTTCTGTCCTGGAGACCGCCCTTGCCAACCGTCGAATCCGCCCCGGCCGCTGCCAGCGGCGCACCTCAGCCGGCCGTGCTGGTGGTCAATGCCGGCTCGTCTTCCCTGAAGTTCGCGCTCTACCCCCGTGGCGACGCCAGCGGCCTGCACGACCGCTCCCCCGCCTTCGCACGGGGCCAGATCGACGGCCTGCAGCCCGGCGGCAGCGCCCGGCTGAGCATCGAGGGCCAGCCAGCGCGCCCGATCGAGATGGACGGCGACGACAGCCGCCACCACGACACCGCCCTGCGCGCGATGCAGGACCACCTCGCGGCACGTGCGCCGACGGTGCAGGTGGTCGCGGTGGCGCACCGGATCGTGCATGGCGGACCGCATTTCCGCGCCCCCGTGGTGCTCGACGACGCGGTGCTGGCGATGCTCGGCACGCTCGAACCCCTGGCGCCGCTGCACCAGCCGCACAACCTGGCCGGCGTGCGCGCACTGCGCCGGGCCTGGCCGGGGCTGCCGCAGATCGGCTGCTTCGACACCGCCTTCCACGCCAGCCTGCCCAAGCTCGAACAGCGCTACGCCCTGCCCGCCGACCTGCACGAGCAGGGCCTGCGTCGCTACGGCTTCCACGGCCTGTCCTACCAGTTCGTGATGCAGGCGCTGCAACGCCGCAGCGAGCGCGCCTCCGGCCGCGTGCTGATGGCGCACCTGGGCAGCGGCGCCAGCCTGTGCGCCGCCTCGGGCGGGCTCAGCGTGGCCTCGTCGATGGGCTTCTCGGCGCTCGACGGCCTGATGATGGGCAGCCGTTGCGGCCAGCTCGATCCGGGCATCGTGCTGCACCTGTGGCGCCAGGGCTGGACGCTGGCCCAGGTCGAGAACCTGCTCTACCGCGAGAGCGGCCTGCGCGGCGTCTCCGGCCTCAGCGGCGACCTGCGCGAGCTGCGCCGGGCGACCGCCGAGGGCCATGCCGCCGCGCAGTCCGCCATCGACCTGTTCGACTACCGACTGCGGCGCGAGGCCGGCGCGCTCGGTGCGGTGCTCGGCGGCATCGACCTGATCGCCTTCACCGGCGGCATCGGCGAACACGACGCCCAGACCCGCGCCGAGCTGGTCCACGGCCTGGCCCACCTGGACGTGCAGCTGGACAACGCCGCCAACGAGGCGGCCCGCGGCGACCGCGTCATGGCCGTCCACCTGCCGGGCAGCCGGGTCGAGGTCTGGGTCGTGCCGACCGACGAGGGCCGCGTCGCCGCCGACGCCGCCTGGACCCTGCTGGACCGCGCCACGCCGACGCCGCGCCGCCCCCCGGTCTGAACGGGCCTGACCGAACCCTGTCAACCGGCCCCGTCTCGACCGGGTTATGGCGACATGCCCCGCGCATCCCACCCCCAAGTCACCGCCCGCCGCGCCGTCGGCGCCCTGCTGCTCACCGCCACGCTGGCCCTGGCCGGTTGTGGCGGCGGGGTCTACGTCGGCATCGATGGCTCGTCCGACTCGCCGCCGGCGGTCACGCTGAACGTCAGCCGCTCCCAGGCCTATGCCGGCGACCGCATCGCGCTCGATGCCGATGCCCGCGACGACTACGCGATCAAGTACGTCGAGTTCTGGTACGACGACGGCAGCGGCCGGGCGACCCAGCTGATGGTTCGTGACTACAGCTGGCCCTATGCCGTCGACACCGTCATGCCGGCGACGCCGTACGGTGGCGTCAGCTACAGCGCCATCGCGGTGGATGACGCAGGCCACGCGACCTACACCAGCTGGAAGACCGTCTACCGCCTCTGATGCACCCTGCGGTGCGGTGAGAATCCGGGCCCGATCCACCGGGTGACGTCATCGCGGCGTCGCCCGCCGCTGTTCTCCTGCACCCATGCACGACCTGTCCCTGCGGCACGTTCCGCACCTTCCGCACCTGGCGGCCCGCTGTGCCGCCGCCGCCGCCGTCGCCTTCGCCTTCGCCTGCGTTGCCTCCCTGCCGGCCGCCGCCCAGAGCGTGCCAGCGATCGAGCAGGTCCTGCCACCCGAGCCGGTCGTCGCCTCACCGCCGCCCGCCGTGGTCGCGCCGGTTCCCGCGCCAGCGCCGGCTGCGCCGAGGGCGCCGGTCGTGCGGACCTCCGGTCAGCCGGCCCGCACCGTCGACGGCCTGACCATCGTCGACCTGTCCGGACCGGCGCCCGAGGAGCGCCATCCCGAGGTGCTGCCCGAGGCACCGGACGTGCGCGTCGATGCCGCCTTCACCTTCTCGAACACGAGCGGCGCGTCGACCACCCGGCGCTATGCCGGCGACGGCGAGGTCGAGTACCGCTACACCCGCACCGAGATCGCCGGTGCGCTGCGCTTCAACCGCGAGTACGTGCGCGTGGCCGGGGGCGGTTCCAGCGTCAACAGCGACGAGTACGACACCAACGTCGCCTGGCGCACCTGGCTGTCCGACAACCCGTTCTACGGCTTCATCTCGCCGCGCTCGCGCTACAACCGGTACGGCTTCTTCCGCTCGTCGCAGTCGCTGCGGGTCGGCGTCGGCCGACGCTGGGAACCGCAGGCCGGCCAGTCCTTCACGCTCGAGGCCGGACCGGGCGTGCGCTGGGCCACCCAGCAGGACGGCAACAGCGTCACCGAGGGCCTGTACACCGTCTCCGGCAAGGTCGACATGGCCGTGTCGGACAACCTCGGCTTCAAGTTCAGCCTGGTCGACGAGCGGTCCACGCGCGAGAACTACCGCACCCTGGCCACCAGCCTGCGCAGCCGGCTGACCGAGCGGGTCTGGCTCAAGCTCGAATACACCTACCGCCGCGCCTTCCCCTTCGATTCGGCGCCGAGCAACGCCGAATCCAGCATCGACGCCGGCCTGAACTACAGGTTCTAGCGGCCCCCAGGGCCGGGCTGCGCCCGGGGCGCGAGCCACGTCTGCCCGATGTCGACCGTGCCCTGCTGGCCGACCGCATCGCCGTGTTCGGCCAGCCAGCGCGTCGCGGCCGCGCGGCCCAGCCCGAACAGCGTCTCCAGCAGGCGGATGTCGGTGTTGAGCTTGCTCGACGCATCAAAAGGCGCCAGGCCTTCCTCGTCGGCGACGCGGTGCAGGCGCAGGTCCTTGTAGTCGTCGGCCGACACACGCTGCTCGCGCACCAGCTTCTGCACGAAGGCAATGGCGCGCATCTCGGCCACCAGGCTGGCGTTGAAGGTGATCTCATTCATGCGGTCGGCGATCTCGGCGGCGCGGGTCGGCACGCCGGGGCGCACCAGCGGGTTGATCTGGACCAGCAGCACGTCGACCGCCTCGGTGCCGTAGATCAGCGGCCAGATCGCGGGGTTGCCCGAGTAGCCGCCATCCCAGTAGGCCTCGCCGTCGATCTCGACAGCCTGGGACATCTGCGGCAGGCAGGCCGAGGCCAGCAGCGCCTCGATCGACAGCGTGCCGTCGTTGAACACGCGCGGCTGGCCGGTGCTGACCGCCGTGGCCGTCACCTGCACCTTGAGCGGGCCGCCGCGCAGCAGCGCGACGTCGACGTGGCGCTGCAGGATGTCGCGCAGCGGGTTGAGGTTCAGCGGGTTGAACTGGTAGGGCGACAGGCTCTTCCACCACGATTCCCAGAGACCGTAGAGCGGCCAGGCATCGCGGTTGAAGAGCCAGGCGGGGAAGGTGGGCAAGGCGGACAAGGGCGACGGGGTCCGGCCGACGCTGGCACCCAGGCACTCGGGCACGCCGGCGACGTCCAGCCAGAAGGCCCGCAGCGCCTCGCGTCCGCCCTGCGCGCCACCGCGCGCGACGCCGCAGGCCAGCACGGCCGCGTTCATCGCGCCAGCGCTGGTGCCGGAGACGCCGTCGAGCGTGTAGCGGTCGGCCTCCAGCAGCGCGTCCAGCACGCCCCAGGTGAAGGCGCCGTGCGAGCCGCCGCCCTGCAGCGCCAGGTCCAGGCGGGGCCGCATGGCGGCCGGGGTGGCCGGGGTGGGGGTGGGGGCGGGGGCGGGGGCAGCCTTGCGCCGGGGTGATCGGCGGGCGGGCGACGGGGTGGCATCAGCGGTCATGGCGGGATCGGGGCTTCGGATGCGATCGATCTTGCCAGTCCGGGTTGACCCGAATCCGACGCCGTCGCCTGGATCCGACGCCGCGTCCGTGACGGGCCACCGCCGGATGGGTCCGACCGGCGGCCAGCCCGCGCCGCCGTTCAGCGCGTGCCCAGCACCCGCAGGATCTCGCTGCCGTAGGCATCGAGCTTCTTCGCGCCCACGCCGCCGATCTCGGCCAGCTCGGACAGGCTGGCCGGCAGGCGGTGCGCCATCTCGGCCAGCGTGGCGTCGTTGAAGACGATGTAGGCCGGCAGGTTGTGCTCGCGCGCGACCTCGGAGCGCCAGGCCCGCAGCGCGTCGTAGCGCGCCTGGCCATCGGCATCGAGCGCGATCGGCGGCGGCTTCGGACCGGCCGCCTTGCCGCTGCGGGTGACGCGACCGCGCCGTCCAGCCGGCGCCTCGGTCGGCGTCTTGAGCATCAGCGTGACCTCGCCCTTGAGCACCGCCCGGGCCTCGTCGGTCATCGCCAGCGTGTTGAACTCGCCCTCGGCCACCACCAGCCCCAGCGCGACCAGCTGGCGCAGCACCGCGCGCCACTGCGACTCGCTCAGCTCGGCGCCGATGCCGAAGGTGCTGAGCGTGTCGTGGCCGTACTGCGTGACCTTGTCGGTGACCTTGCCGCGCAGCACGTCGATCAGTTGGCCGGCACCGAAGCTGCGCGCGCCGAACTTCTGCTGGCCGTGCTGCTGGAAGCGGTAGATGCAGCTGAGCAGCTTGCGCGCGGCCTCGGTCGCATCCCAGACCTGCGGCGGGTTCAGGCAGTTGTCGCAGTTCCCGCACCGGGCCCCCACGGTCGGCCCTGCGGGCTCTCCCTGCCCCCCGAGGGGGCCACGCCCGCCTTGGGGCGGCCCGGCGGCGGGCGGGGTGTCGTCGAATGAAGGCTCGCGGTACTGCTCGCCGAAATAGGACAGCAGCCGCACCCGCCGGCAGTCGTGCGTCTCGGCCAGCGCCAGCAACGCATCGAGCTTGCCGCGCTGGACGCGCTTGAACTCCTCGGCGGCCGGGCTCTCGTCGATCATGCGGCGCTGGTTGACGACGTCGGCCAGGCCATAGGCCATCCAGGCATCGGCCGGCGCGCCGTCGCGGCCGGCGCGGCCGGTTTCCTGGTAGTAGCCCTCGATGTTCTTGGGCAGGTCGAGGTGGGCGACGAAGCGCACGTCGGGCTTGTCGATGCCCATGCCGAAGGCGATCGTGGCGACCATCACCAGCCCGTCCTCGCGCAGGAAGCGGTCCTGGTGGCGGCGCCGCACGTCGGCGTCCAGCCCGGCGTGGTACGGCAGGGCGGCGACGTCCTGCGAGACCAGCCAGGCCGCCGTCTCCTCGACCTTCTTGCGGCTGCCGCAGTAGACGATGCCGGCCTCGCCCTCATGCTCGTCGCGGATGAAGCGCAGCAGCTGGTCGCGCGGCTTGTCCTTCTCGACCAGCGTATAGCGGATGTTGGGGCGGTCGAAGCTGCTGATGAACAGCCGGGCGTCCTCCAGCCGCAGCCGCTCGACGATGTCGGCGCGCGTGTGGTCGTCGGCGGTGGCGGTCAGCGCGATGCGCGGCACGTCCGGGAACTGCTCGTGCAGCACCGACAGCTGCAGGTAGTCCTCGCGGAAGTCGTGGCCCCACTGGCTCACGCAATGGGCCTCGTCGATGGCGAACAGGCCGAGCTGGCCGCGCTCGTGCAGCGACGCCAGCATGCCCTGGAGGCGCGGCGTCATCAGCCGCTCGGGCGCGACGTAGAGCATCGTCAGCCGGCCGGCGATGACCTCGCGTTCGACCGCCTGCGCGGCCGCCAGGTCCAGCGTCGAGTTCAGGAAGGCGGCATGCACGCCGACCTCCTCGAGCGCGCCGACCTGGTCGTGCATCAGCGCGATCAACGGGCTGACCACCACCGTGATGCCCTTGCCCTGGCGCTGCCGCACGATGGCCGGCACCTGGTAGCACAGGCTCTTGCCGCCGCCGGTCGGCATCAGGACCAGCGCATCGCCGCCGTCGATCACGTGCTCGACGATCGCCGCCTGCTGGCCGCGGAAGGCGCCGTAGCCGAACACGTCGGACAGCACCTGCAAGGCGGGGCTGGCGGCACGGGTGTCGGTGGGCGTCATGGCGGCTGGAACGTCGGAAAGCGGGCGATGGTAGCGGCGCGCTTCCAGGCGCCGATCCCTCTCAAGCGGGATCGCCCCGGCGGGGTCGGCTGGCACAATCTGCGGCTTCGCGACGGCCGTCGCGAAACCATCCAAGACACGATCACCTCTCTTCAGGACACAGGAGCGCGCCCATGGCCTCGGTCAACAAAGTCATCCTCATCGGCAACCTCGGACGCGACCCGGAAGTCCGCTACACGCCCAACGGCGCGGCGGTCTGCAACGTCTCCGTGGCGACCACCCGGAACTGGAAAAGCAAGGACGGCGACCGCCAGGAAGAGACCGAGTGGCACCGCGTCGTCTTCTACGACCGCCTGGCCGAGATCGCCGGCGAGTACCTGCGCAAGGGCCGCCCGGTCTACGTCGAAGGCCGCCTGAAGACCCGCAAGTGGCAGGACAAGGAAGGCAAGGACGTCTACACCACCGAAATCATCGCCGACCAGATGCAGCTGCTTGGCGGCCGTGAAGGCGGCGGCGGCGGCGGTGGCATGGGTGGCGGCATGGACGAGCACGACATGGGCGCCGACATGGGCGGCGGCGGCGGCGGCATGAGCGCCCGCAGCGGTGGTGGTGGTGGTGGCGGTGGCGGTGCCAGCAGCTACCGCCGCGAGCCCTCCGGCGGCGACCGCCCGGCCGCCCGCCCCCCGGCCCCGCGCGCTCCGGCCCCCGCGCCGTCGCAGGGACAGAAGTCGCCCACCGGCTTCGACGACATGGACGACGACATCCCGTTCTGACCCGGCCATTCGCCCGGCCCGACCCCGCAAGGCCCGCCACGCCCACGTGACGGGCCTTGTCGTTTCTGGCGGGCAAGAACCCATCCGTGCGCATCCCGCAGGGCCATTCCGCCGATGGGGGGAGTGGCAAGGTCACGGCTCGACACGAACATCACCGACCTCGCCGCATCGGCACCTGACCGGCCGGCGATTCCCGCATCAACAAGGATCCAGACCATGAACCGCAAGTCCTTTCTCCGTACCGCGCCCGCGCTGGGCATGGGCCTGACGCTCGCCCTGCTGGCGGGCTGTGCCACCGAAAGCTCGCGCAGCGTCGCGATCCAGCAGGTTGAAGGTGCCAGCCGGCCGTATGCCGGCGCACGGGCACCGATCGCGGTCGGCAAGTTCGACAACCGTTCCAGCTATGGCAGGGGCATGTTCTCCGACGGTGTCGACCGCCTCGGCGGCCAGGCCAAGACGGTGCTGATCACCCACCTGCAACAGACCAACCGCTTCAGCGTGCTGGACCGCGACAACCTGCAGGAATCCCGCCAGGAAGCGGCCTTCAAGGGCACCGCCCAGGCGATCCGGGGCGCCGACTACGTCGTCACCGGCGACGTCACCGAGTTCGGTCGCAAGGAGGTCGGCGACAAGCAGCTGTTCGGCCTGCTCGGTCGCGGCAAGGAACAGGTCGCCTACGCCAAGGTGAGCCTCAACGTGGTCAACATCACGACCTCCGAGGTGGTCTATTCGGCCCAGGGCGCGGGCGAGTACAGCCTGTCCAACCGCGAGATCCTCGGCACCGGCGGCACGGCCGGCTACGACGCCACGCTCAACGGCAAGGTGCTGGACCTGGCGATCCGCGAGGCGGTCAACCGCCTGACCGCCGGCATCGACTCGGGCGCCTGGCAGCCCGTGCGCTGAATCCGGTGGACGCCATGCACACCCCACGCCATGTCCCCGCCATCGCCTTGCTGGTCCTGCTGACCGGCTGCGCCCAGGCACCCAAGCCACTCTACGACTGGGGCAGCTACCCGTCCCAGGTCTACGTCTACCTCAAGGGCGACGGCAGCGGGCCGTCGACCCAGGCCGGCGAGCTGGAGGCCGACGCCCGCAAGATCGAGTCGAACGGTGGCAAGTTGCCGCCCGGCTTCAGGGCCCACCTGGGCATGCTCTACCAGACGCTGGGTCAGGACGACCTGGCTCGCCAGCAGCTGCAGGCCGAGAAGGAATGGTTCCCCGAAGGCGCGCACTTCGTCGAATTCCTGCTGGCCAAGGGCCGCACCGGAGGTGCGAAATGAACCCGCGTCGTCCCGTTCGCTGCGCCCGCCTGGCCCTGGTCCTGGGCACTGCCGCCCTCCTGGGCGCCTGTGCCGCGCCAAAGCCGTATGACTACAGCGCCTACAAGTCGGCCCGGCCGAAGTCCATCCTGGTGCTGCCGCCGCTGAACGACACCTCGGACGTCAACGCGACCGCCAGCGTGCTGGCCCAGACCACCCGGCCGCTGGCCGAATCGGGCTACTACGTGATCCCGGTGACGTTGATGGCCGAAGCTTTCCGGCAGAACGGCCTGTCGACGGCCGGTGACATCCACCAGGTCGAGCCCGCCAAGCTGCGCGAGGTTTTCGGAGCCGATGCGGCGCTGTACATCCGCGTGACGAAGTACGGCGCGACCTACACCCTGCTGGACAGCGCGGCCGTGGTCAGTGCCGAGGCCCGGCTGGTCGACCTGCAGACCGGCGCGGTGCTGTGGAACGGCGCAGCCAGCGCGTCCAGCGCCGAGCAGAACCAGCGCCAGAACGGCGGCCTGCTGGTCGCGCTGGTCACGGCGGTGGTCAAGCAGATCGTCAACGAGGTGACCGACGCCAGCCACCCGGTCGCAGGCATCGCCAGCCAGCGCCTGCTGGGCGCCGGCCGGCCGAACGGGCTGCTCTACGGACCACGCTCGCCGAAGTACGGCAGCGACTGAGTCCGGAAGCGACAGCGCGGCGGCCCGAACCGCAGGCGGGGCGTGCGGGGCGTGGCCGCGTGCATTCCTGGCGTGCCAAGTTCCCGCCGCCGGTCGGGACTTGGCCTGACGCTCGCTCGGCGATCTAGGGTAAACACCTAGAATCGCGCCCATGCAGTCCCTCCGATCGCTCCTGTCCCGCCGTGCGACGCCGGCCGATGCCGCGCCCACCCAGCCGGTTCGCCGCCGTCGCCTGTGGCGCTTCGTGCCGATCCGCCGGCTGACCGAGCGGCATCGGCCCGGCATCCTCAAGCACCTGCTGGCGCTGGACGAGCGGGACCGCTACCTGCGATTCGGCTACCCGGCCAGCGACGACCGCATCGCCGCCTTCGTGAAGGCGCTGGACTTCCAGCGCGACGAGCTGTTCGGCATCTTCAACCGCCGGCTGCAGCTGGTGGCGACGTCGCAGCTCGCCCGCCTGGAGCCGACCGCGATCGGCTGGGACGTCCCGGCCGATGACGAGACGCCACCCAAGCCCGAGCCGATGATCGAGTTCGCGGTCTCGGTCAGCCGCCATGCGCGCGGTCGCGGCTACGGCGAGCGCCTGTTCTCGCACGCTGCAAGGCATGCCCGCAACCAGGGCGTGCACCGCATGATGATCCACGCGCTGAGCGAGAACACCGCGATGCTGTGGATCGCCCGCAAGGCTGGCGCCAAGGTCCAGCGCGAGGGCGGCGAGGCCGAGGCCTGGCTGGAGCTGCCGCCGCACAGCATGGCCTCGCAGGTCGAGGAGCTGATCGCCGATCGCGTCTCGGCCGTCAACTACCGCGTCAAGGAACAGGCTCGCCAGATCGGCTGGGCGCTGACGCTGGTGATGGAGGTGCGGCGACTCTATGCGCGCCGCCGCGTGATCGCGAGTCAGTGATCGCGAGTCCGAGAGCGCGGGCCCGTGAACGCCAACCTCTGAGCGCGGCACCGGTCGGCGCGACCGGGCACCCGCCCTACCCCCCCCGGTTCATGCGTCGGATTCGCCAAAGATTCGCGGCTGATTCGCGTGCGTTGCAGGTTCAAGGTGCACCCGGTCCTGGGATGGAGGCGCCGGAGGCCGGCCCCTAACATCGGGTTTCACGCCAGCCCTTCGCCAGCCCACCTCCGTCGCCATGCACCCGAACGTCTGGATCTCCGTCGCCATCGCCCTCACGGCCGTCACCCTGCTGGCGCTGGCCGGACTGCTGCTGTGGCGCCGGCCGGGCAGCGCCAGCGCGCCGCGCTCCTCGCGCCAGCAGGACCTGCCGACCGATTGGCCGCTGGTCCAGCGGCCGATCTTCTCGACCGAGGAACGCGCGCTGTTCCGCCAGCTGCGCACCGCCCTGCCACACCACACGGTGCTGGCCAAGGTGCCGCTGGTGCGCTTCAGCCAGCCGCAGAACCGCGACGAGCTGGCCTACTGGTTCAAGCTGCTCGGCCCCATCCACGTCAGCTTCGTGGTCTGCGCCGAGAACGGCCGGGTGCTGGCGGCGCTGGATGTCGAACGGCCTGACCGCCCGGCGCCCAAGCGCCACGCGATCATCAAGCAGGCCGTGCTGGAGGCCTGCCGGGTCCGCTACGTCAAGTGCATGACCGACCACCTGCCCAGCGCCGCCGAGCTGCAGATGCTGGTGCCCAACCCGGCCGAGGCCAGCCGCCCGCTGGTCCCGCGCCACGTCAGCGACAACCGCACGACCCCGCGCACGACGCTGGCGCACACGCTGCGCGCCGGCAACGGCGCGGCCGGTTCGGGCGGCTCGCAGTGGTACGAGTCGGGCTTCTCGGGCGATTCCTTCTTCGCGCCGGAAAGCCAGCGCGACCCGCTCGCCGACGACGCGCCGGGCAGCTGGTTCGGCAGCGGCTCGGGCACCGCCAGCGGCCTGGTCGGCGCGGCGGCCAGCGGCCGCGAGAGCCTGCCAGCCGGCAAGCCATCAACGGGCGCCGGCGGCACCTGGGCAGGCCAGGGTGGCACATCGGCGGGAGCTTCGGCCGGTGCGGTGGCCGCGACCGGCGCGTCATCGGGCGCCAAGGGTCCCGGCGGCGCGCCCCGCACCAGCAGCGGTGGACGCATCCGCCGCAGCGAGGACTTCGGTGCCGTCGGCGACACCGCCGGCCACATCATCGGTCGGCCCTGAGCCGCGCCAGACCCGTCCCGCCCGACGACACCTGGCGGCGCTGGCCTACGATGCCGGCATGCATCCCGACACCGATGGCCCGAGCGGCTCGCCCGCTCACCCGGACATGGCCCCCAACCTGCCCTATGCCGGCCTGACGCCCGACGTGGTCCTGGACGCGCTCGACGCGGCCGGCCTGCGCGGCGACGGTCGCATCCTGCAGCTCAATTCCTACGAGAACCGGGTCTTCCAGATCCACCTGGAGGACGGCCGCATCGTGGTGGCCAAGTTCTACCGGGCCGGCCGGTGGCGCGACGAACAGATCCTCGAGGAGCATGTCTTCGCGCAGGAACTGGCCGAGGCCGAGGTGCCGGCGGTGGCGCCGCTGGTGCTGGTCGCCCCGAGCGCCGAGATGACCACGCTCAGCCCCGCGACGCTGCTGGGCACGCCGGCGACGCTGGCGCAGTGGTCGGCCAAGCCGGATGCGACGCCCTGGCGCTATGCCGTGGCGCCGCGCTGTGGCGGGCGTTCGCCGGAGCTGGAAGACCCGGCGGTGCTGGCGTGGATCGGCCGCTTCCTGGCCCGCCTGCATCAGGTCGGCGAGCGCCGGCCGTTCGCGCACCGGCTCGGCTTCGACGGCACGGCACGGGTGCGCGCGGCGGTCGCCAGCCTGGTCGACAGCCCGTGGATCCCGATGGGCGCGTTCGAGCCCTGGCAGCGCACCGCCCTGCAGGCGCTCGACACGGTCGACGCGCGCCTGGCCGGCCTGCCCGACCTGACGCTGCTGCGCGTGCACGGCGACTGCCATGTCGGCAACCTGCTGTGGACGCCGGCCGGCCCGCACTTCGTCGACCTGGACGATGCCGTCAACGGCCCGGCGGTGCAGGACCTGTGGATGCTGCTGGGCGGCAGCCGCCAGGAGATGCAGGCCCAGCTGGGGGCGCTGCTGGACGGCTACGAGACGCTGCGCGAGTTCGACCGCCGCGAGCTGGTGCTGGTCGAGCCGCTGCGCACGCTGCGGCTGATCCTGCACAGCCACTGGATCGCGCGGCGCTGGGACGACCCGGCCTTCCCGATCGCCTTCCCGAACTTCGACAGCCCGTCCTACTGGGCCCAGCAGACCACCCAGCTGCAGGAGCAGCTGGAGGCCATGGCCGAGCCCGCACTGGTGGCCTGACGCCCGAACGTCACCCCGCGCCGCAGGACTTCATCCAGCGGCGCGGGTGGATCCGGCTGCGCCGGTCCACTCAGCGCGCCCCCCTGGGGGGGAGCGGAGTGAGCCGCTCCGGGGGGGGGGGGGAGGGGGGTTACAGGATCAGCGTCTGGATGCGCCGCACATGGGCGGCCGGGTCTTCCAGATGGCCGCCCTCGGCCAGCAGCGCGTTGTCGAACAGCACCTGCGCGAGGTCGTCGAAGCGGGCCTCACCCTCGGGGATGGCGGCCAGCTTCTGCACCAGCGCGTGCCCGGCGTTGACCTCCAGCACCGGCTGGCTGGCCGGCGCGCTCTGGCCGGCCTGCTTGAGCAGGCGGGCCAGGTGGCCGCTCATGTCCCCTTCCTCGACGACCAGGCAGGCCGGCGAGTCGACCAGACGGGTGGTCACGCGCACATCCTTGGCGCGACCTTCCAGGGCCTTGCGGATGCGATCGAGCGTCGGCTTGAAGGTCTCGGCGGCGGCCTCGGCCTGCTTCTTCTCGTCCTCGTCCTGCAGCTTGCCGAGGTCGACCGAACCCTTGGCCACGCTCTGCAGCTCATGGCCGTCGAACTCGTGCAGGTGGCTGAGCATCCACTCGTCGACCCGATCGGTCAGCAGCAGCACCTCGATGCCCTTCTTCTTGAAGATCTCCAGCTGCGGGCTGTTCTTCGCGGCGGCCAGGGTGTCGGCGGTGATGTAGTAGATCGTCTCCTGGCCTTCCTTCATGCGCGCGACGTAGTCGGCGAAGGACACGCCCTCGTCGGCATGGGTCGACGAGAAGCGCAGCAGCCGGGCCAGCCGCTCCTGGTTGGCATGGTCCTCGCCGATGCCTTCCTTGAGCACCGAGCCGAACGCCTTCCAGAAGGCCGCGTACTTGGCCTTGTCGTCGGCGGCGGTCTGCTCGTCGCTGCTGTCGGCCAGGCTTTCGAGCATCGACAGCACGCGCTTGGTCGAGCCCTCGCGGATCGCCTTGACGTCGCGGCTTTCCTGCAGCAACTCGCGGCTGACGTTCAACGGCAGGTCGGCCGAGTCGATCACGCCCTTGACGAAGCGCAGGTAGACCGGCATCAGCGCCTCGGCGTCGTCCATGATGAAGACGCGCTTGACGTAGAGCTTGACGCCGCCGCGCTTGTCGCGGTTCCACAGGTCGAACGGCGCCTTGGCCGGGATGTAGAGCAGCTGGGTGTACTCGCTGCGGCCCTCGACGCGGTTGTGCGTGTAGGCCAGCGGCGGCGTGGTGTCGTAGGTCAGCTGCTCGTAGAAGGCCTTGTACTCGGCGTCGGTGACGTCGCTCTTGCTGCGCGACCACAGCGCGGCAGCCTTGTTGACGGTCTCCCACTCGTCCTTCTGGACGTGCTTGCCGGCCTCGCTGTCCCACTCTTCCTTGCGCATCAGGATCGGCAGCGAGATGTGGTCGGAATACTTGCCGACGATGCTCTTGAGCCGCCACAGGCTGAGGAACTCGTCCTCGCCCTCGCGCAGGTGCAGGATGACGTCGGTGCCGCGACGCTCGCGGTGCAGGGTCTCGACCTCGAAGTCGCCGGTGCCTTCGCTGCTCCAGCGCACGCCCTCGTCCGGCGCGACGCCGGCGCGGCGGCTCTCGACGGTGATGCGGTCGGCCACGATGTAGCCCGAGTAGAAGCCCACGCCGAACTGGCCGATCAGGTTGGCGTCCTTGGCCTGCTCGCCTTCGAGCTTGCTCATGAACTCCCGGGTGCCGCTCTTGGCGATGGTGCCCAGGTGGTCGATCGCCTCCTGGGCGGTCAGGCCGATGCCGTTGTCGCTGATGACGATGCGGCGCGCGTCCTTGTCGTAGGAGATGCGCACCTCGAGGTTGGGCGCGTCCTCGTACAGCGCAGCGTTGTCCAGGGCCTCGAAGCGCAGCTTGTCGCAGGCGTCGGAAGCGTTGGAGACCAGCTCGCGCAGGAAGATCTCCTTGTTGGAATACAGCGAATGTGTGACCAGGTGCAGCAGCTGCTTGACCTCGGCCTGGAACGACAGCGTCTTCTTGTCCATGGTGCCTCTACTCGGGTGCGGGGGACGGATACAGGTGGTGCGACGGACGGCGGCGAAGGGCCCGCCGTGACGCCCGAGCGCTGAGACTTTGGGCGGGCGCCACATTTTCAAGAGCCTGGACGGAGCCGGGACAGGCCCAAGCGGATTTACAGTCCGGGGCTGATCACGGATCATCGTTTCCAAGCCCACCCTGGCGACAGGGTCGCACCGGGCGATACGGTCCTCTTCCCGCCCTTGCAACGCGTCCGAACCGACGTCCCATCCGTGGCTGCCGAAACCCTGTCCGAAGCCCCGCAAAGCTCCCTCTCGGGGGTTGCGCGCATCCTGGTCAACTCCGGCAAGCTCAATGCCCGGACCGCCGAGGACATCGCCAAGCTCGCCCGCGACCAGCGCCGCAGCTTCGTCGCCGCGGCCGTCGGTGCCAACGCGATGTCGTCCTACGACCTGGCCCACACGCTGTCGCATGCGCTGGCGGTGCCGCTGGTGGACCTGGACGCGGTCGACGTGCAGAAGCTGCCGCAGAACCTGGTCGACGCCCGCACGCTGTCGCAGTACCAGGTGCTGGTGCTGGGCAAGCGCGGCAACCGGCTGTTCATCGGCGGGGCCGACCCGACCGACCAGGAGGCCGTCGACCGCATCAAGTTCGCGACCCAGCTGACGCCGGAATGGGTGCTGGTCGAGTACGACAAGCTGCTCAAGATCGTCGACTCCAAGAGCACCTCCGCGACCGAGGCGCTCGAGAACATCGTCTCGGGCGACTTCGAGTTCGACGTCGAGGAGCAGGACCCGAACGCCAAGCCCGACGAGGACGTCGTCGCCGACGTGGAGGACGCGCCGGTCGTGCGCTTCCTGCAGAAGATGCTGATCGACGCGATCAACATGCGCGCGTCCGACCTGCACTTCGAGCCCTACGAGCAGACCTACCGGGTGCGCTTCCGCATCGACGGCGAGCTGCGCGAGATCACGCAGCCGCCGGTGGCGATCAAGGACAAGCTGGCCTCGCGCATCAAGGTCATCAGCCGCCTGGACATCGCCGAGAAGCGGGTGCCGCAGGACGGCCGCATGAAGCTGAAGTTCGGCAACCGCGCGATCGACTTCCGCATCAGCACGCTGCCCACGCTGTTCGGCGAGAAGATCGTGATCCGCATCCTGGACCCGTCCTCGGCCAAGCTCGGCGTGGACGCACTGGGCTACGAACGCGACGAGAAGGACCGGCTGATGTCGGCCATCCGCCGGCCCTACGGGATGATCCTCGTCACCGGTCCGACCGGCTCGGGCAAGACGGTGTCGCTCTACACCTGCCTGAACATCCTGAACCAGCCGGGCGTGAACATCTCGACGGTCGAGGACCCGGCCGAAATCAACCTGCCGGGCATCAACCAGGTCAACGTCAACGACAAGGCCGGGATGAACTTCGCCACCGCGCTGAAGGCCTTCCTGCGACAGGACCCGGACATCATCATGGTCGGCGAGATCCGCGACCTGGAGACCGCCGACATCGCGATCAAGGCTGCGCAGACGGGCCACCTGGTGCTGTCCACGCTGCACACCAACGACGCGCCGACCACGCTGACGCGGCTGCTCAACATGGGCGTGCCGCCGTTCAACATCGCCTCCAGCATCATCCTGATCTCGGCCCAGCGCCTGGCGCGCCGGCTGTGCGAGAACTGCAAGGCCCCGGCCGAATACCCGCGCGAGGCGCTGCTGCGCGCCGGCTTCAAGCCCGAGGACGTCGACGGCAGCTGGAAGCCGTACAAGGCGGTCGGCTGCTCGGCCTGCAGCAACGGCTACCGCGGCCGCGTCGGCATCTACCAGGTCATGCCGATCACCGAGCCGATCCAGCGGGTGATCCTGGGCGAGGGCACCGCCCTCGACATCGCCGAACAGGCCGCACGGGAGGGCGTGCGCGACCTGCGGCAATCCGGTCTCGTCAAGGTGCGGCACGGCCACACCACGCTCGAGGAAGTGATCTCGGTGACCAACCAGTGAGGCCCCGGCCCGCTGACACCGAACCGCCGCCCGCCCCCCCGACGACGACCCGCACGCACAGGCTCACGGAGTAACGATGGCCACAGCCGCCGCAACAGGCAAGAAGATCAAGGACTTCGTCTACGAGTGGGAGGGCCGCGACCGCAACGGCAAGGCCGTGCGGGGCGAGATGCGCGCCGGCGGCGAAGCCATGGTCAGCGCCAGCCTGCGGCGCCAGGGCATCCTGGTCACCAAGGTGAGGAAGCGCCGCATCTCCAGCGGCAAGTCGATCAAGGGCAAGGACATCGCCGTCTTCACCCGCCAGCTGGCCACCATGCTCAAGGCCGGCGTGCCGCTGCTGCAGGCCTTCGACATCGTCTCGCGCGGCAGCTCCAACCCGCGGCTGACGCGCATGCTGACCGACATCCGCAGCGACGTGGAGACCGGCACCAGCCTGTCGGGCGCCTTCCGCAAGCACCCGCTGCAGTTCGACGCGCTGTACTGCAACCTGGTCGAGGCCGGCGAGCAGGCCGGCATCCTGGAGACCCTGCTGGACCGCCTGGCGACCTACCAGGAAAAGACGATCGAGCTGCAGAACAAGATCCGCTCGGCCATGATCTACCCGATCGCCGTGCTGGTCGTGGCCTTCGTGGTGATCGCGGTGATCATGATCTTCGTGATCCCCTCGTTCAAGGACATCTTCAAGTCCTTCGGCGCCGACCTGCCGGCGCCCACGCTCGCGGTGATCGCGATGTCCGAGTTCTTCGTCGACTACTGGTTCGCGATCTTCGGCGGCATCGGCGGGACGATCTACATGACGGTGCAGAGCTGGCGCCGCTCCGAGAAGTTCCAGATGGCGGTCGACCGCGCCATGCTCAAGGTGCCGATCTTCGGCCCGCTGGTGCACAAGGCGGCGGTGGCGCGCTGGTCGCGCACGCTGTCGACCATGTTCGCGGCCGGCGTGCCGCTGGTCGAGGCGCTCGACTCGGTCGGCGGCGCGGCCGGCAACGCGGTCTTCGCCGTAGCCACCGAAGACATCCAGCGCGACGTCGCCACCGGCGCGGCACTGACTACCGCGATGCAGGCCACCCAGGTGTTCCCGAACATGGTGCTGCAGATGAGCTCGATCGGCGAGGAATCCGGCTCGCTCGACCAGATGCTCAGCAAGGTCGCCGACTTCTACGAGCAGGAGGTCGACGAGGCGGTCAAGGGCCTGTCCACGCTGATGGAGCCCATCATCATCGTCGTGCTGGGCACGGTCATCGGCGGCATCGTGGTGTCGATGTACCTGCCGATCTTCAAGCTCGGCCAGGTGGTCTGACGGCGGACCGCTAACCTCCCCGGCATGAACCTTCCCCCGCTCGAACTCTGGCTCTCGGTGCCGGTGCTGGCCGTGATCGGCCTGTGCATCGGCAGCTTCCTCAACGTCGTCGTGCACCGGCTGCCGCCGATCATGGAGCGGCTCTGGCTGGCCGACGTGCAGGCGCTGCTGCAGGACCGCGCGACGCTGCAGCGCACGCTCGGCCCCCAGGTCGACGAGGCCGCGCTGGCCCGCTACGGCCAGACCGGCGAGGCGCTTGGCAGCGCGCTGGAAGCCCTGCCGCCGCTGGCGCTGTCGCGGCCGCGCTCGCGTTGCCCGGCCTGCGGCACGACGCTGCGCTGGTTCCACAACATCCCGGTGGTCAGCTGGCTGCTGCTGCGGGCCCGCTGCGCCGCCTGCGGCGCGCCGATCTCCGCACGCTACCCGCTGGTCGAGGCCGGCACGGCGCTCGCCTTCGGCCTGATCGCCTGGACCTTCGGCCCCACGCCGCTGACGGCGGTCTACTGCGTGGCCGCCGCGCTGCTGATCGCGATGGCGCTGATCGACCTGGACACCACCCTGCTACCCGACAGCCTGACCTATGCGCTGCTGGGCTGGGGCCTGCTGTCGGCCTGGCTGGGCTGGACCCCCGTCGGCCTGGCCGATGCGGCGCTGGGCGTGCTGTGGGGCTATGGCGCGCTGTGGGGCATCACGACGCTGTACGCGGCACTGCGCGGCGTGCGCGGCATGGCCGAGGGCGACTTCAAGCTGATGGCCGCGCTCGGCGCGCTGCTGGGCGTGGCGCAGCTGCTGCCGATCATCCTGCTGGCCTCGGCGGTCGGCGCGGCGGTCGGGGTCTTCCTGATCCTGGCGCGCAACCACCGCCGCGAGGTGCCGATCCCCTTCGGCCCCTACCTGGCCGGCGGAGGCTTCGCATCGATGTTCTTCGGCGCCCAGCTGCTGCGCTGGTGGCTGCCGCACTGATCCCGGATCGCCCGCTGCGCATCGGCCTGACCGGTGGCATCGGCAGCGGCAAGAGCACCGTCGCGGCGATGCTGGCCGCGCACGGCGCGTGGGTGATCGACACCGACGCGCTGGCCCGCGAACTGACCGCACCCCGCGGCGCCGCGCTGGCACCGATCGCCGAGCGCTTCGGCGCCGACATGGTCGGCCCCGACGGTGCGCTGGACCGGGCCCGCATGCGCGCACGCGTCTTCGCCGATCCAGCCGCCAAGGCCGCGCTGGAGGCCATCCTGCACCCGATGATCCGGCAGCTGACCCAGGCCCGCGCCGCAGCCGGCCCGCCCGATGCGGTGCGGGTCTTCGACGTGCCGCTGCTGGTCGAGTCCGGCCGCTGGCGCGAACAGGTCCACCGCATTCTGGTGGTCGACTGCCGCGTCGAGACCCAGGTCGAGCGCGTGATGCGGCGCAACGGCTGGCCCGAGTCCCAGGTCCGCGCGGTGATCGCCGCCCAGGCCAGCCGCGAGGCCCGCCGGGCGGTTGCCGACGCGGTCATCCTCAACGACGGCATCGGCCTGGAGGCGCTGCAGGCCGAGGTCGACGCGGTCTGGTCGCGCTGGGTCAGCGACTGAGCCTCCAAGGTCGCGAAAAACGGTGCTCGATCCGGAAACTTCGTAGAAGCCAAGCACGGGAGACCCCGCATCGGCACGAGGAACTTCCCTGATCGCCCCGATTCAGGTCGAAGCCCTGTGGAACAATTCCCACAGCTGCGAGGAATGTCCGCGCAGCCTCCTCCGATGCCCGGAAGCCGCCGCACCTTGTCCACCTTCGAATACCCGTTCAACGAGAGCGTGCGCACCTGGCTGCGCCTGGAACACCTGCTGGCGAGGCTGTCGGAACTGGTGTCGCGCCCCGGCGTGATCGACCACCACTACGCGCTGGCGACGCTGTTCGAGGTGATGGACGTGACCTCGCGCGCCGACCTCAAGCTCGAGCTGCTGCAGGACCTCGAACGCCAGCGCCAGACGCTGGCCGGCTACCGCGGCAACCCGGCGATCTCCGAGTCGGCACTGGACCGCGCGATCCGCCGCATCGACCTGGCGCACCAGCGCCTGGGCCAGACCAGCGGCAAGGCCGGCCAGGCGCTGACCGCCAACGACTTCCTGATGAGCGTGCGCAGCCGCATCGGCATCCCCGGCGGCACCTGCGCCTTCGACCTGCCGGCCTACGCGGCCTGGCAGTCCGAATCGGCCGAGACCCGGCGCGGCGACCTGATGCGCTGGCTCTCGACACTGGAGCCGCTGGCCCAGGCCTGCACCGTCGCGCTGGACCTGCTGCGGGAGTCCGGCCTGCGCCAGACCCAGCTGGCCCGAGGCGGCCATCTGCAGCAGAGCCTGCCGGCCGGCCGCAACTTCCAGCTCGCCCGCGTCCACGTGCCCGACGAGCTGGGCATGGTCCCGGAACTCAGCGGCAACCGCCTGATGCTGGTGGTGCGGCTGATGCGCGCCGACTCGGACTGCCGCCTGCGCCCGGTGGTCGAGGACGTCGCCATCGAGGTCTCGCTCTGCGCCTGAGCGGCGCCTTGCGGGTCGAGAATCCTGGCCTGACACCATGACCACGCCCAAGCCCGCCCCGAACCCGCCCGCCGCCAGCGGCCCGACCGTGCCCTGCCCGACCTGCCGGCGCCCGACCGTCTTCCGCCGCGACAACCCCTTCAGGCCCTTCTGCGGCGAACGCTGCAAGCAGATCGACATGGGTGCCTGGGCAGCGGAGGACTACCGCGTGGAAGCACCTCCGCCCAAGGCGGAAGACGTCCCTGACTGATGGGGCACCCGGCTGCGGCTTGCCGCAGCCACCCGCCGAGCGGGTGTCAGCCGGCTTGGGGCGGCCCGGCGCTCGGCTGAAGATGGGTCGCGCCGGCATGGGCGCGTTCCTCGGCCAGCCACTGCAGCACCGGGATCGTGCCGGGCAGGACCGGCATGACCTCGACCGGCAGTTCCTGCCAGGCCATGGTCTGGGCCTCGCGCATCTGGAACTCGCCGGTCCAGTCGAAGACCTTGCAGAAGTGCAGCCGGACCCGCGCGTGCGGGTAGTCGACCTCGATCTCGCGCCACGCATGGGCCGCGCCGATGTCGATGCCGATCTCCTCGTGCAACTCGCGCCGCAAGGCCTGCTCGACGCTCTCGCCGGCTTCGAGCTTGCCGCCCGGGAACTCCCAGTAGCCGGCGTAGACCTTGCCCTCGGGCCGCGAGGTCAGCAGGAAGCGGCCCTCGTGGCCATCGGCATCGCGCTCGATCAGCACGCCGACGGCGACGTGGACCGGCGCGCGTTCGGGCAGGCCCTCGGCACCGGGCGCGACCAGCGATGCGGTGGTCTTCGTGTCCACCATCGCGCTCAGGCCTGCGGGTTGCCGCGCACGTAGTCGGCGATCGGCGCGTGGATCGGCGTCGCGCCGTCGCGTTCGCGGCCGGCATGGTCACGGGCGAACTGGAAGGCCACCCGGCCCGAACGCGAGCCGCGCTCCAGCGCCCAGACCAGGGCATCGTGCTTCGCGGCCTCGATGCCGGCCTCGTCCAGACCGAAATGGCGCAGCCACTGCGCCACGATCGCGAGGTATTCGCGCTGGCTGAAGGGGTAGAAGCTGATCCACAGGCCGAAGCGCTCCGACAGCGAGACCTTCTCCTCGACCGCCTCGCCGGGATGCAGCTCGCCGTCGTCGGTGTAGGTCGCGTCGAGGTTGTCCTTCATGCGCTCGGGCAGCAGGTGGCGGCGGTTGCTGGTGGCGTAGATCAGCACGTTGTCGCTGGCCTGGGCGACGGTGCCGTCGAGGATGGACTTGAGCGCCTTGTAGCCCGGCTCGCCCTCGTCGAAGCTGAGGTCGTCGCAGTAGATGATGAAGCGCTCGCTGCGTTCGGCCACCAGGTCGACCAGGTCGGGCAGGTCGGTCAGGTCGGCCTTGTCGACCTCGATCAGGCGCAGGCCCTGTGCGGCGAACTCGTTCAGGCAGGCCTTGATCAGCGAGCTCTTGCCGGTGCCGCGCGCGCCGGTCAGCAGCACGTTGTTGGCCGGCCGGCCCTGCACGAACTGCTCGGTGTTGCGGCGCAGCCGGTCCTTCTGGGTGTCGACTTCCTGCAGCGCGTCGAGCCGCATCGTGCCGACATGCCGGACCGGCTCGATGACGCCGCTGGCGCCGCGCTTGCGGTAGCGGAAGGCGATCGAGGCCGACCAGTCGGGGGCCCGCGCCGGGGCGGGCAAGATGGCTTCGAGGCGGCCGAGCAGGGCTTCGGCGCGGGCGATCAGTTGGGTGACGTCGGTCATGGTGGCCGGCAGTTTACGCAGCCGGCCTGCCGCGTCGGCGGCCTCAGGGAACCAGCAGGTGCAGGGCGGCGTCGAGGTGCTCGGTCGGGCTGCGCTTGAAGCCCGAGCGGGTGTAGCGCTGCAGCCGGCCGAGCACGAAGGCGACCAGTGCCGAGGCTTGCGCGGTGGCGTCCACCGTCGGCGTCAGCGAGCCGCGCGCATCGGCCAGCGCACGCAGGCTGGTGCGCAGCATCGACTCGATGCGGTCGAAGAACTGGTTCATGCGCGCGAGCAGGCGCTCATGCTCGTAGACCAGCGCGTCGCCCACCATCACGCGGGTCATGCCGGGGTTTTTCTCGGCGAACTGCAGCAGCATCGTCAGGCTGCGCGCGACCTGCAGGCGCGGGTCGCTCTCGCGTTCCTGGACCTGGTTGAGCAGCGTGAACATGCTCTGCTCGATGAACTCGATCAGGCCCTCGAACATCTGCGCCTTGCTGGCGAAGTGGCGGTAGAGCGCGGCCTCGCTGACCTCGAGCCGGGCCGCCAGCGAGGCGGTCGTGATGCGCTCGGCGCCGGGCTGTTCCAGCATGCCGGCCAGCGTCTGCAGGATCTGGATGCGGCGCTCGCCGGGCTTGGGCCGCTTGCGGGCCGGTGCAGCCTCGGCAGTCATGGCATCGGACGTCACGGCCTCGATCGGTGCGGCCCTGCCGGGATCGGCCTCGTCGTCGGCCAGCAGCGTCGGGTGGGCCGCGCCGCCGGCGTCGCCGATCGGATCCGCCATCGCTTGCAAGGGCCAGTGAGCGCGCAGGTGCAGGGTCATCGGGGGATCGGTCTCGGTCGTTGGGAAGGCCGCTGCCGGATCCGGAGCAGGTCCGGCAGGGCGCGGATTCTGTCACACACGAATGCGGGCTTGCGGCGCAGTTCCAGACCTGCTTCGGGCCCGTGCGCGCTGCCGCGCGAGAGCAGCCAGCGCTGCATCCAGACCGTGTGCAGGCCGACCGCACGGGCCGACTTCTGGTGCGCCAGCGTGTCCTCGACCAGCACGCAGCGCGACGGTCGCACGCGCAGCTTCGTGCACAGCGCGCGGAACATGCGCGCATCGGGCTTGGGCCGCCAGTGGCCGAACATGCGCATCTGCTCGATGGCCACGATGCCGTGGAACAGGCGGCGCATGCCCAGCGCATCCAGCACCCGCTCGGCATAGGCGCGCGGCGCATTGGTCAGGATCAGCCGCCGACCCGGCAGGCGGGCCAGCGCCGCCAGGTCGTGCGGATGCGCGCGCAGGCGCTGTTCCAGGCCGGGCAGACGGTGGGTGTCGTGCAGGAAATGCGGCGCCCGCACGCCGTGGTGGCGGATCAGGCCCAGCATCGTCGCGCCGTAGCGGGCCCAGTAGTGGCCGCGCAGGCGATCGGCCTCGGCGCGGTCGACCGCCAGCTCGCGCTCGATGTAGTCGGTCATCGCGACGTTGATGCCGCGGAAGGCCGACACGCCGGCGTCGTGCAGCGTGTCGTCGAGGTCGAACAGCCAGACCGGCGCCGAGCCGTCCCGCCCGCGCGTGGCGGACGTTCCGCCGAACGCCACGCGCGGGCGGGCGTGGCGCGGATCGGGACGGGCCCGGCGCGCGGGGATCACCGGGCCCGGATCATCGTGCCGAAGGCCTGGTCGGTCAGGATCTCCAGCAGCAGCACGTGCGGCACGCGGCCGTCCACGATGTGGACCGCGTTGACGCCGCTCCTGGCCGCGTCGAGCGCCCCGGCGATCTTGGGCAGCATGCCGCCGCTGATGGTGCCGTCGGCGAACAGCTCGTCGATGCGGCGCGCGGTCAGGTCGGTCAGCAGCTCGCCGGACTTGTCCAGCACGCCCTTGATGTTGGTGAGCATCACCAGCTTCTCGGCCTTGAGCACCTCGGCCAGCTTGCTGGCGACCAGGTCGGCGTTGATGTTGTAGCTCTCGTTGTGCTCGCCGAAGCCGATCGGGCTGATGACCGGGATGAAGGCGTCGTCCTGCAGCGCCTTGACCACGCTCGGGTCGATCGACTCGATCTCGCCGACCTGGCCGACGTCGTGTTCCTTGCTCGGGTCGTCGCGGTCGGCCAGGCGCATCTTGCGGGCCCGGATCATGGCGCCGTCTCGGCCGGTCAGGCCGACCGCCTTGCCGCCGGCGGCGTTGATCAGGCCGACGATGTCCTGCTGGACCTCGCCGCCGAGCACCCACTCGACCACCTCCATGGTCTCCTCGTCGGTCACGCGCATGCCCTGGATGAAGGTGCCCTTCTTGCCCAGGCGGTTGAGCGCCTCGTCGATCTGCGGGCCGCCGCCGTGCACCACGATCGGGTTCATGCCGACCAGCTTGAGCAGCACGATGTCCTCGGCGAAGTCGGCCTGCAGCGCCGGGTCGGTCATGGCGTTGCCGCCGTACTTGATGACCAGCGTCTTGCCGTGGAACTTGCGGATGTAGGGCAGCGCCTGGGCCAGGATCTCGGCCTTGTCGCGCGAGGGCACGTGGCCGAGGTCGACCGAGGCAGGCGGGGTGGCGGCGGGGTTCGTCATGGCAGGCTCCGGATGCGGCAGGGAGCGCCGGGCTGGCCGGCGCGAACGACGCGGATTCTAGGGACAGCCCCCGCGACCGGACATGCGTCACGTGCGGCTCGGCACGGTCGTGGTTCAATCCCTTGACCCTCCCGCGCCACCCACCTGACGGAGTCCGACCATGCACGTTTCCGAAGTCCTGAGCCGCCCCCTGGCGGCCCTTGCGCTGCTGGTCGTCGGCACGCTCGTGGGCGGCGCAGCGCTGGCCCAGGAGCACGTCGGCGAGGTCATGCGGGTCGACAAGGGCCAGGCCAAGGTGACGATCAAGCACGGCCCGCTCGCCGACCTGAACCTGCCGGCGATGGCGATGGCCTACCGGGTGCGCGATCCGCAGTGGCTGGACCAGCTCAAGGCCGGCGACCGGGTCCGTTTCGACGCCGAGAAGGTCTCCGGCCTCTACACCGTCACGCGGCTGACGCTGGTGCGCTGAGCCGGTCACGGGCAACGAGCGCGGACGCACGGCACACGCTGTACTGCACACGCTGTACATCTGGCCTTCATCTTCCATCGGCACAGTCGCGCGACCTTGCCGAAGCCTCCCCCACACCCCATCCGTTGCCTCGGTGCCAGCCTGCTGCTGGCGCTGACCGCTCCCGACAGCGGCGCCCAGACGCCGGCCGACGCGCCGCCCGCGGTGCGCGAGAAGCCGCGGGAGTTCCTCGACACCCTGAGCGACACCGCCCTGGTGGCCGACCGCGACGCGATCTACCGCCGCAACGGCCAGCGCCGCGAGGTCGACCTCGGACCCGGCCTGAGCGCCGCGCTGGACGTGGTGCAGCCGTCCTTCCTGGACAACCCGCGCGGCACGCCCGGCCAGGCCGGCGGGGACGGCCGCTACATCCAGCTGCTGAGCCGCCAGCCGTCCTACGGCTTCGACCTGTCCTATGAACGCCCGCCCACCGGCCGCACGACGCGGGTCGGCGCGCAGGTCCGGCTCGGTCCCGCGCATGAGCTCTACCTCTGGCAGCGCGACCGCAGCATCGAGGTCTCGGACCTGCCGCAGACGCCGCTGACGGAACTGCGCCGGCGTGACCGCGAACTCGGCTGGCGCTGGCGTTCGGACGATGCACCGGCGCTGCCCGCGACGGACGGTGCCCCGGCCGATGCGCCGGCGCCGCCCGGCTGGCGCTGGGTCAGCGAACTGGGCCTGCACGCGGCCCGCCTCGCGCCCGAACCCGACACCCGCTACGCGCCCGCCGCGCAAGGCTCGATGGCCTTCTGGCGTGGCCGCTTCGAGCCGGTCGACGGCAGCGGCCTGAGCCTGATGGCGCGGGTCGGCCAGCCGATCGGCCAGCAGGACCCGGCCGTGGCACCGGAACGCTCGGCCCGCGCCTTCGAGATCGGCGCGGACTGGCGCTGGACCACGCCCGACGGCCTGCTGCCGGCCGGCAGCCGGGCGTCCTGGCGGCTGGCGCCCCGCCTGGGCCTGGCCGGCGACGAGGAGGCGATGACCCTGCCGGCGGCCTACCAGCAGCGCATCGGCCTGGAACTGCCCGACGGCAGCGGCCGCGGCTCGGTCTGGACCCAGGTGCGGCGCCACAGCCTGGCCGATCCGGCCGACACGCTGGGCGTGCTGGGCTGGCGACGCAGCTGGACGCCGGCCCCGCGCTGGGGCCTGGACACCCAGCTCGAACAGGCCGTGCCGCTGGCCGGCAGCACGCCGGTGCGGGCGACCCAGGCCGGCTTCCGGCTGTCGACCAGCCGCTTCCCGCTGGCCTCGTTCTCGACCGCCCTCAGCGCGGTCAACTCCAGCACCACCGACAGCGCCTTCCACGAGTCGCGCCTGACCCGCCGCCTGGCCGACGACTGGCTCAGTTCGCTGCGCGTGACGATCGAGCGCAGCCAACCGCATGGCTCGCCGTCGCAGGGCACGACCGACTACAAGGGCGCCTTCTCGCTGGGCTGGCGCGAGCCGCAGGTGCGCGCGCTGCACCTGCTCACGCGCATGACCTGGGCCGGCCGCGAGGTCGATGCGGCCGCCGAGAACGCCGCCGCTGGCCAGGCCGACCGGCGCGCGCGCATCTGGCTCGGACACGCGTCCTACATCCTGGATGCGCAGCAAAGCGCCATGCTGCGGGTCTCGCGCCGGCTCGACCGCGACGAGCTGCGCACCGACGCCGCCAGCGGCTCGCCCCTGCTGCGCCGCACCGACATCTGGATCGCCCGCTGGACCTGGGAGCAAAGCCGCGTGGGCGACCGCCGCTGGAGCCTGAGCACCCATGTCGCCGGCCGCGACGACGCGATCGAGGGCAAGGCCACCGGCTACGGTGCCGAGATCGGCTACCGCATGAGCAGCCGCGCCGCGCTGGCCATCGGCTACAACCCGCGCGGCTGGTCGGACAACGAGATCACCGTCGAGGAACGCCCGCGCCGCGGCGTCTCGCTGCGGCTGCGCTTCGCGATCGAGGGCGCGCTGGCCCGCTGGCTCGATGCCGGCCGGGACGACGCCGCCAGCGGCCAGGCACCGTTGCGGCCGTCGACCGGCCTGGGGGCCGATCCGCGCGGCCGCAGCCTGGTCTGGAACGGCGACGGCGGCTGGCCTGCGCTGGCGCGCCAGCTGGACACGCCGGACGCCTCGCCGATGCCGTGACGCCCGCAGCCGGGACCGGGTCGGTTCAGCGGCCCAGGTAACGCCGCTCCAGATGGGCCCGGTAGTGCGCCGGGTTGAGCGGCTCGCCGCTGGCGCGCAAGGCCAGCTCCGGCGTTTCCCAGCGCGAGGCCTGCGACCAGATGTGCTCGCCCAGCCAGCCGAACACCGGCGCGAAGTCACCCGCGCCGAGGCGCGCATCCAGGTCCGGCGTGGCCCGGCGCATGGCCGCGAACCACTGCGCCGCGAACATCGCGCCCAGCGTGTAGCAGGGGAAGTAGCCGAAGGCGCCGCTGGGCCAGTGCACGTCCTGCATCGCGCCGTCGCGGTGGTTGCCGCGCGTGTCCAGGCCCAGGTAGGCGGCCATCTTCTCGTCCCACAGCGCCGGGATGTCCTCGACCGCCAGGCCGCCCTCGAACAGCGCCTGCTCGATCTCGAAGCGCAGGATCACGTGGGCCGGGTAGGTAACCTCGTCGGCATCGACCCGGATCAGGCCGGGCTGGACCCGCGTCACCAGCCGGGCCAGGTTGTCCGGCGCGAAGGCCGGCTGGTCCCCGAAGTGACGGGCCAGCAGCGGCGCCATCTGGCCCACGAAGCCCGGGTGAGCGCCCAGCTGCATCTCGAAGGACAGGCTCTGGCTCTCGTGGATGCCATAGCTGCGCGCCCGCGCGATCGGTTGGCCCAGCCAGCTGCGCGGCAGGTTCTGTTCATAGCGGGCATGGCCGGTCTCGTGGACCGTGCCCATCAGCGCCTGCTGCAGGTCGTCGTCGAGGTAGCGCGTGGTCAGCCGCACGTCCTCGGGCACGCCACCGGAGAACGGGTGGGTGCTCTCGTCGAGCCGGCCGGCATCGAAGTCGAAGCCGAGCCGTCCCATCACCTCCAGCGACAGCGCCTTCTGGGTGCGCCGGTCGAACGGCCCCTGCGGCTGCAGCACCGGCGGCTCGCTGGCCTGGCGGGCCTGGACCTCGCGGATCAGGCCGGGCAGCCAGGTCTTCAGGTCGCTGAAGACCCGGCCGACCTCGGCGCTGGTCATGCCCGGCTCGTAGCGGTCCATCAGCGCGTCGTAGGGCGACACGCCGGTGGCGTCCGACAGGTGCTGCGCCTCCTCGCGCGCGACCTGCAGCACCGGCTTGAAGTTCTCGACGAAGCCGGCCCAGTCGTTGGCCGGACGCTGGCCGCGCCAGGCGTGCTCGCAGCGTGCGGTGGCCAGCGTGCGGCGCTCGACCAGGCTGGCCGGCAGCGCGTTGCTGGCGCGCCAGTCGCGCCGCATCTCGCGCAGGTTGGCGCGCTGCCAGTCGTCCAGCGGCTCCTGCCCGGCGCGCGCCAGCAGGTCGGTCAGCGCGGCGTCGGTGCGCTGGGCGTGCAGCAGCGCGTCCAGCTCGGCCATCGCGGCGGCGCGGGCCTCGTTGCCCTTGGGCGGCATGTTGGCCGCCTGGTCCCAGCCGACGATCGCGCCGAGGTGCTCCAGCCGATGCAGCCGGGCATGGCGACGTTCGAGTTCGGCATAGGCCGGCTGGCGGACCGGGTCGGGCAGCGGGGCGGCGTTCAGTGCAGCGTTCTGGGCGGGCGTCGTCGTCATGTCGGTTGACCTGGTCGGTGTCGGCAGAAGGGGCCAATTCTCGACCGGCCCGGGCTCAGAAGCGCATCCGCACCAACATGCCCAGGCCATCGCGCGAACGCGGCACCGAGGCGCCCGGCGCGACGTCGAGCCGGGCGCCGTCGAGCTTGCGCACGACGCTCGCGTCCAGCTCCGCGCGGCCGTCCGGCACCGAAAGCCGCAAGCCCAGGCCGATGCTCGACAGCGTCGCCGCCTGCTCGTCGTTGCCACCGAGCTTGCGGCCGATGTCGCCGAGCCAATAGGGCCGCCACAGCAGCGCCGCGCCGGCCATCGGCGCGGCCAGCAGCTCGGTGCGCTGGACCAGCGCCGAGTCCCCGCCGACCACCGCGTCGACGAAGCCGCGCACGCCGGCGCTGGCCGAGGTCAGCTGCATCTGGTGCGACGGCACGAGACGCTGCCCGCTGTGCTGCGCCAGCGTCTGCGACTGCAGTTGCAGCGAGCCGATGCGCCAGTGCCCCAGCACCGAGGCGCGCAGCCAGGCCGCGCCACCGGCGCCGGTCCGGGCCGCCGCATAGGCCTGCGCGCCGGAGCTGCCGAGCCAGCCGACCGGGTAGCCCTGCGCCATCAGGCGCAGCTGCAGCAGGTCGCCGGCAGACCCTTGCAGCGACTCCAGCCCCAGGCCCAGCACCACCGTCGTGCGCCGGGAGCGCATCAGCGTCTGGGCCATGACGTCGATGCGGCTGTCGACCCGCTCGACCGCCAGCTCGTGCAGCAGCTTCAGGCTCTCGCCAGGGCGCTGGGCGCCGGTCGGCAGGAAGCGCGCCAGCGACACGCTCAGCTCGTCCTGGCGGCCCTGCCCGACCAGCGCGCCCGCGTGCAGCACGACCGACTCGGAGGTGCTGTCGGCATGGCTCAGGCCCAGCGTCAGCGCGGCGTGTTCGGTCGGCATCGGCCGGACATAGCTCAGCGCGCCGATGCGCACCGCCTGGGGCTGCGTGGCCGAGCGGCTCAGCGTCAGGCTGAGCGTGTCGTCGGCACCGCTGAGGTTGCCGTCCAGCAGCTGCGTGCTGAGCATCCAGCGCCCGACCGCCTCGCTGCCCGAGTTGTCCAGCCGCACTTCACCCGCCTGGCCGCCGGCCGGTGCGATCGCGACGACCTCGGCCGTCGGGCCGCGGTCCGAGCCCGGCGCCTCGACGTGGCGCAGCACGACCTGGCGCAGCGGATGCTCGCGTGCCAGCGCCCAGTCGCGCGGATCGACCGGATCGCGCAGCAGCGGCAGCACCATGCCGGCCTGCAGCGACGGCAGGCTCGCGCGGGTCTGCACCGCGTCAAAGCCGGGTGCGCCAATGCCTGCGACCGACTGCAGCACCGGCAGGATCTGCACCAGCAGGCGGCCGTCCTGCAGCCTCTGGGCGGGGATGTGGACACGGAACTGACCCGGTGCGGCGCGTTCGAGCACGCGCTGCATGCCCGCGGCGACCGCGCTCAGGCGGGCGGTGCCAACCGGTGCGCCGCGGGCCTGTTCCAGCTCGGCCAGCACCTCGGCCACCACCTCCGCCCTGAGGCCGGCCGACAGCAGGACAGACCGACCGCCCAGCGCGACGCTGGCGACCTCGAAGACCCGGAAATCCTGCGGCTCCATCGCGGGGTTCTCGGCCAGGGCGGGATCGGCGGCCACCCCTGCGTCCTCGGCCTGCACGTCCGGCGGCAAGGGGCGGGCGGGCGGTGTGGGCTCCGGCAGGCGACGCACCACCCGCTCGGTGGGCACGGCGGTCACCTCGTGCACGGCACGCGCGTTGCCCGACTGGATCGCCCCATCGGCGGCACGCAGGCCGAGCGCCGCTGGCAGCGGGCCACTGCCGCTGCCCACGGCCGCGACCTGCGGCGCCGCCCGGACCGGAGCGATGACGCCGACAACGGCGAGCAGGAACGATGCAGCCACGGGCAGCAGCGCCATCCCGGCCGTGGCTTGAACACGGACTCGATCCGGTCCGTGGGCCTGGGCGCAGGCGTTGACGTTGACGTTGACGTTGACGTTGACGGGGCAGGCGACGGGGCGCCCGGTCGTCCGGCTCCGGACGATCCGATGGATGCGGTTCATGGTGTCTTCCTTGCAGGGTGGGCTCGTGCAGCCCCTGGCCATGGCAATGGCCGGCAGATCAGGCATGACGCCAGGTGCGGCCGTCACCGCATCGCGTCCGGGCATGTCGCGAGCACCTCCCGGCGGTCACCGCATGTCTTCAACGTGGACGTTCCGGTGTGCATGGGCACCTCGACCGCCGAGAGCGGCAGCCGATGGCGGTCGGGCGGTCCATGCAAACGTTGACGCTGGCTGCGTCTTCGGTCGGCGCGCCCGCGACTTGAGGACTTCCTGCAGGGATGTCCGCTTGTCCAGCCAACGTCCAACATGCGCCCCATCGAACCGGACGCGCGGCACCCGTCGGGCCTCGTGGCCTGCACCGTCGGGCTCACCGGCCCGCAGCCGACCTGTTTGCGTGGGGGCACCCCGGGCATCCCACCGATAGCGGTCATTGCCGGCCCTGGGTCGATCCGAACAATCGTCGGTGCGCCGGCGGCAGCCGGTCCTAACGGAGGTCCACATGCCGACAAGCCCGCACAGGGCCGACCTGCTCCAGACCGCGATCGATCCGACCGGCACCGTCCTGCACCTCCGGCTCGCCGACCTCGTCGCGCTGATCCAGGGCCTGGGTGACGAGCGCCGCCACGCGCGACGCATCCAGGACGCGCTGCAGCAGCCCCACGAGATCCGGGAATGGATCGATCCGCAAGGCATGCGCCAGCGGACGCTGCTGCGCTTCCTGGACCTGTCGAACGACTCGCCGCTCCGGCCCTATGGCCTCGCGGTGCTGCGATTCGGCTGGCGCGCCAGCCGCTGGGAACTGGACCACCTGGACCTGCTGTCCGGCACGGAAACGTCGGTGAACGCCGAGATCGCCGACACCGGCCTGCGACGCGGCACCTGCGTGTACGTCGCTCCGGCTTGACCGGGCGACCCTCTCTCGACGTCAACCTGGGCGGCCCCACGCCGGCCTGGCCGACCGGGGCCGGCAGGCGGGCCGGCGACCGATCGATCAGCCCGCGCCGATCGCCCCCGGAAAGACCCACAGCAGGCCAGCCGTCATCACGACATAGCGCAGCAGCTTGCCCAGCGCCATCCAGGCCACGCAGGGCCAGAACGGCAGCTTGAGCCAGCCGGCGACCAGGCACAGCGGGTCGCCGACCACCGGCAGCCAGGCCAGCACGCAGGCCTTGGGGCCGAAGCGCTTGAGGATCGCCAGCGCGCGGTTCTCGGGGCCGTGGTGGGTCACCTTCTCGTAGGCCCGCTCGGCGCCCCAGCCCATCCACCAGGAGATCGCGCCGCCCAGCGTGTTGCCGGCGGTGGCCACCAGCACCACCGGCCAGAACTCCGAGGGGTTGAGCTTGACGATGCCGAAGACCACCGCCTCCGAGCCCATCGGCAGGATGGTGGCCGACAGCGTCGAGACCACGAAGACGGTCAGCAGGCTGTATTGCGGCAGCGCCAGCGCGGCCAGCAGCGAGGGGATCCAGGTGTCCATGGCGGCACATTCTGGCGGGCCAGGATGACACCCGTCGGGGTGGCTCCGCAAGACCCGGAGGCACCCGTCCGGGGGAGAGGCGCTGGCTATACTCTGCCTCCTTTTGCAGCAACCCGGCTGCATTCCGCCCGCCCCGTCTCCCCAGTCTTTCCCGGCGCCCCCGCCGTCCTTCCCCCCTTCTCCCCGACCCGTGATGCAGATCGGCCCCCACAGCCTGCCGAACCGGTTGTTCGTCGCCCCCATGGCGGGCGTGACCGACCGCGCGTTCCGGCAGCTGTGCAAGCGGCTGGGCGCGGGCTATGCCGTTAGCGAGATGGTGAGTTCACGCCCCGAGCTGCGCGACAGCCGCAAGACCAGCCGCCGGCTCGATCACGCCGGCGAGGTCGCGCCGATCGCCGTGCAGATCGCCGGCACCGACCCGGCCGAGATGGCGCAGGCCGCGCGCGACAACATCGCCTGCGGCGCCCAGATCATCGACATCAACATGGGTTGCCCGGCCAAGAAGGTCTGCAACGTGTGGGCCGGTTCGGCCCTGATGCGCGACGAGGACCTGGCCACGCGCATCGTGGCAGCCGTGGTCGAGGCCTGCGCCCCGCAGGGCGTGCCGGTGACGCTGAAGATGCGCACCGGCTGGTGCCAGGACGTCCGGAACGCACGAAGCCTGGCGCTTGCCGCGCAGGATGTCGGCGTGTCGATGGTGACGGTGCACGGCCGGACCCGCGAACAGGGCTACAAGGGCGAGGCCGAGTACGCCACGATCGCCGCCGTCAAGGCCGCGCTGCGCATCCCGGTGGTCGCCAACGGCGACATCGACAGCCCGCGCAAGGCCGCCGCCGTGCTGGCCGCCACCGGCGCCGACGCCGTCATGATCGGCCGCGCGGCGCAGGGCCGGCCGTGGATCTTCCAGGAGATCGCGCACTACCTCGCCACCGGCACCGAACGCCCCGCGCCGGCCACGCTGCAGGTGCGCGACTGGCTGCTCGAACACCTGCAGGACCACTACGGCCTGTATGGCGAGCTGGCCGGCGTGCGCACCGCCCGCAAGCACATCGGCTGGGCCGTGCACGCGCTGCCCGGCGGCGCTGCCTTCCGTGCCCGCATGAACACCCTGTCGAGCACCGCCGAGCAGTGGCGCGCGCTCGACGACTACCTGACCGACCTGGCCGATCGCCACCCGGTCTGGCCCGAGACGGCCGCCACCGCCACCGCGGACGGTGAGCCCACCCACGACGACGCACAGCCGCCGGCTGCCCTGACCGCATGAGTTCCTCTCCGCCCATCGACGACTCCATCCGCCAGAACCTCGAGATCTACTTCCAGGACCTCGATGGCACCGAGCCGCACGCGCTCTACGACATGGTCCTGAAGGCCGTCGAGCGTCCGCTGCTGGACGTCGTCATGCGCAAGGCCGACGGCAACCAGAGCCGCGCCGCCGAGTGGCTGGGCATCAACCGCAACACGCTGCGCCGCAAGCTGATCGAGCACAAGCTCATCGACTGAGCCACCCGGCCACGAGGCCACCGGATCGCCTGCCGCGCCCTTTCCCGCATCCTGAACTTCACCGAGGCCGACGTCGGCCCGACCGCACCATGACCACCGCTCTCCTTTCCGTTTCCGACAAGACCGGCGTCCTCGACTTCGCCCGCGGCCTGCACGCGCTGGGCGTCAAGCTGCTGTCCACCGGTGGCACCGCCAGGCTGCTGGCCGAGGCCGGCCTGCCGGTCACCGAGGTGGCCGACCACACCGGCTTCCCCGAGATGCTCGACGGTCGCGTCAAGACCCTGCACCCGAAGGTCCACGGCGGCCTGCTGGCCCGCCGCGACCTGCCCGAGCACATGGCCGCGCTGGAAGCCCACGGCATCGAGACCATCGACCTGCTGGTCGTCAACCTCTACCCCTTTGAGGCCACCGTCGCGAAGGCCGGCTGCTCGCTGGAGGACGCGATCGAGAACATCGACATCGGCGGCCCGGCCATGGTGCGCAGCGCCGCCAAGAACTGGGCCGACGTCGCCGTGCTGACCGATGCCAGCCAGTACGCCGAGGTGCTGGAAGAGCTGCGCGCCGATGGCCGCACCCGCCGCGCGACGCGCTTCAAGCTGTCGGTCGCCGCCTTCAACCGCATCAGCAACTACGACGCGGCGATCAGCGACTACCTCTCGTCGCTGGTCGACGGCGCGGCCACCGAAGCCGGCGCCGCCCCGGTGCGCAGCGAGTTCCCGGCCCAGTCCAACGGCCGCTTCGTCAAGCTGCAGGACCTGCGCTACGGCGAGAACCCGCACCAGGCCGCCGCCTTCTACCGTGACCTGCACCCGGCCCCCGGCTCGCTGGTGAGCGCGCGCCAGCTGCAGGGCAAGGAACTCTCGTACAACAACATCGCCGATGCCGATGCGGCCTGGGAATGCGTCAAGGGCTTCGACGCCGCCGCCGGCGAGGTCGCCTGCGTCATCGTCAAGCATGCCAACCCCTGCGGCGTGGCCCTGGGCGCGGACGCGGCCGGCGCCTATGCCAAGGCCTTCCAGACCGATCCGACCTCGGCCTTCGGCGGCATCATCGCCTTCAACATCCCGGTCGACCGGGCCGCCGCCGAGAAGGTCGCCAAGCAGTTCGTCGAGGTGCTGATCGCGCCGGCCTACACCGACGAGGCGCTGGCGGTGTTCGCCGCCAAGGCCAACACCCGCGTGCTGCAGATCCCGCTGGACGGGATCGACCGCCGCAGCACCTCGGCCTGGCAGCGCGGCCAGAACGCGCACGACGTCAAGCGCGTCGGCTCGGGCCTGCTGATCCAGAGCGCCGACAACCACGAGCTGCAGCGCGCCGACCTGAAGGTCGTCACCACGCTGGCACCGTCGCCGGCCCAGATCGACGACCTGCTGTTCGCCTGGAAGGTCGGCAAGTTCGTCAAGAGCAACGCCATCGTGTTCTGCAAGGACGGCATGACGGTGGGCGTCGGCGCCGGCCAGATGAGCCGGCTGGATTCCGCCCGCATCGCCAGCATCAAGGCCGGTCATGCCGGTCTGACGCTGGCCGGCAGCGTGGTCGCCAGCGACGCCTTCTTCCCGTTCCGCGACGGCCTGGACGTGCTGGCCGACGCCGGCGCGGTCTGCGTCATCCAGCCGGGCGGCTCGATGCGCGACCAGGAGGTCATCGACGCCGCCAACGAGCGCGGCATCGCGATGGTCTTCACCGGCGTGCGGCACTTCCGCCACTGAACGCCCGACCGCGGCCCGGCCCCATGCGCATCCTCGGCATCGACCCGGGCCTCGTCACCACCGGCTTCGGCGTGATCGAGGCCGACGGGCCGCGGCTGCGCTACATCGCCAGCGGCACGATCAAGACACGCGAGGCGGCCATCGGCGACCTGCCCGGCCGCATCCGCATCATCTTCGAGGGCGTGCGCGAGGTCGTCGCGACCTGGCAGCCGCAGGCCGCCGCGCTCGAGATCGTCTTCGTCAACGTCAACCCGCAGAGCACGCTGCTGCTCGGGCAGGCGCGCGGTGCGGCGCTCGCCGCGCTGGTCAGCGCCGACCTGACGGTGACCGAATACACCGCGGTGCAGATGAAGAAGGCCGTGGTCGGCCACGGCCAGGCCCGCAAGGAACAGATCCAGGCCATGGTCGCGCGGCTGCTGCAACTGCCCGGCGAACCCGGCAAGGACGCCGCCGACGCGCTGGGCCTGGCCATCGCCCATGCCCATGCCGGCGGCACCTTCGCCGCCGCCGCCGCCAGCACCACGCTGACGCGCCGCCAGCACGCCCAGTACAAGGGCGGCCGGATCTATTGAGCCGGATCGATGGAGCCGGACCGATCGCGCCAGGCCGGCCGGTGCGGCCCGCGATGGTTGACCCAGGGCAAGAGAGACGCAGGAACCTGGCGACAGGACCGCGCGCGTGATGGACCCCGCTGGTTCATGACGGACCCCGCGCGTACGATCCGAAACCGAACCGACGGTCCACCCTTCACCATGTCCGATCCTGCGACAACGTCCCGCCAGCGGCCGGCTGCACGCCTGGACGGCGACCTGCTGCCCGCCGTGCTGCGCGTGTTCGAGCACGGCCCGTACTGCGTCTGGATCTGTGACGCCGAAGAGATCGTCGTGCATGCGACCGCCGCCAGCGCGACGCTGCTGGGCCTGTCGCCCGACGCACCGCTCGGCCGGCGTCCGGAGGACGTGCTGGAGGGCCCGAGCGGCAACCTGGCCCGCTGGGGCACGCTGCGCCGCCTGGCCACGCGCAACGGCCGAGCCCAGACGGAGATGCTGCTGCGCACCCGGGCCGACCAGGCGCTGTGGTGCCGCCTCACGCTCGAACGCCTGTCCGACCGTGGCGACGGCACGCCCGCGCTGTCCGCGCTGGTGCTGGAGGACATCACCACCACCCGCATCCAGGCCGTGCTGCAGGCGCCGGTGCTCGATGCCATCGTGCATGAGCAGCCGCTGCACGAGCTGATGACACGGGTCTGCCAGCAGGTCGAGGCGCTGGCGCCGGACGTCGTCGCGACGGTGCTGCGCATCGACGACGAGCAGCGCATCCAGCCGCTGGCCGGTCCCAGCTTCTCGCCCGAGGTGGCGGCGAGCTACCACGGCGTCCCGATCGGCCCGAGCGTGGGCTCCTGCGGCACCGCCGCCTGGCGCGGCAGCCCGGTGCTGGTGACCGACATCGCCACCGATCCGCTGTGGGTGAAGTACCGCGCCGCCGTCCTGCCGCTGGGCTTCCGGGCTTGCTGGTCCAGCCCGATCAAGAACCACGGCCAGCGCGTGCTGGCGACCTTCGCCTTCTACTTCCGGGAATCGCGCGGGCCGTCCGACCTGCATCGCCGCCTGGTGGCCACCTGCCTGGACCTGTGCACGCTGGCCTTCGAGCGCGAGGACTCGCGCGCCCACATCCACGAACTGGCCTTCTTCGACGGCCTGACCGGCCTGCCGAACCGGCGCGAGCTGCAGCGCCAGGCCGGCGAGGCGGTGCAGTCCGCGCGGCGCGAGCAGCGGCCGCTGGCGCTGCTCTTCATCGACCTCGACGACTTCAAGCTGATCAACGACAGCCAGGGCCACGCGGTCGGCGACGCGGTGCTGCGCCAGGTCGCGCAGCGGCTCGAACGCTCGGTCCGGCAGGACGACCTGGTCGGCCGGCTGGCGGGCGACGAGTTCGTCGTCGTGCTGCCCGACTGCGACCCGCCCGCCAGCCGCGACATGGCCGAGCGCATCGCCGCGCGGCTGGCCGAGCCGATGTCGGTGCCCAACCCGCCCGGTGCGGCGCTCACGCTGCATGCCGGCGCCAGCATCGGCGTGGCCATGCTGCCGGAGGACGGCACCGACCTGGAGACGCTGCTGCGCCATGCCGATCTGGCGATGTACCAGGCCAAGGCCGAGGGCCGTGGCCAGCTCGCCTTCTTCCACCGCGAGCTGGACGAGCGCAGCCGCGAGCGCATGCGGCTGGAGACCGACCTGCGGCGCGCCATCGGTGCGGGCGAGCTGGTGCTGGTCTACCAGCCGGTCGTGCGGGCGCACGGTGGTGGCATCACCGGCCTGCACAGCGTCGAGGCGCTGGCCCGCTGGCAGCACCCGCAGCTTGGCGCGATCGAGCCGGCCCGCTTCATCGCGCTGGCCGAGGCCTGCGGGCTGATCGGCGCGCTGTCACGCTGGGCGGTCGACAGCGCCTGCGCCCAGATGCAGCGCTGGCGCCGGGCCGGCATCGCGGTGCCGCAGGTGTCGGTCAACCTGTCGGCGCGCGACTTCCACGACCCGACCCTGGTCGACTGGATCTCGGACACGCTGCGTCGGCACGCGATGCCCGGCGAGAAGCTGACGCTGGAGCTGACCGAATCGGCCCTGCTGGATCGCCGCAACGACACCCTGGCCGAGCTGGCCGCGCTGCGCGAACTGGGCGTGCGCCTGGCGCTGGACGACTTCGGCACCGGCTACTCCAGCCTGAGCCACCTGCACCGGCTGCCGATCCAGCGCGTCAAGCTCGACCAGAGCTTCGTGCACGACCTGGAGCACGACGCCAACGCCCAGGCCCTGACGACGGCCGTGCTGCGCATCGGCGAAAGCCTGGGCATCGAGGTGGTGGCCGAAGGCGTCGAGACCGCCGGCCAGTCGCAGTTCCTGCGTCAGCGCGGCTGCACGCTGCTGCAGGGCTACCTGCATGGCCGGCCGATGTCGGCCGAGGCGCTGGAAGGCTGGCTGCGCGGGTTGCGGGGCTGAGACGCCGGCATCGGCGCCGGTCCATCGAGCAGGTCCAGCGAGCCGGTTCAGAGCGCCAGCGTCAGCCGCTCGAGCAGCAGCACCACCGCCCCGGCCAGGCCGGCCAGCACGGTCCACTTGACGATCAGCAGCCCGCGCCGCCGCCAGGCCACCTCGCCCGTGAACATGTAGGCAGCCACGCAGGCAACGGCCGCGACCATCAGCAGCATGAAGACAAGACGGATGACCAACACGGCGTGAGCCTCACCAGGCAGGCGCCAGTTCGGCCATGCCCTGCGGCGCGAGCTTCTCGTCCTCGAAGGTGACGACCTCCCAGGCGCTGGCGTCGGCCAGCAGCGTGCGCAGCAGCTGGTTGTTCAGCGCGTGGCCGCTCTTGAAGGCGACGTAGTGGGCCAGCAGCGGCATGCCGCACAGGAAGAGATCGCCGATGGCATCGAGGATCTTGTGCTTGACGAACTCGTCGTCGTAGCGGAGGCCGTCGCTGTTGAGCACACGGTAGTCGTCCACCACGATGGCGTTGTCCATCGAGCCGCCGAGCGTCAGGCCGCGCGAGCGCATCAGCTCCAGGTCCTTGGTGAAGCCGAAGGTGCGGGCCCGCGCGATGTCGCGCTTGTACTGGCCCGATCCCATGTCGAAGACCACGCGCTGGCCGGTCTGGTCGACCGCTGGATGGTCGAAGTCGATCTCGAAGGTGAGCTTGTAGCCGTGGTGCGGCTCCAGCCGGGCCCACATCGCGCGCTGGCCTTCGCCGACCTTGACCTCGATCGGCTTGCGCACGCGCAGGAACTTCTTGGGCGCGTTCTGCAGCTCGATGCCGGCGCTTTGCAGCAGGAAGACGAAGGACGCGGCCGAGCCGTCCAGGATGGGCACTTCCTCGGCCGTGATGTCGATGTAGAGGTTGTCCAGGCCGAGCCCGCAGCAGGCCGACATCAGGTGCTCGACCGTGTTGACCTTGGGCGCGCCGGGATCGCCACCGGGCGACAGCGTGGTGGCCATGCGGGCCTCGCAGACGCCGTCGGCGCGCACGGGGATGTCAACCGGCTGCGGCAGGTCGATGCGGCGGAAGACGATGCCGGTGTCGGGCGGCGCGGGGCGAAGCGTCAGCTCGACCTTCTTGCCGCTGTGCAGGCCCACGCCGACGGCGCGGGTCAACGACTTCAGGGTGCGTTGCTTGAGCATGGCGCGATTTTAGGAGGTCGATCCGACACGGATCGGTCGGTGCGCGATGGCCAGGGCTATCGCCGCCATGGCAAAAACCCGGCGCGCGGGACCACGCGCCGGGATGAAGGAGAACGACGGTTCAGGCCCGCTCCCGACCACGTGGCCAGGAGCGGCGCCGGACGGGATCAATCGGCCTGCTTGCGCAGGAAAGCGGGGATCTCGATCTCGTCCATGCCGTTGCTGGCCAGCGCATCGACCTTGGCCGCCGCCTGGGTGCGGTTGTTGCGCCAGACGCTGGGCACCGCGAACTCGTTGCCGACACCGACCGGCGAGGCCAGCACGCCCGCGCCCATGCCGCCGACCGCCGCGCCGTGGCCGGCCGCGCTGGCGCTCAGGCCATGCGCACCGACCACCGCCGCCGGGGCCGCGACCGACTGGGTCAGCACCGGGATGTTGTCGGTGCCGGTGCGCTGCACCACGACCTGCGGCTGCTGCACGACCTGGATGGTCGGTGCGGCACGACGGGTCGAGGCCAGGCCGGTGGCGATCACCGTGACACGCAGCGCGTCGCCCAGGCTCTCGTCGTAGGCGGTGCCGAAGATCACGTGCGCGTCTTCCGCCGCGTAGCGACGGATGGTGGTCATCGCGTTGCGGCTCTCGGCCAGCTTGAAGGTCTGCTTGCTCGCGGCGATCAGCACCAGCACGCCCCGCGCGCCGGACAGGTCGATGCCCTCCAGCAGCGGGCAGGCCACGGCGGCCTCGGCGGCCTTGGTGGCGCGGTCCGGGCCGCTGGCGGTCGCCGTGCCCATCATGGCCTTGCCCGGCTCGCTCATGACGGTCTTGACGTCCTCGAAGTCGACGTTGACCAGGCCGGGGATGTGGATGATGTCGCTGATGCCGCCGACGGCGTTCTTCAGGACGTCGTTGGCCTCGGCGAAAGCCTCTTCCTGGGTGACGTCGTCGCCCATGACCTCGAGCAGCTTCTCGTTGAGCACCACGATCAGGCTGTCGACGTTGGCCTCCAGCTCGGACACGCCGGCGTCGGCCTGCTTCATGCGGCGGTTGCCCTCGAACTCGAAGGGCTTGGTGACCACGCCCACGGTCAGGATGCCCATCTCCTTGGCGATGCGCGCGATCACCGGCGCCGCGCCGGTGCCGGTGCCGCCGCCCATGCCGGCGGTGATGAAGACCATGTGCGCGCCGTTGAGCGACTCGCGGATGCGGTCCTGCGCCTCTTCGGCCGCCGCCTTGCCCTGGTCCGGACGCGAGCCCGCGCCCAGGCCGGTGTGGCCCAGCTGCAGCAGGCTGTGCGCCTGCGAACGGTTCAACGCCTGCGCGTCGGTGTTGGCGCAGATGAACTCCACGCCCTGCACGCCCTGTCCGATCATGTGGTCGACCGCGTTGCCGCCGCCGCCGCCCACGCCGATCACCTTGATCTGCGTGCCCATGTCGAATTCCTCGATCATTTCGATGCCCATGCCGCTCTCCTTAACTTTGCGTCGTGTGTGTGTCGTCGTTTGTCTGCGAGGTCCTGACTGACTTCTTCTTGTCGTCCGTCCCGGTGATGCCCGCGTCGCAGAACCTGCGCGGTCCACCGTGGCGACCGTCCTGCCGGGGCAGGGGCGGTGCGCCCTGTGTGTGTGATCGGTTCATCGGGTCGTGGCCTCCCCCCACGTGCTCGTCATCGATCAGAAACTCTTGAGGAACCAGTCGCGCGCCTTGCCCAGCCAGCCGCCGGTCTGGCCCGACTGCGCCGCCTTGATGCCGCGCGCCCGCGCCAGCCGGGCCTCTTCGAGCAGGCCCATCACGGTGGCCGCGCGCGGGTGCGCGACCATGTCGTAGAGCGCCCCGCCGTACAGCGGCACGCCCTTGCGGACCGGCTTCAGGAAGATGTCCTCGGCCAGCTCGACCATGCCGGGCATGACCGCGCTGCCGCCGGTCAGCACGATGCCGCTGGACAGCAGCTCCTCGCAGCCGCTCTCGCGGATGACCTGGTGGACCAGCGAGAAGATCTCCTCGACGCGCGGCTCGATCACGCCGGCCAGCGCCTGGCGGCTGAGCATGCGCGGCGGCCGGTCGCCCAGGCCCGGCACCTCCAGCTGCTCGGACGGATCGGCCAGCAGCTGCTTGGCCACGCCGTGCTCGACCTTGATCTCCTCGGCGTCCTTGGTCGGCGTGCGCAGCGCCATCGCGATGTCGCTGGTGATCAGGTCGCCGGCGATCGGGATGACCGCGGTGTGGCGCACCGCGCCGTCGGTGTAGATCGACACGTCGGTCGTGCCCGCGCCGATGTCGACCAGCGCCACGCCCAGGTCGCGCTCGTCGGGCGTGAGCACCGCGAGGCTCGACGCGCTGGGGTTGAGCACCAGGTGGTCGACCTCCAGGCCGCAGCGGCGCACGCACTTGACGATGTTCTCGGCCGCGCTCTGCGCGCCGGTGACGATGTGGACCTTGACCTCCAGCCGTCCGCCGCTCATGCCCACCGGCTCGCGCACCTCGTGGCCGTCGATGACGAATTCCTGCGGCTCGACCAGCAGCAGGCGCAGGTCACCGGGGATGTTGATGGCCTTGGCCGTCTCGACCACGCGGGCGACGTCGAAGGCGGTGACCTCCTTGTCGCGCACGATCACCATGCCGGTCGAGTTCTGGCCGCGCACATGGCTGCCGGTGATGCCGGTGTAGACGCGGCCGATGCGGCAGTCGGCCATCATCTCGGCCTCCTTCAGCGCCTGCTGGATGCTCTGCACCGTCGCGTCGATGTTGACGACCACGCCGCGCTTGAGGCCGCTCGAATTGGCCACGCCCAGCCCTGCCACGCGCAGCTCGCCGTCGTGCTGGACCTCGGCCACCACCGCCATCACCTTGGCGGTGCCGATGTCCAGTCCGACGATGAGGTCCTTGTATTCCTTGGCCATGTTGTTCCTTGTCCGTTCCGGTGTGCGGTCGTGCGGGGCGCGCCTCAGCGCCGCCGCAACGTGCCCGCCGTCGCGGGTTCCTTGGTGCCCAGGCCGAGCAGTTGCAGGGCGTAGCCGTCGCGGTGGCGCAGGTCGGCATGCACGACCGGGCGCTGCTCGAACTGCGCGCTGACCTGTCGCACGCTCAGCGCGAAGCGCCGGGCCCGCTGCACCACCTCGTCGACGTCGCCACGGCCGATCTCGATCACGGCGTCAGCCTTGTCCAGCCGGGCCTGCCAGCTGCCGCCGTCCGACAGCGCCAGGCGCACGATGCGCGCGCCCATCGGCGCGAACTCGGGCTGCAGGCGTTGCCACATCGCCCAGACCTGTGGCGCGCTCTCGGCACCCGGTCCGCGCAAGGTCGGAAGTTCGTCGTCCTCCAGGTCGCCGAGGTTGACCTCGAAGACCTCGCCGAAGCGGTTGACCAGGTGCGGATCGCCCTCGGGCCGCTCCCAGTAGGCCACCGGCACATGCTCTTCCAGGCTGACCACCAGGCGCTGCGGCCAGACCCGCCGGACCTGCGCATGGCGCACCCAGGGCAGGTCCTCGAAGGCCGCCTTGGCCGCCATGAGGTCCATGTCGAAGTAGCCGCCCTTGAGCCGCGGCAGCACCTGCGTGGCCAGCGCGGCGGTGCGGGTGTGCGCGACCTCGCCGACCAGCTGGATCTCGCGCAGCGCGAAGGCCGGCCGGCGCATCGCCCAGGCCAGGGCGCTGACCAGCACCGCCAGCAGCGCGACACCCAGCAGCAGCCCGGCACCGACGCGCATCAGCCGCACGTCGCCGGGCAGCGTCGCGGGGTCGATGGCGCGCTCGGGGCGCTGCAGGGTGGCGGCGGGGTTCATCGTGTCGATCGGACCTGTGCCGCGTCAGGCCGCCGCAGCCGGGGCTGCGGTCGGGTTGTCCAGCCGTGCCATCGCGAGGATGCGCAGGCACAGCGTCTCGTAGTCCATGCCGGCCGCGCGGGCCGACATCGGCACCAGCGAATGGCCGGTCATGCCGGGCGAGGTGTTCATCTCCAGCAGCAGCGGCTGCTGGTCGGACGCGCGCAGCATCAGGTCCGCCCGGCCCCAGCCACGGCAGCCCAGGCTGCGGTAGGCGGCCAGCGTCAGGCGCTGCACCTCGGCTTCCAGCGCCGGGTCCAGGCCGCTCGGGCAGAGGTACTGCACCTCGTCGGTGAAATACTTGTTCTGGTAGTCGTAGCCGGCCGCCGGCGGGACGATGCGGATGACCGGCAGCGCGACCGCGTCGCGGCCCTCGCCCAGCACCGGGCAGGTCAGCTCGGCACCGTCGACGAAGGCCTCGCACAGCACGTCGGCGTCGTAGCGCGCGGCCAGCTGGACGGACGGCACCATCGCGGCCCGGTCGCGCACCACGCTGACGCCGATCGACGAGCCCTCGCGCGGCGGCTTGACCACCAGCGGCAGGCCCAGCGTGTCGGCCACCGACAGCATGTGGGCCGCGTCGACCTCGTCGGGCGCCAGCCGGGCCCAGGCCGGCGTGGCCAGGCCCTCGGCCTGCCACAGGCGCTTGGTCATGACCTTGTCCATCGCGATGGCCGAGGCCATGACGCCGGACCCGGTGTACGGGATGTGCAGCAGCTCCAGCGCGCCCTGGACCGCACCGTCCTCGCCGTGGCGGCCGTGCAGGGCGATGAAGCAGCGCTCATAGCCCTCGCGCTTGAGGTCGATCAGTTCGCGCTCGGACGGGTCGAAGGCATGCGCGTCCACGCCGCGCGAGCGCAGCGCCTGCAGCACGCCGCCGCCGCTCATCAGCGAGACCTCGCGCTCGGCCGAGTCGCCGCCCATCAGCACGGCGACCTTGCCCAGCGCGTGGCCAGCCCCTCGACCGGCGGGTACGCCGGTCGATCCCCCGAGGGGTTGCGGATCGGCCTGGGAGCGGCCCGGCGCCCGGCCCGCGTCCGCGTTGAACGGGTCCGGGTTCATGCGCGCTCCTTCAGCAGCTCGACCACCTTGGCCGGCACGGCGCCGATCGAGCCCGCGCCCATGGCGATCACCACGTCGCCCGGCTGGGCCTGCTCGACGATGGCCTGCGGCAGCGCCGCGACGTCGTCGATGAACAGCGGATCGACCTTGCCGGCCACGCGCAGCGCACGCGCCAGGCTGCGGCCGTCGGCGGCCACGATCGGCGCCTCGCCGGCGGCGTAGACCTCGGTCAGCCAGATCGCGTCGGCCGTGCCCATGACCTTGACGAAGTCCTCGAAGCAGTCGCGCGTGCGGGTGTAGCGGTGCGGCTGGAAGGCCAGCACCAGCCGGCGGCCCGGGAAGGCGCCGCGCGCGGCCGAGACCACCGCCGCCATCTCGACCGGGTGGTGGCCGTAGTCGTCGATCAGCGTGAAGTGGCCCGCGCCGCTCGCGCACGCCAGGTCACCCCAGCGCTGGAAGCGCCGGCCCACGCCGCTGAACTGGGCCAGCGCGGCGACGATGGGCTCGTCGGGCAGCTCCAGTTCGGTCGCCACGGCGATGGTTGCCAGCGCGTTGCGCACGCTGTGCTCGCCGGGCAGGTTGAGCGTGATGGCCAGGTCGGGCAGCACCACGCCGTTGCGGCGCTGGCAGGTGAACTGCATCTGGCCGCCGGGCAGCGCGACCACGTCGACCGCACGCACCTGCACGTCCTCGCCGAGGCCGTAGGTGATGACCGGGCGCGAGATCATCGGGATGATCGAGCGCACGCCCGGGTCGTCGCCGCACAGCACCGCCGCGCCGTAGAAGGGCATCTTGTGCAGGAAGTCGACGAAGGCCTGCTTGAGCCGGGCGAAGTCGTGGCCGTAGGTGTCCATGTGGTCGGCGTCGATGTTGGTGACGACCGACAGCACCGGCAGCAGGTTGAGGAAGGACGCATCGCTCTCGTCGGCCTCGACCACGATGTAGTCGCCCGAGCCGAGCGCCGAGTTCGCGCCGGCCGCGTTGAGCTTGCCGCCGATCACGAAGGTCGGGTCCAGCCCGGCCTCGGCCAGCACGCTGGTGACCAGCGAGGTGGTGGTCGTCTTGCCGTGCGTGCCGGCGATCGCGATGCCCTGCTTCAGCCGCATCAGCTCGGCCAGCATGACCGCGCGCGGCACCACCGGGATGCGGGCGGCGCGGGCGGCGATGACCTCGGGGTTGTCGCCCTTCACCGCCGTGGACGTGACCACCGCCTGCGCCCCGGCGATGTGGGTCGCGTCATGGCCGATGTGGATGCGGATGCCCAGTTCGGCCAGCCGCCGCGTAACCGCGCCGTCGGCCTGGTCCGAGCCCGACACGGCATAGCCGAGGTTGTGCAGGATCTCGGCGATGCCGGACATGCCGGCGCCACCGACGCCCACAAAATGAATCTTCTTGACTGCGTGTTTCATGCAGCCTCCTTCCGGGCCACCAGGGCCTCGATCTCGTCGGCCACGCGCTGGGCGGCGCGCGGCTGGACCAGCGCGCGGGCGCGCTCGGCCTGTTGTTGCAGGGTGGCGCGGTCCAGCGTGCGCAGCAGGCCGGCCAGGCGCTCGGGCGTGAAGTCAGCCTGCGGCAGGTGGGTGCCGGCCTGCTGGTTGGCCAGCCAGGCCGCGTTGTCACGCTGGTGCGAGGTGGTCGAGACGACCAGCGGCACCAGCACGCTGGCGACGCCGGCGGCGCACAGCTCGCTGACGGTGATGGCACCGGCCCGGCAGACGATCAGGTCGCAATCGGCCAGCTGGCGCGGCATGTCGTCGATGAAGGGACGGACGATGACATCGGTTCCGGCCGGATCGAGCGGATCGACCGGGTCATCGGCCAGGTCGCGGGTGGCGATGCCGACCTGCGCATAGGCCGCGCGCACCGCGTCGGCATGGGCCACGCCGGTCTGGTGGACCACCCGCGGCCGCTCGGCCGGCGACAGCAGCGCCAGTGCCTGCGGCAGCGTGCGGTTGAGCACCTGCGCGCCCAGGCTGCCACCGACCACCAGCAGGCGCAGCGGGCCGCGGCGCGCGCCGTAGCGTTGCGCGGGCGGCGCGAGGGCCTCGATCTCGGCGCGCACCGGGTTGCCGGTCACGATCGCACGCGGCAGCGCGCGGGCCGCAGCGCCGTCGAAGCCGAAGGCGATGCGGTCGGCCCAGCGCGACAGCGCGCGGTTCGACAGCAGCAGGGCCGCATCGGCGTTGACCAGCACCAGCGGACGGCGCAGCAGCCGCGTCACCAGGCCGCCGGGCACGCAGACATAGCCGCCCATGCCCAGCACCGCGCTGGCGCCGCGCCGGCGCAGGATGCCCAGGCACTGGACCAGGCTCCACAGCAGCTGCACGGCGCCGCGCAGCATGCCGACCCAGCCCTTGCCGCGAAGGCCGGCGAAGGCGATGCGGTCGAGCGGGATGCCGCTCGGCGGCACCAGGCGGTTCTCCATGCCCGCGGGCGTGCCCAGCCAGCTGACCGACCAGCCACGCTGGCTCATGACCTGAGCCACCGCCAGGCCGGGCATGACATGGCCTCCGGTGCCGGCAGCCATGATGACGAGGTGACGCGCGGCGCGGCTCATGCCCTGCCCCCGCCGAGTCCGCCGCCACGCATCAGCTGGCGGTTCTCCATGTCCACCCGCAGCACCACGGCCAGTGCGACCACGCCCATCACGATGGCCGATCCGCCATAGCTCAGCAGCGGCAGCGTCAGGCCCTTGGTCGGCAGCACGCCGAGGTTGACGCCCATGTTGATGAAGGTCTGGCCACCGATCCACACGCCGATGCCCTGCGCGGTCAGGCCGGCGAAGACGCGGTCCAGCGCGATGGCCTGGCGGCCGATCACGAAGATGCGGCGCACCAGCCAGAAGAAGGCCAGGATCACGGCAGCGACGCCGACCAGGCCGAGTTCCTCGCCGATCACCGCGAGCAGGAAGTCGGTGTGGGCTTCAGGCAGGTAGTGCAGCTTCTCGACCGAGGAGCCCAGCCCCTGGCCGGTCCACTCGCCGCGCCCGAAGGCGATCAGCGAATGCGTCAGCTGGTAGCCCTTGCCCTGCGCGTACTTCTCGTCCCACGGGTTCAGGTAGGCCAGGATGCGTTCGCGGCGCACATCGTTGAAGGTGATCATCAGCACGAAGCTGCCCACCAGCACCGCGCTGATGATGAGGAACATGCGGCCGTTGACGCCCCCCAGGAACAGGATGCCGATCGCGATCAGCGCGATCACGATGAAGGCGCCCATGTCCGGTTCGGCCAGCAGCAGCACACCGACGAAGCCCAGCGCGATGGCCATGGGCAGCACCGCACGGGTGAAGCTTTCCTTGACGTCCATCTTGCGGACCATGTAGTTGGCCGCGTACATGGCCATGGCCAGCTTGGCCAGCTCGCTGGGCTGGAAGTTCAGGACGCCCAGCGGAATCCAGCGCCGCGAGTTGTTGACCACCTTGCCGACGAAGGGCAGCAGCACCGCCACCAGCAGCACCAGCGCGACGATGAACAACCACGGCGCCCAGCGCTCCCAGACCCGCATCGGCAAGGTCGACACGGCGGCGGCGGCCACCAGCGCCAGGCCGATCGACATCAGGTGGCGGATCAGGAAATGGGTCGGCGAATAGGCCGCGAACTTGGGGTTGTCGGGCAGCTGGATCGAGGCCGAATAGACCATCACCGTGCCCAGGGCCAGCAAGCCGACCACGACCCACACCAAGGCCATGTCGAAGCCGACCCAGCGGGTCGGCTGGCCCGAGGCGTCCCAGCCGCGCGCACCGTCCTTGCCGCCGACATCGCCGCGCAACAGACCAAGCAGGCTGCCCGCACCGGCGGCCAGGCGGGCCAGCAGCGACGGCCGTTCGACCTCGCGGGTCGCGCGGTTGGCGGGTGCCGCCGGACGACGCCCGAACAGCGCACCGAGGCGGCTGATGACGGAGACGTTCATGCGCCGTACTCCCCGCGTTCCTCGGCCAGCGCGGCCACCGTGTCGGCGAAGACCTGGGCGCGGTGGGCGTAGTTGCGGAACATGTCCAGGCTGGCACAGGCCGGACTCAGCAGCACCGCGTCACCGGCGCGGCATTGCGCGAAGCACCAGCGGGTCGCCGCTTCGAGGGTGTCGAAGCGGGCCATCGGCAGCGAGGAGGCGGCCACCGTGTCGGCCAGCATCGCCTCGATCGCCGCCGCATCGCGGCCGATCAGCGCCACGGCCCGCGCATGCGCGGCCACGGCCGGCGCCAGCGGCGAGAAGTCCTGGCCCTTGCCGTCGCCCCCGAGGATGACGGCGAGCTTCGCCGGCGACTTGTCCGGACCCAGGCCGTTCAGCGCGGCCACGGTGGCGCCGACGTTGGTGCCCTTGCTGTCGTCGTAGGCCTCGATGCCGTCGACGCTGCGCAGGAATTCGACCCGGTGCGGTTCGCCGCGGTATTCGCGCAGGCCGTGCAGCATCGGTGCCAGCGGCAGACCGGCGGCACGGGCCAGCGCCAGCGCGGCCAGCGCGTTGGCGGCGTTGTGGCGACCGCGGATGCGCAGCGCGTCGGCCGGCATCAGGCGCTGCAGCGACAGCTCGTCCGGATCGAAGGCGGCCGCAGCGCGCTTGGCTGTCGCTTCATCGAGCGGATCGCCGGGGTGCGCGCGCACCAGCCAGGCCATGCCGTGCTCGACCACCAGGCCCCAGTCGCCCGGACGGCGCGGCCGGTCCAGGCCGAACAGCACGGTGCGGCGCGGCTGCCACTTCGGGCCCTTGGACTTGACCGGCTTGCCGGCCTTGTTGAGCTCGGGCGGCGGCGGCTGCGGGACCATGGCCAGCACGGCGGCATCGTCACGGTTGAGGACCATCACGGCCTGCTTGCCGAAGATGCGTGCCTTGGCCGCCGCATAGGCCGCCATGTCGCCGTGCCAGTCCAGGTGGTCCTGCGTGACGTTGAGCACCGCCGCCGAGGTCGGCTCGAAGTTCGTGACGCCATCGAGCTGGAAGCTCGACAGCTCCAGCACCCAGGCCTGCGGCAGGTGCGCGAACTCGGGCGCCGGCGGCGGCGGCGGGACCAGGTGCGGCGGCGGACCGCCGCCACCGATCTCGGCGGCCAGGTCCTCGGCCGGTGGCGCGTCGGCAGGGCCATCGGACTCGGCGTCGACCGATGCGTCGGGCGCGTCAGCCTCGTCAGGCTCCGGTCCCTCGTCGTCGACGTCCTCGACCGGATCGGAGGTCTGGATCGCGTCGGCAGGGTCGGCCGGAGCGTTGGCCTGGTCGTCGGCCTGGTCTTCGGCCTGGACATCGACCTGCGCATCCAGCGGTGACGGCGTCGCCTCGGCCTCGGCATCGGCATCCGCATCGGCCCCGGCATCGACATCTGGCAGCGCCGCCGCTTCTGCATCCAGCGCCGCGCCCAGCGTGTCCAGCAGGGTCGGGCCGATGTTGCCGGCCACGGCCACGCGCAGGCCGGCACGTTCGACCAGCAGCGCGGTCAGCGAGGTGGTGGTGGTCTTGCCGTTGGTGCCGGTGATGGCGATGACCTTGGGCGCATAGCCGCACTCGGCCTTCAGGTCGGCCAGCGCGTGCGCAAACAGGCTCAGCTCGCCCAGCACCAGCAGGCCACGCTGCTCGGCAGCCTCGATCAGCGCGGCCATGGCCGGATCCAGCGGCGACAGGCCGGGGCTCTTGAGCACGAGCTTCAGGCCATCCTCGATCAGCGCGGGCGTGAACGGGCCGCAGCGCAGTTCCGCACCGGGCACGTCCTCGGCCAGACGCTGCGCCTGCGGTGGCGCCTCCCGGCTGTCGGCCACCACGATGCGCGCAGCCCCGCAACGACGCGCCCAGCGCGCCATCGCCAGGCCGGAGTCGCCCAGGCCCAGCACGAGGATGGGGAGGTTGCGCAGGAAGTTCATCGCAGCTTGAGGGACGACAGTCCCACGAGGCACAGCAGCATCGTGATGATCCAGAAGCGCACGACCACCTGGGTCTCTTCCCAGCCCTTCTTCTCGAAGTGGTGGTGCAGCGGCGCCATCAGCAGGATGCGGCGACCCTGGCCGTACTTCTTCTTCGTGTACTTGAAGTAGGACACCTGGGCCATGACCGAGAGGGCCTCGACCACGAAGATGCCGCCCATGATGCCGAGCACGATTTCCTGCCGCACGATGACCGCGATCGTGCCCAGCGCGCCGCCCAGCGCCAGCGCGCCGACGTCGCCCATGAAGACCTGCGCCGGGTAGGCGTTGAACCACAGGAAGGCCAGCCCCGCGCCGGCCATGGCGGCGCAAAAGATCAGCAGCTCGCCGGCACCGGGGATGTAGGGCAGCAGCAGGTACTTCGAGAACACCGCGTTGCCGGTCACGTAGGCGAACAGGCCCAGCGCCGAGCCGACCAGCACCACCGGCATGATGGCCAGGCCGTCCAGGCCGTCGGTCAGGTTGACCGCGTTGCTCGCGCCGACGATCACGAAGTAGGTCAGGAAGATGAAGCCGAACACGCCCAGCGGGTAGCTGACGGTCTTGAAGAAGGGCACGATCAGGTCGGCCTTGGGCGGCAGGTTGTTCGAGAAGCCCGAGCCGATCCAGCGCCAGAACAGCTCCAGCACGCGCAGGTTGCTGGACTCCGAGACGCTGAAGGCGAGGTAGAGCGCCGCGACCAGGCCGATCAGCGACTGCCACAGGTACTTCTCGCGCGAGGCCATGCCCTCGGGGTTCTTGTTGACGACCTTGCGCCAGTCGTCGACCCAGCCGATCGCGCCGAAGCCGAAGGTCACCAGCATCACGATCCAGACGAAGCGGTTGCTCCAGTCGAACCACAGGACCGTGGAGATGGCGATCGACAGCAGGATCAGCACGCCGCCCATCGTCGGCGTGCCGGTCTTGACCAGGTGGCTCTCGACGCCATAGGCGCGCACCGGCTGGCCGATCTTCAGCTCGGTCAGGCGCCGGATCACCCACGGGCCGAAGGCCAGGCCGAGCAGCAGCGCGGTCATGGCCGACATCACCGCACGGAAGGTGAGGTACTGGAAGACCCGCAGGAAGCCCAGCGTGTCGGGGTCGAGGGCCTGAAGCCAGGCGGCGAGGCTAACGAGCATCTTGTTGTTCTCCTGCCGTTCCTGAGGACGCGGCGGCCCGGGCGCGCAGCGCCGCGACCACCTTTTCCATGGCCATGAAGCGCGAGCCCTTGACCAGCACCGAGGCGGCGGCCGGGCCGTCGCGGACCGGGTCGGCCAACACGGCCAATGCGGCCAGCAGCGCGGCGGTGTCGTCGTGGTGGCTCACCGCCTGAGCCTGCGCACCGGCATGCTGCGCCGCATGACGCACATCCCGCTGACCGACCCGCTCCGCGTAGGCCCGTGCCGCCTCGGCCGCCAGCGTGCCGGCGGTCCAGAGGTGCTCGATGCCACGCTCGGCGGCGAGCGCGCCGACCTCGGCATGGAAGGCCGGGCCCTGGTCACCGACCTCGCCCATGTCGCCCAGCAGCAGCCAGCGCGGCGCGGGCAGCGCAGCCAGCACCTCGATGGCCGCACGCATCGAATCGGGGTTGGCGTTGTAGCTGTCATCGATCAGCGTGACCGCTCGGCCGCCCCAGTCGAGCCGGGAGACCTGCGAGCGGCCCTTGACCGCCGCGAAGCCAGCCAGGCCACGCTGGATCGCCTCGGCTGGACAGCCGGCCGCCAGCGCACAGGTGGCGGCGGCCAGCGCGTTCTTGACGTTGTGGCGGCCGGCCACCGCCAGCGCCATGTCCATGCGGCCGGCCGGCGTGTCGAAGCGGGCCTGCCAGTGGTCACCGGCCCAGTCGGCATGGGCGAGGCAGTCGGCCTGCACGCCGGCCGCAGCAGCCTCGTCGGCCAGCGCGAAGGTCAGCACGCGGCGCGCACCGGCCAGCGTGCGCCAGATCGGCGTGTGGGTCTCGTCGGCCGGGAAGACCGCCGTGCCGTCGGCCGGCAGCGCGGCGATGGCGCAACCGTTCTCGCGCGCGACGGCCTCGACCGTGTGCATGAACTCCTGGTGCTCGCGCTGCGCGTTGTTGACCAGTGCGACGGTGGGCTGCGCGATCGCGGCCAGCTCGGCGATCTCGCCCGGATGGTTCATGCCGAGTTCGACCACCGAGGCGCGGTGCGTCTCGCGCAGCGCCAGCAGCGTCAGCGGCACCCCGATGTGGTTGTTGAAGTTGCCGGCGGTGGCATGCGCCGCCTCGCCCTGCCAGGCGCGCAGGATGGCCGCGATCATCTGCGTGACCGTGGTCTTGCCGTTGCTGCCGGTCACGGCGATCAGCGGCAGCGCGAAGCCAGCGCGCCAGGCGGTGGCCAGCGCCTGCAGGCCGGCGAGGCTGTCGGGCACCTCGATGCCGCTCAGGCGGGCCGCCTGCAGGCCACGTTCGGCCAGCGCGGCAACGGCGCCGGCATCGCGCGCCTGGGCGATGAAGTCGTTGGCATCGAAGCGTTCGCCGCGCAGCGCGACGAACAGGTCGCCGGCCTTCAGGGTGCGGGTGTCGCTGTGGGCCCGCAGCAGCGGCGTCGTGCCATCGCCGACCAGCCGGGCCTGCGGGATGCGGCGCTGGATCAGCGCATGAGCCTGCGCCAGCGTGAGCCAGGTCGTCGTCATGCGTCAGCCCTCGCCCGCAGCGCGGCGGCGGCGGTGTCGATGTCGGAATACGGCCGCTTGACGCCGCCAACGTCGAGGGTGTCTTCATGGCCCTTGCCGGCGATCAGCACGACGTCCTCGGGCGCGGCCTCGGCCAGCGCGGCGTGGACGGCCTCGGTCCGGTCGAGCACGGCGCGCACGTGGGGCGCTGCGCCGCAGCCGGCCAGCACCTGGTCGACGATGGCCTGCGGGTCTTCCAGCCGCGAGTTGTCGCTGGTGACGACGACCACGTCGGCCAGCCGCGTGGCGACGTCGCCCATGACCGGGCGCTTGCTCGCGTCGCGGTTGCCACCGCAGCCGAACACGCACCACAGTCGGCCACCCTGGGCATCGGCCACCGGGCGCAGCGCGCCGAGCGCCTTGTCCAGCGCGTCGGCGGTGTGGGCGTAGTCGACCACCACCTGCGGCAGCGCGACGGTGGCATCGACGCGCACACGCTGCATGCGTCCGGGCACCGAGGTGAAGCCGGCCGCCAGTTCCGCGCAGCGCGCCAGCGGCAGGCCCAGCACGCGCAGGCCGCCGATGACGGCCAGCACGTTCGATGCGTTGAAGTGACCGATCAGGTGGGTGCGGACCTCGGCGCGGGTGTCGACGGCCTGCCGCTGGCGGGGCTCGACCGTGCTGGCCTCGTGCACCGTGAAGGCCAGACCGCCGTCGACGTGGTGCAGGTCGGTCGCGCGCAGCCGCGCCGGCAGCGTGCCGAGCGTGTAGGTCCAGATGTCCAGGTCGCCCCGTGCGGCGAGTTCCTCGGCCAGCGCGGCACCGGCGGTGTCGTCGCGGTTGAGCACCGCCGCCTGCAGGCCGGGCCAGTCGAACAGGCGGCGCTTGGCGGCCCAGTAGCTCGCCATGTCGCCGTGGAAGTCGAGGTGGTCGGGCGTGAAGTTGGTGTAGAGCGCCACGCGGATGCGTGCCGCGTCGAGGCGGTGCTCGACGATGCCGATCGACGAGGCCTCCACCGCGCAGGCCGCATAGCCACGGTCGACGAAGCCGCGCAGCGCGCGGTGCAAGGTGACCGGGTCGGGCGTGGTCAGGCCGGTCGCGTGCACGGTCGCATCGGGACGCTGCGCCGAGGGCGGCTCGCCCACGCCGAGCGTGCCGATGACGCCGCAGCGCCGGCCGGCCGCGCCCAGCGCCTGCGCCGTCCACCAGGCCGTCGAGGTCTTGCCGTTGGTGCCGGTGGTGGCGATCAGGTCGAGCCGGTGGCTGGGCTCGCCGTGCCAGCGGTGGGCGAGTTCGCCGGTGGCGGCCTTCAGGCCGGGCAGCGTGGCGATGCGGGCATCGCGGAAGTCATAGGCATCGACGCCGGCCGATTCGACCAGGCAGGCGCTCGCGCCCGCCGCCAGCGCCGCGCCGACGTGGGCGCGGCCATCGGTCGCATGGCCGGGCCAGGCGATGAAGACATCGCCCGGCGCGACCCGGCGGCTGTCGGTCTGCAGCGTCGCGGTCGGGCCGGTGCGCGCGAGCAGCCATGCCAGCGCGGCGTCGACGCCAGCCAGCGTCAGCAGCTCCCGAGAGGTGTCCGGTGCGTGGGCCATCAGTTGGACTCCACCTCGGCCGGCACGGCCACCGAGCGCGCGTAGATCTGCGGCTGCACCGCCAGGTCGGTCGGCTCGCGCAGCGCGCGCAGCGTCTCGTGCACGACCTGGCTGAAGACCGGCGCGGCCACGTCGCCACCGAAGTAGCGGCCGTTGCTGGGCTCGTCGACCATGACCGCGACGATGATGCGCGGAGACGTGATGGGCGCCATGCCGACGAACCAGGCGCGGTACTTGTTGCTCTGGTAGCTGCTGCCTTCCTGCTTGTGCGCGGTGCCGGTCTTGCCGCCGACCGAATAGCCCAGCGTCTGGGCCTTGGGGGCGGTGCCACCCTCGCCGGCCGCCATCTGGAGCATCTTGCGCACCGAACGCGCGATCTCGGGCGTGAAGACCTGGACGCCGTTGGCCTGGACCTCGTTCTTCAGGATCGACACCGGCATCAGCTGGCCGTCGCGTGCGAACACGGTGTAGGCCCGCGCCAGCTGCACCAGCGAGACCGACAGCCCGTAGCCATAGCTCATGGTCGCCTGCTCGATCGGCCGCCAGCTCTTGAACGGTCGCAGCCGGCCGGAGGCCAGTCCGGGGAAAGGCAGCTGCGGCTTCTGGCCCAGGCCGACGCCGTTGAAGACGTCCCACATTTCCTTGGGCTGCATCTGCATGGCCAGCTTGACCGTGCCGACGTTGCTGGACTTCTGGATGATCTGCTCGACCGTCAGCAGGCCATGCGGATGCGAGTCCGAGATGGTCGACCCGCCGATCGAGAGGCGTCCGGGTGCCGTCTGGATCACGGAGTCGGGACGCACCCGGCCGGACTGCATCGACAGCGCGATGACGAAGGGTTTCATCGTCGACCCGGGCTCGAAGGTGTCGGTCAGCGCCCGGTTGCGCAAGGCCCCGCCGGCCAGCGCCTGGCGGTCGCCGGGCACGTAGCTCGGGTAGTTGGCCAGCGCCAGCAGCTCGCCGGTGCGGGTGTCGAGCACGACCACGCTGCCGGACTTGGCCTTGTGTTCCTCGACCGCTTCCTTGACCTTCTGGTAGGCGTAGTACTGGACCTTGGCGTCGATCGACAGCGTGACGTCGGTGCCGTCGACCGGTTCGAGTCCCTCGCCGATGTTCTCGACGATGCGGCCCAGCCGGTCGCGCACGACGCTGCGGCTGCCGGGCCGACCTTCGAGCTGGCCCTGGAAGGTCAGCTCGATGCCCTCCTGGCCCTTCTGCTCGAAGTTGGTGAAGCCGACCACGTGCGCGGCGGCCTCGCCCTCGGGGTACTGGCGACGGAACTCGCGGGCCTGGTGCAGGCCCTTGATGCCCAGCGAGCGCACCTGCTGCGCGACGCTGTCGTCAACCTGGCGGCGCAACCAGACGAAGTTCGGGTTCTCGGCCAGGCGCAGGTTCAGCTCGCGCGGGTTCATGCCCAGCAGCCGCGACAGCGCCTGCAGCTGGCTCGCATCGGCCTTGAAGTCCTTCGGGATCGCCCAGATCGACGGCGCCGGCACGCTGCCAGCCAGCTCGAGCCCGTTGCGGTCGAAGATGCGGCCACGGCTGGGCGGCAGCTCGAAGGTCCGGGCGTAGCGGCTCTCGCCCTGCTTCAGGTAGAAGTCGGTGTTGATGGCCTGGATGTAGACCGCCTTGCCCAGCAGCACCAGGAAGCCCAGGCCGACGCCGAGAACCACCAGCCGCGAACGCCACAGCGGCGTCTTGGCCGCCAGCAGCGGGCTGCTGGCGTACTGGGCCGGATGGCCGACGTTGGCCGCCGCACGCGAGCCGACGTCGCGGCGCGCACCGGGACGGTTGGCCGCGCCACGCGAGAGGCGGGCCGCCGCCAGCCGGCGCAGCCAGGCCGACAGGCGCGAGCCCAGGCCCGACCCGGCGCCTGCGGAACGGCGGTTGCCGCGCGTCATGGCCGCCCTCCGGTGGCCACCACCGACGAAGCCACCGACGAGGCCACCGACGCAGCTCCCTGCGTGGCGGTGGCGGCATGCGCCAGCAGCGGATCGTCGACCTCGACCATCACGCCGGCGCCGGCCGAGCGCATGCCCAGACGCGTCACGGCTTCCTGGCGGACCCGGCCGTTGGCGGCCAGCTCGCGGCGCGCCAGCGTCAGGCGCTCGGCATCGAGTTCGAGCTGGCGGGCCTGCGAGCGCTCGCGTTCAAGCTGCACGAACAGCTGGCGGGAGTGATAGGACGTGCGCACCAGGTAGACCGCGCTGACGACCAGCGCGACCAGCAGCAACAGGTTCAGGCGCGCGGTCATCGGCCAGCCTCTGGCGGCAGCGGCGCATCGGTGCGCTCGGCCACCCGCAGGATCGCCGAGCGGGCGCGCGGGTTGCCCTGCACCTCCTCGTCGCCGGGCTTGATGCGGGCGATCGCGCGCAGCGCCAGCGGCTGGCTGGGCGCATGCGGCATGCGGCGGTCGTAGACCTCCTGGGCATGCCGGGCGATGAAGGTCTTGACGATGCGGTCTTCCAGCGAATGGAAGCTGATGACGACCAGCCGGCCGCCCGGCCTCAGGCGCCGCAGCGACTGCGCCAGCGCACGCTCCAGCTCGTCGAGCTCGCCGTTGACGGCAATGCGCAGCGCCTGGAAGGTGCGCGTGGCCGGGTCCTGGCCGCGCTCGCGGGTCTTGACCACGCTGGCGCACAGGGCTGCCAGCTCGCTGGTGCGGGTTGGCGAACGGCCTTCCTCGCGGCGCGCCACCAGCGCACGTGCCAGCGCGGGGGCGAAGCGCTCCTCGCCGTAGTCGCGGATGACCTCGATCAGCCGCCCCTGCGGCGCGGTGGCGATGAACTCGGCCGCGCTCTGGCCGCGGGTCGGGTCCATGCGCATGTCCAGCGGCCCGTCGAAGCGGAAGCTGAAGCCGCGGTCCGGGTCGTCGATCTGCGGCGAGGACACACCTACGTCCAGCAGCAGGCCGTCGACCTGGGCCAGCCCCAGATCGTCGAGCACGGCGTCGAACTCGGCGTAGCGGGTGTGATGGATCGAGAAGCGCGGGTCGTCGATGCGGCCCTCGCCCTCGCGGGCGTTGGCGATGGCCTCGGGATCGCGGTCGATGGCGATCAGCCGACCCTCGGGCGCCAGCTTCGACAGGATCAGCCGGCTGTGCCCCCCGCGGCCATAGGTGCCATCGACATAGGTGCCCGCGCGCGACTGCACGAGGGCATCGACTGCCTCGTGCAGCAGCACCGTGCGGTGCTGCCCTGGAACGGCGACGGCGGTGGCCATGGGGATCAGAAGGTGAAGTCCTGCAGCGCCTCGGGCATCGGCTGCTGCAGCACGGCGGCCTCGGCGGCGATGTGGCGGGCGGCATCCCACAGCTCGAGGTGGTTGCCCATGCCGATCAGGTGGACGTCGTGGTCGAGGCCGGCGGCGGCCCGCAGTTCAGGCGAGATCAGGACGCGCGAGCCGGAATCGATCTCCACGTCCATCGCGCTGCCCAGGAAGATGCGCTTCCAGCCGGCCGCCGACATCGGCAAGGCCTCGACCTTGGCGCGGAAGGCCTCCCACACCGGTCGCGGGAAGACCATCAGGCAGCCTTCGGGGTGCTTGGTCAGCGTCAGGCGGCTTTCGGCAAGCGACACCAGGACCTCGCGATGACGCGCCGGAACGGTGAGCCGTCCCTTGGCGTCCAGCGCGAGGGCTGAAGTCCCTTGGAAATGAAAGTCCGCCACAAAAACCCACGATAAGACACGTCTACCCACTGTAGCGGAGAAAAAGACACAGGGTCAAGTTGAGCCGTGAGAAATTGCCAATGAAATCAAGCACTTAGCTAGGCCACCCCAATGTGTGACAGTTGCCAAAAAAGCCAGCAAAAAGAACGACTTGCGCTGGCTTGGTGAGGTTGCACTTGAGGTGTTACCCCTCTTGACCGGGCCTTGACAGACGGGCACCCCCCGTGTTCGGCTGAAATCCGTCCAGAAAATGAAAAAACCGACCCTCCGCGAAGAGGATCGGTTGAAAAGCCGAACAGGATCGGCCTGACGGCACCCCGTCGTTCCCGGCTCGGGAACGCGGCCGGCGCCGCCGTCAGCGCAGGAGGAAACGGGTGCGGTTCGCCATCAGTTGGACTCCTTGATCATGCGGTTGGCGGCCGGCTGGATCGGCCGGGCGTTCATCGGGTAGAGGCGGCTGAAGATCGCCAGCTGCTCGCCGGCCACCGTCACCGGCTGCTTGAGGACCATCCACAGCACGCCCTCGCTGCATGGCGGCGTGGTCAGCGATCCCATGTAGGTGAAGTAGCGCCGGTCCTCGGGCAGCAGCTGGGTCAGGTCGAGCGTGCCCATGGCGCGCTGCTCCTCGCGCTTCTCCAGCGGCAGGTTGTTCCAGACCGACTGGATCAGCGGATGCTGGCGGCCCTGCTGCAAGAGCACCGCGACGACGGCCAGCCGGCCCTGCGGATCCTTGTGGACGAGGTGGACGTCCATGTCGAACTGGCGGCCGTTGATGCGCTCCTCGGACGGCCGGTGAAAGTGGAACTGGACCAGGTCGTAGCGACGCCCTCCGACCTCGATCGCGTTGCCGGGCGCAACGTTGACCTGGATGGTGTGGCCGTTGTCGATCACGCCGAAGGGTCCCGGCTGGTAGTCGAAGCGGATCGCCTCCAGCTCGACGTGGATGCCGTCGCGGATGTCGATCGGGCTCTGGCGCTGGCCGCGCGCGCAGGTCGCGAACTCGGGCGCCAGCTCGGCCCAGCCCTCCGGGCCTTCGGCGCCCTGGTAGGACCAGTGCGGCGCGCCGCCGTGGCCGGACGCTGCGTCGGGCACATGGGTCTTGCCGGATGTCGTGGCTCTGGCCGATCGGCCCGACCGGGCCGGCGGCTCGGCCGCGCCGTGGGCACCGCCGGCAGGCGCGCGGGTGTCGGTCTTGACGGTCACGCGCAGCACGGGTGCCGGTGCGGCGGCTCGGGACTGCTGGGCCTCGCGGACCTCGGCAACGCGGCTGGCGAGGCGGTCGCGCAGCTCGTCGAGGCTGACGGCCTTCTGGCCGCCCTTCTCGACGCGCTCGCCAGCCTGGGCACTGGCCGCGCCCAGCATCGGCAGGCCGACGATGGCGCCCAGGAGCAGCGAGCGGGCCAGGTGGCGCAGGAGAAGGACAGGAGGATGGGCGTCAGGCGGGTTCATGCAAGGCTCACGGGTGTGTCGTGTCTGCCTTGATTTCGGCCGCCCGGCCAGTGGACTTGAGCACTTCGGGCGGCGCACCTGACCACGCTGCACGCCGCCGACCGCCTTCCCGCGACAAGTCGAACGGCGGCCCTTCGTCGACAGGGGCCGCGACCGCCTCGGCCGCCGCTCACGGCAGCGGCGCGTCGACCTCGACGGTCTCGCCGGGCCGGGCGGCGCGCGGCTCGGGCAGGGTCGACTGGCGCACCAGCCGGCCTTGCCAGAGCCAGGCCAGCAGGCCGATCAGCATCAGCCCGGCCGAGGCCAGGCTGAGCGCCAGCGCGCTGTGCATCACCAGCGGCGTGAGCACGCCAGCCACCAGCGCGTTGGCCAGGCTGCCGACGGTGGCCTGCAGCGATGAGGCCATGCCGCGCCGCGCCGGCGCCAGGTCCAGCACCATCAGCGTGACCACCGGCACCAGCACCGCCCAGCCCAGGCTGTAGAGCAGGATGGGCGGGAAGGCCCACAGCGGGTGCAGCGGCAAGAGCAGGTTGCCGGCGACGTTCAGGCCGCAGGCGAGCGCCATGATCACGAAGCCCCAGCGGATCTGGCGGCGCGGCGCGATGCGACCGGCCATGCGCCCGCTGGCCACCGCACCGACCATGATCCCGGCGATGGTCGACAGGAAGAACCAGAAGTACTGCTCAGGCCGCAGGCCCATCAGCTCGCCGAGGAAGCTCGGCGCGCCCAGCACGTAGAGGAACATGCCGTTGAAGGGCACGCCGGAAGCCAGCGCCAGCAGCCAGAAGCGGCGGTCGCGGCCCAGCTCGCGGTAGCCGCGCCACAGGTCGGCCACCGACAGCGGCTGGCGGCGCGTCGGCGGCAGGGTCTCGGGCAGCGAGCGCCAGACGCCCAGCCAGATCGCACAACCCACCAGCGTCAGGAAGAAGAACACCGCGCGCCAGTCGCTGTGCACGAACAGCCAGCCGCCGACCATCGGCGCGATCGCCGGGGCGATGCCGAAGAAGATGGTCACCTGCGACATCATCTTCTGGGCCTGCTCGGGTGGGTAGACGTCGCGGATCACCGCGCGCGAGACCACCATGCCGGCGCCGGTGGACATGCCCTGCAAGGCCCGCAGCGCGATCAGCCAGCCGATGTGGTCGGTCAGCGCGCAGCCGAGGCTGGTCAGCGTGAACATCGCGACGCCGGCCAGCACGACCGGGCGGCGGCCCAGCGCATCCGACAGCGCGCCGTGGAACAGGTTCATCAGCGCGAAGCCCAGCAGGTAGGCCGACAGCGTCTGCTGCATCTGGACCGGCGTGGCGCCCAGTGCCGAGGCGATGCCGGCGAAGGCCGGCAGGTAGGTGTCGATCGAGAAGGGCCCGAGCGTGCCCAGGCTGGCCAGCAGCACGGCCTGGGCCCAGCGCGGGGCCTGCCATTCGGTGCGGGGTGCGTCGTTCACATCGGCGTCCGATCAGTCCGGGTGGGCCTGGGCGACCAGCGGCTCGGGCCGCAGACGCAGCGCGGTCAACACGCCGGTCACCAGCAGCGCCACACCCAGCAGCGTCACCGGGCCGGGCGGGTGGCCGCGCAGGATGAAGGCGTAACTGAGGGCGGCCAGGGTCTCGAAGACGATCAGCTGGCCCACCAGCGTGGTCGGCAGGCGCTGGCTGGCCTCGTTCCAGCACAGCGTGCCCAGCCAGGACGCGAGCAGGCCGATGGTCGTCATCAGGCCGATGAAGAAGAGCGGGCGCGGTCCGAACGGCATCTCGAAGGAGCTGCCGCTGGCGCCCATCACGCCCCAGGTCAGCGCATAGCCGAGCACGGCGAGCGGCAGCGTGGCCAGGCCCTGCGCCGTGGCCCAGGTGCTGGGGCTGCGGTCGGGATGGGCGCGCAGCCAGTCGGCGTTGCGCAGCGGATACCAGGTCCAGCAGGCGACCGCGCCGACCGACAGCAGCGCGCCGAGCGCGTAGCGGCCGTGGTCGGCATCCGGATCGGCCCGCAGCGCGGCCAGCTCGACCTGGTTGACGCAGCCGATGCCCGCGGCGATCAGCAGCAGCGAGGGCAGCAGCTGCAGCCACGGCAGCTTGCCGTCGCGCTGCGCGTCGCGCAGGTTGGAGGTGATGGCGATGACCACCGGCAGCGTGCCGATGATCATGGTGGGCAGCGGCCCGCCGGCGCGCTGGATCGCCGCCGACAGGAACAGGTAGTAGATGACGTTGCCGACCAGCGCCAGCCGCAGCGCCTCGCGCCAGTCGGCCCGGCTCAGCTCGCGCAACCGGGCCCGGCCCAGCCAGCCCAGCGGCAACGCGATCAGGCCGAAGGCGAGGTAGCGGCCGAAGGACTGCAGCGCGGCGGGGTACTCGGGCAGCATCAGCGGCCCGACGAAGACGAGCCCCCACATCAGGCCGGCCGCAAGGGCGAACAAGGTTCCGATCAGCATTGCTGCATTGTCCATGCCGGCCCCATGTCAGCCGCCAACCGGGGCTGGCCGTTGACCGGAGCACCAAGTCCCTGGAGCCGTCGATGTCCCTGAGTCCCGTTGCCCCCGCGTCCTGGCTGAGCCGGGCCGCCGCCACGCTGGCGCTGCTGGTCGGCCTGGCGGCGTTCGCCGGCACGGCCCGGGCGGCCGACGATCCGCCAGGCCGGGTCGGCCGCATCGCCTGGGTCGAGGGCGACGCCCGGCTGCGCCACGACGACGGCACGCCGGCGGTCGAGCACCGCGAGGACAACCTGCGCAACTGGCCGGTCACCGGCGGCGACCGCCTGTCGGTCGGCCGCGACAGCCGCGCCGAGATCGCCATCGGCTCGACCCGCCTGCGCCTGGGCGAGGACAGCGAGCTGACCGTCACGGCGCTGGACGATGACCGCATCGTGCTGGAGCTGGTCGAGGGCAGCCTGGCCATCGTGCTGCGCAGCGACGAGGTGGCCCGCGAGCTGTCGATCGAGACCGTCGCCGGCCGCCTGAGCCCGAGCGGCGCGGGCCTGTTCCGCGTCGACGTGCCGGCGCCGCGCCGGGGCGAGCCCGACACCGCCTCGGCGACCGCCTGGCGCCAGGCCCTGCTGATCGAGCAACCGGGCGTCGGCCGCCAGACCTTGCGCCCCGGCCAGCGCGCCGAGCTGTACCGTGACGGCGGCTGGCGGCTGACCACACCCGAATCGGACGCGTTCGCGCGCTGGGCCATGACGCAGGACAGCGCCCGCCCGCTGGCCAGCCGCGACGACCCGGTGCCCTCCGAGATGACCGGCGCCGACGAACTGGACGAGCACGGCGACTGGACCCGCGCGCCCGAGTACGGCTGGGTCTGGTTCCCGCGCCGCGTCGGCCCGAGCTGGGCGCCCTACCGCGACGGCCGCTGGGTCTGGGTGCGGCCGTGGGGCTGGACCTGGATCGACGACGCGCCCTGGGGCTACGCGCCCTCCCACTACGGCCGCTGGGTCTGGTGGCGCGACCGCTGGGGCTGGGTGCCCGGCGACTGGACGCCGCGCCCGGTCTGGGCCCCGGCGCTGGTGGTCTGGAACGGCAACCCCGGCGTGTCCTGGTCCGTCTCGATCGGCAGCGGCGTGGCCTGGTATCCGCTCGCGCCGCGCGAGGTCTACGTGCCGTCCTTCCGCGTCGGCATGCGCTACGTGCAGGCCGTCAACCGCCCGCATGTGCACGACGACCGGCTGATGGGCCGCGTGGTCGAGCGCCCGGACGAGGTGCTGCGCGGCACGCCATTCCGCTACAGCGGCTTCCGCGCCGCGATCAGCGTCGGCGACGGCCTGCGCGGCCGGGTCGAGGCCGGCCACGGCGTGATCCGGGCCCAACCCTGGCGCGACGAGTCCCGCCTGCCGCCGCGCGTGCGCGCCCCCGAACCGCCGCCACCGGTGCTGCGCCGCGATCCGCCCGCACCGCCGGTGGTCGAGCGGCCGGATCGATTCGATCGGGGTGAGCGAGGTGATCGCGACGGGCGCGACGGGCGCTTCCCGGCTCCGCGCCTCCCGGAGCGAAATCCGGATCGCAATCCGGATCGAACTCCGGACCGGGGCCTGGACCGCGTGATCCCCGCGCCCCGCCCGGTGCCGCCGGCCTCGCAGAGTGCGCCGATGCCGGTCGAGATCCTGCGGCCCGCGCCGCGTGTGGAGCCGCCGCAGCCCGAGCGCCAGCGACCGGAGGGACAGCGGCCGGAGTTCCAGCGGCCCGACATGCAGCGCCATGACAACCCGAGGCCGCAGCCGCCGCAGGTCCAGCCCGCAGCGCCGGTCCAGCAACCCGCACCACGCCTGGAGCCGCCCCGCATCGAGGCCGCGCGCCCGGAGATGGCCCGGCCGCAGCCGATGCGTCCGCCCGAGATCCGGCAGCCGGACGTCCCGCGTGGCCATGGCGGCGGGGACCGGGGTGCCGAACGGGGTGGCAAGCCCGAGCGCTGGCCGCCGGAGCGGGGCGGCGATCGCTGAGCCGCCGGGAACCGATCAGGCCCGCAGCAGCCGCGCGTAGACGCCCAGGCCGGCCGCCACGCTGGCGAGCCGGTCGCCGTGCACCGGGCGGGCGCCGGGGAAGGCCGCCGACAGCGTGTCGGTCAGGCCCTTCAGGCCGGTCGAGCCGCCGGTGAAGAACAGCGCGTCGATGCGCGACGGCTCCAGCCCGGCCAGCCGCACGGTCTCGTGTGCGGCGGCGGTGATGCGGGCGATGTCGTCGGCGACGAAACCGCCGGCCCGCTCGCCGTCCAGACCGACTTCCAGGCCACGCTCGACCAGCGACAGGTTGATGCGGGTCTCACCACCGGCGGCGACGTCGATCTTGGCCCGCTCGGCCCGCGCCAGCAGGTCATGGCCCAGGTGGTCGGTCAGCACCTTCATCAGGCGCTGGTGCAGCGTCACGTCGGCGTAGTTGACCTTGGTGGCACGCGCCTCGGCCAGGCGCTGCGGCCGGTACAGCGTGTTGACCAGGTGCCAGGTCGCGAGGTCGAAGTAGATCCGGCTGGGCACCTCGCGCGGCGGCTGGCCGCCGACGGACGGGCCGACGCTGCCGTAGCCGATCGCCGGCAGGATCGCGCCCAGCTCGACGCGGCGGTCGAAGTCGGTGCCGGCGATGTGCACGCCGTGGTGGGCCAGCACGTCGTCGCGCCGGTCCAGCCGGGCGCGGCGTTCGGGACCGATGCGCACGACCGAGAAGTCCGAGGTGCCGCCGCCGATGTCGGCCACCAGCAGCCATTGCTCGCGGTCCACGGTGGCCTCGTGGTGCAGCGCCGCCGCCAGCGGCTCGTACTGGAAGGCGATCTCCTCGAAACCGACCGCGCGGGCGGCGGCCTCCAGCGCGGACTGCGCCTGGGCGTCTCGCACGGGGTCGTCGTCGACGAAGAAAACCGGCCGGCCCAGCACCGCATGGCGCAGCGGGTGGCCGGCGCGGGCCTCGGCGGCGCGCTTGAGGTGCAGCAGGTAGCCGGTGATGACGTCGCTGAAGCTGACCGAGCGGCCGGCGCCGATGTCGGTGTGCTGGTCCATCAGGCTGGAGCCGAGCACGCTCTTCATCGAGCGCATCAGCCGGCCCTCGGTGCCCTCGGTGTAGGCCGCCACCGCCGCGCGGCCGAACAGCTTCGGCAGCGCCTGCAGGCCCGGCCCTTCGGACAGGTAGAAGACGGCGGTCGGCATGGTCAGGTGACCGTCTTCCAGCGGCACCAGCGCCATGCCACCGGCGGACACGACGTCCGGCACCGCGATGGCCGAGTTGGACGTGCCGAAGTCGATGGCGCAAAAGTCGTCGGTCTTCAAGTCTCTTGCGGTCACGTCGTCGGCTTTCTCGGTCGGGCTGGGTTCGGCGGGGCGCGGATGATACGGGCGCGCCCCTGCTGACACCCCGTTGTCAGCAGGGGCGGCGCAGCATGGGGGCTCCTGCAACCGACCCCACGGAGTCCTCTATGAACCAGAACACCACCCCCGCCGCCCTGAACGCCCGCGCCATCAACTGGTTCGAGATCCCGGTCGACGACCTCGACCGGGCCCAGCGCTGCTACGAGGCGGTGCTCGGCCGCACGCTGCGGCGCGAGTCCATGGGGCCGCAGACCGAGCTGGCCGTCTTCCCCTACGAGGCCGGACTGGCCACCGGCGGCTGCCTGATGAAGTCGCCCGGGCTGCGGCCACACGGCGACGGCCCGCGCCTCTACCTGAACGCCGAACCGTCGCTGGACGCCGCCGTCGGCCGCGCCGAACGCGCCGGCCTGCGCATCGTCGTGCCCCGGGTCAACCTGCCTGGCGAGATGGGCGCCTTCGCGGTCATCGTCGACAGCGAGGGCAACCAGGTCGGGCTGCACGCGATGGCCTGACCGCGCCGGCACCCGGCCGATACTGGCGGGCCCGCAGGAGACCGCCATGCACTACGCCTACACCATCGTCTACGTGCAGGACCCGGAGGCCTCGCTCTCGTTCGACGAGCGCGCCTTCGGCCTCGAACGCCGCTTCATCTCGCCGGACGGCGACGATGGCGAGCTGCAGACTGGCGGGACCACGCTCTCGTTCGCCCGCCACGCGCTGGCCCGCGCGGTCGAGGCCGGCGGCACCGTGCTGAAGCCGCCGACCGTCAAGCCCTGGGGCCTGACCGTCGCCTACCTGCGCTGCCCCGACGGCAGCCTGGTGGAGCTGTGCACGCCGGTGGGTGGGTAAGGCATGGCACCGTCGAACGCCGACGACCAGGCCGTGCCGCTGGGACCGGTGTCAGCCGCCTGGCTGGCGCAGGTCGGCGTGCACCGGGTCGCGGACGTGAAGGCGCGCGACGCCGTCGAGCTCTACCTCGCCGTGCGCGCGATCTGGCCGGCGGCCAGCCTGAACCTGCTCTACGCGCTGGTGGCGCTGCAGGACGGCGGCGACTGGCGCCAGGTCGCACGCGAGCGGCGCACCGAGCTGCTGATGCGGCTCGATGACCGGGGCCAGGCACCGCGCCGCACCGGTCGAGTCGTCGCCGGCAAGCCGGGCTGACCATGCGCCGTGCCGAACGCCTGTTCGAACTGGTCCAGCTGATCCGGGGCCGGCGCCTGTCGACCGCCGCCTGGCTGGCCGATCGCCTGGGCGTGTCGGCCCGCACGGTCTACCGCGACGTCGCCGACCTGCTGGCGCAAGGCGTACCGATCGAGGGCGAGGCCGGCGTCGGCTACCGGCTCGGGCGCGGCTACGAGCTGCCGCCGCTGATGTTCAGCAGCGCCCAGGCTCAGGCACTGGTCGCCGCGATCCGGGTCGCGGCACCGCGGCTGGACGACCGCATGGCTCGCGACGCCGAGGACGCGCTGGGCCGCATCCTGGCCGTCATGCCATCGACCGAACGCACCGCCGCCGACCGCCTCGCGCTGTTCGTGCCGCCCCACCTGCGCGAGCGCATGCCCGGCCGCGAGGCGCTGGCGCCGGTCAGGCTGGCGATCGACCAGCGCCGCAAGCTGCGCTTGGACTACCGCGACGCGGCCGGCCAGGCCAGCCAGCGCGTCGTGCGCCCGCTGGCCTGCTTCTGCTGGGACGCGGTCTGGACGCTGGCCGCGTGGTGCGAGGCCCGCAGCGACTTCCGCCACTTCCGGCTCGACCGCATGGCCGCGATCGAGACGCTGGACGAGCCCTTCCGCGACGAGCCCGGCCGCACGCTGGCCGACTTCCTGCGGCGCATCGAGGACGAAGGCCGCCTCAAGAAGACGAAAGGCCCCGCGAGGGGGCCTTCGGCGCGGGACTGAAGCGTCGATCAGGCGGCCAGCGCAGGTGCCTGGCGGTGCCAGTCGGTCGCCTGTTGCAGCGCATGGCCGGCGTGCAGCAGCGCGCCTTCCTGCCAGTAGTTGCCGATCAGCTGCAGGCCCACCGGCAGGCCGCCGGCGCCAAAACCGGCCGGCACGCTGATGCCGGGCAGGCCGGCCAGGCTGGCGGGCAGCGTGAAGATGTCGGCCAGGTACTCGGCCACCGGGTCGTTCTGGCTGCCCAGCGCCCGCGCCACGGTCGGCGCGACCGGGCCGGCGATCAGGTCGCACTGCGCGAAGGCGGCCTGGAAGTCGTCGGCAATCATGCGGCGCAGCTTCTGGGCCTGCAGGTAGTAGGCGTCGTAGTAGCCGTGGCTGAGCACGTAGGTGCCGATCATGATGCGGCGCTTGACCTCGGGGCCGAAGCCCTCGCTGCGGCTCTTGCGGTACATCTCGCCCAGGTCCTTGAAGTCCTGCGCGCGATGACCGTAGCGCACGCCGTCGTAGCGGCCCAGGTTCGAGCTGGCCTCGGCCGGCGCGATGATGTAGTAGACGGGGATGGACAGCTCGGTGCGCGGCAGGCTGACGTCGACCAGCGTGGCGCCCAGCCGTTCCAGTTCGGCCAGCGCGGCGCGGGTCGCGGCCAGCACGTCGGCGGTCACGCCGTCGCCGAAGAACTCGCGCGGCAGGCCGATGCGCAGGCCCTGCAGCGGGCGGGCCGCGCTGGCGCCTTCGCGCACGGCGGTGGTCGCGGCGACGAAGTCCGGCACCGGCTGTTCGGCGCTGGTGGCGTCGCGCGGGTCGAAGCCGCTCATGGCCTGCAGCAGGTGGGCGCAGTCGAGCGCGCTGCGCGCCATCGGCCCGGCCTGGTCGAGGCTGGAGGCGAAGGCGATCATCCCGTAGCGCGAGCAGCGGCCGTAGGTCGGCTTGATGCCGGTGATGCCGGTGAAGGCGGCCGGCTGGCGCACCGAACCGCCGGTGTCGGTGCCGGTCGCGCCAGGCACCAGGCGGGCTGCGACGGCCGCCGCACTGCCGCCGGACGAGCCGCCGGTGATGCGGCTCGGATCCCAGGGGTTGCGGGCCGGATACCAGGCCGAGTTCTCGTTGCTGCCGCCCATCGCGAACTCGTCGCAGTTGAGCTTGCCCAGCGTGACCGCGCCGGAGGCGGCCAGGCGGCTGACCACGGTCGCGTCGAAGGGGCTGCGGTAGCCGGCCAGCATCTTCGAGCCGGCGGTGCTGGGGAAGTCGCGCGTGACGAAGATGTCCTTGTGCGCGATCGGCACGCCCAGCAGCGCATGGCCGGCACCGGAGGCGCTGGTGACGCCCTGGGCGCGCCAGGCATCGGCGGCGGTGGCCTGGGCCAGCGCGACGTCGGCGTCGGTGCAGAGGAAGGCGCCGAGCGACCCGTGCGTGGCGACGCGGTCGAGCAGGTGGCGGGTCAGCTCGACGCTGGAGACGGTCTTGGCGTCGAGGGCGGCGGCCACGTCGGCCACGCCCAGGTGATGGAGGTCGGTCATGTCGGGGCTCGCTCGCTCACTCGATCACGCGGGGGACGAGGAACAGGCCGCCTTCGACGGCCGGCGCGCTCTTCTGGTTGGCCTCGCGCTGGTCGGTCTCGGTGACGCCGTCCTCGCGCAGGCGCAGGCTGACGTCCTGGACCGCCGACAGCGGCGTGTACAGCGGCTCGACGCCGGTGGTGTCGACCGCACGCATGCGCTCGACGATGTCGAAGAAGCCGTTGAGCTGGCCGAGCAGGTCACGCTGCTCGGTCTCGCCGAGGTCGAGCCGCGCCAGATGGGCGATGCGGCTCACGTCCGCAGGTGTGAGGGCCATGGTGTCTGGAGTGGGTGCAGGCGCGTCGGTCGGCGGGGGCGGAGCGGGCCGTCGGGACCACCCGGGAGCCTGCGCCCGGCCGGTCGCAAGACCGGTGCCGTGACCGTCGCGCCGAGGGTTCCGACGCGGTCCCGGTGCGGCAGGCCGCCCGGGTGCTTGCGGTATTATGGCCCGCCTTTCCAGCAGGTCCGCCCTGCAAGAAGCACGCTGCCGCCTGTGGTCTCGCCCCGGGCGGCTCGTGGTTTCTGGGGTCGGTCGAATGGTCACGAACTGTCACCGACCCAAGCCCTGTGCCCCGCCTCGCGGGGTTCCATTGAGTTCAAGGAAGGTGTCCGCCGCACGTGGCCGACCTTCCGGATGCCGCCGAGTTGCCCATGTTCTTCGGATCGATGCGCCGTTACTTCTCCACCGATCTCGCGATCGACCTGGGGACCGCCAACACCCTGATCTACGTCCGAGGCACGGGCATCGTGCTGAACGAGCCCTCCGTGGTCTCGATCCGCCACGAAGGCGGGCCCAACGGCAAGAAGACCATCCAGGCGGTTGGCGCCGAGGCCAAGGCCATGCTGGGCAAGGTGCCCGGAAACATCGAGGCCATCCGGCCGATGAAGGACGGCGTGATCGCCGACTTCACCGTCACCGAGCAGATGCTCAAGCAGTTCATCAAGATGGTGCACCCGCGCTCGCTGCTGCGGCCGAGCCCGCGCATCATCATCTGCGTGCCCTGCGGTTCGACCCAGGTCGAGCGCCGCGCGATCCGCGAATCGGCCCTGGGTGCCGGCGCCAGCGAGGTCTACCTGATCGAGGAGCCGATGGCCGCCGCGATCGGTGCCGGGCTGCCGGTCAGCGAGGCCTCGGGCTCGATGGTCGTCGACATCGGCGGGGGCACCACCGAGGTCGGCATGATCTCGCTGGGCGGCATGGTCTACAAGGGCTCGGTGCGGGTCGGCGGCGACAAGTTCGACGAGGCCATCATCAACTACATCCGCCGCAACTACGGCATGCTGATCGGCGAGCCGACCGCCGAGGCGATCAAGAAGGAAATCGGCAGCGCCTTCCCGGGCTCCGAGGTCAAGGAGATGGAGGTCAAGGGCCGCAACCTCTCCGAAGGCGTGCCGCGCAGCTTCACGGTCTCGTCCAACGAGATCCTGGAAGCCCTGACCGACCCGCTCAACCAGATCGTCTCCAGCGTCAAGAAGGCGCTTGAGCAGACCCCGCCGGAACTGGGTGCCGACATCGCCGAGCGCGGCATGATGTTGACCGGCGGCGGCGCCCTGCTGCGCGACCTGGACCGCCTGCTGGCCGAGGAAACCGGCCTGCCGGTGCTCGTGGCCGAGGACCCGCTGTCCTGCGTGGTGCGCGGCTGTGGCATGGCGCTCGAACGCATGGAGCGCCTGGGCTCGATCTTCACCTCGGAATGAGGCTGCGCGAGCCTGCACGCCGCGCCGCCGACCTGTGGTGCCGCCCCGAACGGGCCGCCCTGACCGCGCCCCACTGACATGCCGCTGGGCACCCTCGACCGCACACCGCCGCCGTTCTTCCGCCAGGGCCCCTCGGCCCTGACGCGGCTGGTGTTCTTCGCCTCCGCAGCGGTCTTCCTGATGGCGGCCGACACGCGGCTGGGCATCGGCAAGCCGGTGCGTGCGGTGCTCGCGATGGCGCTGCACCCGATCGAGGTCGCGCTGCTCGCGCCGGTGCGCGGGGCGAACAACGCGGGCGACTACTTCGGCGGCATCGCGCTGGCGCAGCAGGAAGCCGAGGCCGCCCGCGCCGAGGCCCGCCAGCAGGCCGCCCGCGCCTTGCCGGTCGAGCAGCTGATGCAGGAGAACGCGCAGCTGCGCAGCCTGCTGGAACTGCGCGACCGCCTGGCACTTCGTAGCCATGCAGCCGAGGTGCTCTACGAGGCACCCGATCCCTACAGCCGCAAGATCGTGATCGACAAGGGCGAGCAGGCCGGCCTGTTGCAGGGCTCGCCGGTGATCGATGCACGCGGCGTGCTGGGCCAGGTCACGCGCCTGTACGCGCTGACGGCCGAGGTCACGCTGCTGGTCGACCGCGATGCCGCGATCCCGGTGCTCAACCGCCGCACCCAGCAGCGCAACGTCGCCTACGGCGCGCCCGGCAGCGACGGCATGGAACTGCGCTTCGTGGCCGCCAACGCCGACGTGCACGACGGCGACGAGCTGCTCACCTCCGGCCTTGACGGCGTCTACCCGCCCGGCCTGCCGGTGGCCCGCGTGGTCAGCCTGGAGCGCCGCACCCAGAACGACTTCGCCCGCATCGGCCTGCAACCCATGGCGATGGCCGATGGCGTGCGTCATGTGCTGGTGATCGACCCGATCGGCACCCAGCTGCCGCCACGACCGGAGGCGGCCGCGTCGTCGGCCTCGCCCGCAGGCGGTCGCGCCAACCCGCGTCGCCCCATGCCCGCACCGGGAGGCCGGCCATGATGCCGCGCATCGGCGACCAGCTGCTGCTGCCGGTCAACCCGTGGTTCATGTGGGGGTCCCTGCTGCTGGCCCTGGTCGGCAACATGGTTCCGCTGGGACGCCAGCCGGCGATGCCCGACCTGGTCGCCGTCGTGCTGGTGTTCTGGAACGTGCACCAGCCGCGCCGCGTGGGCGTCGGCGCGGCCTTCGTGTTCGGGCTGCTGATGGATGTGCACGAGGGCGCGCTGCTCGGCCAGCACGCGCTGGCCTACACGCTGCTGAGCTACTTCGCGATCACCATCCACCGCCGCCTGCTCTGGTTCACGGCGCCCGCGCAGGCCCTGCACGTGCTGCCGTTGATGGCGGCATCGCACGTGGTCACGCTGCTGCTGCGGCTGGCCTCGGGCGGCGAGTTCCCGGGCTGGGAACTGATGCTCTCGCCGTTGTTCGAAGCGCTGTTGTGGCCGGTCGTGAGCCTGGTGCTGCTGGCCCCCCAGCGACGTGCGCCGGACCCCGACAAGCACCGGCCGCTTTGATGACGCCCACGGGCGGACCGTCCCGATGATCGAACTGCGCAACGTCGAACAGGAGCTGGAGCGTTTTCGCACCCGCCTGATCGTGGCTGCCCTGGTCGTGCTGGTCTGCTTCGGCCTGCTGGTGATGCGGCTGGTGCACCTGCAGATCGTCACCCACGACGAGCTGTCGACGCAGGCCGAGAACAACCGCATCGCGGTGGTGCCGATCGTCCCGAACCGCGGCCTGATCGTCGACCGCAACGGCGTCGTGCTGGCCGACAACTACTCGGCCTACACGCTGGAGATCAACCGCTCGCAGCTGGCCGTGCCGCTCGACGAGGTGATCGACCAGCTCGCCGAGGTGGTCGAGATCCAGCCGCGCGATCGGCGCCGCTTCCGCCGCCTGATGGAAGACAGCAAGAGCTTCGAGTCGCTGCCGATCCGCACCAAGCTGAGCGACGCCGAGGTGGCCCGCTTCACCGCCCAGCGCTACCGCTTCCCCGGCGTGGAGATCAAGGCGCGGCTGTTCCGCAACTATCCCTACGGCGAACTGGCCAGCCACGTGCTGGGCTACATCGGCCGCATCAACCAGGCCGAGAAGGCCGCGATGGACGACTGGCCGGAAGAGGAATACGCCAACTACCGCGGCACCGAGATCATCGGCAAGCTCGGCATCGAGCAGCGCTACGAACGCGAGCTGCACGGCATCACCGGCGTCGAGGAGGTCGAGACCAGCGCCGGCGGCCGCCCGGTGCGGCGGCTGCGCTCGGAGCCGTCCTCGCCCGGCAACACCGTGCGCCTGGCGCTGGACATCAAGCTGCAGGCCATGATCGAGCGGCTGTTCGGCGACCGCCGCGGCGCGCTGGTGGCGATCGACCCGCGCAACGGCGAGATCCTGGCCTTCGTCAGCAAGCCGACCTTCGACCCCAACCTGTTCGTCGACGGCATCGACCAGGACAGCTGGAAGGAGCTCAACGAGTCGATCGACAAGCCGCTGCTCAACCGCGCGCTCAAGGGCACCTACCCGCCCGGATCGACCTTCAAGCCCTTCATGGCCATCGCCGCGCTGAACACCGGCAAGCGCAGCGCCACGCAGGTCATCAACGACAACGGCTCGTTCATGTTCGGCAACCACCGCTTCCGAAGCCACGGCGACTCCGGTCTCGGGCCGGTCGACATGGTCAAGTCCATCGTGCTGTCGAGCAACGTCTACTACTACTCGCTGGCCAACGAGATGGGCGTGGACCTGATGCACCAGCAGCTCGAACCCTTCGGCTTCGGTCGCCGCACCGGCATCGACCTGGACGGCGAGGCCACCGGCGACCTGCCGTCGACCGAGTGGAAGCGGCGCAAGTACAAGCGCCCCGACCAGCAGCGCTGGTATGCCGGCGAGACGATCTCGCTGGGCATCGGCCAGGGCTACAACAACTTCACGATGGTGCAGATGGCGCACGCCATGGCCACGCTGGTATCGGGTGGCCAGCGCCATGAACCGCGCGTGGTCCACGAGATCGAGAACGTCGTCACCCACGAGCGCCGCCCGCCGCCAGGCGAGCCGCTGGAGGCGCTGCCGCTCAAGCCCGAGCACGTCGAGGTGATCCGCCGCGCGCTGCACGGCGTGACGGTCGAGGGCACCTCCACCCGCGTCTTCGCCGGTGCCGGCTATGCCAGCGGCGGCAAGACCGGCACGGCACAGGCCAAGAGCGTCGGACAGAACGAGAAGTACAACGCCGCCCGGCTGACCGAATACTTCCGCGACCACTCGCTCTACACCGCCTTCGCGCCGTTGGACCAGCCGACCGTGGCGCTGGCCGTGATCGTCGAGAACGCGGGCTTCGGGGCCGAGGCCGCCGCGCCGATCGCGCGCCGCGTGCTCGACTACCTGCTCAGCGGCCTCTACCCGAGCGAGGAAGACTTCGAGCTGGCCCGCATCGGCAAGGCCGGTGCGCCGGTCGGCCAGCAGCGCCGGGTCGCCGACATCGCGCTGCCCACGCTGATGAACGCGGGGATCGCGACGCCGGGTGCGGCGTCCGGGGCCGCTTCCGGGGCCGCGTCCGGGGCAGCATCTGGCGCGGCATCCGGTGCTGCGGCCAAGGCGGGTTCTTCCGCGACGGCTGCCACGGCAGCCACGGCTGCCGCAGTCGCCACGAAGGCAACATCCGACAAGACCGCCCCGATCCGCCCGCGATGAACCAGTCCTTCAACCGCCAGACCCTGCGCCAGCGCCTGCGCCCCTGGTTCGACGGCTTCGACGCGCCGCTGGTCTGCGCCATCCTGCTGTTGTGCGCCTGTGGCCTGCTGGCGATGTACTCGGCCGGCTTCGACCACGGCACACGCTTCGTCGACCACGCCCGCAACATGCTGCTGGCCGCGCTGATCCTGTTCACCGTCGCCCAGGTGCCACCGCAGCGCCTGATGGCCATGGCCGTGCCGCTCTACACCATCGGCATGCTGTTGCTGATCGCGACCGCGCTGTTCGGCGTGACCAAGAAGGGGGCGACCCGCTGGCTCTACGTCGGCGTGGTGATCCAGCCCAGCGAGATCCTCAAGATCGCCACGCCGCTGATGCTGGCCTGGTGGTTCCAGCGCCGCGAGGGCCGGGCGCAGACGAGACACTTCGTCATCGCCGGCGTGCTGCTGTTGCTGCCCGCGGCGCTGATCGCCAAGCAGCCGGACCTGGGCACCGCCATCCTGGTGCTGTCGGCCGGTTTCTTCGTGATCTTCTTTGCCGGCCTGTCCTGGCGGCTGATCGTGCCGGTCGCGGCGGTCGGCGTGATCGGCATCGTCGCGCTGGTGCTGGCCGGGCCGACGCTGTGCGAACCGGGCGTCAACTGGGTCGTCCTGCACGACTACCAGAAGAACCGCATCTGCACGCTGCTGGACCCGACCAAGGACCCGCTCGGAAAGGGCTTCCACATCATCCAGGGGATGATCGCGATCGGCTCGGGCGGCATCACCGGCAAGGGCTTCATGAAGGGCACGCAGACCCACCTGGAGTTCATTCCCGAGCGCACCACCGACTTCATCTTCGCGGCCTACGCCGAGGAATTCGGGCTGATCGGCGCGCTGGTGCTGGTGGCCGGCTTCTCGTTCCTGATCCTGCGCGGCCTGACGATCTCGTTCGCGGCCCCGAGCGTGTTCTCGCGCTTGCTCGGCGGGGCGATCACGATGAGCTTCTTCACCTACGCCATGGTCAACATGGGCATGGTCAGCGGCATCCTGCCGGTGGTTGGCGTGCCGCTGCCCTTCATCAGCTACGGCGGCACCGCGATGGCGATGCTCGGCCTGTCCCTGGGCATCCTGATGTCGATCTCGCGCTCACGCGGACTGATGCAGCGCTGAGCCACCCGGCTCGCTCGCCACCGCCATGGCCGTCGGCGGCAACTGGCGCGGCAGGCGCAACGTGAAGCGCGCGCCCGGACCTTCGCCGGCCGGCACCTGATGCGCCGAGCGGGCATCGTCCAGCACGATCGCGGTGCCGTGCTGCGCGGCGATCTCCGCCACGATCGCCAGGCCAAGGCCCGAGCCGTCGACCGTCGTGCCCAGGGCCCGGTAGAAGGGCTGGAAGACCAGCTCACGCTCGCTCGCCGGGATGCCCGGCCCCGAGTCCTCGACCTGCAGCACCACCACCTGCCCGAACGGATCGACCAGCAGGCGCACCGTCACCGTGCCGCGCGCCGGCGTGTACTGCAGCGCGTTGTCGACCAGGTTGGCGATGGCCTCGCGCAGCATCAGCGGGATGCCCAGCACATGGCAGTCGTGGGCGGGATCGCCGTCGTCGATGTCGCCGCCAGGGCCCTCGAAGCCGAGGTCGATGCCCTTGTCCAGCGCCTTGGGCACGAAGTCGCGCACCACGTCGACGGCCAGCGCACGCAGGTCCAGCGGCACCCGCGCCGCGTTCGTTGCCTGGGCATCGGTGCGGGCCATCGACAGCAGCTGGTTGACCATGTGCGCGGCGCGCTGCGAGGCATTGGCCATGTGCTCCAGCGACTCGCGCAGCGAGGCCGGATCGCCGTTGCCGTCGGCCAGTGCCCGCGCCGCCAGCTCGGCCTGCATGCGCAAGCCCGCCAGCGGCGTCTTGAGCTGCTGGGCGGCATCGGCCAGGAAGCGCTTCTGCGTGGCCATCGAGTCCTGCTGGCGGTCGAGCAGGTCGTTGATGGCCTGGACCAGTGGCGAGACCTCCTCGGGCACGTCGAGCACGTCGATCGGCGACAGGTCATCGCTGGGACGCTGGCGGATGCGCTGCTGCAACGCGTTCAGCGGCGCGAGACCTCGCGCCAGCGCGAACCAGACCAGCAGCACCGCCACCGGCAGGATCACGAACTGCGGCAGGATCACGCCCTTGATGATCTCGGTGGCCAGGCGCGAGCGCTTGGTCAGCGTCTCGGCCACCTGCACCAGCGCCGGGCGGTCCTGCCCCGGCACGTCGACCCATTCATAGGCCACGCGCACGCTGTCGCCCAACATCTCGTCGTCGCGCAACTGGGGCTCGCCGGGGCGCGGCAACTCGCTCTCGTGCGGCACCGGCAGGTCGCGGTCACCGCTGACGAACTCGCCGCGACTGCCCAGCACCTGGTAGTAGACGTTGTCGACCTCGTCGGCCCGGAACAGCCGGGCGGTCTCGCGCGGCAGGTCGAAGCCGAGGCCGCCGGGGCGCACCTCGATGCGCTGCGCCAGCGTGCGCACCGACTCGCGCAGCGCCCGGTCATAGGGCTTGCTGGCGATGCCCTGTGCGGCCAGCCAGGTCAGCGCCAGGCTCATCGGCCAGATCACCAGCAGCGGAGCGAGCATCCAGTCGAGGATCTCGCCGAACAGCGAACGCTGCTCGCGCCGCCGCGCCAGCGCACCCAGCGCCGCGCGCTTCATGCGTCGCCGCCGATCACGCCGCGCATCCGCGCATCAGGCGGGGATCTTCTCAAGGCAGTAGCCCAGGCCGCGTACGGTGGCGATGCGGATCGGACCCTGCTCGATCTTCTTGCGCAGCCGGTGGATGTAGACCTCGATCGCGTTGTTGCTGACCTCTTCGCCCCATTCGCACAGGCGCTCGACCAGCTGGTCCTTGCTGACGAGGCGGCCGGCGCGCTGCAGCAGCACCTCCAGCAGGCTCAGTTCGCGCGCGGACAGGTCGACCATCTGCTCGTTGATGTAGGCGACGCGGCCGGTCGCGTCGAAGCTCAGCGGACCGTGGCGGATGATGGCGCTGGCCGAGCCGAGGCCGCGGCGGGTCAGCGCCCGCACGCGCGCTTCGAGTTCCTGCAGCGAGAAGGGCTTGGCCATGTAGTCGTCGGCACCGAGGTCCAGGCCCTTCACGCGCTGCTCGACGCTGTCGGCCGCGGTCAGGATCAGCACCGGGACGGACGACCCGCGCGAACGCAGCTTCTTGAGCACCTCCAGGCCATGCAGCTTGGGCAGGCCGAGGTCCAGGATCAGCAGGTCGAACTCGTGCGCGGCGAGCGCCGCATCCGCTTCCGAGCCGCTGCCCACATGGTCCACCGCATAGCCAGCCGCGCGCAGGCTGCGCAGCAGGCCATCGGCCAGGACCTGGTCATCTTCGGCTATCAGGATGCGCATCGTGGTGTCTCCTCGCTGGATGCTCGACGTCAGGCTCTTGTCGCGTCATTGTAGGAAGCGCTCACGACCGCCCTCCATCGGTGTTGTCGCGGTGCGGCATGCAGAATCCGGCGCTCTTTCCCGCCCATGCGCCGCGCGCCGGGTACTGTACAAACATCCAGCACATCACGATAATGGCGACCAAATCCACGGAGAAACGCATGGACGCGAGCACCGCGAAGTCCGCCCTCAGCGGCGAAAAGGCCAAGGCCCTGCAGGCCGCGCTGGCCCAGATCGAGAAGCAGTTCGGCAAGGGCTCGATCATGCGGCTCGGCGAGGGCGAGGTGATCGAGGACATCCAGGTCGTCTCCACCGGATCGCTGGGCCTGGATGTGGCCCTCGGCGTCGGCGGCCTGCCGCGCGGCCGGGTGATCGAGATCTACGGCCCGGAATCCTCGGGCAAGACGACGCTGACGCTGCAGGTCATCTCCGAGATGCAGAAGCTTGCCGGCGTCTGCGCCTTCATCGACGCCGAGCATGCACTCGACGCCCAGTACGCCCAGAAGCTCGGCGTCAACCTGCAGGACCTGCTGATCAGCCAGCCCGACACCGGCGAGCAGGCCCTCGAGATCGTCGACGCGCTGGTGCGCTCGGGCTCGGTCGACCTGATCGTCGTCGACTCGGTCGCCGCATTGACGCCCAAGGCCGAACTCGAAGGCGAGATGGGCGATGCCCTGCCCGGCCTGCAGGCCCGGTTGATGAGCCAGGCGCTGCGCAAGCTCACCGCCACGATCAAGAAGACCAACTGCATGGTCATCTTCATCAACCAGATCCGCATGAAGATCGGCGTGATGTTCGGCAGCCCCGAGACCACCACCGGCGGCAACGCGCTGAAGTTCTATTCCTCGGTCCGCCTGGACATCCGCCGCATCGGCAGCATCAAGAAGGGCGAGGAAGTCATCGGCAGCGAGACCAAGGTCAAGGTCGTCAAGAACAAGGTCGCCCCACCGTTCAAGACCGCCGAGTTCGACATCCTCTACGGGGAAGGCATCAGCCGCGAAGGCGAGATCATCGACATGGGCGTGATCGCCAAGGTGGTCGACAAGTCCGGCGCCTGGTACGCCTACAACGGCGAGAAGATCGGCCAGGGCAAGGACAACGCCCGCGAGTTCCTGCGCGAGAACCCGGCGTTGGCCGTCGAGATCGAGAACAAGATCCGCGATTCGCTGGGCATCGCCCTGCTGCCTTCGGCGGGCGCGGACGCCGGCGCGGCCTGATCCGGGTCGACCGACCCGATCCAGGCGAGACGCCCGGCGCTGCACCGTCAGTCCCTGGCGATCACCCGACAAGGCCCGGCCCGCGTCCGGGCCTTGTCGTTTCTCAGCCCAGCCACACCCGCACGCCCGCCATGGCCACGTCCCCGCTGTCGCTCAAGGCCCGTGCGCTCAAGCTGCTCGCGGCACGCGAGCATTCGCGCGCCGAACTGGTTCGCAAGCTCACGCCGCACCTGAAGGACGGCGAGAACCTCGATGCGGTGCTGGACGAACTGACCCGCCGAGGCTTCCTCGACGAGGCACGCTACGTGGCCTCGGTCGTGCATCGGCGCGCCGCCCGCAGCGGTGCCAGCCGGATCCGCCAGGAACTGCAGGCCCAGGGCATCGACGCCCCGCAGATGGCCGAGGCGCTGGACACGCTGCAGTCCTCCGAACTCGCTCGCGCCCAGGAACTCTGGCAGCGTCGCTATGGCCAGCCGCCGGCCGATCTGCGCGAGGCGGCGAGGCAGAACCGGTTCCTGTTGTCGCGTGGCTTCAGCAGCGAGGTGGTGCGGCGGATCGTGCGCATCGACGAGGCTCGCGAGGCCGACCGAACGGCACGTGATGACGACGCCGTCGAGAAGTCGATCGGGCCGGGCGAAGGGCCGGGCGAAGGGCCGGAAGGGACGCACGATGTCGAAGACGCGCGGTCCGCCGGCCAGAAAGCCGACGACAGCGCCGAACCGGACGATGGCGACGGCGACGGCGACGGCGAAGCCTGGACCCGCAGCAGCCGCAGCCCAGCGGCGGGCCGTCCGCCGTCGCGCTGGCGCCGTCGTTGATGCACCGATGCGCCACGGCGCTGAGGCATGAACGCCACAACTCAGGCAACACGTGCACCACGATAGACCGCATGCTGAACATCGAGCCCGAAGGTGGCGATTGCGGCAGTGCAACATGCTAGAGTGCCGCCGCGCCGTCGGCCTTGCGTGTCCCTGCACGCCCGCCCCAGGTCGCCTCCCCTGACGCGGCATCGCAGCCGTGCATCACCCCGTCCCCCCCAGGACCACGCACACACCACACCCATGAAGATCCACGAGTACCAAGGCAAGGAAATCCTGCGCCAGTTCGACGTGCCGGT
>NZ_JAUZEE010000029.1 GCF_030705305.1 Leptothrix discophora | reverse complement strand
ATCTTTAAGCCTCGGACCGGCTCGGGCATCCCGAGCGGCCTCTGGGCCAGTTGTTGAAGCCCGTGCCTGAGCACTGGGGGCCCGAGCCGGACCGTCCTTCTCCGCAGCCCGAACGGTTGTTGGAACATGCAGTTCGCATAGACAAGGATGGGAGTGAGAGGACGTGTCCGACTCTGTTTTCGTGGGAATCGACGTTTCGAGTCAGACCCTGGAAGTGGCCAGCACAGCCGCGACCAAGACCTGGCAAGTCAGCAACGATGCGGCAGGCATCGAGCAGGTGGTCAGCCAGTTGACGGGCTTGCGGCCTGAACTGGTGGTGCTCGAAGCCACGGGCGGCTATGAATTCGAGGCCGCGTGTGCGCTGCAGGCCGCCGGCCTGGCCGTGGCGGTGGTCAATCCGCGAACGGCGCGCGACTTCGCCCGTGCGATGGGTGCGCTGGCCAAGACCGACGCGCTGGACGCGCGCATGCTCGCGCTGTTCGCCCGCACGCTGCACCAGCGCCCGGATCGCGAGCGCTTCGTCAAGCCGCTGGCCGGCGCCGAGTTGCAACG
>NZ_JAUZEE010000028.1 GCF_030705305.1 Leptothrix discophora | reverse complement strand
GCGGCCAAGTTCGTGATGAAAGTGCGACGGCCCGAGTGTGATGTGGCACCTTCGAGGCCGGCCCGCTTGTACAGAACGATGAAGTGCTGGGTCAGCGTGTTTGCGCTGAACCCAGTACGCTTTTGGGTCATGAAGAACGGAGCGTCGAGCACTGTCCGCTTCACGGTACGTGCGTAAGCTGCAAGTTCCTTTTGCAGCCGCTCGTTCACGAACACCACGCGCCCCGCATTGCCCTTCGTTTGATGCGCACCCAAGCGCAGTTCCGCCCTGACGTTGCCCTGGGCATCGATCACGTCGCTCACTCGCAGCGCCGCAACTTCCCCCACCCGCATCCCCGCTAAGTGCGTCAGCAGCAGCATGGCCTTGTCGCGTGCTGCGTGGCGGGACATTGCCGCTTGTCCAAGCGCTTGACGCAGTTCTTGCGCCGTTAGTGTTTTTGCCTGCTTCATGCCAAACCTCACTTTTCGTTGTTATCAATGTTAGTTTCTTAGGTCCTGGTCGAGCAACCTACAGCGCTAGCTGAACATCTCTATGTAATTCAACGACTTAGCGC
>NZ_JAUZEE010000027.1 GCF_030705305.1 Leptothrix discophora | reverse complement strand
GCCTGAGCAACCGTCTTGAAGGTCAAGTGTCGTGAAGCATCGGCACCCACCTGGAACGCTGTTTGGCGATGGCATTGAGCACGCCAATGAGCTTGCGCATGGCGGCGACCAGGGCCACCTTCTTGCGTTTGCCGTTGGCGAGCAGCCGTTCGTAGAACACCCGGAACACCGCGCAGTGACGCACGGCCACGAGCGTGGCCATGTAAAGGGTGCGACGCACTTCGGCCCGCCCGCCCCAGATGGCGCGTTGGCCGCGCATCTGGCCCGAATCGCGGTTGAGCGGGGCCACGCCCACCAGCGCGGCCGCGCGGCGCCGGTCGAGCTGACCCAGCTCGGGCAACTCGGCCAGCAGCACGGCCACGCTGGTCGTGCCGATGCCCGGCACGCTGCTCAGCGCGGCGGCCAGTTCGGCGTGATGGCGCTGGACATGGGCGCCCACCTCGGTGTCGCTGTCAGCCAGTTCACGCTTGAGGAACTCGATGACCCGCTCGATGCTGGGTCGCGCCGCCGCGTGCGCCAGGCGCATGCGCTGGCGCTCGGCGGTGAGCATCTGCACCAGCTGGCGCCGACGCAGCACCAGCGCCTGCAG
>NZ_JAUZEE010000026.1 GCF_030705305.1 Leptothrix discophora | reverse complement strand
AACAGGCCCTTGAGGACGAAGCTCGAGATGACATCGCCCGTGAAGAAGCTGAAGTCGAGATTCATGTCCGCCCCTCGACCGTCGCCAGCGACGGCCTATCCCCCGAGGGGATGCGTGCCGGCTTGGGGGCGGCCCGGCGCTCGGCCCGCTCCAGGATGTTGAAGAGTCCTCTCACTTGCCACCCCCACCCACCATGCCCGGCACGCGCACGCGCTGCTCGATGAACTGGGCGATGCGGTTGATCGTGAAGGCCGAGGCGAAGTACAGGCCGGTCACCGCGAGGTAGATCTCGATGCCGCGCGAGGTCTCCTCCTGCGCCTGCATCGCGAACATCGTCAGCTCGGCGATGCTGACGGCGAAGGCCACCGACGAGTTCTTGACGATGTTCATGCTCTCGCTGGTGAGCGGCGGGATGACGATGCGGAAGGCCATCGGCAGGATCACGTGGCGGTAGGTCTGGCCCAGCGTCAGGCCGAGCGCGAGGCCGGCGTAGCGCTGGCCGCGCGGCAGCGTCTGGATGCCGGCCTTGACCTGCTCGGCGATGCGCGCCGAGGTGAAGAAGCCCAGGCCGACGACGACCAGCACGAAGCTGGGCACGGCCTTGAGCGGCGGGA
>NZ_JAUZEE010000025.1 GCF_030705305.1 Leptothrix discophora | reverse complement strand
CATGTCTAAAGAAAAGTTTGAACGGACCAAGCCGCACGTCAACGTCGGCACGATCGGCCACGTCGACCACGGCAAGACCACGCTGACGGCGGCGATCACGACCGTTCTGTCGAAGAAGTTCGGCGGCACGGCCAAGGCGTACGACCAGATCGACGCGGCGCCGGAAGAGAAGGCGCGCGGCATCACGATCAACACCGCGCACGTCGAGTACGAGACGGCCAACCGTCACTACGCGCACGTGGACTGCCCGGGACACGCCGACTACGTCAAGAACATGATCACGGGTGCCGCGCAGATGGACGGCGCGATCCTGGTGTGCTCGGCCGCTGACGGCCCGATGCCCCAGACCCGCGAGCACATCCTGCTGAGCCGCCAGGTGGGCGTGCCTTACATCATCGTCTTCCTGAACAAGGCCGACATGGTGGACGACGCCGAGCTGCTGGAGCTGGTGGAAATGGAAGTCCGCGAGCTGCTGAGCAAGTACGACTTCCCGGGCGATGACACCCCGATCGTCAAGGGTTCGGCCAAGCTGGCGCTGGAAGGCGACACGGGCGAGCTGGGCGAGCAGGCGATCATGAAGCTGGCCGACGCACTGGACAGCTACATCCCGACGCCGGAGCGCGCGGTGGACGGCGCGTTCCTGATGCCGGTGGAAGACGTGTTCTCGATCTCGGGCCGCGGCACCGTGGTGACGGGCCGGATCGAGCGCGGCATCGTCAAGGTGGGCGAGGAAATCGAGATCGTCGGCATCCGCGACACGCAGAAGACGACCTGCACGGGCGTGGAAATGTTCCGCAAGCTGCTGGACCAGGGCCAGGCCGGCGACAACGTGGGCATCCTGCTGCGCGGCACCAAGCGCGAAGACGTGCAGCGCGGCCAGGTGCTGTGCAAGCCGGCGTCGATCAAGCCGCACACGCACTTCACGGGCGAGGTCTACGTGCTGAGCAAGGAAGAAGGCGGCCGCCACACGCCGTTCTTCAACAACTACCGCCCGCAGTTCTATTTCCGCACGACCGACGTGACCGGCTCGATCGAGCTGCCGAAGGACAAGGAAATGGTCATGCCCGGCGACAACGTGTCGATCACGGTCAAGCTGATCGCCCCGATCGCGATGGAAGAAGGCCTGCGCTTCGCCATCCGTGAAGGCGGCCGCACCGTCGGTGCCGGCGTCGTTGCGAAGATCATCGAGTAA
>NZ_JAUZEE010000024.1 GCF_030705305.1 Leptothrix discophora | reverse complement strand
TGAAGATCCACGAGTACCAAGGCAAGGAAATCCTGCGCCAGTTCGACGTGCCGGTGCCCCGCGGCTATCCGGCGTTCACGGTCCAGGAGGCGGCCGAGGCCGCGCAGAAGCTGGGCGGCCCGGTGTGGGTGGTCAAGGCCCAGATCCATGCGGGCGGCCGCGGCAAGGGCGGCGGCGTCAAGCTCGCGCGCTCGATGGACGACCTGCAGGCGCTGGCCGGGCAGATCCTGGGCATGCAGCTGGTCACGCACCAGACCGGCCCGGAAGGCCAGAAGGTGCGCCGCCTCTACATCGAGGAAGGCGCCGACATCCGCCGCGAGTACTACGTCTCGCTGGTGACCGACCGCCAGAGCCAGAAGGTTGCCTTCATCGCCTCCAGCGAAGGCGGCATGGACATCGAGGAGGTCGCGCACGCGACCCCCGAGAAGATCATCACCGAGGTGATCGATCCGCTGACCGGCCTGGGTGCCGCGCAGGCCGAGAAGATCGCGCGCGCCATCGGCCTGGGCGACGTGTCGATCGCGCAGGCGGTCACGCTGTTCCAGAACCTGTACCGCTGCTACATGGAAACGGACGCCTCGCTGGTCGAGATCAACCCGCTGAACTGCGATTCGAAGGGCAACCTGATCGCGCTGGACGCGAAGTTCAACTTCGACAGCAACGCGCTGTTCCGCCATCCGGAAATCGTGGCCTACCGCGACCTGGACGAGGAAGACCCGGCCGAGGTCGAGGCCAGCAAGTTCGACCTGGCCTACATCAGCCTGGACGGCAACATCGGCTGCCTGGTCAACGGCGCGGGCCTGGCCATGGCCACGATGGACACCATCAAGCTGTTCGGCGGCGAGCCGGCCAACTTCCTGGACGTGGGCGGCGGGGCGACCGCCGAGAAGGTCACCGAGGCCTTCAAGATCATGCTCAAGAACCCCGAGGTCAAGGGCATCCTGGTCAACATCTTCGGCGGCATCATGAAGTGCGACACCATCGCCGAGGGCGTGATCACCGCCTGCAAGGCGGTCAACCTCAGCGTGCCGCTGGTCGTGCGCATGAAGGGCACCAACGAGGACCTGGGCAAGAAGATGCTGGCCGAGTCGGGCCTGCCGATCATCGCCGCGGACACCATGGCCGAAGCGGCCACGGCCATCGTCAACGCGGTCAAGTAAGCCCGGAGGAAATCAACATGTCCATCTTGATCAACAAAGACACCCGCGTGATTACGCAGGGCATCACCGGCAAGACCGGCCAGTTCCACACGCTGGGCTGCCAGGCCTATGCCAACGGCAAGAACGCCTTCGTCGCGGGCGTGAACCCGAAGAAGGCGGGCGAGAAGTTCTCCGACATCCCCATCTACGCCACCGTCAAGGAAGCCGCGCAGGCACAGGGCGCGACGGTCAGCGTGATCTACGTGCCGCCCGCAGGCGCGGCCGCGGCGATCTGGGAAGCGGTCGAGGCCGACCTGGACCTGGCCATCTGCATCACCGAAGGCATCCCCGTGCGGGACATGCTGGAAGTGCGCAACAAGATGAAGGCCAAGGAAGCCGCCGGCGGCAAGAAGACGCTGCTGCTGGGCCCGAACTGCCCGGGCCTGATCACGCCCGAGGAAATCAAGATCGGCATCATGCCGGGCCACATCCACCGCAAGGGCCGCATCGGCGTGGTGAGCCGTTCGGGCACGCTGACCTATGAAGCGGTGGCGCAGCTGACCGAGATCGGCCTGGGCCAGTCCAGCGCGGTGGGCATCGGCGGCGACCCGATCAACGGCCTGAAGCACATCGACGTGATGCGCGCCTTCAACGACGATCCGGACACCGACGCGGTGATCATGATCGGCGAGATCGGCGGCCCGGACGAGGCCGAGGCGGCGCAGTGGTGCAAGGCGAACATGAAGAAGCCGATCGTGGGCTTCATCGCCGGCGTGACCGCGCCGGCGGGCAAGCGCATGGGCCATGCCGGTGCGCTGATCAGCGGCGGCGCGGACACCGCCGACGCCAAGCTGGCCATCATGGAAGAGTGCGGCTTCACCATCACCCGCAACCCCTCCGAGATGGGCCGCCTGCTCAAGGGCCTGCTCTGAGCGATCCGGTCGGCCTGACCGGCTGACCCGGCGGCAGGCTCCTCCTGCCGCCACCCCACGAGGACCCCGCGCCGCAAGGCCGGGGTCCTCGGCGCTTGTGGG
>NZ_JAUZEE010000023.1 GCF_030705305.1 Leptothrix discophora | reverse complement strand
GTCCAGCCAACTCATCTTGAACCGCATCGAAGCGAAAGCAAGGATCGTGTCCACGTAACTTAGGTGGACACGATGACAAGCGAGAAGCCGGACACCCGGCGGCGGTACAGCGCGGCGTTGAAGGCCCAGGTGGTGGCCGCTTGTGACGAGCCCGGCGCGTCGGTGGCCAAGGTAGCGATGGCCCACGGCATCAATGCCAATGTCGTGCACCGCTGGCGGCGGTTGGCGCGCGAAGGCAAGGCGACTCCGGCCAAGGCAGGCAAGTTCATCGCACTGCCGCTGATGGTGGCCCCCGAGACTGCACCGACATGCGCAGACATCCGCGTCGAATTGCGCCGCGGTGCGTTCACGATGACCATCACGTGGCCGTCCAGCGTCGCAGCGGACTTCGCGGTCTGGGCCCGCGAGCTGCTGCGGTGATCCGCGTGGACGCGGTGTGGCTGGCCTGCGAGCCGCTGGACATGCGTGCTGGCACGGAGTCGGTGCTGGCGCGAGTGGTGAAGGTCTTCGGCGCGGCCCGACCGCACCACGCCTACCTGTTTGCCAACCGGCGGGGCAATCGCATGAAGGTGCTTGTGCACGACGGGATCGGCGTATGGCTGGCCGCGCGGCGCTTGAATGTCGGGCGCTTCGTCTGGCCCCAGGACGGCCACACGCTGTCGTTGACCCGGCCGCAACTCGATGCCCTGGTGCTGGGCCTGCCGTGGCAGCGCATCGGCGAGGCAGGCGTGATCACCGTGGTGTGACGACGCAATTGACGACTCTGCCGATGGTGAGCGGTTGCGCCTGCGGGCACGATCATCGCCGTGATGGACAGCAGCAGCGCCTCGGCAATCGATCCGACCTTGGATCCCGCCTTCTCGGGCATGAGCTTCGCCGAGGTGTGCGCGCTGGCCCTGCAGCAGCAGGCCCAGATCAAGCACATCAACGCCGTCAACGCGAAGATGGCCCACGAGATGGCGGTGCTCAAGCGGCTGAAGTTCGCCGCGACCTCCGAGCGCTTCAACGCTGAGCAGAAGAGCCTGCTGGAAGAGGCCATCGACGAGGACCTGGAGGCGCTGGAACGCGAGGTGGGCCAGCTCAGCCAACCGGTCAAGCCGGTCGGTGAGAAGCAGATCCCGAAGAGGCTGCCGCTGCCGGCTCACCTGCCTCGCCACGACATCCACCACGAGCCCGCGAACACCGCCTGCACCACGCCGGGCTGCGGCTGCACGATGACGCGCATCGGCGAGGACGTCGCCGAGAAGCTGGACTACGAGCCCGGCCGCTTCAGCGTCGAGCGCCATGTGCGCGGCAAGTGGGCCTGTGCCCGTTGCCAGACGCTGACCCAGGCGCCGGTACCCGCATGCGTCATCGACAAGGGGCTGGCCACGGCCGGGCTGATGGCGCATGTGGTCGTGGCCAAGTACATCGACCACCAGCCGCTGTACCGCCAGGAAGCCATTCTTGGCCGAGCGGGCTTCGCCGTGCCGCGCTCGACGCAGGCCGAGTGGATCGGTGCCATCGGGGTGGCGCTCGCGCCGCTGGTGCAGGCCATGCGCGAGGACCTGCTCGGTCGCCGCGTGCTGCACGCCGACGAGACGCCGGTGGCGATGCTCAAGCCCGCGAACCTGCGCGACGGCAAGACGCACCGCGCCTACCTGTGGAGCTACTGCACCACCACATGGGACGACCTCAACGCCGTGGTCTTCGACTTCGCCGAGAGCCGCGCCGGACACAACGCGCGTCGCTTCCTCGGCATCGACGGGGACGGCAGCGGAGGTTGGCGCGGCACGCTGATCTGCGATGACTACGCGGGCTACAAGCAGGTCATGAACGCTGGCGTGACCGAGGCCGGCTGCCTGGCGCACGCCCGACGCAAGTTCCACGAGCTGTGGGTCAACCACCAAAGTACGCTCGCCGACGGTGCGCTCAAGCTGTTCGGTGCGCTCTACGACATCGAGCGCGAGGTCAAGGACCTGGGGCGCGACGAACGGCTGCGCAAGCGGCAAGCCCGGTCCCGCCCGGCAGCGGACCTGCTGCACGACTGGCTGATCGCCAACCGGCAGAAGGTGCCCGACGGCGGCGCGACGGCCAAGGCCATCGACTACAGCCTCAAGCGCTGGGCGGCGCTCACGCGCTTCATCGATGACGCCGACCTGGCTGCGGACAACAACCGCATCGAGAACCTCATCCGACCCATCGCGCTGGGCCGCAAGAACTGGCTGTTCGCCGGCAGCTTGCGCGCGGGTCAGCGGGCTGCGGCCATCATGAGCCTGCTGCACACGGCCCGACTCAACGGGCATGAGCCCTATGCATACCTGAAGAACGTGCTGGAGCGACTGCCGACGCAGCCGGCATCGGCGCTGCGCGCACTGCTGCCATATCGCTGGGTGCCTGGGACCTGAGCGCCGGCCGTGCCGGGGTCAAGGTGACTTTGGCGGACGCTTAC
>NZ_JAUZEE010000022.1 GCF_030705305.1 Leptothrix discophora | reverse complement strand
CAAACCCCCTGCAGCGTTGGCTGAGGGGGTTTGGGGATAGTAGCCTGACGATGACCTACTTTCACACGCGAATGCGCACTATCATCGGCGCTGAGGCGTTTCACTGTCCTGTTCGGGATGGGAAGGAGTGGGACCACCTCGCTATGGTCGTCAGGCATAACTTGTTGCTGAATCCGGGTCCTGCTGATGTGAGCGGGATCTGGCTTCAGCCAATTCATAGAGTCGAATCTGTATTGATTGCGTATCAGAGAGTACGGTACTTTAAATACCACCTTGATGATCGAAGCGATCTCAAAGTTATAGGGTCAAGCCTCACGAGCAATTAGTACTGGTTAGCTTAACGCATTACTGCGCTTCCACACCCAGCCTATCAACGTCCTGGTCTTGAACGACTCTTCAGGGGGCTCAAGGCCCCGGCAGATCTTATCTTGGAACGAGTTTCCCGCTTAGATGCTTTCAGCGGTTATCTCTTCCGCACTTAGCTACCCGGCGATGCCACTGGCGTGACAACCGGTACACCAGAGGTGCGTCCACTCCGGTCCTCTCGTACTAGGAGCAGGCTTCCTCAAATCTGCAGCGCCCACGGAAGATAGGGACCAAACTGTCTCACGACGTTTTAAACCCAGCTCACGTACCTCTTTAAATGGCGAACAGCCATACCCTTGGGACCGGCTACAGCCCCAGGATGAGATGAGCCGACATCGAGGTGCCAAACACCGCCGTCGATATGAACTCTTGGGCGGTATCAGCCTGTTATCCCCAGAGTACCTTTTATCCGTTGAGCGATGGCCCTTCCATACAGAACCACCGGATCACTTAGTCCTACTTTCGTACCTGCTCGACTTGTCAGTCTCGCAGTCAAGCACGCTTATGCCTATGCACTATCAGCACGATTTCCGACCGTGCTTAGCGTACCTTCGAACTCCTCCGTTACACTTTAGGAGGAGACCGCCCCAGTCAAACTGCCCACCATGCACTGTCCCCAACCCGGATAACGGGCCAAGGTTAGAACCTCAAACACACCAGGGTGGTATTTCAACGTCGGCTCCATACAGTCTAGCGACCGTACTTCAAAGCCTCCCACCTATCCTACACAGATCTGTTCAAAGTCCAATGCAAAGCTACAGTAAAGGTTCATGGGGTCTTTCCGTCTTTCCGCGGGGAGATTGCATCATCACAAACATTTCAACTTCGCTGAGTCTCTGGAGGAGACAGTGTGGCCATCGTTACGCCATTCGTGCAGGTCGGAACTTACCCGACAAGGAATTTCGCTACCTTAGGACCGTTATAGTTACGGCCGCCGTTTACTGGGACTTCAGTCAAGAGCTTGCACCCCATCATTTAATCTTCCAGCACCGGGCAGGCGTCACACCCTATACGTCGACTTTCGTCTTTGCAGAGTGCTGTGTTTTTAATAAACAGTCGCAGCCACCGATTCTCTGCGGCCTCTTTTAGCTCCGTTTGTTCAACTTCACTGACTCAAGGCACACCTTCTTCCGAAGTTACGGTGTCAATTTGCCGAGTTCCTTCTCCAGAGTTCTCTCAAGCGCCTGAGAATACTCATCACGCGCACCAGTGTCGGTTTGCGGTACGGTCGTGTGCAACTGAAGCTTAGTGGCTTTTCCTGGAAGCAGGGTATCACTCACTTCGACGGCAAGCCGTCTCGTTATCACCCCTCATCTTAGACCCCCGGATTTGCCTAAGGGCCATGACTACAGGCTTGAACCAAGATATCCAACACTTGGCTGAGCTAACCTTCTCCGTCCCCACATCGCATTGCACATCGGTACAGGAATATTCACCTGTTTCCCATCAGCTACGCATCTCTGCCTCGCCTTAGGGGCCGACTCACTCTACGCCGATGAACGTTGCGTAGAAAACCTTGCGCTTACGGCGAGGGGGCTTTTCACCCCCTTTAACGCTACTCATGTCAGCATTCGCACTTCTGATACCTCCAGCAGCCTTTACAAGCCACCTTCACAGGCTTACAGAACGCTCTCCTACCATCACATTGCTGTGATCCGCAGCTTCGGTAACTGGCTTGAGCCCCGTTACATCTTCCGCGCAGGACGACTCGATCAGTGAGCTATTACGCTTTCTTTAAATGATGGCTGCTTCTAAGCCAACATCCTGACTGTTTTAGCCTTCCCACTTCGTTTCCCACTTAGCCAATTTTAGGGACCTTAGCTGGCGGTCTGGGTTGTTTCCCTCTTGAGTCCGGACGTTAGCACCCGGTGCTCTGTCTCCCAAGCTGTACTCATCGGTATTCGGAGTTTGCAATGGTTTGGTAAGTCGCCATGACCCCCTAGCCATAACAGTGCTCTACCCCCGATGGTAATACTTGAGGCACTACCTAAATAGTTTTCGGAGAGAACCAGCTATCTCCAGGTTTGTTTAGCCTTTCACCCCTATCCACAGCTCATCCGCTAGTTTTGCAACACTAGTCGGTTCGGACCTCCAGTGCGTGTTACCGCACCTTCATCCTGGCCATGGATAGATCACCTGGTTTCGGGTCTACACCCAGCGACTAATTCGCCCTATTCGGACTCGGTTTCCCTTCGCCTTCCCTACACGGTTAAGCTTGCCACTGAATGTAAGTCGCTGACCCATTATACAAAAGGTACGCCGTCACCCCTTGCGAGGCTCCGACTTTTTGTATGCATGCGGTTTCAGGATCTATTTCACTCCCCTCCCGGGGTTCTTTTCGCCTTTCCCTCACGGTACTTGTTCACTATCGGTCGATTACGAGTATTTAGCCTTGGAGGATGGTCCCCCCATCTTCAGACAGGATTTCACGTGTCCCGCCCTACTTGTCGCATGCCCAGTTCTACCACCCACTTTTTTCATACGGGGCTATCACCCGCTGTGGCCGGACTTTCCATTCCGTTCTGATAAGTCGATGGCTAAATCATGCAGGCTCTTCCAATTTCGCTCGCCACTACTCTCGGAATCTCGGTTGATGTCTATTCCTCCAGCTACTGAGATGTTTCAGTTCGCCGGGTTCGCCTCAACACCCTATGTATTCAGATGTTGATACCCTTGCGGGTGGGTTTCCCCATTCGGATATCTCCGGATCAAAGCTCATTTGCCAGCTCCCCGAAGCTTTTCGCAGGCTATCACGTCCTTCATCGCCTGTAATCGCCAAGGCATCCACCACATGCACTTAGTCACTTGACCCTATAACTTTGACATCCACTTCGTGAACGTCGTCAAGGACTACACCACCCCGATCGACTATCGGGGCATGTGTTTGAGTATTTACGTTTGCCGTACTTTCAACTCTCGCGACTTCCGTCGCTTCATTGATGTCTGGTGACGCAATCAATAGTCAGCAGCGGCACGGTGCTGCAACCCCTTTACCGGTGGCAGCTTTCCGCTACTGACGCTGATTCGACTCTACGAATTGTTAAAGAACAACAGCCAACTTTCGATGGCAGACCTAAACATTCCAGCTCTCTGGCTTGGCAACATTTAGGTCTGCACCGATCGTGTGAAGAAGATTTTGGTGGAGGATGACGGGATCGAACCGACGACCCCCTGCTTGCAAAGCAGGTGCTCTCCCAGCTGAGCTAATCCCCCATTCGAATGAGTGGTGGGTCTGGTTGGATTCGAACCAACGACCCCCGCCTTATCAAGACGGTGCTCTAACCGACTGAGCTACAGACCCCAATCTTCTTACACTGTCGTGTCTACAGCCGATAAGTGTGGGCGCATGAATTTGAATGCATTTTCCAGAAAGGAGGTGATCCAGCCGCACCTTCCGATACGGCTACCTTGTTACGACTTCACCCCAGTCACGAACCCTGCCGTGGTAATCGCCCTCCTTGCGGTTAGGCTAACTACTTCTGGCAGAACCCGCTCCCATGGTGTGACGGGCGGTGTGTACAAGACCCGGGAACGTATTCACCGCGGCAAGCTGATCCGCGATTACTAGCGATTCCGACTTCACGCAGTCGAGTTGCAGACTGCGATCCGGACTACGACCGGTTTTCTGGGATTGGCTCCCCCTCGCGGGTTGGCAGCCCTCTGTACCGGCCATTGTATGACGTGTGTAGCCCTACCCATAAGGGCCATGAGGACCTGACGTCATCCCCACCTTCCTCCGGTTTGTCACCGGCAGTCTCATTAGAGTGCCCTTTCGTAGCAACTAATGACAAGGGTTGCGCTCGTTGCGGGACTTAACCCAACATCTCACGACACGAGCTGACGACGGCCATGCAGCACCTGTGTCTAGGTTCTCTTTCGAGCACTCCCACATCTCTGCAGGATTCCTAGCATGTCAAGGGTAGGTAAGGTTTTTCGCGTTGCATCGAATTAAACCACATCATCCACCGCTTGTGCGGGTCCCCGTCAATTCCTTTGAGTTTCAACCTTGCGGCCGTACTCCCCAGGCGGTCAACTTCACGCGTTAGCTACGTTACTGAGAAGAAACCCTCCCAACAACCAGTTGACATCGTTTAGGGCGTGGACTACCAGGGTATCTAATCCTGTTTGCTCCCCACGCTTTCGTGCATGAGCGTCAGTACAGGTCCAGGGGACTGCCTTCGCCATCGGTGTTCCTCCGCATATCTACGCATTTCACTGCTACACGCGGAATTCCATCCCCCTCTACCGTACTCTAGCTATACAGTCACAAATGCAGTTCCCAGGTTGAGCCCGGGGATTTCACATCTGTCTTATATAACCGCCTGCGCACGCTTTACGCCCAGTAATTCCGATTAACGCTTGCACCCTACGTATTACCGCGGCTGCTGGCACGTAGTTAGCCGGTGCTTATTCTTCAGGTACCGTCATCCTCCCGGGGTATTAGCCCAGAAGATTTCTTCCCTGACAAAAGCGGTTTACAACCCGAAGGCCTTCTTCCCGCACGCGGCATGGCTGGATCAGGCTTGCGCCCATTGTCCAAAATTCCCCACTGCTGCCTCCCGTAGGAGTCTGGGCCGTGTCTCAGTCCCAGTGTGGCTGGTCGTCCTCTCAGACCAGCTACAGATCGTCGCCTTGGTAGGCCTTTACCCCACCAACTAGCTAATCTGACATCGGCCGCTCCAATAGCGCGAGGTCTTGCGATCCCCCGCTTTCACCCTCAGGTCTCATGCGGTATTAATCCGGCTTTCGCCGGGCTATCCCCCACTACTGGGCACGTTCCGATGCATTACTCACCCGTTCGCCACTCTCAAGGGTTGCCCCTCTACCGTTCGACTTGCATGTGTAAAGCATGCCGCCAGCGTTCAATCTGAGCCAGGATCAAACTCTTCAGTTCGATCTTGATTTCACTCAACGGAATTGAAGTGACATAATCTTCACTTCTTCCGTGAGCGTTTGACATCCC
>NZ_JAUZEE010000021.1 GCF_030705305.1 Leptothrix discophora | reverse complement strand
ACTATCCCCAAACCCCCTCAGCCAACGCTGCAGGGGGTTTGTTCTTTTGGGGAATTGGTCGGAAGATCGCGGCAAATTGGTTGAGCGTCAGTCCGAATCGACTTCGGAAGGAATAGATCCCATGCCCAGCGCCATTCCAGAAGAACTGCGAAGGCTCCAGATCGACCTGCCGGCCTGTCCGCGGGCACTGATCGAACTGCAAGCCCTGCTTGGGCGCTCGGATCTGCATGCTCAGGCCTGTGCCGACGTCATCGCAGCCGACATGGCGTTGGCCGCAGAAGTCATCAAGACCGTCAATTCCGCCATGTTCGGCCTGCTACGCCGGGTTGACCATGTGGGTGAGGCCCTGAGATACCTGGGCACGGAGCAGGTCGCGGCGATCACGCTGCAAGCTGCCTTGCGGCGCGCCTTCACGCCGACCCCGCTGATTGATCGGATCTGGGCCAGGGCAGCGGCGCTCAGCTGGGTGATGGGCCGCTCGGCTCGCAGCCTGGGTATTGACCCCTGGCTGGCGCACAGTGCCGGCCTGTTCGCCTTGTCCGGGCAGGCCATCTTCGCGTCGCGGTCGGACCTCTTTTCTCGTGGCTATGCGGCACTTTGCGAGTCACACGCTGGCCAGCCGGCGGATCAGGCCGAAGCCGAGGCCGCCCTGATCGGCGTCGGCCATCACGCCGTCGCCTCCGCGCTCTGCGCGCAATGGGGCTTGTCCAATCAGGTCGTCCGCTACGTCCGCGCGCGCGCCACGTCGCCAGGTACGTGGTCGTTGCAGGAACTCCCGGTCCGACGACTCTTGGTGCTCGGCGAGGCCACCGAGCACCTGCTGCTGGATGCCGCCGCGGCGCTGCCGGGCGATGAACGGATCGAGGCATGCGCTTGGACGCCGGATGAACTGGAACACGCGATCCGACCCCACATCGACGCGGTACGCGCCTCGAACCGGAGTGCGGTCGACTGATCGACCCGGCACGGGTATTGCCAGCATCGAGGCACCGACCTTCGGCGATATGCTGAAGCCACCATCAACCTCGAAGCCTTCGATGCCGAGCGATGTCCCGCCGAATACCCCGGTCTCGCACATTCGCCTGACCTCCCATCCCGGTCAGATGGCTTCCGGCACGCCGCTGATCCGCTGGGGCGATGCCGATCCCCAACGTCGCGGGCCGGTGATCGGCACGACCACCCACCGCAGCCACCGCAACGTGGTCGGCACGCACAGCGGAAGCTACGGCGTCTACCGCGCGCTGGCGGTGGCGGCCGGCAACCTTCTCAAGGGCCATCGCGCCGATCTGACCAACACCTCGCCCACGTCGCCGGTCGGGCCCCATCCGCAGTGGGGGGACGCCCAACAGATCGTCTCCATCGACCCGTGGGGTGCATCGGTCGCCCAGGTCTATGCAGAGCAGATCGCCCAGGGCTACGACATCCGGCCGACCATCGCGATCACGCAGGCCCACATCGACCTGCCGGAGATCCGCCAGGCGATGGCCTTCCAGCGCCTGAAGGCCGACGGCCGGATCCTCCTGGAGAACGGCTCGGCGGTCGTCACCAAGGTCGCCGTCGAACCGGTCTGGTGGCTGCCTGGCGTGGCGGCGCGCTTTCACGTCAGCGAAGCCGACTTGCGTCGCACGCTCTTCGAGGAGACCGGCGGCATGTATCCGGAACTGGTCACGCGCAGCGACCTGGAGGTCTTCCTGCCGCCCATCGGCGGCCAGACGCTCTACGTCTTCGGACGCATCGAGGATCTGGCCGATCCGTCGATCACGCTGACCGCCCGGGTCCACGACGAGTGCAACGGTTCGGACGTGTTTGGCTCTGACATCTGCACCTGCCGACCCTACCTGACCCACGCCATCGAGGAATGCATCGCCGGAGCGCAGTCGCGCGAACACGGCGGACTTGGCGGCGTCGGCCTGATCGCCTACAGCCGCAAGGAAGGCCGAGCGCTCGGCGAGGTCACCAAGTTCCTCGTCTACAACGCCCGCAAGCGGCAGGTCGGTGGCGATTCGGCCGACAAGTACTTCCTGCGCACCGAATGTGTGGCCGGCGTGCAGGACATGCGCTTCCAGGAGCTGATGCCCGACGTGCTGCACTGGCTGGGCATCCGCAAGATCCATCGCCTCGTCAGCATGAGCAACGACAAGTACGACGCGATCACCGGCAGCGGCATCGAGGTCGGCGACCGGGTGAAGATCCCGGACGCGCTGGTCCCGGCCGACGCCCGCGTCGAGATCGAGGCCAAGATCGCGGCCGGCTACTACACGACCGGCGACGTGCCCGACGACACCGCGCTGGCCAGCGTCAAGGGACGCGACCTGCGCTGAGCGGGGCCACCGATGCCAGCGAACGCCGCCCCCTCCGCACCGGACACACCCGCCCGACAAGCGGCCCGAAGGCTGCGCGATCCGGCCGAGATCCGCCGACGCTGCGCGGCCATCGCCGCCCACGTCGACACCGGCGCTTCCGCGCATTTCACGCTCGACCGCACGCGCCTGGACGCCGTCGCCGGTCGCATCGCCAAGCTCTGCCTGGCGCGGTTTCCGACCCTGCGCATCCCGTACCACAGCCGCTGGCGGCACTTCGAGGCTGGCGGCGTGGACCGCAAGGAGCGCCTGGACCACGCGCTGGCCGAACTGGGCGCACCGGAAGCCGCACGGGCCCGCATCGACCTGACGGTGGTCAGCGTGTTGCTCGATGCCGGCGCCGGTCCGACCTGGCGCTACCAGGAGCCGAGCACCGACGCCGTCCTGACACGCAGCGAGGGCCTGGCGGTTGCCACCTTCGACGCCTTCCTGTCGGGCGAGTTTTCCAGCGATCCGGCGCGCCCGTGCCGGGTCGACGCCGACGCCCTGATGGCCCTCGAACCCTGGCACCTGTCCACGATCTTCCAGGTCCACGACGGCAATCCGCTGGTCGGCCTGGATGGACGCACCCACCTGATGCACCGGCTGGGTGCGGCGCTCGGGTCGCTGGCACGCCACGACGGTGGACCCGCGCGCCCCGGTCGGCTCTACGACACGCTGCTCAGCCGGCTCGATCCGGCCACGCGCAGCCTGAAGGCGGCCGACATCCTTGCTGCGTTGCTGGATGCGACCAGCGCGATCTGGCCGAGCGGCCAGTGGCTGGGCACGCGCGACGGCCAGGGCCCCGACGACCAGCCGCTGGGTGATGTCTGGCCCCATCCTGCTGCCGGCGGGGCAGGGCTGGACGCCGGCCTCGTGCCCTTCCACAAGCTGTCCCAGTGGCTGACGTATTCCCTGCTGGAACCGTTCGAATGGGCCGGCATTCCCGTCACCGGACTCGACGCGCTGACCGGCCTGCCCGAGTACCGCAATGGCGGGCTGCTGCTGGACGCGGGCGTGATCGTGCCGCGAGACGCGGCCGCACTCGCCGAGCCGCACACGCCCGCCGACCCGTGGGTGATCGAGTGGCGCGCGCTGACCGTGGCGCTGCTCGACGAACTGGCACCGCGCGTGCGCGCCGAACTGGGCGTGAATGCCGGGCAGCTGCCGCTGGCCTGCATGCTCGAAGGCGGCAGCTGGGCCGCCGGCCGGCAGATCGCGGCCGAGCGGCGCCTGGGCGGGCCGCCGCCGGTCCGCATCGACAGCGACGGCACGGTGTTCTGACCCCCGACCGACGCGGACCACCCGAACCGGACATCCCCGAACCCGAACCTGGAGACCGACTTGAGCCACCACACGCCGACCGCGCAGGTCCACCTCATCGACCACCCGCTGATCCAGCACAAGCTCACGCTGATGCGGCAGAAGGACCGCTCGACCAACAGCTTCCGCCGCCTGCTCGGCGAGATCAGCATGCTGATGGCCTACGAGGTCACGCGCGACATGCCGACCCAGCTGATCGAGATCGAGACCCCGCTCGAGAAGATGATGAGCCCGGTCATCGAGGGCCGCAAGACCGTCTTCGTCGTGGTCATGCGGGCTGGCAGCGGCTTGCTGGACGGCATGCTCGAGGTCGTGCCGGGCGCACGCGTCGGCCACATCGGCCTGTACCGTGACCCGAAGACGCTCGTGGCCGTCGAGTACTACTTCAAGATGCCCGGCGACATGCATGAGCGCGATGCCATCGTGCTCGACCCGATGCTGGCGACGGGCAACTCGGCGGCCGCCGCGGTCGAACGGCTGAAGGAGACGAAGCCGCGCTCGATCCGCTTCGTCAGCCTGCTCGCCGCGCCGGAGGGCCTGTCACGTTTCCACGCCCATCATCCGGACGTGCCGGTCTACACCGCCGCGATCGATCGGCAGCTCAACGACCACGGCTACATCGTGCCGGGGCTCGGAGATGCCGGCGACCGCATGTTCGGCACCAAGTGACGCAGGCGCCGGCCGGAGCGGCACGTCGCCCGCGCCGGTGACGCCGGACACGTCGCACCAATCGGCCCCGCTGGCGAGCAGGCGCTGCACGTCGGCGGCATCGGCCATCTGGGTTGCACAGCCCAGCCGGATGCGCGCGCGCAGGCCAGCCTCGACCAGGGCACGGTCGACGAGGCGCAGCGCCGCCGCCATGGCGGACGTCGATGAGGCCCTCGCGGCCGCGCCGGGAGGGTCGATCAACACGATGAAATCCGGCCACACCCTGGCATGGTGGATGGCATCGATCCAGGCTGCGCAGGACGGCGCATCGGGTCGCACCAGGTTGACGCCGACGGGCCTGCCGTCCGACAGGCGACGCATCCGCTCGACCGCCAGCAGCAAGGGCACGGACAAGCTCGAAGGCGGGCCATCCTTGCCATCGTGCGAGCCACCCAGGCGGATGCGCCGCACCGCAGGATCGGCGGCCAGCGCGGCAAAGTCGGTTGGATGCTGCAGCCGATGCGGCGCGGGGCCGGGCGCCCAGTCCAGCTGACCCAGGCCCCGATCCATCACCGGCACATCGGCCGGTCGTCGACAGGACACGGCCGTGCCCACGCGCACCAGGGCCTCGGCCCCGCTGCATCCGACGGGGATGTCCAATGGGTCGCGCCGTGTCGGCAACCGATCGGCTCGGGCCTTGCCGGACCGGGCCGGGCGAGCGGGCATGAAGCACCGCGCCAGCAGGCCGACGAAGCGCAGCACCGGCGCGAGGCGCTCCCGCATCAAGGGCCAGGCAGACATCGCGGACTCCGGCAGCTCAGGTACGGACCATCGTAGGACGCCGATCAACACGCGCAACGCGGCAACAGCGTGGTTTCGGGCGTCCAGTTCCGCCGCAGGAAAGTGTGGTGCCGAACCCCTTTGTTACCGGATCGAACGCCTTGAATGAAAAAACCGCGAAGCAGTTCGCAAGGGCTTCGGCAGACCCCTGCGGATACTGCAAAACAGCCTTCAAGACGAAACACTCGACCCGCCGCCGCCATGTACCGACTCCTCAGCCTCGAAGAACTCGACACCGCCTGCGTTGCGCAATGGCGCCAGGGGGTCGTGGAGCGATGCCGGCATGCCGCCGGACTGCTGCGGTCGCGGGCCATCGATGCGGGCGACCTGCTGCACGAGGCCCGCGCCGAGCTGCACCTCGCGATGTGCGCCCAGCGCGAGGCCCAGTACGTGCTCGCGCTCACCCATGCACGTCGCGCCTGTGCGCTGGCTCGGCATGAGCGCGACATGGCGCTGGAGATCGAGGCCTTGTCGATCCAGGGTGCGGCCGCTGCGGTCTCCGGCCAGGACCAGCTCTCCGAGGAAGCCGGCCAGCTCGCGCGCCGTCTGGCCCGGCAACTCGCCGACCCGATCGTCACGCTGCAGGTCTGCGACAGCCTGGGCGTGGCGCAGGCCTGGTTGGGCCATGTCGAGGCTGCCCGCCAGAGCCTCGCACAAGGCACCTGCCTGGCCAGCGATGCCGGCCGGGTCGACTGGGCGTGCCACCTGCTCATCCATGCCGCCTTCGCCGAAGCGCTGATGCTGGCGCGCAGCTGGGACCTGTCCCAGGGCCTGCCCTCGCTGGCGCGGCGTCGCCAGGTCGAGGTCGCGATGCAGGCGGCACTGGCCCGCTGCGAGGTCACGCCCGGCGTCATGGCCGCCGGGACCCAGCGCAGCGGACGTTTCCTGCTGGCCTGGGTCGACTTCATGCTGGCGGTCTGGCGCGGCGAACCCGACGATGCCGAGGCCGACCTGCAACGCCTGCAGGCCCTGTTGCCGCACGAACGGGCCTGGATGGGTGGCCTGGCGCGATGGGCGCAGGTCGTGCATGCGCTGGTGCTGCGCGACAACGCCAAGGCCGAATCGCAGGCCCGGTTGCTGATCGCGGCGGCGCACGACATGGGCCATCAGCCCTTGCTCGAACAGGGCCGACGCGCGTGGCTGCTGGCACAGAGCCGACTGGGTCGGCTCAATCCGATGGAGCTGGGCGCCTTGCGGCTGATGCCCAGTCCGGCCGCCGAAGCCACCAGCTCCTGCACCGAGGACATGCTCGCCTTCGAGCTGCGTCTGCGTGAGCTGGGCCAGCGCGAGGCGGCGCAACTGCCGGCCTGGCGGCGCGAGGACAGCCTGACCGGTCTGGCCAGCCGCGAGCATTTCCAGGCCCAGACCGACGAGCTGCTGCAGCGCACCGACCCGACCCGGGCGCAGGTCTCGGTGCTGGTGCTGGCGCTTGACCCCGGACAGGTGCTCGCCGCGCATCACAGCCCGCTGGTTCGTGATCGCGTGCTGTGCACGCTCGCGGCGCTGATCCGCCAGGTGCTGCGAGCCGGTGACCTGCCGGCGCGCTGGAGCCACGACGAGCTGGTCGCGCTGCTGCACCGGGCCAGCGGGGAAGACGTCGCACGGGTCTGCGAGCGGGTCCATCTCGCCGTGCGTGAGCACGACTGGAGCGCGATCGCGCCGGGGCTGGACGTGCGCGTCTGCCTCGGTCACGCCAGCGCCCGGGTCGGCGACACGCTCGACGGCCTGATGCGGCGCTGCGAATCCTCGCGCTTCGCGAGCCTGCGCCGCGAGTACCGCAAGGTCGCGCACGCGGCCTGACCCCGCACGCGGCAGTGCGCCGGCCAGGGCGCGCATGCCCGCTTTCCAGGCATCTGCACCACGCAAGGGCGTCTGCCACAACGGCCCCGTTTCTGCAGCAGGTGTGGCGGTGCGTCCCCTGCGTCCGATCAAGGGCAACCGCCGGGAAGGCCGATGGATAGAATGAAATCTCGAGGTCCGGGTCGCCGGGCCCAGCTGCCGTACCCGCCATGAGACTCATCGCTTCGCTGACCAGCCCCTATGCCCGCAAGGTGCGCATCGTGCTGGCCGAGAAGAAGCTCGACTACAAGCTCGAGCTCGACGACCCGTGGTCCGCCACGCCCGCCGTGACCGCCCACAACCCGCTCGGCAAGGTGCCTTGCCTGCTGCTCGAAGGGGGCGATGCGCTGTACGACTCGCGCGTCATCGTCGAGTACGTGGACACCCTCTCGCCGCTCGGCCGGCTGATCCCCGAACGCGGCCGCGAACGCGCCGAGGTCCGCACCTGGGAAGCACTCGCCGATGGGCTGCTCGATGCGGCGGTCGGTGCGCGCATGGAAGCCGTCTGGCCCGGTCGCGCCGGCCAGGAACGCTCGCAGGCCTGGATCGACCGCCAGATGGGCAAGATCGACGTGAGCCTCGCGGCGATGGCCGAACAGCTTGGCGACAAGCCCTGGTTCTCGGGCCTGCATCTGTCGCTGGCCGACATCGCGGTGGGCTGTGCGCTCGGCTACCTCGACTTCCGTTACCCGGCGGTGCCGTGGCGCCAGCGCCATCCCGAACTGGTCCGCCTGATGGACAAGCTCAGCCAGCGGCCCAGCTTCCTGCAGACCCTTCCGCCCACGACCTGAGCTGACCTGGCCGGCGCGTTCAGCGCATGGCCGTGGCGCGCTCGGGCGGCAGTGCCAGCACCAGCTCGACGCGCAGCAACGGGCCCTCGTGAACGATGTCCAGTTGCGCGCCCAGTCGCGTGCACAGCTGGCGCAGGCGACGCGCGCAGCGTGCCGCGCCGGCCCCGCCGGTGCTCAGGCGCAGACGCGCATGGCGGCCGGTCTCGCCATCGAGGCGATCCAGCTCGATGCAGATGAGCGCTGACGGGCCGGCCTTGCGCCGCATGGCAACAGGCGACGGGGCCGAAGCGGCTTCGACGGAGGCCGGATCGTCCAGCAGCCGCACGGCGGCGTCGAAGGCCTGCAGCAGCAGGTCGGCCTGTCCGGCTGGCAGGCGCACGTCCTGCGCCGCTGCGCTGACCTTGCCGAGCAGGCGGGCACCGCGGCGGCACAAGCCGGCCTGATGACGGCGGAAGGCCTGCTCGATCAGCGGTCCGATGGCGGTGTCCTGACCCTCGCCTGCGTCCGTCGATGCCGCCTGCCCACGCCAGCGACGCGGACACAGCAGCATCGCCAGCGCGCCCAGCCCCGTCACGGCAACCAGGGACGCCTTCGGCCAGCCGTCGTCGAGCGTCAAGCCGGCCAGCACCGGCAGGCCGATGCCGAGCCCCAGCACCGCCGCCGCACTGAGGCAGGCCGGCGGCGTCATCGGCGCGCGCAGCAGGCGAGGCAGGTGGGGCAGACGCGGCAATCGCGGCAGTTGGGGCAGGGTGAACGGCATGTCGGCAGTCGGGCGGCGCAGGTCCTGGCATCCGCTGGTGCGGCGATCCGTGACCCGATGCATGAAATTGTCCCGGTCCGTCCACGCATCGCCCACCCCAGGGACGTGGGGGACAGCCCCCCTGGTTCGACCCGCTTGCAGCGGCCGCTGCGGGCTCCGCATCTCCTGCATGCCTGGGTTGATGGGCCGGCGTTAAACTGTTTTCAGCGCCGATTTGGTCCGGCTTGCGGGCGCTCTAGAAATTCCGCTAAAGGGGGACACCCGCAAACCCGGTGTCCGCTTCGAGGCGGCGCCGGGTTTTTTTGTGGATCGGGATCGATGCAGACACTCGGGCACGTGACGCCCCAGACCATGGCCTTCGCCGAGCCGCTGCCGCTGCGCAGCGGCGCGACGCTTGCGTCCTACGAACTGGTCTACGAGACCTATGGCAGCCTCAATGCCGAGCGCAGCAACGCGGTGCTGGTCTGCCATGCGCTCAACGCCAGCCACCATGTGGCGGGCACCCACGCGGGCAAGGAACGCAGCCAGGGCTGGTGGGACAACCTGGTCGGACCGGGCAAGCCGCTGGACACCAACCGCTTCTTCGTCATCGGCGTGAACAACCCCGGCTCCTGCTTCGGCTCGACCGGACCGATGCACCTCAACCCCGCCACCGGCCGACCCTATGGCGCCGACTTCCCGGTCGTCACCGTCGAGGACTGGGTCGACGCCCAGGCCCGGCTGATCGACCGCCTCGGCATCGACCAGCTGGCCGCCGTGATGGGCGGCAGCCTCGGCGGCATGCAGGCACTGAGCTGGACGCTGCGCCACCCCGAGCGCGTGCGCCATGCGCTGGTGATCGCCAGCGCGCCCAACCTGTCGGCCCAGAACATCGCCTTCAACGAGGTCGCACGGCGCGCCATCGTGACCGACCCCGACTTCCACGGCGGCCACTTCTACGCCCACGGCGTGGTCCCCAGGCGCGGCCTGACGGTGGCCCGCATGATCGGCCACATCACCTACCTGTCGGACGACTCGATGGAAGAGAAGTTCGGCCGCTCGCTGCGGGCCGCCGAGCTCGCCTACAGCACGCAGGAGATCGAGTTCCAGATCGAGAGCTACCTGCGCTACCAGGGCGACAAGTTCAGCGAGTACTTCGACGCCAACACCTACCTGCTGATCACGCGGGCGCTGGACTACTTCGATCCGGCCGGCGAATTCGGTGGCGACCTCAGCGCGGCCCTGGCGCGAGCGAAGGCCAAGTTCCTGGTCGTGAGCTTCACCACCGACTGGCGCTTCTCGCCGCAACGCTCGCGCGAGCTGGTCAAGGCGCTGGTCGACAACCGCCACGACGTCAGCTACGCCGAGATTGCCGCGCCGCATGGCCACGACGCCTTCCTGCTCGAGGACCCGCGCTACCACGCGGTCGTGCGCAGCCGCTATGACCGCATCGCCCAGGAGATCGGTGCATGACCCGGCGCCAGACCCTCGACACGATCGCCCGCCTGGTGCCCGAGGGCAGCCGCGTGCTGGACCTCGGCTGCGGTGGTGGCGCCTTGCTGGCGCTGCTGCAGCGCGAGCGTGGCTGTCGCGGCTACGGCGTCGAGCTCGACGACGCCAAGGTCCACGACTGCGTCCAGCGCGGCGTCAACGTGCTGCAGCTCAACCTCGAAGAGGGCCTGGCCCTGTTCGAGGACAACAGCTTCGACGTCGTCCTGCAGCTCGACACGCTGCAGAACCTGCGCAACACCGAGGCCATGCTGCGCGAGACCGCACGGGTTGGCCGCATCGGCATCGTCGCCTTCCCGAACTTCGCGCACTGGCCCAACCGCCTGTCGGTGCTGCGCGGTCGCATGCCGGTGACCAAGACGCTGCCCTACCAGTGGTACGACACACCCAACATCCGCGTCGGGACCTATGCCGACTTCGAGGTGCTGGCCGAGCAGTGCGGGCTGCGCGTGCTGGAGTCCTTCGGCCTGCACGAGGGCCGCATCGTGACCCGTCATCCGAACCTGCTGGCCAGCACGGCGGTGTTCAAGTTCCAGCGCGCCTGAGCAACCGTCTTGAAGGTCAAGTGTCGTGAAGCATCGGCACCCACCTGG
>NZ_JAUZEE010000020.1 GCF_030705305.1 Leptothrix discophora | reverse complement strand
ACGGCACGAAGGCGCTGGAACTGGCGAAGGGCAAGTCGGCGATCGAAGTCGCTACGCTGCAGGAACTGGTCGAGGCACTGCAGAGCGTGCGTGCGGCGGCCGAGGCGGGCGAGCTTGATGCTCATATCGAGGCGGTCAGTGCGTCGCTCGGTGCAGCGTTCAAGCGCAAGACTGCCAAGGCCGGCACTCGCGCCCACTGATCGGCCTACGCTGCGCTGACAACAGCGCTAGCGAGCGTGTGTCAGCGCCTGTCAGCGATTGGCCGGTCTGGCGCTTGCGTGCGCTGACTGGGAATCGTCCAGCTTCAGGCGCTCAGCGTCGATCACGATGCGGGTGCGCAGTTCGTGGTCAGCTAGCGGTGCCTTGATCGAGGCGCTTGAAGCAGTTGGCGGGGCGCGATCGGCGCGTGCACGGCGACAGTACGGGTGCAGGCCCAGTCCGGGCACGGCAAGGTGACGACGTTGGTCGATGTGCGATCGTCGAATCCGAACATGGCGCGTCATCTGCTTGAGGCGCAGGTCGGGCGGGCAAGCGAGGTCAACGGGCGTCGTACGTTGCAGGAGGCTGCGGTCGTAGTGCTGGGCTAAATACAAGGACAGCACTAAGGAGGCAGCATGAGACTTGATGAGATACAGCCGTCGAACGCGGCGGAGCAACGAGTGAAGAGGATGAAGGCGAACGCGAAGGTGGCAAGGGACAGGGCAAAGCAGCTCAAGGCACAAGCAGACGTGAGCGCAGAGCGGCTTGACATGCAGAAGTCGAGGCAGAAGCTGAGGCAGCTACAGCGGGGGGGCGGTCACAACGTCGATCCAACCCTACTCGTGACACCGATGAGCGTCGAGAGAGGATGACACGTTCAACGGATGCGTGGGCACGTGGCGGAAATTCTTTCATGTCGTGCGCGCAGCTCAAGGTCTGCGTCACGCTTAGTCAGCATTGATGAAGATCGCACAAGGCTGTACATTTATCCAGCATCTATGGTTGGCCGCTACTTGAGCGATAGCCGAGTCAAAAGCTGGCTTCAGATACGTCTAAACAACGAGAATTACTATTAAACATGGACACGAAAACAGGAAAACTGTTTGAGCAGGAAGAGTCGACAAAGGTTCGACGCGTGCAAGGCGGGGTTGCATCAACTGATGCAACACTGTCATCACATACGGGTGACAACTCGGAACTGTTTCCGAAGGTGCTGTCGCTTTATGTGCAGAAAGGGGCGCGGATTGCTGATGTGACTTACGGTACTGGTGTGTTCTGGAGGAACGTTGATACGAGTGAGTACGAGTTCCTGCCATCAGACCTTAAGACAGGTGTTGATGCTAGGGCGCTGTCTTATGCAGACAATTTCTTGGACGCATTCGTGCTCGATCCGCCATACATGGAAGGCTTGTATCGAGATAATACTTCTAAGCTGGCCGGTGGCGGGACTCACGATGCATTTAGAGAGTATTACTCTAACGGAACTGCTACATCAGACAAGACCTTGAAGTACCACGACAAGGTCATCGACATGTATATGACCATTGGACTGGAGGCGCGACGAACGCTGCGTGATGGTGGAGTATTCATTGTCAAGTGCCAAGACGAGGTCAGCGCCAACAGACAAAAGCTTACCCATGTCGAGTTGATATTTGGCTACGAGCAGATGGGCTTCTACTGCAAGGACTTGTTCGTGCTGACGCGATCGAACAAGCCGACAGTCGCCCGCCTAATCAAACAAGAACATGCGAGGAAGAACCATAGCTATTTCTTGATCTTCATCCTACGCAAGGGGCGAAAACGCCTTCCATACAGCAACTTCCGCCCCTTGTTGACTAGCTACGCCGAGAAAATTTCAAAGTGATCGCGCAGTTGCAAACAGATCAGTGCTCCAGTGGTCGCTGAGTGGGTGCGTGATCTCTTCTGTTGTGGCTAGTAGGTATTTTTGTTGCTCTGGGGTGTACTTATTGGACGTTGTCAACCTGCAGTTGCGATTGAGCTTGTAGGCAAAGTCCCAGGTGCCTGTGAATGGAAATAGAGGTACTGCAAGTATGTGATAGTCGCCTCTTCGATAGTTGGTCGTCGTGACAGTGTCGCCATTTGGAAGTCGCACATCCCGCTTATCACTGCCATCGTTTTGTACAACACCATGAAGAGAGTTTAGATCTTCGCGCCAAACGATCGAGTTTGTCTGCAGTGACTTCAGTTGAATGGTGATGCGACGACCTTCAAAGAGAAAGTCAGTGTCAACTTTATTGTTTTCTCGGTCGTGGTCGTCGTGCTGCCGAACGTCGGTGATGCGCGGATCACGTAAAACGATCTTTCCAAACATCTCTTCCGCGATATAGCCAAGGATCATGCCGCGAAGACTTGGGGCGCGCTTAATAGCGAGTACAAGATCTTCTGGAGGGATGGCATCGACGATGGTCGAGACCCTTGCCCTGGCAGCTACCGCGAGGGGATGATCGGAGTTTTTTTGGCCGCGTGCGAGTCGAGTAGCCATCGGTGTTCTTGCTCCCTAAAGCAATATGAAGGGTGAACAATATCACTGTGCCGTCTCATTGAGCGGCATTGGCGCTGCGACGGCATGTTGCGTCCGAGGCGCAATCGACAAGTACGTCACTGTTGGATGCAGAATCGAGCGGCCACCAGACTGAACCCTTGCTAGGGCAAGGTTCGCTCGAACAGTCCAGCTGCAAGATGCGAGTCTGTGCTTCGCAAGCGTGCCCCCAAAATCTTGCACACTTTGTCGCACACCAAGAAAAAGCCGTTGTAACTTGTTGTTTTATATAGTTTTTCTTCCGGCATCTCTTCTCATAATCTGTTGGTGCCGTGTTCGACTCACGGGCGGCCTACCAATCTCCGAGGGAGGGGCTCCATCTCGACGGCTCGCGGCGTTTGCCCGGGCCGTTGGCGTTTTCGGGGCCTTGGTCCGTGGGGTGGTGGGGTCTGGCCTTCGCCAACGCCGCTAAGCTCGTGCACCTAGGGACTGCGGGAGCGGTCAGGGAGAGACTATGACGCCCGAAGCGAAGGCGCGACAGCTGATCGATCAGAAGCTGCAGTCCAGCGGCTGGCAGGTGCAGGACCTCAAACAGTTGAATCTGTCCGCCGCCCTCGGCGTCGCGGTCAGAGAGTTTCCGACCGACAGCGGTCCTGCCGACTACGTGCTGTTCGTCAACCGCCAGGCGGTCGGCGTGATCGAAGCCAAGAAGGACAGCGCCGGTGAAAACCTGACGGTGGTTGAAAGTCAGACCGCACGCTACGCCGCCGCCAACCTCAAGTGGCGCACGGATAACTCACCTTTGCGGTTCCTGTTCGAGGCCACCGGCCAAGTCATTCGCTTTACCGACAACGCCGATCCCGCGCCTCGCTCGCGCGAGGTCTTCCACTTCTTCAGGCCTGATACCTTGGCCGGCTGGTTCGACAGCCCCAACACCCTGCGTCGTCGTTTGGCGGAGCACATGCCCAGGCTGGCCGAACGCAATCTCCGCGACTGCCAGGTCAGCGCCGTCACCGGGCTGGAGAAATCGCTGGCGCTGAACAAGCCCCGCTCCTTGGTCCACATGGCCACCGGTGCCGGCAAGACCTTCACCGCCATCACCTCGGTCTATCGCCTGCTCAAGTTCGGCGGCGCCAAGCGCATCCTGTTTCTGGTCGACACCCGCAACCTCGGCAAGCAGGCCCATCAAGAATTCATGGCCTACACGCCGCCGGACGATGGCCGCAAGTTCACTGAGCTGTACAACGTGCAGCGTCTGGCCTCGCCCAGCATCGACCCGCACGCGCAGGTGTGCATCAGCACCATCCAGCGCATGTACGCAATCCTGAGCGGCGAGCCGATCGACGAATCGGCCGAAGACGTTTCGCTCAACGAGGTGCGGCAAACCGCCAAGCAGGCCAAGCTCGTCCGCTACAACCCGGCCGTGCCGGTGGAAACCTTCGACTTCATCGTCATCGATGAATGCCACCGCAGCATCTATAACCTGTGGAAACAGGTGCTCGACTACTTCGATGCCAGCCTGATCGGCCTGACCGCCACGCCCGACAAGCGCACCTTTGGCTTTTTCAACGAGAACATCGTCGCTGAATACACCTACGAGCAGTCCGTGGCCGATGGCGTCAACGTGGGCTATGACGTGTTCGAGATCGAAACCGAAATCACCCAGAAGGGCGCCGAGGTCAAAGCGAAAGAATGGGTCGACCATCGCGATCGCCAGACACGCAAGAAGCGCTGGGGTGAGACGGAAGAAGACATCGCCTATTCGGCCAAGGAGCTGGATCGCTCGGTGGTCAACGTGAGCCAGATCCGCCAAGTCATCCAGGCCATGAAGACCGCCGTGGAGACGCAGATCTTTCCGGCCCGCAAAGAGACGCCCAAGACCCTGATCTTCGCCAAGACCGACAGCCATGCCGACGACATCATCAACATCCTGCGCGAGGTCTATGACCAGGGAAACGCCTTCTGCAAGAAGGTGACCTACCGCGCCGAAGAAGATGCCGACAGCATCCTGAGCAGCTTTCGCAACGACTACCACCCGCGCATCGCCGTGACCGTGGACATGATCGCCACCGGCACCGACGTGAAGCCGCTGGAGGTGCTGCTGTTCCTGCGCGACGTGCGCAGCAGGGGCTACTACGAGCAGATGAAGGGCCGTGGCGTGCGCAGCCTCGATGGCGACGGCCTCAAGCGCGTCAGCAACAGCGCCGACGGTGCCAAGACCCGCTTCGTGCTGATCGACGCCGTGGGTGTGGAGAAGAGCCTCAAGACCGACAGCCGCCCGCTTGAGAAAAAGCCCGGCGTGGCACTGAAGGACCTATTGCAGGGCGTGGCGATGGGCAGCCGCGACGACGACACCGTTCTGTCGCTTGCCAACCGCCTGGTTCGGCTGGCAAAGCAACTCGATGACAAGGCTCAGGCCCGCATCGAGAAAGCCAGCGGTGGCATCCCGGTGGCGGCGCTGGGCAAGGACCTGATCGCCGCGCTGAACCCCGATGCCATCGTTCAGGCCGCGCTGGCCACCGCCCAAGCCCAAGGCATGACCCGGACTGAAGACACCCTGCTGCCTCAGGAGATCGAAGCCGCCCGCGCCGCGCGAGTGGCCGCCGCCTGCGCCCCGTTCGACCAACCGGCTCTGCGCGATGAGATCGAGCATGCCCGCCGTGAGCGCGAGCAGCTGATCGACCACATCAACCTCGACCAAGTGACCTTCGCCGGCTTTGGCGAGCAGGCTGAGGCGCAAGCCCGAACCGTGATCCAGACGTTTGCCGACTACCTGCGGCAACACAAGGACGAGATCGCCGCGCTGGACTTCTTCTACCAGCAGCCCTACCAACGCCGCGCGTTGACCTTCGACCTGATCGAGGACCTGCACGAACGCCTGGGCAAACCGCCGCTGATGCTGACGACCGAGCGCCTGTGGAGCGCCTATGCCCGCGTGCAGGCCAGCCAGGTGAAAGGCGCCGATCGCAAACGCCAGCTCACCGATCTGGTGTCGCTGGTGCGTTTCGCGTTAGGGCTGGAGGGGGAGCTGAAGCCCTTCGCCGACGAGGTTGACAGGCGCTTCCAAGCCTGGATCTTTCGCCACAACGCCCAGCGTGCCACCGCCTTCACGCCCGAGCAGACCGAGTGGCTGCGGCTGATGAAGGACCACATCGCCAGCAGTTGCCGCGTCAGCCGGGATGACTTCGACTACGCCGAACTGGCCGACAAGGGCGGGCTGCAGAAGGTTTGGCAGGTGTTTGGCATGGAGCTGGATGGGCTGATGAATGAGATGAATGAGGAGTTGGTTGCGTGAGTGAATTGATGGCGCTACCGCCAGATTGGTGCTTTTCGACTTTGGAGGAAGTCTCGCGGTCGGTTGGAGGTGGGACACCATCGAAGTCTGATCCGACATTTTGGGTCAATGGCACTGTTCCATGGGTTTCTCCGAAAGACATGAAGACGTTCAGTGTGACGTCCAGTGAAGATGCCTTGACAGTAAAGGCGCTGGATCGCTTGACGCTGATTCCAGCAGAGAGTCTTTTGGTCGTGGTCAGATCAGGTATCTTGTCGCGCACTTTGCCAGTGGCGATCAATAAGGTGCCTGTCACGATCAATCAGGATATGCGAGCGTTTGTGCCTGGTGCTGGCATTTTATCCAAATACCTTGCGTGGCAATTGATGGCCAAGGAGAGGGAAATTCTGTCCAATTGCTCAAAGGATGGAACTACTGTTGCCAGTATTGAGGGTCCTTCACTAGCCCGTTTTTCACTGTCCATTGCACCTGCCGCCGAACAAGCCCGAATCGTCGCCAAACTCGACGAACTGCTCTCCGACCTCGATGCCGGCGTGGCCGAACTGAAGGCTGCGCAGAAGAAACTGGCGCAGTACCGCCAATCGTTGCTGAAGGCCGCTGTGGATGGCGCGCTCACCGCTGAATGGCGCGCCCAGCACCCGCCCACCGAAACCGGCGCGCAGTTGCTGGCGCGCATCCTTACCGAGCGCCGCGCCCGTTGGGAAGCCAAGCAGTTGGCCAAGTTCAAGGAACAAGGCAAGGTGCCGCCGAAGGAATGGCGAAAGAAATACACAGAGCCGGTGCGGCCTGATAACACTGACTTGCCCGAATTGCCTCAAGGCTGGGTTTGGGCTATTGCAGAGCAGTTGTGCGAGTTCATCACCAAAGGCACCACGCCACCCAAAGAGCTTGATGACGGCCGGCTCGCTGAAGTGCCGTTCCTGCGCGTGACGAATTTGACCGATACCGGCGAGCTCAATTTTTCAGATAGAGTGTACGTTGCTGGTGAAACGCATCGTGGCTTTCTAGCTCGTTCGATGGTCTATCCAGGTGATGTATTGATGAACATTGTCGGTCCGCCGCTGGGTCAGGTTTCACTGGTGCCGAACGACTATCCGGAATGGAATATCAATCAGGCCATCGCCATTTTTCGCGCGGTTCCCGGATTGTCGATTTCATTCCTGCGCTCTTGGCTCTTGTCTCCTACTGCTGTGCAATGGCTTAAAGCGCGTGCCAAGACCACGGCTGGACAAGCCAATCTCACGCTCGAATTGTGCAGGTCGTTGCCGATTCCGCTCCCGCCGAGTAATGAGCAGATTGAGATCACCAATCTGATCGATATCGTTCTGCGTGCGGCCAGCGACCAGGTGGATGTCGTCGAGAAATCACTCAAACAGTCCAGCGCCCAACGCCAGAACATCCTCCGCGCCGCCTTCGTCGGCCAACTGGTGCCCCAGGACCCGAACGACGAACCGGCCAGCGTGCTGCTGGAGCGGATCCGGGTGCAGCGGGCGGGGCAGGGCGCGGCATCATCCGGGCGGCGGCGTCGCGCCGAGAAACCTTGAACAGGACCTGCAGACCATGCTGACCCGCATCGAGATTGACGGCTTCAAGTCCTTCGAGGGGCTGGTGGTCGACTTCCTGCCCTTCACCGTCGTGGTCGGCAACAACGCGGCGGGCAAGAGCAACCTGTTCGACGCCATCCAGCTGATGGCCAACCTCGCGTCGAACGACGTCGCCGAGGCGTTCAAGAACATGCGCGGCGAGCCGCTGGAGCTGTTCCGCCAGACCCCTCACGGTCGCGTCAGCCGCATCAAGCTGGCCGCCGAGGTGCTGGTCGATCCTATGGTGCGTGACCCCTGGGGCAGCGAGGTCAGCCTCAACCACACCCGCATGCGCTACGAGGTGACCTTGGAGCGGCGCGAGCTGCGGCCGGGCATCCCCAAGGTGCTGGTCGCCGAGGAGGCGGCCTATCCGATCCTGAAGCGCGATGACCGCTGGGCCGAGAGCAACCGACCGTCGAAGTCGTTCCGTGCGGCGCATCTGAAGTACACGCGCACCAAGCCCTGGCTGACCACCGATGACACGGCCGAGGGCCTGTCCTTCAGCATCCATCAGGATGGTCGCCAAGGTCGGAACCGACCGGCCAGCGCAGCCGAAGCCACCGTGCTGTCGAGCATCACGAACGCCGAGTTCGCCCACCTGTTCGCGCTGCGTGAAGAGCTGAAGCACTGGCGCTTGCTGCAGCTCGACCCTGCCTTGCTGCGCCGCCCCGCGCCGGCCACGGCAAACGACATCCTCGAGCCCGACGGACGCAACCTGGCTGCGGTGCTGGCCCAGCTCAAGGCCGAAAGCGCCACCGAGGAACGGCCCTTGGGTGTGCTGAGTGACATCGCCAGCGACCTGAACAACCTGATCCCTGGGGTGTCGCGCCTCGACGCAGAGCTGCACAAAGCCAGCCAGGAGTACCGCATCGAATTGACCATGCGCGACGGCCTGCCGTTCTCGTCGAAGGTGGTGTCGGACGGCACCTTGCGCGTGCTGGCCCTGCTGACCCTGCTGCACGACCCGCGACACCGCGGCCTGATCTGCTTCGAGGAGCCTGAGAACGGTGTCCACCCCGGGAGGATCAAGCCCTTGGTGCGGCGGCTGCGCGACATGGTGACGCTGCCGAGCGACGAGGTCAGCGCGCTGGAGCCTTTGTCCCAGCTGATGATCAACAGCCACTCGCCGGTGGTCTTGTCGGCCTTGCTCGGTCAGGACAATCAGCCGTCGGATGGGATGGTCCTGTTCGCCGACACATCGACGGTCAGCGACCCCGTGGCGCGCGAAACGCGGCGTCGCACACGCTTGCGCCCGGTCCGCAGCCAGATGCAGGGTCGACTCTTCGAGGAGGGCGTGGCGCCGAGCGGCTTCGTTTCCGACATGGAAGTGCAGCGCGTGCTCGAAACCGTTCACGCCGAAGGCTGACCCGCATGAAGTACCTCGGCCTTGCCCTCTATTCCGAGGGGCGCACCGACGACTATTTCCTGCGCCCCCTTCTGCTTCGCCTGTGCGCCGACATCTGCCTTCAGGAGGGGCAAGAGCCGGTCGACTTCGGCGATGTCGAAGCGTTGTCGCACCCGCCACGTCTTTCTGATGCACCACGCCACGAACGCATCCTGGCGGCCGCTTCGGGGCATCGCGACGCGTGGCAGATCCTCTTCATCCACGGGGACGGCGAAGGCGATCCGGACGCCGCGTGGCGCGATCGCGTGCAACCTGGCATCGAAGCTGTTCAGACCCATTTCGCGGCGGCTGGGCGCGCAGTGGGTGTGGTGCCCGTTCGCGAGACCGAATCGTGGGGCTTGCACGACGGCCAGGCCTTGCGCTCGGTCTTCGGCACCACCTTGAGCGACGCTCGCCTGCAGTTGCCGGGCAGCGCCCGCGCAGTCGAGGCGGCGAAGGATCCCAAGGCCATCCTCAACCGCGCGTTCCTGCAAACCGGGCCCAACGGGCAACGACAACGCAAGGGCGTATCGCCGTACCTGAATGCGCTGGGCGAACAGGTCGACTTGGCACGGCTGCGCGAACTGCCAAGCTTCAGCCAGCTGGTGGACAACCTTCGCGCGGCGTTGCGCTCCATGCATGTGATCGCTTGAATCCGTCGACGATGAACACCTCCTCCCTCGTCCAGAAAGTCTGGAACTTCTGCCACACCCTGCGCGACGATGGTGTGGGCTATGGCGACTACCTGGAACAGCTCACCTACCTCCTGTTCCTCAAGCTGGCGCATGAGTACGCTCAAGAGCCCTACAACCGCGACACGCACATTCCCAAGGGCTACGACTGGGCTGGCCTGACCGCCAAGGTGGGCGAGCCGCTGGAGGCGCAATACCTGGCCACGCTGCACAAGCTGGGGCAGGAGCCTGGCATGCTGGGCGCCATCTTCTTCAAGGCCCAGAACAAGATCCAGGACCCGGCCAAGCTCTCGCGCCTGGTGCAGCTGATCGACGCCGAGAACTGGATCAGCCTGGATGCCGACACCAAGGGCGACCTCTACGAAGGTCTGCTGCAAAAGAACGCCGAGGACACCAAGAGCGGCGCGGGCCAATACTTCACGCCCCGCGCGCTGATCGAGGCCATGGTGGCCTGCGTGCGGCCCGAGCCGATGAAGACGATCGCCGATCCGGCCTGTGGCACCGGTGGTTTCTTTCTGGGGGCATACAACTGGCTGAATCGCCCCGGCGCCCAGCTGGACAAAAGACAGAAGGCGTTCCTGCGCGACAAGACTTTCCACGGCAACGAGATCGTGCCGAATACGCGCCGCATGTGCCTGATGAACCTGTTCCTGCACAACATCGGCGAGTTGGACGGTGAGCCTTCGGTGGAGCGCTCCGATGCCTTGATCAGCGAGCCCAAGCTCAAGGTGGACTACGTGCTGGCCAACCCGCCCTTCGGCAAGAAGAGCAGCATGACCATCACCAACGACGAGGGCGGGGAAGACAAGGAGGCCCTGACCTACGAGCGGCAGGACTTCTGGGAAACCACGTCCAACAAGCAGCTCAACTTCCTGCAGCACATCGTGAGCATGCTCAAGGTGAACGGCCAGGCCGCCGTGGTGCTACCGGACAACGTGCTGTTTGAGGGTGGCGCAGGCGAGAAGATTCGCCGCAAACTGCTGGACACCTGTGATGTACACACCGTACTGCGCCTGCCCACCGGCATCTTCTACGCGCAGGGGGTGAAGGCCAACGTGGTGTTCTTCGACAACGCGCCGAAGGATGGCCAGGTCCACACCCGTGGCGTCTGGTTCTACGACCTGCGCACGAACAAGCACTTCACGCTGAAGACTCGCACACTGAAGCTGGACGACCTGCGCGATTTCATCGATTGCTACAACCCCGACAACCGCCACCTGCGCCGCGCCACCGAGCGGTTCAAGTTCTTCAGCTACGAGGAGTTGATGGCCCGCGACAAAGCCAGCCTGGACATCTTCTGGCTCAAGGACGACAGCCTCGACAACCTCGATGGCCTTCCGCCACCGGACGTCTTGCAGCAGGAGATCATCGAGCACCTGGAAGCGGCGCTGAGCGCTTTCCGGGACGTGGCGGCTGCGTTGCCGGTTCGGTCAGATTGATGACTCAGGGACGCAGGGAGCGAGTCCTGACCGCCCCGGGACGCGGTCGGTGAGCTGAGGGTGCTGATCGGCGGGGAGGTCAAGTCCGGCCAGGAGTGCCTGCGCTGAGCCGCGCCGCTGATATTGGTCGGATCGGCGTAAGCGTCCAGCCAACTCATCTTGAACCGCATCGAAGCGAAAGCAAGGATCGT
>NZ_JAUZEE010000001.1 GCF_030705305.1 Leptothrix discophora | reverse complement strand
TCGAGCAACCTACAGCGCTAGCTGAACATCTCTATGTAATTCAACGACTTAGCGCAGAACCTAAGTTTTTGTGTATTTTCTGATGTTTTGGAATGCACGGATCTGGATCTTGTACGCCAGCGCTACAGCGAGTTTTTTTTCTCCGTCTCGCTACCCTACGTACAGTTGGGCCAAAAAAAACGCTTGCAGCGCGATCTAGTGCGTCGCGCATACAAGCGTGTTGTGTAGCTCTCAGTTGCCCTGCATCTCGTTCATTGCACTTCCAATCGGTCCTACTATTTATCGACGATCTTGTCTTTGCGAAGTAGTCTTGACTGATTTGAAGTTGATTTCGTGTTGAACCTGGATGAATAGTGCTGAACGTGAGTGATATTGAAAGTGTTTTGACAATAGCTGACGCAATGAGCATCTGTGTGCTCATGCGAAAGTTCAAATTGTCATCAATCTTCGTGCACTGACCTTGGCGGTGACCTGTGTGGTCGTTCAGTGCGGCCCGTACATTCTGTTCGGCCTGTACGTAGTTTGAATCTTTATGGCATCAATGGCTTCGGAATAGATGCAAGTTGCCAATCAATCGCACCCTGGTTGAGACCAGCTGTCTCCTTGGCGACGTAAAAAGCGATGCCATCACCGTCGTGTATTTCTGCCACGTCATACCTCGGCAGCAACCAATGTGATCGCGGTATGTAGCTTCGCAGATGCGCATCCAGTTCGGCTCTCGATTTGACATTGCCAATCAAGATGTGCGCGTGAATTCGCTTGTTTCCAACTGCGCCTTCGATTGCCGGAATGTACAAGACTTGGCACTTGTCGTTGTACTTCGATCTGTTGCCCCAGACTGCGCTATTGAGCGTCCTACCAAGATGCCGCAATTGATCCCTAGCTTGCTCATACGTTGGCTCTAGACTCAAATCGTACGTCTTTCCAAGCGTAATCGTAAGCATGTAGTCCATCCACGGCATGTACCTGTTGAGCATGCGCGCGTTCGCATGTTGCAGTGTGGCGGGCTGCGGTGAATATTTTGTTTTTTCCATTCAAGACCTCATGTTTTGTGTATTACTTAGCAAATTATTTGGTTTTGGGCTGAAAAAAGTGTTTGGCCGGCGATATTCAGGTCGACTTTACGGCGGTCAAGGGAACAAACTTGCGTTACGTTAACTGCATACATAAAGGAATCACAATGCAGATCGGAAAGCTCAAGTTGGTTTCGGCAGTGCGCCGTCGTAAGACCGTCGCTGATATGCGTCGTGAAAAGCTGCTGGGCAAGCTGGACGAGCAGATCGAGCTGGCAACTGCGCAGGTCGAAGGCAAGACCTTCGAAGCCAAGCGCGCGAAGATCGTCGTCGATGCTGACGGTCGGCGTGGGCGCGAACTGGTGCCGGCTCGTGTGAAGCAGTGGTGGTGGAAGGCAAGCGACGGCAAGTTGCTGTTCACCATCCAGTACGGCACGAAGGCGCTGGAACTGGCGAAGGGCAAGTCGGCGATCGAAGTCGCTACCCTGCAGGAACTGGTCGAGGCACTGCAGAGCGTGCGTGCGGCGGCTGAAGCAGGTGAGCTCGACGCTCACATCGAGGCGGTCAGTGCGTCGCTCGGTGCAGCTTTCAAGCGCAAGACCGCCAAGACCAGCAGTCGGCCGCACTGACCGGCCCACGCTGCGCTGACAACAGCGCTAGCTAGCGGATTTCAGCGCCGGTCAGCGATTGGCCGGCGTGGCGTGTGCATACGCTGACTGTGAAACGTCCAGCCTCAGGCGCTCAGCGTTGGACACGATACCGGTGCGTGGGTCGTGGTCAGCTAGCGCTGCCTTGAGCGAGGCGCTTGAAGGAGTGGGCGTGGCGCGATTGACTCGCGCACATCGACAGTTCGAGTGCGGGGCCTGTCCGGGCATGGCAAGGTGACGCCGTGGGCTGAGGTGCGAGCGTCGAGTTCGAAACTGGCGCAGCAACCGCTAGAACCCTAGTTCGGATGGCGAAACGTGGTCTGATTGCTCATGCGTTGCGGGTAGGCTGTGGCGGTGGTGCTGTGCTAAATAGAAGGACAGCACTACGGAGGCAACATGAGACTTGAGGAAATACAGCCGTCGAACGCGGCGGAGCAACGAGTGAAGAGGATGAAGGCAGGGGCGAAGGCGGCGAAGGACAGGGCGCGACAGCTACAGGCCCAGGCCGACACGAGCGCGGAGCGGTTGGAGATGCAGCAGTCGCGGCAGAAGCTGGTGCAGCTACGGCGCAAGGCGGCAACGTCCACGATCAAGCCCTACACGTAGCGACGAACGTCGGAGCCGAGAGAGGGATGCACGGCCGAGTGCAGGAGGCGACGTACAGAGAAAGGTCCAATTTTCAGAGCGTCGCGGGCGCTTGCTGCAACCAACACTGAAGTGTGCTGGTGCTACGTCTGAAGTAGGTTCCACACCGCCATGATTGCTGGCATGCTGAGGCTTTCGACTCAGAGGCCCAGCCGTGATCCCGACCGAAAAGATCTACAGCGACGACGACAGGAAGTACGAGCAGAAGAGCGTCAGTCAACGCATAGAGGCACTGTTCTTGAACAACATCGGCAAGGTGGTGACTCGGGAGCAAATCATTCGCGCAGCAACGGATCCAGTTACCGGCAAAGAGCCCGAGAACTGGCATCAACGACTTTCTGAGCTGCGCACAGACAAGGGCTACACCATCCTGTCAAAGAGAGATTGGCGGGCGCTGACTCCCGAAGAGTATGTACTTGCGACGGCCGAGCGACGGCCAACCGCTGCAAAGAGAGTTTTGCCTACCGGCGCTTGTTGGAACAGCGTACTTGCGCGATCGAACAACACCTGTGAATGGCGGGAAGATGGGCAGGCTTGCGGGATGAGCGAAGGTGACACGGACCCAATTGGTGGAGGCACCGTGCGCCTTACCCCGGACCACATGGTTCCACATTCGGTAGATCCTGCATCCGACCCAACCGATCCCGGCAAGTGGCAAGCACTCTGCGGCAGACATCAAGTGATGAAGAAGAATTACTGGGACTCAAGCAGCGGAAAGATTAACGTCGTTGCAATACTGCAGGCTGTAAACGAACAACAAAAGCGGGAGGCGCTGACCTTCCTTGTGAGATATTTTGGATATGACATCAGGTGAAGTTGAGCTCTACGAGCCTCAAGACGTATTCGCATCAATCACAAAGTTCAAGCGAGAACATGGCCGCTGTGCGTGCGCAATGCTTGACCCGTGGTACAACAAAGGTGTTGGAGGCGTCAGGGCTGACTACATTGAGTACATCACATCCATCCTGGAGGAATTGGCTGAGATTTCAGATCACATTTACCTTTGGGGGTTTCCGGAGGTATTGGCAAGATTCGTTGAGCGAATTCCGAGGTCGCATCAGCTTACGGCGTGGTTGACTTGGTACTACAAGAATAACCCTTCGGTGATCCGCGGTTGGAGGTCTGCCCAGAACGCTTGTCTTCACCTAAGTACTCCATCAAGCAAGCTGTACCCAGAGCACTTTCTGAACAGCGCCCAGCTGGAGCTAAAGGCGAAAGGCAAGCTGCGATACATGCCAGGTCCGACGAGTGTCATCGAATCTCCCTTGCTTGTGGGCTTTGTGGGGAGAAAGGAGCAAACTGGACACCCGGCTCAAAAACCACAAGCTGTGTATGAGCCACTGATAAAAATGTCCACAAAGCAGGGCGATCTTGTCTTCGACCCAATGTGTGGATCTGGTACGACTGGCGCAGTTTGTCGATTGATGGGGCGCAACGCTGTATTGGCGGATATTTCTGACGAGTATGTTGAGATTGTGCGTAAGCGTCTGATGATTTCACCCGAGAACGCTTGATTGCATTGACGGAGTGTGAATCTGGTGTGCCGGTTGCGAATCCTCGCGTTAAGTTAGTATAATTGGTTTGATTGGTTGAATTTGGAATTTTGCGTGACGAATAAGGTGCAGTCCGAAATAGACCGCTTGGCGGAGTTGATTGGGATTCCGACTACGAATCTTGGCAAGCGGTCTGCCGCTTTGTCTTTCCCTGACTTTGGCGAGCTGAATGCTAGACTGATATGCGCTGACAACTTAGTTGCGCTCGAATGCCTGGGGCAAACCGAGTCGCCTCGGTTTGATTTCTGCTACATAGATCCTCCGTACAACACGGGTCAGCGATTTATCTACGATGACAATCGAACCTCATCGGCAAGAGGGATCTGGGGTGCGCATACGAACTGGATGGCATTTATGTTGCCACGGCTGCTGCTTGCCAAGAAGGTCATGTCCGATACTGGAATCATTGCCGTAAGCATCGATGACTACGAGCACCATCGGTTGCGTGTCCTTATGGATGCAGTTTTTGATGAGGCAAATCACGTCGGAACGCTTGTCGTAGGTAGAAGCAAGAACGGCAAAGGCAGTCAGCCCGGAATCTCTGTCAATCACGAGTACGTCCTTATTTTCCGGAGGTCTGACAAGGCGACGCTGCGCGGATTAAGTGAGTCAAATCCGGAGGGATATGACAAATCCGACTCTCACGGTTCATACAAGATCGATGGCCTTTTCAGAAAGAAAGGCGATGCGAGCCGTCGAGTAGATCGTCCGAATATGTTCTTCCCTCTCTACTACGACGACGATGGAAATGTTTCGACAGTTAAGAGTGGATCGACTCTCAAAGAGGTGTTCCCAGTAGATTCTTCTGGCATTGAGCGTCGTTGGTTGTGGGGGCCGGAGAAGACAGCAAAGGAGTCGTGGAAGCTATATGCAAGCAAGTCCGGGGTCGTTTACGTCAAGAACTATCTGACCGCCAACAAGCGAGTGAAGATCAGGAGCATTTGGGACAACGTCGGCTACCTTACTGAGAAGGCAACTTTAGAGGTCAAGGAAATCTATGGCGAGAAGGTCTTCGAGACACCAAAGCCACTGACCCTGATTGAGCACTTGGTGGAATGCTGTGTAGACGAGCGTGGCTTGGTGCTGGACTTCTTCGCAGGCACCGGTACGACTGCGCACGCAACCGAGAACGTGAACGCGGCGGACGGCGGCCTTAGGCGGGTTGTGCTCGTGGAACAGAATGTTCCGACGCCGGGCACGCACATAGCAAGGACTATGGGCTTCGGTTCGCTGTCAGACCTGACTAGGCATAGACTACAGTACATCCAGAAGCAGCGACCTGACTACCAGTTCGATGTTTTGGACTGGACTGCAGAGACTGCAATGGGCTCAGCGTAGATCCGGTCGGAGGTTGCACACCGTGCAACCTGCAGCAAGCTACGATGTTGATTTGCAAGGAACAATGCGGCCCGCTGCCGCTTCGCATGCGCCCGCAAATGCTGCACAAAAGTAACACACTCCCAATTTCTTGGCGTAACGCATTGATTTTTATATGAAAAAGTATCGCGTTACTATGGAGTGGGAATGAGGTAGAGCCCCTCGCCCGGCGGGTACGCCGTTCGATCCCCCAGGGGGATGCCGGACCGGCTTGGGGCGGCCCGGCGCTCGTTCCGGGGGGGGGGGATGAGGCCCCTCGCCCGGGGGATCGGGCGCCGCTGGACTTGGCGTTCAGCGTGCTGCGAGCTGCTTCTCGATCGCCGCGACCAGCTTGCGGTCGTCCGGGCCGACATTGCTGACGTACTGGTCGATGACCTGGCCGTCGCGGCCGATCAGGTACTTGTGGAAGTTCCAGCGCGGGGCCTGGCCGGTGCGGTCGGCGAGCTGGCGGTAGAAGGGCGAGGCCTGCGCACCCTTGACGCTGCTCTTGGCGAACATCGGGAACTTGACGTTGAAGGTGTTGGCGCAGAACTCGGCGATCTGCTTGTTGTCGCCGCCCTCCTGGTTGAAGTCGTTGGACGGGAAGCCCAGCACGACCAGGCCCTTGTCCTTGTAGCGGGCATGCAGCGCCTCGAGACCTTCGTACTGGCCGGTGTAGCCGCAGAAGCTCGCGGTGTTGACCACCAGCAGCACCTTGCCGGCGTACTGGCACAGCGACTGGTCCTTCTCGTCCTGCAGGCGCGCAAAGGTGTGGTTCAGCAAGGCGGGGCAACTGGCGTTCGTGGCTGCAGGTGGCTTCGCCGCAGCCTGTGCCCATGCCGTCGGGTGGACGGCGGCGAGCGCCGTCACGGACAGCAGCACGGCCAGGGCAGGACGCAAGGCGACAGAGGGGGCGGGCAGGGCGAACAGCGGGGCAGGCATGGCATCTCGATCGGTGGACACGGGCGGATCGCCGTGCGCCGGATTCTGGCGCTGCACAGCCGGCCTTGCCGGCGGACGGGGCACTGGCCAGGCGGGACGGCCGGGCGTTCGGCGCGCCGTCTCAGTCCCGCAGCAGCTCGTCCATCACCCGCCGCACGATCGGCAGGCCGGGCGCCTCGGCGCGGCCGGCGAGCGTGACCAGGCCGAAGCGGGCGCTGGCGGCCAGCGGTGGGCTCACGGTCAGCTCGACCAGGTCCGGCGCGGCCTTGCGGATGGCCAGCAGGATGGCGTCGCTTCCGCGCACCGCGTCGACCAGGCTGGCAATTTCCTCGCAGCGCAGCGTGACGCTGGCCGACGGGTGCGCGGCCGGGCCATAACGCTCGATCAGGATGCGGCCGACCTCGTCGCTCAGCGGCGTCGAGGCGATCGGCCAGGCCCGCAGGTCATCGAAGGCGATGGCCTTGCGACGGCGCGTCAGCGGGTGGCCGGGCCGGCACAGGAAGGTGCCGCGCAGCTCGGCCAGCGCGTCGACCCGCAGGTCGGTGGCGGGCTCGACCGAACGGGCATCGACCACCAGCGCATCGAGCTGCCGCCCGCGCAGCTGCTCGACCAGCAGGCCGGTCTGGCCGCGCGCGATCTCGACCTGCACCTTCGGGTGCTGCGTGGCCATGTGCAGCAGCAGCGGCGTCATCAGCAGCGCGCCGGGGCCTGAGCCCAGGCCCAGCCGCAGCCGGCCGGCCTGGCCTTCGCGCATCTGGCGGCCACTGGCGGCCAGCTCCTCGGCCTCGAAGACGAGCTGGCGGGCGCGCGCCAGCACCTCCCGGCCGAAGGGTGTCAGCTCGTTGCGCCGACCCACCCGGTCGAACAGCGGCTGGCCCAGCTCGTCCTCCAGCGCCCGGATGCTGCGGCTCAGCGCCGGCTGGGTCAGGAACAGCGCCTCGGCCGAGCGGCTGAACGAGCCGCTGTCGGCCAGCGCGATCAGGTGGCGCAGCTGCACGAGGGTCACGTGATCGCTCCTGATGACATGAGTTCAACTCATCCTATCTGAAATAACAATGAATTGGACGGCAGAGGGGGCTGTTCATACGATGGGCTTGCACCCATCACAACCATGGCCGCCCAGGCGGTCCAGGAGACGACATGAACCCCATCCTTCGACGCTGCGGCCGCACCCTCGGCCTGTTTGCCGCGATGCTGCTGTCCGGCGGCATGGCGCTGGCCCAGACCTGGCCGAGCAAGCCGGTCAACCTGATGGTCCCGTATCCGGCCGGCGGTCCCTCGGACGCCATCGCGCGGATCTTCGCGACGCCGCTGGGCCAGGCCGTGGGCCAGCAGGTGCTGGTCGAGAACCTCGGCGGCGTCAGCGGGGCGCTGGCCGCGCAGAAGGTGCTGGCCGCGCCGGCCGATGGGCAGTACGTCTTCCAGGGCTCGCCCAACGAGGTGATCCTGTCGCCGCTGGCGAACGCGGCGGTCAAGCTCAAGTCGGAGGACTTCCGGCTGGTGCATCCGGTGGCCGATGCGGTGATGGTCTTCGTGACCCGCAAGGACCTGGGCGCGAACACGGTCGACGAGCTGGTCGCGCTGGCGCGCAAGACGCCCGAGCGGCCGCTGAGCTACGGCAGCGTGGGCATCGGCTCGCTCTATCACCTGATCCTCGAGAACGTGCAGCAGCTCACCGGCATCAAGCTGCAGCACGTGCCCTACAAGGGCAACGCGCCGCTGCTGCAGGACATCGCCGGCGGCCAGGTCGACTTCGCGGTGCTGGTCTACAGCGCCGGCATGGGCGCGCTGGCCGAGCAGGGCAAGCTCAAGGTGATCGGCCAGCTGGGCGCGCAGCGTTCGGAGCTGCTGAAGAACCTGCCGACCGTGGCCGAAGGCCAGTCGCTGAAGAACTTCGCCTACAAGATCTGGACCGGTTTCCTGGTGCCGAAGAACACGCCCGAGGCCATCGTCGTTCGCCTGCACGAGGCCATCGGCAAGACCTTGCAGGATCCGGCGGTGCGGGCCCAGCTGGCCGCGCAGACGCAGCTGGCCGCGCCGGCGATGTCGTTGGCCGACGCGGCGAAGTTCTACGCCGCCGAGACGGCCCGCTACCGCGCCATCGCCGCGTCGATCAGCCTGCAGCCGCAGTGAGCCGGGCATGCTGATCGAGCCACCGCAACAGGACGAGCTTGCGATCCAGGCCCCCCCCGGCGCCTACCTGCTGTCGGCGATGGTCTCGCGCGTGGGCGAGTTCATCGCGCTGCGGCGCGACATCCACCGCCAGCCCGAGCTGGCCTTCGAGGAGCACCGCACCGCCGCACTGGTGGCCGAGCGGCTGGCCGCCTGGGGCTATGCGGTCGAGCGCGGCGTCGGTGGCACCGGCGTGGTCGGCACGCTGGTGCGCGGCGATCCGGCCGCGCCCGGCGCGCGCCGCCTTGGCCTGCGTGCCGACATGGACGCGCTGCCGATCCAGGAGGCCAACGGCCTGCCCTGGGCCAGCACGCGGCCCGGCCTGATGCATGCCTGCGGCCACGACGGCCACACCGCCATGCTGCTGGCCGCCGCCCGCCGGCTGGCCGAGCAGGGCCGCTTCGACGGCACGCTGAACCTGATCTTCCAGCCGGCCGAGGAGGGCGGTGGCGGGGCGCTGCGCATGATGGCCGACGGCCTGTTCGAGCGGCATCCCTGCGACGCGATCTTCGCAATGCACAACATGCCCGGCGTGCCGCAGGGCCGCCTGGTGTTCCGCGACGGCCCGGCGATGGCGTCGAGCGACTACGCCACCATCACGCTCGACGGCGTTGGCGGCCATGGCGCGATGCCGCAGCACGCGGCCGATCCGGTCGTGGCTGCGGCCAACATCGTGATGGCGCTGCAGACGGTGGTCTCGCGCAACGTCGACCCGCAGCAGATGGCGGTGGTGACGGTCGGCGCGCTGCATGCCGGCCAGGCCAACAACGTCATCCCGGCCCGCGCCACGCTGGAACTGAGCGTGCGTGCGCTGGACCGGGAGGTGCGCGCGCTGCTGGAGCGCCGCATCAAGGCGCTGGTCACCGCGCAGGCCGAGAGCCTGGGCGTGACCGCGACGATCGCCTGGCGGCCGGGCTATGCCGTGCTGGTCAACACGAAGGCCGAGACCGACTTCGCCCGCTCGGTCGCGCTCGACCTGCTCGGGCCGGCGCACGTCACGCTGGACGGACCGGCGCTCAGCGGCAGCGAGGACTTCGCCTTCATGCTCGAACGCGTGCCCGGCAGCTACCTGCTGATCGGCAATGGCGCGACAGGCTCAGGCGATGAGCCACGGCCGGGCGCCTGCATGGTCCACAACCCTGGCTACGACTTCGACGACGACAACATCGCCGTCGGCGCGGCCTACTGGGTGGCGCTGGCCGAACGCTTCCTGGCCCCTGCGCAGTCCCCGGCGGTGGCGGCCGCAGGCTGATCAGCGGTCCGGCCGCTCGCGGCCCGACTTGGCGCGGCGGCCGCTGTCGGTGGGTGCCACCTGCCAGGCCGGCAGGCGCCAATCCAGCAGCACGGCCAGCGCGCGCAGCGCGGTGGCCGTGAGCGCGGCACCCAGCAGCGCGACCCAGGCCGGCGCGGCGACCTGGCTCAGGCCGACCATCACCCAGCCGCCAGCAAACGAGCAGACCGCGTAGGGCCGGTGGTCGCTGAAGGCGCGCGGGATCTCGTTGCAGACGATGTCGCGCAGCACGCCGCCGAACACGGCCGTCACCATGCCCAGCATCACCGCGATGACGCCCGGCATGGCCGCATCCAGCGCGATCTGCGTGCCGCCCGCGGTGAACAGGCCCAGGCCGAGCGCGTCCGGCCATTGCATCGCGCGTTCGGTCGGCTCCAGGTGGCGGGCGCGCATGAACAGCATCGCGAGCGCACACAGCGCGAGCAGGGCCCAGATCCAGTTGGCATGCTGGACCCAGAACAGCGGCCGGCGGTCCAGCAGGATGTCGCGCAGCGTGCCGCCGCCGAAGGCCGACAGACCGGCGACGACGCAGATGCCGACGGCATCGAGCCGCTTGCGGGCGCCCTCGATCACGCCGGACAGGGCGAAGGCGACGGTGGCCACCACCTCGATGGCGGTCTGGGCCTGGGACAACGCCCAAGGGGTCGTGATCTGCATGGTGTGGATGCTGGTGGACGGGCGCGGCGCGCGCCAGAGGTCGAGCCCGGGGGAGCTTGTCGTGCGGCTTGTCGTGCAGCTTGCCGGTGTTGGCGCCGGCCTGTCGGACAGGCCGGTGGGCAGGATGCCATCATGACCGTGATCTTCGACACCCACGGTGACCGGGACCGCGAAAGCGTCCTGCTCGACCGCCGCCCTGAAGGAGCTGGACATGAACATCTTCGACGAGCCCAAGATCGACTGCCACAACCATGTGCTGGACCCGGTCGCGCACCCCTACGCGGACGACGTGCCCTACCGGCCGGCCGGTCAGGAGATCGGCACGATCGAGCAGCACCGGCTGGTCATGGACAGCTACGGCATCCGCCATGCGCTGGTGGTCGGGCCGAACTCGGGCTACGGGCTGGACAACCGCTGCCTGCTGGCCACGCTGGCGGCCAGCGGCGGCCGCTACAAGGGCATCGCGGTGGTGCGCAACGACACCGGCCGCGAGCAACTGCAGCGGCTGCAGCAGGCCGGCGTGGTCGGCATCGCCTTCAACGCGACGCTGCACGGCGTCGACCACTACCGCGACAGCGCGCCCATGCTGCGCCGGCTGGCCGACCTGGGCATGTTCATCCAGGCCCAGGTCACCGATGACCAGATGGTCGCGCTCGCGCCGCTGCTGCTCGACAGCGGCGCACGCATCCTGGTCGACCATGCCGGCCGGCCGGTGCCCGCGCGCGGCCTGGCGCAGCCGGGCTTCCAGGCGGTGCTGGGCCTGGCCCGCAGCGGGCGGGCAGTGGTCAAGCTGTCGGGCCACCAGAAGTATTCGGCCGGCGCCTGGCCGTATGCGGATGCCGAACCCTTCGTGCGCGCGCTGGTCGATGCCTACGGGCTGGACGCCTGCGTCTGGGCCTCCGACTGGCCCTTCCTGCGCGCGCCGGAGCGGCTGGACATGGGCCCGCTGCTGCGGCTGGTCGAACGCTGGTGGCCGGATCCGGCAGATCGGCGCCGGCTGCTGTGGGACACGCCGCGGCGGCTGTTCGGCTTCGGCGGTCCGTACGTCGCCTGAATCATCGACCGCAGGCGGCTTGACTCACGTCAAGAGTCGACACCACCTGGCGCCAGCCGGTGCGGCCGTCAACGACAATCCCAAGCGGGGAGACCCGCTGGCACGAGGCAGCGGACTGCACCTCGGGGTGCGGGCTTCAAGGAGTCGGGATTGCGTGGCGGTCGTTGGGCAGGCGTCGGTCTGCTGTTCTGGGGTCTGCTGGTCGGCGTGACCGCGCAGACGGCGTCGGCGCGCGAACTGCGCGTGGGCGTCTACGACAACGAGCCCAAGATCTATCGGGACGCAAACGGGACGCCCGCCGGCATCCTGATCGACCTGCTGCAGGCGATCGCCGTGCCGCAGGGCTGGACGCTGCAGCCGGTGACGTGTGAATGGCAGGCCTGCCTGGACGCGCTGGAGCGTGGCGACATCGACCTGATGCCCGACGTGGCCTGGACCGAGGCCCGGGCGCGGCGCTTCGACTTCCACGAGGTGCCGGTGATGTCGAGCTGGTCGCAGGTCTACGCCCTGGCCGATGCACGTTTCGAGTCCGTCCTCGACCTGCGCGGCAAGCGGGTCGCGGTGCTGGCGGGTTCGTCGCAGGAGAGCTATCTGCGCGAGCTGATGGCCGGGCTGGATGCGCCGGTCGAGCTGCTGCCGATCCGTTCGCTCGACGAGGGTTTCGACGCGGTGCGCGACCGGCTCGCCGATGCGGTGGTGGCCAACCAGCGCTATGGCGACCTGCACGCGGCCGAGGCCCGCCTGGTGGCCACGCCGATGGTGTTCCAGCCGGCCCGCCTCTTCTACGCCGCGACCCGTGGACGCCAGACCGAGGTGCTGGCCGAGATCGACCGCCAGCTGGCGATCTGGAAGGCCGACCCCGGCTCGCCCTACTTCGAGATCCTGCAGCGCTGGACCCGCGAGCAACCGTCCGCGGCCATTCCGGCGCGCTTCTGGTGGGTGCTGGCCGGCATCCTCGGGGCGCTGCTGCTGGCGCTGGTCGGCGCCTGGACGCTGCGCCGCCAGGTGGCCCGCATGACGCGCGACCTGCATGCCAGCCGCGACCAGCTCAACACCATCCTCGACAGCGTCGGTGCCTACGTCTACATCAAGGACACGCGGCTGCGCTACCTCTACGCCAACCGGCCCGTGCTGGACCTGTTCGGCCGCGAGCTGAAGGACGTCGTCGGTCATGGCGACGAGGACTTCTTCGACCGCGAGACGACCGCGCGCATCCACGCCAACGACGAGCGCGTGATGCGCAGCGGCGAGCGGGTGGTGGAGGAGGAGGTCAACCGCGTGCACGAGGGCGCGGCGGCGCAGACCTTCCTGTCGGTCAAGCTGCCGCTGCGGCGTTCGAGCGGCGAGATCTATGCGCTGTGCGGCATTTCCACCGATCTCACCGAGCATCGGCGTTTCCAGGCCGAGATCCACCAGCTGTCGCACTACGACCCGCTGACCCACCTGCCGAACCGGCGGCTGTTGATCCAGCGCCTGCAGCAGGGCCTGGACGCGCACCGCCGCCACGGCCGCGAGGGCGCGGTGGTCGTGCTGGACCTGGCGCAGCTGAGCCTGCTGAACACGACGCGCGGCCACTCGGCCGGTGACGAGCTGCTGCGCCAGGCGGCCCAGCGGCTGCAGGCCTGCGTCTCGCACGACGACCTCGTCGCGCGCCTGGGCAGCGACGAGTTCGCGGTGCTGCTGCAGGACCTCAGCCGTGCCAAGGACGAGTCCGCGCGGCAGGTCCAGGAGGCGGTCGCGGCCATGCAGCAGGCCTTTGTGCGGCCCTTCGAGCTGGGCGGTCATCGCCACGCCTGCGCGGTCGTGATCGGCGTGGCGCTGTATTCGGACAGTGGCGGCGATGCCGAGGACACGCTCAAGCTGGCCGACCTGGCGCTGCACCAGGCCAAGCGCGAGGGGCCGTCGGCGCTGCGCTTCTACAACCAGACCATGCAGGAGCGGGCCGAGCAGCGCGCCTTGCTGGAGGCTGGCCTGCGCGAGGCGCTCACGCGTGAGCAGTTCTTCCTCGACTACCAGCCGCAGTTCGCGGCGGACGGGCGCATCCTGGGCGCCGAGGCGCTGGTGCGCTGGCGCCATCCGGACGGCGGCGTGCGCATGCCGGGCCTGTTCATCGAGCTGGCCGAGTCCAGCGGCCTGATCGTGCCGCTGGGCCGCTGGATCCTGCGTTCGGCCTGCGCCCAGATTGCCGCCTGGCAGGCGCGACCCGAGTCGGCCGGCTGGCGCGTGGCGGTCAATGTCAGCGCGCGCCAGTTCCACGACGAGGGTTTCGTCGACGACGTGCTGCAGATCCTGCGCAGCACCGGCGCGCCTGCCGACCGGCTGGAGCTGGAGCTGACCGAGAGCCAGCTGCTGCAGGACCAGGACAACGTGACCCGCAAGATGCACCAGTTGCGCGGGCACGGCATCACCTTCGCGCTGGACGACTTCGGCACCGGCTATGCGTCGCTCGGCTACCTGCGCCACCTGCCGCTGTCACGGCTGAAGATCGACAAGTCCTTCGTCGACCGCCTGCCGCACGATGCCCATGACCTGGCCATCGTGCGCACCATCCACACGCTGGCCACCCACCTCGGGCTGGAGGTCATCGCCGAAGGCGTCGAGACCGAGGCCCAGCGATCCTGCCTGTTGTCGATCGGCGACATGGCCATCCAGGGCTACCTGCTGGGTCGCCCCAAGTCGCCCGAGCGCCTGCTGGCCCGGTTCGCGTCGGGCGATGGCGCGGCGGGTTGAGTTGACCGGCGTCAAAGCGTGATGAATTTCGCACGGATCTGGCGCCCATGGAAGGGACGGCCCTGCTGGCGCGGGGCCGAACGACCGAAGAGACTCGAAGCCTCGCGCTCACATGCGAGGCCTTGCATATGTCGTTCGCTGCCCTCGGGGTGTGCGAGCGGGTTCTGAACCCTCGGGCCAGGCGGTCCGGGAATGGGGACGTCGGAGTACATGGCGAAGTCGATGCTGGAGAAGTTCGGGCTGGGCGCGTTGCCGCGTCGCCGGGTGATCGCGGCGCTGGGCCTGGTGGCGCTGGCCGGCATCGGCCCGTTGGCGCAGGCCCAGGGTCTGGAGCCAGCCAAGGGCCGCGTGCTGCTGACGGTGACCGGCGCGATCGCCCGCGGCAACGTCGCCGAAGGCGTGCGGCGCCATGAGTTCGATGCCGAGGCACTGGATGCGCTGCCGGTTCACGTGGTGCGCACCGGCACGCCCTGGCACAAGGGCGTCATCGCCTTCAGCGGACCGCTGCTGGCCGACGTGCTGGCCCAGGTGGCGGCCAGTGGCACGACGCTGCAGATGACCGCGCTCAACGACTACCAGATCCGCATGCCGATCGCCGAGGTGCTGCCCTTCCAGCCCATCCTCGCGCGGCGCGCCGACGGTGCGGTCCTGTCGGTGCGCGACAAGGGGCCGCTGTTCATGATCTTTCCCTACGACGAGCAGCCCCAGACCCGCAACGACCTGTTCTTCTCGCGCTCGATCTGGCAACTCAAGGCGATCGAGGTCCGATGAGCGTGTCCGAGACCGCCCCGGCCCTGGCCGCCGCGTCGACCTCGCGGGTGCGCAGGCTCTGGCTGCCCGTGCTGTCGCTGCTGGTGGTGGCGATCGTCGTGGGCATCGGCTGGCTCCAGCACACGCAGTGGCACCGCTTCGAGGCCACCGTCAGCGAGAGCCGCGCCGGCGTCGAATGGGACCTGTTCCAGCTCCAGGCCGAGCGCTACAAGATGCTCGCCAAGCTCAACGAGGCCTTGCTGACGCGCGGTGATCCGGCCGTGATGGACTCGGTCGTGCTGCGCCACGAGGTGCTCATCAGCCGGCTCGAGATCATGCGCTCGGGCTCCGGCCCGCGCGCGTCCTTCCGCTTCCCGGAGAACCGGCCGTTCTTCGACCTCATGGAGGCGTATGCGCATGCGGGCGACGCCTACTTCGGCCTCAACGGCGACACGCCGGCCTTCGACGAGGGCCGCGTGCGTGGCCTGCGCGACGCGCTGGAGGCGATGTCCGGCCCGGTGCAGGACGTCATCCTCAACATCAACACCATCCACAACGATCAGGCCCGCATGCGCGGCGAACAGCTGCGTCGCCAGGCGGTGGTGTCGGGCCTGACCTCGATGGCGCTGGCGGTGCTGGTCGGCGCGATGGGCCTGATCGCGCTGCGCCAGCTCACGCGTGTGCGCGAGAACAACGTCGAGCTGATCCAGGTGCAGGACCAGCTCAAGGAGGCGCTCGTGCGGGCCGAGATCGGCAACGAGGCGCTGAGCGCCAGCGAGCGGCGCCTCAAGGGCCTGATCGACACGGCCAAGGACGCGATCGTCAGCATCGACCAGTCGCAGCGCGTCATCGTCTTCAACTCGGCCGCCGAGCACATGTTCGGTCGATCGGCCGTCGACATGATCGGCCGACCGCTGGACATGCTGCTGCCCGAGTCGACGCGCGGGCGGCACCATGGCTTTGTCGCCCGTTTCGGCCAGAACGGCAGCACGCCGCGGGCGATGAGCAGCATGGGCGGCCTGACGGCGGTGCGCGCCAGCGGCGAGGTCTTCCCGATCGAGGCGTCGATCTCGGCCTCGGACGCGTCCGGCCAGCTCACCTACCTGGTCATCATCCGCGACGTCACCGAGCGCGAGCGCGCCTTCCGCGCCCTGCAGGAGAGCGAGAACTCGCTGCGCGAGGCGCAGGGCCGGGTCCGCCAGCTGGCCTATTTCGACAGCCTGACGAAGATCCCGAACCGGGCCTGCTTCGTCGAGGAGGTGGCCGGTCTGCTGCGCGAAGCGATCGAGCGGTCCAGCCTCGGCGCGGCGCTGCTGATCGACCTCGACAACTTCAAGGCCATCAACGACAACTGGGGCCACCGCAGCGGCGACAAGCTGCTGGTGGAGATGGCCCGCCGCATCGTCTCGACGGTGCCGGTCGACGCCTTCGTGGCGCGGCTGGGTGGCGACGAGTTCATCGTCGTGCTGACCGGCCTGGGTCCGGACGCGCAGGCCGCGACGGCGCGGGTGCGCGAGATCTGCCGGGCGCTGCTGCCGTCGCTGTCGGCCCCGTGCGTGCTCGACGAGCGCGAGCACGTCTGCTCGGCCAGCATCGGCGTGGCCTTGTTCGGCGATGCGCCGCTGCTGGCCGACGAGCTGCTCAGCCGTGCCGACTCGGCCATGTACCAGGCCAAGGCCGACGGCCGCAACGACTTCCGTTTCTTCGACCAGCGACTGCAGGCGCGGCTGGCCGGCCTGTCCGAGATGGAGGCCGACCTGCGCCTGGCGATCGGCCGTGGCGAGCTGCAGCTGCACTACCAGCCGCAGGTCGACGGCGATGGCGCGGTCATCGGCGTGGAGGCCCTGGTGCGCTGGTTCCACCCGGTGCGCGGGGCGGTCTCGCCCGGCGAGTTCATCCCGATCGCGGAGAGCAGCGGCCACATCCTGCAGCTCGGTCCCTGGGTCATGCAGACCGCCTGCGAGACCCTGGCCGCCTGGGCCCACGACGAGGTCACCGCCGCGCTGTCGATGGCGGTCAACGTCAGCGCCCGGCAGTTCCATCACCCCGAGTTCGTCAACCAGGTCATCGCCGCGCTGCGGCTCAGTGGCGCGAACCCGATGCGCCTGAAGCTGGAGCTGACCGAGAGCGTGCTGGCGCAGGACCTGGGCGTGATCGCGCAGAAGATGTCGGCGCTGAAGGCCCTGGGCGTGACCTTCTCGCTGGACGACTTCGGCACCGGCTACTCCTCGCTGGCCTACCTCAAGCGCCTGCCGCTGGACCAGATCAAGATCGACCGCGGCTTCGTGCGCGGCCTGCCGGGCAACGCGAACGACGCGGCCATCGTGCGCACCGTGATCGCGCTGGGCCAGCAGCTCGGTTTCGAGATCATTGCCGAGGGCGTCGAGACCGACGAGCAGCTGGACTTCCTCTGCCGCCACGGCTGCCAGCTCTACCAGGGCTACCTGTTCGGCCGGCCGGTCCCGCTGCATGCGCTGCTGCCGGTCCACGACGAGACGCCGGTTCCCGCCAACGGCTAGGCCGGCGGACGGTGGCGCTGCCATGTCGGGCAGGTGTGCAGCATCCTTCATATGTATCAAGGATCGGCTCAGGGGCGCTCCTACACTGAACCGCAAATAACCCAGGCAGTTCCGGTTCGCTCTCATGTCCTGTCGTCCATCCCGGGCCCTGTTGCGCCTGGCCTTCGGAGCCCTGTCGCTGCTGGTCTGCCTGGGCGGTCCGATCGCGCGCCCGAAGCCTGCGGCCACGACGCCGGATCCGGCGCCGATGCCCTTGCCCTACATCGAGTCGATCGGCACGGACGTGATTCCGCGCGATGTCGTCGCCGGTCTGGCCCAGGACCGGCACGGCTTCCTGTGGGTGGCCACCGGAGACGGCCTGGTGCGGCACGACGGCCACGAGTTCCGTCCGCAGGAGCTGACCCATGCCGATCCGGCACGGCGCAGCGTCGGCTGGGTCCGGGCGCTGCTGCCGGCACGCGACGGGCGGCTCTGGATCGGGACCGAGTCACAGGGACTTGCCGTCCACGATCCGGCCGACGGCCAGCTGAGTCTGCGGCCGATCCGGCTGGATGACGCGGCCGATGCGGTGGGGGCCCACGCCATCGCGACCGGCCGGGCCCAGGTCCAGGCGCTGGCCGAGGACATCGACGGCGCGATCTGGGTCGGCTTCCGGGGCGAAGGCCTCGTGCGCGTCGATCCGGTCACCGGCCGCGGCCAGCGCGTGGCGGCAGAGGCCTTGCCCGATCGCCGCATCGAGGCGCTGCTGGTCAGCCGCAAGGGTGTGCTGTGGGTCGGCAACTGGCAGGGCCTGAGCCGGCATCTGCCCGGCTCGGACCGGTTCGAGCCGGTGCCGCTGCCCGGACAGGCGGCGCCAGGGCAGGGCGCCGCCTCGTCGCCGATCAGCCACACCGTGCAGGCCCTGCTGGAGACGGCCGACGGCCACATCTGGGCCGGCACCCGGGAGGGCGACCTGGTGATCGTCGACGGCGCACGCGGCAGGCCGCGGGTGCAGCAGGTCGGCGCGGACGCGCGGGGCCAGGCGCCGCATGCGGCCATCGCCAGCCTGGCCCAGGCCGCCGATGGCACGGTCTGGGTCGGGCAGGGCAACGGCATCGACCTGCATGCGCCGGACGGCCGCTTGCTGGGCCGGCTGCGCCACGAAGCCGGACAAGCCGGCGGGCTGGCGGCCGACGAGGTGACCAGCCTGATCGTCGACCGGGCCGGCTGGCTCTGGATCGGCGGCATCGGCGTCGGCCTGCAGCGCCACAACCCGGCCAACCGCGAGATCACGATGGTCGGCATCGCGCCGCAGCCCGGCCGCCGGCCGCGCGAGGCCGACGTGCGAGCGCTGCGGGTCCGTCCCGACGGCCAGCTCTGGGTCTCCTCGCTGGACGAAGGCGTCAGCGTGCTGGACACCGACCTGCGACTGCAGCGGCGGGTGACGCTGCCTCCGGGTCCGGCGGGCAGCCACGAGACCGTCGTCGCGATGGCCGAAGCCGGTGGCGTCCCAGGTGCCACCTGGCTGGCCACCGACACGCGGCTGATCCGGCTGGATCCTGCGGGCACGGCGTCACGCACGCTGCTGCACCGAGCCGGCGGCATCCACCAGATGCACGCCGGTCCGGACGGCGTGCTGTGGGTGGCGGCGCAGAACGGGCTGCACCGGCTGGCCCCGGACGGCCGGGCGCTGGAGCCGGTCCGGCGCGAGGACGGCCTGCCGCCGGTCGGCGATGTCTACGTGATCGCCGAGGCGCCCGATCAGGCCCTCTGGGTCGGCGGCGTGCAGGGCCTGATGCGCATCCCGCCGGGCGGGCACCTGCTGCGACCGGTCGCCGCGGCCGAGGGCGCGGGTCTGGCCAGCCCCATCGTGATCGACCTGCTGTTCGACCGCCAGGGCGGCCTGTGGATCGACACCGCCGTGGCCGGCCTGCACCATCTGACCGGCTGGCACGACGGTGCCGCCCGCTTCGACCGCGTCAGCCAGCGCCTGGGCATCGTCGGCAAGCCGTATGGCAGCAACCTGCTGGAGGACACGCGCGGGCGCATCTGGAGCCACCTGAACGTGCACGATCCGAAGGCCGACCGCATCGATGCGCTGACGGCCGTCGACGGTGCGCGCCTGGGCAACGGCCGCTTCCGGGTCAAGGCCGCCCTGCCGGATGGACGCCTGCTGTTTGGCGGCACCAAGGGCCTGATGGTGGTCCGGCCCGCTGGCTGGGACCGTTCGACCGACCGGCCGCCGCTGGTGGTCACCAGCCTGCGCGTCAACGGCCAGCCGCGTCGTTCCGGCCCGATTCCGGCGATCCTGAAGCTGGCGGCCGGAGAGCGCGACATCGCCGTCGAGTTCGCGGCGCTGGACCTGAGCGAGCCTCGCCGCTTGCGCTACCGCTATCGCCTCGAAGGCCACGACGAACGCTGGCTGGAAACCGGCGCCGACCTGCGCGTGGCCAGCTACGGCAGCCTCGATCCGGGCGACTACACGCTGCGGGTGCAGGCCACCAACCGCAGCGGCGTGTGGAACGCGCAGGAGCTGGCGATCCGGCTGCGGGTCGAACCGGCCTGGTGGCAGACCTGGCTGTTCCGGCTGGTCGTCGCGCTGCTGGTGCTCGCCGCCGCCACGCTGGCCTGGCAGTTGCGCACCCGCGCGCTGCGGCGTCGCCACGACGAGCTGGAGGTGCTGGTGAGCCAGCGCACCGCCGCGCTGGAGACCATGTCGCGCGAGCTGCAGGCCCGCTCGGCCGCGCTGGAGGCGTCCAGCCTGACCGACCCGCTGACCGGCCTGCGCAACCGGCGCTACCTGACCGAGCAGATCGACGCGCTGGTCGCCCAGGCCATCCGCCGCCATGAATCCCACCGGCGCCTGGGCACCCCACTGGCGGACGACGCCGACCTGGTCTTCTTCCTGGTCGACATCGACCATTTCAAGGACGTCAACGACCGCCACGGCCATGCGGCGGGCGATGCCGTGCTGCGGCAGATGCGTGAGCGCCTGCAGCAGGTCTTCCGGGCCGGCGACCACCTCGTGCGCTGGGGCGGCGAGGAGTTCCTGGTCGTGGCCGTCGGAACCTCGCGCTGGGGGGCGGAACTGCTGGCCGAGCGCATGCGTGCGGCGGTGGCCGATCAGGCCTTCGTGATCGAGGAGGGCGGCGAGGAGGGCGGCGGGAACGGCGGCGACAGCGGCATCGAGATCCGCAAGACCTGCTCGATCGGCTATGCCTGCCTGCCGCTGTCGCCAGCCTGGCCGCATGCGCTGGGCTGGCAGCAGGTGGTGAACCTGGCCGACGCGGCGCTCTACCGCGTCAAGGCGGGTGGCCGGGACGGCTGGATGGGGGTGGTCGAGGCAGACGCGCCCTCGGCCGAGGCCTTGCAGGTCCGGCTGCGCCAGCCGCTGGAAGGACGCGACGGCGGCGACACGGAGGTCCGCCTGACGATCCGGCGCCGATCAACGGCCTGACCGATCGGCCTGCTATAAGGTCTCTTTCAACCCAACCGAGGGGAAACCATGGGACTTTTCGATGCGGTCGCCGGCCAGTTGCTGGGCGCGGTCACGAATGCGGCAGGCGATGCGGGCGGCGCCCTGGGTGGCGACGCGCCGTCCGGGTTGCTGGAGGCCGTCGGTGGCCTCTTGAACAACCCGGAGACGGGCGGCCTGCAGGGCCTGATCTCCAGCTTCGAGAGCCAGGGCCTGGGCGGCGTGGTTCAGTCCTGGGTCGGCACCGGCGAGAACCTGCCGATCTCGCCCGAGCAGATCCAGTCGGTGCTGGGCAACGGCCAGCTGCAGGGCATCGCCCAGTCGCTCGGCCTGTCGCCGGAGGCCATCAGCGGCCACCTCGCCAGCCTGCTGCCGCAGCTGGTCGACCGCCTCACGCCGACGGGCCAGGTGCCCGATGCCTTGCCGGACATGTCCGCGCTGGGCGGGCTGCTGGGCATGCTCAAGGGCTGACGATCCAGGGTTGAGCATCCAGGGCTGAACACCCCGGGGCCGAACGAGGCCCAGACGCAAGAAAGCCGCCTCAGGGGCGGCTTTTACGCATGGTTTACGCATTTCGGGAACTTCTCATCGGGAGAAGTGGTGCCGGCAAGAGGAGTCGAACCCCCGACCTTCGCATTACGAATGCGCTGCTCTACCAACTGAGCTATGCCGGCTACGGCGAAAGACCGCGATTCTAGACTGGGAATCGATGGGAGATCAAGTGGTCTCGGCGTGAGGTCGGCGCAGCTCGTGGGCGCGGCTGCCGGCGGTGCCGGGCGGTCGGGCCAGGAGCGACGCTTCGAGGCGTGCGACCACGGCTGCGGCCTGGAACAGCGCCGCGCTGCGGTGACGGGTGATGCCCTTCTGGCGGGCGCCGAGCAGCTCGCGTGGCTGGCGCAGCAGACCCAGCGCAGCCTGCTGCCAGGTCTCGACGTCCTCGTGCAGACCTTCGAGCGCGTCGGCTGCGCGCATCAGCGCCGCGACCCGTCCGGACGGGTCGGCCCGGCCGCCCCGCGCCAGCACCGGCACCGCGGCGGCGAGCGCCTGGGCCAGCGGGTCGGGCAGGACGCCGTCGTGCCAGTCCGGCGCGAGCTGCAGGTAGAGGTCGGCCGCCATCAGGCCACCGTGGCGCAGCGCATGCGCGTGGCGAGCGGGCTCGACCGCGTGCAGACGTGACGGTTCGATCCCGGCGGCACGGGCGCGTGTCGCCAGGCCCTCGCGGGCGGCCGTGTCGACCGGCGCCAGCCAGAGGTGGGCCGGTGCGCAGGCGCGCAGCAGGGCGAACAGCCGGTCCAGGTCGGCCGTCGACATCGCTTCCAGCGGCGCCAGGCAGGCCAGCACCGGCGCCAGCGCCGGCAGGTCCAGGCGCTCGCGCCAGCGCGGCCGCAGGGCGCTGCCGGCCTGCAGGGCGTCGGGCGGTCCGGCGCAGGCCAGCGCCAGGGGCCAGGCGCTGCCCGGCACGTCGGCAGAGGCCGCCATTTCCGGGTCCTTCCAGCGGTCGAAGACCGCGCGCCTCAGCCCCGCCGGCAGGCGCGACCAGAGGCCCGGGCGTGCCTGCCAGGCGTCACCGTCGAGGTCGACCAGGGCGTCGGGTTCCAGGCTGAGGATCTGGCGCGCCAGCTCGGCATCGCTGCCGGCGCCCAGGTCTTCGGCGTCCAGCCCGGCCGGGGTCTCGACCCGGCCGTCGTCCTGCGGCGCCGACCAGTGCCAGATCAGCACCTCCAGCCGGCTGCGGTCATGGCGGGCGAGCAGGCTGCGCAGCCGGTCCTGGTGACGCGCCAGCGCCGCCGGCGAGCCGACGTAGGCCAGTCGGGGCCGGCGGCTGCCCAGCGCGCGCCGCTCCGGGGTCGGCATGACGACCGGGCGGACGGATGGGCGCAGCCCTGCCAGCGTGGGCCCGTCCAGCAGCGGTCCGAGGGCGCACCACAGGGCGGTGTCGGGGCAGGCGTCCGGGCCTGCGCCGGCGAGCAAGGTGGCGCAGGCCGTGGCGCAGTCGTCGTCCGGCGCACGCGCCGGGTCGCTCAGGCGCAGCAGCATCCAGGCTTCCAGGTCGCGCCGTGCCCGGTCGGCGTCGGTCCACGTCGTGGCCGCCTCGCCCGCATCGCCCGCCCTGGCCTCGGCCGCAGCCAGGGACTGAAGCAGGACCTCGCGAGCCCGCGGGATCTGGCCACGCTTGCGATACAGCGCGGCCAGGTCGGCGGCGGCGCGGGCGTCATCGGCGTGGTGCTCCAGGCAACGGCGCAGGCAGGCGGCGGCGGCATCGGTGTCGCCGCGGTCGGCATGGGCCTGGGCGGACAGCCGCAGCGCGCGCTGGTGGCCCGCATCGTCCTCAGGCAGCTGGCGGGCGCAGGCATCGAGGTAGGACAGCGCACCTTCCGGTTCCCCGATGCGGATCAGCAGCGCGGCCAGTGCCAGTTGCCAGGCCGTGTCGCCGGGCTGGTGGCCCAGGCCGTCGCGGTAGAGCGTGATGGCCCGCTCGACACCGTCGCGATGCTCATGCAGGTGCGCCAGGGGCCCGCGCACGGCCGCGTCCTGCGGGGCCAGCGCCAGCGCCCGTTCGAGCGAGTCCAGCGCGGCATCGGGCTGCCCGAGTTCGAGTTGCAGCAGCCCGAGGCTCTTCCAGCCATCCGGCCAGGCCGGCGCCAGCGCCGTGACCCGCGCGTGGCAGCGCGCGGCCCAGGCGGGCATGCCGGTGGTCTGGCCGATCAGGCCCAGCAGCCGCCAGGCATCCGGTCGCTGCGGATGGCTGATCAGCAGCTGGATGGCGTGGGCGCGGGCGGCGTCGAGGGCACCTTGCTGGCAGGCGGTGATGGCCTCGACCACACCGGCCAGGGCGTCGTCCGGCGCCAGCTTGCGCAAGGCATGGCGACGCGACGGGGCCCAGGCGGCCAGGGCGCCGGGCAGGTCCTGGACGCTCACCTGCGGCAGCGGTCCGAGGGCCGCCGGCGGCGCCTTGGCCGCGTCGCCGGGCAGCCACCAGACCGGCTTGCCCAGCGACCAGGCCAGCGTCGCGGCCTCGGGCTGGTCGGTCAGCAGGAGGTCGAGCGTGGCCATGCGGCGAGCCAGCAACAGGCGATCGGTGTCCGGCGCGCCCAGGTCCGGCCAGCGGCCGAGTCGACGCGCCCGGGCTGGGGCATCCAGGTCGACGACCGGATCGCGCCAGTGCCATGTGCAGATCTGCAGCGGCCCGGCCAGCCCATCGAGCAGATCCATGGCCGGCGCACCTGACGGGCCGTCGTCCAGGCAGCTGCCGATCCAGAGGGCGTCGGCGCGATCGGGCTGCCCTTGCGCATCGGCTTCGGCGAACAGGCTGGTGACCAGCACGGCGCCCAGGTGCAGGCGCGGCCACGGCCCTTCGGCCGGCGGTTGCAGCATCGACGGCAGGTCGGCCAGCGGGATCCACGCATCGACCGCGTCGATCAGGTCGGGCGGTGCGCCGGCCGGGTCGGGCAGGGCGTCCGGGTCGTCGCCGGGCGCCATGGGCCAGACCGCCCAGACGCCCCAGACGCGTGACAGCCAGTCGGCCTGCGATGAGGGCAGGCGCAGCAGCACGCGGATGCCGCGACCGGCGAGCGTGGCGCAGGCGTCGGCGCAGGCCAGGCTGGACGACGGATCGGCGCCTGCGAGGACCAGCAGGGCGCGCTGCGGCGCCAGGTCGGCACCGGACCACCGGGGCCAGGGCCACGGGGCAGCGGGGGACGGCGGATTCGGTTGTCTTGTCGACGACGACATGGGCGGCTGCGTGCGATCGGGTGGCACCGACGGGACATCGGCGCGATGACGCCAGCCTACGCGCGAGGGCGCAACGCCGACGGCCCGAAAAGGTCGGTGACCGTGCCCCTTCTGTGGACCGGGCTGGCGGCGCGGTTGATCTGGATCAGACCGGCGCCGCGTCGGCCGGAACCGGCAGAACACGCCGGCGAGGCGGTGCTTCGTGACCGATCGCACGCCGGCTGCGGCGGATCGGCACGTCCGGTGACCGCGGCGCGGAAATGCCGGCCGCGGCCTGCGCATTTCGCTCGATGGGGCATCTCAAGTTTCCGGCACCGTTGGCGATATCCCGACGAGCAAGCTGATTCCGGTCCGTCGGCAATCCGCTCATCGCCCAGTCAACGCAGGAAAGTCCATGGCCACCATCGTCCCCTCACTCACCACCACCCAGGTCGCCGGCCTGTCGACCCGTTCGATCGCCGCACTGACGACCGAGGACTGGGCAGCCTTCACCAGCGAGCAGATTTCGGCACTGTCCTCGACACAGGTGGCGGCGATCGAGACGGCCGATCTGGCGGTGATCACCACCGACGCGATCGCGGCGATGGAAACCTCCGACTTGCTCGGACTCAGCACCCGCCAGATGCAGGCCCTGACGACGGACCAGGTGGCTGCGTTCACGACCGAACAGATCGCCGGCTTCACCACCGCGCAGATCGCCGCGTTGACGAGCACGCAGATCGAGGCGCTGGGCACCGCCGCGATCGCCGCGCTGACGACCGCGCAGGCTGCGGCGCTGACCGCCCCGCAGCTTGCCGCCCTGAGCACGGACCAGATCCAGGCCATCGAGACCGACGACCTGGCGGCGCTGAACACGACGGCGCTGCGTTCGCTCGGGACCGATGCGATCGTCGCGCTGACGTCCGACCAGGTCGCCTCGCTGACCACGCGCCAGGTCGCCAGCCTGACGACGACCCAGGTCGCCGCCATCGCCACCGATGACATCGCCGCGCTGACCACCTCGCAGGTCCAGGCGATCTCCACCACGCAGCTGGGCGCCCTGGGCACCAGCCAGATCGCGGAGCTGACGACCGATCAGGTGTCGAGCCTGCGCACCCAGCAGGTCGCGGCGCTGTCGACCACCCAGGTCGCCGCGATCGAGACCAGCGACATCGCCGCGCTGACCAGCACGCAGGCCGCCGCGCTCAGTTCGAGCCAGCTCGGCGCGCTGGGCACGGACCAGGTCCAGGCCTTCGAGACCACGGACCTCGCCGCCATCCGCACCACCGCGCTGCGGGGCTTCGGGACCGCGTCGATCGAGGCCTTGACGACCGAGCAGGTCGCCGCGCTGACCTCCGGCCAGGTCGCCAGCCTGACGACCGAGCAGATCGCCGCCGTGGCCACCGACGACATCGCCGCGCTGACCACCGCGCAGGTGCAGGCGATCTCGACCACCCAGATCCATGCGCTCGGCACGGACCAGATCGCCGCGCTGACCACGGGCCAGGTCGAGCACCTGTCGACCCGCCAGGTCGCCGCGCTGACGACCAGCCAGGTCGCCGCGATCGAGACCGATGACATCGCCGCGCTGACCACCGCCCAGGCGGCCGCGCTCAGCAGTGCCCAGGTCGCGGCCCTGACCACCGAGCAGGTCCAGGCGGTCGAGACCGCCGACCTGAGCGCCATCCGGACCACCGCGCTGCGCGGCCTGCAGACGGCCGGCGTGGACGCGCTGACGACCGAGCAGGCGGCGGCACTGACCTCCGCGCAGGTTGCCGCGCTGACCACCACCCAGGTCGCGGCCATCGCCACCGACGACATCGCCGCACTGGGCACCGCACAGGCTGCCGCGCTGGGCACCGCCCAGGCGGCCGTGCTGGGCAGCGCCCAGGTCCAGGCACTGACGACCGAGAACCTGCAGGCCCTGCGCACGGCGGCGGTCCGCAGCCTCAGCACCGAGGCGATCGGCGCGCTCACCACCGACCAGGCCAGCGCGCTGACCAGCGCCCAGGTCGCCGGCCTGAGCACCCAGCAGGTCCAGGCCCTGAGCACCGACGGCGTCGCCGCGATCGGCACCGTGCAGGTCGCCGCCCTCAGCTCGCAGCAGGTCGCCGCGATGGGCAGTGCCCAGATCGCGTCGCTGTCCACCGACCAGATCGTCGCGTTGAACAGCCGCCAGGTCGGCGCGCTGAATTCCAGCCAGGTCGCCGCCCTGGGCACCGACCAGATTGCCGCGCTGCAGTCGGCCGACCTGCGTGGCATGACGTCCACCGCCATCCAGGCCCTGAGCACCGACGGCATCGCCGCACTCAGCTCGATCCAGGCCGCCGGGCTGACGAATGCCCAGGTCGCCGCACTGACGACGGGCCAGATCCAGGCCCTCGGCACCGAGGCCTTCGGTGCCATGGGCAGTGCCCAGCTGAACGCGCTGACGACCGCGCAGATCGCGGCGCTGACCAGCGACCAGCTGGCCGCGCTGACGACGGCCCAGGCCGCCGGCCTGAGCACCCGCTCGCTCGCCTTGCTCGGCACCGACCAGCTGCAGGCGCTGCTGACCGAGAACATCGCCGCGCTGACCTCGGCACAGGCTGCCGCGCTGACCTCGACCCAGGTGGCCGCGCTGACGACCGACCAGGTCCAGGCCTTCGAGACCGCCGACCTTCGCGCCATCCGCACGGCCGCGCTGCAGGCCATGACCACCGCCGGCATCGAGGCCCTGACCACCGCGCAGATCGCGGTGCTGACCTCGGCCCAGGTCGCCGCGCTGACGACCGACCAGGTCGCGGCCATCGCCACCGATGACATCGCCGCGATGACCAGCGCGCAGGTCCGTTCGCTGACCACCGCCCAGGTCGCCGCCCTGGGCACCGACCAGATCGCGGCACTCACCAGCGGCCAGCTGGCCGGCCTGAACACCGCGCAGATCGCCGCACTCGGCACCGCCCAGATCCAGGCCCTGCTGACCGACAACATCGCCGCGCTCACCTCCGCCCAGGCCGCCGCCCTCAGCAGTGACCAGGTCGCCGCCCTGACCAGCGACCAGATCCAGCTGATGGAGACGGCCGACCTGCGCGCCATCCGCACCGCGGCGCTTCAATCGCTGTCCACCGATGCCGTGGGCGTGCTCAGCACGGCCCAGGTCGGCGCCCTGTCGACCGCCCAGGTCGGCGCGCTGACGACGGCCCAGCTGGCCGCCCTCGGCACTGACAACATCGCCGCGCTCAGTTCGGTGCAGGCCGCCGCGCTGTCCTCGTCGCAGCTTGGCGCGCTGACCACCGACCAGATCCAAGCCCTCGAGACCGCCGACCTGCGTGCCATCCGCACCAGCGCGCTGGCCGCGCTCGGCACCGATGCCATCGATGCGCTGACCACCGCCCAGGCGGCCGCCCTCAGCTCGGCCCAGGTGGCCGCGCTGACGACCAGCCAGATCGCCGCCATCGCCACCGATGACTTCGCCGCGCTCGGCACGGCCCAGGTGCGTGCCCTGACGACCGCGCAGCTCGCGGCCCTGTCCAGCGACCAGCTCGGCGCGCTGACCTCGGCCCAGATCGCCGGCATGTCGACCGGCCAGATCGCCGCGCTCGACACCGCCCAGGTGGCGGCCCTGTCCAGCGGCAACATCGCGGCGCTGACATCGGCGCAGGTTGCGGCGCTCGGTTCGGCCCAGGCCGCCGCACTGAGCACCGACCAGATCCAGGCCCTGGAGACCGCCGACCTGCGCGCCATGCGCACCGCCACGCTGCAGGCGCTCGGCACCGATGCCGTCCAGGCCCTGAGCACCGCCCAGGCCGCCGCGCTGACCTCCGCCCAGGTCGCCGCGCTGACGACCACCCAGGTTGGCGCCATCGCCACCGATGACCTCGCCGTGATGGGCACCGCGCAGATCCGTGCGCTCGGCACCGCGCAGGTCGGCGCCCTGTCGACCGACCAGATCGGCGCGCTGACGACCGGCCAGATCGGCGGGCTCAGCACCACCCAGGTCGCCGCGCTCAGCAGCGACCAGGTCGCCGCGCTCGGCACCGACCACCTCGCCGCGCTGTCGTCTGCCCAGGCCGCCGCGCTGAACTCGTCGCAGCTTGCCGCGCTCGCGACCGACCAGATCCAGGCGATCGAGACCGCCGACCTGCGCGCCATCCGCACCAGCGTGCTGCAGGCCCTGGGCACCGACGCGATCGACGCGCTGAGCACCGCCCAGGTCGCCGCGCTGACCTCCTCGCAGGTGGCCGCGCTGACGACCACCCAGGTCGCCGCCATCGCCACCGATGACCTCGCCGCGATGGGCACCGCGCAGATCCGTGCGCTGACCACCGACCAGGTCGCCGCACTCGGCAGCGCCCAGATCGACGCCCTGACCAGCAGCCAGATCGGCAGCCTGTCGACCCGCCAGATCGCCGCGCTGACGAGCGACCAGATCGCCTCGATGACGACCGACAACGTCGCCGCGCTGACCTCGGCCCAGACCGCCGCGCTCAGCTCCGACCAGGTCGCCGCCTTCACGACCACCCAGGTCCAGGCGCTCGAGACGGCCGACCTGCGCGCCATCCGCACCGCCGCGCTGCAGGCCATGGGCACCGACGCGATCGAGGCCCTGAGCACGGCGCAGGTCGCCGCGCTGACCTCGGCCCAGGTGGCCGGCCTGACGACGACCCAGGTCGCCGCCATCGCCACCGATGACCTCGCCGCGATGGGCACGGCGCAGATCCGCGCCCTCGGCACGGGCCAGCTGGGCGCCCTGTCGACCGACCAGATCGCCTCGCTCACGACGGCCCAGATCCCCGGCCTGGGCACCGCCCAGATCGCCGCCCTCGGCAGCGACCAGGTGGCCGCGCTGTCGACCGCCAACATCGCCGCGCTGACCTCGGCGCAGACCGCTGCACTGACCTCGGCCCAGGTGGCCGCCCTGACCACCGACCAGGTCCAGGCGATCGAGACCACCGACCTGCGTGCCATCCGCACCAGCGTGCTGCAGGCCCTGGGCACCGCCGGCATCGAGGCCCTGACCACCGCGCAGGCCGCTGCGCTGACGTCGGCCCAGGTGGCGGCCCTGACGACCGACCAGGTTGCGGCCATCGCCACCGACGACCTCGCCGTCATGAGCGCGGCCCAGGTGCGTGCGCTGGGCAGCACCCAGCTCGGCGCCCTCAGCAGCGACCAGATCGGTGCGCTGACCACCGCCCAGGTCGCGGCCCTCGGCACCGCGCAGGTGGCCGCCCTCGGCAGTGACCAGATCGCGGCGCTCGGCACCGCCAACATCGCCGCGCTGACCTCGCTCCAGGCCGCCGCGCTGACCTCCACCCAGGTCGCCGCGCTGACCAGCGACCAGATCCAGTCCTTCGAGACGGCGGACCTGGCCGCCATCCGCACCGCCGCGCTGCAGGCCCTGCGCACCGACGTCGTGGCCGCCCTCGGATCGGCCCAGATCGCCGCGCTGACGACCGCGCAGGTCGGCGCGCTGACCACCGACCAGGTGGCGGCGCTCGACACCGCCGACGTGGCATCGCTGACGACCGCCCAGGCCGCCGCACTCAGCTCGGCCCAGGTCGCCGCGCTGTCGACCGACCAGGTCCAGGCCCTGGAGACCGCCGACCTGCGCGCCATCCGCACCGCCGCCCTGCAGGCGCTGGGCACCGCCGCGATCGAGGCGCTGACCACGGCGCAGGCCGCCGCGCTCAGCTCGGCACAGGTTGCCGCGCTGACCACCACCCAGGTGGCCGCGATCGCGACGGATGACCTGGCCGCGCTCGGCTCGGCCCAGGTGCGCGCCTTCACCAGCGCGCAGCTCGGTGCCCTGTCGACCGACCAGATCGCCGCACTGACGACGACCCAGGTCGCGGGCTTCAGCACCACCCAGATCGGCCAGCTCGGCAGCGATCAGGTGGCCGCGCTGTCGACCACCAACATCGCCGCACTCAGCACCGCGCAGGCGGCCGCGCTGACCTCGGGCCAGCTGGCCGCGCTTGGCACCGACCAGATCCAGGCCTTCGAGACGGATGACCTGCGCGCCCTGCGCACGGCCGCGCTCCAGGCCCTCGACACGGCCGGCATCGACGCGCTGACCACCGCCCAGGTGGCCGCCCTCGCGACTGCCCAGGTGGCCGCGCTGACGACCGGCCAGGTCGCCGCCCTCGCCACCGATGACCTCGCGGCCCTGGGCACCGCGCAGATCCGCGCGCTGACCTCGGCGCAGCTCGGTGCGCTGTCGACCGACCAGATCGCCGCCCTGACCACCGCGCAGATCCCCGGCCTGAGCACGGCCCAGCTGGCCGCCCTGGGCAGCGACCAGATCGGCGCGCTGTCGACCGCCAACATCGCCGCGCTGTCGGCGGTGCAGGCCGCCGGTCTCAGCTCGACCCAGCTCGGTGCGCTCTCGACCGATCAGGTCCAGGCGCTGGAAACGGCCGACCTGGCCGCCATCCGGACCGCTGCGCTGCAAGGCCTGACGACCGACGGCATCGAGGCCCTGACCACCGCCCAGGCGGCGGCGCTGACCTCCGCCCAGGTGGCCGCGCTGACCAGCACCCAGGTCGGCGCCATCGCCACCGATGACCTGGCCGCACTCTCGACCACGCAGCTGCGCGGCCTCGGCTCGACCCAGCTGGGCGCCCTCAGCAGCGACCAGATCGGCGCGCTGACCACCGCCCAGGTCGCCGGCCTGTCGACCGCCCAGATCGCCGCCCTCGGCAGCGACCAGGTGGCCGCGCTGTCCACCGCCGGCATCGCCGCACTGACCGGTGCGCAGGCCGCGGTGCTGACCTCGACCCAGGTCGGCGCGCTGACGACCGACCAGGTCCAGGCGCTGGAGACCGCCGACCTGGCGGCCATCAAGACCACGGCCCTGCAAGGCCTGACGACCGACGGCGTCGTCGCCCTGACCACCGCCCAGGCCGCCGCGCTGACGGCCGCACAGGTGGCGGCGCTGACGACGACCCAGGTCGGCGCCATTGCCACCGACGACATCGCCGCGCTCGGCACGGCCCAGGTCCGCAGCCTCGGCAGCAGCCAGCTGGCCGCGCTGTCGAGCGACCAGATCGGCGCCCTGACCTCCAGCCAGGTCGGCAACCTGAGCACCACCCAGATCGCTGCCCTCGGCAGTGACCAGGTCGGTGCGCTGGGCACCAGCCAGATCGCCGCGCTGACCAGCGCGCAGGCGGCCGCCCTCAGCTCGACCCAGCTTGGCGCGCTGACGACCGACCAGGTCCAGGCGCTCGAGACCGCCGACCTCGCCGCGATCAAGACCGCCGCGCTGCAGGGCCTGACGACCGACGGCATCGAGGCCCTGACCACCGCCCAGATCGCCGCCCTGACGACGGCCCAGGTCGCCGCCCTGACCAGCACGCAGGTCGCCGCCATCGCGACCGACGACATCGCCGCGCTGACGACCCAGGAGATCCGGGCCTTCACCAGCTCGCAGATCGGGGCGCTCACCAGCGACCAGATCGGCGCGTTGACCACGGCCCAGGCTGCGGCCCTGACGACGGCCGAACTGGGTGCCTTCTCGACCGACCAGATCGCCGCGATCCAGACCGACGACCTCGCCGCGCTGACCACCACGCAGGCCGGCTCGCTGAGCTCGACCGCGCTGGGCGCGCTGACCACCGAACAGGTCCAGGCCCTGGAGGCAGCCGACCTGGCCGCCCTCAAGACCGGTGCCCTGGCCGGCCTGGGCACCGACGCGATCGCCGCGCTGACCACCGAACAGGTGGCGGCACTCACCAGCCACCAGCTCAACGCGCTCAGCAGCACCCAGCTGCAGGCCCTGACGAGCGACGCGATCGACGCGCTGACGACCGCGCAGGTGGCGGCGCTGTCGACCACGCAGGTCACGCTGCTGACCACCGACCAGCTGGTGGCCTTGAGCACCGACGACATGGTCGCGCTGACGACCGCGCAGTTCCAGGCGCTGTCGACGACGCAGTTCCAGGCGCTCGAGACCACCGACATCGCGGCCATCTCGACCGCTGACTTCGCCTCGCTGCACACCAGCCTGGTGGCGGCCTTCAGCACCGACCAGATCCAGGCGCTGACGACCGACCAGATCGTGGCCTTCACGTCCAGCCAGATCAGCCACCTGTCGACCGACGCGGTCGTGGCACTGACGACCGAGCAGGTCGTGGCGCTGCAGACCGCCGACATCGCGGCCATGACGACGGCCCAGATCGCCGCCTTCGAGACCACCGACGTGGCGGTGCTGAGCAACGCCCAGATCGACGCCATGATCGCGGCCACCCCGATCGTGCTGGACCTGGACGGCAACGGCATCCAGACCGTCGCGGCCGCCCAGGGCGTGACCTTCGACGTCGATGCCAGCGGCACGGCCGAGAAGACCGGCTGGGTCGGCGGCAACGACGGCCTGCTGGTGCGCGACCTCAACGGCGACGGCCAGATCTCCGACGGCCGCGAGCTGTTCGGCGGCGGCACGCAGCTGGCCAATGGCCAGCGCGCCGGCACCGGCTACGCCGCGATGGCCGACCTCGACAGCAACCATGACGGTCAGCTGAGCCAGTCCGACGCCGCCTTCCGCGAGCTGAAGGTCTGGGTCGACCGTGACGCCGACGGCATCACGGACACGGGCGAACTGCGCAGCCTGGCCGACCTGGGCATCGTCTCGATGGACCTGCATGCGGTCACGGGCCAGACGGTCGAGAACGGCAACCTGCTGGGCCTGACCTCGAGCTACCAGACGGTCGACGGCCAGTCGCACCAGATGGCCGACGTGTGGTTCGCCAAGCAGACCGGCGTCGATGCGACGGCCCCGGTGGCGGCGACGACGACCTCCGTGCCCGTCAGCCTGCAGGACGTCCTGGTCGAAGCCCCGGACCACCTGCTGCAGACACCGGCCACGCCGACCGCTGCCGGCGCCGCGAACGAGACGGCGACTCACGCCGCCGACACCGCAGCGGCCGACAGCCAGATGGTCCACGCCGCCGTCATCCTGCCCACCCCCGACAGCAGCCTGGAAGACCAGCTGCGCAACACGCCGCTGATCTGAGCATGAACTGATCCTGCGAAGGGAACTGCCGCCGAGCCCGACGAGCCGTCACAGAACGGCCGCCGGCCGGCACCTCGAACGCCGCTGTCCGTCCCCTGGTCCGCCGCACGCCTCACGGGTGCGCCGGGCCAGGGGCGGCGCGGCGTCCGTCCTGGTGGGGCAAGCCGCGAACTGGCCCGCTCCCCAGCCCGTTTTTCGTGCTTCGGGCGGCCGGGTGCTCGCCAAGATCCGGGGTGTACAGGCGCACCCCCGTGCGCTGGAAAGACACCCTGCGCATGTCCGCCGCCACCCTCGAAGCACGTCCCCCGTCTGTCGCCGCCACCGCCGCGGCCGCGCCCGCGCCTGCCGTGGATCCGCGCGAGCGGCTGATCCAGGCCATCACGCTGCAGAACGCCGGCGAGCTCGACCGTGCGCGGGTGCTGCTGGAGGCCTACCTGGTCGATCAGCCGGCCGATCCGGCCGGGCTCTACTCGCTGGCCGTGATCCTGCTCAAGCAGCCCGACATGCCGGCTGCCCGGACGCTGCTCGACCGCGCCGTGCAGCTCGCGCCCGGCTACGGGCCACTGTGGTTCGCCCATGCCACGGCACTGCAGGGCGCCGGCGAGCGCGACGCCGCGCTGGCCAGCTACGACCGCGCGCTTGCGGTCCAGCCCGACTTCACCGAGGTCCTGATCAACTCCGGTGTCCTGTTGCGCGAGATGCTGCGCCACGCCGAGGCGCTGGCCCGCTTCGAGCGCGTGCTGGCGATCAAGCCGGAGCATGAGACCGCCTTGGCCAACTGCGCGGTGCTGCTGACCGACTTCAAGCGCAGCGAGGAAGCGACCGCGATGTTCGAGCGGCTGCTGGCCATCAACCCCGACTACGACTACGGCCCGGGCATGCTGCTCTACGAGCGCCTGCACCGCTGCGACTGGACCGGTTTCGACGAGCTGCGCACGCAGATCGTCGAGGGCCTGCGCGCCGGCAAGCGCACCTGCAAGTCGCTCGCGCTCATGGCCATCACCGACGACGCGGCCGACCACCAGCGCGCCGCCCAGCTGTTCTCGCGCCAGCGCTACCCGACCCGCGAACCGCTGTGGCGCGGCGAGCGCTACCGGCACGACCGCATCCGCATCGCCTACGTCTCGCCCGACCTGCGCGAGCACCCGGTCGGCCACCTGATGGCCGGCGTGTTCGAGCGCCACGACCGCCGTCGTTTCGAGACCATCGCGATCTCGCTGGGCATCGACGACGGCAGCCGGCTGCGTGCGCGCATGCAGGGCAGCTTTGACCGCTTCATCGACGCGCGCCCCTTCAGCGCGCCGCAGATCGCCCGGCTGATGCGCGCGCTGGAGGTCGACATCGCCATCGACCTGGCCGGCTACACGGCCGACTCGCGCAACGAGATCTTCTCGGAGCGCCCGGCGCCGGTCCACGTCAACTTCCTCGGCTACCCCGGCACGCTGGGCAACCCGCACATCGACGTGATCGTGGCCGACCGCCACGTCATCCCGCCCGAGCACCAGGCGCATTGCGACGAACGGGTGGTCTACCTGCCCGACAACTACCTGCCGGCCGCCGCCGGCCTGGAGATCGCCGAGCGCACGCCCACGCGCGCCGAATGCGGCCTGCCCGAGACCGGCGTGGTGTTCTGCTCCTTCAACCACGACTACAAGATCTCGCCGCCGATGTTTGCGACCTGGATGCGCATCCTGGCCGCCACGCCGGGCAGCGTGCTGTGGCTGATGTCGCGCGGCGCCGCCTCGCAGCACAACCTGCGCGCGGCCGCGCAGGCCGCCGGCATCTCGCCCGATCGGCTGGTGTTTGCCCAGCGCGTGCCGCGGGTCGAGGACCACCTCGCGCGCTACCGCCAGGCCGACCTGTTCCTCGACACGCACCCGTACAACGCCCACACCACCGCATCGGACGCGCTGCTGGCGGGCCTGCCGGTGCTGACCTACAGCGGCCAGTCCTTCCCGTCGCGGGTGGCCGGCAGCCTGCTGCACGCGGCCGGCCTGCCCGAGCTGGTCACGCACCGCGTGGCCGACTACGAGGCCCTGGCGATCCGTCTGGGCCAGCAGCCGGCCGAACTCGCCGCCTGCCGGCAGAAGCTGGCCGCAGCCCGCCCGACCAGCGCGCTGCTGGACATCGACGGCTACACGCGCAACCTCGAAGCGATCTGGATCGCGCTCTGGCGCGAAAGCCAGCTGGGCGGCGCCCGCGACGCGATGTCCGGCGCGCTGCGGCGCTGAGGCGCGTTCAGGCGCCGACCGCCTTGCACTGCTGCAGGCAGTCCGCGCAGCTGTCGGCGCAGGCCTTGCACTCGGCATGCTTGGACGCGTGCTTCTTGCATTCCTTCTCGCAGGCTTCGCAGGTCCTGGCCGCGACCTTGGCCAGGTCCTTGAGCATGCTGCCCTGCTGGATCGCGACCTTCTGCAGCGCATCGCAGATCGCCAGCATCTGGTTGACCGACTGGGCGCAGGCGGCCATTTCCTTGTCGCCCTGGCCCAGCAACACCAGGCAGTGCGCCAGACAGGCCTGGCCGGTGATGAGGCAGGCGCTCAGCGAGCTGACCAGTGCCTCGTTCATGCCGGCACCGTGGTGATGGTGGTGCGCATGCGGGTCCTTGGCCTGGGCGGCAGCGGCCGTGGCGAAGGCGGCCAACGCAGCGGTGCTGGCGGTCTGGATGAGGGTGCGACGATCCATGGTTTTCCTCCGGATGGTTGGATGGGCCGCGTCTTCAGCGGCCGTTTTTTCATTCTCACCGCCGCTGTCTCGGTTTTCCAGCTTGGGCAGCCGAGCGCGGGCTGACGCGCGTGCTCCGCCACTCCGACCGGATGGTTTCGTTCAGGCTGCGGCCTTCGCCCGACGCTTGGACGCCTTGCCAGGCAATTCCCCGGCCGACAGTCTCAGGCCGGGCATCAGCCGCAGGCGACGGCCGCCGGCTTCTTCCAGCAGGCCCAGCTTGCGCAGGCCGGACACCACGCGGCAGACCGTCTCCTGGGTCGAGCCGGTGATCGCAGCCATCAGGGTCAGCGGTGGCAGCTCGCAGGTGGCCAGTGCGCCGTCGGTTGGCGGGGCCGGCTGGCCGGCTTGCGCCAGCAGCAGCAAGAGCCGCCGCACCCGCTCGCCCACCGGTCCGACCCGCAGGCCGGCCAGGCCGGGTTCGGACTGGCGACGCAGCAGGGCGTGCAGCAGCAGCTCGCGCCATTCGGTGTCGCTCATGCGGCGCAGCGGGGCGAGTTCGCAGTCGACCAGCGCCAGCACGCGCCGTTCACCGGGCCGGACCTGGAAGGTCTCCAGCCCGATCAGGTCGCCCGGCTGCAGCAGTTGCAGGTCCTCGTGCGGGTCAACCGGGCGGCGGCTGATGGCCACGCCCGAGACCAGCACATGCGGCAGCACCAGCGTGCGGAAGGTGTCGATCTCCTGACCGGCCTGCAGCACGCGACGCGGCTGGACGGCGCCGGCACCGCTGGGCCGGTGGGCGGGCAGGCCGCCGTGGGCCGGGTGGCTGTCGTGCAGCCTCGGCGGGTGCAGCGAGGACGTGCCCAGCGGAGATGGACGCGCCAGACCCAGATGGACAAGGGAGGGCGCCAGGGCGCCGCTCGGGTTGGGAAGAACTTGCATGCCTGAGCTCCTGGACGGCGCACGACCGCAGGGGGCGGCAGCCGTCGTTGGGAAGAGGGTCGCGGCTGGCCTTGATCGGGCCGGCGGGAGCGACGCGGGACGGGGTCTCAGGCGGATGCGGGAGGGCCGCGCGGGTGCGGCTGGCGCCAGGGCTGCAGGCCCTGGCGGGCGGGATCGATCGTCAGCGTCCAGCCCGGACCGATGACCGGGCGGACCGCCGGCACAGCTACGACGGGCAGGTCGGGCAGCGTGGCCGCGCCGAGGCAGAGCGCGCAGTGGACCTGGCCATGTTCGAGGGCGGGCAGGCCGGTCCCGTCGGTGGCGGGCAGGCCCGTGTCGCCGCGGTCCGGCACGGCGGTGGCACACCAATCCGACAGGTCTGACGGCGCAAGGCCGCTCGATCCCTGCAGCACCAGGCCCCAGCCCGGCATGGCACCGCTCCACAGGAGCGCCAGGACGATGAGCCAGGCGCGCAGCCAGCCCCTGGCCGACGGCACCGCGCCGTGGCGTGGCAAGGCCGGGGTCAGGGGGGAGCGGGACGGCTTGGGCTGCACAGGCGGAAGTCTAGAGGCCGATCAGGCGCGATCGGCCGGGCCGATTGACGCCTGTCAATCGGCGCACCCGATTCCGGTGCCGAACGTGACCGCTTCGACACGGATCGCCGCAGGCCAGCCCTTCAGCCGGACGCTAGCGGGCCGAGCCGGTCAGGGAAATGGCGGCCAGAGCGGGCCGATATCCACGCATTGCCGAACCGGCAGCTGCCTAGAGTCCCAGGTGAGAAAAGTGAAAGCCGGCAGTCCCGCATGGACGTTGACGTCGCTTCCTCCACCCCCGTACCTGCCAGGAGTCTCAGCATGCGTTTTCTCGTCGTCGGAGCCGGTTTTGCCGGGGCCACCTGCGCCCGCCAGCTGGCCGAGGCCGGCCATGACGTCCACGTCGTCGACCGCCGCGAGCACATCGCCGGCAATGCCTACGACCACCTCGACGAGCATGGCGTGCTGGTGCACCGCTACGGTCCGCACATCTTCCACACCAACAGCGACAAGGTCTTCGACTACCTCTCGCGCTTCACCGCCTGGCGTGCCTACGAGCACCGCGTACTGGCCTCGGTCGACAACAAGCGGGTTCCGATCCCGATCAACCGCACGACCATCAACACCCTCTACGGCCTGGACCTGGACGAGGCCGGCGTGGCCGCCTTCCTGGAGCGGGTGCGCGAGCCGCGCGAGAACCTGCGCACCAGCGAGGACGTGGTGCTGAACTCGGTCGGCCGCGAGCTGTGCGACAAGTTCTTCCGCGGCTACACCCGCAAGCAGTGGGGCCGGGACCTGGGCGAGCTGTCGGCCGGCGTGGCCGCGCGCATCCCGACGCGCACCAACGACGACGACCGCTACTTCACCGACCGTCACCAGGGCATGCCCGCCGAGGGCTACACCCGGCTGTTCGAGCGCCTGCTGGACCATCCGGCCATCCGCGTCAGCCTGGAGACCGACTGGCGCGACCTGCGCCAGGACGACCCGGTCGACGGCTGGGACCGGCTGGTCTACAGCGGCCCGATCGACGAGTACTTCGGTGGCGTGCTGGGCAAGCTGCCCTACCGGTCACTGCGTTTCGAGCACCGCCATGTCGCGGACGTCGATGCGCTGCAGCTGCCGGTCGGCACGGTCAACCATCCGAACGAACATGGCTACACCCGCGAGACCGAGTTCCGTCACCTGACCGGTCAGGACCATGCCGGCACGTCGCTGGTGCGCGAGTTCCCGACCGACGAGGGCGATCCGTACTACCCGATCCCGGCGGCCGAGAACGAGGCGCTGTACAAGCAGTACCAGGCCATGGCCGAGGCCGAGGCCACGCGCGGCGTGCTCTTCGTCGGCCGGCTGGCCCAGTACCGCTACTACAACATGGACCAGGTCGTGGCCGCCGCGCTGCATGCCTGCGAGGAACTGCTCGCCGAGCTGGCCCCGCCGGTCAACACCGCCACCGCCGTCCAGGCCGAGGAAAGCGTCGCATGAAGGTCCACGTGCTCTGCCCGGCCACCACCGTGACCGGCGGCCCCGAGGCGCTGCATCAGCTGGTCGATGCCGGCCAGCGCCTGGGCTACGACATGGCCATGGTCTACGCGCCCGAAGGCCATCCCGACCCGACCCCGCCGGTCTTCCGCATGTACGCGCCGCGCACCGCGCTGCGCGTGGCCGACACGCCCGACAGCGTCGTCATCGCCGCCGAAACCACCGCGCCGGCGCTGCAGGGCCTGCAGCACGCCACCCGCGTGCTGAGCTGGCTCAGCGTGGACCACTACCGCAACTTCGCCGAGCAGTCGCGGCCGTCGCCCGGTGCGGCCAGCCCCTTTGACTTCGTGCTGGACCCGGCCCAGCAGGTCGTTCACGTCGCCCAGTCCGAATACGCCCGCCGCTGGCTGGCCGATCAGGGCCTGGACTCGCTGATGCTGACCGACTACATCCGCGACGAACTGGTCGAGCGGGCGAACGCGGTGCGCGGCTCGGTCAAGGAGGACATCGTCGCCTTCAATCCGAAGAAGGGCCTGGAGTTCACCCGCGCGCTGATGGCCGCCGCGCCAGCGCATGTCCGCTGGGTGCCGATCCAGAACATGACGCCGGTCGAGGTCGCCGGCCTGCTGGGGCGGGCCAAGGTCTACATCGACTTCGGTTCGCATCCCGGACGCGACCGCATCCCGCGCGAGGCCGCGCTGTGCGGCTGCGTGGTCGTCACCGGCACCCAGGGCAGCGCCGCCTTCGACGAGGACCTGCCGCTGCCGGCCGGCTTCAAGTTCGACGAGCGCCAGGCGATGGCCGTGCCGCTGGTGCTGCGCCGCATCGAGACCGCCATGAACGACCACGACCGCCTGAGCGCCCGCTTCGAGCCCTATCGACGCTGGATCGCCGGCCAGCGCGAGGTCTTCTTCGACGAGGTCCATGTCCTGCTCGCCACGCTGGAGGCGCGCCTGCACCAGAAGCGCGAGCTGCGCGCGGCCGCCTGACCGATCCCGTTCCCGACCTCGTTCCCGTTCCTGTTCCGGAGCCCGCATGCACGCCATCCACCTCTGCGTTGTCCACCCCGCCGGACGGCCCGCCGAACAACTGCAGGCGCTGGCCGGCCTGGACATCGCGCTGATGCTGCGCACGGCGCTGCAGCGCAGCGGTCGCGGCCCGGTCACGCTGGCCCGCAACCGGCTCAGCGACACGGCCGTCAACCTGGTGATCGGCGCGCACCGGGCCGTTGATCCCTCGGCCTGGACCGACGCCGCCTGCGTGCTGGTCAACGCCGAGCCGCTGGGGCAGGGCGGCTCGCCGCTGTCGCCGCTGTCGCCGCACTACCTCAGGCTGCTGCAGGAGATGCCGGTGCTGGAGCTGGACGCCGCCAACCTGCCGCTGCATGCGGCGGTCGCCACCGGCCAGGTCACGCTGCTGCACCCCTCGGTGGCCGCCGCCCCGTCGGCGGACCTGGCCCACCGGCCGCTGGCCGATCGCGCCATCGAGCTGCTGCACATCGGCCGCCTGACGCCCTGGCGCATCCAGCGGCTGCAGGCCCTGCAGGCCCTGGGTGTGCGCGTGGCCCGCATGGACGACGCCGTGCATGGCCCCGAGCGCGACGAACTGGTGCGCAACGCCCGTGCCGTGCTGCTGCTGCCGGAGGACGCGCAGGGGCGTCCCGACAGCGTCACGGCGATGCGCACGGTGGCGCAGGGCACCCCGGTGATCGCCGAGCTGGCCGACAGCACCCGCATCGATCCGCTGTGGCGCGAGACGCTGCTGTGCGTCAGCCCCGATCGCAGCGCCGACGTGTTCGGGGCCGCCACATGGAACCAGCCGGCCTTGTTCGCGCGCCTGCAAGCCGGCCTGGACGCCCATGCGCGCCAGTCGACGGACGGCGAATGGGCGGCCTTCGACGCCCTGGTCGCCCAGGCCGCGACGACGCGCCGGGCGCGGCCCGCGCCGGACCGCGTCAATGCCGACATGGCGCGGCAGGGGCATCGCCCAGGCTGGCTCAACGTCGATCCCGATGCGCTGCGTCAGCCTGACCACCTCCTTGGCCTGGCCGACCCGGCCGATACCCACGCCGCCGTGGCCGCCCTGTTGGCGCAGCGTGCGGGACAGTGCGCCCAGGTCGACGTCGGAACGCTGGCGCTGGACGACTCGCCCGCGCTGCGGCGCACCTTCGACCACGCGATGACGCTGCTGCAGCCTGGCGGCGTGCTGGTGTTGCGCGCACCCGGTCTGAGCCCCGGCCAGGTGCGCGAGCGGCTGGCCGCGCAGACCGGCGCCTTCTGGCGCAGCGGCTGGTTCGGCCACCGCCTGGCGCTCACCTCGACCCTGGCGCTGGACGCCTGCGGCCTGCCCAGCCGCGAGGCCGTGCCGCACGAGGTCCGCGTGGTCCTGCGCAAGGTCGAGACCAGCCTGGCCGAACGCACGCTCGCCCGCGTCGCACGCGAGGACTACGCGCTGCCCGAAGCCTGAGCGCGGCCAGAACCGCGCCATGCCCTGAACCGAATCCACCCCGTCGATCCAGCATGCCCGTCTTCTTCCTCGAAGAGTCCCCCACGCCGATCTATGCCCGCATCGCCCGGGCGCTGGGCCAGGAGCTGGCCCGGCGTGGCCACGAGGTCATGCTGGTCAAGCCGGCGGGCTTCAGCACCACGACCTTCCCCGAGTTCCTGCGCGGACAGCCACAGGCCGTCTACCTGTCGACCGCCGGATCGAACGTGATCCAGCAGCGTGCCGATGCGCGCGCCGGCCACTTCTTCGAGGACTTCCCCGGTCGGCTGATCTTCCTGCACCAGGATGCCCTGCTCGGCGGCCTGAGCTTCGAGGCCGCGCAGTCACGCCTGCGGGCCTGGCAGCGCGTCGCCGATCGCTCCGCCCACCTGTGCATCGAGCCTGACAGCGTCACCGCGCTGGCCGCCGTCGGCATCGAGCGAGCGGCCTGGGTGCCCCATGCCAGCGAGTTCGCGCCGACCCCGCCGCTGGACACGGGCGACTGCCGCCATGGCGCCAGCTTCGTCGGCCATGCACTGCCCTGGTCCTACCAGCCGAGGATGGCAAGCGCCTCGCTCGAACAGCTGCTGGCTGGCCTGCTGGAACAACGCAGCGCCCAGCTCGACACGCCGCTGCACCCGGCGCTGCTGCCCTGGGTCGACCGCAGCCTGGCGGCCTTCAGCGGCATGCCCGATGCCAGCGACGTCGGCGTCTCGCGCCAGGCCTACGTCCACTGGCTGCGTGGCCAGTGCAACCTGCGCACGATGGCCTTCCGCGGCCGCCTGCTCGAACAGGCCGCCGAGGCCGGCATGACCGATGTCACCGTCTACGGTGGCGATCCGGCCTACCTGCACCGCGTCGACCGGCAGGCCACGCTGGGCCACGGCATCCGCCATGAGCCGCCGGTCTACGACGACGCGACCGTCCACGGCATCTACCGCAGCAGCGCCTGCAGCATCAACATCAGCTCGCTGCAGTTCGACCATGCCGTGGTCAACCGGGTCCACGACGTCTTCATGGCCGGCGGCCTGTGCCTGACCGATCGCCGCCCCGGCCTGCCCGAGCTGACCCGCGAACACGCCGCCATCAGCTACGCGACGCCGGACGAGCTGCACGACCGCGTGCGCCACTTCAGCAACCCTCGCCATGCCACCCAGCGCCGCCTGCTGATCGAGGCGGTCCAGCGCGACGTCATGGCGCATTCCGGCTACCCGAAGGTGGTGGACGGGATCGAGGCGATGCTCCAGCGCCTCTAGGAACCGCGATCGACCGCCCGCTGCCGGCGCGTCCTGACGGCCCGGATCAAGCCCCTCCGGCCCCCCCTTTTCCACCCGCTGCATCAGAACAGGCTGGGCCACAGTTGGACCTGGCGGACCCACGATGGGCGAGCCCGGTGCGTGCCACGTCGAGGGCGCGTGCCGATCGACACGAGTCCCCACCTGCACGATGACCTCAGCCGCTGCCCACGCCCTTGCGCCGGACGCCCACGCGAACGGTGGCGGTGCCGCCGTCGACAGCATGGACGACGCGCTGCTCGGTGCCGTGCTCTGGCTGGTCCGGCACCACGGCGTCCAGCGCACCCCGCAGTCGCTGCTGGACGGCCTGGGCATCGCCCAGACCCTGACGCCGCCGCTGGCGGTGCGGGTGCTCGATGCGGCCGGCTTCAACGCCAGCGTGGTCGAGCGCGAGCCGCGCCAGATCCTGGCGCTGCTGCTGCCGGCCATCCTGCTGCTGCGCAACGGCGATGCCTGCGTGCTGGTCGAGCGGGTGGTGCGTGGCCAGCAGGTCGCCTACCGCATGCTGATGCCGCCGGGCGAGGCGGGCGGGGCGCCGGTGGAGGTGCTCGCCAGCGAGGCCGAACTCCAGGCCGAGTACTCCGGCCACGTGCTCATGGCCACGCCGCGCCTCGGTGCGCCGCTGGCCGGTCGTCGCGCCGACGAGGACCTGCTCAACCCCGGCGGCCACTGGCTCTGGAGCACGCTGCGCCGCTTCATGCCGTACTACCGCGGTGCGATGCTGGCGGCGCTGCTGAGCAACGTGCTGATGCTCTTCATCGGCCTGTTCACCTCCGTCGTCTACGACCGCGTGATCCCCAACCAGGCCTTCGTGACCCTGTGGTCGCTGGCCGCCGGTGCGGGCCTGGCGATCGTCTTCGACCTGATCTCGCGCCAGCTGCGCAGCCACCTGATCGACCAGGCCGGCAAGAAGGCCGACCTGGCGCTGGGCGCGATCCTGTTCCGCAAGGCGCTGTCGGTGCGGCTGGAGAACCGGCCCGAGTCGTCCGGCTCGTTCGCCCACCACCTGGCCCAGCTGGAGGTGGTGCGCGACTTCTCGACCTCGGCGACGATGTCGGCGATCAGCGACCTGCCGTTCATCTTCCTGTTCATCGGCATGATCTGGTTCGTCGGCGGCGAGCTGGTGATCGTGCTGCTGGTGGCCGTGCCGCTGATCCTGGCGATGACGGTGGGCGTGCAGCACGTGCTGCGCAAGGCCTCGACGGCCAACCAGCGCCAGCAGGCCGACATGCAGGGCATCGTCATCGAGTCGATGGAAGGCATCGAGACCGTGCGCGCTGCCAGCGCCCAGGGCCATTTCCAGCGCCAGTACGAGGAAAGCAACGCGATGGCCGCCCAGGCCGCGCTGCGTGCCCGGGCGCTGTCGAGCTGGGTCAACAACCTGACCATGGTGTCGCAGCAGATCATCACGGTGGCGATGCTGGTCTGGGGCGTGCACCTGATCGCCGATGGCCACCTGACGGCCGGTGCGCTGATCTCGGCGGTGATGTTCGCCGGCCGCGTCGTCGCCCCGCTGGGTGGCGTCGTCAGCCTGGCCTCGCGCTACCAGGGCGCCCGCGCCGCGCTGCGCATGCTCGACCAACTGATGGCCCAGCCCAGCGAGCGTGATCCCGCCCATGCCTACCTGCCGCGTGCGCGCATCGCCGGCCAGGTCGGCCTGCGCGACGTCGGTTTCGCCTACAGCCAGGCCAACGCCAGCGGCGGCACGACCCAGGGGCCGAGCGTGCTCAAGGGCGTGAACCTGCGCATCGAGGCCGGCGAGCGCGTCGCCATCCTCGGCAAGATCGGCAGCGGCAAGAGCACGGTGCTGCGCCTGCTGGGCGGCCTCTACCTGCCCACCGAGGGCTACACCGAGGTCGACGGCATCGACCTGCGCCAGATCGACCCGGCCGACTTCCGCGCCCAGGTCGGCTTCGTGGCCCAGGAGCCGCGCCTGTTCAGCGGATCGCTGCGCGACAACATCCTCCTCAGCCGCGCCCATGCCAGCACGCACACGCTGGCCGAGGTGCTGCGCCTGACCGGCCTGGACCGCGTGGCCGCCGCGCATCCGCGGGGCATCGACATGCCGGTGGGCGAGGGCGGTCGCATGCTCTCGGGTGGCCAGCGTCAGCTGGTCGCGCTGGCGCGCTGCCTGGTCACCAGCCCGAAGGTGCTCTTGATGGACGAGCCGACCAGCTCGATGGACGCGCAGAGCGAGATGCAGTTCATCGCCCAGCTCAAGCCACTGGTGAAGGGGCGCACGCTGGTCGTGGTCACGCACCGGCCGGCGCTGCTGGAACTGGTCGACCGCATCGTCGTGGTCGACGCCGGCAAGGTCGTCATCGACGGCCCCAAGCTGCAGGTGCTGCAGGCGCTGGCCGGCGGACCCAAGCCCGGTGCGGCGCTGCCGCAGCAGGCGGCCCAGCCGGGGGTCACGCCGGGCTCGCTGAACACCGGCCTCTACGTCGGTCCGCCCGGCGGCATGGGCCAGCCGGCGCATGCCGGGCGTGGCCCGTTCAGCGTGGTCTCCTGACCTGACGAGACCGGATCGATCCGCCCATGGCCTTCAAGCTCAGCCTCCCGCAACCTGGTGCCTGGCTCGCCGCGCTCGCGCGGCGCGTGCCGTGGCGTCGCCCGGTCAGCGCCGAGCCGGTTGACGTCGCCGACGCGCCGGCAGTGGCCCGACGGTCGCGACCGGAGCCGCAGGCCGAGCGACCGCCAGTCGGCATCCGCCGCAACGGAGCCGGCCGGCGCGCCACCGACCAGGTCCGCCAGGAGCCCGCGATGGGCCTGGAAGCCGAACTGGCCGCGCTGCGCCGGGGCGAGCGCCGCACGCCGCCCGGCATCGCGATGCCGTCCGACGAGGGCGCCAGCCCAGGGCTGGCGATGCCCCGTGCCGGCGAGCGCGGCTGGGGTGCCTACAGCGCCGAACGCGACTACAAGGACGACGTGCGGTCGGACCGGCTCGGCCAGGTCCGTCCCGGCGACGAGGACTTCCTGCAGGGCCTGAAGGCGGCCCGCGCGGTCGAGGCCACGCCCGGCGCGATCTGGCCGCTGTGGCTGCTCGCGCTGATCGTGGCCAGCGCCATCGGCTGGGCCAGCCTGGCCAAGGTCGACGTCATCACGCGGGCCGAAGGCAAGGTCGTGCCCGATGCCCGCGAGCAGGTCATCGCCAGCCTGGAAGGCGGCATCCTGCGGGCGATGCATGTGCGCGAGGGCGACCTGGTCGAGGCCGGCCAGGACCTGGTCCAGCTCGACCCGACCCGCTTTGCCGCGGTCCAGACCGAGGGCCGCACCCGCCAGACCGCCCTGCGGGGCACGGTGGCCCGGCTGTCGGCCGAGGCCAATGGTCGCGCCCTGAGCTTCCCGCCGGACGTGCGCAACGACCCCGGCGTGATCGCCGCCGAGACCGAGGCCTACGAGGCCCGCCGTCGCCTGCTGGAAGAGGCGGCAGCGGTGATCCGGCGCAGCATGGGGCTGATCGACCGCGAGCTGGGCACCGCCCAGGAACTCGCCGGCCAGGGCCTGATGTCCGACGTCGAGGTCATGCGGCTGCGACGCCAGCGCAACGACCTGCAGATGCAACTGCAAGAGCGCATCAACCGCTTTCGCCAGGACGCCAGCACCGAGCTGCTGCGCGTGCGCACCGAGCTGGCGCAGCTGGGCGAGCAGCAGGTTGCCAAGGATGACCAGCTCAAGCGCACCACGCTGACCTCGCCGCTGCGCGGCATCGTCAAGAACATCCGCATCGCCACGCTGGGCGGCATCGTCGGACCCGGCGCGCCGATCCTGGAGATCGTGCCGCTGACCGACCGCGTGCTGATCGAGGCCCGCATCAAGCCGGCCGACATCGGCTTCGTGCGCGCCGGCCTGACCGCCGAGGTCAAGCTCAGTGCCTACGACTACTACACCTACGGCGGGCTCAAGGGCACGATCGAATACCTCAGCCCCGATGCGCTGGGCGACGAACGCGCCGCCGGTCCCGACAACACCTACTACCGCGCCCGCATCCGCACCGATGCGGCGACCCTGCGGGGCAAGGACGACAAGCCGCTGCCGGTGCTGCCGGGCATGACCGCCAGCATCGAGATCCGCACCGGCGATCGGTCGGTCATGCACTTCCTGCTCAAGCCCATGATGAAGGGCACCGAGGCCTTCCGCGAGCGCTGAACGGGTCGTGCCGACCGGCTGCCGCGTTCCGGCCAGGATCGTGAAGCGGGGCGCGATCACCGTGCTTTTCCGGGCCGACCGGCACGCGAAAATCCGTACAGTCGCCCCCGAAACACCGCGCATGCGCGGTCCGAGGAGCCTGTCCATGTCGATCCGAGTCCGTCGTTCTTCCATTGCCTTGCCGGGTCCCGTTCCGGTGGCCACGATCCGGCCGCTGCGCCAGGTCGCACTGGCCTGCCTGATGAGCCTGCTGGGTGCGACCGCACCGGGGCTGGCGCTGGCCTATTGCGACGAGGCCGATGCGGTTGCCGGCGTGCCCGCCGGTCGTCCGGCCTTGCCGGACACGCAGGCCTTCAGCGCCTCCGAGCTGTTCGACGGTCCGGCCCAGGGTGATGGCATGACGCAGCTGGCGTCGCTGGCCCGCGAGGCCGTGACGGCCAGCCACGACGTGCGCAGCGCCGAACACGGCAGCCGGGCCGCGCGCCAGGACTTCAAGCAGACCGAGGCGGGCGGCAGTCCGCAGGTCTCGGTCAACGGCACGCTCGGCATCGGCCAGAGCGCGGTCGCCGGCCGCACGCTGTCGGTCGGTGGCGTCGGCGGTGCCGGCGTCAACGCCAGCGCGCCGCTCTACGACGGCGGCCGGCTCGATGCGCTGAAGGACTATCGCCAGCGCCTGGTCGCCGCCAGCGACGAGGGCATCGGCAACGCCCGTGAGCGCGCCTTGCGCGAGGCGCTGCTGACCGTCATCGACCGCAACCGCTTCCGCCTGCAACTCAAGGTGCATGGCCAGCAGGTGGCCAAGCTGAGCTGCCTGGCCCGTTCGATCGAGCAGATCGTCGCCCGCGACCGGGGGCGTGCCAGCGAGCTGGTGCAGGCCCGCAAGGGCGTGCGCCAGGCGGAGATCGCACGCGACGAGGTCCAGTCCCTGCTGCGCCAGGCCGATGCCCGGCTGCGCCGCGTGGTCGGCGACAACGTCGCGCCCTGGGGCGCCGTCGGCGTGCCGCTGATCGAGCTGCCGGCGCTGGACACGCTGCTGTCCCAGGTGCCCGAAAGCCCCGAGATCCGTGCGCTGCGTCTGCAGGCCGAGGCCCTCGACCGCCTGGCCCGTGCCAACGCAGCCGAAGGCTCGCCGCAGGTGCGCTGGCAGGTCGGCGCCAACTCGACCCGCCAGGCCCAGGTCACGTCGAGCGCCTGGAACGCGGGCATCGCCGTGAACATGGTGATCGACGACGGGGGCTCGGTCAGCGCCGCCGCCAGCGCCAGCCGCGAGCGGGCCGAGGCGACCCGCCAGGCGATGGCGTCGGGCATCAACGAACGGTCCAAGCAGATCGGCACCTTCCACGACGCCGCCCGCAGCGCCTACCTGCGCGCCCGCCACGTCGCCGGCGTGCTGCAGGACAGCGACCAGCTGCGCAACGCGACCTTCGAGCAGTGGTCCAAGCTGGGCCGTCGTTCGCTGTTCGACCTGATCTCGGCCGAGAACGAGCACTACCAGCTGCGCATCGCCTACATCAACGCCCTGCACGACGGCTTCAGCGCCTCGGCCCAGCTGCGCAATGCCAGCTCGGGCCTGCTGCCCTGGATCGCGCCGGAACTGGCGGGCGTGCCGGCGCGCTGAGCGTCGCGCCGCACGGGCTCAGTTCGTGAGCCAGTGCAGCGAGAACAGCCCTTCCGGATCGCTCCACACCCGCTGCGGCTGCCAGCCGGCACGCCCGGCCAGCGCCTGGAAGCCGGGCACCGTGTACTTGCAGGAGTTCTCGGTGTGCACGCTGTCGCCCTCGATGAAATCGAAGGTCCGGCCGGCCACGTGAACTTGCTGATCGCGCCGGCTGACCAGGTGCATCTCGATGCGCTGGCGCAGCGGGTCGTAGAAGGCGGCGTGGTGCCAGGCGCCCAGGTCGAAGTCGGCGCCGGCCTCGCGGTTGGCGCGGGCCCAGAGGTTCAGGTTGAAGGCCGCCGTCACGCCGTCCGGGTCGTTGTAGGCCGCATGCAGCCGGGCCGGGTCCTTGACGCGGTCGACACCGATCAGCAGGCCGCCGCCGGGGCCGATCCAGTCGGCGAATCGGTGCAGCAGGGCGATCGCCTCGTCGTGCTCGAAGTTGCCGATCGACCCGCCCGGGTAGAAGCCCACGCGACGGCCGTCGGCCAGCGGCGCGGGCAGCACCAGCGGCCGCAGGAAATCGGCCGCCAGCGGGCGCACGGGCAGGTCGGGCAGGACCTCGTGCAGGTCCGCGCGCAAGTCGTCGGCGGCGGCCAGCAGGTGCGTGCCGGAGATGTCGACCGGCAGGTAGCCGGCCGGCCGCCAGCCACCGCGCTGCATCGCCCGCAGCAGCACGCGCACCTTGCGGGCCGAGCCGGCGCCGGGCTCGACGATCTCCGCGTCGGGGCCCATCGCGGCGGCGATCTCGTCGGCATGGTCGGCCAGCAAGGCGGTCTCGACCCGCGTCGGGTAGTACGCGTCCAGCGTGCAGATGCGGTCGAACAGGGCCGATCCGGCCTCGTCGTAGAACCACTTGGGCGACAGGCGTCGCGGGCTGGCCGACAGGCCCGCCACGAGGTCGTCGGCATAGCTCGACGCGGGAGGGGCAGCTGCGTGCATCAGAGGTCCTTGGCCAGCCGCAGGCCGGTGAACTGCCAGCGCGCGGCCGGCGGGAAGAAGTTGCGGTAGCTGTCGCGGGCGTGACCCGGCGGTGTCGCCAGGCTGGAGCCGCGCAGCACCAGTTGCCCGACCATGAACTTGCCGTTGTATTCGCCGACCGCACCGGCGGCCGGGCGGAAGCGCGGGTAGGGGTCGTAGGACGAGCGGGTCCATTGCCAGGCCACGCCATGGGCCTGCGCCAGCGTCGGCTGCGCACGCACGGCCGCTTCCCACTCGAACTCGGTCGGCAGGCGGGCGCCGGCCCACTCGGCAAAGGCGGCGGCCTCGTAGAAGCTCAGGTGCTGCACCGGCTGGTCGGCCTGACGCGGCTGCACGCCGTGCAGCGTGTAGCGCTGGCCTTCGGGCAGCCAGTGCAGTGGCGCCTCCCAGCCCTGCGCCTGCACGGTGGCCCAGCCGTCGGACAGCCACCAGGCGGCGCGCCGGTAGCCGCCGTCGTCGATGAAGGCCTGGAACTCGCCCTGCGTGACCAGCCGGGTCGACACGGCATGGGCTTCGAGCCGCACCGCATGCACGGGGCCCTCGTTGTCGAAGGCGAAGCCCGGGCCGTCGTGGCCGATGCGGACCTCGCCGGGTGCCCGTTCGATCCAGCCGGTCGCGGCGACGTCGACGCGCAGCAGCGGACCGCTGCGCAGCGACGGTCGCAGCGGGTTGAGCGAGAACAGGTGCAGCAGGTCGGTCAGCAGCAGCTCCTGGTGCTGCTGCTCATGGTGCAGGCCCAGCTCGACGCGATCGCGGAGCGCGGCCAACGCCGCATCGCCGCTGCGGGACTCCAGGGCACCGATCAGGTCGTGCATCGCCGCATCGACGCTGGCGCGGTAGGCCAGCACCTCGCGCAGCGTCGGGCGGCTCAACAGGCCGCGCTGAGGTCGCGGGTGACGCGGGCCGAGCGCCTCGTAGTAGGAATTGAAGAGCTGCTGGAACAGCGGGTGATGGGCCTGGTAGCCCTGCGCCAGACGGGTCGATGCGGGCTCGGCCTGCGGCAGCAGCACCAGCGTCTCGAAGAACCAGGTCGTGTGCGCCAGGTGCCACTTGGCCGGACTCGCGTCCGGCATGGACTGCACGCACAGGTCCTCCGCATAGAGCCCATCGACCAGGGCCAGCGTGTGGCGGCGGACCGCGTCGTAGCGGGTGGCCAGCGTGGCGGAGGCGCTCATCACCGGCTCACTCCACGACCTTCACGCCCTTCCAGAAGGCGACCCGGCCCTTGATCTCGGCGGCGGCCTCCTTCGGGTCGGGATAGAACCAGACCGCGTCCGGGTTGGCGTTGCCGTCGATGAAGAGCGTCAGGTAGCTGGCCTGTCCCTTCCACGAGCACATCGTGTGCGTGTTGCTCGGCAGCACGTAGGCGTCGTTGAGCGCCGTGCGCGGGAAGTAGTGGTTGCCTTCGACGATCACCGTGTCGTCGCTCTCGGCGACGACCGTTCCGTTCCAGATTGCTTTCATGTCGGTGCTCCTGCCCGGTTGTCGGGCGCAGGTTGAGTCGGGGGTTGGATGGATTTCTTGCAGCCGGCGAGCGGGATCGCAGCCCGCGTTCAGCTTGCGCCGAAGCCAGCATACGTGGCGGACGTTTCTTCTGTGCGACCCCGTAAGAACCGTGGGGCTTCGGCCGTCCAAGCAGCACGGTCGCTGGAAACCTTCCAGTGGCCGGGATCGGTCCCCGATCCATCCACCCCTCGACCCACTTGATCTCCACGGAGTCCGACATGACCGCTTCCATCGCCACCCGCCTGCCCGCCGCCGCCCTCGTGATCGCCCTGGGCTCCGCCTTCGCCGCCTTGCCGGCCGCCGCCCAGTCGGCCGACAAGGAAAAGTGCTTTGGCGTCGCCGCAGCCGGCAAGAACGACTGCGCCGCCGGCGCTGGCACGACCTGTGCCGGCACCTCGAAGATGGACCACCAGACCAACGCCTGGTCCTACGTGCCCAAGGGCAGCTGCGAGAAGACCGTTTCCAAGTCCTCCTCGACCGGCTACGGCCAGCTGGTGGCCTTCAAGGCCGCGGCGATGAAGGACGACATGATGAAGAAGTGAGCCGAAGACCGCTGGCGCACCGACCGGGTCCGGCGCGCGGCCACGTGGCCTGTGCCGACCCGGATCTTCTGACCCCCGAGGCCCGGAACACCCGATGAACACGACCCTCCCGCCGGCTGGCGCCGGCATCGGCCTGAAGCATGGGCAGGTTGCCGAACTGCTGGCGATGCGGGCCGAGATCGGCTTCGTCGAGGTCCACGCCGAGAACTACCTCGTCGATGGCGGCCCCTTGCACCACGCCCTGTCCCGTGTGCGTGAGCAGCATGCGCTGACGATCCATGGCGTCGGCCTGTCCATCGGCGGTGAAGAGCCGCTGGACACCGCTCACCTCGACCGGCTGGCCACGCTGATCGCGCGCTACCAGCCGGCGGTCTTCTCCGAACACCTGGCCTGGTCCAGCCATGGCCTCAACTTCTACAACGACCTGCTGCCGCTGCCCTACGACGGTGCCAGCCTGCAGCGGGTCTGCGAACACGTCGACCAGGTCCAGTCCCGGCTGCGCCGCCAGATCCTGCTGGAGAACCCGTCCACCTACGTCGAGTACGCCGGGTCCACGATGGACGAGGCCGGCTTCCTGGCCGAGGTGGTGCGCCGCACCGGTTGCGGCCTGCTGCTGGACGTCAACAACCTGCACGTCAGCTGCGTCAACCACGGTCGCAGCGCAGCCCGTGAGCTGCGTCGGCTGCCGCTGCAGGCCGTCGGTCAGATCCACCTGGCCGGGCATGCGGTCGAGCGCGACAGCCTGGGCGCGCCGCTGCTGATCGATGACCACGGGGCGCCTGTCGCCGAGCCGGTCTGGGCCCTCTACCGCGAGGTGCTCAGCCGCATCGGCCCGGTGCCGACGCTGATCGAGCGCGACCACGACATCCCGCCGCTGCCCATCCTGCTGGCCGAGGCCGACCGGGCCCGCCGCACGCTCGACAGCCTGAGCTGGGCGCTGGCATGAGCCCGCAGGACCACTTCGCCGCCGCGCTGCGCGACACGTCGCGGCCGATCCCGCCCGGCCTGAAGACCTGGAACGGGTCCGACCCGGCGCAGCGCTTCGCGGTCCACCGCAACAACGTGCGGGTCGCGCTGGTCGATGCGCTGGCAGGCACCTTCCCCGTCACGCGCTGCCTGGTCGGGGACGACTTCTTCCGGGCGATGGCCGCCGTCTACGCCACGCAGCACCTGCCGCGCAGCCGCGTCGTGGCGCTCTACGGCGACACGCTGCCCGAGTTCATCGATGCCTTCGAGCCCGCTGCCACGCTGCCCTGGCTGGGCGACGTCGCCCGGCTGGAGCATGCCCGCGTGCAGGCTTGCCATGCCGCCGATGCCGAACCGGTGCTGGCTCGGCATGTGAGCCAGGCGCTGGCGCTGGGCGAGGCCCTGGCCGACGTCCGCCTGGGCCTGCATCCGTCGGTCCGCCTGCTGCGTTCGGCCCATGCGGTGGCGACGGTCTGGGCGGCCCACCAGACCGAGGACGGCGAGCCCGAACCCTTCGACCCGGACGGGCCCGAGGACGTGCTGGTCGTGCGCCCGTCGCTGGACGTGCAGGTGCTGCGCCTGCCCCCCGGCGCGGCGGCATTCCTCGCGGCGGCCGGGCAGGGCTCGCCCTTCGGCGATGCCGCCGCCGCCGCGCTGGCCGACGCGCCGGCCTTCGACCTTCCCACCACCCTGGGCCTGCTGCTGGTCCAGGGCGTCATCACCGACCTGATCCTTCCCGAGGAAACGCCATGAACACCACCCGGCCCGTGTCCGCCGTCACACCGTCCGAGGGCCGGCCTCCCGCCAGGCTGGGCCGCCGTGCGCTCGCGCTGTGTGCCAGCATCCCGCAGGACGGCATCGCGCTGCTGGCGCGCTTCGGCATCGCGGCGGTGTTCTGGCTGTCCGGCCAGACCAAGGTGCAGGGCTTTGTCGCCAACCCCTTGAGCGGCGAGTTCCAGCTCGGCTGGCCGCGCCTGTCCGACAGCGTGGTCGACCTGTTCCGTGACGAGTACCGGCTGCCCCTCATCGACCCGACCGTGGCAGCCGTTCTGGCCGCCACCGCCGAACACGTCTTCCCGCTGCTGCTGCTGCTCGGCCTGGCCACGCGGCTGTCTGCGCTGGCGCTGCTGGGCATGACGGCGGTGATCCAGCTGCTGGTCTACCCCGGCGCCTGGCCCACCCACGCCACCTGGGCAGCGCTGCTGCTGATGCTGGTCGCGCAGGGTGCGGGGCGGTGGTCGGTGGATGCGTGGCTGGGGGCCAGGGCTTGCGAAGCGCCACGTCAGCCGAAGGATGGCGGGTGAACGGTTGAACGGTTGAACGGTTGAACGGCTGAACGACCGGCGGCATCCACATCGAACACACCTTCAAGGTGTCTGCGTGGCCCGGTAGGTTGCCTGACGCAATTGGTCCGCGAGCTTGCGCGCCACGACGCCGCGAAGTGCGTCGCTGCTGAAGTGCGATGCCCAGGTGGAGGACGTGCGGTGATCGGCCCCTGTCGGGTTGTCGGTGGCGTGGTAGGGGTTGTCCGCGTTGGTCGAGGTCTCGCTGCCGTTCGCGTTGAACATGAAGGGCACGAAGGACACGTTCGGCAAGCTGCTGGCGCCGTAGTTGTTCAGATACACGTTGTTGTAGCCCGCGGCGGAGACGGTGTCGTTCTTGGTCAGCCAATAGAACGTGGTGTCGCCCGTGACCCAAGGTGTCCTGCCACAGTCCGAGCGCAGGCACTGCGTGCGGTGGGTCAGGTTCAGGTCCGTGCCCAAGGTCCTGACCTGTGCTTCGAACATCGACTTGTGGAGCGTGGGGTTGCCGAGATCGAATTCACCCTGCATCCAGACCACGCCCACGAAGACATTCTGGGGGTTCTGTTCGAGTGCCCATTTGATGCGTTCGCGCATGTCGAGGTAGAGCCCGGTCTTGCCGCCTTCATTGGTCGCCACGCCGCCGCTGACTCCCCATTTCGTCCAGGTTCCGGTCGATGTGCTGCCGCCACCGCCGTCCACATAGACCTTCGTGGTGCCCACGGTGTAGGCGTTGTCCGTGCCAGTGGTGAAACCCGAGCCGCCCCGTGCAGTGGGCACCAGAAGGATGCCGACATGGGGCGGCAAATAGGGCAACAGATTCTTGCCGATGCTTTGTCCAGCACCAACCGTGCCGCCATAAAGCGGCCACTCGTAGGTACCGTCTCTGACCTTGCTGTGGTTGTGGATCAGGGTCGAGCGGGATGCCGACATGTCTTGCGCATGGTCCAGGCTGTGGGTGGCCGGCACGATGGTCTTGTCGCGGCCGTCCGCACGCCCGACCTGTTTGACGCGTGGATGCGGCAGGTCCAGACCCAGCGGGTCGGGCAGCGATTCGCCATAACCCACCATGTTGGACTGGCCGGCCAGGGCTACCACGTAGTAATACTCGGGCGCACGGGTGCCGACCGTTGTCGCGGCCGTGGTGCTGAAGGGCGCGGGAGACGCGCTGCTCGGGTTGAGGTAGGGGCCGCGGTAGCCGCTGTTGATCACCCGCGAAAAGTAGAACTGCGCAAACTCCTTGATCGCACTGGCGGTGTAGTGAACCCCGTCCGCGTTAAACAGCGAGCCTTGAGTCGTCTTGTTCATGTGCGGTTGTTGGACGGTGCCGCTGTAGTGATAGGGGTCAAGCAGCCAATATCCGCGCCCACGGTCCGCGATGAAGCGGTCAAACGCTGCATTGACGGGACCGGGGTAGCCGTAAGTGCTGGTGTCGTTGCTGCGCAATTTAATGAAGGTGGTAGGAATGGGCACGCCGACCGCCGTGTCGAACAGCTCAAACAACTTGGTGGCTTCGTTGTGATAGTCGTTGGCGTCCAGCGTGCTCGCGGAGTCTTGCTCGCCTTGCGCCCAAACATTGCCGATGATGCGAACCTTCTTGCGCGTGGCCTGGAGGTTGGTGATGGCTTTCTGCAGCACATACCTGGTGAAATAGGACGCCTTGTTGATGTCGGTGGTGGCTGGGTCGACTCCCGATACGCGCCAGTGGTTGTAATTGGTGTTGTATCGCCCGATGCCGTTGCCGGGCCATGTGACGCGCACGATATAGAGATCAGGCAAACCTTTTGCATTCCCCGCCGTGATATGGGCCTGCCAGTTGCGAGCGAACTCGGTTGCCACGGATGTCTTGCCGGTGTACATGCTCGCGGCTGCCGTGCCAGCGTCCACTCCGGTATTGCCCCGACCCAGGTCGAAACCCACCGTGCCCAGGGCGGCCGTGAACTGGTAGGGCGACCACGTGACATCGGACATCGTGAACGAGAAGTTGTCTGCCCGTCCCAGGCCATAGACATTGGGCATCGTGCTCAGGTCACCGCTCATCGTGGCACCTGCGGCTGAGGCGTTGCTCTGCCCCGTTTCGATCAGCACGGCCACCTCGTTGTCCTTGTCCCATGGGGGATCGTCGCAACTGAGTAGGGGCGCGATGGTGTTGCCGGTCGCCGTCCCGCTCCCATGGGTGATGCTGCAAACCAGGCCGGTGGGCTGGGTCTTGATGGTCACGGCGTAGGTCGCGCCATAGGGCAGGCGTGTCGGAAAGGCAAAACTGCCCGCGTTCAGCGGCACGCTCAGGTCATCGGTCCCATTGTTCTGCAGGACCAGTCCGGCGCTGGTCAACGTGTTGTCGGGAATCAGGCCGCTGACCTGTCCGGTGTAGACGGTGAGATTCCCGGCGAAGCGCGTCGGCGTGAACTGTCCACCGCCGATGTATTGCAGGGTCAGGGACTGGTAGGCCAGACCGACCAGGGTTCCGCTGCCCGCATCGATTCGGGCCACGGCCGCGCCGCCGGCCTCGGTGTTGGTCTGCGAGATGCCGTTGAGCCCGACCACGCTCTGGTCCGCCTGCAACAGGATGCGCCAGCCGCCGACGCCGACGCCGGTCACCGAGACCTCGTCGCCCACCGCGAGGCTGGCGGTGTCGGGCAGCGTCAGCAGCAACTGCGTGTCGCCCTGGGCCTGGACGTTCTGGTTGGCGTCGAGCGTACGGGGCGCATCGACCACCTGGGTGGTGGCACTGCCCGAAGCGGGACGGCCGTGGCAGAGGTAGGCGGTCTGGCCGATCTCGCTGTCGGCCAGCGTGTTGTTCCGGTCGCCGTCGAGACCGGAGTCCACCCGCTGTCCACCGTAGGGACAGTGGCTGTCGCCGCTCGGCAGGTTGGCCATGCGGATCAGGGTGGACAGGCCATCGGTTCCGTTCGTCCCATCCGTGCCGTTCGTGCCATTCGTGCCGTCCGCACCCGCCGCACCTGTCGGGCCAGTCGATCCTGTCGCGCCCGTGGCTCCCTGCGCACCCGCTCCACCGTTGCAGACGTAGAAGGTGGTGACGATCTCTGCGCCGCTGAGCGCATCGTCACCGTCCTGGTCGAGCCCCACTTCGACGCGGGTGCCGGAGGCGGGGCAGTGGATGCCCGCCGGCTCGGGCGTGACATGGACCTGCGCGCTCTTGCCGTTGACGCCGCTTGCTCCCGACGGTCCCGTGGGGCCGGTGGGGCCGGCAGGGCCCGCCGCACCGCTGGAGCCCTGGATGCCGTTGCAGACCCATCGGCTTTGCGTCACCTCGCCGGCCGAGAGGCTGCCGTCACCATCGGCATCGAGGCCCGCATCCAGCCGGGTGCCACCTGCCGTGCAGGTCGATCCGGGCGTTTCCAGGCTCAGGCTCACGAGGGCATTCCTGCCGGCGGTACCTGTGGCGCCGGTGGCGCCCGTCAAGCCGTTCAGGCCGCGCGCGCCATGGCAGACATACCGGGTGCTGTTGATCTCGCCGCTGGCCAGGTTGCCGTCGCCGTCCAGGTCCTGGCCCACGTCGATGCGGGTGCCGCCTTCGGTGCAATGTGGGCCGGTCGCTTCCTCGCTCACCCGGGCCAGCGCCGTGACGCCTGCCGTCCCCGCCGCACCTGCCGCACCTGCCGCGCCCGCGGAACCGTGGCAGACGTAGCGGATGCTGGTGACCTCATCGCCGTCCAGCAGGTGGTTCTGGTTGCTGTCGAGTCCGATCTCGAAGCGCACGCCACCATTGCCGCAGTTCGGCCCCGATGGCTCGACGGTCTGGCGGATCACGGTGTCCTTGCCGGCGGGACCGGCCGCGCCCGAAGTGCCAGCCTCACCGGTCGCTCCGGTCGCTCCGGTCGCTCCGGTGGCGCCATGGCAGATGTCGCGTGTCTGGGTGGTCTCGCCAGCGGAGAGTTCACCGTTCCCGTCGGTGTCCAGTCCCGCCGTGATCCGGGTGCCACCGGACGGACAACCGATACCGTCCGGCACGTCCGTCAGACGGACCAGTGCGTTTCGGCCGGCGATGCCGGCTGCACCGCTCGCACCCGTTGCACCCGTCGCACCCGTCGCCCCGTGGCAGACGAATCGGTTGCCGGTCACCTCGCCCGGATCGAGTTCGCCGCTGCCGTTTCGGTCCAGTCCGGTGGCGACGCGCACGCCGCCGGCGGGACACGTCGCGCTGCTGGCGGCGAGTTCACTGAGGGAGACGAGCGCATTCAGGCCGGCGGCGCCATCTTTCCCGTTGCTCCCGTTGGTTCCGTCCGTCCCGTTTGTGCCATTCGTTCCATTGGCCCCCGAGGCCCCGTCCGATCCGTGGCAGACGAACCGGATGCTGCTGATCTCGTCGCCGTCCAGGGCGAGGTCGCCGTTGCGGTCCAGGCCGATCTGGAGACGCACGCCGCCGTTGGCACAGTGGGCGCCGGGCACCTCAACCGCCGTGAGCATCAAGGTGGCCTTGCCCGCAGCACCCGCAGCACCCGTGGCACCCGTGGCACCCGTGGCACCCGTGGCACCCGTGGCACCCGTGGCACCAGGCGCTCCGGCGCAGACGTAGCGGGTGCTGGTGATCTCGTCGGTGTCCAGCCGGTTGTCGTCGTCCAGGTCCAGACCGGCCAGCAGCCGTGTTCCGCCGTTCGGGCAGGCGGCGCCGGCGGGTTCGGGTGTCGCGTCCAGCAGCGTGTTCTTCCCGGCGGCCCCCGTGGCGCCCTGGGCACCGTTGACGCCGTCCGAGCCCTGGCAGATGTATCGGGTGTTCTCGATCTCGTCGTCGGACAGGCTGCCATCCCGGTTCATGTCCAGCCCGGCCTGCACCGTCGTGCCGCCGACGCGGCAGATGGCGCCGGCTGGCAGGTCCGAGAGCTTCTCCAGCGTGCCCAGTCCGTCCTGACCGGTGGCGCCGGCGGCGCCGTTCGCGCCGTGGCAGACATACTGGGTCGCCGAGATCTCGCCGTCGTCCAGCACGCCGTTGACGTTGCGGTCGACGCCCGAATCCACCCGGGCACCCACGCCGGCCGGGCAGGCGCCGGGTGTGGCGGCCTGCGTGCGGGTCAGGGCTACGCCGTGACCGACGGTGGCGGCCGGTGTCCCCGTCGTCGGCGAGCCGCCGCCACAACCGGCCAGCATCGAGCCGAGCATGCAGACCAGCCAGGCTCGCCGGCAGAATCTCGCATGCGGCGCGAGCAGGGGTTTATCCGGGTGGACGGGGAGATATTCGACGCGGGGCATGGCAGGCACTCTCGAAAACAAGGGAGATGCGTGCCGATATTCCTGTTTGGTTTTTTGTTCCAGGGTTTCGGCACGATCGGCGAATGTGCCTTTTGCCGGAAAAACCTGTCAATGTGGAATGCGGTTTGACGGGTGTGGTTCCACCTTAAGGTGGGGCGACCTGAAAACCGTCCCTGGGGCCTTTCCTGCATATTCAAGCAGTATGTTGACTTGAATATGCGCTTGAGTCACGCGGCCGGACCCGATTCCTGTGGGCCCTCAAACGCCGACAGGCCCCGCAGGGCCTGTCGTGTCGATCCGGGAAGAGCGGTGTGCGGGCTCAGTCGCCCGGCGTCGCGGCTTCTGCGTGCTGTTGGTGGTAGTGCGTGACGCGCGCCACCTCGTTCTTCGAGCCCAGCATCACGCTGACGCGCTCGTGCAGCGCGGTCGGGACGATGTCCATGATGCGGCGCTCGCCGTTGGTCGCCATGCCGCCGGCCTGTTCGACCAGGAAGGCCATCGGGTTGGCCTCGTACATCAGGCGCAGCTTGCCGGGCTTGCCGGGCTCGCGGGCGTCCCAGGGGTACATGAAGACGCCGCCGCGGGTCAGGATGCGGTGCACGTCGGCCACCATCGAGGCCACCCAGCGCATGTTGAAGTCCTTGCCGCGGGTGCCGTCCTTGCCCGCCAGGCATTCGTCGATGTAGCGCTTCATCGGCGGGGCCCAGTGGCGCATGTTGGACATGTTGATCGCGAACTCCTTGGTGTCCTCCGGGATCATCACGTCCTCGGCGGTCAGCACGAAGCTGCCGGTCTCGCGGTCGAGCGTGAACATGGCGACGCCGTCACCGACCGTCAGCACCAGCGTGGTCTGCGGGCCGTAGACGCAGTAGCCGGCCGCGGCCTGCTGCTTGCCGGGCTGCAGGAAGTCTTCCTCGCTGACGCCGCGCTGGTTGTTGACCTTGCGCAGCACCGAGAAGATGGTGCCGATCGACACGTTGACGTCGATGTTGCTGCTGCCGTCGAGCGGGTCGAACAGCAGCAGGAACTCGCCCTGCGGGTAGCGGTTGGGCACGACGTGGATGGAGTCCATCTCCTCGGAGGCCATCGCCGCCAGGTGGCCGCCCCATTCGTTGGCCTCGATCAGCACCTCGTTGGAGATGATGTCGAGCTTCTTCTGCACCTCGCCCTGCACGTTCTCGCTGCCGGCACTGCCCAGCACCTCGCCCAGCGCGCCCTTGTTGACGCTGATGGCGATGCGCTTGCAGGCACGGGCGACGACCTCGATCAGCAGGCGCAGCTCGGACGTGATGTGGCCGTGCTTGCGGTGCTGTTCGACGAGATAGCGTGTCAGGCTGATGGGTTGGGCCATGAGGTGTTCCTGGGAAGACGGGGAGAAAGTGTCGTGCTCAATCCTGCAGGGCACGCGTGACGATTTCGCGCGTGTCCGGGGAAAGATCGGCTCGTCCGGACACCCGGATGAGGGCTTCGCGCGCCGCGCTGCGGTAGGGCTCGGCCAGCGTGCGCCAGCGGTCCAGGCCGCGTGCCAGGCGCGCGGCCAGTTGCGGGTTGAAGGCATCGACCTCGACGACCTTGTCGGCCCAGAAGACGTAGCCGGCGGCATCCTCGCGGTGCAGGGCCGACGGGTTCATGACGAACAGCGTGGCGAGCAGGCTGCGGGCCCGGTTCGGGTTGCGCAGCGAGTAGTCCGGGTGCAGCGCCAGCGCCTTGATGCGGGCGAAGACGCGGCCGTCGCGCTCGGGCGTGCCGGCCTGCAGCGCGAACCAGCGGTCGATCACCAGGGCCTCGCCCTTGAACTGCGCATGCACGCGGGCCAGCGCCGGTTCGGCCAGCTCATGGTGGGCATGCAGCAGCGCGATCAGCGCGCCCTGGCGGTCGGTGAGGTTGCCGGCGTCCTTGACGCGCTGGAAGGCCTTGCCCGGCCAGACGGTGTCACCGCTGCGGGCAGCGTCCAGCACCAGGTGCGACAGCGCGAGATTGGCCAGCGCGCGGCGGCCGGACGAGACCGGATCGGGGCGGTAGGCGCCGTTGTCCTGATGGGTCTCGAAGGCCCAGACCCAGTCGTCGTGCAGGGCCTGCGCCAGCTGGGCCCGCAGCGACTCGCGGGCCGCGTGGATGCGCGGCGGGTCGACCGGCACGCCATCGGCCGCGAGCTGCTCGGCCAGGTAGCCCGCGCTCGGCGGCGTCAGCACGAGGTCCTTGAAGGCAGCGTCCAGCGCCGGGTCGCGCAGCACCGCGCGCTGCGCGTCCAGCCAGGCGGCGTCGAGCTGCAGCGGCTGGCCCGAACGCACCGCCGACAGCAGGCGCTGGACCGCCAGGCGCTGGGCCGCCTCCCAGCGGTTGAACGGGTCGGTGTCGTGGCGCAGCTGGGTGAACAGCGCCGCCTCGTCGGCCTGCCATTCGAGGATGACCGGGGCCGAGAAGCCGCGCAGCAGCGACGGCACCGGCGCGGCGGTCAGGCCGTACAGGCCGGTGAAGACGAAGGTCTGGCTGGCCTGGTCCAGCACCAGCACGCGGTCGGTGCCGCCGTAGTCCGCCTCGCCCTGGAGTTGCAGCAGCAGCGGACGGCCGTCGGAGTCCAGCAGGCCCATGGCCACCGGGATCACGAACGGCGCCTTGACCGGCTGGCCCGGCGTGGCCGGGGTCTGCTGGCTCAAGGTCAGCGTGTAGCTGCCGGTCTCGGCGCTGTAGACGCCCTGGGCGCTGACGCGCGGCGTGCCGGCCTGGGCATACCAGCGCTTGAAGGCGTCCAGCCGGGTCGCCAGCGGGCTGCCGGGGTTGGCATCGGCGATGGCCTGGGCGTAGTCGTCGCAGGTCACGGCCTGGCCGTCGTGGCGCTGGAAATAGAGGTCCATGCCGGCACGGAAGCAGGCCTCGCCGACCAGCGTGGCCATCATGCGCACGACCTCCGCACCCTTCTCGTAGACGGTGGTGGTGTAGAAGTTGTCGATCGCCTGGTACTGCTCCGGGCGGACCGGATGGGCCATCGGGCCGGCGTCCTCGGGGAACTGCATCTGGCGCAGCTGGCGCACGTCCTCGATGCGCTTGACCGCGCGGGCCGAGGCCTCGCCGGCCATGTCCTGGCTGAAGGTCTGGTCGCGGTAGACGGTCAGGCCTTCCTTCAGGCTGAGCTGGAACCAGTCGCGGCAGGTCACGCGGTTGCCGGTCCAGTTGTGGAAGTACTCGTGGCCGACGACGGCCTCGATGTTCGCGTAGTCGACGTCGGTGGCGGTGGCCGGGTTGGCGAGAACGAACTTCGTGTTGAAGATGTTCAGGCCCTTGTTCTCCATCGCGCCCATGTTGAAGTCGCTGACGGCGACGATCATGAAGCGCTCGAGGTCCAGGCTCAGGCCGAAGCGGGCCTCGTCCCACACGACCGAGGCGATCAGCGAGTTCATCGCGTGCTCGGTCTTGTCGAGGTCGCCGGCCCGCACGTAGACCTGCAGCAGGTGATCCTTGCCGGAGCGGCTGCGCACGCGCTGCTCGCGGCAGACCAGCTCGCCGGCCACCAGCGCGAACAGGTAGGACGGCTTCGGGTGCGGGTCGACCCAGGTGGCGTAGTGGCGGCCGTGGTCGAGCTTGCCTTGGTCGACCCGGTTGCCGTTGGACAGCAGCACCGGGTAGGCGCGCGCATCGGCGCGCAGCGTGACGCGGAACAGCGCCATCACGTCCGGGCGGTCCAGGAAGTAGGTGATGCGGCGGAAGCCCTGGGCCTCGCACTGCGTGAAGAAGCTGCCGCCCGAGGTGTACAGGCCCGACAGCTCCAGGTTCTTCTCGGGCGCGCAGGTGTTGCGGATCTCCAGCGCGAAGGGCTCGGCCGGCAGGTTCTCCAGCACCAGCTGGCCGCCCTCGTTGCGGAAGGAGATCGACTCGCCATTGACCAGCACGCGCGTGAGCACGATGTCCTCGCCATCGAGGCGCAACGCCTCGCCGGGCCGGTCGGCGTTGGGCTCGACCTGCATGCGGTTGATGACCAGGGTCTTGGCCGGATCGAGGTCGAAGCTCAGGTCGACGCTGCGGATCCAGTGCGACGGGGCGGTGTAGTCCTCGCGCCGCACCAGCGGGGTCGTGCCTTCACGCATGGGAGTTCTCTTTCAGGTCGGGGGTCGGGCCGGCGTTCAGGCCGGTGGTCAGGCTGGCAGACGGATCGGCAGGCTGTAGCCGGTGTAGTCCGCGATCGTGTCGATGACGTTCGGGTAGGCGGCGAAGGCGCTGGCCGGCAGCGTGGTGGTCAGCGCCACGGCCGACATGCCGGCGCGGCGCGCGGCCTCGATGCCCAGCGGCGCGTCCTCGAAGACGAGGCAGTGCGCCGGCGCGATGCCGAAGCGGCGGGCCGCCTCCTCGAAGATGTCCGGGTTCGGCTTGCCGCGCAGCATCTCGCCGGGCGCGCCACCGAACTTCAGCTCGGACGGGCTGGTGATGGTGTCGATCAGCGCTTCGAGGCCGAAGCGCTCGAAGGTCACCGCGATGTTCTCGCGCGGCGCGGCGGTGCACAGCGCCACCTTCAGGCCACGGGCGCGGGCCTGGGCGCAGACCTCGGCCGCACCGGCGATCAGCTGCAGCTCCCGCGCGGCCAGCTCGCGGTAGAGCACCTCCTTGCGCTCGGCCAGCAGCAGGCGGCGTTCCTCGTCCCAGTCGGGCCAGTGGTCGCGCACGATCTCGTGCTGGGTCCGTCCGGCGGTGGCCAGGAAGAAGCCGTCCGGATCGTCAAAGGGCAGTTCCAGCTCGTCATGCCAGATCACCCATGAGCGCTCGTGCAGCGGCATGCTGTCGATCAGCGTGCCGTCCATGTCGAACAGCACGGCCTTGAGTTCACGACCGGCGCTCATCACAGCCCCGACTTCAGGCTGGCCTCGATGAAGGCATCGAGATCGCCGTCGAGCACCTTCTGCGTGGCCGAGGTCTCGTGGTTGGTGCGCAGGTCCTTGATGCGGCTCTGGTCCAGCACGTAGCTGCGGATCTGGTGGCCCCAGCCGACGTCGGTCTTGGTGTCTTCCAGCTTCTGCTGCGCTTCCTGGCGCTTGCGCATCTCGAAGTCGTACAGGCGCGAGCGCAGCCGCTTCCAGGCGACGTCGCGGTTGCTGTGCTGGCTGCGGCCGTCCTGGCACTGCACGACGATGCCGGTCGGGATGTGCGTCAGGCGCACCGCCGAGTCGGTCTTGTTGATGTGCTGGCCGCCGGCGCCGGAGGCGCGGAAGGTGTCGGTGCGCACGTCGGCCGGGTTGATCTCGATCTCGATCGAGTCGTCGATCTCGGGGTAGACGAACAGCGAGGCGAAGCTGGTGTGGCGGCCGCCGGAGCTGTCGAACGGGCTCTTGCGGACCAGGCGGTGCACGCCGGTCTCGCTGCGCAGGTGGCCGAAGGCGTAGTCGCCCTCGACCTTGATCGTGGCGCTCTTGATGCCGGCGGTGTCACCTTCGGTCTGGTCCTCGACCGTGGCCTTGAAACCCTTGCGCTCGCAGTACTTGAGGTACTGGCGCAGCAGCATGCTGGCCCAGTCGCAGGCCTCGGTGCCACCGGCGCCGGCCTGGATGTCGATGAAGCAGTTGCTCGGGTCGGCCGGGTTGCTGAACATGCGGCGGAACTCGAGCTTCTCGATCATCTCGCGCAGCCCGGCGACCTCGGCCTCGATCGCGCCCAGGCCGTCGAGATCGCCGTCGTCCTTGCTCATGTCGTAGAGCTCGGTGTTGTCGGCGAGGTTGCGCGTGAGGTGGTCGATGGTCATGACCACGTCCTCCAGCGCCTTCTTTTCCTTGCCCAGTTCCTGGGCCCGTTTCGGGTCGTTCCAGACGCTCGGATTCTCGAGCGCGGCGTTCACCTCGGCGAGCTGCAGCGACTTGCGTTCGTAGTCAAAGATACCCCCTTAGCGCGTTCGTGCGCTCGCTGAGGTCGGCCAGGGCGGTGCCGATGGCATTGATCTGTTCGATGTCCATGGGACGGTGTCCTTCGACGGTGCGACTTCGGAATTCCGGTGCGCCGCAGCCGGCCCGGGAGGGCTGTCGGCTGCGGGACGGCAAGCCGGCGATTTTCGCATGACGCTTGGGGTCGTCCCAGGCCTGATCAGCGGCACCGCTCGGGGTCAGCCGTCCAGGAACGGCTGGATCAGCGCGGCCAGCGCGGTGGGCTGGTCGTGGTGCAGCATGTGGCCGCAGCCGTCGATGACGTGGCTGCGGATATCGGCGACGCAGGCGATGCGGCGGTCGACCTCGGCGCGCACCGCCGCGGCCGGCATCTGCCAGAAGCCGAACACCTCCGTCTGGGCCGCCTCGATCCACAGCACCGGCGCGGTGATGCGGCGCCAGCAGGCTTCCATCTCCTCCTGGCGGGCCAGGATCGGGTTGGCGTGCTTGTGGGCCGGATCGGCGCACAGGTGCCGGCGGCCGTCGTCGCCGGGGCGCGACCACTGCGCCGCCAGCCACAGCGCCCGCTCCGGCGCGAGCCTCGGGTTGTTGGCACGCAGCCGCCGGGCCACGCCGGCGAGGTCGTCGTAGGGCCGCAGCGTGGCGGGCTCGCGCAGCTCGTCGAGCCAGCGGGCATAGCGGTCGGGGGCTTGCGCCGCGCGGGTCGGCGGCATGCCGAAGCCTTCGAGGTTGACGACCCGGCGGACCCGTTGCGGCCGCACGCCGGCATAGAGCATGGTCACGTTGGCGCCCATGCTGTGGCCGACCAGGTCGACCGGCGCGTCCGGGCTGAGTTGCGCCAGCAGGTCGTCGAGGTCGGCCAGGTAGTCCGGGAACCAGTAGGCATCGGTCGGGGCGCTGCGGGTGTCGCCGAAGCCGCGCCAGTCCATCGCCAGCAGCGTGCGGCCGGCCAGGAAGGCATCGTCAAGGGCATCGACCAGGAACTGGAAGGAGGCCGCGACGTCCATCCAGCCGTGCAGCAGCACGATCGGCGGCAGCCCGGATGTGGCCGCGTCGACGCCATCCCAGCGCAGCACATGGGCATCGACCAGCGGCGCATCGGGCCGGCCGCGCAGGGCCATGCGGGTGGACCGGGCGGGGCGGCGGGGCGTGTCGTCCATCGTCATGGGGATCGTCATGCCGCCGGCGGGTCCTGGAAGCCGCCGGCCCGGTAGGTCAGCACGAGGGTGTCGCGCCAGCCGCCGGGCTCGGCCGGCTGGATTGGGGTGGTCTCGTGGATCACGCGGGCGTCGTCGAGCAGCAGGGCGCTCCAGGGCTGGTCGAGCGTGAAGCGCACGCCGCGCGGGCCGTCGGCCTCGAACACGCGGGTCTCGCCGCCGATCACGCCCTGCCGGTCGACCAGCAGCACCGCCACGAAGGCGACGCCGTCGCGGTGCGCGCCTTCGGGCGTGGGCCGGCCGACACCGCCGGTGGTGTCGATGCGGAAGGCATGGGCCTCGATGGACCAGCGTCCGTCAAACACCGGCTCGCCCGCGACCGGTGGCAGCTGCCGTGCGGCCTGCGCGAAGACGTCGCCCAGGCGGGCCATCACATCGAGCAGCGCCGGCGCGACGGCGAGCGCCGGCTGCAGCGGATCGAACCAGCGCAGCATGCCGCCGTGCAGCGCGTTGTAGGTGGTCGGCTGCCAGTGCGCGCGGTGCGGCACGGCCACCAGCGTGCCGGCGGCGGTGTCCTGCACATAGCTGCCGTGCCGGCGCCGCCGGTAGCGTCCGCCGTCCTTCAGGTGGGCATCGGGCGGCAGGTCGCGCCAGTGCGGGCCGAGGGCCAGCAGCGCGTCCAGCGGCTGGTGGGCAAGGGCGGCCAGCGCAGCGGGCGTCAGGCGCACGTGGCCTTGCTCGCAGAGGCGGTCGGCACAGGCATCGGGCGCGGCGGCGTCGAGCGGGTCGGGGTGTCGGAACATCGGCATGGGGCGCCGATTCTGCCCGGCCGGCATCGGCCCGGCCTTGCGCCGGGGGCTTGCAACCCCGGGTCGATCCGACCTGCCGGCGCGCCGCCCCGGCCCCTATGCTGGCGACCATGCGACCGACCCCCGCGTGGCACGACGCCGCTCAACCTGCCGATCACGCTGCTGATCCCCATGCCGATCACCATGCCGCACTGCACGGCGGGTTCCGCTGGCAGGTGCCGCCGGTCTTCAACATCGCCCAGGCCTGCGGCGAACGCTGGGCCCGCGAGACGCCCGGGCGCACCGCCATCCTGGCCGAGGACGCCGACGGTCCGGTCGCCGGCCCGGACGGCGCCATGAGCTGCGCCGAGCTGTGGCGACAGGCCGGCGCACTGGCCGCCGCGCTGCTCGATCTGGGCGTGGCGCGCGGCGACCGCGTCGCCATCGTGATGCCGCAGCGGCCGGAGACGGCGGTGGCGCACCTCGCGATCCATGCCATCGGCGCGGTGTCGATGCCGCTGTCGGTGCTGTTCGGCCCCGAGGCGCTGGCCTACCGGCTGGCCGACAGCGAGGCCCGCATTGCCATCGCCGACGCATCGGCCTGGGCCGCGCTGGAACAGGCCGTTGCCGAGGCGCCGCTGCTGACCACGCGCATCGCGGTCGGCGAGGTGCCGGGCCGCGCCGGCATCGCCTGGCAGGACCTGCTGGCCGGCCGCAAGCCGATCGAGCAGGCGCTCGAGACCGCCGCCGACGAGGCCGCCGTGCTGATCTACACCAGCGGCACCACCGGACCGCCCAAGGGCGCGTTGATCCCGCACCGCGCGCTGATCGGCAACCTGACCGGCTTCGTCTGCAGCCAGAACGCCTGCCCGCAGCCGGGCGACGTGTTCTGGAGCCCCGCCGACTGGGCCTGGACTGGCGGCCTGATGGACGCGCTGCTGCCCTGCCTCTACCTCGGCGTGCCCATCGTCGGCCTGCGCGCGCGCTTCACGCCGGAGCGCGCCTTCGAGCTGATGCAGCGCCACCGCGTCACCAACACCTTCCTGTTCCCGACCGCGCTGAAGGCCATGATGAAGGCGGTGCCGCGCCCGCGCGAACACTGGGACCTGCGGCTGCGCGCGGTCATGAGCGCCGGCGAGGCGGTCGGCGACGCGGTCTTCCAGTGGTGCGACGAGGCGCTGGGCGTGCGCGTCAACGAGATGTTCGGCCAGACCGAGATCAACTACATCGTCGGCAACTGCGGCGCCTACCAGGGCCGCGACGGCCGCCTGCACCCCGGCTGGCCGGCACGCGCGGGCAGCATGGGCCGGGCCTATCCGGGCCACCGCGTCGCGGTGATCGACGACCAGGGCCGCGAGTGCCCGCGCGGCACGCCCGGCGACGTCGCGCTGCACCGGCTGGACGTGCATGGCCAGCCCGACCCGGTGTTCTTCCTGGGCTACTGGAAGCGCGAGGACGCGACGCGCGCGAAGTTCACCGGCGACCCGTCCGACAGCTGGTGCCGCACCGGCGACACCGCCGTGATGGATGCCGACGGCTACCTCTGGTACCAGGGCCGCAGCGACGATGTCTTCAAGGCCGCCGGCTACCGCATCGGCCCGAGCGAGGTCGAGAACTGCCTCGTGCGCCACCCAGCCGTCGCCAACGCCGCGGTGGTGCCCCGGCCGGACCCCGAACGCGGTGCCGTGGTCAAGGCCTACGTGGTCGTCGCCCAAGGCCACACGGCCGACACGGCGCTGGTGGCCGAGCTGCAGGCCCACGTCAGGGGCCGCCTGGCACCCTACGAATACCCCAAGGAGATCGAGTTCATCGATGCGCTGCCGATGACGACCACCGGCAAGGTGCAGCGGCGGGTGCTGAGGATGCAGGAAGAGGACCGGGCGCGCGAGCGTTCTGCGCCGACGGGATCGGCTCAGTCCTGATCCTCGACCTCGACCTCGACCACGCTGTCGCAATCGCAGCCGATGCCGGCGGCGATCCAGCGGTGGGCGCGGCGGGAGAGCCAGCCCGACAGCGGGCGCAGCGCGCGGGGCAGGACGTCGGCAGGCTGGCTCAGCAGGCCGCAGTGGTAGCGGCCGGCGGCGTCGCTCCATCTCAGCGCGTCGCACGCGCCGTGTCGGCGCAGGCTCAACAGCGCGCCGACGGGGCAGGGCTCCTGCAGGCAGCAGACGCCGCAGCCGTTGCAGGACTGGCCCCAGGCCGGCTTGGGTGGCGCAGCCGGGTGGATGGCGATGAGGCGGGCCGCCGCCGGTTCAGGCACGGCAGGCGGTCCGCTCAGGCATCGGCTGCCGCCTGGTCGAGCGCCGCCCGCCGCAGCCAGCCCAGCAGCACGACCGCTGCGGCCAGGCCCAGCAACCAGCCCGGCTGCATCGCGCCGCCGCCGCTGCTGGGGGCCACCGGGGGCGTCACCACGCTGACCGCCGCATCACCGGCGCGCAACACCACCGTGCTGCTGGCCGACCGGGCCGCCGCGGTCGGCGAGGCCGCGGTGCTGACGGTCAACCGCACCTTGACGATGCCGGCCGCGTGGACGGTCAAGGTGGTCAGGGAGGTGTCGGTCGCGTTGCTGCCGAAGCTGGCGATGCCGCTGCCTTCGGCGATCTCCCAGCGGTAGCCGATGGCACCGAAGGGGCGCGAGCGGCCGCCGTCGAGCACGACGGTCGAGCCAGGGACGATCTGGGTGGTCGACGGTTCGATCGTCGAGACCGGCTCGCCGCCGGCGATGGCGAGGTTCAGCGCGGCGGCAGCGTCCAGCAGGCCGGCACCGCAGGTGGCGGTGGTGCAGGCGCAGCGTCCCTGTGCCGTTGCCGACGGCGCGACGCAGGCGGATTCCGCACCGGCAGGAAAGGCCCGCGCACTCCGGGTGATGTAGCCGGTCAGCTCGCTGACCGACGCATCGGGCTTGACCGACAGCAGCAGCGCAGCCACGCCCGAGACCAGCGGCGTCGAGTAGCTGGTGCCGGCCGCCCGGTCGGTCGTTCCATTGGTGTAGTCGTTGGCGGCCGGACCCTTGGGGCCCTTGTTGATCGTGCTCAGGATCGGGTAGAGGCAGCTCAGCGAGACACAGGCCCCGTTGCCCGACGGTGCGCTGACGGTGACCTGGCGGCCCAGGTTCGAGAAGTAGGCCTTGTAGCCGTCGTGGTCGACGCCGCTGACGGCGATGACGCCGTCGCAGTTGGCCGGATCACCGACGAACTTGCCGTCGTTGCCAGCCGAGGAAACGACGATCGCGCCCCGGTTGCGGACGGCGGTGATCGCGTCCTGGTAGGTCTGCGAACAGGTGGTGGCGGTGCCGCCCAGGCTCAGGCTGATGATGCGGGCCGGATTCGGGTTCGGCCGCACGCCGCTGACCGGGAGGCCGGCGGCCCAGCGGATCGCGTCGGCGATGTCCGAGGTGTAGCCGCCGCACTTGCCCAGCACCCGGATCGGCACGATGCGCACGTGCCGGCCGGTGCCGGCCATGCCCACGCCGTTCTGGGTCATCGCGCCGATCAAGCCGGCCATCTGCGTGCCATGCCAGCTGCTGCTGGGGTCGATCAACGCATCTGCGCAGACCCCGTTCGGGCTGGTGGTCCGGTCGTTGGCCGTGACCCAGTCGCCCGGATCGGTCGGGTCGCCATCGCGGCCGTCGCCGTCGTTGCCGACATAGGCGTCGCTGACGAAGTCGTAGCCGGGCAGCAGCTTGCCCGCCAGGTCGGGATGGTCCGGCCGCACGCCGGTGTCGAGCACCGCCACCACCACGTCGGCGCTGCCGTTGCTGATCGACCAGGCGTTCTCGGCGTTGATCGCGGCACGCAGCGTCGCGTCCGGCGTGCGCAGGTACCACTGGCCCGCCGCCGGGTCGTTGGCGGAACTGACCGCATAGAGCGGATCGTTCGGCGCCGCATGCCGCCAGGCGCGTCGGTCCTCCTCGACATAGGCGACGTCGGGATCGGCGGCGAGCCGGCGCATCACCTCGGTGCGGTCCTGGCCGGCATCGACCAGCACGACCTGGCCGGCACGGCCGACCGGCGTGCCGTCGCGCAGGCTCAGGCCATGACGCTGCGACAGCGAACCGGCGCGGCGCAGGGCGCCGTCGTCTTCATCGGCTGGCTCGGACGGCTCGACGTGCGCGGCCGATGCGGCGCGGCCCGAGGCCTCCAGCCGCTGCGCGGTCGTCGACCGGACGGACGGGAGCGCGGCATCGCGGTATCTGACGATCAGGCGTTGCACCGGCTGGCTGCTGGTGGCGGCATGCACGGCCGCGTCCGGCGAGATCGGCGTCAGGGCCAGCAGCAGCACGGCGCCCAGCAGCGCCAGGTTCAGGGCAGCCCAGCGGCGACGACCGGCTGCGGGGCGGGGCGGGGCGGCGTCAGGTTCTCGGGCGGTCGTGCTGGACCGGTCGGGCAACGGCATGGAGACAGGTCGTGGCGTGCAGGGTGGCACGAGTGTAGACAGCGCCCACCGCCGCCGAAGACCCGAAGTGCCCCCCTGGTTGCAGTCTCTTTCCGGCCTGCACGCCTGGTCACGATCGTGAGGCGATCGTGAATCAACGGCTCAGGCCGCCCAGGGCAGGCTGAGCTGGACCGGGCCGCTGCGCGCGATCGGCAAGGGCGTCGGGCGGGCCAGTGGCCGGGGCAGCGCCCGATGCAAGGCCGGCGACAGGCTGCGGCGCGGCGCGAGGCCGGTCCGGACCACCGGACGAAGCGGGCCGCGATCGGCCGCCGCCGCAGACGTCGTCGGCACCGCGTCGCGTCCGTCCGGGTGGCACAGCACCGCCGTGTCGCACAGGCCCAGCGCAGCGGCGCGTTCGATCAGCGCGGTGCAGCGGGCCGCGTCGAGCTGCAGGGCCAGGCGGGTCCACAGCCGCAGCACCTCGGCATCCCGCCAGGCGTCCTCGACGGCCCAGCGTCGCTGCAGCGGCTCGGCCGGGTGGCCGGCCTCCAGCACGCGGGCCAGCAGGGCCAGGAAGAAGCGCTGCAGCGCCTCGCGCTGGGCCGGTTGCGGCAGCAGCGCCTGCCAGCCCTGCAGCCGGCTGGTCCAGCCGCTGCGCAACAGCAGCCGGCTCAGCAGGGCCTGCAGCGCCTGCACCGGGTTGGCCAGGTGCAGGCGGTTGGTCGGCAACACCCGCAGCGGCCGCACGGCGGCCTCGTGGTGCGGCATCGGGGTGACCAGGCTCATCAGGCAGGCCAGGCGCTCGCGCTGCGCGGCATCGCGGCCGGTCGGGCCGTCGATCGAGGCCAGCGGCTCGGACAGCTCGTCCAGATCGTGGCAGTCGACCCACGCGGCGGCGCGCCGGCTGAGCATCACCAGCAGCCCGGCGGCCACGCCACGGGCCGGGTCCAGGCTGATGAGCACGGCATCGTCGACCTGCGGCGCACGTGTTGACGCATGTGTCGGCACATGTGTCGGCGCGGTCAGCGCGGCCCGGTCCAGCGCGCAGCGCGTCACCGGGCAGTGGCTGGTGTCGAGCCGCCCGACCAGGTGCGGCGTGACCTCGGCCAGCTCGAAGGCCTCGCCCCGCAGCCAGGCGCGCAGGCGCAGCTGCAGCCAGCGGCGGGTGCGCAGGTCGGCAGGCCAGGGCCGCGCGCCGTCCCGGTCCCGCGCGGCTTGTCCGGCCTGCCAGCCGAGCCAGAGCGGGTCACCGGGCCGCGCCACGCGGTCTGGCAGGGGCAGGCCATGGCGGGCCAGGTCGCGGCCCAGGGCCTCGGCGACCGGATCGTCGGCGGACGCCAGGTCGGCACCGACCCGGTGCGCGGTGGAGAGGGCGGAACGGTTGACGCGAGCGGACATCGGTGTCTCCTGCGACCGCCGGACACGCTTGTCCGGCTTGGGATGCAGTCTCGCGGCCGGCTGGCTCAAGACGTGAGCCACCCCCGCGCGGCACGCGCGGCTGGGCTCGCAAACGGTTGCGAGAGGTCGGCGGCGCACGGCCTGTGGCGCAGCCGACGCGCCACAGCCCCCCGGACCCGGGGGGAAGCCTGCGGCTTCTCGACCGTTCCCCCGGCCTGAGGGATGATGGGCGCGCCGAAGGGGTGCCAAGCCACCCTTAAGATGGCCGAACAATGAAGATCACGGCGTTCGCCGGGCTCAGTCCCTGAGCCAGCGGGCACCGGATTCAAGGATCGAGGGAACGGAGAACGACGATGGATCGCACCGAACGCTTCTACAAGATCGAGATGCTGATCAAGAGCCGCGGCTCGGTCAGCTTCGCGGCGCTGATGGACGAACTCGAGGTCTCGCGCGCCACGCTCAAGCGCGATCTCGACTACCTGCGCAGCCGCATGGATGCGCCCATCGTCTACGACCGCGACAGCAACGGCTACCGCTTCGAGCAGGTGACCACGCGCGGCGCCGGTGGCAAGGCCCGCGAGGCCAGCCACGAGCTGCCCGGTGTCTGGTTCAGCGAGCGCGAGATCCATGCGCTGCTGACCTTGCACCACCTGATCCAGGGCCTGGACAGCGCCGGCATGCTGGGTCGTCACCTCGCGCCGCTGCTCGACAAGCTGCACGGCATGCTCGGCACCAGCGAGGGCGAGGCCCGCGAGCTGATCCGCCGGGTGCGCATCGTCCACCCGGCCCAGCGCCCGGTGGTCGGCAAGTTCTTCGAGCGGGTCGCCAGCGCGCTGCTGGAGCGTCGCCGGCTGCAGATCACCTACTACAGCCGCAGCAAGCAGAGCGAGTCGAAGCGGGCGGTTTCGCCACTGCGCCTGGTCCACTACCGCAGCACCTGGTATCTGGACGCCTGGTGCCACGAGTCCGATGGCCTGCGCCGCTTCGCTCTCGATGCGCTGCGCGATGCCGAAGGCCTGACCCAACGTGCCAAGGACGTCGCGATGAAGACCGTCGAGGCCGAACTCGACGGCGGCTACGGCATCTACGGTGGCAAGGACGTCAAGCAGGCCACGCTGATGTTCAGCGCCGAGGCGGCCCAGTGGGTGGCCAACGAGTTGTGGCATCCGCGCCAGGTGCTCGAACCTCAGGCCGACGGCCGGCTGCGCATGAAGCTGCCGTACACCGACGACACCGAGCTGCTGATGGACCTGCTGCGCCACGGCCCCGACGTGCGGGTCGAATCGCCCGCGGCGCTGCGCAACAAGCTGCAGCAGCGCCTGCAGGCCGCGCTGGGCCAGTACGCGGCGTGATGCCCCGGTCCGATGACGCAGCCCCGATCGCACCGGGGCTGCTGGTCCTTCAGGGCAACCGACTGGAAGACCTGCTGGCGGTGCTGCTCGACTGGCTGGCCCGCACCCCGCTGGCACCGCTGGAAGAAGAGGTCCTGCTGGTCCAGAGCAACGGCATCGCCGAGTGGCTGAAGATGCGCCTGGCGCAGGCGCGCGGCATCTGTGCGGCCACCCGCGTCGAGCTGCCGGCGCGCTTCCTGTGGCGCAGCTACCGGGCCATGCTCGGCCGCGACGGCGCTCCGGCGCGTTCGCCGCTGGACGAGGGCCCGATGGCCTGGCGCCTGATGCGCCTGCTGCCCGGGCTGCTGGACGATCGCCGCATGGCGCCGCTGGCGCAGTTCCTGGCCGGACCGGTCGGCCTGCCCGACGAGGGGCGCACGCCCGATCTGGCCCGCCGACTGCAGCTGGCCCGCCACCTCGCCGACCTGATCGACCAGTACCAGGTCTACCGGGCCGACTGGCTGGCCGACTGGGCCGAGGGCCTGGACCAGCTGCGCGATGCGGAGGGTCGCGCGCGCGAACTTCCGGCCGACCAGGCCTGGCAGCCGGCGCTGTGGCGCGCGCTGATCGATGACGTTCGTGCGCGGTCCGGCTCGGCCGAGGGCGACCCGGCGCAGGCCGACGCCCGTGACGTGCTCGCCAGCATCCGTCCGGCGGTCCACCGCCGCTTCGTCGCCGCGCTGGCCGAGGGCTGCGAGCCGCGCCGGCCACTGCCGCGCCGCGTCGTGCTGTTCGGCCACAGCCACCTGCCGGGCCAGACGCTGGACGCGCTGGCCGCGCTGGCCAGCCGGTCCCAGGTCATCCTGGCCGTGCCCAATCCCTGCCGCTACCACTGGGCCGACCTGATCGACGGCCGCGAGCTGCTGCGCGCCAGCCACCGCCGCCTGCCGCACCGGGGCGGTGTCGACCTCGGTGCCATCAGCCTGGCCGATGCGCATGCGCAGGGACATCCGCTGCTGGCCGGCTGGGGCCGCCAGGGCCGCGACTTCCTGCGCCTGCTCGACGATTTCGAGGAGCGCCTTGGCGCCCACGAGGCCGACGCGCTGCGCAGCCAGCTGCCGCGGGTCGACGTGTTCGACGACGCGCCCGGCACGACGCTGCTCGAGCGCGTCCAGGCCCGCATCCGCGACGCCGTGCCGCTGCCCGAGCATGCGGCGCTGGAGGCCGGCGCACCGCTGCCGGCCGACGACCGCTCGCTGGCCTTCGTCCGCTGCCACAGCGCGCTGCGCGAGCTGGAGGTGCTGCACGACCAGCTGCTCGGCCGCCTGGCCGAGGCCGGCGGCACGCTGGCACCGCGCGACATCGTCGTGATGGTCCCGGACATCGAGGCGACCGCGCCGCTGGTGCATGCGGTGTTCGGCGCGGTGCCGACCGGCGACCCACGCCACATCCCTTACGAGATCGCCGACCTCCGCCCGCGCGGCCGGCATCCGATGCTGCTGGCGCTCGAATGGCTGCTGCGCATCACCGAACAGCGCTGCACCGCCAGCGAGCTGCGCGAGCTGATGGAGGTGGCGCCGCTGGCCCGCCGTTTCGGCCTGGACGACGAGGACCGCGAGGTGCTGGCGCGCTGGTTGGACGGTGCCGGCGTGCGCTGGGGCCTGGACGTCGAGCACCGCGCCAGCCTGGACCTGCAGGCCTGTGGCGAGGCCAACACCTGGGCCTTCGGCCTGCGCCGCATGCTGCTGGGCTATGCGTCCGGCGACCTGGCGCTGGACCCGCCCGTGGCGGTTGCCGGGTCGGCACCGACCGGCGAAGACCGGGGCGAAGGCGACGCGGCGCCGAGCGTGCAGCCGCCGGGTCAGCCCTGGCACGACATCGCACCCTATCCCGAGGTGGCGGGCCTGGCTGCACGCGCGGCCGGTGCGCTGGACGCCTTGGTCGACACGCTGCGGCGCTGGTGGCGCTGCGCCCGCGAGCCAGCCACGCCGGTCGACTGGGTGCAACGTGCCCGCCTGCTGCTGGCCGACGTGATGAGCGCCCACGACGACGGCGAACGCGAGCTGGTCGACGCCCTGCACGAGGCGCTGGCACGCTGGCTGCACGACTGCGAGGAGGCCGGCTTCGACCAGCCGGTGCCGCTGGCCGTGCTGCGCGAGGCCTGGCTGTCGGGCGTGGCCGAACCGGGCCTGCGCAGCCGCTTCCTGGCCGGGGGTGTCACCGTCTGCACGCTGATGCCGATGCGGGCCATCCCCTTCCAGGTCGTCGCGCTGCTGGGCATGAACGAGGGCGACTACCCGCGCCGCGCGCCGCGTGCCGACTTCGACCTGATGGGCCTGCCCGGCCAGCGCCGTCCTGGTGACCGGGCCCGCCGCGACGACGACCGCATGCTCATGCTGGAGGCGCTCTTGAGCGCGCGCCGCCACCTGATCGTCAGCTGGGTGGGCCGCAGCGTGCGTGACCAGAGCGCGCAGCCGCCGTCGGTGCTGGTCGGCCAGCTGCGCGACTACATCGCGGCCGGCTGGGGCGAGGCGCGGCTCGCGGCCATCACCACCGAGCACCCGCTGCAGCCCTTCAGCCGGGCCTATTTCGAGGCCGTCGACGACGGACCCGGCCGGCCGCCGCGCCTGTCCACCCATGCGCTCGAATGGCGCGCGGTTCACGAGCACCGGCTGGACGAGGACCTGCCCGCGCCGATTGAGCGGGGCGCAACCACGGCCGCGGTCCCGGCCACGCTGAAGGTGGACCAGAAGCGCCTGCTGGCCTTCCTGCGCAACCCCGCCCGCGATCACCTGGCCGAGCGACTGGGCATCCGCCTGGAGGACCTGGCCGATGCGGCCCGCCTGGGCTGCGGCGACGACGAGCCGATGACGCTCGATGGGCTCCAGGAACAGCGCATGCTGTCGCTGCTGATCGAGCACGCCAGCCGCCCGGGTGCGGCGGCGGGCGACAGGGCGGCGGGTGTCGATGTGCCAGAAGGCGAAGGTGGAGGCGAAAGTGGAGGCGAGGGCATCGCCGCCATCTCGCCGGCCGAGCGCGAGGCCCTGCTCGACGCGCTGCACGCCGGCGCCGCCGACCTGCAGCGCCAGGGCCTGCTGCCGCTGGCCGGCCTGGGCCAGCGCTGGCAGCGCCGCTTCGTCGACACCAGCCTGCCGCTGCTGGCGGCCTGGCGGCGCGAGCTGCTGGCCCTGCCGCGACGCCTGCCGCCGCTGGCGCTGCATCAGCGGTGCTTCCAGGCGGCGCCGGCCGCCACGGTCGAGTTTTCCGACTGGCTGGATGGCCTGCGCGAGCCGGCGGTCGCTGGGGTCGATCCGGCCGCTCCGGCCGATGCGGCCAACGCCGACGGCGCATCGGTCCCCGTCTGGCTGGACCGCCACGCCAGCAAGCTGATCCAGAGCGCGACCCCGAAGGCGGTCATCCCCCGGCCCGACAAGCTGATGCCCGCCTGGCTGGCGCTGATCGCCGCGCAGGCCGGCGGCCAGCCGCTGCGCGCGGTGCTGATCGGCCGCGATGCCCGCATCGAGATGGACCCGCCGCCGCGCGACATCGCCGAAGTCGCCCTGCAGGGCCTGCTGCGCTTCTGGGCCCAGGCCCGCCACACGCCGCTGCCGCTGGCCATGCGGGCCGGCCTGGCCGGTTGCCGCAAGGCGATCGAGAAGGCGAAGCTCGACGGCCTGCCATGGGACGACGAGGTCTGGGATGCCGTCGTGCGGACCTATGACGGCAACGGCTCGCGCCTGGGCCTGCGGGCCGAACGAGAGGACCCGTCGCTGGCCCGGCTCTACCCGGATGCCGAGGCGCTGCTGGCCGATCCGGTCGCCTTCCAACTCGCGGCCGAGGCCCTGCTGATGCCGCTGCTGCGCTGGAGCCGCGACACCACGCGGGTCCGCATCGCGGCCTTGCCGCGTCTGCAGTCCGCGGACCCGGACGACGCCGACCCGGCCGACGATGAGGCGGAGGACGCCGATGACTGAGCCGCTGCATCAGCCCGTGCCCGCCGCCCTTTCGCCCCAGTTGCTCGACCCGCTGACCCTGCCGCTGCACGGCAGCCGCCTGATCGAGGCCAGCGCCGGCACCGGCAAGACCTGGACCATCGCGGCGCTGATGCTGCGCCTGGTGCTGGGCCACGGCGTCGCCGGCAGCGCGCCGCCGCGTGCGCTGGTGCCCGGCGAGATCCTGGTGATGACCTTCACCCGCGCGGCCACCCGCGAGTTGAGCGACCGCATCCGCGCCCGCCTGCTGGAGGCCGCCCGCTGCTTCCGCGACGAGACCGATCCGGCCGACGCCGACGATTTCCTGCGCCAGCTGCGCGCGGCCTATCCGGACGGCCCGGCCCGCCGCGAGGCCGGCCACCGCCTGGCGCTGGCGGCCGAATCGATGGACGACGCGGCGGTCCACACCATCGACGCCTGGTGCCAGCGCATGCTGCGCGAGCATGCCTTCGACAGCGCCCAGCTGTTCGACGAGGCGCTCGAAGCCGACGAGGCCGGCCGGCGTCGCCAGGCGGTGCAGGACTACTGGCGCCAGGAGGTCTATCCGCTGGGCCTGGGCGAGCTTGAGGCGGTGCTGGCGCTGTGGCCCGACGTCGAGGCGCTGGAGGCTCAGGTCGTGAGCCTGCTCAACCGGCTCGATGCGATCGAGCCTCCGGTCATGGTGCCCTTGGGCACGTGGCTGAACCAGGTCGACGGCGAGCGGCGCGCCGAGCTGGCCGCGCTCAAGGCCGGCTGGGTCGAGCGCATCGAGGACCTGCGCGGCTGGTTCATCGCCCGCCTGGCCGACAAGGACAAGCCCTTCAACGGCAACAAGGTCCAGCGTCGCTACGTCGACAGCTGGTGCGACCCGGTGCGCGACTGGGCCGCGTCGCCCGGGGCCGACGCCATCGACTTCAGCAAGACCGCGCGCTTTCGGCTGACCCACGAGGGCTTTGCCGACGCGCTCAAGCCCGGCGTGCGGCTGGCCCCGCCGCCGGTGTTCGACGACGTCGTGGCGCTGCTCGGGCAGCTGGAGCAGCGTGCGCCGCTGCACCAGGCCCTGCAGCGCCACGCCGCCCATGCCATCGCGGGCCGGCTGGCGGCCCTCAAGCGCCGGGCCGGTCGTTTCGGCTATGCCGACCTGAGCACGCGGCTGGACGCGGCGCTGCACGGCCCGCAGGGCGAGGTGCTGGCCGAGCGCATCCGGCGCCAGTTCCCGGTCGCGCTGATCGACGAGTTCCAGGACACCTCGCCGCTGCAGTTCCGGCTGTTCGACCGCATCTACCGCAGCGCCGAGGACCGGCCCGAGACCGGCCTGCTGCTGATCGGCGACCCGAAGCAGTCGATCTACGGCTTCCGCGGCGCGGACATCTACAGCTACCTTCGCGCCCGCCACGCCACCGCCGGCCGGCACCATGCGCTGGGCACCAACTTCCGCTCGACGGCGGCGCTGGTCGCGGCCGTCAACCACGTCTTCGCGCAGGCCGAGCGTGCGCGCGGGGAAGGCGCATTCGCGCTGGGCCGCGACGGGCCACAGGCCCTGCCGTTCGAGCCCGTCGGTGCGCGGGGCCGGGCCGAGCAGTTGCTGCAGGACGGTGCGGCCATCCCGGCGCTGCAGATCGCCTGGCTGCCGGACGTGCTGTCGCAGCGGCCCTTGCGGCGGGTGCTGGCCGACCAGGCGGCCGCGCAGCTGGCGAGCTGGCTGTCCAGCCCGCGCACCGGCTGGGCCGGCCCGGACGAGACGACGCCGCAACGCCGGCTGCGTCCCGGCGACGTCGCGGTGCTGGTGCGCGACCAGCACGAGGGCGAGGCGATCCGGCGCGCACTGGCTCGCCGGGCGATCCCGTCGGTCTACCTCTCCGAGAAGGACAGCGTGTTCGCCAGCCCCGAGGCGGCCGACCTGCTGCGCTGGCTGCGTGCGGTCGACCAGCCTCTGGACGCCACGCTGGCCCGTGCCGCCTACGGCTGCGCCAGCTGGGACCTGCCGCTGGCCGAGCTGGCCGCGCACCTGGACGACGAACTGCTGTGGGACCGCCGCGTCGCGCTGCTGCAGCGCCTGCGGATGGTCTGGCAGCGCCAGGGCGTGCTGACCCTGTTGCGACAGACGCTGCATGCGCTCGAATTGCCGCAGCGCTGGCTGGCCGGTGAGGCGGAACGGGGCGACTTGGCCCATGGCGCGCAGGGCGCGGGCCAGGCCCATGACACGCAGGGCGCGGGCCAGGCCCATGACACGCACGGCACGGGCAAGGCCCGCGGTGCCGAGCGCCGCCTGACCAACCTGCTGCACCTGGGCGAGTTGCTGCAGGCGGCCAGCGCCCGGCTCGAAGGGCCGGCTGCGCTGATCCGCTGGTTGGCGGCGCAGCTGCTGGACGGCGGCCGAGACGGCGGTTCCGGCCTGGGTGCAGCGAGCGCCGGTGCGGCGGTCGTCGGCGATGCCGAGGCCCATGTCGTGCGGCTGGAAAGCGATGCCCAGCGGGTCCAGGTCGTGACGGTCCACAAGTCCAAGGGACTGGAGTACCCGGTCGTCATGCTGCCCTTTGCGCATGCCGTGCGCGACGTCAAGCCTGCGCCGCGCCTGCCGGTCGAATGGGTCGACGAGGGGACCGGCACGCGCCACCTCGACTACCTGCATGACCCGCTCGCGCTCGCGCAGGCCCGTCGCGAACGGCTGCGCGAGGACCTGCGGCTGTTCTACGTCGCGCTGACCCGCGCCCGCCATGCGCTCTGGCTGGGCGTTGGCCTGAATGCGCCACGCCGCAAGTCCGAGCCGCCAACGTCCGCGCTGACCTGGCTGCTGATGGGCGGCACGCCCGAGGATGCCGGGGCGCTCGGTCCGGCCCTGCAGGCCTGGGCCGACGCGCAGCCGGCCATCTCGGTGCGGCCGTTCGTCCTGCCGGCGTCGAACCTGGCCTGGCGCGATGTGCGCAGCTGGACGCCGCTGCGGCCGGTGCAGCCCTACGACGCCCGCTTCGAGCGCCGCTGGGGCATCGGCAGCTTCAGCGCCCTGGTGCGCGACAAGGCCGAGGCCGGCCCGCTGGCGCCAGCGCCCGAAGCGGTGACGCCGATCCCTGCGCGCGCGCTCGACGCCGACCGGGTCCGCGCCGAAGGCAGTGCCGACGAATGGCGTGGTGCTGAGGCGGCCGTCGCTGCACCGCCGGACACGCCCGCCGCGCCGCAGGCCGAGGCCTGGCACCGCTGGACCCGCGGCGCCCGGGCCGGCAACCTGCTGCACGACCTGCTCGAATGGCTGGCCGACGAAGGCTTCGACCAGGTCGACCAGCCCGACGTCGCGGCCGCGCTGCGGCGGCGTTGCCGGCGCGCGCTGCTGCAGGTCCGGTTGAGCGATGCGGCCGATCCGGACCAGGAGGCCGACGCGCTGGCCGCCTGGCTGGCCGGGCTGGTCCGCACACCGCTGCCGCCGCTGGGCGCCACGCTGGCCGAGGTCGGGCCGATGCTGGCCGAGATGGAGTTCTGGCTGCCCAGCCCGTCGCTCGACCCAGGCCGGCTCGACGCGATCTGCCAGCATCACCTGCTGCCCGGCCGCCCGCGTCCGGCGCTGGCCGCGCGCACGCTGCAGGGGCTGCTGATGGGCTATGCCGACCTCGTCTTCGAGCACGACGGCCGCTGGTGGGTGATGGACTACAAGTCCAACGCGCTCGGCCCGGACGATGCGTCCTACACGGTCGAGGCGATGAACGCGGCCATGCTGTCGCACCGCTACGAGCTGCAGGCCGCCCTCTACCTGCTGGCCTTGCACCGCCTGCTGCGCAGCCGCCTGGGCGCGTCCTATGACCCGGCGCAGCACCTGGGCGGCGCGGTCTATGTCTTCCTGCGCGGCTGGCGCGGACCGGCGGCGGGCTGTGTCCACCTGCATGCCGATCCGGCCTGCCTGGCCGAGCTGGAGGCGGCGCTGGACGGCCCGCCCGACCGTCCTGCTGGCTCAGGCGATGAGCCTGCCGATCCGCCGCACCCCGACAGGGCCACCGCATGAGCCACCGCATGAGCAACCGCTTGAGCCGCACCGATGGCCAGCCGGACCTGTTCGAGCATGCGCCCGAGGCCGCCGATCCGGTTACTCCGGTTGACCCGGTCGACCCCGTCGTAGACATGCTCGCCGAGCTGTCCCGCTGGGTCGAGTCCGGCTGGCTGCGCGCGCTGGACCTGGCCTTGGCGCGGCTGCTGGTCGAGCAATGCCCGCAAGCCGACGCCGTGCTGCCGCTGGCCGCCGCGCTGCTGGCGCACAACGAAGGGCGCGGCCACACCTGCCTGCCGCTGGACGAGTTGCTCGGCCCCACCGCCCATCCCGCCCTTCCTGCCCTTCCTGCCCATGACCCCTGGCTGGCCGGCCCGGTGGCGGCCCAGGCCGCGCTGGCCGCCGTGCTGCGGCGCTTGCCGGTGTCGACGCTGGCGGGTTGGCGCGCCTCGCTGCTGGCCAGCGGTGCGGTCGACGATGCCGGCACCGCCGCGCCGCGCGTGCAGCCGGCGCCCTTGCTGCTCGATGGCGCGCGGCTCTACCTGCGCCGCCACCACCGCGACGAGGTCGAGGTCGCACGGGCGCTGCGCAGCCGGGTCGACACATCGGGCGCTGCCGTCGAACAGGATGTGGACCGCCCCGAGCCAGCCTGGGTGCGCGGCTGGCTGGATGGCCTGTTTGGTGCCGTGCCGACGGACCGCATCGACCACCAGCGGCTGGCCTGCGCGACCGCCTTGCGCGGCCGGCTGACGCTGATCACCGGTGGACCGGGCACCGGCAAGACCTACACCGTGGCGCGCCTGCTGGCGCTGCTGCAGGCCGATCACGAACGCCGTCATGGTCGACCGGCGGCGGGCTCGGACGATGAGCCTGTGGGCAGCGAGTCCAATGGGCAGGACCGTCTCGGCCATCGGCCGCTGCGCATCGCGCTGGCCGCACCGACCGGCAAGGCGGCGGCGCGGCTGCAGCAGTCGATCCGCAGCGCGCTGGAAGGGCTGCGCGCGGGCCTGCCCGACGCGCTCGACTGGCAGCGGCTCGTCGCCGACACCGACAACGCCCGCACGTTGCACAAGCTGCTCGGTGCGCGGCCCGGCACGCGCCAGTTCGCGCACCAGGCCCAACGCCCCTTGGAGGTCGACCTGCTGGTGGTCGACGAGGCCTCGATGGTCCACCTGGAAATGATGGCCGCGCTGCTGCGCGCCTTGCCGGCGCGTGCCCGGCTGGTCCTGCTGGGCGACCAGGACCAGCTCGCCTCGGTCGAGGCCGGCGCGGTGCTGGGCGACCTCTGCGCCGATGCGATCGACGTGGCACTCGACCCGGCCGATGCCCAGTGGCTGGCGGCCTGCACCGGTCAGGCCGTCCCGATGCCCGATCAGCCCGGCCGGCGTGCCAGCATCCTGGCCGCGCAGACCGTGCAGTTGCGCCACAGCCACCGCTTTGCCGGTGCGATCGGGGCCCTGGCGCGGGCGGTCAATGCCGGCGAGGTGGCCAACGCCCGCGCCTGCCTGGGCTGGCCGCAGCAGGGTGCCGACCCGGACCGGGTCCGCCACGATGCGAGCGTCGCGGCGCTCGGCGGCGTCGACCCGGCGCTGGCCGTGCGCGTCGCGCTGGACGGGCGGCCGACGATATCCAGCGAGCACGAGGCGGCAAGCGCCGGCTACCGCGCGATGCTGGCGGTGCTGCGGCAGCAGCGTCCCGATGCGAAACGGCTGGCCCAGCTCGATCCGGACGGGCGCCGTCACGTGCTGGAGGCCTGGGCCAGCGAGGTGCTGCGGGCCTTCGACCGCAGTCGCCTGCTGTGCGCGGTCCGAGAGGGCGACTGGGGCGTGGCCGGACTGAACGAGGCCATCGAGGCCGCCCTGCGCCGCGACGGTCTGGTCGCGCGCCAGGGCGAGTGGTACGAAGGCCGGCCGGTGATGGTCACGCGCAACGACCCGTCGCTGGGCGTCTACAACGGCGACATCGGCATCGCGCTGCGCCAGCCGGTTCTGGGTTCGTCACCCGTTCGCGCAGGTGGCTCAGGCCATGAGCCCGAGCCGCTGCGCGTCTGGTTCCTGGACGGCGAGGAGGTCCGCTCGGTCCTGGCCAGCCGCCTCAGCGCGGTCGAGACCGCCTGGGCGATGACGGTCCACAAGTCGCAGGGTTCCGAGTTCGCGCACACCGTGCTGGTGCTGCCGCCGCGCCTGAACCCGGTGCTCAGTCGCGAGCTGGTCTACACCGGCATCACCCGGGCCCGCCAGGCCTGCACCCTGATCGCGCCCGAACCCTCGGTCTTCGACGCCGCCCTGCAGCGCCGCACCCGCCGGGCCAGCGGCCTGCGCGGTCGCCTGCTGGGTTGACCCCCACCGCCAGACGTTCGGGCGCGCGCCCATTCGCACGCCACGTTGTCGACCGACGCGCGCCCTCGCAGGCCGTCGCCGGGCCGCCCCAAGGCGGCCTGCGCAGCCCCCTCGGGGGGCGGGTCAGGCGTAAGCGCCTGACCGGGGGCTCACATGTCACATCCTGCAGCCACGCGCCGGATCCGCGAGGCCCTTGGCGGCGAGGCCGACGTTCTTGTTGACCTTGCCGACCACCTGGCGCAGGTAGAAGTCCTGCACCGGGTTGTGCGCCTTGCTCAGCGTGAAGGGACCGCGCGGGCTGTCGATGCGGGCGGCTTCCATGGCCTTGACCATGCCGTCGCGGTTCTTGATGTCGCCCTTCACCGCAGCCAGGCCCGCGCCGAGCAGCTGGGCCGCGTCGTAGCCCTGCACCGCGTAGACGTCGGGCTGCAGCTTGTAGGTCTTGGCGTACTGCAGGCGGAAGGCCTGGTCGCGCTTGTTGCTCAGGTCGTCGGCATAGTGCAGCGCCGTCATGATGCCGGCGGCGGCGTCGCCCTGGGCCTCCAGCGTGCCATCGGTCAGGAAGCCCGAGGCATAGAGCGGGATCTTGTCCTTCAGGCCAGCGGCCGACCAGTCCTTGACGAACTTGACCGCGCCACCGCCGGCGAAGAAGACGAACACGACGTCGGGCCGGGTCGACGCGATCTCGGTCAGCAGGGCCTGGAACTCGACGGTGGGGAAGGGCAGGTTCAGTTCCTTGACGACCTTGCCGCCGCCGCCTTCGAAGGCTTCCTTGAAGCCGCGCACGGTCTCGTCGCCGGCCGCGTATTTCCAGGTCAGCGTGACGGCGGTCTTGAACTTGCGTTCGGCCGCGACCTTGCCGATGGCGTAGCCCGGCTGCCAGTTCGAGAACGACGAGCGGAAGATGTTGGGCGCGCACAGCGGGCCGGTGATCGCGTCGGCTCCGGCGTTCGGCACGATCAGCAGCGTGTCGTTGTCCTTGGCGACCTTGGCCATGGCCAGCGCGACGCCCGAGTGGACCGTGCCGACCATCACGTCGACGTTGTCGCGCTTGACCAGCTTGTTGGCGTTGTCGGCGGCCTTGGCCGGGTCGGACTCGTCGTCGACCTTGACGAACTCGATCGCCCGGCCGCCGAGCTTGCCGCCCTGTTCGTCGACGTACTGGCGAAAGCCGTTCTCGATGGCCACGCCCAGCGCGGCGAAGGTGCCGGTGTAGGGCAGCATCAGGCCGACCTTGATCTTTTCCTGCGCCACCGCCTGCAGGCTGAGGCCCGTGAAGGCGGCGACGAGGGCGGCGCCCAGGGCCAGCTGGCGCAGGGCAGGACGGCGGGGCGAGGCGGGGTGCTTCATGGCGGGTCTCCGAAGGGAATGGCCCGCACGATGCATGAAAGTGCCGCGCCGCAACATCCGGACTTGCTTGAAGACCGCGCGCCGCAGGTGCCGAAACGACACAGGCGGTGGACCCGCTTGCGCAGGGCCACCGCCTGTCGGGGTGGGGCGGACCGGATCAGGTCCGCCGCTCGATCACTTCTTGGCGTCGTCCTTGGCCGCGTCCTGGAAGACCGCCATCGGGTCTTCTTCCGCAGACGCCGCCGTCGCGGCTTCGAGCGCCGCGGTCGGGTCGCTGGCGGCGGCTTCGCTGGCACCGGGCTCGGCCGTGTCGACGTCCTGGAGCATCTGGGTCGCGGCCTCGACGTCGACGTCGACCTTCTTGTCGAGGAAGGTCGTCACCGTCTCGGGCACGAAGATCACGATGACCACCAGCAGCAGCTGCATCAGGACCCACGGGATCGCGCCCATGTAGAGGTCGCGGGTCTCGACCTTGCGGGGCAGCGAGCCGTTCTTGAACATGGTGTCGGAGATGCCACGCAGGTAGAACAGCGCGAAGCCGAACGGCGGGTGCATGAACGAGGTCTGCATGTTCACGCACAGCAGCACGCCGAACCACACCAGGTCGATGCCCAGCTTGTCGGCCACCGGCGCCAGCATCGGCAGGATGATGAAGGCGATCTCGAAGAAGTCGAGGAAGAAGGCCAGGAAGAACACGAAGATGTTCACGACGATCAGGAAGCCGGTCTGACCGCCGGGCAGGCCCGACAGCAGGTGCTCGATCCAGATGCCGCCGTCCACGCCCTGGAAGACCAGCGAGAACACCCGCGAGCCGATCAGGATGAAGACCACCATCGCGGTCAGGCGCATGGTGCCGACCATCGCGCCCTGGACCAGGGGCCAGGTCAGGCGGCCATGCATCGCGGCCAGGACGAAGGCGCCCAGCGCGCCGGCTTCGGTGGGGGTGGCCACCGCCGTGTCGATGCCGGGCAGGCCGCCCATGCTGCCGAGCACCGCGAAGATCAGCACGGCCGACGGGATGATCCCGCGCAGGCACTTCCTCCACAGTGCCCAGCCCTGCAGCGTGCGCTCGGTCGCCGCCACGCCCGGCACCCATTCCGGACGCACGCGCGAGACGATGAAGGTGTAGAGCAGGAAGATCAGGATCTGCAGGATCGACGGACCCCACGCACCCTTGTACATGTCGCCCACCGAGCGGCCGAGCTGGTCGGCCAGCACGACCAGCACGAGCGACGGCGGCACCAGCTGCGTGATCGTGCCGGAGGCTGCCAGCACACCGGTCGCATAGCGCATGTTGTAGCCGTAGCGCATCATGACCGGCAGCGAGATCATCGCCATCGCGATCACCTGGCCGGCCACGGTGCCGGTGATGGCGCCGAGGATGAAGCCCACGATGATCACCGAGTAGCCCAGGCCGCCGCGGATCGGGCCGAACAGCTGGCCCATCGAATCGAGCATGTCCTCGGCCAGGCCGCACTTCTCGAGCACGGCACCCATCAGCGTGAAGAAGGGGATCGCCAGCAGCAGGTCGTTCGACAGGATGCCAAAGACGTTGAGCGGCAGGTTGGACATGAAGGCCGGCTGGAACCAGCCCATCCAGACCGCGAAGGCACCGCAACCCAGGCCCAGCGTGGCCAGCGAGAAGGCCACCGGGAAACCCAGCAGCATGATCACGATGAGCCCCAGGAACATCAGGGGCGGGAAGTGCTCCATGCTCATTGCAGGGGCCTTTCGTAGTGGGTGTCCATCTCGTAGGTGTGGGTCAGCCAGCCGACGCGCTTGATGACCTCGGAGACGCCTTGCAGCATCAGCAGCCCGAAGCCGAGCGGCAGGGTCAGGATGGCGGGCCAGCGGATCAGGCCGCCGGCGTTGCTCGACATCTCGCCGCTGGTGAAGAGCTTGACGAGGTAGGCGCCGCTGCCCAGCGTCGCCATGCTGTCGGTGGGCAACATGCCCGAGGTCAGCTTGGCGATGAAGAGCTGCCAGGTCATGTAGGTCAGCACGCCGATGACCGGCATCAGGAAGAACAGCAGGCCGAACAGGTCGACGTAGACCTTGCCGCGCCCGCTGAGCTTGCCGTAGAACAGGTCAACCCGGACGTGCTCGTTGACGCGCAGCACCTGCGCACCACCGAACATCACGCAGGTGGCGAACAGGTACCACTGGATCTCGAGCCAGCCGTTCGAGCTGTTGCTGAAGACGTAGCGGAAGACGGCGTTGCTGCCGCTGATCACGCAGGAAAGCAGCACCGCCCAGCTCGCCAGCGTGCCGAAGCGGTCGCTGAGCGAGTCGATGCGATGCGCCAGACCGATCAATGCCTTCATGGCCGACCTCCTGTCTGTGCAGTCGTGACGAACATCTCGAGTCCTTCTGGAGTTTCTGGATGGGGAATGCAGGGCGGATTTCGACACGCCAGCACGCGGCGCGTATGACACTCGAAAACCCTGAGAGCGCGAATTGGGTCTTACGACTACGCGGCACTACGCAGAGGCCTGGGCGCGGGACGACGCCTGTGCGCCTTCAGCCGCTGCCATCGGTCTCGCCGACGGTGCGGCAGCGCTCGACCGCATAGCGGATCAGCTCGGCCTGGCCGGCGATGCGCAGCTTGCGGCGGATGTTCTGGCGGTGCGTCTCGACGGTGCGCACGCTCAGGTCGAACTGCGCGGCGATCTGCTTGCTCGACTGGCCGCGTGCCAGTGCGTTGAGGATCTCGCTCTCGCGCTCGGACAGCAGCGGCCGGGCCGATTCGTCGGCTGGCACGACCGGCTGGCGGGTCAGCTCGGCGCTGAGGTAGCTGCCGCCGGCGGCGATCGCATCGATGGCCGCGAAGATCTCGCTGGACGGCCCGTCCTTGAGTACGTAGCCGCGCGCGCCGGCCTGCAAGGCCTGGTGCACGTACTCGGGGTTGTCGTACATGCTCAGCATCAGCACGGCCAGGCGGGGATGGCGCCGCATCAGCTCGGCCGTCAGCACGATGCCGTTGGACTGGCGGATGCCGATGTCCATCAGCACCAGGTCGGGCTGGAGGTCGGCGATGCGCGCCAGCGCCTCGTCGGCCTGCGACGCCTCGCCGACCACCACGAGCGCGGGCTGGCTGGCGAGCAGGGCGCGCACGCCCTCGCGCACCAGCGCGTGGTCATCGACCAGGACGATGCGCATGGGCGGTGGTCTCTTCGAGTGGCGGGATGGCCGGGGCCTGAGTGGCCGGGCTGGCCGGGTTGCTGAAGCGGCGGATCGCCTCGCGCGGCACGTCGGCAACGACGCGGGTCATGCCGGGCCGCGACTGCATGCGCAGGCGGCCACCGATCGAGGCCAGGCGCTCGTCCATGTTGCGCAGGCCGATGCCGCGGCGTGGGTCGTCGCGCAGTGCCGCGGCGTCGTAGCCCACGCCGTCGTCCTGCACCGTCAGGCGCAGGCCGCTGGCGCTGAAGACCAGCCGCAGGTCGACCCGGCTGGCGCGGGCATGGCGCTGGATGTTGGTCAGGGCTTCCTGGGTGACGCGAAACAGCACGGTCTTGATCTCGTCGGGGAGGTCGACGGCCGGGCCCCGCTCGCGCAGGAAGAAGGCCAGGTCGGCGTGCTCGGCGAACTCCTCGCCCAGGTGGCGCAGCGCGGCCGGCAGGCCGAAGGTGTCCAACAGCGGCGGGCGCAGCCGGTGCGACAGGTTGCGGATCTCGCCGAGGGCGTCCTCGATGCGGTCGCGCGCCTTGTCCAGCGTCGGCGGCGCAGCGTTCGGGCCCAGCCGTCTGAGCTGGCCGATCGCGCTGTCCATCAGCAGCTTGATCGACACCAGCGTCTGGCCCGTGCCGTCGTGCAGCTCGCGCGACAGGTGGGCCCGCTCGGCCTCCTGCGATTGCACGACCTGACGGGCCATCAGCTGCAGCTGCGCATCGGCCGCGCGGGCGCCGTTGAGGTTGAGCACCAGCGCGCAGCCGCCGACCAGCGCGATGCCGAGCAAGGCGATCGCGGTGATCCAGGCCATCGTGGCCCAGATGTTGTCGCGGGCGCGCTGTTCCAGCTCGTGCAGGGTGGCGTCGATGTCGTCGAGGTAGAGGCCCGAGCCCATCATCCAGCCCCAGCGCTGCAGGCCGACGACGTAGCCCATCTTGGGCACCTCGGCACGCAGGCTGGGCTTGTTCCAGACGTACTGGAAGAAGCCGCTGCCCTCGCGCGCCTTGGCGATCAGCGACTGCACGACCGGGCGGCCGTCGCGGTCGCGGACCTCCCACAGGTTCTGGCCTTCCAGCTCGGGCTGCGGCGGCAGCACCAGGCACAGCCCCTCGAAGTCGTAGGCGAAGAAATAGTGGTCGCCGCCGCCGTTGTCGAGCGAGCGCAGCAGGCGCTTGGCCTCACCCTTGATGATCTCGTCGTCACGGCCGGTGTCATAGAGCGGCTGGATCACGCTGAGCGCCAGGTCGACCGACCGCTTGAGCTCCGTGCGCTTGCTCGACAGGTAGGCCGACTGGACCAGGTCACGCTCGCTGGCGGCGAGTTCCTGGGTCTGGTGGCGCACCGCCAGCGCGATCAGCAGCAGCGAGGCCAGCAGCGGCAGGGCCGCCAGCAGCAGCAGCTGGCGGCGCAGCGCACGCAGGCCGTGCGTCTCGTGGCGGGGCGAGGTCGCCGCAGCGAAGCTCATGCTCAGGACCGTTCGGGACGGTGTCGCCATCCGGCCGGATCAGCCCAGTTCGCAGGCCTGGGCGTAGAGCCTGCCGGAGCGCGCGCCGCTGCGGCAGAAGGCCAGCACCGGCGCGGGCAGTTCGTCGATCAGCCGCTTGAACTCGGCGATCTCTTCCGGCGACTGCCAGGCACCGGACACCGGCAGGTGGGCATAACGCAGGCCAGCGGCCAGCGCGGCGGCTTCCATCTGCGCGCTGGTTGGCTGGTCCGGGCCGCCCTCGAAGTCCGGGCGGTTGTTGATGACCGAGCGAAAGCCGGCCGCCGCCGCCGCGGCCATCGCCTCGGGCATCAGTTGCGGGGCCACCGAGATGTTCGCGTTCAGCGGCTGGACGGGCAGCAGGGGAGCGTTCATGGCGTGTCGATCCAGAAAGGTTGCGGGAGGGGAAATCGGGATTCAGGGCTGCAGCGCGCGCTTGACCGCAGCGGAGACCAGGCCCATGTCGGCGTTGCCGGCCAGCTTCTGCTTGACCGCGCCCATGACCTTGCCCATGTCGCCGGGGCCCTTGGCGCCCAGCTCGGTGACGATGGCGCGCACGGCGGCGTCGATCTCGTCGGCGCTCAGGCGGGCCGGCAGGTAGGCCTCGAGCACCAGCAGCTCGGCGCTTTCCTTGGCGACCAGGTCGTCACGACCGGCGGCGCCGAACTGGGCGATCGAGTCCTTGCGCTGCTTGATGAGCTTGTCGACGATGGCGATCACCATCGCGTCGTCCAGGACCACGCGCTCGTCGACTTCCTTCTGCTTCAGGGCGGCCAGCAGCAGGCGGATGGTGCCGAGGCGGTCGGCTTCCTTGGCACGCATGGCGGCCTTCATGTCGTCGGTGATGCGGTCCTTGAGGCTCATGGCAGGTCTCGTCTGAAGGAGGAGGGGACGGGAAGGCGTCCCGAAAATGAAAAAGCCCACACGGCGTCCCGCGTGGGCTCATTCGTTCGGCTGACGGGCTTCATGCACCCGCATCAGCCGCGCGGGGCGGTCAGTACAGCTTCTTGGGCAGCTGCATGGAGCGCACGCGCTTGTAGTGGCGCTTGACGGCGGCAGCCTTCTTGCGCTTGCGCTCAGCGGTGGGCTTCTCGTAGAACTCGCGGGCGCGCAGTTCGGTCAGCAGGCCGAGCTTCTCGATGGTGCGCTTGAAGCGGCGCAGGGCCACGTCGAACGGCTCGTTTTCCTTGACACGGATGGTCGTCATGAACTGAAGGATCCTTCGGTTATGCCCTCGGTGGTCGGTGTCGTGGTGGGGTTCCGCGCGGAGCGGTCCTGTCCCGGAAGTTACCGGATCGGGACCGACAACCCTCTGATCACCAACTCGATCAGGCCAATTGCAGCAAAGACCGAAATTATAGACAAAGATTTCGGGAGCTTGACAAACCCTCCTGCACAAAAAGCCCGGAGGGCGGCGCCGGCGTATCCGGCGCGGAGCCTCAAACCTTTTGCCAGGCCAATCCGCCGCCGGCGAATATCTCGCGCAGCCGGCCCTGCTCGGCGAGTTCGTTGAGCGAACCCTGCAGCGCACGCGCCAGATCTCCGGCGCTGCGCTTGACGGCCATGCCCACGGCCCAGCCGTCTCGCGGGGCCCGCGGGATGGGCAGCGGCGTGATGGCATAGCGCGGGTCGTCGCGCAGCACCGATTCCAGCTCCGAGCGCAGCCCGGCGGCGACCGGCACCTCGCCCTTGCGCAGCATCTGGGCCGCCTCGTGGCCGTTGCTCATGTCGGTCGACAGCTGCTCGCGCAGGCGGCCGTTTTCCGCGCCGATCATCAGCCAGCCGGCCAGCGACAGGCCTGGCACCGCGATGCGGCGGTTCCTCAGGTCGTCCAGGCTGTCGAGCCGGGGCACCAGGCTGAGGTCACGGGCGATGACGACGCGCTCGCGCCAGTAGGGTCCGAAGATCTCGACCTGCGGGCTCGCGTCGATCAGCGGCCGGTCCACCGGCACGTGCAGCAGCACGTCGGCCGGGCCCCAGCCGAGGTAGTGGCCGCGCCAGACCATGTTGCGCAGGTCGTCGGACATGTTCTCGCCGGCGGTGAAGGGCAGCAGCGTCGGCTGCACGCCCAGGCCGGTGGCCAGCGCCCGTGCCAGTTCGACCTCGATGCCCTTGCCGTCGACGTGGAAGGGCGGCAGTTCCTGGTAGACGCCGACGATCAGGCGGCCGCGGGCCTTCACCTTGTCGAGCGCGGAGGCGCCGTCGGGGGCCTGGGCCCGCGCGGACGTGGCGGTGGTGGCTGCGGTGGTGGCGCCCAGCGCCAGGGCCAGGGCGCTGCCCTGCTGCAGGAAACGACGACGGTTCATGGCGGGAGGTCTCGCGGGATCGGGCGCCGTGCGGCGGCACCTCGTGGGGTGGACAGAGGCGACAACGGCGCCACGCGGGCGCCGAAGGAAGGGCATGACTCAGGTGCGCATCAGAGCGGCTTCTCGCGCCGGGTTTCCAGGTAGGCCTTGATCGACCAGACCGCTTCCTGCGAGAGGATGCCCTCGAACGGCGGCATGTAGACCGCGCCGTTGCGGACCTTGCCGCGCCGCACGCTGCCGCTGTAGTAGTCGTCGATCTCGCGCACGCAGGCGGTCTTGCGACGCGTGTCCTTGGCGCTGGAACAGTCGTTGTCGAGCTTGCGCAGGTCGGGCGCGATGCCGCCGGAGATGGCCTCCAGGCCGTGACAGCGGGCGCAGTTCTGGTTGTAGGCCGAGCTGCCGATCGCCACCGCCTTGTCGTTGCCGCGATAGGGGTTGTCGGGCAGCCAGTCGGCGCCCAGCTGCGGCAGGCTGCTGGTGTCGACCGCCTGGGGCGTCACGTCACCGTGGGCCACGGCCCACGTGCTGATGCCGGCGAAGGCGAGGGCGGCGAGGGTGCGCGCGACGGGACGAAGGGCGAGGGAGCGGGGCATCGACAGGTCTCCTGGATCGTTGGGGATGGGCACTCGGAGCCGCTCACTGCAATGCCTGTGCCAGACCTCATGCAGGCGACCCGTAGCCGCTGGATTGCGGGGTTGTCCGGGTGATCTGTTGCGCCGTGGCGCGTGGGACGGTCTGGCGACCCCGAGACAATCCGGTGTCACGCTGGCGGTGTTCCATCGTGTGACACACCCGGGACACTCCCGGGTGGCGGGGGGTGTCACGCTCGCCCATCCTTCGGCCTGTCCGATCGGGGTGTGCGCCTGCCGCCCGTCCCGCTGCTGCCGCTTTCGTCACGCGCCTCGCACCAGAACACCAGGAGACCTGCATGTCCACGAGTTACCTGCCGCCGATCGGCAGCGCCCGCGCCCGCCTGCAGGCCGAGGAGCCGCGCCGCCCGATCGCCACCGCGCTGCAGCTGCCCGAGGAGCACGTGGAGCGCATCGACCAGTCGCACGAGCGCTGTCAGGCGCTCGGCCTGTCGCGCATCGAGCGGCCGGACTTCTCGCCACTGGGCCGCACCGACCTGTCGGTCGCCCGCGAGCGCAACCACCGCCTCTACACCCATGCCGCGCCGGTGATGGAGATGCTGCACGACCAGATCGTCGAGTCGCAGAGCATGGTGGTGCTGACCGACGCGACCGGCGTGATCCTGCATTCGATCGGCGTCGACGACTTCCTCAGCCGTGCCAACAAGGTCGCGCTGGCGCCGGGCGCGAACTGGTCCGAGCAGTACAAGGGCACCAACGCGGTCGGCACCGCGCTGATCGAGGAGCGGCCGGTGCTGGTCCATGCCGACGAGCACTACCTGCATGCCAACCATTTCCTGACCTGCTCGGCCGCACCCATCCTGGACCCGCGCGGCAACATCCTGGGCGTGCTCGACGTCTCGGGCGATCACCGCGGCTACCACCAGCACACCATGGGGCTGGTCAAGATGAGCGCGCGGATGATCGAGAACCACTGGCTCACCGACGACTACCGCAACGTCATGCGGCTGCACTTCCACAGCCGGGTCGAGTTCATCGGCACGCTGATGGAGGGCATCGTCGCCGTCAGCCAGGACGGCAAGCTGGTCGGCGCCAACCGGGGCGCGCTGGAGCAGCTGGGCCTGAGCGGCGCGGCCCTGCGCATGCACACGCTGAGCACGCTGTTCGGCACGACGGTGGCGGCGCTGGTCGACCGCTTCCGTTCGCCGCTGGCCACGCCGCTGCCGCTGGAGACCAACAACGGCCGCCAGTTCCACGTCTACGCGCGGTTCAACTGGCCGGTCTGGCAGAGCTTCGACACCATGATGCGCGAGCAGACCGGCGAGGCCGCGACCGGCCCGACGGCGTCGACGGGACCGGCCGGTCCCATCGATCTGGCCGCCGCCGCCGCTGCCGCCGCCGGCCTCCCAGCCGGGTCGGTCGCTGGCGCGTCGTCGTCCGCGGCGGGTGCTGCCGCCGGCTCCGGGCCGCGCGAGGGCCTGCCCCGGCTCGCCACCGGCGACGCCCAGGTTGGCGCGTTGCTCGACAAGATCCGCCGCGTCATCAACCGCGACATCCCCATCCTCGTGCTGGGCGAGACCGGCACCGGCAAGGAGCTGCTGGCGCGCGCCATCCACCAGGATTCGGACCGCGCCAAGCAGCCCTTCGTGGCGGTCAACTGCGCCTCGATCCCGGACACGCTGATCGAGGCGGAGCTGTTCGGCTACGAGGAAGGTGCCTTCACCGGCGCGCGCCGCAAGGGCGCGGTCGGCAAGATCGTCCAGGCCAACGGCGGCACGCTGTTCCTCGACGAGATCGGCGACATGCCGATCGCCCTGCAGGCCCACCTGCTGCGGGTGCTGCAGGAACGCCAGGTGACGCCGCTGGGCAGCGCCAAGTCGGTTGCGGTCGACGTGATGCTGGTCTGCGCGACCCACCGCAACCTGCGCGAGATGATCGAGCAGAAGACCTTCCGCGAGGACCTCTACTACCGCCTCAACGGCCTGGCCGTGCGCCTGCCGCCGCTGCGTGAGCGCAGCGACCTGATGCCCCTGGTCGAGCGCATCCTCGAGCGCGAGTGTGGCCGCAGCGCGCCGACCCTCAGCGCCGAGGTGATGCGCCTGTTCCAGGCCTATGCCTGGCCGGGCAACGTGCGCCAGCTGTTCAACGTGCTGCGCACCGCCTGCGTGATGGCCGCGGGCGAACGGGTCATCACGCGCGACCACCTGTCCGACGACTTCATCGAGGACGCCCGCCTGGCGCTGGAGCGGCGCCAGGCCGCACTCATGGTCCATACCAACCTGGCCCATGCCAACCTGGCCCATGCCGACCCGGCCGATGCGTCGGCCGCGCAGGCCGACGTCGGCCAGGCGGGCGCCTTCGGGCGCGTCCCGGCCACGACGAACGGCCCGTCCATGGGCGAGCTGGCGAGCACCGCGTCGATGCAGCCCGCCGGCCAGCCCAGCCTGCCGCCGGGCGTCGCGCGCGGCATGCCGGTCGAGCCGACGCCGCGTTCGCTGGAGGACATCGAGCTGATGTCGATCCGCACGGCGGTCGAGGCGGCCGGCGGCAACATCTCGGTGGCTGCCAAGCAGCTGGGCATCAGCCGCAACACCATCTACCGCAAGCTGCGCTGGAACAAGTCGGCCTGATGCGGCGGATTCAGGGCTTGGGTACGCCCGGCGGGACGGGCTCGCCAGCCGGCACGGCGTCAAAGGCGCGGGCCTCAAGCTCGCGCCAGGTCCGCTGCCAGTTCAGCGCATGGCGCTCGCCGCGCGTCAGCGTTGCCGCGACGCCGGGCAGGCGTTCGGGTGGCGGATCGGTCTCGGCGACCCCTGCGGCCTGGGCGTGGGTGACGGCCTCGCGCAGTGCCTGCCAGTACGCGCGCTGGGCCTCCGGCCGGGCCGATGCGTCGATGGGGCCTTGTTCGGGCAGCCAGCGGGTGCCGGCCGGCAGCGTGTCCCCGATCGCCTGCATCTGCGCCACGCCGGCCTCGATGCCGTCCAGGTCCGCGTCGCGCAGGTCGGGTGCACCGTCGGTCCAGGACAGGCCATGCGCGCCGATCACGCCGCTGGCCGGATGCCACCACAGCGTGGTCGGCGTGCCGGCGCTGCGGGCGACGCGCCACCAGTGCCACGGCCCGAGCCGGCCGGACTCGCCGCTGAGGCGTTCGGTCGGCAAGGCGATCGACGCCGGCTCGCCGAGGTCGGTGGCGCGACGGCCCAGTCGCTGCGCCAGCCTTTCGGCGCAGTGGGCGCAGCGTTCGGCCATCGCGCCGGCCACGTCGGCATGGGCGTGGCGCCGCACCGAGGCGTCCAGCCCCGCCTGGCCCAGCACCAGCTCCGGCCGCGGCCACGGTGCGATGACGTCGGTGACCTCTCGCCCGAAGCGGCAGCGGATGTCGGCCGCCAGTGCCTGGCCGTGTGCCGCGCTGGGGCCGGCGCCGACCAGCCAGGTGCGCGGGCCGTCGATCAGCAGCAGCAGGTTGGAGATCGCGCCCCGGTTGTCCGCATCGGTGTCGCCTGCGGCACCGGGCAGCCACCACAGGTCCGGCGCCAGCGCCCGCCAGGTCGCGATGACGGGTGCCTCGGCCGGCGGCGTGCAGGCCGTGGCCGCGGCGGTGGCTGGTTCGCTCACCGGCTTGGTCGCTGGGTCGGCCCAGGCGACCGGGGCGATGCAGGACCAGGTCAGGGCGAGGCTGGCGCACCACGGCCGCAAGGCGGCGTGCAGGGCGGAGGCTGCGAAGCAATGCGGGGCGGGCACGGTGATCGTCGCGGAGGGGTCAGGCAAGTTCGGGGCGCTGCGACACAGTGTCACGCGGGTGGTGCGACAGCATAGGCGTGGCGCGGCCTGGCCGCCTGTCCGGGACGGCGCCGGGTCGACGGCGGGGCGTTGTGTCACCGTGGAACGCTGTTCCAGCCCGTCACGGTGCGGGTCGCCCGCGCTGGCCGCTGCGGGCTCGGTGTTTTCCATCACGGCGAACGGTCGTTCGTGTTGGCCGGCCGCCAACTTGGCGGACCGCTCAGGCGGCATGTCTCTTGCTGACTTCATCACCGACACCGCCCCGTGTGTCGGCGCAGGGTCGCCGCTCGCGGGGCGGCCGATGAACCAGGAGAGGACATACAACGATGCGGGGTCTGACGTGAAGCTGGTGGTGCTCAAGGGCGGCGCGGACGCCGTGCCGCTGCCCCAGCGCAGCCAGGTGGCCCACATGCCGCCGAGCCGGACGGCCGGTGCCGCCGCCCTGTCGGGCGACGGGCGGCACTGGCTGCTGGTCAACGTGACACCGGCCGTGGCCGACCAGCTCGCCACCGACGCGCGACTGTTGCGTCACCCCGGCCTGGCCGATGCGGCCGTGCGCACCGTCGTGCTGACGGATGCGCAGATGGACCATGTGACCGGCCTGCTGAGCCTGCGCGACGGCGCGCCCATCCACCTGTTCGCCACGCCGGCGGTGTTCGAGGAACTGAGCCACAACCTGCCGGTGCTGCCGATGCTGGAGCACTACTGTGGCGTCCACTGGCATGTCATCCCGGTGGCTGGCGAATGCCGCAGCGCGGTCTTCCAGGTCGACGGCCAGCCGCAGCTGGAGTTCACCGCCGTCGCCACCGACGGCCCGCTGCCGCGCCACAGCTACAACGCCGGCGGTCCGCAGGTCGGCTCGACCATCGCGCTGGCCGTGCGCGACCTGCTGACCGGCCAGCGATTCTTCTGCGCCTCCAGCGTCGCCGGTGTCGGCGCGATGGCCGGCGAGTGGATGCGCGAGGCCGACTGCGTCCTGCTGGGCGGCAGCCCGGCGGTGCTGGCGCATGAGCCGGTCGCCGCGCCGCACTGGACACCCGACGCCGCCAACGAGCCCTGGAGCGCGCTGGAAGGTGCGCGGGCGCGTCGGCGGCTGCTGCTCGAATCGGCCGACGACGCCCAAGCGCCGGTGCGAGACCAGCTGATCGCCCGCTGGGGCCTGGAGCCCGCGGCGGACCGCATGGAGGTTGAACTCTGATGGCATCCCCACCGTCCGGCGCGCCGATCCTGCGCGTCGACCGCCTGGTCAAGCGCTACGGCGAGCGGGTTGCGCTCGATGGCCTGAGCCTGAGCATCCCGCCTGGCCAGCGCGTCGCCCTGCTGGGTCCGAATGGCGCCGGCAAGTCGACCCTGTTCCAGGTGCTGACCGGCCTGTTCGCCGCCGATGCCGGCGAGGTCGACGTGGCCGGCATCGCGGTGCGCCAGTCGCCCTCGGCGGCGCTGCGCCACATCGGCGTGGTGTTCCAGCAGATGTCGCTGGACCTGGACCTGTCGGTCGAGCGCAACCTGCGTTTCCACGCCGACCTGCACGGCCTGCCGCGCGGCGTCGCCACCGAGCGCATCGCGCTGGGCAGCGCCGCGATGGGCCTGGGCGGCGAACTCGGCCGCACCGTGCGCGAGCTGTCCGGCGGCAACCGCCGCAAGGTCGAGTTGGTGCGCGCGCTGCTGCACCGGCCGGCGCTGGTGCTGATGGACGAGCCCACCGTCGGCCTGGACCCGAAGTCGCGCCGTGACCTGCTGGCCGCCATCCAGGCCGACGTGGCCGCACGCGGCAGCGCTGTGCTGTGGGCCACCCACCTGGTCGAGGAGGCCGAAGCCGCCGACCGCGTGGTGGTGCTGCACAAGGGCAAGCTGCTGGCCGACGGCAGCCCGGCTGAGGTCGCGGCCGCCCTGGGTGGTTCGCGGCTGGAGGAGGCCTTCATCCACGCGACCAGCTGACGGATCGACGTTCCCATCCGGACCGCCCCTCGACGTGCGGCCGGTTCCACAACGAAGGAGACGACCATGGACCTCACCCACCTGAAGCAGCACCGCCTCGCCGGTGCCTGCCTGCTGGCGATGCTCGCCAGCCTGTCCGCCGGCGCGCAGGCGCAGGGCGTGGCCTACGTGTCCAGCGAGAAGGACAACACGCTGACCATCCTCGACCTGAAGACGCAGGCGGTGGTGGGCACCGTGGCGACCTGCAAGCGGCCGCGCCACATGCGCCTGACGCCCGACGGCAAGCAACTGATGGCCGCCTGCGGGGACTCCGGCGTCGCCGACGTGATCGACCTGGCCACCCGCCAATCGGTCCGCAAGGTGTCGTTGGGCGAGGACCCGGAAGCCTTCGACCTGTCGCCGGACGGCAAGACCTTGTACGTCTCCAGCGAGGAAGACGGTGCGCTGACCATCATCGACCTCGCCAGCGGCAAGCAGAAACAGGTCGAGGTCGGCAAGGAACCCGAGGGCGTCAAGGTCAGCCCGGACGGCAAGCAGGTCTACGTGACGTCGGAGGTCGCCAGCCTGGTCCACGTGATCGACACCGCGACGCAGAAGGTCATCAAGAACATCAAGGTCGGCAAGCGGCCGCGCCGCTTCGCGCAGACGCCGGACGGCGCGCAGCTGTGGGTCACGAACGAGCTGGGCGCCAGCGTCAGCATCATCGACACCCGCAAGCTCGAGGTCGTCGGCACGCTGAAGTTCGAGGTCAAGGGCGCCCGCGCCAGCGACATCACGCCGGTCGGCATCGAGATGAGCGCCGATGGCAAGCGCGCCTATGTGGCGCTGGGCCGTGCCAACCACGTCGCCTTCGTCGACGTGGCCGAGCGCAAGGTCACCGACCTGGTGCTGGCCGGCAAGCGGGCCTGGGGCCTGGGCCTGAACAAGGCGCAGGACCGCCTCTACGTGGTCAATGGCATGTCCGACGACCTGACCATCGTCGACGTGCCGGCGGCCAAGGCACTCAAGACCGTCCCGGTCGGCCGCGTGCCCTACGGCGTGCTGGTGGTCGAGTGAGGGCCAGGGCATGAGCGTGTCGCACGATTCACGGCGCGGTGTCGGACTGGCTGGCCTGCTGCTGCTGCTGCTCGCGGGTTCCGTCCAGGCGGCCGCCTTCAAGGCGGTGCTGATCGCGCCCGAGGACGATCCGCGGCTGGACCGCAACCGGGTCGAGCGGGCCTACCTGGGCCACACCGGCGGGCCAGCGGCGGACGGCATCCGGGTGGCGCTGAAGGAAGCCGGCATGGAACTGGACGCGGCCGGCGCGTCGGTGGCCTTCGAGGTCGTCAACGTCGCCGCCACGCCCGAGGCCGCCCGAGCGGCCGCCGAGAAGGCCGAGAAGGGCGGCGCGACCTTCGTGCTGACCGACCTGCCGCCGGCCGCGACGCTGGCGGTGGCCGACGCGGTCAAGGTGCCGGTCATCAACGTTGGCGAGCCCAGCGACGCGCTGCGCGAGAAGGACTGCCGTGCCCGCCTGTTCCACACGCTGCCGAGCGACCGCATGCGCGCCGACGCGCTCGCGCAGACGCTGGTGGCGCAGAAGTGGATGAACGTGCTGGTGCTCACCGGCCCGAGCCCCACCGATGCGCAGCGCAGCGCGGTGGCGCAGGCGGCGATCAAGCGCTACGGCCTCAAGCTGGCCGGCAGCAAGCCCTTCAAGCTCTCCGGCGACCCGCGCGAGCGCGACCTGGCCAACCCGGCGCTGCTGACGCAGGGCAGCTACGACGTGGTCTGGGTGGTCGACAGCGACGGCGAGTTCGCCCGCAGCCTGCCGTACCGCACGGTGCAGCCGCGTCCGGTGGTCGGCGATGCCGGCCTGACAGCGGTGGCCTGGCATGCGCAGTACGATCGTTACGGCGCGCCGCAGGTCTCGCGCCGCTTCACCCGCGACGCCAAGCGGCCGATGGGCGGCCATGAATGGTCGGCCTGGATGGCCGGCAAGGCCGTCGCCGCGGCGGCGATCGAGGCGCCGAAGGGCCCGGCCGCCGCCGTTCACAAGGCCTTTGCCGGACTGGAGCTGGACGGCTCCAAGGGCGTCACGATGGGCTTCCGCCCATGGGACGGCCAGATGCGCCAGACGATGCTGATGACCGACGGCCAGGGCGTCGTCGCCATCGCCCCGCCCGAGGGCATCCTGCATCCGAAGAACAAGCTCGACACGCTCGGCGGCGACGCGCCCGAGAAACTCTGCAAGGCACGCGGATGAGCGCTCCGAACGAACACGCCGCGCGCACCGGCCTGCCGCACGCGCTGCAGGCGATGTGGGCCATCGTCGCGCGCGAACTCGCCAAGTTCCTGCGCCAGACCGGCCGCCTGGTTTCGGCGCTGGTGCGTCCGCTGCTGTGGCTGGCGGTCTTCGCGGCCGGCTTCCGCAACGTCTTCGGCGTGGCGATTGCCGAGCCCTACGACACCTACATCCCCTACGACGTCTACATCGCGCCGGGCCTGATCGGCATGGTGCTGCTGTTCAACGGCATGCAGTCCAGCCTGGCGATGGTCTACGACCGCGAGATGGGCCTGATGCGCCTGCTGCTGACCGCGCCGCTGCCGCGCACCTGGATCCTGCTGTCCAAGCTGGTGGCGACGGCCGTGCTGTCGCTGATCCAGGCCGGTGCCTTCGTCCTCATCGCCTGGCTGCTGGGCACCGAGCTGCCGGTCTGGGGGCCGCAGACGCCGCATGTCATCGTCGCGGCGATCAGCGCCGCGCTGATGCTGGGCGCGCTGGGCCTGCTGCTGAGCGTGCACATCAAGCAGCTGGAGAACTTCGCCGGCACGATGAACTTCGTCATCTTCCCGATGTACTTCATGTCGACCGCGCTCTACCCGCTGTGGAAGCTGGAGGAGTCCGGTGCGACCTGGGTCTACCAGATCGCCCGCTTCAACCCCTTCACGCATGCGGTCGAGTGGCTGCGCTACGCGCTCTACGACAAGGACCCGGGCCTGTCGCCGTGGATCGTGCTGGGCACGCTCGCCCTGTGCTTCGGCATCGCCGCCTGGGGATACGACCCGCAACGCGGATTCGGCGCCCTGACGAAGCGGGGCTGACATGAAGACCCTGCCATTCATGCGCCGCGCGCCAAAGGACGGCGCCCCCGCCATCGAGCCGATCTGGCTGGAATGGCTGACGCTCGGCGGCCTGCTGGTGTTCGCGACCTGGCTGCTGGGCGTGCGCGGGGTCTGGGGCCTGCTGCTGCGCTCGGATCCGACCGGGTTGACGCTGGTGATCCTCGTGGTCTTCGCGACGGCGACGCTGTGGTGCGGGGCCCGCTCGCGCGAGCTGCAACGCCAGCGCCGGTTGATGGACGACGCCCTGCGTCGGCCCGTCGCCGGTCATGCCGCGCACGATGTCGACGGCTGGGCGGCGTCCTACTGGGCGGCGCTGGCGGCCTCGCCGCGCGATGCGGATGCCCCGCTGGACCTGCTGCTCGAACAGGCGCAGGGCCCGCACCACACGGCCTGGTGGGTCAATGCCATCCAGCTCAAGCTGGGCCTGCTGGGCAAGGTGATCGGTTTCTCGATCCTGGCCATCCAGATCGGCCAGCTGCAGAGCTTCGACCCGAACCAGACGCAGGACCTGCTGCGCACGCTGACCTCGGGCCTGGGCATCGCGCTGCTGACGACCATGGTCGGCCTGGTCGGCAACATCCTGCTGGGCCTGCAGCTCACGCGCCTGGACCGCTACGCCGACACGCTGGTGGCCGATTGCCAGCGCCACGGCCTGCGGCTGGCGCGCCGCATCGACGGGGCCTGATCGATGGCCCGTTCCAGACGCGCCCGCAGCGGCCGGGAGGCCGAGGTCGATCCGTTCTACGACATGTTGTTCAACATGCTGATCGCCTTCGTCTTCTGCTTCCTGATCGCGCTGCTGGCGATGAACCCGAAGGCGCTCAAGGCCGGCGACATCCCGGCCAAGGCCGAATACATCATCACCGTGTCCTGGCCAGACATGAACCCCAACGACATCGACACCTGGGTGCAGGACCCGGGCGGGAACCTCGTCTGGTTCCGGGCCCGCGAGGCCGGCCTGATGCACCTGGACCGCGACGACCGGGGCGTGGCCAACGACAGCATCGTCGTCAACGGCCGGCAGGTCGTGAACCCGCTGAACCAGGAGGTGGTGACGCTGCGCGGCATTGCCCCCGGCGAGTACACCGTCAACGCCCACTACTACGACAGCAAGGACGGCCAGCCGGTCGAGGTGACGGTCAGCATCGTCAAGGTCAACCCGCGCGCCGAGGTCGTGTACTACGGCTCGCTGCCACTGGCCCGCAAGGGCGACGAGGGCACGGCCGCCCGCTTCACGCTGCTGACCGATGGCGCGGTCACGAACATCAACACGCTGCCCAAGTCGCTGGTGCAGCGGCTCTGAGTCCGGCCGACCGACGCCGGACCTTCCCGACAAGCAGAACGATCCCGAGACACGCATGACCCTCGCCCTGACCCTCACCTTCATCGTGCTGGCGGCCCTGACCGTCCTGGCCCTGCTGTGGTCGCGCTGGCCGGGCTGGCTCAAGGGCCTGCTGGTGACCGGCGCGGCGATCTTCTACTTCTGGGCCGACGGCGTGGTCCACGACCTGGCCGGCTGGCCCACCACCGACGCGCTGCCCGAGCGCTTCGTGCTGCTGGCCGCCGTCATCGAGGAGCCGACGAACAAGGGCCCCGGTGCGCTCTTCATCTGGGTCCAGGCGCTGCAGGACGGCAAGCCGGTGCGCCAGCCGCGTGGCTACCAGCTGCCCTATGCCAAGGACCTGCATGCGCTGCTCAACGAGGGCATCAAGAAGTCGCGTCAGGGCGTCACGCAGATGGGCCAGGCCGAACCCAAGGCCGGCAAGAAAGGTCTGAACTGGCTGCGGCCGGGCAGCGACGAGCAGGTCGTGAAGATCCGCGACCTTCCCGCGCCCCAGCTGCCGGAGAAGTGAGATGAGCCTGCCGATGCGAAGCGCTGGATCGTCCCGTCGCCGCGGCCTGGCCGCGCCGCTGCGGCGCACGATGCTGGCCGCGCTGCTGGGTGGGGCCATCGTGGCGGTCTTCATGCTGGCCGGCTGCGGACCAAGCGGCGCGACGCTGCCACTGTTCCCGCTCGAGGCCGGCCACCGCTGGGTCTACCAGCAGACCAGCGAGTGGGAGAACAACACCATCGAGCGCGACGAGCTGGTGATCGGCAGCCTCGGCCAGGACGACCTGCCAGGCATCGGCCGGGCCTGGCATCGCCGCAGCGATTCGGGCGTCGACTACTGGCTGCGCAGCGACGACAGCGGCATCTTCCGCGTCGCGAGCAAGAACGACACCCAGCCCGATCCGGTCGCCGATCCGGCCCCGCGTTACGTGCTGCGCCAGCCGCTGGCGGTCGGCACGCAATGGCAGGCCAGCACGACCGCCTACCTGCTGCGCCGGCGGCAGGAATTCCCGCCCGAGATCCGGCACAGCCATGCGCCGGTCCTGATGACCTACACCATCGCGGCGGTCGGGCAGACCGTGGACAGCCCGGCCGGCCGTTTCGGCCAGTGCGTCGAGGTCAGGGGAACCGCGCAGATGCGCCTGTTCGCCGACCCGGTGCAGGGCTGGCGAGACCTGCCGATGACCACCACCGAGTGGTATTGCCCCGGACCGGGCCTGGTGCGCGTGGTGCGCGAGGAGCCGGCCAACTCGACCTTCCTGGTCGGCGGCAAGCAGACCCTGGAGCTGAACGAATGGCATTGATCCACCGCCGCCGCCTGCTGGCCTGGCTGGCCTCCTGCAGCGCCGGCTCGGCCGCCGCCATGCCGATCGCCAGCCTTGCGCAGGGCGGGCGTTTCCCGCAGCGCCCCGTCAGCCTGTGGGTGCCCTGGCCCGCCGGTGGCGCGACCGACCTGACGATGCGCCTGCTGGCCGAACTGGCCGGCCAGAAGCTGGGCCAGCGCGTGATCGTCGAGAACCGCTCCGGCGCCGGCGGCACGCTGGCCATGCCGGTGCTGCAGCAGGCCGCGCCGGACGGCTACACCATCTCCCAGCTGCCCCAGCCGGTGCTGCGCGCGCCGCATGTGCAGAAGGTGCTGTGGGACCCGATCCGCGACACCACGCCCATCCTGCAGCTGACCGGCGTGACCTTCGGCATCGTCGTGCCCGCCGGCAGCGACCTGCGCAGCGTCGACGACCTGTTCGCCTGGGCGCGCAACCGGCCCGGCGAGCTGACGATCGCCACCAACGGTGTCGGCACCACGCCGCATGTGGTGATGGACGACCTGTTCGGCCGCCGCAACCTCAGCTACACGCATGTGCCCTACAAGGGCACGGCCGAGCAGATGCTCGCGGTCTCGTCCGGCCAGGTCATGGTGGGCGTCAACTCGAACGGCTTCGCGCCCTATGTCGACAGCGGCAAGCTGCGCCTGCTGGCGACCTTCGGCCAGCACCGCACCCAGCGCTGGCCGCAGGTGCCCACGCTCAAGGAACTGGGCCACGGCGTGGTCGCGACCTCGCCCTACGGCCTGGTCGGTCCGCGCGGCATGCCCGCCGAGGTCGTGCAGGTCCTGCACGACGCCTTCAAGGCCGCCTTGAACGACCCGGTCCATGTGGCCGAGCTGGCCAAGTACGACCAGTCGGTCGACTACCTCGGGCCGGACGACTACGGCCGCGCGATGCGCGAGGCCTATGCGGCCGAGAAGCGCACGGTCGAACGGCTCGGGCTGGCGCGCGGCGGCAGCGGCGGTTGAACGCGGCTTGAACGGCCCTCAGGACACCGGCGAGGCCAGCACCAAGGTCCAGTAGCGCACACCGCTGCGGTTGACCACGCAGGCCAGGCCGACGTCGACGGCACGGCGCGACATCAGGTTGGCGCAATGGGGTGGGCTGCGTTTCCAGAGCTCCAGCACGCCGTCGACATCCAGCGGCTTGCCGGTCGGGCCGATCCGGCCGCGCGCCAGGTTCTCGGACACGGTCGCATAGGCATAGCCGGCATCGCTGACGCGCGACTGCGGCGTGTCGCCGCCAGGGCCGTCGTGCTCGAAGAAGGCCAGGTTGGCCATGTCCAGGCTGTGGACCCTGGCCGCCTCGTAGAGCTGGGCGTTCCAGCGCATCGGCCGGCTGATCGCGGAGAAGGTGCCCATGTTCGAGCAGCTGAGCGTCTGGGCCCGCACCAGCGACAGCCGCACCGTGATCTCGGACTGCATGTCGGCGAGGCCGCAGTTGGCTTCGCCGACCGGCACGACCGCCTCGCCGGCGATGGTCTGCGTGGTGGGCTGGCTCACCGGGGCCGGCGCGGGGGCGGGCGCTGTCTCGTCGGCACTGCCGCTGCTGCCCCCGCCGCCGCAGGCGACCAGCACGAAGGCCAGGGACAGCGCCAGGAGCGTCCGGGCGCGCACCGAGGGTCGGCCTGCCGCTGGGCTCGGGCCGTGGCCGGTCGCGGGGTTCTCGGTGGCGTCGGTCAGCGTCATGGCGTCGGGCCGGCCTCGGGTCGGGAGCGGACCGGGCGGCGTGTCTTGGGGGTCGTCGAAAGCGCTCGCGGCGATCCCTCGAAGACCGCCGCAAGACCTCGTAACAATAATGTGTAAGCTCCCGCAGGTGTGTGTCCCGCTTCGGGAGTTTTTGCATTTCAGGGCATTCCGTTGCCCCCCTGCCACCCCTCCGTCCCGAACCTCCGTAGAAGTCCTGATCCCGATCCGATGCTCGCCTACCGACACGCCTTCCATGCCGGCAACCATGCCGACGTCCTCAAGCACCTGGTGCTGGTCCAGGTCCTGCGCCACATGGCGCTGAAGGACAAGCCCTACCGGCTGGTCGACACCCACGCCGGCGGTGGCGGCTATGCGCTGGACAGCGTGCAGGCGCAGAAGAAGGGCGAGTACCTGCAGGGCATCGCCCGCATCTGGGATGCCGCCGACACGTCCGTGCCGGAGCCGGTGGCCGACTACCTCGACCTGGTGCGGGCCTTCAACGCTCGGCTCAACACCGACCCGGACACCTCGCCGGCCAGCCTGCCACTGCGCCACTACCCCGGCTCGCCGGCGATCGCGCAGGCGCTGCTTCGGCCGATGGACCAGCTGCGGCTGTTCGAGCTGCACCCGACCGAGCACGCCATCCTGGCCGACCACCTCGGCGGGGCACGCGGCGTGCAGATCGCCCAGGCCGACGGCTTCGAGTCGCTCAAGGGCCAGCTGCCGCCGCCGTCACGCCGGGGCGTGGTGCTGATGGACCCGTCCTACGAACTGGTCAGCGACTACGGCAAGGTCATCGACAGCCTGCGCGACGCGCTCAGGCGTTTTGCCGAAGGCGTCTACGTGGTCTGGTATCCGCAGGTCAGCCGGGTCGAGGCCAGCCAGTTGCCGCGCCGGCTGCAGGCGCTCGCGCCCAAGGGCTGGCTGCATGCCCGCATCAGCGTGCAGCAGCCTGACGCGCAGGGCTTCGGCCTGATCGGCAGCGGCATGTTCATCATCAACCCGCCGTACACGCTGCATGCCGCGCTGGCCGGCTGCCTGCCCTGGCTGGTCGACCGGCTGGCACAGCATCCGCACGCCAGCTACCTGCTCGACCAGCACGTGGTCTGAGCCCCGACCGGGCGGGGGCCGGCGCGCCGCCTCAGCCCAGCTCGGAAGGGCCGCGCGGCTCGAAGCTCATGCGGCGTTGCAGGCCGTGCTTCTCGAGCCGGTAGCGCAGCGCGTCGCGGGTCAGGTTCAGCGCCTGGGCGGTCCGGGAGACGTTCCAGTGGCAGCGCTCCAGCGCGCTGACCAGGACCTCTCGCTCGGCGGCCGCCACCGGGTCGACCGGGGTGGCCGTGCCCGCCGTGCCCGTGGTCGGTCCCAGGCCGCCAAAGCCGGAATTCCCGAAGCCCGAGTTGGCGTAGCCGTTGTGCGGGAAGCCGTTCTGCGGGAAGCCCCCCGCGTGCAGGTTGCCATTGGCCGCCGGCCGGGTCGAGCCGGGCATCGCGCTGGACACGGACGTGGTCGGGTTCATGGTGACCAGCGCAAGCTGGTGTTCCTCGATCTGGCCGGAGCTGTTCATCAGCAGGGCCTGTTCCAGCACGTTGCGCAGCTCGCGCACGTTGCCCGGCCAGCCGTGGGCCAGCATGCGGCGTTGCGCGCCTGGGCTGAGCACCGGCGCCTTGCGGCCGTAGCGGCCGGCCAGTTCGGCCAGGAAGTGTTCGGCCAGCAGCAGCGCGTCCTGTTCGCGCTCGCGCAGCGGCGCGATCACCAGCCGGACGACGCAGAGCCGGAAGTAGAGATCGGCGCGGAAGCGGCCTTCCTGCACCAGCGCCTCCAGCGGCCGGTGGGTCGCGGCGATCACCCGCACGTCGACGTTCAGCTCGCGCAGGCCGCCGACCCGGCGCATGGTGCGCTCCTCCAGCAGCTTGAGCAGCTTGGCCTGCAGGCTCAGGTCCATGTCGCCGATCTCGTCGAGGAAGAGCGTGCCGCCCTCGGCCGTCTCGACCAGGCCGAGCTTGCGCTCGTTGGCGCCGGTGAAGGCGCCGCGCTCGTGGCCGAACAGTTCGGACTCCAGCAGGTCGGCCGGCAGCGCCGCGCAGTTCAGCTCGACGAAGGGCTTGCCGCGGCGCCGGCCGCTGAAGTGCAGGGTGCGCGCGACGACTTCCTTGCCGGTGCCGGTCTCGCCCAGCACCAGCACGGCCGGCGGCGTGGACTGCTGCGACTGGCTCATCTGGTTCTCGGCCTCCAGCAGCTGCTGCAGCGTGGCGCGCAGCTGGCGGATCGCGCCGGATTCGCCGACCAGCCCCTGGCGCGGCAGCGTGTCGTTGTCTCGCGAGGTCAGGTAGTCCAGCGCGCGGTCGCGGCGGGCGTCCTCCAGCGTGCGGTCCAGCACCAGCTTGAGCTTGGCCAGCGAGACCGGCTTGGTGAGGAACTCGACCGCGCCGAGCTTCATCGCCTCGACCGCCATCTCGACGTTGCCGTGCCCGGTGATCATCACCACCGGCAGCGTCGGGGCACGTTCCTGCAGGCGTCGCAGGGCCTCCAGGCCGTCCATGCCCGGCAGGTTGAAGTCCAGCACGACGGCATCGGGCTTGAAGCGGTCCAGCAGCGCGATGCCTTCCTCGGCGGTCTCGGCATGCCGGACCTCGCAGTCATGGTGCTCCAGGTAGAGCCCCATGTTCTTGGCGAGGATGGTCTCGTCCTCGATCAGCAGGATGGCTTTGCGCATGGTGGGTCGTCTCGAGGCTGGAGGGGCAGGTTCGGGTTCGGTGCGGTCGCGCGTCGGGCGTCGTCCGGTCAGGCGTGGGCGGGCATGCAGATGTGGACCGAGGTGCCGCGGCCAGGCGCGCTGTCGATCTCCAGCCGACCGCCGAGCCGCTCGACGATGCGGCGGGCCAGCGCCAGGCCGACGCCCAGGCCGCGCGGCTTGGTGGTGAAGAAGGGCTGCCCGGCGCAGCGCAGCTGGGCCGGGCTCATGCCGGGGCCGTTGTCGGTGACGCTGACGGTGACGCAGCGGCAGGATTCATCGAGCACGGCCTGCACGCGGATGTGGCCCGCGCTCTCGCAGGCTTCCAGCGCGTTGGACAGCAGGCTGCGCAGCACCTGGCCGATCAGCAGCGCGTTGCCGCGCACGGCCGGGAGACTGGCCGGGACGAGGTTCTCGACCTCGATGCCGCGGCGCTGGAACTCGCGCCGGCTGTCGTTCAGGCAGGCCTCGATCAGTGGCAGCAGGACCACCGGCACCTGCTCGGCATGCATGGGCCGGGCGTAGGACAGCAGCTCGCTGACCCAGTGCTCCAGCCGGTCGCACTCGGAGATCACGTCCGCCGCCGACTGCTGCGACAGCTCGGGCGGCCCGTCCTGGATCAGCTCGGCCGAGCTGCGGATCGACGCCAGCGGGTTGCGGATGCCGTGCGCGACGGCCGTGCTCATCTCGCCGATGACGGCCAGCTTCTCGTGGTCCAGCAGCTGTTCGCGCTGGCGCTGCATGGTCTGGTCGGCCCGGCGGATCAGCCCGAACAGCGCCAGGTAGAGGAAGGAGCCGCTGACCAGCGCGCCGATCACGACATAGGCATGCAGCTCCTGCAGCGCCTGGTGCAGTGCCCGCGGGCGCTTGTAGAACTCGATCGCGCCGACCACCTCGCCGGCCTCCGGCATGACGACCGGCACGTAGGTCTCCATGAAGATGCCGTTCTGCAGCCGGGGCGCCTCGCGCTCATCGACGCCGTGCTCGACGAAGTCGTCGTCGCGCTGGACCCGCACCTCGCCGCGCAGCGCGGCTTCGAGGTTGGCATTGAGCCGGTACTGGCGACCGATCAGGCGGGCATCGCTCGACCAGATCACCATGCGCTCGCGGTTGTAGACGTTGGCCCGCAGCACGTCGGGCATGGCCGCGAGGTGGCTCAGCGCCGTCAGCACGTGGGGACTGGCCTTGGGGTCCGAACCGGCCACGAACTGCAGCATCGGCTGTTCGACCCGCATCAGGCTGTCGACGAACTCGGCCGTCAGCACCGCCTGCTGGCGCAGCAGGCGGTCCGAGAAGAACCAGTCCAGCAGCACCGCCAGCGCCACCGCGATCACCGCGATCGATGCCAGTGCCACGACCGCGAACCAGCGCGTCAGGCTGAAAGCCTGGAGGTTGCGCAACTTGGCGGGCAGCAGGATGAACATGGCCTGGGGCGGATGGGGTGGGATCGGTTCGTGGGGCGAGGAACACCGAATTGTGGGATTCGATCCCAGTCGGTGGTGCACGAAACGTGCCCAGTCCGTTCTTGTCCATGACAGATCGAGGGTCGGTGCGGAAACCTCCTGAAACCTCATTGCCTATGAGGAAAAGGCCGGCATGCAGCGTCAACAGGGACAGGAGGTGTCCGCCCTGGCGTGCTGGAGTGGGTGGGCGATATGACTCACATCGGTGCAGGAAACCCAAATGGGTGTCGGCGGGCCGGCATGAAATCGTTCCCGCCCAAGCGAAACGGCGACCCCGTGGGGTCGCCGTTTGCTTGGTCACGGCCAGCCGGCAGGCCGGTCGCATCGACGGGGGGAAGGTCGATCAGCCCTTCAGCCGATCAAGCCCGGGGTCACTTGGTCAGCTTGAAGACCCAGACCGAGCCGCCCTGCTCCAGGTAGTTGACCTTCTTGGCCACGTCGCCACCCCACAGCGGGACGGCGCCACCCCAGCCGGAGGCCACGGCGATGTACTGCTCGCCACCTTCGCTCCAGGTGACCGGCGGGGCGACCACGCCCGAACCGGTCTGGAACTTCCAGACGATCTTGCCGGTCTTGGCGTCCGCGGCCTGCAGGAAGCCTTCCGGGGTGCCCCAGAAGACCAGGTTGCCGCCGGTGGTCAGCACGCCACCCCACAGCGGGGCGTTGTTCGGCGCTTCCCAGACGATCTTGCCGGTCTTCGGGTCGATCGCGCGCATCGCGCCGATGGGGCCATCGCCCAGGGTCTTGATCGTGAAGCCGGCGCCCAGGTAGGCGGCACCCTTCTTGTAGGTGATCGGCTCGTTCCAGATCTCCATGCCCCATTCGTTGGCCGGCACGTAGAACAGCTTCGTGTCGGGCGAGTAGGCCATCGGCATCTGGTTCTTGCCGCCGAGGAAGGACGGCGCCGAGAAGACCGAGTTGCCCTTCTTGCCGTCGGAGCCGGCGGTGGGGTCACCGGGGCGGTTCTCGGGCACGTAGTTCGGACGGCCGGTCTTCAGGTCGATGCCGGTGGCCCAGGTGATCTTCTTGACGAAGGGGAAGGCGTTCTCGAGCTTGCCGTTCTTCGCGTCCATGACGTAGAAGAAGCCGTTGCGGTCGGCCTTGCCGCCGAGCACCTTGCCGCCTTCCTCGTAGGTCACGAACTCGTTGACGCCGTCGAAGTCCCAGCCGTCGTTCGGCGTGGTCTGGTAGTGCCAGACGATCTTGCCGGTCTTCACGTCGATGGCGACGGTGGCGCAGCTGAAGAGGTTGTCACCCTTGCGCAGGTGGCTGTTCCACGGCGCCGGGTTGCCGGTGCCGAAGTAGGCCAGGCCGGTCTTCGGGTTGTAGGTGCCGCCCAGCCAGGTGGCCGCGCCGCCGGTCTTCCACAGGTCGCCCGGCCAGCTCTGGCCGGTCGTGCCGGAGATGCCGTTTTCCTTCTTGTTGCCGTCCTTGTCGTAGGTGTAGCCCATGTGGCCTTCGACGGTCGGGCGGGTCCAGACCAGCGCGCCGGTCTTGGGATCGCGCGCCTCGACGCGGCCGGTGATGCCGAACTCGCCGCCGGACACGCCGGTCAGCAGCAGGCCATTGGCGATCAGCGGGGCGGCCGAGGCCGAGTAGCCGGCGGCGTAGTCGTCGATCTTTTCCTTCCAGACGACGTCGCCGGTGTCCTGGTTCAGCGCGACCAGCTGGGCGTCCAGCGTGGCGAAGATCACCAGGTTGTCGTACAGCGCGGCACCGCGGTTGATCACGTCGCAGCAGGGCATGATGCCGTCGGGCAGACGGTGCTCGTACTTCCACAGCTTGGCGCCGGTCTTGGCGTCCAGCGCGAAGATGCGCGAGTACGACGCGGTCACGAACATCTTGCCGTTGTGGATCACCGGCTGCGACTCCTGGCCGCGCTGCTTCTCGCCACCGAACGAGAACGACCACACCGGCACGAGCTTGTTGATCGTGGACGGGTTGATCTGCTTGAGCGGCGAATAGCGCTGGCCCTGCTGGCCCAGGCCCCAGCTCAGCACGTCACCCGTGCTGGCGGCATCGTTCTCGATCATCTTGTCGGTCACGGCCGCTTGCGCGGTCAGGGACGACAGGGAAGCTGCGACCAGCAGGCTCAGCAATCTCATCTTCATGGAAACGTCTCCTCGGCGAGGTGTGTCAGGACGGCGGGAACAAGGGCCGTCCGGGAACCTCTCAAGGGCAACAAGCGTGCCAATGCACAAAAGCGTTTCCAGCGCAGATCCTGCGGTGCTTGACCCCCGGTGCTTGCGGGTTAGTCCGAGTCAGGTGTGCCAGGCTTGAGCAAGTGACACCGCTGCGCGCCGGTGGCCGCTCGGGTCCATCGTGCCGTTGTCACAGGTCGCACCGATGGGAAACCCCCCTCAGGGAAACCCACCGGTGTGGGCGTGACGGGCTGTTCCGCGTTCAGACCAGCCCGTCGAAGAGCCAGACCTCGACCTGTTCACCGGAGGCCACCGAGGCCTGCTCATGGCCCAGCACGACCAGCGCGTTGGCCTCGCTCATGCTGCGCAGGATGCCGGCACCCTGGGCGCCGGTCAGCCGCACCGACCAGCCGCCGTCGGCAGAGCGGGCGACGATGCCGCGCTGGAACTCGGTCCGGCCCGGGCGCTTGCGGATCGGCGTCTCGCAGCGCACCCGCAGCGTCGGCAGCGGCTGGACCTCGGCGCCGCCGAGCTGCTGCAGCGCCTCGCGCACGAAGGCGTAGAAGGTCACCAGGCTGGCGACCGGGTTGCCCGGCAGCGCGAACAGCCAGCGCGGCGGCTGGCCGTCCCCGCCCGCCAGGGGCCCGAAGGCGAAGGGCCGGCCCGGACGCATCGCCACCTTCCAGAAGTCGACCCGGCCGAGTTGCGCCAGCAGCGCGCGGGTGTGGTCGGCATCGCCGACGCTGACGCCGCCACTGGTCAGCACGGCGTCGGCCTCGGCGACCGCGCGCCGCAGCGTGGCCTCCAGCGCGGCCGGGTCGTCGCGCACCAGGCCCAGGTCGACCACCTCGACGCCCAGGCGCTGCAGCGCGCCGATCAGCGTGTGGCGGTTGCTGTCGTAGATGCAGCCGGGGTCCAGCGGCTCGCCCAGGCTGCGCAACTCGTTGCCGGTCGAGAAGACGGCCACCTTCAAGCGCCGCCGCACCGTCACCTGGCCGATGCCCAGCGAGGCGATCAGGCCCAGTTCGGCCGGACGCAGCCGCCGGCCGGCCGGCACGGCGGGCTTGCCACGCGCGAGGTCCTCGCCGGCCAGCCGGCGGTTCTCGCCAGGCTGGACCACGCCGGCCGCCAGCGTGATCCAGGGCTGTCCGTCGCGTTCCACGGTCTGGCAAAGCTCCTGCGGCACGACGGTGTCCAGCCCGGACGGCATGACCGCGCCGGTCATGATGCGCACGCAGCCACCCGGTGGCACCGGGACGGTCGGCATGTCGCCCGCATGCAGCGTGGCGACCACCCGCAGATCGGCGACCTGGCCGCTGCCGGGCAGGTCGGTCGACGCGAAGGCGTAGCCGTCCATCGCCGAGTTGTCGTGCGCCGGCACGTCGATCGGCGAGATCACCGGCTCGGCCAGCACCCGGCCGAGCGCCTGGTGCAGCGCGACCACCTCGTCGCCGTGGATCGGCTGCAGCGCGTTGGCGATGGTGGCGCGGGCCTGGTCGACGCTCAGGTGGGCGTCGCCGCTGATCAGGGGAGAGGGGCCGAGGGCTGCGGTCATCGTGTGGGTGGCGGGCGGTGGGATGGGGGCGGTGGGAGTGGCGCGGACAGGGAGGACGTCCAAAGATGTTAGCCAGCCCTCGTGCGCCGGCTGGCCTGGCGGTCTTGCTATGCACGTCGACACATATCGCCACGCCAGGACAAGATCCGCAGAATCCCACGCCACATGAACGGTCTTTCCTATCTGTCGGGCCCGCGCCCACAGCCCTGCGCGTCGGGAGCGCCGCGATGACGACGCTGGCGCTGAGCCTGTCCACCGCCTTCGACCTGATCGCCAGTGGCAACCCGGCGGTGCGCCAGATCGTGACGCTGTCGCTGCAGGTCAGCGGCACCGCCTGCGCGATCGGCGCAGCCTTCGGGCTGTTGCTGGGCGCCTGGCTGGCGGTGACGCGGTTTCCCGGCCATGGCCTCGCGGTCTGGCTGCTCAACACGCTGCTGGCGCTGCCCTCGGTCGTGGTCGGCCTGATCGTCTACCTGCTGCTGTCGCGCAGCGGCCCGCTCGGCACGCTGGGCATCCTGTTCACGCCCACGGCGATGGTGGTGGCGCAGAGCATCCTGGTCGTGCCGCTGATCGCGGCGCTGACGCGCCGGCTGGTCATCGACGGCATGGCCGAGGGCGGCGACCAGCTGCGCTCGATGGGTGCCGGCCCGTTGATGGGCGCCTTGCTGGTGCTGCTGCACGAGCGCCTGTCGGTGCTGACGGTGCTGCTGACCGCCTTCGGCCGCGCGGTGGCCGAGGTCGGCGCGGTGATGATCGTCGGCGGCAACATCGACGGCGTGACCCGCGTGATGACCACCGCGATCGCACTGGAGACCAGCAAGGGCGACCTGCCGCTGGCGCTGGCGCTGGGCCTGCTGCTGCTGGGCGTCGTCGGGCTGATCAACGCGCTGGTCGACTGGCTGCAGCCACAGGGCCTGCGCGCGGCGGGCGAGGGAGCGGTCGGATGAGCGCGGTCCTCGGCGGTGTGCCCCGGTCGATCGATGCTGGCCCGCTGGCGCTCGATGCGGCCCCGCTGGCGCTCGATGCCACCCCGCTGGCGCTCGACGCGTCCCGGCCGGCGCTGATCACCTTGCGCGGCGCGGGCGCGGTGTTCGGCACGGTCCAGGCGCTGGCCGAGGTCGACCTGACGCTGCGGCGCGGCGACCGGCTCGCGCTGGTCGGCGCCAACGGCTCGGGCAAGACCACGCTGCTGCGCTGCCTGCATGGCCTGATCGACGGGCCCGGCGAGCGCACGCTGCATGCGCAGGGGCCGGCGGGGCAGGGCCGGGTGCCGGTGATGGCGATGCTGTTCCAGCGGCCCTTCCTGCTGCACCTGACGGCGCGCCGCAACCTGACGCTGGCGCTGTGGCTGGCCGGTGTGCCACGAGCCGAGCGGCGTCAGCGGGCCGATGCGGCGCTGGAGCGGGTCGGCCTGCAGTCGCTGGCCGAGCGTTCGGCGCGGGCCTTGTCGGGCGGCCAGCAGCAGCGCCTGGCGCTGGCGCGGGCCTGGGCGCTGCGGCCCGACATCCTCTTCCTCGACGAGCCGACCGCCAGCCTCGACCCGAGCGCCAAGCGCGAGGTCGAGACGCTGATCGACGACTTCGCCCGTGACGGCGTCACGCTGGTGATGAGCACGCACAACCTCGGCCAGGCCAAGCGCCTGGCCAACCGGGTGATCCACCTGGAAGCCGGCCGACTGGTCGTCGACCTGCCGGTGGACCGCTTCTTCCACGACACCTTGCCGCCCGCTGCGGCGCAATTCCTGAAAGGCGAACTCCCATGGACCACCTGAACACGCGCAACCGATCGACCGTTCCGGCCCGTCGTCAGCTGCTGGTCGCCGCACTCGGCGCGATCGGCCTGCTGTCGCTGGCGCTGCCGGCCGTGGCGCAGGAAAAGTTCATCGTCGTGGCCTCGACCACCTCGACCGAGCAGTCCGGCCTGTTCGGCCACCTGCTGCCGCAGTACAAGGCCGCCACCGGCACCGAGGTCCGCGTGGTCGCGCTGGGCACGGGCCAGGCGCTGGACATGGGTCGTCGTGGCGATGCCGACGTGGTCTTCGTGCATGACCAGGTCGCCGAGGAGAAGTTCGTCGCCGAAGGCTGGGGCGTCAAGCGCCTGCCGGTCATGTACAACGACTTCGTGCTGGTCGGCCCGGCGGCCGATCCGGCCAAGGTCAAGGGCCGCGACATCGTCGCGGCGCTGCAGAAGCTGGCGACGGCGTCGGGCGCAACCTTCGTCTCGCGCGGCGACAAGAGCGGTACCCACGCCGCCGAGCTGCGCTACTGGAAGCAGGCCGGCAGCGACATCGGCGGCGGCGCGGCCAAGCCCGCCGGCTACCGCGAATGCGGCTGCGGCATGGGCCCCGCGCTGAACATGGCCGCCAGCACCGGCGCCTACGTGCTCGCCGATCGCGGTACCTGGCTGTCGTTCAAGAACCGCGCCGACCTGGCCGTGCTGGTCGAGGGCGACACCCGACTCTTTAACCAATACGGCGTGATGCTGGTGAACCCGGCCAGGCACCCGCACGTCAAGCAGGCGCTCGGTCAGCAGTTCGTCGACTGGGTGGTCTCGCCGGCCGGGCAGGGCGCCATCGCGGCCTACAAGATCGGCGGCGAGCAGCTGTTCTTCCCGAACGCGGCACGCTGAGGCGCATCGCCCGGCGCCCCTGCCGTGTCAGCCTGGAGCACGGCATCGGGTTGCCCCGGATAACCGGATGAAACCTAGGGGTAACGCCTAGGTATCCGTCGCCGGTCCCTATGCAGATCATTGCATAGAGCTTCCGAAAGCCTCGTGCTTCGGGATGCGCCCATCCACCCACGGAACGACTGCGGAGAACCCCGTCATGCAGAAGAGCCTCCACATCAACCCGGACAAGTGCACGGGTTGCCTGCAGTGCGAAATGGCCTGCTCGTACGAGAACTACGGCGTGTTCGCGACGGCCAAGTCGCGCATCAAGGTGTTCGACTTCCACGAGACCGGCCGCAAGGTGCCCTACACCTGCACCCAGTGCGACGAGGCCTGGTGCCTGCATGCCTGTCCGGTCGAGGCGATCACGGTCGACAAGGTCACCGGCGCCAAGGTCGTCAACGACTCGACCTGCGTGGGCTGCAAGGTCTGCACGATCTCCTGCCCCTTCGGCACGATCAACTACGTCCAGGAAACCGGCAAGGTCCAGAAGTGCGACCTGTGCGGCGGCGAACCGGCCTGTGCCGAAGCCTGCCCGACCGGCGCGATCACCTACATCGACGCCAACTGGACCGGTCTCAACAAGATGCAGGCCTGGGCGGACAAGCTCGGCAACCAAACCGCCGCGTAAGGAGCAAACGACATGGCATGGGCTGGAAAAATCCTTCGCGTCAACCTGAGCGCCGGCACGGTGACGTCCGAGCCGCTGAAGATGGACTGGGCAAGGCAGTACCTCGGTTCGCGCGGACTGGCGTCCAAGTACCTGGTCGAGGAGATCGATCCCAAGGTCGATCCGCTGTCGCCGGACAACAAGATCATCTGGTCGACCGGACCGCTGACCGGCACGATGGCCTCCACCGGTGGCCGCTACACCGTCGTCACCAAGGGGCCGCTGACCGGCGCGATCGCCTGCTCGAACTCGGGCGGCTACTGGGGTGCCGAGCTGAAGATGGCCGGCTGGGACATGGTCATCTTCGAGGGCCGCTCCGAGAAGCCGGTCTACCTCTACATCGCCGATGACGTCGCCGAGCTGCGCGACGCCTCGGGCCTGTGGGGCAAGAGCGTCTGGGTCACCGAGGAGACCCTCAAGACCCAGCACCAGGACCCGCTGCTGCGCGTCTCCAGCATCGGCCTGGCGGGCGAGAACCAGGTCCTGTTCGCGGCCGTCGTGAACGACCTGCACCGGGCGGCCGGCCGCTCGGGCGTCGGTGCCGTCATGGGCAGCAAGAACCTCAAGGCGGTCGCCGTGCGTGGCACCAAGGGCGTGGGCAACATCGCCAACCCCAAGGAGTTCATGAAGGTCACCTTCGAGAAGAAGAAGATCCTTCACGACAACGCCGTCACCGGCCAGGGCCTGCCGACCTACGGCACCCAGGTGCTGATGAACGTGATCAACGAGATGGGTGCGCTGCCCACGCGCAACCACAAGGACATCCAGTTCGAGGGCGCCAAGGACATCTCCGCCGAGGCGATGGCCACCCCGCGCGCGACCGACGGCAAGAAGCAGCTGGTGACCAACCAGGCCTGCTTCGGCTGCACCATCGCCTGCGGCCGGATCTCCAAGATCGACCAGGGCCACTTCACGGTCGAGAACAAGCCGCAGTACTGGGGCGCCTCGGGCGGTCTGGAGTACGAGGCGGCCTGGGCGCTGGGTGCGGCCAACGGTGTCAACGACCTCGAGGCGCTGCAGTACGCCAACGTGATCTGCAACGAGCAGGGCATGGACCCGATCTCGTTCGGCGCGACCATCGGCGCGGTCATGGAGCTCTACGAGATGGGCGTGCTGACGGCCGAGCAGCTGGGCATTGACGCCAAGTTCGGCTCGGCCCAGGCGCTGGCCCACTTCGTCGACATCACCGCCCGCGGCGAAGGTTTCGGCAAGGAGATCGGCCAGGGCTCGCGTCGCCTGTGCGCCAAGTACGGCCACCCCGAGCTGTCGATGACGGTCAAGAGCCAGGAATTCCCGGCCTACGACTCGCGCGGCATCCAGGGCATGGGCCTGACCTACGCGACCTCCAACCGCGGCGCCTGCCACCTGCGCAGCTACACCGTGGCCTCGGAGGTGCTGGGCATCCCGGTCAAGACCGATCCGCTGACGGCCGACGGCAAGCCCGAGCTGGTCATGGCCTTCCAGGACGCGACGGCCGCCTTCGACGCCGCCGGCATCTGCATCTTCACCAGCTTCGCCTGGACGCTGGCCGACGTGCAGCCGCAGGTCGCGGCCGCCTGCGGCGACGAGTTCACGCTGGAGAACCTGAACCAGATCGGCGAACGCATCTGGAACATGGAGCGCGACTTCAACAACCGCGCCGGCTTCACCAGCAAGGACGACACGCTGCCCCCGCGCCTGCTCAACGAGCCGGCCAAGACCGGTCCGGCCAAGGGCCTGGTCAACAAGCTGCCCGAGATGCTGCCCAAGTACTACGAGATCCGCGGCTGGGACAGCGACGGCCAGCTCAAGCCCGAGACGCGCTCGCGCCTCGGTCTCTGAACGGGTCACGGTGACTGCATGAAACACGTGATCCTGGGAGCGGGTCCGGCCGGCGTGATCGCCGCCGAGACCCTGCGCAAGCACGCGCCGAACGACGAGGTCGTGGTCATCGGCGACGAGCCTGAGGCGCCGTACTCGCGCATGGCGATTCCCTACCTGCTGATCGGCAAGGTCGGCGAGGACGGGACCCAGCTGCGCCATGGCGAGGACCACTACGCTCGCCAGGGCATCACGCTGCTGCGCGGTCGCGCCGCCAAGGTCGACGTGCAGACCCGGGCGGTCGAGCTGCAGGACGGCAGCCGGGTCGCCTATGACCGGCTGCTGATCGCCACCGGTTCGTCGCCGGCGACGCCGCCGATCCCGGGCATCCAGGGCCCCGGCGTCCACCCTTGCTGGACGCTGGAGAACGCCCGCGAGATCATGAAGCTGGCCCAGCCGGGCGCGCGCGTTCTGCAGCTCGGCGCGGGCTTCATCGGCTGCATCATCATGGAAGCGCTGGCCATGCGCGGCGTGCAGCTGACGGTGGTCGAGATGGGTGACCGCATGGTGCCCCGCATGATGGGCCCGACCGCCGGCACGATGATCAAGCAGTGGGTCGAGGGCAAGGGCGTCAAGGTCCACACCGGCGCCCGCGCTGAGGCGATCGAGCGCGATGCCGAGCCCGGCCTGCTGGGCAAGGTTGCGCAGGCCATCGGCCTGGGCTCGCCCGCCTCGTCGGCGCCGATGCGCGTGCGGCTGTCGACCGGCGAGAAGATCGATGCCGATCTGGTCATCAGCGCCACCGGCGTGCGGCCCAACATCGGCTTCCTGGAGCATTCGGGCATCACCTGCCTGGTCGGCGTGCTGACCGACGAGCACATGCAGACCAACGTGCCCGGCGTCTACGCGGCGGGCGACTGCGCCGAGGCCTTCGACAAGGTCAGTGGCACGACCATCGTCAGCGCGATCCAGCCCAACGCGGCCGAGCAGGCCCGGGTGGCCGCGCTGAACATGGCCGGCCAGGTCGGCGAGCCGAGCGCCGACCTCAAGGGCGTCACGCAGATCAACGTGCTGGACACGCTGGGCATGATCTCGGCGAGCTTCGGCAAGTGGGACGGCGTGCCCGGCGGCGAGCATGTCGAGCTGACCGATGCGGCCAACGGCCGGCACCTGAGCCTGCAATTCAGCGGCGATCGGCTGGTCGGCTGCAATGCGATCGGCTGGATCCAGCATGTCGGCGTGATGCGTGGGCTGGTCGAGGGTCAGGTCAGGCTCGGCGAATGGAAGGACAAGCTGCTGGAGGACCCGACGCAGCTGATGGCCGCCTACCTGGCCTGCGCCCAGGGCCAGTCGGCGCGGGCCCATGTCCGTGGCTGAGTCGGCGCTACCGGTGCAGGATCGCACCATGCGCATCACCTTCAAGCTCTACGCGACGCTGGGCGAGTACCTGCCCAGCGAAGGCCGCATCGGCAACGTCGTCCAACTGGACGTGCCCGCGACCACCACCATCGTCGACCTGGTCGAGCAGCACCGCCTGCCGCCCAGGCTGGTCCATCTGGTGCTGGTCAACGGCGTGTTCGTGCCGCCAGCCGAACGCGCGACCCGCGTGTTGCAGCCTGACGACGTGCTGGCCATCTGGCCACCGGTGGCCGGGGGCTGAACCGGCTGCTTTCAGCGACGTTTTCCTCGTCTTTCGCCGCCCACCGACTGCAGCCCCCGCCTGGACGGGGGCTGCGTCGTTTCTGGCGTGCATCGGGCCTCGATAATCGAGCCATGTCGCGCCCCACCGTCCCGTCCCGCAGCCGCCACGCCTTGTGGCTGGTGATGTGGTTCGTGGCCTTCCTGGTCGCCGGCATCGTCAACCCGGTGCTGGCCGCGCGGGCCCAGCCGGGTGGCTTCGACCTGAAGTCCTGGTGTGCGGTGCCCGGCATGGGCGGCGCACCGCTGGTCTCGGTCGACTCCGCTGGCTCGTTCGATGAGCCTGCCGACGCGGCGCCTGCGGTCGCCCACGACCTGCTGAAGTGCCCCGCCTGCTGGACGTCGATGGCGCCGCCGTCGGACCTGCCGGCGGTCGCGCTGCATGCGCCGGCCCGGCTGCTGCGCGTCGCTGCGGCGTGCACGGTCGTCCTGCATGAACTGGCGAGCGGCTTCGAGCCCGCTCGCGGCCCTCCCCAGGCCTGAGCGCGCGGGTGTCCGGGCGGTCCGACGACCGCCGCGCGGCAGCTGCCCCTTTCCGTCCGAACCTGTCCTGACGCCGCCGCCGGCTCTGCCGGCGCGAGCCCGGTGTCGACCCCTGAACCAAGCACGTCGATCGACCTGTGCCGCCGGAAACGTCGCGGCCGTCTCGGCGTGGCCGGAGAACGCTCATGTCTGCCCAAGGTGCCCCTCACCGTTCCGTCCGCCCGGACCTGAAACCCCTCACGCTGGCGGTCGCCACCGCGCTGCCGCTGCTGTTCGTGCCGATGCACGGGCATGCCCAATCCCCGACGCCGACACAGGCCGATGAGGCCACCGGCACCGGCCCGGTCAAGTCGCTCGGCGTGGTCGAGATCCGCGCCAGCCAGCCGACCTCGCTGCCGGTGCAGATCCCCGCCAGCGTCGAGGGCGTCGACGCCGGGACGATCGCGCGCACCATCAACGCCACCGACAGCGAGGACGCCCTCAAGTACCTGCCCAGCCTGCTGGTGCGCAAGCGCTACATCGGCGACTACAACCACGCCATCCTGTCCAGCCGTGCCTCGGGCACCGGCAACAGCGCCCGTTCGGCGGTCTACGGCGACGGCGTGCTGCTGTCGAACTTCCTCGGCAACGGCGTCGGCGGCTTGAGCTTCCCGCCGCGCTGGGGCTTGGTCACGCCCGAGGAGATCGAGCGTGTGGACGTGATGTACGGCCCGTACTCGGCCGCCTACCCCGGCAACTCGGTCGGTGCGGTGGTCGACTACACGACCCGCATGCCGACCCGGTTCGAGGCCCATGCCCAGGTCGGCTGGACCCACCAGCCCTTCAAGCTCTACAACACCAACACGAGCTACGACACCTGGCAGGCCAGCGCCGCGCTGGGCAACCAGGTCGGCGATGCGCAGTGGTACCTCAACGTCAACCGCACCGACAGCGAGGGCCAGCCGCTCACCTTCGCGACCCGCCTGGTCAGCTCGGGCACCGCCGGTTCGGCCGGCACGCCCGTCACCGGTGCGGTGCTCGACCGCGACAACCAGAACCGGCCCTGGCAGATCATCGGCACCGGCACCCAGTACCACACGGTGCAGGATCACCTGAAGTTCAAGCTGGCGTACCGCCTGACCCCGACGCTGCGTGCGGCCTACACCTTCGGCCTGTGGCAGAACACCGCCGAGGGCTACCCGGCTTCCTACCTGCGCGACGCGAGCGGCAACACCGTGAGCAGCGGGGTGGTCAACATCGACGGCCGTTCCTATGGCGCGCTGACCGGTGGCGATTTCGCGCTGACCCGCGAGAAGCTGACCCACACGATGCATGGCCTGTCGCTGAAGAGCCGCACGCTGGGCGAGTTCGACTGGGAAGCCGCCGCCAGCCTCTACGACTACGGCCGTGACCAGAAGCGCCAGAACGCGGCCAGCAACACGCTGGCGACCGCCCACAGCGGCGGTGCCGGCACGATCGCCGACGGTGCGGGCACCGGCTGGGACAACCTGGCGCTCAAGGGCATCTGGCGGCCGCAAGGCGTGGGCGGCGCCCACATCGTCGAGGGCGGGGTGCAGCAGGAGCGCTACCAGCTGTCCTACAAGACCGCCAACGTCACCGGCAACTGGTTGAGCGACGGTGCCGGCGCCCAGACCAGCGACGTCGGCGGCGAGACCCGCTTGCGCAGCCTGTGGGCGCAGGACGTCTGGTCCTTGGCGCCGGACTGGAAGACGGTGCTGGGGCTGCGCGGCGAGCGCTGGCAGGCCGACCAGGGCCGCACCCTGTTCCTGAACGGCAGCAGCACCGACCATGCGGCGCGTCAGGAGACCCACTGGTCGCCCAAGGCCGCGCTGTCCTGGCAGGCCGCGTCCGACACCGTGCTGAAGGCCGCTGTCGGTCGGGCGCTGCGCATGCCCACGGTGGCCGAGCTGTACGGCGCCACGGCCAGCACCAACGCCCAGTTCATCAACGACGCCAACCTGCGCCCCGAGCGTTCGGTGACCGGCGAGCTGAGCCTGGAGCAGCAACTCGACGACGGCAGCCTGCGCCTGACCTGGTTCCATGAGTCGACCCGGGACGCGATCTATTCGCAGACGCTGTTCGACAGCGCGGCGAACCGCAACATCTCGCGGGTCCAGAACGTCGGCCGCGTCGCCACCCAGGGCGTCGAGTCGGTCTGGTACGGCCAGGGCATCGCCCTGCGCGGCCTGGACCTGCAGGCCAGCGTGACCTATGCGGACTCGTTGATCAAGGAGAACGCCGGCTTCGTCAGCACGGCCGGCGACACCCTCGGAAAGCATCAGCCCAACGTGGCCCGCTGGCGTGTCACCGCGCTGGCCAGCTACCGCTGGAACGCGGACTGGACCAGCACGCTCGCCGTTCGCCACAGCGGCCAGCAGTTCCGCACGCTCAACAACGCCGACGTCAACGGCCAGACCTATCAGGGGGTCAGCCCCTTCACCGTGGCCGACCTGCGCGTGCGCTGGCAGATCGACCGCGAGCTGTCGGCCGCCTTCGGCATCGACAACCTGATGAACCAGACCTACTGGAACTTCCACCCCTACCCGCAGCGCAGCACCAGCGTGCAGCTGAAGTACGACCTGCGCTGAACCTGAACCCGAACGAGACCCGAGGAATGACCATGCTCAAGAACCTGACCCTTGCCGCCGCCCTGCTGATCGCCGCCTTCGGCGCGCAGGCCCATGTCACGCTGGAGGAGGGTGATGCCATCGCCGGCACGTACTACAAGGCCGCGCTTCAGGTCGGCCACGGCTGCGACGGCACGCCCGTCCACACGGTGGTCGTTCGCCTGCCGGCTGGCTTCAAGGGCGCCAAGCCCACGCCCAAGGCCGGCTGGAAGATCGACATCACCCGCAGCGCGCTGGCCCAGCCCTACGTCAGCCACGGCAAGACCATCGCCGACGACGTGAGCGAGATCCGCTGGACCGCCCAGTCGCCGGAGGCCAGGCTGCAGGACGCCTGGTACGACAGCTTCGTGCTGCGCGGCCAGCTGCCCGACCAGCCCGGCCCGCTGTGGTTCAAGGTGCTGCAGGTCTGCGACCAGGGCCAGATCGACTGGGCCGAGGTGCCGGCCTCGGGCACGTCCACCAAGGGCCTGAAGGCTCCGGCGGCGCTGTTGAACGTGCATCCGGCGGACCCGCACGCCGCCCACGCCCACTGAGCGTGATGCCTGCGCCCGCGCGGGAGCGGGCGTCCGGTCCGGGTCAGCGCAGGCTGGCCGCGACCGGCGCGCAGGCGGCGGCGATCGCGTAGGAATGCAGACGCGCCACATGGTCGTGCATCGCGCCAGCGACGATCAGCTCGTCCGCTCCCGTGCGCTCGGCCAGCGCCTGCAGGCCGGCTCGCACCGTCGCCGGTCCGCCGACCACGGAGACGGCCAGCATGCGCTCGACCTGGGCCCGCTCGGGGTCGCTCCAGAGGCTGTCCATGTCGGCGACCGGCGGGGGCAGAGGGCCTCGCCGGCCCCGCACCATGCCCAGGAAGCGCTGCTGGATTGAGGTGAACTGGAAACGCGCCGTCGCGTCGTCGTCCGCCGCGACCACGTTGACCGCGACCATCGCGTGCGGGCGTGGGTGGCTGTCGCTGTGCTTGTAGGTGTCGCGGTAGACCTGCAGCGCCTGCATCAGCTGGTCGGGCGCGAAGTGCGAGGCGAACGCGAAGGGCATGCCCAGGTAGGCCGCCAGCTGGGCGCTGTACAGGCTCGATCCCAGCAGCCAGATCGGCACCTGCGTGCCGATGCCTGGGATGGCACGCACCGCCTCGGGCGGTCGGTGCTCGTCGGGCGCGTCCAGGTAGCCCTGCAGTTCCAGCACGTCCTGCGGGAAGCTGTCCTCGTCGCCGCCCTGCAGCGTGCGGCGCAGGGCGCGGGCGGTGGCACGGTCGGTGCCCGGCGCGCGGCCCAGGCCCAGGTCGATGCGATCGGGGTAGAGCGTGGCCAGCGTGCCGAACTGCTCGGCGATCACCAGCGGCGCATGGTTGGGCAGCATCACGCCGCCCGAGCCGACCCGGATCGTGCGGGTCCCGCCGGCGATGTGGCCGACCAGCACGGCGGTGGCCGAGCAGGCCAGGCCGTCCATGTTGTGGTGCTCGGCCAGCCAGTAGCGGCGGTAGCCCAGGGCCTCCGCATGGCGGGCCAGGTCGAGGCTGTGGTGCAGGGCGTCGGCGGCGGTCTCGCCGGCGGCGATCGGGGCCAGGTCGAGGACGGACAGCGGGAGCGTGGGCGGTGAGAGGGTCGCGCGGAGATTCGGGGCGGTGACGGCGTTCATGCGGTCATCATGCCGCGCGCCGGGCCGCTGGGCTGTCAAGTGGGCTTGGAACTGGGCTTGGACCGGGGCTTGGACCGGGGCATCAGAACGCGGTCGTGATCGCGTCGACGATGCGGCCATCGGCGTCGGCCACCGGCATCCAGCGCCATTTGTCGAAGGTCGTGCACGGGTGCGAGATGCCCAGGCCGATGCGGTCGCCGATGCGCGGCGCCAGCGCCGGGTCGGCCTCGTTCAGGCGCAGGTGCGCGTGCTGGTCGTTCAATGCCACGACCTGCCAGCCGGCGGGCGTGGCACCGGCCTGGCGCTCGCCGCGCCGGCAGATCGCCTTGGGCTGCGGCAGGCCCATGTCGAAGGACAGGTCCCGCTTGCCGGCGTTGAGGATCACCAGTCCCGGTTCCGGCGTGGCCTGCACGACCGCCCAGACCGTCAGCGCGCCGCGCAGGCCGGCCGCGTCGCTGCAACCCTGTCGGCGGTTGGCGTGGCGGACCAGGCGCTGGTAGTGGCCGTCGTCGTGCGTCACGTAGCAGCCCGAGCGCAGCAGGCCGCGGACCGGCCGCCGCAGCGCCTGCGCACCGCTCGGGCCGCGCAGCGCTGGGGCGATCAGGTCGAACAGGGCTGAGCCGCCGGCGCTCAGGATGACCTCGTCGGCCTCGAAAAGGTCCTCGTCTTCGCAGGCCCTTGCCAGCGCGTGGGTGTCGGCCACCAGGCCAGCCACCAGCGTGCCGTCCTTCGCGTCGTCGCCGCTGCCCCACAGGCCCTCGTAGGTGCTGATGCCCACCAGCCGCAGCGCGGTGCTGGCGCGGATCGACCGTGCCAGCGCCAGCGCGGCCTCGACCGTGCGGCAGCCGGTCCGTCCACCGGCCAGGCCGACTTCGAGCAGCACCTCCAGCGGCTGCGGCGGTGCGGCCCGCTCGGCGGCGGCGACCTGATCGGGCGAGTCGACCAGGAAGGGCGCCCGCAGGTCCGGATGGCGCGCCAGCAAGGCCGCCAGCTGGCGCAGCTCGGCCGGCTGCACGACCTGGTTGGCCACCAGCACGTGGCGCCCGTCGGCCGCGATCACGGTGTCGACCTGGCGCAACTGCGACACGGTGATGCCCCAGGCGCCGGCCGCCAGCTGGGCCGCGAACAGCTGCGGCGACAGCGTGGTCTTGCCGTGGGGCGCGAGCGCGATGCCCTCGCGCTCGACCAGCGCCTGCAGCCAGCCGACGTTGTGGACCAGCGCGGCCTGGTCCAGCACCGCCAGCGGCAGCGGGAGTTCGTCGCCGAGGACATGCCAGCCCTGTGCGCCGATCTGCGAGCAGCGCAGCGGCGGGGCATCGGGCGGGTAGCCCTTGAAGGACGCGTCGAGGAGCGGGTCGGTGCGGGTCATGGGCGGGCCGGAAGTCGGGAGAACGATGACGGCGCAAGCATAGGCCGCGGCGGCAGGACGAATAATCACGGCCATGACCGCCACCGCCCACCTAGCCGAGATCCCTGCCGCCTTCCGGCGCGAGCAGGGCTGTTCCGTCGCCGAATGGCTGGCCTGGCTGCCCGGTGCCATCGGCGGGCGGACCTGGCGCCGTGTCGGAGAGCACGGCGCCGAGGTCGCGCTGGACCCTGACATGCCCGCTGCCGTCCTGCGGCTGGACTGGGAGACCCTCCCGCCGCGCCAGATCGCGCTGCTGCGCATGCCGCGCCTGGCGGTGACCTTCGCCTTCGAGGGCTGCAGTGCCGATGAGCGTGCCCGCTTCATGCGCTACTTCGATCTCTACACCCGCCGTGGCGGCGGCTGAAGGATCGTGATGAAGACCCTCGGCGTCCACCTCCAGTACAGCTTCGACCCGAGTGCGCAGCAAGGCGCGCAGGTTCGCAACCCGCTGTTCGACCTGCTCTGGGCCGTGCGCGAGAACGGCTCGATCCAGCATGCGGCCAAGGCACTGGGCCTGTCCTACCGGCATGTCTGGGGATCGCTCAAGCAATGGCAGGACGTGCTCGGCGAGCCGCTGGTCAGCTGGACCCAGGGCCAGCCGGCGCGCCTGACGCCCTTCGCCGAACGCCTGGTCTGGGCCGAGACGCGGGCCCGCACCCGCCTGACGCCGCACATCGAGGCGCTGCGGGTCGAGCTCGAACGCGCACTGGCCGAAGCCCGCGACGGCGACCAGCACGTGCTGACCGTCTACGCCAGCCATGACCTGGCGCTGCCGGCGCTGCGCGAGCTGGCCTCGCGCCAGCAGCGCCTGCACGTCGAGCTGCGCTTTGCCGGCAGCGTCGACGCGCTGCGGGCGCTGGCCGAGGGCCGCTGCCTGATCGCCGGCTTCCATGTCCCGCCGCTGCCGGACTCGCCCAAGCTGTTCGCGCAGGCGCTCAAGCCGCTGCTCAAGCCGGGCCAGCACAAGCTGATCGGCTTCAGCCGCCGTGCCCAGGGCCTGATGGTCGCGCCGGGCAACCCGCTGGCCGTGCGCACGCTGGCCGACGTGGTGCGCAGCGGCGCGCGTTTCGTGCAGCGCCAGACGGGTTCCGGCACCCGCCTGCTGACCGATCACCTGCTGCACGAGGCCGGCTTGCCGGCCGATGCCCTGAGCCGCAGCGAGCAGGCCGCAGAGGACAGCCACCTGGCCGTCGCCGCCGCCATCGCCAGCGGCCTGGGCGACGTCGGCATGGGCATCGAGGCGGCCGCGCAAGCCTTCGGGCTGGCCTTCGTGCCCCTGGCCGAGGAGGACTACTTCCTCGTCTGCCTGAAGGACGCCCTCGACCACCCGGCGGTCCTCAAGCTGCGCGCCGTGCTCGGCAGCGCCGACTGGCAGCAGACGCTGCAGGACGTGCCCGGCTACCAGCCGCTGTCGATCGCCCGCTCCGGCGAGGTCCTGTCCCTGACCCGCGCCCTGCCGTGGTGGCATTTCCGCCAGCCGAAGGCATCGGTGGCGCCGCTGGGGTTGTTGCCGGCGGGGTGAGGGGGGTCAGGCGGCTCAGCCTGATCGTGGTCCCCCACTTGCAGCGGTTCCGGGGCCATTCCGGAGATTATTTCGAGCAATACACCTTCGCGTTTCTTGGCGTGTAAATGCCCATCGTGATCACGCCAAGCAGGCCATTCAGGAAGGTTTCTTGTGTCTCGACCTTCAGGACTTTTGCCGGTCCGCCGCAGATTGCCGCAGCATCCAGCATGCGACTTTGTCCTATGCCGCTGACAAAAAAGGCCTGCGAGGTCTGTTCTGTCGGCCCTTCATCCGTATTCCCGGAGATGACGAAACTCTGGGTCGCGCAACCAGCCAGGAGCGATGCGGCGATGATGGTGATCAGGTGATGTTTCATGCAGTGTGACGGTGAATGGAAAAGTGGGGTGAATGCCATTGGCCTGGTTATCCTAGTCCGTCGTGGTCGGCATGAGAATGCCCAAGCGAGAAATGTTTTGCCTTCTGAGCTGCTTCGGTCAACCTGTTGGTCCCGCTCTGCATCGGTTTGGTTTTGTTTTATTCGGTTTGGTTTCGAAGACGATGGCCAACAGGTCCTGGTCGTTGCCCTGTCTGGGATATTGACGGAACGTCGGAATCACCAATTCTCAGGATAACCCCTCGTCAGCTTGCGGAAATTCTGCGAGAACATGACGCGTATACGTCGCAGGCATGCCCGGTGGTGCAGGGGCCTTGGCGGGAATTGCGGTCCGACGAATATCTTGCACAGCTCGCCGCGATGTCGGCGATGGGCGTCGCGTTTCGTCATCCGCGCCGATGGCATTTGGGTCGGCGTCGGCGTCGCCGGCGTCCAGGAACTGGGGTGGATGGCGCGCGGCAAGGTCTTGTGATTATTCGACATGGCTGTCTTGCCCAGACACCAGGGGCGCGGATTCGGCAGGGCCTTGATGACTGTCTTGCTCGACCTGGCCCAGGACAGCGGATACGGCCGTCTGCGTCTGCACCCGCGTGCCGAACGTGCGTCAATGATCGTCTTGTATCGGGAGCAACTCGGTATGCCGTTCGGCGCGGTGTTTCGGGCCATCACGGGTGGAGAAGATGCGGGAATGCCCATGACCTTGAAGAACCTTCTGGAGATCAGCCTTCCTGCCGTGCGCAGGGATTGAGCGCGGAAAACCGCTTCGGTGCAGGCTACAAGGCCGTCATGCAAGCCGAGTTGGTGGGCCTGCATGTGACCGGTTGTCGGACCCTCACCAGCAAGTCGGGTCATCGCCCGACCGCGATCCAGACGCTGGGGCTGAGCGTGAACCTGCCGCAGACCCAGGTCATCTTGCGGGATGCCTTGCGCAAGCTGCGCAACCTGCCCGACCACGCCGGTGACCTGCTCTGACGGCTTCGTGGCATCCGGGACAGGCCGGTGCGCAGGTTCAGCGTGCCGCCCCCAGCACCGCCTGCTCATGCCCTGGAAACAGGTGCACCACGTTGCGCAGGTATTCGGTCTGGACGGCGGCCCAGTCCTTGTACGGGGCGGGGACGGGGAGCTTCAGGACCTCGGCGAGTTCGAGGCCGTTGCGGGCGGATGTGCGCAGGCGATGGTCGAGCCAGCGCAGGTAGTCGCGGGTCTGGAAGAGGGCGGAGGTGTCGGCGCGGACCGGGCCGTGGCTGGGGACGATCACGCGGGCGTCGGCCGCCTTCAGCGTGGCGGCCAGCGTGGTGAGGCTGGCCAGCCAGTCGTCGATGCGGGCATGCGGCGTCGTCGGGATGCGGTCGGCGAAGGCCAGGCCGCCGATGAAGGCGACGCCGCTGCGGCGGTCGATCAGGACCAGGTCCGAATCGGTATGGCCGCGCAGCTCCTGCAGCAGCAGCTCGCGCCCGCCGATGCGCAGCACGCCGGCCGACGCGGCGGCGTCGAGGCTCGTGGCCGGTCCGGCGTCCGGCAGCAGGGCCTGCGTGCCCTTCATCCAGTCGCCGCACAGGCGGTAGAGGTTGGTCTCGTAGGCCGCCGCCTCGCGCGCCATGCCGGCCCGGGTGGCCTCGGTCGCGCGGCGCGGCAGGTCGGCATAGGCCTGGTTGCCGAGGAAGTAGTCCGGATGCAGGTTGAGGTGAACGACCTGCACGACGGGCTGGCCGGTGGTCCGCTCGATCAGCGCGCGCTGCTGCTCGCCGTAGCGCCTGCTCGGGCCGGTGTTGACCACGACCACGCCCGCGTCCGTGACGATGAAACCGGTGTTGATGATGTTGCAGCCGTTGGCCGGGCTGAAGTCGGCGTTGGCGCCCTCGATGACGTACACGCCGTCGGCCAGCGCGCGGGCCCGCAGGCCGAGGTCGAGCCGGGCCATGTCGACACGGGGAGGCTCGGACGGCGCGGTGATCCGCTCGGTCATCGGTGCCGACATCGGCGCCGGCTGTGCCACGACGCCGCCGCTGGCGAGCGCAAACAGGGTGGCCGTGACGGCGGCCAGTCGAAGGGCGGCACGCATCATTCGATCCGGCTGTCGATGCGGTTGCCGTTGTTGTCCACGCCGACCAGCCGCAGCGGGCCGGTCGGGCGGGTCGGGAAGTCGAAGGAGAAGACCGGGTTCTCGCTGACCGGCTCGAAGGGCTGAAGACGCAGCAGCTCGCGGTCCTGGCCGTCGCGCAGCGTCAGGCGGCTCAGGTAGAAGGCCGGCACGCCAGCCACCAGGCCGGTGTCCATCGGGTGCATGACACGCACACGGATGCGCGAGCCGGCATCCAGCGCGACGCTGTCGGCCGCGCTGCCGGGCGCCTCGCTGCGCTCGAACATGCGGGCGCTGACGCTGCCGAGCGTGCGCGACCAGCTGCCGTCCTTGCGCGTCGCGCCGGAGACGGTGCAGCCACCGCCGGACGAATCGACCCAGGCGCCGCCGACATGCCAGCGCCCGTCGCGCGTGCGCACCGCTGCCCGCACGGGGCTGGCCTGCTCGAGCTTGAAGCGGAAGGACACGCGCGGCAGGGCCGCCAGCGGCTGGTACTCCAGCACCTTGCGGATGGGGTTGCGGTCGACCAGGATGACGATGCGCTCGATACCGTCCAGGCCGTCGACGGCGACCGACACCGGCACGTTCATCGGGTCCTCCGCGAAGGCCGGCCCGCTGACCTGCACCCGTTCGTCCCAGACCACCGGCCCGGCGCCGAGGTACTCGCGGCGCATGTCGGGCCAGGGATGGGACTGGAAGGGATCGCCCTCGAACGCGTCGGCCGCATGCACCGGGCCGACCAGGGCCAAGGCCTGGGCCAGGGCGGCACCAGCGGTGGCCAGCCGGATCAGATGGCGACGGGTGAAAGAGGGCGGTGGTCGCATGGGCGGGTCAGAACTTGCGGAGGTAGCGCAGGGAGACGAGGCCGCTGCGGCCGGGGGCCGGCTCGAAATAACGCTGCTGGGCTTCCGACACGATCACGCTGCCGGCGTAGCGCCGGTCAGCCAGGTTGTCGCCGCGCGTCAGAAGTTCCAGCTTGGCGTCATTGCCGATGTCCCAGGTATGCAGGTAACGCAAGTTGGCGATGCCCCAGCCGGCCGCGAAGCCGCCGCCAGCCGTGCCGGGCGAGTCCTGGTTGCTGTCGTTCAGTGCGGTTCGACCCTGACCGCGGACCTCGAAGCCCCATTCGCCACCCGGCCAGGTCTTCCAGGCGATCTCCGCGAACAGGCTGGATGGCTGCGTGCCGGCGATCTTGTTGCCATCGATAGCACCGGTGCGGTAGCTCGCGTTAAGCACGGTCAAGGCCAGCTGGCCGCGAAGGTTGGGGCTGTGACGCCAGCGCTGCGACAGCTCGAAGCCCTGCCGCAAGGTGTCGCCAACATTCTTGAACGTGCTGCGGCCACCCGAGTTCGTGTTCACGCCGATCTCGTTGCTGGTGGCGATGCTGAAGACTGCCGCGTCGATCGCGTAGTCCTGCGTCGGACGCCACTTGGCACCCAGTTCCAGTTGCCGGCTGCTCTGTGCCGAAAGCGCCTTGTTGAAGCCAGTCGTCGGGCTGCCCTGCGCGTCCACGCTGTAGGCCACTTCGCCGAGCGTCGGCGACTCGTATCCGCGCGATACGCTGGCGTGCAGTGTCAAGGTCTGGTCGGGCTGCCAGCGCAGACCGAAAACGGGGTTGGTGTAGCTGAAGTCCAGCGAGCCGCTGTCGTCCGGGTTGAGGACGACGTAGTGATCGTCATTGGACAGGCGGACCTTGCCGGTTCGCACGCCGGCGATCACCTGCCAATGGGGAGCAAGCGGCAACTCGTACTGGGCATACGCCTCGCGCGACATGGCCTTGTTGGTTTCGTCGCGCCGCAACGTGCCGACAACGCCGGTGACGGTCGGATTGCTGGTGAAGTTCTCGTAGCCCTTGCGGTCGTCACGTTGCTGTTCAAGGTTGAAGCCCGTCACCAAATCGCCGTCGCCTAGCTTCCAGTTGAGGCGTCCGTCAATGCCGGCGTAGCGACGATCGAAGTCGATGACGCCGCCGCCGCTTGAGGCTGGCGCCTGCGCACCCACCGTCGTCGACAACATCTGGAAGACCGACCGCTCCCCCATGTAGGTGCTGACCTGGGTCGACTGCAAGGCGCTGTCGCCGCCGATCTGGTGCAGCCAGCTCAGGCCGGCCTGCGTCTGGTCGATGGTCTTGCGGGTCTTGAAGTTCGTGGCCTGGACCGCAGTCTGGTCTGGATTCTGGTTAAAGAGGGTGCGCGTCAGGCCGAGTGGGTCGTTGGCACGCTGATGCTGGTCGCTGATGGCGAGCGTGACGCGGTCGTCCTCGCCCACCCAGCCCAGGCGGATGTTGGCGAGGCGTCGGTCGGCGTCGCTCTGCGGGCGGAAGCCGTCGATCTCGAAGCTGGAGAAGTTGGCCGCGATCGAGAAGCCGCCGTCGAACGGTGACTGGAACGCCACGCGCTGTTGGCGCAGGCCGGAGCTGCCGGCGTCGACGCCGACCTCGAAGCTGCGATCACGCACGGGCTTGGACCACGCCGCGATGACGCCGCCCGAGCTGTTGCCATACAGCGCCGAGAACGGCCCCCGAAGCACCTCCACCCGATCCGCGCCCGCCAGGTCGAAATGCGCCACCTGACCTTGGCCGTCCGGCATCGTCGCCGGGATGCCGTCGGCGTACAGGCGCATGCCGCGCACGCCGAAGCCGGCGCGGGCGCCGAAGCCGCGCGAGCTGATCTGCAGGTCCTGGGCGTAGTTGTTGCGGTTGGCGACCACCAGGCCGGGCACCGATTGCAGGGCCTCGGACAGGTTGACCATCGGGCCGGCTGCGCGCAGCGCCTCGCTGCCGACGGCGCTGATCGCGTAGGGCGCGTCGACCAGCTTCTGTTCGCGGGTCGAGCCGGTGATGACGACGCTTTCCAGGCGTTCGGCCTCCTGGGCCTGGGCAACCGGCAGCGTCGCGGCCGCGGACAGCGCCAGCGTGGCGTGAACGGCCAGGGTCAGCGGCGACAGGCGGGGACGGGAGAGCGGGTGCGTGGGCATCGGATGTGTCATGGCGTGTGGGATCGAAGGTGCGGATGACCTTGAGCGAGCGAGTCGAATGTTCGCGAGGCCAGCCGGCTGCGGCCAGTTCGCATTAACCCGCTCGGACACCGTCACGCGGGCGACAGGTCGACCGCAGCCGCGGCGGACAGCGCGGCCTCTGGAACCGATCGTTCACGCTGGAGCAGTCGACGTGTTCCAACGCGGGACAGCGGTGCGGCCCGGCGCCGGGTCGACCGGCCGCCGGTGCTGGCCATCAGGCCATGCAACCGGCCTCGACACCCGCCGCACCGCCGACCGAGACGGGTTCGGGGATGCGGTAGCCGTAGCGCACGCCGGTCACCTCGGCCAGGATGGCCACCGCGATTTCCGGCGGCGTGCGGGCACCGTTCTTGATGCCGACCGGGCCGTGCAGGCGGCCGAGTTCGGCCTCGGTCAGGCCGAAGTGCTCGCCGAGGCGCTGCTTGCGCTTGGCCTGGTTCAGGCGCGAGCCGATCGCGCCGACGTAGAAGGCCGGCGAGCGCAGCGCCTCCATCAGCGCCAGGTCGTCGAGCTTGGGGTCGTGGGTCAGGGCGATGACGGCGCAGTGCGCGTCCAGCGACAGCGCCACCAGCGCGTCGTCGGGCATCTCGCGCACGAGCTGGCAGCCGGCGACCTCGAAGCCGTCGGCGTACTCGGGGCGCGGGTCGATGATGAAGACCTGGTAGTCGAGCGCCCGGCCCATCTCGGCCAGGAACTGCGTCATCTGGCCGGCACCGATGACGATCAGGCGCCAGCCCGGGCCATGCGTGCTGACCAGCGTCTGGCCGTCGAAGGTCAGCGTGTCGCCCGGCTCGGCCTCGGTCAGCGTGACCGCGCCGGTGAGGAAGTCGAGCGTGCGACGCACCCGGCGGCCGCTGGCCAGGCGTTCGAGCAGGACCTCGATGCCGCTGTGCGGCAGCACCGGCTCCAGCACCAGCTCGATCGTGCCGCCGCAGGGCAGGCCGAAGCGCGCGGCCTCGTCGCCGGAGACGCCGTAGCGCACGGTGCGCGGGGTGTCGGCCAGCAGCGCGCCCTCGCGGACACGCTCGATCAGGTCGTCCTCGATGCAGCCGCCGGAGACCGAGCCGGCGATCTGGCCGTCGTCGCGCACCGCCACGACCGAGCCGATCGGGCGCGGCGCCGAGCCCCAGGTCCGGATGATCGTGCCCAGCACCACGCGGTGTCCTGAGGCGCGCCAGTTCTGCACCTGGCGAAGGATCTGGAGGTCGATGTTGTCCATGGCGTGTCGGGGCTGAGGTCGGGGGTCAGGCGGCGCGGGGCGCGCTGCCGAAGAATCGCGGCAGAGGGTACGGAGGGCGCGGGTTGCACCTTACTGCGGCGTCATGTTGTCGCCGACGTCTCTTCTACCCCTATGAAGGGCCTTGCCGAGCGCGTGCTATGCGCGGCGCTTCATAGGGAATCGCGACAGGCGGATGCGAACGCCCGTGCTGCATAGGATGCGCCTCGAGTTGAAGGCCGGAAAGGGGTGTCGCAGCGCGCCCGCGGAAGGTCGGTCGACCACCAGACCCACGAGGAGACACCCCCATGACGACGATCACCCTTCAGGTCAACGGCCGCGACGTGACGCGCGACGTTGAGCCTCAGACCCTGCTGGTCCAGTTCATCCGCGAGACGCTGCAGCTGACCGGGACCCACGTCGGTTGCGACACCTCGCAGTGCGGTGCCTGCACCGTGCACGTCGACGGCCGCGCGGTGAAGAGCTGCGCCATGCTGGCCGCCCAGGCCGCCGGCAAGCAGGTCACCACCATCGAGGGCCTGGCCGCCGCCGACGGCACGCTGCACCCGATGCAGGCCGCCTTCAACCAGTGCCACGGCCTGCAGTGCGGCTTCTGCACCCCGGGCATGGTGATGAGCGCGGTCGACCTGGTGCAGCACCACGGCTGCCACAGCGATGCGCAGGTCCGCGAGGCCCTGGAAGGCAACCTCTGCCGCTGCACCGGTTACCAGAACATCGTCAAGGCGGTGTTCGTGGGCGCCGAGGCGATGAAGGCCTGACCCGGCCTGATCCGCCACGGAACAACCCAGTCGACATCCACCGGAGCACATTGCATGAACGCACGTCAAGGATTCATCGGTCAGTCGGTCGTCCGTCGTGAAGACGCACGTTTCCTGACCGGTCGCGGCCAGTACACCGACGACATCACCCTGCCTGGCCAGACCTTTGGCTACTTCCTGCGCTCGCCGTATGCGCACGCCCGCCTGCTGAAGGTCGACACCGCCGCGGCAGCCGCCGCACCGGGCGTCGTCGGCGTGTTCACCGGCGAGCACTTCAAGGCCGTCGGCGGCCTGCCCTGCGGCTGGCTGATCAACAACATCGACGGCTCGCCGATGAAGGAGCCCAAGCATCCGGTGCTGGCCGACGGCAAGGTGCGCTACGTCGGCGACCGCGTCGCGCTGGTCGTGGCCGAGACGCTGGACCAGGCCAAGGCCGCGGCCGAGCTGATCGAGGTCGAGTACGAGGAGCTGACCCCCGTCATCACCCCGGCCAAGGCGCTGACCGCGCCGGCCGCCGTGCACGACGAGGCACCGAACAACCAGTGCTACCTCTGGGGCATCGGCGACAAGGACGGCGTGACCGAGGCGTTCAAGACCGCCGCCCACGTCACCACGCTGAAGTTCAAGAACAACCGCCTGGCGCCCAACCCGATGGAGCCGCGTGCGGCCAACGCGTCGTACAGCCGTGCGGACGACCACTACACGCTCTACGTCAGCAACCAGAACCCGCACGTCGAGCGCCTGCTGATGTGCGCCTTCGTGCTGGGCATTCCCGAGCACAAGATGCGCGTGGTGGCCCCGGATGTCGGCGGCGGCTTCGGCGCCAAGATCTACCTGTACGGCGAGGAGACCGCGCTGGTCTGGGCCTCCAAGCAGGTCAACCGCCCGATCAAGTGGACCTGCGAGCGGGGCGAGGCCTTCCTGTCGGACGCGCACGGCCGTGACCACGACTCGCTGGCCGAGCTGGCCCTGGACAAGGACGGCCACTTCCTGGCGCTGCGTGCCACGACCACGGCCAACCTGGGCGCCTACCTGTCGACCTTCTCGACCTGCATCCCGACCATCCTGCACGCCACGCTGCTGGCCGGCCAGTACCGGACGCCCAAGATCTACGCCGAGATCAACGCGGTGTTCACCAACACCTCGCCGGTCGACGCCTACCGCGGCGCCGGCCGTCCGGAGGCGACCTACCTGCTCGAGCGCATCGTCGAGACGGCCGCCAAGGAGATGGGCATCGCACCGGCCGAGCTGCGGCGCCGCAACTTCATCACCGAGTTCCCGTACGCCTCGCCGGTCGGCCTGACCTACGACACCGGCGACTTCTTCGCCACCCTGAAGCGCGCCGAGGAACTGGCGGACGTGGCCGGCTTCGCCGCGCGCCGTGCGGCCTCCGAGGCCAAGGGCCTCAAGCGCGGCCTGGGCCACAGCTGCTACATCGAGGCCTGCGGCATCGCGCCGTCGGCCGTCGCTGGCGCGCTCGGCGCCCGTGCCGGCCTGTTCGAGGCCGGCGAGGTGCGTGTCCACCCGACCGGCAAGGTCACGGTGTTCACCGGCTCGCACAGCCATGGCCAGGGCCACGAGACGACCTTCGCGCAGGTCGTGGCCGAGAAGCTCGGCATCCCGATGGACGACATCGACATCGTCCACGGCGACACCAGCAAGGTGCTGTTCGGCATGGGCACCTACGGTTCGCGCTCGCTGGCCGTGGGCGGCACCGCCATCGTCAAGGCGCTGGACAAGGTGATCGCCAAGGGCAAGAAGATCGCGGCCCACCTGATGGAAGCGGCCGACACCGACGTGGTCTTCGAGAACGGCAACTTCAAGGTCGCCGGCACCGACAAGTCCATCCCCTTCGCGCAGGTGTCGCTGACGGCCTACGTGCCGCACAACTTCCCGCACGACAAGCTGGAGCCGGGCCTGAACGAGAACGCGTTCTACGATCCGAGCAACTTCACCTACCCGGCCGGCGCCTACATCTGCGAGGTCGAGATCGACCCCGCGACCGGCACCACCCGGATCGACCGCTTCACGGCGGTGGACGACTTCGGCAACGTCGTCAACCCGATGATCGTCGAGGGTCAGGTGCATGGCGGCATCGCCCAGGGCGTGGGCCAGGCGCTGCTCGAGCACGCCATCTACGACGAGGAAACCGGCCAGCTGCTGACCGGCAGCTACATGGACTACGCCATGCCGCGCGCCGACGACCTGCCCAGCCTGATGGTCGAGACCGCCAAGGGCACGCCCTGCACCCACAACCCGCTGGGCGTGAAGGGCTGCGGCGAGGCCGGTGCCATCGGCACGCCACCGGCGGTCATCAACGCGGTCTGCGATGCCCTGGGCGTCAAGGACGTGCCGATGCCCGCGACGCCTTACGCCGTCTGGCAAGCCGCCCGCGGCGCGAACTGAGTCCCGAGGACGACAGGAGACAACCCCATGCAAGCATTCGCGTACCACACCCCGTCCTCCGTGGCCGACGCCGCCCGCGCGGCCGCAGCCGATGACGCCAAGATCGTTGCCGGCGGCCAGTCGCTGCTGGCCTCGATGAAGCTCGGCCTGGCCGCGCCCGCGGCGCTGGTCGACCTCGGCGCGCTGGCCGACCTGCGCGGCATCCGCGTCGCCGATGGCAGCGTCACCCTCGGCGCGATGACCACCCACGCCACGGTCGCGGCTTCGGCCGAGGTCCAGAAGGCCATACCCGCGCTGGCCGACCTGGCCAGCCGCATTGGCGATCGCCAGGTCCGCAACCGCGGCACCATCGGCGGCAGCCTGGCCAACAACGACCCGGCAGCCTGCTATCCGGCCGCCGTGCTGGGCCTGGGCGCGACGGTCCACACCGACCGCCGCAGCATCGCCGCCGACGACTTCTTCGTCGGCCTGTACGAGACGGCGCTGCAAGCCGGCGAGGTCATCACCTCGGTGAGCTTCCCGATCCCGGCCAAGGCCGCATGGCAGAAGTTCAAGCAACCGGCCTCGCGCTTCTCGATCGTCGGCGTGTTCGTCAGCCAGGGCCCGCAAGGCACCCGCGTGGCGGTCACCGGTGCCGGTGCGTGCGTGTTCCGCGCCACCGACATCGAGGCCGCGCTGGCGGCCGACTGGTCGGCGGCGGCGGCCTCGGGCGTCAGCGTCCCCGCCGACGGCCTGAACGGCGACCTGCACGGCTCGGCCGAGTACCGCGCCGCGCTGATCCCGGTGCTGGCCTCGCGCGCCGTCGCGGCCGCCTGAGTCCGGAGCCGCGATGAACGACACCGTGGTGAGCGATGCGGGCGGACCGATCGGCCTGAACGGCCCGGGCAACCTGGCCGACCGGCTGGGCCGCAGCCCCGTCGGCATGCTGCCCAGCAGCATCGACGACACGCAGGCCTGCCTGCTCGCGCTGGGCTATGTGCCCGAACGCTCGCTCGCCACGGTGATCTACCTCGCCCTCAAGCTCCAGCGTCCGGTGCTGCTGGAAGGCGAGCCGGGCACCGGCAAGACCGAGATCGCCAAGACCCTGGCGACGATGCTGGGTCGGCCGCTGATCCGGCTGCAGTGCCACGAGGGCCTGGACCTAGCCGGCGCGGCCTACGAATGGAACTACGCCCGCCAGATGATGGAGATCCGCCTGGCCGAAGCCGGCACCCAGGGCGGACAGGGCCGGCCTGCCGACCGCGATGCGCTGGCCGCCGATCTCTTCTCGTCGCGCTTCCTGATCAAGCGCGCGCTGCTGCAGGCCATCGACCCGGCCAACCCGGTCGCGCCGGTGCTGCTGATCGACGAACTCGACCGGGCCGACGAGCCCTTCGAGGCCTTCCTGCTGGAGGTCCTGTCGGACTTCCAGATCACGATTCCCGAACTCGGCACGGTGCAGGCCAAGGAGCCTCCGATCGTCGTGCTGACGTCCAACCGCACCCGCGAGATCCACGACGCGGTCAAGCGCCGCTGCCTCTACCACTGGGTCGATTTCCCGACCGTCAAGCGCGAACTGCAGATCCTCGAGGCCCGCCTGCCCAGGATCGGCCGCGAGCTGGCGCGCGAGATCGTCGCCTTCATCCAGGGCCTGCGCAAGCTCGACCTCTACAAGCTGCCCGGCATCGCCGAGACGCTGGAATGGAGCCGCGCGCTGCTGGAACTCGACGCGATGGTGCTGGACCCCGAACTCGTCCAGCAGACCCTGGGCGTGCTGCTGAAGTACCAGGACGACATCCAGCGCGTGCAGGGCAGCGAAGCCGCCCGCCTGCTGGAGGAAGCCCGCGTGGCCGCCCGCGGCCTGCAGGAAGCGGCGCGGGCCTGAGCGTCGCGCCATGCTGCCTGTCCCGCAAGCCGACGCGCTGGCCGGCCACCTGGCCGAGAACGTCATGCACTTCGCCCGCGTGCTGCGTGCGGCCGGCATCCCGGTGGGCACCGGGCGCATCGAGCTGGCCCTGACCGCCCTGCGCCTGGGCGGAATGGAGAGCCGGCGCGATTTCCATGCGGCGCTCAGCGCCACGCTGATCGACCGGGCCGAACACCGCCTGCTGTTCGACCAGGCCTTCCACATCTTCTGGAAGAACCCCGACCTCGAGGGCCGCATGCGCGCGCTGCTGCTGCCCAAGGTCGACCTGAACGGCTCGTTGCCACCGCCACCCGAGCACCATCGCCTGGCGGCCGCCTTCTTCCCGAACACCCAGCCGCCGTCGCCGCCGCCGAAGGACCGGCCGGCCGAGGACGAGATCCAGATCGATGCCTCGCTGACCTGGAACGAGCAGGAGGTGCTGCGCCACACCGACTTCGAGACCATGACGGCCGAGGAATGGCGCGACGCCAAACGGCTGCTGCACAAGCTGGTGCGGTTCGTCGAGCCGCTGCCGACGCGTCGACAGGCCCGCGCCCACGCGCCCGGTCGGGCCGACTGGCGCGCCACGATGCAGGCGATGGCCCGCCAGGGCGGCTCGGTCTGGGACATGCGCTGGCGACGCCCGCGCGTCGAGCCGGCGCCGCTGGTCGTGTTGGCCGACATCTCCGGCTCGATGAGCCGCTACTCGCGCATGCTGCTGCACTTCACCCATGCGCTGGGCCATGCCGATGCGCGGGTCGAGAGCTTCGTCTTCGGCACCCGACTGACCCACACGACCCGGCTGATGCGCCAGCGCGACCCGGACCTGGCCGTGGGCCAGGTCAGCCACGCGGTGCAGGACTGGGCCGGTGGCACCCGCATCAGCGCCTGCCTGCATGCCTTCAACCGCCGCTGGGCCCGCCGCGTGCTGCGCGGCAATGCGACCGTGCTGCTGGTCACCGACGGCCTGGAGCACGGCGACACGGCGGCGCTGTCCTTCGAGATGGACCGGCTCGCGCGCAGCTGTCGCCGGCTGGTCTGGCTCAACCCGCTGCTGCGCTACGACGCCTTCGAGCCGCGCGCGGCCGGCATCCGGGCCATGCTGCCGCACGTCGACGAATTCATGAGCGCCCACAACTTGGACAGCCTGGCCGACCTGGCCCGGCTGCTGGCCCGGCCGGCGAGCCACCGCATCCCGCCCTCGCGCGGCGAGTTCCTGCAGGCACTGCAGGACGGCGCACGGCTGAGCGGCACCTGACCTTCTTCCTTCACTTCCCCAGAGCACACGCCATGCAACTCGAGAACACCCAGACCTTGCCCGTGTCCCAGGCCATCGCCTGGGAGAGCCTCAACGACATGAGCCTGATCCAGCAGGCCATCCCCGGCTGCGAGGGCATCGAGACGGTCGGCGAGAACCAGTACGAGGTCGTGGTCGTGGCCGCGATCGGCCCGGTCAAGGCCAAGTTCAAGGGCAAGCTGCACATCAGCGACTTCGTCGCGCCGGTGTCCTACCAGCTCGCCTTCGAGGGCCAGGGCGGCGCGGCCGGTCATGGCAAGGGCACGGCCCAGGTGAGGCTGAGCGCGCAGGGCGAGAACGAGACCCTGCTGACCTACAGCGTGCACGCGACGGTCGGCGGCAAGATCGCGCAGATCGGCTCGCGCCTGGTCGACATGGCGGCCGCCAAGATGGCCCGCGACTTCTTCGAGAAGTTCAACGCCGCCCTGACCGAACGCCACGCCCCGCCGGTCGAAGCCGTCGCCGAAGGCGAGGCCGCACCGGCCGAGGACGAGAAGAAGGGCTGGTTCAAGAAGCTGGTGGGCAAGGCCTAAGCCCCTCGCCTTTCCATGACAAAGGCCGGCGTGAGCCGGCCTTTTTCGGTTCAGGCCGGCGCGAGCCGGCCTTTTGCGTTTGAGGCCGGCACATGCCGGCGTCGTCCCATCAGGGCGTTGCGGCCAGCACGGAGCGGAAGAAACCGGCCGTCGATGCGGTGCAGAAAGGCGCAACCGTGGCGTGGTAGTTCTGTGCCACGGCCGTTGCACCGCCGGTGATGCCGGCGATGGCCGTCTGGAAGCCGACCTTGGCCGCTGCGAAGGGATCGGTGCCGCCGGTCGGTGCGGTCTCCAGGTCCAGCGTGGTCACGGTTCCCGTGGGCAGCGGCAACGTGCCGAACCAGGCGGCCTGCAATTGCGTGTTGACGTAGAACACGGTCGGATCGTTGGCGCCGCCGCACATGAAGACCGGGAAGGCCGGCGCCCAGCCACCGCGCAGATCGTTCTGCTTGGCGCGTGCACGCAGCGGGTGGTTCGTGACACAGGCAGCAGGCGATGCAGCGTTGCAGGGATTGGCGGCTGCATCGGCCAGGACGGCGTTGGCGTAGGTGGTCTTGATCAGGCCGCTCCCAGGTGCGCCGAACAAGGGCTGGAAGGACGCCGAAGCCAGCCCGAACGCCGCAGCGTCGGTGTCAAACAGGGCGGCCTGCGGCAGCTTTCCGGTCGTGAACAGCGCCTGCTGGGTCAAGGTCGACGGCACCAGCGTCTCGATTCCGGTCGCATAGGCTGTGTTGTAGACATCGCCCGCCGCCTGGTAGATGTCGCCATACGAACGCTTCCAGCTGGTGGTCAGCAGGGGCGCGAACAGCGTGCCACCGACGATGGGGCTGCCGCCGAAAATCGCGTCCGCGAACTTGGCGAGGGCGTAGGGCCCGCTGCCACCGGCAACGGCCGTCACGGGCTGACCGGCAAGGCGCAGCGCCTTGGCGGTCGCCATCGCGACATGTGCGCCTTGGGAATAGCCGGTGATCAGCAGCTTGCCGCTGTCGCTGGTGCCGTTGGCGATCTTCGCGACCGCCTGCCGTCCAGCCGACAGCGCGTCGATCATGTCCTTGGACTGCTGGTCGGCGTTGAGGTACGGGTGGTAGCTCAGTGCCGAGTTCTCGTAGCCGGCGTAGTTCGGTGCCACGACGATCATGCCCTGGGCCGCATAGAGGGCCGCGATCAGGCCAGCCTCGCCGCCGGCCGCGTTGGTCGTGCTGCCCAGCAGCGCGATGTTGTAGTCCTTCGCGGTGGTCGTGCCGTGGGCATGAAGGACGATCGGCCGAGCGCCGCTGCAGCCGGTGCCGCCGGTGGGGATCAGCAGAGCCCCGGTGGCGTTGGTCTTCTCGCCGGCGCCACCGACGGTGCCGTACTGGATGTAGCGCAGGTCCAGGCCACAAGGCAGCGTGGCAGCGGGATCGGCCAGGTTGACGCCTGCGAGTTGCAGCAGCTGCTGGCCTTGCGCGGAGCCCCGCAACTGGGCCGTGAACTGCGCCGCCGTCAGGCTCGCCAGTTGCGTCGGCGGGTTGCGCTGGATCGACCCGCGGTCGTTCGACAGGTTGATCGTCACATCGCTGCTGTCCCCCCCGCCACCGCAGGCGGCCAGGGTCAGCAGGGCGGCGGCGGCGAGCAGGCCGGGGATGAAACGGGTAGGGCGCATGGATGGGCGTCGGCTGGATGAAATGAATAGCACGACCGTGCTATTTCGATCAGTATCCGGCCCGTTACCCAAACGTCACAAATGGTGGAAACCCTTCAACGTCGGCTCGTGACGACGAAAAGCATGCCGCCCGCGCGGACGCCTGCGCCGGCGTCGTTCAGGCCTGCGGCTGCGCCGGCACGGCGGCGATCCAGCCTTCGAGCGGGTCGACGCCCTCGGGCCAACCGTTTCGCGGGCGGCCAAGCGTCCAGGCTGCCTGCATCAGGCACAGGACCGCGTCGAGCGCGTCGCCCTGGGGCTCGTCGATCAGGCGCTGGCGCGTCGGCGGGTCGACCACCAGGCGCAGGCCCAGCGTGGGCGCACCGGCCTGGAGTCGGTTGACCAGCAGAGCGCGCGCGTCGGTGCGCTCGTGCGTCTGGCGCGCGGGGTCGTCGCTCTTGTAGGACGTCCGCCCGATCAGCGCCCGGGCGAGGTGGCCGGGATAGGCCTCCAGCGCGGCGCGGTCCGGATCGCCCGGGTGCAGGCCCGGCAGCGCGCAGCCCGCCGCCAGCAGGGCCGCCACGCCGGCATGCAGCATGTACGCGACCGGCGGGTTGACCCACTTCATCGACGGCGAGGAGCCGGCCGGCCCGTCGCAGGCACGGTGCGCGAACTTGCCGCCCGGCGGTCGGGCATCGCAGAAGGCCGCAAAGGTGGCGCGGATGGTGGCGCGGTCCAGCGCCAGGTAGTGGCGCATCAGCGCGGGCCAGTCGGTCGGCCAGCCCAGGGTCTCGACCAGCTCGCGGGGCAGGCCGAAGGGCAGGTCGAAGCCGCCGAGCCAGGGACCGGGCTCGCGCAACAGGGCGAGGAAGGTGGATTCGTCCGGGCAGGACCGCAGGCCGGTCAGGCGGACCTCGTCGCCGTGCTGCACACCTTCGGCGACGACGATGGGCTTGCGCCGGGTCGGCCGGCTGCTGAAGTCGACCCCGATCAGGCGCGGCGTCACGGTGCGGGCGGGATCAGTCGCCGGCGCTGCCCGGTGGCACGCCGGCATGGCCTTCGACCAGCTTGTGCAGCATGGCCATGAAGACCGGCCGATCGGCCTCGGGCAGCGGCGCGAGGATCAGTTCCTGGGTCGCCTTGACGCCGGGCAGCACCTCGGCGAGCAGCTGTTCGCCGGCGGGGGTCAGCGTCAGCAGGCGCACGCGGCGGTCATGCGGGGCGAGGTTGCGCTGGATCAGGCCACGCCGCTCCAGGCGGTCGATCACGCCGCCGATCGTCGAGGTGTCGAAGCCGATCGAATCGGCCAGCGTGCGCTGGTCCAGGCCGGGCTGTTCGTGGGTCGCGATCATGGCGGCGAACTGCACCGGGGTCAGCGCCTGTTCGGCGGTCTGCGCCATGAAGAGCGCAACGGCGGCCTGCTGGAGGCGGCGCACGAGGTAGCCGGGCTGGACCTGGAGATAGGGACGTGGCGTCGAGTCGACCATCGGGGACGTCGGAAGAAGCAGGGGCGCCGGATCGTAGCCGCCCCTGAGGCCGCTGGACGCCCGCCGGATCAGCAGGCGCGGCCGACGATGGAGGCGGTCGCGATCAGCTCTTCGAGCATCGCCATCGACACCGGGCCGGGCACGCAGAAGGGGTCCAGCACCGGGCGCTCGCTGTACTTCAGCACGATCGACGGGTTGATGCGCGCGAGGTTGACCTGGCCCATGGTCCAGCCGGAGAAGCGCCGCTCGGCGATCTCGGCGTAGTGCAGCAGCGTCACGTCCTTGTGACGCGGATCACCCGCGATGCGGTTGTAGAGCTGGTTGACCGGCTCGCGGCCGCCTTCGAGCACCTGCATGAAGACGTCGCCGCCGTGGCACAGGATGCCGGTGATGCCCAGGGCCGGGTTGGTCACCCGCGATCGGGCCAGGATGGCATCGATCAGGTCGGAGGTGACCGAATCGGCGCGGCTGGCGTAGAGCAGTCGGACGAGCATGTCGGGCTTTCGGTCGTGTTCGGTGAGGGGAAGGGGAAGGGGAAGGGGACGGGGCAGAACAGCTGGAGGGTTCAGGACTTCTTGCGGTGCAGCAGCGACAGGAACTCGCGCCGCAGGTTGGCGTCCTTCAGGAAGGAGCCGCGCATGACACTGTTGATCATCTTGGAGTCCATGTCCTTGACGCCGCGCCAGCCCATGCAGAAATGGTCGGCTTCCATCACGACGGCCAGGCCGTCGGGCTGCATCTTGGACTGCAGCAGGTCGGCGACCTGGGTGACGGCCTCTTCCTGGATCTGCGGCCGGCTCATGATCCAGTCGGCCAGGCGGGCGTACTTCGACAGGCCGATCAGGTTGGAGTGCTCGTTGGGCATGACGCCGATCCACAGCTGGCCGACGATCGGGCAGAGGTGGTGCGAGCAGGCGCTGCGCACGGTGATCGGGCCGACGATCATCAGCTCGTTGAGGTGCTCGACGTTGGGGAACTCGGTGGTCGCAGGGGCTGCCACGTAACGGCCCTTGAAGACCTCGCGCACGTACATCTTGGCCACCCGTCGGGCGGTGTCCTGGGTGTTGTGATCGCTCTCGGTGTCGATCACCAGGCTGGAGAGCACGCAGGCCATCTTGGCCTGGACCTCGTCGACGAGGGCGTCGAGTTCACCCTCGTGGATGAAGTCGGCGATGTTGTCGTTGGCATGGAAGCGCCGCTGGGCCGCCTTGATGCGCGCGCGGATGCGCTGCGAGACCGGCAGGCCACCGGCGGCGACGTTCGCGTCGGCCTCGGCGTCGGAGCTTCGGTCCAGATCGGGCAGGAAGGAGGTGTTGGACATGTCGTGGGCTTCGGTGCGGTCTGCCCGAGGGTTCGGCAAACGTCTGGCCGGATGCTATCAGTGGCCCTCCGACCGGCGCAGGCGCGGGGCTGAGGCGCCGGGTGGCTCATCGGATGCGCCATCGGTCGTGGGGTGCAGGCGACGCGGGGCGATTTAACGGGCCTGGGGCGGTGATTTTTCCGGCTCACCGCCCCTGCAAGTGCGGGGGGTCGTCAGCATGCAAAGCATCGATCCGGCACAGACTCGGGTCAACGAATCGGGCCCATGCCCGGCACGTCAACCCAGGCATGCAGCAGACATGCCCGCCCGGAGAACGCATGCACCCACCGCCATTCGCCCCGCTGGTCGACCGCACCGGTCGGCCCCCGTCCTCACCCATCCACCGGAAGGGAGCCTGAGTCCATGGCCCTCGACCCCCAGGCCCAACGCCGCCGCGCCGCCGTCGCGGTGCTGTCCCCCGTGCTGGACGAGAACTCGCTGCTCCAGGCGCTCTGGCAGTTGCAGGACAGCATGCGCGGCGATGCGGTGTCCGACATCATCCGCGCGGTCGACGCGCTGGCGCGCCAGCACATGCTGGACGCGGCCACCTGCCGCCGGCTCTACAACGACTTCTACAAGGCCCTGCGCGAGCCCGAGGAGCGCCTGCCGATCGACCCGTGGCCGGCGATGCAGGCGCTTCGTCCTGCGGCACCCGCGCCGGCGCCGGTCTACGCGGCGCCGCCGGTTGCCCAGCCCTACTGGCAAGCGCAGCCTGCGCCGATGTATGCGCAGCCGCCGGTCTATCCGCCCGGCTATCCGCAACCTGGCATGGCGCCACAAGGGCTGGCTCAGCCGATGAGCCCGCCAGGCTATGGCCAGCCGCCGATCCTGGGCTATGCGCCCAACGGTCAGCCGATCTACGCGCAGCCCGAGCAGCTGCCGCCCGGCTGGGTCGCGCCTGCCGCCGCCGCGATGGCCGCCGCCCAGCCTGCCGCACCGGTGGCGCCGCCGGCCGAGGCACCGGTCGCGACCGAACCGCCGGTGGTCTTTGGCGCGGTGATGCGCACGCTGGTCAGCGAGGTCTATGCCTTCCACCGCGATGCGCTGGACGAGGTCCAGCGCGACGCGCTCAAGACCCTGGCCCGCTCGAAGGTCGGCGCCGCCGTGCAGACCCAGTTCAAGGACGCCTGGGGTCGTGCCCGCCAGCACGACTGGCAGCTGCAAGGCCAGCACGCCGACCTGGCCGAGCTGACCAAGGTGATGTACGCGGCGCTCAACGAGGCCTTTGGCCGCGTCGGTGCCGACCAGATCCTGCAGCGTGCGATCGCGGGTGCCGAAAGCCTGCCCGAGGCACGCCAGTTCTCGCCCAAGCGCCTGATGGCCTCGATGTGAACCCCGAGCGCGCCGCGCGCAGCGCCGGTGCCCGATGAACGCCCACCGCTGCCGGCTGTCCCCCGGCAGCAGACCGATCCTGGAGCCTGAACATGGCCGATTTCTCTGAAAGCAAGTTCGACGACGGCCACCAGCCGATGACCACCGAGGAGCGCAAGCTGATCTTCGCGTCCTCGCTGGGCACCGTCTTCGAGTGGTATGACTTCTACCTGTACGGCGCGCTGGCCAGCATCATCGCGCGGCAGTTCTTCTCGGGCCTGGACCCGACCTCCGCCTTCATCTTCGCGTTGCTGGCCTTCGCGGCCGGCTTCATCGTGCGACCCTTCGGCGCGCTGTTCTTTGGCCGCCTGGGCGACATGATCGGCCGCAAGTACACCTTCCTGGTCACCATCCTGATCATGGGCGGCTCGACCTTCCTGGTGGGCATCCTGCCGGCCTACGCCACGATCGGCGTGGCGGCGCCCGCGATCCTGATCGTGCTGCGACTGGCGCAGGGCCTGGCCCTGGGCGGCGAGTACGGCGGCGCGGCAACCTATGTAGCCGAGCATGCGCCGCAGGGCAAGCGCGGCGCCTTCACGGCCTGGATCCAGACCACCGCGACGCTCGGTCTGTTCCTGTCGCTGATCGTGATCCTGGGCACCCGATCGATCCTGGGCGAGGCGAGCTTCTCCGACTGGGGCTGGCGCGTGCCCTTCCTGATCTCGATCGTGATGCTGGGCATCTCGGTCTGGATCCGCCTGTCGATGAGCGAATCGCCGGCCTTCCAGAAGATGCAGGACGAGGGCAAGCTGTCGAAGGCGCCGCTGTCCGAATGCTTCGGCGAGTGGAAGAACCTGCGCATCATCCTGCTGGCCCTGTTCGGCCTGGTCGCCGGCCAGGCAGTGGTCTGGTACACGGGCCAGTTCTATGCGCTGTTCTTCCTGACCAGCGTGCTGAAGGTCGATGCCTCGACCGCCAACATCCTCGTCGCGCTGGCCCTGCTGCTGGGCACGCCGTTCTTCGTGATCTTCGGCACCGTGTCGGACCGCATCGGCCGCAAGCCGATCATCATGGCCGGCCTGCTGCTGGCCGCCGTGACCTACTTCCCGCTGTTCAAGGCACTGACGCAGGCGGCCAATCCTGACCTGGCCCGGGCCCAGGCCGGCGCACAGATCGTGGTCGTCGCCGACCCGGCCACCTGCTCCTTCCAGGGCAGCCCGATCGCCCGCGAGATCGACTTCACCAGCGCGTGCGACATCGCCAAGCGCAGCCTGGCGCAGGCCTCGGCCAGCTACAGCAACCGGGCCGCCGAGGCCGGCACCACGGCCCACGTGCTGATCGCCGAGCAGCGCATCGAGGTGCCGACCGCGACGCTCAACGCCGAGCGCAACCAGTTCAGTGCCGAGTCCGCCGCGCAAATTGCCAGCTTCCGCAAGGCGCTGTCCGAAGGCATGGTGGCCGCCGGCTACCCGACCAAGGCCGACCCGGAGAAGATCGCCAAGTTCGAGATCGTGCTGATCCTGACCGTGCTGGTGATCTACGTGACCATGGTCTACGGCCCGATCGCCGCGACGCTGGTCGAGCTGTTCCCGACCCGCATCCGCTACACCTCGATGAGCCTGCCCTACCACGTCGGCAACGGCTGGTTCGGTGGCCTGATGCCCACCATCGCCTTCGCCATGGTGGCCCAGAACGGCAACATCTATCACGGCCTCTGGTACCCGGTGGTGATCGCGCTGGCGACCTTCGTGATCGGCATGGTGTTCGTGCGCGAGACCAAGGACGTCGACATCTACGCCAAGTTCCTCTACTGGCACCCGAACCGCATGCGTCGCTGATCTCGTCGCTGATCACGTCGCTGATCTCAGCCCTATCTCCCGCCGTCCGGCCTCGGCCGGACCTGCGCGGCGCGTCCCTCACGGGTCGCGCCGCGCGCCGTTTCAGGGCTGCGCCGACCCGGATGCCTGTGCCGCCAGCAGGCCGCACAGGTCGGCGGCCTCGTGTGGCGCATGGTCGGGCAGCAGCCGGACCATGCGCGGTGCACGCAGCGTCACGCCGCTGCGGTGGCGGCTGCTGGCCTCGATGGTGTCGAAGGCCAGCTCGACCAGCAGGTCCGGGCGCACGCTGCGCACCGGGCCGTAACGCATGAAGGTGGCGGCGCGCACGTGCCGATCGACCTGTGTGCGCGTCGCGTCGTCCGGGCCGACCATCGTGCGGGTCAGCGTGACCAGCCGCAAGCCCGCGTCGTCGGCCGCTGGCGGCTCCTGACGGGCGATGGCCTCGATGACCGCGCGAGCCTCGTCGGCGTCGACCGGCGCGCGGTTCCAGACCGCCAGCGTGCAGTCGACGTACCGCCCGGCATGCCGACCGGTGCCGGCCTGGGCATAGAGCAGCAGTGCGCGCGCCGTCAAGGGCTCGGCGGGCAGCAGCCAGGTCTCGTCGAGCGGGTCGTCACGGCCCGACAGCAGCAGCCCTGCCGCACCCGGTTCGCGACAGCCGCGGTGCCAGCGCAGGACCTCGTCCCAGTCGTGCGCTGGCAGGTTTTCCGCGGTCTGCCAGGACAGCGTGGGTGGGCTCGGGAGACCGCTTTTCAACAGCACCTGCAGCCGTTGAAGCCGTTGGCCTCGCGCAAGCCCGCGCAGGTCCTGGCCGTCGATCGACAGCAGGTCGTGCAGGCGCACCCGCACCGGCGTGCGCCGCAGCAGCGCCGGCCCGACCTTGGCGCGGCCCAGGCGGGGCTGCAGGCCAGCAGCCGGATCGCCCGGCAGCAGTTCGGCCTCGATCGCGCAGTCCACAGGCCAGGCGCAAGCCGCCGTGACCAGGTCGGGGAAGGCGGCGTCGAGCAAAGCCAGATCGTCGCCCCAGACGCGGGCCCGACCGCGGTGCCTGACCAACTGCACACGCAGCCCGCCCAGGTGATGGCGCACCCGCCAGCGGTCCACCGGACCGAGCCGGGCGAGCGTGTCGATCGGTGCCGCACCCAGGTCGAGCCGCTGCCACGGCCGCAAGGGCGGCGGCGTGGGGGACGCGTCGGTGGCCATCGGATCGACCAGCGCCTGCCAGGCTTCGGGCCAGGGCCGATCGGCCTGGCGCGTCCAGGTGTCCCAGCGTTGCGCGATCACGCCCGGCGGCAGGCCGGCCAGGTCGGCCACGGCGCCCTGCAACAGCGCCGCCGGCTGGCGCAGCCGGCGGCTGCCTGCGCAAAGGCCGATGGCGACCGGCCGGACGTCCGCGTCGAGCGCCTGCCAGTCCCGGGCCAGGCGCTCGACCTGCGCGTCGCCCTGCAGGGTCGACCAGGCTTGCGGCGCGTGCGCGATCCAGTCGGCCAGGCCAGGCGGCGCGCAGGCGCGGTCGCGCACCGGCCCCTCGTCCAGCACCAGCGCGATGGTCTCGGCCAGATCGCCGACGCGGTCCAGGCTGAGGTCGAACAGCCAGGGCGGCAGGCCGCTCGCCAGCAAGGCCGCCGCACGCAGGACGGGCACCGGCAGGGCCGGGTGCAGCAGCGCCTTGCCACCCAGCAGGCGCACCGTCCAGGCGGCGTCGCGGGGCGGGAGTCCGGCCAGGTGGTCGGCGATCAGCGTGCGCGCAGGGTCGGGTGCCAGGCCGGCATCGAGCGCGGCGATCAGTCGGGCGTAGCGGTGCATGCCGGCAGCTTAGCGGCCGCTGATCTGACCCATTCGAGGGGGATGGATGCCGCCGACGGCCAGACGTGTGGCATCGCAGCCGCGCCATCGGGTGCCGGCACCCGATGTGGGGCAGGACACGCACCCCCGGTTCGGGGGGTGATGCGGCACACCTGTCACCGAATGTTCTAGAGTGCTTCGAGACATTTTTCGCGCTCCGGGTCGCCAGCAGGCTCCGGCAGACGCGACGCCACGAAGCTGCAGAACGACGAGGACAGGACGATGAGAACGATGCGATTGGGTGCGATCGCCGGCGGTTTGCTGATCGGCACGGCGCTGGTGGCGCTGGCGGCCGAGCGCGTGGTGACGCTCTGGCAGGCGCCCGAGGCCGCGCGGCTGGCCGGCGCCAGCGCCGACATCCGGCTGCTGCTGGCCGGCGCGGTGGTGGCGTGGTCGCTCGCCATCGCGGTGGCGCTGCTGCACCTGCTGTCGCGGCAGGACCGCATCGCCGAGCAGGAGGCCCGTCTGGGTCGCATGCTGTCCGAACAGGAGGTGCATCTGGCCGCGCGCTGCCGCGAGCTGAGCGCGCAGTTGATGCACAGCCGCGAGGTGGTCATGAACGACATGGTCTCGCTCGACACCGCCCAGCAGCACCGGCAGGGCCTGCAGGAGATGCGCTTCGCCAGCCTGGAGGCCTCGCTCAAGCGCATCGACGACACGCTGACCGACCGGCTCGAAGGCCTGGCCGTCCTGGTCAGCCACCAACTGCAGGCCAGCAGCAGCCGCCTGGGCGAGGGCGCCGGCGCTGGCGCCGGTCCGGCACTGGAGGCGCAGTTCCAGCGCATCGACCGCCACATCGAGCAGCGCTTCGACGAGCTGGAGTCGCGCATGACGCAGTCGGGTGGGCTGACCGGTCCGCACAGCGGCCTGGTCGACTTCGATCCGTTCTCGCCGGTGGCGACGAAGGCCGATGACCGCGTGCTGCGTGAGCTGGCCGAACGGGTCGGCCAGATCGACGGCCGGCTCGAACAGATCGCCGCGCGGGCTGCCAACGACGTCGCCGAACTGGGCGCGATGCTGGTGCGCATGGACCGTCGGATGGAGCATCCCGCGATGGCGGGCGCGGCGGCCGATGTCGCGCCGCTGCTCGACGCGGCTCTCAAGCGCACCTTCGAGTCGCTGGGCCGCCGTCTGGACGGCATCGAGGTCTGGCTGCGTCAGCATGGCCAGCATGTCGGCATGGCCTTCACCGACCTGTCTCAGCGGCTGGACGAGCGGTCGGTCAACAACTCGGTCTTCGGCGATTTCGCGCCGGGCAGCTCGGCCATGCCGCTGGAGCCCACGCCAGCCGGCGCGGCCAGCGCGGGCGGGGCGGGTTCCCTGCAATCGTTGATGCTGAACCTTGCCCATCTGCAGGTCGACCTGCGGGCCGAACGCAGCCAGCTGCGCAAGCGCCTGCGCGACCTCGGCGGCGACCTGCCGCCGTCTGTGGCGGCTGGCGCCTGATCAGCTGACGATGTAGGCCGCCGCGCCGGTGGCGATCAGCACGCCGGCCTCGTTGCTCAGGCGCATCTGCACCGAGGCCACGCGGCCACCGAGCTTGGTCACCACCGCGCTGGCGATGAAGTGGCTGCCCAGGCCGGGCCGCAGGTAATCGATGCGCAGGTCGATCGTGCCGATGCGGGCGAAGCGGTGCAGGATCTGCTCGGCCGTCTCGTCCGCGTGCTTGTGGGCGATCCCCACCATCACCGCGTTGCCGCCGGCCGCGTCCAGTGCCGAGGCGATCACGCCGCCATGCAGGCGGCCGTAGAGGTAGTGGCCGATCAGGTCGGGCCGCATCTCGAACTGCATGCGGTAGTCCTGCGGGTCCATCGAGACGGTGCGCAGGCCCAGCACCTCGTTGAAGCGGATGCGCTGGTCGAACAGCTCACGCAAGGCGGCGTCGACGCGTTGCTCTTCCTCGGCGGAACGGCGGGGCAGCGGGGTGTGGGTCATGAAGGCTGGGAGTCGCGTGGCAAGGTGCCGCAAGGCCGGCGCGCGATGGTAGGGGCTGCGTCCTTCGCCTGCCTGTCTGCCTGTCTGCCTGTCTGCCTGTCGTCGTCGTCGGCGCTGGCGCAGCGCTCGGCTATCGTCGCGCGATGCGTGCACGACCCGTTCCGATTCCACCTGCCGGCCTTGAGCGGCATGACCGCCTCGACGCGCTGCGCGGCTTGGCGATGGTCTGGATGACCGTCTTCCACGCCAGCTTCGACCTCAACAACTTCCGCCTGATCGCACCGCAGGACTTCTACCGCGACCCGTTCTGGACCGGTCAGCGGCTGGTGATCGTGTCGATCTTCCTGGCCTGCGCCGGGGCCTCCCAGGCCGTCGCGCACCGGCAGGGCGTGAGCTGGCCGCGCTTCTGGCGCCGCTGGGCGCAGATCGCCGGTGGCGCGTTGGCGGTCAGCCTCGGCTCGTGGTGGATGTTCCCGAACAGCTGGATCAGCTTCGGCGTGCTGCACGCCATGGCGGTGATGGCGCTGCTGGTGCGCCTGCTGGCGCCGCTGGGTACGCCGGCGCTGGTCGCGCTGGCGGGGTTGGCGCTGGTCGCGCCGCAGGTCCTGTCCGACCCGTTCTTCGACAGCCGCTGGACCAACTGGGTCGGCCTGGTCACGCACAAGCCGCGCACCGAGGACTACGTGCCGCTGCTGCCCTGGCTGGGCATGGTGCTGGCGGGCTTCGTCGCCTGCCGTGGCCTGCTGTCGCGCCAGCCCGGTCTGCTGACCGGCCCGTTGCCTCGCGCGCTGGTGCCGCTGGCACGTCTCGGGCGCTGGTCGCTCGGCTACTACTTGGTCCATCAGCCGGTGCTGATCGGGCTGTGCATGGCGTGGCGGGCACTGCACTGACACGGGCCGCGCAGACATGAAGAAGGGCGCCCTCGGCGCCCTTCGTCGTTCAGGTCCGTCGGCGAGGCGACGGACTGCGGCTCATCACTGCGAGAACTTGTAGTCCGTCTTCGCCTTGCCGCGCAGGTCGTCGCGGAACTTGCCGATCTTGGCCTGCTGCAGGCGCTGCTGCAGCTGCGCCTTGACCTCGTCCAGCGCCGGGAACTGCGCGTCGCGCACGTCTTCCAGCTGGATCACGTGGAAGCCGAACTGGCTGCGCACCGGTTCCTGGGTGTAGGCGCCCTTGGCCAGGCCGACCATGGCCTTCGAGAACTCGGGCACGTAGTTGGCCGGCGCGGCCCAGTCGAGGTCGCCGCCGTTCTGCGCCGAGCCAGGGTCCTTCGAGGCCTTCTTGGCCAGATCCTCGAACTTGGCGCCGCCCTTCAGTTCGGCGATCAGCGCCTTGGCGTCTTCTTCCTTCTCGACCAGGATGTGGCGGGCGCGGTATTCCTTCTCGCCGGCACCGGCCTTGACCTTGTCGTACTCGGCCTGGACTTCGGCGTCGGTGACCGGGTTCTTCTTCTGGTAGTCGGCGAACAGCTCGCGGATCAGCAGGCTCTGGCGCGCGATCTCCATCTGCGTCTTGTATTCGTCGTTGCGCTGCAGGCCGCGCTTCTCGGCTTCCTGCACGAAGATCTCGCGCAGCACCAGCTCGTCCTTGACCTGGCGCTCCAGCTCCGGCGTGCGCGGCTGGTTGCCCTGCTTGGTGATCTGGGTCATGAACGACTCGAAGCGTGCGGTGGGCACGCCCTTGCCGTTGACGATGGCGACGTTCTGGGCATGCGACACGGCCGGCAGCAGCGCGACAGCGAGGGCGGCGGCGGGCACGGCGCGGAGCAGCGCGCGCAGGGCGTAGGGAAGCTGATGCATGGAAAGAAACACCTCGTTGGGAATGAAACCGGGCGGGTCGAAGGCGGCACGGGGCCGTGGACCTTCCGGCGGTGGACTGGATCTGGGCTGTCGGTCGGGTGGGTGTGCGACTCAGGGCTGCTGAGCGGTGGCCTGGCCCTCATCCGCATCGATGGCCAGCGCGTGAATGCCACTGTCCATCAGATCCTTCAGGGCATCATACACAAGGCGATGTCGGGCCAGACGGGGCTTTCCAGCGAAGGCCGGGGCACGGATCACGACCGTGAAATGACCCCCGCTGGCTGCGCCGGCATGGCCTGCGTGGGCGGCGCTGTCGTCCTGAACGACGAGGCTCTGGAGCGGCACGATGCACGCGCGCAGGCGGGCCTCGATGTCGGTGGCGGTGACGCGCGGACGATGGATCGGCGCCGGGCTCACGGGGCTTGCTCCGGCTTCATGTGGCGGTGCATGTAGACGCCCTGGCCGACCATGAAGACCAGCATCAGGCCCATGCCGCCAAAGGCCTTGAAGGTTGCCCAGGTGCTGGTGCTGAAGGTGTAGGCGACCCAGATGTTGAGCACGCCCATGAAGGCGAAGAAGCCGGCCCAGGCCCAGTTCAGGCGCTGCCAGGCGAACTCGGGCAACTCGATCTGGCCGCCCAGCATGGCCTTGAGGAGATTCTTGCCGGCGATGACCGGGGCGAGCAGGAAGCCCAGCGACATCAGCCCGTAGAGCACGGTCGGCTTCCACTTGATGAAGGTCTCGCTGTGGAACCAGATCGTCGCCCCGCCCATCACCGTCACCAGCCCCAGGCTGATCCAGAGCATGGTGTCGACCTTCTGGCCGCGCAGCTTGAGGAAGACCACCTGCGCCAGCGTGGCCAGGATGACCACCACGGTGGCCAGCAGGATGGGCGCCTCGCCCGCGCCGACGACACCGCCGGAGACCAGCCCGCCGAGGTGCTCGGTGGCAAACGTGGCAGCCTCGTCGGCCCGTCCTTCGGCGACCTTGAAGGTCATGAAGAACAGGATGATGGGCAGGAAATCGAGCAGGAGCTTCATGCGGCGCGTGGGTCGTCTCGACCGTGAAAGGGAAGCGGGATTATCGCGACGCCCCGTGACGCCGGGCGGTCCCGGGGCCACTGTTCCGGGGGGCCGTGCCAGGTTGCTCGAACCGGAGCCGGCACGGTCCCGCCGCAGCGGCGTCAGGCGTCGTCGCGAGGCGCGAAGTCGATCGAGGCCGAGTTGATGCAGTAGCGCTCGCCGGTCGGCGCCGGGCCGTCCTCGAAGACGTGGCCCAGGTGCGCGCCGCACTGCGCGCAGCGCACTTCCACGCGGGTCATGCCGTGGGTGTGGTCCATCAGCCGCTCGACACGGCCCTGCACCGCCTCCTCGCTGAAGCTGGGCCAGCCGCAGCCGGCATCGAACTTGGTGCCGGCGTCGAACAGGACGGCTTCGCAGCAGACGCAGCGGTAGCTGCCGTCGGCCCAGTGGTCCCAGTACTTGCCGGTGAAGGCGCGTTCGGTGGCGCATTCGCGGGCGACGGCGTATTGCACGCGGTCGAGCCGTTCACGCCATTCGGACTCGGTCTTGCGCACCGGGTAGTCGGGTGCGTCGGTGGGCTTGTTGCTCATCGGGATTCCGTCGGGTCGTGGTCAGGAGGAACAGGACACTTCGAGGCCCTGCGCCCAGTCCGGCGGCAGGGCTGTCGCGTGGCGCCAGCGGGCGTCGTCCGGCCGCTCGTCGTACGGTTGTCGCAGCAGCCCGGCCAGGTCGTTCAGCACGGACGTGTCGCCGTCGCGTGCGGCCCGGATCGCTTCCTCGGCCAGGTGGTTGCGCAGCACGAGGGCCGGGTTGACGCGGTCCATGCGCAGGCGCCGCAGCGCGTCCTCGCTGCCTTCGGCGCGCAGCCGGTCAACATAGCGCGACAGCCAGGCGTCGAAGGCGGCCCGGTCGACGAACAGGTCGCGCACCGGGCCGGCGGCCGCCTCGGCCGACAGGCCTGCGGCGCTGCGGACCTGCGACAAGCGCCGCCAGGTCAGCGTGTAGTCGACCCGGGTGCTCGCCATCAGCTGCAGCAGGTCCTCGATCAGCGCACGGTCCTCGGGCCGCTCGATTGCCAGGCCGAGCTTGGCGCGCATCAGCGCATCGAGCGCCACGGGGAAGACCTCGCGATAGGGTTGCAGCGCCTCGCCCAGCAGATCCGCGGCTTGTTCGGCCGGCGCATCGACCAGCGGGATCAGCGCCTGTGCCAGCGCATGCAGGTTCCACCAGCCGATCTGAGGCTGGCGGGCGTAGGCGTAGCGGCCGCGCTCGTCGGAGTGGTTGCAGATGTGGCCGGGGTCGAAGCCGTCGAGGAAGCCGAAGGGGCCGTAGTCGATGGTCAGGCCCAGGATGGACATGTTGTCGGTGTTCATCACGCCGTGGCAGAAGCCGACGGCCTGCCAGTGCGCCATCAGCTCGGCGGTGCGGCGCGAGACCGATTCCAGCAGCGCGACCGCTGGCTGCGCGGCTTCGCGGCAGGCCGGCAGGTGGGCGTCGATGACGTGGTCCAGCAGCTGGCGCAGCGCGGCATGCTGGTCGTGGTGGCAGAAATGCTCGAAGTGGCCGAAGCGGATGAAGCTCGGCGCGGTGCGGGTCACGACGGCGGCGGTCTCGATCTCCTCGCGCCGCACCAGCGTCGGTGAGCCGACGAGGGCCAGCGCCCGGGTGGTCGGGATGCCCAGCGCGGCCATCGCCTCGGAGCAGAGGTACTCGCGGATCGACGAGCGCAGCACCGCGCGGCCATCGGCGCGGCGCGAGTAGGGCGTCATGCCGCTGCCCTTGAGCTGGATCTCGCGCGGGCCGTGCGGCGTGTCGACCTCGCCCAGCAGCAGGGCACGGCCATCGCCGAGCTGGCCGGCCCAGACGCCGAACTGGTGACCGCTGTAGACCGTCGCGAACGGCGCGCTGCCGGGCCACGAGGGCCCGCCGGCGTGCGCGGCCAGGGCCAGCGGATGACGCCACCAGTCGGCCGGCCAGCCGAGTTCGGCGGCGGCCGCATCGCTGGTCGCGAGCCATTGCGGCTCGCTCACGGGCTGACCCTGCATCGCGCGGCCGAAGGTCGGGCCGAGGCTGGCGTGGCGGTTGAGCCAGCGCAGGCCGGCAGGATCGAAGGCCGTCGTACCGGACAGATCCGTCGGCGACGGCTCGGGAGACGTCCCGGGCGGGGTCAGTGGCGTGGTCAGCGGGGCAAGCATCGCGGCAGTTTATCGACCGCCTTCCAGCCCCCGCAGGCCGGGGTCTTGGCCGCTGCGAACCCTCAGGGTTAGTCCTTGCGTGCCCTGCCGGAGGGGCCTTCCTATAGTCCCGCCAACTTCAGCCCGACCCTCAGGAGACCCCATGAGCACGACAACCGCCCTGCCGCTGGCCGGCCGCATGATGCAGATGCCGCTGCTGATCTCCAGCCTGATCACGCATGCCGCACGCCACAGCGGCGCCACCGAGGTGGTGTCACGGCGCTTCGAGGGCGACACCCACCGGACCACCTGGGCCGGCATCGAGCAGCGCGCCCGCCAGCTCGCCCAGGCCATGGCCGCGCTCGGCACGCAGCCCGGCGAGCGCGTCGGCACGCTGGCCTGGAACAGCCACCGGCACCTGGAGATTTACTACGGCGTGTCGGGCTCGCAGCGGGTCTGCCACACCATCAACCCGCGACTCTTCCCGGAGCAGATCGCCTGGATCGCCAACGACGCGGCCGACCAGGTGCTGTGCTTCGACCTGACCTTCCTGCCGCTGGTCGAGAAGCTCGCGCCGCAGCTGAAGACGGTGCGCCACTACGTGCTGATGACCGACCGTGCCCACATGCCGGCGCAGACGACGCTGCCGGGCCTGCTGTGCTACGAGGAGCTGGTCGACGCGCAGGACGGCGACTGGACCTGGCCGACCTTCGACGAGAACAGCGCCTCCAGCATCTGCTACACGTCCGGCACCACCGGCCACCCGAAGGGCGCGGTCTACAGCCACCGTTCGACCGTGCTGCATGCCTTTGGTGCGGCATTGCCCGACGCGATGGGCTGCTCGGCCGGTGACGTGATCCTGCCGGTCGTGCCGATGTTCCACGTCAACGCCTGGGGCCTGCCGTATGCGGCGGCGCTGGTCGGCGCCAAGCTGGTCTTGCCCGGCCCGCACCTCGACGGTGCGTCGGTGCACGCCCTGATGGAAGAGGAGGGCGTGACCTTCAGCGCCGGCGTGCCGACCATCTGGCTGGGCCTGCTCAACCACGTCAAGGCCAAGGGCCTGGGCTTCTCCACCTTCCGTCGCACGGTGATCGGCGGTTCGGCCTGCCCGCCGGCCATGATGCGGACCTTCGAGGAGATGGGCGTGCGCGTCATCCATGCCTGGGGCATGACCGAGATGTCGCCGCTGGGCACGCTGGCCAGCCTGACCGCCGCGCAGAAGACGCTCGATCCGGCCGAGCAGCGCCGCATCCTGGAGAAGCAGGGCCGCGTCATCTACGGCGTGGACATGACCATCGTCGGCGACGACGGCCGCGTCCAGCCCTGGGACGGCCACACCACCGGCGACCTGCTGGTGCGCGGCCACTGGGTGATCGAGCGCTACTTCGGCCGCGACGAGAGCCCGCTGCGCGAGGTCGACGGCCAGCTCTGGTTCCCGACCGGCGACGTGGCGACGATCGATCCGTCCTGCACCATGCAGATCGCCGACCGCAGCAAGGACGTCATCAAGTCCGGCGGCGAATGGATCAGCTCGATCGAGCTGGAGAACATCGCCATGTCGCATCCCGAGGTGGCCGAGGCTGCCGCGATCGCCTGCGCGCACCCGAAGTGGGACGAGCGCCCGCTGCTGGTGGTCGTGCGCAAGGCCGGTGGCAGCGTCAGCCGGGAGGCCCTGCTGGCCCACTACGACGGCCGCATCGCCAAGTGGCAGATCCCCGATGACGTCGTGTTTGTCGATGAACTCCCGCACACCGCCACAGGCAAGCTGCTGAAGACGAAGCTTCGCGAGCAGTTCAAGGGGCATGTGCTGCCGGGCCTCTGATCGGGCAGGCCGCTGATGCAGGTCGTCGGAAGGGGAAAGACCGGGGTCCACAATGGCCCGGCGCGGGACTTGCATGTCCCGCGGACCGCGCCCCGTGCGCTCCATCCTTCCGACATGCCTGCGTTTGAGCTTTCGCCATTCGAGCGCGGTCCAGGTGCCCTTCCATGGTCCGACTCCAGATCTCCCTTGAACTCGCCTACGAGGTCACCGCTCCGGGCAGTGACTTCATCTTCGCCTTCCACGCCGCCCAGACCCGCCATCAGCGCATCGTCGAGGAGCGCCTGAACGTCAGCCAGCCGGTGCACCGCACCCTGACGCTGGACCCCGCCAGCGGCAACCGCGTCATGCGCCTGCAGGCCATGCCCGGCACCCTGCGGCTGGCCTATGACGCGACCATCGACGTGGCCCACCACATCGCGCTGCCCGAGCAGATCGGCGAGGTGCCGGTGGCGCAGCTGCCGGCGCACGTGCTGCCCTTCCTGATGCCCAGCCGCTATTGCGAGTCGGACCGGCTCGGCCGCTTCGCGATCAGCGAGTTCGGCACGCTGTGGCAGGGCTACGGCCGGGTCCAGGCGATCCGCGACTGGGTCCAGCGCCACGTCACCTTCGCCTCCAACACGACCGACGGCAACACCTCGGCGGTCGACACGCTGACCGAGCGGGTCGGCGTCTGCCGCGACTTCGCCCACCTGATGATCGCGCTGTGCCGGGCCCTGAGCATCCCGGCACGCTTCACGACCGGCTTCGACTTCGGCGCCGATCCGGCCCTCGGTCCGCCCGACTTCCATGCCTACGTCGAGGTCTGGCTGGGTGGGCGCTGGTATCTGTTCGACCCGTCGGGCACGGCCATCCCGATGGGACTGGTGCGGCTGGCGACCGGGCGCGATGCGGCCGACGTCGCCTTCGCGACCATCTTCGGCACGGTGCAGTCGCAGGCGCCGGTGATCCGGCTGGGCGCCGAGACCGATCCGGCGCGCCACATGGAATGGCCGCGCCACCGGCCCGAGGCGCTGTCGACCGATGCCGGCGGGCTTGACGAGGTGCTGCGGCCGGCCTGAGCCGTCATGCGCGGCCCTTAAACTCGTTTTCTCAAGCGAACGACCGTTCGTTTCCGGCCACCGCGGTGGCCGGTGACGGCGGTCCGCCCACGACACGAGGAGAGCCCCATGACCGCCACCCTGACGACCCGCGGCCGCATCGCGGTGATCACGCTGGACCACCCGCCCGTCAACGGCCTGAGCCTGGCCACGCGGCGGGCCGTCGCCGCCGCGATCGACGCGGCTGAGGACGATGCCGGCATCGACGCCATCGTGCTGACCGGCCACGCGCAGGTCTTCTGCGCCGGGGCCGACATCACCGAGTTCGGCAGCCCGAAGGCCATTACCGAGCCGCACCTGATCTCGCTGATCACCCGCTTCGAGAACTGCAGCAAGCCGGTTGTCGCTGCGATCGGCGGCACCTGCATGGGCGGCGGCCTCGAACTGGCGCTGGGCTGCCACTACCGCGTCGCCGGGCGCGGCGTGAAGGTCGCGCTGCCGGAGGTCAAGATCGGCCTGGTGCCCGGTGCCGGCGGCACGCAGCGCCTGCCCCGAGCGCTGGGCGTCGAGCCGGCGTTGAACATGATCATCAGCGGTGAGCCCGTCGCGGCCGAGCGCCTGGCCCAGCTGCCAGGCCAGCGCCTGTTAGACGCGATCGTCGACCCGGCCGAGGTGCTGGACACCGCCGTCGCGCTGGCGACCGAGCGGGCGGGCTTGCGCCCCTTGCCCCGCGTGCGCGACCTGAAGGCGACGCACCCAAGCCCGGATGCCTACTTCCGCTTCGTGCGCAACAGCGTCGCCGCGATGAGCCGGAACGTGCCCGCGCCGGTGAAATGCGTCGATTGCGTCGAGCAGGCCGTCAAGTCCCGCATCGACGACGGCCTGACCTTCGAGCGCGAGACCTACCTCGCGCTGATGGTCACGCCCGAGAGCCGGGCGCTGCGCCATGCCTTCCTCGCCGAACGTGCCGCCGGCAAGGTCGCCGACCTGCCCGCCGGCACGCCGCCGCGCCCGGTCGAGCGCGTCGGCGTGGTCGGCGCCGGCACCATGGGCACCGGCATCGCGCTGAACTTCCTGGCCGCCGGCCTGCCGGTCGTGCTGGTCGAGCAGAGCCAGGCCGCGCTGGACAAGGGCGTCGCGGCGCTGCGCGGCGTGCTCGAAGGCCAGCTGAAGAAGGGCAAGCTCAAGCCCGAGGCGCTGGAAGCCCGCCTCGCGCTGCTGCGGCCGACGCTGGACTGGGCCGCGCTGGCCGATGCCGACCTGATCGTGGAGGCGGTGTTCGAGGACCTGGCCGTCAAGCAGCAGGTCTTCGAGCGGCTGGACGGCATCGCCAAGGTCGGCGCCATCCTGGCCAGCAACACGTCGACGCTGGATGTCGACCGCATCGCCGCCTTCACCCGCCGTCCGCAGGACGTGCTGGGCCTGCACTTCTTCAGCCCCGCCCACGTCATGAAGCTGCTGGAGGTGGTGCGCGGCCAGGCGACCGCGCCGGAGGTGCTGCTGGGCGCGCTGGCGGTGGGCAAGCGCATCCGCAAGACCTGCGTGGTCAGCGGCGTCTGCGACGGCTTCATCGGCAACCGCATGGTCGAGCACTACTTCCGACAGGCCGGCTTCCTGCTGGACGAGGGCGCCAGCCCGCAGCAGGTCGACCGCGCGATGGAGAAGTTCGGCTTTGCCATGGGCCCGTTCAAGGTCAGCGACCTGGCCGGCAACGACATCGGCTGGGCGATCCGCCAGCGCCGCGCCGTCGAGCGGCCGGAGCTGCGCTACAGCATGCTGGCCGACACGCTGTGCGAGGCCGGCCGCTTCGGCCAGAAGACCGGCGCGGGCTGGTACGACCATGTTGCGGGCAGCAAGCCCGGCCGCCTGGAGGCGCTGCCCAGCCCGGTGGTGGCGCAGATGATCGAGGCGCACCGGCAGAAGCAGGGCATCACGCCGCGCCGCATCCCCGACGACGAGATCGTCGGCCGGCTGGTCGGTGCTCTGGTCAATGAAGGCGCCCGGCTGCTGGAAGAGGGCATCGCCGCCCGCGCCAGCGACATCGACATCGTCTACCTGACCGGCTACGGCTTCCCGGCCTGGCGCGGCGGGCCGATGTGCTGGGCCGACACGCAGGGCCTTTTCAACGTCGTGCAGGCGATGAAGCGCTATGCCCGCAATCCGCACGACGACGCCACGTTCTGGCAGCCCGCGCCGCTGCTGCGCCGGCTGGCCAACGACGGCCGGACCTTCAACTGATGCGCCCCGCACGAACAACCGGAGACCCGACATGACCCGAGCCGTGATCGTCTCGACCGCCCGGACCCCGCTGGCCAAGAGCTGGAAGGGTTCGTTCAACATGACCCACGGCGCGACGCTGGGCGGCCATGCCGTCGCGGCCGCCGTGGCCCGTGCCGGGCTCGCGCCCGAGCGCATCGAGGACTTGCTGATGGGTTGCGCCAACCCCGAGGGCGCGACCGGCTGGAACATCGCCCGCCAGGTCGCGATCCGGGCCGGCCTGCCGATGACGGTCTCGGGCATGACCATCAACCGCTTCTGTTCCAGCGGACTGCAGACCATCGCCCTGGCCGCCCAGCGCATCGCCACGGGCGAGGGCGAGGCCTACGTGGCCGGCGGCGTCGAGAGCATCTCCTGCGTGCAGAACGAGATGAACCGCCACTTCTTCGAGGACCCCTGGCTGCAGCAGCACAAGCCCGAGATCTACTGGCCCATGCTGCAGACCGCCGAGAACGTCGCGCGCCGCTACCGCATCGGCCGCGACCGCATGGATGCCTACGGCGCACAGAGCCAGCAGCGCGCCTGCGCGGCCCGCGCGGCCGGTGCCTTAGAGGCCGAGATCGCGCCGATCACCGTCACGGCCGGCGTGATGGACAAGGTGATGGGCCTGGTCACGCGCGAAGTCACCGTCTCGGCCGACGAAGGCCTGCGCGAAGGCACCACGCTGGAGGCTGTCGCGAGCATCAAGCCGGCCGTGCCCGACGGTGTCGTCAGCGCCGGCAACGCCAGCCAGTTCAGCGACGGTGCGGGCGCCTGCGTGGTGGTCGACGAGGCCCTGGCCGAGCGCGAGGGCCTGCAGCCGCTGGGCCGCTTCCTCGGCTTTGCCACCGCCGGCTGCGAGCCCGACGAGATGGGCATCGGCCCGGTCTACGCCGTGCCCAAGTTGCTCAAGCGCCTGGGGCTGCGGGTCGACGACATCGGCCTGTGGGAACTGAACGAGGCGTTTGCCGTGCAGGTGCTGCACTGCGCCGACGTGCTGGGCATCCCGATGGACCGGCTCAACGTCAACGGCGGCGCGATCGCGATGGGCCATCCCTACGGCATGAGCGGCCAGCGCCTGACCGGCCATGCGCTGATCGAAGGCAAGCGGCGCGGCGTGCGGCATGTCTGCGTGACCATGTGCGTGGGCGGCGGCATGGGCGCGGCGGGCGTCTTCGAGGTGCTGTGAGCCGGGCGATGCAGGACCTCGACATTGCCGCCGAACTGGCCTTGCCGGCGCTGGACATGCGCATCGGCAACCCTTTCGTGCTCTGGCTCGGCTTCGAGCTGGTGCGCTACGAGGAAGGCCTGGCCGCCATCCGCTTCCAGCCCCGGCCGGACCACCACAACTCCTTCGACGTGGTGCACGGCGGCGTCTGCATGACGCTGCTGGACGTGTGCATGGCCTACGCCGGCCGCAGCAGCAACCTCGCGCTGGGCGATGCGGCGCCGGGGCTGGTCACGGTCGAGATGAAGACCCAGTTCATGCGCCCGGCCGAGGGCCTGCTGCTGGCCCGCGCGACCCTGCTGCACCGCACCGCCACGATGGTCTTCACCGAAGGCCGCGTGCTCGACGCCCACGGCGGCCTGTGCGCCCATGCCACCGGCACCTTCAAGTTCGTGCGCAAGCTGCCGGCGATGGCCGGTGCGCTCAAGGAACCATCCCGCCTGCCGACCCGCAAGCTCGACGGGCCGGGCTCCGACTGATCCACCCTGCCAGACGATGACCGACACGACCCGAACGGCGCCCGCCGCCATGCCCGCCGCGATGCCCAACCTTCACTGGACCTGGACCCGCTGGGAGGGCCTCGACAAGGACGACCTCTACGACGCGCTCGCGCTGCGCTGCGAGGTCTTCATCGTCGAGCAGGAGCCCTACCAGGACGTCGACGGCCTGGACCGCCACTGCTGGCACCTGCTGGGCCGCGACGACGCCGGCACGCTGCAGGCCTATTGCCGGGTGGTCGACCCGGGCCTGAAGTACGCCGAGCCCTCGCTCGGCCGCGTCGTGACCCCGGCCCGGCTGCGCGGCAGCGGCACCGGCGCCGCGCTGGTCGCCGAGGCCCTGCGCCGCTGCGACACCCAGGCCTGGCCCGGCCACGCCAACCGCATCAGCGCCCAGGCCCACCTGCAGCGCTTCTACGCCGCGCACGGCTTTGTCGCGCTGGGCGAGGAGTACCTGGAGGACAACATCCCGCACCGGGAGATGGTGCGGGCCGGGCGCTGAGGCGCGTCCTACCAGGACAGGCCGGCGACATCCCGGCGCGACCAGATCGCCCGCAGGCCGATCCAGCGGGTGCTCGGCAGGCTGGACGATTCCGTGCCGGCTTCGGCGCCGAGGCGCCAGTCGGGTGCCGCTGACCAGGTCAGCGAGGCAGCGGCGCGGCGGACCGGCGTGTTCGGCAGGAGGCCCGCCTCGGTCGCGACCCGGCTGGCGCCGGGGCCGCTGAGGCGGTGGCTGGCCTGGGCGTGTTCGAGTCGAAGACCGGCGAGCCAGGGCTCGCCGAGCCGCCACTGCAGGTCCAGCCAGCCGCCGCGAGTCCGGCTGCGAACCTCGGCCTGACCCAGCGAGCTGGCGAGGTGGCCCTGCTCGCGCTGAAGCAGGCCGCCCAGCGTCACCGCCCAGGGCTGCTCATGCGGGTCCCAGCTCAGGCTGGCACCGAGCAGCTCGCTGCGGCCGTCGAAGCAGACGAGGTTGACCGTGCCCAGGCGGCAATCCGGGGTGTCGTGGCTGTGCACCGCCGTCGCACCGGTGACCGGAACGCCGCGCCCTTGCGGTCGCAGGCGCGCGTAGGACAGGTCGGCGCGCCAGCGGTCCCAGCCACCTTCAAGGTGCAGGGCTGGTGTCCAGCCCGCCGAGGCAGCGCCGGGCCAGGACCGGCTGCGCCAAAGGCCCAGGTCGAGGCCCTGGAGGCCGGCTGTCACGCCGCGCTGCCAGCGCAGGTTCAGACCGTCGGCGATCCAGTCGCCGTCCAGCGTGACCCGCTTGATCGCGGGTACCTGGGCATGGCGGTCGACATGGCCCGCCGACGTCAGGACGGGACCCAGTGGCACGCGGTCACGGCCCAGCTGGAGGGCGAGCCGGTCCAGGCCGAGGTCGGTGCGGGCCTCGATGCGGGCGGCCTCGGCGTGGACCTGGCCCGAGCCGTGCCGGCCGGCCGCGAACACGGCACCCAGCCGTGTCCCGGCGCTCGGCACGATCGCGCCGGCCAGGTCGACGGTGGCATGTTCGAGGCCGAGGCCGCGTCGACCGTCGGGTGCGCGGCCACTGCCGGGCAGTCCGCGCCAGCCGGTGGCAGGCCAGGCGCTGTCGCCGCTGGCCGCGATGCCGGTCACGGCGGCGGCCGCGCCGAGGCGCCAGCCGGCTGCGGCGGGCAAGGGGTCCTGGCTCAGGTCGTGAGCCTGGGCCTGAAAACCCGCGAGGGCGAAGGCGCAGGCCCATGCCAGACGCCGGATCTCAAGGCGCGGACGCGGCGGGGTCGAAGGGGTTTGCATGGTCGGGGTTGCTCAGGAAGGCGTCGTCGGTCAGCGTGCGCAGGAAGGCGACGATGTCGGCCTTGTCCTGCGCGTCGAGCTGGATCACCGGGATCAGGTCGCTCTTGTAGGGATTGAGGCGGCCATCGCCCGCATGGGGCTGGCCTGCCGAAATGAATCGACCACCGGCGGCGTAGTTGTCGAGCACGTCCTCCAGCGTCGCGACGCTGCCGTCGTGTGCGTAGGGCGCGGTCACGGCCACGTTGCGCAGGCTGGGCGCGCGGAACTTGCCCATGTCCGAGGCGACGGCGCTCATCGTGATCAGGCCCAGGCTGTCGGCCGGGTAGGCGCCCAGGCCGTCGACGTTGTAGAGACCGGTGTTGTGAAACGGCGTGCGCGCCTGGGTGGTGCCGGCATGCACGACCTGGTCGTTGAAGTTGAAGCCGACGTGGCAGTGGAAGCACTCGGCCCGTTCGCTGTTGAACAGGTTCAGCCCGCGCAGTTCGACCGCCGTCAGCGTGGCCTCGCCGCGTTGCCAGCGGTCGTAGCGGCTGTCGATGCTGACGAGGCTGCGCTGGAAGCTGGCCATCGCCCGGATGACGTGGCCGATCGTCCAGGGGTCGGCCTCGCCGGGGAAGGCGGCGGCAAACATCGCCGGGTAGCGCGGCTCGTCGCGCAGCCGTTGCAGCACGGTCGGCAGGTTCGCGTTGGTCAGGCCCATCTCGACCGGGTGGGTGCCGAACAAGGGCACCAGCATCTGCTGTTCCAGATCGGTCAGTGCCGGGTTGGCCCAGGTCAGCGTGGCGTTCCAGGCGACGTTGGCCAGTCCCTGCGCATTGCGCGGGTGGCGGTCGCCGGTCGAACCGATCGCGGTGCGCCGGCCGTCGGTGAAGGCCAGCCGCTGCAGGTGGCAGTCGCCGCAGCTCTGCAAGCCGTTGCCGGACAGCCGGCGGTCGTGGAACAGGAAGCGGCCCAGCTCGACCTTGGCCCGGCTCATCGGGTTGCTGGCCGGCACCCTGGGCAGCGGCATCGACAGGGGCAGGTTCCAGGTCCAGTCACCTTGCGACAGCGAGCGGTCATCGACCTGGGTGCCGCCGCCGCCACAGGCGACCAGCAGCAGGGAGGCAACGCCGGCCACCAGGGTGGCCAGCGCGCGCGCGTGCCGGCGCGAAGCCGGAAGACGGGCGGACGCCATCACTTGGCGATCGGACGGAACACGGTGGTGCCGCGGCGCAAGGCGGTCAGGCCCGCATCGTCGGCGCTCAGGCTGGTCGCGGTGATGACGCCGCCCACGAGGCTGAAGGACTTGTCGAGCACCGACCACATCTCCTGGCACTGCGGGTCGGTCGGACCGCTCATGCAGCCGGGCGCACCGCCGGACTCGACGCGCAGGTTCGAGCGGGCGAACAGCGCACCGAGGTCCAGCGCGACCTTCTGGGTGCCGGCGTTGAACGTGGCCAGCGTGATGGTGCTGGTGTTCTCGGACAGGCAGGTGCTGCTCGACAGCGGCACGCCCGCCGTGCAACTGGTGTCGCCCAGGTGGAAGTTGAAGGTGTTGGAGCTGGTGCTGGGCGTGACCGAGGTGTTGGTCATGCCGCCGGTGTAGACGTCCGGCGTGGTGGCGTTCTCGGGGTTCAGCTCGATCTTGGCGTGCTTGTAGCCACCGGTCCAGGACCAGAACATGTCGTTGTTGGTCAGGGGCGCCAGGGTGGTCGCGGCGGTCGCGTCGAGGTGGTTCAGCGCGCTGGGCACGCCCAGCGTGAACCTGACGCCCGTGTAGGTGCCGGCCGGCGCGGTGCCGGTCACCCGGACGTTGGTGGCGGCATCCCCGGCACAGGTGTCGGCATCGTTTTCCAGGTCGATCAGCGTCAGGCCATGGCCGGCCTGGGTCAGCTGCCACTCATTGGCGGTCAGCGTGACGGCGACCTCCTGGCCGGCGGCGTTGACCAGCTTGACGTCGGACACGTAGAAGCGCAGGTCGGCCAGCTTGGCCTTGACGCTGCCGCTGCCCATGCCGGTGAGCACGGTGGCGCAGGAGACGGGGGTGTTGGCCAGGCCGTTGACGGCGGCGAACTCGATCGAGACCGGCTGGGTGGTGGCAGGCGTGTCGCCACCGCCGCCGCAGGCGGCCAGGGCCGCCAGCGCAAGGGTGGACAGGGCCCGACGGACGGCGCGGGGCGAGGTGAGGTTCAGGCAGGTGTTCATGGTGAAAGCAGGCAAGGTGTTCAGGGCGCGCGCGAGCACGCCGCCCGGCATCGGGGCGGTCGTATCAGGGCGGTCGGATCGGGGGGGGCCGGTCAGGAAGACGGGCGGCGAGGACAGGCAATCAGCCGCGCGGCGGGGCCCGGGCCTGGATCGCGTGCGAGGCCGGCGCCTCGGCGGGCAGCGGCGCTTCGGCCGTGCGCGGTGCCGCCGTGGCCGCCTGCTGCGGCAGGGCGGCCGGCGGCTGGGCCGGCAGGGCCAGCGCGGCGGGGGCGCTGGCACAGAAGGGACAGGCCAGGCTGGACGAGACCAGCTCGGCCGACGGGTCCGAGGCGGGATCGTCGGCGCCGACATCGGGGCCCACCTGCAGGACATCAGCCTGCACGACACCCGCCTGCACGACACCCATCGCGCACCACGCCGGCACCACGCCCGGCACCCCCGGCCCGCGCACGGCGTGCGCCAGGGTCGGGGCGAGCACGTTCAGCAGGATCAGCGCGATGCCGATCCAGCCGATGACGCGGCGCCGGGTGGATGTGAGTTGCATGGCTGCGGATTTTCCAGAGCCGGTGGACGCGGACTTTTCGGGCTTCCTGAAGAACCCGCCCATGTCCGCCCGATGCGACAGGACGGTGTGCGCAAGGTCACGGCTGGCGCCCGAAACCCCTGTGGCACACTCCCGCGCTCCCTGTTTTCCCAGGCTCCGCAAGGGGCTCCGAGACGTCTTGGAACAGATCCTTTTGCAGTTGGCCGCCGAACTCCAGGTTCGGCCGGCGCAGGTCCAGGCGGCGGTCACGCTGCTTGACGGTGGTGCCACCGTTCCCTTCATCGCCCGCTACCGCAAGGAGGCCACCGATGGCCTCGACGACACCCAGTTGCGCGACCTGGAAGCCCGCCTGGCCTACCTGCGAGAGCTGGAGGCGCGTCGCGCGGCCATCCTCAAGAGCATCGAGGAGCAGGGCAAGTTGACGCCCGAGCTGCGTGCCGCCGTGCTGGCCGCGCCGACCAAGCAGGAGCTGGAAGACCTCTACCTGCCCTACAAGCAGAAGCGCCGCACCAAGGGAATGATCGCCCGCGAGGCCGGCATCGAGCCGCTGGCCGACCGGCTGTTCGCCGACCCGACGCTGGACCCGCGCACCGAGGCGCAGGCCTTCATCGCGGCCTACGAGGGCGGCCAGGAGGCACTGACCACCGCCGGCTTCGCCGACGCGCTGGCGGTGCTCGACGGCGTGCGCGACATCCTCAGCGAACGCTGGGCCGAGGATGCGGTGCTGGTTCGGCAGCTGCGCGAGTGGCTGTGGGAGGAGGGCCTGTTCAAGTCGAAGCTGGCCGACGGCAAGGACGAGAACAACCCCGACCATGCCAAGTTCCGCGACTACTTCGACTACGACGAGCCCATCCACAAGGTGCCGTCGCACCGCGCGCTGGCGGTCTTCCGCGGCCGCACGCTGGAGATCCTCGACGCCCGCCTGGCGCTGGACGAGGAGGCCGTGCCCGGCACGCCCAGCCTGGCCGAGGGCAAGATCGCCATCCACCTGGGCTGGAGCCACGCCAAGCGGCCGGCCGACGACCTGATCCGCAAGACCATCGCCTGGACCTGGAAGGTCAAGCTCTCGCTGAGCCTGGAGCGCGACCTGTTCACTCGCCTGCGCGAGGACGCCGAGACGGTCGCGATCAAGGTTTTCGGCGAGAACCTGCGCGACCTGCTGCTGGCCGCACCGGCCGGCAAGCGCGTGGTGATGGGGCTGGACCCAGGCATCCGCACCGGCGTGAAGGTCGCGGTGGTCAGCGACACCGGCAAGGTGCTGGACACCGCCACGGTCTACCCGCACGAGCCGCGCCGTGACTGGGACGGCTCGCTGCACGTGCTGGCGCGGTTGTGCGCCACCCACGGCGTCAACCTGATCGCCATCGGCAACGGCACCGCCAGCCGCGAGACCGACAGGCTGGCCGGCGACCTGATCAAGCAGCTCAAGGCGATCGCGCCGGACGCGCTGATCGACAAGGTCGTGGTCAGCGAGGCCGGCGCCTCGGTCTACTCGGCCAGCGAGTTCGCGAGCAAGGAACTGCCCGAGCTGGACGTCAGCCTGCGCGGCGCGGTTTCGATCGCCCGCCGGCTGCAGGATCCGCTGGCCGAGCTGGTCAAGATCGACCCGAAGAGCATCGGCGTGGGCCAGTACCAGCACGACGTCAACCAGGGCGAGCTGGCGCGCACGCTGGTCGCGGTGGTCGAGGACTGCGTGAACTCGGTCGGCGTCGACCTGAACACCGCGTCCGCCCCGCTGCTGTCGCGCGTGTCCGGCCTGAGCGCGGCGGTGGCCGCCAGCGTGGTGCGCTGGCGCGACGCGAACGGCGCCTTCCGCAACCGCCGCCAGCTGCTGGACGTCGCCGGCCTCGGCCCGAAGACCTTCGAGCAGGCGGCCGGCTTCCTGCGCATCCGTGGCGGCGACAACCCGCTGGACCTGTCGGGCGTGCACCCGGAGACCTACCCAGTGGTCGAGAAGATCGTCGCCTCGGTCGGCCGGCCGGTGCAGGACCTGATCGGCAACACCGACGTGATCCGCAAGCTCAAGCCAGAGGCCTTTGCCGACGAGCGCTTCGGCGCCATCACGGTCAAGGACATCCTGGCCGAGCTGGAGAAGCCGGGCCGTGATCCGCGCCCGGACTTCAAGGTGGCGCGCTTCAACGAGGGCGTCGAGGACATCAAGGACCTCACCGAGGGCATGGTGCTCGAAGGCACCGTCAGCAACGTGGCCCAGTTCGGCGCCTTCGTCGACCTGGGCGTGCACCAGGACGGCCTGGTCCACGTCAGCCAGCTGAGCCACAAGTTCGTCAACGATGCCCGCGAGATCGTCAAGACCGGCGACATCGTGAAGGTCCGCGTCATCGAGGTCGACCTGGCCCGCAAGCGCATCGCGCTGACGATGAAGCTCGATGCGCCCGCGCCGTCCAAGGGCGCCCGGCAGGCCGACAACGCCTTCAAGCCGGCCGCCCGAGGCGAGCGGTACGGGCAGCCTTCGCGCGGTGGTGGCGCCGCCCAACCGGCGGCCGGCAACGCGATGGCGGCGGCCTTCGCCAAGCTGCAGGGCAAGCGCTGATCGAGCTGGGCGGTCGCGCTCGCTAGCATCGTCGCCATCCACCGATGGAGGCGATGCACCCGATGAGCGCGATCTTCTACCTGACCCAGATCGAGCTGGGCCATGAGGCCGTGGCCACGTTGCCGGCCCACGCCGCCCGCGTGGGCATGTCTCGCCCGCTGGTCGTGACCGACCGGGGCGTGCGCGCAGCTGGCGTGCTCGACGCCGTGCTGGCCACGCTGCCCGAGGGTGCAGCCACGCCGGTCTACGACGGCACGCCGTCCAACCCGACCGAAGCCGCCGTGCGCGAGGCGGTCGAGGCCTTGCGCGCGCACCGGGCCGATGGCCTGATCGCGGTCGGCGGCGGTTCGGCCATCGACCTGGCCAAGGGCGTGGCGATCGCCGCGACCCACGACGGTCCGCTGCGCCACTACGCGACCATCGAGGGCGGTTCGCCGCGCATCGGCGATCGGGTGCTGCCGCTGATCGCCGTGCCGACGACGGCCGGCACCGGCAGCGAGGTGGCGCGCGGCGCCATCCTGATCGTGGACGACGGCCGCAAGCTCGGCTTCCACAGCTGGCACCTGCTGCCCAAGGCCGCCATCTGCGACCCGTTGCTGACATTGGGCCTGCCGCCGCGCCTGACTGCCGCGACCGGCATGGACGCGATCGCGCACTGCATCGAGACCTTCCTGTCGGCCGCCTTCAACCCGCCGGCCGACGGCATCGCGATCGAGGGCCTGCGACGCGGCTGGGCCGCGATCGAACGCGCCACCCGCGACGGCAGCGACCGCGACGCGCGGCTGGACATGATGTGCGCGTCCATGCACGGCGCGATGGCCTTCCAGAAGGGCCTGGGCTGCGTGCATTCGCTCAGCCACAGCCTGGGCGGGGTCGACCCGCGGCTGCACCACGGCACCTTGAACGCGGTCTTCCTGCCGGCGGTGATCCGCTTCAACGCCGACGCCGACAGCGTGCGGCGCGACGGCCGCATCGCCCGGCTGGCTCAGGCCATGGGCCTGGCCGGCGGCGAGCACCCGGCCGACGCGATCGTGGCGATGAACCGCCGCCTGGGCCTGCCGTCGGGGCTGTCCGATCTGGGGGTCGGGCCGGAGCTGGACGAGCGGGTCATCGCCGGCGCGATGAAGGACCACTGCCATGCCACCAACCCGCGGCTGGCGAGCGAGGCCGACTACCGGGCGATGCTGGCCGCGTCGCGCTGAGACGGCGGACGGCTCGCCGTGTGGGCGAGCCGGTTCATCCGGCGATCAAGGCCGCCGGCCGTCAAGCCACCGCAGCACGGCCGCCCAGATCACGCAGGTGGTCCAGCACAGCCAGGCCGACCACAGCGTGTGGCTCGGGAAGTGGGCGCCGCGCGCCAGCTGGCCGAAGCCGAACAGCGTACCGGCCACCAGCACCGCCAGCAGCAGCCGCCGTGCCAGCGCCGGCTGGTGTTCGCGCCACAGGAAATGCAGGCTCAGGAAGGCGAAGGCCGCCACCGCATGGCCGGACGGGAAGCAGTGCCCGCCGCCGCCATCGGCCAGGCCGAACCGCCAGTGCGAGATGTGCTGGGCCACGCCACCGAAGACGCTCAGGTCCCAGGGGCAGCTGGTCGGGCTGATCCGCTTGATGCCCGGCACGATCACCAGGCAGGCCAGGGTTGCGCCGATCCAGCGCCAGCGTCGTGCGCGGGTCGGGCCGGCGGGCGGGCGGTGCAGCGTCGGCCGGACCGCGTCGACCACCATCAGCAGCAGCACGAGCATGGCCAGGGACCGACCGCCTTCGTGCAGCAGGCCGCGGGTCCACCAGGCGTCGCGCAGGGGGAAGCCGCTGGCATCGCCAAAGAAGCTGGCCACGCGCAGGTCCAGACCGGACAGGTCCCAGGCCAGCAGCAGCAGGGCCGCGACGGCGGTGCTGACCAGGTCGCGGCGCGCGACGTCGCGAGGCAGGGTGGCTGTCGTCATGGCTTGCCCGCCGGCGGCATGCAGGCGGCCAGCAGGTCCCATTCGCGTTCATGCAGCGTCGTCTGCACGTCGAACAGGCCCAGCACGGTGTGGAACAGGTGATCGTGGCGGACCGGCCTGGCGGCCACCGCCTTGGCGCAGGCCAGGTCCAGCCCGGTCGAGCGCTGGAGACCGTCGGAGAGCCACATCACCATCGGCACCTTCTTCTGCAGGTCCGGCGCGATCGAGTAGGGCAGGCCGTGCAGGAAGAGGTTGTTCTCGCCCAGCGATTCGCCGTGGTCGGACACGTAGAGCACCGCCGCATCGATCCGGTCGGCGCGTGCCTGCAGCTTGCCGATCAGCGTGGCGACGACGTGATCGGTGTAGAGCAGGGCGTTGTCGTAGGCGTTGACGATCTCCTGGGGGCTGCACTTCTGCAGGTCGTCGCTCTGGCAGGCCGGCTGGAAGCGGTCGAAGGCCGGCGGGTAGCGGCGGAAGTAGGACGGACCGTGGTTGCCGAGCTGGTGCAACACCAGCAGCTCGCGACCGGCGCCGGCCGCGATGCGGTCGAGGCGGGCATCGAACCCGTCGAGCAGGGCCTCGTCGAAGCAGCGTCCGCCCTCGCACAGGCCGGCCACCGGACGGGCAGCGACCTCCTCGCTGGGCAGTCCTTCGCAGACGCCCTTGCAGCCGGACTGGTTGTCGCGCCACAGCACGCCCACGCCGGCCCGCGACAGCACGTGCAGCAGCGACTGGCTGCCGCGGATGCGGTCCTCGTCGTAGTCGCGCCGACCGACCGGCGCGAACATGCAGGGTAGCGAGACCTCGGTGTTGGTGCCGCAGCTGGTGACGTCCGGGAAGTTGATGACCGGCAGCTTCGCCAGCTCGGGCGTCGTCTGGCGGGCATAGCCGTTGAGGCCCCAGTTGGCCGCGCGGGCGGTCTCGCCGACCACCAGCACCAGCAGGCGCGGACGGGTCTGGCTGGCCCAGCCGGGTCCTGGCTTCGCGTCCTCGCCGATCACCGCGCGCGGCTTGCGGGCGCCGCGCAGGTCCTGCGCCACCACGCTGCCGATCGACCACAGGTAGTTGGCCGGGGTGATCAGGAAGCGCATTTCCTTCTGGTTGCGCATCAGCGAGGAGAAGGGCTGGAAGATGGCGAGGATGGCGCCAACCAGCACGCCCAGCGTCAGCAGCAGCATGCCCAGGCGGACCAGCGTCGAACGCAGCCAGCTCGGGCGCGTGACGATGCGCACCCGCGACAGCACCAGCAGGGGCAGCACGGCATGGATCAGCAGGTGCACCAGCATCGCCAGCGACAGCAGCTCGCGGGCCTCGCCGACGTCGGTGCGCATCACGTTGCGCAGCATCGACGGGTCGAGGTAGACGTGGAAGGTCTGCATGAAATGGCTGGCGAAGGCCGTGCCCACGATCAGCACGGCCAGCAGCGGCTTGACGGTCCAGCGGTTGGCGACCAGGCCGACCAGCAGCGCATGGACGGCGACCAGCGCGACGAGGATCGCCACCGCAAAGCCCCAGGTCGACGCGCTGGACGCCTCACGGCCTTGCAGCGCCGCGCCGAGGAAGAGCCGGTTGGCGCTCAGCGCGAAGAACAGGCTGGCCACCAGCACCAGCTGCTCGACGGTCAGCCGGATCTGCAGGCCACCATCGGGATCGGGCTCGGACAGGCCTCCGAAGGTTCGGCGACGCAAGGTCTGGGGCAGGAGTTTGGCCAGCAGGCTCAGGGGGCGTCGCAGGAGGTCGGTCAGCATCGGGCGCGGTTGCAGGGGGTGCATCTGAAGAGGGTCTGAATTGGACCCGATCTCTGTTAGCGCGGCATGAGGGAGTTGGAGCATCGGGGGTTTACGGGCTTGCCCACGTGTCGGCCGTGCATCGCCCGGATTTGCGTCGCGATCGGCGGTGTTACCGTTCTGCTCCCCTGAAATGCCCTGTGTCGGACCTCGACGAGCGTCCCGTGCCAGCGGCTACCCAAGCGACACGATGATGAGACTGCTGCTGATCGAAGATGACCTGATCCTGGGTGAGGGCTTGCGCGACTTCCTGCGCAGCGAAGGCCATGTGGTCGACTGGTGCACCCGCCTGTCGCAGGCCGAAGGCACCCGCGGCGAGCCCTACGACGGCCTGCTGATCGACTGGCAGCTGCCCGACGGTTCGGGCCTGGCCTGGCTGCGGGCGCTGCGCTCGCATGGCGACCACACGCCCGCCCTGGTCCTGACCGCACGCGACAGCCTCGACGACCGCATCCATGGACTAGACCAGGGCGCCGACGACTACCTGGTCAAGCCCTTCGCCCCGGAGGAACTCGCCGCCCGGCTGCGGGTGGTGGCCAGGCGCAGCGCGGCGGCGCCGCAATCGCGCCTGACCTTCGGCGAGGTCGAACTGGACCTGCATGCACGGGCGGTCTGGCGGGCTGGTGAGCGGGCCGAGCTGACCGCCCGCGAATGGACCGTGCTGGAGGCGCTGGCACTGAGGGCCGGACGCATCGTCGCCAAGTCCGACCTGGACCGCCTCGTGCTGGGCATGGACTCGGACGTCGCCAGCAACGTGGTGGAGGTCCACATCTCCAACCTGCGCCGCAAGCTCGGTCGCCACCTGATCGACACCGTGCGCGGCATGGGCTACCGGATGGAAGCGCCTTGAGGGTGCCAACCAGCGTGGATGCCGGCCGGCCCGATGCCCACGCCGCCGAGGTCCGCCGGGCGGGCATCCCGTCGATCGCCAACCGCATCGCTCGCTTCCTGACGGGCTGGGCGGTGGTCTGGCTGGTGCTGGTCTCGCTGGCGATGCAGCTGGTGGTGCACCGCGAGGTCGACCAGATGCTCGACGAGGCGATGGTGGCCTCGTCCGACGTGATGACGGCGATGCTCGGCAGCCTGCCGGTGCAGTCGCTCGACGCCGACGTGATCGGCTCGAACGTGCTCGACCGGGTTGACCGGCGCTACGCCTGGCAGCTGGTCGATCCGGACGGGCGCGTGCGGCTGCGCTCGCCGGGCGCACCGGCGCAGGCCCTGCATGCCCGCTCCGTCAGCGGCTTTGCCGACCCGCCCGGCTGGCGCGTGCTCGGCGCCGTGCTGCCGGGCTCGGGCTACATGCTCTACGTGGCGCAGTCGCGGATCGAACGCCGCAGCGAGCTGCTCGACGTCGTGCTGGGCGGCGCCCTGGCGACCTTGTGCGTCGGCCTGCTCGCCTGGTTCACCTTCCGGACCCGCCTGCGCCACGAACTGGCACCGCTGCAGCGACTGGGCAGCCGGCTTGCCGAACACGATCCGATCCGGCTCGATGCCGGCCTGGGCCCGGCCGAGCGGGCCGAGCTGCTGCCGGTCCACCAGGCGATCGACGCGATGGGTCACCGGCTGGCCCGTCGCATGGCCCAGGAGCGGGTCTTCTCGGCCCATGCCGCACACGCGCTGCGCACGCCGCTGGCCGGTATGGACGTGCAGCTCGCGCTGGCCCTGCGCGAGGCACCCGAGTCGCTGCGGCCACGCCTGAACCGCGTGCGCGAGGCCGGCAGCCGGCTGCAGCGCGTGGTGGCGGCACTGCTGCTGCTGTTCCGCGCCGATGGCGTCGACGGCGCCGAGCTGCGCTGGCAGACGCAGGACCTGGCCGCCCTGCTGGCGCGCTGGCCGATCGAAGGTCTGGACGTGCGCATCGAGCCCGGCCTGCAGCTGCGTGCGGACGCCGACCTGCTCGCCGCCGCGATGCTGAACCTGCTGGACAACGCCTTGCGCCACGGCGGTGGCCAGGTGCGGGTCCAGGCGATCGCGCCGGACTGCCTGCGCATCGCCGATGACGGCCCCGGCATCGGCCATGAACAGCGCGAGCGGCTGCGGCAGGCGCTGGCGCGCACGGTCGATGCCGGCACCGCCGCGCGTCCGGTCGACGATCGGACGTCCAACCCGTCCCAGGGCCAGGCCGAAGGCACCGGCCTGGGGCTGCAGATGGCGCAGCTGGTGGCGCGGGCCCACCGAGGCGAGCTGCGCCTGCCCGAGGTCAAACACGGCTTCGCGGTTGACCTGTGCTGGGACATGCAGGCGCAGCCGGTCACGCCGGCCGGTGCCTGAAAGCGCGAGCAAACGATGCAGGCCCTCAGCCTCCACGCCGGCCCGCGCGCGCTCGATCACCTGCGTCGTCATGGCCTGCAGCCGGCGCACGTGCGGGCGATCGCTGCGGCAGCGGGCGGTCCCAAGGGACTGATCCTCAATGGACTGGACCGACACCTGTTTGGCCACTGGCTGACCGGACCTGGGCCGACGCTGCACCTGAGCGGTGCCAGCATCGGCGCCTGGCGCATGGCGGCGGCCTGTCTGCCCGATGCGGGTTCGGACGCGGCCATGGCCGAGATGGCCGAACGCTACATCGCCTGCCGCTACGACCCGCCGCCCGGCCAGCGGCTGCGGCCGGGCCATGTCAGCGCCAGCTATGGCGGCCTGCTGCGCGACCAGCTCGGCGGCCATGAGGCTCAGCTGCTGAGCCACCCGCGCCGTCGCCTGCATGTCGTCACCAGCCGGGGGCGCCACGTGCTGCGGCGCGAGCGCCGTTTCTGGACCGGGCTGGGCTATGGCGCGGCCTTCCTGAGCAACCTGGCGCACCGGCGCGGTCTCGGCCTGTGGCTCGAGCGGGTGCTGTTCAGCGACCCGCGCGAGTCTCTGCCGGTGCCGCTGGACGACCTGCCGACCCGCCGCGTCGCGCTCGACGCGCACAACCTGCTCGACAGCGTGCGGGCCTCGGGCGCGATCCCGTTCTGGCTCGACGCGGTGCACGATCTGCCAGGGGCGCCGCGCGGCGCCTACTGGGACGGCGGCATCACCGACTACCACCTGCACTGGCCGTGGGCGCGTTGGCAGGGCGCGCCAGCCGACGTGGATGCGCCGCAGCCCATCGTGCTGGTGCCGCACGTCCAGTCCACGCTCGTGCCCGGCTGGCTGGACAAGGCGCTGCGGGCGCGCCACCGGCCGACGCCCGCGCTCGACAACGTGCTGCTGCTGTGCCCGCGCCGCGACTGGATCGCCACGTTGCCGAACGCCAAGCTGCCCGATCGCAACGACTTCAAGCACTTGCCGGTCGATCAACGCCAGCGCGACTGGCGCGTGGCCGTGCAGCGCAGCCGCCAACTGGCCGACGAGTTCGATGGCTGGCTCGCGCGCGGCGCACCGGTCGATGCGGTGCGCCCGCTCGGCGTGCCGGCCTGAACCCGCCATGACCCGATGCCCATCTCGAGATCCCTGTCCATGTCCATGTCCCACCGCAAGCCCGCCACGCTGACCCCCGCCATGCAGACGCTGCTGCAGCGCATCCGCAAGGCCGGCCGGCCACCGCTGCACCACCTGCCGCCGGACAAGGCCCGCGAGCTGTACCACCTGGGCGCCGAGATGCTGGACCCGCCGCGCGCGCCGCTGGCCCGGGTCGAGACCCTGCAACTCACCCTCGCACCGGGCGTCGTCCGGCCGGCCCGGCTGTACGCGCCGCGCGCGGCCGGCGAGGGCGAGCCGCTGCCGGTGCTGCTCTACCTGCATGGCGGCGGCTTCACCATCGGCGGGCTGGACACGCACGACAGCCTGTGCCGCCAGCTCTCGCTGCGCAGCGGCGCGGCCGTGCTGTCGCTGGACTACCGGCTGGCGCCCGAGCACCGCTTCCCGATCGCCGTCGACGATGCCTGGGCCGGCCTGAGCTGGCTGGCGGCGCAGGCCGGCGCGCTGGGCCTGGACGGCTCCCGAATCGCGGTTGGCGGTGACAGCGCCGGCGGCACGCTGGCTGCGGTGATGGCCCTGATGGCGCGCGACCACGGCCTCCGGCTCGCCTTGCAGGTGCTGATCACGCCCGGCACCGGCGCCCATGCCGACACCGAATCGCATGCGCTGTACGCCCAGGGCTTCCTGCTCGAACGCGCCAGCATCGCCTGGTTCTTCGACCACTACATCGACCATGCCCAGCGCACCGACTGGCGTTTCGCGCCGCTGCTGGCGAGCGACCACGACGCGGTGGCGCCGGCCTGGATCGGCCTGGCCGAATGCGATCCGCTGGTCGACGAGGGCGTGGCCTATGCCGACCGCTTGCGCATGGCCGGCGTGCCGGTGCAGCTCGAACTCTGGCGCGGCGTGACGCACGACTTCATCAAGATGGGCCGCGCGATTCCGGAGGCGCTGGAGGCCCAGGCCTCGATCGCGCAGGCGCTGCGCGAGGCCTTCGGCCTGCCGCTGCCGGCCTGACCTGTCGCCGCCATCGCCCCACCTTCCAACTGGCTCATCGCATGAACCTGCCCGCCACGACCCGCCTCGAACGCCAGGACTTCCGCCAGCTGCACCGCCTGAGGGTGCGCTGGGCCGAGGTCGACCTGCAGCAGATCGTCTTCAACGGCCACTACCTGATGTACTTCGACACGGCGGTGGCCGAGCACTGGCGGGCGCTGGCCTTGCCCTATCACGTGACCCTGGCGCAACTGGGCGGCGACCTGTTCGTGCGCAAGGCCGAGCTCGAATACCACGCCAGCGCCCGCTACGACGACCTGCTCGAGATCGGGGTGCGCTGCCAGCGCATCGGCCGGACCTCGATGGTGCTGGGCTGTGCCGTCTTCCGCGGGCCGCAGCGCCTGGTCGACGGCGAGCTGGTCTATGTGCATGCCGACCCGGCCAGCCACCGGCCGCTGCCGGTGCCCGAGGCGCTGCGCGAGGTCTTCCTGGGCTACGAGGCCGGCGAGCCCATGTTGCAGGTGCAGGTCGGCGACTGGGCCATGCTCGGCGCCGAGGCCCAGGCGATCCGGCGCGAGGTCTTCGTCGAGGAGCAGCGCATCCCCGCCGAGCTGGAACAGGACGAGGCCGACGCCAGCCGTGCCGTCCATGCGCTGGCCCGCAACCGGCTCGGCCTCGCATTGGCCACCGGCCGCTGGGTGCCGCAGGGCGAACAGGTCGCCCGCATCGGCCGCATGGCGGTGCGGGCGTCGATGCGGGGCAGCCAGGTCGGGCGGCAGGTGCTGGACGCGCTGCTCGATTCGGCCCGGGCGGCCGGTCGTCGGCAGGCCCTGCTGCATGCGCAGGACACCGCCATCGGCTTCTACCGCCGCGCCGGCTTCGAGCCCCAGGGCGAGCCCTTCGTCGAGGCCGGCATCCAGCACCTGGAGATGGTCAAGGCGTTGTGACGGGGGCCGCAGCCGTGCCGGTCTCGGCCTGAAGTTCCACGACGTGGCGATCGCCCGGCACCGACCCCGGGCCGGCTGGCGGACGGTCCTTGCCGAGCGGCTCCAGCAAGGGATGGCTGGCCGGCATGGGTGGCCAGTCGGACAGCACGACGCGCCGTCGCACCGGCGGATATCCGGCGCGGCCGATGCTGCGCTCGATCAGCGTGGTCTCGAAGCGCGACCGGTGGCCGTCGTTCACGCGCTCGACCACCAGCACCGTCGAGCTGCGCGTGCCGTAGAGCCGCTCGGGCATGTCGATGAAGACCGAGGACAGGCCGCGCTCGATCTCCAGCGGCACGCCGGTGGCGGGCAGGTGCTCGTCCGGTGCGCGCTCGCGCCGCTGCAGGGCCGCGAGCAGGCGCTCGGCCAGATGCTCGCGCGGGGTCCCCTGCGCAACGCTGGCGGCGATGGCCGCATCGACCGCCTCGCGCAGCGCCACCACCTTCGGCCAGGGCTCGTCGAGGTGGCCGTTGGACAGGCCATAGAGGCCCGCTTCCAGCCGCTGCGGGCTGGTCATGTCGCTGGCCATCCAGTGGCCGCGACCCCGCACCAGATCCAGCGCGACGAGGTTGAAGCCGTTGTGGCCGGCCATCGCGGTGCGGACCCACAGCTCCTCGGGCGCGAGCGGGCTGTCGAGCCACTCGGGCACGATCATGCCCCGCGTGGGCGCGTCCGGCCGCTGCGGGTCCGGCGCGCGGATGTTGGTCAGCCAGGCGAGCCGACCGCGGCTGCCCAGTCCCAGCCAGGTGCCGCCGGCCTGCAGGTCGCGGCCGGCCAGGATCTGTCGGCCATCGGCCTGCGCCGGCCACCAGGCCAGGCCGGCAGTCGGACGCTCGTGGAACTCGTCGCGGTTGGAGGCCAGCACCAGCGGGAAACGCGCGTGCTGCTCGATCGACCAGGCCACCAGGCACATCGGCGTCAGCCTTCGGCGTCAAAGGCCACGAAGCGTTCCTCGTGGCGATCGGCATGGCGGCCGGGCGGCAGGTCGGCCAGTCGCATGCGCAGCGCGTCCAGCAAAGCGGCATCGAGCCCGGCCGGGTGGCGGTAGGTCTCCATCCAGGTCACGGGCTTGCCGCCGCCGTCGCCGCCGCCGCCGCCGCCGGTCCGGGCTGCGCTCTCGTCGCTGCGGCTCAACAGCCGGGTTTCGAGCCCCGGCCAGTCGCGCCGCAAGTCCGCCTGGGCCGCGACGATCGCGCGGCGGGCGTCGGCGATCCGGTGCCGGTCGACGCCGTAGTAGACGTACAGCTCCAGGCCAGGCACGCACATGTCGATCAGGGCCCGATCAGGCCGCCGCGCCGGCATCGTCGCCGGGCTTGGGCACCGCATAGGGCAGCGGCAGCACCGTCAGCACCGGCCCCTGGGCCGAGCCCAGGTGCAGCGTGCCGCTGCCGACCGCGCCGATCTTCAGCTCGGCCAGCGCCAGGGCCGGCGCGGTGCCCGGCGCCGCGTCGGCCGCCACGGCGATCTGGCCGGCGGGCTGCTGGGCGTCCTCGCTCCAGTAGACCTCCTGGCCAGGCCGCGCCACGGTGTCGCCGGCCAGCAGGAAGGCGCGGCGCTTGAGCTTGCCCAGGTACTGGCTGCGCGCGACGATTTCCTGGCCGGGGTAGCAGCCCTTCTTGAAATCGACGCCGCCGACGAGTTCGTAGTTCAGCATCTGCGGCACGAACAGGCCGCTGGTGGCGGCCTGCACCGGCGCGACGCCGGCGGCCACGTCGAGCCGGTCCCAGGTCGTGGGCGACAGCGCGGGCAAGGCGGCTTCGAGCGCCACGGCCGCCTCGGCCGGGCCGATCCAGAGCCAGCGCGGCAGCGTCGCGACCGGGCTGATGCCGGGGCGGGCCGGCGCGTCGGGCAGCCGGATCACGCGGGCATCGCCCAGTTCGTGGCAGCTCCAGGCGGGCGCATCGGGCGCGCGTCCCATGGCGAGGCCAAGGTGGGTGAGGGCGGGTTCACCGGCCAGTCCCAGAACGGTCAGGCCCGCGCTGGCGTCGCTCAGCTTGCACTTGGCGCGCAGCACGAACATCGACAGGCGCTTGAGCGTGGCGGGCAGCAGGTCGGCCGCACAGAGCAGCCAGATCGTGTCGGCGTCACGTCGCGTCACCAGCAGGCTGGCCAGCATGCGGCCCTGTGCGTTGCAGTAGCCGGCCAGGCGGGCCTGGCGGCCGTCGAGCCGGTTGACGTCGTTGCTCAGCTGGCCATGCAGGAAGCTCGCGGCATCGGCACCGCTGGCCTGCATCACGCCCCAGAAGGGCAGCCGGCAGGCGCCGCCGGGTTCGGCTCCGGCATGGGGGTCGGTGCGGGTGTCGGCGCTGATCACGGCATTCTGGACATCGGTCATCGCGGGTGGCCGCGCGGCTGGCGCGGCAGGCTCTCGGGAAGGGCGCTCATTATCATCAGCCACCATGTGGAGACCGTCCCGACACCGCCCTTGTACCCGCGCCGCAGCGGGGCTTGAAGTCCGCCGCCCGCAGGCCGCTGACCTGCGTCAAGGTTGCGATCCCGGCGGTGCGGGACGCGCGGAGCGGTCGGCATGAGCCGGCGGCATCCGCCGCGTCCGGGCGGTTCGTCCGGGCGCACCCAACCGCCTGCACCGCGCCGTTCCCGGCCGGCTGCGCCGCGCGGTCGGCGCTGGCTTGGGCTGCTGCTGTTGACCGTGCTGCTGGTGGCTGCGATGGGCGCGGCGGCGGGCCTGTGGCTGTACCGGCCGCTCGCGCTGGCGCAGGAGCCGGTCGAGCTGACCGTCGAGCCCGGCGACAGCCCGCGCGACATCGCCCGGCGCCTGGTCGATGCGGGCGTGCAGAGCGAGCCACGCTGGCTGTTCGAGTACATCCGCTGGTCGGGCCAGTCGCGCGCGATCAAGGCCGGCAGCTACGAGTTCGGCGCGGGCACCCGGCCGGTCGACATGCTGCGCAAGCTGGTCGACGGCGACGTGACGCTGGCGCGCGTCCGCCTGATCGAGGGCTGGACCTTCCGCCAGTGGCGCGCCGAACTGGCCCGTCACCCGGACCTGAAGCAGGAGGCTGCCGCGCTGGACGATGCCGCGCTGATGGCCAGCATCGGCGCACCGGGCCTGGCACCCGAGGGCCGCTTCTACCCGGACACCTACGCCTACTCCAAGGGCAGCAGCGACCTGGCGGTGCTGCGCCGCGCACTGCACGCGATGCAGCGGCACCTCGACAACGCCTGGCTGGGCCGCGTCGACGGGCTGCCGCTGAAATCGCCCGACGAGGCGCTGACGCTGGCCTCGATCGTCGAGAAGGAGACCGGCCGCGCCTCGGACCGGCCGCAGATCGCCGGCGTCTTCATCAACCGGCTGCGCATCGGCATGCCGCTGCAGACCGACCCGAGCGTGATCTACGGCCTGGGCGAGCGCTTTGACGGCAACCTGCGCCGCCGCGACCTGGAAGCCGACACGCCGTTCAACACCTACACCCGAGGCGGCCTGCCGCCCACGCCGATCGCGATGCCGGGCCGCGATGCCCTCATCGCCGCGACCCGGCCGGCGACCACGAACGCGCTCTACTTCGTCGCCCGGGGCGACGGCAGCAGCGAGTTCAGCAGCAACCTCGCCGACCATAATCGCGCCGTCGACCGCTACCAGCGGCGCGGCGTCAGGCCCTGAGCCCGCCAGCCTTGACGTCGCCATTCCTTCCTGACTTGCCGCCCCCCATCCCTTGACCGACACGCGCCCCGCGCAGCCCGCTCCGGCCGGCCGCTTCATCACCATCGAAGGCATCGACGGGGCCGGCAAGTCCAGCCACGTCGATGCGATCGCGCAGCGCTGGACGGCCCGCGGGCTGGTGGTCGTGCGCACCCGCGAACCCGGCGGCACGGCGCTGGCCGAGACGCTGCGGGGCCTGGTGCTCGAACAGGCGATGGACCCGCTGACCGAGGCGCTGCTGGTCTTCGCGGCCCGCCGCGACCACACCGAGCAGGTCATCCGGCCGGCCCTGGCGCGCGGGGCCGTCGTGCTGTGCGATCGCTACACCGACGCGACCTTCGCCTACCAGGGCGGCGGCCGGGGCTTCGACCTGGCGGTGCTGGCGCAGCTGGAACAGTGGGTCCAGCAGGGCCTGCAGCCGGACCTGACGCTGTGGTTTGACCTGCCGTCCGAACTGGCTGCCCAGCGTCGTGGCGCGGCCCGTGCGCCGGACCGGTTCGAGCGCGAGCAGCTGGCCTTCTTCGACGCCGTGCGCGCCGGCTACGCGCGCCGCGCGGCGGCCGACCCGCAGCGCGTGCGCCGGCTCGATGCCAGTGGCACGCCCGAGCAGGTGGCTCAGGGCTGGCAGGCGGTGCTGGCGTCGCTGGGATGGTGACGCGCGTGGCCTCGAAGCCGGACAAGCCCGGTGGCGATGGCGCCGAAGGCCGCCTCGGCCTGGACGCCGCCAGGCTGCCCTGGCTGGCCGACACGCTGACCCGCACGCTGGCCAGCCAGCGATCCCATGCCCTGCTGGTCAGCGGCCCGAGCGGCGTCGGCCAGATGGCTTTCGCGCTCGCCCTGGCGAAGTCCTGGCTGTGCGAGACGCCACTGGCCGACCGGCCCCAGCGCCTGGCCTGCGGCCACTGCGGCAGTTGCCACCTGGTCGACGAGCGCAGCCACCCGGACCTGCGCCTGATCGTGCCCGAGGCGCTGCGCGGCGAGGTCGGCCTTGATGCCGACGAGCCGGGCGAGGGCGACGGCGAGGGCAAGAGCAAAAAGGCCAAGCCCAGCCAGGAAATCAAGGTCGACCAGATCCGCACGGCGATCGGCTTCTCCGAACTGACCGCTGGCCGTGCGTCGACCAAGGTGATGCTGCTGCACCCGGCCGAGGCGCTCAACACCATCTCGGCGAACGCCTTGCTCAAGACGCTGGAAGAGCCGCCCGGTGCGCTGCGCTTCGTGCTGTCGACGTCGTCGCCGCAAAGCCTGCTGCCGACGATCCGCAGCCGATGCCAGGCCATCGTGCTGCCGCGTCCAGAAGCCGCGCCGGCCATCGCCTGGCTGGCCGGGCAGGGCGTGGATCGGCCCGAGGTGCTGCTGGCCGCGAGCGGCGAACAGCCACTGGTCGCGCTGGCCATGCACCAGGCCGGGCTCGATGCCGCCGCCTGGCTCGCGCTGCCCGAGCGGGTCGCGGCGGGCGATGTCGCCGCCTTCGGTGGCTGGGCGCTGCCGCAGCTGATCGAGACGCTGCAGAAGCTCTGCCACGACCGCCTGCTGGTCAGCGTCGGCGCTGCGCCACGCTACTTCGCCGGGGCCCGGCTGGTGCCCGGCGACGTCGCCCGGTTGACCGCCTGGGCGGCCGACCTGCGCCGGCAGTCCCGCCATGCCGATCACCCCTACAACGCCGGCCTGGCGCTCGAGGCGCTGCTGGCGCAAGCCCGCGACATGGGCGCTGCACCCAGGTCCGACGCGGCTTCTGCACGACCGCTGCGCGCGGGTGGGCCGATACACTCACGGCCATGAACGAACCCGCCCTGCGTCCCGCCCTCGCCACGGCGCATCCGGCCAACCGGCCCAGCGTGATCCAGCTGGTGTTCCGCGAGAAGGGTGCGCTGTATGCGGCCTACATCCCGCTGTTCTCCGAGGGTGGCCTGTTCGTGCCGACCACGCGCGAATACAAGCTCGGCGAGGACGTCTACCTGCTGTTGACGCTGCCAGAAGACCCGCAGCGCTACCCGGTCGCCGGCAAGGTCGCCTGGATCACGCCGGCCAACGCCTCCGGTGGCCGCACGCAAGGTGTCGGCGTGCGCTTCCCGCTCGACGAGAAGACCCGCGCGCTGCGGGTGCGGATCGAGGAAACGCTGGGCACCGCGATCCAGTCGTCCAAGCCGACCCAGACCATCTGACCACCCGCACCACCGGGGCGGCACGCAGGACATCGCCGCAGCCCGGTTCCCCGAATGCCGGCCCGGAGCCGGCCTTTTCATTTCCGGAAGCCGCCACCATGTTCGTCGATTCGCACTGCCACCTGAACTTCCCCGGCCTGCGAGAGCGCCTGCCCGAAATCCTCCAGGCCATGGCCGATGCCCAGGTCGAGCGTGCCCTGTGCATCTGCACCACGATGGAGGAATTCGAGGCCGTGCATGCGCTGGCGATGGCGCACGACAACCTCTGGGCCACCGTTGGCGTCCACCCGGACAACGAGGGCGAGGAGATCGCCGAGCCCGACGTCGCCACGCTGGTCGCCTGGGGCCGCCGGCCGCGCGTGCTGGCGGTCGGCGAGACGGGGCTGGACTACTACCGCATCGGCGAACGCAGCCATGCCGACATGCACTGGCAGCGCGAGCGCCTGCGCGTGCACGTGCGGGCCGCCCGCGAGCTGACCAGGCCGCTGGTGATCCACACCCGCAGCGCCTCGGCCGACACGCTGGCCATCCTGCGCGAGGAGGGCGCCGACCAGGTCGGTGGCGTCTTCCACTGCTTCACCGAGACCCGCGAGGTCGCCGAGGCTGCGCTCGACATGGGCTTCCACATCTCCTTCTCCGGGATCATGACTTTCAAGACCGCGCAGGACCTGCGCGACGTGGCGGCCTTTGTCCCGCTGGACCGCTGCCTGATCGAGACCGACAGCCCCTACCTGGCGCCGGTGCCGTTCCGAGGCAAGACCAACACGCCGGCGCTGGTGCCCTACGTCGCCGCCGAGCTGGCACGGGTCCAGGGCGTGGACGTGCAGGAAGTCGCGCGCCGGACGACTGCGAACTTCGACCGGCTGTTCCATCCAGACGGCGTCGCACCTCAAGTCGCATGAGAAACGACTTTCAGTGATGAGCGCAATGCCTTGTCATTGAAAGAGTTTTTATCGACTTCAACTATCGCTTGAACGTCCTGGCCGACACGCGCCGACAGCGTGTCGGAATTCTTCTGACACGGTTTTTCGCTTTGGGTCCACTGACGCAGGCGGGGCTCGACTCCTAGAGTTCAGTCATCGGCTCCGGCATTCGGGGCCCGCCGCAGAACCCGTCAGGAGTCACCATGAAAGCCCAGAACCTTCGCGTCGATGCCTTCACGATGCTGATGAACCCGCAGGTCGTCCTGCAGGCGATGGAGCGTTCGGAGCGCCTGCAAGGCCTCGCCCGCCACGTCTGCCGTCCGCTGGACAAGCCGCTGATCCCGCACAAGCTCAGCGAGCTGGAGGCCTGGGACCACGACATCGACGAAGATCCGTCGGAGCCCGGCGCCGACTTCGACGACGGCCTGGGCGAGTGAGCCGGCCGAGGCCGGCGTTCCGGGCGCTGCGGCGCCTGACCTTCCGGTCCCGTCCTGTTCATGTCCGTCCGCCAGATCCTGAAGATGGGTGACGCGCGCCTGCTGCGCATCGCCCGCCCCGTCGAGGCCTTCGACACGCCCGAACTCCATGCGCTGGTTGCCGACCTGCGCGACACGATGGCCGCCGCCAACGGCGCGGGCATCGCGGCGCCGCAGATCGGTGTCGATCTGGCCTTGGTGATCTTCGGCTTCGAGCGCAACGCGCGCTATCCCGATGCGCCGCCGGTGCCCCAGACGGTGCTGGTCAATCCGCGCATCGAGGTGCTGGATGCGACCGAGGAGGAGGGCTGGGAAGGCTGCCTCTCGGTGCCCGGCCTGCGCGGCATCGTGCCGCGGGCACGCCGCATCCGCTATGCCGGCTTCGATGAACGCGGCCAGCCCATCGAGCGCGAGGCCGAAGGCTTCCACGCCCGCGTGGTCCAGCATGAGTGCGACCACCTGATCGGCACGCTCTACCCGATGCGGGTGCGCGACTTCACTCGCTTCGGCTACACCGAGATCCTGTTCCCGGAACTCGATCCGGCCTCCGACGACTGACACCGGAACGTCAAGGAAAACCCGCGGGGACGGCCCTACACTCGCGCCTTCGTTTTTGGCCGTCCGGGACCCAGCCCTGGGTCGTGATCCGGCGGTCGGAGCCTCCGTCCCCCTCTCGAAAAGACCGCCCGTGTTCCAGGAGTCCGCCATGCAGCGCTTCCACTTCCCCATCGTCATCATCGACGAGGACTACCGCAGCGAGAACACCTCGGGCCTGGGCATCCGGGCGCTGGCCCAGGCCATCGAGAAGGAAGGCTTCGAGGTGCTGGGCGCCACCAGCTATGGCGACCTGAGCCAGTTCGCGCAGCAGCAAAGCCGCGCCAGCGCCTTCATCCTGTCGATCGACGACGAGGAGTTCACGCCCGGTCCCGAGCTCGACCCGGCGGTGCTGAACCTGCGCAAGTTCATCGAGGAGATCCGTTTCCGCAACGTCGACATCCCGATCTACATCTACGGCGAGACGCGCACCAGCCAGCACATCCCGAACGACATCCTGCGCGAGCTGCACGGCTTCATCCACATGTTCGAGGACACGCCGGAGTTCGTGGCCCGCCACATCATCCGCGAGGCCAAGAGCTACCTCGACGGCCTGGCGCCGCCCTTCTTCAAGCAGCTGATGGACTATGCGCAGGACGGCTCCTACAGCTGGCACTGCCCAGGTCACTCCGGCGGCGTGGCCTTCCTGAAGAGCCCGGTCGGCCAGATGTTCCACCAGTTCTTCGGCGAGAACATGCTGCGGGCGGACGTCTGCAACGCGGTCGAGGAACTCGGCCAGCTGCTCGACCACACCGGCCCGGTGGCGCAGAGCGAGCGCAACGCGGCGCGCATCTTCAACGCCGACCACTGCTTCTTCGTCACCAACGGCACCAGCACGTCCAACAAGATGGTCTGGCACCACACGGTGGCGCCGGGCGACGTGGTGGTGGTGGACCGCAACTGCCACAAGTCGATCCTGCACTCGATCATCATGACCGGCGCCATCCCCGTGTTCATGACGCCCACGCGCAACCACTACGGGATCATCGGCCCGATCCCGCAGAGCGAGTTCACGCGCGAGGTCATCGAACGCAAGATCGCCGCCAACCCGCTGCTGGCCGGCGTGGACACGACGCAGATCAAGCCGCGCATCATGACGCTCACCCAGAGCACCTACGACGGCGTGCTCTACAACACCGAGACCATCAAGGGCATGGTCGACGGCTGGATCGACACGCTGCACTTCGACGAGGCCTGGCTGCCGCACGCGGCCTTCCACAAGTTCTACGGCACCTACCACGCGATGGGCAAGGGCCGGCCGCGTCCGAAGCAGGCCATGGTCTACGCGACCCAATCGACCCACAAGCTGCTGGCCGGCCTGAGCCAGGCCTCGCAGGTGCTGGTGCAGGACGCGCAGGAGCAGAAGCTCGACCGCCACCTCTTCAACGAGGCCTACCTGATGCACACCAGCACCAGCCCGCAGTACGCCATCATCGCCAGCTGCGACGTGGCCGCCGCGATGATGGAGCCGCCCGGCGGCACCGCGCTGGTCGAGGAAAGCATCAAGGAAGCACTGGACTTCCGCCGCGCCATGCGCAAGGTCGAGGACGAGTTCGGCCACGACTGGTGGTTCAAGGTCTGGGGCCCCGAGCGCCTGGCCGAAGACGGCATCGGCCGCGCCGATGGCTGGGTCCTGCAGGCCAACGAGCAGTGGCACGGCTTCGGCGACCTGGCCCCGGGCTTCAACATGCTCGACCCGATCAAGTCGACCATCATCACGCCCGGGCTCAACATGCAGGGCGAGTTCGCCGAGAGCGGCATCCCGGCGTCCATCGTCACCAAGTTCCTGGCCGAGCACGGCGTGGTGGTCGAGAAGACCGGCCTGTACAGCTTCTTCGTGATGTTCACCATCGGCATCACCAAGGGCCGCTGGAACACGCTGCTGACCGCGCTCCAGCAGTTCAAGGACGACTACGACCGCAACCAGCCGATCTGGCGCATCCTGCCGGAGTTCGCGGCCCAGTTCCCGGTCTACGAGCGCATGGGCCTGCGCGACCTTTGCCAGGCCATCCACAAGACCTATGCCGAAGGTGACATCGCCCGCCTGACGACCGAGATGTACCTGTCGGACCTGCAACCGGCGATGAAGCCCAGCGAAGCCTATGCGCACATCGCCCACCGCAAGACCGAGCGGGTCGAGATCGACCAGCTCGAGGGCCGCATCACCACGTCGCTGTTGACGCCTTACCCGCCGGGCATCCCGCTGCTCATCCCGGGCGAGCGCTTCAACAAGAAGATCTGCGACTACCTGCGTTTCGCGCGCCAGTTCAACGACCGCTTCCCCGGTTTCCACACCGATGTGCACGGCCTGGTCGAGGAGGACCTGGGCAACGGCCATCGGCGCTACTACGTGGACTGCGTCAAGACCTGACCAGGCCTGCGGACCCGGTGAACGGACCGGATCCGGGCCCACCACGCTTCGGGGTAAGCCTGGGCTGGGTTCTATGGGGTACAGCAGGGTTACATGGCAAGATGAATGTCATGTTTTCTTCGCTGGTAAACGTTTGCTGTCTTCCGGAGCGGCCAGGCCCTGCTTCCGGCTGTGGGTTCGGGCCGCAGGGGCCCGCACGCTGGTGCGGCCATGCGGCCTGACACGATGCGCTCGCGTCCGGCCCTCACGGCCGCGGTGGCGCTCCTGAGGACCGACCTGCTGCAAGCCGGACAGCCCTGGCCCATGGGCGCCCAGGCCGTCGCCGACGGCAGCGGTCAGGCACTCAACGTGGCGGTGTGGGCACCCGATGCGACCCGGCTGGAGCTCTGCCTGTTCGACGACACCGGTCACCGCGAGCTGGCACGGCTGCCCTTGCCGTCCTGCACCGACGGCGTCTGGCACGGTCGTCTGGGCGCCGCGGCGATCGAGACCCTGCGAAGCAGCGTGTTCCAGGATGGCGATCGGTCGATCGACAGCCTCGTCTACGGTCTGCGCGCGTTCGGCCCCTGGGAGCCGGCGCGCGGTCACCGTTTCAACCCGGCCAAGGTCCTGCTGGACCCGTATGCCCGCGAGATCGTCGGCAGCTACGCCGGCGACCTGTCGCTCTACCTCGGCCATGACGCCAGCGACCCGGCGCATCCCGATCCGCGCGACAACGCCGCGGTCGCGCTGAAGGCGCGCGCGCGCCTTCAGGTTCGCAGCGACCTGACCGTCGACGCCAGCGCCGCCGCCCGCCTGGAGGGCCCGCGTGTGCCGCCCGAACTGACGGTGCTGTGCGAGCTGCACGTCAAGGGCGCCAGCCAGCGCCACGCGGGCGTGCCGACCCACCTGCGCGGCAGCTATGCCGGCCTGGCCCAGCCCGAGCTTCTGGCCCATTACCGCCGCCTGGGCGTGACGACGCTGAGCCTGCTGCCGGTGCATGCGCGGGCCGATGAGGCCCGCCTGCAGCAGCTTGGCCTGAGCAACTACTGGGGCTACAGCAGCATCGCCTTCCTGGCGCCCGAACCGCGCTACGCGGCCCGGCCCGATCTGGCCGCGAGCGAGTTCCGGGCCATGGTCGACGGCCTGCATCGCGAGGGCTTCGAGGTCGTGCTCGACGTGGTCTACAACCACAGCGCGGAGACCGACGAGCTCGGCCCGACGCTGTCGCTGCGCGGCCTGGCCAACGCCCGCTACTACCACCTCGACGACCAGACGCCGCGCCACTACCGCAACTGGAGCGGCTGCGGCAACTGCCTGAACCTGGCCGAGCCGCGCGTGGTGCAGCTGGTGCTCGATTCGCTGCGGCACTGGGTGCTGGAGCACGGCGTGGACGGCTTCCGATTCGACCTCGCGCCCATCCTGGCGCGTGGCCGCGACGGTGGCTACAGCCTCGCCAGCGGCTTCTTCGCGGCGCTGCAGGCCGACCCGGTGCTGTCGCGCGTCAAGCTGATCGCCGAGCCCTGGGACATCGGCCCCGGCGGCTACCAGCTCGGCGGCTTCCCGCCCGGCTGGCTGGAATGGAACGACCAGTTCCGCGACACCATGCGCAGCTGGTGGCTGCGCGGCGCCGGGGACCGGGGCGTGTTCGCGCACCGCTTTGCCGCGTCCAGCACGCAGTTCCACCACGACGGCCGCTCGCCGCTGGCCAGCGTCAACTTCATCACCGCGCACGACGGCTTCACGCTGCGCGACCTGGTCAGCCACAACCACAAGCACAACGAGGCCAACGGCGAGCACAACCGCGACGGCCACCACCACAACTGCAGCTGGAACTGCGGCGTCGAGGGCGAGACCGACCGTGCCGACGTGCTGGCCCTGCGCGGACGCCTGCAGCGGGCGCTGCTGGCGACGCTGCTGCTGGCCCAGGGCACGCCGATGCTGCTGGGCGGCGACGAGATCGGCCACAGCCAGCGCGGCAACAACAACGCCTATTGCCAGGACAACGAGACCACCTGGCTGGACTGGGCCGCCGCCGACACGGCGCTGGCAGCCTACGTGGCGCGGCTGCTGCGGCTGCGGCGCGAGCTGCCGTCGCTGCGCATCGCCCACTGGCTGCGCGGCGTTCCCGACGCACAGGGCCGCACCGACGTGACCTGGTGGCACCCGGAAGGCCGCTTGCTGGCCGGTGGCGACTGGGGCGACCCGAACGATCGCGCCCTGGCCATCCGACTGGACGCCGGTGGCGATGCCGCGCCGGTGCTGTTGCTGGTGAACCCGGGCAGCCGTTCGCAGCGTTTCGTGCTGCCGCCCGGACCTTGGCAGACGGCGCTGTGCAGTTGCACGCCGGACGGCACGCCCGGACCGCAGCACACCCCGCGCGTCGACCCGCTGAACGCGCCCGATGGCGCCTGCGAGGTCGAGTGCCGCTCGATGCGCGTGCTGGTCCGAGTGCCGGCCTGGCCGACGGCCTGAGCGGTCGAGCCGATCCGTCTTCCGGTCCCGCACGTTTCCCGCCCGACTCTTGCCGTTTTCAGTCCGTCCCCCCCACCCACGCAGAACACCATGAAGATCGCCCAGATCCCGACCCAACCGTTTGCCGGCCAGCGCCCCGGCACCTCCGGCCTGCGCAAGAAGGTCACGGTGTTCCAGCAGCCGCACTACCTCGAGAACTTCGTCCAGGCGCTGTTCGAGGTGCTCGAGGACCGCCGTGGCCAGACCCTGGTGCTCGGCGGTGACGGCCGCTTCCACAACCGGGTGGCCGTGCAGACCATCCTGCGCATGGCCGCCGCCCACGGCTTTGCGCGCGTGCTGGTCGGGCAGGGCGGCCTGCTGTCGACGCCGGCGGCCAGCGCCGTGATCCGCAAGCGCGGCGCCTACGGCGGCGTGGTGCTGTCGGCCAGCCACAACCCGGGCGGCCCGGACGGCGACTTCGGCATCAAATACAACATCGGCAACGGCGGCCCGGCGCCCGAGAAGATCACCGAGGCGGTCTACGCCCGCACCCAGCAGCTCACGTCCTACGCCATCGCGACCGAGGTGGACGACATCGACCTGGGCCGGCTCGGCGAACAGCGCATCGGCGACCTGGTGGTCGAGGTCATCGACCCGGTCGCCGACCATGCCGAGCTGATGCAGCAGCTGTTCGACTTCGACGCGATGCGGGCCTGGTTCGCGTCGGGCAAGCGCATGTGCTACGACGCCATGGGCGCAGCCGGCGGTCCCTATGCCAAGGCAGTGCTCGAGGGCCTGCTCGGCGCGCCGGCTGGCACCGTCATCAACGGTGAGCCGCTGGAAGACTTCGGCGGCCACCACCCGGACCCCAATCCGGCGCATGCGCAGGAACTCATCGCGATCATGTCGGGACCGGATGCGCCCGACTTTGGTGCGGCCTCCGACGGCGACGCCGACCGCAACATGATCCTGGGCCGCGACTTCGTGGTCACGCCGTCCGACAGCCTGGCCGTGCTGGCCGCCCATGCGACCCGCGTGCCGGGCTACCGCAAGGGACTGGCGGGTATCGCGCGCTCGATGCCGACCTCGCAGGCCGCCGACCGGGTCGCGCAGATGCTGGGCATCGCCTGCCACGAGACGCCGACGGGCTGGAAGTTCTTTGGCAACCTGCTGGACGCGGGCCAGGCCACGCTCTGCGGCGAGGAAAGCTACGGCACCGGCTCCAACCACGTGCGCGAGAAGGACGGCCTGTGGGCCGTGCTGTTCTGGCTGAACCTGCTGGCCTCGACCGGCCAGTCGGTCGAGCAGCTGGTGCGCGCGCACTGGGCCCGCTTCGGCCGCAACTACTACTCCCGCCACGACTGGGAGGGCGTCGCCACCGACCGCGCCGACGCGCTGATGTCCAGCCTGCGCAGCCGCCTGCCGGCGCTGGCCGGGCAGCATTTCGGCCACCTGCTGATCGAGGCGGCAGACGACTTCGCCTACACCGATCCGGTCGACGGCTCGGTGTCGAAGGCGCAGGGCCTGCGCATCCTGCTGGCCGGCGGCTCGCGCATCGTGCTGCGCCTGTCGGGCACTGGCACCGAGGGCGCCACGCTGCGGGTCTACCTGGAACGCTACGAGGCCGATCCGGCCCGTCTCGACCTGGCGCCGCAGGAGGCCCTGGCCGACCTGATCGCGCTGGCCGACCAGCTGGCCGGCATCCGCTCGCACACTGGCATGGACGCGCCGGCCGTCATCACCTGATCCCGCCGCCGCAGGCTTGGCCTGCGGCTTGCAAAACCCGGCTCCGCGCCGGGCGAGTCGCTTCCCACCCAGAACTCAACCGGAGACAACATGGACCTCACCAAGATGGCACAAACCCGCAGCCTGACCCGTCGCTCGCTGGCCCTGGTGCTGGCCGGTGGCCGTGGCTCGCGCCTCAAGGCGCTGACCGACCGCCGCGCCAAGCCGGCGGTGCACTTCGGCGGCAAGTTCCGCATCATCGACTTCGCGCTGTCGAACTGCATCAACTCGGGCATCCGCCGCATCGGCGTGATCACCCAGTACAAGTCGCACTCGCTGCTGCGCCACCTGCAGCGCGGCTGGTCCTTCATGCGCAACGAGATGAACGAGTTCGTCGACCTGCTGCCCGCCCAGCAGCGCGTCGACGAGGAAAGCTGGTATCGCGGCACCGCCGACGCGATCTACCAGAACCTCGACATCATCCGCAACTCGACCCCGCCGGACTACGTCATCGTGCTGGCCGGCGACCACATCTACAAGATGGACTACTCGCTGATGCTGGCCGATCACGCCGCCAGCGGACGTGGCGTGACGGTTGGCTGCATCGAGGTCCCGCGCGAGGAGGCCAAGGCCTTCGGCGTGATGGCGATCAACGACCAGCGCCACATCATCGACTTCGTCGAGAAGCCGGCCGAGCCGCCGCACATGCCCGGTGACGAGAACACCTCGCTGGCCAGCATGGGCATCTACATCTTCACGGCCGACTACCTCTACCAGCTGCTGGAGGACGACGCCGCCGACCCGGCCTCGGAACATGACTTCGGCAAGAACCTGATCCCGCGCGCGGTGCGCGAGAACCAGGCCATCGCGCACCCGTTCTCGATGTCGGCCATCGCCAACCCGCCGTACTCGAAGGCCTACTGGCGCGACGTCGGCACGGTCGACGCCTACTGGGCAGCCAACCTCGACCTGGCCTCGCCGACGCCCGAGCTGAACATGTACGACAAGGACTGGCCGATCTGGACCTACCAGGAACAGCTGCCGCCGGCCAAGTTCGTGCACGACTACGAGGGCCGTCGCGGCGAGGCGATCAACTCGCTGGTCTCGGGCGGCTGCATCGTCTCGGGCTCGACCATCCGCAACTCGGTGCTGTTCTCGAACGTGCTGGTGCGCTCCTACAGCGCGATCAACGAGGTCGTGATCCTTCCGGACGTGCAGATCGGCCGCAACTGCCGGCTGACGAAGTGCGTGATCGACCGGCGCTGCCACGTGCCCGACGGGCTGGTGGTCGGCGAGGACCCGGAACTCGACGCGCAGCGCTTCTTCCGCACCGAGAACGGCGTCGTGCTGGTCACGCGCGGCATGCTCGCCAAGCTCTGAGCGTCCACCTGCCCTGAAGGGCCGGCGCCGTTTGCGCGCCGGCCTTCGTCGCTTGCGGCGCGGCTTTCGCCTCGTTCACCGCACCTTCCCCTTCAGACCCGCCCCCCATGCGCATCCTGCAGACCTGTGCCGAGATCTTTCCCCTGCTCAAGACCGGAGGGCTGGCCGACGTGGCCGGCGCCCTGCCGGCGGCCCTGGCCGAGCAGGGCGGCGACGTGCGCGTGCTGCTGCCGGGCTTCCCGGCGATCCAGGCCGGGCTGGCCAACGCGGTCGACCTCGGACCGCTGCAGCCGCCCGGCGCGATCGGACTGGGTCAGGCGATCCGGCTGTTGCGCGGCACCCTGCCGGGCTGCGGCGGCGTGATCGCCTACGTGATCGACGCGCCGGGCTACTACCAGCGCGACGGCGGCCCCTACCAGGACGCCCGTGGCACGCCCTGGGGCGACAACCACCTGCGTTTCGCGTTGCTGGGCTGGACGGCAGCCCGGCTGGCCGATGGCGCCGATGCGTCCTGGTCGGCCGAGATCGTGCATGCGCATGACTGGCATGCCGCGCTGGCCGCGCCCTACCTGGCGGCGATGGGCCGCGAACAGGGTCGCCGGCTGGCGGGCACCGTCTACACGGTCCACAACCTGGCCTACCAAGGCTTCTTCGGCGCCCACCATTTCGCCGACCTCGGCCTGCCCTGGGACTTCTACGGCGTCAACGGCCTGGAGTTCCACGGCCAGATCAGCTTCATGAAGGGTGGGCTGTTCTTCTCCGAACGACTGACCACCGTCAGTCCGACCTATGCCCGCGAGATCCAGGGCGCGGAGCAGGGCTGCGGGCTGGACGGGCTGCTGCGCTCGCGCGCCAACACGCTCAGCGGCATCCTCAACGGCGTCGACGACGCGGTCTGGAACCCGGCCAGCGACCCGTTGATCCCGTCGTCCTTCAGCGCCGGCAAGCTGGCCGGCAAGGGCCGCTGCAAGGCTGAACTGCAGACCGAGCTGGGCCTGGCGGTGACGCCGGACGCGCCGCTGCTGTGCGTGGTCAGCCGCCTGACCGAGCAGAAGGGTCTGCACCTGGTGCTTCAGGCCATCGAGCACTGGGTCGGACGCGGTGCGCAGCTGGGCCTGCTGGGCAGCGGCGATGCCGGCATGGAAGCCGCCTTCCGCGACTGGGCCACCCGCGCCCCGCAGTCGGTGGCCGTGCGCATCGGCTACGACGAGACCTTCGCGCACCGGCTGATCGCCGGCTCCGACCTGATCCTCGTGCCCTCGCGCTACGAGCCCTGCGGCCTGACCCAGCTCTACGGCCTGCGCTACGGCACGCTGCCGGTCGTGCGTCGGGTCGGTGGCCTGGCCGACACGGTGAGCGACGCGCGGCTGGAGACGCTGGACGTCGACGCGACCGGCTTCGTCTTCGACGACTTCAGCGTCGCCGGCCTGACCGCCGCGACCGACCGCGCCCAGGCGCTGCACCGCCGCTCGGCCGACTGGCGCCGGGTGCAGCAGCGCGCGATGGCGCAGCGCTTCGGCTGGGCCGAGGCCGCGCAGCGCTACATGGCGCTGTATCGCGGCCTGGGCTACTGAGCCCCGCATCCATCGGGCGACGGGGCGGTCCGCCCCGGCCCGGAATCGATTGAAACCACTGACACCTCACACCCGCTGAGCACAGGAAGACCGGGATGGACCTGCAACAGTTCGAGCACCAGTACGACCACCTCGCCCGCGACGTGGCCGCCTTCAAGCGCGCCATCTCGAACAAGCTGATGTACAGCGTCGGCAAGGACCCCGTCTCGGCCCGTCCGGAGGACTGGCTGCAGGCGGTGTCCTACGCCGTGCGCGACCACCTCGTCGAGCGCTGGATGAACACCACCCGCGCGCAGTACGCGCAGGACGTCAAGCGGGTCTACTACCTCTCGATGGAGTTCCTGATCGGCCGCACCTTCAGCAATGCGCTGCTCGCGCTGGAGGTGATGCCGACGATCCAGCAGGCGCTCAGGGAACTGGATGTCCCGCTGGACGGCCTGTTCGACCTGGAGCCCGATGCCGCCCTGGGCAACGGCGGCCTGGGCCGGCTGGCGGCCTGTTTCCTCGATTCGATGGCGACGCTGGGCGTGCCGGGCTTCGGCTACGGCATCCGCTACGACTACGGCATGTTCCGCCAGATGGTGGTCGACGGCCGCCAGGTCGAGGCACCGGACTACTGGCTCAAGGCCGGCAATCCCTGGGAATTCCCGCGCGCCGAGGTGGTCTACCGGGTCCGCTTCGGCGGCCGCGTCGAGGATGGCGGCGAGGCGCCCGGCAAGGTCCGCTGGGTCGACACCGACGACGTGCTGGCGATGGCCTACGACACCATCATTCCGGGCTACGGCACCCAGGCCACCAACACGCTGCGGCTGTGGTCGGCCAAGGCGACCGAGGAGATGGACCTGCGCGCCTTCAACCAGGGCAACTACTTCGGCGCGGTGGCGAGCAAGAACCTGTCGGAGAACGTCTCGCGGGTGCTCTACCCGGACGACTCGACCCTGTCGGGCCGCGAGCTGCGCCTGCGCCAGGAATACTTCTTCGTCTCGGCCAGCGTGCAGGACCTGGTGCGCCGCTACCTGCGCACCCACACCACCTTCGACGCGCTGCCCGACAAGGTCAGCATCCACCTCAACGACACCCACCCGGTGCTGGCCATCCCCGAGCTGATGCGGGTGCTGGTCGACGAGCATGCGGTGCCGTGGACGCAGGCGTGGTCGCTGTGCCAGCGGGTGTTCTCCTACACCAACCACACGCTGATGCACGAGGCGCTGGAGACCTGGCCGATCGACCTGTTCGGCCGCGTGCTGCCGCGCCACCTGCGCATCATCTTCGACATCAACGCCGACTTCCTGGCCGCGCTGACCGACCGCCACGGCTACCAGCCCGAGCTGATGCGCAAGCTCTCGCTGATCGACGAATCGGGCGAACGCCGCGTGCGCATGGCCTACCTCGCGGTCGTCGCCAGCCACTCGGTCAACGGCGTGTCGGCGCTGCACTCGGAGCTGATGAAGGCATCGATCTTTGCCGACTTCGCCCAGCTCTGGCCCGAGCGCTTCAACAACAAGACCAATGGCGTGACCCCGCGCCGCTGGCTGGCCCAGGCCAACCCGGGTCTGGCCGACCTGATCGACCACCGCATCGGGCGCGGCTGGCGGCGTCACCTGGACGAGCTGGAAGGTCTGCGCCATGCGCTGGACATCCCCGGTTTCCTGGGCGCCTTCCGACGCGTCAAGCGGCAGAACAAGGAACGCCTGGCCCGCCTGGTGCAGAAGCAGCTGGGCGTGACGCTGAGCCCGGATGCGCTGTTCGACGTGCAGGTCAAGCGCATCCACGAGTACAAGCGCCAGCTGCTCAACGTGCTGCACGTGGTGACGCGCTACCAGGCCATCCTGGCCAACCCCGAGGCCGACTGGGTGCCACGCGTGGTGGTCTTCGCCGGCAAGGCGGCCTCGGCCTATCACATGGCCAAGCTGGTCATCAAGCTGGTCAACGACGTGGCCCGCACGGTCAACCAGGACCCGCGGGTGGGCGACCGGCTCAAGGTCGTCTTCATCCCGAACTACAGCGTCAGCCTGGCCGAGGTGATCATCCCGGCGGCCGACCTGTCCGAGCAGATATCCACCGCCGGCACCGAGGCCTCGGGCACGGGCAACATGAAGTTCGCGCTCAACGGCGCGATGACCATCGGCACGCTCGACGGCGCCAACGTCGAGATGCGCGAGCAGGTCGGCGCTGAGAACTTCTTCATCTTCGGCAACACCACCGAGCAGGTCGCGCAGATCCGCGCGCAGGGCTACCAGCCGCGCGCAATCTACGAGTCCGACGCCCGCCTGAAGGCCGCGCTGGACGCGATCCGCGAGGGCGTCTTCAGCCCCGAGGAGCCGGGCCGCTTCCAGCAGATCTACGACGTGCTGGTGAACTGGGGCGATCACTACCTGCTGCTGGCCGACTACGCCAGCTACGTCGCCACGCAGGACGCGGTCGACGCGCTCTACCGCGACCCGGAAGCCTGGGCCCGCAAGGCGGTGCTCAACGTCGCCGGCATGGGCGCCTTCTCGTCGGACCGGACCATTGCCGAGTACGCCGACCAGATCTGGCACACCCGACCGGTCGCGCTGCCGCTGCCTCACACCGTCGCGCTGGCGGTGAACGCGACGCCGCCCAGGGCCTGACGACAACAGCGGCCTGACGACACCAGCGGCTTGAGGCGGCCTGGGCGCACCAGGATCCGACCGGGCGTCAGCCCTTGTGGCGGCCAGCCCGGGCGCTGAGCGCGTTCGGGAAGTACAGCGCGGTCAGGCTGGCGGTGTGGACCGGCACGGCCGCTTCGCGCAGCGGCTGGCCGGACCCGAAGCGGCGCCAGTCGCGCAGCCAGTGGATCGCGTCGCAGGTCTCCAGCAGGCCCATGGTCTCGCGGTCGCCGATCAGGATGCCCTGCACCCGCAGGCCCAGTTCGGCGCGGGCCTGGTCGAGCCGGTCCAGCGTGGCCGGCATGCAGCCGAACTCGCCGTCGCTGACGATCAGCAGGTCGGCGCTGCGCCAGCGCGCCTGGGCGACGAGGTCGATGGCGTGCTCGATCGGCGTCTGCACGTCGGTGCCGCCGTCAAAGCCCATGCCGATGAGCGCGAGCATGGCCTCCAGCCCGGCGCGGCCGTCGTGCAGCTCGCGGGTGACCATCTCGCCCTGGCCGCCGAAGGCGATCAGCACACAGCCGCGCTGCTCGCGCTGAGACGTCCGCAAGGCTTCGAGCACGACGGCCTTGGCGATCTTCTCGGGCGCGCCCTGCATCGAGCCGGACGTGTCCACGCACAGGATCAGCGGACCGCGCTGGCGCGGTGCCTGCACGCGGCGCGCGGGCGAGGGCAGGCGCGCGCTCGGGTCCGCCACCTGCTCGACCAGCACGCCCTGGCTGTCGTAGGTCAGCAGGTTGGCTTCGGCCAGGCGGGCACGCCAGAGCCGGTGCAGGACCGGGTGGCGGATCTGCGCCGCCTCGCTGCCGAGCAGCCGGTCCAGCCGGGCAGAACGGTGGATGCCGGTCAGCTCGCCGGGGGCGCCGGGCAGCAGGGTCTCGCGGGTGCGCATCGCGCGGCGCAGGAGGCTCGCTTGTGCGTCGGTCGCCTCGGCCGGCGGCGCGGCGGGGTCGTGCTCGCTGCGGCCGAGCTGGCGGATCAGCTCGACCAGCGGCTGCAGGTGGGCCAGCAGCGCGCTCAGGCGCTGCGCCTCCTGCCACTCGCGCGAACGCAGCAGGCCCTGGATCTCGTCCCAGCGCAGGTGCGACAGGTCGCCCAGGCCTTGCAGCATGGCCAGCTCGTCTTGCAGGCCCTGGGTCTGCACGGTCCATTCGGCCTCGAAGTCGGCGGTGACGCGGGCGATGGCCGCCTCGCGGTCCAGCGCCGGCTGCAGGTCGACGATGCGGTCGAGCGACCAGAACATCGCCCGCAGCACCTGAAGCGCCAGGGCCGGCACGCCCTGGCACAGGCCGGGCAGGCCCAGCCGGTCGACGACGGCGCGCAACGGCGCGACAGCCTGGGCATCACCGAAGTCGAGCGCCGGCGGCGGCATCAAGCCTCGGTCCAGGGCCTCGATCCAGGGCCCCAGGTGGGCGATGCGCTGGCGCGTGTCGCCGGCCGAGTTGACGATGGCCGGCAACCACAGCTCGCGCGACAGCGCCTCCAGCGGCGCGTAGGGATCGTCCAGGCCGCGCATGGCGACGGCTCCCGCCGGGCGCCGCTCAGGCGCGCCGGGCCTCCGGAGCTGCGCCGAAGGCAATCGGCTGGGGCGCCGGCGTGTCCAGGCCCTCGTCGAGCGGCAGCGCCGCATAGCCGTCGCGCAGCACGAGCAGCTGGTCGCCCAGCGCAGCCAGCGCGTCGATCGTCCGACCGCGTTCGGCCAGCCAGCCTTCGGCCAGGGCCGGCGGCAGCCAGATGCGGTCTTCCAGCCGTGCAAGCAAGGCATCGCGCTCGACCCGCAGGGCCTCGTGATGACCTCGCACGCTGGCCAGCACCTAGTCGACCTGGGCGACCCGTGCGGCGATGTGGACGCGGCTGTAGCGGCGGCGCTGATGCGCCTCCAGCGCCGCGCCGACGATGCGCAACATGCCTTCGTTCGAGGTCTGGCCGCCGATCGCCTTGGCCAGCGCCAGCTTGCCGGCGCCGGCATCGAGCGTGTCCTCCGCCTCGGCGCTGCGTTCCAGGCCGAGCTGCTGGTCGAAGGCCTCGACCGCGCGGCCCAGCCAGGTCGGTGACTGCGGCGCGGCCTGCACCACCTCGTGCAGGAACCAGGCTGCCAGCGGCGCGACCTGGTCCGGCTGGTGGGCCAGCGCGTAGGGCAGCAGCCAGAGGTCCAGCTCGTCGACCGCGTCCCGGCCTTCGGTCAGCGCGGCACTGCGCAGCAGCCCGGCGATCTGGCGCCAGCGGCGGTCTGACACGCCGATGTCCCATTCGCGCAGCCGCGGACGCAACCCGGCCAGCCGGGCCAGCACCGCATCGGGGAGGGCGATGCGGGCACGGGCCTCGATCAGCGCCTTGATCTCCTCGGGCTGCCAGGGCTGAACCACGCGCGGCCGGCCGGCGGCGGCGTCCAGGCGCAGCAGCGCGGCAAAGCTGTCGTCGCTGACCGGCTCGACCGTCACGCGCACCAGGAAACGGTCGTGGAAGGCGAGCAGGGCTTCCTCGTTCGGCACCTCGTTGGTCGCGCCGACGACGCTGACCAGCGGCACCGCCAGGCGCTGCTGGCCGTTGTCGAACTCACGCTCGTTGAGCAGCGTCAGCAGTGCGTTGAGGATGGCGGAGTTGGCCTTGAACACCTCGTCGAGGAAGGCCACGCCGGCGGTCGGGAGGTAGCCCTCGGTGAGGCGCTCATAGCGGTCGTCTTCCAGGGCCTTGAGCGACAACGGGCCGAACAGCTCCTCGGGCGTCGAGAAGCGCGTCAGCAGGCGCTCGAAGTAGCGCCCGACGGCCATCACGCCGTGCAGCCGCCGGGCCAGTTCGCTCTTGGCCGTGCCGGGCGGTCCGATCAGCAGCACATGCTCGCCGGCCAGTGCCGCCAGCAGCATCAGCCGGGTGGCGATGCCGCGCTCTAGCAGTCCGGATTCCAGCGTTGCCAGATGCGCGCACAAGCGCGGTGCGAGGGTCGGATCGGTGCTCATCGGGCGATTCTGCAAGAGCAGGCCGTCGCAGCGCTTGCAGCCCATCGCCTGACCGGCGGGGCCGAAGTCAAGCCGCCCGGCGCAGCTTGACGTAGGCGACGAAGCCGCCTTGCGGCGCGTTCGCCAGCTCGAGCTGGCCGCCCATCCGGGTGACGGTCTTCTCGACGATCGCCAGGCCCAGGCCGGCACCGGTCGTGCTCGTGTGGGTGCGGGCCTTGTCGCCGCGGTAGAAGGGCGTCGTCAGGCGGGCCAGGGTCTCGGGGCTGACGCCGGGACCTTCGTCGCGCACGCTGACCACGACCCACTGGCCGGCCTTGGCGTAGGTGACCGTCACCCGGGCAATGCCGTCGTCGGACTGGGCATAGCGGCGCGCGTTCTCGAACAGGTTGGCGAAGACGCGGTCCAGGTCGGTCTCGTCACCCATCACCCGCACGTCGGTGGTGACGCGCGCGGTGATCTTCAGGTGGTCGTTGGAGACCCGCCGGGCCACGGTGTCGAGCAGCACGGCCAGCACGATCGGCACGAGCTTGACCTCGGTCGGACGGGCGTAGTCCATGAACTTGTCGATGATGGCGTCGAGCTGGTCGATGTCCATCGCCATGTTGCGGCGGGCTTCCTCGTCGACGACGCTCATCTCGGTCTCGAGCCGGATGCGCGCCAGCGGCGTGCGCAGGTCGTGCGAGATGCCGGCGAGCATCACCGCGCGGTCGTCCTCGATCTTGGCCAGCTCGCGGGCCATGCGGTTGAAGCCACGGTTGACCTCGCGGATCTCCATCGTCGCGGTGTCCTCGTCCAGCCGGGAGGTGTATTCGCCCTCGCGGATGCGGCTGGCCGCCGAGCTGAGCTCACGCAGCGGCAGGTTGATCTTGGCGGCGATGTAGGCCGAGACGATCAGCGTCGCCACGAAGGTCAGGCCCATGACCAGGAAGTAGGTCATGCCGGTGATGGCGGTCTGCACCCGGTTCGGGTCGGCCTGCAGCCAGTACTGGTCGGTCTCGATCAGGAAGCCGACCCACAGCCCGCTGCTGCCGTTGACGCTGCTGGCGACCACCGTCTGCGGCCCCAGCCGGCTGCGCAGCTGCGCGCCGATGGTGCGGGTGAAACGGTCGACCTCGAAGGGCTCCCAGCGATCACCCGGCTCGCGCGGTTGCAACTTGACCGCTTCCTGCTCGGCGATGTTCTTGACCAGCGCGACGCGGTTGACCTGGTCGGTGTAGCGCAGCGCGGCGCGCGACAGGTTGACCAGACTGGCGATCTGTTGCGCGGCCTGCACCGCACGCGGCTCCAGCTCGAAGTAGCGCAGCACGTAGGTCCAGCCCAGGATGCCCACGCCCAGCATCAGCGACAGCAGCAGGAAGGTGCGCCAGAACAGGCTCAGGATGAAGGTGCGGCGGAACATCGCCAGCAGGCGATGCAGCGGCTTGCGCGGTGCCGGCGAGGAACTGTGGCGCGTCGGGGCAGGAGAGACCGTTGCGGGACCCTGCGCGGAGTGGGCGGTGGTGGTGGCGACCATGAGCGCTCGCTGATCGGTGCTGCCGGGTCAGCTGGAATACCGGGTGGCGGACGAGGCGAGGGCGGGTCATGTCCCGCCCGGCCTGTCGTCCGGCCGTGAGTCTCAGGCCGCGCCGTCCGGAACGAACACGTAGCCGACGCCCCAGACGGTCTGGATGTAGCGCGGTTGCGACGGATCGGGCTCGATCATCTTGCGCAGGCGCGAGACCTGCACGTCGAGGCTGCGGTCGAAGGGCTCGAACTCGCGGCCGCGGGCCAGCTGCGCGAGCTTGTCGCGCGACAGCGGCTGGCGCGGGTGGCGCACCAGCGCCTTGAGCATCGAGAACTCGCCGGTGGTCAGCGAGATCACCTCGCCCTCGCGGGTCAGCCGGCGCAGCGCCAGGTCGAACTCGAAGGGGCCGAAGGTGACGGTCTGCGCTTCCCGCGAGGGGGCGCCAGGCGCTTCCATGACCGGCCGGCGACGCAGGACGGCGTTGATGCGGGCCAGCAGCTCGCGCGGGTTGAAGGGCTTGGGCAGGTAGTCGTCGGCGCCGACCTCCAGGCCCACGATGCGGTCGACATCATCGACCTTGGCCGTCAGCATGATGATCGGCGTGATGTCGTTGCCGGCACGCAGGCGGCGGCAGATGGACAGGCCGTCCTCGCCGGGCAGCATCAGGTCCAGCACGATCAGGTCAACCGTCTCGCGGGTCAGGATGCGGTTCAGGGCCTTGGAATCTTCGGCGAGCAGGACCTCGAAGCCTTCTTGCGTGAGGTAGCGGCGCAGCAGGTCGCGGATGCGGGCGTCATCATCGACCACGACAATCCGGTCGGTGCGCTGGGGGTTGGGCGTCGTCATCGGCGGCTCCGGAATTTGTAACAGCCGCGATTGTGCGCATGGCCCAAGCGGCTTTTCGGGCGGTTTGACCCCCTGTTACATTTCTTTCGGCTGGTGGTGCGCACGCTTCCCAATGCCTCCGCGTTGAGTGGGCAGACGCCGCGACCGCGAGGTGTCCACCCTCGAAAGGACCCCATGAACGCCCACCGATCTCCCGTCGCAGCCGGCCTCGAACGTCCTGGGGCGGTCCCGCCGGAAGGCGTCGACCGGGCTGCCCTGACGGTCCAGCGAGGTCGGGCGCTGCGGGCGGTTGTCGCCTGGGCCCTGGCGACGGCGGCGGTGGTCGCGACACTGTCCTTGGGCATGCCGCAGGCCCATGCGGCCGAGACGGGCGAGTCCATGAAGGCTCATCAGCTGAGCCTGTCGGCCGAGGCATCGACCGAGGTCGCGCTGGACACGCTGACCGTCGTGATGCGGGCCCAGCGCGAAGGCACGGATGCGGCCATCGTCCAGGCCCAGCTCAAGCAGCTGCTGGACGCCGCGCTGACGACCGCCCGGCGCGAGCGCAGCGACGCGCTGGAGGTCAGCACCGGTGTCTTCAACCTGTCGCCCCGGTATGGCCGCGAGGGCCGCATCAACGGCTGGATCGGCGTGGCCGAGCTGGTGCTCAAGGGGCGCGACACCGGCCGCATTGCCGCGCTGGCCGGCAAGCTCGACGGACTCATGGTCCAGTCGACCCAGTACAGCCTGTCGAGCGCCGCCCGCGACCAGCATCAGGGCGCGCTGACCGCCCAGGCGATCCGCCAGTTCCGCCAGCGTGCCGGCGAGATGTCCGAGCAGTTCGGCTACCGCGGCTACACGCTGGTCGAGGCCCAGGTGACGCGGCTCGAGAGCGAGGAGGGCGGTCGGCCACCCATCATGCTGATGAAGGCCGCCGCCGCGCCGATGGCCGACGCGGTGCCCTTGCCCACTGAAGGCGGCAAGGGCCGCCTGGGCGTGACCGTGCAGGGCACGATCCGGATGACGCCCTGAGGCGCCACCTCGGCGCCCCGGGCCGGCTTACTGCGCGGTCCAGCCGCCGTCCACGCTCCAGGCCACGCCCCGCACGTTGTTGGCAGCGGCGGAGCACAGGAAGACCGCGAGTTCGCCCAGTTCCTCGGGCGTCGTGAACTGCATCGACGGCTGCTTGTCGCCCAGCAGGCGACGGGTCGCCTCGCCGTTGTCGACGCCATCGGCGGCGGCCCGCGCATCGACCTGCTTCTGGACCAGCGGGGTCAGCACCCAGCCCGGGCAGATCGCGTTGCAGGTCACGCCGGTGGTGGCGTTCTCCAGCGCGGTCACCTTGGTCAGGCCGACCACGCCGTGCTTGGCCGCCACATAGGCCGACTTCTGGGCCGACGCCACCTGGCCATGCACCGACGCGATGTTGACGATGCGGCCCCAGTTGCGGGCCTGCATGCCCGGCAGTGCCAGGCGCGTGGTGTGGAAGGCCGAGCTGAGGTTGATCGCGAGGATGGCGTCCCAGCGTTCGACCGGGAAGGACTCGACCGGTGCGACGAACTGGATGCCGGCGTTGTTCACCAGGATGTCGACGCCGCCGAAGGCGTCGGCCGCGTAGCCCATCATGGCCTCGATCTCGGCCGGCTTGCTCATGTCGGCACCGTGGTATCCGACCTGAACACCCAGCGCCGCGACCTGCGCCTTCGGGCCTTCGACGTCTCCGAAGCCGTTCAGCACGATGTTGGCGCCTTGACGTGCGAGGGCCAGCGCCACGCCGAGTCCGATGCCGCTGGTCGATCCCGTGACCAGTGCCGTCTTGCCCTTGAGCATGAGAGTTTCCTTGTGAGGTTGGGTACGATGTGATTATGAAGGGGGCTACTTTTCGCCCCTCTGACAAGCCAGCCCATGCCAGAACCGCGCCTGCATCACGTCGACTGCCTCGATTCCACCGGCCTGCACCGCATGGGCTACTGGGAATGGGGCGAGTCCGACAACCCCGACGTGGTCGTGTGCGTGCATGGCCTGTCGCGCCAGGGCCGCGACTTCGACACGCTGGCCTGCACGCTCGCACCGCGCTGGCGCGTGGTCTGTCCCGACGTGGTGGGCCGTGGCCAGTCCGACTGGCTGGCCGATCCGATGGGATACCAGGTTCCGGCCTATGTCGCCGACATGGTCACGCTGATCGCGCGGCTGGACGTTCCCCAGGTTTCATGGGTCGGCACGTCCATGGGCGGCCTGATCGGCATGGGCCTGGCGAGCCTGCGCAACAGCCCGGTGCGCCGGCTGGTGCTCAACGACGTCGGACCGGTGATCGAGTACGCCTCGCTGCAACGCATCGGCACCTATCTCGGTGCGCCCGTGCGCTTTGCCGACGAGGCCCAGGGCGCTGCCTTCCTGCGAGGCATCTCGGCCAGCTTCGGGCCGCACACGGATGAGCAATGGGCCGCGCTCTCGCGTCCTCAGTTCAAGCACAGTCCCGAGGGCGACCTGATCCCGCACTACGACCCGGCCATCGCCGCAGCCTTCAAGGCCGTGACGCCCGAGATCGCCAAGGCCGGCGAGCGGATGCTGTGGGCTGCCTACGACCGCATCCAGGCACCGACGCTGCTGCTGCGCGGGGCCGAGTCGGACCTGCTGTCGCCAGCCACCGCTCAGGCCATGACCGAGCGCGGTCCGAAGGCCATGCTGGTCGAGTTCGGCGGCGTCGGCCATGCGCCCACGCTGGTCGCGCCGGACCAGGTCGCGTCGGTGGTCGATTTCCTCGAAGCCGGGCGCTGAGGACCTGCCGTGAAGACCACCGGCCTCGAGCGCGGCGCTGAGGCCCGCAACGCCATGTCGCCGATCCTGGCCCTGGCCGACGAGGTTGCGGCCGGCGGTCAGCCGCAGGACGCCGCCGCCGAACAGGACCGGCTGCACCGGGCCCGCGCCTTCGCGCTGCCGCTGTTGACCGGTCGACAGTTCGACACCGGCGAGGACGCCATGACCCATGCCGACGGCGTGGCCCGCATCCTCAGCGACATCGGCGCGGCGCCGTCCATGCAGGCGGCCGTCTACCTGGTCTATGCGGGCGATTTCCTGACCGACCCGGAGACGGTGGTCGAGCAGGCGTTCGGACCTTCGTATGCGCGGCTGGTCACCTACACCCGCAAGCTCGTCAAGCTCCAGCGCAATGCCCGCGATGCACTGGCCGACGAGACCGATGCCGAGGTGCTGGCCGAGCAGCTTGAGCGCGTGCGCAAGATGCTGCTGGCCTTCTCGCACGACCTGCGCGTGGTGCTGCTGCGGCTGGCCTCGCGGCTCCAGACGCTGCGCCACTACGCCGCCAGCCGCCAACCCTGTCCGCGCGCATTGGCCCGCGAGACCCAGCAGATCTTTGCGCCGCTGGCCAACCGGCTCGGCATCTGGCAGATCAAGTGGGAGCTGGAGGACCTGTCCTTCCGCTTCCTTCAGCCCGAGCCCTACAAGCAGATCGCCCGCTGGCTGGACGAGAAGCGCGTCGAGCGCGAGGCCGGCATCGAACGGGTGCGTCAGCAACTGGCCGACGCGCTGGCCGCGCAAGGCCTGCCGGCGCAGGTGCAGGGCCGGCCCAAGCACATCTACAGCATCTGGAAAAAGATGCGCGGCAAGGGGCTGGACTTCTCGCAGGTGCTCGACGTGCGCGCGCTGCGCGTGCTCGTCGCCGACGTCCCGGCCTGCTATGCGGCCCTGAGCCGTGTGCACGAGCTGTGGCTGGCGATGCCCGAGGAGTTCGACGACTACATCGCGCGGCCCAAGCCGAACGGCTACCAGTCGCTGCACACCGTCGTGCTGGACGCCGACCAGCGACCGATCGAGATCCAGATCCGGACCCGCGCGATGCATGACCATGCCGAAAGCGGCGTGGCAGCGCACTGGGCCTACAAGGAGGCGGGCACCAAGGGCTATGCGGGCGTCAGCGCGGCCGGCGATTTCGAGAGCCGCGTGGCACAGGCTCGTCGCGCCGTGCTGCAACAGCTGCTGGCCTGGGAGCGCGAGCTGGCCGGCGCGGACGACGCACCGGCATCCCTGGTAGCGGCCGATGGCAGCGCCGGCAAGGGCCTGTTCGAGGACCGCATCTACGTGCTGACGCCGCAGGCCACCATCATGGAACTGCCGGCCGGCGCGACCGCGATCGACTTCGCCTACCACCTGCACACCGAACTGGGCCATCGCTGCCGAGGCGCCAAGATCGACGGCGCGCTGCAGCCGCTCAACACACCGTTGCGCAACGGCCAGACGGTGGAGATCGTCACGGTGAAGGAGGGCGGTCCGTCGATGGACTGGCTCAACCCGCAGCTGGGTTTCCTGCAGAGCCAGCGTTCGAAGGCCAAGGTCCGCGCCTGGTTCAACGCTCGGGCCCAGCAGGAAACGATTGCGCGTGGCCGCGAGGCGGTCGAGAAGCTGCTGCAGCGCGAGGGTCGCACGGCGTTCCGGCTCGATGACCTGGCCACGCAGCTCGGCTTTCGCACCGCCGATGCGCTGTTCGAGGTCGTCGGCAAGGACGAGTTCTCGCTGCGCAACATCGAGCAGCTGCTGCGACCGCCCGAGCCGGTGGCGGTCGACGAGGCTCCGTTGCTCAAGCGCTCACGCAGCCAGGCCAGTGGTGGGCGCGGCGTGCTGGTGGTCGGCATCGACTCGCTGCTGACCCAGCTGGCGCACTGCTGTCGCCCGGCACCGCCGGATCGCATCGGTGGCTATGTCACGCGCGGCCGCGGCGTGTCCATCCACCGCGCCGACTGCATCAACTACCGCGAGATGGCTCAGCGCAGCCCGGAGCGGGTCATCCCGGTGGCCTGGGGCGAATTCCGCAACGCGAAGGGCGACAGCGCGGTCTACCCGGTCGACATCGCCATCACCGCGCAGGACCGACAAGGGCTGCTGCGCGACATCTCCGAAGTCTTCGCCAAGGAGAAGATGAACGTCACCGGGGTGCACACGCAGACCCTGCGCGGCACAGCGGCCATGACCTTCACGATCGAGGTCTCGGACGCTTCTCGCCTGGCTCACGTCATGAGCCAGCTCGGCCAGGTCAAGGGCGTCCAGCACGCACGCCGTCGCTGAACTTGCAGAAAAAAACCGCGAAGGTATTGACGACCTTGAATCCCATGCTATTATTCAATTCTTCCTAGGCGCGTAGCTCAGTTGGTTAGAGCACCACCTTGACATGGTGGGGGTCGTTGGTTCGAATCCAATCGCGCCTACCAAATTCGGTAGGTTAAGAAGCCGCCGAGTTCTTGCACTGCAAGGGCTCGGCGGCTTTTTTCATGGCTGTCCGAAAGCGGACTGGCGCGCGGCGCCCTCGCTGACAAACCCCAGTTCGAACGGGCGCGCCCCATACCTAGAATCAATCAACCCGGATTTGCCCCAAGGAGTGGACCGACATGCCAGCAACCCGCCGCACCGACGCGACCGAGAACGGTCAGGACGCCGGCTTGCGCGTGCTCAAGAAGTACCCGAACCGTCGGCTCTACGACACCCAGACCAGCAGCTACATCACCCTGGCGGACGTCAAGCAGATGGTGCTCGACGCGGAGCACTTCGAGGTCCGCGACGCCAAGAGCGGCGAAGAGATCACGCGCAGCATCCTGCTCCAGATCATCCTGGAGGAAGAGACCGCCGGCGTGCCGATGTTCTCGACCCAGATGCTGGCCCAGATCATCCGCTTCTACGGTCACACCATGCAGGGCCTGATGGGCGCCTACCTCGAGAAGAACCTGATGGTCTTCATCGACCTGCAGAAGCGCTACGCCGAGCAGACCGGCGGCCTTTACGAAGGCCAGCCCTTCAATGCCGATGCCTGGTCGCAGTTCATGTCGATGCAGGCGCCCGTCATGCAGGGCTTCATGAGCAGCTACCTGGACCAGTCCAAGTCGCTGTTTGCGCAGATGCAGGAACAGATGCAGAAGCAGGCCGGCACCTTCTTCCCCGGCATGCCCGGGCTGGGCAAGACCGGCAAGGAATGACCGGCAGGGCGGTGGCTCAGTGTCTGAGCCAGCCCTCCATCACCGTCCAGATCGTGTCCAGGATCACCGGGTGCGCGGCGGCCACCGGATGGATGCGGTCGGGCTGGAACCACTTCATCGGTTCGGCGTCATCGGCCAGTCCGGCCAGCATGAAGGGCACCAGGGCCACCTTCTCGTCGCGGGCCACGCGGCCGAAGATCGCGCCGAAGTCCCGCGCGTAGGCGGCGCCGTAGTTGGGCGGCATCTGCATGCCCACCACCATCACCGACGCGCCGGAGTTGCGCGACGCCCGCACCATCGCGCGCAGGTTGTCCTCGGTCATCTTCAGCGGCAGGCCGCGCAAGGCGTCATTGCCGCCCAGCTCGATCACGACGTGGGTGGGCCGATGGCGGGCCAGCAGGGCGGCCAGCCGGGACCTTCCGCCCGACGTGGTTTCGCCGCTGATGCTGGCGTTGACGACCGTCGCGCCGATGCGCTTGTCCGCGAGGCGCCGCTCCAGCAGCGCGACCCAGCCTGCGCCACGCGGCAGGCCGTATTCCGCCGACAGGCTGTCGCCGACGATCAGGAGCTTGCGAGACGCCGCCGGAGTCGCTGCGGCAGTCGTGGCTCCGGCCGAGACCGCCGGGAACTGAAGGACGCTCGCCCCGATCAGAGCGAGGCCGAAGGCTCGGCATCCCGATCGACACAGCTGCGCGATACAGTCGCGGCGATGGAGCAATGGGCCCGACAAGGCCGATGGCGACGAAGGTTTCAAGCGAGGACTGGACATCAGCGTGAACGAGCAAGCAGCCATCATCGACGTGCAAGGCGTCAGCAAGCAGGTGCGTGACGCCAACGGGACGCTCACGATACTGCATGACATCCGTTTCCGCCTTGCGGCGCGGGAGTCGGTCGCCATCGTCGGGGCATCCGGCTCGGGCAAGAGCACGCTGCTGTCCATCATGGCCGGCCTGGACGTGCCGACCGCGGGCACAGTCCGGCTCGCCGGCATCGACCTGTTCAGCCTGGACGAGGACGGCCGCGCGGCGCTGCGGGGTGAGCGACTGGGCTTCGTGTTCCAGAGCTTTCAGCTCATGGCCCACCTGACCGCGCTCGAAAACGTGATGTTGCCGCTGGAACTGCGCGGCGACCGAGAGGCGCGCCAGCGCGCCGCCGACATGCTCGGCCGCGTGGGCCTCGGCGCGCGGCTGGGCCACTACCCCCGCCTGCTGTCGGGCGGCGAGCAGCAGCGCGTCGCGCTGGCGCGCGCCTTCGTGATCGAGCCCTCGCTGCTGCTGGCCGACGAGCCCACCGGCAGTCTCGACCACGCGACTGGCGAGAGCGTGATGCAGCTGATGCTGGAGCTCAACCGCGCTGCCGGCACGACGCTGGTGTTGGTCACGCACGACCCTGCGCTGGCCGCACGCTGCGATCGACAACTGCGCATCGAGGCGGGGCGTCTGGTCGACTGAACCGGCGCCTCCCGAGCCGCTCGGCTGGATCCCAGCCGCTACCATCGCTGGATGCCTGCTCCCACCCGCCTGCTGTTCGGTTTTCACGCCGTCACCATCCGCCTGAAGACCGCTCCGGCGACGGTCCAGGAGATCCACGTCGACGTCACCCGGCGCGATGCCCGCATGCACCAGTTCATCGAGCGCGCACGCTCGGCGGGGCTGCGCATCGTCGACAGCGACGACGCGCGCCTGAACCAGCTGGCCGGCAACCCTCGACACCAGGGCGTGGTCGCACGGGTCGAGCCGGTGGTGCTCAACAAGTCGCTCGACGACCTGCTCGACGCAGTCGAAGGACCGCCGCTGCTTCTCGTGCTCGATGGCATCACCGATCCGCACAACCTGGGCGCCTGCCTGCGCGTGGCCGACGGCGCCGGCGCCCATGCGGTGATCGCGCCACGTGACCATGCCGCTGGCATCAACGCGACGGTCGCCAAGGTCGCCAGCGGTGCCGCCGAGACGGTGCCGTACTTCATGGTGACCAACCTGGCACGCACCTTGGGCGAGCTCAAGGAGCGCGACATCCGCATCGTCGGCACCAGCGACGACGCACCGCGATCGCTCTACCAGTCCGAACTCGCCGGGCCGACCGCCTGGGTGCTTGGCGCCGAAGGCAGCGGCATGCGGCAGCTGACCCGCAAGACCTGCGACGAGCTGGTCAGCATCCCGATGCGCGGCATGGTCGAAAGCCTCAACGTCTCGGTGGCCTCGGCCATCTGCCTCTACGAAACCCTGCGTCAACGGAGCTGACCGCCACATGGCCTTCCAACCCGCCCAGAAGTTGTTTTCCCCCCTTCGCACCGGCCTGGTCCTGATGCTGGCGAGCGGCCTGTGCCTGCTCGCGGCCTGCACGCAGGAACGCCAGAACGAGATCCGACGCGGCATCCAGAACTGGACCGGCACCGACGGGGTGCTCGAGATCTACGCCGGCGACAAGCTGGTGCGTCGCTTCATCAAGATCGACAAGCTCAGCACCGCCTACGGCACCGACGACAACGTGGCGCGGCCCTATCGCTACGGCTACGGTGTGATGGACGAGAACCTCGACGGCAAGACCAACGACGGCGAGAAGCGTGTGTACTTCGAGTTCAGTGACTACTCGACCGCCTACGTCTTCTACGAGAACCCGCACTGACGACCGGCCGCGCGTGGCGGCCGTGGCTCAGCGCCGCACGACCGCCATCGCTTCGGGGTTGACGATGTTGCTCGGCTGACCCTGCAGGAAGTTCACGACGTTGGTGAAAGCCGCCCGGAAGTAGCGCTCGTAGCTGTCGAGCTCGACATAGCCGATGTGCGGTGTGCAGACGGCGTTCTCCAGCCGCAGCAAGGGATGGCCTTGCAAAGTTGGCTCGGTCTCGAAGACGTCGACCGCCGCCAGTCCTGGCCGGCCGCGGTTCAGGGCAGTGACCAGCGCGTTTTCCTCGACCAGTTCGGCCCGCGACGTGTTCACGAACAGCGCGGTCGGCTTCATGCGCGCGAAGTCGCTCATGCCGATCAGCCCGCGTGTCGCGTCGGCCAGGCGCAGGTGCAAGGTCAGCACGTCGCTCTGCTCGAACAGGTCCTCGCGGCTGGCGTAGGTCTTGTGGCCATCGGCCAGCGCTTGCGCCAGGTTGTCCGGGCTGGCCCAGATGCGCACGTCCATGCCGAAGGCCTTGCCGTAGCCGGCCACGATCCGACCGATGCGACCGTAGCCCCAGACACCCAGCGTGCGGCCCTTCAAGACTTGGCCGAGACCGAAGTTCGGTGGCATTGAACCGGCCTTCAGGCCAGACTGCTGCCACGCCCCGTGCTTGAGGTTGCCGATGTACTGAGGGATGCGCCGCATCGCCGCCATGATCAGCGCCCAGGTCAGCTCGGCCGGCGCGGTCGGGTCGCCGACACCTTCGGCCACCGCGATCCCCAGCCGCGTGCAGGTCTCGACGTCGATGTGCGAACCGACCCGGCCGGTCTGGGCGATCAGCCTCAGGCGCGGCAGCTTCTCGAGCAGCGTGCGCGGGAAGGGCGTGCGTTCGCGGATCAGCACGAGGATCTCCGCATCGCGCAACCGGACCGCCAGCTGTCCGCTCCCTTTCACCGTGTTGGTGAAGACCTTGGTGCTGTAGGGCTCCAGCATCGACGCGCAAGGCAGCTTGCGCACGGCGTCCTGGTAGTCATCGAGAATGATGATGTTCATGGGCAGGAATCTCGTTCGTGACATTGTGCCCCGAGCCTTCCTCGGTTCGCGGGCTCGTCGCCGTCGGGCATTCCCCCAAGGCGCGGCAGGGTGTCGCGACCCGGTCTCCCCGAGCGCTCGATCGCCCGACCTCTCCCCCTCACGTCCAGGAGGCCTTGTTGAATCGAAGACTGCTGCGACGGCTGGCCCTGTGGACGCTGTCCCTGCTGCTGCTTGGCATGGTGCTGCTGATGGCGGGCTACGCAGCCTATCGCCAGCGGGTCCTGCCGATGGTCGATGGCACGCGGACCGTGCGCAGCGTCTACGGCGACCTTCGCATCGCGCGCGACGGCTGGGGCGTGCCGACCATCGAGGCCGACCGTCGCGAGGGCGCCTGGTTCGGACTCGGCTACGCCCATGCGCAGGACCGGCTCTGGCAACTAGAGCTGCATCGGCGCATCGGCGCCGGCCGGCTGGCCGAAGCCTTCGGCCCGGAGGCGCTCGACAACGACCGCTTCCTGCGTGCGCTGGGGGTGCGGCGAGCGGCCGAGGCGCAATGGGCCCGCCTCGACGGCGAGACACGCACCGCGCTGGAGGCCTACGCCGCCGGCGTCAACAGCTGGATGACCCAGCACCTGTCGGCCCGACCGCCCGAGTTCCTGCTGCTGGGCATCCGGCCCGAGCCGTGGACGCCGGTCGACTCGCTGGCCTGGTCGATCATGATGGCCTGGGACCTGGGCGGCAACTGGAGCACCGAGTTGCTGAGGCTGCGCCTGGCCGCACGCATGGACCTCGCCCGCATCCAGCAGATCCTGCCGCCTTACCCCGGCGAGTCGCCGCTGGCGGTGGCCGACTACACCGAGCTTGCGCGTCAATGGCAGGTCCACGGCGGTGACACGGTCGAGCGCCTGATCGGCATGGCACCGGAGTCCGGCGTCGAGGGCGTGGGCTCGAACAACTGGGCCGTCGACGGCCGCCGCACGACCCGCGGCATGCCGCTGGTCGCCAACGACCCGCACCTTCGCCTGAGCACACCCGCGCTCTGGTACGTGGCCCGCCTGTCGGCGCCCGGACTTCACGTCGGCGGCGGCACCATCCCCGGCCTGCCGGTCGTGGTGGTGGGCCAGAACGATGCGGTCGCCTGGGCCTTCACGAACACGAATCCGGACGTGCAGGATCTCTACCTCGAAGCGGTCGATCCGGCCGATCCGATGCGCTACCGCACGCCCGACGGCTGGGCCCGTTTCGAGGAGCGCGAGGAACTGATCGCCGTGCGCGGACAGGCGCAGCCGGTGCGCCTGCGACTGCGCCACGGTCGCCACGGGCCGGTCATCTCGGATGCGGCCTCGCGCGCGTTTGAGGGCCTGACGGGCAGGGCAGGGCAACCCTATGCGCTGGCCTTGCGTTGGACCGCGCTCGATGCCGACGTGAGCAACCTCGTCGCCGGCATCGGCTTCAACCGCGCCGGCTCGATCGAGGACTTCATCGCTGCCGCGCGCGACTACGGCGTGCCGATGCAGAACATGATCGTGGCCGACCGGCGCGGGCCACATGGCCGCATCGCCATGGTCCTGCCGGGACGCGTGCCGGTGAGGGCGCCTGACAACGATCTGCAAGGCCAGTTCCCGGCGCCGGGCTGGCTGGCCCGCTACGACTGGACCGGCTACCTGCCCGAGCGCGCACTGCCGGTCACGCGCGATCCGCCCGACGGCTGGCTCGCCAGTGCCAACCAGCGCACCACGCCGGCCGGCTATGCGCCGCTGCTGACGCGCGAGTGGACGCGGCCACATCGCCAGCAGCGCATCGAGCAGCTGCTGGCGGCCACGCCGAAGCATGACGTCGACAGCTTCTCGCGCATGCAGCTCGACGTGCGTTCGCAAGGCGCGCTGGTGCTGTTGCCGGCCTTCCGTGCGGCCCGGCTGAACGGCTCGGTCGAGGACGTGGACGCAGCTGCGATCGTCCGCATCCAGGCCAGCTTCGACGGCGAAATGACCGCTTCGGCGATCGGCCCTTCGTTGTTCCATGCCTGGGTGCAGGCCCTGACACGCCGCATCTTGGCCGATGAACTCGGCGCGCTGTGGGGCCGACAGTTCAGCGAGCGCCGTTCATGGCGCGATGCGCTGGAGGACATCCTGGCCCGCCAGGACGCCTGGTGGTGCGACGACAAGTCCACGTCCGACCGGCAGGAAAGCTGCCCGGAGCAGGTCGACGCGGCGCTGCGCGATGCCGTGGACGACCTGCGGCAACGACTCGGCAACGAACCCTCAACATGGCGCTGGGAAAGGCTCCATGTCGTGCGCGCGGAGCATTCGCCTTTCAGCCGCGTCGCGCCGTTGCGCCGCCTGTTCGAGTTACGGGTGCCCGTGGCGGGTGACGCCCAGTCGGTCAACGCCATGCGCGTGAACCTTCGGCCCGATCCAGGCGATCCCCAGGCCTATGCATCGGAACACGGGCCGAGCCTGCGCACGATCTTCGACCTGGCCGATCCGGCCAATTCACGCGTGATGCTGTCGACCGGCCAGTCGGGCATCCCGCTGTCACCGGACTACGCCAGCCTGATCGGCCCCTGGGCCGAAGGCCGCACGATCCCTCTGTGGCCATCAAGGCCCGCTGCCCATGTTCTGTCGCTTCGCGCCATCGCACCCTGAGATGGCCCGTGAGCCGAGGCCTTGAGATCGAGCACCCAAGAGCCGGACGTGCCCCGACACGCTGCATCTGCTGGGTGAGGTCATGCGATACCCATGCGGCAAGTCGGTTGTACTGATGTATGCGTGACGATGTTGATTATGTCAACTAACACGCACGCCACTTTCAGCCGCTGGCATCCCATGCGGGACGGTTCCTGGCCCGGTAAGTCGCTCTACATGCGGGCTGGAATCTGTTCATGCACCGTACAGGCTTCCACGATCCGGGCGATTTCCAGCGGCACGAAGCTGGGCGGGACTCGGCCATGCTGAACTGCCTGCCAACCCCGGTGCAACTTCCGCCGCTCAACCTCATGCTCGATGACATCGGCTCGCCATCCTCTGCTGCGCTGGCCAAGTGCCTCGACGTGACGGTGCGGACCGTGGAGCGATGGCGCTTCATCGACAAGGCACCCAGGCCCGTGGAGCTGGCCGTCTACTGGCTCACCCGATGGGGTCAGGACGCCGCCGCCTGCGAGGCCGGCAACAGGCGCGACTTGCAGCAGGCCGAAATCTCGATCCTGCGCAACCGCGTCGACGCCCTACAGGCCGAGCTGGCCCGCGTGCTGGCCGCCGCCGACTTCGGCTGCGCAAACGACGCGGCCGCGTCGGTGGCACCGGCGCGGCCGCTGGGTCATGTCGCACCGGCTCGGCCGGTGCTTCAGGCGGTCAGGGTGTGACGGTGACGGGGGCGCAGTCCGGCCCGGTGGTGGTCACGTGTGCGATGGAGGCCATGCCGCTCGGTCGGAGCGTGACGCAGACCCTGTGCTGACCTGCGGCCAACGGATCGAGCGTCAGCGCCATGGACCCGAAGAATGTCCCGCTACCCGCCTTGCCCTCGACCAACTTGTACGTGATCTGGCACCCTGTCCCGTCCAGCGTCCTTCCGTCGATGCTCACATCGCAAGGCACCGTGAGCCGGTCCGAAGCTGGCAGAAAGTGCCCGTAGAAGGTGCCCGCCGCTTGCACTTCTATCGGCTGTCCGACTCGTGCGGGGTCAGGCGTCACACCACCCGTCAGAGCTGAGAAGTCCGCGTGCAGCGTTCCGATCAGCTGGAAGACGATGCCGCTGATGCCGCTGGTGCCACTGGTGCCACTGGTGCCACTGGTGCCGCTGGTGCCGCTGGTGCCACCGTCCCCGCCCGTGCTGGCGCTGTTGTCCCCCCCTCCCCCGCAAGCCGCGAGGACCAGGACGAGAAGGACGGCAAGGATGCGATGCATGGTGTCTCCACAAGCTGAAAGCGCGGACCTTGCCCGGCCGCCTTCGCTTGGGTGTACCCCTCTGACGGTGGACCCGAAGCGAGCGATCAGCGGCCCATCCACTGCCGGGCGATCCAGTCGCGCAGCCTCGGGACCGCGCCGATCACGGCCGCCGCGAGGATCGTCCCGGCCAGCGTCACCAGCGCCTGGCGGCCGATGTCAGATGACAGGCGGGACATGCTGCGGCCGCTGGCGGGCGTCCAGGCGGTCCAGGTGCGCTTCGATGCGGGCCATGCTGGCTTCCATCGCCGACACGCGGCCGGCCAGCGTCAGCGCCGAGGCGGACCAGCCGATGACCGCGCCAGCCGAGGCCGTCAGCACGGCCACGACCAGGCGGTGCAGCGCGTCATGCGGCACGCGACACCCCTTCGCGCTTGACGATCGCCAGCGCGCCCGCGCGCACGCCGTCCAACGTGATCGACGAGGTCTCGCGCGCCATCGTTCAGGCGATCCAGCAGCCGGGCGTGAAAGCCCAGCTCGAGCAGCAGGGCGCACAGGTGATCGGCAGCAGCCCGGCGCAGTTGGCCGAGTCGACCGCGCTGGCCACGCAGGCCTGGAAGGCCTTCGTGCAGCGCCATGACTTCGCGCAGGAGTGAGCGGCCCCGGCGGCCTGACGCGCCGCTGCCGGCAAAATGTCCGACTGCCCTGCCCCACGCCAACCCGCCAGCCTGAAAGCCTTGCCGATGACCGCGCCCCGCCTGCCTGCCGACCTCGACTTCATCGTGGCCCACGCCCTCAACGAGGACATCGGCAGTGGCGACGTGACCGCGCAGCTGGTCGATCCGGCCACCGACGGTCGCGCCCGCATCGTCGCCCGTGAAGCCGCCGTGATCTGCGGCCAGGCCTGGGTCAACGCGGTGTTCCGGGCGCTGCAGTCGCCGGTCCGGATCGAATGGACCGTCGCCGAGGGCGCCCAGGTCGCGGCCGACCAGGTCATCTGCCTGCTGTCCGGCCCGGCCCGCACGCTGCTGACCGGCGAACGCACCGCGCTGAACTTCCTGCAGACCCTGTCGGGCACGGCCACGACGGTGCGGCGCTATGTGGACGCGGTGGCCGGCACCGGCACGCGCATCGTCGACACCCGCAAGACCCTGCCCGGCCTGCGCAATGCCCAGAAGTACGCGGTCGTCTGCGGCGGCGGTGTGAACCATCGCATCGGGCTGTACGACGGCATCCTGATCAAGGAGAACCACATCGCGGCGGCGGGCGGCATCCGTCAGGCCATCCAGCAGGCCCGTGCGCTCGGCGCCCAGGTGCCGCTGATGACGGAGGCCGAGAACCTCGAGGAGGCCCGCATCGCGCTGGATGAGGACGTCGACCTGCTGCTGGTCGACGACTTCTCGCTGCCCGACATCCGCACCGCCGTGCAGAAAGTGCGCGAGCACCGCGCCTGCGGCGGCAAGACGCTGATCGAGTATTCCGGCGGCGCGACGCTGGAGACCATCCGCAGCCTGGCCGAGACGGGCGTGGACCGCATCTCGGTCGGCTCGCTGACCAAGCACCTGCGCGCGGTCGACCTGTCGATGCGCTTCTCGGACGACTGATCCGTGCGGTCCCTCTGGCTGGCTAGAATGCGCGCCGTGCGGGTGTAGTTCAATGGCAGAACGGCAGCTTCCCAAGCTTCATACGAGGGTTCGATTCCCTTCACCCGCTCCAGATTTCACGTGATCCACCAGAAGCCGGCCTGTGCCGGCTTCGTCGTTTCCGAGCCATGAGCACTGACCAAGATCCGACCCAGCCGATGCCGTCCGCGTTGCCCGACGACCCGACGCCGGCCCACCCGCAGCGGGCCATCCGCAGCTTCGTGCTGCGGGCCGGGCGCATGGGTACCGGGCAGCAGAAGGCGCTGGCCGACCTGGGGCCGCGCTTCGTGCTGCCCTACCGTGCCGAGCCGCTGGACCTGGCGCAGACCTTCGGTCGTCAGGCGGACACCATCGTCGAGATCGGCTTCGGCATGGGCGGCGCGACGGCCGAGATCGCGGCCTCGCGGCCGGGCGACGACTTCATCGGCATCGAGGTGCACACGCCGGGCGTCGGGGCGCTGCTCAAGCTGATCTGCGAACGCGAACTGGGCAACCTGCGCATCGTCCAGCACGATGCCGTCGAGGTGCTGGAGCACATGATCACGCCCGGCTCGCTGGCCGGGGTGCATGTGTTCTTCCCGGACCCGTGGCACAAGAAAAAGCACAACAAGCGCCGCCTGATCCAGGCCGGCTTCGTCGCGAAGCTGGTGTCGCGCCTGAAGCCCGGTGGCTACCTGCACTGCGCGACCGACTGGCAGCCCTATGCCGAGCAGATGCTCGAGGTGCTGTCGGCCGAGCCCGGCCTCGTCAACACCGCCGAGGCGGCGCCGGGCTATGCGCCTCGGCCCGACTACCGGCCGCTGACGAAGTTCGAGCAGCGCGGCATCCGGCTCGGCCACGGGGTCTGGGACCTGGTGTTCAGGCGCCCCGGTGGCGAGGCCGACTGAGCCGCGTCAGGCGCTCATTCCGACCAGGTGACCCAGCCGTTGGCGGCCGTCACCAGCACGACGATGCCAAAGGCGATGCGGTACCAGGCGAAGGGCACGAAGTTGTGCGTGGCCACGTAGCGCAGCAGCCAGCGCACGCACAGCCAGGCGAACAGGAACGAGAAGACCAGGCCGACGGCGAACATCGGCAGGTCGGCCACCGAGAGCAGCGCCCGTTCCTTGTAGAGGCTGTAGGCGCCTGCGCCGATCAGCGTGGGGATGGCCAGGAAGAAGCTGAAGTCGGTCGCCGCCTGGCGTGACAGGCCCAGCAGCATGCCGCCGATGATGGTCGCACCCGAGCGGCTGGTGCCCGGAATCATCGCCAGGCACTGAACCACGCCGACCTTGAGCGCGTCCAGCGGCTGCATGTCATCGACGCTGGCAATGCGAACGCTGCGCTGGCTGCGCTTCTCGGCCCACAGGATGACCAGGCCACCGATGATGAAGGTGCTGGCCACGACGACCGGCGTGAACAGGTGGGCCTTGATGGCCTTGCCGAACAGCAGGCCCAGCACGACGGCCGGAAAGAAGCCGATCGCGACGTTGAGGACGAAACGCCGTGCCCGGGCATCCGAACCCAGCCCTTGCGCGGTCTCGCGCAGGCGCTGCCAATAGACCAGGATCACGGCGACAATCGCACCCGCCTGGATCGCGATGTCGAAGACCTTGCTCTTGTCGTCGGTGAAGCCCAGCAGGGAGCCGGCCAGGATCAGGTGGCCGGTGCTGGAGATGGGCAGGAACTCGGTCAATCCCTCGACCACACCCATCACCGCAGCCTTGATCAGCAAGACGAGATCCACACGCACTCCCTTGGCGCCGAGCCGGCGCATCCAGTTCCAGACATGAAAAAGCCCCGTCCAGCGGGGCTGCATCGATCACAGCGGGAAGACCTTAGCACAGGGTCTGCACGCCCCCCGAATGACCGCCTCCACGCACCTGCCCACATGGTCACGCTCAAGTTGAAGAAATCGCCCGATGCCGGCTTGCCCTCGTCGAACAACGGCCCGGGCGGACCCCGTCGCAGTCCCGTGCGAGGCAACGCCGCCGCCCGCCAGCGACCCACGTTGGCCCAGGCGCAAGCCGAACGCGCCCAGCGCGAAGAGGCCTTCCGTGAACGCTCGGGGTCCGATCAAGGCCAGGGCCACGGCCAGTTCGGCACACCTCGCCAGGATCCACGCCAGGGTCCACGTCAGGAATGGCGCGATGACCGCCGCGGGCCGATGGGCGGACCGCATCGAGGCCCGCAAGGAGGCCCGCCCGGCGGCCCATCCGGACCCCGCCGCGAAGGCCGCCCCGAGGGACGATTCGACCCCCGCGGCGAGCCCGGACGTGGTCCGCGTGAGCCAAACCGTGGCGGTCCGCACGGCGATCCGCGCCGGGATGAACGACGTGACGATCGACGCGATGGCCCGCCCCGCCATGAACCCCGCCACGAACCCCGCTTCGACCCGCGCCATCAGGATCCCCGTTCCGGCCCGAGGGACGACCGTCGCGGCCCGCCGGCCGGCCCGCGTGGCGACGATCGCCGGCCGTTCGAGCCCCGTGGCGCCGGGGCACCTTCCCAGCAGCCCTGGCGCGACGAGCGTGCCCCGCGCGGACCGCAAGGCGGGCGTGGACCGCAAGGCTCGCCGGCTTACCCCGGTCAGCCCGGCCGACCCGGCCCGCGGGTCGACGACCGCCGCGCCGGCCCGGCACCGGACGAGCGGCGCTGGCCCGATCGCGGCCCGGGTCCCGGCTACGGCCGCGACACGCCGGCGCCGCAAGGCCGCCGTGACGACCGTGGCGATCGGTCCGATGTCGGTCGTCCGACTCGGCCCGGATTCGATCGACCCGGATTTGATCGACCTGGATTCGACCGGCCAGACCGACCCTTCGTGCGGCCGTCCGAACGCCTGAAGGCCCGTGCGGCCGCCCTGGGCCACCCTGCCCCGGCGGCGGACGCCGAGGCGGCGCCCGAGCACCGCGCCGAGGGCGATCGCCTGTCCAAGCGCATGACCGCGCTGGGCCTGGCCTCGCGCCGCGAGGCCGACACCTGGATCGAGGCCGGCTGGGTCCGCGTCGACGGCAAGATGGCCGTGCTCGGCCAGCGCGTCGGCCCGGAAGCCCGCATCGAGATCGACCCGGCCGCGCACCAGCAGCAGGCCCAGCGCGTCACCATCCTGCTGAACAAGCCGATCGGCTACGTCAGCGGCCAGGCCGAGGACGGCCACGAGCCGGCCATCGTGCTGCTCAAGCCCGAGAACCAGTGGGCCGAGGACAAGAGCGGCACGCGCTGGCATCCGGGCCACCTGCGCGGCCTGGCGCCGGCCGGCCGGCTGGACATCGATTCGGTCGGCCTGCTGGTGCTGACTCAGGACGGCCGGGTCGCGCGCCAGCTGATCGGCGAGGACTCGACCATCGAGAAGGAATACCTCGTGCGCGTGGTCAAGGAAGGCGGCGGCCAGCTGTCCGACGAAGGCCTGGCGCTGCTCAACCACGGCCTCGAACTCGACGGCCACAAGCTCAAGCCGGCCAAGGTCAGCTGGGCCAACGAGGACCAGCTGCGCTTCGTGCTGCGCGAGGGCCGCAAGCGCCAGATCCGCCGCATGTGCGAACTTGTCGGGCTGACGGTGGTCGGCCTCAAGCGCGTGCGCATCGGCAGCGTGGTGCTCGGCCACCTGCCGCCGGGCCAGTGGCGCTACCTGCGTCGCGAAGAGTTCTTCGGCTGATCCGGAGCCACCGCGCCCGCATCGAGGTGCAACACCCCGATGCGGTTGTGACCACCCGTGCTCGCGGGTGGTGATGTCACGGCGTGCTCGCTACGATCGTTGAAGGGGGCTCGCTCATGAACACTGTCATCGACGCCAAGCCGGCCAGCATGCCGGCGTTCGGCTCACGCGCCGATTCGATCCACAGCCGGCGCCACCACCCGCGCCGGTTGCTGGATGCGCTCGCGGTCTGCGTCGCGCGGCAGGGCTATGCGCAGACAACGATCGCCGACATCGCGGCGGCGGCGCATGTCTCCAAGCGCACGTTCTACGAGCATTTCGAGGACAAGCAGGCCTGCATGATCGCGCTCTACGAGAGCGCCAGCGAAGCCAGTCGCCGCCAGCTCGGCCTGGACGATGCCGAGGGCCTGAGCTGGTCCGAGCAGGTCGAACGCGCGGTGCGGCGCTACCTCACGCACCTGGCGACGCGGCCGCTGCTGATGCGCGCGCTGTTCATGGAGGTGCTGTCGCTGGGCCCCGAGGGCCTGCGGGCACGGCGGGCCAACCTCGACGCGCTGGCCGAGGCGATCCAGCACAGCGCCGCCACACAGGGCGTGACGCTGCCGGCGCCCGAGGCCGCCGCGCTGATCGGCATGCTGTCCGAGTGGATCCTGCTGGCCATCGAGCAGGACAGGGTTGCCGCCCTGCCCGATGACGCGCCGGCGGTCGCCGCGATGCTGCGCGCGGCCATCCTGGGGCGTCGGCTGACGGCCTGAACGTTGCCTGCAGCAACAGAAAAGGCCGGTCCAAGACCGGCCTTGTTCATGGCGCAAGCGCCTTTGGGCCGACCGTTCAGCCGACCCAGCGACGGGCGTTGCCGAACATGCGCGCCCAGGGACTGCGCGCACTGACGTCGCCCGAGGTCCAGCTCATCTGCACGTTGCGGAAGACCCGTTCCGGATGCGGCATCAGCACGGTGAATCGGCCGTCGGCGGTGGTGACCGAGGTCAGGCCGTCCGGGCTGCCGTTCGGGTTGAGCGGGTAGGTCTCGGTCGGCCGGCCGGCGCCGTCGACGTAGCGCATCGCCCGCAGCACCTGGCCGGCGTCGCCGCGCTGCGAGAAGTCGGCATAGCCTTCGCCGTGCGCGACCGCGATCGGCAGGCGGCTGCCGGCCATGCCCTGGAAGAAGATCGACGGGCTGTCGAGCACCTCGACCAGCGAGACACGGGCCTCGAACTGCTCGCTCTTGTTGCGGGTGAACTTCGGCCAGTGCTGCGCGCCCGGGATGATGGGACTGAGCGCGGCCATCATCTGGCAGCCGTTGCACACGCCCAGCGCGAAGGTGTCGCTGCGGCCGAAGAAGCCCTCGAACTGCTCGGCCAGGCGCGGGTTGAACAGCACCGACCGGGCCCAGCCCTCGCCGGCACCGAGCGTGTCGCCGTAGCTGAAGCCGCCGCAGGCGACGAAGCCCTGGAAGCCGTTGAGCGCGGCACGGCCGGACTGCAGGTCGCTCATGTGCACGTCGTGGGTGTCGAAGCCGGCCTGGGCCATCGCGTAGGCCATCTCGACATGCGAGTTGACGCCCTGCTCGCGCAGGATCGCGACCTTGGGCCGCGCCTTGGCGATGAACGGCGCGGCCACGTCCTCGGCCGGATCGAAGGTCGGCGCGACGTGCAGCCCGCCGTCCTGCAGCGTGCCGGCCAGCGCGTGTTCGCTGTCGGCGCAGGCCGGGTTGTCGCGCAGCGCGGCGATGCGCCAGCTGACCTGGTCCCAGGCCTGCTGCAGGTCCTGCAGCGGCGCGGCGTAGACGGCCTTGGCATCGCGCCAGACCTCGACGACGCGGCGGTCGTTGGTCTTGCCCACGACATGGCTGTGGCGCGACAGGCCGTGCGCACGCAGCGTCTGCAGCACCTCGTCACGCCTGCCGGTCGGCACCTGGATGACGGCGCCGAGCTCTTCGTTGAACAGCGCCTTGAGCGTCAGCTCGTTGCGACGCTCGGCGACCTGGCCGGCCCAGTTCTTCGAGTCGCCGGTGTCGGCGCGGCTGTCGCTGATGCCGTCGCCCTCGGTGACCAGCAGGTCGACGTTGAGGCTGACACCGGCCTGGCCGGCGAAGGCCATCTCGCAGGCCGCCGCCCACAGGCCGCCGTCGCTGCGGTCGTGGTACGCCAGCAGCTTGCCTTCGGTGCGGAGCTGCTGGATCGCGTCGACCAGCGCCTTGAGCTGGGTCGGCTCGTCCAGGTCGGGCACGGTGTCGCCGAACTGGCCCAGCACCTGCGCCAGGATCGAGCCGCCCATGCGGCTGCGGCCCTGGCCCAGGTCGATCAGGATCAGCGTGGTGTCGGTGCCGGCCGGCGTGTCGGTGCGCAGCTGCGGCGTCAGCGTGCCGCGCACGTCGTCCAGCGAAACGAAGGCGGTGACGATCAGCGACACCGGCGCCACGACCTGGCGGGCCTCGCCGCCAGCGTCGGTCCAGCGGGTGCGCATGGACAGCGAATCCTTGCCGACCGGGATGCCGATGCCCAGCGCCGGGCACAGCTCCATGCCGACCGCTCGCACGGTGTCGTAGAGGGCCGCGTCCTCGCCGGCCTCGCCACAGGCGGCCATCCAGTTGGCGCTGAGCTTGACGCGCGACAGCTCGAACGGCGCGGCCAGCAGGTTGGTGATGGCCTCGGCCACCGCCATGCGGCCGGACGCCGGCGCGTCCAGCGCAGCCAGCGGCGTGCGCTCGCCCATGCTCATGGCCTCGCCACGGAAGCCGGCGTAGTCGGCCAGCGTGACGGCGCAGTCGGCCACCGGCACCTGCCAGGGGCCGACCATCTGGTCGCGGTGGCTCAGGCCGCCGACGCTGCGGTCGCCGATCGTGATCAGGAAGCGCTTGGAGGCCACGCTCGGGTGACGCAGCACGCTCAAGGCGACCTCGCCGAGCGCCACGCCGGTCAGGTCCAGTGGCCGACCCTGGCGGGCAACACGGGTGACGTCGCGGGTCATCTTGGGCGGCTTGCCCAGCAGCACATCCATCGGCATGTCGATCGGGCGATCACCGCCGGGGCCGTCCTCCAGCACCAGCGACAGCTCGTCGGTGGCGGTGCCGATGACGGCGAACGGGCAACGCTCACGCTCGGCCAGCGCGGTGAACAGGGGCAGGCTTTCGGGCGCGATCGCCAGCACGTAGCGTTCCTGGCTCTCGTTGCACCAGATCTCCTTGGGTGCGAGGCCGGTCTCCTCCAGCGGCACCTGGCGCATGTCGAAGGTCGCGCCCTTGCCGGCGCCGTCGACCAGTTCGGGGAAGGCGTTGCTGATGCCGCCCGCACCAACGTCGTGGATCGCCAGGATCGGGTTGGCCGCGCCCAGGGTCCAGCAGTGGTTGATGACCTCCTGCGCGCGGCGCTGGATCTCCGGGTTGCCGCGCTGGACCGAGTCGAAGTCCAGCGACGCGGCATTGGTGCCCGCCGCCATCGAGCTGGCCGCGCCGCCGCCCATGCCGATGCGCATGCCCGGGCCACCCAGCTGGATCAGCAGCGTGCCGGCGCCGAAGGGCAGCTTGTGGGTCTGGCCCTCGGCGATGGTGCCCAGGCCGCCGGCGATCATGATGGGCTTGTGGTAGCCGCGGCGCACGCCGGCCACGTCCTGGTCGAAGACCCGGAAATAGCCCGCCAGGTTGGGCCGGCCGAACTCGTTGTTAAAGGCGGCGCAGCCGAGCGGGCCGTCGATCATGATCTGCAGCGCGCTGGCGATGTGCTCGGGCTTGCCGACCGGCGCGCGTTCCCACGGCTCGTCGGTGCCGGGCAGGTGCAGGTTGGAGACCGAGAAGCCGGTCAGGCCGGCCTTGGGCTTGGAGCCTCGGCCGGTCGCGCCCTCGTCGCGGATCTCGCCGCCGGCGCCGGTCGACGCGCCTGGGAAGGGCGAGATCGCGGTCGGGTGGTTGTGGGTCTCGACCTTCATCAGCACATGGCCGACCTCGTCGCGGGCGACGTAGCGCGGCGTACCGCCGCCGGGCTCGCCGTCGACCGGCAGCCAGCGCTGCAGCGGGCCGCCGGTCATCACCGCGGCGTTGTCGCTGTAGGCCACGATCGTCGATTGCGGCGCGAGCTTCTCGGTGTTGCGGATCATCCCGAACATCGACAGCGGCTGTTTCTGGCCGTCGACGATGAATTCGGCGTTGAAGATCTTGTGGCGGCAGTGCTCGGAGTTGGCCTGCGCGAACATCATCAGCTCGACGTCGCTGGGATTGCGCTTCAGGCCGGTGAAGGCGGCCACAAGGTAGTCGATCTCGTCTTCGCTGAGGGCCAGGCCGAAGTCCTTGTTGGCCGCGACCAGTGCCGAGCGGCCCTGCCCCAGCACGTCGACATGGGCCATCGGCTCGGCCTGCTGGGCATCGAACAGGTGGCGCGCGGCCTCGCGCTCGGCCGCCACGCTCTCGGTCATGCGGTCGTGCAGCAGCTGCGCGCAGGCCTGCCAGGCGTCGGCGGACAGGCTGGGCGTCGCGCCGCGCAGGCTGTCGATCACGCCGCGCACGCCGCCGGTCTTCAAGCCGATGCGGAATTCGGTGACTCGCTCGACGCGGTGGATGCCCAGGCCGCAGTTGTGGGCGATGTCGGTGGCCTTGGAGGCCCAGGGCGAGACGGTGCCCAGGCGCGGCATGACGACGATCAGCGCGTCGTCGGCCGAGCCGGCATCGGCCTCGCACGGGTCGCCGTAGGTCAGCAGCGCGGCCAGCTTCTGGCGCTCGTCATCGGCCAGCGGCGCATCGGCCTGGACCCAGTGCACATGGCGGGCCCGGACCGCGACGATGCGCTCGTCGATGGCCTGCAGGCGAGGCAGCAGCGCCTGGGCGCGGAAGGCCGAAAGGGCGTTGCCGCCCTCGAAGTGCATGAACTGGGGGCTGAAGCTGGAGGAGGTCGACACGCGCAAGGGTCCCGCTAGGCTGGGGCGACCGGGCCAGGGCTTTGGCCGGGCTCGCCGGGGCACAAAAAGACAGACAGCCGGGAAAGGCCCGGCTGCGGCGGCGCGGATTTTAGGTGAGGCCGGCGTCCAGCAAGTCGGCGACGTGTTCGGCAATCGCCAGACTGGCCGTCAGGCCGGGCGACTCGATGCCGAACAGCTCGACCAGGCCCGGCATGCCGTGCTGCGCTGGCCCGTCGATGCGGAAGTCGCCCGCCGGCTGGCCCGGTCCGGCCAGCTTGGGCCGCACGCCGGCGTAGTCGGGCCGCAGCGCGTCGTCCGGCAGGCCGGGCCAGTAGCGCCGGATCGACTCGGCCAGACCGGCCACGCGGCCCGGATGGACCTGGTAGTCGATCTCGGCCGGGTCGGCGATGTTGTCCAGCCACTCGACGTCCGGCCCGAAGCGCGCCTGCCCGCCCAGGTCCAGCGTCAGGTGCACGCCCAGGCCGTCGGCCTCGGGCACCGGGTAGATCAGGCGGTCAAAGGGAGAGCGCACCGCCAGGCTGAAGTAGTTGCCCTTGCACAGGTGCAGGCCCGGCAGCGCGGGCGCCGAGGCCGGGCGCGGCCCGATCCGGCGCGACAGCTGCGGCGCCCACAGCCCGGCCGCGTTGACCAGCTCGCGGCAGCGCAGCCAGCTGGGCGACTGGCCGACGTCCTCATCGAGCGAGCCTACCCGCAGCAGCCAGTGCTGCTCGAACCGTTCGGCCTGGCGCAGCGGCGAGCCGAGCGCGAGCACCGCGCCGGCGGCTTCCGCATCGCCCAGCAGCGAGGTCATCAGCGCGTGGCTGTCGATGATCCCGGTGGCGGGTGACCACAGCGCGCCGACGCACGCCAGCGCCGGCTCGACCGCACGGGCCTGCGCGGCGGTCAGGTGTTCGAGCGCCTCGCGGTCGTGCAGGCCATTGGCGCGCGACTGGTCGAGCAGGCGCTGCAGCTCGGGCAGCTGCGCCTCGGAGGTGGCCACGATCAGCTTGCCGCAACGCTGCATCGGCACGCCGTGGTCCGCGCACCAGGCGCTCAGCAGGTGCCGGCCCCGCACGCACAGCCGGGCCTTGAGCGAGCCGGCGGGGTGGTAGATGCCGGCGTGCACCACCTCGCTGCTGCGCGAGCTGGTCGCGCTGCCCCAGGTGGCGGCGGCCTCGATCAGCACGACCTCGCGGCCGCTGCGGGCGAGCGAGCGGGCGATCGCCAGGCCGATCACGCCGGCACCGACCACCACGCAGTCGACCTGGTCGATGTAGGCGATGGACGGGCTGCCCTCGGACGTCGGGCCGGTGGCCTGCGGGTCGTCGTCCAGGTTGATGTCGAGGGGGCTTCCGGTCTGCGTCATGGCCCCATTCTCCCGGCCTTCGCGGGCCTCTGACGCTCATCCGCACCGCGACCGCGGACGAGGGCCGATGCAATAATTCCAGGCTTATGACGATCACCATCAAGACCGCCGCCGACATCGAGGCGATGCGCGTGGCCGGGCGCCTCGCCTCCGAGGTGCTGGACATGCTGACGCCGCACGTGCGTGCCGGCATCACCACCAACGAGTTGGACAAGCTGGCGCACGACCACATCGTGAACGTCCAGAAGGCCATCCCGGCGCCGCTGAACTACACGCCGCCGGGTTACACGCCCTACCCGAAGTCGATCTGCACCTCGATCAACCACCAGGTCTGCCACGGCATCCCGAACGACAAGCCGCTGAAGAACGGCGACATCGTCAACATCGACGTCACCGTCATCAAGGACGGCTGGCACGGCGACACCAGCCGCATGTTCATCATCGGCGAGGGCTCGATCGCCTCGAAGCGGCTGTGCCAGCTGACCTACGAGGCGATGTGGAAGGGCATCCAGAAGGTCCGTCCCGGCGTCACGCTCGGCGACATCGGCCATGCCATCCAGACCTTTGTCGAGAACCAGGGCCTGAGCGTGGTGCGCGAGTTCTGCGGCCACGGCATCGGCCAGAAGTTCCACGAGGAACCGCAGGTGCTGCACTACGGCCGGCCGGGCACGCTCGACAAGCTGGTGCCCGGCATGGTCTTCACGATCGAGCCGATGGTCAACGCCGGCAAGCGCGACATCCGCGAGGCCGGCGACGGCTGGACCATCGTCACGCGCGACCGCTCCTTGTCGGCCCAATGGGAACACACCATCGTCGTGACCGAGACCGGCTACGAGGTGCTGACGGTGTCGGCCGGCAGCCCGCCCATCCCGGCCTTCGTGACCGCCGGCGCGACCGCGACGGCTCCGGCGCCGGCCGCCACCTGACGCACGCCGATCGGACACCGGATGGACGCCGCCGTCGTGAATGAACCGGCCGCGGCCCCCCGCCCGGCCCTGCCCTTGCCCGAACTGCGCCGCCTGGTGCGCGAGGGCCGCCAGTCCCTGATCGACCAGTTCAAGCAGGGTCGACCCAACGTGCCGGGTGCCGCCCGGCTGGTTCGCCTTCTGGCCGAACACATCGACGACGTGCTGGTGCAGCTGTGGGATCAGTCCACGCTGCCCAAGGGCGCGGCCCTGGTGGCCGTCGGTGGCTACGGGCGTGGCGAGCTCTACCCCTATTCCGATGTCGACGTGCTGCTGCTGATGCCGCACGGGCTGTCACCGGCCGATGCGTCCTCGCCGGTCGGCGACGAGCGCGCCAGGGTCGAGGCCTTCGTCACCGCCTGCTGGGACATCGGGCTGGAGATCGGCTCGAGCGTGCGCACCGTCGACGAATGCGTGGCCGAGGCGCTGGCCGACGTCACGACCCAGACGGCGATGCTCGAATGCCGCTTCCTGTGTGGCAGCAAGCGGCTGTTCGAGCAGTTCCGGCGCCGCAGCCGCGAGGTCCTGGACCCGGCCGAATTCCTTGTCGCCAAGACGCTGGAGATGCGCCAGCGCCACACCAAGTACGAGGACACGCCCTACTCGCTCGAACCGAACTGCAAGGAAAGTCCCGGCGGCCTGCGTGACCTGCAGGTGCTGCGCTGGGTGGCCTGCGCGGCCGGCCTGGGCAGCAGCTGGACCGAGATGGCCAACAAGGGCCTGATCACGCGCTTCGAGGCCCGCCAGCTGCAGCGCAACGAAGGCCTGCTGCGCCTGATCCGCGCCCGCCTGCACATGGTCGCGAAGCGACGCGAGGACCGCCTGGTCTTCGACCTGCAGACCGCCGTCGCCGAGAGCTTCGGCTACACCTCGACCGCCGAACGCCGCGCCAGCGAGGCGCTGATGCGGCGCTACTACTGGGCCGCCAAGGCGGTGGTGCAGCTCAACCAGATCCTGATGCTCAACATCGAGGAGCGCGTCAACGGCCTGCAGGATGCCGCGATGCGGCCGATCAACGAGAAGTTCTTCGACCGTGGCGGCATGGTCGAGGTGGCCAGCGACGATCTCTACGAGAAGGACCCGCACGCCATCCTCGAGACCTTCCTGACCTTCCAGCAGACGGTGGGCATCAAGGGCCTGTCGGTGCGCACGCTGCGGGCGCTGTACAACGCCCGCGAGCTGATGGACGCGAAGTTCCGCGCCGACCCCGAGAACCGCCGGTTGTTCATGGAGATCCTTCAGCAGCCGCGCGGCCAGACCCATGCGCTGCGCCTGATGAACAACACCTCGGTGCTGGGCCGCTACCTGTGGGTCTTCCGTCGCATCGTCGGCCAGATGCAGCACGACCTGTTCCACGTCTACACGGTGGACCAGCACATCCTGATGGTGCTGCGCAACGTGCGGCGCTTCTTCATCCCGGAGCACACCCACGAGTACCCCTTCTGCTCGCAGCTGGCGGCGCACTGGGACCGGCCCTGGGTGCTGTTCGTCGCGGCGCTGTTCCACGACGTCGCCAAGGGCCGTGGCGGGGACCACTCCGACCTGGGCGCGGTCGAGGTGCGGCGCTTCTGCCGCGACCACGCCATCGATCGCGACGACGCGAAGCTCATCGAGTTCCTGGTGCAGGAACACCTGACCATGTCGCGCGTGGCGCAGAAGGAGGACCTGTCCGATCCGGAGGTCATCCAGGCCTTCGCCGAGCGCGTGCGCGACCCGCGTCGCCTGACCGGCCTCTACCTGCTGACGGTCTCCGACATCCGTGGCACCAGCCCCAAGGTCTGGAACGCCTGGAAGGGCAAGCTGCTGGAGGACCTCTACCGCTCGACGCTGCGGGCGCTCGGCGGTGCGCAGCCCAACAACGCCGCCGACATCGAGATGCGCAAGCAGGAGGCCCGCCAGATGCTGGCGCTCCACTCGATGCTGCCCGGCTCGCAGGAGGCGCTGTGGCAGACGCTGGACCTGAGCTATTTCGCCCGCCACGACAGCGGCGAGATCGCCTGGCATGCACGCTCGCTCAAGAAGCGCGTCGACACCGACAAGCCGGTCGTCAGCGCCCGCCTGTCACCGGTCGGCGAGGGCCTGCAGGTGATGGTCTACGCACCCGACCGGCCGGACCTGTTCGCGCGCATCTGCGGCTACTTCGACAGCGGCCAGTTCAGCATCCTGGACGCCCGCGTGCACACGACGCGGGCCGGCTATGCACTGGACACCTTCCAGGTCATCACGCCCTACATCGACCAGGCCTACCGCGACCTGATCGTGATGGTCGAGACCCAGCTGGTGCTGGCGCTGTCGAGCGAACAGCCGCTGCCTGAACCTGGCATCAGCAGGCTGTCTCGGCGGGTCAAGTCCTTTCCGGTCGCGCCGCGCGTGCAACTGCGGCCGGACGAAAAGGCGCAGCGCTGGCTGCTGTCGGTGTCGGCCAGCGATCGCTCGGGCCTGCTCTACCGCATCGCCCGGGTGCTGGCGCAGCACCGCATCAACCTGCAGCTGGCCAAGATCAGCACGCTGGGCGAGCGGGTCGAGGACACCTTCCTGGTCGACGGTGCCGCGCTTCAGCACAACCGCAGCCAGATCGAGTTCGAGACCGAGCTGCTGTCCGCGCTGGCCTGATCAGGCCAGGTCGCCCGCTTGCGCGGCGCCATCGCCGACCGATCCGACCACGTCCGGCGAGGCATCGGCAGGCGACGCCGCCTCGGGCGGCAGCGTCCAGCCGTCGATGCGCTCGAACACCGCGATCGACTCGACGTGCGCCGTGTGCGGGAACATGTTCACCGCGCCCGCTGCCAGGCTGCGGTAGCCGGCCTGATGCACCAGCAGGCCGGCGTCGCGGGCCAGCGTCGCCGGGTTGCAGCTGACGTAGACGATGCGTTGCGGCGGCTCGTAGCCGTCGATGGGCTGCTGGCGCGCGGCAGCCAGCGCACGGACCAGCGCGAAGGCGCCTTCGCGCGGCGGGTCGATCAGCCAGCGCTCGGCGCTGCCGTAGGCCGCGAGGTCGGGCGCGGCCATCTCGAACAGGTTGCGGGCCGCGAAGCGCGTGCGCGCGGCCAGGCCGTTGCGCGTGGCGTTCTCGCGCGATCGGGCGACCAGCGTCTCGCTGCCCTCGATGCCCAGCACCTCGCGCGCCTGCGTGGCCAGGGCCAGCGTGAAGTTGCCCAGGCCGCAGAACCAGTCGATCACGCGCTCCTGCGGTTGCACGCCCAGCAGTCCGAGGGCCTTGACCACCAGCACACGGTTGATGTGGTGGTTGACCTGGGTGAAGTCGGTCGGCTTGAAGGGCATCGTCAGGCCGAATTCCGGCAAGCCGTAGGCCAGCTCGGGGCCGTCGTCCGGATCGAGGCGATGGACCGTTTCCGGGCCCTTGGGCTGCAGCCACCACTGCACGCCGTGTTCGGCCCCGAAGGTCTTCAGACGGGCCGCGTCGGCAACGCTCAACGGTTCGAGGTGACGCAGCACCAGCGCGGTCACCAGGCCTGCCGGTGACTCGCCGACCGCCAGCTCGATCTGCGGCAGGCGGTCACGCGCCTCCATCGACGCGATCAGCTCGCGCAGTGGCATCAGCATGGCGCTGACGTGTGGCGGCAGCACGGCGCAACTCTGCATGTCGGCCACGTAGCGCGACTTGCGCTCGTGGAAGCCGACCAGCACGACGCCCTTCTTCACGACGTGGCGCACCGACAGGCGGGCGCGGTAGCGGTAGCCCCAGGTCGGGCCCTCGACCGGCCGCAGCAGGCGTTCGGTGCGGACCTTGCCGAGGTGCCAGAGGTTGTCCTCCAGCACCCGCTGCTTGACGGCCACCTGGGCCGCCGCGTGGAAGTGCTGCATCTTGCAGCCGCCGCAGGCGCCGGCATGCAGTCCGAAATGCGGGCAGCCGGGGCGCACACGCTGCGGGCTCTCGCGGCCGATCTCGACCAGCGTGGCCTGCTCCCAGTTGTTCTTGCGCCGGTTGGTGTGGGCGCGGACCCGTTCACCCGGCAAGGCACCTTCGATGAAGACGACCTTGCCTTCGGCGTTGCGGGCGACGCCCTGCGCTTCAAGGTCGAGCGCGTCGACCAGCAACCATTCGTCCGCAGCAGTCATGACTCAGCCTGGCTAAGCCCGCGCAGTGCACGGCGGGCGCTGCTGCAGGCGGGTGGATATCAGCGATTCGGAAGGTAGCGGGCCGGATCGACCGGCTTGCCGCGGCGCCGGATCTCGAAGTGCAATTGCACCCGGTCGGCATCGGTCGAGCCCATCTCGGCGATCTTCTGGCCGCGCTTGACGGCCTGGTCCTCGCGCACCAGCAGCGCCTGGTTGTGTGCGTAGGCGGTCAGGAAGGTGTCGTTGTGCTTGATGATGACCAGGTTGCCGTAGCCCCGCAGGCCCGAGCCCGCGTAGACCACGCGGCCATCGGCAGCGGCGATCACCGGGTCGCCCGCACGGCCCGCGATCGCGATGCCCTTGTTGCGGCTGTCGTCGAAGGCGGCCACCACCTGACCCTGGGCCGGCCACAGCCAGTTCAGGTCATCGTCGCCCTGGGCCGCCGAGGCACCCGAAGGCGCCGGCGCGGCAGGCACAGGCACCGGAACCGGCACGGGAACGATCGCCGGCAGCGGCGCACTGGTGCCCGCGGCGGGCGGCAGGGACTTGCTGTCGGAGCCAGCCTTGTCGGCCACCCGCGGCGGGGTCACCGGACGCACCGTGGCGGCACTGGCATCCTGTCCCGGCGGCAGCACCCGCAGCACCTGGCCGACCTCGATGCGGTCCGGGTTGTCCAGGCCGTTCCAGCGCTGCAGGTCGCGCCAGTTCTGGCCGGTTTCCAGGCCGACGCGGATCAGCGTGTCGCCAGGTCGGACGGTGTAGTAGCCGGGCTTGCCGGCGTTCTCGGCACCCGGCGGGGGCTTGGGCGCTTCGACCGGGGCCGGCGCCGGGTTGGTGCCGGACTGGCGCACCGCCTGGGTGTAGCGATCCTCGACGGGCGCCTGCGACTTCGGGGCACCGGCACAGGCCACCAGCAGCACGCTGGCACCGAACACGACAAAACGCGCTGCACGGGCAGCGATGGGCTTCAAGGTCATGGGCATCGGGGAGGCAGGAGTTCCGGTCATCGAGGATGAGCGCCTTGCGCATCGCGCGGGGTCATCTCACGCCGGCCTGTGGTCACGGGTGCCGGATTCTAAGGGGACGAAACGGACCGTTTCGTGGCGTTGCTCGACCCAGCGACCGTCTGGCATGCGATCAACCACGATCAGCACCTGCTGGGCCGAACCCGGCGCACTCTGCACCGGCGCGACCAGACGGCCGCCGGGCGCGAGCTGGTCCCGCCAGGCCTGCGGCACATCCAGGCCACCGGCGGCCGAGATGATGCCGTCGTAGGGCGCGTTCGGACCATGGCCCACGCGGCCATCACCGAAGATCAGGCGAAGGTTGGCCGGCCGGATCGGCGCGAGGTTCTCGCGCGCCTTGTCGTGCAGGCCCTTGAGCCGCTCGATCGAGTAGACGTTGCGCGCCAGGCCGCACAGCAACGCCGCCTGGTAACCGCAGCCGGTGCCGATCTCCAGCACCCGGCCGAGAGAAGGACCGCCCGGACGGGCCCGCAGCAGCGCGAGCATCCGCGCCACCACCGATGGCTTGGAGATGGTCTGGCCCAGGCCGATCGGCAGGCTGGTGTCCTCGTAGGCCTGCGACACCAGCGCCGGATCGACGAAGAGGTGGCGCGGCACCTCGCCCATCACGCGCAGCACGTCGGCGTCCTGGCAGCCGTCCAGACGCACACGATCGACCATGCGGGAGCGGAAGCTGGCGGAATCAAGGCCGTGTCCCGCAGCCGGCAGGGCAGCGGGAACCTGAGGCAGAGCCGGGGAAGGCTTCGCTGCCGTCGGCGACGTCGATGCCGGCAGGTTGGCGTGCGATCCGACCAGCCGTCGCGTGACCGGCCGGGTGTCGTCCAGCGACAGCGGGAAACGCTTGCGACGCGGGGTGCCGGCCTCGCTCATGGGGCTTCAGGCCGCCGGACCGCGCCAGCGCCCGGCCCAGCTGCCAAGCCGGGCGTGATCGGTCAGGTCGACCTGCAGGGGCGTGATCGAGATGCGGCCCTGGGCGACCGCATGGAAGTCGGTGCCCTCGCCGGCCTCGCGCGCATCGCCTGCGGCGCCGATCCAGTAGATCGGCTCGCCGCGCGGGCTCAACTGGCGGATCACCGGCTCGCTGGCGTGGCGCTTGCCGAGCCGCGTCACCTCGATCGGCGCGTCCGCCGCATCGGGGCTGCTGGGGATGTTGACGTTGAGCAGCCAGTGCTCGCGGGCCCAGGCGGCGGCCAGCACCTCGCGCAGCACCCGTCGCATCGCGGCCTCGGCCGCGTCCAGGTGGCCCCAGCCCTTCTCAGACAGCGAGAAGGCCAGCGCCGGCACACCGAAGAGGTAGCCCTCCATCGCGGCGGCCACGGTGCCTGAATAGACCGTGTCGTCGCCCATGTTGGCGCCGTTGTTGATGCCGGAGACGACCAGGTCGGGCCGGTGCTCGAGCAGGCCGGTCATCGCCACGTGGACACAGTCCGACGGCGTGCCGTTGACATATCGGAAGCCGTTGGCCGCCGTGTGCACCGACAGCGGCCGCGTCAGCGTCAGGGCATTGGACGTGCCGCTCGCGTTCTGCTCGGGCGCGACCACGTCGATCGTTCCGAATTCGCTGCAAACCCTCGCGAGGGCCTGAAGGCCCGGGGCGAGGTACCCGTCGTCGTTGGCTACCAGGATGCGCATGGTCGGCGATTGTAAGGAGCGCACCGGTTTCAGTTCGGGGTCGCGTTCAACCGTTTGCGCCCGACAGCAGAATCGGCAGAGCGCCGTCCAACACACGAAAAAACGTCCGTGGATGACGGTGTGACCGCACGACGGGGTCAAAACACCCATTCCGCAACCTGCCGTCCCCTGGACCTCGGGGGCGGCCGACAGCGTGATCGTTGCCCGGCCGATAATCTTGAGAACCCGTTCCAGAACCCTGTCACGCCCCATGTCCGGATCCTTGCCCTTGCGGGCACTCGTCGTCGAGGAAAACGCTGCCGCGCGCCAGTTCATGGTGCGGGTGGTGCGCGAGAGCTTCAGCGACGAAATCACGTTCAGCGAGGCGGCCGATCTCGACGCCGCCCGACACCTGCTCGGCCTGGGCGAACACGGGACACAGCGCCGACCGGACGCCGCACGCTTCGACCTGGTGCTGTGCGACCTGGAATCGGCCGACGGCGAAGGCCTGGCGCTGTTGTCGCAGCTGAGCGAGGACCCGGCCATCAAGGTCGCGACGACGCTGCATTCGGACGACGAACACCTGTTCCCGGCCCTGCAATGCGGTGCCAACGGCTATCTCCTGAAGGAAGACCGCTTCGAGGTGCTGGTCGAGGAACTTCAGAAGATCGCGCGCGGCCAGCCTTCACTGTCGCCGGCGATGGCGCGCCGCATGCTGGCGTTCTTCCGCGAGATCGCGGCGGTCGGCGACCCGCTGCGAGAACCGGTCGCCGACCTCTCCACCGTCGTCCTCGCCGACCGTGAACGCGACGTGCTCGCCCTCCTGAGCAAGGGCTATGCGGTCAAGGAGATCGCGCGCCAGCTGGGCATCGCCTGGTTCGAGGTCAATGACCATCTCCGGACGGCATGGCGCAAGCTCGTGCTGGCCAGCTCGCCAGAGGCGGCATTGATGGAAGCTCGACGGGTCCTGAACGGCTGAATCCGGCGGACCTCGACGGCAGCGCCGCTGACGGCCGCTGAACTTCGTCGCATCGACATCATCGGGCTCGGGACAACCGATGGTGGTTTGCAAGAGTTCGGCCCAAAAAAGGGGCGTCGTTGGGATGCCCCATTCTGTCGGCTCGAAGAAGACGCCCGATGACATCGCGCATCTGGGCCTGAAGACCTTATCCCTTGAACTCGCGAGCAGCCGGTTCTGGATACTCGAACGTCGGCAGCGACATAACACTTGCCCTGACTGGGCAACGGCTACGCAGCGGTTCGGCAGAGTGGCGCCGAAAACAAGCGCCAACAGCCGCAAGGATCATTGGATGCACAACGATGCACCAATGCGATGCACCAACGAAAAACGCCCCGTGAGGGGCGTCTGACGTGCACGTTGCGGTGGGGTGGGGTGGCTGATGGGACTCGAACCCACGACCACCGGAATCACAATCCGGGGCTCTACCAACTGAGCTACAGCCACCGCAGAGACATAAAGTATAACGTGAAACTCTGACCTGTCCAGTATGACAGGCAACTTTTCAGCGTCGCCCGCAACGTGGCCTCAGCGCGCCGCGCCCGATGCGGCGGCGGGCGCTGCCGAGACATCGACCTTGAAATGCTTGCGCAGTGACTTGTAGTAGGCGTCGGTCTCGGCCTGGGTCCAGAGCTGTGCATATTGGGCCGCCGCACGCTGCGGCTCCAGCACGGCGGGATCGGCACCGAGGACCTTGTTGATGCGCACGACCGCGTAGCCGCCCTGCCCCAAGTCGACGCCAACCCACGCCGGCAGCGCGTCGGTCGACGCACGCATCACGGCATTCAACAAGGCCGGCGACTGGCTCCGCGCCTCGACGCGAGAGACGGTCATCGCCGCACCCAGCGCCGCACTGGTCGGTTGCTGCTTCCAGTCGTCCAACGCGGCCTTGCCGGCTGCCACGGCGGCCGCAGCCGCCTTCTGGTCGGTGACCAGCTGACGCAGACGAACGCCGACCTCCTCGATCGACTCACGGCGCGACGGCGCATGCTCGGTCACGTGCACGGCGGCCAGCTGGTTGCCGCCGAGTTCGATCGGCGCGGAGTTGCGCTTGGCGTTCAGCGTCTGGGTGTCGAACAGCGTCTCCATCAACTTGGGATTGGCCAGCAGCGGCGCGTTCGCCGGCGGCTCGCCCCGAACCAGCTTGTCGGCACGCCCGATCTGCAGCTTCAGCTTGGTCGCGACAGCCTGCAGGTTGTCCTCTTGCTCGACCAGGTCGGTGAACTGCTCGGCCAGCTCGGCGTAGCGCTTCTGGGCCAGCTGCTGGCGCACTTCCTTCTCGAGCTCGGCTCGCACGCTCTCGAAGCTGCGACGTTCGCCGCCGCGGATGTCGGTGACCTCGATGAGGTGCAGTCCGAACTCACTCTCGACCAAGCCGCTCAGCTCACCCTTGCCCAACGAGAAGACCGCGTCCTCGAAGGGCTTGACCATGGCGCCGCGCGAGATCCAGTCCAGGTCGCCGCCCTGCGTGGCCGAGCCCGGGTCGTCCGACTGCTTGCGAGCCAGGTCGGCGAAGAGCTTGCGATCGGCCTTGAGCTGCTGCAGCAGACCCTCGGCCTTGGCGCGTGCCTTGGCCTTCGCGTCAGAACTGGCCGACGGATCGATCTTCACGAGGATGTGACGGGCACGGCGCTCCTGGGGCGTCTCGAAGCGGGCGACGTTCTCGTCGTAGTGCTTGCGCAGGTCTTCGGTCGACAGCGTCACGCTCTGCGCCGCCGCCGCCATGTCGAGCACGACGTACTCGAACGACACGGTCTCCTTGGACTGGAACTTCGCGGCGTTCTTCTCGTCGTCGAAATAAGCCTTCAGCTCGGCATCGCTGACCTGCACCTTGGCCCGCTGGTCCTGCACCGAGAACGTTGCCACCTGGATCTCGCGCTGCTGGAAGTAGGGATCCAGCGCACGGGTCGTCACGGCGGTCGAGGCCGGCACCGATACGCCCAGGCCCAGGAGGACCTGACGCATCGCGAGATCCTGCTTGAGCTGCTGGGCGAACTGCGCGGAAGTCATGCCGCGCATGGCCAGCAGCTCGGCCTTCACCGTACCGTCCGGGTTGCGCAGGCTCTCGAAATTCGGATCGGCGCGGAACAGGCGCTGCAGTCGCTGATCGGTCGGGTCTAGGCGCAGGTCACGAGCAGCCGCGAACATCACGCGCTCGCGCACCAGCTGGTCGAGCACCTGCTGGCGAACCATCGGGCTGTCGAGCAGCTTGGCATCGACATTGGGCATCTGCGCGCGCATGCGTTCGACCTGCTGGCGGTGTGCCGCATCCCACTCTGCCTGGGTGATCGGCTGACCATCCACATGGGCAACCGACTGGGTCTTCTCGTTGAAGCTCTGGTAGCCCTGGATGCCGAAGGCGACGAAGGACGGGAAGATCACGATCACCAGGCCGAGCTGCAGCAGGCGGTTGTGGCGACGGACGAAATCGAACATGGGAGCTCTCGTTGAAACGGTGCGTGGCGTGTCAGGCTGGGATGCCCTGCGCGTGGCGGTGATGGTGGGTGCTGAGGGGCTCGAACCCCCGACCTACGCCTTGTAAGGGCGCCGCTCTACCAACTGAGCTAAGCACCCGCCGCGTGCAGGACCTTCGTCGTGGACCAGTTGATGGCGTCCCGTAGGGCCTTGCCTGGCCGGAACTTGGCCACCTTGCTGGCCTTGATCTTGATGGCCGCGCCGGTGCGCGGGTTGCGTCCGCTGCGGGGTGCCCGCTTGGTGACCGAGAACGTGCCGAAACCGACCAGCGAGACGCTGTCGCCCTTCCTGAGGGCTTCGCCGACACCACCGATGACGGCGTCCAGGGCGCGCGCGGCGGCGGCCTTGGAGATGTCGGCCTGTTCGGCGATGTGTTCGATCAGTTCGGACTTGTTCACGGAAGCATCCTCGGGGCTTGCGCCCCCTACGCAACAGCTGGGTCAACGCCGGCCGAAGGACATCGGACGCGGGCCCTGACGGGACCGGCCAGCCACGGCCGCGGCGCCGGATTCTAAGGCCCTGCGCGGGCCGGGTCGGACGCCTGGCCGGAGGCGCTCGCCACCCCGTCGATCAGGACTTGAAAACGTGCGGACACAACACTTCCGCGGCCCGCCGCGAGCACGTCAGGACCGGCCGCGGCCGGCCCTCACGACCAGCAGCACGCCCGCGAGGCTGAGCGCCATGCCGGCGACCATGCTGACGTTGATGACCTCGTCGAACAGCAGCCAGGCCAGCACGGCGGTGCAGGGCGGCACGAGGTACATCAGGCTGGTGACGCGGGTGGCCGCACCGCGTGCGATCAGCAGGTAGAGCAGGGAACTGCCGCCCAGCGTCAGGGCCAGGACCGACCAGGCCATGGCGCCGATCAACTCGGGGTGCAGGTCCACGTGCGCCCCGCCCCCGGTCAGTTCCCCGAGTGCGATCGGAGCGGCGACGACCAGCGCGGCCACCATCTGCACGGCGCCCGCCGTGCGCACGTCGCAAGGTTGCACGTGGTGCTTCTGGTAAAGCGTGCCGGCCGTGATGCTCAGCAACGCGAGCAGGGCCAGCACCAAGTTGACCGGCGTCACCTCCCCATGACCGAGCTTGGGCCCCACCACCAGCGCCAGGCCGCACAGGCCCATCAGCAGGCCGATCCAGTGGCGCGGACCCAGCCGTTCGTGGGCCGCGCCGGTGATCGACGAACGATGCCGAGCCTCGACCCACAGCGTGGTCAGCAAGGGCTGCAAGCCGACGATCAGCGCAACCGTGCCGGCGCCGATGCCCCATCGCACCGCAGCCCAGACGCCCCCCAGGTAGCCGCCATGCATGAGCACGCCGGTGATGGCCAGGTGACGCCATTGGCCACGAGATGCCGGCCAGGCGGCTCCGGCCAGTTGTGCCCAGACGCCCAGGAGCAGGGCCGACAGGATGAACCGCACCGCCAGGAAAGCGAAGGGCGGCGCATGCGGCATGCCGTAGCGTGCGACAACGAAGCCGGTGCTCCAGATGACAACGAAGACGGCCGGCATCGCGGCGATCCAGCGTCCGCCATCGGTGGCCGACGGCGCGTTGACGGTGCTCACTCAGCGCACCTTCGCGCGGATCTCGGGGACGGCCTTCTGCAGGTAATAGACCATCGACCAGATGGTCAGCACGGTGGCGACGAGGATCAGCACGGTGCCCCAGAAGCGCGTGTCGATCAGCCCGAACAGGCGACCGTCGAACAGCAGGAAGGGAATCGCGATCATTTGCGCGGCCGTCTTGAGCTTGCCCAGCATGTGGACGGCCACGCTGCGCGAGGCACCGATCTGCGCCATCCATTCGCGCAGGGCCGAGATCGTGATCTCGCGGCCGATGATGACCAGCCCGACCAGCGCGTTGACACGGTCCAGCTGCAGCAGCACCAGCAACGCGGCACAGACCAGCAGCTTGTCGGCGACAGGATCGAGGAAAGCGCCGAAGGCGGAGGTCTGGTTGAGCTTGCGGGCCAGATAGCCATCGAGCCAGTCGGTCAGCGCGACCAGCACGAACAGCAGCGTGGCGGCCTCATTGCGATGTGCGGTGGACCACGGCAGGTAGTAGATCCCCACGATGAGCGGGATGGCCACGATGCGGGCCCAGGTCAACAGCGTCGGTAGCGTCGTGAACATGGTGAGGCATTGTGCACAGGTTCAGCGACAGCTTCGTCATGCGTCAGCGCAAGGCCTGGTGGATCTGCTGCGCGAGGTCGATCGAGATGCCCTCGACGGTGGCCAGGTCGTCGACGCTGGCCTGCGCCACGCCGCGCACGCCGCCAAACCGTTGCAGCAGCCGGGCGCGCTTCTTCGGACCGACGCCGGGAATGTCCTCCAGCCGGCTGCCTCCGGTTCGGACCGAGGCGCGTTTGGCGCGCATGCCGGTGATCGCGAAACGGTGGGCCTCGTCGCGGATCTGCGCCACCAGCATCAGCGCGGCCGAGTCGCGGCCAAGGTAGACCTTGTCGCGACCATCGGCGAACACGAGTTCCTCGAGCCCGACCTTGCGGCCTTCGCCCTTCTCGACGCCCACGATGATGGACAGGTCGATGCCCAGTTCCTCGAAGACCTCCCGCGCCACCCCGACCTGGCCGCGACCGCCGTCGATCAGCACCAGGTCCGGCAGCCGGCCTTCACCTTGACGCGCCGCCTCGACCAGCTTGGCGTAGCGGCGATGCAGCACCTGCCGCATCGCGGCGTAGTCGTCGCCACCCTGGATGCCGGCGATGTTGAAGCGCCGGTACTGGGCCGGCTGCATGCGGTGGTTCTCGAACACGACGCAGGAGGCCTGGGTCGCCTCGCCCTGCGTGTGGCTGATGTCGAAGCACTCGATGCGCAGGCTGTCGAGCGCCGCGTCCTCGCCTTCGGGCGCGAGGTCCAGCGCCTCGACCAGCGCACGGGTGCGCGACTGCTGCGAGCCCTCCTCGGCCAGCAGCCGCGCCAGCGCGATGTCGCAGCCCTTGATCGCCATGTCCAGCCAGATCCGGCGCTGGTCGCGCGGCTGGTGCTGGGCCGTGATGCGGCGCTGCGACGGACCGCCCAGCGCCTGCAGCAGCTCGCGCGAGACCGCCTCGCTGGTGACCAGCATCGGCGGGCAGTCGACGCCCAGGTAATGCTGCGCCATGAAGGCCTCCAGCACGGTCCGTTCAGGGCTGGTGACATGCAGGTCGTGGCCGGGAAGGCCGTGTTCATCGGCATTTCGCACGGTGCCTTGGGCCAGATCCCCGCCGGGCGCCTCGGCCTGGTCATCGTCCGCATCACCCGCGCTGAGGGCCAGCGCGTCCTCGATGTGGGCCGGGAAATAGGCCCGATCGCCCAGGTGCCGCCCGCCCCGCACCATCGCAAGGTTGACGCAGGCCTTGCCGCCCTGGACCTTGACCGCCAGCACGTCGACGTCGCGTTCGTCGCCGGTGTCGATGGCCTGCTGGTGCAGCACCTTGGACAGTGCGCCGATGCGGTCACGAACCTCGGCCGCCTTCTCGTATTCATAGGCCTCGGCGGCCTTCATCATCTCGTCCTGGAGGCCGGCCAGCACCACCTCGGTCTCGCCGTCGAGGAAGCGCACGGCGTCGCGCACGTCGCGGGCGTAGTCCTCGCGGCTGATCTCGCCGACACACGGCCCCGAGCAGCGGTGGATCTGGAACAGCAGGCAGGGCCGCGTGCGGTTGGCGTAGACGGTGTCCTCGCAGGTGCGCAGCATGAACACCTTCTGGATCAGCTGGATGCCTTCCTTGACCGCCCAGGCGCTCGGGTACGGCCCGAAGTAGCGGTGCCGCCGGTCGACCGCACCTCGGAAATAGGCCACCCGCGGGAACTCGTGCGTGACGAGCTTGAGGTAGGGGTAGCTCTTGTCGTCCCGGAACAGGATGTTGAAGCGCGGGTTCTGCGTCTTGATGAGGTTGTTCTCGAGCAGCAGCGCCTCGGCCTCGTTGCGCACCACCGTGGTTTCGAGCCGCTCGATGCGGCCGACCATGTGGCCAATGCGCGTGCCGGCATGATCCTTCTGGAAGTAGCTCGATACGCGCTTGCGCAGGTTGCGGGCCTTGCCGACGTAGAGGAGGCCGCCTTGCGCATCGAAGTAGCGGTAGACGCCCGGCAGCTGCGGCAACGCGGCGACCTCGCCGAGCAGGCGCTGCCAGGTGCGTTCGCGGGGCGTGGGCTCGACCGGCGTTGCCTCGCGCTCCGGCAGCGGCGGCGTGTTCTGGCTCTCGTTCTGGGTGACCATGCGAGGATTTTGCCGTCCCCGACCTTGTCCCCGCCGGTCTCACCGTCCATGTCACCGCCCCTCCGCACAAGCCCGCACCCATGACCCCGACCCGCCCATCCGGCCACCCTGCCGCCCTGCACTGGGACGTCTTCTGCCGCGTCATCGACAACCACGGCGACGTGGGCGTGTGCTGGCGCCTGTCGGCCGACCTGGCCGCCCGAGGCCATGCCGTGCGTCTGTGGATCGACGATGCCTCGGCGCTGACCTGGATGGCACCCGTCGGCGCCGACGGCGTGCAGTTGCAGCCCTGGCGCGACCCGCTGGATCACGAGCAGCCCGGCGACGTCGTCGTCGAGGCCTTTGGCTGCGACCCCCCTTCGGCCTTCGTCGCCCGCATGGCCGCGAGCGCCCGGCCGCCGCTGTGGATCAACCTCGAATACCTCAGCGCCGAGCCCTATGTCGAACGCTCGCACGGATTGCGCTCGCCGCAGCTGTCCGGGCCGGCATGTGGCCTCGACAAGTGGTTCTTCTATCCCGGCTTCACGGCGGCGACCGGTGGCTTGCTGCGCGAGGCGGGCGTGTTGCCGGCGGCGGTGGAGACGGTGAGCGACCGCCCCTTGCACCTCACCCTGTTCAGCTACGACCCGAGCGGCCTGTCCGGGCTGCGCAAGGCCCTGGCCGCCCTGCCCTGCGGCGCACGGGTGGACGTCACGCCGGGCTGGTCGGCCCGCAGCGTGGTCAGTCGGCTGGGCCTGGCGCTGGACGAGGCCGTGCCGGTGCGCGATGGGGTCATCACCTGGCAAGCGCTGCCCCACGTCGACCAGCCTGGCTTCGATCGCCAGCTGCGCGCCAGCGACCTGCTGCTGGTGCGGGGCGAGGACTCGCTGGTGCGCGCGCTGTGGTCCGGCCGGCCCTTCGTCTGGCAGCTCTACCCGCAGGACGATGGCGCCCATGCCGACAAGCTGGAGGCCTTCCTCGGGCTCTACCTGAAGGGTGCGGAACCTGCGCTGGTCAAGCCGCTGGCGGCCGTCTGGCGGTCCTGGAACGGCCTGGACAGCCCCGCATCCGGCAATGCCGGCGACGACACGGCCGCGGCATCCGCCTGGGCCCGGCTGTTGCCGGATCAACCGCTGTGGCCAGTCTGGCAGGCATGGGCCTTGAAGCGGGCGATGGACATGTTGGCGCTGCCCGATCTCGTGTCCCGTCTGCTGGACTTCATCGATCTGCGCCGAGGCGACATCCAAACCGTCTAGAATCACGGGCTTTGCGCAGGGTCCCGGGCCCCTTGTGGTCGAGCCCGATCCCCTGTTTTCCCTGCGCAGACCACGGACACCGAGGCGCTCGAAAGACCCTCTGACGCCTCTGGGCCGGCACCTGAACACCCTGCGGGGGCCGCGACGACCGCCAAGACAACTGGGAAACTGGGATACCGAGATGAAGATTGCACAGGAAATCCGCGCCGGCAACGTGATCATGCAGGGCAAGGACCCGATGGTCGTGCTCCGTACCGAATACAGCCGCGGTGGCCGCAATGCCGCGACCGTGCGCATGAAGCTCAAGAGCCTGCTGAACAACTCCGGCACGGAAGTCGTCTTCAAGGCCGACGACAAGATGGACCAGGTCATCCTGGACAAGAAGGAGTGCACCTACTCCTACTTCGCCGACCCGATGTATGTCTTCATGGACACCGAGTTCAACCAGTTCGAGGTCGAGGCCGAGAACATGGGCGACGCGATCAGCTACCTGGAAGACGGCATGCAGGCCGAGGTCGTGTTCTACGACGGCAAGGCGATCTCGGTCGAACTGCCGACCTCGCTGGTCCGCGAAGTGACCTGGACCGAGCCTGCCGTCAAGGGCGACACCTCGGGCAAGGTCCTGAAGCCCGCGAAGATCTCCACCGGATTCGAGATCCCTGTGCCCATCTTCGTCGCCCAGGGCGACAAGATCGAGATCGACACCCGCACCCACGAGTACCGCAAGCGCGTCTGATCGACCGCTTCAGGTCCGACTGAAAGGCGCCTTCCGAGGCGCCTTTTTCATGTCCGCACCAGGCTGGCCCGACCGCCTCAGCCGGTCTCGCGGAAGCTCACCTCGAGACGCACGTCGCGCTCGTCGGCACCGTCGACGCTGCACTTGAAGCGGCGCACGGCGCGCTGCACCGCGCGGTGGTATTCCTTCGGTCCGGACAGGGCCTGCACGTCAACGATCTGGTTGCCGCGCACCTTGATCAGCACCTCGACGACGCCGGTGATGCCCACGCGGTTCCACTCGTCGGCCAGCGAGGTCTCGAGGATGCGCCGGTAGCCTGGGCAGACCACGGCGACCTCGGACGAGGCCGGCCGGGAGGCGGGTGCCGGTGGCGTTGCGGGCGCTGGCGAGGGCGCCGCAACGGGTGCGGGCGCGGGTGCAGGCGCGGTAACCGGTGGCGGCGCGGGCGGCTGGACCGGTGCCGCCGGAGGCGCAGCCGGCACCGGGACCGGCTCGATCGGGCGGACCTCGGGCAGCGGCGTCGGGACGGGTGCGGGCGGCTGCGCCGGAGGTTGCGACCTCGGTGGCGGCGGTGCGGGCGTGGGGGCCGCCGGCCTCGGTGTCTCGACCAGCCGGGCGGGCGGCGGCGGCGGTGGCGGTGGTGGAGGAGGTGGCGGCGCATCGAGGATCGCCGCCTCGATCGCCTTCAGCCTGGCCGGTGCCTCGCGCAGCGTGGGCTGCAGCAGCCACCAGCCCATCAGGAGATGCGCGCCCACCACGAGCGCCAGGCCGACGCGGCGCGTGCGGCGCTCCTCGCTGGCCGGTGCGTCGCGGAAGGCGCCGAGACCGGCCGGGTGTTGCGCGGCGTCGCCCGTCATGGTCCGACCGGCGTGCTGGACACGCCCAGTTGCTTCAGCCCGGCCTGGTCGGCCGCGACCATCACGCCGGCCAGCGCGCCGTAGCTGGCGCGGCCATCGGCCTCGATGCGCAAGGGCAAGACCGGCACCTGGGCGGCTGCGTCGAGCATGCGGCGCTGCAACTCGGCGCGGTCGGCCAGCGGCTCGCCGTTCCAGCGCATCGTGTCGTCGGCCTCGATGCGCAGCTGGATCGGCACCGGCGGCGTCTGCGTCGCCGGCGTCTTCGACACCGGCAGGCGCAGGTCCACCGCATGCAGCTGGATCGGGATGGTGATGATCAGCATGACCAGCAGCACCAGCATCACGTCGATCAGCGGCGTGGTGTTGATGTCCATGATCGGCGCGTCGTCGTCACCCGATCCACCCAGCGGAGTCATCGCCATGTCCGTGGCCTCAGTTGCGCGGCGGCGGTTCGGTGATGAAGGACACCTTGGCGATGCCGGTCAGGGTGCAGGCCTGCAGCACCGGCGCAACCATCGCGTAGCGCGCGGCGGCATCGCCGCGCAGGTGCACCTCCGGCTGTGGCTGGCGCGTGGCCACCTCGCGCAACCGCGCCAGCAGCGCGTCTCGGTCCTTGAGCGGCTGGTCGAACCAGTGCAGGCCGCCACGCGCATCGACCGACACGACGATCGTGTCGGGCTGGCTCTGGCGCGGCTGGTTGCGCTCCTTGGGCAGCACCACCGGCGAGGACAGGTTCACGACCGGGATGGTGATCAGGAAGATGATGAGCAGCACCAGCATCACGTCGACCAGCGGCGTGGTGTTGATGGCGGCGATCACCTCGGCGTCGTCCTCGGTGCCGTCGAACCCGCTGGCGGGCAGTTGCAGGGCCATGGTGACGGTTCAGGCTGGAGGGTCGATCAACACGGGCATCCGGTCGATGGACACGATGTCAGCGTGCCGAACCGGCCTGCGCCAGCAGCACCGCATGCAGGTCGCCGGCGAAGCCGCGGACCTCGTCCATCGCGGCCTTGTTGCGCCGGACCAGCCAGTTGTAGCCCAGCACCGCCGGAACCGCGACGGCCAGGCCGATGGCGGTCATGATCAGCGCCTCGCCGACCGGGCCGGCGACCTTGTCGATCGAGGCCTGGCCTGCCACGCCGATCGCGGTCAGCGCGTGGTAGATGCCCCAGACGGTGCCGAACAGGCCGACGAACGGCGCTGTCGAGCCGACCGTCGCCAGGAAGGCCAGGCCGCCCTGCATGCGGCTGTTGATGCGTTCGATGGCGCGCTGGATCGACATCGTCACCCAGGTGTTGAGGTCGATCTGGCCGAGCAGGCCGTCATGCTTGCGGGTTGCCTCGGCACCGGACCGGGCCAGCTCGCGGAAGGGGCTGACCGGATCGAGCGCCTCGGTGCCCTGCTGCAGGTCGGCGGCCGACCAGAAGCTGTCCCGGGCCTGGCGGGCATGGCGACCGAGCCGGTTCTGCTCGATGAACTTGGTGACGATCACGTACCAGCTTCCGATCGACATCACGACCAGCATCAGCAGCACGACCTTGGCGACGACGTCGCTGCCCGCCCACAGCGCGGCCAGACCGTAGGGGTTCTCGACGACGGCGGCCGCCACCGGCGCCGCGAGGGTCGTGGCGACCGCGTCGCTGGCGGCCTGCGCCTGCGCGGCCCATGCGGCCAGCTGCGCGGAAACGCCGATCAGCACGAGGCGCGTGCGGTGCGCGATGCTGCGCCGTTGCTCGTCACGCAGGCTCAGTCGCTGAGCTACTTGGGGCTGGTAGGCAGGCATTGCACACGCCGTCTGGGGCAGACCCGTCATGTCGTCCTCTTGTCGCTGGCTGGCACCCGCGACGCCGCCATCGGCGGACCGGATCGCAGGCCCGGTGGTCAGAAGCTGGCCGACACCTGGAGACCGAACATGCGCCCGGCCGGGTCGGCGAAGCGCGGATCATAGCCAGCCTGGAACGAGCGCGACTGGAGGCTCAACGGCGGATCGCGGTCGAACACGTTGCGCACCGTGAAGGTCGTGAGCCAGGTCTCGGACCAGCGCCATTGAACCCCCAGATCGTGGGTGATGTCGGCCCCCACATGGCGGGTCTCGACCTGGTCGCGGTAGCCCGATCGGTAGCGCTGTGACCAGCTGACCGCCCAGGCCTCGTGCGCCCAGTTCAGGCTGGCCAGGTGCTGCCAGCGGAACACTGGGGCGTCATCACCGTAAACACCGACGGCGTCCTGAAACGCGCCGCCGGGTTCACGCTGGTAGCGGTGGCCGAGCACGCGCGTGCCTTCGATGCGAGCACTCCAGCGCCCGGACGGACCCCGCGAGATCAGCCATTGCACGCCCAGGTCCAGCCCCTGGGTGCGCAGGGAACCGAGGTTCTGCGTCGGCAGGTCGACATAGGCGATGGCATCGATGCCACTGCTCAGGCAAGCCGGAAAGTCCTCGCGCCGCAGCCCCGATCCGGCACCGGCGGGCAACTGGCTGCAGCGCACGATGCGCGCGCCGTAGCGGGTCGGGTCGTCGAACACCGCACCGTCGGGCAAGGCGCCGATGACGTTGCGCAGCAGGATGTGCCAGTAATCGAGCGAGACGCTGAGCGTCGGCAGCGGTGCCCAGAGACTGCCGAGCGTGAACTGCCGCGAGCGCTCCGGTGCCAGGCTGTCGAGCGGCTGGCCGTTCGCGGCCGGGCCGACGCTGCGGGTCTGGAACTGCACGCCGCAGGCGTTCTGCGCATCGCCGGGCGACATGCCCGCCGCCGCCGTGCCGCCCGGGCAATAGACCGGGTCATCGTGGCTGTCAGCGGAAAAGCCGAGCGCCGAAGGTCGGTGCAGGTCATAGAGCGTGGCCGGCCGGAAGCCGGTGCCCACGCTGCCGCGCAGGGTCCAGTTCGGCAGCGCCCGCCAGCGCAAGGCAGCCTTGGGGCTGAAGGCGCTGCCGATGTCGCTGTAGCGGTCGACGCGCACGGCGGTGGTCAGGTCCAGCCGTTCAGACAGCGGCCACTGCACTTCCGCATGGACGGCATTGACGCGTCGTGCCCCCTGGGTGTCGGCGCCGGGATCCAGGCCCAGGCTGGGCAATGCCGCCGCGAGATCGGCCACCGCGAAGGACAAGCGTTCGCGCCGGTGCTCGGCACCGAAGGCGGCAGCGATCGGTCCGTGTCGGGTCTGCGCCAGGTCGCCCCGCACGCGCACGTCGACCAGGTCCGTGCTGGCCCGGCCGCGCTGGACCTCGCCGTCGCGCTGCGCCGCATCGATCGCCTGCTGCCCGGCCACGGTCTGCGGACCGAACGGGTTGATCAGGCCGTCCCAGACGCCTTGCTGGATCACGCCGTCGTCGACGTAGCCGCGTCGCACGCGCTCGCTGCTGCGGCTGCTGGCTCGGCCCAGTCCGCTCTCGATCGTCCAGCCGCCGGCCAGCTCGCCGCGCAAGCCCAGCAGGCTGCGGGCACCGTAGGTGGTCGACGACCGGATGCGCGGGCCGGCGGCCAGTTCACGCCAGTAGACAACGCCGCCAGGCAACTCGACGGTCGGGTCCGGCCCGTAGAGGTCCGGCACCGTGCCTTCGAAACCTGCTGGCAGGCTGGACAGGAAGGGCGTGCCGCTGCGCAGGTAGTGGGCAGCCGGCGCGGCACCGCTGTTGGCCAGCACGTGCTGGCGAGACCACAGGTGTTCGGCCGACAGCATCCACTGCGCGTCGAGTCGACGCTCGGCCCGAAACAAGGCGAGTCGCTGCTGGTTGGCCGGGATCGCGTCGACGAAGGCGGCCGTGTCGAACTGGCAAAAGCTCTGTGTGCCGGCGACGGAGGCCGGCGGTGCGCAGTCCGGATAGGCCGGGTCGTAGCCGTTGATGGAGCCTGGAAAGGACGTCGAGCTGGTCAGGCGATCGGTGTCGCCCAGCAGGACGCCGGTGCGCGAGGCGGCACGGCGGTTGGCCGCCAGGCGCTGCTGGTCGCGCAAGTCCAGCGCATGCATCCATTGCCAGGCGGGTTCGGCGCCCGGCGCATCGGCACCACCCTGCCCTCCCCCGGCCAGCGAAAAGCGTCGCACCAGGCCGCCACCACGGGTCGAACCTTGCGCCTCCACGGCGACTTCCTGTCGGCTCAGGTCGCGTCGAAGCACGACGTTGACGACGCCGCCGATGGCATCGGCACCATAGATGGCTGAAGCACCGTCGCGCAGAACCTCGATGCGGTCTACGGCTGCGAGCGGGATGCCGTAGAGATCCACCGCAGCACCGTCAAACGGATGGTTGACGAGCCGGCGGCCGTCAAGCAGGACCAGCGTTCGCGAGGCTCCCGAGCCGATCGCCGCACCCAGACCGCGCAGGTCGATCTCGGCCTTGCCACCGCTGACGTTGCCGACGTTGTCGGACAGGTCCAGGCGCGACTGGCTGGCCGCGACCGTGGCCAAGGCGTGCGCCAGCGTGCTCACGCCCCGTTGGCGCAAGTCGGACGCACGAATCACGGTGATCGGCGCGGCGCTGTCGGGATCGGTCACACGAAGCAGGCTGCCGGTGATCTCGACACGCTCTAGCCGAGACTGCGACGCCACTGCCAGGGGGGACTCGTCAGACGCTGCGTCGGCGGCCCAGGCTGTGCCACCGACACAAGGCAAGGCCAGCGCGATGAGGCATGCGCGCCATGGTGGACAACGGCCATCGTCGCGCAATCCCTGGGGTTGCAGGGCTGTTCGTGTGGCTGTTCGTGTCTTGGGGCGTGCAGCGTCGTGCGACGGGCTCGCTGGTTCCTGCTGGCGTCTGGGCATGCGCGATTGAAGGGTTGACCTGACCTGTAAACGGTCATTGTCGACATCAATCGCATGCGTGCGGACGGTCCCCACTCGCCGGTGCGCCAGAAGCAATGCTTGGCTTATCGCGGTTTGTCGTTTGCCTGCAACGAAATATAAATAAACTTGCAGGCTGCTGATCCAGTCATCGGAATCACCACCGACCTTGCGGGTCGCCTGACAAAGAAAAAAGCCTCCTGGTGAGAACCAGGAGGCTTCCAATGTTGGTGGGCCCTGAGTGACTCGAACACTCGACCAACGGATTAAGAGTCCGCTGCTCTACCAACTGAGCTAAGAGCCCGAAAGAACTAGATCATAACACTGTTTTGGTGGGTTGTGCGTGACTCGAACACGCGACCAACGGATTAAAAGTCCGCTGCTCTACCGACTGAGCTAACAACCCGCCCCTACTTTTCACTCGCCACCCTGGCCAACCCGGTCCGAGGACACGGGTACCAGCCAATGGTCTCGGGGAGTATCGGCAAGACTTCGGTTCATCTTGCCGATACTCTCGTCAGAGTCTTCCCGGAGCCTTCAACTAAACCAGCAACCTTCAAGACCCGATGCCACATTCGTGGACCGACGTCGAAAATTGCAACTCAGTTACCTGGCACCGGCCTTCACACCTTCCGACCTGAATCCCGTCATGCATCCCTGCTCGGATACGGTTCGCGGCTCTGTCGGTTTGTGCTTTGCCCAGTGCATCCAGGAAAGCCAAAGATTATAGGCAATTCTTTTTGGTTCACGCAAGGGGGGTGCTGACACAGGGCCTCGCACGCTCTCCCTGTGCCTCGGTGAGGACGCCGCGACGCGCCCGAAGGTGGGCGAGCGCCGCTTCGGCGGCTGTCATGCCGAAGGTGGCGGTGACGGCGACGGTCGAACCATAGCCGTGGCAGTTCAAGCTGCCGTCGGTGCTGCAGGCGTCGTCTCCGGTCGATGGCAAGGCGACCGCCTCCTCGGAATAGACGCAGATCAGCCCCAGCCGTTCGTTCGCGCCGATCGGCCCGGACGCGCCAATCGACTTGCGCAGTTGCTGCCGCAGTCGCGCCAGCAGGGGGTCGTGCGTGACCTGCGCCAGATCGGCGACGCGCACCCGCTGCGGCTGCGTCTTGCCGCCGGCCGCGCCGACCGTCACCATCGGCACGCCGGCATCGCGTGACCAGCGCGCCAGCAGCAACTTGGCGCGTCCCTGGTCACAGGCGTCGATCACGATGTCGACAGCACCGCGCAGCAGGCCGGGCCAGTTGCCCTCCTCCGCGAACTGCTCGACGGCGTGCACATCGCAGCCAGGGTGGATGTCGCGAACCCGCGCCGCCATCACGTCGACCTTCGCCGCGCCGACGCTGCTTCCGAGCGCCTGGATCTGCCGGTTGATGTTGGACTCGCCGATCTGGTCCAGGTCGACCAGCACCAGCTGCGCCACGCCGCAGCGCGCCAGCGCCTCCGCCGCCCAGGAGCCGACGCCCCCGATGCCGATCACCGCGACGCGCGCACGGCGCACAGCCTCGTAGCCGCCGTCGCCCCAGAGCCGCCGCAGACCACCGAAGCGCCGTTCGAGGTCCGCACCGACAGCCTCGACCGTCATGCCGAGCGCTCCAGCTGCCAGGTCAGGAATCGCAGTCCGCCGACGCAGCCAAGCACGATGGCGGCCAGCGCCACCATGCTCGTCAGTCCCAGCGTCGAGATGCCCGACAAGCCTTGGCCGATGCTGCAACCCATGGCGGTCACCCCGCCGATGCCCATCAGCACCGCACCGAACAGATGCCGCGCCGTGTCTGCGGTGTCGCGGAAGCCTTCCCAGCGGAATTCGCCTCGCAGCAGGTGCACCGCCAGCGAGCCGGAGAACACGCCCAGCACCGCGACCAGCCCCGTGGTCGTGCGGCGTCCGGCGTCGGTGAAGAAGACCAGCCATTCCAGGCCCTGCGCGACCGGCCCGACGAAGTTCAGCGCTTCGCCACGACGGCTGGCCGTGCCCAGGAAGGCTTCTTCCAGCGTCTCCGGATGTTCGGCCAGATGGCCGAACTGCAGCGACACCCACCAGACGCCCAGCAACAGCGCGCCACTGCCCAGGCCACCGGCCAGCACGACGGCCTCGCGGCCTTCGCGCGCCGACAGCACCCAGGCCATCAGCCCGCCGCCGATCAGCAGGCCGAGCACAGCGGCCCACGTCGTGCGCGATCCACCCATCAGCGCGCCGAGCACGCTGGGCAGATCCTGCGACGTCGACAAGGTCAGCGCCAGCGTGTCGACCGTGTTGGCACGCACGACGGCGGTCAGGCCACGCAGCGTCATCCAGGCGGCCAGGCCCATGACGACCAGCACCACCAGTGCCTTCAGGCTGCCCGAGCCCAGGCGCTGCAGGTTGCGGCTGCCGCAGCCCGAGGACAGCACCATGCCGAAGCCGAACATCGCACCACCGACCGCCGCCGAAGCCCACTGCCAGCGGTTGCCGCCGTAGAGCGTCTGGTCGGCGACGAAGTGCCCCTTCGCCACCAGCAGGTTGAAGCCCAGCACCGCCACGCCGATGGCCAGCATCCACATCCGCAGGCGGCGCCAGTCGCCGAAATTCACGGCATCGGCGATCGCGCCCATGGTGCAGAACTGGGTCCGCACGCCGAGCGCGCCGAACGCGAAGGCCAGAATGAAGACGGCCCATAGAACCTGGGCCGTGAGGACGGACACGTCGATCGCTTGCATGGACGCGATTCTAGGTTCGCGCCCTCGACCGGTCGGGTTCCCGGTCCTTCACTTGATCTGCGCGAGGCGCTCGCGGCCGGACTGTGCGGCCTCCGACTGCGGATAGGTCTTGACCAGCTCGTCCAGCGTCTTGCGCGCCGCCTTCGGGTCCTTCAGCTCGACCTGGCAGTTGGCGACCGCCAGCAGGGCCTCGGCCGCACGCGGGTGGTCCGGCGTGCTCGTGACCAGCGCGCGGAAGGTCGCCATGGCTTCCTTGACGTCGCCCTTGCCATATTGCGCGTTGCCCAGCCAGTACTGGACATGCCCGCCGTAGCTGCTGCCGGCGAAGCGTCGCTGGAAAGCCTGCAGGGCTTCGGCCGCGCGGGCGAAGTCACCCTTGCGCAGCACGCCGATGGCGTCGTCGTACGCCTTCTTCTCGGCCACGTCGACGGTGATCTCGCGACCGTCCAGGCTGACCTTCTGCGGCTCGAGCTTGCGCAGGCGCTCGTCCTGTGCAGCCAGCGCCGCGATCAGGTCCTTCTGCTTGCGCTGCAGGTCGGCGAGCTCACGCGCCGCATCGCGGGTCGACTGGGTCGCCTGCTCGTCCTGGCCACGCAGCTTGGCCATCTCGCCACGCAACAGCTCGATCTGGCCGTTCAGGTCCAGCACCCCGCGGCGCAGGACATTGAGCTGCTCGGTCGCATCGGCGTTCTCGGCCTTGCGGGCAGCCTGCTGCTGCTGAAGCTGCTGGCTGAGCTGCGTGTTCGCGGCCTCGGCCTTGTCGAGCCGGCCGCGCAGTTCGAGGATGGCCTTGCGTGCCTCCTCGTCGTCGAACAGGCCGGCCTGTGCGCTCGGGACCAGACCGAACAAGGGCAGGCACAGCAGCAGCGACCGGGCCAGTCGGGTCAGTGGTTGGGACATGTTGTTCATCAGCGATCCTTCAACTCGACGCGACGGTTCTTCGCCCAGGTGGCCTCATCGTTGCCGCTGGCGGCCGGGCGTTCCTTGCCATAGCTCACGGCTTCGGTCTGCGCATCGCCGGCTCCCAGCAGACCCAGCGCACGCACGACCGCGTCAGCGCGTTTCTGGCCCAGGGCGAGGTTGTATTCACGGCCGCCCCGTTCGTCGGTGTGGCCCTCGACCAGCAGCTTGCGCTTGCGGTCCGCACCCAGGTAACGGGCGTTGGCTTCGATCACGTTGCGGAAGTCGTCCTTGACGACATAGCTGTCGAAATCGAAAAAGACGATGCGCGGCAGGCCGGCGTTGCCGCCCGCGCCGTTGCTGGCGCTGCCCAGGTCGATCGACGGGATGCGGTTGTCGCCGGCCGGCAGCGTGGTGCTCCCGGTGCCGCCGCCGTTGACCGAACCGACACCTGCTGCACCGCCGCTGCCGCCGCCGGCGAGCGCGGAGCCACCGGCCCGGTTGCGGTCCTCGACGGGAGCCGGCGGGTCGAGCCGGGTGGACGAGGCGCAGGCGGCCAACAGGACGACGACACCGGCCGCCGCTGCCATTCGCAGCGTGCGGTACCCGTGGAAGGACATGGCTTTCATCAGGAAGGACTCCAGGCCGCTGCGTGGCGGCCGATGTTCGTGGACATGGTTCGTCGGAATCGGCGTGAGGACCACATGGCGCGTGCGCCAGGACCTCAACGCCCGTACGGTCCCCAGGTCGGCTCGCGGACGTCGACCTGCGGCACGCCCAGGCGGGCCTTGATCGCGCCGTCCAGTGTGGTCGTCATCAGCACGTCCCGGCCAGCGGCGCGGGTCGCGTAGATGAGCATGCGGCCATTGGGCGCGAAGCTCGGGCTCTCGTCGTCGTTGGTGTCGGTCAGCGTGCGGATGGTTCCGGTGGCCAGTTCCATCAGCGTGAGCTGGAAGCTGTTGCCGCCGTTGCGCGAGATGTAGGCGAGGTTGCGGCCGTCCGGGCTGACCGCCGGGCTGATGTTGTAGTTGCCGGCGAAGGTGACGCGTTCGACGCTGCCGCCGCTGATCGCGGCGCGGTAGACCTGCGGACCGCCGCCCCGATCGCTGACGAAGTAGAGGCTCTTGCCGTCCGGCGCCCAGGCGGCCTCGGTGTCGATGCTGCTGCCGCTGGTCAGGCGGCGCAGCTCGCCGCCGTTGCGGTTCATCAGGTAGATCTGGGACGGGCCGTCGCGGGTCAGCGTGACGGCGAGCGTGCTGCCATCGGGCGACCAGGCCGGCGCGCTGTTCGAGCCCTTGTAGCTGGCGACGATGCGGCGCTTGCCGGCATAGACGTCCTGCACGTAGACGATGGCCTTGCGTTCCTCGAACGACACGTAGGCCAGCTCGCGTGCATCGGGCGACCAGGACGGCGACATGATCGGCTCGGGGCCGGCCAGCGCGACCTGGGCGGCCTCGCCATCGGCATCCGCCACCCACAGCGTGTAGCGGCCGGCCGCCTTCGACACATAGGCGATGCGGGTCGAGAACACGCCCCGCTCGCCGGTCAGCAGCTGATAGATGTAGTCGGCCATCTCGTGGGCCACGCCGCGCAGTTCTTCCTTCGACTTGGGCGGCGTGGCCTTGCCGCCGACGTCGATGCCCTTGATGACGTCCCAGGCGCGGTAGCGGACGTCGAACTTGCCATCGGCCAGCCGCGTCATCGAGCCGGCGACCAGCGCATCGACCGCCTTGGCACGCCAGTCGGCGTAGACCGGCCGCGCGTTCTCGTCGGCCAGCGCGCCTCCTCCGTCGACCAGCTTGAACAGGCCGCTGCGCTCGAGGTCGGCACGGGCGATCGCCGAGACCGGCACAGGCGCCTTGTCCTCGTCGCGCAGGCGCATCACGCTGATGGGGATCTGGGTGGCACCCACGCCCGAGATCTCGACCCGGAATTGAGCCAGCGCGGCTGGCGACCACGGCAGTGCCAATCCGCCCATGGCGCCGAGGGCGAGGCGGGAAAACTGTCGACGGGAGGTCATCTTGGAATGGTGGAGGTGACGGGGCATGCGTGCAGTCCGAGAGGGACCGGCAACTTCAAGAGCCCCGGCAATATATCCCAAGGTTACAGACGCCCGGTGACAGGCTGTGCCAGCGAAAAGGGGCCGGCGCAAGGGTGCCCAGATCACCGCAGAACGGGCCGTGGCAGCATGTCGGGAGACTCAACCGGAGACACGATGAACGCCACGTCCACACCGCGACCGACCACCACCGAGGCCCATCCCGCCGGCCGCATCAGCCGCTTCCCCGTGCCCTCGCTGGACAGCCTTCCCGACGATCTGCGCCAGCGCATCCTCGCGGTCCAGGAAAAGGCCGGCTTCGTGCCCAACGTCTTCCTCGCGCTGGCCCATCGGCCGGACGAGTGCCGGGCCTTCTTCGACTACCACGACGCGCTGATGCTGCGCCCCTCCGGCCTCAGCAAGGGCGAGAAGGAAATGATCGTCGTGGCCACCTCGGGTGCCAACCGCTGCCTGTACTGCGTCGTCGCGCACGGTGCGATCCTGCGCATCCACGAGAAGTCGCCGCTGCTGGCCGACGCGGTGGCGATCAACCACCACAAGGCCGACCTGACGCTGCGCCAGCATGCCCTGCTCGACTTCGCGCTCAAGGTCTGCAGCGACTCGGCATCGGTCGACGAGCGCGACTTCGCCACGCTGCACGGCCACGGCCTGAGCGACGAGGACATCTGGGACATCGGCGCGATCACCGCCTTCTTCGGCCTGTCCAACCGCATGGCCAACCTGCTGAGCATGATGCCCAACGCCGAGTTCTACCTGATGGGGCGGGTGCCGCGCGGCGCCTGATCGCGGGGCTGCGCCGCAGCCTTCACATCAGCACGATGTCGTACTGCTCCGGGTTCATCGACGCCTCGGCCTGCAACGAGATCGGCTTGCCGATGAAGTCGCTCAGGCCGGCCAGGTGCTGGCTCTCTTCGTCGAGCAGCATCTCGACCACGGCGGCGCAGGCGATGACGCGGAATTCCTTGGGATTGAACTGCCGCGCCTCGCGCAGGATCTCGCGCAGGATGTCGTAGCAGACGCTGCGCGCGGTCTTGGTCTGGCCGCGCCCGCCGCAGGTCGGGCATGGCTCGCAGAGCATGTGGGCCAGCGACTCGCGCGTGCGCTTGCGGGTCATCTCGACCAGGCCGAGTTGCGTGAAGCCGCTGATGGTCGTCTTCGTGCGGTCGCGCGCGAGCTGCTTGCGCAGTTCGGCCAGGACCTGCTCCTGGTGCTCGCTGCGGGCCATGTCGATGAAGTCGATGATGATGATGCCGCCCAGGTTGCGCAGCCGCAGCTGGCGGGCAATGGCCTGTGCCGCCTCGAGGTTGGTCTTGAAGATCGTGTCGTCGAAGTTGCGCGCGCCGACGTAGCCGCCGGTGTTGACGTCGATGGTGGTCAGCGCCTCGGTCTGGTCGATCACGAGGTAGCCGCCGGACTTCAGCTCGACCCGCCGGCCGAGCGCCTTCTCGACCTCCTGGTCGATGCCGAACAGGTCGAAGATCGGCCGCTCGCCGCGGTAATGCTGCAGCCGCCCGACCGCACCGGGCGTGTACTGGGTGCCGAAGGCGCGAAGGGCCTCGAACTGCATGCCCGAGTCGATCCGGATCGACTGGGTGTGTTCGTTGACCAGGTCGCGCAGCACGCGCTGGGCCAGGTTGAGGTCCTCGTGCAGCAGCGCGCCGGCGGGGCTCTTCAGGGCCAGCGCCCGCATCGTCGCCCAGGTCTTGCGCAGGTAGGCGATGTCGTCGGCCAGCTCGCGGTCGTCGGCATCCTCGGCATTGGTGCGCAGGATGAACCCACCGCCGCCGCCCGACTCGCGCGTGCCGACCAGCACGGTCATGCGCTGGCGCAGCTGGTCCCGCAGCTCGGGCGAGCCGATCTTCTGCGAGATGCCGATGTGGTCGTCCTGCGGCAGGTAGACCAGCAGCCGGCCAGCCACGCTGATCTGGGTCGACAGCCGGGCGCCCTTGGTGCCGATCGGATCCTTGATGACCTGCACCACCAGGCTCTGGCCCTCGAAGACCAGCTTCTCGATCGGCGGCAGCGAGGTCGCGTCCACGTGCGGCCCGCGGCCATGCGGCTGGCCAGCCACGTGCACGTCGGCCACATGCAGGAAGGCGGCGCGCTCCAGCCCGATGTCGATGAACGCGCTCTGCATGCCCGGCAGCACGCGGGCAACCTTGCCGAGGTAGACGTTGCCGACCAGGCCGCGTTCGAGCGTGCGTTCAAGGTGCAGCTCCTGCACCGCACCGTTCTCGACCACCGCCACGCGCGTTTCCTGCGGCGACCAGTTGACCAGGATGTCTTGCATGCTCAAGCGTGCTTTCGTGGGCCGGCCAGGAGGCCGGCGCGGCGTGGACGGGAACTGCGGCGGATGGGATCGGCGGCCAGCGGCTTCGGCGTCAGGTCAGAGCAGCAAGCCCAGGCGCCTCAGCAGCACGGCGGTCTCGTGCAGCGGCAGGCCCATGATGCCCGAATGGCTGCCATGCACCGAGCTGGCCCAGGCGCCGGCACGGCTCTGGATGGCGTAGGCGCCGGCCTTGCCCATGGGCTCGCCGGTGTCGACGTAGGCGCGGATCTGGCGCGCGGTCAGCGGCTCGAAGCGCACCCGCGAGACCTGCAGCACCGCCTCGGTCCGGCGCGCCGTGCCCACCGCCACGGCGGTCAGCACACGGTGCTCGCGACCGGCCAGCTCGGCCAGCATCGCGCAGGCATGGTCGGCATCGACCGGCTTGGCCAGGATGCGCCGACCGATCGCCACCGTCGTGTCGGCGCAGAGGATGGGCGCACCCGGCAGGCCGAGCCCCTTCAGGCGACGCCGAGCGGCATCGAGCTTGGCGGCGGTCACACGCTGGACGTAGGCCGACGGCGACTCGCCACGGCGCTCGGCCTCCAGCGCCTCGGCATCCTCGTCAGGCGACGGCAGCAGCGGGCGGTGGACGACGCCGAGCTGGTCGAGCAGCTGCGCGCGGCGTGGGCTCTGGGAGGCGAGGTACAGCCAGTCGGGTCGTGCCATGGCGGTCGGGCCTCGGTTCATTCGCGGTGGTAGGGATGTCCGATCGACAGCGTCCAGGCACGGTACAGCGCCTCGGCCAGCATGACCCGCACGAAGGCGTGCGGCAGGGTCAGGTCGGACAGCCGCAGGCTCTCGTCGGCGCTGGCGCGCAAGGCCGGGTCCAGTCCGTCCGGGCCACCGACCAGCAGGGCGGCATCGCGGCCGTCGAGCTGCCAGGCCTTCAGGCGCTCGGCCAGCTGCACGGTGGTGACGCGGCTGCCGCGCTCGTCGAGCACGACCCGGCGCGCGCCCTTCGGGATCGCGGCCTCGATGCGCAGCGCCTCGGCGGCCATCAGGGCGTCGACCGGCTTGCCACTCTGGCGCGACTCGGTCTTGACCGCCTTCAGCTCCAGCCGGAGCTCGGGCGGAAAACGCTTGGCGTAGTCCGCATAGGCCTCGTCGGCCCAGCCGGGCAGGCGCTGGCCGACGGCGACGAGCAGCAGCTTCACGCGGGGACGGTGTCGGGTGGAGGGGCGCCGCCGGGCGGCGGCCGGTCGATCAGGTGCTGCGCTTGCGGGCCGGGGCGGCCTTCTTCGCGGCGGCGTTCTTGGCGGCGGCCTTGGGTGCAGCAGGTTTCGCGGCCGTCTTTGCCGGTGCCTTGGCCGCCGCCTTGCGGACCGGTGCGGGTGCCGTTGCCGGAGCAGCTGCCGGAGCCGCCTTGCGCGCGGCGGCCTTGCGGGCCGTCGTCTGCGTGGCGGTCTTGACCGCCGTCGCGGGCGCCTTGCGCTTGAGGACCTTGCCCTCGGGCAGCACGACCAGCGACTGCACGTTGGTCGGCGCGCGCCGGCCAGTGGTCTTGCGGGCCACGGCCTTGCGACCGACCGCCGTGCCCGGTGCATCGGCCTTGCCGGCGTTCGGGGCCGTCTTGGAGGCCGGCTTGCGCGCGGCCGTCTTCGAGGTCTTGCGGGCCGGACGGGCCGCGCCACGCAGGCTCAGTTCGTCCTCGTCGTCGTCGACCCGGGTCTGCGAGGCGCGCACCGCGTTGTCGGCCTCGGTCAGGTGGTCCTCGCGAGCGGCTCTGGCGCTGCGGCGCTTGGGCGCCGGCGCAGGCGTCTCGTCTTCTTCCTCGACCGGCTCGCTGGCCTTGACCAGGCCGCTCTTGCCGGTGCCGAGCTTGATGCGCACCTGCTTGCCACCCCAGATTTCCTCGAGGTGGTAGTACTGGCGGATCGCCGGCTGCATCACGTGCACGACGGCGGCGCCGCAGTCCACGATGATCCATTCGCCGTTGTCGCCGCCTTCGGTGCTGAGCACCTGGCCGCCGGCGCTGCGGACCGCGTCGCGCACGCTGGCGGCCAGCGCGTTGGCCTGGCGGTTGCTGGTGCCCGAGGCGATGACCACGCGCTCGAACAGCGGCGAGAGGTGTTCGGTGTTGAAGACGACGATGTCCTGCGCCTTGACGTCTTCGAGACCGTCGACGATGGCACGTTGCAGCTTGCGGATGTCCATGCGGGTGGTGTTTGGTGCGTTCTTGTCAGGGACGCTGTTGGGGGACGCCGTTGGACGCGGAGATCGGTCCGGCGTCGGGCGATGCGGGCCTGTCCACAGGCTGCGCGGGGACGGGATGGTACAGCCCCCGCCGCTCGATGAGGTCGGCCACACCGGGCGCAAGCCAGTCGGGCGCGAGATGCGTTGCGGCTTCTCCGCCCGCCAGCCGCCGTCGGATGGTCGTCGCGCTGGCCGGATGGGCCGGCATGTGCAGCACCTGCCAGCGGTGCGGCACGGCGGCCAGCCCGGCCGGCGGCTGCGGCGCGATGCCGTCACGGGCGGCGACCGCCAGGCCGACCCGACCGAGCAGCGCGGGCCAGTCGCGCCAGCTGCAGAAGTTGGCGTGCTGGTCCTGCCCGATCAGCAGCCACCAGTCGTCGCCCGACCCCGCGGCGGCCTGCAGCGCGGTGACTGTGTCGATGGTGTAGCTCGGGCCAGCCCGATCGACCTCGATGCGCTCGACCCGCTGGCCCGGCGCCCCGGCGATGGCCGCCTCGACCATGGCCAGGCGGTCGGCGGCCGGCGCGAGCAACCGGCCCTGCTTCTGCCAGGGCTGGCCGGCAACGACCCAGCGCAGCTCGTCGAGACCCAGCTGCGCCATGGCCGCGTCGGCCAGGGCCCGGTGGCCCTGGTGGACCGGGTCGAAGCTGCCGCCGAACAGGCCGATGCGGCGCACCGGCCGGACGCTCGCCGGCGCGGTCATCTCACTCGCCCAGGCCCAGCCAGTCGCGCGGGCGCAGGAAGTCGCTGTAGAGCCGCGCCTCGGGCGTGCCGGGCTCGGGCGACCATTGGTAGCGCCAGTTGGCCTGCGGCGGCATCGACATCAGGATGGACTCGGTGCGGCCGCCCGACTGCAGGCCGAACAGCGTGCCGCGGTCCCAGACCAGGTTGAACTCGACGTAGCGGCCGCGCCGATAGCGCTGGAAGTCACGCTCGCGCTCGCCATAGGGCGTGTCGCGGCGGCGCTGGGCGATCGGCAGCCAACCCTTGAGCAGCGCATCGCCCACGTCGCGCAGCATCGCGAAGCTGCCGTCCGGGCCCAGCTCGGCGAAGTCGTCGAAGAAGATGCCGCCGATGCCGCGCGGCTCGTTGCGGTGCTTGAGGAAGAAGTACTCGTCGCACCAGCGCTTGAAGCGCGGGTAGAGCGCGGCGCCATGCGGGGCCAGCGCGTCGCGGCAGACCTGGTGGAAGTGCACCGCGTCTTCCTCGACGCCGTAGTAGGGCGTCAGGTCCATGCCACCACCGAACCAGCGCACCGGCACGCCGGCGTTCGGGCCCTGCGTCGGCGTGGCCGACAGCATGCGCACGTTCATGTGCACGGTCGGCACGTGCGGGTTGCGCGGGTGGAAGACCAGCGACACGCCCATGGCCTCGAACGGCGCGCCGGCCAGCTCGGGCCGGTGCTGCGTGGCCGACGGCGGCAACGCCGTGCCGCGCACCTGCGAGAAGGCGCAGCCGCCGCGTTCCAGCAGCTCGCCACCCTCGACCAGCCGGGTGATGCCCTTGCCTTCGAGCTTGCCGCCGGGCGGGCGCTCCCAGGCATCGGTGATGAAGGCGTGGCCGTCCTGCGCCTGCAGCGTGCTGCAGATGCTGTCCTGCAGGCCCAGCAGGAAGTTGCGGACGGTGTCGTTGCTCAGCGTGGTGTCGTCTGCCATGTCGCCCGCTCCCGGTTCAGCGCTTGATCGCGCGGTGGCCGATGTCGCGGCGGAACTGCATGCCGTCGAAGTGGATGCCCTGCAGGCCCTGGTAGGCGCGCTGCTGGGCGCCCTTGACCGAGTCGCCCAGGGCGGTCACGCACAGCACGCGCCCGCCGCTGGTGAGGACCTGGCCCTGCGCGTCCAGCGTGGTGCCGGCGTGGAAGACCATGCAGTCCTCCGCCTCGGCCGGCAGGCCACGGATCACGTCGCCCTTGCGCGGCGCGTTCGGGTAGCCGCCAGCGGCCAGCACGACGCCCAGCGCGACGCGGCGATCCCAGTCCAGCTGGACCTGGTCGAGCGCGCCGTCGGTCGCGTGCAGCAGCACCTCCAGCAGGTCGCTCTTCAGGCGCATCAGGATGGGCTGGGTCTCGGGGTCGCCCATGCGTGTGTTGAACTCGAGCGTCTTGACCTGGCCCTGCGCGTCGATCATCAGGCCGGCGTACAGGAAGCCGGTGAAGGGCACACCGTCGCGGGCCATGCCGGCGATGGTCGGGCCGATGATCTCGTGCATCACCCGGTTGTGGATGTTGGGCGTCACCACCGGCGCGGGCGAGTAGGCGCCCATGCCGCCGGTGTTCGGGCCGGTGTCGCCATCGCCGATGCGCTTGTGGTCCTGGCTGGTCGCCAGCGGCAGCACGTTGCGGCCGTCGCACAGCACGATGAAGCTGGCTTCCTCGCCCTGCAGGAACTCCTCGATCACCACGCGCGCGCCGCCGCTGTTGTGCTGCACCCCGAGCGTGTTGTCGACCAGCATCCAGTCGACCGCCTCGTGGGCCTCGGCCAGCGTCATCGCCACGACCACGCCCTTGCCGGCGGCCAGGCCGTCGGCCTTGATGACGATCGGGGCGCCCATCTGGTCGACGTAGGCGTGAGCGGCGGCCGCATCGGTGAAGGTGTCGTAGGCCGCCGTCGGGATGGCGTGGCGCTTCATGAAGGCCTTGGCAAAGGCCTTGGAGCTTTCGAGCTGCGCAGCCGCCTTCGTCGGGCCGAAGATGCGCAGGCCGCGTCGACGGAACTCGTCGACCACGCCTTGCGACAGCGGGGCTTCCGGGCCGACCACGGTCAGGCCGATCTTCTCGGCCTGCGCGAAGTCGGCCAGCGCGTTGACGTCGGTCAGCGCGACGCTGTACAGCGACGGGCTGAGCGCCGTGCCGCCGTTGCCAGGCGCGACGAAGACCTTCTGCACGCGCGGCGAGGCCGCGAGCTTCCAGGCCAGGGCGTGCTCGCGGCCGCCGGAACCGATCACCAGGACTTTCATGGGGGAGCGCTTGTGGAGCTTGTGGGAAGTGGGAGGCGTCAGGACAGGTGCGACGCTCAAGCGTCGATCTCGGCGTTGTGGAAGACGTCCTGGACGTCGTCGAGGTCCTCGATGACGTCGAGCAGCTTCTGCATGCGCGCGGCATCGTCGCCGCTCAGCGCGATGGTGTTCTCGGCACGCCAGGTGACCTCGGCGATCTCGGCCTTCAGGCCGGCCGCTTCCAGGGCTTCCTTGACCGCCTCGAACGAGGCCGGCGGGGTCAGGACCTCGATGGCACCGTCGTCATCGCGGATGACGTCGTCGGCACCGGCTTCCAGCGCCACTTCCATGACCTGGTCCTCGGACGTGCCGGGTGCGTACACCAGCTGGCCGCAGTGCTTGAACTGGAACGCCACCGAGCCTTCGGTGCCCAGGTTGCCGCCGTACTTGCTGAAGGCATGCCGGACCTCGGCGACGGTGCGCACGCGGTTGTCGGTCATGGTGTCGACGATGATGGCCGCGCCGCCGATGCCGTAGCCCTCGTAGCGGATCTCCTCGTAGGTCACGCCTTCGAGCGAGCCGGTCGCCTTGTCGATGTTGCGCTTGACCGTGTCGGCGGGCATGTTGGCCGCCTTGGCCTTCTCGACCGCCAGCCGCAGCCGCGGGTTGGCGGTGATGTCGCCACCACCCTGGCGGGCGGCGACCATGATCTCGCGGATCACGCGGGTCCAGACCTTGCCGCGCTTCTCGTCCTGGCGGCCTTTGCGATGCTGGATGTTGGCCCACTTGGAATGACCGGCCATGGATGCTCCTGAATGCGTCGTCGGATGGGCGCCGGCAGCGGAACGCGGCTGGCGGGACCGCTCCCTCGCAGAGCCGGTGCCCCGGGTTTCTTCGATAGACTGCCATTCTACTTTTGGCCCTGAGCCTCACCCTCCGGAGACCCATCGATGGCCGACCCGATCCTGCTCGCCCAGCATGGCGAGATCCGCTGCGAACTGCTGCCCGCGCTGGCCAACCGCCACGGCCTCATCACCGGCGCCACCGGCACCGGCAAGACCATCACGCTGCAGAAGCTGGCCGAGAGCCTCTCGGCGATCGGCGTGCCGGTCTTCATGGCCGACGTGAAGGGCGACCTCACCGGCATCAGCCAGAAGGGCGGCGACAACGCCAAGCTGCTGAAGGTGCTGGCCGAACGCGGCCTGGACACACCGGAATGGTCGGCCTGCCCGACGACGTTGTGGGACGTCTTCGGCAAGCAGGGCCACCCGGTGCGCGCCACCGTCTCGGACATGGGCCCGCTGCTGCTGGCGCGCATGCTCAACCTCAACGAGACCCAGCAGGGCGTGCTGTCGCTGGCCTTCAAGATCGCCGATGACAACGGCCTGCTGCTGCTGGACCTGAAGGACCTGCGCGCGATGCTGCAGCACGTCGGCGAGAACGCGGCGACCTTCACCACCGAGTACGGCAACATCAGCGCGGCCTCGGTCGGCGCGATCCAGCGCGGACTGATGCAGATCGACGAACAGGGCGGCGACCAGTTCTTCGGCGAGCCGATGCTGGCGATCGACGACTTCATGCAGACGGTCGATGGCAAGGGCGTCGTCAACATCCTCGCGGCCGACCAGCTCATGGCCTCGCCCCGGCTGTACGCGACCTTCCTGCTGTGGATGCTGTCCGAGCTGTTCGAGACCCTGCCCGAGGTCGGTGACCTCGACAAGCCCAAGCTGGTCTTCTTCTTCGACGAGGCCCACCTGCTCTTCAAGGATGCCCCGGCCGCACTGGTCGAGCGCATCGAGCTGGTCGTGCGCCTGGTGCGCTCCAAGGGCGTCGGCGTCTACTTCGTGACCCAGAACCCGCTGGACATCCCGGACGCCGTGCTGGGCCAGCTCGGCAACCGGGTCCAGCACGCGCTGCGGGCCTTCACGCCGCGGGACCAGAAGGCGGTGAAGTCGGCCGCCGAGACCATGCGCGCCAACCCCGGCCTGGACATCTCCACCGCGATCACCGAGCTCGGCGTCGGCGAGGCGCTGGTCAGCCTGCTCGACGAGAAGGGTCGACCGGGCGTCACCCAGCGCGTCTTCATGCTGCCGCCAGCCAGCCGCGTCGGGCCGATCGACGCGGCCCAGCGGCAGGCGCTGCTGGACGGCTCGCTGGTGGCGGGCGTCTACGAGAAGACGGTCGACCGGGAGTCGGCCTACGAGATCCTCAAGGGCCGCGCCAACACCAGCGTGGACACGGCGGCTGCACGACAGGCCTCGACCGCCAGCCCGCAAGCCGGAGGTGGCATGCCACAGGCCGGTGGCACCGCGCCGCAGGACGGCAGCGGCGGCGGTGGCGGCGACATCGCATCGGCCGTCATGGGCGGCCTGGGCAGCCTGCTGTTCGGCAGCACCGGCCCGCGTGGCGGCCAGCGCGACGGCATCGCGCAGACGCTGGTCAAGTCCGCCGTGCGACAGGTCGGCTCCAGCGTCGGCCGCGAGATCGTGCGTGGCGTGCTCGGCTCGCTGCTGGGCGGCTCGACCAGCACGCGCCGGCGTCGCTGAAGTCGGCGACGCTGAAGTTGGCATCGCTGAAGCCGTCGCCACGATGGCCCTGCTGCTGCGCCTCGTCCTCGCCATGCTGGCCCTGGCCGGCCTGGTGCTGGTGGCCGCCCGGCTGGGCGCCTTCAGCGGCCGGCCGCCGACCGACCTGGGCGTGCGCGAGGGCAGGCTCAAGCCGCCGTCGAACACGCCCAACAGCGTCAGCAGCCAGGCCGATCTCTACCCCGATCACCCGCAGCGGGCCCATGCCCGCATCGATCCCTATTCGCTGCGCGGCAGTCCGGCGGCGGCGATGGCCGGCTGGGCCGCGCGGATCGCCGCGCAGCCCGGCGCACGCGTGGTCGAGCAGCGTGACGACTACCTGCGCGCCGAGTTCACGACGCCGTGGATGCGCTATGTCGACGACCTCGAACTGTGGGCCGACCCGGCCGCAGGCGTGATCCACGTGCGCTCAGCCTCCCGGCTGGGCCACGGCGACCTCGGCTTGAACCGCCGCCGCGTCGAGGCCCTGCGCACAGGGTCGCAGCCCTAAAATCGACGGATCCGTTCGCGCCACGAAGCGCCCTCGCCCGCCCCTGGCGCGGGGCCTGGCCGCGAACCCCCAACCAGACCCAAAGCCCGCATGAGCGCACCCTTCAGCGACGCCGCCTCGGCCGCCGTCAAGCCCGCCAACTTCCTGCGCACGATCATCGAGCGCGACCTTGAGGCCGGCACCTACGCCCAGCGCCACTTCGCCGGCACGCCCGGTGACGCGGCCCACCATGCCGCCGGCCCGCTGGACGCAGCGCGCGTGCGCACCCGTTTCCCGCCCGAGCCGAACGGCTACCTGCACATTGGCCATGCCAAGAGCATCTGCCTGAACTTCGGCCTGGCGCGCGACTACGGTGGCGTCTGCCACATGCGCTTCGACGACACCAACCCGGAGAAGGAAGAGCAGGAATACGTCGACGGCATCCTCGACGCGGTGCGCTGGCTCGGCTTCGGCTGGGACGCGGCCGATCCGGCCTCGCCGGACCAGACCCGCAGCCACCTCTACTACGCCAGCCGCTACTTCGACTTCATGTACCGCGCGGCCGAGCACCTGATCGAGCGCGGCCTGGCCTACGTCGATGAGCAGACGCCCGAGGAGATGCGGCGCAACCGCGGCGACTTCACCACGCCCGGCACCGACAGCCCCTACCGCAGTCGCAGCCCGGCCGACAACCTGGCCCGCTTCCGCGAGATGCGCGAGGGCCGCCATGCCGACGGCGCGATGGTGCTGCGCGCGAAGATCGACATGGCCTCGCCCAACATCAACCTGCGCGACCCGGCCCTCTACCGCATCAAGCACGCCGAGCACCACGCCACCGGCAACGCCTGGTGCATCTACCCGATGTACACCTTCGCGCATCCGATCGAGGACGCGCTGGAGCAGATCACGCACTCGATCTGCACGCTGGAGTTCGAGGACCAGCGGCCCTTCTACGACTGGCTGCTCGAACGCCTGGCCGAAGGCGGCCTGCTGGCCCAGCCGCTGCCGAAGCAGTACGAGTTCGCGCGGCTGAACATGACCTACATCATCACCAGCAAGCGCAAGCTCAAGCAGCTGGTCGACGAGGGCCATGTGAGCGGCTGGGATGACCCGCGCATGCCCACCATCGTCGGCCTGCGCCGGCGCGGCTACACGCCCGAAAGCCTGCAGCTGCTGGCCGAGCGCACCGGCGCGAGCAAGGCCAACAGCTGGATCGACTACAGCTGGCTGGACATCGCGCTGCGCGACGACCTCGAAGGCAAGGCCGCGCGTGCCATGGCCGTGATCGATCCGGTCAAGCTGGTGCTGACGAACTGGGCCGAGGTCTTCGGCAGCGACGATCACACCGAGGCCTGCAGCGCCCCGGCGCACCCGCAGCGCCCCGAACTCGGCCAGCGCCAGTTCGGCCTGGGCCGCGAGGTCTGGATCGAGCGCGACGACTATGCCGAGCAGCCGCCCAAGGGCTTCTTCCGCCTCTTCCCCGGCAACAAGGTGCGCCTCAAGTACGGCTATGTGATCGAGTGCACCGGCGCCGAGCGCGATGCCGACGGCCAGGTCAGCGCCGTGCTCGCCCGCGTCGTGCCCGACACCAAGAGCGGCACGCCGGGTGCCGACAGCGTCAAGGTGAAGGGCGTCATCACCTGGGTCGGCGTCCACGACGGCGTGGCTGCCGAGCTGCGGCTGTACGACCGCCTGTTCAGCGACCCGCAGCCCGATGCCGGCGGCAAGAACTTCCTGGAAGCCCTGAACCCGGCGAGCTGCCGCGTGACCACCGGCTACCTCGAACCTTCGCTGCGCGACCTGGCGGCGGACCAGCGCTTCCAGTTCGAGCGCCACGGCTACTTCGTCACCGACCGCCTCGACCACCGCGCCGAGAGTCCGGTGATCAACCGCATCACCGGACTCAAGGACGGCTGGACCAAGTGAAGCCAACGACCGCACCGCGCGGGGCCGCGATCCGCACCCGCACCCACGAGCTGGAGCTGCTCGCGCCGGCCCGCGACGCCGACATCGGCATCGAGGCCGTCAACCACGGCGCGGATGCGGTCTACATCGGCGGGCCGGACTTCGGTGCGCGCCACAACGCCGGCAACAGCGTGGCCGACATCGCCCGGCTGGTGGCCCATGCGCACCGCTACCACGCGCGCATCTTCGTCACGCTCAACACCATCCTGCGCGACGACGAGCTGGAACCGGCACGCCGGCTGATCCACCAGTTGCACGATGCCGGCGTGGACGCGCTGATCGTGCAGGACATGGGCCTGCTGGAACTGGACCTGCCGCCGATCCAGCTGCATGCGAGCACGCAGACCGACATCCGCACGGTCGAGAAGGCGCGCTTCCTGCAGCACGTCGGCTTCTCGCAGATGGTGCTGGCGCGCGAGCTGGACCTGGGCCAGATCCGCGCCATCGCCGACCAGGTGCCGCGCGCGACGCTGGAATTCTTCGTGCACGGCGCGCTGTGCGTGGCCTACAGCGGCCAGTGCTACGTGAGCCACGCCCACAACGGCCGCAGTGCCAACCGCGGTGACTGCTCCCAGGCCTGTCGCCTGCCCTACACCGTGACCGACACGCAGGGCCGCATCGTCGCGCATGAGCAGCACGTGCTGTCGATGAAGGACAACAACCAGAGCGCCAACCTGGCAGCACTGGTCGATGCCGGCATCCGCAGCTTCAAGATCGAGGGCCGCTACAAGGACCTCGGCTACGTCAAGAACATCACGGCGCACTACCGCCAGCTGCTCGATGCGCTGCTGGCGCAGCGGCACGAGCTGGCCCGCACCTCGCACGGCCATTGCCGCTACACCTTCACGCCCGACCCGGACCGCAACTTCAACCGCGGCTCGACCGACTACTTCGTCAACGGCCGGCAGATGGACATCGGCGCCTTCGACACGCCCAAGCATGCCGGGCTACCGCTGGGCTGGGTCACCCGGGTCGGCAAGGACCATCTCGAGGTCCAGCTCGACGAGGGCGTCAGCCCGCTCAACAACAACGACGCCCTGACCTACCAGGACCTGCAGGGCGAACTGGTCGGATTGCCGATCAACACGGCCGAATCGACCGATGCGGCGCGGCGCGTGTGGCGCGTCGTTCCCAAGGACCCGCTGCCGTCCTACAAGGACCTGCGCCGCGACGTGGCGCTGCGGCGCAACCGCGACATGGCCTGGGACCGCCTGCTGGACAAGCCTTCGGCCGAGCGTCGCATCGGCCTGTGGATGACGCTTGCCGACCGCGACCACGGACTGGCCCTGACGCTGACCGACGAGGCCGGCCACGAGGCCGTCGCCACGCTGGCGGTCGAACGCCAGCCACCGCGCGACCTGGCACGGGCCGAATCGGTGCTGCGCGAGCAACTGGGCAAGCTCGGCGCGACGATCTATGCCGCGCACCAGATCCGCATCGCCTGCGCGCAACCCTGGTTCGTGCCGGCCAGCGCGCTCAACGCGCTGCGCCGCGCGGCGGTCGAGGCGCTCGACGCCGTCCGCCTGGCCGCCCTGCAGCCGCTGCCGCGCGATGCCGCGGTCGAGCCGCCCGCGCCCTATCCCGACGACACGCTGAGCTACCTGGCCAACGTCTACAACCAGAAGGCGCACGACTTCTACGCCCGCCACGGCGTGCGGGTGATCGATGCGGCCTACGAAAGCCACGAGGAACTCGGCGAGGCCAGCCTGATGATCACCAAGCACTGCGTGCGCTGGTCACTGAGCCTGTGCCCGAAGCAGGCCAAGGGCATCCAGGGCGTGCAGGGCACGGTGCGGGCCGAGCCGATGACGATCCGCCACGGCGACGAGGTGCTGACGCTGCGCTTCGACTGCAAGCCCTGCGAGATGCACGTCGTCGGCCGCATGAAGCCCAACGTGCTGAGCCAGGCCCGCCGCGAGGAGGGCCAGCGCCTGGCCGAAGGCGTGCCGATGACCTTCTACAGGACCCGTCCGGCGGGCTCACCGGCCCGCTGAGCCGACATCCCCTGCAGCACGGACGGCGCACCCCCGGGTGCGCCGTCCTGTTTCCGGGCCGTGGCGTCGCTCAGTGCGCGGCCGCAGGCAGCTCGGTCGACTCCGGCGTGGTCTTCTCGCCGGGCACCGCCTTGCGCGCCAGCAGCGTGTAGACCGTCGGCACGACGAACAGCGTCAGCAGCGTGCCCACCGTCATGCCGCCGACGATGACCCAGCCGATCTGCTGTCGGCTCTCGGCGCCGGCGCCCTTGGCCAGGGCCAACGGCAGCGCACCCAGCACCATCGCGCCGGTGGTCATCAGGATGGGACGCAGGCGCAGCGTGGCCGCTTCCAGCGTGGCCTCGACGACCGCCTTGCCCTGCTGGCGCAGCTGGTTGCTGAACTCCACGATCAGGATGCCGTGCTTGGTGATCAGGCCGACCAGCGTGATCAGGCCGATCTGCGAATAGACGTTCAGCGTGCCGCCGCTCCACTGCAGCGCGGCCAGCGCACCGACCATCGACAGCGGCACCGCCAGCATGATGATGAAGGGATCGATGAAGCTCTCGAACTGTGCCGACAGCACCAGGAAGATGAACAGCAGCGCGAGCACGAAGACCAGGCCGAGCGCACCGCTGGAGGCTCGGAACTCGCGGCTCACGCCGTTCAGTTCGGTCGTGTAGCCAGGCGGCAGGATCTTGCGCGCGGTCTCGTCCATGAAGGTCAGCGCCTCGCCGAGCGAATAGCCGGGCGCGAGGTTGGCCGTGATCGAGACCGATCGGCGCTGGTTGAAGTGGTTCAGTTCACGCGGGCTGACCGACTCGCGCACCTTGACCAGCGACGACAGCGGCACCATCGCGTCGTTGCGACCACGCACGAACAGGCGCTCGATGTCCTCCGGCGTGGTGCGGCCGGTGGCGCTGGTCTGCACCAGCACGTCGAACTGGTCGGCGTCGCGCTTGTAGCGGGTCACCGCCCGGCCGCCGAGCATGGTCTCGACCGTGCGCGCCACCTGATCCACCGACACGCCGGCATCGGCCGCGCGGTCGCGGTCGACTTCCATCAGGATCTCCGGCTTGTTGAGTCGAAGGTCGCTGTCGGGCTGGACGATGCCGGGGTTCTTGCCCATCTCGGCCAGGATCTGCTGGCTCACGCGCGACAGGTTGGCGTAGCTGTCGTTGGTCACGACGACGAAGTTGACCGAACGCTCGCGGAAGCCCTGGCCCAGGCTGGGCGGCGTGATCGGGAAGGCCGTGACGCCGGGCAGGCTGGCGAACTGCGGCTGCAGCGCACGCGCGATCTCCTGGGTCGTGCGGTTGCGCTCGGACCAGTCGACGGTGCGCAGGATCGCGGTGGCCTGCGCCACCGTCGGGTTGCCGGTGATGACGAAGTTGCGGTCCAGCTCGGGGTATTGCTCGGCGATGCGCTCGATCGCGCGGGCATAGCGGCCGGTGTAGGCCAGCGTCGATCCGTCCGGGGCGCTGATGTTGGTGATGATCACGCCGCGGTCCTCCATCGGCGCGAGCTCGCTCTTGGCGTTCTTGAACAGCCACCAGCTGCCACCGGCCGAGGCGACCATGACCAGCATCACGATCCAGCGCTGGTGCAGCACGAAGCGCAGCGCGCCGGCATAGCCCCGGGTCAGGCGGTCCAGGCCGGCCTCGATCACGCGGTCGAACACGTTGGGCTTGGGCTCGTGGCGCAGCAGCACGCTGCACATCATCGGCGTCAGCGTCAGCGCGACGAAGCCCGAGACGATCACCGCGCCGGCCAGCGTCAGCGCGAACTCCACGAACAGCCGGCCGGTGCGGCCAGGCGTGAAGGCCAGCGGGGCGTAGACGGCCGCCAGCGTCATCGTCATCGCCACCACCGCGAAGCCGATCTCCTTGGCGCCCTTCAGTGCCGCCTGGAACGGTGCCAGGCCCTCCTCGACGTGGCGGAAGATGTTCTCCAGCACGACGATCGCGTCGTCCACCACCAGGCCGATGGCCAGCACCAGCGACAGCAGCGTCAAGGTGTTGATCGTGAAGCCGGCCGAGGCCATCAGCGCGAAGGCGCCGATCAGGCTGACCGGGATCGTGACCAGCGGGATCACGGCCGCACGCAGGTGGCGCAGGAAGACGAACACCACCAGCGCGACCAGCACCACCGCCTCGGCGATGGTGCGATAGACCGAATCGACGGAACGGTCGATGAACACGGCGTTGTCGTTGGCCACCAGGACCTTGAGGTCGGCCGGCAGGTCCTGCTGCAGGCGCGGCATCATGGCCCGCACGGCGGCCGAGACCTCGAGCGGGTTGGCCGTCGCCTGGCGCACCACGCCGGTCGATATCGCGAGCTGTCCGTTCAGCCGCACGATCGAACGCTCGCTGGCCGGTCCCTGCTCGATGCGGGCGACGTCACGCAGCCGCACGGTGTAGCCGTTGACCGCCTTGAGCGCGACCTCGCCGAACTGGGCCTCGGTGTTGAGGTCGGTGCGCGAGGTCACGTTGAACTCGCGCTGGCGGCTCTCGATGCGCCCGGCCGGCACCTCCAGGTTCTGGCGCCGCAGCGCGTCCTCGACGTCCTGCGTGGTCAGGCGGTAGGCGGCCAGTCGGTCCGGGTCGAGCCAGATCCGCATCGCGTAGGTGCGGTCGCCGTTGATCTGCACGTCGGCCACGCCGGGCACGGTCTGCAGGCGCGGCTTGACGACGCGGTTGATCACGTCGGTCATCTGCAGCGCGGTCAGCGTCTCGCTGCTGAAGGCCAGGAAGATGGTCGGCGTGGCGTCGGCCTCGACCTTGGCGATGACCGGCTCGTCGATGGCGTCGGGCAACCGGCCGCGCACCCGCGAGACCCGGTCGCGCACGTCGGCGGCCGCGTCATCGGGGTTCTTCTCGAGCTTGAAGCGCACCGTGATCTGGCTTTGCTCCGCACGCGAGATCGAGGTCACGATGTCGACGCCGTCGATCCCCGCGATCGAGTCCTCCAGCGGCTTGCTGACCTGCGACTCGATCACCTCGGCCGACGCGCCGGTGAGCTTGGTCCGGACGGTGACGACCGGCTCATCGATGCGCGGGTACTCGCGCACCTGCAGCCGGCTGTACGAGACCACGCCGACGAGGATCAGCATCAGCGACATCACGGTCGCGAAAACGGGGCGGCGGATCGAGATTTCGGACAGACGCATGGCGCGCTCCTGCGTGGTGGGGCTGCGAAGCCGTCTCAGGGAACCTTGGCGACCTCAGCCGCGACGTTGCCGCTGGCGGCCTTGCCGGCCGCGCCCGAGGCCGCGCCGGATGCCGCTCCGGATGCCGCGCCGGCCGCACCCCGCGCGCCACCCGGCCTGGACAGGTCGACCAGGCGCACCGGCGCCGGCGCATCACCACGGCCCAGCCGCGACTGCCCGGCGGTCACGACCGAGTCGCCGGGCTGCACGTCGCCCTTGATCTCGACGATGCCGGGCAGGCGCATGCCAATCTGAACCTCGACGCGACGGGCCTGCTGGCCCTTCTCGGCGGGCTCGACCTTGAAGACGAACTGCTTGTTGCCTTGCGGCACGAGCGCTTCCTCGGGCACGACGATCGCCTTCTCGCGCACGGCCATCACGGTGCGCACGCGCGCGAACATGCCGGACTTGAGGACCTGGCCCGGGTTTGCGAGCCGGGCCCGCACCAGCAGCGCGCGTCCGTTGGCGTCGACCTGGGCATCGACGACCTCGACCTGGCCCTTGAAGGTCTGGTCAGGCAGCGCGTCGAACTCGGCCTCGATCGCGGCACCGGCCCGGAGCCTGCCCAGCACGCGCTCGGGCAGGCGGAAGTCCAGGAGCATGCGGCTGGTGTCCTCCAGGCCGACGATGTCGGCGCCGTCCTTGAGGTAGTCGCCGACGTTCACCAGCCGGATGCCGGTCACCGCATCGAAGGGCGCCAGGATGCGCATGCGGCCGACCTGGGCCTCGGCCAGCTTGACCTGGGCCTCGGCCACCGCGAGGCTGGCGGCGGCCTGGTCGACCGCGCTGGGGCTGAGGAAATTCTGCGCCGCCAGGTCCCGGCTGCGCTGCAGGTTGGTGGCCGCGATGCCCGACTGGGCCTTGGCCTGGGCCAGCTGGGCCTGCTGCAGGCTGTCGTCGAGCTGCACCATCAGCTCGCCGCGGCGCACGCGCTGGCCATCGCGGAAGTTCAGGGCGACGATGCGACCGGCCACCTCCGGACGCAAGGTGACGCTCTGGTTCGAACGCATGCTGCCGACCGCGTGGACCTCGTCCTCGAGCCGGCGCTGCTCGACCTTGGCGACCTCGACCGGCGCCGGCCCGCCTTCGCCGCGTCGGCCAGCAGATCCGCCGGCTGATCCGCCGGCCCCCCCGGCCGCGCTGCTGCTGGCTCCGCCTCCAGCGGACGATGCGCCTGCGGCGCTCGCATCGGCACTGTTCGAGCCCGTTGCGCCGCCACGGTTCTGGACCCAGTAGGCGGCTCCGAGCAAGACGACCAGGCCGGCGATGGCGAGAGCTTTTTGCGTGATCTTCACGGGCGTGGATCCTGATGGGAATCGGTGGCGGCCGCGGTCGGTCCGTCGGCGCACGAGGGATGGATTGTCACGGGCACGCATGACGCGCCGCACCGGGGCTTGCACGACATCTGCAACATGGCCCGTCTCGCAGGCGCCACGAACAGACGCAGGCGACCGGCGTCAGCTGCGCCGGGCGCTGTCAACGCCGCGGTTGGCCAGCGCGTCGGCGCGTTCGTTGCCCGGATCGCCGTTGTGGCCGCGCACCCAGCGCCATTCGACGCGGTGCAGCGCGGCCAGGCCGTCCAGTCGCTTCCACAGGTCGACGTTCTTCACCGGCTTGCGGTCCGAGGTCAACCAGCCGCGCGACTTCCAGCCATGGATCCAGGTGGTGATGCCGTTCTTCACGTACTCGCTGTCGGTGTAGACGGTGATGCGGCAGGTGCGCTTGAGGCTGGCCAGCGCCTCGATCACGGCGGTCAGCTCCATGCGGTTGTTGGTCGTGCCGGCCTCGCCGCCCCACAGTTCCTTCTCGTGACCGCCGCTGACCAGCCAGGCACCCCAGCCACCCGGCCCGGGATTGCCCTTGCAGGCACCGTCGGTGTAGACGACGACCTCCGGCAGGGCGATGGCGGGTGCGGCCGGTCGGGTCGCGGTGGACGTGTCGGGGGACGGTGAAGTCTGCGAAGAAGGTGAAGTGGACATCTCGGGCGTCGTCAGCAAGCAGGCCCGCGAGTATCGGTCGAGCCGATCGAGCCGATCGGGCGCCGGCCCGGTTGCCGCGCCGGTCGATTCAGCAGCGGCCGTTGCCCGCCCCACCGTGGCGCGAGGCCACGGCAGCCGGCGCGGTCTGGCTTGCGGTCTGGCTGGCGGCCTTGCGCTTCCAGGCCTTGCCGACCAGCCGCATCGCCCGCACCCGCTTGACCGCCACCATCACGTAGGCCGAGCCCAGCACCGGCCACCAGCGCGCACCGGCCTGGTCGAGCCAGGCGGTGCGCTCCAGCCAGGTCGAACTGGCCAGCGGCGGTCGCCAGCAGCCGAACTGGCCGCCTTCGTGCTCGAAGCCGAGCAGGCGCAGCCAGTCGCGCAGCCGACGCCAGCCGATCAGCTCGGTGCCGCCGGGCACCGACGGCTGCATCCAGCCCACACGCGCGGCCACGTCGGTGCCGGCCTTGTAGGCGCCCCACAGGCTGGCCGGGTTGAAGCCCAGGATGATCACGCGGCCTTCGGGCATCAACACCCGCTCGACCTCGCGCAAGGTCTCGTGCGGGTCGGCCGCCAGTTCGAGCGTGTGCGGCAGCACGACCAGGTCCAGGCTGTTGCTCGGGAAGGGCAGCGCGTCGTATTCGGCCAGCACCGACAACGGCAGCGGGCTCGGTGGGAAGATCGCGGTCTCGTCGACCGGCTCGGGCGCCCGTGCGGCCAGCCCGAGGTCGCCGCTGCCGTCGGTCACCAGCCAGCGGTGCGACATCCGGTTGCAGCGCAGGCCCTGCAGGGCCGGCCAGCCCAGCTGCACCGCGTGATAGCCAAAGAGGTTGCTGACCAGCAGGTCCAGGCGGGCCTGCTCCCAGGCCACCAGGTAGCGCCCCGGCGGGGTCGTCAGCCAATGGTCAATCCCTATAATCGAGGACTCTTTTGCCATGAATCTGGTCGCGCTACCCGCCTTCGACGACAACTACATCTGGATGCTCCACGACGGCCATCAGGCCCTCGTGGTCGACCCGGGTGATGCCGAGCCGGTGCGAGCTGCGCTCGAGCGGCACAGCCTCGAACTCGCGGCGATTCTAGTGACGCACCACCACGGCGATCACGTCGGCGGCGTCTGCGCCTTGCTGGCCTCGAACCCGGCTCCGGTGTGGGGACCGGCCAGGGAGTCCCTCCCGGTCGAGGTCACCCGTGTGAGCGACGGCGACCTCGTTCGCATCGACGCACTCGGCGGCCTGGCCATCGATGTCATCGACGTGCCCGGCCACACCGCCGGCCATGTCGCCTACGTGGTGCCAGCCCGCGACGGCCAGCCGCCCATCCTGTTCTGCGGCGACACCCTGTTCTCGGCCGGCTGCGGCCGGCTGTTCGAGGGCACGCCCGCGCAGATGCACGCCTCGCTCGGCCGGCTGGCCGCCCTGCCCAGCGACACGCGGGTCTGCTGCGCCCATGAATACACCCTGGCGAATCTGCGCTTCGCGCGCGCGGTCGAGCCCGACAACCCGGCGATCCAGGCCCACCAGTCCCGCTGCGAGTCCCTGCGCGATGAACGTGTCCCCACGCTGCCCAGCCACATCGCGCTGGAACGCCAGATCAATCCCTACCTGCGCTGCGACCAGCCGCAGGTGATGGCCAGCGCCGCCACACGCGGCGCCAACCCGGCCGACCCGGTCTCCGTCCTGGCGACGATCCGGGCCTGGAAGAACGAATTCCGATGACCACAGCCCTCCACGTGAACACGACACGCCCTGCCGCCAGGCGGCCCGCGACCGGAACCCTGCTGCTCACCACACTCGCCGCCGCGCTGCTGGGCGCGTGCGCCGGCCCCGTCCCGGTGCCCGACAGCGACATGCCGCCGCCGCCACCGCAGCTGACCACCCTGTCGAGCCGCGCACCGGCGTCGCGCGAAGGTCCCCTGGCGCCGGTACCGGGCCTGCCCGAGGTGGTTCGTCCGGTGGCGGCAGCGGCCTCGGCCGTGCCGGCTGCAAACCCGCAGGTCGCCAGGAACGACAAGGACGTCGAAGTCGGCGTGCTGGCCGGTCCTGCCGGTGCCGCGAACGCGTTGCCGGCCGAGCCCGAGACGGGTGCCGATGCAGCGGGCCAGCCGATCGACGACATCGACCCTCAGCTCGTCGTCGACCAGGACCTGCTGCGTCAGGACCTCTGGCAACGGGTGCGCGACGGCTACGGCATTCCCGACCTGGCCGGATCGATGGCTGGCCTCGTCGCCGAGCACGAGCGCTGGTATGCCGCGCGACCGGACTACGTCGAGCGCATGACCACACGCGGCGGCCGCTACCTCTTCCACATCGTGCAGGAGGTCCAGCGCCGCAACATGCCCACCGAACTGGCCCTGCTGCCGTTCATCGAGAGCGCCTTCAACCCACAGGCCATGTCGACCGCCAAGGCCTCTGGCATGTGGCAGTTCATCCCCTCGACCGGGCGTGACTTCGACCTGACGCAGAACGCCTTCCGCGACGACCGACGTGACGTGCTGGCCTCGACCCGTGCCGCGCTCGACTACCTCGGTCGCCTGAAGGCCGAGTTCAACGACTGGCAGCTCGCGCTGGCGGCCTACAACTGGGGCGAGGGCAACGTGCGGCGCGCGATCGCCCGCAACCGCAAGGCCGGCCTGCCGACCGACTACGCCAGCCTGCGCATGCCGGCCGAGACACGCCACTACGTGCCCAAGCTGCAGGCGGTCAAGAACATCGTTCTGCAGCCGCAAGCCTACGGACTCACGCTCCCGGTACTGGAAAACCACCCCTACTTCATGGGCGTGCCGATCCGCCGCGACATCGATGTCGCGCTGGCCGCCCTGCTGGCCGACATGCCGATCGACGACTTCAAGGCGCTGAACCCGTCGATGAACAAGCCGGTGATCCTGGCTGCCGGCACGCCCCAGATCCTGCTGCCCTACGACAACGCCGAAGGCTTCAAGCGCCGCCTCGACGCCCACGTGGGCCCGCTTGCGAGCTGGACCGCCTGGGTCGTGCCGAGCACGATGAAGCCGGCCGATGCCGCGCGCCGCGTCGGCGTCGCCGAGGCCACGCTGCGCGATGTCAACCGCATCCCGCCGCGCATGCTGGTCAAGGCCGGCTCGACCCTGCTGGTGCCGCGCCACGCGCAGCGCGAGGCCGACGTGCCCGAGCATGTCGCCGACAACGCGCACATGGCGCTGGCACCCGACCGTCCGGCCTTGCGCAAGGTCGCGATCCAGGCCCGCAAGGGCGACACGGTGTCGACACTCGCGCAGCGCCATCGCGTCAGCGCGGCGCAGCTGGCGCAATGGAACCGCATCACCGAGAAATCGCGCCTGAGTGCCGGCCAGCAACTCGTGATCTGGAAGCCGGAAGCCACCGGCAAGCCACAGCGTGCCGGCAAACCCGCGACCGCAGCACGCAAGAAGGCGACGGCGAGCCAGCGCAGCCCCAGCCTGCGGCTGGCCAACGCACGCCCCTGACGCGGCATCGACGCCCGATCGCCGGGCGTGCCGCCCTCAGCGGCGTTCGCTCAAGGCGTGCGCGATGGTGCCGAGGTCGACGTACTCGAGTTCGCTGCCGACAGGAACGCCCCGCGCCAGCCGGGTGACCCGCACGCCGCGTGGCTTGAGCGCCTCGGCGATCACGTGGGCGGTGACCTCGCCTTCGGCGTTGAAGTTGGTCGCGACGATCACTTCCTCGACCGGCACGCCCTCGCGGTCCCAGACGCGATCGATCAGCTCGGGCAGGCCGATGGCCTGGGCCCCGATGCCGTCCAGCGGACTGAGCCGGCCCATCAGCACGAAGTACAGGCCCCGGTAACTGCCGGTGCGCTCCAGCGCGGCCTGGTCCGCCGGTGTCTCGACGACGCAGAGCTGGCGGGCATCGCGGGCCGGGTCCAGGCAGGTCAGGCAGACCGGCTGTTCGGTGAACGTGTGGCAGCGCGCGCAGTGGCGCACCTGCGAGACCGCCGTCTGCAGCGCATGGGCCAGCTGCTGCGCGGCCGGGCGGTCGTGCTGCAGCAGGTGATAGGCCATGCGCTGGGCCGACTTGGCGCCGACGCCGGGCAGGTGCTTGAGCGCCTCGACCAGCGCACCCAGCGCATCGACGGGATGACCGGACGGGCTCATGCGATGAGCCCGCGCCGCAGCGCCCTTGCCGTCATCCCGATCCTGCCGGACATCGCGATCAGAACGGGAACTTCATGCCCGGGGGCAGCGGCATGCCGGCGGTCAGCTTGCCCATCTTGTCCTGGCTGACCGTCTCGGCGCGGCGCACCGCGTCGTTGAAGGCGGCGGCGACCAGGTCCTCGAGCATGTCCTTGTCATCGGCCAACAGGCTGGGGTCGATGGCCACGCGCTTGACGTCGTGCTTGCAGGTCATCACGACCTTGACGAGGCCGGCGCCGGACTGGCCCTCGACCTCGACCAGCGCGAGCTCGTCCTGGGCCTTCTTGAGGTTGTCCTGCATGGCCTGGGCCTGCTTCATCAGGCCGGCGAGTTGTCCTTTGAGCATGGTTGCTTCCTCTTGGGGGTCTTGTGGATCGGTGTCGGAAATGACGGGGAAAAGGGTGAATCGCGCAACCGCCGCCGGTCGGCCCGGCCCGTGCGTTCAACGCGGCCGGATCGAGCCCGGCACGATGCGCGCCGACGGGAAGCTCGCCAGCAGCTGGCGCACCACCGGATCGGCGTGGATCAGGTCCTCGGCCGCCGCCTGGCGCAAGGCCCTGGCAGCGGTGTCGCGGCGAGCGGCGCTGTCGACGGCGACGCCGGCATCGACCTCGAGCCGCTGGGGCCGGTCCAGCAGCGCCGTCAGCGCGGCTTGGAGCCGCTCGCGGTGGCTGGCCTGGCGCAACGATTCGCGCTCGACCTTCAGTCGCCAGACGGTCTGGCCGTCGACCTCGTCGCAGCCGATGCATTCGGCCTGCCAGGCCAGCTCGCGAACCAGGCCGGCGACGCTGCCACGCTCGAACAGGGCCTCGATGGCCTGCATCCAGCGGTCCTGCTGCGGCGTGCGGATGTCGGTGAGGCGGGCCACGCGGGACATGTCCGATGCGGCCGTGTCGCTCGGTGCGCTGTCCTCGTCCGAGGGCCTTGCGGCCCGCGCGGACGGCACAGCCATGGTCGCGGGTTCGACCTCGTCAACCTCGTCGCGGACCCAGCTGGGCTCGTCGGTCGCAGGGGCTTCTGGCGAAGGGTCGGCGGCCAACGTTGCCTGCTGCAACCGCGCCTCCGGGGCTTCCGCTGCAGAGTGGTTTGCGGGCTTCGCTGCCGCGCGCTCAAGCACCTCAACCGCCTCAATCACATCGACCACATCGACCGCCGCCACGGCCTGATCGGCCCAGGGCGGCGCCTCCACCGCAGGCGGGACCGACGCCGGTGCCACGGGCGCCGCGCGGAACCCGCTCGACGGGCGCAGCAGACCGCGTTGCGGCGCAGCGGCCGGGGCCGGCCTAGTTGCGGCGGGAACGATGGCCGGTGCCGTGGCGGGCAGCGTCACGCCCGGGCCACGACCCTGGGGGCGAAAGGCCAGCAGGCGCAGCAGGACCATGGTCAGGCCGCTGTACTCGTCCGGCGCCAGCGCCAGTTCGGCACGTCCGTGCAGCGCGATGCTGTAGAGCAGTTGCAGCTCGTCGGCCGACAGCAGCGGCACCAGGGCCTGCAGCGTGGCGGCCTCGGGATCGGCCGGGTCCAGCGCCTGCGGCACCGCCAGGATCACCGCCAGGCGCTGCGCCAGGTCGCAGAGTTCCTCCAGCAGGCCAGCCGCCGAGAGGCCCAGGCCGCGCAGACGCTCGACCGCGTCGACCAATCCGGCGCCATCGGCGGCACCCAGCGCCTCGACGATGCGCACGGCATGCGTGCGGTCGACGGCGCCGAGCATCTGGCGCACCGCCGCCTCGGCCAGCTCGCCGCCGGCATAGGCGATGGCCTGGTCGGTCAGCGACAAGGCGTCGCGCATGGAGCCGTGCGCCGCACGGGCGATCAGCCGCAGCGCGGTTTCCTCGAACGGCACCTGTTCGGCACCGAGGACCGCCTGCAGGTGCTCGGCCACCGTCTCGCCGGCCATGGGCCGCAGGTTGAACTGCAGGCAACGGCTCAGCACGGTGACCGGCACCTTCTGCGGGTCGGTCGTGGCCAGCACGAACTTGAGATATTCGGGCGGCTCCTCCAGCGTCTTCAGCATCGCGTTGAAGGCGGTCGTCGAGAGCATATGCACCTCGTCGATCATGTACACCTTGTAGCGGCCGACGACCGGCTTGTAGACGGCCTGGTCGAGCAGCTGGCTGATCTCGTCGACGCCGCGGTTGGAGGCCGCGTCCAGTTCCACGTAGTCGACGTGCCGGCCGGCATCGATGTCGCGGCAGGCGCTGCACACGCCGCAGGGCGTGGCGGTGATGCCGCCGTTGCCGTCCGTTCCGGTGCAGTTCAGGCTCTTGGCGAGGATGCGCGAGACCGTGGTCTTGCCCACGCCACGCGTCCCGGTGAAGAGGTAGGCATGGTGCAGCCGCTGCTGCGTCAGCGCGTTGGTGAGGGCCTGGACGACATGGCCCTGGCCGACCATCTCCGAGAAGGTGCGTGGACGGTACTTGCGGGCCAGGACGACGTAGGACATGGGCGGCGATTCTAGGGGCCTCGCCCCTGGCCGGCCGACGCGTCATGAAGCCCGACGGAGGCTGGCTGGCCGATAATCCCGCCCCATGAATTCCGCACCGACGAACGGCCACGCCGACGCCTCCCAGTCCTCGAACCCGACCACGCTGAGCTACGACCAGGCCGGCGTCAACTACGACCTGATCGACCCGCTCAAGATCGCTGCGCAGCGCGCGGCGGCCTCCACCGCGAGCCAGCTCGCGCACCACGGCTTCAGCGAGATCCTGGCCTCGCGCGGCGAATCGGCCTACGTGGTCGACGTCGGTCCGTTCTACCTCGCCTCGATCGTCGAGTGCCTGGGCACCAAGACCCTGGTGGCCGACGAGATGGCCCGCCTGACCGGCGTCAGCCGCTACGACGCGATCGCGCAGGACACCATCGCGATGGCGATCAACGACCTGATCACCGTTGGCGCGACGCCGCTGGTGGTGCAGGCCTACTGGGCCGCCGGCGGCTCGGACTGGTTCGGCGACGCCCAGCGCGCCCAGGCCCTGGTGGCCGGCTGGAAGAAGGCCTGCGAGGTCTGCCAGGTCGCCTGGGGCGGTGGCGAGACGCCCGCACTGGCCGGCATCGTCGAGAGTGGCCGGGTCGACCTGGCCGCGTCCTGCACCGGCCTGGTCAACCCGAAACAACGCCTGTCGCTGGGCGACCGGCTCGGCCCCGGCGACGCGATCGTGCTGCTGGCCTCCAGCGGCATCCATGCCAATGGCCTGAGCCTGGCGCGCAAGCTGGTCGAACGCCTGCCGCAGGGCTACCTGACCGAGGTCGCGCCCGGCCTGAGCTACGGCGACGCGCTGCTGGCCCCGACCACGCTCTATTCGCCCGTCACCGAGGCGCTCTGGAAGGCCGGCATCACGCCGCACTACTGCGCCAACGTCACCGGCCACGGCTGGCGCAAGCTGCTGCGCCACCCGGCCGAACTGAGCTACCGCATCCACACGCTGCCCAGCGTGCCGCCGGTGCTGAAGTTCATCCAGGAGCAGGCCCGCCAGGACGACCGCGAGGCCTACAGCACGCTCAACATGGGCGCCGGCTTCGCGCTCTACGTGGCCGCCGACGACGCCCAGCGCTGCGTCGAGATCTCGCGTGCCCAGGGCATCGAGGCCTGGGTGGCCGGCACGGTCGAGGCCGGCCCGAAGCGGCTCGACATCGAGCCGCTGGGCATCCGCTGGGGCGGTGAAGACCTGCAGCTGCGCTGATGGCGCCCGGTCCGATCGGTTCGCCGTGATCCCGTGGCTGCCTGATGACGAACCGGATGACGAACCGGACGACGACCTGGAAGGTGCCGGCCAGGCGCCGCTGATCTGGCCCTTCCCGCCGACCTCCGCCGCGCTCGGCCCGGACAGCGATGCACCCGGCCTGCTGTGCGCCGGCGGGCGGCTCGGCGTGGCGCGCCTGACGCTGGCCTATCGCCAGGGCATCTTCCCGTGGTACAGCGCCGGCCAGCCGGTGCTGTGGTGGACCACCGACCCGCGCATGGTCCTGCAGGTCGCCAACTTCCGCCTGCACCGCTCGCTGCGCAAGGCGTTGCAGCGCTTCCTGGTCACGCCGGGTTGCGAGATCCGCGTCGACAGCGCCTTCGAGCGCGTGATGCGCCACTGCAGCGCCACGCCGCGCGAGGGCCAGCAAGGCACCTGGATCGTCGACGAGGTGATCGACGCCTATGTCCGGATGCACCGCGCCGGTCGGGCCCATTCCTTCGAGACCTGGGTCGACGGCGAACTGGTGGGCGGCCTCTACGGCGTGAACATCGGCCGCATGTTCTACGGCGAATCGATGTTCGCGCACCGCACCGACGCCTCGAAGTTCGCGCTGGCCGCGCTGGTGGCTTTCTGTCGAGCCCACGGCATCGACTGGATCGACTGCCAGCAGGAGACCGCGCACCTCGCGTCGATGGGCGCATCGCCCCTGCCCCGCGCGCGGTTCGAGCGCCACCTGAGCGCGGTGGTGGACCTGCCAGCGCCGGAGTCTTGGTCCTATGATCCGGCGAACTGGTCGCGGCTCGACCTGCGCACCAGCCCCGCCGGCTTCATCACGTCTACCAACGACACCGCGTGACGCACCCGACCGACCTGCCCCTGGCCCAGCTGCAGTTCTACGCCACCGCGCCGTATCCCTGCAGCTACCTGAGCGACCGCATGGCCCGCTCGCAGGTCGCCACGCCGTCGCACCTGATCAATGCCGACACCTACTCGGGCCTGGTGGCGGCCGGCTTCCGGCGCAGCGGCATGTTCACCTACCGGCCCTATTGCGACGGCTGCCAGCGCTGCGTGCCGCTGCGCGTGCCGGTGGCCGACTTCGTGCCGCGCCGGGCCCAGCGCCGGGCCTGGAAGCAGCATGGCGACCTGGTCACGCGGGTGATGCGGCTGGGCTTCGTGCCGGAGCATTACGCGCTCTATCTGCGCTACCAGAACGAGCGCCATGCCGGCGGCGGCATGGACCAGGACTCGATCGACCAGTACACCCAGTTCCTGCTGCAGAGCCGCGTCAACTCGCGGCTGGTCGAGTTCCGCTTGCCACCGGCGGACGACAGCTCGCCCGGCGAGCTGAAGATGGTGTCCATCCTCGACGTGCTCAACGACGGCCTGTCGGCGGTCTACACCTTCTACGCGCCCGAGGACCATGCCAGCTACGGCACCTACAACGTGATGTGGCAGATCGCCCAGGCGCGTGAGCTGGGCCTGCCGCATGTCTACCTCGGCTACTGGATCGAGGCCAGCCGCAAGATGGCCTACAAGGCCCAGTTCAACCCCCACGAGCGGCTGGTCGACGGCCAGTGGCAACGACACGTCGGCATGGACGCCACGCCGATCGACCTGGCCGGCTGAGCGACGTCAGGCGCGCACGAACAGCGTGCGCAGCGGCAGCTGGCCGAGCTGGCGGCTCCAGTGGCCATGCACCTTCGGGTCGAAGGTGGCGCCCGCGGGCAGGACATCGGCCGAGTAGAAGTGGTCGCCAGGCAGGAAGACGCGCGAGCTGCCGTCCTGCAGACCGATCTCCATCGCCCCGCCGATCACGAACAGCCACTGCGGCTCGCCGGTGCAATGGAACTCGCTGCGGAAGCCGACCGGGCTCTCGCGCAGCTGGAAGCCGCCGCTGGCCATCAGCGCCGACAACCGCGCCTGCGGCTTGCCCTGGTCCAGCGGGATCGGCGCTTCTTCCCAGCGGGCGTAGCCGTCCGGGCCGGTCACGAGGCGGACCTGGGTGAAGTGGCGGGTGTCGGTCATGCGTGCTCCTGTGGCTGACCGCGCCGGGGCGCGGTCCGAAAACGGCGCGCACCTTAGCACGCACCACAGCGTGTGGACGGGCGCCAAAATGCGCCGCTCCGGCCCCTGGCCAACCACCTTCCCACCCGCCCCGACCGACCATGACCACGCCCCCTGCCCCCTCCCGCATCGCCCTCGTCACCGGCGCCGGTTCCGGCATCGGCAAGGCCTGCGCGCAAGCCCTGCTGCACGAAGGCTGGACCGTCGTGCATGCCGGGCGCACCGTCGCCAGCCTGGACGCCACCATCGCCCAGGCCGATGCCGCGCAGCCCGGTTGCGCCTCACGCGCCTGGGCCCATGCCGTCGATGTCGGCAACCAGGACTCGGTGAACGCGCTGTTCGAGGCCATCCGCGCCCGCCACGGCCGGCTCGACCTGCTGTTCAACAACGCCGGCATCTTTCCGCCCGGCGGCACCCCTGACCTGCTCGACGGCGCGGCCTGGCGGCGCTCGATCGACACCAACCTCAACGGCGCCTTCTACTGCCTGTCGGCCGCCTTCGCGCTGATGCGTGCCCAGTCGCCGCAGGGCGGACGGATCATCAACAACGGCTCGATCTCGGCCCATGCGCCGCGCCCGAACTCGATCGCCTACACGACCACCAAGCACGCCATCACCGGCCTGACCAAGTCGGCCGCGCTGGACGGCCGGGCCTTCGACATCGCGGTCGGCCAGATCGACATCGGCAACGTGGCCAGCGAGATGACCGAGCGCATGGCCGCCGGCATCCTGCAGGCCGACGGCAGCATCCGCCCGGAAGCGCGCATGGACATGTCGGCCGTGACCGAGACCTTCATGACGATGGCGCGCCTGCCGCTGTCGGCCAACGTGCTGTTCACGACCGTCATGGCGACCAAGATGCCCTTCGTCGGTCGCGGCTGACGCACGGCATCGGGTTTTCCCCATGCACCAAGCCCATGCGCCGATCGCGCCGGACTGGTGCAGAAGCGGTGCCGCGGCGCACCATGCGGCCGGCACCGTGCCGGTCCGCCCGACGCGCCAGACCGGCCCTCCCTCTGGATTTCTTCTGGATTTCTTCTGGGCTCCCTCTGAACTCCCTCTGAACGACCCCCGGTTTGCGCCCGGGGAGCGGCTGTTGCGCAGGCTGGCACGGCTCCTGCAATGACTGCATCAGGCCCCGGTGCAATGGCGCATCGAAGGCAACAGGCATCGGGCAAAGGCGTCCGACCGGCGACTCCCGCTTCCAGCGGCGGTCCGAGGTCGCGACGCCTTTCGTTTTTCCAGGCATTGATCGGAGATGGAACATGTTCAAGCGTGAGGCAACCATGAACGAAGGCCGCAGGCAGTTCATCAAGGAAACGGCGGCGGTCACCGCTTCCGTGGCAGCAGGCTCGGCCCTTTCGGCCGGCGCCTGGGCGGCAGGTTCCGACGCACCCGAGAAGAAGGAAGTCCGCATCGGCTTCATCCCGCTGACCGATTGCGCCTCGGTGGTGATGGCCTCGCTGATGAAGTTCGACGAGAAGTACGGCATCAAGATCATCCCGAGCAAGGAGTCGTCCTGGGCCGCCGTGCGTGACAAGCTCGTCAACGGCGAACTGGATGCCGCGCATGTGCTCTACGGCCTCGTCTACGGTGTTCACCTGGGCATCGGCGGACCGAAAAAGGACATGGCAGTGCTGATGACCCTGAACCACAACGGCCAGGCGATCACGCTGTCGAAGAAGCTGGCCGACAAGGGCGCGGTCGACGGCGCGGGCCTGGCCAAGGTGATGAAGGCCGAGCCGCGCGAGTACACCTTCGCGCAGACCTTCCCGACCGGCACCCACGCGATGTGGCTGTACTACTGGATGGCCGCCCACGGCATCAACCCGATGCAGGACGCCAAGGTCATCACCGTGCCGCCGCCGCAGATGGTCGCCAACATGCGCGTGGGCAACATGGACGGCTACTGCGTGGGCGAGCCCTGGAACCACCGGGCCATCGCCGACGGCATCGGCATCACCGCCGTGACGACCCAGGACATCTGGCGCGACCACCCCGAGAAGGTGCTCGGCACCACCGCCGAATTCGTCCAGAAGAACCCGAACACCGCCCGTGCGATGGTCATGGCCATCCTGGAGGCCGGCCGCTGGATCGACACCGGCCTGCAGAACAAGATGAAGATGGCCGAGGCGATCGCCGAGAAGTCCTTCGTCAACACCACCGTGGACGTGATCAACCAGCGCATCCTGGGCCGCTACCAGAACGGCCTGGGCAAGACCTGGGACGACCCGAACCACATGAAGTTCTTCAACGACGGCGCGGTCAACTACCCCTACCTGTCGGACGGCATGTGGTTCCTGACCCAGCACCGCCGCTGGGGCCTGCTCAAGACCGACGTCGACTACCTGGGCGTGGCCAAGGCGATCAACCAGACGGCGATCTACAAGGAAGCGGCCACCCAGCTGAAGATCAACCTGCCAAAAAGCGACATGCGCAGCAGCAAGATGATCGACGGCGTCACCTGGGACGGCAAGGACCCGGCCAAGTACGCCGGCAGCTTCAAGATCAAGGCCGCCTGAGCGGCCGGTCGAATCCCCTCCAACCGACTGCACAGGAGCGACCCCATGAGCGCATCCACGCTGGCCCTGTCGGGCCTCACGCCGACCGTCGCGACGGTCCACGACAGCGCCCCCGTGGTGCTCGCGCCGCAGCCCGTCGTTGCAGCCCATCCGGCTGCGGCCGACCTGGCCGAGGCGGTGGCCCATGCCCAGGGCGACACCGTCGCCCGCGAGCAGACCGCCGCCCTGCTGCGGGCCCAGCGCCGCATGCTGCTGTCGCGCTTCGTCGCGCCGCTGCTGGGCCTGCTGCTGATGCTGCTGGTGTGGCAACTCGTGGCCCAGACGGGCGACAAGCAGCTGCCCGGGCCGCTGCCGGTCTGGGATGCCGCCGTGAAGCTGTTCGCCGACCCCTTCTACGTCAAGGGTCCGAACGACCAGGGCATCGGCTGGAACGTGCTGTCCTCGCTGCAGCGTGTCGCCCTGGGCTTCGGCCTGGCCGCGCTGGTGGGCATCCCGCTGGGCTTCGCGATCGGCCGCTTCAGCTTCCTCAACCAGATGCTCGATCCGATCATCAGCCTGCTGCGCCCGGTCTCGCCGCTGGCCTGGCTGCCGATCGGCCTGATGGTGTTCAAGGCCGCCAACCCGGCCGCCATCTGGACCATCTTCATCTGCTCGATCTGGCCGATGGTGATCAACACGGCGGTCGGGGTGCGGCAGGTGCCGCAGGACTACCTCAACGTCGCCCGCGTGCTCAACCTCAGCGAGTGGACGGTGATGCGCAAGATCCTGTTCCCCGCCGTGCTGCCCTACATGCTGACCGGCGTGCGGCTGGCCGTGGGCACCGCCTGGCTGGTGATCGTCGCCGCCGAGATGCTGACCGGCGGCCAGGGCATCGGCTTCTGGCTGTGGGACGAGTGGAACAACCTCAACGTCGCCCACATCCTGATCGCGATCTTCGTGATCGGCGGCGTCGGACTGCTGCTCGAAGCCCTGCTGATCGCCATCGCCCGCCGCTTCGAGTACCGCTGAGCCGCCACGCCTTCAAGGAATCGAGATGACCGCCATCCCCAACCAGAGCCGCTTCCTGAGCATCAGCCAGGTCGGCATGACCTTCCCGACCCGCAAGGGCCCCTTCGTGGCGCTGCGCGACGTCAACCTCGACGTCGCCCGCGGCGAGTTCATCGCGCTGATCGGCCATTCCGGCTGTGGCAAGTCGACGCTGCTGAACCTGGTGGCCGGCCTGACCACGCCGACCAGCGGCGTGCTGCTGCTCGACGGCCGCGAACTGCGCGGCCCCGGCCCGGACCGGGCGGTGGTGTTCCAGAACCACTCGCTGCTGCCCTGGCTGACCTGCCTGGAGAACGTCCTGCTGGCGGTCGAGCGCGTCTTCGGCGCGACCGAGAAGAAGGCCCAGCTGCGCGAGCGCGCCAAGGCGGCGCTGAACCTGGTCGGCCTGACCCACGCGGCCGACAAGCGGCCGGGCGAGATCTCCGGCGGCATGAAGCAGCGGGTGGGCATTGCCCGGGCGCTGGCCATGGAGCCCAAGATGCTGCTGATGGACGAGCCCTTCGGCGCGCTCGATGCGCTGACGCGCGCCAAGCTGCAGGACGAGCTGATGAAGATCGTCGCAGCCACCGGCTCGACCGTGATGATGGTGACGCACGACGTCGACGAGGCGGTGCTGCTGTCCGACCGCATCGTCATGCTCACCAACGGCCCGGCCGCCACCATCGGCGAGGTGCTGGACGTGCCGCTGCCGCCGCTGCGCGAGGCCGCCCGCAACCGCCTGGAGATGGCTCACGACGCGAGCTACCTGCAGGCCCGCGAGGCGGTGCTGGAGTTCCTGTACGCCAAGCAGGTCCACGTCGAGGCGCACGCGGCATGAAGCGCGACGATCTTCCGGCCCGCCGACAGCGCCTCGTCCTTGTCGGCAACGGCATGGCCGGCGTGCGCACGATCGAGGAGCTGCTGAAGATCGCGCCCGGCCTGCACGACATCACCGTGTTCGGCGCCGAGCCGCACCCGAACTACAACCGCATCCTGCTCAGCCCGGTGCTGGCCGGCGAACAGACGATCGAGCAGATCGTGCTGAACCCGCTGGACTGGTACGAACGCCACGGCATCACCCTGCACCTGGGCCGCAAGGTCGAGCGCATCGACCGCGTGCGCCGCATGGTGGTGGCCGACGACGGCACCGAGGCGCCCTATGACCGGCTGCTGATCGCCACCGGCTCGACGCCCTTCATCCCGCCCATCCCCGGACGCGACCTGGACGGGGTGATCTCCTACCGCGACATCGCCGACACGCAGGCCATGATCGAGACCGCCCGCACGCACCGCCATGCGGTGGTCATCGGCGGTGGCGTGCTGGGCCTGGAGGCCGCCAACGGCCTGAGCCTGCGTGGCATGCAGGTCACGGTGGTCCACCTGGCCGCCTGGCCGATGGACCGCCAGCTCGACGCCGCGGCCGGCGCGCTGCTGCAGGCCGAGCTGGTCAGCCGTGGCCTGCGCTTCGAGATGGGTGCGCAGACCGAGGCACTGCTCGGCAACGACGCGGGCCGGGTCCGTGCGGTGCGTTTCCAGGACGCCCGCGAGATCCCCGCCGACCTGGTCGTGATGGCCGCCGGCATCCGCCCGAACACCGCGCTGGCCGAGGCCGCCGGGCTGCGCTGCGAACGCGGCATCGTCGTCACCGACACGCTGCAGAGCGTGACCGACCCGCGCATCTACGCGGTCGGCGAATGTGCGGCGCATCGGGGCATTGCCTACGGCCTGGTCGCCCCGGTGTTCGAGCAGGGCCGTGTCTGCGCGACCCATCTGGCCGAGTTCGGCATCGGCCGCTATGCCGGCAGCCAGGTCAGCACGCAGCTCAAGGTGACCGGCATCTCGCTGTACTCGGCCGGCAACTTCATGGGCGGCGACGGCCATGAGGAGATCGTGCTGAGCGACCCGCCCGGCGGCGTCTACCGCAAGCTGGTGCTGCACCAGGACAAGCTGGTCGGCGCCTGCCTGTATGGCGACACCTCCGACGGCGCCTGGTATCTGCAGCTGATCCGCGAAGGCCGCAACGTGCGAGCGCTGCGCCATGCGCTGATGTTCGGCGCGGCGGCGGCCGAGCCGGCGGCGGCCTGATCGCCCTCCCCAACCCGCGACCGACGCCAGGTCCAGCCCCTTCCTGCCTCATGTCCGAGACCCGTTCCACCTGCCCCTACTGCGGCGTCGGCTGCGGCGTCGTCATCGAGCACGAGGCCGGCCGGATCACCGGCGTGCGCGGCGATCCGGACCATCCGGCCAACTTCGGCCGCCTGTGCACCAAGGGCAGCACGCTGCACCTGACGGCCACGCCGGTGCTGCTGCAGACTGCACGCCTGCACCGGCCGATGGCCCGCGCGGGGCGCGGCCAGCCGCTCGCGCCGATCGGCTGGGACGCGGCGCTGGACCAGGTCGCCGACCGGTTCGCGCAGACCCTCCAGGCCCACGGCCCGGACGCGGTCGGCTTCTACCTCTCGGGCCAGCTGCTGACCGAGGACTACCACGTCTTCAACAAGCTGGCCAAGGGTCTGCTGGGCACCAACAACGTCGACACCAACTCGCGCCTGTGCATGAGCAGCGCGGTGGCCGGCTACAAGGCCAGCCTGGGGGCGGATGCGCCGCCTGCCTGCTACGAGGACCTGGCGCTCGCCCGCACCGTCTTCATCACCGGCAGCAACATGGCCTGGGCCCATCCGGTGCTGTTCCGCCGCCTGGAGGACGCCCGCGCGGCCAACCCCGACATGAAGCTGGTGGTGGTCGATCCGCGCCGAACCGAGACCGCCGCGGTGGCCGACCTGCACCTGCCGATCCAGCCCGGCAGCGACGTCACGCTGCACCACGCGATGCTGCACGTGATGCTGGCCGAAGGCCTGCACGACGCCGCCTGGATCGCCGCCCGCACGACCGGCTTCGACGCGCTGCGCGACCGCGTGCGCGACATCACGCCAACCCATGCCGCACGGGTCTGCGGCGTGCCGGAGGCGGACGTGGTGCAGGCCGCCCGCTGGTTCGCCGGCCTCGATGCCGCGGGCGTGTCCACGCGCCGCCAGCCGACGCTGAGCCTGTATTGCCAGGGCCTCAACCAGAGCAGCAGCGGCACCGACAAGAACACCACGCTGATCAACCTGCACCTGGCCTGCGGCCAGATCGGCCAGCCCGGCGCCGGGCCGCTGTCGCTGACCGGCCAGCCCAACGCGATGGGCGGACGCGAGGTCGGTGGCATGGCCACGCTGCTGAGTGCGCACCGCGACCTCGGCAACGCCGCGCACCGTGCCGAGGTGGCGCGGCTGTGGGGCGTCACCGACGTGCCGGCCAAGCCGGGCAAGGCGGCGGTGCAGATGTTCGAGGCCGCGGCCGAGGGCGAGATCCGTGCGCTGTGGATCGCCTGCACCAACCCGGCCCAGTCGCTGCCCGACCAGACGCTGGTGCGCCGCGCGCTCGAACGCTGCGAGTTCGTCGTGCTGCAGGAAGCCTATCGCCACACCGCGACGACGCCCTACGCCGACCTGCTCCTGCCGGCCAGCAGCTGGGGCGAGAAGGAAGGCAGCGTGACCAACAGCGAGCGCCGCATCAGCCGCGTGCGCCCGGCCATCGCCGCACCCGGCGAGGCCCGCCACGACTGGCGCATCGCCCGCGACGTGGCGCAGCGCCTGGAAGCCCGCCTGCCGTCGCGGCGCACGCCCGAACACGCCGGCCGCTCCCTGTTCGATTTCCCGACGCCCGAATCGGTCTGGCTCGAACACCGGGAGATGACCCGCGGCCGCGACCTCGACATCACCGGGCTGGACTGGGCCGCGCTGGACCGCGCACCGGTGCAATGGCCGTGCCCGGAAGGCCAGTCGACCGGCAAGGCCCGGCTCTACGCCGACGGCCAGTTCGTGACCCCCGACGGCCGTGCCCGCTTCAGCGCACCGGCACCGCGCGCCACGGCCGAGTCGCAGGATGCGGACTTCCCTTTCGCCCTGACCAGCGGCCGCCTGCGCGACCAGTGGCACGGCATGAGCCGCACCGGCACGCTGGGCCGCCTGCTGGCGCACACGCCCGAACCCGCCCTGCAGGTGGCGCCGCGTGATCTCGACCGGCTGGGCCTCGCGAGCGGCCATCTGGTGCGGGTGAGCTCGCGGCGCGGCAGCCTGGTCGTGCCCGTGCAGGCCAGCGACGAGCCGGGCGATGCCCAGGCCCACCTGGCCATGCACTGGGGCAGCGAGGTGCTGGGCGGCGCCGGCAGTGGCGGCGTCAACACGCTGACCCAGCCGGCCTGCTGCCCAGCATCGGGCCAGCCGGAGCTCAAGCACAGCGCCGTCCGCATCGAGCCGGCCGAGCTGCCCTGGCAGGCCGTCGGCGCAGCCTGGCTGCCCGAATCCGCATGGGTCGACGCCCGCGAAGGCCTGCAGGCGCTGATGGCCCAGTTGACCTACGCCAGCTGCGTGCCCTTCGGGCGCGAGCCGCAGGGCCGCGTCGGCCTGCTGCTGCGGGTGGCGTCGGACCAGCCGCTCACGACCGACTGGCTGGCAAGCACCCAGGCACTGCTGCGGCTCGACGCGCCGCAGGCCCTGCGCTACGCCGACCGGCACGCGGGGCAAGACCGCGCCGTGAGCATCGACGCGGCGGGCCGGCTGACGTCCTTCCTGCTGGCCGGCGACACGCGCGCCGCAACCTGGATGCTCGACCTGCTCCAGCAGGACGGCGATGCCGCGTCCATTGGCCGCGCGCTGCTGGCCGCCACGCCCAACGCCCCGACCGCCATGGCCGCACGCAGCCCGCAGGTCTGCGCCTGCCTGGACGTCAGCGAGCAGCGCATCGGCGATGCCTTGCTCGCCATGCCGGTGGCCTGCCGCGAGCCGGCCGAACGCCTGGATCGCCTGCAGGCCAGCCTGAAGTGCGGCACGCAATGTGGCAGTTGCCTGCCCAGGCTGCGAACCATGGTCCAGCACAGCCTGGGCACGGCGGCCACGAAGGCGATCGTGCCCATGGCCTCCGCGACCACCTGACACGCGCCAGCGGTCACACCGTTCCACCGTCGACCTCCGTTGCCACCATGACCACGATCTATCCCGTCACGCTCATCGGCGCCGGCCCCGGCGACGCGGAACTGCTCACGATCAAGGCCGTGCGCGCGCTGCGGCGGGCCACCGTCGCGCTGGTCGACGACCTGGTCCAGCCCGAGGTGCTGCGCTACTTGCGCCGCGACGCCCGCGTGATCCGCGTGGGCAAGCGCGGCGGCCAGGTCAGCACGCCGCAGGCCTTCATCCACAAGCGCCTGGTCAGCGAGGCGCTGCGCGGTGAGCGGGTGGTGCGCCTGAAGGGCGGGGACCCCTTCGTGTTCGGCCGCGGCGGCGAGGAATGCAGCGCGCTGCGCGAAGCCGGCCTGGCGGTCGAGGTGATCAGCGGCCTGACCTCGGGCATCGCCGCGCCGGCCTCGATCGGCATCCCGGTGACCGACCGCCGCTGCGCGCCCGGCGTCGCGCTGGTCACCGGCCATGCCAAGGACGACGGTCGCGCGCCCGACTGGGCCGCGCTGGCCCGCACCGGCCTGACGCTGGTGATCTACATGGGCCTGGCGCGCCTGGAGGACATCGTCGCTGGCCTGCGCGCCGGCGGCCTGACGGCCGACATGCCGGTGTCCATCGTGCAGGCTGCGCACACGCCGGCCCAGCGTCACCTGCACAGCCGCCTGGGCGAGGTCGTGGCCGACATCGCCCGGGAAGGCCTGGTGAGCCCGGCCATCGTGGTGGTCGGCGAGGTCGCCACGCTGGCGCCGGACCATCCCGCCGCCCTGGCCCTGCAGGTCCACGAACAGGCCGTGCCGGCATGGCGTCGGGCTGGCTGACGGCTGGCCCGCTGATGGGCGTCATCCCCAAAAACGACGGGTGCCACCCCCTTGTGGGTGATACCCATCCTGCGGGGACGGGCGGAGATTGCGGCCTTCTCTCCACGAAGGCAAGCCATGGCCACCCTCCACATCGTCACCCGCCCCGATGCCGCCCGGCACGACAGCGCCCGCGCCCGGTCCCGGATCGCACCGATCTTCCCAACGCGGCCCGACTCCCCTTATGATGTACACGTACATCCATCCAGGGAGCCCGACATGCCCGTCACCCGACTTTTCAAGAATGGCAATTCCCAGGCCGTGCGCATTCCTGCCGAACTGGCCTATGACAGCTGGGACATGGACCTGCTGATCGAGCGCGACGGCGATGAATTGCGCATCCGCCCGACCCGTCGACGGGTTGGCGACGTGCTCGGCAAACTGGCCCGCTTCAGCCCCGATTTCATGGCCGACGGACGCGGCGACAACGTCGAGGGCGATCGGGAATTGCTGTGAAACCCCGCTACCTGCTCGACACCAACATCTGCATCTACCTGATCAAGCATCGTCCGCCGGAAGTCGCGCAGAGATTCGCGCAGTGTTTTGTCGGCGACGTGGTGATGTCGCCGATCACGCTCGCCGAACTCGAGTTCGGCGTGCTGGCTTCAGGGGATGCCGCCGCGCGAAACCGGGCCGCGCTGGACGACCTGTTGCTGGACATTCCAGCCCTGCCCTTCGATGCCGCATGCGCAAGGGCCTACGGTCCGGTCCGGATGGCGGCAAGGGAACGCCGGCGCGATGCGCTCGACAAGCTCATCGCTGCGCACGCCCTCGCGCTGGATGCCGTTCTGGTGACCAACAACGAAGCCGACTTCGCGGGCTACCCCGGCCTGCGGATCGAGAACTGGGTCCGTTCGACGGCCTGAGCCGCGAGCCAGATCCCTCCGCCAAGGCACAAGGGCCGCATCGCTGCGGCCCTTGTCACGTTCGGCGTGCCGCTGGCTTCAGTGCACCACGACGCCGGTCGCCTGCTGGATCTGCTCGCGGCTCACGCCCGGTGCGGCCTCGACCAGCTTCAGGCCCTCGGGCGTCACGTCCAGCACCGCCAGGTCCGTGATGATGCGGTTGACCACGCCCACGCCGGTCAGCGGCAGGGTGCACTGGGGCAGGATCTTCAGGTCGGTGGTGCCGTCCTTCTTGGTCGCGACATGCTCCATCAGCACGACCACGCGGCCGACGCCGGCCACCAGGTCCATCGCGCCGCCCATGCCCTTGACCATCTTGCCGGGGATCATCCAGTTGGCCAGGTCACCGCGTTCGCTGACCTGCATCGCGCCGAGGATGGCGAGGTTGATCTTGCCGCCGCGGATCATGCCGAAGCTGTCCGCGCTGCTGAAGATGCTCGATCCCGGCAGCGTCGTGACGGTCTGCTTGCCGGCATTGATCAGGTCGGCGTCGACTGCATCCTCGGTCGGGAAGGGGCCGATGCCCAGCAGGCCGTTCTCGCTCTGCAGCCAGACCTCCATGCCCTCGGGCACGTGGTTGGCGACCAGCGTGGGCAGGCCGATGCCCAGGTTCACGTAGTAGCCGTCCTGCAGCTCACGCGCGGCGCGGGCGGCCATCTCGTCTCGGGTCCATGCCATGTCTTGCTCCTGGGTCCTGGTCACGCGGCCGTCTTGCGGACGGTGCGTTGTTCGATGCGCTTCTCGGGGGTCTCGTTGAGCACGATGCGGTGCACGAAGATGCCCGGCAGGTGGACCTGGTCCGGATCAAGCGCGCCGGTCTCGACGATCTTCTCGACCTCGACCACGGTGATCTTGCCGGCCTGGGCCACGTTGGGATTGAAGTTGCGCGCGGTCTTGCGGAACACGAGGTTGCCGCTCTTGTCGGCCATCCAGGCCTTGACCAGCGATACGTCCGGCGTCAGCGCCCGTTCCATCACGTAGGTGTGGCCGTCGAACTCGCGCAGTTCCTTGCCTTCGGCCACGATGGTGCCCACGCCGGTCTTGGTGAAGAAGGCCGGGATGCCCGCACCGCCGGCCCGCAGCTTCTCGGCCAGCGTGCCCTGGGGCGTGAACTCCAGCTGCAGCTCGCCGCTGAGGTACTGGCGCTCGAATTCCTTGTTCTCGCCGACGTAGCTCGAGATCATCTTGCGGATCTGGCGCGTCTGCAGCAGCTTGCCCAAGCCGAAGCCGTCGACACCGGCGTTGTTCGAGATGACGGTCAGGTCCTTGACGCCGCTGGCCTGCAGCGCGTCGATCAGGGCCTCGGGGATGCCGCACAGGCCGAAGCCGCCGACGGCCATCAGCTGTCCGTCGCGGACGATGCCGTCCAGCGCGGCGGCCGCGCTCGGGTAAACCTTGTTCATGCGTGGGTCTCCACAGAAGGTGACGGGGGAGGTCTGGAACGGCGTGCAGCGTACTACGTAAGGCATTACGTAGCCGATACGTAGAATTGACTCAGGGTTAGCCCGAATCCATCCCTCGACCGACGCCGGAGCCTGCATGACCGACCTCGACTACCGCACCGCCTTCGACCTCGCGCCCATCGGCATGGTGCTGTCGCGCAACCGCCTGATGGTCGATTGCAACCGGCAGATGCTGGCGATGTTCGGGGCCCAGCGCGAGCAGCTGATCGGCCTGAGCTTCGAGGTGCTCTATCCGAGCGCGGCCGAGTTCGAGCGCACCGGCGAACGCATCGTCGCCAGCCTGGACCGCGACGGTCGTTATGCCGATGAGCGGGTGATGCGCCGGCTCAGCGCACCGGGCAGCGACGAGCTGTTCTGGTGCCATGTCTCGGGCCGCGCGCTCGACCCGGCCCAGCCGCATGCGGCCGGCATCTGGACCTTCGAGGACCTGTCGGCGCTGCGCCAGCTCAAGGCCGACCTGACGCCGCGCGAACGCGAGATCGCCGCCCTGCTGATCGAGGGCCTGACCAGCAAGCTGATCGGCCGGCGCCTGGCCATCAGCCCGCGCACCGTGGACGTCTACCGGGCCCGGCTGATGCGCAAGTACGAGGCCGCGACCACGCCCGAACTGGTCCACAAGCTGTTGAGCGTCTGAGGCCCGGAGCGCGCCTGGCTGGCGGGCTGGCCCCAGTTCCCTCGTCCTGCCTCGGGGCAGTCTCGCGCCCGTTTGACGCTGCCTGGAGCGGCGCGTATGTTGCGCCGCTGCGGCCCCCCACACGAGGAGACAAGGATGATCCAGTTCCAGGTCAACGGCCAGGCGCGCAGCGTCGACGCCGACCCCGAGATGCCCCTGCTGTGGGCGCTGCGGGAGAACCTCCAGCTCACCGGCACCAAGTTCGGCTGCGGCATGGCGCTGTGCGGTGCCTGCACGGTCCATCTGGACGGCCAGGCGGTGCGCTCCTGCCAGACGCCGCTGTCGGCGGTGGCGGGCCGGAAAGTCGTCACGATCGAGGGCATCGGCGCCCAGCCGGTCGGCAAGGCCGTGCAGGCCGCCTGGATGAAGCTGGACGTGCCGCAGTGCGGCTACTGCCAGTCGGGCCAGATCATGAGTGCCTGCGCGCTGCTCAAGGACAAGCGCCAACCCGGCGCGGCCGACATCGACGCCGCGATGAGCGGCAACATCTGTCGCTGCGGCACCTACAACCAGATCCGCGCGGCCATCCAGGACGCGGCCCGGACGCTGGCAAAGGGGGCCTGACATGACACACCGACAACCCGCCGACACCGTCCAGCCAGCACCCGATCGGCGCGCCTTCCTGGGTGCCTCCGGTGCGCTGATGCTGAGCTTCGCCCTGCCCGCCTCGGCCTGGGCCGCCGGCCGCCAGGCGACGATGGCGCCGGCCCATGCGCTCAACGCCTGGGTCCGCATCGGCCGCGACGACACGGTCACCGTGATCTGCGGCTCCGCCGAGATGGGCCAGGGCGTGCTGACCGCCATCCCGATGCTGCTGGCCGAGGAACTCGACGCCGACTGGGCCCGCGTGAAGGTCGAGCAGGCACCGGCCGATCCGGCCTACAACAACCCGATGTTCGGCATGCAGGCCACCGGCGGCAGCACGACGGTGCGCGGCCACTGGGAGCCGCTGCGCCAGGCCGGCGCCGCCGCCCGCGCGATGCTGGTCGCCGCTGCGGCCGAGCGCTGGAAGGTCGACGCGACGCAGTGCCGCACCGAAGCCGGCGTGGTCATCGGACCCGGCAGGCGCCGGGCCCGCTACGGTGAACTGGCCGAGGCGGCCGCGCGCCAGCCGGTGCCCACCCGCGTGACGCTCAAGGACAGCAAGGACTTCCGCATCCTGGGCCAGCCCAAGAAGCGCCTGGACACGCCGGCCAAGCTCGACGGCAGCGCGAAGTACGGCATCGACGCGCAGGTGAGCGGCATGCTGGTCGCGGTGATGGCCCGCGCGCCCATGCCCGGCGCCAAGGTCCGCACGCTCGACGACAGCGCCGCCAAGGCCGTGCCCGGCGTGCGCCAGGTCATCAGCATCCCGCACGGCGTGGCGGTGCTGGCCGACGGCTACTGGACCGCCCGCAAGGGCCGCGATGCGCTGAAGATCGACTGGGACCAGGGCGACAGCGCTGCCCTGTCGACCGCCAAGGTCGAGCAGATGCTGGGCGACGCGGCCCGGGCCGGTGCGCCGTCGGTCGCCAAGGCTGCCGGTGACCTGGCCGCCGGCCGGGCCGGGGCCGCCCGCACGCTGGAGGCCGACTACAGCGCGCCCTACCTGGCCCATGCCTGCATGGAGCCGATGAACTGCACCGCCAGGGTCCAGGGCGACGAGGTCGAGATCTGGGCCGGCACGCAGAGCCAGGGCCCGGCGCAAGGCATCCTCGGCTCGGTCGCCCAGGTCGCACCGGCCAAGGTGAAGGTCCACACGATGATGCTGGGCGGCGGCTTCGGACGGCGCTTCGCGCCCGACTTCGCGATCGACGCGACGCTGCTCTCGAAGCTCAGCGGCAAGCCCGTCAAGCTGATCTACACCCGCGAGGACGACATGGCGGCGGGCTACTACCGCCCGGCGGCCGCCGCCCGGTTCACCGGCGCGCTCGATGGCTCGGGCAAGCTCGTGGCGCTCAGCGCGGACGTGGCCTCGCCGTCCATCATGGCGGCCTCGGGCTTCATGAAGATCCCGGAAAACGGCGTCGACGCTTTCGCGGTCGAAGGCATCGCCGACATGCCCTACGACATCCCCAACCTGCGGCTGGCCTATGCCCGCCAGGAGCCGGGGCCGCAGGTGTGGTTCTGGCGCTCGGTCGGGCACTCGCAGAACATCTTCTTCATGGAGGGCTTCATCGACGAGCTGGCCGTTGCCGCCGGGCGGGATCCCTACGAGTTCCGGCGCAGCCTGCTCGGCCAGCAACCGCGCTACAGGGGCGTGCTGGAGGCGGCGGCGCAGAAGGCCGGCTGGGGCAGCCCGCTGCCGGCCGGGGTGTTCCGCGGCATCGCGGTCGGCCAGAGCTTCGGCAGCTACGTCGCCGAGGTGGCCGAGGTGTCGGTCGCGGCCGATGGCACGCCGCGGGTACACCGGGTGGTCGCGGCGGTCGATTGCGGGCAGGTGGTCAATCCGGCCATCGTCGAGCGTCAGATCGAGGGCGGCATCGTCTACGGCCTGAGTGCGGCGCTGCACGGCAAGCTGGAGATCGAGGCCGGTCGCGTCACCACCGGCAACTTCCATCAATACCCGGTGCTGCGCATGAACGAGATGCCAAAGGTCGAGGTCCACATCCTCGCCAGCCGCGAGAAGCCCGGCGGCATCGGCGAACCCGGCACGCCGCCGATTGCGCCGGCCGTGGTCAACGCGATCGCGGCGGCGACCGGCCAGCGCCTGCGCAGCCTGCCGATCGATCCGGCCCGGCTGCGCAAGACCTGAGTCGGTCGGCACCACGCCGCCTGAAGCACGAAGGGCGCCGATTGGCGCCCTTCGTCACGTCAGGCAGGCCCACGGGCCGTTCCAGGGTGCGTCCTCAGCGTCGCCGCAGCCGCTCGATGTCGAGGCTGCCGTCGGGCATCAGCCAGGCGCGCAGCTCCATCTCGTCGCCAGGGCGCGGCATCCTGTCGCGTCGACCGCCGCCGGGCAGCACCAGGCCGTCGAGCGTGCCGTCCGGCGACATCACGCCACGCAGGCGGATGCGCGCCCCGCCCCGGATCGGCGCGGGTCGGCCGGTGGCATCTCGGGCGCCTTCGCGGACCCAGTCCTCGATCAGCCGGATCTGTTCGTCGCCCAGCCAGGGCGGGCCGTCGAAGGGCATGCGCGGGCTGGCGTGGCCCTTGATGCGGCGAACCAGTTCGCTGGCTTCCGGACGGCCCGGCACGATGCGGGCCCGGTCATTGGCCGAGATCGCCGCCTCGTAGCTGTTGAGCACGTAGCCTTCCGGCGCGGGCCCCATCAGGCCCTGCGGGCTGTGGCACTTCGCGCAACGCGTCGCCAAGATCGGCGCGACATGGGCCCAGGTCGCTGGCTGGCCTGCGGCAGGTCGCAAGGCGGCCACGGGTGCGGCCGGCGCCACCGCCGCACCGGCCGGCAGGCCGGCGGCGATCCAGCGTTCGATGCGACCGATGTCGGCCTCGTCCAGCCAGGGCGGACCGGTCAGCGGCATGCGCGGCAGGCTGAGGCCCTTCACGCGCTTGACCAGTTCGCTGGCCGCCGGTTGACCGCTGACGACGATCGCACCGCGCGTGCCGCCCTTCTGGAGGCCGGCCAGCGAGTCCAGCGACAGCCCCGCCGCCGCGCTCGCGCCGCTGTGGCAGACCACGCAGCGCTGCTGGAGCAGGGGCTGCAGATCGGCATAGGTCGGCGGCTCGGCGGCCTGGCCGGCCATGGCCGAAAGGCTCAGCACGAGGCCTGCGATCAGGCGCTGCGCGACGCTCACGCGCGCTGCCCCTCCGGCAGCACCTCGGGGTTCAGCGCGGTCGGCGGACGCCCGCCGGTGAAGCGGGCGATCAGGTTGTCGGCCGCCAGGTTGGCCATGGCCATGCGGGTCGGGATGCTGGCGCTGCCGATGTGCGGCGTCAGCACGACGTTGGGCACGCGCAGCAGGTCGGGATGCACGGCGGGCTCGCCCTCGAACACGTCCAGGCCAGCCGCCGCGATGACGCGCTGGCTCAGCGCCTGAGCCAGTGCCGCGTCGTCGACGATGCCGCCGCGGGCGACGTTGGTCAGCGTGGCGGTCGGCTTCATCTTCGCGATCTGCTCGGCGCCGATCAGGTGGTGCGAGGCCGGGCTGTAGGGCAGCACGATGATCAGGTGATCCGACCCGCGCAGCAGGCCGTCCAGGTCGACCCAGCGTGCGCCCAGCGGCTGCTCGACATCGGCCGCCAGCTTCGAGCGGTTGTGATAGATCACCTTCATGCCGAAGCCCAGCGCGCCGCGCCGCGCGATCGCCTGGCCGATCCGGCCCATGCCCAGGATGCCCAGCGTGCGGCCATGCACGTCCTGGCCGCACATCATGTCGACCGACCACTTCTGCCACTGGCCGGCACGCAGGTAATGCTCGCTCTCGGTGATGCGGCGGGCGGCGGCCATCATCAGCGCGAAGCCGAGGTCGGCGGTGGTCTCGGTCAGCACGTCCGGCGCGTTGCTGGCCAGCACGCCGTGCTCGGTGCAGGCCGGCACGTCGATGTTGTTGTAGCCCACCGCCATGCTGCAGACCGCCTTGAGCTGCGGACAGGCCGCCAGCACGGTGCGGTCGATCGGCTCGCTGGTGGTGACGAAGACGGCATCGAAGCCCTGCAGGCGCGCGATCAGCGTGTCGCGGCTCCAGACCGCGTCGTCGGTGTTGACCTCGAGGTCGAAATGCGCGCGCAGCCGGTCGAGGACCGGCGTGAAGACGTTGCGGGCGACCAGCAGGCGGGGCTTGGCGGACATGTCGGGTTCCTGGGCTCGGGTGGGAAGGAAAGGACGTGGTGGTGGGCGGAACGTGCGGGACGTGGTGACGTGCGGGACGCGATTTCAGCAGCGCGGCGTCAGCGCATCCAGATGAAGGTCATGACGATGAACAGCGGGATCAGCACCGCGCCGCTCCAGGCCATGTAGCCGAAGAAGCTGGGCATCTTCAGGCCGCGGTCCTCGGCGATGGCCTTGACCATCAGGTTGGGCGCGTTGCCGATGTAGCTGTTCGCGCCCATGAAGACCGAGCCGGCCGAGATCGCCGCCAGCACCGGCGCCAGCGTGGTCATCAGGACCTGTGGATCGCCGCCGGCGAGGTTGAAGAAGACCAGGTAGGTCGGCGCGTTGTCGAGGAAGGACGACAGCAGGCCCGAGGCCCAGAAATACATCGCCGGGATGGGCTGGCCGTCCGGGCCGGTGACGAGGTCGATGACCGGCGCGAAGGCACCCGCGCTGCCCGCCTTGAGCATGGCGAGCACCGGCGTGATGGTCAGGAAGATGCCGGCAAAGAGCTTGGCCACCTCCTGCATCGGCGCCCAGTTGAACTGGTTGTCCTGGTGCACGCGGCGATCGGTCAGCTGCAGCGAGGCGACGATCACCACCAGCAGCGCCACGTCCCGCACGACCTGCGCCAGGCCGACCTCGACGCCGGCGACCTGCCAGGCGATGCCCGGCTTCCAGGTGCCGCTCATCAGCACCAGGGCGACGATCACCAGCAGCAGCAGCAGGTTGACGCGGCCCTCGATCGCGAAGCGGCGGTCGTCGGGTGTCGGGTCGACCGTCTGGCCGCCCTCGCGGCGCGCGTACCAGCTGTCGACCAGCCAGAAGATCGCCAGCAGCGCGCCGATCAGGAACAGCGTCTCCGGGAAGACGTGGCCCAGCGTCCAGAAGAAGTCGACACCCTTGAGGAAGCCCAGGAACAGCGGCGGATCGCCCAGCGGGGTCAACGAGCCACCGGCGTTGCTGACGATGAAGATGAAGAACACGACCACGTGCGCGGCATGCCTGCGGTGGTCGTTGGCCCGGATCAGCGGCCGGATCATCAGCATCGATGCGCCGGTCGTGCCCATGAAGCTCGCCAGCACCGCGCCGATCGCCATCAGCAGCGCGTTGAACGACGGGCTGCCGTGGAAGTTGCCGCGGATGTGGATGCCGCCGGCCACCGTGTAGAGCGCGGTCAGCAGGACGATGAAGGGCAGGTATTCCGCCACCAGCGCATGCACCAGGCCCTGGCCGGCCAGGCCGAGGCCGAAGACCGCCGCGAAGGGCAGCAGGAAGGCCAGCGCCCAGCCCGCCGTGATCTTCCCGTAGTGGTGATGCCAGACCTTGGGCAGCAGCAGCGGGCACAGCGCGATCGACAGCAGCAGCCCTGCGAAGGGGATCGCCCAGGCGCCGGACAAGGCCGCGCCATCGACGTCGGCGGCCTGCGCGGCCGGGGGCGCGGCCATCAGCAGACAGGCCAGCAGGGCGGCACCCGATCGGGCAGGACGGCGGAACAGGGACATCGGCACTCCGGTCAGGGACGGCAAGGGCGCCCGATGCTAGCGGCGCTCGGCCGGGTCTCCTGTCGGGTCGACCACCGCCCCGCGCGCCCGCCAGTCGTCCCAGGCCAGCTCCAGCGTGCGGCGCTGCACGGCGACGGTCCGCGCCAGATCCTTGCCGTAGCCGCCGCCCATGCAGACCGCCACCGGAATGCCGCGCTCACGCAGCGCCGCGTAGACGCGCCGGTCGCGCTCGGCCACGCCGGCGTCGCTCAGGCGCAGACGGCCGAGGCGATCGCCTTCGTGCACGTCGGCACCAGCGTTGTAGAAGACCAGGCCGGGCAGCGCCTCGGCATGGCGCGCCCAGAGCCGCGCCAGCGCCGCTTCCAGCGCAGCCAGGTAGTCGTCGTCGCCGCAGCCGTCGGGCAAGGCCACGTCGTCGTCGCCGGCCACCTTGCGGAAGGGGAAGTTGTGCTGGCCGTGCAGGGACAGGGTCCAGACCGTCGGGTCGTCGGCAAAGATCGCCGCCGTGCCGTTGCCCTGGTGCACGTCCAGGTCGATCACCGCGACGCGCAGCAGACGGCGAGCCTGGCGGTGGACCTCGGCCTGCATCAGCCGGGCGGCCACGGCCACGTCGTTGAAGACGCAGAAGCCGCTGCCGGACTCGGCCCCGGCATGGTGGGTGCCGCCGGCCAGGTTGGCCGAGACGCCCTCGCGCAGGGCGGCCCGCGCGGCGGCGATCGTCGCCCCGACCGAACGGCGCGAGCGCTCGGCCATCTGCGCCGACCAGGGAAAGCCGATCTCGCGCTGCTGGGCAGCGTCGAGGTGGCCGTGCAGCACCGCGTCGACGAAGGACGGCGCATGCGCCAGCGCCAGTTCGCCCGGCGACGCGGCCGGCGCCTCGACGAAGCGGGCGTCCGGCAACGACCGCGCCAGCGCGTCGTGCAGGTCGCGGTACTTGCGCATCGGGAAACGGTGCCCCTCGGGCAGCGGCAGCACGAAGTGGTCGCTGTAGTGAAGTCGCATGGCGCGATTGTGTCCGGCGCCCCGTTTCGGGGCTCGCCTAGAGCTTTCCCCCTAATCTTGCTGCGCTGCAACATGAATGCTTGATTTTGCGTTCCGGGCTCCTATACTGACCACATTGCTGCAGTGCAACAAACGCCTGAAGCACCGTCATTTCACCAAGGAGCCCTCGATGACCACGTCCCCTGAGCAATTCGCCGCCGCCGGCAAGGCCAACCTCGAAGCCGTGCTCGAACTGAGCACCAAGGCCTTCGAAGGCGTCGAGAAGCTGGTCGAACTGAACCTGCAAGCCGGCCGCGCCACGCTGGCCGAGTCGACCGAGACCGCCAAGGCCCTGCTGTCGGCCAAGGACGCCCAGGAAGTCCTGGCGCTCCAGTCGTCGCTGGTCCAGCCGGCCACCGAGAAGGTCGCTTCGTACAGCCGTCAGGTCTACGAGATCGCCACCGCCACCCAAGGCGAAGTCGCCAAGCTGGCCGAAGCCCAGTTCGCCGCTGCGCAAGCCCAGATCACCTCGCTGATCGAGTCGGCCCTGAAGAACGCCCCGGCTGGCAGCGAAAGCGCCGTGGCCTTCGTCAAGTCGGCCCTGAGCGCCGGCCAGAACGCCGTCGAGTCGGCCCAGAAGGCTGCCAAGCAGGCCCAGACCGCCGCCGAAGCCAGCTTCGAGCAACTGACCCAGACCGCGACGACCGCCGCCAAGGCCGCGACCAGCGCCGCCGCGCCGAAGCGCCGCACCGCAGCTTGATCCTGCGCAAGACTGATTTCCGCGTGACGCGTCAAGATGCCGTCATCGGGTGGTCGCCTTCCGGCACCGCCCCCTGACGAACCCGCACGGACGCGTCCGCGCCAACAGTTGTCTCCTCGGTACCCCGTGAAAGCTCGCTTTCCAGGTACCTTCCCAACCCGGCTCTTGGCCGGGTTTTTTTTCGTCCGGATGCGTCACAGCCGGCCACCGTCAAACCGCCCTTGTCGCGGTCGACCCACAGGCAACGCCACCGCCCGCACCAAACGTCACGACTGGCGCAGCGGATGTTCGGCGGCCAACCCAAGCGAACTCGGTCGATCCCGCACAATCTCCTCATGACCACGCCGCGCACGCGCGCCCACCTCGCCTGGCTCGGGATCCTTCTGGTCCTGATGCCGCTGCTCGCCCCGGCGATCAGCCATGCGATCGTGCGTGCTCAGGGCGGTGATGCCCGCCACGCGGCCTGGGTCGCCGGCCTGGACGCGCGCGGCTGGTGCAGCCCGCCGGCCGCCGACACCGTCGCCGCAGAAGCCCGTGCCACTGACATCGCCGCGCCGGCCGATGTGCCCGCGCCGCACCTCGCCGCCGCCTGCGACTACTGCGGCTGGCCGCTCGGCCTGGCGGCCGTGGCGGCGCTTCCGTCGGTCTGGTCGGCCGCGACGCTGCCGACCGATGCCTTGCAGGTTGGCGTCGACAGGCGTGCCCCCGCGGCGCCACGGTCGGCGGCCCACGGCGCGCGGGCGCCGCCCTCGCCGATCGACCGACAGGCCTGACCCAGGCCTGGGGCGTCGGCCACCTGGCCTGCACCGCCCGCACGCATTCCCCTCGTCGAGCCTGGCCGAGCCTGCGCGCCGCCCACCGCTCCGACGAGCGCCCCCACCGACACGGTCGCCCGACGTGGCACCGGTCCGACGCACACCGACACCATGAACGCCCTTCGACACACGGCCACGCGCCGCTCCTTCGCCGTCCTGTTGACGGCTGCCCTCGGCAGCCTGGCCGCCCTGCCCGCACTGGCCCACGGCAGCCGCGCCGGCGATGTCCGCATCGACCATCCGTATTCGACGCCGACGCCGCCGGGGCTGCGCTCGGGCGCGCTCTACTTCCGCACGCTGGCCAACACCGGCAGCAAGCCCGACCGCCTGATCGCCGCCGAGACGCCCGTCGCCGGCAAGGTCGAGTTCCACGAGATGAAGACCGTCAACGACATCATGAAGATGCGCGCCATCCCGTCGATCGACCTGGCGCCCGGCCAGCAGATCGCGCTGCGCCACGGCGGCGAGTTGCACATCATGCTGCTCGACCTGCGCAAGCCGCTGCAGGAAGGCGACCGCTTCCCGGTCACGCTGACCTTCGAGCGCGGCGGCAAGGAAGAGGTCATGGTCTGGGTCCAGAAGCCCCGCGCCGCAACCGTCGACATGGACAAGAACCACGGCGAGCACGCCGGTCACTGACCCGGCCTGGCTCACCATCACGCCGCCACCGCTCACCCGTCCCGCACCAGGAAGATCACCCGTGACCCTCGCCCGCCGCTCGTTCAGCCGCACCCTGCTCGCCACCGCCGTCGCCATTTCCTTCGGCAGCTCGCTGAGCGCCTGCAAGTCGGCCCCGCCGCCGTTCAAGACCATCGACATCACCGACGCCGAGTACGGCAAGGGCTTCTCGCTCAGCGACCCGGACGGCAAGACCCGCACGCTGGCCGATTTCAAGGGCCGGCTGGTGATGGTCTTCTTCGGCTTCACGCAGTGCCCGGATGTCTGCCCGACCGCGCTGACCCGCGCGATCGAGGTCCGTCGCCAGCTCGGCAAGGACGCCGACAAGCTGCAGGTCGTCTTCATCACCGTCGACCCGGAACGCGACACCGCCGAGCTGCTCAAGGGCTACACCGTCGCCTTCGACCCGAGCTTCCTGGCCCTGCGCGGCGACGAGGCCCAGACCCGCGCCACCGCGCGCGACTTCAAGGTCTTCTTCAGCAAGGTGCCGACCGGTTCGAGCTACACGATGGACCACACCGCGCTGTCCTACGTCTTCGACACGGCCGGCAAGCTGCGGCTGGCGGTGCGCCACAACCAGACCGCCGACGACATCGCCCACGACCTGAAGATCCTGCTCGACGCGGCCTGAGCGCGCGCCGTCCCCCACGAACCCCGAACCGCCAATGACTTCCCTCAAGGACCTGACCATGAACCACATCAAGACCCTGGCCCTGGCCGCCGCCCTCAGCCTGGCCACCCTCGCCGGCACCGCCCACGCGCAAGCCACCGTGCAGGCCAAGGACGCCTGGGTGCGCCCGACCATCGGCACGCAGCGCACCACGGGTGCCTTCATGACGCTGACCGCCGGCAGCGACCTCAAGCTGGTCGGCGCCAGCTCGCCCGACGCCCGCGTCGTCGAGGTCCATGAGATGGCGATGGAGGGCGACGTGATGAAGATGCGCGCCGTGCCCGCGCTCGATCTGCCCTCGGGCAAGCCGGTCGAGCTCAAGCCGGGCGGCTACCACCTGATGCTGATCGACGTGGCCCGGCCGATGAAGGCCGGCACGACCGTGACGGTCGACCTCGAGGTCGAGGACAAGGACCAGAAGCGCTCGCGCATCAACGTCAAGGCGAGCGTCCGCCCGATGGCCGGCATGCCCGCCAAGGAAGACCATTCCAAGCACATGGGCCATTGACCCTCGGCCCCTCGCATGGCCGGCCGATGGGCCGGCCATGCGGCCGGGTCAGATCGACTCGTCGGGCCCCAGCAGGAAGTCCTGCTTGCCCAGCTCGACACCGTTGTGGCGCAGCAGCGCATAGGTCGTCGTGACGTGGAACATCACGTTGGGCAGTGCCCAGTGGCGCAGGTAGTCGGCGCCCTTGAGCGTGCGGGTGGCTTCGCGGCCCACCGGGAAGGTGACCTCGTGGTCCTCGCGGCCGTCCAGCGCATCGGCCGGCACGCTGTCCAGCCAGGCCAGCGTGTTGGCGATGCGGGTCTTCAGCTCGGCCAGCGTGGTCTCGCCGTCCTCGAACTTCGGCGCACTCAGGCCGCCCACGCGGGCCACGCCCAGCTTGGCCGCGTCGCAGGCGATGCGCACCTGCGAGGTCAGCGGCAGCATGTCCGGCGCGAGGCGCGACTGGGCCAGCACGTCCGGGCTGAACTTGCGCGCCGTGGCGCTGGCCTGGGCCTTGTCGAGGAAATGGTCCAGGTTGCGCAGCGCGCGCTTGAAGATGGGCAGGAAGGCCGAGGTCAGCGTGGTCGTGGTCATGGGGTGATCCTGCAGAAGGGTGCGAGGGAGGAAGCCGCCGAGTGTCCACCCGGCAGCAGGGTCATCAGGCGTCCAGGGTCTCCAGCCATGCCTGCGCGCTGCGCAGGCTGAGGCGGAAGTCCGGCGCGACCTTCTTGCGCCCGAGCAGCTCGCCGGACGCATCGTGCGCGCTGAGCGTGGCGCTGGGCATGTCGTCATCCGGCTCGATGTCGAGCCTCACCTCGACCCGGCCGGCCGGCGTGTCCACGCGCAGCTGCTGGTGCAGTTGCGCGTGCAGCTGCTGCTCATGCCGGCGCAGGACCTCGTGGGCGGTCTTGATCCAGGTGTTGAAGGCGTTGATGTCCAGCGGCTTGGGGTTCTTCTTGTCGCGCCCCATGGTCCAGGGCGCGACAAGCACCGGTTCCGATTCGCCGCGCCGCGTCATCGACACGGCCCAGCCTTCGTCGTCCTCGTTCTTGATGACGCAGGCGGTCCACAAATCGTCTCGCCAGAGCCTGGGCGACTGGACCGGCGCCCAGTCGTCGTCGCGGTCATCCGCCGGATCGGCCTGACGCTCAGACACGCTCGGCGACCCAGGCCTGCACGCTGGCCAGCGCCCCGGCCAGCTTGCTGGCATCGGTGCCGCCGGCCATGGCCAGGTCCGGCTTGCCACCGCCCTTGCCGCCGACCTGCTGGGCGACGAAGTTGACCAGCTCGCCGGCCTTGACCTTCGACGTCGCGTCGGCCGTCACGCCGGCCGCCAGCTGGACCTTGCCGCCGTCGACCGCAGCCAGCACGATGGCCGCGGTCTTGAGCTTGTTCTTGAGCTGGTCCATCGTGGCGCGCAGCGTCGTGGCGTCCGCGCCTTCGAGCATCGCGGCCAGCACCTTCAGGCCCTTGATGTCGACGGCCTGGGCGACCAGGCCGTCGCCCTGCGACGAGGCCAGCTTGCCCTTGAGGGCGCCGAGCTCCTTCTCCAGCGCACGGATCTGGTCCTGCAGGCCGGCGATGCGCGCGGGCACCTCGGGCACCGCCGCCTTGAGCGCGCCGGCCACGTCGTTCACGGTGCGCTCCAGACCCTGCAGGTAGGCCAGCGCGTTGTCGCCGGTGACCGCCTCGACGCGCCGGATGCCGGCGGCGACGCCGCTTTCGGCCACGATCTTGAACAGGCCGATGTCACCGGTGCGGCCGACGTGCGTGCCGCCGCAGAGTTCCTTGCTGGAGCCGATGGTCAGCACCCGCACGGTCTCGCCGTACTTCTCGCCGAACAGCATCATCGCGCCGCTCTTCTGCGCGTCCTCCAGTGCCATGACCTGGGCGTTCGCGGCGGCGTTGGCCAGGATCTCGGCGTTCACGAGGGCCTCGACGCGGCGGATCTCCTCGTCGCTCATCGGCGCGTGGTGGGCGAAGTCGAAGCGGGTGCGTTCGGCATTGACCAGGCTGCCCTTCTGCTGGACGTGGCCGCCGAGCACCTCGCGCAGCGCCTTGTGCATCAGGTGGGTGGCGCTGTGGTTGCGCACGGTGCGGGCACGCCGCTCGGCATCGACGCGGGCCGCGTACACGTCACCCACCTTCACCGAACCCTCGATTACGCGGCCATGGTGGCCGAACACGTCGGCCTGGATCTTGATCGTGTCCTCGACCAGCACGCGGCTGGTGGCGTTGCGCAGCTCGCCGCTGTCACCGACCTGGCCGCCGCTCTCGGCATAGAAGGGCGTGTGGTCCAGCACGATGACGGCGTCGTCGCCGGCCTCGGCAGCTGCGACCGGGCTGCCGTCGACATAGACCGCGACGACCGTCGAGGTCTCGCAGACCAGGTGCTCGTAGCCGTGGAAGGCGGTGGCCACGCCCGTGTAGTCGAGGCCGGCAGCCATCTTGAACTTGCCGGCCGCACGGGCCTGCTCGCGCTGGCGGTTCATGGCGGCCTCGAAGCCGGCCTGGTCGACGCTCACGCCGCGTTCGCGGCAGACGTCGGCGGTCAGGTCGACCGGGAAGCCGTAGGTGTCGTGCAGCTTGAAGGCGGTCTCGCCGTCGATCGTCTGCGCACCGCCAGCCAGGGCGCCTTCGAGGATCTCCATGCCGTGCTGGATGGTCAGAAAGAAGCGTTCCTCCTCCTGCTTGAGCACCTCGGTGACACGGGCCTGGGCGGCGCGCAGCTCGGGGTAGGCCTCGCCCATCTGCGCGACCAGCTCGGCCACGATCAGGTGGAAGAAGGGCTTGCGCGCGCCGAGCTTGTAGCCGTGGCGGATCGCGCGGCGGGCGATCCGGCGCAGCACGTAGCCGCGGCCCTCGTTGCCGGGGATGACGCCGTCGGTGATCGTGAACGAGCAGGCACGGATGTGGTCGGCGATGACCTTCAGGCTGGGCGAGTCGGGGTCGATGCCGGCGCCGCCGCTGGCCTCGACCGCCGCCTTGGCCGCCGCCAGCAGCGCGACGAACAGGTCGATCTCGTAGTTGCCGTGCACATGCTGCAGCACCGCGGTGATGCGCTCCAGGCCCATGCCGGTGTCCACCGAGGGCTTGGGCAGCCGGTGCATCACGCCGTCCTCGGTGCGGTTGAACTGCATGAAGACGTTGTTCCAGATCTCGATGTAGCGGTCGCCGTCCTCGTCCGGGCTGCCGGGAGGGCCGCCGGGGATGCCTTCGCCGTGGTCGAAGAAGATCTCGGTGCAGGGCCCGCAGGGGCCGGTGTCGCCCATCATCCAGAAGTTGTCGGACATGTAGCGGCCGCCCTTGTTGTCGCCGATGCGCACGATGCGCTCGGCGGGCACGCCGACAACCTTGTTCCAGATCTCGTAGGCCTCGTCGTCCTCGGCGTAGACGGTCACCCAGAGCTTGTCGACCGGCAGCTTGAAGTGCACGGTCAGCAGTTCCCAGGCGTACTGGATGGCGTCGTGCTTGAAGTAGTCGCCGAAGCTGAAGTTGCCCAGCATCTCGAAGAACGTGTGGTGGCGCGCGGTGTAGCCGACGTTGTCGAGGTCGTTGTGCTTGCCGCCGGCGCGGATGCACTTCTGGCTGGTCGTGGCGCGGGTGTAGGCGCGCTTGTCGAAGCCCAGGAACACGTCCTTGAACTGGTTCATGCCGGCATTGGTGAACAGCAGCGTCGGGTCGTCACCCGGGATCACCGGCGACGAGCTGACGATGGTGTGGCCCTTGCTCTCGAAGAACTTCAGGAAGGTGTTGCGGATGTCGGAGGCTTTCATGGGCTTGCGGTCTCGGTGGAATTCATGCGGCCGGGACGGCCGTCGGATGCGGGTAGAGGGTGATGCCGGCGCGCACGGCGGCACCGGCCATCTCGGCGTCATAGGTGGCGAGCGAGGCACGCCGCCGCTGGGCCAGTTCAAGGTAGAGGCTGTCGTAGGCGCTCAGGCCGTGGACACGCGCGAGTTCGAGGTTGCGGGCCACGTCGACCGGCGTGAGGTCGACGTCCGGCTCCAACGCCATGATCACCGCCAGCGCCTGGCCGATGCGGGCAGGATCGGCAACGGCCCGGCGCTCGGCCTGCACCAGCGCGTTGGCCACCTCGGCCTGCCAGAGTGCCGGCACGACCAGCTCGCAGTGCGCCAGCAGCTGCAGTCCCTCCGGGTGCGGACGCGGCGCCGAGGTGTGCAGCACGTAGCGCAGCACGAAGGATGCGTCGACGACGACCGCGCGCGTGCGCAGGGCCGGCGGCGGCGCCGCTGCGCCGGCGCCCTCAGCTCCGACCGGCACGGATCAGATCCTCGATGCGGACGTCGCCCAGCGCGATCGGCTCGAACGACTGCAGGGCCTGCAGCGCCTCGCGGCGGCGGCTTGCGACCGCAGGCGTCACCTCGTTGATCGGCACGATGCGTGCGACCGGCTTGTTGTGCCGCGTGATGATCACTTCCTCGCCCCGTTCGGCACGGGCGATCAGCTCGGACAGGTGCGTCTTCGCTTCAAACAGTCCGACGGTTTCCATGGCAAGGCCCGATGGGTATTGGTTGAATCAACCAGATTCTAGAGGACCGACACCCGGGCGACGACCCGTGCGCCGCCCGTGAGACAGCCCCCGCGTCAGACCGCCTGACGCCGGCTTTCGAGGAAGGTGTAGAGCCGCTCGTCCTCGCAGTAGGCGACGTTGAAGCGCATCCACGGCGTCGGTGCGAGGTCGGCGCTGAAGAGGTGGCCGGGGCCCAGCAGCAGGTCGTGTTCGGCGGCCTGGTTGGAGGTCTGGACCGCGTCGGGCATGTCGGCATGGCGGGCCCACAGGAACATGCCGGCCTTGGGCTCGCAGAAGATCTCGAAGCCCAGGTCGTCGAGCCGCTGGGCGACCCGCTCGTGGGCCTTGGCCAGGCGGTCACGCAGCGCCTTCAGGTGCTTGCGCCAGCGTCCCTCGGTCAGCGCGCCATAGGCCAGCCGCTCGCCGAATTCGGAGCTGGTCAGGCCGGCGATCATCTTCAGCTGGGCCAGGTCCTCGACCAGGTCCGGGTGCGCCACCAGATGGCCCACGCGGATGTTGGGCGAGATGGTCTTGCTGTAGCTGCCCACGTGGACGACCCGGTTGAGCTGGTCCAGGCTGGCCAGCGAGGGGCGCGGTTCCGGATCGAGGTCGGCGTAGATGTCGTTCTCGATGATCAGCACGTCATGCTTCTCGGCCAGCTGCAGCACCCGGTGCAGCTGGGCCAGCGTGGCGACCGATCCGGTCGGGCTCTGCAGGCGGGGCTGGGTGAAGAACACGCGCGGCTGGTGCTCGACCAGCGCGGCTTCCAGCGCGGCCAGGTCGTAGCCGCCCGGCGTGCGCGGCACGCCGACCAGCCGGGCACCCTGGAAGCGCAGGCAGAACAGCAGGTTGGCATAGCCCGGATCGTCGACCAGCACGGCATCGCCGGGCCGCACCAGGCGACGTGCGCAGAGGTCCAGCGCCTGGCTGCTGCCCTGGGTCAGCAGGACCTGTTCGGGCGTGACGGCGACCTCCTGCTCGGCCAGCGTGTCGCGGATCAGCTGGCGCAGCGGGGGATAGCCCTTCGGATCGCCATAGCCGCCCAGGTCGACGTCGTCACCGGCGAGGCCGCGCAGGCTGCGCTTGAGGCCATCCTCGAACAGCCAGTCGCCGGGCAGCCAGCCGCAGCCGGGCTTCATCGACAGGTGGCGGTTCTCGAAGATCTTGCGCAGGTACCACATCGAGTCGAAGGACGTGCCCGCGATGCCGGCCGGCGAGGCCACGTCGACCGCCGCGACCGCGCCCTCGCTGCGCTTGCGCACGAAGAAGCCCGAGTGCGGCCGCGACACCAGCCAGCCTTGCGCGACCAGCCGGTCATAGGCCTCGACCACCGTGAAGATGCTGACCTGGTGGGCATGCGCGAACTGGCGGATCGACGGCACCTTGGTGCCCGCACGCAGGCCGCCCTCCTCGATCTGCCGGCTCAGGGCCTGGACGATCTGGACCACCAGCGGCGTGGCGGACTTGGGGTTGAGCGTGAACATGGCGGGGGCGTGAGGCGGGAAGGCGGAGGTGCCAGGTCCGACCGACCGCGCGGCTGTGCCGGTCGACGGCCCAGCACAGTGCATCGGTGCGGGGTGGCTGCCTGTACATGGTAGACGGCGGGTGCGGCCCCTACAGTGCCCTGACAGTCGCCACCCGGAGTCCCACGATGCAACGCGAACCCCACCTCAACAACGCCGCCCTCATGGCGCGCCGCCGTGCCGCCCTGCCAGCCGGCCTCGGCCAGAGCCACGAGATCTTCGTGCAGCGGGCCGAGAACGCCGAGGTCTGGGACGTCGAGGGCCGTCGCTACATCGACTTCGCCGGCGGCATCGCGGTGCTCAACACCGGCCACCGCCACCCGCGCCTGGTTCAGGCCATCGCCGACCAGCTCGACAAGTTCACCCACACCTGCTTCCAGGTCCTGGCCTACGAGCCCTATGTCGAACTGGCAGAGCGCCTGAACGCCAAGGCCCCCGGCGACTTCGCCAAGAAGAGCTTCTTCCTGACCACCGGCGCGGAAGCCGTGGAGAACGCCGTCAAGGTCGCCCGCGCCTACACGAAGCGCCAGGCGCTGATCGCCTTCGGCGGCGGCTTCCATGGCCGCACGATGATGGGCATGGCGCTGACCGGCAAGGTGGCACCCTACAAGACCGGCTTCGGCCCCTTCCCGGCGGAGGTCTACCACGCCAGGTTCCCGTGCGCGCTGCATGGCGTCAGCGTCGACGACGCGATGGCCTCGATCGAGTCGATCTTCAAGTACGACGTCGAGGCCGCCCGCGTCGCCGCCATCATCCTGGAGCCGGTGCAGGGCGAAGGCGGCTTCTATGTCGCGCCGCCCCAGTTCGCGCAGCGCCTGCGCGCGTTGTGCGACCAGCACGGCATCGTGCTGATCGCCGACGAGGTCCAGACCGGCGCCGGCCGCACCGGCACCTGGCTGGCCTGCGAGCAGTGGGGCCCGGCCGCCGTGCCCGACCTCATCACCATGGCCAAGTCGCTGGCCGGCGGCATGCCGCTGTCGGCCGTCATCGGCCGGGCCGAGATGATGGACGCGCCCGGCCCCGGCGGCCTGGGCGGCACCTATGCCGGCAACCCGCTGGCCTGCGCCTCGGCGCTCGCCGTTCTCGACGTGTTCGAGCAGGACGGGCTGCTCGAACGCGGCCGTGCGGTCGGTGAGCGCCTCAAGGCCGGCCTGTCGGCCATCGCCGCGAAGCACCCGGTGATCGCCGAGGTCCGCGGCCCCGGCGCGATGGTCGCCATCGAGCTGTGCAGGAACGGCGACCCGCACCAGCCCGACGCGGCGCTGACCGGTGCGGTCGTCAAGGAAGCCGCCCGCCGCGGCCTGATCCTGCTGTCCTGCGGCACCTATGCCAACGTGATCCGCGTGCTGGTGCCGCTGACCGTCTCCGATGCGGTGCTCGACGAGGGCCTGGCCATCATCGGCGACTGCTTCGCCGCGCTGGGCTGAACCGCCCCGCCGTCGCCACCGTCACCCGCCGTCACCGACCCGCAAGGAAAGACCGATCCATGGCCAGCCACGCCGCCTTCAACTGGGAAGACCCCCTCAACCTCGACGCGCAGCTCAGCGCCGACGAGCGCGCGGTGCGCGATGCCGCGCATGCCTACTGCCAGGAACGCCTGGCGCCGCGCGTGCTGGAAGCCTTCCGGCACGAGAAGACCGACCGCGCCATCTTCAGCGAGATGGGCGAGCTGGGCCTGCTGGGCCCGACCATCGCCGAAGCCTACGGTGGCTCCGGCCTCAACTACGTCAGCTACGGCCTGGTGGCGCGCGAGGTCGAGCGCATCGACTCCGGCTACCGCTCGATGATGAGCGTGCAGTCCTCGCTGGTGATGGTGCCGATCGAGGCCTTCGGCACCGAGGCGCAGAAGCAGAAGTACCTGCCGAAGCTGGCCCGTGGCGAGTGGGTCGGCTGCTTCGGCCTGACCGAGCCGGACCACGGCTCCGATCCCGGCAGCATGGTCACGCGGGCCTGCAAGGTGCCGGGCGGCTGGAAGCTCTCGGGCGCGAAGATGTGGATCACCAACAGCCCCATCGCCGACGTCTTCGTCGTCTGGGCCAAGGACGACGAGGGCGCGATCCGGGGCTACATCCTCAACAAGGGCGGGCATGGCACGTCAGGCCTGAGCGCACCGGCCATCAACAGCAAGGTCGGCCTGCGCGCGAGCATCACCGGCGAGATCGTGATGGACGAGGTCTTCTGCCCGGATGAGGACGCCTTCCCCGATGTGCGCGGCCTCAAGGGTCCATTCACCTGCCTGAACAGCGCCCGCTACGGCATCGCCTGGGGCGCACTCGGTGCGGCCGAGGACTGCTTCCACCGCGCCCGCAGCTACACGCTGGAGCGCAAGCAGTTCGGCCGTCCGCTGGCGGCCAACCAGCTGATCCAGAAGAAGCTGGCCGACATGCTGACCGACATCGCGCTGGGCCTGCAGGGCTGCCTGCAGCTCGGTCGCCTGAAGGACGCCGGCACGGCATCGGTCGAGGCCACGTCCATCCTCAAGCGCAACAGCTGCGGCAAGGCGCTCGACATCGCCCGCATGGCGCGCGACATGCTCGGCGGCAACGGCATTTCCGACGAGTTCGGCGTGGCCCGGCACCTGGTCAACCTGGAGGTGGTCAACACCTACGAGGGCACGCACGACGTGCACGCGCTGATCCTCGGCCGCGCGATCACGGGCATCCAGGCGTTCTCGTGATGGACCGCCCCTCGATGCTCGACGGCATCCGCGTGCTGGACCTGTCGCGGGTGCTGGCGGGTCCCTGGGCCGGCCAGCTGCTGGCGGACTACGGGGCGGACGTCATCAAGGTCGAACGACCCGGTGCCGGCGACGACACGCGCGGCTGGGGTCCGCCGTGGTGGGGGCCGGCCGATGCGCGCATGTCGGCCTACTACCTGAGCGCGAACCGGGGCAAGCGCTCGGTCGCCATCGACCTCGCAACGCCCGAGGGTGCGGCGATGGTGCGACAGCTGGCGGCCGAGGCCGACGTGCTGCTGGAGAACTACAAGGTCGGCCAGCTCGCCCGCTACGGCCTGGACGCGGCCAGCCTGATGGCGCTCAACCCACGGCTGGTCTATTGCTCGATCACCGGCTACGGCCAGGACGGGCCGCTGGCGCAGGCCGCCGGCTACGACTTCGCGATCCAGGCCACCGGCGGGCTGATGAGCCTGACCGGCGAGGCGCAGGGCACGCCGGGCTCGCAGCCGCAGAAGGTCGGCGTCGCGGTGACCGACCTGTTCACCGGCGTCTATGCCGGCACCGCCATCCTGGCCGCGCTGGTCGAACGTGGCCGCACCGGTCGCGGCCGGCACATCGATGCCGCCTTGCTGGACGTGCAGGTCGCCATGCTCGCCAACCAGGCCAGCAACCACCTCGTCGGCGGCGGCGTGCCGCGCCGCATGGGCAACGCGCATCCGAACATCGTCCCCTACCAGGTCTTCGAGACGGCCGACGGTCACCTCGTGCTGGCGATCGGCAACGACGGCCAGTTCACCCGCTTCTGCGAGCTGGCCGGCCATGCCGAACTGGCCCGCGATGCGCGCTACGCCAGCAACCCGCAGCGGGTCGCGCACCGCAACGAGCTGGTGCCCATCCTGGCCGACTGGCTGCGCACGCGCACCACGCAGGCCTGGGTCGACCTGCTGGAGCCCCAGGCCGTGCCCTGTGCACCGATCCTGGACATCCAGGGCGTGTTCGCGCACCCGCAGGTGCTGGCCCGCGGCTTGCGTGTGGACCTGCCGTCCGACACGCGCGTGGCGGCCCCGCCCATGCCGCTGGTGCGCAACCCGATGCGCTTCGACGGCGCGGCTGCGCTGGCCGACCTGGCCCCTCCGGCACTGGACCAGCAAGGCGACGCCATCCGCGCCGCGCTGGCCCGGGGCGAGGGGTGGCCCACGCGATGAGCCAGCGGGCCGACCTTGTCCCGAAGGCGGCCCGCCGGTCCGGTGCAAGCCCCTGTTTCTGTGTATCGGCTGCACACCCGATACAGCCTGCCCGCTGTCTGAGGCCGGCTGTACATGGCGCGCCGCCGCACCCGGTCGCAACATCGCCGCGCTCACCCTGAGAACACCATGCCACCTGCCGCCATCCTTCGACATCCCTCGCTCGATGCCACGCCCGCGACGCCGCCGGCCAGCGGCCTGGCCGACGCCGACACGCTGGTGCGCTTCCGTGGCGTGCAGAAGACCTACGACGGCGAGAGCCTGGTCGTGCGTGGCCTGGACCTCGACATCCGGCGCGGCGAGTTCCTGTCGCTGCTGGGTCCGTCCGGATCGGGCAAGACGACCTGCCTGATGATGCTGGCGGGCTTCGAGTCGCCGACCGCCGGCGAGATCACGCTCAACGGCCAGCCCATCACCCGGACGCCGCCGCACAAGCGCAACTTCGGCATGGTGTTCCAGAACTACGCGCTGTTCCCGCACCTGTCGATCGCCGACAACGTCGCCTATCCCCTGACCGTGCGCAAGGTGCCGAAGGCGCAGGTTGCCGAACGCGTCGCCAAGGCCCTGGCGATGGTGCAGCTGACCGGCCGCGACCAGCGCTACCCGTCGCAGCTGTCCGGCGGCCAGCAGCAGCGTGTCGCGCTGGCCCGCGCCCTCGTCTTCGAGCCGCAGCTGGTGCTGATGGACGAGCCGCTCGGTGCGCTCGACAAGCAGCTGCGCGAGCACATGCAGATCGAGCTGAAGGCGCTGCACCGCCAGCTCGGCGTGACCTTCGTCTACGTCACCCACGACCAGGGCGAGGCCCTGACCATGAGCGACCGCGTGGCCGTGTTCAACGACGGCGAGATCCAGCAGCTCGATGCCGTCGACCGGCTCTACGAGACGCCATCCAACCGCTTCGTGGCCGGCTTCGTGGGTGACAGCACGCCGCTGGCCGGCTCGCTGGGCGCGATCACCGGCCATGCCGTGCAGCCCGGCAGCCAGTGCGAGCTGAGGCTCGCCGGTGGCGCGCGTCTGACCGGCATCAACGTCAACGGCGTGGCCGATGGCACGGCGGTGCTGGCCTCGGTGCGGCCCGAGCGCATCGAGGTGCGCGTCGAGCCCGATGCGCTGGGCCAGCCCAACACCCTGCCGGCCGAGGTCGATGACGTCATCTACTTCGGTGACCACCTGCGCCTGCGCTGCCGCATCGCCGGCCAGGCGCCGGCCACCGTCAAGCTGCCGCTGTCCGGCGTGGCCCACCCGCAGGTCGGCCAGCGCATCGGCCTGCACATCCCGACACCGTTCCTGCGCGTGTATGCCTGAGCCGGCCCTCCCGAGCCGGCCACCCTGCCCCCATCCCCAACCCGAGGAGTTGCTCGCATGAAGAAGATCGCCCACTGGTCCGTCGCGGCCGCCGCCCTGATCGCCCTGCCCGCGCTGGCCCAGTCCCAGCTGACGGTTGTCAACTTCGGCGGCGCCAACGGCGCGGCGCAGAAGAAGGCCTATTTCGAGCCCTTCGAGAAGACCGGCGCGGCCAAGATCGTCGGCGTCGAATACAACGGCGAGCAGGCCAAGATCAAGGCCATGGTCGAGACCAAGAAGATCAGCTGGGACGTCGTCGAGGTCGAGAGCCCGGACGTCAACCGCGGCTGCGACGAAGGCCTGTTCGAGAAGCTCGACTACAGCAAGATCGGCAACAAGGCCGACTTCCAGCCGGCCGCCGTGCACGAGTGCGGCATCGGCGTGTTCGTCTGGTCGACCGTCATGGCCTACAACGGCGACAAGCTCAAGGACGCCCCGAAGACCTGGGCCGACTTCTGGGACGTCAAGAAGTACGCCGGCAAGCGCGGCCTGCGCAAGGGCGCGCGCTACAACCTCGAGTTCGCGCTGATGGCCGACGGCGTCAAGTCCGCTGACGTCTACAAGGAACTGGCCACCAAGGCCGGTGCCGACCGCGCGTTCAAGAAGCTGACCGAGCTCAAGCCGAGCATCCAGTGGTGGGAAGCCGGCGCGCAGCCGCCGCAGTTCCTGGTCGCTGGCGACGTGACGATGACGACCGCCTACAACGGCCGCATCGACGCGGCGCAACGCGAGGGCAAGAACCTCAAGATCTCCTGGACCGGCGGCATCTACGACCTGGACTACTGGACCATCGTCAAGGGCTCGCCCAACAAGGACGCCGCGATGAAGTTCATCGCCTTCGCCTCGTCGCCGGACGCCCAGGCCGAGTACGCCCGCAACATCAGCTACGGCCCGACCAACAACAAGGCGCTGGCCAAGCTCGACGCCAAGGTGCTGGACCTGCTGCCGACCTCGCCGGCCAACAGCAAGGACGCGCTGCAGTTCAACATCAAGTTCTGGGCCGATGCCGGCGAGGAACTCGAGAAGCGCTTCGCCTCCTGGGCGGCCCAGTAAGGCCCGTCCCCGCCACGACCCGCCGCCTGAAAGCGCCCCGCCGATGACCGCCACCGTGCTCGATGCCCCTGCCCTGCGACGTTCCCTGAAGCGGGTGCAGGTGCGTCAACGCTGGCTGGCCATCGGCCTGACGCTGCCGCTGCTGGTCTTCCTGCTGGCCACCCTGCTGGTGCCGATCGGCGCGCTGCTGCTGCGCGCGGTCGAGAACCCCGAGGTGGCCGGCGCCCTCACGCGCACCGGCGCGGCCCTGTCGAGCTGGGACCGCCAGGCCGAGCCACCGGCCGCCGCGTTTGCCGGCGTCGCGCAGGACCTCGCCGCGATCGAGGAAGGCGCGCAGGCCGGCGCACTGGCGCGCCGCCTGAACACCGAGGCCTCGGGTGCCCGGTCGCTCGTCATGGGCACCTACAAGGCCGTGCACAACCCCGAGACCTGGGGCGCCGACCTGGCCTCGCAGACGCCCGACCAGATCCGCGAACGCATGCTGGCGCTCGACGCCCGCTGGTCCGACCTGAAGTACTGGCAGGCGATCGCCAAGAACGCCTCGCCCTGGACGCCCGACTACCTGCTGACCTCGCTGGACCTGCGCCGCACGCCCGCCGGCGACATCGCCCGCGTCGAGCCGGACCAGCGCGTCTTCGGCCGCATCCTGCTGCGGACCTTCGAGATCAGCGCGCTGGTCACCGTCTGGTGCCTGCTGCTGGCCTATCCGCTGGCCTACTGGCTGTCGACGCTGGCCGCGCGCAAGGCCAACGTGCTGATGATCCTGGTGCTGGTGCCGTTCTGGACCTCGATCCTGGTGCGCGTGGCCGCCTGGATCGTGCTGCTGCAGCGCGAGGGCCTGGTCAACAAGTCGCTGATGGCGCTGTCGGTGCTCAACGAGCCGGCCGCGCTGCTGTTCAACCGCACCGGCGTGGTCATCGCGATGGTCCACATCCTGCTGCCCTTCATGATCCTGCCGCTCTACAGCGTCATGAAGTCGGTGCCGCCGACCTACCTGCGCGCGGCGGTCTCGCTGGGCAGCGCGCCGCTGGCGGCCTTCTTCCGCGTCTACGTGCCGCAGACCTTCCCTGGCATCGGCGCGGGCGCCTTGCTGGTCTTCATCCTGAGCATCGGCTACTACGTGACGCCGGCGCTGCTCGGCGGCGCCGACGACCAGATGCTCAGCTACTACATCGCCCAGTACACCAACGTCGACATCAACTGGGGCATGGCCTGCGCGCTCGGCGCGGTGCTGCTGGTGACGACGCTGCTGCTCTACGGCGTCTACCGCCGGCTGGTCAAGTCCGAGCTGAGCCTGGGCTGAGGCCGAGCCTGAAAGGGAACCGCCATGCTGCCGAAGTCGCTCGCCCTGCCCATCTTCCCGGCCTACTACACGCGGCTCGACCAGCTCGGCTGGTGGGCGCTGCGGCTGTTCGGCGTGGCCATGCTGCTGTTCCTGCTGCTGCCCATCCTGGTGATCGTGCCGCTGTCGTTCTCGGCCAGCTCCTTCCTGGCCTACCCGATGCCAGGCTGGAGCCTGCAGTGGTACGAGAACCTGTTCACCTCCGACGACTGGGCCCGCGCCGCACGCAACAGCTTCATCGTCGCGCCGGCCGCGACGTTGGTCGCCACCGTGCTGGGCACGCTGACGGCGGTCGGCCTGGCGCGGGTCCAGTTTCCCGGCAAGGGCCTGCTGATGAGCGTGCTGATCGCGCCGATGGTCGTGCCCATCGTGGTGGTCGGCGTGGCCTGCTACCTGTTCTTCGCCCGCATCGGCCTGTCCGACACCTACCTCGGCCTGATCGTCGTGCATGCTGCGCTGGGTGCGCCCTTCGTGGTCACCACCGTGCTGGCGACGCTGCAGGGCTTCAACCACAACCTCGTGCGCGCCAGCCTGAGCCTGGGTGCCGGGCCGCTGGAGACCTTCTGGCGCGTGACGCTGCCGGTGATCGCGCCGGGCGTGATCTCGGGCGCGCTGTTCGCCTTCGCGACGTCCTTCGACGAGGTCGTCGTGACGCTGTTCATCGCCGGCCCCAGCCAGGTCACGCTGCCGCGCCAGATGTTCACCGGCATCCGCGAGAACATCAACCCGACCATCGCCGCGGTCGCGACGCTGCTGACGATCTTCACGACCGGCCTGATGCTGGTGCTCGAATGGATACGCGGCAAGAAGGCCTGAACCGCGTCGGCGCCGACCTGCCCCCAGGAGATGCCGTGCGTGATGCCCGGCATGCGACGCCCGGCATCCGACGAACTTGCGCGCCGCGACGTAGAGTTGCCAGCCCTTTCCACCGCATGAGACGACCCACCACCATGGACACCAAGACCTCTCCGCTGGCCCTGCTCAACGATCCCACGCTGCTGCGCACGGATGCCCTGGTCAACGGCCAGTGGCTGGCCGGGAGCGGCCGCTTCGCCGTCGAGGACCCGGCCACCGGCCTGACGCTGGCCGAGGTCGCCAACACCGGCGCGGCCGAGGCCGAACAGGCCATCGCCGCTGCCCACGCCGCCTGGCCGGCCTGGAAGGCCAGGCCCGCCAAGGAGCGCGCCGCCATCCTGATGCGCTGGTACCACCTGCTGGTCCAGCATGCGGACGACCTGGCCCGCATCATGACCGCCGAGCAGGGCAAGCCGCTGGCCGAGGCCCGCGGCGAGGTGATCTACGGCGCCAGCTTCATCGAGTGGTTCGCCGAGGAGTCCAAGCGCGTCTACGGCGAGACCATCCCGACCACCGACCCGAACAAGCGCTACATCGTGCTCAAGCAGCCGATCGGCGTCTGTGCCGCGATCACGCCGTGGAACTTCCCCATCGCGATGATCACCCGCAAGGTGGCGCCGGCCCTGGCCGCCGGCTGCCCGGTCATCATCAAGCCGGCCGAGCAGACGCCGCTGTCGGCGCTGGCCTGCGCCGAACTGGCGCTGCGTGCGGGCATGCCGGCGGGCGTGCTGAACATCCTCAGCGCCGATGCCGACCGCTCGATCGAGATCGGCAACGTGCTGTGTGCCTCCGACGTGGTGCGCCACCTGAGCTTCACCGGCTCGACCGAGGTCGGCCGCATCCTGATGCGCCAGTGCGCGCCGACCATCAAGAAGCTCAGCCTGGAACTGGGCGGCAATGCGCCCTTCATCGTCTTCGACGACGCCGACCTGGACAGCGCGGCCGAGGGCGCGCTGGTCAGCAAGTACCGCAACGCCGGCCAGACCTGCGTCTGCGCCAACCGGCTCTATGTGCAGGCCGGCGTCTACGACGCCTTCGTCGAGAAGCTGGCCGCCAAGGCCCGCAGCATCCAGGTCGGCAACGGCTTCGAGCCGGGCGTGAACCAGGGTCCGATGATCGACGGCCAGGCCATGGCCAAGGTCGAGGCGCACGTCGCCGATGCACTTGCCAAGGGCGCCACGCTGGTGACCGGCGGTGGCCGCGCCGCGGGTCCGCTGGCCGAGCGCTTCTACACGCCCACCGTGCTGGCCAACGTCACCGCCGACATGCTGTGCGCCCGCGAGGAAACCTTCGGCCCGGTCGCGCCGGTGTTCCGCTTCGAGACCGAGGCCGACGTCATCGGCCTGGCCAACGCCACCGAGTTCGGCCTGGCGAGCTACTTCTACAGCCGCGACATCGGCCGCATCTTCCGCGTCGCCGAGGCGCTGGAATCCGGCATGGTCGGCATCAACACCGGCCTGATCTCGGTCGCCGAGGTGCCCTTCGGCGGCGTCAAGCAATCCGGCCTCGGCCGCGAGGGCTCGCGCCACGGCATCGAGGACTATGTCGAGATGAAGTACCTGTGCATCGGGGACGTGCTGCGCTGAATCGGTCCATGCACGGCGGAACAGCGCTGCCCTGGCCGGCATCTTCCGGCGATCGTCGCGGCAACGTCCAGTCGACCATGCAGAGGCCTTCCGCCGCATCCCGAACCCGGTGTCCTCCGAGAGGACGACGGCGGGCCTGAGCCTCGTCCATGCCATACAGATTCTTTGCCGATCCCGCCGCGACCCAGGTCCTTCCCTTCGGCCACGACCCGGGCCTGGTCGCGCTGTCCGTCGCCATTGCCGTCATCGCGTCGATCATCGCCCTGCAGGTGGCGACGCTGGCACGGTCCTCGCTGAAACTGAGCCACCGCATGCTGTCGATTGGCAGCGGAGCGGTCGCGCTGGGCGGCGGCGTCTGGGCCATGCACTTCGTCGGCATGATGGCCATGGAGGTCTGCTTCCACACGTCCTACGACCTGCATTGGACCGCCGCCTCGGTGCTGCCCGCGTTGCTGGCGGCCGGGCTGGCGCTGAGCCTGCTGTCGCGTGAACAGATCCGGCCGGCCCAGCTCGTGGGCGGCGGCATCCTGGTCGGTGCCGGCATCGGCCTGATGCACCACGGCGGCATGCTGTCGCTGCGCATGACGCCGTTGCTGCGCTTCGAGCCGCTCACCTTCGGGCTATCCATCGTCGCGGCGGTGGTGCTGGCGACCTTCTCGTTGTGGATCCGCGAAGCCCTGCTGGCCAGCGGACGCTTCAGCGGACTGCTGACGACGGCCATTGCCGGCACATTGATGGGCGCGGCGATCACCTCGATGCACTACCTCGGCATGGCCTCGGTGCGCTTCATCGGCGTCGCCGAGACCGACATGCCGACCGCCAGCGAAGGCGTGGTCGCGCTGGCCGGCTTCGTGGCGCTGGCCGCCGTCATCATGGGCGTGGTCGCGCTGGGCGGCAACACGATCCTGAAGTACCGCCTGGTGGTCGCGCAGCTGCAGTCCAGCGAGGCACGGCTGCAGGCCATGTTCGACACGGCCGTCGACGGCATCGTGACCATCGACGCGCGCGGCCTGATCCGCACCATCAACCGTTCGGCCCTGAAGATGCTGCGCTACGAAGCCGATCAGCTGATCGGCCGCAACGTCTCGGTGCTGATGCCCGAGCCCTACCGCAGTGGCCATGACGGCTACCTGCACCGCTATCGCCAGGGCGGCGAACCGCGCGTGATCGGCATCGGCCGCGAGGTCACGGCCCAACGCAGCGACGGCACGGTGCTGCCGGTGCGGCTGGCGGTCGGCCGGGTCGAGAACCCCGACGACGACGCCTCGCGCCAGCTGTTCGTCGGCTTCCTGACCGACATCAGCGCCCTCAAGGAAGCCCAGGCCGTGCGCGAGCACGAGGCCAGCCACGATGCGCTGACGGGCCTGCCGAACCGGCGCGCCTTCTTCCTGATGCTGGAGGGCGCGCTCAGCCGGGTGCGTCGCCAGGGCACCGCCGTCGCGCTGCTGTTCATCGACCTGGACGGCTTCAAGGCCGTCAACGACCAGCACGGCCACCACGCCGGAGACCAGCTGCTGATCGGTCTGTCGCAGCGCATGCGCGGCCTGCTGCGCCAGACCGACACGCTGGCCCGGCTTGGCGGCGACGAGTTCGTCGTCCTGCTCGAAGGCCTGAAGAACACGCCGGACGATGCCCAGCAAGTCGCCGAGCTGCTGCTGCTGGCGGCCGGCGAGCCGGTCCAGGCCGACGGGGCGACGTTGCGCGTCAGCGCCAGCATCGGCCTGGCCTGCCTGCGGCCCGGCTGCGAGCTGAGCAGCGACGAACTCGTCAAGCTGGCCGACGACGCCATGTACCGCGCCAAGCGCAGCGGCCGAAACCAGATCCGCATGGCCGCATGCGAGAACGACTCGGTGGTGCTGGCCGGCCACTAGGTCGCCGCGTTCAGCGCCACGGCCTGCCCTTCCTGTGTCAGTGCGGCATGCGCCGCTGCCTTGACCGCCGCGGTCAGCCGCCGCGCCGGCTCGGACTCGCGGGCCCAGTGCTGCCAGTAGAGGCGCACGTCGACGGTCGCGCCGGGCAGGATCTCGGCCAGGCCGGGACGGTCGACCAGGTGCTGTTCCGGCACCATGCCCCAGCCCAGGCCCAGCTCGATGGCGCGCTCGAAGGCGTCGACCGCCGGCGCGTGGTGGCGTGGGTAGTGCGGCTGCCGCAGGCCCAGGTGCTGGACCAGGAAGGCGTCCTGCAGCGCGTCCTTGCGGTTGAAGATCACCGCCGGCTCGGCCAGCAGGCGGTGCGGTGACAAGCGGCCGCCGGCCGTGTGGCAGCGCGCGACGACCTCGGGTGCCGCCACGCAGCGGTAGCGCAAGGCGCCCAGCGGCTCGGCCACGCAGCCACGGATGGCACGCGCGAGCGTGGTCACGCAGCCGACCACGTCGCCGCTCTTGAGCGCGTCGTGGGTGTGGTCCTGGTCGTCGATGACGATCTCCATCAGCAGCCGATCGCGCTGCAGCAGCGGCGCGACGCCGGGCAGGAACCAGCTGGCGACCGAATCGGCATTGATCGCCACGCCCAGGCTCTGCCATGTGGCCGCGCCACGTGCCTGGCCTCCGGGCAGGCCGGCCAGCAGGTCGGCCTCCATCAGCCGGACCTGCTTGACGTGCGCCAGCAGCGCCTGGCCGGCGGCCGTCGCGCGCACGGTCTTGCCCCGCACCACCAGGCGCTGTCCCAGGCTGGCCTCCAGCGACTTGATGCGCAGCGAGACCGCCGCCAGCGTCAGGTCCAGCGCCAGCGCCGCAGGGCCGAAACCGCCCTGCTCGATCACGGCGACGAAGGCTTGCAGCTGGCGGACGTCGAGCATGTTGGTTCAAGGAGATATTGAGTGAATCGACTTTAATTGAACTTCCTTCAAGTACCGGTTGCGCCTCTCCACACTGGCGGCATGAACTCGACCCGCGCTGCCATCCCTGCGTCCGACCAACCCGTGACGGTGTTCGGCCCCGACTTTCCCTTTGCCTACGACGACTGGCTGCGCCACCCGGCCGGCCTGGCCACGCTGCCGCCCGAGGTGCACGGCACGGAGGTCGGCATCGTCGGCGCGGGCATCGCCGGGCTGGTGGCCGCGCATGAGCTGATGAAGCTGGGCCTCAAGCCGGTCGTCTACGAGGCCTCGCGCATGGGCGGCCGGTTGCGCTCGCAGCCCTTCGAGGGCGGCCAGGGCGTCGTCGCCGAGCTGGGCGGGATGCGCTTCCCGGCCTCCAGCACCGCCTTCTTCCACTACGTCGACCTGCTCGGGCTGAAGACCCGGCCCTTCCCGAACCCGCTGACGCCGGCTGCCGGCAGCACCGTCATCGACCTGGCCGGACAGAGCCACTACGCGCGCAGCCTGGACGACCTGCCGCCGCTGTTCCGCGAGGTGGCGCAGGCCTGGGACGAGGCGCTGTCCGAGCTGGGCTTCGGCGAGCTGCAGGCGGCACTGCGCGAGCGCGACACGGTCCGCCTGAAGGCGCTGTGGGACCGGCTCGTGCCGCTGTGGGACGACCGCACCTTCTACGACTTCGTGGCCCAGTCGCGGGCCTTCTCGCGGCTGTCGTTCCGGCACCGCGAGGTGTTCGGCCAGGTCGGCTTCGGCACCGGCGGCTGGGACTCGGATTTCCCCAACACCATGCTGGAGATCCTGCGGGTCGTGCTGACCGGCTGCGACGAGAACCAGCACCTGATCGAGGGCGGCGTGCAGCAGGTGCCGCTGGGCCTGTGGGGCCATGCGCCCGAGGCGATCGCGCACTGGCCGCAGGGCACCTCGCTGGCCAGCCTGCATGGCGGCGCGACCCGGCCGGGCGTGACGGCCATTGCCCGAGCGCCGAACGGCCGCCTGGCCGTCACCGACACCTGGGGCACCCGGCGCGAGCATGCGGCCGTGCTGGTGACCTGCCAGAGCTGGCTGCTGACGACCCAGATCGAGGTCGAGGAAAGCCTGTTCTCGCAGGCCTTGTGGATGGCGCTGGACCGCACGCGCTACATGCAGTCGAGCAAGACCTTCGTGATGGTCGACCGGCCGTTCTGGAAGGACCGCGATCCGCGCACCGGCCGTGACGTCATGAGCATGACGCTGACCGACCGCCTGACCCGCGGCACCTACCTGTTCGACCACGGGCCGGACCGGCCGGCCGTCATCTGCCTGTCCTACGCGTGGATGAGCGACGCGCTGAAGATGCTGCCGCACGGACCCGAGAAGCGCGTGCAGCTCGCGCTGGCCGCGCTGGCCAAGATCTACCCGGACGTGGACATCGCCCGCCACATCGTCGGCGACCCGATCACCGTGTCCTGGGAGGCCGATCCGTATTTCCTCGGTGCCTTCAAGGGCGCGCTGCCGGGCCACTACCGCTACAACCACCGGATGCACGGGCATTTCATGCAGGACGGCCTGCCGCCGGCCGAACGCGGCATCTTCATCGCCGGCGACGACGTGTCCTTCACGCCGGCCTGGGTCGAGGGCGCGGTGCAGACCTCGCTGAACGCGGTCTGGGGCATCGTCCACCAGTTCGGCGGTCGCAGCCCGGCGGCCAACCCCGGCCCCGGCGACCGCTACCCGGCACTGGGCCCGGTGGCTTTGCCGGACTGACACCCGTCATGGACACGCTCACCCTCGCGCTCTGCCAGACCGGCTACGCCCGCGAGCCGGCCGAGGCCCTGGAACGCCTCGACGCCAGCGCTGCCCAGGCCCGCCAGGCTGGCGCCGACCTGCTGCTGTGCCCGGAGATGAGCCTGACCGGCTACGCGATCGGCGCGCAGGCCGTGCAGGCGCGCGCCGAGCCGATCGACGGTCCGCTGGCACAGGCCGTCTCGGCGCTGGCGCGGCATCACGGGCTGGCGCTGGTCGTCGGGCTGGCCGAGCGACACGCCGATGGCTCGGCGCCCTACAACACCGCGCTGGCGGTCGACGCGGACGGTTCGCGCCTGGCGTCCTATCGCAAGACCCACCTGTTCGGCGAGCTGGACCGGCGCCAGTTCAGCGCCGGTGAGGTCGGCTCGGCGGCCTTCGACTGGCGCGGCTGGCGGCTCGGCCTGCTGATCTGCTACGACGTGGAATTCCCGGAGACCGTGAGGCTGCTGGCGCTGCAAGGCGTCGACGCGGTGCTGGTGCCGACCGCCAACATGCGCGGCTACGACGAGGTCCCTCAGCTGCTGGTGCCGGCGCGGGCCTGCGAGAACCGGGTGGTCGTGGCCTATGCGAACGCCTGCGGGTGCGAAGGTGGGCTGCGCTACGGCGGCCTCACGACGGTGGCCGGGTCGGACGGCCGGATTCTGTTGCGCGCCGGTCGGGAGGCCGGCCTGCACACCGTCCGGCTCAGTCGCGCGGCGCTGGACGAGGCCCGCCGGCACGATCCGCTGGCCGACCGGCGGGTCGATCTCTACATGCCGCTGGCCGGCCCTCCCGACACGAGCGTGCGGTAGCCGGCGCGACGTCAGTCGTCGTTCGCCGCGTCGTCCATGCCGCCGACCAGTCCACCGCGGCGCGGATTGCGCGACTGGACGGCACCGGCGTAGGCCAGCCGCAGCAGTTCCTCGGCCTGGCGGCCGTGGTCCGGGTAGAGGCTGACGCCGGTGCCGATGCCGAGCACCGCCTGCTGGCCGATGACGACGTAGGGCTCGCTCATGCTGAGTGCGAGCTTGGCGGCGACACGTTCGCCGTCCTGCGGGCGTTCCATGCTGGGCAGCACGGCGGCAAAGGCATCGCTGCCGACGACGGCCACGACGTCGCTCGACCGCAGCCCGGCGCGCAGCCGCACGGCCGCCTTGCGCTTGAGCAGTTGCGCCGCCTGGGCACCCAGTCGGGCCTGGATCGCGTCCAGCCCGTCGAGCCGGAACACCAGCAGCGCCATCGGCACGGGCTCGCGCTCGCGCAGTGCGCACAGCTGGTTCAGCAGCTCGACCAGCAGGGCGCGGTTGGGCAGGCCGGTGCCGAGGTCGATCGACCAGGCGCGGCGCACTTCGAGGTCCTGCGCCTTGCGGTCGATGGCCTGGAAGACCGCGCGCTTCAGGCGCTGGCCCTGCGCGTCCTCCAGCGCCAGCACGTCCTGCACGCCGGTCTGGATCAGGCGGCGGGCCAGATCACGGTCCGGTGCCGGCCAGGCCACCACGACCGCCGACGCGGCAGCGGCCTGGGACAGGCCGCTCCAGGTCAGCAAGGACTGGGCCTGCTGACGGTTCGGACAGCCGATCACGATGGCCGGCGGGGTGTGCAGCTGCAGCTGGGCGCTCAAGGCTTCCAGGCTGTCGACGGCCTCCCAGACCAGGCCATCGGCCACCTCGTTGGGCAAGCCGCCGGTCAGTCCGAGATGACAGACAGCGACCCGATCGTTACGCGGCTTGGACATGGCAGACAGGCGGACACGGGAGCAACAAGGGCCCCGATGTTACTGAGGCTGAACCGCGAGGAACGCCGGCGGCCGCAGCAGTCGTGCGCGACCACACGAACACCTCCGTCGTTGCCCCTCAAAGCCGCACCCAATCCGCACCAAAGCCGTGCAAAGCCACAGATTCCTGAGACAGATTGATTTTCATCAAGAAGCTTTGGGGCTTACACCCAGTTTCTTCATCACTATGGGGGGAGCGAAGTTTTCATGTTCCACCTTAATCTGCTGTTCAGTCACTCAAACAAGTAGTCCACATGAAAGCCCTCCTGCTCAGCCACGCCAGTGACCTGCAAGTGCTGCTCCAGCATGAGTTGCGCCGTCGTCGGACGGATGCGGAGATCGCTCGAACCCACACCCTCGCCAGCGCCCTGCCTTACCTGCGGCAGGAGCCGGAGATCGACCACGTCGTGCTGGACCTGTCGCTGTGCGGCTGGTCGAAGATGAGCACCTTGGTGACCACGCTGCGTCCCTGCCTCGGCAGCCGCAAGCTGGTGCTGCTGGTCGACACGGTCGAGGACGTGATGCGGGTGCGTGCGCAGGGCGTGACGGTGGACGCCTGCCTGCCCAAGTCGGCCGGCCTGGGTGCCCTGGCCGATCACCTGCTGCAGGTGGACGCGACGCTGCCGGTGCTGACGGCCACCCGCTGGGCCTACCGCGACCATGCGGCGCAGGAACTGGCGTCGACCGGCTTCACGCCGGCTCCCGCCGCGCGCGGCGCGGTGCGGGTGCAGGGCGACGGCGCGTCGTCGGCCAAGGTCTATTCGGTGATGTTCAACCGCATGGCCTGGTGAACCGTGGCCTGACGCGGCGTCACCGCGCCGCGCTCAGGCCCGCCGCACCACCATGAACAGCCGCGGGAAGCGGAACAGGCGCCGGCCATCGGCCCGCCTCGGGTAGGCCGCGTCGATGCGTGCGCGGTAGGCCGCCAGGTAGTCGGCCCGCTCGGACTCGTCGGCCAGCGCGTCCAGGAAAGGCCGCAAGCCGGTCGCCCGGACCCAGTCGACGATCGCGTCCGCATCGTCCATGACCTGCTCGTAGCGGGTCTCCCAGAGGTCGATCTCGGCGGCCAGCGGCGCCAGCAGGTCGAAGTAGTCGGCCGGCGCGAGCACGTGGTTCATGGCCTCGGCCGCCGCGCCCAGGCGGCCGGACCAGGGACCGGGCAGCTCGCGCATCCAGCGGTGGCTGGGCTCGTCGCGGTTGGCCGGCATCTGCAGGGCGAGCACGCCGCCCGGCCGCACCTGGCCCAGCAGGCGGGGCAGCAGCCGGGCATGGTCCGGCACCCACTGGAACACCGCGTTGGCGAACAGCAGGTCGACCGGTCGGCCCTCGCTCGCCTGCCAGGTCGCGACATCGGCCTCGACCCAGTCCAGCGCCGGCAAGGCCCTGCGTGCGGCCTGCAGCATGGCGGGCGAGCGGTCGACGCCGGTGATGTGCGCCTGCGGCCAGCGTGCGGCCAGCAGCGCGGTGGAATTGCCGGGGCCGCACCCCAGGTCGACGACCTCGTGCACCGCCGCGCGGGGTTCGGGCTGCACGCGCGCAAGCAGGTCGACCGCCGCGCGGGTGCGCTGGTCGCCGAAGCGCAGGTAGAGGGTGTCGTTCCAGTCGCTCATGCCCTGCATTCTGGCGCCCTGCTCCCTAGAATCCGCCGCCTTGCCACGCGCCCGGACGCCGACCCGCAATCCCTGCCGGTCCGACCCTTGCGTGCACCGTCCCACCATGCAGCTCCCGACCCTCGTCCCCGGCAAACGCTACACGGTCCCGCGCTCGATCGGCTCATCCGACGCGCTGCTGCTGGCGCGCCACGCGCAGGCTCGTCGGGCCGTCGGCGAGCTGGTCGTGATCGTCGTGGCCGAACCGGCCGACGCGCAGCGCCTGCCCGACGAGCTGGCGTTCTTCGCACCGGAGCTGACGGCGGCCGTCTTCCCCGACTGGGAAACCCTGCCCTACGACAGCTTCAGCCCGCACCAGGACCTGATCTCCGAGCGCCTGGCGACGCTGTGGCGGGTGCTGCAGCGGCGCAAGGCGGCCGACCCGCTGGACGTCGTCATCCTGCCGGCGACGACCGCGCTGACGCGGCTCGCGCCCCCGTCCTTCCTGGCCGCCTACACCTTCCACTTCAAGCAGAAGCAGAAGCTCGACGAGCAGGGCCTGCGCTCGCAGCTGACGCTGGCGGGCTACCAGCACGTCAGCCAGGTCGTCTCGCCGGGCGAATACGCCGTGCGCGGCGGCCTGATCGACCTCTACCCGATGGGCTCGACCGTGCCCTACCGGGTCGACCTGTTCGACAACGAGGTCGACTCGATCCGCGTCTTTGACCCGGACAGCCAGCGCAGCCTCTACCCGGTGCCGGAGGTGCGCCTGCTGCCCGGCCGCGAATTCCCGATGGACGATGCCGCGCGCCAGGCCTTCCGCTCTCGCTGGCGCGAGAAGATGGACGGCGACCCGAGCCGCGCCCGCATCTACAAGGACATGGCCCAGGGCATCGCGACCTCGGGCATCGAGTACTACCTGCCGCTGTTCTTCGACGAGCCGGCAACCTTCTTCGACTACCTCGGCGAGCAGGCCTCGCTGGTGCTGCACGGCGAGGTCGACGAGTCGCTGGAGCGCTTCTGGACCGAGACCCGCGAGCGCCACCGCTTCCTGCAGCACGACCCGGAACGCCCGGTGCTGCCGCCCGAGGAGCTGTTCCTGCGCGGCGAGGCCTTCTTCACCCGCTGCAACGACTTCGCCCAGCTGGCCGTGCGGGGCAGCAGCCCCGTCGACTGGGCCCGGCCGCTGCCCGACCTGAGCGTGCAGCGCGGCGCGCAGGACCCGCTGCGCCGGCTGGAGGACCAGCTGGCCCGCCTGCGCGAATCCGGCCAGCGCCTGCTGATCGTGGCCGAGAGCGCCGGCCGCCGCGAGAGCCTGCTGGAGCTGCTGCGCGACCACCGGCTGGAGCCACCGTCGGTCGACACGCTGGCCGCCTTCCTGGCCAGCGACCACGCCTACGCGATCACGACCGCGGCGATGGCCTCGGGCTTCTTCTGGACCGACGCGACCGAGGCCTACGGCGTCCAGCTCGTCACCGAGACCGAGCTGTTCGACACCACGCCGACGGTGCGGCGGCGCCGCAAGCAGGAGGCCACCAGCGACGTCGATGCGCTGATCAAGGACCTGTCCGAGCTGAAGGTCGGCGACCCGGTGGTGCATGCCAACCACGGCATCGGCCGCTACCGCGGGCTGGTCAACATCGACCTCGCCGGCGACGGGTCGAGCAACGAGTTCCTGTTCCTCGAATACGCCGACCAGGCCACGCTGTACGTGCCGGTGGCGCAGCTGCAGCTGATCAGCCGCTACACGGGGGTCAGCGCCGACGAGGCTCCGCTGCACAGGCTCGGCTCGGGCCAGTGGGAGAAGGCCCGCCGCAAGGCCGCCGAACAGGTGCGCGACGCGGCAGCCGAGCTGCTCAACCTCTATGCCCGCCGGGCCGCCCGCGAAGGTTTCGCCTTCCGCTACAGCCCGCAGGACTACGAGGCCTTCGCCACCAGCTTCGGCTTCGAGGAAACGCCCGACCAGGCCGCCGCGATCCATGCGGTCATCCAGGACATGATCAGCCCGCGCCCGATGGACCGGCTGGTCTGCGGCGATGTCGGCTTCGGCAAGACCGAGGTGGCGCTGCGGGCCGCCTTCGTGGCCGTCACCGGCGGCAAGCAGGTCGCCCTGCTGGCGCCGACCACGCTGCTGGCCGAGCAGCATTTCCAGACCATCGCCGACCGCTTCGCGCCCTGGCCGGTCAAGGTCGCCGAGATGAGCCGCTTCCGCTCGCCCAAGGAGGTCAAGGCCGCGATGGAGGGCCTGGCCGCCGGCACGATCGACATCGTCGTGGGCACGCACAAGTTGCTGAGTCCGGAGACCAAGTTCAAGAACCTCGGCCTGCTCATCATCGACGAGGAACACCGCTTCGGCGTGCGCCACAAGGAACAGATGAAGGCGCTGCGGGCCGAGGTCGACGTGCTGACGCTGACGGCCACGCCGATCCCGCGCACGCTGGGCATGGCGCTCGAAGGCCTGCGCGACCTGAGCGTGATCGCGACCGCGCCGCAGCGCCGCCTGGCCATCAAGACCTTCGTGCGCAACGAGACCACCGGCACGATCCGCGAGGCGGTGCTGCGCGAGCTGAAGCGCGGCGGCCAGGTCTACTTCCTGCACAACGAGGTCGACACGATCGAGAACCGGCGCCAGAAGCTCGAAGAGCTGCTGCCCGAAGCCCGCATCGGCGTGGCCCACGGCCAGATGCCCGAGCGCGAGCTGGAGCGCGTGATGCGCGACTTCGTCGCCCAGCGCCACAACCTGCTGCTGTGCTCGACCATCATCGAGACCGGCATCGACGTGCCGAGCGCCAACACCATCGTCATCAGCCGGGCCGACAAGTTCGGCCTGGCCCAGCTGCACCAGCTGCGCGGCCGGGTCGGTCGCAGCCACCACCAGGCCTATGCCTACCTGATGGTCCCGGACATCGAGGGCCTGACCAAGCAGGCCCAGCAGCGGCTGGACGCGATCCAGAGCATGGAAGAACTCGGCTCGGGCTTCTATCTCGCCATGCACGACCTGGAGATCCGCGGCGCCGGCGAGGTGCTGGGCGACAACCAGAGCGGCAACATGATGGAGGTCGGCTTCCAGCTCTACAACGAGATGCTGGCCGAGGCCGTGCGGGCGCTGAAGAACGGCCAGGAGCCCGACCTGCTGTCCCCGACCGGCTTCTTCGGCACGGCCACCGAGGTCAACCTGCATGCGCCGGCGCTGCTGCCCGAGGCCTATTGCCCGGACGTGCAGATGCGCCTGAGCCTGTACAAGCGGCTGGCCAGCACCGACCGTGCCGACAAGATCGACGCGATGCTCGAAGAGCTGGTCGACCGCTTCGGCAAGCTGCCGGCTCAGGCCCAGACGCTGTTCGACCTGCACCGGCTGCGCATCCAGGCCAAGGCCTGGGGGGTGCAGAAGATCGAGGCCGGGCCGGGCGTGATCTCGATCCACTTCCGGCCCAACCCGCCGATCGATCCGATGAAGATCATCGAGCTGGTGCAGAAGAACCGCCACATCAAGCTGGCCGGCAACGACAAGCTGCGCATCGAGCGCGCCTGGCCCGATCCGAAGGACCGCGCGCAGGCCGTGCGCGAGGTCTTCCGCCTGCTCGGCACGCCGCAGGTCGCGCCGGCCAGGCCCGCTGCACCGACCGCTCCTTCCGGCCCTGCCGCCCCTGCCACACCCCGCACCGTGCGCTGAACGCCTCGGGACGCCCGTCACGAGACGTTCAGCCCGTCGCCTGGCCATGGGCCGGCAGGCAAGCGGCACCGGGTTGACCCTCATCGGGGAGAATTGCCGGTTCGCCAAGCCGCTGGCCTCGCGCCCTGCACCTGCCGTTGTCTGGCCTTTCCGTCTGCCCTTTCCGTCTGCCCCTTGCCGATGACCGTACCGACCTTCCCGATCGCCGCCGGCCTGACCGTGCGCGGCTTCACCCCGCCGCTGCGGCTGGCCGACTTCAAGCTGATCGCGTTCGACATGGACTCGACGTTGATCAACATCGAGTGCATCGACGAGATCGCCGATGCTGCCGGCCGCAAGCCCGAGGTCGCCGCCATCACCGCCGCCGCGATGCGCGGCGAGATTGCCGACTACAAGGAAAGCCTGCGCCAGCGCGTCGCCCTGCTTCGGGGCGTGCCAGCCAGCGCCCTCGACGAGGTCTACACGCAGCGCCTGCAGCTCAACCCCGGTGCCGAGACGCTGGTGCGGGCCTGCCAGGCCGCCGGCCTGAAGACCCTGCTGGTCTCGGGTGGCTTCACCTACTTCACCGACCGCCTGCAGCAGCGCCTGGGCCTGGACTGGACCCGCAGCAACCAGCTCGAGATCGTCGACGGCATGCTGACGGGCCGCCTGGTCGACCAGGCCTGGGGCGACATCTGCGACGGCGAGGAAAAGCGCCGCACCGTGCTGGAGACCTGCGCCGCCATGGGCATCTCGCCCAGCCAGGCCATCGCGATGGGCGACGGCGCCAACGACCTGCCGATGATGTCGGTGGCCGGCCTGTCGGTCGCCCACCATGCCAAGCCCGCCGTGCGCGCGCAGGCGATGGTCGCGATCGAGGACGGCGGCCTGGACCGCCTGCTGGACGTCCTGCGCGCCTGAGGTCGGCCCAGGCCGGGCTTGCATGCCTGGCCGCTTCGGCAGGTGCCAGGAGGTCCGCAGGCAGCTCCCTGCGTCGGGCCTCAGGCCATCAGTTCGAGCTGGCTTTCCAGTTCGTCGCACCAGATGTCGAACGCGGCCTCGGTCGCACCGAGCGCCAAAAGGGCCTGCGCGCCACCACGCTGCCATTCGCCATGGCGGTTGCGCCCCTGGCGGCGCTGGATGTAGCGGTCCGCCACCAGCGCCAGCGCGACCAGGTGGGCGACGCGCGTGCGGCCCGGCTGGGTGAAGACGCGGTAGTCGTGGTGCCAGGCGACGGCCTCGACGATCTCGTCGCTGACCCCCCAGCTCTGCGCCAGCGCCGCGCCAACGGCCGCGTGGTCGGTGGCATGGCGTGACCGTTCGACCTCGGTGAAGGGCTTGTGGCCCAGGTTGGCCTCTGCCAGCGTCACGCGGTAGCTCGGGGTCAGGAAGCGCTGCAGCAGCACCGGGATCCCGACGTCGCAGAACAGCCCGAAGGTGTGCGCCTGGTCGGCCTCGACGACGCCGAGCTGGCGGGCCAGCCAGGCCATCGCCAGGCTGCGACGGTGGGCGACGTCCCAGAAGCGCTCGAAGGTCGGACCCTGCACCGGAAAGACCTTGCGCAGCACCAGCGCGCTCAGGATCGAGATGCAGCGCTTGCTGCCCAGTTGCTCGAAGGCCCGCCGCAAGGTGCCGGCACCGGAGCGCGTGCCCGGCCCGCGCGCGTTGGCGACCTTCAGCAGCGCGGCGGCGATGGCGACGTCGTAGGACGCCAGTTGCACCAGCATGTCGAGCCTCGGCTCGTCGCGCGTCAGCTCGTCGTGCAGGCGTTCGAGCAGCTGAGGCCGCGGCGGAATGCCGATGTCACGCACCAGCGTGGACAGCTGCGAGGCGTCGATCAGGGGATCGGCAAGGACGGAAAATGGCATGGGCGACCCGTGTGGTCCGGCCCACACGACATCCGGTGGCCGGCTTCTCCTGTTGTCGGCCGCCCGTGCGTGAACTTGAGCCTGAAGCGCGTCAGCCTGGTGCCTTCGTCATCACGACGACACCATCGGCGTCGGCGCACAGCCACTCGCCCGGTCGCACGGTGACGCCCTGGACCTGCACCGGCACGTCGACTTCGCCGGCGACGCGGCGCTCGGTCGGCAGCGGCATCGGGGCCAGCGCCAGGATGCCGAGGTCGCAGGCGGCCAGCTCGGCGACGTCGCGCACGCAGCCGTCGACCACCACGCCGGCCCAGCCGTTGCGGGCCGCCGCCGCGCCGATGTTGCCGCCCACCAGGGCCCGGCGCAGCGAGCCGCCGCCGTCGACCACCAGCACGCGACCAAGGCCGGGGCCTTCGAGCAGCTGCTTGACGGGGGTGTTGTCCTCGAAGCACTTCACGGTCACGACGCTGCCGGCGAACGCAGATCGGCCGCCGAAGCTGCGCCAGACCGGCGGCAGCACGCGGAACGCACCGCTGCGATCGGCCTTGTGAACGTCGCAGAGGTCGCAGGTCGCGGGAACGGGGGCGGGGACGGTGGCTGGGGGCGAGGCAGGGCTGTTCATCGGCGCAGCGGCCCGGCGGGCCGTCGAGGAAGAGGAAGAAAGGAAGGTCCGGACCAGCTTATGAGCGCCTCACGACGCGCCGCTTACAGGCCGGCCGCGCCCAGGCTCTTCAGGAACTGCGGGACGTTCTGGTAGCCGATCACGCGGGCGGCGCTGCGCTCCTGGCCCTGTGCGTCGAAGAACAGGATGCCGGGCGGGCCGAACAGGGAAAAGCGCTTGAGCAGCTCGCGGTCGGCCGCATCGTTGGCCGTCACGTCGGCCTGCAGCAGCAGCGCTCCGGCGAGCCGGGCCTGCACCTGCGGGTCGGGGAAGGTGAACTGCTCGAACTCCTTGCAGGACACGCACCAGTCGGCATAGAAGTCCAGCATCACCGGCTGGCCGGCGGTCTGGAGGATCTGGTCCAGCTCGGCCGAGGTCTTGACGCGGCGGTAGGTGATCAGCCTGGCGTCGTTGGGCGCACGCGCTGGCCCTTCGCTGGCGGCACTCGCACCCGCACCCGCCGCGCCGCCCGCCAGGTGGCCCAGCGGCTGCAGCACCGAACGACCGCCCGACAGCAGCCCGATCCACTGCGCCGCGCCCACCAGCGCCAGCACCAGCGCCAGGCCCTTGGCGCTGCGCGACAGCATCGAGGCCGACTCGGGCAGGCGGTCCAGCAAGCCCAGCAGCACGGCCGAGACGATCAGCAGCAAGCCCCAGGCGGCCATCGCGACCCAGGTCGGAATGACCGGCGTGAGCATCCAGATCGCCACCGCCAGCATGGTCACGCCGAAGAAGCGCTTGACGCCGTCCATCCAGGCACCGGCGCGCGGCAGCAGCGACCCGGCCGAGGCACCGACCAGCAGCAGCGGCACGCTCATGCCGCAGGCCAGCGCGAACAGCGCCACCGCGCCGACCAGCACGTCGCGGGTCTGGGAGATGTAGAGCAGCGCCCCGGCCAGCGGTGCGGCCACGCAGGGGCCGACGATGAGCGCGGAGATGCCACCCATCACGAACACGCCCAGGTGATGACCGCCGCCGCCCAGGGAACCCGACCAGGCCGTCAGCCGCGTCTGCAGCGACGCCGGCATCTGCAACTCGTAGGCGCCGAACATCGACAGCGACAGCAGCACCAGCAGTGCGGCAAAGGCGCCCAGCACGGCAGGCGTCTGCAGCGTCGCGGCCAGGCCTTCGCCGGCCAGGCCGGCCAGCACGCCGAACAGCGTGTAGACCAGCGCCATGCCCAGCGCGTAGCTGATCGAGAGCATCAGGCCACGGCTGCGCGAGGTCGCTGCGCCATGGCCGACGATGATCGACGACAGGATCGGCACCATCGGCAGCACGCAGGGCGTGAAGGACAGCAGCAGGCCGGCCAGCGCGAACACCGCGACGACGCTCCACAGGCTGCCCGAGCGCAGGGCGCGCGCGACGGCGTCGCCGTTGTTGCCGTCGTTGCCAGCCATGGGCTGCGCGACCGCCACGGCGGTGATGGCCTGCACCGGACCGGCCGCGGGCATCCAGGCCAGGCCGGCCTCCTCGCCCATGACGTCGACCGAGCGGATCGCGCCGCCTTCGGTCTTCACCTTCAGCACCTGTTCGCGCGGCGGGTAGCACAGGCCGGCGTCGGCGCAGCCCTGGCTGGTCACGACCAGCTTGAATTCGGCCGGCGCGGCCTGCACCGGCACCTGGAAGACCAGCTCGTGGCGATAGGTCTCGACGTCCTTCTGGAAGGTCTCGTCGAACTTGACCTTGCCCGGCGGGATGACCGGCGTGCCGAGCACCACGCCGTCGGGTGCGGCGACGACGGCCAGCCGCTCGCGGTACATGTAGTAGGCGTCGACGATGTCGAAGCGGACCTCGACCTGGGCGCCGTCCGGGCTGCGGGCCGACAACTGGAAGGCCTTGTCCGGCTCCATGAAGTCGGCGGCGCGTACCGACGCGAAACCGCACAGCAGCAGGACCATCAGGCACAGGCTGCGCAGCGCCCGGACCGACAGGAGGATCGGGCGCAGCGCAGGCGCGGCGGAAAGGCTCATGGAAGACATCCTGAAATTGTCGCCCGCTTCGAACGGGCCTGCCTTGCGCTCAGGCAGACGCGACGGCAGCCGTCGCGGCGGTCCGTGCGGTATGTCGCCCGACCAGCGACGAGGCCAGCACCGCCGCCCCGAGCGCCAGGGCCGACCCGGCCAGCACGCCGGCCGGCTGGCCACGGTCGAGCAGCCAGCCAAAGATCGGCGCGGCGACCGAGAAGCCCAGGTCCAGGCCGGAATAGACCATGCCGTAGACCCGGCCCGATGCGTCCGGCGGTGCGGCCCGGCGGATCAGCATGTCGCGCGACGGTCCGGCCAGGCCGGTGCCGATGCCCGCCAGCGAGACCAGCGCGAGCGCCAGCCAGCCCGGCACCCAGGGCGTCGCGGCGACCAGCAGGAAGGTGGCCGCCAGCATCAGCGCGCGGGCGATCAGCGGCTCCAGCCGCTCGGCCCGCGCCAGCAGGAAGCCGCCCGCCACCATGCCCAGCGCGCCGCAGACCATGTAGGCGCTGACGACCCAGGCGGCCCACCGCAGCGGCACGTCGTGCAGCAGCTGCAGGGCGGGGCTGGCGAAGCTCTGGATCGCGGCCAGCGCGCTGGTCGTGAAGAAGAGGAAGGAGAAGCACAGCCAGACCGACGGCAGGCGCAGGAAGCCAAAGGTCGAGCCACCGGCGGTCGCCGCGGATGCCGCGGATGCCGCCTTCGCGGGGCTGGCGACCGCCGCAGGTGCTGGCGAGGACGCTGGAGAAGATGCCGGCGAGGGTCCCGGCGTAGGTACCGGCGAGCGGCGCAGCGCGGCGCGGTCGTCGAGGTCGTCGCGGCGCCACCAGACGATGGCCAGCACCAGCAGCGCGACGCCCGCCACCGCCGCGTAGGTCAGGCGCAGCGAGCCGGTCAGCGCGAACAGCTCGATCGAGAAGATCGGCGACAACGCCCAGCCCAGGTTGCCGCTGATGCCATGCACGGAATACGCGTGGCCCAGGCGCGGCGTCGAGACGCGCCGGTTGAGGATCGTGAAATCGACCGGGTGGAAGGGCGCGTTGCCAAGGCCGGCCAGCGCGGAGGCCATCATCAAACCGACATAACCGTCGGCGCTGGCCGCCAGCAGGGCCGCCGCGACAAAACACCCGAGCGCGCCGAACAACGCCGGCCGCGCGCCGATGCGGTCGACCAGGAAACCCGACAGGGCCTGCCCGATGCCGGATATCACGAAAAACACCGTGACCAGCAAACCGAGCTGCGAATAACTCAGGCCGAATTCACGCATGAAATGCGGGAACAGGGGCGGCAGCAGCAGGTGGAAGAAGTGCGAAGTGCCGTGTACCAGACCGACCAGGCCGATGGTCCGGGCGTCGCGGCGCAGCTCGTCGGCGGGACGGCCCGGCAGGGTGTCGGAGGCAATCGAGGACATCCCGGAATGATAGGAGCTGGGCCTGGCGGGCGGCGTTCAGGGGCCATCGTCGCGCCGCCGCCGCGTGGTGTGGCCTGGTGTGGCCTGGTGTTGCCAACTGTTTCGCCCGGACGTTTGCGGGCGTAACCCATGCGACTAAAGTACGGCCTGCCGGGGTCTCTCGCCGAGGGTTCCGGTGCCCCCCGGATGTCGATACCTGCCGAGAGCGTCGCCGCGAGAACGAGGAATTCATGCTGAAAAGCCTGTTTGGAGATTTGGCCCCGCTGCGTGAACCGGCCGAGCGACGCGAACCGCAACCCGACTTCGTCGCCACCGCGATACTCGAATCGGTCGCCGGCGAGGTCGATGACCGCGGCCAGATCGTCGACCGCAACCTGCGTGACCTGTTCGTGACCGGCTCGCCCGCCCAGGCGATGCGGGCGCACTTCGCCGGCACCCGGGAAGAACACGGCAGCGACCAGCGCATCATCAGCCTGCACGACCCGGCCCAGATGTGGGCGGCGGCCGTCATCAAGGCGCTGGCCGATGCCAGCGGCCAGCCGGTCGAACGCCTGCACCTGCGCGACCAGACCACGCTCAGCACGCTGGCCATGATCGAGCGCACGACCCTGCCGCGCCGCGCCGGCGACACGCTCAAGGTCTACCACGCCGACGTGCGCGGCCAGGGCGCCGACGTGACGGCGGTGCCTTTCGCGCTGATGGAACGTTCGGACCTGACCGCCGTCATCGTCGGCCCGCTGCCGCCGTCGGCGATCGACGAGATGCTGTCGCAGCTGCGCACGGCGATCGCCAGCGACACCTGGCACTGCCCCAACCTGCTGTTCCTGCTGCCGGTGGGCGCGGCCTGGATCGCCAACAAGATCGAGGCGATGGGCTGGCCGGCCGGCATGCAGGTCCACACGCTGGCCGAGCCGCTGACCAGCGCCAGCGCGGTCTGGAACAAGCTGCTGGCGCACTGGAACCAGCTCAAGAGCGGTCAGCCGGCCGCCGGCGGCAACGGGAACGGTTCCGGGGCCGGTGCCCGGCATGCCTCGGGCCCGACGGCCAGCCCGGCCGGCGCACGCGCCGATGCTGGGCCGAGCGGCTTCGGGCTGGCCTCGGCTTTCGCGCCAACCTATCCACCGGCCCTGAGCCCGGCGCCGCACAACGAGAGCGTCCACACCAACAACACGACCACGGTGCTGGTGGCGACGCCGGCCTATCCGTCGGCCGCCTCGGCCTACCCGAGCACCGGCGGTGCGGATGCGGGCGGTGCCGGCGACGCCTCGCGGCGCGCGCCCGACGGCCAGCGCGCGGCCAGCATCCTGCACGAGCTGATGCTGCTGGATGGCCTGATCTTCGCGGCGCTGGTCGACGTCAACACCGGCCAGGTCGTGGCCAGCGAAGGCCGCGGCCCGGACATCGACCGTGCCGCCGTGGCCGCCAGCGAGGTGCTGCGGGTGCACCGCCGCACGCTGCGCCAGATGGGCCATGCGCGGGTCAACGACCCGGTCGACGAGGTGCTGGTGACGGCCGGCAGTCGCTACCACATCCTGCGCACGCTGCAGGCGCACCCGGACTACTTCATCCTGGCCGTGCTCGACAAGCTGCGCAGCAACCTGGCCATGACGCGCTTCCGGATCATGGAAGCGCAGCAGGTCCTGAACTGAAACTCGACCGTCCCGCCTTGAACGGCGCCGATCCGAGGCCGGCGATGTCCGCCACACCAGACGATCCCGACGCCCGAAGTTCGCAGCCCGCCCGCGTGCGGCTGCTGCGGCGCGAGCTGCGCACCACCGAACAAGCGCCGGACGCACCACCGCTGGCCCGCGTGTTCGGCACCGCGCCGGCCGCCGAACATGCCTGGGTCGTGATCTGGGATGCCTCGCGAAGCTGGCCGGCGCTGTCGATGGTCGACCTGGCCGAGGCCGGCAGCGGCCTGCTGACCGACCTGTCGCTGCGCCGTGAAGGCCAGCTTGCACCGCTGCTGCATGCCGAACACGCCGAGCTGCGCGTCGACGGCCGGCCCACCAGCGTGCTGCTGCTGCGGACCCTGCCGCACCACACGCCGTCGATGAAGCTGGCGCTGTCGCTGATGCGGCAGGCCGACCGCCTGGTCGTGATGGCCGGCGGCACCACCGACCATGAATGGCAGCAGGTGCTCGAGAACGCGCTGCCCGAAGACGGCTGGCAAGGGCCGGCCTGGCAGGTCGCCGTACCGGTCGAGCATCCGACCCGCGCCGCACGCCTGCGACGCCACGCCTGGCCGGGTGGCGTGCGGGCGCAGGCCTTCGACTGGCCACGCGCCGGTCGCAGCCACTGGAGCCTGGACCTGCTGCGGCGGGTCCTGCTGGAACCGGTCGGCGCGGTCGCGGTGGCCGAGCCGACGCGCCCGGCCGTCCGTGCCCCGGTGGCCATCCCCCTGAATCCGATGAACCCGGCCGGTGCGCACACCGGTCCCGACATGGAGTCCCGCGTGTCCCGTTCAAAACCCCACCGCCCGGCCCTCCAGCGTGCGCTCGGCCCGGCCCTCGCCCGCGAGACGAGCCAGGCCGGACCGGCCAGCGCGGCGGTCGTGTCGCTGGCGGCCTGCGCACCTTCCGCGCAAACATCCGCCCAGACGTCCGCCCAGACGTCCGCCCAGACATCCTCACCAACTTCCGCCCCGACATCCGCACCCGCCACCTTGCCCCCGCTGGGCCCGCCCGACCGCCTGCACGAGGCCGCCTGCAGGCAGCTGATCGGCGTGCCCGGCGTGCGCGCCTGCGCCGTGCTGCGTCTGGCCGATGCGGCCGTGCTGACCCAGCAGGGCGACACCGCCTGGCTGGCCGACGGAGCGGCCGAGACCGGCCGCGTCGCCCGGGGCTGGCGCCAGGACCCGGCCCAGCCCGTGGCAACGCCCGATGCCCTCAGCTGGACCCATGCCAGCCGCCAGCACCTGCTGCTGCGCCTGCCCGACGACGGCCGCGATCTGGCCCTGCTGGCGCTGTCTGACCCGGCCGCCACCGATGCGGCCGAACTGCGCTGGATGGCCACCGTGGCCCGAAACGCCCTGGCCTGAACCGGCCCGCCTGCTGGGCTAGCATGCCGGCCCGGTCGGGTTCGCCAGCCTGTCGAACCCGTTCCACCCGAGCCCGCCCCGCCGCTTGCCGCCGCCTTCCGTCGTCTGCCCCCGCCATGACCACCGCCTCCCCCGCTTCCGCCACCGCCCAGTACGACTACGACCAGCAGGACGCCAGCGGCGCCACTTGCACGGCGCATGCCTGGGCCAAGGTCCCGGCCCCGCTGACGCCGGTCCAGCGTCGCGAACTGAAGGCGCGCGCGGCCGAGCTGCTGCGAGCCCGCGGCGCGGTGCTGGTCGCGCACTACTACGTCGACGGCGACCTGCAGGACCTGGCGGTCGAGACGGGTGGCTGCGTGTCCGACTCGCTGGAGATGGCCCGCTTCGGCCGCGACCATTCGGCGCAGACACTGGTCGTCGCCGGCGTGCGCTTCATGGGCGAGAGCGCCAAGATCCTGTCACCGGCCAAGCGGGTGCTGATGCCCGACCTGGACGCGACCTGCTCGCTCGACCTGGGCTGTCCTTCGGATGCCTTCAACGCCTTCTGCGACGCCCATCCGGACCGCACCGTGGTGGTCTACGCCAACACCAGCGCGGCGGTGAAGGCACGTGCCGACTGGATGGTCACCAGCAGCTGCGCGCTGCCGATCGTGCGCCACCTGCATGCCCAGGGCCGCAAGATCCTGTGGGCACCGGACCGCCACCTCGGTGGCTACATCCAGCGCGAGACCGGCGCCGACATGCTGATGTGGAACGGCGCCTGCATCGTGCACGACGAGTTCAAGGGCCTGGAGCTGGAGCTTCTGAGGCGCGAGCACCCGAAGGCGAAGATCCTGGTCCACCCGGAGTCGCCCCAGCAGGTGGTCGAACAGGCCGACGTGGTCGGCTCGACCGCCCAGCTGCTCAAGGCGGTGATCGAGCTGGACGCGCGCGAGTTCATCGTCGCGACCGACAACGGCATGTTCCACCGCATGCGCCAGGCCGCGCCGGGCAAGGTGCTGATCGAGGCCCCGACCGCCGGCAACGGCGCAACGTGCAAGAGCTGCGCGCACTGCCCCTGGATGGCGATGAACGCGCTGCAGGGCGTGATCGACTGCCTGGCGCAGGGCCAGGGCGAGATCCTGGTTGACGAGCCGATCCGCAGCCGGGCCGAGGGCTGCATCCGCCGCATGCTGGACTTCGTCGCGGCCCAGCCAGCGGCAGCGATCGCGCAGCCGATGGCCACGGGCATGGGCGCGGCCTGAGCAGGCCGTCACGGTCGAGCGGCGCGGCTTGCGGGTTTGTTCAAGTCCGGCGCCACGCCGCCGATAAGGCCGACAGACAGACCTCTGCGGAACCGCCTGCCATGACGCCCGACTTCAGCTCCGTGCACAACCACTACGAACGACCGGTATTCGACGCCGTCGCCCGCATGGCGCCGAACTACCCCTACCTGAGCGAGGAGCAGCTGCCCGATGTGGCCTGCGTGGCGCTCAACCGGCTCGGCGCGCGCTACATCCGCCACACCGTCGACCTGGCCTTCTACCTGACCGAGAAGGAACGCCTGTCGATGGAACAGACCATCAGCGACGCGGTCAGCTTCGCCTTCGAGTTCGTGCAGGCCCGCATCGCCATGCGCGCCCGTCGCTGACGACGGAGCGCTGGCTCAACCGGCGTCGATCGAGCGGCGTCGCGCCTCGCGCACCAGGATGGTCGGGAAGCTCACCGGCAGCGTGTCCGGAAAGTCGCGGCTGAAATGCAGCCCGCGGCTCTCGTGGCGCATCAGCGCCGAGCGCACGATCAGCTCGGCGCAGTCGACCAGGTTGCGCAGCTCCAGCAGGTCGCGGTTGACGCGGAAGTTCTTGTAGTAGTCGTCGATCTCGCTGCGCAGGAACTCGATGCGGTGCAGCGCCCGCTCCAGCCGGCGGGTGGTCCGCACGATGCCGACGTAGTTCCACATCAGCAGGCGCAGCTCGTCCCAGTTGTGCGAGATGACGACCTGCTCGTCGGCATCCTCGACCTTGCTCTCGTCCCAGGCCGGCAGCGTCGGCCGCGGCTCGTCCGGCCGGGCCAGGATGGACTCGGCGCAGGTCCGCCCCAGCACCACGCATTCCAGCAGCGAATTGCTGGCCAGCCGGTTGGCACCGTGCAGGCCGGTGTAGGTCGTCTCGCCGACCGCGTAGAGGCCCGGCAGGTCGGTGCGGCCGTGCAGGTCGGTGACCACGCCGCCACAGGTGTAGTGCGCCGCCGGCACGACCGGGATCGGCTGCTTCGCGATGTCGATGCCCAGCGCGAGGCAGCGCGCGTGGATGGTCGGGAAATGCTCGAGCAGGAAAGCCTCGCCCAGGTGCGTGGCATCGAGCCACACATGGTCCAGGCCGTGGCGCTTCATCTCGAAGTCGATCGCCCGCGCCACCACGTCGCGCGGCGCCAGCTCGGCGCGCTCGTCGTGGTGCGGCATGAAGCGCGTGCCGTCGGGCAGGCGCAGCAGGCCGCCCTCCCCGCGCAGCGCCTCGGTGATCAGGAAGCTGCGGTCCTGCGGGTGGTAGAGGCAGGTCGGGTGGAACTGAATGAACTCCATGTTGCCGACCCTGCAGCCGGCCCGCCAGGCCATCGCGATGCCGTCGCCGGTGGAGGTGTCGGGGTTGGTCGTGTAGCGGTAGACCTTGCCGGCACCGCCGCTGGCCAGCACGACCGCGCCGGCCGGCAGCGTCTCGACCCGGCGGCTGTCGATGTCCAGCGCATAGACGCCGTAGCAGCGCGGGGCCTCGTTGCGGCGCACGTGGCGCGAGGTGATCAGGTCGACCGCCATCCAGCGCGCCCGCAGCGAGATGCGCGGGTGCTGGCGGACCTCCGCCAGCAGCGCCTCATGGATCGCCCGCCCGGTCGCGTCGGCGGCATGGGCGATGCGGCGCACCGCATGGCCGCCCTCGCGCGTCAGGTGCAGGCCCAGCGGGCCTTCCGGATCGGGCGAGAACGGCACGCCGCGGTCGACCAGCCAGCTGACGGCCTCGGCGCTGCGCTCGGCGATGAAGCGCGCAGTGTGCTCGTCGACCAGGCCGGCGCCAGCCTCCTGCGTGTCGCGCACGTGGCTGTCGACGCTGTCGTCGTCGCCCAGCACGCCGACGATGCCGCCCTGTGCCCAGGCGGTCGCCGACTCTTCCAGGTTGCGCTTGGCCAGCACGACCACGTCCAGGCCCTCCTGGGCCAGGTGCAGGGCGACGGTCAGGCCGGCCAGCCCGGCGCCGATGATGACGACGGGCAGACCATTGGAAACGGGGGTGGAGCTCATGAAGCGGCTTTTGCGCGACACCTCTGGAGCGGTCCGGAATGTCCGCCTGGGTTCGTCGCTGTCGGTGGGGGCCGGATGATAGGATGACCGAATGTAAACAAATGCAGCAGCGCGGATCGGCCCTTCCGATCGCCTTGCGCCCTGCGGCAGTACCCAGCGCAAGGTCCACCCGGGCCTGGAGGCACAGGCATGAACCGTCCGCTCGAACTGCCACCACGCCGACGCGCTGACAGCGGCCCGGACACCCGCCCCTCCGGCCTGTCGACCTTCGGCCACCTGCCGGACGCCGGCCCCGACAGCCAGATCCACACCATGATCGCCCCGAACCCGGGCGACTACCTCGGCGAGCGGCCCGACATCGGTCGCGCGGTCGGCAACCAGACGCGTGAGCTGTTCGTCTCCTGCGAGGTCGGCGATGCGCTGCAGCAGCAGTTCGACCACCTCCAGCCGGCCTACATCGCCCTGCACGACCTCGCCTGCCACGCGGCCAGCCACCTGCTGCACGCCGTCGGCGCGGCGGCCGGGCGGCCGGTCCAGCGCCTGGTGATCCGCCGCCAGGGCTATGGCACGACGCTGGCCAGCCTTGAGTTCGTCGACTGCCCGACCAGCAACCAGGGCGTGGTGCGCACCTACAGCACCGATGCCGACACCGACACCCAGTCCCGCACGGCGCTGACCCGCGTGCTGCTGAGCCGGGCCACGCTCTCGGTCGTGATGATGGGCGACCTGCCCAGCCACGCCGTGCCCGAGCAGCTGCAGCCGCTGCGCGAGCTGCTGTTCAGCCCGGCATGGGAATGCCCGCACCTGCAGCTGATGCCGCTGGCACCGGCCACCGCGGTCGCGCTGAAGTCGGTCGCCGGTGGCCTGACCGCCGGGGCCGGCGTGCAGACCCGGCTGGCGCCGATGGTCAGCCGCCCGGCCGAGGCCTGGGCCTACCTGAGCGCGACCTGGAACCACATCCAGGCCCAGTTGCATCCGGACGGCCAGGGCCTGTCCCTGCTGGACAACCTGGCGCCGGCGCGCGAGGTCCGCCAGCCCATGCCCGACACCCGCAGCGGCACCCCGCGCCCCCGTCCGCTGGAGCGCTTCGTGCACGAGGTCAGCGCCCTGCCCGGCGTGCGCGACATCTGCCTGTTCGAGGTCTCGACCAGCCGCGTGCTCGCCCATGCCGGCGTCCACCCCAGCCCGACCGAGCTGGCGCGGCGCGGCACGCTGCTGCTGGCCGCCGCGGCCAGCAACCGCAAGCAGCTGGGGCTGGAGGGTCCAGCCGACGAACTGCTGCTGATGGGTGGCCTGCAGGCCCAGGGCCTGCGGATGCTGCACAGCCAGCCCGGCATCGCGATGCACGTCCTGTTCACGCCGACCCAGTCGGACTGGCCGCAGCTGCGTCCGAAGCTGATGGCGCTGGACGCCGCGCTGCCGCGCAGTCCGGTGATCTGAGGCCCCTCGCCCAGCGGGTACGCCGGGCGATCCCCCGAGGGGATGCCGCCCGGCTTGGGGCGGCGGTCAGTGCACCGTGCGCCCGAACTCGAAGCTGCCGTCCGCGGCCAGGTTCACCGGCACGACGTCCTTCGGCCCGAAGCGGCCTTCGAGGATCAGCCGCGCGACCGGGTTCTCGATGCGCTGCTGGATCGCGCGCTTGAGCGGGCGGGCACCGAACAGCGGGTCGAAGCCGACCTTGGCGAGTTCGGCCAGCGCCTCGGGCGAGACCTCCAGCGCCATCTCCATCTTCGCCAGCCGGCCTTCCAGCGCCTTGAGCTGGATCTTCGCGATGGCCTCGATGTGGGTCTGGTCGAGCGCGTGGAAGACCACCGTCTCGTCGATCCGGTTGAGGAACTCGGGGCGGAAGTGCTGCTTGACCTCCTCCCAGACCGCCTCGCGGATGACCTCGCTGTCCTGCCCGGCCATCTGCATGATCAGGTGCGAGCCGAGGTTGCTGGTCATCACGATCACGGCGTTCTTGAAGTCGACCGTGCGGCCCTGGCCATCCGTCAGCCGGCCATCGTCGAGCACCTGCAGCAGCACGTTGAAGACGTCCGGGTGGGCCTTCTCGACCTCGTCGAGCAGGATCACGCTGTAGGGCTTGCGCCGCACCGCCTCGGTCAGGTAGCCGCCCTCGTCGTAGCCGACGTAGCCGGGCGGCGCGCCGATCAGGCGCGAGACCGAGTGCTTCTCCATGAACTCGCTCATGTCGATGCGGATCATGTGCTCCTCGCTGTCGAACAGGAAGCCTGCCAGCGCCTTGCACAGCTCGGTCTTGCCCACGCCGGTCGGGCCCAGGAAGAGGAAGCTGCCGAGCGGCCGGTTCGGGTCCGACAGGCCGGCGCGCGAACGCCGGATCGCGTTGGCGACCGCGACGATCGCCTCCTGCTGGCCGACCACGCGCTCGTGCAGGCGGCCTTCCATCTTCAGCAGCTTGTCGCGTTCACCCTGCATCAGCTTGGACACCGGGATGCCGGTGGCGCGGGAGACCACCTCGGCAATCTCCTCGGCGCCCACCATCGTGCGCAGCAGCTGCGGCCGGCCGGTGCCCTTCTTGCTGGTCTCGGCGTCCTGCGACGCCTTCAGGCGCTTCTCGATCTCGGGCAGGCGGCCGTACTGCAGCTCGGCGACCTGGTCAAAATTGCCCTTGCGGGTCAGGTCCTCGATCTGCGAGCGGATGCGGTCACGCTCGGCCAGCAGGTCCTCGCTGCCCAGCGCAGCGGCCTTCTCGCTCTTCCAGATCTCGTCGAGGTCGTTGAGCTCGCGCTGGAGCTTGAGCATCTCGTCCTCGATCAGGTCGAAGCGCCGCACCGAGGCCTCGTCCTTTTCCTTGCGCACGGCCTCGCGCTCGATCTTCAGCTGGATCAGCCGGCGGTCGAGCTTGTCCATCGCCTCGGGCTTGCTGTCCTTCTCGATCTTGATCTTGGCCGCGGCCTCGTCGATCAGGTCGATCGCCTTGTCGGGCAGGAAGCGGTCGGTGATGTAGCGGTGGCTCAGTTCGGCCGCCGCGACGATCGCCGGATCGGTGATCTCCACGCCGTGGTGGACCTCGTACTTTTCCTGCAGGCCGCGCAGGATGGCCACCGTCGCCTCGACGCTGGGCTCGTCGACCAGCACCTTCTGGAAGCGGCGTTCGAGCGCAGCGTCCTTCTCGACGTACTTGCGGTACTCGTCCAGCGTGGTCGCGCCGATGCAGTGCAGCTCGCCGCGTGCGAGCGCCGGCTTGAGCATGTTGCCGGCGTCGATCGCGCCTTCGGCCTTGCCCGCACCGACCATGGTGTGCAGCTCGTCGATGAACAGGATGATGCGGCCCTCGTCCTGGGCGACTTCCTTGAGCACCGACTTCAGGCGCTCCTCGAACTCGCCGCGGAACTTGGCGCCCGCCAGCAGGCCGGCCATGTCCAGCACCAGCACGCGCTTGTTCTTCAGCGACTCGGGCACTTCGCCGTTGACGATGCGCTGGGCCAGGCCCTCGACGATCGCGGTCTTGCCCACGCCCGGCTCGCCGATCAGCACCGGGTTGTTCTTGCTGCGCCGCTGCAGCACCTGGATGGCGCGACGGATCTCGTCGTCGCGGCCGATGACCGGGTCGAGCTTGCCCAGGCGGGCCCGCTCGGTCAGGTCCAGCGTGTACTTCTTGAGTGCCTCGCGCTGGCCTTCGGCCTCGGCCGAATCGACCTTCTGGCCGCCGCGCACCGCGTCGATCGCGGCTTCGAGCGACTTGCGCGAGAGGCCATGACCGCGCACCACGCCGCCGATGTCGTTGCGGGCATCGGCCAGCGCGAGCAGGAACATCTCGCTGGCGATGAAGGGGTCGCCGCGCTGGCCGGCTTCCTTCTCGGTCGCCTGCAGCAGCTGCATCAGGTCGCGGCCGGGCTGGATCGGGCCGCCGCCCTGCACGCTCGGGTAGCCCTTGACGAGGGTGTCCATCGCGGTCTTGAGCGCGGCCACGTCGGCACCGGCGCGTTCGAGCAGCGCACGCGGGCCATCCGGCTGGGCCAGCATGGCGGCCAGCAGGTGGGCGGGTTCGATGTAGGGGTTGTCGCGGGCGACGGCCAGGCTCTGGGCGTCGGCGAGCGATTGCTGGAAAGCGGTGGTGAGCTTGTCGAGACGCATGGGGATGTCCTCCGATTGCTGCAGGACATGAGGCGAGCCCGGATCATTTCAAGCCTGGCCGCCGCCATCGAGCGGTGCGATGCGCCGCGTTTGCACTGCGTTTGCGCCGCGTTTGCGCTGCATCAAGCCGGGACGGCCGACGGCCGCGCCGCGCGGAACTTCAGGCCGACGGCCAGATCGCGCGGGCCAGCGCGACACCGGCCGCCGCCGCCGCCAGCGAAGCCAGCACATGCGCCAGCGTGTGCGCCAGCGCCCAGCCGTGGCGGCCGGCCTGCAGCAGCGCGAGCGACTCCGCCGAGAACGACGAGAAGGTCGTGAAGCCGCCCAGCACGCCGGTGACCAGCAGCAGCCGCAGCAGCGGATCGGGCCAGCGCTGCAGCCCCACCAGGGTCACGCCGATCAGCAGGCCGCCGACCACGTTGACCAGCCAGGTGCCGAGCGGAAAGCCCTTGAAGACCGGGTTGAAGACGACGCCGACCTGCCAGCGCGCCAGCGCGCCGAAGGCGGCGCCGCCGGCCACGGCGGCGGCTTCCAGCAGGCCCGGTCCGCTCACGAAGGCAGACCCGGCAGCGTGGCCGCACCGGATGCCGCGCCGGCCTCGGCGTTCGACGTCTTCAGGCCCCAGCGGCGCGCCGCCGCGTCGTCGCTGACGCGGGCGTCGACCCAGCGCGCGCCCTCGGGCGTGGTTTCCTTCTTCCAGAACGGTGCCTCGGACTTGAGGTAGTCCATCAGGAACTCGCAGGCCTGGAAGGACTGGCCCCGGTGCGCCGAGCTGACGGCCACCAGGACGATCTGGTCGAGCGCTTGAAGCAGGCCGACGCGGTGGATGACACGCGCGGCGCGGATGTCGAAGCGGCGCAGGGCCTCGTCGATCATGGCCTCGATGGCGCGTTCGGTCATGCCGGGGTAGTGCTCCAGCTCCATGGTCGAGATGCCGTGGATGCCGGCGCCGTCGTCGCGGTCGCGCACCGTGCCGACGAAGCTCGTGACCGCGCCGACGCCGCCGTCCCCGGCGCGCAGCGCAGCCACCTCGGCGCCGAGGTCGAAGTCGGCGGTCTGGATCGTGACGCGCGGGGTGCTGGCCATGTCGGGCTCCGGATGGGTGCGGGCGAGGCGGCCGGATCAGCCGCCGGTCACGGGCGGGAAGAAGGCCAGCTCGACACCGTCGGACAGCTCGACGGCCTCGGTCACCATGGCCTGGTCGAGCGCGGCGCGCACGGCGCGGCCACGGGCCAGCGCGCTGGCATGGGCACCGCCCCGGGCGATCAGCAGGTCCCGGACCTGGGCGACCGTCGCGGGCGCGGCCAGTTCGAGCGTCTCGCCCGGCCCGAGGGCTTCGCGCAGGGCGGCGAAATAGCGCAGCTGGATCTTCATGCGGGGATGGCTCATTCGGTGAACGGGATGAAGCGCACGGTGTCGCCACGCGCGATGGTCTGGCCGCCCGGGTTGTCGACCAGGCCGTCGGCCCACCCGGCCGAGGTCAGCACGCCGGAGCTCTGGTTCGGGAACAGGTCCAGGCCGCCGCGCTCGTTCAGGCGCGCGCGCAGGAACTCGCGCCGCGGGTCGGCACGCGGCCAGTCGAAGTCGGCCCGCAGCGGAAACGCCTTGGGGGCCAGCGCGGTCGCGCCCTGCAGGCGCAGGATCACCGGCCGGACCATCAGCAGGCAGGTCACGAAGCTGGAGACCGGGTTGCCCGGCAGGCCGATGAACCACGCGCCCAGGTGGCGGTCGGCATCGGGCGCATCGACGGCCCGTCGCACGCTGCCGAAGGCCAGCGGCTTGCCCGGCTTCATCGCGATCTGCCACAGGTGCAGACGGCCTTCGGCCTCGACGGCCGGCTTGATGTGGTCTTCCTCGCCGACCGAGACGCCGCCCGAGGTCAGGATCAGGTCATGCGACTGGGCCGCCTCGCGCAGCGCCGCACGGGTGTCGGCCAGCCGATCCGGGACGATGCCCAGGTCGGTGACCTCGCAGCCCATCCCTTCCAGCAGCGCCCTCAGCGTGTAGCGGTTGGAGTTGTAGATCGCGCCAGGGCGCAGCGGCTCGCCGGGCATGACCAGTTCGTCGCCGGTCGAGAACAGCGCGACGCGCGGACGCGGTGCCACCGCCAGCCGCGCAGCGCCGACCGACGCCGCCAGCCCCAGCGCCGCCGCGTTCAGGCGCGCACCGGCCTGCAGCACGGTGCTGCCCGTGCGCACGTCCTCGCCCTGGCGGCGGATCCACTGGCCGGCCCCAGGCCGGGCCAGGATGACGACGTGGCCGAGGCTGCCGTCGTCGGCCGGCTCATGGCGGGTCTGTTCCTGCATCACGACCGCGTCGGCCCCGGCCGGGATCTGCGCGCCGGTGAAGACCCGCGCGGCCGTGCCCGGCTGCAGCGGCTGGCCGACCACGCCGGCGGGGATGCGCTGGCCGATGCGCAGCCGGGACACGTCGTCGGACAGGTCGGCCACGCGCAGGGCGTAGCCGTCCATCGAGGTGTTGTCGGCTGGCGGCACGTCCAGCAGCGAACGCACGTCCTCGGCCAGCACGCGGCCGCGGGCGGCAAAGGTCGACACGGTCTCGCGCCGCGAGGCCGGCAGCGGCTGCACGGTGGTGAGCAGCCGAGCAAGGGCCTCGTCGAGCGGCAGCAGCGGCGCGGCGGGGCGGCGGGCAGGTTCAGTCGACATGCGGGGCAGGCTCGTAGTCATGGCGTCGCGGATCTTGCAACAGGTGGTCGACGATCTGCTCGGGCCGGTCCAGATCCAGCACCGGCAGCCCGGTTGGCACCGGCAGCGGCTCGCCGGCCTTGGCGGCCACGGCGATGACGTGCGCGTCGCCCCGTGCATAGAGCGGCAGCCCGTCCGAACCGCCGCGCCAGACCTCGATCTTGTGCAGGCTGGCGTGCTTGAAGCCTTCGACCAGCACCCAGTGCGCCGGTCCCAGGTCGATCAGCTCGGCCAGCATCTGGTGCACGTCCAGCGCCTCGGGCGACTCGAACTCGCGCACCTTGGCCAGCCGGTGGTCGTTGGCGATGACGACCTCGAAGGCGCCGGCCTGGCGATGCCGCCAGCTGTCCTTGCCCGGCAGGTCGATGTCGAAGCGCTTGTGCGCATGCTTGACCACCGAGACCCGCAGGCCACGGGCCTTGAAGGCGGCGATCAGTCCTTCGGCCAGGGTCGTCTTGCCCGAGCCGGAAGGACCGCAGAGACCGACGACGCGCATGGGGCGGGATCCGGTTCGGGAAGGATGGCCGTGAGGTGGACCGCGGCACGGGCCGCGACCCGTGCCGTCTGCTTCACAGGATGACGTGAGCCTCGATGTAGCGCTGCACCGTGGCGGTGTCGGCCGGCACGACCTGGAAGCGCTTCGGGCGAGATTCCAGGTCGGCCAGATGGGCCGGACGCGGCGCATGCACCGCATCGCCGAGCGCCTCGGTGATCGTGGCCTCGAACTTGGCCGGCAGCGCGGTCTCCAGCACGATCATCGGGATGCCGTCCTGGCGGTGCTCGCGCGCCACCTTCAGGCCATCGGCCGTGTGGGTGTCGACCAGCACGCCGTGGGCCTGCCAGGTCGCCTGGATCGTCGCCAGCCGGTCGGCGTGGGTGCTGCGCCCGGCCACGAAGCCGTAGCCCGCCACCCGAGCGAACTCGTCGGCCGACAGCGTGAAGGCCCCGTCGCGCGACAGGGCCGCGCCGAACAGCGACTGCGTGCGCGCACCGTCGCGGCCCAGCAGGTCGAACACGAAGCGCTCGAAGTTGCTGGCCTTGGAGATGTCCATCGACGGGCTGGAGGTCTCCCAGGTCTCGGCACTGCCGCGAACCCGGTAGGTGCCGGTGCGGAAGAACTCTTCCAGCACGTTGTTCTCGTTGGTCGCCACCACCAGCTGCGCGATCGGCAGGCCCATCATGCGGGCGACGTGGCCGGCGCAGACATTGCCGAAGTTGCCGCTCGGCACGGTGAAGCTGACGCGCTCGTCGTTCGTCGTGGTGGCCTGGAAGTAGCCCGCAAAGTAGTAGACGACCTGGGCCAGCAGCCGGGCCCAGTTGATCGAGTTGACCGTGCCGATGCGGTAGCGGCGCTTGAAGGCCAGGTCGTTGGAGACCGCCTTGACGATGTCCTGGCAGTCGTCGAACACGCCCTCGACCGCGAGGTTGTGGATGTTGGCGTCCTGAAGGCTGAACATCTGGGCCTGCTGGAACGGGCTCATGCGGCCATGCGGGCTGAGCATGAAGACGTTGACGCCGCGCTTGCCGCGCATGGCGTGCTCGGCCGCGCTGCCGGTGTCGCCCGAGGTCGCGCCGAGGATGTTGAGGCTCTCGCCGCGCCGGTCCAGTTCGTACTCGAACAGGTTGCCCAGCAGCTGCATGGCCATGTCCTTGAAGGCCAGCGTCGGGCCGTTGGACAGGGCTTCCAGCGCCAGGCCGGGTTCCAGCGGCTTGAGCGGCACGATGGCGGCGCTGCCGAACACCTCGGCGGTGTAGGTCTTGCGCACCAGCATGCGCAGGTCCTCGGCCGGGATGTCGTCGATGTAGAGCGACAGGATCTCGAAGGCCAGGTCGGCATAGGACAGGCCGCGCCAGGCCGCCAGCATGGCCGCATCGACGTGCGGATAGCGGACCGGCAGGTAGAGGCCGCCGTCGGGCGCCAGGCCTTCCAGCAGGATCTCGGAGAAGCCGCGCAGGGTCTGGTCGCCGCGGGTGCTGATGTACTTCATGGTCGGCCTCAGGCGAGTTCTTCCTTGCGCAGGCTGACGATCGGCGCGAGCACCGTCGGCAGGGCCTGCATCTGGACCAGCGCCGCGCGCATGCGGCCCTCGACGGTCTCGTGCGTCAGGATGATGACGTCGGTGGAGTTCTCGCCCTCGGCCGACTCGCGCTGCAGCACCGCGTCGATCGAGATGTCCGACTCGGCCAGGATGCGCGTGATGGCGGCCAGCACGCCCTTCTGGTCGGCCACCTGCAGGCGCAGATAGAAGGAGGTCACGACCTGGTCGATCGCGACGATGGGCGTGGCATGCAGCTCGTCGGGCTGGAAGGCCAGGTGCGGCACGCGCTGTTCCGGGTCGGCGGTGTGCAGGCGGGTGATGTCGACCAGGTCGGCAATGACCGCGCTGGCGGTCGGCTCGCTGCCGGCGCCCTTGCCGTAGTAGAGCGTCGTGCCCACCGCATCGCCCTGCACCATCACCGCGTTCATCGCGCCTTCGACGTTGGCGATCAGGCGCTTGCTGGGCACCAGCGTCGGGTGCACGCGCAACTCGATGCCGGCGGCCTGGCGGCGCGCGATGCCCAGCAGCTTGATGCGGTAGCCGAGCTGTTCGGCATAGCGGATGTCGGCGGCCTGCAGCTTCGTGATGCCCTCGACGTGGGCCCGATCGAACTGGACCGGGATGCCAAAGGCCAGCGCGCTCATCAGGGTGGCCTTGTGGGCCGCATCCACGCCCTCGATGTCGAAGGTCGGATCGGCCTCGGCATAGCCCAGCCGCTGCGCTTCCTTCAGGACCACCTCGAAGTCGAGGCCCTTGTCGCGCATCTCGCTGAGGATGAAGTTGGTGGTGCCGTTGATGATGCCGGCGACCCACTGGATCTGGTTGGCGGTCAGGCCCTCGCGCAGGGCCTTGATGATCGGGATGCCACCGGCCACGGCGGCCTCGAAGGCCACCATCACGCCCCTGTCGCGGGCGGCCGCGAAGATCTCGGTGCCGTGCACCGCCAGCAGCGCCTTGTTGGCGGTGACGACGTGCTTGCCGGCGGCGATGGCCTCGAGCACCAGCTCGCGCGCCAGCGTGTAGCCGCCGATCAGCTCGACGACGATGTCGATCTCGGGGTTGCGGATGATGTCGCGCGGGTCGGCGACGACCTGCGCATGGTCGCCGACGATCTCGCGGGCCTTGGCTAGGTCACGGCGCGAGACCATCACCAGCTCGATGCCGCGACCGGCGCGACGCTTGATCTCTTCTTGGTTGCGACGCAGCACCTCGAAGACGCCGCTACCGACGGTACCGATGCCGAGCAGGCCGACTTTGATGGGTTTCATGACAGCGAGACGCAGAGCGCCAGGTTCTAGGACAGAGGCAGGAAGGATGGCGAGGCGTGCCGCTTGCGAGCGGCACCGCCCAGGCCCGGCACGCGCTCAGCGGCCGTGGCGGCGACGGAAGCCGTCGAGGAAGCGGGCGATGCGCGTGACCGCATCGGTCAGGTCGTCCGAGTTCGGCAGGAACACGAGCCGGAAGTGGTCCGGCGTCGGCCAGTTGAAGCCGGTGCCCTGCACGATCAGGACCTTCTCCTCGGCCAGCAATTCGTAGGCGAAGGCCTGGTCGTCCGAGATCGGGTAGAGCTTCGGGTCGAGCCGCGGGAACATGTAGAGCGCGCCCTTGGGCTTGACGCAGCTGACGCCGGGGATGTCGGTCAACAGCTTGTGCGCGAGGTCACGCTGGCGGCACAGCCGGCCGGTCGGCGCGACCAGGTCCTTGATGCTCTGGTAGCCGCCCAGCGCCGTCTGGATCGCCAGCTGGCCGGGCGTGTTGGCGCACAGGCGCATGGAGGCCAGCATGGTCAGGCCCTCGATGTAGTCGCGGGCATGGCGCTTGTCGCCCGAGACGACCATCCAGCCGGCCCGGTAGCCGCAGGAGCGGTAGTTCTTGCTCAGGCCGTTGAAGGTCAGCGTCAGCACGTCGTCGCACAACGAGGCAATGCTGGTGTGGGTGTGGCCGTCGTAGAGCGTCTTGTCGTAGATCTCGTCGGCAAAGATGATGAGCTGGTGCTCGCGCGCCACCTCGATCAGCTCCAGCAGCAGGCTGTCCGGGTAGAGCGCGCCCGTCGGGTTGTTCGGGTTGATCACCACGATCGCCTTGGTGCGCGGCGTGATCTTGGCCTTGATGTCGCCGATGTCCGGGTACCACTCGCTCTGCTCGTCGCACTGGTAGTGCACCGGGCGGCCACCGGACAGCGCCACGACAGCGGTGTAGAGCGGGTAGTCGGGCGAGGGGATCAGCACCTCGTCGCCGTCGTCGAGCAGCGCGTTCATGCTCATCGCGATCAGCTCGGAGGCGCCGTTGCCGAGGTAGACGTCGTCCACCGTCACGCCCTTGACGCCCTTCTCCTGCGTGTAGTGCACCACCGACTTGCGTGGCGCGAACAGGCCCTTGCTGTCGGTGTAGCCGGCCGAATGCGGCATGTTGCGGATCATGTCCTGCACGATCTCGTCGGGCGGCTCCAGCCCGAACACGGCGAGGTTGCCGATGTTGAGCTTGATGATCTTGTGGCCTTCTTCCTCCATCTGGCGGGCCTTCTCCAGCACCGGGCCACGGATGTCGTAGCACACGTTGGCGAGCTTGCTGGACTTGGCGACGGGCTTGAGCACGAGGTCTCCTGATGGGCGGCCGCAACCGGCAACCACGGACCCTTCCGAGCGCTGCCTGAGGCACAAAGCATAGAATTTTAGCCCCAGCCCAAGGGCGCTCCTGGTCATCTCCGCACCGTGAAGTTCCAACCCGAACGCCTCGACGGCGTCAACGCGATCCAGGCCAGCACCTCGACCCAGGTGACCGTCAACCAGCAGGTCTGGACCACCAGCGTCAGGGTTCCCTGGCAGGGCGAGATCACCGCCTGGCCCTGCGCCAGGGTCGAGGACCTGACGGTCGGCCAGTTCGAGTCGCTGCTGGCCTTGCAGCCCGAGGTCGTGATCGTCGGTACCGGCGCCCGGCACCAGTTCGTGTCGCCGCGCCTGAGCCACCCGCTGCTGACGCGCGGCATCGGCGTCGAGAGCATGGACACGGCTGCGGCCTGCCGCACCTACAACATCCTGATCGGCGAAGGCCGTCGCGCCGTCGCGGTGCTTTTGCTGGATTGAGCCGATCACCACGGGCATCCCGCGCGTCGAAAGCCTCCTGTCAGCACCCGATCAGGCGGTGCCATGACCCGCGAACGGGGCCCGGACGGTTCCAGCGTTTTATAATGACGGGATTGCACTCGACCGAGTGCTATTCCAGATAGAACGCTGCATGACGCCTGCTCTCAACAAAGCCCTGCCGGACATCGACGCCAACGCCACGGGAGGCGTCAAGTTCACGTCGCAAGCCTTCCTGGGCAAGGCCGTGGTGCTGTACTTCTACCCGAAGGACAACACGCCGGGTTGTACCACCGAAGCGATGCAGTTCCGGGACCAGCACCAGGAGTTCAAGGACGCCGGTGCGGTGGTCTTCGGCGTGTCGCGCGACAACATGGCCTCGCACGACAAGTTCAAGCAGAACCTTGAACTGCCCTTCGAGTTGATCGCCGACACCGAAGAGAAGCTCTGCCACATGTTCGGCGTGGTCAAGAACAAGATCATGTATGGCAAGAAGGTCAAGGGCATCGAGCGCTCGACCTTCCTGATCGACGCTGAAGGCGTGCTGCGTGCCGAATGGCGCGGCATCAAGGTCGCCGGCCATGTCGAGGAAGTCCTCAAGGCCGTGCGCGAACTCAACATCACCACCGCCTGACCGGGCGCGTGGTGGCGGTCCGGGGCACCCGCCAGGTGCTTCCGCGTCACGGTTCGGACGGGTGCTGCAGCAGTCTCACCCTTCGCACCGGGGCCACGTTCACCGCAGTTTTGCCCATGCATAATGGGCTCATGCCTGCGACGACCAGATCGCACCCCATGACAAAGCCGCCCAGCTTGCTGCGCGGCTTTTTTGTTGTCGCGCCGGTTCCCGTCCCCGCCAACCGGCGCGTTCTGTCCTCAGCCCGCGAAGCCTGAACTCGATGCCTCTGCCTCAACCTCCCGCCAAACGCGGCGCTGTCCTCGACCCCAGCCAGTACGACGCGCAGTCCGCGCCCCGCAGCAGCCGTCGCACGGCATCGGCCAGCCGGTCCGATGGGGCCGACAGCCTCACCGCCAGCGCCGGCACCGGCGCCGTCCTGGAACTGAAGGCCCCCGAAGCCGCCCTGGCGGCTGCGCCGACCGAGGCGACGGCCGTCGCCGCGCCGGCCAAGGCGCCCCGCGCCAAGTCGGTCAAGGCCGCGACAACCCCCGCCAAGACCGCCGCCGCGCAGCCCGCCAAGGCCGCTTCGCCGGCCGTGGTCCAGCCGCCCGCCCTGCCCGCTCCGGCACCGGTCGCCACGCGCGCCGGCCAGGGTGCCTCGCCGACGTCCCGCAGTGCTGCCAGCGCCGGTTCGACCCGCGCCCGCAAGCCGCGCTCGACCGGTCCGGCCAAGCTGTTCGTGCTCGACACCAACGTGCTGATGCACGACCCGATGTCGATCTTCCGCTTCGAGGAGCACGACATCTACCTGCCGATGATCACGCTCGAGGAACTCGACGGCCACAAGAAGGGCATGAGCGAGGTCTCGCGCAACGTGCGCCAGGTCAGCCGAGAGCTCGACGCGCTGGCCGCCAGCCTGGACGAGAACGGCAAGCTCGACGCCGCCGACGGCATCGCCCTGGCCAAGACCGGCCACCGCGAGGCCGGCGGCAAGCTCTACTTCCAGACCACCTTCCTGGACATCAAGCTGCCCGACGGCCTGCCGCAGGGCAAGGCCGACAACCAGATCCTGGGCGTGGTGCAGAGCCTGCGCGGGGCCATGCCCGAGCGCGAGGTCGTGCTGGTGTCCAAGGACATCAACATGCGCATCAAGGCCCGCGCGCTGGGCCTGCCCGCCGAGGACTACTTCAACGACAAGACGCTGGAAGACGGCGACCTGCTCTACACCGGCGTGATGCCGCTGCCGTCCGACTTCTGGGAGCGCCACGGCAAGACCATGGAGAGCTGGCAGCAGGGCGGCTCGACCTACTACCGCATCAGCGGACCGCTGGTGCCGGTGCTGATGGTCAACCAGTTCGTCTACCTCGAGACCCCCGGCAACGCTGCGCTGTATGCCAAGGTCACCGAGATCACCGGCAAGACCGCCGTGCTGAAGACGCTGAAGGACTACACCCACGCCAAGCATGCGGTCTGGGGCGTGTCGGCCCGCAACCGTGAGCAGAACTTCGCGCTCAACCTGCTGATGGATCCGGACTGCGACTTCATCACGCTGACCGGCACCGCCGGCACCGGCAAGACGCTGATGACGCTGGCCTCGGGCCTGGCGCAGGTGCTCGACGACCGCCGCTACTCCGAGATCATCGTGACCCGCGTGACCGTGCCGGTCGGCGAGGACATCGGCTTCCTGCCCGGCAACGAGGAAGAGAAGATGGGGCCGTGGATGGGCGCGCTGGACGACAACCTCGAGGTCCTGGCCCGCGGTGACAGCGCCGCCGGCGAATGGGGCCGTGCGGCCACCAACGACCTCGTGCGCAGCAAGATCAAGATCAAGAGCCTGAACTTCATGCGCGGGCGCACCTTCCTGAACAAGTTCGTCATCATCGACGAGGCCCAGAACCTCACGCCCAAGCAGATGAAGACGCTGGTGACGCGCGCCGGTCCGGGCACCAAGATCGTCTGCCTGGGCAACCTCGCGCAGATCGACACGCCTTACCTGACCGAAGGCAGCTCGGGCCTGACCTTTGCGGTCGACCGCTTCAAGGGCTGGCCGCATGCCGGCCACATCACGCTGGCACGCGGCGAGCGTTCGCGCCTGGCCGACTTCGCCTCCGACGTGCTCTGACGCACACCCGGGCGTACCTGGCCCTGCTTGCAAGACCGGCTCCGGCCGGTCTTGCCGTTTCTGGAGACCCGCCATGACCCCGGCCCAGGATGTCACCGTCCTCGTCTTCGCGCTCGTCTACCTCGGCATGGTGCTGGGCGGCCTGCCCTTCCTGCAGCTGGACCGCACCGGCGTGGCACTACTCGGCGCGATCGCGCTGATCGGCGGCGACGTGCTGTCGATGCAGGATGCCGCGCAGGCCGTTCACGTTCCCACCGTCATCCTGCTGTTCGCCTTCATGGTCGTGTCCGCCCAGATGCGCCTGGGCGGCTTCTACGACTGGGCGACGCGCCGGCTGGCCGCCCTGCCGCTCTCGCCCGCCGAGCTCCTGGGCGCGCTGATCGTGGTCAGCGCGGTGCTGTCGGCGGTCTTCAGCAACGACATCGTCTGCCTGGCGGTTGCGCCGGTGCTGGTGGACGCGGCCCGGCGGCGCGGCCTGAACCCGCTGCCGCTGCTGCTGGCGCTGGCCTGCGCGTCCAACATCGGTTCGGCCGCGACGCTGATCGGCAACCCGCAGAACATGCTGGTCGGCGAGACCCTGAAGCTCGACTTCGCCGGCCATGTGCGGGATGCGACGCCACCGGTGCTGCTGGCACTCGGCCTGACCTGGGCGATCGTCGCGTGGCTGTTCCGCGGGCGCTGGACCGGGCCGGTCGAGGCGGGCACCGGCGTGGCCGAGATCGCGTTCGACCGCTGGCAGACCGCCAAGGGCCTGGGCGTCGCGCTCGGCATCGTCGCGTGTTTCCTGCTGACCGACTGGCCGCGAGAGGTCATCGCGCTGACCGGCGCTGGCCTGCTGCTGCTCAGCCGCAAGCTGCACTCGCGCGACATGCTCGGACTGATCGACTACGAGCTGCTGCTGCTCTTCATCGGCCTGTTCATCGTCAACCATGCCTTCGAGGCCACCGGCCTGCCGCAGCAGGCGGTCGACGCGCTGGCCCGGGCCGGCATCGCGCTTGCCGACCCGGCGCCGCTGGCGATCACGACCTTCGGGCTGTCCAACCTGGTCTCCAACGTGCCCGCCGTGATGCTGCTGCTGCCCCATGCGACGCATGCGCTGGCGGGGTTGACGCTGACCCTGGTCAGCACGCTGGCGGGCAACCTGCTGATCGTCGGCAGCATCGCCAACATCATCGTGGTCGATGCGGCCCAGCGGCGCGGCGTGGCGATCGACTGGCGCACCCATGCGCGGGTCGGCGTGCCGGTGACACTGGGTTCGCTGGCGGTGACCGGGCTGTGGCTGGCCTGGCTGGCCTGACCACCGGAGCGGCCTGTTCACAACCTCGGCAGGGCTGCCCACAGCGAACGCGTGACCGGGTGGCGCTGGCCGGCCACGGGGTCCAACACGCGGTCGACCGGACCGGACTCGACGATGCGGCCGGCGTCCATCACCGCCACCTCGTCGGCGATGGCCTCGACCAGCGCGAGGTGATGGGTGATGAAGACCATCGCCACGCCGGTCTCGCGCTGAAGGTCGCGCAGCAGGCTCAGCACCTGAGCCTGCGTGATCAGGTCCAGCGCCGAGGTCGGCTCGTCGCAGACCAGCAGGCGTGGCTGGCAGGCCAGCGCCCGCGCGATGGCCAGGCGCTGGCGCTGGCCGCCCGAATAGGCATGCGGATGGCGGCCGAGGTCCAGGCCCGCCAGCCCGACCTGCTCGACCAGACCGGCCAGGCGCGCGGCGCGGCGGCCGGCATCCCAGTCCGGGCGCAGCGCCGCGAGCGTCTCGGCCAGCATGTCGCCGACACGCTGGCGCGGGTCCAGCGACGCGAGCGGGTCCTGGAAGACCAGCTGCACGTCGCAGCGGGCCTGTCGCAGCGCCCGCCCCTTCAGCCCGCCCAGGTCGACGTTGTCGAGCAGGATCGAGCCCTCGAGCCTCGCCGACGCCGGCAGCAGCCGCGTCAGTGCCAGTGCAACGCTGGACTTGCCGCATCCGCTCGCGCCGACCAGCGCCAGCGTGCGCCCGGCCGCGAGCTCGAAGCCCACGCCGTCGACGGCGACATGGCCCGGCTCGCGTCCGATCAGCCCGGTCCGGCGCGCCGGGTAGGCGATGCGCAGCGCGTCGACGCGCAGCAACGGCGCGGTCGGGGTCGGGGTCGGGGTCGATCCCGGGCGCAGCTCGGCCTCCCCACGCCCCCAGCCCGCGCCACCTGGCACCGCATCCAGCAGCTCGCGCAACAAGGGCAGCGCCGGCGCACCATCGCGCCCCAGCAGCAGCGCGGTCGGACCGGCGGCGACCAGGCGGCCGTGGTCCAGCAGCGCGATGCGGTCGGCATGCCGGGCCGCGATCGCCAGGTCGTGCGTGATCAGCAGCAGGCCCAGCCGGCGCTCGGCCTGCAGGCGCTCGATCAGGCTCAGCACCTGAGCCTGCGTCAGCACGTCCAGCGCCGAGGTGGCCTCGTCGGCGATCAGCAGCTCAGGCTCGCCGGCCAGCGCGATGGCCAGCATCGCGCGCTGCTGCTGGCCGCCCGACAGCTCGAAGGCATGGCGGTCCAGCGCCGATGCCGGCAGGCCGACCTCGTCGAGCCAGCGCCGCGCCCGCGCCCCAGCCGCCGCACCGCGCAGCGCCGTGTGGGCCTCGATGGCCTCGCGCAGCTGACGGCCGATCGTCAGCACCGGGTTCAGGCTCGCGCTCGGGTCCTGAAAGACGATGCCGATGCGGCCGCCGCGCACCGGTCGCATCGCGTGTTCGGGCAGGTCGGGCAGGTTCTGCGTTGGCGCGCGACGGCCGTCGTGGGCCTCCGGGCCGCCGCGTGCGGCCAGGCGGACGTCGCCCGCGGCGATCCAGGCGTTTTCCGGCAACAGCCGCATCAGCGCCGCCGCCGTCAGGCTCTTGCCGCTGCCCGAAGGCCCGACCAGCGCGACCGTCTCGCCGCGCCGCAGCGCCAGCGACAGGCCGTGCAGCATCCGGCGCGGCCGCGGCTGCGCGTCGTCGTCCAGATCGACGCACAGCTCGGCGATGTCCAGCAGCAGCGTGCTCACGACCGTCCTCCGACGGACAGCGCGGCACGCGGGTCGAAGGCCTGCCGGATCGCATCGGCCAGCACGTTCAGCGCCAGCACCAGCACGACCATGAAGACGAAGGCCGCGCCAACCGACCACCAGACCACCGGCTCGCGCAGCAGCTCGCTGCGGGCCAGGTTGATCATGCCGCCGAAGCTCTGCAGCGCCGGGTCCACGCCGACGCCGACATAGGTCAGCACGGCCTCGTAGAGGACCAGCATGGACAGGTCCAGCGCGGCCTGGATCAGCACCAGGTGGGCGACGTTCGGGGCCAGGTGGCGCCAGACGATGCGCCCGTCCGACAGGCCGGCGCCGCGTGCCGCACGGATGAAGTCCTGCTCGCGCAGGCGCAGCGTTTCGGCCCGGACCAGCCGGCACAGCCCCGCCCAGCCGCCCAGGCCCAGGATCAGGCACAGCAGCATCAGCTTGGCGTCGGCCCGCTCCAGCGCCGACGCGAAGGCGTCCGGATGGGCGTCGATCGCGGCCTGCGCCAGCAGCACGCCGGCCGCGATCAGCAGCACGTTGGGGATGGCGGCCAGCACGGCGGTCAGGCCCTGAACCGCCGCATCCGCCGCCCCCCGGTACCAGCCCGCCAGCAGGCCCAGCGCGAGCGCCGGCGGCACCGTCGCGAGGCTGGCCAGCAGGCCGATCACGAAGGCGGTGCGCACGCTCTTGAGCGCCTGAACCAGCACATCCTGGCCGATCCGGTCGGTGCCCAGCACATGCCAGGCATCGGCCCAGCTCGCGATCACGCCGGCCAGCATCGCCAGCAGCGCGGCGGCCAGGGCCGCTTCTCGCGCCGGGCCAGCCAGCCGGTCCGGCCGGCGGCGCGTCACCGCGACGACCGCCAGCAGCGCGACGCCCAGGCCGAGCGCCGCACCCGCCAGCGCGCGGCCGGCCAGGTCCGCCAGCCGGCCGTCGACCGAGCCGCCCAGGTGCGCGCCGCCGTGCACCAGCCGCAACGGCTCGCGCCGCACCTCGCCGTCGCGCACGACGCTCTCGCGGGCCAGCGTCCAGGCATCCAGCGGCCGCGAGTAGCCCGATTCGCGCATCGCCAGCGGCCGGGCCAGCAGCAGGTCCAAGAGCGACTCGGTCTGGGTCGCATGCACGACGGGCGCACCGACCGACGCTCCCACCGGCCCCGGCAGCGCGCGCCGGAAGTGCAGGCTATCGACCAGCGCCAGCCCCGCCAGCGTCGTCAGCACGACCAGCGCCGCCGCCGCACCCGGCGTCTGCACGACACGCCCCCAGGCGCGCCGCTGCAGCGGGTCGCGGCGCAGCCGCCAGGCGCACAGCAGGCCGGCGGACAGCACGGCCCAGAGCAGCGCATCGGTCCACAGCAGCACCGGGCGGGCCTGCGCCAGCAGCATCCAGACGGGGGTCTCGGTCGGCGTCACCGGCCCTCCTCCGCCCCGTCCAGCCGGATGCGCGGATCGGCCCACAGCAGCGCCGCGTCGACCAGCAGCATGGCCGCGACGTAAAGCGCCGCGCCCAGCACGACCATGGTCCGCACGACCGCGAAGTCCTGCGCCGCGATCGCCTCGATCGCGTAGGCGCCCAGGCCGGGCAGGCCGAAGAAGCTCTCGAAGACGAGGCTGCCCAGGAAGACCAGCGGCAGCACCAGGCCGGCACTGGTCAGCACCGGCACGGCCGCATTGCGCAGCACGTGCCGACCGAGCACGGCGGCCTCGCCCAGGCCGCGCGCGCGGGCCGCACGCACATGTGGCTTGCCGGCTTCTTCGAGCAGCATCGCGCGGTACAGGCGCACATCGCCGGCCAGTCGCGTGAGCAGCGCCAGCAGCAGCGGCAGGACCAGGAACCGCCACGAGGCCCAGCCGTCCGCCCAGCCCGACACCGGCGCCAGCCGCAGCAGCTGCGAGAACAGCGCCTGTCCGGCGACGATGTAGAACAGGCTGGAGATCGACAGCATCAGCAGCGTCAGCGCACCGCCCCAGCGTTCCAGCGCGCTGCCACGCACGGCGACCAGCGCCAGCGCGATCAGCAGGCTGGCCAGCCCCTGCAGCACGAACAGCGGCAGCGCCAACTGCACGCTGACCGCCATGCGGCGAGCGACCTCACGGCCGATGTCGCCGCCGCTCTCGCTGTCGGCGCGGCCGAAGTCCAGCCGCAGCAGCGCGGCGGTGCGTTGCCAGAAGATGGTCCGGGTCAGCACAGCAGCCCCGTGTTCATCGGCATTCCAGAGCAGCGGCCGGTCGTAGCCGCGCTCGCGCTTCCAGTGCGTGACCTGCTCGGCCGTGACGCGCTTGCCGCCCAGCGCAAGGCGGGCCATGTCGTCGGGCGTGTTGATGCCGAAGAACAGCGCAAAGGTCAGCACATGCACGCCGATCAGCACCAGCGCGGCGTCGCGCAGCCGGCGCAGCAGGAAGACCACGGTGCGGCGCGCCGTCACGTCCTTGCTCCCGCCCGTGCTCCCGCCCGTGCGGAGGCCTCGGCCCGTCGATGCAGCTGGCGGCGCCAGGCCCAGGCCAGGGCAAGCGCCAGCAGCAGCGCGACGGCCAGCGGCGCCTGCCAGCGCGGCGCGTTCCACTGCGCCAGCAGGCGCGCGCGTTGCGCCGTGTCCAGCCGCAGGTAACGCAGCTGGTCCTTGGCCAGCACCGGCACGCCGGCATTGCGGACCCAGCCCTGCCAGGCCGCCCGGCCTTGCGAGATGTAGCCCCAGGCCCAGGGCGTGTCGTGCTGGACGATGGCGACGGCCTGGTCGATCAGCGCCTGCCGCGCCGGCCCGTCGGGCAGCAGCTGGATCTGGCGGAACAGCGCGTCGTAGCGGGCATCGGCGTAGTTCGACAGGTTCTCGCCGTCGCCCCGACTCTTGCCATTCGGGCCATGCAGCAGGAAGAGGAAGTTCTCGGCGTCCGGATAGTCGGCACCCCAGCCGGCGAAATAGAGCTGGTGGCGACCCTTGCGGACCTTGTCCTGGAACTGGTTGTTGTCGGTCGCACGCAGGTCCAGCGTGATGCCGAGCGCGGCGAAGCGGCCGGTCAGCCAGGCGATCTCGGCGCGCAGCTCGGGCGTCATCGCGCGGTAGAAGTCGAGGTGCAGCACCAGCGGCTGGCCGGACTGCGCCTCGCGGCCGTCGGGGTAGCCGGCCTCGCGCAGCAGCGCACGGGCCTCGTCCAGGCTGCGCCGCTCGGCCCGGCCGCCGCCGGGCGCCTGCGGGTGGTCGACCCAGCGGTGCGTCACCGGGTTGACGCCCTCGCGCGTGCCCTGGCGCGAGCCGGCCACGCCGGCCGGCAGCGGCCCCATCGCCTCGACCCCGCCCTTGGCCGGGAAGATGCGGGCGTGCTCGCCCCAGTCCAGCGCGATGGCGACGGCCTGGCGCAGCGCCCGGTGGCGGCGCTCGCGCTCGGGCGTGTCGCCCCGGCCGACCACCGGGTCGAGCATGTTGAAGCCCAGGTACCAGACCACCAGGTCGCCAGCCTCGGGCAGCTGCAGGCCGCGCTCGACCAGGCGGGCGCGGGTGGCCTCGTCGTCGCGCATGTCCAGCGCATGGTCAGCGCCCCGGTCGGTGCGCTCGACCTCGGGTGCGTCGAGCCACCCTTGCAGGAACTTGGTCTTGAGCGTGGCGGCCTCGCGCTCGATGCGGAACTCGATCCGGTCGATGAAGGGCAAGGTCCGGCCACAGTCGGCCAGCAGACCCCGTTCGGCGTCACCGGGCATGCCCTCGCAGGGATAGGTCTCGTGGCGGAAGTTCGGGTTGCGCACCAGCACGTGGCGGCGGTCCTGTTCATGGACCGCCAGCATGTAGGGCCCGGTGCCCACCGGCCAGCGGTCCAGCGTCAGGCCGCGCCGGGCCCGGCCGGGCTCGGCGTGGAAGGCCTCGACCTCCCACGGCACCGGCGCGACGAAGCTGGTCGCCAGCCAGTAGCGGAAGGCCGGGTAGCGGCCCTTTAGGCGGATGCGCAGCGTGTGCGTGTCCGGCGCGGTGACGCCTGCCAGCGGCCAGCGGCGGAAGTCCAGCCAGGGCAGGTCCGGGCTGTCCGGCGGCAGGCCGGCACGCAGCCGGGCGTCCTCGGCACGGACCTGGGCGCTGTACGCGGCCATGCCCACCACATGCTCGGCCAGCAGGCTGTGCAGCGGCGCGGGCAGGCGCGGCGTGGCGTGGCGCTGGAAGGCCAGCACGAAGTCGGCGGCGACGAGCTCGCGCGTGTCGAGGTGCGGGAAGTCCAGCGGCGCGTCGGGCTCGTCGACCAAGCGTTCGGCCTGCTCGCCGTGGTAGCGGAATCGGCCTTGCGCATCGCGCGCGAACGCCGGGTGTGGCTGGTAGCGCACACCGGGCCGGATGGCGATCTCGTAGACGCTCTCGGCGACCCGTTCGTCCGGCGCGCCATCGGGAAGGGTGCGCCCCTGCGCGTCCTTCAGCACCGGATCGGGCACGGCCAGCGCCAGGCGCGGGATCAGCGTGTACGGCCGCTTCAGGTAGTGGTAGGCCAGCAGCGGCTCGTAGACGCTGTAGGTGTAGGGCGTGTCCTGGTTCCAGTAGGACGCGACCGGGTCGAGGTGGCGCGGCGAGCGCTCGGTGAAGGCGGTGTAGAGCGTGTTCGCCTCGGCCGCGCCGGGCGGGTACGGGCTGTTGCCGCAGGCCGCCAGCAGGGCCAGCGCGGTGCTCGCCAGCCAGCGCCGCACCGCCTCAGCCCCAGGCCACCAGCGCGTCGCGGCCCTGCACCACCAGGTCCGCCTTCAGGCCGGACGGCAGCGTGACCTTGGTGCGGCCATGTCCGATCGGCAGCCCGGTCAGCACCGGCACGTCGCAGACGCTGCGCAGGTGCTCGACCACGGCCTTGAGGTTGTAGCCCCGGTCCAGCGGGCTCTTCTTCCAGCCGCTGAAGTCGCCCAGCAGGACGGCCTTCTGCGCGCCCAGCACGCCGGCCTGGTGCAGCTGCAGCAGCATGCGCTCGACCCGGTAGGGATGCTCGTTGACGTCCTCCAGGTACAGGAGGCCGCCGCGCACCTTGGGCCAGTGCGGCGTGCCCAGCAGGCTGGTCAGCACGCACAGGTTGCCGCCCCAGAGCCGGCCGCTGCGTTCAAGGCCATCGTGGCCCTCCGGCACGCGGAAGCCGATCGCCTCCAGCTCGCCGCTGACCGCCTCGTGGAAGCAGTCGGGCGTGACCTCGTCGAGCCCGCCGTCGGCCTCGCTGGCGCCAAAGTCGGCACAGGCCAAGGGGCCGTGCCAGGTCACCGCGTTCGGGCTGTTGCCGATGTGGGCCAGCAGGCCGGCCTGCAGTGCCGTCTGGTCGCTGTGGCCGACCCAGTGGGTGCCACGCTCGACCGCCTGGGCGATCCGCTGCCAGTCGATCCGGTCGAGCAGGCGGGTCAGGCCGTAGCCGCCCCGGCTGGCCAGCGCGACATGCGGCGCGGCATCGGCGACGCGGTGCAGCGCGGCCAGGCGGGTGTCGTCGTCACCGGCGAAGCGCTGGTGGCGGGCCAGCGCGGACCCGTCCAGCGTGACGCGGTAGCCGGCCTGGCCCAGGCGCTTGACCGCGCGCCGCAACACGGCGGCCTGCGCGACGACGCCGGACGGGCTGTAGACATGCAGGTCGCCCAGACCCGGTTCGGAAGACGGCTCAACGGTCATCAAGGACTTTCAGACGGCAGGTCAGCGGGGATCGGCAGCCAAGCCAGACGAGACCGCGCGGTTGCGGCCTGGCGGGCACACGCGGCGGGACGTCCGGCCAGGCAGTCAGCTGCGAGAGGACGGCCCGCGCTTCTTCTCGTCGATCAGCGGGGTCAGCGCCGCAAATGCGCTCAAGCCACCCAGCTGCGTCAGCGAGGCCTCGGCCACGTCCGGCACCGGCAACGGATCGATCGGCGCGAGCTGGGTCACCGGCATGTCCTCGATCACCTCGGGCAGCGTGAAGGTCAGCGCATCGGTCTCGCGGGTCGTGTCCGGCGGCCCCGGCGGATGGCCGCCGATGTCGACCACCGGCGCGGCATGGCGCCCGGACTCGCGCGCGGCCGGGTGGCCCAGGATGGGCGCGTGCACCAGGCCGACCGGCGCATCGTGCGACGGCTGGCGGGCATCGTGGCCATCGCGCTGCGCCTCGCCGTGCGGCAGGCCGGCCATGCCCTCGGCCCCGCGGGCCAGGCGTTCGGCCCGCTGCTGGGCCCGGCGTTCGGCGAAGAAGTCGTGCAGCACCCGGCCGCAGGGCTCTTCCAGCACGCCGCCGACGATGGACGTGTGGTGGTTCAGCTGGTTCAGCCCGAACAGGTCGACCACCGAGCCGGCCGCACCGGTCTTGGGGTCGCGCGCACCGAAGACGACGCGCTTGAAGCGGGCGTGCAGCAGCGCCATCGCGCACATCGGGCAGGGTTCGAGCGTGACGTAGAGCTCGCAGTCCGGCAGCCGGTAGTTCTCGACCAGTGCGGCGGCATGGCGCAGCGCGACAAGCTCGGCATGCGCGGTCGGGTCGTGCGTGGTGATCGGCCGGTTGTAGCCGGTCGCCAGCACCTGCGGGCCGTGTTCGGTGTGCTGGACGATGACCGCGCCGACCGGCACCTCGCCGGCCAGGTGGGCGTTGAGCGCCTGGTCCAGCGCCAGCCGCATCATGTGCTCGTCGACCGGCGTGACGCTCGACGGCAGGGGGTAGTGGTCGATCCCGGTGCCGAGCTCGGCAGGCGGTACGGACGGGTCAGGAGCGCGGGGGTCGGACATCTCGGTCTCGGCGGCATCGATCGGGAAGACACACGGGCAGGTCAAGGCCCGGACTGGCCTGCATTGTCTCCGCTGCGGCATGCCCGCAGCCGTGGCATCGCGGCCACCCGCACCTGCCGTCGCGGACCGGACCGATCAATTCCCGGTCTGGCCCCGAGGTGCCTGCGTGACCCAGCAGGATGCGAGCGACTGCCGTGCGGCGGCCGCATCGACCGGCGCGGCAAAACGCGATGCGAACCCGGCATCGAGCATGAACGGCCGGAACTGGCCGTCCTCGCACAACCACCGGACCATGCCGGGCTCGGCCTGCAGCATGTCGGTCAGGACCTGGATCGCCTCATCCCTGCGCTTGACGTGTTCGAGCATGACGACCAGGTTGTAGGCCGCCCAAGGTTGACCGCCCTGGCGCAGGCGGATCGACTCGCGCAGATGGCGCTCCGACAAGGCCAGCGCCTGCGACTCGGCGGTCTCCAGCTCGCGCCGGCGGTCCGCCGACAGCTTGGGCGCCTTGCCGGACTGGCGCAGCGACTTGGCCAGCCGCAGTTGCGCATAGCCCAGCATGGCCTGCGCATCGGCGTTGTCGGGAAACCGGTCGACGTAGGCCTGGTAGCTCTGGATGGCATCCGGATACTGCCGGTTCAGCAGCGACTGGGTGCCCGCCTGGATCTGGCCGAAGGCCTCGACCGTGCGGACCACCTGGGCCTCGACCTGATCCAGCTGGGCCTGCTTGCTCGACAAGGCCGCATCGAGCGCGCGCACCCGCTGCTCCAGCGGCGCCAGGCGCGTGGCGCTGTAGTACAGCGCACCGGCCAGGCAGGCGGCCCCCAGCAGCACCATCGACAACGAGGCCCTGGACGACCGTTGAAGATCGCCCAGCGTCGATAGGATCCGATCGTCATTCATGCTTGGACAGGCCTTGGATCAGACCTTCGACCAGCGTGAAGGCGCGGTGGAAGAAGTGGCTCACGCGCGCCGACGATGCCGTGACCAGCCCGGTGCTGCCGAAGACGGCCACCATCGCCGTCGTGTCCATCGCGCGGTCGGCGATCAGCTGGTAGCCCGCGAACAGCAGCATCACGAAGGACACCGCCGTCAGCAACAGGTAGACGATGCGCTCGACCTGGAACATCCGCAGCAAGCGGTCCAGCGCGTCGAGCGCCATGTTGACCATTTCCTTCTTGTCGTCCGCCATGTGCCTCTCCCAGTGGGTCCGTCATCCGACGCGACGCGAGTTTGAAGCACCGGCGGCTGGAACTGGCAGACCAGCGATCACTTGATCAGTGTCGGCGTCAGTTTTTGCACATCGCCGCCGGATGAGGCACAGGGGCGCCGCGGCTTCAGCGCAAGCCGCCCACATAGCGCCCCAGCAGCCCCTGCGCTGGCCGCAGGGAACGCGCGTCATCCAGCGGCATCGGCCCGCTGTTGGCGGCGACCCTGGCCGGTGCCGGCGGGGCGACCGCCGGCGCGGGCGGGAACAGCGCCGTCTGCAGCTTCAGGCCCCAGGCCTGCAGCTCCGGATGATCACGTTCGGCCAGGGCCAGCCGGATGATTTCCCGCGCATAGGCCTCGCTGCGCAGCAGCCATTCGACGTCGGTCACGCGCCCGATCTTGCGGCGCATGGCCACGTGCAGGTGCGCGGCGACGGCGAGCTTGTCGCTGTCGCTCAGGCGTTCCAGGGCGCGACCAGGAAAACGTTCGGGCGAGGAGGACGGTTCGGACATGGCGATTCCTGCGGGCTGCAAAGGACAAGGCTGCGCGGAGCAGTCCCGGTTCGACATGCAGGATCAGGGCCAACCCTGACCAGGCCCGTCGCGCCCGGCCTTCACTCGACCCGCTCGCCGTGCTGGCTCAGGTCCAGGCCGGCATGTTCCTGACGCGGCGTCACCCGCAGGCCCACCGTCATGTTCAGAAGCCAGAGGATCGCGGCCGTCGCCACCGCGCTGTAGAGCGCCACCGCGCCGGCGGCGGTTGCCTGCACCACCAGCGAGCCGCTCACCCCGCCGATCTGCGGGTCGGCCAGCACGCCGGTCAGCAGCGCGCCCAGCAGCCCGGCCACGCCGTGTACGCCGAACACGTCCAGGCTGTCGTCGGCCCCCAGCAGGCGCTTCAACCCGGTCGCGCCCCAGTAGCTGGCGACACCGGCCAGCGCGCCGATCAGCACCGCCGCGCCCGGACCCACGTAGCCCGAGGCCGGCGTCACCGCCACCAGGCCGGCCACCGCGCCGCTGCACAGGCCCAGCAGGGTCGGCGTGCCGCGCACCAGCCACTCGGCCGCCATCCAGGCCAGCGTGCCGGCCGCGGCCGCCATCTGCGTGTTCAGGATGGCGATGCCCGCCCGCCCATCGGCGGCCATGGCCGAGCCCCCGTTGAAGCCCATCCAGCCGACCCACAGCAGCCCGGCGCCGGCAAAGGTCCAGCCCAGGTGCGACGGCATCAACGGCACCTCGCCGTAGCCGATCCGTCGCCCCAGCATCGCGGCGGCGACCAGCCCGGCCACGCCGGCATTGACGTGAACGACGGTCCCGCCGGCAAAGTCCAGCGCCCCCATCGCCGCCAGCCACCCACCCGGCCCCCAGACCCAGTGCGCCACCGGCGCGTAGACGGCCAGCGTCCACAGCGACATGAACCACAACAGGGCAGCGAACCGCATGCGCTCGGCAAAGGCGCCCACGATCAGGGCGGGCGTGATGACCGCGAAGCTGAGCTGGAACATCACGAACACCGACTCCGGCACCGTGGGCGCCAGCGCATGACGGCTGACCACGCCATGGGCCAGGTCGACCTGCAGCGTGCGCAGCCAGGCCGCGCCGGCATCCCCGATCCAGCCATTGCCCGGCCGGAACGCCAGGCTGTAGCCGAGCGCGAACCACAGCAGCGTCACCACCGCGCACGTCGCCAGCACCTGCGCGAGCGTCGCCAGCAGGTTCTTCTTGCGAACCATGCCGGCATAGAACAGGGCCAGTCCCGGCAGCGTCATGAGCAGGACGAGCACGGTGGCGACGAGCATCCAGGCGGTGTCGCCAGGGTTGAGAGCAGGCATGGAGGTGGGGGTGTCGGTAGGGAAGGTGGCCGGATGTTGCAAATTGCGGGCCTTGTCCCGGCGCTGCCGTCGTTTCCTGCAGGCCGCGACGCCTGCCCGCCGAGTCCTGTCCACCGCAGTCGACCTCACGACACGCGGGCGCCAGCGACAGGACCGCGGGTCGCCGATATGCTCGGCGCCCGATCCTTCATCCGCACGTCAACGGAGCCACCATGCAGATCCACGGCCGATGCCATTGCGGCGCCATCGAGTTCACCGCGCTGATCGACCCTGCCAAGGTTTTCGCCTGCCATTGCACCGACTGCCAGACGATGTCTGGCGCCCCCTTCCGGGCGGTGGTGCCGGTGGCCGCCGAGGCCCTGTCGCTGAGCGGGACACCCAAGGTCTACATCAAGACCGCCCAGAGCGGCAACCGGCGTGCGCAGGGCTTCTGCGGCGAGTGCGGCACGCCGCTCTACGCGACGTCTGCCGATCAACCCACCCACTACGGCTTGCGGCTGGGCTGCGTGGACGAACGGGCACGGCTGGCCCCGAACCGGCAGGTCTGGACACGCTCGGCCATGCCGTGGCTCCAGGACCTGCATGACGTGCCGGCTTCCCCGGAACAGTGAAGCGGTCGACCGCAACGATCCCATGACGACGATCCATCGCGGCCGGTACACGGCCCCTGCGATCCCGTCCTGCCCCAACCCCGATCAGCCCAGAGACACGGCGCACCGCTGACGCCAGACCGGAGAACGACATGAAGATCACCGTCCAGACCCGCATCGCCGCCCCGATCGCCGAGATCTGGCGGGCCTACACGACGCCCGCCGACATCGTGCAATGGAACACCGCGCAGGACGACTGGCACACCACGCGGGCCAGCGTGGACCTGCAGGTCGGCGGCAAGTTCTCGTCGCGCATGGAGGCCAAGGACGGCAGCTTCGGCTTCGACTTCGAGGGCGTCTACACCGTCATCGATCCGCTGCGACGCATCGAATACGCCTTCGGCGACCGCATCGGCGTGGTCGAGTTCATCCCCGACGGCGAGGCCGTGACGGTGCAGGTGACCTTCGACGCCGAGAACGACTATCCGCCCGAGCAGCAGCGCCAGGGCTGGCAGGCCATCCTCGACCGCTTCGGCCGGCACGTGATGTCGCTGAGCTGAGCGGCCGACATGCCCGATCCCACCGACGAGGACTTGCTGGCCTTGCTGCAGACGCGCCATGCGACGCACCGGCACCGCCACGCCGGCATCGCCTGGGTCGACGTGCGCGACCGGCTCGCCGCCCATCCCCGAGCGCTGCCGGTGCTGCGGGCGATGGAGGCCAGCGGCGGCGAGCCGGACGTGGTCGGCATCGACGAGGCGACCGGCGCGATCGTCTACTGCGACTGTTCGCCGGAAAGCCCCGCCGGCCGGCGCAGCCTGTGCTTCGACCGCCAGGCGCTGGACGCGCGCAAGGAGAACAAGCCTGCCGGCAACGTGGAAGAACGCGCCGCCGCCCTCGGCATCGAGTTGCTGACCGAGGCGCAGTACCGCGCGCTGCAGGCGCTCGAACCCGTCGACCGCAAGACCTCCAGCTGGATCCGCACGCCGCCGGCGATCCGCGCGCTGGGCGGCGCGCTGTTCTGCGACCGGCGCTACGACCAGGTCTTCACGTACCACAACGGGGCCGAGTCCTACTACGCGGCGCGCGGTTTTCGCGGCCGCCTGCTGCTCGCCTGAGCGGACCATCCCGGAGTCCACGATGAGCTTCCTCGACCACAGGATTCCCCCGCCGGCCATCGGCGCACTCGTCGCGTGGGGCATGTGGGGCCTCGCCGGACAGGGGCCGTCGCTCGGCCTGGCGCCGGCCTGGCAGTCCGGGCTGGTGGCCACCCTCGTGCTGTCCGGCCTGGCCTTCGACGTCGCCGGGCTGCTGGCCTTCCGGGCCTCGCGCACCACCATCAACCCGATGCGGCCGCAGCGCAGCACCGCGCTGGTCACCGGCGGCGTCTACCGGCTGACGCGCAACCCGATGTACGTCGGCATGGCCCTGCTGCTGACGGCCTGGGCGCTGCACCTGGGCGCGTGGCTGGCGCTGGCCGGGCCGGTGGTGTTCGTGCTGTACATCACCCGCTTCCAGATCCAGCCCGAGGAGCGCGTGCTGGCCGGCCTGTTTGGCGACGCGTTCATGCGCTACGCGGCACAGGTTCGGCGCTGGCTGTGACGGCGAACGCCCTGCCCCCGATGCTGCGGCGCATCCACCACGTCGCGGTCATCTGCGCCGACATCGAGGTGTCCAAGCGCTTCTACGTCGGGCTGCTGGGGCTGCGCGTGCTGGCCGAGAACCACCGTGCCGCGCGGCAATCCTGGAAGGTCGATCTCGCGCTGCCGGACGGCAGCCAGATCGAGCTGTTCTCCTTCCCCGACGCGCCACCGCGGCCGTCCTGGCCGGAGGCGCGCGGGCTGCGCCACCTCGCCTTCGGCGTCGACGACGTGGCCGCCTGCAAGGCCCGGCTGGAGGCGGCCGGCGTGGGGGTCGAGCCCATCCGCATCGACGAGCACACCGGCCGGCGCTTCGTCTTCTTCGCCGACCCGGACGGGCTGCCGCTGGAGCTGTACGAGGCTTGAGTCCGGCCGTCGTCAGGCCAACGGCGACGCGCCGCCGTGGGCAGCCAGCCAGGCGGCCCAGTGGTCGACGCAGGCGCGCACCTTGGGCAGCCGATGGCGCTCGCGCAGCATCACCGCGTGGACGGGTGTCGGCGCCGAGCTGAACAGGTCCGGCAGGACCGGCACCAGCGCACCGGCGCGCACCAGCGGGGTGGCGACGAGGTCGGTCAGGCGCGAGATGCCCGCGCCCGCCTGCACCAGCGCGACCAGCGCGGCCGAGCTGTCGACGCGGGTGTCACCCCGAGCGGTCCAGACCTGCTCGCGGCCGTCGCGCTGGAAGGTCCAGTCGTTCAAGGCCGGTGAGGCGCTGCTGGTCACGAGCCGGTGGCGCGCCAGATCGTCCAGGTCCTTCGGCATGCCGCAGCGCGCGAGGTAGCCGGGCGAGGCGTAGAGCCCGCGCCGAAGCGTGCCGATTGGCCGGGCGACCACGCTGTCGCTGGCCGGCGCGCCGGTGCGGATCGCCACGTCGATGCCGTCCCGCACCATGTCGATCAGCCGGTCATCGGCGGCGATGTCCAGGCGCAGCGCCGGCCAGGTCGCCTGCAGGCTCGGCAGGCTGGGCGCGATCAGGGTCTGGGCCAGCACCGCGCTCACGCTGACCCGCACCCAGCCGCCCGGCGCGCCGAGCCGCCCGCTCAGGTCGGCCTGCAGCTCGGACTGGATGTCCAGCATGCGGCGCGACTGGGCCAGGAATGCGTCGCCCTCGTCGGTCAGGCTCAGGCCATGGGTCGAGCGCCGCAGTAACGCGACGCCACAGACCGCTTCGAGCCGGTCGACCGCCCGGCTGACCTGGCTGACCGGCACGTCGCGCTCGCGGGCCGCCGCCGAGAGGGTGCCCAGGTTGGCTACGCGCACGAACAGCGCGACATCGTCAAGTTGCAGGTTCATGGGGCGGCATGGTCGACAGGTTTTGCATTGACTGCAAGACCGTTGCGCCAGATGGCAGGTTTCCGGACCTTGCTTGCGCACCTAGAGTGCAAGCCAGCCCATCCACCTGACCCGACAAGGGACGAACCCATGCCCATCCTGACCGTGCTGATCGGCACCCTGCCCTCGCCGCAACTGGCCCGCGACGTCGCCGAAGACCTGCTGGAACTGACCGAGAAGGTGCTGGACAAGCGCCGCGACCTGACCTCGATCGCGCTGCAGTTCGTGCCGCCAGCGCAGTGGTTCATCGGCGGCGACAGCGTGCAGACGCTGGACCGGCCGACCGCCTTCGTCGAGATCCGCATCACCGACGAGACGAACACCAAGGCCCAGAAGGCACGTTACGTGGCGCTGGTCCACGAGGTGCTGCGCGCCCGGCTGGGTCAGCTGCACCCGGTCAGCTACGTGCAGATCAGCGACGTTCGAGGGGCCGCCTGGGGCTGGGGCGGGCGCACGCAGGAGGCTCGGGCGCATCGGCCGGAGGGGTGATACGGGCTCCGGGTGCCTCGCAGGAGGGTCGGAGGCCAGACACTGGCCGCTGCGCCTGCGGCATGGATAGCATCGTTTCCCTGTCCCTGACCGGAGGCCCGGCACACCATGACGACCCCCCGCAAGTCCAAGACCCAGTACTACACGGCGACCAGCCTGGACGGCTTCCTGGCCACCGAGGACCACTCGCTCGAATGGCTGTTCCCGCTGGGCGACATCGCCGAGACCGGCTACCCGGCCTTCATCGCCGAGGTCGGCGCGCTGGCGATGGGTTCGTCGACCTATGAATGGATGCTGCGCCACGCGGTGCGGGTGGCCGACCAGACCGGCAGTGCCTGGCCCTACACGCAGCCGACGTGGGTGTTCTCCAGCCGCGAGCTGCCGGCAGTGCCGGGCGCGGACATCCGCTTCGTGCGCGGCGACGTGCGACCGGTGCATGCGGCGATGTGGACGGCGGCCGGCGAGCGCAACGTCTGGCTGGTCGGCGGCGGAGACCTGGTCGGGCAGTTCCTGGACGCCGGCCTGCTCGACGAGCTGATCGTGCAGGTCGCCTCGGTGACGCTGGGCCGCGGCCAGCCGCTGCTGCCGCGTCGCCACACCTCGCCACCCTTTCGGCTGACGGCGGCACGCCGCATCGGCGACGGCTTCGCCGAGCTGCGCTACGACGTGCCCCGGCCCGGCTGAGGCCGGCCGGCGCCTCCCACTCAGTCCCTGCGCGCGACCCAGTAGGTCGCCCCCTCGGCACCGTAGCGCTCGCGGTGCGGCACCTCGCGGGCGACCTCGAAGCGGTCGCCCGGACGCAGGTGGCATTCGACGCCCACCGTGCCGCCTTCATCGACCGCCAGCCACATCTCGCCCTGCACCACCAGCGCGCTGGCGGCGAAGGGATGGGTGTGGGTGTCCAGCACGGTCAGCGGCGCCCAGTGGCGCTCCAACACCGCATCGGCACCGGCGGCCCGCGCGGCGGCCTCGAACTCGGCGTAGGTGGTCGTCACGGCGGCGGATTTCTCGGGGATGGACATGGCGGGCTCCAGCAGGAAGGGCCGATCAGGCCGGTCAGAGGATGGGGGTCTTGAGCAGCGGCAGCAGCGCCTTGAAACGTTCGTGCTCGCAGCTGCGCAGCCACTCGAAGGCGACCATCTCGACGCCGATGCAGGTCGCGCCGGCACGTTCGAGGCGGCGCAGGCCGAGCGCACGATCGTCGGCGCGGCGCGAGCCGCAGGCCGGCTCGACCACCCAGACGCGCAGCCCCGCACGCAGCAGGCCCAGCGCGGTCTGCATCAGGCAGACATGGGCCTCGCAGCCGGCGATGACGACCTCGCGCAGCGGCTGGCCGGAGCGGCCACGCAGCGCGCGCAGGGCCTCGACCAGGCCGTCGGCGCAGGCGTCGAAATGCATCTTGGCCAGCGTCGCGCCGCAGCGCTCGCGGATGGCCGGCTCGTTCGGTCCGAGGCTGTGCGGGTTCTGTTCGGTGCCGATCACCGGCACGCCCATCACTCGGGCGATGTCGGCCAGCCGGACCGCATGGGCCAGCACCGAGGCGGCGTCGTGGATCGCCGGCATCAGGCGCTGCTGGTAGTCGACCAGCACCAGCGCACTGGCCTCCGGGTTGATCAGCTCGGCCAGCGGGTCGGGCGACATGCACTCCGTCATGCGCTCGGTCATGCGCTCAGTCATGTCCACCCCCCGGCCTGCGTTGCAGCAGCTGGTCCAGGTAGCGCTGGAACAGGTCGGTCGACGGCTGGCGGAACATGCGGATGCGGCCGGTGTGGCTCAGCACCAGCAGGCCGACGACGTGGGCGAACAGCGCGGTGGTCTCGGTCAGGGCGCCGTCCTCCGGCCAGCCCAGGCCGATCAGCGCGTGGCGGGTCGGCTCCAGCGCGTCGCGCAGGCGGGCGTTCAGCGTCTCGTTGAGTTCGGGCGTCAGGCCGCGCGGCTGCATGCCCTGGAACAGGTAGAAGCCGAGGTCCAGGTCGCGCGGGTTCTCGCGGTAGAAGTCGAAGAAGGCCAGCGCGGCGGTGCGCAGCGCGGCCGTGGGCGATTCGGCTGCGGCGGCCGGTGCGACCGCCGCGTTCAGGCGCTCCAGCGACTCGGCCAGCAAGGCGCCGTAGACGGCTTCCTTGCTGTCGAAATAGCTGTAGATCGCACCGGGCGTGTAGCCGGCGCGGCGGGCGATCTCGCGCAGGCTGGCCCCTTCCAGTCCCAGCTCGAAGAAGGCATCGCGGGCGGCCTTGAGCACCAGGCTGCGGCGCACGTCGGCCAGCGCACGCTGGCGTTCGGCACGGGCGCCAGACGGGTCGGCGGCGTCGAGGTCGGTGCCACCGTTGTCGGACTCCAGCGCGGCGGCGGAGGCGCGCGCATCGGTGTTCGCGCGGGTTCGGGAGGTCTTGGCCATGAGCGGATTATGCGCTTGAGCAATTCATTGAACAGTGTTTAAACTTGTTTCATCCCGACCCGCAAACTGCCTGGCAACTGCCTGGTAACTGCCCGGAACCCGCCTGGAGACCGTCCATGAACGCCCCCGTTGAAGCCCTTCCCGATGCCGTTCCCGTCGCCGATCCGCGGCCGGCCCTGAGCGCCCGGCTGATGTCCGGTGCCGACTACCGCGAGTCGCTGCGCGCGCTGTCACCGGTGGTCTACGTCGACGGCCGGCGCATCGACTCGGTGGCCGACGCGCCCGAGCTGCTGCCGGGCATCCAGGCGCTGGCGGTGAGCTACGACTTCGCGCTGGACCCGGCCCGCGCCCGCCACATGACGGCCTTGCAGGCCGACCGAGGCGTGGTGGTCAACCGCATGCTGCACATCAACCGCAACAGCGACGACCTGCTGGCCAAGCTGGAGGCGGTGCGGCTGCTGTGCCAGGAGACCGGCTGCGCCCAGCGCTACCTGGCGCACGACGCGCTCAACGCGCTGCAGCAGGCCAGTGCCCGGCTGGACGACGCACTCGGCCGCACCGAATACCGGGCCCGCTTCGCCGCCTACCTGGCGCATGTGCAGGATCACGACCTGAGCCTGGGCATCGCGATGACCGATGCCAAGGGCGACCGCTCGAAGCGACCGCACCAGCAGGCCAACCCCGACACCTACGTTCACGTGGTGGAGCGCAACGGGCGAGGCATCGTCATCAGCGGCACCAAGGCGATCGTGACCGGCGCGCCCTACATGCACGAGCTGCTCGTCATGCCCTGCCGGCAGATGGGCCCGGCCGATGCCGACTTCGCGGTCTGCTGCGCCGTGCCGGTCGATGCGCCGGGGCTGACGATGGTGGCGCGGCCGGCGGGGCGGCCGGGCGCCAAGGTCGAGCATGGCGCGCCGCTGTTCTCGCGCCGCTACGGCCAGTCGACCGCGGTGGTCGTGTTCGACCGCGTCTTCGTGCCCTGGGAGCGGGTGTTCTTCTCCGGCGAACCGGGCGAGGTCGAGCAGGCCGGTGCGGCGACCACGCACTACGCCACCCACCACCGCCACAGCTGCATCGGCGCGCGTGCCGGCTTCGGCGACCTGCTGATCGGCGCGGGCGCGCTGATGTGCGAGGCCAACGGCTTCGACCCGGGCGAGAAGGCCAACCTGCGCGACCCGATGGTCGAGCTGATCAAGATCACCGAAGGCTTCTACGCCTGCGGCGTCGCCGCCAGCGTCTACGGCAGCGCCGACCCGCACAGCGGCAGCTGGATGCCCGAGCCGGTCTTCAGCAACATCGGCAAGCTGCTGCTGGCGACCCAGATCTACGACATGCACCGGCTGGCGCACGAGGTCTCCGGCGGCCTGATCGTCGCCCTGCCCGGCCCCGACGAGGACCACAACCCGGCGACCGCCGCGACGCTGGCCGAGGTGCTGCGCGCCCATCCGGCCGTGCCCTACGACAAGCGCATCGAGGTGGCCCGCTTCATCGAGGACCTGACCGCCAGCTACCAGGGCGGCTGGTACTCGGTCATCAGCCTGCACGGCGGCGGCTCGCCAGCGGCGATGAAGCAGGAGATCTGGCGCCAGTACCCGGTCGGCGACAAGGTCGACCTGGTCGAGCGCCTGCTCGACCGCGGCGTGCTGCACGACGAGGCTCGCGCCATCACCCGCAACCGATCCGCCGCCCGCCAGCCCGGTGCCTGCTGCGACCCCGGCTGCCAAGCGCCGGGCCAGCCGGTGGTGATCGAGCCGCCGCTGTCGCTGCGCCGGCCGGGTCATCCGGACGAGCCTCAGAGCCCCAGCTGACCTTCGTCCGGCTGGGCCTGCGGCGCCTTGCGCGCCAGCGCCATCCAGACGCCGAAGGGCAGGCCACCGGGCAGGTCCAGCGGCCGGGTCGGCGCCAGCCGCTGGACTTCCAGCAAGACCGGCTGGCCGGCCGCCTCGGCATGCTCGCGCGGGCTGCCGCGGGCCAGCAGCACGCCGCATGCGGGCGGCACGTCGTCGGCGTCGCCGATGCCCTCGGCCAGCACGTAGTACAGCGCACCGGCCAGCGCGAGGTAGGCGGCCCGCTTGTCGACCAGGCGCAGGTCGGCCAGCAGGTCGGCGCGGCTGACCTTGATCTCGTGGACCTGCGGCTGCAGCCAGGCCGCCGCGCTGGTCTGGCGGATCGAGTAGACGTCGGGCAGGACCAGGGCCCAGCGGTTCGATGCGGGCGATGCGGCCGGCGCGTCCGGCGCATCCAGCGCGGGTTCGGCCAGCGCGGCCAGCAGGTCCTCGGTCGGCCCGACCGGGTGGGCCTCGACCGCCAGCGGCGCGCGCACGCTCAGGCCGCACCAGGCCAGCCGGCCCTCGCGCGCCAGCGTCGCGGCGACCCGGCTGACCAGGCCGTCGTGGGCGCTGCGGGCGCGCCGGTTCTGCTCGCTGGCGCGCACCAGCTCCTGCACGCCGGCATCGCTCAGGTGCAGCGTCATGCGGCCCTGTTCGTCCAGCACGCGCTGCACCAGGCCGGCGGCCAGCAGCTCGGCCTCGACCCGGTCATGGCAAGGCCAGCCAGCCGACTGCCACAGCAGGCGCAGCCGCCGGCGATGGGCCGAGCCGATCGGCGGCGGGGTGGCGGGCATGGGTGCAGACATCGGCTCGGACATCCGGCAGGTCGCTTCTGGCGTGGATTCTGTTGTCGCTTCGGTTTTCATGCCCGCTCAGGCTAAGGCCGGCGCTGGCTCGCGGGATGAGCCCGCCGAAGGATCGACCGCGCCAGCACAGCCGTGCGCCCGGCAGCGCTGGGCCAGGCCGGCCACCATCGCGTCGATGAAGGCCCGCGTGCGGGCGGGCATCAGGCGGCGCTCGGGGAAGACCGCCCAGACGGTCGCCAGCTCGGTCTGCCAGCCGGGCAGGACCCGCACCAGTCGGCCGTCGGCGACGGCCTCGGCGGCGTAGAGGTCCGGCAAGGCGGTGATGCCCAGCCCGGCCGTCGCCAGCTGGCCCAGCAGGTGCGGCGAGTTGGCGGCGGCATGCACGCGCGGCCGGCCGGTCCAGGTCCGGGCCGTGGCCGTCTCGGACAGTTTCCAGGGACGCGGATCGGCCCCGTCGCGCGACAGCACCAGGCCGTCCAGCAGCGGCAGCTGGTCCGGATCGACCACCGGCTCGCGCCGGTCGACCCAGGACGGCGCGGCATAGAGCGCCCCGGTGAAGTCGACCAGCCGGCGCGCCGCGAGGCTGCTGTCGGCCGGCAGCTCGCCGGCACGGATGGCCACGTCGATGTTCTCGGCGATCAGGTCGACCCGGCGCGGCGACAGGTCCAGTTCCAGCGTGATCAGCGGGTGGCGGACCAGGAAGTCGGCCACCAGGTCGGCCATCAGGAAGGTGGCGAGGTCGCCCGCCATCGACACCCGCAGCCGGCCCGAGGGCACGACCTGGCGGTGCGCGGCCAGCGCCTGGGCGGCCTCGACCTCGACGGCGACCTGGCGGGCGTGTTCCAGCACGCCCTGGCCGAACTCGGTCAGGCTGAGCCGGCGGGTGCTGCGCTGGAGCAGCCGCTCGCCGAGCCGCTGTTCCAGCCCGGACAGCCGCCGCGACACGGTCGACTTGGGCCAGTCCAGCCGCAGCGCGGCGGCGCTCAGGCTGCCGGCCTCGACCACGCGGGCGAACAGCAGCAGGTCGTCGGCATCGATGGTCATGGCGGGCTCCGGTCGTGCGCGAAGGTTTTTAAGAGGCAAGATTGTTCCACTGACGGATCAATCATATCCACAGGCGTGGCTTCTGTTGCTGATTCAGCATCGATAGAGTTCATCCCATCGCCACACCGTTTCCCGACGTTCCGAAGGACACCGCCATGAACATCCTGCAAGTCAACACCAGCGCCCGTACCGCCACCGCCGACGCGGGTTCCCTGTCCAGCCGACTGGCCGCCGAGGTCGTCGAGCGCGTGCTGGCGGCCCATCCCGGCGCCTCGCTGACGGTGCGCGACCTGGCCCGCCAGCCGCATCCGGTGCTGGACGAGGCCGCCCTGCAGGCGCTCTTCACGCCGGCCGAGCAGCGCAGCCCGGAGGCCGCCGCCCGGGTCGCGCAGGACGATGCGCTGATCGCGGAGATCCAGGCCGCCGACGTGGTCGTGATCGGCTCGCCGATGTTCAACTTCGGCGTCACCGCGCAGCTCAAGAACTGGATCGACGCGATCGCCAAGGTGCGCGTGACCTTCCAGTACACCGCCACCGGCCCGGAAGGCCTGCTCAAGGGCAAGAAGGTCTATGTCGTTGCCACCCGCGGCGGCATCCACCGCGAGCTGCCCAGCGACACCCAGGTGCCCTACCTGCGCCAGGTGCTGGGCTTCCTGGGCATGACCGACGTCGAGGTGATCTACGCCGAGGCGCAGGGCATGGGTCCGGAGGCCAGCGAGCGCGGCATCGCTGAGGCCCGCGCCCAGATCGACGCGCTGTTCGGCGAGCCCGCCACGGCCTGATCGAGGCGGCCACGGCAGAGGCGACGTTTCAACGAAACTTCGCGCCTTGCCGGGGCCGACCCGCCCACACGTACGCCACGCAGCCATCGGAAGACAGGAGCCCAGACCATGACCACCCCCGTTGCCACCCTCACGCAGCCGCGCACCGTCGAGCGCCTGGTCGCTGGCCAGCCGACCTCGGACGGCGCGGGCGTCAAGCTGACCCGCGTGCTGACCAACAACCTGCAGCGCCGGCTCGACCCCTTCCTGATGCTGGACGCCTTCGGCAGCGACCAGGCCGACGACTACATCGCCGGCTTCCCCGACCACCCGCACCGCGGCTTCGAGACGGTGACCTACATGCTGTCGGGCCGCATGCGCCACCGCGACTCGGCCGGCAACGAGGGCCTGCTGACCAACGGCGGCGTGCAGTGGATGACCGCCGGCCGCGGCGTGATCCACAGCGAGCTGCCCGAGCAGGAGGAAGGCCGCATGGAAGGCTTCCAGCTCTGGGTCAACCTGCATTCGCGCGACAAGATGCGCCCGGCCTGGTATCGCGACATCCCGTCCAGCGAGATCCCCGAGGTGCGCCTGCCCGGCGCGACCGTGCGCGTGATCGCCGGCAGCAGCCAGGGCGTCAGCGGCGCGATGCAGCGCGACACCACCGAGCCGGTCTACCTGGACCTGCACCTGGCGCCGGGCGCGGTGGTCGAGCAGGAACTGCCGCCCGGCCACAACGCCTTCGTCTACGTCTACCGGGGTGCGGCCAGGGTCGGCCCGGACGGCGCGGCCACCGACGTGCCGGTGCAGCGCATGGCCATCCTGGCCAACCAGCCGGCGGCCGACGGCGTGCGGGTGCAGGCCGGTGGCGACGGCGCCCGCCTGTTGCTGATCGCCGGTGCGCCGCTGAACGAGCCGATCGCCCAGTACGGCCCCTTCGTGATGAACACGCAGCAGGAGCTGTACCAGGCGGTCGAGGACTTCCGCGCCGGCCGGCTGGCCTGAGCGCGCGGCCTCCGGCTCAAGGCCCGGCGCAGAGGTCGCGCGCCGGGTCGATGCCGCCGTCCGGCGAGCGCACGCCCAGGCAGCCCAGCAGGGTCGCGTACAGCTCGTGGTGGCCGTGCAGGTCGGGCGGGTCGCGGCGCGCCCGTGCCATCAGCCGGGCATGGGCGCGCGCCAGCAGCGGGTGGTCCAGCCAGCGTGGGCTGGCCCAGAACAGCATCGGCACCTTGAACTGTTCGGGCGGTGCGACCGCCTTGGGCGTGGCGTGGAAATGCATGCCCCCGCCGACCGATTCGCCGTGGTCGGCGCTGTAGGCGACCCAGGCACGCCGGTCGCGCACCGCATCGCGCACGCCCTGCAGCACGGTGTCGACCTGGCGCACGCTGTTGTCGTAGGCATTGAGCAGCGCCGCGTCGTCGCAGCGGTCGTCCGGATCGCTGCAATCGGGCGTCCAGACCGCCTGCCCGGCCGGGTAGCGCTGCGCATAGTGGAAGTGCGAACCCTTGGTGTGCAGCACGACCAGCAGCGGCTGGTGGCTGCGGCGCTCGTCATGGCGGCGCAAGGCGGCCTGCAACTGGTCGACCAGCAGCACGTCGTGCACCGGCCGGCCGGCGTTGGCGGGCTCGGCCAGGATCATCTCGCGCAGCTTCATCTCGTCCGCGCCGACCCGGCCGTAGAAGCCGGCCTCGCCTTGCAGCGCGTACAGCTCGATGCGGAAGCCCAGGCTGCGAAAGACCGAGAACACGTCGCGCTCGGTGATGCGGTCGGGCGCCCCGTCGCTGCCGGCAACCACCGCCTGCGGGCGCACGAACATGCAGGCCAGCGACAGTTGCGTCGAGGTGTCGCAGGCGCGGCCGGCAAAGGCCGCCAGGTCGCGCTCGCGGGCCAGCGCCGGCGTGGTGTCGCGGTCGTGGCCCAGCAGACCCATGCGATCGTGGCGGGTGCTCTCGCCAATCACCAGCACGACCACGCGGTCGTCCAGTGGCACCTGTGGCAGGTGGCGATGCTGCGCGGCCGGGTCCAGCAGCTGCTGGCCATCGCGGTGCTGGCGCCAGCGCTGCGCAAGCACCGCGCCAACGCCAGCCAGCCAGTTCGACGGCAGGTAGGCATGGGCGGCGATGCCGGCCGGGCTGGCCGCATGCGGCGCGTTGACCGGGCCGGACCCATGAGGCGCCCGCTCCGCCGCCGTCGCCAGGGCCAAGCGGGCGCCGGCCATCAGCAGCGCCGACAGCGCGATCCAGGCCAGCCAGGCGCCGAGCCGGCGGCACCGCAGCGGCCCGCGCCACCAGCTCGCCGGCGCAACCCGAAACCAGGCCAGCGCCGGCAGCAGGCCGACCACCAGGCACCACAGCATCAGCCTCGGCTCGAACAGCTCGCGTGTCAGGTCGTGGTCGATCGTCAGCGCGGCCAGCACGGTGCCCAAGCCGATCACGACCTGGTGCTGCCACATGAACCAGGCTGCCGCCGCGCCGATCCCGATCACCGCCACGCCGAACAGGCGCAGCACGCCACGGCCCAGCAGCGCCGCCAGCCCGAGCAGCAGGCCGCTGAGGCCGACCATCAGCAGGGCTTCCAGCGCGGTCATGCGCACCGCGTGGGTGAGGCCGGACGCCGCCACCAGCCCGCTGGCGCGGCGCCAGCCGACCGGCAGGTTCAGCAGCAGGCCGGTGCCCAGCACGAAGGCCAGGCAAGGCCAGCCGAAGGGCGAACGCGGCGGGTCGTACCTGTCACCGGATATGCCGGATATGCCGGGGGTGGCGTGGGTGCCGGGCAGGCCGCCGGCAGGCAAGGAAGGGAGGGGGTCGGGATGCACCATCGGCGGCTTCAAGCAAGGTGGGAGAAAGCGCCGCACGCTACGAACGAGGCCCCCGTCGCTGCATCACCGGAATCGGCTGAAAAGCCGCAAGAACAGGTAGGCCGGGTCGGTTCCAATCGCTGGCCAGACCGCCCGCCGCAAGCCGGACGCCCTGTCCCGTCCCTTGCGCCCACCACGGCCCCTTCCACAGCCCAGCCACAGGACCTGCCGATGCCCGACACCCCCTCGATGTCTGCCCTGCCCGCCCATGGCGCGGGTGACGACCTGCCCGAGCTGCCGTCGACACCGACCGGCCGCTACCGCCACCACAAGGGCGGCGAGTACGAGGTCATCGGCGTGGCCCGCCACAGCGAGACGCTGGAGCCGCTGGTGCTCTACCGGCCGATCTACAACTCGACCGGCTGGTGGGTCCGGCCGCACGCGATGTTCTTCGGCACGGTCGAGGTCGACGGCCGCACGGTGGCGCGTTTCGCCCGCATCGACCCGGCGGGCGGCTGAACCGGCCGCGACCTCTGCGCCGGATCGTGCGCCGGGTCTTGCGCCGGGTCTTGCGCCAGGCCATGCGCGTGACCAGCGTGTCATCACGCCGGAGGGCTCGGCCCTGTCGATGCGTTCAGCGGCCGAGCCAGCCCTTGATGCGTCCGGCCAGCGCGGTGCGGCTGATGCCGTAGCGCTCATGCAGCGTGGGCAGCGCGCCGGCGTCGAGGTAGGCGTCGGGCAGGCCGGCCAGCTCGAAGCCGGCCGGCTGCACGCGGTGGCGCAGCAGGCTGCTGGCGACCGCCTCGCCCAGGCCGCCGATGACCGAATGGTTCTCGGCCACGACGACCAGGCGCGGCTTCGCGCCGACCGCCGCGAGGATCGTGGCCTCGTCCAGCGGCTTGATGGTCGGGCAGTGCAGCACCGCGACGTCGACGCGGTCGGCGCGCAGGTCCTCGGCCACTTCCAGCGCCCGCATGGTCATGAAGCCGCTGGAGATCACCAGCACGTCGGCACCATCGCGCAGCAGCTTGGCCTTGCCCAGCTCGAAGCGGTAGTCGTATTCATCGAGCACCAGCGGCACGTTGCCGCGCAGCAGCCGCAGGTAGACGGGGCCGGGATGGTCGGCGATCTGCGGCACGGCCTGCTCGATGTCGAGCGCGTCGCAGGGGTCGACGATGGTCAGGCCGGGGATGCCGCGCATCATGGCCAGGTCCTCGGTGGCCTGGTGGCTGGGGCCGTAGCCGGTGGTCAGGCCGGGCAGCGCGCAGCACATCTTGACCGGCAGGTTTTCCTCGGCGATGACCTGGTGGATGAAGTCATAGGCCCGGCGCGTGCCGAACACCGCGTAGGTGGTCGCGAAGGGGATCAGCCCCTCCTTGGCCATGCCACCGGCGGCGGCCATGAGCAGCTGCTCGGCCATGCCCATCTGGTGGAAGCGTTCCGGGTAGGCCTGCGCGAACAGGTGCAGGTCGGTGTACTTGGCCAGGTCGGCGGTCAGGCCGACGATCTCGGGCCGGTTCGCGGCCAGCTCGACCAGCGCCTTGCCGAAGGGTGCGGCCTTGACGCGCTGCCCTTCGCTGGCGATCGAGGCAATCATGGCCGAGGTGGTCAGCCGGGGCTTGGCCGGGGTGCGGGTGTCGACGGCGGGCGTGTTCATGCGGCGGTTTCCTCGGGCTGGTTGGCGTCCAGGATCGCGATGGCCTGCTGCCATTCGGGCGGATCGACGCGGATGAAATGGTTCTTCTCGCGCTGCTCCAGGAAGGGCACGCCCTTGCCCATCAGCGTGTCGAACAGGATCACGCGCGGGCGCGGCTCGGCCAGCGTCCGGGCGGTGTCGAAGGCGGCCAGCACGGCGGCGAGGTCGTTGCCGTCGATGCGCTGGACGTGCCAGCCGAAGGCGGCCCACTTGTCGGCCAGCGGCTCGAAGCCCAGCACCTTCGACGAGGGTCCGTCGGCCTGCTGGTTGTTGATGTCGACCAGGCAGATCAGGTTGTCGAGCCGGTGGTGGGCGGCGGCCATCGCGCCTTCCCAGGTCGAGCCCTCGTCGAGCTCGCCGTCGGACATCGAGTTGTAGACGAAGGCCGGGTTGCGCTTGTGCTTCAGGCCCAGCGCCATGCCCACCGCGATCGGCAGACCCTGGCCCAGCGAGCCGCCGGAGATCTCCATGCCCGGCGTGTAGGTGGCCATGCCGGACATGGGCAGGCGGCTGTCGTCGCTGCCGTAGCTCTCCAGCTCGGACTCGGGGATCACGCCGGCCTCGATCAGCGCGGCATAGAAGGCGATGGCGTAGTGGCCATGCGAGAGCAGGAAGCGGTCGCGCCCTTCCCACTCGGGCTGTTCGGGCCGCAGGTTCAGCGCATGGCCGTAGGCCACGGCCAGCACGTCGGCCCAGCCGAGTGCCTGGCCGATGTAGCCCTGGCCCTGGACCTCGCCCATGCGCAGGGCGTAGCGGCGGATGCGGTGCGCGCGCAGGCGCAGCTCTTCAAGGGTGCTCATGAGGATGCTTCCGGATCAGTGGAGGGTGAGCCAGGGCAGGTAGGCAAAGCCCAGCAGCAGCCCGATGGCGACGATGTAGAAGGGGATCAGCTCGACCACGACGTCGCCGATGCGGACCTTGGCGATCGAGGCGGTGATGAACAGCGTCGTGCCGATCGGCGGGTGGTACAGGCCGATCGAGAGGTTCACGATCATCATGATCCCGAGCTGGATCAGGTCCATGCCCACGGCCGAGGCCAGCGGCACGAACATCGGCGTGAGCAGCAGCACCGCGGCGGGCAGGTCGATGAACATGCCGGTGGCCAGCATGATCAGGTTCATCGCCAGGATGATCAGCCACGGCGACTGCAGCGTCTCGGTCGCGAAGCGGGTGAAGACGGCCGGCAGCTGCTCGTAGGTGACGATCCAGCCGACGATGCTCGACGCCATGATGATCAGCAGCACCACGCCGGTAGAGATGCCCGCCTCGATCGCCGCATGCTTGAGCTTGGCCAGCGTCAGGTCGCGGTAGACCAGCCCGGCGACGAGCAGCGCGTAGAGGGTCGACATCACGCTGACCTCGGTCGGCGTGGCGATGCCGAAGCGCAGGAAGATGATGATCAGCACCGGCATCGCCAGGGCCGGACCGGCCTGGGCCAGCTGCACCGCGAAGGCACCCCATTCGAACGGCGTGGTGTCGCGCGGGAAGTTGCGACGGCGGCCCTGGATGTAGCAGACCAGCATGAAGCCGCCGCACATCAGCAGGCCCGGCAGGATGCCGGCCACGAACAGCGCGCCGATCGAGGCACCCGAGACCAGCGCGTACACGATCATCGGGATCGACGGCGGGATCAGGATGTCGATGGTGGCCGCTGCGGCCAACGTGCCCGCCGCGAACGGCGCCGGGTAGCCGAGCTTCTTCAGCCAGGGGATCAGCATCGAGCCGATCGCCGAGGCATCGGCCACGGCCGAGCCGGACACGCCGCCGAAGATGGTCGACGACAGCACGCCGACCTGGGCCGGACCGCCATGCACGCGGCCGATCATCATGGTCAGCAGGTTGACCAGGCTCTGGCCCAGCTTGCCGCTGACCATCAGCGCGCCGGTCAGCATGAAGAACGGGATGGCGATGAGCGGGAAGCTCTGCATCTGGGAAATCATCTGCTGCACCGCCAGGTCGACCGGGATGCGGCCCGACAGCAGCAGCGCGCTGACCGAGGCCAGCACCAGCGCATGGGCGATCGGGATCGACGCCAGCGCGGCGACGATGAACAGGCCGATGATGAGGGCGGTCATGACGTGGCTCCTTCGAGGCGATCGGCAGGCGCCGCGTCCGCATCGGACGAGGCGGCGCGCCACACCAGCGGCAGCTGGCAGAGGTTGACGACGGCCAGCAGCACGAAGCCGATCAACAGGCAGGCGACGGTCAGCGAGCCGGGCACCTGCAGGATGGGCGAGCGTTCGTCGGCGGCGATCTCCATCAGCGGAAGCGCCGCCCAGGACAGGCCGAGGTAGAGCGCCGAGACCAGCAGCGAACCGCCGCCCAGCACCCAGCGCCGGCTGCCCCGCAGGCGCTGCGTCAGGATGACCACGGCGATGTGCGAGCCGTGCTGGGCCGCGAGCACCACGCCGCTCATGATCATCCAGGGGAAGAGCAGCTCGGGCAGCTCGGAGGCCCAGGCCAGGCTGGAGCCGGCGGCATAGCGCAGCGCGACGTTGATGCTGAGGATCAGGAAGGTCACGGTCAGGGACGCGTACAGCACGATGCGGCAGCACGCGCCGATGGCCCCGTTGACCCGGTCGAGCAATCGTTTCAAGGCAGGCACCTCAGCCGGCGCGAGCGGGTCGCGGCGGCGCTCAGGGGTGTGAGTAGCCGGCGACGGTCAGGCCGCCGCCGGCGTCCGGATCGGTCAGCGCGCGGCGGCGATGACCTTCTTCAGGTAAGGCCCGATCGGCGTGGCCAGCCACTTGTCATCGACGTTGGCGGTGGCCTTGGCGAAGGCGGCCTTGTCCACGGTCGTGACCTGCACGCCCTTGGCCTTCAGCTCGGCCAGCAGCCTGTCGTCGGCCTCCTGCGACATCCGGCGCTGCAGCGCGGTGGCCTCGGCGGCGGCCTCGGTCACGGCCTTGCGATCGGCTTCGGACAGGCGGTCCCAGCTGCGCTTGCTCATCAGGAAGGGCGTCATCTGGAACATGTGGCTGGTCAGCGCGAGGTGCTTCTGGACCTCGTAGAGCTTGCTGGCGTGGATGTTGACCAGCGGGTTCTCCTGGCCGTCGACCACGCCCTGCTGCAGCGCCACGTACAGCTCGGCGAACTTGATCTGCTGCGCCTCGGCACCGAGGGCATGCATGATGTCCACGAGCACCGCGTCGGGCGGCGTGCGCATCTTCAGGCCCTTCATGTCCTCGACCTTGCTGATCGCGCGCTTGCTGTTGGTCATGTGGCGGATGCCGTTGTCCCAGTAGCCCAGCACGACCATGCCCTTCTCGGCCGACTTGTCGGCCAGCTCCTTGCCGAGCGGGCCGTCCAGCAGCTTGAAGGCCTGGGCCGGGCTGGCGAACAGGAAGGGCATGCCGTAGGCGGCGTACTCGGGCACCGTGGTCGCGACCGCGCCCTGCGAGTTGGCCGACAGGTCCAGCGCGCCGGTGCGCAGCGCGGTGACCATCGCGGCATCGTCGCCAAGCTGGGCCGACGGCGCGACCTGGACCTCGATGCGGCCGCCCGACTTCGCCTTGGCGACCTCGGCGAACTTGACGGCGGCCTCATGGCGCGGGTTGCCCGGCGCGGCACCGTGGCCGAGCGTGAGCTTGACGGTCTGGGCCTGGGCGGCCGGCAGGGCGAAGGCGCTGGCCAGGGCGGTGGCGACGAGCGCGCGGACGAAGGTGTGGCGTTGCATGGTCTGTCTCCGTGGGATCTTGTGGATGGGGCGGTGGGCTGGGGATGCGGATCGGGCGGAAGGCTCGAACCGGTCGAACCGGTCGAACCGGTCGAGCAGGTCGAACAGGTCAGTGGATCAACATGCCGCCGTTGACGTCCAGCGTCACGCCGGTGCAGTAGGCCGACAGCTCGCTGGCGAGGAAGACGCAGGCGCCGGCGATGTCGGACGGCCGGCCCAGGCGGGCCAGCGGGATGGTCGCGTTGATCTCGGCCTTGCGCTCGTCGCTGAGCTTGCCGGCGGTGATGTCGGTCTCGATCAGGCCGGGCGTCAGGCAGTTCACGCGGATGCCGTCGCCGCCGAACTCGCGCGCCATCGCGCGGGCCAGGCCCAGCACGCCGGCCTTGGCCGCCGAGTAGTGCGGTCCGCCGAAGATGCCGCCACCGCGCTGGGCCGAGACCGACGAGATGCAGATGATCGAGCCCGACTGCTGGCGCTTCATCGCCGGCAGGGTCGCCTGCGACATGTAGAGCGTGCCGCGCAGGCTGACGTCGAGGATGCGGTCGTAGTCCGCGCCGGTGATCTCCAGCGTCTTGACCGGCTGGGTGATGCCGGCGTTGTTGACCAGCACGTCGATGCGGCCGAAGCGCGCCAGCACGGCCTGCACCGCCGCCTCGCAGGAGGCCTTGTCGGTCACGTCGGCCACCAGGCCCAGGTGATCCGGGCCCAGGTCCGCCGCAGCGGCGGCCGGGTCGGCCCGTTCGAGGTCGAGGATGACGACGCGTGCGCCTTGCGCGGCCATCGCGCGGGCGGTCGCATGGCCGAGTCCGTTGCGTCCGGCACCACCGGTGATGACGGCAACCTGGTCATTGAGCAGCATGGGAAGGGTCTCCTGTCGAGGCTGGCACGGGGGCCGTGCCGGTGGGGTTCGTGATGCGTCCCGGGATGGGATGGATCGCATTCTTCGAGCCCGCTCAGATGACGACAAGCGAATAGGTTTCAGACTAGGATGACGTTTCATCATCTGACATCCGGGAACACCCCATGGCCGCGATCCCGCCCTCGCCCTACCTGCTGGCCTTCGAGGCGGTGGCCCGCCGGCGCAGCTTCGCGCTCGCGGCCGCCGAACTGCACCTGAGCGCCTCGGCCATCAGCCACCAGATCACCAAGCTCGAGAGCCAGCTCGGCGTGCGCCTGTTCGAGCGCAGCGCCCACGGCGTGCGCCTGAGCACCGCCGGCGAGTCCTACCTGTCGCGCGTGGGGGGTGCGCTCACCGCCATCAAGGCCGCCACCGAGGACCTGCGCCAGGGCGTCAGCAACAGCCTCTACGTGCATTCCGCGCCCAGCATCGCCAGCCTGTGGCTGATGCCGCGGCTGCGGCAGTTCGCGCAGGCCTATCCGGACATCTCGCTGAACCTGTCGGCCGCGCACACGCACAGCGATTTCGCGCTCGGCCAGGCCGACGTCGACATCCGCTACGGCATCCCGCAATGGCCGGACCTGGAGGTCGAGCCGCTGTTCGAGGAGCGCATCCTGCCGCTGGCCAGCGCCAGCTTCATCCGCGAGCACGGCCTGAAGCGCCCGGCCCAGCTGCTGGAGGTGCCGCTGATCCAGAGCAACGTCAGCATCGTGCAGTGGTCCGACTGGTTCGGCACCTACACCGACCTGCGCGCGCCGGAGCGCTACGCGGTGCGATTCGACCGCGCGCAGATGTCGCTGGATGCGGCCACGCAGGGCCTGGGCGTCGCGCTGGAGAGCGCCACCAACGCCGGCCAGCACATCGCCGACCGCCGCCTCAAGCCGGTCTTCGGCCTGGACATGGCGATCCGCGTCAAGGCGCACTTCGCGGTCTACCCGCTGCGCCACGCCAAGCGGCCGCCGGTCGATGCCTTCCTGACCTGGCTGCACCAGGAGGCGGCGAAGTCGTGATGGGCACGGCCGCCACCGACGGCAGCCACCGACCGCCGCCGCCGCCCACCCACGCGGTCGTCAGCCGGCCATGCCCTGATCCGGCCTCACCGCACCAGCGCCGGCCGCTTCGGGTCGAAGCGCCAGCCCGGCAGCAGGTACTGCATGGCGATCGCGTCGTCGCGCGCGCCCAGGCCGTGCTGGCGGTAGAGCTGGTGGGCACGCTCGACCTCGGCCATGTCCAGCTCGATGCCCAGGCCCGGCCGGTCCGGCACGCGCACATGGCCGTCGACGATCTTCAGCGGATCCTTCGTCAGGCGCTGGCCGTCCTGCCAGATCCAGTGCGTGTCGATGGCCGTGACCTTGCCCGGTGCGGCCGCGCCGACGTGCGTGAACATGGCCAGCGACACGTCGAAATGGTTGTTCGAATGCGAGCCCCAGGTCAGGCCCCAGTCGCGGCAGGTCTGGGCCACGCGCACCGAGCCGGCCAGGGTCCAGAAATGCGGATCGGCCAGCGGGATGTCGACCGACTGCAGGCTCAGCGCATGAGCCATCTGGCGCCAGTCGGTGGCGATCATGTTGGTGGCCGTCGGCAGGCCGGTGGCGCGGCGGAACTCCGCCATCACCTCGCGGCCTGAATAACCGTCTTCCGCGCCGCAGGGGTCCTCGGCATAGGCCAGCACGCCGTGCAGGTCGCGCATCAGGCGGACCGCGTCCTTCAGCAGCCAGCCGCCATTGGGGTCCAGCGTGACGCGGGCCTGCGGGAAGCGCTCGTGCAGCGCACGGATGGCCTCCACCTCGGCCTCGCCGGCCAGCACGCCGCCCTTGAGCTTGAAGTCGTTGAAGCCGTAGCGCTCGCGGGCCGCTTCGGCCAGCCGGACGATCGCCTCGGGCGTGAGCGCGACCTCGTGGCGCAGCCGGCACCAGTCGTCGGCCGCGTCGGGCTCGCTGGCGTAGGGCAGATCGGTGCGGGTGCGGTCGCCGACGTAGAACAGGTAGCCCAGCATCTCGACCGCGTCGCGCTGCTGGCCCTCGCCGAGCAGGGCGGCCACCGGCAGGCCGAGGTGCTGGCCCAGCAGGTCCAGCATGGCCGACTCGATCGCCGTCACCGCATGGATGGTGGTGCGCAGGTCGAAGGTCTGCTGGCCGCGCCCGCCGGCATCCCGGTCGGCAAAGGCACGCTGCACCGCCTGCATCACGCGGGCATGGTCGCCGACCTTCTGGCCGACCACCTGGCCGGCCGCGTCTTCCAGCGTCTGGCGGATCTTCTCGCCGCCGGGCACCTCGCCCACGCCGGTGCGACCGGCGCTGTCGGTCAGGACCAGCAGGTTGCGGGTGAAGAACGGCGCATGTGCGCCACTCAGGTTGAGCAGCATCGCGTCGCGTCCAGCCACCGGGATGGCACGCATCGAGACGATGCGCGGCGTGTCGAGCCGGGTCTCGGGATGGATCGCGGGATCGGTCTCGGGATCGTTCACGGGGTTCATGTCGTTCCTTCCGGCACGCAGGCCGCGTGGATCAGTCGGCCGTGATGCGGCGGGTCTCGATCAGCTTCTTCCAGCGCGCATGTTCCTGGAGCTGGAAGGCGGTGAACTGCTCCGGCGTGTTGCCGACGATCTCCAGCCCGACGGCGGTGAACTGCTGGCGGATCTGCGGATCGTTCAGTGCCGCGATCAGCGCGGCATGCATGCGCGTGCGGATCTCGGCCGGCAGGCCCCGGGGCGCGGCCACGGCCTGCCAGGAATAGACGTCGACGTTCTTCACGCCGGCCTCGGCCATGGTCGGGACCTCGGGCAGCACCGGCGAACGCTTCGCGCCGGTCACCGCCAGCGCACGCAGCTTGCCCGACCGGATGTGCTGCATCACCGCGTTGACGTTCTGGAACGAGGCATCGACCTGGGCGCCCAGCAGGTCCGAGATCGCCGGGCCGCCGCCCTTGTAGGGCACATGCACGCCGGTGGTCCCGGATTCGAGCCAGAACAGCTCGGCGGTCAGGTGGTCGCTCGACCCGTTGCCGGACGATGCGAAGGTCATCTTGTCGGGCTGGGCCCGGGCTTGCGCCAGGACGTCGGCCACGGACTGGTGCGGCGACGCGGCCGGCACCACGAGCACGTTGGGCGCCTGGACCGCGACGGTCAGGTGGTCGAAGTCCCGGGTCGCGTCATAGGGCACGCCCTTGAGCAGGTGCGGCGCGATCACCAGCGGCCCCAGCGAGGTGACCAGGAAGGTGTAGCCATCGGCCGGCGCACGCTTGACCGCCGCCGCCCCGATCGTGCCGGTCGCACCGGCCTTGTTGTCGACCACGAAGGTCTGGCCGAAGGACTTCGCCAGCGCCGGTCCGAGCGTGCGCGCGATCGTGTCGGTCGAGCCACCCGGCGGGAACGGCACCACCAGGGTGACGGGTCGGGACGGCCAGGTCTCGGCCTGTGCCGCGGCACTCAGTGCCAGGCCGGCGAACAGCGCGGAGAGCGCGGACAGGACCAGCATCCATTTCTTCATCGGTTTGCTCCAGACGGTTTCAGGGTTCGGTCCGCGCATCGGTAGCGCTACCAGCAAGAGGCGGAATGCTAGCGCTACCGTCAGTTGTCGTACAACCTCGACGACCCCCGTGGTAACCCGCCCTGTCGGGCTGGCTGCGCCCCCAGGCGTGGCTCAGGCGCTGTCGCGTTCGACGACCGAAAAGCCGATGTCGACGACCCGCTCGACCACCTCGCGGCCTTCGGCGCGGTCCACGATGAACTGCGCCGCCTGCCGGCCGATGGCCGCGCCCTTGATCTGCACGGTCGTCAGCGCGGGCACCAGGTCGGCGGCGAAATCTAGGTCGCCGAAACCGACCACCGCCAGGTCGTCGGGCACCGCGCGGCCCCGAACGCGGGCCTCGGTCATGACGCCAAGGGCCAGCAGGTCCGAACTGCAGAAGACCGCATCGGGCACGGTCCCGCCGGCCAGCAGCTCGGCCAGCCCGGTGCGGCCGCTGCGCAGCGTGGTCGGGGCGCTGACACGGGCGACGCGGGCCTCCGCCAGGCCGAGCGCCCGCGCGGTCGCCTGGAAGGCCTCGCAGCGCCGCAGCGCGCGTTCGTCGTCGCCGGTGACGATGGCCAGCCGGCGCCGACCCCGCGCGTGCAGGAACAGCGCCACCGCCCGGCCGACCTCCAGGTGCGAAAAGCCGACCAGCATGTCGATCGGCGTGGGCGTCAGGTCCCAGGTCTCGACCACCGGGATGCCGCTGGCCAGCAGCCGGCGCCGGCCCTCGGGCGAATGCAGGATGCCGGTCAGCACGATGCCGTCGGGGCGGCGGCCGACGATGGCCTCGATCAGGGCGTCCTCGCGGTGGCCGGTGTAGCCCGATTGCCCCAGCATCAGCTGGTAGCCCTGGGCGGCCAGCGCCTCTGTCAGGGCCTGCACCGACGGCAGGAAGACGGTGCCCGACAGGGTCGGCACCAGCGCCGCGACCAGCCGGCTGCGGGTCGAGGCCAGGCCGCCGGCCAGCAGGTTGGGCACGTAGCCGGTCCGGGCGACGGCGTCGGCGACCTTGCGCCGCACCTCGGCCGACACGAGGCCGGGCGAGTTCAGCGCCCGCGAGGCGGTGATGGGCGCGACGCCGGCCAGCCGGGCGACATCGTGCAGCGTGACCGCACCACTGCCCCGGCGGCTGCGGCGGGCGCGGGGCTCGGGCAGCTCATCGGCGGCGCGTTCGGGCGTGTCCATGGCCCATTCTAGGAAGCCGCCTTCCCCCCGGATCCAGGGGGCGTGGCTGGCTCAAGGTCACGGCCCCCGGGCCGAAAACAAGCACAGGAAACCGCTCTACCTGATGAAGTCGTCCCCGTCTCCTGCCGCCTCGTCCGCCCCGCCTGCGGGTCCGCGCCGACGCGCCCGCGTCGCCGAGCCCGACACGGTCTCGCGGGTCATGCACCTGCTGCTGTTCATCGGTGCGGCCATGATCCTGGCGGTCTGGGCGATGGAGCTGCACGAGGGCGTCATCAACCCCTGGGACCGGTGGATGCAGCCCTTGCTGGCGCTGGTGGTCGGCGGCGCGGCGGTGCTGATGGTCTGGCGTCCGACGCTCGACCCAGTGCTGCGGCCGCTGCCGGTGCTGTCCTTCAACCTCTACCTGATCGTGACGCTGCACATGACGCTGCTGTACGGCTCCGGCCCGCAGCAGTGGTATCAGACGCTCACCGCGCTCTACTGGGTGCCGCTGGCCTATGGCTGCGGCTTCGTCTTCCTGCGCCAGCGCATGGCGCTGCTGGTCTGCACCTTCACGGCCACCGGCATCTTCCTGCCCATGCTGGTGTGGTGGCAGCGCGGCCAGCTGCCGGCCTGGACCCACGAACATGGGCCGCTGCTGGTGATCGTGGCGATGTCCCACGTGATGTACGTGCTGCTGCTGTGGGCCGTCATCAAGCTGCGCGACAGCCATGCCGATGCGCGCGACAGCGCCGAGCGCATGCGCACGCTGGCCGCGACCGACGTGCTGACCGGCCTGCCGAACCGCCGGTCCATGCTCGACACGCTGGCCACCGCGCTGGCCGAGTCGCGCCGCAGCGGCCAGCCGCTGACGATCGCGCTGGTCGACGTGGACCACTTCAAGGCCGTCAACGACCAGCATGGCCATGCCCAGGGCGATGCCGTGCTGATGCAGATCGGCGCCTGCATGCGCGCGCAGCTGCGTGCGGTCGACGGACTGGCACGCTGGGGTGGCGAGGAGTTCCTGATCTGCGCCACCGCCACGCCGCTGGCCGCTGCGGTCGAGCTGGCCGAGCGGGTCCGCGTCGCCGTCTCGGCTTGCCCGATGCCGCACGGCGAGCAGGTCACCATCAGCCTGGGCCTGACGCCCTGCGAGCCCGGCGACGACGTCGACACCCTGCTGCAGCGCGCCGACCACGCGCTCTACGAGGCCAAGGCCCGTGGCCGCAACCGCAGCGTGACCCGCACCCGCGAGCAGGAACGGTCGGATGCGGCACGTCCGGCCAGCATGGCGACGCAAGGGCTGACGACGCCCTGATCGGCCCGGTCAGGCCGGGGCGACCAGCGGATCCGCGAACAGCTCGAAGACCCGCCCGCGCAGCCACAGGTTGGCCGCGTCGCGGTGGGCCTTGGCATGCCAGAAGACCTTGATCGGCGCCTCGGGCAACTCGACCGGATGGACACGCCAGGTCAGGCCGAAGGGTCCGGCCAGGCGCTGGGCCAAGCGCTCGGGCACGGTCGCGACCAGGTCGGTGCCTTGCAGGATGTGGCCGACGCCGACGAAGTGCGGCACGCGCAGCCGCACCGTGCGCTCGACGCCGGCGCGCTTCAGGCGTTCGTCGACCTTGCCGTGGCCGGTGCCGGCCGACAGCACGACCAGGTGCTCGGCGGCGCGGAAGTCCGCCAGCGTCAGGCCGGGCCGGTCGAGCGGATGGCCACGACGGAACAGGCAGACATAGGGCTGGCGGAACAGCTGGCGCTGGAAGTAGCCGGCCTTGAGCTGCGGCAGCAGGCCGATCGCCAGGTCGACCCGGCCGGCGGCCATGTCGTCCTGCAGGTGGACGGCGCTGCTGCGCACGGTGCTCAAGCTCACGCCCGGCGCCTCGCGGCCGATGCGCTCGACCAGTGCGGGCAGGAAGACGATCTCGCCGATGTCGGTCATGGCCAGCGTCATCGCGCACCGCACGCGGGCCGGATCGAACGAGGTCGGCGGGTTCAGGCCGCGGTGGATCAGCGCCAGCGCCTCGCCGACCGGCCCGGCCAGCTGTTCGGCCAGCGGCGTGGGCACCATGCCCGCGGGGGTGCGCAGGAACAGCTCGTCGTCAAACTGGCGCCGCAGCCGGGCCAGCGCGTTGCTGACCGCCGGCTGCGTGATGCCCAGCCGCTCGGCCACGGGGGTCACCCGGCGCTCGGCCATCAGGTGGTGAAACAGCAGCAGCAGGTTGAGGTCGACGTCGCGGAGTTCCATGGCTTGCCCGACATCACGAACGATGATGTCGAACATTCAAGCCATTCTATTGAGTGAATGCCGTCCAACCCCGAAGATCGCCGGCCAGATCCAGAGACCCACAGGAGACGCCGATGACGGAGCAGCCGCTGAAGGACATGCGCCAGGAGATGGGCCAGGACATGCGGGACGGTGCGCCCGCACGCCCGGCCGACACGGTCTTCCCGGCCGCGCCGCAGTGGGAGGATGACGGCACCCACCGCATCCCCTTTGCCGCCTACACCAGCGAGGACCTGCACCGGCGCGAGCTGGAGCGCTTCTTCTACAAGGGCCACTGGTGCTATGTCGGCCTGGAGGCCGAGGTGCCCGAGCCGGGCGACTACAAGCGCACGGTGGTGGGCGAGCGCTCGGTGATCCTGGTGCGCGATGCCGATGGCAGCCTGAACGTGGTCGAGAACGTCTGCGCCCACCGCGGCATGCGCTTCTGCCGCGAGCGCCACGGCAAGGCCAAGGACTTCGTCTGCCCGTATCACCAGTGGAGCTACGCGCTCAACGGCGACCTGCAGGGCGTGCCCTTCCGGCGCGGCGTCAAGCAGGACGGCCAGGTCCACGGCGGCATGCCGTCGGACTTCAGGACCAGCGACCACGGTCTGACCAGGCTGAAGGTCGCCGTGCGCGGGGGCGTGGTGTTCGCATCCTTCGACCACGGGATCGAGTCGCTGGAGGACTACCTCGGACCGACCATCCTGGGCTACTTCGACCGCCTGTTCAACGGCCGCCAGCTCAGGATCCTGGGCTACAACCGCCAGCGCATCCCGGGCAACTGGAAGCTGATGCAGGAAAACATCAAGGACCCGTACCACCCGGGCCTGCTGCACACCTGGTTCGTGACCTTCGGCCTCTGGCGCGCCGACAACAAGTCGCAGCTGCGCATGGACGCCAAGCATCGGCACGCGGCCATGATCAGCACCCGCGGCAGCGCCGGCCAGGCCGACCAGGTCACGCAGGTCTCGAGCTTCAAGTCCGGGATGACGCTCCACGACCCGAGCTTCATCGACATCGTGCCGGAGGCTTGGTGGGGTGGCCCGACGGCGGTGATGACGACGATCTTCCCGAGCGTCATCCTGCAGCAGCAGGTCAACAGCGTGTCCACCCGCCACATCCAGCCCGACGGCCACGGCAGCTTCGACTTCGTCTGGACCCACTTCGGCTTCGAGGACGACAGCGAGGAGATGACGCAGCGCCGGCTGACGCAGGCCAACCTGTTCGGCCCGGCCGGCTTCGTGTCGGCCGACGACGGCGAGGTGATCGAGTTCTCGCAGCAGGCCTTCGAGTCCAAGCCCTTCCACCGCGCGGTCGCCGAGCTGGGCGGGCGCACGGTCGAGGACACCGAGCACATGGTCACCGAGACGCTGATCCGCGGCATGTACCGCTATTGGCGCGAGGTCATGGACGCGTGAAGGAGACCCCGATGAGCCCTGCGGCTGCCCTGAACTTCGCGGACTGGCTGGCCCTGAACCAGCTCTGCGCCGACTACGCCAGCGCGGTCGATTCCGGCGACTGGGACCTCTGGCCCGGCTTCTTCACCGAGGACTGCGTCTACCGCCTGCAACCGCGCGAGAACCATGAGCGCGGCCTGCCGCTGGCCACGCTGTCCTTCACCAGCAAGTGCATGCTCAGGGACCGCGTCTACGGCATCCGCGAGACGCTGTTCCACGACCCCTACTACCAGCGCCACGTGGTCGGCAGCCCGGTGATCCGGCGGGTCGATGCGGACGGCACGATCCATGCCGAATCGAACTACGCCGTGTTCCGGACCAAGCTGTCGCAGCCCAGCACGGTCTTCAACGTCGGCCGCTACCTCGACACCGTGGTGCGCACGGCCGAAGGCCTGAAGTTCTCGCAGCGGCTGTGTATTTACGACACCGAGCTGGTCCCGAATTCCATCATCTACCCGATCTGACACCGCGAGCCCTCCCATGAGCGAACCCACCTGGCACGACGCGCTGGCCTTCGATGAACTGCCCGTGGACGACGTCCTGGGCCTCTCGGTCGCCGGCCGCGACATCGCCGTCTACACCGTCGGCGACGAGGTCTACGCGACCGACAACCTCTGCACCCACGGCCATGCCCGGCTGTGCGACGGCTTCCTCGAAGGCCACGAGATCGAATGTCCGCTGCACCAGGGTCGCTTCGACGTGCGCAGCGGTGCGCCCTTGTGCGCGCCGCTGACCGTGGGCGTGCGCAGCCACCCGGTCAAGGTCGAGGGCACGCGGGTCTGGCTGCAGCTGGCCTGACCGGGCGCGCCCGGCGCGACCCGAACACGAAAAAAGACACCCGAATCGCCACAACGGGTCACACGGTCAGGCTGCAAGGGGAGGCCAGCAAGCTTCGGCTCACGTAACGACCCGTTACGGCATTTAGCATCGGCGATCCTGCCCGTCGGATGCCCGCCCTGCCCATGTTCCGCCCCTACGCCGCCTTCATCGACTACTTCGGCGCGCACCGCGGACCGCTGCGGGTGCGCCATGAGGTCGATCGGGCGATCCAGCGCGTGGTGATCGGCTTGCTGGTCGCGCTGGCCACGCTCTGGCATGACCACGAGGCCTCGCAGATGGACCTGGTGGTGCATGCGATGCCCTACTTCTCGGTCGCCTACGCCCTGCTCGCGCTGCTGTACTGGCGCGTGATCCGGGCCCGTCCGGACGCAGCGGTCGCGGCGCAATACGCCTTCATCGTCGCCGACCCGGTGCTGACCGTGCTGGCACTGGCCGCCTCGCCGACGCTCCTGGCGCCGCTGAACATGTTCCTGATGGTCCAGATCGTGCGCTGCGGCATCCGCTATGGCGTGCGCACGCTGTGGCTGGAATGGAGCGTCGCGGTGCTGGCCTCGGCGCTGCTGCTGCCGCTGTCGGCCTTCTGGACGCTGGCTCAGCCGCTGACCCAGTCCCACATCGCCATGCTGCTGGTGACCCCGTTGCTGTTCGCGCCCCTGATCCGCCAGCTGCACCGCGCCAACGACGAGTTGCGCGCGGCGGCCACGTCCGACCCGCTGACCGGCCTGGGCAACCGCCGGCTGCTGTCCGAGCACCTGCGCATCGCGCAGGAACGCAGCCGCCGCGATGGCACCTGGCTGGCGCTGATCCTGTTCGACCTCGACAACTTCAAGGCCGTCAACGATGCCCGCGGCCATGCCAGCGGCGACGCGCTGCTGCTGCACATCACCCGCGCGCTGCGCGCCAACCTGCGCGGCGGCGACTACCTCGCGCGCATCGGCGGCGACGAGTTCGTGCTGCTGGTCGAAGGCCTGCCCGCGGACGAGGCCGGCCGCCTGGCCCAGGCCATGGCCGACAAGATCGTGCGAGTGGTCGCCGAGGCCGCCCGCGATGCCAGCCCCGACCAGCCGGTGACGGCCAGCGCCGGCGTGCACTGCTGGTCGGGCTCGGATCCGACCGGCCACGACGAGGCCACGCCGATGGAGCGGGCCGACCAGGCCATGTACGAGGCCAAGCGCGCCGGCAAGGACCGCGCCGTCGCGACGCAGGTGGCCACGCTGGGCTGAATCGGCCGGACGGTCGACGCCGCGCGGGGCCGGCGGGCGCGACCGCCTGCTGCCCCTTTCCTTCCGGGCATTTCAGGCGTTGAATCGATCCCGGCGCCCCGGCGATCCAGGCCGTCCGGCGCAGGGAGAAGACACATGACCCGCCCACATGCCCGGCACCTGCTGGTCGAGACGGCGCTCGTCGGCTTCGCGGCCTGCGGGCCGTGCGCCGCCGCCGGCCGGCCGGCCCCGAACCCTGGCCTCGACCCCGAGCTGTTCGACGACCTGGTCGGCTGGGCGGTGCGGCTCAGCGGTCGCGGCGCAGCGCCCGAGTCGATCCGGCCGACGGTGCAGCGGCTCGACGCCGCCGGCATCGCCCGGCGGGTCTGTCCGGAGACGCCGCGCAGCTGCCAGGGCCTGGTCGGCGTCTACGGCAGCCATGACCGGACCATCCTGCTGCGCGACGACCTGGATCTGCGCGACCCGACCGACCAGTCCTTCCTGGTGCATGAACTGGTCCACTGGCTGCAGCACCTGGCCGACGGTGACGCGATCGACGCCAGTTGCCGCCGCGTCATGGCCCACGAGGCCGAGGCCTACCGCGTGCAGAACCTCTACCTGGCGCGCTTCCGGCAGTGGCGCCGGGTCGGCGAGGTGATGCGCTACATGCACTGCCCGGACGACGGCGCGGGCAATAGCGCGGGCAACAGCGCGGGCGAGCCTGCGCTGGAGTTCGGCGGCGTGCGCGATCCGCATCCGATCGGCGTGCCGGTCGGGCATCCGCGTGCGCTCGGCGAGCCGGCCGGGATCGATCGCTGAGCGGCCCGCAGCGCGCCGTTCACTTGCTGCCGCTGAACTGCACCGACTCCACCACCTTGCGGCCAAAGGCCACCAGCAGCAGCAGCGTCGGCAGGATGGTCAGCGCGGTGGCGGCCATCAGGCCGGTCCAGTCGGGCGAGCCCTGCGGGGTCTGCGACTTGAAGCTCTGCAGCGCCACGGTCAGCACCTGCTGCTCCTCTTCCTTGGCCACCAGGAAGGGCCAGAAGAACTCGTTCCACATGTTGATGCCCTGCAGGATCGCGATGGTCGCGATCGGCGTGGTCGCCAGCGGCAGCACCACCGTCCAGAAGATGCGCAGCGGCGAGGCGCCTTCGAGCATCGCGGCCTCTTCCAGGTCACGCGGGATGGACATGAAGAACTGGCGCAGGAAGAAGATCCCGAAGGCCGAGAACAGGCAGAAGGGCGCGACCATGCCGGCCAGCGTGTTGAGCCAGCCCAGGTCCTTGACCAGGATGAAGTTGGGGATGAAGGTGACCACGCCGGGCACCATCATCGAGACCACGAACAGCCCGAACAGCAGGTCGCGGCCGGGGAAGCGCAGCCGCGCAAAGGCATAGGCGGCCATCGCGCTGGTCAGCACCTGCGAGACCACGACCAGGGTGGTGAACAGCAGCGAGTTGCCCAGCGAGCGCAGGAAGTTGATCTGCGCGCCCGAGCCGCCGTGCGACATCGCCTCTTCCGGGCTGAGCAGGCCCAGCACGCGGGCGAAATGGGCGATCGTCGGGTGGTCGGGCAGCAGGCTGCCGCCTGGCGTGAACAGGTCGCCGGTGGGCGTGATGGCGGTCTTGAGCACCAGCCACAGCGGCGCCAGCGTGATGAACAGCATCAGGCCGAGGATGCCCCAGGCCAGCCAGCGCGAGGCCGACACTCGGCGCGCGCGCACGGCGGCGGAAGGGACGACGGGGGTGGTGATCGAAGTCGACATGCGGAGGTCTCCTGCGTCGTGGGGTCGTGACGGCGGCTATGAACGCGCGGCTCAGGCCAGGTCGTTCTCGTTGGCGCGCAGGATGCGCATCTGCACCAGCGTGTAGGCCACCATCACCAGGCACAGCGTCATCGACATCGCCGAGGCGTAGCCCATCTTGTAGAAGCTGAAGGCGTTCTGGACAATGTAGTGGACGATCACGCGGGTCGAGTCCAGCGGGCCGCCGTTGGTCGCTACGGCCACGGTGTCGAAGATCTGGAACGAGCCGGTCACGCTGGTCACCAGCACGAAGACCATCACCGGGCGCAGCAGCGGCAGCGTGATGCGGCGGAACATCTGCCACTCGCTCGCGCCTTCGAGCGAGGCGGCCTCGTAGAGGTAGCGCGGGATGTTCTGCAGGCCGGCCAGGAAGAGCAGCGCGATCAGCCCCATGTGGCGCCAGATGTTGACCGCCGCGACCGTGGCCAGCGACTGGTCCGGGCTGGCGAAGAAAGGCTGGCGATCGAGGCCGACGGCGGTGATCAGGTGGTTGACGCCGCCCAGCAGCGGATCGAGCAGCCAGACCCACATCAGCGCGACCAGCACGTTCGACAGCAGGTAGGGCAGCAGCACCACCGACTTGACGAACAGCGAGCGGGTCAGCCGGTCCATCGCCACCGCCAGGAACAGGCCCAGCACGGTCTGCAGCGGGATGTTGAGCACCACGTAGTAGAGCGACAGCTTCATGCCCTGCCAGAAGCGGCCGTCCTCCAGCATCTTCGCGTAGTTGGCCCAGCCAACCGGCTTGGGTGGACTCAGCAGGTTCCAGTCGGTGAAGCTGATCTCGAGCGCCCGCACCGCCGGCATTGCATAGAACAGCGCGAAGCCGATCAGCGCCGGCAGCACCAGGGCCAGGCCGGTGACGGTCTCCAGCCGGCGCAGCGGCGAGACGGCGGCGCGCCAGTCGCGCGCCAGGCGCTGGAGGCGATCGAGGTGCTGGCGGGAGCCGGAGCGAGGTCCGGACGGTAGGTCGGTGGCGACGGTCATGGCAGCCCTGTCGAAAAGAACGGGTGAGCGCGAAGCGCCTGGAACGGCGGTGGACGGCGGCGTGACTAACACGCGTTACGTGATCGAACGATACGCACCGACGGATCGACAGGCCATCGGGTTTCCACCAGTATTAGCAAATTTATTATCAGATGGATCGACCGATCGGCCGCCGCGTGCCGGGTCGGCACTCTTTATAGCGCGCTGCATTCACCGATCGATCACCCGTCGGGCCTGTTCGGGGCGCGCCCACACCCTGGCGCGGGCCACGTCAAGCAACTTCGGCGTTCGAGGCATCGGGGTTTTCACTACTTATCGCTAATTTTATTAGCAACACAATCCAGCACCAGAGTCGCCCACCCTCCTCTCCACCTTGCCGGAGCCCGAACCGCACCATGGCCAGCATCGAACTCAAGAACGTCTTCAAGGCCTACGGCGACCTGCCGCCGGTGATCCGCGAGGTCGACCTGCAGATCGCCCAGGGCGAGTTCTGCGTCTTCGTCGGCCCGTCGGGCTGCGGCAAGTCGACGCTGCTGCGCATGATTGCCGGGCTGGAGGACATCACCGCCGGCGAGCTGCGCATCGGCGGCGCGCTGATGAACGAGGTGCCGCCGGCGCACCGCGGCGTGGCCATGGTGTTCCAGACCTACGCGCTGTTCCCGCACATGTCGGTCTACGAGAACATGGCCTTCGGCCTGGGCCTGGCCAAGGTCGACAAGAAGGTGATCGACGAGAAGGTGCGCGCCGCCGCGAAGGTGCTGCAACTCGACCACCTGCTGGAGCGCAAGCCCAAGGCGCTGTCGGGCGGCCAGCGCCAGCGGGTGGCGATCGGCCGGGCCATCGTGCGCGAGCCGGGGGTGTTCCTGTTCGACGAGCCGCTGTCCAACCTCGATGCCGCGCTGCGCGTGCAGACCCGCTTCGAGATCGCCAAGCTGCACCGCGACTTCGGCCGCGCATCGACCGTCTACGTCACCCATGACCAGGTCGAGGCGATGACGCTGGCCGACCGCATCCTGCTGCTCAACACCGGCGAGGCGGTCCAGCGCGAGGGCTCGGTGGCCCAATGCGGCTCGCCGCTGGCGCTCTACCACCGCCCACGCAACCTCTTCGTGGCCGGCTTCATCGGCAGCCCGAAGATGAACTTCCTCAAGGGCACGCTGGTCAGCGCCGGGCCGGCCTCGGCGCGGGTCCGCGTGAACGGCTCGAACGAGGAGCTGGAGGCCAGCGTCGACGCCCGCAGCCTGCAGCCGGGCACGCCGGTGACGCTGGGCATCCGCCCCGAGCACACCGAACTGGGCACGGGCACGCAGCACATCGTGCGGCCGGTGCAGTGGCAGGAGCGGCTGGGCGAGTCGACCTTCCTGTACCTCGATGCCGGCGACGGCGAGCACAGCCTGGCCGCCGGTGGCGACGCGCTGGTCGCCAAGGCGCCCGGCCATGCCCATGCGGTCGCCGGACACCGCATCGCGCTGGCGATGCCCGCGAGCGCGATCCACCTGTTCGACCCGCAAGGCCACGCCCTGCCCCGCCTGATCGCCGACACCGACCTGCTGCTGCCGCAGGCCGCCTGAGTCACGCCTGCCCCTCTCTTCGTCGCCCCAGCCGTACCGCCCCTCCATGACCGCCACGCCCCTGCCCAGCGCGCCCGCGCAGTTCATCGCCCTGCACGGCCGCGCCAGCAGCCTGATCCTCGAAGTCCACGCCGACGAGGCGCCGCTGTGGCGCTACTGGGGCCCGCGCCTGCCCGAGGCGACCACGCCCGAGATGCCGCTGCGCGACAGCCGACCGCTGCCCAGCTTCATGCTGGACGTCGACCAGCCGCTGACGGTGGTGCCGACCTTCGGCGTCGGCTGGTTCGGCCAGAGCGCGCTGCTGGCGCACCGCGACGGCCAGGACTTCGCGCAGGCCTGGACCGGCTGCGAGGTCGAGTGGCTCGCGCCCGGCTCGGCCGTCTGCCTGAAGCTGCACGACGCCGTCGCCCGGCTGCGCCTGGACCTGACGCTGCGGCTGGACGGCCCGAGCGACGTGCTGGTCGCGCAGAGCGTGCTGCACAACCTCGGCGACCGCGCGCTGGACGTGCAGTGGCTGGCCGCCGCCACGCTGCGCCTGCCCGACCACTGCGACGCGGTGCGGTCCTTCGCCGGCCAGCATGTGCACGAGTTCCTGCCCCAGGTCGATCCGGTGACGCGCAGCCTGTGGCGCAAGGAAAGCCGGCGCGGCCGCACCAGCCACGACTGCTTCCCCGGTGCCATCGCCACCACGCCGGGCACGACCGCCGACGCCGGCCTGTGCTTCGGCGCGCACCTGGCCTGGTCGGGCAACCACCAGCAGACCATCGAGTGGCTGCACGACGGCATCTACCAGTGGCAGATGGGCGAGTGGCTGGCGCCCGGCGAAGGCCGCCTGCAGCCGGGCCAGTCGCTGCACACGCCCGAGCTGGTCGCGACCTGTTCGATCGACGGCCTGAACGGCATCGCCGCCAACTTCCACGCCGAACTGCGCCGCCGCCTGAACTGGCCGGGCGGCGCGATGAAGCCGCGCCCGGTCCACCTCAACACCTGGGAAGGCTTCTACTTCGACGTGCACCCCGGCCCGGTCCAGGAACTCGCGACCGCCGCGGCCGAGGTCGGCATCGAGCGCTTCGTGCTCGACGACGGCTGGTTCCACGGCCGCCACCATGACCGCGCCGCGCTGGGCGACTGGTGGCCCGACGAGACGAAGTTCCCGAACGGGCTGGGCGAGCTGATCGCCCACGTCCACGCGCTGGGCATGGAATTCGGCCTGTGGGTCGAGCCCGAGATGGTCAACCCCGACAGCGAGCTGTTCCGGGCCCATCCGGACTGGGCCCTGCAGGTCGCCGGCCGGCCGCTGCTGACGGCGCGCAACCAGCTGGTGCTGGACATCTCGCGGCCGGAGGCGGCCGACTACCTGTTCGAGAAGATCTCCGCGCTGCTGACGGCCCATCCGATCGCCTACCTGAAGTGGGACCACAACCGCGACCTCGCGCCGGCCGGCCTGGCCGACGGGCGGGCCGGCTACCGGGCCCAGGTCCACGCGGCCTGGGCGCTGATGGCGCGGCTGCGGGCGGCCCATCCGGCGGTCGAGATCGAGAGCTGTTCCGGCGGCGGCGGCCGGATCGACTTCGGCGTGCTGCGCCACACCCACCGCGTCTGGACCAGCGACTGCATCGACGCGCTCTCGCGCATCGAGATCCAGCGTGGCCTGCTGCAGTTCTTCCCGCCCGAGATCATGGGCGCGCACGTCGGCACCGCGCCCTCGCACACCACCGGCCGCAGCCAGGCCATGCCCTTCCGCGCCGCCGTCGCCCTGCCCGGCCACCTCGGCGTCGAGCTGGACGTGCGCCACCTGTCGGACGACGAGAAGCGCGTGCTGCGCGACTGGATCGGCATCTACAAGCAGCTGCGCGAGCGCCTGCACCACGGCCGCGTCTGGCTGGGCGAAGGCGCCGACGAGCTGGTCTGGCAGGTCCATGGCGACGAGGCCGTGAACGCTCTGGTGCTGCTGGCCTACCGGCCTCAGCCCAGCAGCCTGCGCTACGCGCCGACGCTGCGACTGCCAATGCTGGATGCGGCCGCGCGCTACCGCGTCCGCGAGGTCCTGCCGGCCGGCACCGTGCGCTCGAAGGAGCGCCACCACACGGCGGCCTTCTTCGATGCCATCAACAGCGCCGACGGCCTGTTGGTCGACGGTGCCTGGCTGGCCCATGCCGGCCTGCCGATGCCGCGGGCGCAGGCCGAGACCGCCTTCATCGTCACGCTTGAACGCGTCGCCTGATGCGGTCCGCCGCCGACCCCACGCTTGCCACGCCTGCCATGAACGCCCCCGCCTTCGACCCGACCGAACACTCGCACCGCCGCCGCAACCCGCTGACCGGCCAGTGGGTGCTGGTCTCGCCCCAGCGCAGCAAGCGGCCCTGGCAGGGCCGGCAGGAAGACGCGGCCGACGAGACGCTGCCCTCGCACGATCCCGGCTGCTATCTGTGCGCCGGCAACACGCGGGTCAGCGGCGACGTCAACCCGGCCTACACCGGCACCTTTGTCTTCACCAACGACCATGCCGCCCTGATGCCGGACGTGCCGCAGATGCAGGCCACACCGGCCTCGCCCGACCCGCTGTTCACGGTCGCCTCGGCACGTGGCACCAGCCGGGTGATCTGCTTCTCGCCCGACCATGCGCGGACCTTGCCCGAGCTGTCGCTGGCGGCCATCGGCGGCGTCATCGACACCTGGTGCGAGCAGTCCGTGGAGCTCGGCCGCAACCACCCGTGGGTTCAGGTGTTCGAGAACAAGGGCTCGATCATGGGCTGCTCGCAGCCGCATCCGCACGGCCAGATCTGGGCCACCGGCCACCTGCCCAACGAGGCCGCCGCCGAACACCGCGAGCAGCGCCTCTACCTGGCCCGACAGGGCCGGCCCATGCTGCTGGACTATGCCGAGCGCGAGGCCGCCCTTGGCGAGCGCACGGTGGTGCAGACCGCGCACTGGCTCGCGGTCGTGCCCTACTGGGCCACCTGGCCGTTCGAGACCCTGCTGCTGCCGCGCTTCGCGGTCCAGCGCCTGCCGCAGCTGGACCCGGCGCAGCGGGCCGACCTGGCGGTCGCGCTGAAGGCACTGACCTCGCGCTACGACAACCTGTTCCGCTGCAGCTTCCCGTACTCGATGGGTTGGCACGGCGCGCCCTTCGACGCGGTCGGCGACGACGCGCGGGCCTGGCAGCTGCACGCCCATTTCTACCCGCCGCTGCTGCGCTCGGCCACGGTGCGCAAGTTCATGGTCGGCTTCGAGATGCTGGCCGAGGCGCAGCGCGACCTGACGCCCGAACAGGCCGCCGAGAAGCTGCGCGCGGTGAGCGACGTTCACTACAAGGCATCGGACGTCGCCTCGGACGAGACCTCGGACCCGGCCACGGCCTGAGCCGTCGACATCGCCCCGCCCCACCACAAGGACGCACCCGATGAGCTCCCCCCTGATGACGCGCGTGCTCGCGTCGTTCGCCGACAGCTTCGATGCCGCGCCGACCACCGTCGTGCATGCCCCCGGCCGCGTCAACCTGATCGGCGAACACACCGACTACAACGACGGGTTCGTGCTGCCCTGCGCGATCGACTACCACACGCTGGTGGCCGCCCAGCCGCGCGACGACATGACGGTGCGCGTGGTCGCCAGCGACTACGGCGACCAGCTCGACGAGTTCCGCCTCGACGCGCCCATCCTGCCGGTGCAGGGCCGGGCCGACCAGGCCTGGATCAACTACGTGCGCGGCACCGTCAAGGCCCTGCTCGACGACGGCTGGCCGCTGCGCGGCGCCGAACTCGCCGTGGCCGGCAACGTGCCGCAGGGCGCGGGCCTGTCGTCGTCGGCCGCGCTGGAGGTCGCCATCGCCCAGGCCTTCAAGTCGCTGCAGGACCTGGACCTGAGCCAGACCCGCATCGCCCAGCTCGCGCAGATCGCCGAGAACCGCTTCGTCGGCTGCAACTGCGGGATCATGGACCAGCTCATTTCCGCGCGCAGCACGGCCGGCCATGCGCTGCTGATCGACTGCCGCAGCCTGGACGTGAGCCCCGTCCACCTGGACACCGACATCGCCGTGCTGATCGTGCATTCGCGCGTCAAGCGTGGCCTGGTCGACAGCGAATACAACACCCGCCGCGAGCAGTGCGAGGCGGCCGCCGCGCACTACGGCGTGGCCGCCCTGCGCGACCTCGACGAAGCCCGCCTGGTGGCCGGGCGCGGCGACCTGGACGAACTGGCCTGGCGCCGCGCCCGCCACGTCGTGACCGAGAACCGCCGCACCCTCGATGCCGCGCAGGCGCTGGCCGCGGGCGACATGGTGCGCATGGGCGCGCTGATGGCCGAATCGCATGTGTCGATGCGCGACGACTTCGAGATCACCGTGCCGCCGATCGACCAGCTGGTCGAGATCCTGCAAGGCGTGATCGGCCCGGCCGGCGGCGCGCGCATGACCGGTGGTGGCTTCGGCGGCTGCGTGGTCGCGCTGTTGCCCGAGAACCTGGTCGGCGCGGCCCGCGAGGCCATTGCCGCGCAGTACCGCGCACCCAGCGGCGAGGCGGCCTCGGTCTACGTCTGCCACCCCAGCGCGGGAGCGGGTCCGGTCGCCCTGCACGGTCATGCCTGACGGCCGCGCGGCGGCCTCCCAACCTGTCCACGAACAACGTCCTTGAAACGTCCATGACCCCCAGCCCCTGGCTCGCCGCACCCGACCGCTGCGAGCGCCTGCCCTACCGGCGCTGCGGCGCCAGCGGCCTGAAACTGGGCGCGGTGTCGCTCGGCCTGTGGCACAACTTCGGCGACGTCGACCGTGCCGACACCCTGCGCGAGACCCTGCGCTGCGCCTTCGACCTGGGCGTCACGCACATCGACCTGGCCAACAACTACGGCCCGCCGCCGGGCTCGGCCGAGGAACACGTCGGCCGGCTGCTGAAGCTCGACTTCGCGGCCCACCGCGACGAGCTGATCGTCTCGACCAAGGCCGGCTACCGGATGGGCCCCGGCCCCTACGGAGACGGCGGCTCGCGCAAGTACCTGCTGGGCAGCCTGGACCAGAGCCTGCGCCGCATGGGCCTGTCCCACGTCGACATCTTCTATCACCACCGGCCCGATCCCGACACGCCGCTGGAGGAGACCCTGGCCGCGCTCGACCACGCCGTGCGCAGCGGCCGGGCGCTCCACGTCGGGCTGTCCAACTACCCGCCCGACCGGCTGCGCGAGGCGGCCGCGATCCTGCGTCGGCTCGGCACGCCCTGCCTGATCCACCAGCCGCGCTACAACCTGCTGGACCGTGGCATCGAGGCGGCGCTGCTGCCGGCGCTGGCCGACGAGGGCATCGGCTGCATCGCCTTCTCGCCGCTGGCCCAGGGCCTGCTGACCGACCGCTACCTGGGTGGCCAGGTGCCGGCCGATTCACGCGCGGCCAAGGGCGTGGGCTTCCTCAAGCCGGCCGACCTGACGCCGCAGCGGCTGCGCACCATCGAGGCGCTCGACGCCATCGCCCGTGCCCGCGGCCAGAAGCTCGCGCAAATGGCGTTGACCTGGGTGCTGCGGCATCCGGGCATGACCAGCGTGCTGATCGGCGCGAGCCGGCCGCAGCAGGTCCGCGACGCGGTCGAGGCGGCCCACGCCGCACCGCTGTCGGACGAGGAACTCACGGCCATCGATGCCGCGTTGGCCGCGCCCTGAGCCGCGTCGCCGACACTCCCGGCCTGCACGACTGGCCAGGAGCCGGCCCATGAAGATCGCCCTTGTCGGCCTCGGTGAGGTCGGCCGCATCTACGCCGATGCGCTGCGCGCCGCCGGCCTGGACCTGCGGACCTGCCAGGCGCGGGCCAGCCTGAAGGCCGCCGCCGATGCCGCCGCCGCCGCCTCCGATGCCGATGCCGATGCCGATGCCGATGACACGCTCGGCCCCTGGCTCGCCGACCGCGACTGGATCCTGACCTGCGTGACCGGCTCGCACACGCTGGAGATCACCCGCCGCTGCCTCGCGCTGGCCCGTCCGGGCGCGACGCTGTGCGACCTCAGCACCGCCAGCCCGGACACCAAGCGCGAATCGGCACGGCTGGCCGCCGCCGCTTCGCTGCGCTATGTCGACGTGGCGATCATGGGGGCGGTCTCGCTGGCCGGTGCGCGCACGCCGCTGCTGGCAGCCGGCGACGGCGCGGCCGAACTGGCTCGGTGGATGAGCCAGGCCGGCGCGCGCGTCCAGGTGATCGAAGGGGGACGCCCCGGCGACGCGGTGGCGCTCAAGCTGCTGCGCAGCGCCTTCACCAAGGGGCTGGAGGCCCTGAGCGTCGAGCTGCTGGTGGCCGCCGAGCGGCAGGGCCTGCGCGCCCAGCTGTTCGAACAGCTGCGCGACATCGACCAGACGCCGCTGCAGGACTTTCTGGAGATGCTGGTGCGCACGCACGTCGTGCATGCCGGCCGGCGCGCCCATGAGGTCCACGAGGCAGCCGCCGAACTGGCCCGGCATGGGCCGGCATCGGTGGTGCTGCCGGGCGTCGAGCGACGCTTCCAGCAGACCGCGGCGGCCCGGGCCGAGAGCCCGCCGCCGCAGGCCGCGCCGGACATGGCCCAGGCGCTGGCCTGGCTGCTGTCGCGGCGCTGATCGGACCGGCCGGACCGGCGAGCAGGCCGCGGTCGGTCGTTCCGCGCCCCTTTCGGATCAAGCCGAACGGCGCACCCGCACCGAGTAGTCGCCCACGCCGCTGCGGCGGTTGTAGTGGCGCACCTGCACCCAGTGCCGGCCCGGCATCAAGGCTCGGGCGATGCGGGCATTGCGGCCGATGCCGGAATCGTCGTCCTCGGCGATCAGCGCGGTCGGCGAGTCGGGTCCGAACAGCTTCATCACCACATCGCTCGGCCCTTGCGTATCGACGATGTGCAGGCCGCGCTGCGCGACGGTGAAGGTGTAGAGGTCCTCCTCGCCGAACTGGCCGATCGTGGCGGGCGTGCGCTCGCGCGCATTGACCGCCAGCGTCACCGCGCTGCCCACCGTCGGACCTTGGGCCTTCGGGTACATCCTGGCGCCGGCGACGAATTCCCTGTCCAGCGCCGACAGCACGTGGTTGGCATGCGTGGCGATGCCGTTGGTGGTCCAGGAGGCCGGGAAGAAGTACAGCATGACCGAGTCGGGATCGAACTGCGTGCCGTTGATCTGGTCGGTGGCATAGCGCGCCAGCACGTTGTGGCGGGTCATCGCCTCGGACCAGTTGTTGGGCGGTCCGCCCAGTTCCCGGATCACCACCACCTCGTTCCACTGGATGCCGCCGGCCGGGTTCTGGTGCTCGTGGGCCAGGCCGATGGCGTGGCCGAACTCGTGCGCGGCGGTGCCGCCGTCCTCGAAGCCGAGGTTCATGGTCGGTTGGTCGTAGGGGATGGAGCGGGCGTCGGTGCCGATGTAGGACCAGGCGCCGTCGTCCGGGTTGAAGGCGATGCGGATCTCGGCCTGCGGCGCGTCGTCGAACACGAAGCCCAGGTTGCAGGCCGCCTGCCACCAGCCGGCCTGCACCTGCGCGTTGGCCCGCTCGGCGGCCGTCCCGCCGATGAAGCGCACATGCAGCGTCGAGCCGTTCATCCAGGTCTTGCCGATCGGCGAGATCGCGCGGGTGCGACCGGCCACCTGCATCGTGCCGGCCGGCAGGAACAGCTCGCGCGGCAGGATGCGGTCGAAACAGACATGCGGACGTGGGTTCATGACGTGCTCCTGGGCGCGGCCGCGCCGGTCGGGAAGACCCGCATCTTGAACCGCCCGTGCGACGGCTTGGGTATCGATTCGTTCCGGTGTCCTCGACGGCGAGTTCCCATGGTCCCGATGCGTCTTTTGTTTTCTATGAAAAACAAATGTGCCTAGAATCACACACATCCCACCGACGCCCTGCGACGCACCATGCCCAAGAGCCTGCCCATCGATCCCGCCCTGACCCGCCAGCCCGGCCAGCTGTCTGTGCCGACGATCCCGGTGCATGCCTATGCCCGGGCGCTGGCCGAGGAACGTGACCGGCGGGGCGATGCGGCGTTGCGCGAGGTGCTGCGCCACATGCTGGTGATCCGCGAGTTCGAGACCATGCTCGCGACCTTCAAGGCCAAGGGCGCCTACGCCGACATCGTCTACAACTACAAGGGACCCGCCCACCTGTCGATCGGACAGGAAGGTGCGGCCGTCGGGCAGGCCCTGGGCCTGCAGGTCCAGGACCTGATCATGGGCAGCCACCGCAGCCACGGCGAGTTCATCGCCAAGGGCCTGGCCGCCATCCAGCGGCTCGACGCGGCGGCGCTCGACGCCATCCTGGCCGGCCACCAGGGCGGTGCGCTGCTGGGCTCGGTGCGCCGCCACCTGCCGGGCGCGACGCCGCGTGACGAGGCCGAGCACTTCCTGCTGCTGGGCCTGCTGGCCGAGATCTTCATGCGCGCCAACGGCTTCAACGGCGGCATGGGCGGCTCGATGCATGCCTTTTTCCCGCCCTTCGGCGCCTACCCGAACAACGCGATCGTGGGCGCCTCCGCCGGCATCGCCACCGGCGTGGCGATGCGCCTGAAGCGGTCCGGCAAAGGCGCCATCGCGGTGGCCAACGCGGGCGACGGCTCGACCGGCTGCGGCCCCGTCTGGGAGGCCATGAACTTCGCCGCCATGGCGCAATGCCGCACGCTGTGGGGCGAGGCCGACGCGGCCCCGGCCGGGGGGCTGCCGGTGCTGTTCTTCTTCTCCAACAACTTCTACGCCATGGGCGGCCAGACCGCCGGCGAGACCATGGGCTGGGAACGACTGTCGCGCATCGGCGCGGGCATCAACGCCGAGGCCCTGCATGCCGAGACGGTCGACGGCGTGAACCCGCTGGCCGTCGCCGATGCGGTCGAGCGAGCCCGCGCGAAACTGGTCGCCGGGCAAGGTCCTGCCCTGCTGGACGTCGAGTGCTACCGCTACAGCGGCCACTCCACCAGCGACGCCAACGCCTACCGGACCCGCGAAGAGCTGGCCGCCTGGGAGGCGCATGACCCGATCGCGGTCTACACCGCCGCGCTGGTCGCCGAGGGCCTGCTGGACACCGAGGCCGTCGCCGCGATGCGGGCGCAGGTGGCGCAGACGATCCGCGCGGTCACCGCCGCCGCGGTCGATCCGCAGGTCTCGCCGCTGGTCGACATCCCGGCCGACCCGACCCTGATCGGCCGGCTGATGTTCTCGGACGCGGTCAGCGAACTGCCCGCGACGCCCGCGCCGCTGCTGGCCCCGCTGGAGAGCTGCGCGCGCATCCGCCAGGACGCGAAGAAGGCCCGCTTCGGGCTCGACGCGGACGGTAAGAAGCTCTCGCCGATGCGTGCCATCACGCTGCGCGACGGCCTGTTCGAGGCCGTCCTGCACCACATGGTCCACGACGAGCGGCTGGTCGCCTACGGCGAGGAGAACCGCGAGTGGGGCGGCGCCTTCGGCGTCTACAAGGGCCTGCACGAGGTGATGCCCTACCACCGGCTGTTCAACGCGCCGATCTCGGAGGCCGCCATCGTCGCCACGGCGGTCGGCCATGCGCTGGCCGGCGGCCGTTCGCTGGTCGAGCTGATGTATGCCGACTTCCTCGGCCGGGCCGGCGACGAGGTCTTCAACCAGATGGCCAAGTGGCACGCGATGTCGGCCGGCGCGCTGCGCCTGCCGGTGGTGCTGCGCTGCTCGGTGGGCAGCAAGTACGGCGCCCAGCATTCGCAGGACTGGACCGCGCTGGTCGCCCACATCCCCGGCCTCAAGGTCGTCTACCCGGCCACGCCGCACGATGCCAAGGGCCTGCTGGCGGCCGCGCTGGCCGGCGACGACCCGGTCGTGTTCTTCGAGAGCCAGCGCCTGTACGACACGGTCGAGCAGTTCCAGGGCGGCGGCGTGCCGGCCGGCTACTACCGCCTGCCGCTGGGCCTGCCCGACATCAAGCGCGAGGGCACGGACGTCACCGTGCTGACCATCGGCCCCTCGCTCTACCCGGCGCTGGCCGCCGCCGAGGAACTGCAACACGACTTCGGCCTGTCCGCCGAGGTGATCGACGCCCGCACCCTGGTGCCCTTCGACTACGACGTGCTGCTCGCCTCGGTGCGCAAGACCGGCCGGCTGCTGATCGTCTCGGAAGCCTCCGAGCGCGGCAGCTTCCCGATGACGCTGGCGGCCAACGTCACCCGCTTCGCCTTCGCCGACCTGAAGGCTGCGCCGCGCGTGCTCGGCGCGCCCAACTGGATCGTGCCGGGCGCGGACATGGAGTCGACCTACTTCCCGCAGGCCGACGACATCGTGGACGTCGTCACCACCGAACTCTTCCCCGGCCGCCGCGACGCCCGCCGCGGCGTGCGCGGCTGGGATGATCTGGCGCTCGCCCGGCGCGCGCTCTGAAGCCCCTCCTGAACCTGCCCACCTGCCCACCTGCCCACAAGGACACCCCATGGACATCCCCGTCGTCATGCCCCAGCTCGGCAACGAGATCGAGGAAGCGCTGATCCAGCAATGGCACAAGGCCGTCGGCGAGACCGTCGCGGCCGGCGAGGCGCTGCTGACCATCGAGACCCCCAAGGTCACGATCGACATCGAGGCGCCGGCCGCCGGCGTGCTCAAGGAGATCACCGTGCCCATCGATGAACTGGCCGGCGTCGGCGCGACGCTGGGCCTGATCGACGGCGACGGGGCCTGAGCGCGATGGCGGTGCTCAAGCGCCTCGGCGGCGCCGGTCCGGACGCGGTGCTGCTGCACGGCTACGGCTCGGACAGCCTGTCCTGGGTCGTCAACCAGACGGCGCTGCAGACCGCCGCGACGCTGCATGCGGTCGACCTGCCGGGCCATGGCAGCGCCGACACCGCCGTGGACGACGGCCGCGTCGCGACGCTGGCCGCGCGGGTCGCGCAGGCGCTGGACGCGGCCGGCCTCACGCGCCTGAACCTGGTCGGCCATTCGCTGGGCGGCGCGGTCGCGCTGCGGCTGGCGCAGGTCCGCCCGGACCTGGTCGCGTCGCTGGCGCTGATCGCCCCGGCCGGCCTCGGACTGGGCGTCGATGCCACCTTCCTGGACACCTATCCGGACCTGGAAGATGCCGTCCAGGCCAGCGCACTGATGCAGCGCCTGGTCGTGCAGCCGCGCCTGATCGGCCGTGTGCTGGTCGCCCGCGTGCTGGCCCAGCTGGGCGAGCCCGGCCGGCGCGACGCGCTGCGCCGCATCGCCCAGGCCCTGCGCGACGAGGCCGCCACGCTGGAAGCCACCGCCGAGGCCATCGGCCGCACCCCGCCGACCGCCCTGCCCCGCCTGGTGATCTGGGGCGCGCAGGACCGCATCAACCCACCGGACCCGGACCGGCTGGCCCGCTTCGGCGCCGAGACCGTGCTCGCACCCGAGGCCGGGCACCTGCCGCATGTCGAGTCGGCCGCGCTCGTCAACGAGGCGCTGCGGGCCTTTCTGCAAGCCCGCGCCGCCGCACGCTGAGGCCGGCTGCCACACCATCCATGACCCGACTGCGCCGCAACGCCCCGACCGCACTGAGCGACACCGCCTCGCTGCGGCTGCGCGCGGCCTGGCTCTACTACCACCACGGCCTGACCCAGAAGGACATCGCCGACCGCCTCGGACTGGGCCGCAGCACGGTGGTGCGCATGCTCGAAGAGGCGCTGCGCCGCCACGAGGTCCGCATCTGGATCGACGAGGGCGATGGCGACTGCATCGCGCTGGCGCTGCGGCTCGAACAGGCGCTCGGCCTGGACGAGGCGGTGGTGGTGCCGTCCGCGCCGCAGGGCCCGGGCGCTCAGGACCTCGATGCCACCGCGAAGAACGTCGGCCTGGCGCTGGGCAAGTTCCTGTCCGAGGCGCTGGTCGATGGCATGTCGATCGGTGTCGGCTGGGGCCGCACGCTAACCGCCTCGCTGGCCAGCTTCCGTCCGCCGCGCCACGAAGGCATGCAGGTCATGTCGCTGCTGGGCGGCACGGTCCAGACCGACCATGCCAACCCGGTCGAGTTCGCCTGGCGCCTGAGCAGCCTGCTCGACGCGCGCTGCCACCTCTTCCCCGCGCCGGTGCTGGTCGACAGCCCCGAGACCCGCCGCCTGCTGATCGAACATGCCGGCCTGGCCCCGCTCTACCGCATGGCCGGGTCGCTGGACCTGGCCATCCTCAGCGTCGGCGACGTCGGTCGCGGCGCGAGCGCGCTGGGCAGCCAGCTTGTCACCCCGACCGAACGCACCGAGCTGGCCGCAGCCGGCGCGGTGGCCGACCTGATGTGCAACTTCATCGATGAACACGGGCACAGCGTCGACCACCCGGTGAATGCGCGGGTCATGTCGGTCGGCCTGGACGCGGTCCGCCAGTCCCGCCACGTTCTGATCGCCGCCGGCGGCGCGCACCGCGCCCGCGCCATCCTTGCCGCCCGCCGCCGGGTCGGCTGCGGCACGCTGGTGACCGACGAGTCGGCCGCGACGGCCTTGCTGGAACTTGTCGAGGCAGGCCCGGCGGGGTGAGCCGGGGGAGGCGGGAGGTCGGTATATTCAGTGCACTCCGGCCTTGTGGATGCGACCCGAGACCATGCGCCCCTCCGACGCCCTTGAACACCACCGCGCCACCATCCGCCGCGTCGTGGCCGCCCATCGCGCCGGCAATGCCCGCGTCTTCGGCTCCGTGCTGCACGGCCTGGACTCCGAGTCCAGCGATCTCGACCTGCTGATCGACCCGACCCCGGACACCACGCTGTACGACATCGGCGCCATACGCCTGGAACTGCGGCGCCTGCTTGGCGTCCGCGTGGACGTCCTGACACCCGATGCCTTGCCGGATGCCTTCAAGGCCAAGGTGCTGTCGGAGGCTCGGCCGGTATGACGCTGGATCCGGCTCGCGTGCAGGACGACCTGGGCCACATCGCTGAAGCGATCGAACGCATCCAGCGATACACGGTCGACCTGGACCTGGCGGGCTTCCAGTCCAGCCTGATCGTCCAGGATGCGGTGATCCGCAATCTTGAGGTCATCGGCGAAGCCAGTCGCAACATCGAGCGATCCGACCCGGGCTTCGGGGCGGCACACCCGGAACTGCCACTGTCCATCGCCTACGACATGCGCAACTCTTTGTCGCCCGGCATGACCCATCCGAGGATCCCGAATGAACCCCACTGCCCCCCGCTCCGACACCCGCAGCCTGCTGGTCCCCGCGACGCCGTCGGAGGTCTATGCCGCCATCCGTGACCCGGCGCGGATCGCGCGCTGGTGGGGGCCGGACGGCTTCACCAACACCGTGCATGTCTTCGAGTTCGTCGAGGGCGGCCTGTGGACGCTGACCATGCATGGCCCCGATGGCAAGGACTACCCGAACGAGAGCCGCTTCGTCCGCATCGAGCCGGACCGCTGCTTCGCGATCGAGCACGTGCAGGGTCACCACTTCATCCTGACGCTGGAACTGGAGGCCCGAGATGACGGCACCCTCGTGCACTGGCAGCAGACCTTCGACACGGTCGAGCACTACCAGGCCATCGCGTCCTTCGTCGCCACGGCCAACCAGCAGAACCTGGAACGGCTGGCCGCCGAGGTGAAGCGCGGCATCGCGGCGGCCTGAGCAGCGGACGCGTCCAAACCACCCGTCACCACAGGAGCCACGACATGCCCGCAGCAGAGAAGATCAAGGGTCCGGCCTCGTATTTCCCTTCAATTGAGAAGACCTACGGCCAGCCGATCGATCACTGGATGGCGATCCTCAAGGTGGCCGGCCCGCTCAAGCACATGGAACTGGTCACCCTGCTGAAGTCCGCCCACCAGATCGGCCATGGCCACGCCAACGCGCTGGTGGCCTGGTTCCTGGCGCAGCCGCGCTGACCACGACCGATGAACCCCGGTCACGCCCGCATGCCCGTCTTCCTGTTCGTCTACGGCACGCTCAAGGACGGTTTCCCCAATCGCCACCTCAACACCGGCCGCCGCGTCGGCGGCCGCTACCGCACGGTCCGGCCCTGGCCGCTGCACGTCGTGCAACTGCCCCACGAGGACCGCGCACCCTGGCTGCTGGACGCCCCCGGCACCGGCCTGCAGGTGCGTGGCGAGGTCTTCGAGGTCGACGAGACGGACCTTCAGGCCATGGACCGCTTCGAGGAAGTCGGCCTGCCAACCGGCTACGTGCGGGTCGCGATCGAGCTGGAAGCCATCGACGCGGGCCCATCGCGTCTCCAGGCCCACGCCTACCTGAAGCCGCCCGAGCAGCTGCGCGACTGCCTGGCGGTCGAGGGCCCGTTCGACGAGTACACGCTGGGGTTGGCGCAGGGGTATTGGCTGGGGGTGGGGTGACGCACGACATGCCCCCTCACCCCCTGCGCCTGAATCCCGGCGACGACCTGAGGCTGGCGCTGGAAGCGTGGAGTCGCCCGTACCGATCCGCCTTTGTCATCGCCGGCATCGGCAGCCTGCACGATGCGCGCATCCGCTGGGCGGGGGCCGCCGAGGCAGAGACGGTGGAAGGACCACTGGAGATCATCAGCCTGTCGGGCAGCCTGAGCCCGGACGGTGCCCACTTGCACATCGCCGTGGCCGACGCGCAGGGACAGGTGCGGGGCGGACATCTCGCCGCCGGCAGCCGGGTCCGGACCACCGCCGAGGTTCTGGTGGCAGACCTGCCGGGATGGCAGTTCCGGCGCGAGCAGGACGCTGGCACGGGCTACCCGGAGCTGGTGATTCATCCGAGGCGGCATCCGGGCTGAGCGCGATGCCCAAGGCGCCACGGCGCTTCGGCGCTGCGGCGCTTCGGCGCTACGATCGCCGCCCACCCCACCCTGCGCCCGCCGTGCCCACCCTCGACACCCTCGACACACGCATCCCCGCCCCGGTCATCGCCGGACTGGCCGGCCTCGTGATGAAGGCGGCGACGCTGCTGGCCGGGTTGCGCATCGATCCGAGCGCCTGGCGCATGCACCTGGGCGTGGCGCTGTCGCAGCTCAGCGCGGTGATCGCGCTGGCGGCGCTGGCCACGATGTGGCGGGCGCGGACGACCCTTAATCCGATCCATCCGGAGCGGGCCTCGCGGCTGGTCACCGGCGGGATCTTCCGGCTCTCGCGCAATCCGCTGTACCTGAGCCTGTTGCTGCTGCTGGTGGCCTACGCGGTGCGCATCGATGCCTGGGCCGCCTGGCTCGGGCCGGTCGTGTTCTGGGCCTATGTGACGCGCTTCCAGATCCGCCCGGAGGAACGTGTGCTGGCCGACAAGTTCGGCAGCGCCTATGACGCCTACCGGCGGCGCACGCGGCGCTGGATCTGAGCCTCGCGCGTGCCGCGCGTGGTGTCCGACGACGTTCCTGAAAAGGCCTTGCCCACCATGAAACTCGCCCTCGTCACCGGCGGCTCGCGCGGCCTCGGGCTGGCGCTGTGCCAGCAGCTTGAACAGGCCGGCTGGCAGCTGCGCGAGTTCTCGCGCAGTGCGCCGCATGCCCATTCGGTCCGGGTCGATTTCGCCGATCCGGATGCGGTGGTCGACGCGGTCGAGGCCACGCTCGCGGCGATCGATCCGCTGGCCTGCACGGAGCTGCTGGTCATCGGCAACGCCGGCACGCTGTCGCCGATCGGGCCGACCTGGCGCCAGCCGGCCCGCACGCTGCGCCAGAACCTCGATGCCAACCTGACCTCGGCCATCCTCTTCCTGGCGACGGTGGTGCGGCACTTTCGAGCCGCACCCTGCCGCAAGACGATCCTCACCGTGTCCTCCGGCGCCGCGACCAAGGGCTATGCCGGCTGGTCGCTCTACAGCGCCAGCAAGGCCGGCCTGGAGGGCTACATCCGCGCCCTGGCCGCCGAGGAAGCCCGCGAGCCGCAGCCCTTCATCGCCGTGTCGGTCAACCCCGGTGTGATCGACACCGCGATGCAGGCGCTGATCCGCTCGACCGATGCGGCCGATTTCCCCGAGGTCGAGCGCTTCCGCCAGCGCCACCGCGACGGCCAGCTCGCGACACCGGCCGCCGTGGCCGCGTCCATCCTGCGGCTGGCTGCCCGCGACGACCTGCCCGCTGGCGGCGTGGTCGACGCCGCGCCGGGCCGTTGATCCCGTACCCACACCCTCACGAAAGCACCGCCACCATGGGACAAGCCCGCCAGCGCGGCAGCCTGGAACAACGCCAGCAAGCCGCCATCGACCGCCAGCTCGCGCTGCGGCCGAAGTTCATCACCTGCAACCACTGCCAGGCCACGCTGACCGACATGGCACCGGTCGACGTGTCGGCACTGCCGGGCGTCTCCGCCGCCTTCGAGGCCCATTGCCCGCACTGCGAGCACGACACCTACGCCATCAAGGGCGAGCCCGAGGCGGTCGCCCGCCTGCATGCCGCGATCGAGCAGGCGGCCGGCAGCAGCAGCGGTGCGGGCGTCGTGCCTGCGGCCAACAAGGGCTGAATCAGCGCGCCGGCAGGCCCGCCCACTGGGCCTGCACCGACACCCGCGCGAGACCGGGCGAGTCGACCTGCAGGACCAGCCCCGCGCCCGCCGCCGATGTGCGGCGGCTGGCCTCGACCAGCGCCGGCGGCACCCGCACGACGAAGGTCGCGGCGACGTCCGGCGGATGGAGGCTCCAGCTGCCCAGCCGCGTGCGCTGCGCGGGCTGGTCGGCCGGGTAGAGGCTGGCATGGACCGTCAGCGACGCCGGCGCGGTGCCGCCGACCGGGGCCGCCGGGCTCACGCGGATGCGCAACACGGCGGCCTCGGGTGGTGCAGCCGGCAAGCGGATCGTCCAGGCCTCGGACCGGTTCGGGTCCGGCACGGGGTCCCCACCGGCGGCCGCGCAGGCGGCCAGCGACAGCAGCGCGCCGATCACGGCGGTCGCGGCCGTCGCGGCCGTCGCGGCGGTGCGCATCACTTCGCCACCGGTTCACCGCCAAGCGGACGCGGCGCGGGCGCGCTGCCCTGCGCCAGGTGCAGCTCCAGGCTGGCCACGCGCAGGGACTTCTCGCGCGGTGGCTGCTGATCGGACTGCGGCACCGCGACGAGCTGCACGCTCAGGCTGGGGTCGACCGCGAGCCCGGCCGCGCGCATCTTCTCGATCGCCGCGCCGACGTCGACCACGAAGGCGGCGTTGCTCATGACGCCACCCGCATGGGCATGTGTCTGGGTATGGGCATGGTGGGCCTCGGGATCGTGGAAGAACGCGAAGCTGCCGACGTAGTTGGGCAAGTCGGTCGAGGTCGACGGACCGGCCTGCGGCAGGCCGATGAAGACCCGCACGAAGTGGTCGCCACTGGCGGGCTGTTCGGCCGGCACGATGCGCAGCAGCAGGCGCTGCGGTCCCTTGCGGCTGACCTGGGCGAGCACCGCCGCGTTCTCGATCGCGAGCGGTCGCGACAGCGCCTGGCCCACCGGCACCTCGAAGGCCTCCGAGCGAGCCAGCGTGGCGACGCGGCGCAGCTCGACCGGCCCGCCTTCCTGCAGCAGCTTGCGCAGCGCGACCTCGTCGGTGATGCGCCACGGCGGCAGGATGCGGCCGCAGAAGGTGAAGGGATCGGCGTCGAAGCGGTAGCTCAGCAGCGGCGCCAGGTTGAGCAGGCCGACGGTGATGTTCTGGATCAGGTTGCCGTCCTTGTCGCAGAACATGCCACCCAGGCTGAGCTGGTGCCAGGCCGGGTCGTTGGTGTTGGCGTTGCCGCGAACGCCGTTCCAGTCCCACCAGACCCGCTCGATCATGTTGTGGTGCATCCAGAAGATCGGGTCGCGCGGCGACTGGTAGCCGCCCATCACGCCGCCGACGAAGCCGTGCACCGAGTTGTGCGGCGTGCCTTCGAGCGTGCCGTAGCCGACCGGCGGGCGCAGCGCGGTGGCCGGGTCGCTGGCGAAGAGGTTGAAGTTGGTCTCGTCGAGGATGCCGTCCATCACGGCCGGGCCGACCAGCGAGTCCGCCAGCGCGGCCGGCGGCACGCCGGTGCGTCCACCGACGAACAAGGGGTCGGACGCGTCACCCAGGAAGGGCGCCGGCAGCTGGCGCTGGCAGGTCCAGTTCCAGTACGGCAACGCGAAGTCCTGCTCGCCGGTGAGCTGGCGGCAGATCTGCTCGAAGTACAGCAGGTAGGCGCGGTGCCAGGGCAGGAAATACCAGTTGCCGTGCGGGCAGAAGTCGAAGTGGATCTGGGCCTGCGCGTTCCAGCTGCGCCGGTCGGACGCCGGCAGCGCCTTCATCGCGGCGACGGCCGCCCGATAGGTCTGGATCACGGGATCGTTGTCCGGCAGCGTGCGCAGGCTGCGCCGGATCGGCCGGTTGCGGATGCGCTCGAGCAAGGCCTCGCAGCCACCCAGCGCGAAGGGCGCGCCACCCAGCAGCGACAGGGCGCCGAGGCGGCCCAGTCGATCCAGCGCGGTGCGCCGGCCCACGGATTCGATGGTGTTCATCGCCGTACTCCTCCGCCCGTGAGGGGCGGCAGGTGCATGGTCCCGCGATGACGCGCGGCCGTCAGCCCTCAACTGGATGACGCGACGGCGCCGGGCTCCTCAGGCCCGCTGCGCCGTCGCCCGCCCCTGCAACGCCTCGGCGAAGCGCGGCGGCGCCCAGCCTTCGGCCAGCGCCAGGCGCATCAGCGCCTGGTGGCTCTGCGGCGCGAGGCCGCCCAGCGGCGGGTCGAGGTCCAGGTTGGTCGGGAAGGCATAGCCTTCGGCGCAGCAGGCGATGGCGCACGAGGCCGCGTCCAGGTCGAGCCGGCCGGCCGCCAGCTCGGCCCGCAGCACCGGGTAGAGCGCCAGGCTCATCGCGACGCGGTCGACGCTTTCCATCGCCCGGCCGAAGGCCGACGAGACCTGCAGCAGGTTGCCCATGCGGCGGATGTCGGTGGTGCGGTTGGTGCCGGCGGCATGGATCAGGGCCGGGTTGAAGAACACCGCATCGCCCTTGCGCAGCGGCAGCTGCACGTGCTCGCGCGCAAACAGCGCGTCGAACGCGGGCCGGTGCGCGACCAGGTAGCCGGGCTCGTACTTGTGCGAATGCGGCAGCAGCAGCGTCGGCCCGCTGGCCAGCGGCATGTCGACGTGGGCCACCGCGCCCTGCAGCGTCAGCGCCGGCGACAGCCGATGGACACGGGCCGGCCAGGCGACGGCCTGCTGTGCGCTGCAGAAGCCGAGGTGGTAGTCGCGGTGCGGGTCCTGCGCCTGGCCGCCCGGGTTGACGCAGTTGATCTGCGAGGTCATCTGGTACGCCGGGCCGAGCCAGGCCGTGCTGACTGCCGCCAGCATCGGGTTGGCGTAGTAGTGGGCGAACAGCGCCGGCTCGCGCAGGCAGAGCTTCTGCAGCGCGTTCCAGACCCGGCTGTTGCTGCCGGCCTTGGCGAAGTGGTCGGCGCCAGTGCTGGTGGCGCGCTCGTCCTCGATCAGGCGCTCGAAGGCGGCGGTGACGGCATCGAGCCGGTCGAGGTCGTCCCAGGCGCCCGACAGCACCAGCACGCCGGCACCGTCGGCGAAGACCTCGTGCCATTCGGCCATCAGCGCGCGGGCGGAGGCCGGATCGGCCAGCAGCGGACGCAGCGCCGCGCCGTCGTAGATCGGCACGCCACGCGCCAGCTCGGCGGCGTGCGCTGGCCTGGCCGCGCCGCGTCCGGCGTCGAGGATGGCCTGCAGGTCTTCAACGCGGCAAGCGTCGGCATCGAGCCAGACGGGGTGGTGGTTCATGCGGGGTCTCCGGTGCGGGAACAGGTTCGGCAAGCACCGTAGCGTAGGGAGGGACGTCCGTCCCGGCGGCGGCAGAATGCATCAGGAATCCATCAGGACCGCATCGACTTCCCGCCATGGCCCGCCCCTTTCTCGTCAAGGACATCGCCCTGCAGGCCGGCGTCAGCACGGCCACGGTCGACCGCGTGCTGCATGGCCGCGAGAACGTGCGCGAGCACATGGTCCGTCGGGTCGAGCAGGCCATGGCCGCGCTGGAGCGCCAGCGCGGCCAGGTCGGCCTGGTCGGTCGCAAGTTCATGATCGACCTGGTGATGGAGACGCCCGCGCGCTTTGCCACCGAGGTGCGCGACGCCCTCGATGCCGAGATGGCCGCGCTGCGGCCCGTCCTGTTCCGGGCCCGCCACGAGACCCGCGAGGTCTGGTCGCCCGACGGCATCGTCGAGACGCTGGCGCGCATCGCCCAGCGCGGCAGCCACGGCGTGCTGCTGAAGGCACCGGACGTGCCGGCGGTGAACGCGGCGGTGGCGCAGCTGACCGGACTGGGCATCCCGGTGGTGACGGTGGCGACCGACCTGCCGGCCTCGCGGCGGCTGGCCTACGTCGGCCTGGACCATGCGGTGGCCGGCCAGACCGCCGCCTGGCTGATCGGCCAGTGGCTGGGTCCGGTCCGTCGCGCCGCCGTGCTGGTCTCGCTCAGCAGCGTGCGCTTCCGGGGCGAGGAAACGCGCGAGAGCGCCTTCCGGCTGGCCCTGCAGCGCGAGCATCCGCGCCTGCGCACGGTCGACGTCAGCGAAGGCCACGGCCTGCACGAACGCACCGCCCGGCTGGTGCGCCAGCGCCTGCGTGCGCACGAGGACCTGGTGGCGGTCTACTCGGCCGGTGGCGCGAACGCGGCCATCCTGGAAGCCTTCGAGCTGGAGGGCCGCCGCTGCCGCTGCTTCATCGGCCATGACCTGGATGCGGACAACGTGCGGCTGCTGCGCGAGCGCCGCCTCCACGCGGTGCTGCACCACGACCTGCGCCACGACATGCGCCGCGCCTGCCTGGCGCTGCTGGCCGCACACGGCGTCAGCGGCCTGGAGCCGCCACCCGGCCTGTCGCCGGTGCATGTGGCGACGCCGTTCAACCTGCCCGGCTGATCAGGGCCGGGCCAGCACGTCGACCAGGTCGCGGTCGCCACCGAAGGCGCCCGAACGGGTGCGGCACGACACGCCGTCCCAGGCCCCGCCGCACAGCCGGGCCTGGCCCCAGCCGGGCTGCGACGGCGCGGCCATCGAGCGCAGCGCCTGCGCGCCCGAGGCCCGGCACAGCGCGAGCAGCGTGTCGCCGCCGACGACCACCAGCGCATCCGGCCGGGGCAGGCGCGCGACCAGGGCCCCGGCATGCGCGTCGAGCCGGCGAAGTGCCTCGTCCGGCGTCAGGCGCTCGGACGGCGCCAGGTCGAAGCCGGCGGTCAGCGGGCGGTGGCGGCGTTCGCCACGACCGATCCGTTCGATGAGTTGATCGCGTGCCGCCGGGTCCGCATGACGGGCCATCGGCAGGGCCGGCTGCGCTTGCGCCAGCGCGTCCCACTGCCGGCGCGAGACCGCGTGGTGGCTGGCGCTGACCAGCAGGCGCAGCCCACCGGGAGGGTCTGTCGCGGGCTCGGCGCCCGGCATCGCCGGCAGCGCGCCGACGGCGGCCAGCGCCTGCGCCAGGCCGGCGCTGCCGACCCACAGCCAGCGCTCGGCCGGGTGCTCTGCCTCGTGCGCGATGACGGCCCGGGCGCAGGCCAGCAGGTCGGCATCGCTGCGGGCCTCGGGCAGCCAGATGCCGGCACCTGGGCGCAGCTCGGCATCGACCGCCCGGCCACGCGCGCGCATCGCCTCGCGCATGGACACGCCGGTGGGCTCGACCGCCGAGCCTCCGGGCGGGCGCAGCCACAGGCGGCCGTCGCGGGTCTCGCGGCCCTGCGCCGGGAAGGCCGGCGCCAGCAGCACCCGCGTGCAGCCGAGGGCGCGGGCGGTCGCGTCGATCTCGTCGAAGCTGTTGCCGCGCAGCAGGCTGTCGACCTTCTTGAAGCCGCGCACGCCCGGTGCGCCCAGCCAGGGCCAGGCCGGTGCGAGCGCTTCGGCCAGGGCGTCGGGCGGGATGTCGCGGGTGGCGGTGGCGAGGACCTCGATGGGCGCACCGGCCGGGGCCGCCGACGCGTCGCCCGGCCGGCCCAGCCACACCGGCACGCCAGCCCCGAAGGCGGCGGCGGTGTCGAGCGCGCCGGTCAGGTCATCGGCCAGCACGCGCAGCCGCCGCAGGGGCGGGCCGCTCATCGCCGGCAGCGCGCGATCGTGACCTGCAGCGACAGCGCGCGCAGCCGCTCCTCGTCGGCCGCGCCGATGCCATCGTCGGTGATGACCTCGTGCAGCTCGCCCAGCGTGGCGACCTGCATGAAGGCGCGCGGCCGGAACTTGGAGGCATCGACCAGCAGCCGGCGGGTGGTGGCGGCGGCCATCAGCGCGCGCTTGGTCGCCGCCACTTCGGCCGAGGTCTCGGACAGCACGCCGTCGGTGACCGCATGCGCGCCCATCAGCAGCACGTCGGCGCAGATCGTGCGGGCCTGTTCGACCAGGCTCTGGCCGGTCACCGTCGGACTGCCAGGACGCAGCACGCCACCGAGCAGGTGGACCTGGATCTGCGCCGAGCCGCCCAGCAGCTGCGCGATGGTCAGGTCGTTGGTGACCGCGATCAGCGGGATGTTGCGGCGCAGGGCCGCCCGGGCGGCCTCCAGCACGGTGCTGCCGCTGTCGAAGATGACGCTCTGGCGCGGCAGCAGCGCGTCGGCGGCGAGCCGGCCGATGGCCTCCTTCTCCAGCGGCGACAGCTCGGCGGCGGCGCCGGCATCGGGCTCGAAGGTGCTGTATTCCTGCTGGCGCAGCAGCGCGCCGCCGTGGGTCCGGTCGATCACGCCCTCGGCAGCCAGGCCGTCGAGGTCGCGCCGCAGCGTCGACACCGACACGCCCAGCGCCTGCTCCAGCTGTTGCAGCGTCACCGCGCCATGTCGGCGCAGGAAGTCGACGATGTGCTGGCGGCGCTGCGCCGGCAGCAGCGGGACGACGGTGCCGTCGGTCGCGGTCGTGCCACCGGCCAGCGGCGTGGAAGCGGGGAAATCGGCGGGCGTGCTCATGGCGAAATCATGGCACAGGCGGTGATGGGTTGTGAACCCTATTGACCGTTTGTGAAAGCTTATGGAACATTTCAGCCCATCGAGCGCCACAAGACGCCAAGACCCATCACCGGCCACCGACCTCGGCGGTCCTCCCCCAACGGCTCACACAGGAGACAAAGCCGTGTACGAACTGACCCAGACCGAACTGACCCAGACCCGTTCGTCCGCCCCGGCCGCACGCGAGCACGGCCGCCGTCGCTGGCTCGCCGTGATGGCCGGTGCCACGCTGGCCGGCCTGCTCGCCGGCACCGCCCTGCCGGCCGCCGCGCAGGGCTTTCCGAACAAGCAGATCACCTTCGTCGTGCCCTACCCGGCCGGTGGCGCCAACGACATGCTCGGCCGCCTGATCGGCCAGAAGATGGGCGAGGCGCTGGGCCAGCCGGCCCTGGTGGACAACAAGCCCGGCGCGGCCGCGCTGCTGGGCGCCAACGCGGTCGCCAAGGCCGCGCCGGACGGCTACACGCTGCTGATCGGCGGCCTGGCCACGCATGCCGCCAGCCCGAACCTGCTGAAGGCCGACTACGACCCGCTGAAGGACTTCGAGTCCATCGGCCTGATCGGCAGCGCGCCGATCATCGCGATCACCTCGCTGGAGTCGCCGTACAAGTCGCTCAAGGAGGTGGTCGATGCGGCCCGCAAGGACCCGCGCGGCGTGATGTACGCCTCCTCCGGCAACGGCTCGCCGTTGCACCTGGCCGGCGAGCTGTTCACGGCCAACGTCGGCGTCGAGATGACGCACGTGCCCTACAAGGGCGGCAACGCGCACATCATGGATCTCATCGGCGGACGCGTGCCGGTGATCTTCGACACCGCGACCAACTCGATGCCGCTGCTCAAGGGCGGCAAGGTCCGCGCGCTGGCCATCGGCACGGCCAGCCGCATCGCCGACCTGCCCAACACGCCCACCTTCGCCGAAGCCGGCTACCCGCAGTTCCAGTTCACGGCCTGGTATGGCGTGTTCGCGCCGGCCAAGACGCCCAAGGACGTGGTCGCCAAGCTGTCGGCCGCGCTGGGTGCGGCGTTGAAGAATCCGGAGGTGATCAGCAAGCTCAACGGCGTCGGCCTGAGCGTGGCCAGCGGCGATTCGGCCGAACTCGCCAAGCTCGTGCCGGTCGAGTACGAGCGCATCGGCAAGCTGATCAAGACGGCCAACATCAAGGCCGACTGATCCTTCCCCCGGCCGCCGGCCTGCCCTGTCCTCGCATCGAAAGCTGACCCATGCACGCACCCACCCGACTGGCCTTCACGATGGGCGACCCGGCCGGCATCGGTCCCGAGATCATCGCCAGGGCAACCCGCCGGATGGCACCGCTGCGCCGCGATGGCACGGCCGAGTTCATCGTGCTGGGCAGCGCCGAGGCGCTGCAGCGGGCCGAGCAGGCGCTGGGCCTGCCACCGCTGGACGATGCCGGCCAGCCCTTCTACCGGCTGGTCGATGTCGGCCCGGTCGACGCGCCGGTGCCGGTCGGCCAGGTCAGCGCGGCCGGTGGCGAGTGGGCCTACCGCGCGGTGGCACAGGCCGCCGCGCGGGTGCAGGCCGGCGAGGCCGATGCGATCGTCACGGGGCCGCTGTCCAAGGAAGCCCTGCACCTGGCCGGCCACCTGTTCGAAGGCCACACCGAGCTGCTCGCCCACCTGACCGGCCAGCGCGACGCGGTGATGATGCTGGCGCACGGCGAGCTGCGCGTCACCCACGTCACGACCCACTGCGCGCTGGCCGACGTGCCGCGCCGCATCACGCCGCAGCGCCTGCGCCGGGTCTTCGACGTGACGCTGGACGCGCTGCACGCGCTGGGCGTGCAGAACCCGCGCATCGGCGTGGCCGGCCTGAACCCGCACTGCGGCGAGGGCGGCATCCTGGGCACCGAGGACGACGCCATCGTCGCGCCGGTGGTGGCCGAGTACGCGACACGCGGCATCAGCGGCCCCTGGCCGGGCGACACCATCTTCATCAAGCTGCGCGCGCAGCAGTTCGACGCGGTCGTGGCGATGTTCCACGACCAGGGCCACATCCCGATCAAGCTGCTGGGCTTCCACGTCGACCCGGCGACGGGCAAGTGGCAGGCCATCAGCGGCGTCAACATCACGCTGGGCCTGCCCATCCTGCGCACCTCGGTCGACCACGGCACCGCCTTCGACATCGCCGGCAAGGGCCTGGCCAACGAGGACAGCCTGGTCGAGGCGGCCGAGTACGCGCTCAAGCTCGTGAGCGGCCAGCGCGCCGCCGCGGTGGCCGCAGCCGCTGCGACGGCCCCGGCCGCCCTGTCCTCCTGAGGCCGGGCATCGCCGGGGAACACCGATGAACACGACCCTCTCTCCCGCCGGTCGGACCGACGGCATCCTGCGCCCGCATGCCGAGGACCCGCAGCGCCAGGTCGCCGACCTGCCCTCGCCCTGCGTGCAGGCCCATGCCGCCAACCTGATGGTGCTGGGCGACGGCGCACTCGGCTGCGTCTGGTTCGGCGGCACGATGGAAGGCCGCTCGGACATCTCCGTGCACTTCTCTCGCCTGGCGCCCGGTGCGTCCGGCTGGTCCGATCCGGTCCTGCTGTCGCACGACCCGGATCGCTCCGAGCAGAACCCGGTGCTCTTCCCCGCGCCGGACGGGACCTTGTGGCTGCTGCACACGGCGCAGACCTCCGGCCACCAGGACACCGCCTTCGTGCGCTGCCGCGTCTCGCACGACCACGGCCTGAGCTGGGGCCCCGTGCGCACGCTGTTCGACGCACCGGGCACCTTCGTGCGCCAGCCCGTGCAGGTGCAGCCCGACGGCGCCTGGCTGGTGCCGGTGTTCCGCTGCCGCACGCAGCCGGGCCTGGCCTGGGACGGCTCGCTCGACGACGCCGCCGTGATGCGCTCGACCGACCAGGGCCGCAGCTGGCAGACCCTCGCCGTGCCCGACAGCCTCGGCTGCGTCCACATGAACATCGTGCCGAGCGCCGACGGTCGCCGCCTGCTGGCCTTCTACCGCAGCCGCTGGGCCGACCACGTCTATCGCAGCACCAGCGACGACGGTGGCCTGAGCTGGCAGCCGCCGCAGCCGACCGGCCTGCCGAACAACAACTCGTCGATCCAGGCGATCCGGCTGCGGGACGGCCGGCTGGCGATGATCTTCAACGCTTCGAGCGCGGCCGATGCGCGCGAGCGCCGGGTCTCGCTCTATGACGAGCTGGACGACGCACCGGACGACGCAAGCGCTGCCATGCCGCCCGCCGCTGCCCCCGGACGCCGCGCCTTCTGGGGCGCGCCGCGCGCCCCGCTGACGCTGGCGCTGTCCAACGACGACGGCCTGAGCTGGCCCCATCAACGCCACCTCGAGACCGGCGACGGCTACTGCATGACCAACAACTCGGCCGACCGGCAGAACCGCGAGTACTCCTACCCGTCGATCCGCCAGAGCGATGACGGTGCCCTGCACCTGGCCTACACGGTGTTCCGCCAGCACATCCGCCATGCCCGCGTGATGCCCGACTGGATCGTTGCCGGAGCGGCACGATGAACGCCCCCGCCACGCTGCACCAGGCCGGCCAGGTCGTGATCGGCGCCGGCTCGCTGGGCCAGCTGCCGCAGCTGCTGCGCGGCCTGCGCACCGGCCGCGCGCTGCTGGTCGTCAGCCGCAGCGTGCGCCGCGCCGGCCTGCTCGATGCGGTGCTGGCCGGGCTGGATGCGGCCGGCATCGGCCACGTCATCGTCGACGACACGCCGGCCGAGCCGGACGTGCAGGACGTCGAACGCACGCTGGCGGCCTCGAAGGCGGCCGGCGCCTGCGACGCCGTGGTCGGCATCGGCGGGGGCAGCGTCATCGACGTGGCCAAGATCGCCGCGGTCGTGCTGGCTCATGACGTGAGCCTGCGTGACCTGCTCGCCAAGCGCGTGCCGGTTCCCGGCCGCGGCCTGCCCACCGTGATGGTGCCGACCACCGCCGGCACCGGCGCGGAGGCCACGCCCAACGCGATCGTGCTGGTGGCCGAGGACGCGCTGAAGGTCGGCATCGTCGACCCGCACCTGGTGCCCGACGCGGTGATCCTGGACGCGCAGCTGACCCTGACGCTGCCGCCCGAGGTCACCGCCTCGACCGGGATGGATGCGCTGACCCACGCGATCGAATGCGTCTGCTCGCGCAAGGGCAACACCTTCAGCGAGCTGTACGGGCTGGAGGCGATCCGCCTGATCGGCCGCAGCATCCGCCGCGCCGTCGCCGATGGCCACGATGCGAAGGCGCGCGAGGACATGCTGCTGGGTGCCTACTACGGCGGCGTGTGCATCGCCACGTCCAGCACGACGGCGGTGCATGCGCTGGCCTACCCGCTGGGCGGCACCTACCGCATGGCGCACGGGCTGTCGAACGCGATCCTGCTGCCCTCGGTGATGGCCTACAACCGCATCGGCCAGCAGGCCCGCTTCGCGGCCATGGCACGCGCGATGGGCGTGCCGGTCGAGGGTCTCGACGACGAGGCCGCCTCGCGGGCCTTTGTCGACGCGCTGCGCCAGCTCAATGCCGACCTGGGCGTGCCGGCCGACCTGCGCGGCCTGGGCATCGGCGCGGCCGACCTGGACGCGCTGGTCGACGGCGCCGCCAAGGTCACGCGCCTGCTCGACAACAACCCGCGGCCGATGACGCGCGACGACCTGCGCGCGATCTATGCCGAGCTGATCTGAAGCCCCCGCACACCACCCGAGGCGACGCCATGAACTCCCTGCCCGTCAACACCTTCAAGCAGGCGCTGGCGCGCCAGCAGCGCACCATCGGCCTGTGGGTCACCTTCGCGCACCAGCCCATCGCCGAGGTGCTGGCCGATGCCGGCTTCGACTGGCTGCTGTTCGACATGGAGCACAGCCCGACCGACCTGCACCAGGTCGGCCAGCAGCTGCTGGCGGTGCGAGGCCGACCGGTCGCGCCGATCGTGCGCATCCCCATCCACGACATGGGCTGGACCAAGCGCGTGCTCGATGCCGGCGCGCCCAACATCATGGTGCCCAACGTGCGCTCGGCCGCCGAGGCCCGCGAGGCCGTGGCCTGGACACGCTTCGCGCCCGAGGGCCTGCGCGGCGTCGCCGGCAGCACGCGGGCCGGCAACTACACCCGCTACAAGGACTACATGGCGCGCGCCAACGACGAGGTCGGCGTGATCCTGCAGATCGAGTCGCAGCAGGCGCTCGATGAACTGGACGCGATCTGCCGCGTCGACGGCGTCGATGCCGTGTTCATCGGACCTTCCGACCTGGCCGCCAGCCTGGGCCATCGCGGCGCATCCGGCCATCCGCAGGTGCAGGCCGCCATCCGCGCGGCCATCGCCACCGGCCGCGCCGCCGGCAAGCCGGTCGGCATCCTGGCCGCCGATGGCAAGGCCGAGCACTACCTCGAAGCCGGCGCCACGATGGTCGGCGTCGGCACCGACCTGCACCTGCTGATCGCCGGCGCGGGCGCGGTGGCGCAGCGCTACCGGGCCGCGTGAAAAGGCCGTCCAGCGCCGTTCAAGAGCCGCCGATGGGCCTCAATACTTCAAGGTCGCGATCGAGCGCAGCACCTCGGGGGTCGTGCTCGGGAAGCCGAAGTATTCGAGGTAGGCGGGGATCTGCTCGAACAGCATGTCCGAGCCGATCTGGTAGGGACAGCCGCGGGCGGCGGCGGCGCTGAGGAAGGCGGTCATCTCGGTCTTCATGACGACCTCGCCGACGAAGGTGGTCGGGGCGATGCGCGAGACGTCCATCGGCATCGGGTCGCCCTCGTTCATGCCCATCGGCGTGGCGTTGACGACCACGTCGTGGCCGGCCGGGTCGTTGCTGCCCAGGCTCACCCGCAGATGCGGGTAGTGGCTGCGCAGGCGCTCGCCGAGCGCCTCGGCCGATTCGGCGCGGGCGTCGTGCAGGCCGATGGCGGCGACACCGGCGGCCGCCAGCGATGCGGCGATCGCCGAGCCGACCCCGCCGCAGCCGACCACCAGCACGCTGGCGCCTTTGAGCACGCGGCCCTTGCGCAGCACGCCGCGCACGAAGCCCTCGCCGTCGAACATGTCGCCCTGCAGGCGGCCGTCGGGCAGGCGTCGCACCGCGTTGCAGGCACCGGCGATGGCCGCGGTGGGCAGCACCTCGTCGACCAGGTGGGTGGTGACGACCTTGTGCGGCATCGTGATCAGCGCGCCCCGGATGTTCGAGAGCTGGAAGACCGAGCGCAGGAAGGTCGCGTAGTCCGGGCTCTGGCAGCCCATCGGCACGACGACCGCGTTGACGCCGGCCTTCTCGAACCACGGGTTGTAGATCATCGGCGCCTTGAAGGCATGGGTGGGAAAGCCGATGTGGGCGACGATCTCGGTGTTGCCGTTGATGATCATGTGCGTGCTCCTGGGATGCGGGTGGAGGGTTCGGAGGTGGCGTTCAGGACGAGCGCTCAGGTCGCTGCGGGTTGACCGGGCTGCCGGTCCCGCCATTGCGCCATCGCGGCCAGCCGGAACGGCGCGTTGGCCGTGCCGTAGCCGGCGTAGCCACCGCGACGCTCGACCAGCTCGAAGTGGAAGCGCTCCTCGAAGGGCAGCAGGTAGAGCTGCAGGAACTCGGCCCCGCCGGGTTCGCGGTCGTAGAGGATGCCCAGCTCGCGCATCGCGGCGAGCAGGCCGGGCTCGACGTCGTACTTGGCCAGCACGTCGTCGTGGTAGTTGTCGGGGATGGGCAGCAGCGGCGCACCGAGCGCCTTCAGGCGCCGTGCCGTGGCCACCAGGTCGGGCACCGCCACGGCGATCTGCTGGATGCCCGCGCCGCGCTGGCGCGAGACGCTGCGCGCCACCGACGTGTTCTCGCGTTCGGAGACCGTCACCGACAGGCGCACCGCCCGGTCGAGCGACTCGATCTCGCGGCTGCGGATCACGCCGTAGGGGTCGTGCAGCACCACATTGCGCTCGGGCACCAGGCCCAGCACCGCGCGGCTGAACAGGGTCCAGGGTTCGACCTGGCCGGCCGGCACCGCATGAACCAGGTGGTCGATGCGCGCACCCTGGCCGAAGGCACCGGCGACGTCCGCGCCAGCGTCCAGGATGAAGTCGGCCTCGAAGGCATGGCGGCCGTCCTGGGACGAGGCGCAGAAGTAGATCAGGCTGCCGTCGGGCGCACGCACGGCCGGGATCGCCAGCTCGTTCTGGCCGATGCGGCCGATCGCGCGCGGGCACAGCAGCGCCTCGGCACGGGCCACGGCGGCGGCCGGATCGGCACCGGCCAGCGCGACCGCGCAGACCGAGGGGCCGTGCATCTCGAAGTGGCTGCGGGCGAAGGAATCGGCCTCCAGGTTGAGCACGATGCGCACGTCGCCCTGGCCGTACAGGTCGACCTGCTTGGAGCGGTGCCGGCCCATGCTCACGAAGCCGGCCGAGGCCAGCCATGCCGCCAGCACGGCACCGGCGGCCGGGTCGACCGCGAACTCGATGAAGGACCAGCCGTCCAGCCGGGCCGGCGGCGGCGGGTCGAACAGCGGCACCTTGTAGGGCGGCGGAGGCGGCTGCATCGCGGCGGACTCGGCGGCACGGTCCAGCCGCACCTGTTCCTCGAGCCACAGCAGCGAGCGCATCGCGTCGACCGCGTTGGAGCGCGCCGGTGCGGCGCGGAACTCGTCGTTGAAGATCTCCAGCGACAGCGGGCCGTTGTAGCCGGCGTCCAGCGCCGCGCGGGTGAACCGGGCGACCTCCAGCTCGCCCTGACCGGGGAAGCAGCGGTAGTGCCGGCTGTGGGTCAGCACGTCGGTGTTGACCCAGGGCGCGTCGGCCAGCTGGACGAAGAAGATCTTGTCGCCGGGGAGTTGGGCGATGCCGCTCGGGTCGTCGCGCAGGGCCAGCGTGTGGAAGCTGTCGAGTGCCAAGCCGAGGTGCGGATGGTCGACCCGGCGGACGATGTCCCAGGCCTGGGACCACAGCTTCACCTGGCTGCCCCAGGCCAGCGCCTCGTAGGCCACGCGCATGCCGCGTCGGCCGGCGCGTTCGGCCAGCTGGGCGAACTGCTCGGCCAGCACGACCGGATCGGCCACCGCATCGGGCTGCACGTTCGAGCACACGAGGATGGTCTGCGTGCCCAGTTCCTGCATCAGGTCGAACTTGCGCTCGGCGCGTTCGAGGTTGCGGGCCAGCTGGGCCGCGCTGGGCGCATCGAAGTCGCGGAAGGGCTGGAACAGGTCGATGCTCAGGCCCAGGTCCTCGCACATCGTGCGCACGTCCTTGGGCGATCCGGGGAACTGCAGCAGGTCGTTCTCGAAGATCTCGACCCCGTCGAAGCGCGCGGCGGCCGCAGCCTGCAGCTTCTCGCGCAGCATGCCGGATAGGGAAACGGTCGCAATTCCGCGTCGCATGGGGATGTCTCGTGAATTCGGGGAGGAGCGGACCGGACGCGCGGGCTGCGCGCCGGAGCCGTCGTCGGGCATGCCGGAGGTGGCATGCCGGTCGACCGTCGGGCCGGTCGACCTTGTCGTTTCCGGGCGGTCCGCGACACCCAAGGGGGACGCGGACCGCCCATGCGCCTTACTTGCGCAGCTTGGCCAGCTCGGCCTGGACCTCGGCCACGATCGGGCCGGCCGATGCGCTGTGCTTGTCGATCACCGGCTTCATCTTCTCGCGCAGCTTGGCCACTTCGGCGGCCGGCAGCGTCGTGACGTTCATGCCGTTCTTCTTGAGCAGCTCGAGGTTGTTGGCCAGCGCGGCACGGGCGGCTTCGCGCTGGGCCTTGACGGCCTCGTCGGCGGACTCGTCGATGATCTTGCGCTCGGCCGGGCCCAGGGTGTCCCAGACCTTCTTGCTGAAGATGACCGACTGCGGGTTGTACTGGTGGTTGGTCAGCGCCACGTTCTTCTGGACTTCCCAGAACTTGTTGGCCGCGATCACCGAGATCGGGTTCTCCTGGCCGTCGATCGCGCCCTGCTCCATCGCGGCATAGACCTCGGGGAAAGGCATCGGCGTCGGGTTGGCGCCGAGGGCCTTGACCCAGTCGACGTTGATGCCGTTGGGGATCACGCGCAGCTTCAGGCCGGCGATGTCGTCGACCTTGGTGATCGCGCGCTTGCCGGTGGTGATGTTGCGGAAGCCCAGCTCCCAGTAGGACAGGCCGACGATGCCCTTGTCGGCCAGCGCCGCGTGCATCTTCTGGCCGAGCGGGCCGTCGGTGATGGCGTCCGCTTCCTTCTCGTTGTTGAACAGGAAGGGGAAGTCGAACACCTCCAGCGCCTTGACCTCGCTGGCCAGGATGCCGGAGTTCATGACGGCCATCTCGACCGTGCCGCCCTTGATGGCCGACAGCGTCGCCTGGTCGCTGCCCAGCGTGCCGTTGAGGAACAGCTGGACCTTGATCTTGCCGCCCGACTTGGACTCCACCGCGGCCTTGAACTTGTTCATGCCGGCGACGGCCGGGTGGCCTTCGGGGCCGTTCAGGCCGAACTTGAGCGTGCGCTCGCGGATTTCCTGGGCCGAGACGGCACCGACGGCGGCCAGGGCCACGCTGGCCAGCAGGGTCTTGAGGAACAGTCGCTTCATGTCTTGTCTCCGTGGACGTTGGTGGGGGAAGGGAACAGGGGAAAAGGGAACGGGGAACGGGGAACGGGGAACGGGTCAGTAGAACCAGCGCGCCGGCACCATGACCAGTTGCGGGAACGCGATCATCAGGAACATCGCGGCGAACTGGGCAATCATGAAGGGAATGACGCCCTTGGTGACCTCGTCCATCGACATCTTGCCGGCGCCGGCCACCGCGTTCAGCACGGTGCCCACCGGCGGGGTGATGAGGCCGATCGCGTTGTTGATGATGAAGAGCACGCCGAAGTAGACCGGGTCGATGCCAGCGGCCTTGACCACCGGCATCAGCACCGGCGTCAGCAGCAGGATGGTCGGGGTCATGTCCAGCGCGGTGCCCACGACCATGGTCAGGACCATGATGGCCAGCATCAGCAGGCGCGGGCTGTCCAGCAGCGGCTGCAGCAGCTCGACGATCTGGCCCGGCAGGTTGGCCACGGTGATCAGCCAGGCCGACACCATCGCCGCAGCGACCAGGAACATCACGACCGCGCTGGTCTTGGACGCCGAGATGAACAGCGGCACCAGCTTCTTGAAGTTCAGCTCGCGGTAGATGAAGGTCGAGACGAACAGCGAATACATCGCCGCGACCACGGCCGCCTCGGTCGGCGTGAAGATGCCGAACTTCAGGCCGAAGACGATGATCAGCGGCAGCACCAGCGCCCAGCCGGCCAGGCGCATGGCTTCGAGCACCTCGCCGAAGCTCTTGCGCGGGGGCGGGGTGATCTCTTCCTTGCGGCACAGCCACCACCAGGTCACGACCAGCGACAGGGCCAGCCAGATGCCCGGGAAGATGCCGGCCATGAACAGCTTGGTGATCGAGACGCCACCGGCCACGCCGAAGATCACGAAGCCGATCGACGGCGGGATGATCGGGGCGATGATGCCGCCCGAGGCGATCAGGCCGGCCGAGCGGCCCTTGTCATGGCCCGCCTTGACCATCATCGGCAGCAGCAGCGCCGCCAGCGCGGCCGCGTCGGCCACCGCCGAACCCGACAGCGAGGCCATGATCACCGCGGCCACGATGGTCACGTAGCCCAGGCCGCCCTTGACGTGGCCGACCAGCGCCATCGCGAAGTTCACGATGCGGCGCGACAGGCCGCCGGCGTTCATGATCTCGCCGGCCAGCATGAAGAAGGGCACGGCCAGCAGCGGGAAGCTGTTGGCGCCTTCCAGGAGGTTCTGGGCCAGGATCTGGGCATCGAAGTTGCCCATGTGCACCATCAGCGCGACGCCGCACAGCAGCAGCGCAAAGGCGATGGGGACGCCCAGCGCCATCGCGGCGAGCAGGGAGCCCAGGAAGACGATCACGGTCATGTTGTTTGCCTCGTTGTCGTTGTGCGGGTCGGCGTCTCAGCGGCCGGCGGTCGGTGCGTCGGCCTCGCCGTGCGGCGCCTCTTCCGACTCCTGGATCAGCATCAGGTGGTCGTCGTCGATCTGGCCGGTCAGCAGGCGCACGAGGTCCATGATGAGGATGGGCGCGCCGAGCACCGCGAAGGTCATGCCGCTGGCATAGAACCAGCCCATCGACGCTTCCATCACCGGGCTTTCGGAATCGACGTTGACCTTGTACTGCTCATAGCTGCCCTGGAACAGCAGCCACAGCACATAGAGCATCAGCGCCAGCGACAGGCCCATGCAGATGCGCTTGCCGGTCGGGCCGAGCTTGCCCACCAGCATGTCGGTGCCCAGGTGGGCGTTCTCGCGCAGCGCGATGACCGCACCGAGGAAGGTCAGCCAGACGAACAACCAGCGCGACAGTTCCTCGGACAGCGTGAAGCCCGAGTTGAAGCCATATCGCATCACGACGTTGCCGAACACCAGCACCACCATCACCGCCATCGCGGCGGCGATCAGGTAGCCGATCCATCGGCAGTAGCCGGCGATCACCTTGTCAATCATCTTTGTCTCCTCGTGGAAAGGGTATGGCGCTGGCTGACGCGCCGGGTCGGAATTCTGGTCGGTCGGCCGGCCCGCGACAGCCGGGGCTACCCCGCTGCGCAAACCGTTCGACGCGTGTCAGCCCAAGGACTTGAAGGCCCGGGAGTTCAGCAGCGACTGCTCGCGCTGGCGGTCGTAGACGGTCTTCTTCTCCGGCACGGCATCGGGCTTGCCGAGGTCATGCATGTGGACCCGGTAGGTCTCGCGTGCCGACCAGGCCGACAGGGCGGCCAGCACGGTCGCGGCCAGCGTGATCGAGCCGACGATCACCGGGATGTTGGTCGCCCCCGGAGGCGCCACGGTCGCGAACAGCGCCGGCAGCATCGCCGTCACCAGCGTGCCAAGGTTCTGCGAGATCGCCATGGCCGAGACACGGGTGCGGGTCGGGAACAGTTCGGGGAAGAAGCTCGGGAAGACCGCGTTGTAGCCCTGGTAGACCACGCCCCACATCAGCAGCGACATGGCCATGGCCAGCGGCACGTTGTGGATGCTGATCGCGTACAGGTAGGCGAAGGACAGCAGGCCGGAAGCCAGCGCGCCGAAGATGATGGGCGGTCGCCGACCGATCTTGTCGGACAGGTTGCCGACGAAGGGAATCACGATCACGGCCAGGATGTTGCCCAGCACGGGAATCCACAGGTAGACGTCCTTGTCGAAGCCGATGCCGTAGCCCGGCTGCACCGCATAGGCCGCACCGAAGATCGAGGTGACCACCGGGATCACGTTCATCAGCGCCATGCAGATCACGCGCAGCATGTCGCGCCAGCTCTCGGTGATGGCCTGCACCATCGGCGCCCTGGGCACCTGGCCCTGCTGGCCTTCCTCGGTGAAGGCGGGCGTCTCGTCGACCTCGCGGCGGATGATCCAGCCGGCCACGATGACCAGGAAGCTCAGGATGAACGGGATGCGCCAGCCCCAGCGGTTGAAGTCGTCGGCGGGCATGAAATGCGCCAGCGGCAGGAACACGGCGGCCGCCAGGATCTGGCCGGCCTGCACGCCTTGCAGCGTGAAGCTCGCGAAGAAGCCGCGCCGGCCAAAGGGTGCGTGCTCCAGGATCATCGAGCTGGCGCCGGAGATCTCGCCGGCCACCGCGAAGCCCTGGATCAGGCGCAGCAGCACCAGCATCGCCGGCGCCCACAGGCCGACCTGGTCGTAAGTGGGCAGCAGGCCGACCGCGACGGTCGAGAAGCCCATCAGGAACATGCACAGCACCAGCACCTGCTTGCGGCCATGCGTGTCGCCCCAGTGGCCCAGGAAGAAGGCACCGATCGGACGCGCCACGTAGCCCACGCCATAGGTCGCCAGCGAGGCGATGATGGCCGCCTTCGGGTCGCCCTTCGGGAAGAAGATCTGCGGAAAGATCAGCGATGCGGCGGTCGCGTAGATGAAGAAGTCGTAGTACTCGAGCGCCGAGCCGATCCAGCCGCTGGCGGTCGCCTTGCGGGTCTGGTGTTCGCCTTCGGGCTCGTGTTCGAGGGGTTGGGCCATGGGGTTCCCGGTGTTGGGTACAGCGGCGTTCAATGTAGGACGCGAGGTTTCCCGACACCAGAAGAGAACGCATGGCGCGATCGATCACCGATCGCAAACTATCATGGACCGATCGCATTAGTGGTTTTCCCTAGACCCGCCGTCGAGCCGCCATGACGCAAAACCGCCCGCCCGTCGACCGTTCGCTGCTCATTGAAGGCCTGGGAAAAGGGCTGCGGGTGATCGAGGCCTTCAGCGACGACTGGCCGCGCATGACGGCCACCGAATGTGGCGAGCGCACCGGCCTGACCCGCACCGCCGCGCGCCGCTACCTGATGACCCTGGTACACGACGGCTATGCCGACACCGACGGCAAGCACTACTGGCTGATGCCCAGCGTGCTGCGCCTGGGCCAGAGCTACCTGGAGGCGGCGCGGCTCCCGCGCCTGGTCCAACCCTTCCTGCAACGCCTGTCGATGCACACCGGCGAGACCGCGAACTTCAGCGTGCTCGACGGCCATGACGTGGTCTACCTGGTGCGCAGCAACTCGCCGCGGGTGGTGTCGATCGGCTTCCAGGTCGGCGCGCGCATGCCGGCCCATGCGGTCTCGCCGGGCACCGCCGTGCTGTCGACCTGGAGCCCCGAGGCGCTGGAAGCCTGGCTGGCCACGCACGACTACCTCAAGTTCAACGCCGCCACTGTCGGCGATGCGGACCGCCTGCGCGAGCGCGTCGAGCGAGCCCGCCAGCAGGGCTACATCCGGCTGGAGCAGCAGGTCGACGTCGGCCTGGGCGGTCTTGCCGTGCCGCTGGTTGACCGCAAGGGCCGCTGCGTCGGCGCCTTGAGCATCACCTTCCAGGCCCAGGCCTATCCCGAGGAAACCTGCCTGCAGCGCCTGCTGCCACCCTTGCAGGAAGCCAGCCAGGCCCTGCGACCCATCGTCTGATCGACCGATCGGACATATCGACCATTCGAGCCCGTGCATGCCGAAATGAACCAGGACCTGCCACCGCAAACCCTGCCCGACTGGGATCTCTACCGCGCCCTGCGCGAGCAATGGACCCACGAGGACAACCTCGTCAATCACCGCCTGATGTGGCTGATCCTGTCCGAGGGCCTGCTCTTCACCGCCTATGGCACGCTGACCACCGCAAAACTGCACTGGCTGGTCTTCGGGTTTCCGATGTTCGGCATGGCAGTCGCCGGGGTGATCGGCGTGAGCATTTATGCGGCGCTCGATGCGACCGACGAGATCGCGCGCCAATACGAGCAGGCCGGCCTGATGCGCCTGTGCAACCTGACGCCCACCAAACAGGTCGGCAACCGTGGTCGCTGGGCCCCTCTCGCGCTGCCCTTCGTGTTCGGCGCACTCTGGGTGCTGGCGATGGCCGGGGCTTTCGGCAGTTGAAAAAGGAACGGGGCCCCGACTCGCGTCGGGGCCCCGTCAAGGATCGCCTGAGGGCTCAGGCCGCCGCGATCAGGAAATCCTCGATCTTGGCGCCGCCTTCCAGGGCGGCGGTCAGCCACTTTGGCTTCAGGCCGCGGCCGCTCCAGGTTTCGCCGGTGGACGGGTGGCGGTACTTGGCCGCCACGGTCTTGCCGGTGCGGCCGTCGGTGCCCTTGACCTTGTTGGGGCCACGCGTGCGGCGGCCTTCGACGGCAGCGATGTCGGAGACGGTCAGGCCATGTTCAGCCATCAGTGCACGCACCTTGTCGATCGCCGACTGACGCTCCGCATTCTGGAGTTCCTTGAGGGCCTGCTCCAGGGCTGCCTGCTGCGCAGCCAGGGCCTCGCGTTGCTTGATGAGTTCGGAAATGCTCGACATGGCATCCATCCTTTGAATATCAGGGAAGCTAGACCACCATGGGCCGGTGGGTTTCAAGGGCCGCAGCGGGACTGCGGCAAAACTGCTGGGGCCGAGTATAACGATACCTTGAGGGTTTGGCGCAAGGCGGATCGGGTTTAATCCTTGGATTGCCAAACTGATGCGCTGCATCGACACCCGAGCGCGACGACGCAGGTCAGCCCAGGGTCTTACCCGGTGCGACCGCGGGTCAATCTGGCAGGCATGCACCGATTTGAGTCCGGAATGTGTCGGCGCCACCTTCTGTTTCAGGATGAAGGTCAGCTGAATTTCCTGAAGGATCGCTTCCTGGCCTTGCAGGCGTTTTCCGGAACTGAGACTTTCGATTCAGACGCATGCGCCCGCGCCGCGTTGCGTCGAGTCCGCGGACAGGTCACGTGCGGGACCACCCGTCCGCCATCCCCGATACATGGGCCTGTCGTGTCGAGGTCGCGCCCTACATTTCTTCACGCCTGCCGATGCAAGGCCGCGGAGATACTTTCGGGATGCCTGAACCGCACCTCCTGACGCACCTCCTGACGCACCTCCTGACGCACGTCCCGCCGAACGTCCCGATGCCCGTCCCCCAACGCGCCTTCGCCCTGCTGATCCGCCTGGCGAGCGGTCTCGCGACCGCGCTGCTGGTGGCCTGTGCCGGCATGCCCGACGATGCCGCGCCACCCGCCACGCCCAACGCCGACGACGCGGCACGGACGATGGTCGGACGGCCGATCGTGCCCGTGACCACGATCCGCGAATGCGCGCTGACGCCGGCCCAGCGCGCCACCCAGCAGGCCATGCTCGACGAACTGAACCACGCGCGCACCCAGCCGGCGCGCTACGCCGCGCTGGTCGAGGCGAACTACGCCGGCCTGGGCGAGGACCGCATCTACCTGCGCGACGGCGTGCGCATCCGCATGACCGAAGGCCTGAGCGCCGTGCGCGAGGCGGTCGCCTTCCTGAAGCAGGTGCGGCCGGTGCCGGCGCTGCGCGCCCACGGCTGCCTGTCGGTGGCGGCGCAGAGCCACGTCAAGGACCAGGGGCCGCGCGGCAGCGTGGGCCACGGCGGGAGCGACGGCAGCGATCCGCCGCGCCGTGCGGCCAGGGCGCTGGGCCGCAAGTCCGCCTGCGGCGAGAACATCAGCTACGGGCCGGAATCGCCGCGCGAGCATGTCATCGGCCTGCTGGTCGACGATGGCGTGGCCGACCGCGGCCACCGCAACAACATCTTCCTGGCCGAATACCGCAGCTTCGGCGCCGCGGTCGGACCGCACAAGGTCTACCGCCAGATGGCGGTCCACGTGATGTGCTTCGAGGACATCCGCGACGAGGCACCGGCCAGGGCCACGCCGCGCTGAAGCCTGCTCAGGCCACCGTGCCGGCACCGTCCTGGACCGCCGAGCGGCAGGCCGCGTAGAGCGCACCCTCGTCCAGCACGAACTGCCGGAAGGCCGCGTTGACGCCGCCGAGCTGGGTGTCGCGGCGTTGCACGAAGCACCAGTCGATGTGCTTGGGCATGCCCCGCACGTCCAGCAGCGCCATGCGGCCGGCCTCCAGCTCGACCTGGAAGGTGTGGGCCGACAGGAAGCTGATGCCCATGCCGCACATCACCGCCTGCTTGATGGTCTCGTTGCCGGCCAGCTCCAGGCCGGCGCGGACCTGGATGGACTGCTGCTGCAACAGGTGCTCCAGGAACTGCCGGGTGGCCGAGCCGGCCTCGCGGAAGATGAAGTGCTCATCGCGCAGGTCGGCCCAGTCGAGGTCGCGCCGGCCCACCAGCGGGTGCGAGGGATGGGCCACGATGCAGTGCGGATGGCGCGCGAAGCTGGTCGCCTCCAGGTCGGCCTCGGACGGCGGATAGCCGCTGATCGCCAGGTCCAGCCGGTGCTCGTGCAGCATCGCCAGCACCTCGCCGCGCTTGGCGACCGTGAGCTTCAGTCGCACGTCCGGGTGACGCTGGTGGAAGGCATGCATCAGGCGCGGCGCGAAGTAGTGGGCGGTCGAGACGACGCCCAGGTGCAGCAGGCCGCGGAAACCGCGCGCCGCACCGCCGGCCTCGTCCACCGGACCGCGCAGCGCATCGAGCGCCTCATCGGCCGCGCGGGCCTGGGCCAGCAGGATGCGCGCATGCTGCAGCAGTTCCTGCCCGGCGGCGGTCAGGCGCTGGCGTTGCGGACGCTCGAACAGCGTCGCGTCGAGGTCGGTCTCGAGCTGGCGGATCTGCATCGACACGGCCGGCTGGCTCATGCCCAGCACCTCGGCGGCGCGCGAGAAGCTGCCGCAGGCCGCGACGGTCTCGAACAGGTGCAGGTGGCGCAGGTTGAAGTGCATCGGCATGGCGGGGCGCCGGTCGGCATGAGTCGGCATGAGTCGGCATGAGTCGGCATGAGTCGGCATGAGTCGGCAAGGGGCGGCAAGGGGCGGCAAGGGTCGATCACGGGTCGCGGAGCGGATGCTGCGGCGCGTCATCCGGCCCGTTCCGAACGGGTTTCCAGGGACTTTCCCGGATCCGAAGCGCAGATCGCCACCACGGGGCGCCGTCGGCCCTGGGCCAGGGCGACGCCGGGACGGTCTGGTGGGCGAATCATAAGGACAACCTGATTGACTCCATCAAGCTTCATCAATTGCTCGTGAAGCCCTGCCTCACTAACCTGCCAGACATCGACATCGCCGATCGATGTCCGGAACCGATCACCGACCGAACACCCCGCGACCTTGCCCGAGACCGCCACATGACCACCTCCGCCCCCTTCCCGCGCTGGGACGACGCCCGCGCCGCCGCGCTCGATGAGCCCGGCCTGCTGCTGTACCGCTCCAACCTCCTGGGCTCGGACCTGCGCATCACGAACTACGGCGGCGGCAACACGTCGGCCAAGATCTGGCAGAAGGACCCGCTGACCGGCCAGGACGTCGAAGTCCTGTGGGTCAAGGGCTCCGGCGGCGATGTCGGCTCGATGAAGCTGGACGGCTTCTCGACCCTCTACATGGACAAGCTGCGTGCCCTCAAGGGCCTGTACCGCGGCCGCGAGCATGAGGACGAGATGGTCGGCTACCTGCCGCACTGCACCTTCAACCTCAACAGCCGCGCCGCCTCGATCGACACGCCGCTGCATGCGTCGCTGCCCTACACGCACGTCGACCACATGCACCCCGATGCGCTGATCGCGATCGCGGCGATGGCGAACTCCGAGGCCATCACGAAGCAGGTCTTCGAGGGCACCGTCGGCTGGCTGCCCTGGCTGCGTCCGGGCTACGAGCTGGGCCTGCAGCTGGCCGCGCACGACGCCGCCCACCCCGGCCTGCGCGGCATCGTGCTGGGCGGCCACGGCCTGTTCAGCTGGGGCGAGACCGCCAAGGCCTGCTACGAGAACACGGTCGACCTGATCGAGCGGGCGCAGTCCTGGCTGGCCAGCGAACGCGCCCGCCGCCACGTGCAGGTCTTCGGCGGCACCGCCTTCAGCACCCTGCCCGAGGCCGAGCGCGACACCACGCTGGCGCGTGTGCTGCCGGTGCTGCGGGGGCTGAGTGCAGAGGGTGGTTCCAAGCTGCTGGACCTGAACACGTCGGCCGAAGTGCTGGCATTCGTCAACTCGAAGGACCTGGCGCCGCTGGCCGCGCTGGGCACGTCCTGCCCGGACCATTTCCTGCGCACCAAGATCCGCCCGCTGGTGGTGCCCGAGTCGGTCTACACGCTCGATGGCGCCGAGCTGAGGTCGAAGCTGGGCGAGCTGCTGGCCGCCTACCGGGCCGACTACGCGGCCTACTACGAACGCTGCAAGCGCGCCAACAGCCCGGCGCTGCGCGACCCAAACCCGGTCGTGATCCTGCTGCCGCGCATCGGCATGGTGACGATCGCCAAGGACAAGGCCACCGCCCGCATCGCCGGCGAGTTCTACGTCAACGCGATCAACGTGATGCGCGAGGCCAATGCGGTCGACCGCTACGTCGGCCTGCCCGAGCAGGAAGCCTTCGACATCGAGTACTGGCTGCTCGAAGAGGCCAAGCTCCAGCGCATGCCCCGCCCGAAGCCCATGGTCGGCAAGGTCGCGCTGGTGACCGGCGGGGCCGGCGGCATCGGCCAGGCGATCGCCCGGCGCATGCTGGCCGACGGCGGCTGCGTGGTGCTGGCCGACATCGACCAGGAGGCGCTCGACAGCGTCGGCGCCGAGCTGGCGAAGACCTACGGCCGCGACCACGTGCGCGGCGTGCGCTGCGACGTCACCGACGAGGCCAGCGTGATCGCCGCCTTCGGCCGTGCCGCGATCGCCTTCGGCGGCGTCGACATCCTGGTGAGCAACGCCGGCATCGCCTCGGCCGCGCCGATCGAGGAAACCTCGCTGGCGCTCTGGAACCGCAACCAGAGCATCCTCGCCACCGGCTACTTCCTGGTCGGCCGCGAAGCCTTCAAGCAGATGAAGGCCCAGGGCACCGGCGGCAGCATCGTGATGATCGCCAGCAAGAACGGCATGGTCGCCAGCGCCCAGGCCACCGCCTACTGCGCGGCCAAGGCCGCCGAGATCCAGCTCAGCCGCAGCTTCGCGCTCGAAGGCGCACCGCTGGGCATCCGCAGCAACGTGGTCAACCCCGACGCGGTGATCCGCGGCTCGAAGATCTGGACCGGCAAGTGGAGCGAGGAGCGCGCCGCCGCCAACAAGATCAGCGAGCAGGACCTCGAAGCCTTTTACCGCGACCGCTCGATGCTCAAGCGCAGCGTCTTCCCCGAGGACATCGCCGAGGCCACCTACTTCTTCGCCGCCGAGCACCTGAGCGCGAAGTCCACCGGAAACATCCTCAACGTCGACGCCGGCAACCTCGCCGCCTTCACGCGATAGGTCCACCCCCGAAGCGCCTGCGGCGCTCCCCCTCAAGGGGGCGCGACGGGTGGACCGGCCGAGCCGGATCCACCGTCGCCGCTGGCTGAACTCACAAGGTGCATCCAAGGAAGAACACATGACCCACCTCATCGACCGCAGCGTCATCGACGCCCACAACGCCCGGCTGCAGCGCGACCTCGACAGCGACTACGCCCACCTCGGCGAGCAGCTGGCCCGGCGCGGCATCGACATCGAGACCGTGCGCGCGCAGGTCGCCGCCTTCGGCGTGGCCATCCCGAGCTGGGGCGTGGGCACCGGCGGCACCCGCTTCGCGCGCTTCCCCGGCCAGGGCGAGCCGCGCCACGTGTTCGACAAGCTGCAGGACTGCGGCGTGATCCAGCAGCTGGCCCGCGCCACGCCGACCGTGTCGCTGCACATCCCCTGGGACAAGTGCTCGGACTGGAACGAGCTGCGCCAGACCGCATCGGCCTACGGCCTTGCCTTCGACGCGATGAACTCCAACACCTTCTCCGACCAGAAGGGCCAGGCCCACAGCTACAAGTACGGCAGCCTGACGCACACCGATGCGGCCACCCGGGCCCAGGCCGTGGCCCACAACCTCGAGTGCATCGAGATCGGCCAGAAGCTCGGCTCCAGGGCGCTGACCGTGTGGGTCGGCGACGGCAGCAACTTCCCCGGCCAGCAGCATTTCCGCCGCGCCTTCGACCGCTACCTCGACAGCTCGGCGCAGATCTACGCCGCCCTGCCGTCGGACTGGCGCATGTTCCTGGAGCACAAGATCGCCGAGCCGGCCTTCTACAGCACCGTGATCCAGGACTGGGGCAGCAGCTTCCTCGCGGCCCAGGCGCTGGGTCCGAAGGCGCAGTGCCTGGTCGACCTCGGCCACCACGCGCCCAACGTCAACATCGAGCTGATCGTGGCCCGCCTGATCGCGGCCGGCAAGCTCGCGGGCTTCCACTTCAACGACAGCAAGTACGGCGACGACGACCTCGACGCCGGCAGCGTCTCGCCCTACCGCCTGTTCCTGGTCTTCAACGAGCTGGTCGCCGCCGCGCATGAAGGCGTGCCCTTCGAGCCGGCCTACATGCTCGACCAGAGCCACAACGTGACCGACCCGATCGAGAGCCTGATGACCAGCGCCGCGCAGGTGCTGCGCACCTATGCGCAGGCCCTGCTGGTCGACCGCCAGGCGCTCGACGCGGCCCAGGACGGCAACGACGCGATGACCGCGACCCACCTGCTCAAGCAGGGCTTCCAGACCGACGTGACGCCCATCCTGCAGCGCGTGCGCCTGGACGCCGGCGGCGCGATCGACCCGGTCGGCGCCTACCGCGCCAGCGGCTACCGCCAGCGCGTCGCCGGCGAACGCCCGGCCGTCGTAGGCGGTAGCGGCGGGATCGTGTGAGCCCCCGGCTGCGGCGTACCGCAGCCACCCCCCGGGGGGGTGTCGGTCGGCTTGGGGCGGCCCTGCGCTCGACCGACTGAGCTCCGCCCTCGCCCCACCTGACCTGCCCTGCCTGATTACCTGCGTTTTCACCCCCGCCGCAACCCCCGCGGCATCACAACCCCGCCCGAGGAGACACCTGAGATGACCACCCGCTACAAGCTGATTGCCGCCGCCGCCCTGTCGGTCTGCCTGACCACGCCGGCGCTGGCCGCCGACAAGATCGCCCTGGTCGTGAAGGCCATGGGCATCGGCTTCTTCGACGCGACCCACCAGGGTGCGCTCGAGGCCGCCAAGGAACTGGGCGACGTCGAGATCATCTACACCGGCCCGGCCAAGGCCACCGCCGAAGGCCAGATCGAGATCATCAACTCGCTGATCGCGCAGAACGTCAAGGCCATCGTGGTCTCGGCCAACGACCCCGACGCGCTGGTGCCCGTGACCAAGAAGGCCATGCAGCGCGGCATCAAGGTCATCTCCTTCGACTCGGGCATCCGCAAGGACGGCCGCCTGCTGCACCTCGCACCGTCGAACAACGCGCTGATCGGCGAGAAGCTGGTCAAGATGTCCGAGCAGGTCGTGGGCAAGACCGGCGAGATCGCCGTGCTGTCGGCCACCGCCCAGGCGACCAACCAGAACACCTGGATCGCCGAGATGAAGAAGGTCCTGGCCCAGCCCGCCTACAGCGGCCTGAAGCTGGTCAGCGTGGTCTACGGTGACGACCAGACCGACAAGAGCTACCGCGAGGCGCAGGGCCTGTTCAAGAGCTACCCCAACCTGAAGGCGATCGTCGCCCCGACCACCGTGGGCATCGCCGCCGCCGGCAAGGCGGTGACCGACGAGAAGAAGGTCGGCCAGGTCTACGTGACCGGCCTGGGCCTGCCCTCGGAGATGGCCGGCCACGTCAAGAGCGGCGCGGTCAAGTCCTTCGCGATCTGGAACCCGATCGACCTCGGCTACTCGTCCATCCACCTGGCCCACGCGCTGGTCAAGGGCGCCAAGGCCGCGCCCGGCGAAAGGCTGAAGATGGGCCGCGTCGGCACCGCGACGCTGGACAAGGACAACGAGGCCGCGATGGCCGAGCCCTTCACCTACGACGCCAGCAACGTCGAGCAGTTCGCCAAGATTTTCTGATCGAGCACGTCCTGCAGGCCTGTCCACCGCGGTGGCGGACCACTCCCAGCAGTCCCGCAACGGCCCGCATCGCAGCGGGCCGTTGTCCAGAATGACGCCATGAACACCCACCCTGCCCAGAGCGCGCTGCTCACGCTGCGCGGCCTGCACAAACGCTTCGGGCCGACCCACGCGCTGCGCGGGGTCGACCTGGACCTGGTCCCCGGCGAGGCGCTTGCGCTGATCGGCGAGAACGGTGCCGGCAAGTCCACGCTGGTCAAGACGCTGACCGGCGTGCACCAGCCCGACGAGGGCGAGATCCGCATGGCCGGCGAACGTGTGCGCTTCGCGGTCGCGCAGGATGCGCAGGCCGCCGGCATCGTCGCGGTGCACCAGGAAACGGTGATGTTCGAGGAACTCACCGCCGCCGAGAACATCTTCATCGGCCGCCAGCCGCTGAAGGGCCCGGCCTGGCTGCGCGTGATCGACTGGGCCCGCATGAACCGGGAGGCCCAGGCCGCGCTGGACCAGGTGGTGGACCGCGACGCGGCCGGCTTCACGGCCACGACGCTGGTGCGCGAGCTGAGCCTGGCCCAGCGCCACCTGATCGAGATCGCCCGGGCGCTGTCCCAGCGGGCCCGCGTGGTCATCCTCGACGAGCCGACCGCCGCGCTGTCGCAGGCGGAGATCCGCGACTTCTTCGGCATCGTGCGTGGCCTGAAGGCACAGGGCGTGGCCGTCCTCTTCATCACCCACAAGTTCGACGAGATCATGGCCGTGTGCGACCGCTACGTGGTCCTGCGCGACGGCGCCTCGGTCGGCAGCGGCCGCATCGCCGAGGCGCAGGAGCAGCAGCTCGTCGCGCTGATGGCCGGCCGCGAGATCGCCGACATCTACCCGCCGGTGGCCGACCGCCGCGGCGACACCGTGCTGCAGGTTCACGGCCTGAGCCACCCGACCGAGTTCGCCGATGTCTCCTTCGAGCTGCGGCGTGGCGAGATCCTCGGCTTCTACGGCCTGGTCGGTGCTGGCCGCAGCGAGGTCATGCTCGCGCTGATGGGCCTGAACCCCGATGCGAGCGGCCAGGTCCGCATCGACGGCCGGCCGGTCGACATCCGCCGGCCCGGCGACGCCATCGCCGCCGGACTGGCCTACGTGCCCGAGGAACGCCAGCGCCAGGGCGGCATCCTGGCGTTCTCGGTGCGCCACAACATCAGCCTCGCCGGACTGGCCGGTCCGCGCAGCGCCATCGGCGCCAGCCTGTCGCGCGGTCCGTGGCTGTCGGCCGGGCGCGAACAGGGCCTGGCCGCCCGCATGATCGAGCGGCTGCGCATCAAGACCGCCAGCCAGGACACGCCGCTGTCGGGCCTGTCGGGCGGCAACCAGCAGAAGGTCGTGATCGCCAAGTGGCTCGGCCTGGAGCCGCGCATCGTCATCCTCGACGAACCGACCAAGGGCATCGACGTCGGCGCCAAGCAGGCCGTCTACCACCTGATCGCCGAGATGGTCGAACAGGGCCTGGCGGTGATCCTGGTGTCCTCCGAACTGCCCGAGGTGATGCACCTCGCGCACCGCACGATCGTGATGCGGCGCGGCCGGCCGGTGGCCGAGTTCGAGGCGGGGCAGGCCGATGCCGAGACCCTCGTCGCCGCCGCCTCGGGCCTGTCGCACGGCGGCGCCGGGCCGCTGGCCCACCACGCTGCCGGAACGGTCCCGCCCGCCCCGGCCCTGCACCTCCAGGCGGAGCCTGCCGCATGACGCGCCCCAACCTTCCCCACCTGCGCCGCGAGTGGATCCTGCTCGCCATCATCCTGGTCATCGCCCTGGCCGTCGGCGCCCGCGCGCCGGTCTTCCTGACCGTGCGCAACGCGCTGGACATCGCCAACGACTCGGCCATCCTCGCCATTCTGGTGATCGGCCAGATGCTGGTGCTGCTCACGCGCGGCGTCGATCTGTCGGTGGCCAGCAACCTGGCGCTGACCGGCATGCTGTGCGCGCTGGCCGGCCGGGCCTGGCCGGGCATCCCGCTGGTGGCGTTGCTGGCCATGGCCGCCGGCATCGGCGCGCTGCTGGGTGCCGTCAACGGCTGGCTGATCGTGCGCTTCAACCTGCCGGCCATCGTCGTCACGCTGGGCACGATGTCGGCCTACCGTGGCGCGATCTTCGTGGTCAGCGGCGGCGCCTGGATCTCCGACCACGAGATCCATCCGCTCATCAAGGGCCTGCCGCGCGAGACCTGGGCCGGCCTGCCCGCGCTGCTGTGGTTCGCCGCCGCCGCACTGCTGTTCGGTGCCTGGCTGCTGCGCTGGCGGCGCGAAGGCCGCGAGCTCTACGCCTTCGGCGGCCACCCGTCCGCGGCGGTCTATGCCGGCATCCCGGTGCAGCGACGCCTGCTGATGGCCTACACGCTGTCGGGCCTGCTGGCCGGCATCGCCGGGCTGCTGTGGGTCGGCCGCTACTCGATCGCCTTCACCGAGCTGGCCTCGGGCTTCGAGCTGACCGTGATCGCGGCCTGCGTGATCGGCGGCGTCAGCATCGGCGGCGGCGTCGGCACGGTCGGCGGTGCGCTGCTGGGCGTGCTCTTCATCGGCGTGGTCAACGGCGCGCTGCCGGTGATCCAGGTCTCGCCGTTCTGGCAGCAGGCCATCGCCGGCGCGGTCATCCTCGTCTCGGTCGCGCTCAATGCCGGCACGCAGCGCCAGCGGGGTCGCCAGATCCTCGAACGCCATGACGCCGCCCGCGTCGCCACTGCCCCACACGGAGCCCGCGCATGAAAGCCCTCGACACCTGGGAACGCGTGCTGATCGGCCTGATCGCGCTCGTCTACCTGACCTTCGGCCTGACGGTCGACAACTTCCTGTCGCCCTACGCGCTGGCCGACAGCACCTTCAACTTCAGCGAGAAAGCCCTGATCGCGCTGGCCATGGCGCTGCTGATCGTCTCCGGCGAGATCGACCTGTCGATCGCGGCGACCATGGCGCTGGCCTCGCTGGCCATGGGCTATGCGATGCAGGCCGGCGCCAGCCTGCCGCTGATGCTGCTGGCCGCGCTCGCCACCGGCGTGGCCTGCGGTGCGCTCAACGGCTGGCTGGTGACGCGCTGGAAGCTGCCCAGCATCGTCGTCACCATCGGCACGCTGTCGCTCTACCGCGGCCTCGCGCTGGTGCTGCTGGGCGACCAGGCCATCACCGGCTACCCGGAGACCCTCAGCACCTGGGGCAACGGCAGCCTGGGCGACCTGTTCGGGCTGGAAGACCCGACCCGCCTGATCGTGCCGATCGAGTTCGCCGTGATGCTGCTGGCCACGCTGGCCGTGGGCCTGTTCCTGCACCGCAGCGTGATGGGCAGGCGCATCTACGCGATCGGCGCCAACCCGATCGCCTCGCGCTTCTCGGGCATCGCGGTGGACCGCTACCGCCTGGGCCTGTTCATCTTCGCGGGCGTCATGGCCGCGCTGGCCGCCGTGCTGCTGACCGGCCGCATCGGCAGCACACGGCCCAACCTGGCGATGGGCTGGGAGCTGGACGCCATCACCATCGTGATCCTCGGCGGCGTGGCCATCGAGGGCGGGCGCGGCAGCATCGTCGGCGTTGCGCTGGCGGCCGTGCTGATGGGCGGCTTCACCTTCGCGCTGGGCATGATGAACGTCGCCGGCATCGTCATGTCGATGATCGTCGGCGCCCTCCTGATCGTCGCGATGGTGCTGCCGCGCTGGCTGCGCCGGCGGCCCTCGGCACCGGCAGCCGGCAAGCCGGCAGCCCAGGCCGCCTGAAGCATCCGGAGGATCACGACATGAGCCACCCCAGCCACGCCGCGCCGACCGAGAAGTTCGCCTTCCGGATGTTCCTCAACCCCGGCCAGGTCGACGAGTACCGGCGCCGCCACGACGCGATCTGGCCCGAGCTGGTCGAGCTGCTCAAGGTCAGCGGCATCAGCGACTACAGCATCTACCTGGACCCGGACAGCCTCGTGCTGTTCGCGGTCCTGCGCCGCGCCCACGGCCACACCATGGAGCGCCTGCCCGAGCATCCGGTGATGCAGCGCTGGTGGGCCCACATGGCCGACATCATGCGGGCCCACCCGGACGGCTCGCCGGTGGCCGAGCCGCTCGCCTGCCTGTTCCACCTCGACTGAACCCCGCGATGCCCCTGCAGGACGACCTGACCCTGGTCCTCGACATCGGCAAGAGCAACGCCAAGCTGCTGCTGATCGATGCCGACGGCCACGTGCGCGAGCGCCGGGTGCAGCCCAACGCCAGCACGCCCGCCGCCGTCGACGGCCCGGCCTACACCGCGCTGGGCGTGGCCGCGCTGCAGGGCTGGCTGCTCGACGCCATCCCGGCGCTGGCCGCAGGCGACGCGGTGCGGCGCCTGTCGATCACCACCCACGGCGCGGCCTTCTGCGGCATCGATGCCGACGGCCTGGTGCTGCCGCCGATGGACTACGAATGGGACGGCTACGGCGAACTGCACGCGCGCCACGCGGCCGCCGTCGACGCCTATGCCGACAGCGGCAGCCCGCGCCTGCCGCAGGGGCTCAACGCCGGCATCCAGCTGCACTGGCTGCTGGAGAACCATCCCGAAGCCTGCCAGCGCGTGCAGCACTGGCTGGCCTGGCCGCAGTACTGGGCCTGGTGGTTCAGCGGCGTGGCGGCGAGCGAGCGTTCCTCGCTGGGCTGCCACACCGACCTGTGGCGTCCGCGTGACGACCGCCCCAGCGACTGGGCCGTGCGCAGCGGCCTGGCCGCACGTTTCGCGCCGATGCGGTCGGCCTGGGAGGTGCTCGGCCCGCTGCGGCCCGCGCTGGCCGCGCAGCTGGGGCTGCGCGGCGACGTGCAGGTCCACGTCGGCTCGCACGACAGCAACGCCTGCCTGGCCCGCTACCTGCCGAGCCACCCGGATGCCACCGTCGTCTCGACCGGCACCTGGTGCGTGCTGATGGCACCGGGCGCCGCAACCGAGCGGCTGGACGCGGCCCACGACCAGCTCGTCAACGTCGCGGTCGACGGCCGACCGGTGGCCACCGCGCGCTTCATGGGCGGACGCGAGTTCGCCGCGATCTGCGGCGACGCCGACCCGCTGCGGGCCGACGAGGCCGCGCTGGCCGAGGTGCTGGCGCAAGGCTGGCTCGCGCTGCCGGCCCATGCCGAGTCGGGCGGCCCCTATGCCGGCCGCCAGCCGCAGCTGCTGCGCCACGGCAGCGTCGTCGAGGCCGGGCTGGCCTGCGTGCCAGCGGCGCTGCGTCCGGCGCTGGCGGCGCTGTACTGCGCCCAGCTGACGGCAGAACGGGTCACGCAGCTCGACGGTGGCGGCGCGCCGCGCCCGCTGGTGCTCGAAGGCCCGCTGGCCGGCAACGCCGCCTGGCTGCGCGCGCTGGCCGGGCTCTGCCCGGGCCGGCCGCTGCTGCGTCCCGACGACGAGCTGGAAGGCACGGCGCGCGGCGCCTGGCTGCTGACGCGGCCGCTGACCTTGACCGTGACGTCGCCGCCGTCTGAAGCGACACCGGCAATCGCCAGCGCCCGGCTGCAGCGCCTGTTCCCGCATGGCGACGACGCCGCCTTGCAGCCCTCGCTGGACCGCGTGCTGCAGGCCCGTCAGCAGCAATGGGTGCAGGCCCTGGCCTGAACGACGCTCAGGCCCCTTCGACCTGGTGCGCCACGGCCAGTGCCGCGATCACGTCGCGGGCGGTCTTGCGGGCCGGCACCGGCAGCTTCAGGTAGAGCTCGAAGATGTGCCGGTCGGCATAGCCGATGCCCTGGTCCCAGCTGGCCTGGCGGGCCTCCAGCGCCCGGCGCGGCTCCGAGCCGAAGGCCAGGTCCTCCGGCGGGACGCGCAGCCAGCGCGACAGCGTCAGCAGCTTGTCCTGTGACGGCATGGTCTGGCCCAGCAACCAGCGCCGCACGCCGTGCAGCGTCATCGACTTGCCGAAGTGGCGGGTGTTGAACTCGCGCTCGAGCACGGCCGGCCGAGGGGCATAGCCCTCGGCCACCATCGCCTCGCGTAACCGAAGCGCAAATTGCGCCTTCGCCGTGTTCATCCGGCTGACGCTACCTACCTTTGGGGGATAGGGCGAAACCGGGGGACGCAGTCAACTCCCTGACGTGACAAATGATCACGTAACTACCCAAGCGAGTCACGCCCGAGCGGCGGCTCACGTCCTGGCCTGCCCGGCCAGCCTGCTGCTGGCGACCGCCTTGGCGCTGTCCGGATGCGGTGGCGGTGGCAACGGTGGCGACACCGCTCCCGCGTCGCCCCCCGCACCGTCCACCGACCCGCCGGCCGCGCGGACGCTGGCACGCAGCGCCGCCACCGCCCACTGGCCAGGCGACGTTCCGGCCGGCCAGCGCCGCGCGCTGGTCGTCGTGATGACGGACCCGGCGCTCGATGCCTCGCCCGAGCCGGCCCTCGCCACGTCCTTGCTGGTGGCCGGTCACGTCACGCTGACGCTGGTCGGCGCGGGCCGGCCGGAGGCCGAGGTCGCCGACGCCGTCGATCAGCTTTGCGCGATGCCGGACGTGCCCGTGGCCTGCGAGACCACCGCGCTGCTGGGCAGCGGCCGTGCAGCCGGTTCGATCGAGGCCCTGGCCCGGCGCTGGGCACCGGGCGCCGGTGCGCGCATCCAGGTCCGGGCCCTGCTGACGGTGGATGCCGGCTACGTCCCACCCGGAATGGGGATGGACAGCGCCTGGGTCCGCACCGGGCTGGCCGACCTGACACAGCACGGCGTCGCGATGATCCAGAGCCGTGACGACCCGGCCGCCGCCGACTGCGGCGAGCGGGCCTGCGGCGTGCTGCCGCTGGTGGTGGCGCATGGCGCACGCAGCCAGCCCATCCTGAGCGCATGCCCCGCAGCCGGCCCGGCGGGCGTCCACCGGCCGAGCGCCGGGCTGCCCGACTGGAACGCCTGGATCGTCGCCGCGCTGCAGCAACTGCTGCGGCCCTGGCAGGACCGGCCGGACGCCGCCCCCGGCCCGGCCGATCTGCCGGTCAACGGCTGCCTGACCGACCTCGAACGGCTGCGCCCGCCAGGGCCGAGCCTGCCGTCGATCCGCTGATGCCGCCCTCCCCGTCTCAGCCCGCCAGCGTGCCCAGCGCCCGGCGCAGCACCTCGGCCGACGCCTGCAGCGCGGCGCGTTCGGCCTCGTCCATCGCAGGCTCGATGACCTCGGTGCCGCCGGCGGCGCTGACCACCGTCGGCAAGGACAACGCCACGCCCTGCAGAGCGCAGGCGCCGGACTGCAGGCGCGAGACGGTCAGCAGCCGGCGCTCGCCGCGCAGCAGCGTGCCCAGCAGGTTGGCCGTCACCAGGCCGATCGCGTGGTTGGTGGCGCCCTTGCGCTGGATGACCTCGTAGGCGGCGCGGCGCACGTCGTGCGCGATGCGCGGCTCCAGCGTCGCTGCGTCCCAGCCCTGCCACTGCCGCAGCGGCATGCCGCCGACCCGGGCGCCGGACCACAGCACGACCTCCGAATCGCCGTGCTCGCCGATCACCTGGGCATGGATCGAGTGCGTGTCCAGCCGCAGCTCGGCCCCCAGCATCTGGCGCAGCCGGGCGGTGTCGAGCATGGTGCCGGTGCCCAGCACACGCGAGGGCGGCAGGCCGCTGGCTTCGGTCATGACCTGGGTCAGCACGTCCACCGGGTTGGTCACCAGCACGACGGTGCCGTCGAAGCCGCTGGCCAGCGTGCGACCGATCTCGGCGATCAGCCGGGCGTTGTCGCGCAAAAGGTCCAGCCGGGATTCGCCGGGCTTGCCATTGCGGCCGGCGGCCACGACGACGACGTCGCAGGCGCGGACCTCCGCCAGCTCGGCCACCGCCCGCACCCGGCACGGCGGGTAGAAGGCGGCGCCGTGCGCCAGGTCCATCGCCTCGCCCTCGGCGATGGCGCTGCGGGCGTCGTGCAGCCAGAGTTCGTCGGCCACGCCGGCCTGCAGGGTGGCCATGGCCACGCTGGTGCCGACCCAGCCGGTGCCGATGATCGCGATGCGTCGGGTCATGAAAAGCTCCAGTCCAGGATGCGGTTGAGGATGCGGTTGGCGATGCGGTTGACGATGAATGTGCAGCGACGAATTCTCGATCGGCCGGGTCGCCGCGTCGCGTCACGCCGCTGAGATGCCGCGCCGGCAAGATGCCGCGTGATCGGTGGTGACCCTGACTGTTCTCTTGATGTCGATCAGTTTCAAGTCCGGCTGGACCCACCTACATTGCCTTTTGTCCATTCCTGACCCGACCCATGCCCATGCCCATGCCCATGCCCATGCCCATGCCCATCCCTTCTTTCAGCGCCTCGTCCGCGGCCCTGGAGCGCCTGCCGCTGGCCGGCCGCCGTGGCCTCGTGCTGGGCGTCGCCAACGACCACAGCATCGCCTGGGGCTGCGCACGGACCTTGAAGGCGCGGGGCGCCGAGGTCCTGATGACCTGCCTGAACGAGAAGGCCCGGACCCATGCGCAACCGCTGGCCGACTCCATCGGCGCGACGCTGCGGGTCTGCGACATCGAGCAGCCCGGCGCGCTCGAAGCGGTGGTGGCCGAGGCCGCCGGTGCGGACGGCGTGCTGGACTTCGCGGTCCACTCGATCGCCTGGGCACCGCTGGCCGACCTGCACGGTCGCGTGGTCGACAGCAGCGCGGCCGGCTTCGCCCGCGCGGTCGAGGTGTCCTGCCATTCCTTCGCCGAGCTGGCCCGCCTGTGCGAGCCGCACCTGGCCGTGCGCGGCGGGGTGCTGGTGACCATGAGCTACCTCGGCGCGGACGAGGCCATCGCCCACTACGGCCTGATGGGTCCGGTGAAGGCCGCGCTCGAATCGATGGTGCGCTACATGGCACTGGAGCTGGGCGGCCGGAACATCCGCGTGCATGCGGTCTCGCCCGGTCCGATGCCCACCCGCGCGGCCTCCGGCCTGGTCGACTTCGATGGCCTGATGGCCCGCACCGTCGAGACCGCGCCGCTGCGCCGCCTGGTCACGCTCGACGAGGTCGGCGGCTGCGTCGCCTTCCTGGTCGGCCCGGACGCCACCGGCATGACCGGCCAGACCCTGTTCGTCGACGGCGGCGCGCACGCGGTGCGCTGAGCCGACCGGCCCGACCCCTCCTCCACTGGACCGCCATGATCGCCCCTGACGAAGTCATCGAGAACATCACCTACGACGAGCTGCGCGTGGGCCAGTGCGCGCAGATGCGCCGCACCCTCAGCCGCGACGACATCAACGCCTTCGCGCTGGTGTCGGGCGACGTCAACCCCGCCCACATCGACGACGAATACGCCGAGGGCACGCGCTTCCACGGCGTGATCGCCCATGGCATGTGGGCCGGCGCGCTGATCTCCAGCGTGCTGGGCACCGAATTCCCCGGCCCCGGCACGATCTACCTGGAACAGAGCCTGAAGTTCCTGCTGCCGGTGCGGGTCGGCGACACGCTGACCGTCACGCTGTGCGTCAAGGACAAGGACGACGCCCACCGTCACGTCCGCATGGACTGCACGGTGCTGAACCAGAACGGCGAGCCAGTGGTGACCGGCGAGGCGCTGGTCCGGGCCCCGACCACGCGCATCAGCCGGCGCCGTGCGGCACTGCCCACGCTGCACCTGTTCGACCCGGAGGCCCGCATCGAGGAATGGCTCGCGACGCTCCAGGGCCACCCCGCCGTGCGCTGCGCGGTGGTGCATCCCTGCGACGAGGCCTCGCTGCGCGGCGCGCTCGATTCGGCCGAGGCCGGCCTGATCGTGCCGGTGCTGGTCGCCCCGCGGTCCCGGCTGCTGGCGCTGGCCGCGAGCCTGGGCCTGTCGCTCGACGGCGTCGAGATCGTCGACACCGAGCACAGCCATGCCTCGGCCACCACCGCCGCGATGCTGGCCGCGCGGGGCGAGGTCGGCATGCTGATGAAGGGCAGCCTGCACACCGACGAGCTGATGGCGGCGGTGCTGGCCGAGCGCGGGCTGCGCACCGGCCGGCGCATGTCGCATGTCTTCCGCTTCGAGGTGCCGGCCTATCCGCGCCCGCTGCTGGTGACCGACGCGGCCATCAACATCGCGCCGACGCTGGAGGACAAGGCCGACATCGTGCGCAACGCCGTCGACCTGGCCCGCGCGCTGGGCGTGGACCGGCCCAGGGTCGCGCTGCTGTCGGCGGTCGAGACGGTGACGCCGCGCATCGCCTCGACGCTGGACGCCGCCGCGCTGTGCAAGATGGCCGACCGAGGCCAGATCGCGCACGCCACGCTGGACGGCCCGCTCGCCTTCGACAACGCGATCTCGGCCGAGGCCGCGCGCATCAAGGGCATCGAGTCGCCGGTGGCCGGCCAGGCTGACATCCTGGTCGTGCCCGACCTGGAGGCCGGCAACATGCTCGCCAAGCAGCTCGAGTACCTCGCCGGCGCCTCGTCCAGCGGCGTGGTGCTGGGCGCGCGCGTGCCGATCGCGCTGACCAGCCGGGCCGACCCGGCGGTCGCCCGCAAGGCCTCGGCGGCGCTGGCCGGCGTGATGGCGCGGGCGATGCACGCTGCCGCGCAGCCGTCGACCGGGGACTGACGCGGGAACAAGCCGGCTCGGGCCGGCGAGGGCCGGCCCGTCAGATGCGGCGCCCGTACGGGCAATGCCCCGGCCTCGGCCCGACCTCCGGATGCTTGCGGCAGGTGTCCGGGCGCTGCGCGTAGACCGTGCAGCGGCGGCTCGCGGCGTCCAGGAAATGGCAGTCGCCATTGGCCCGCCGCGCCAGCGTGTAGATGCCCGACCTGACGTGGTAGCGCTCGACCACGCGGGCTTTCTCCAGCCGCCGGGCGATCTGCTTCGGCGCCTCGTGCTCGGCCTCGAACGGATCGACCAGGTCGAGCCGGACGAGGTCCGGCAAGCGCACCTCCACGGGCATCGTGCAGCAGTTGGCGGCGCAGTCGTCGCACAGGCCCTTGCGGTAGCGGGTCCAGGTGATCGGGCGGTCGACGTCGACGATGGAGATGGGCGAGCGCATGGTCGGGCGGTGGGTGCGGGGCCGGGGAACGGGTGGGCAGGCAGGCGAGCAGGGGCCGGATCATCGCCGGTCCGGCCGCGACACCCCGGCCCCCTAGAATCCGCGCCCTTTCGCGTCCTTCCACGAGCCCAGACCGCCGCCCATGTCAGACACCCGCATCGTCATAGACCCCGAGATCCAGGCCTACATCGACCCGCTGACGCCCGACGAGCACGATGCGCTCGAGCGCAGCCTCGTCACCGAAGGCTGCCGCGATGCGCTGGTGCTGTGGGGCGAGCTGCTGGTGGACGGCCACAACCGCTACGGCATCTGCCAGAAGCACGGCCTGCCCTTCCGCACGGTCCAGAACACGCGCTTCCGCTCGGTCGAGGACGTCAAGCTGTGGATGATCGAGCAGCACCTCGGCCGTCGCAGCCTGACCGACTTCCAGCGCGGCGAGCTGGCGCTGCGCCAGCGCGAGATCGTCAAGGCGCGGCGCGAGCGCCAATTGCAGGAGGCGGCCGAGCGGACCTCGCAGGACCCGGCCACCGACGCCCCGCCCGCCCGCGACGCCGCGCCCTGGGATGTCGACGGCGCGCCCCCCGTCACGGCATCGGCGGATGGCAGCCCCGCCGCCGCACCGATCGCGCCGTCCGCCCTCAAGAGCCGCGAGGAGCTGGCCCGCGCCGCGCGCCTGAGCCCGGCCCAGGTCGCGATGATCGAGAAGATCCACCAGCAGGCCGCGCCGGAAGTCGTCGCGGCCGTGCGGGCCGGCGACCTGTCGATCAGCGCCGCCGCCGCCGTGGCGACGTTGCCGGCCGAGGAACAGGTCGCCGCCGCCAGCGGTGGCAAGGACGAGCTCAAGCAGGCCGCCCGGCGCGCCCGCGAGGCCCGCCGCAAGCCGCGCGAGGACGGCGCGGCCGATGCGGCTGCCGACGCGTCTGCAGAGACCTCAGGCGGCGCACCCGATTCGGTCGAGGTGCTGCGCGCGCGCATCGCCGAGCTGGAGGCCGAGAACGCGGCGCTCAGGCGGCAGCTCGCGGCGCTCCAGTCGGCCTGACCTCAGGCGAACGGCTCGGGCTTGCCCGCCAGCGCCGCCAGGCGCTCGTCGACCGCCAGATGACGCGGCACGCCCTGCGCGTCCAGGTCGCGGTCGGCCTTGCCGGCGAAGCGGAAGGTCGGCGATTCCCAGGGCTTGTGGGCCGGGCCCAGCGGGTTGCCGGGATGCAACTCGGCCAGGTCCTCCCGGATGCGCACGCCCAGCCGGCGCAGTTCGCCGGCCATCCAGTTCAGGCTGATGTTGGACAGGCCGGATTCCTCGCCAGCCGGGTAGCCACCGCCAACGTCCGAGTGCGCGCCGGGAAACTGCATCTGCAGGATCTGGCCGCGCGTGGGCTCCCACAGCGTCGGCGTGAAGTCGACCCGGCGCTCGCCGCGCGCGACCGCATGCAGGCCCCATTCGACCTTCTCGCTGAGCTGGTTGTCGGCGAACTGGTAGCGGTCCTTGCGGATGTTGCCCTGGTAGTCGGGCAGGCCCAGCGATCCGACGGTGTCCCAGACCGCCACGGCGCGGATGCGCTCGACCGGCACGAAGTCCGTGTCCTTCAGCCCGTCGCTGCGGATGAAGGCACCCAGGTGCGACACCGATTCGGCCAGCCGGGCCCGCCAGTCCAGGTTCTGGCTGCGGTTCTTGCGGTAGCGGAACCAGGCCTTGGCGCCAGCCTGGTAGGCGGCTTCCTTCGGCTGGGTCAGGCCCTTGCGCAACAGCCCCTGCCCGGCCACCAGGCCGGCCAGCGCGCGGGCGGTGTAGGCACCGCGGCTGAAGCCGACGATGACGATCGCGTCGCCCGGCTCGTGGTTGCGCGACAGGAAGGTGTAGCCACGCACGATGCGCGAGATGATCCCCGCGCCGAAGGTGCCGCCGAACAGCGTGGTGATCGGCCCGCCCGAATCGCCGACGCCGTGGATGTAACGGGCGCGCTGGACCTCCACGCCGTCGACCACCAGGACCTTCTCCTGCTCCTCGGCCTCGGCGTCGTCGTAACCGAGCCGTTCACCCTCCAGCGCCTGGAAGAGCTTGAGCACGTTGGTGATGCCGTCGAGCTTGCGCTCCTTCTCGTCCGGGCCGTCCGGGCCGGCGCGGGTCGGATCGGCGGCTGCGGCGGCGGCCGTCGGCGCGTTGTCGTCGTCGGGGCCGTTCCAGGTGCCGTCGGCACAGAACACGAGGGTCTTGGGCATCTTGTCTTCCTCCTGCGCGACGGGTCTGCCAAGGCGGCAAGTCGGCTGGAGGACTGTCGCGCCCGGCCGGTGCCAGCGTCAACTCGCCCGATGCGACCGGCGCCACGCCCGAACTGGCAATACCGCACGCGAAGCCGGTCGGCGTGCGGCCGCGCTCAGATGCCCAGCAGCACCCGCCAGCCCTTGTGGCGCAGCACGGCCTGGCCGTTGCCGATGCGTTCGAGCACGAGGCCGGGCTGGATCGCCTCGCCTTCCATCACGATCACGCCGTTGATGATCAGGCTGCGACGCGGCGGGTCGTCCATCTGGATCAGGCCGCCCACGCTCAACGGCGGCAGCTCCCGGCGCACGTCCTCGGGCAGGTCGGCCAGCGCGACCGGGCGGCCATCGGCCGGCGGGGTGGCCGGGGCGGCAACGGCCGGAGCGACCGGCGTGATCGGCGCGATCGGCGGCGTGATCGTTGAAGGAACCGTGTTGGCCTGCGGCGCCGGCGTGGCCTGGCCCAGCGGCACGATCTTCGTGGGCGAGGTCGCCGCGGCCGGCGCGGCCGGCGGGGTGACGGGCGTCGGGACCGGTGCCGGTGCAGGAACGGGCGTCGGACCTGCTGTCACGCGAGCCGTCGCTGCGATCGGTGCCGGCGTGGTGGCCGGGCTCGGGACCGGCACCGACGCGGACGGCAGCGGTGTCGATGGCGAAGGTTGCGACGGTTGTGACACGCCCGCGAATGACCCGTTCGCCGGTTGCGCCACGTCCGCACGGACCCAGCGCCACCAGGCGCCCGCACCGATCACCACCGCGATCAGCACCAGCAGGCCGCCGGCACCGGCCGCCAGCCAGGCCCAGGGCAAGGCAGCGGTGCGGCTGGCCGGCAGCGGCACCACCGCCGGACCGAGGCCGCTGTGCAGGCCGGGCACCTCGCCACGGGCCCGTTCGGCTTCGGCCTTGCGCAGGGCATCCAGGACGATGGACATGGTTCAGTTCGCTCCCGCCACAGCGGCGTGTTCGAGACGTGGCTCGGCGACGCCGGTCGCCTGGTTCAGGCGCATCAGCGTGATCGGCCCGACCTTGCCGTCGGGTTGCAGGCCCTGGGTGACCTGGAAGGCCTGCAAGCGGGCCTGCACCCGGGCGTCGGGCGAGTTGCCCGACGCGATCTCGGCGATGCCGGGCAGGCGCTGCAAGGAGGTGTCCAGCCAGGCCTGCAGGGGCGCGGACGGCAGGCCGGCGCCGCTGGACAGGTAGCCATCGGGCGCGCGCCAGAGCGTCAGGTAGTCGCCGCGCCACTGGCTGGCCAGACGGGTCAGCGGCACCCGCAGGCGGCCGTCCGGCACCTGCAGCAGGGCCTGTTGTTCGTCGAGGCCCAGCAGCATCGCCAGGGTGAACGAGCCGTTCTCGGCCGGCAGACGGATCAGCGCCGGCCGGTCGAGCTGGCGGGCCAGCGACAGGCTGGCCTGGGCGCGGTAGCAGACGATGCCGGCGCGGCGGGCCGTGTCGCAACCTTCGCCGGCGCCCAGATCCGGGCCCCACAGCCGCACCAGGCGACGCAGCGCGACCGACTCGTCCGACCACCCGACGAGGGGCTCGACCGCACCGAGGGACTTCGCGTCGGCAGCCTCGGCGCCCGCCGGGGCCATCGCCGCGGCACCGGCCGACGTTGCCGCGTCGTTGCGCCCCGCGTCGATGCCGTTCGGCGCCGAGCGTTCGGACTCGGCCCGGCCGGAGCCGCCCAGCTCGCCGGCATGCCAGGCCGACGCCAGGAAACCGACCAGCACCGCGATGCTGGCGATCCCGCCGCCCCACAGCAGCTGGCGGCCGACCTCGCGGCGTTCGTCGGACCGCCGCGCCCGACGTGCGGAGCGGGCATCGAACACCTCGTTGGCGGCACTGCGCACCACCGTCGCATCGACCTGGGCCTGACCGCGCGAATAGGCTCCCAGCAGGGCGCGGTCGCACAGCAGGTTGATGCGGCGCGGCACGCCACCGGTCAGCTTGTGGATCTGCATCAGCTGCCGGGCGGTGAACGGCGACGCCGCGCCCAGGCCGGCCACGCGCATGCGGTGCAGCACGTACTGCGCCGTCTCGGTCGCGCTCAAGGCACCGAGGTGGCAGCGCGCGACGATGCGCTGGGCCAGTTGCTCCAGGTCCGGCCGGGCGACCATGTCGCGCAGCTCGGGCTGGCCGATCAGGATGATCTGCAGCAGCTTGCGTTCGGCCGTCTCGAGGTTGGTCAGCAGGCGCAGCTGCTCCAGCACCTCCGGTTCGAGGTTCTGGGCCTCGTCGATGATGAGGATGCTCTTGCGCCCGGCCGCATGCGTGGCCAGCAGGTGGCGGTTGAGCGGCTCGACGTGGTCCTGCACCGTCACGCCGGGCGTCCCGGCCGCCGGTGCCTCGATGCCGAACTCGTCGCAGACCGCCTTGAGCAGCTCGTGGACGGTGAGCTTGGGGTTGAAGATGTAGGCGACCTCGCAGTCGGCCGGCACCTGGTCGAGGAAGGCGCGGCAGACGGTGGTCTTGCCCGCGCCGATCTCGCCGGTCAGCAGCACGAAGCCGCCGTTGCCGCGGATGCCGTACATCAGGTGGGCCAGGGCCTCCCGGTGGCGCTCGCTCATGTAGAGGAAGCGCGGGTCCGGTGCGATCGAGAAGGGTTCGTGCTGGAGGCCGAAGAAGGACGCGTACATGGTCTCGAGAATAACGGTCGGCCCTCCGCAAACCTGAGCGAGAAATTTCTCAGGCCTGTGGCGTCTGACCGGCCAGCAAGGCCTGCAGGCCCGCCTCGTCCAGCACCGGGATGCCCAGCTCGCGGGCCTTGTCGAGCTTGCTGCCGGCTTCGCTGCCGGCAATCACGTAGTGGGTCTTCCTCGACACCGAGCCGGAGACCTTGCCGCCGGCCGCCTCGATCAGGTCCTTGGCGTCGTCGCGGCCCAACGTCGGCAGCGTGCCGGTCAGGACCAGCGTCTTGCCGGCCAGCGGCAGCATCGAGGCGTCCATCTCGGCACTGCCCTCGTGCTCGTCCCAGGTGATGCCCGCCGCGCGCAACTGCTCGACCACCTCGCGGTGGTGCGGCTGGTCGAAGAAGGCACGCAGGCTCTGCGCCACCACCGGGCCGACGTCGCGTACCGCCTGCAGCTGCTCGACCGTCGCATCCATGATCCGGTCCATCGCGCCGAAGTGGCGCGCCAGGTCCTTGGCGGTCGCCTCGCCGACATGGCGGATGCCCAGCGCGTAGACGAAGCGCGCCAGCGTCGTGCGCTTGCTGGCCTCCAGCGCGGCGACCAGGTTCTGCGCGCTCTTCTCGCCATAGCGTTCCAGCTCGACCAGCTTGCCCACGCCGAGCTTGTACAGCTCCGGCAGCGTGCGGATCAGGCCGCTGTCCACCAGCTGGTCGACCACCTTGTCGCCCAGGCCCTCGATGTCCATCATGCGGCGCCCGGCCCAGTGCAGCAGCGCCTGCTTGCGCTGCGCCGGGCAGGTCAGGCCGCCGGTGCAGCGCCAGTCGACCTCGCCTTCCTCGCGTGCGATCGGGCTGGCGCAGACCGGGCAGCGCCCGCCCAGCCGGGCATACAGGTCGAAGGGCTCGCCCACATCGTCCGGGCGGCGTTCCAGCAGCACGCCGACCACCTCCGGGATGACATCGCCGGCGCGCCGCACGATCACCGTGTCGCCCACCCGCACGTCCTTGCGGCGGGCCTCGTCCTCGTTGTGCAGCGTCGCGTTGCTGACGGTGGTGCCGCCGACGAAGACCGGCTCCAGCTTGGCCACCGGCGTCATCTTGCCGGTCCGGCCGACCTGGATGTCGATGGCCAGCAGCCGCGTCAGCTGCTCCTGCGCCGGGTACTTGTGGGCGACCGCCCAGCGCGGCTCGCGGGTCTTGAAGCCGAGCTGCTGCTGCAGCGCGCGGTCATCGACCTTGTAGACCACGCCGTCGATGTCGAAGGGCAGCGCATCGCGCTTGGCGCCCATCGCCGCGTGGAAGGCGACCAGCCCGGCCGCGCCCTCGGCCACAACCCGGTCGGCGCAGACCGGCAGGCCCATCGCCACGAAGGCATCGAGCAGGCCGGCATGGCTGGGCGGCAGGTCCCAGCCCTGCACCTCGCCCAGCCCGTAGGCATAGAAGCTCAGCGGCCGCTGCGCCGTCACCGCCGGATCGAGCTGCCGGACCGCACCGGCGGCGGTGTTGCGCGGGTTGACGTAGGTCTTCTCGCCCTTGACGCGCTGCGCCTCGTTGAGCCGCTCGAAGTCGTCGCGGCGCATGTAGACCTCGCCGCGGACCTCGATCACCGGCGCGTCGTTGCCGTGGAGCCGCAAGGGGATTTGGCCGATCGTGCGGATGTTCTGGGTCACGTCCTCGCCGGTCTCGCCATCGCCCCGGGTGGCCGCCTGCACCAGCACGCCGGCCTCGTAGCGCAGATTGATCGCCAGGCCGTCGAACTTCAGCTCGGCCGCGTAGCGCACCGGCGGGTCGGACTCGGCCAGCTTGAGGGCCGAACGGACCCGTTCGTCGAAAGCGACGGCGCCCTGCGCGGTGGTGTCGGTCTCGGTCTCGATCGACAGCATCGGCACCGCATGGCGCACCGGCTGCAGGCCGTCCAGCACCTGGCCGATCACGCGCTGGGTCGGCGAGTCGGCGGTGCGAAGTTCGGGATGTTCCGCCTCGATCGCCTGCAGGGCCTGGAACAGGTGGTCGTACTCGGCATCTGGAACGGTCGGCGCATCGAGCACGTAATAGCGATGGGCATGGTGCTGCAGCGTCGCGCGCAGCCAGGCGGCACGGTCGGCGGCCGGCGCGTCGTCGACGGGCGGGGTGCTCGGGGGTGACGGAAACAGGGTCGGTTCGGGCATCCCGGCAGTCTAGCCAGCAGCACCCGCACGATGCGAACACGAGTGCTTACGAGGCCGCGCAAGGGCTTACATAACGGGCCTGAAGGATGGGCCCGGCGCGGCCGAAAACCGATCAACGCAGCCTCGATCGGATCCACACCATGGCCCACGCAGCATCCCGGATCGCCCCGCTGGCCCGACTCGTCCCCCGCATCCTGCTGGTGGGCGTGCTGGGCGGCGCCACGGGCGCACAGGCCGCGCTGGACCTCACGCCGGAGCCGATCGGACCGGTCTCGACCGCCACGGCGGCCTGGCGCGTGCACATCGGCCCGGTGTCGCGGCCGGGCTTCGAGCTGGTCACCCAGCTGTCGGCCGATCCGGGCCGCGAGCGGCTCTACGCCTACGTCGACCTGCAGGACCGCCTGCCCATCCCCGTGCGCCGCGTGCTGCGCCAGGCCGACGGCGGCATCACCGTCGAACGCACGCCGGTCGCGCTGTCCGTCCCCAAGCTGGACGGCCGCCCCAGCGCCCGCGCCAACCTCGGCTCGATGCTGCGCTGGCGACTCGAAGGCGGTTCGCAGATGGCCGTGAAGCTCCAGGCCCGCAAGGTCGGGGTGCAGGTGGTGACGCCGCTGGTGTTCTGAAGGGGGCGTGGCGCTGTCCGGCGCCCGGACGTCCGATCGCGCATCTCGGCAGATCAGACCAGCGGCACCGTCAAGGTCCGGATCACGTCGGCCGTGTCGGGCCGCACGCCGCGCCACCACAGGAAGGCCTCGGCAGCCTGCTCGGCCAGCATGCCCACGCCATCGGCGATGCGCTCGACGCCGGACTCGCGCGCCAGGCGCAGGAAGGGCGTCAGGCCCTTGCCGTAGGCGAGCTCATAGGCCAGCGCAGACGCGGCGAAGACCCCGGCGGGCACCGGCGGCCGTTCGGCGCGCAGGCTGGCGGAGGTCGCGTTGAAGACCAGGTCAAAGCGCTGGCCCGCCAGGTCGGCATAGCCGCAGGCCGCCACCGAGCCACCTTCGGCAGCGCCGATGCGGGCCAGTTCGCGGGCCTTGTCGACGTCGCGGTTGGCGATCACCAGCTCGGCCGGCCGCTCGGCCAGGAAGGGCAGCAGCGCGCCGCGTGCGGCGCCGCCCGCCCCCAGCACCAGCACGCGCCGACCGGTCATCGGCACGGCCAGGTTGCGGGTCACGTCGCGCACCAGGCCGACGCCGTCGAAGTTGTCGGCGACGACACGCTCGCCGTCGAACGTCATCGCGTTGGCCGCCCCGGCCAGTTCGGCCCGCTGGCTGCGCTCGGTCGCGTAGGCAAAGGCGTCCAGCTTGAACGGCGCGGTGATGTTGAGGCCGCGTCCACCTTCGGCCCGGAAGGCGTCGACGGCCTGCGCGAAGCCGCCCGGCCCGAGTGGGCCTTCGATCTTGCCGTAGTCGATGTCCTGCCCGGTGGCCTGCGCATACAGGCCGTGGATCAGCGGCGACTTGCTCTGGGCGATGGGGTTGCCGATGACGGCGTAGCGATCGGTCATGGCGCGTCCTTCAGGATTGCTCGTGGTTGCCCAGGTCCGGCGCGAAGAGGACGCCATCGGCCTGCAGCGCGGCGATCTCGTCGGCGGTGTAGCCCAGCGAGCGGGCGACCTCGGCGTTGTGCTCGCCCAGGTCGGGGGCGACCCGGTGGACGGTCGTGTCGCAGCCGGAGAAGCGGAACGGCAGGTTGGGCAGGCGCAGCGTGCCGTGGCGCGGATGCTGCTGCTCGACCACCATGCCGCGGGCCTGGATCTGCGGGTCGGCCAGCACCTCGTCGATGCGCTGGACCTTGGCGCTCGGCACGTCGATGCCGTCCAGCAGGGCCAGCACCTCGGCCACCGGCCGCGCGCCGACAAAGGCCCGCACGGCGGCGAGGATCTCCAGCCGGTGCGTGTTGCGGCCGTTGAGCGTGTGGAAGCGCGCATCGGCTCCGAATCCGGCCGGGCCGCCATGGGCCTCGACCAGCGTGGCAAAGCGCTTCCAGGCGTCGTCCACCTGGGCGGCGATGACGAGGTCGCCGTCCTGCGCCCGGAACACGCCGTAGAGCGTGCTGGTCGGCATGTCGTGCCCGGTCTGCTCGGGCAGCACGGTGCCGCCCGACAGCGTGCAGCACTGCACCGCGTACTCGTGCATCGAGACCAGCGTGTCGTAGAGCGCCATGTCGATGTGCTGGCCCCGGCCGGAACGCTCGCGGCCCAGCAGCGCCGCGTTGATCGCGGCCACCGCGTGGATGCCGGTGTACATGTCGCCCAGCGAGATGCGCAGCAGCGGCGGTGCCTCGCCGGGCGTGCCGACCATCTGCATGATCCCGCTCTTGGCCTCGGCGATCAGGCCGAAGCCGGCGCGGTGCGCGTCCGGGCCGGTGTGGCCATAGGCCGAGATCGAGCAATAGACCAGCCGCGGGTTGCGCGCCGACAGCTCGGCATGGCCCAGGCCCAGCTTGTCGAGCGCACCGGGGCGGTAGTTCTCGATGAACACGTCGGCGCTGTCGCACAGCTGGTGCATGAAGGCCTTGCCGCGCGGGTCCTTCATGTTGACGCTGACGCCCTGCTTGCCCATGTTGAGCTGCAGGAAGTAGCCGCTGGTGTGCCCGTCCAGCACGTGGGCATGCTGGCGTCCGGCATCGCCGCTGCCGGGCCGCTCGACCTTGATGACCTCGGCACCGAGCGCGGCGAGGCAGCGGCCGACGTAGGGGCCGGCCAGGAAGTGCGAGTAGTCGATGACGCGGATGCCCGCCAGCGGCAGCGCCTGTGGATCGTGGCTCATGGGTCGTGTGCTCCGTGTCGGGTCAGACGTGTTCAAGCGGGTTCAGAACGTGCCGGGCCGGCGCGGCACCATCAGACGGTGCTCGCCCTTCTGCACCACCTGGCCGTGCTGGTTGACCAGCTCGGAGGGCAGGATGACGATGCCCCAGCCGGGCTTGCTCTTCGAGGCGCGCAGGCCGGTGATCGAGAAGCGCACGTGCAGCTCGTCGTCGACCCGGATCGGCAGCAGGAAGTCCCAGGTCCAGCCCAGCGACATGCCGGGCAGGAAGCGGTAGTCGCTGCGCGTCTTCAGGCCGTCGGCGATGGACAGGCCGAACAGGCCGTGCGCGACGATGCCGCCGAAGTGGCTGGCCTGGGCATAGGCCTCGTCGACGTGCACCGGCGTGTGGTCGCCGGTCAGGTCGGCATAGGCCAGGATGCGTTCCTTCGTGACGAGGTAGGTCGGGCTGGTGCAGGTGTCGCCCTCCCGGGCATCGTCCCAGTGCTTCTCGGGGCTCGGGGTGTGCAGGCTCATGGCGTTCATTTCTCGGCACGCGGGTTGATGGCCAGCGCGGCGGCCACGCAGCTGGCGGGTCGGGCCTGCATGAACTCGACCGCCAGCCCGTCGGGCAGGCGCAGCCAGTTGCGGCCCTGCGGCATCTCGACGACATCGAAGGCACGGGCGGCGGCCAGCGTGGCGTCGAGGTCCTCGCACATCACGCCGAGGTGGCCGAGACGGCCTTCCGGGCCGTCGAAGTCGGGCTTGGCGATGAACTGCAGGCCACCCAGCGTCCAGTACTGGACCGGGTTCTCCAGCGTGCCCTGCACCTCGCGCATGGGCATGCCGCAGACCTCCTGGAAGAAGCGGATGTGCCAGTGGATGTCGCGCACCCGGATGGCGACGTGTTCGAGGTAGGTGCGGGCGCTCATGCCGGTACTCCTTGGGGATCGGACGCCTGGACGACGAGGGCACGCTCGATGCCCTTGATGCAGGCCACCAGCGTGGCGTTGACGGGGGTCGGGATGCCGTGCCGCAGGCCGCCGCGCACGACGGCACCGTGGATGAAGTCGACCTCCGTGATCGGCCCCCTGCCCCGCGCGCCCTTCTCCAGGCTTTGCAGCATGCTGGCCTTGAAGGCGCGCGGCAGCCCTTCGGCGGCCCGGTTCCAGGCCTGCACCGGCTCGGTGAAGCTCAGCCTCACGCCGGCGGCGCGGGCGACGGCCAGGGCCTCGGCCACGGCGGCCAGCGCGGTCTCGCGGACCTCGGGCACCTCGTAGAGATCGCCGTAGCTCAGGCGCGTGATGCCGCTCAGCGCGCTGGTGGCGACGTTGACCAGCAGCTTGTCCCACATCGTGCCGAGGATGTTGTCGCTGACGGTGGTGGCCAGCCCGGCACGGTTGAATTCAGCCGCGATGGCCTGCACGCGCGGCGTGATCGCGCCGTCCAGCTCGCCGATGAAGGTCTGCTTGCCGACCGTGCCGGAGATGATCCGGCCCGGCGCCAGCATCACGCCGCCGAGGTAGGTCTTGCCCGCCAGCATGCGGCCGCGGCCGACCGCGTCGGCCAGGATGTCCTCGTGGCCCAGGCCGTTTTGCAGCGACAGCACGGCGGTGTCCGGACCGATCACCGGCGCGGCGCCCAGGATGGCCGCCTGCGTGTCGTAGGACTTGACCAGCACGATCACGAGGTCGGCCACCGGCAGGCCGGCGCAGCCCGTCGCCGCCCGGACCGGCACGCTGCGCTCACCCTCGGGCGTCACGAGTTGCAGGCCGTGGCGGCTCATGGCCTCGACCTGGGCGGGCGAGCGGTTGATCAGCCAGACGCTGGATCCGGCCTCGGACAAGGCCGCGCCGATGGCGCAGCCCAGTGCGCCAGCACCGACGATGCAGATGTTCACGGTTGCTCCTGGAAGCCTGAAGGACGAGACGGACGATAGGCCGGCGCCGTCATGCTGTCGATGCAATGGACGCAATGTCCGCATTGCCGATCACAATGAGGCGCCCAGCTGCCGAGCCATCCCGAGAGAAGTCCCGACATGACCGCCTTGCCCGAGCCGCTCCCCGACCGCATGCCCGATGCCATGCCCGACCTCAAGCTGCTGCGGCTGTTCGACGTGCTCTACGGGACCCGCAGCGTGACCCGCGCGGCCGAGCAGCTGGGCCAGAGCCAGCCCACCGTCAGCATCTGGCTGGGCCGCCTGCGCGAGCAGCTGGGTGATCCGCTGTTCGTGCGCACGCCTTCAGGCATGCAGCCGACGCCACGTGCCGACGCGCTGATCGGCCCGACCCGCAGCATCCTCGAATCGCTGCGCCGGCTGGCCGCGCAGGACGACGCCTTCGACCCCGCCACGGCACGGCGGCGCTTGCGCATCTGCATGACCGACGCCAGCCACATCACGCTGCTGCCGCCGCTGCTGGCCCGCGTGCGGGCCGAGGCGCCCGGCGTCCAGCTGGCCGCCACCCGCATGGACGGCGACACGGCCCAGGCCCTGGCATCGGGCGAGGCCGACCTGGCGGTCGGTTACGCGCCCTGGCTGGAGACCGGCATCCACCAGCAGACGCTGTTCCAGCAGGACTGGGTCTGCCTGGCCAGCCCGACCCACCCGCGCCTGGCGCGGCGCCGCAACCTCAACATGGACCTCAGCCTGGACCTCTACCAGGCCGAGCCCCACGTCACCATCGCGGCCGGCACCGGCGCCCACCTGCTGGACGCGGCCCTGGCGCGTGCCGGCGTCGTGCGCACGGTGCAGCTGGAGCTGCCGAGCTTCCTGGGCCTGGCCCCCATCATCTCGGCCACCGACCTGCTGGCCACCCTGCCCCGCCAGATCGGCGAGACGCTGGCCACCCTGGGCGGGCTGAAGGTGTTCGACTGCCCCGTGCCAGTCGAGACCTTCCCGGTCCGTCAGCACTGGCATGCGCGCTACCACCAGGACCCCGGCAACCAGTGGCTGCGTGGGCTGATGCGGGAGCTGTTCAGGGCTTGAGGGACACGCCCGATCCCTGCGCCTGAAGGTCAGGATGCTGCAGACCGCTCCGATCGGATCGGCGGAAACACCAGGGGCGATGCGCCGGCCGGTCGGAAGCGGACCTGCCGGACCTGGCGTCGCGCCTCGCCGATGGCGCTGACCTCGTGCCAGTTCGCCACCGTGCCGGCGGGCACGACGGTGCGCATCGACCGGACCACCGCGCGCAGCTGGCCGGGCTCGTGGACCATCTCCATGAACCAGAGACAGGAGCCGCCGACCCACTGGTCCGGTTCGACATGGCATTGCGTGCGGCGGTAGCGCTCGGCCAGCGTCTCGTCCAGCCAGGCCCAGTTGTAGAAGCCGACCGGCCGGCCCTGGTGCCACAGGATCCGGTATTGGCCGAGCCAGATGGCCGGGAAGATGCGCGTGCGCAGGATGGCCAGCGGGTAATGCTTCTGGATGGCCGAACCCCGCACCAGTTGCAGCATGGCGCCGAGGTCGGTCATCGCGTGGACAAAGCGTGCGTGTGGACCAGGGTGGCCGAGCAGCGCTGCATCGGCAGGTGTCATCGTCGTCCCCTTGCCCTGTGGGCGTTGGACCGGTGACTCACAACCCGGCCAGGGATGTGAGCGGTACGTTGAAGTGGAAGCGGCCGGCACCGCCGTCGGCGCTCGGGTCATGCCAGCTCAGCCCATCGGCCTGCACGCCCCGCTTGCGCAGCAGCTCGCGGACGGCGGTGGCGACGCGGTCATCGCAGCCGAAGGGCCGGACCCAGAAGTCGAGCCAGACGTTGCCGCGGACCTCGGCCAGCGAACGGCTGGAACCGGCCTGGACGAGCCGGTCGCGCCAGTCCGGCTCCGACAGGCTGCGCCAGGCCAGCCAGGCCACCGGTTCGGCACCACGCTGGATCACGTGAACCGCACGCGCGAGCAACAGAGGTTCGAGTTGTCGCAGGAATTCCTGCGCCGTCAACCGGTGGTGGGTGTCGCCGATCATGGCCAGCCAGCTGACCACGCCCACGTCCACCAGGGCCGGCGCGGCTGCCCCGCTCAAGCCAGCACCGCCGCGTTGATCGCCAGGCGGCTGTCGAGGTAGTCGTACAGCTTGGCCATGTCAACCGGCGCGGTCGTGCCCGCCGTGCTGGCCGGCAAGGTCGGCGACCAGGGCGTCGTGGCGCCGCCGGCGTGGCTGGCCATGGACGACAGGGCCACCGACTTTGCGCCGTCGACGCCTTGGAGCACGATGGCGTCGTCCTTGCCGCCAAAGCCGTCGAGCACGATCTCGCCGTAGGTCGTGCCCGCCTTGATGACCGAGATCGTGCGGCTGGCGCTGTTGTAGTAGAGGTCCGACGCGACGATGTCGACGCTGGCACCGAGGCTGCGGATCTGCTCGGCATGCACGGTCAGCGTGTTCGAACCGGTGCCCAGGTCGCGCACCGTCATGCGACCGTCGCCGAGGTAGTAGGCATAGCGGTCATCGCCTTCGCCACCGTCGGCGATCAGGTTCTGGAAGCCCGAATAGAAGCTGTCGCTGCCAGCCGCGCCGTAGGCATAGGCGTTGGTGTTGTCGCTGCGGACGTAGTCGTCGAGCGTCTTGGGGACCGCCTCGCCGCTCAGGCCGCGGCCCAGGCTGTCAAGGGCATCGAGCGCACGGTCGATCGCGTCGACCGTGCACGACAGTTTCCCCACGTCAGCCAGTTGCCGGCTGGCGATGCCGCGCGCCAGGAAGACGTCGTTGCCGTCCTGGCCCCACAGCAGGTTGGCGGCACCGATCGCGAACAGCACGTCGTCGCCGCTGCCGGCCATCACGTTGTTCGTCGCGCCGGCCACGTACATGACGTCGTTGCCCAGACCGCCCTGGACCGCGTTGCTGGCACCCAGCGTGAACGAGCGGTCATCGCCCTCGCCCAGGTCGACCTGCTGGGCCAGGCCAGCGGTCAGCACGATGTCCTTGCCGGCATTGCCCTGCACCACGTTGCCCAGGCCCGCGCCGAGGATCAGGTCGTTGCCGCCATTGCCCTGGATCTGGTTCTTGCCGCCCAGGAACGCGACCACGTCGTTGCCGTTGTCGGCAGCGCTGAAGTCGCCGTAGACCTTGTTGCTCCAGCCGACCGCCAGCACCATGTCGCCGCCCTGGCCGCCGTCGATGTCGTTGGTCATGCCGCAGGCGATGACCCAGTCGTCACCGCGACCGGCCTTGACCGTGTTCTCCATGCCCAGCACCAGCAGGGTGTCGTTGCCGTCGCCGGTCGTGTCCTCGGCCTTGCCGTTGATGTCGTTGTTCATGCCGATCACCAGCATCAGGTCCTTGCCTTCGCCACCATCGACCGCGTTGGACTTGCCCAACGCCAACAGCACGTCATCGCCGGAGCCGCCCTCGACCTTGTTGGTCAGGCCCAGCGCCAGCACGACGTCGTTGTCTTCCTGGCCCTTGAGCGTGTTCTCCTTGCCGCCGGCGAGGATGAAGTCGTTGCCCTTGCCGCCGCGCCAGGCGTTCTTCTCGCCGACCAGGAGGCCCGCATCGTTGCCCTCGCCCATCAGCAGGATGTTGGTCTGGCCCAGCACCAGCGCCAGGTCGTCGCCGGGGCCGGTCATGACGCGGTTGTCCTGCCCGCCGACGACCGCGACGTCGCCCTCGCCCTGGTTGAACCGGTAGTTCGTGCCGAGCGACGGCAAGCGGGACTGGTAGTCCAGACCGGCCACGCGCGGCAAGGACAAGCTAGGCAACGCATAGCTCGTGCCCTTGATCGTCAGGGCTTGCGTGCCGCCCACGTGGTCGCTGAGCTTGATGTCGTCGACCTTGAACTCCGGCAGGCTGAAGTCCGGCAAGGTCGCGCCGAACAGGTCGCGCCCCGAGAACAGCGTGGTGAAGAGCTTGGCGTAGCCGCCAAAGTCAAAGCCGTTGAGCTGAAGGTCGGGCAACTTGATGTCCCCGAAGGACAGCGTGGGCAAGGCGTACTCGGTGCCGCTGGACGTCGTGCCGGTGGATGTGGCGCTGCTGGCGCTGGCGCTGCCCGCGTCGCTGAAGACATTGCCCGCACCGAACACCTTGCCCGAGCTGCTGTTCGTGCCATCGGTGCTTGCCGCCGCCTGTCCGCTCGCATGCGTGCTGGCATGGGCCACGATGGCGTTGGCGCTGGCCTCGGTGTGGCCGCTGACCTTGCCGGTCAGGTCGGCATGGTCGAAGCCGACATCGCCCGTGACCTTGGGTTGCACGCTGAGCTTGCCGCCCAGCAGCGTGCCCGAACTGCCGCCGGTCGGGCCGGGCAGGCCCGTCAGTGACTGGAAGCCGGACGACGCACCGCCCAGCCAGTCGGAGCCCACGTTGAAGTCGACGAAGAAGTTCGGCTTGAGCTGGCCGATGTCGACGCCCATGTCCTCGAAGTTCGGCAGGCTAAACGACGGCACCGTGATGCCCGGCAGTTGCAGTTCCGGCGTGCTGAGCAACGGAAAACTCAGCGACGGCAGGCCATAGCTGCCGAGCGTGCCGTATTCGTAGGCCGGCGAAGACCGCAGCGCGGGCGTGGACGGAATCTGGTAGCTGACCGACGGCAGCGTCAGGGTCGGGTACTTCCAGTCGTTGGAATTGGGGGTCGAGAACTCGATGTCCGGGAAGTAGAAGGACAGGTCCATCGAGAGCTTCAGCTCGGCCTGGGTCGAGACGTCCATGCCGGTCTTCTTGGACCAGTCCTCATCCTTGGCATTGAAGCCCTTGACCTTCTTGGACTCCTTCAGCGCGCCGAGGTCATCGTCGGTGAAGACGATCTCGTTGTCGGTCGCCACCCTGTTCTTCGTGCCGAACACCGCCACCAGGTCGTGACCGCTGCCGGTCAGCACGTAGTTGGTCTCGCCGAACACGCCCACCATGTCATGGCCGCTGCCCGACAGCATGAAGTTGTTCTGCCCGATCACCAGCGCCACGTCGTCGCCCGCCTCGGTCAGCACGATGTTGGTCTTGCCGACGACCACGGCGACATCGTCGCCCCAGCCGGTGTGGACGAAGTTGGTCTGGCCGATGACGGCGGCGATGTCGGCGTCTCCGCCGGTGTGGACCAGGTTGTACTGGCCGATGGCGATCACGTTGTCGATGCCGTTGGCGGTGCTGACCAGGTTGTATTGGCCGACCGCCAGGACGCTGTCGCGGCCACTGCCCGTCAGGACCACGTTGGCCCTGCCACCGGCGATCGCGAAGTTGTTGCCATCGCCCAGCAGCAGGATGTTGCCGACATACAGGCCGAGCGCGATCACGGTGTCGTTGCCGCTGCCCGTCCACACGAGGTTGCCACCACCGCCCAATGCGCCGACCGTGTTGTTGCCGTCGCCCAGCACCATCACGTTCCACTGCCCGAGGCTGATCACGCGGTCGTCCCCCGAGCCAGCCTGCACCACGTTGCCCAAACCACCCGCCAGCAGCGCGGTGTTGTTGCCACCGCCGAGGATGGCGATGTTGCCGCCGCCGACCGCCAGCATGTCGTCGTCGCCATCGGCCGCGACAAACAGGTTGCCCCCGCCGATCGCGGTCATGCGGTTGTTGCCCGCATTGGCGAAGAAGACGTTGGCACCGCCCAGGGCCTGCATCTCGTCATGGCCCGAACCCGCCACCACGATGTTGGCCGAGCCGATCGAGAAGATGCGGTTGCGGCCGTTGCCGACCAGCGCCCCGTTGAAGCCGCCCACCATCGTGACCTCGTCGTCGCCCGATCCGCTCTGGATCATGTTGTAGCCGCCGAAGGCCTTGACCTTGTTGTGGCCGTCGCCAGCGATGACGATGTTGCCGGCATTGGTCGCCGCGTTGAGCACCAGGCTGACGATGTTGAGCGTGGTCTTCTTGATCGTCTCGCCCGCGTCCTTGTCCATCACGACCACGCGGTCGAAGGAGAACTCGTCGTCACTGACGCCAAAGCTCGTGGTGGCCACGCCCAGCAGGCTGCCTGCCTTGATGCGGTCGTTGCCACTGCCCGAGATGATGAGGTTGCCGATGCCCGTCAGGTAGCCCACGCCGTAGGCGCGGATGGTGTTGCCGCCGTCACCCGCCATCAGGATGTTGGTGCTGCCGTAGGCATCCAGCGTGGCCGCGCCCTGCCCGGTCAGCACCACGTTCAGGCCGCCGTAGACCTTGGACGAGAAGCGGCCGTTGCCGTTGAGCACGAAGTTGCCGCCCCCGTAGGCATCGACCACGTTGCTGCCATGGCCCGTCAGCACCACGTTGAGGCCGCCCGAGGCATGCACCGTGCTGTCACCATGGCCGACCTGCACGACGTTCGCGCCGCCGCCGACCGTCACCGACTTGCGGCCCCAGCGCCCGGCATGGATGACGTTGACGCCCCCATAGGCTTCGACCGTGTCGTCGCCGTTGCCCAGGTCGATCCCCTGCCCGCCGATGCCCAGGCTCCAGACGCGGTCGTTGCCATCACCGGTATTGAGCGTTGCGCCAGCGGCCCGAAGGTCCACGACGTCGTCGCCCGCCCCCGTGTCGATGGACGCGCCAATGCCGCGTGCCACGACCGTGTCGTTGCCGCCGGCCGTGGCGATGCGCGTGCCCAGGCCGTGGAAGTCGACCGTGTCGTTGCCATGTCCGGTGTCGACGTAGGCGCCTCCGGCGCGCGCCAGCACGCGCTTGTCGCCCCAGGTGTCGCCGTCGTCGAGATGGGCATCCACCCCGTCGAGCGTGACGCGGTCGTTGCCATTGCCGCTGGACACCCGGGCCGAGACACCGCTGACGTCGATGGTGTCGTTGCCGTGGCCTGTCCTCACGATCACGCCAGCGCCTCGTGCCTCGATCGAGTTGTTGCCACCGGCATCCTCGACACGGGTGGACCAGAGGCCGAAGGCGTTGATGGTGTCGTCGCCAAAGCCGGTCTGGACAAAGGTATTGCCAGCCGACACATGGATGGAGCGACGGCTGTTGCCCCACCAGCACCCCTCGTGAATGTTGAGGTCTCCTGCCAGATGGTTCGTGACGATGGTCTTGTCACCCGAGTTCATGGTGACCTTGGCGCTGACCCCCGAATGGATGCGCAATTCGTCGTTGCCGCTGTCGAGGTTGACCTCGGTCCAACTGCCGCCCATCCAGAAATTGATCAGGTCATTTCCGCGGGTTGCCCAGATCACGTTGCTGCCCGGCGAACTGATGTCGAGCTTGCTGCCGCCGTCCGAGCCCCACAGGTTGATTGAGTTCCAGCTCAGGCCGTAGGCGTTGATGGTCGCGTGGTTGCTGACACGTGCATCCACCTTGGTCGACCAGGACGAGCCGTCATACGCCAGGTTGTAGAAACTCGTGCCCCAATGATCGGTGGACTGGATCGTCGTGTCGCCACCGCGATACTCATGGCCCGAGACAGATAAATTGCCGCCAGACTGGACGATGTCAGCGCCCCAACCCGACCACAGATGGACGTTGTTGCTGCCGTGTCCGAGGGATGCCTTCAGATAACCTGAGCCGCTCAAGTGAACGGTGTTGTTGCCACCCGCATCCTCCACGAGGGCCTGCGACAGCCCATAAGCAGAAATCGTGTCGTCTGCAAAGCCTGACTGCACGTAGGAATACCTGGCTGAAACTTGGGTGTTTCGTTGACTCCACCAGTTCGTTTCATACACGTTGATGCTGCCGGCCAGATAATTGGAACCAACGTTCTTGTAGCCGCTGCCGTTGTAGATGGTCGCGTTGATGCCGGATTCGATGAAATACCGATCGTTGCCCGACCCACTGTAGATTTCCGTGTTGAGTGCACCCACGCTGATGTCGTCGTTGCCAGCGCCGTCGAAGATTCGCAGGTAGGTGATGGCCTTGTTGCTGGCGCGAACGGTGTGAGGCCCGCCGCCTTCGAGATGCACCGTCCGATCGGTCACACCTTCCCAGATGTTGACGTCACCGTAGTTCCACGTTTCGACACCCATGATCCGCTCCGATATCCATCGATTGAATGGCCGGATCGTCTCTGCGCGTCATGTCAGTTACGTGAAAAATCCAACAATGAATCCCACCAATAAATGCAATACAAACTACAAGAACATGTAGCCAACAAGGTGAAACGGGTTTCTCGAAATACCCAAACGTTATCGCGGCAACACCGAAGCAATCGCCGATACGCAGCAAGCATCAATACCCAAGCGCTGCCAGTTCCATGCTTGCGGAACATCACGACGACGATCCATTTCCCGGGATCGCGGCCCGGGCTGCAAGGGGTCTCGTCAGGCCAGCGACGGCGGCGCGACCACCTGGCGCACCACCTTCACCGGCCGCTCGCCCGCCGCCCGGGCGCGCAGCTGGCCGCAGCCGCCGTCGACGTCCTGGCCGGCGGACTGGCGCAGCTTGGTCAGCACGCCGCGGCGGTGCAGGTGGCGGGCGATGGCCGCCGCCTGTTCCCAGTCCGGCCGCTCGAAGGGCAGGTCCGGCACGCTGTTGTACGGGATCATGTTGAGCACCGCGTACTTGCCGCGCATCAGCTCGACCAGCGCATCGAGCTCGTCGGCACCGTCGTTGATGCCGCGCAGCAGGGTCCACTGGACCTGCATCGGGTAGCCGGTCGCACGGGCGTAGGCCTCGCCACGGGCGAGCAGCTCGGCCGGTTCGTAGCGCGGCGCACGCGGCAGCAGCTGCGCGCGAAGGTCGGCCTGGGTGGTGTGCAGCGACAGCGCCAGCGCCGGCTTGACGGGGCCTTGCGGCAGGCGCTCGAAGACCCGCTCATCACCGACGGTCGAGAACACCAGCTCCTTGTGGCCGATGCCGCCGACGGTGCCCAGCAGCTCGATCGCCTCCATCACGTTGTCGAGGTTGTGGGCCGGCTCGCCCATGCCCATGAACACGACCTTGCGGACCCGCCGCAGCCGCCGCGCCAGCGCCACCTGGGCGACGATCTCGGCGCTGCCGACCTGGCGGATCAGGCCCTCGCGGCCGGTCATGCAGAAGACGCAGCCGACCGCGCAGCCGACCTGCGTGGACACGCACAGGCCGTCGCGCTGCAGCAGCACGCTCTCGACCTGCTGGCCGTCGGCCAGGTCGACCAGCAACCGGGCCGAACCGTCCTCGCCAGGGTGCTGCGAATGCAGCCGCGCGAGGCCGTCCAGCATCGCGCGCCAGCCGGGCAGCGCCTCGCGCACGGCCTGCGGCAGGAAGTGCTCGGGCTTGCTGCGCCCGGCATCGTCGGGCAGCGCGTTCAGCCAGGTGCGCAACAGCCGGCGCACATGCACGGGCTTGGCGCCGAGGTCGATCAGGGGCTGTTCAAGGGCGGGAATGCGCATGGCGCGAGTGTAGGAAACCGGCCAGAGCCTCACTGGCTCAGGCGCGACGTGTAGCAGCAGCGCGCCGGGTCGAACCAGGTCTGCGAGCACTCGGCCACCGCGTTGCCGGCGGTCCAGGCGATGCGCTCGATGTGGCCGGCGCTCTCGCCCGGTCGCAGGCCGAAGGGCGGTGCGGCCCAGTCGGGTGCGGGGGCGGCGCCGAGGCGGTCCTCGACCCGCGCGATCCAGAGCTGGAAACGCTGCTGGTAGAAGCCGTACATCGAGTCGCCCAGTTCTTCGGCGCTGAGCGTGTCGCAGCGTGCGCCGCTGAACCAGATCTCCTCCAGCGCCACCGGCTCGCCGCTGAGCAGGCGCAGCCGGCGCACCCGCCAGGCCTCGTCGCAGGGCGGCCCGCCGAAGGCCGGCAGCTCGGCCGGCCGCGCCAGCCGGGCGACGTCGAGGACGCGCGCGGTCGGCAGGCCCGGGCCGGTGTGGCGCAGTTCCAGCCGCAGCAGCTCGTAGAGCCGGCGGCGGCGCGAGACCCGCTTGACGTAGGTGCCCGAGCCCTGCACCCGTTCGAGCAGTTCTTGCTCGGCCAGCAGCGCCAGCGCCTTGCGCAACGTGCCCACGGCGACCTGCAGCGTCACCGCCAGCTCGGCCTCCGGCGGCAGCCGCTCGCCCTCGTGCCAGTAGCCGGCGCGGATCTGGCGCGCGAGCAGTTCGGCGACCTGGCGGTAGACCGGCAGGGCCGGCGCAGAGGCAACGCTTGCAGGGCTGGGCATCGGGCCAGTATGTCAAACGCAAGGCTCGGGACTTACCCCTGGGGATGCCGGCACGGGGCTCAAGTCCTCTACGATTGATTCATGTCTTCAAGGAGCTGGCGATGAGCATCGTCCCGATCCGTGGTGCCGACATCGACGGTGCCGAGGTGTCCTGGTTCGCGCCGCTGTGCTCGGACGACTACCGCCACCTCGGCGTGCCCGATGGCGATCTGCGCAGCAGCTGGGAGCACACCCGCCGCATCGCGCTGCGGGCCGAGGCGCTGGGCTACCGCAACATGCTCTGCCCCTCGTCCTACCAGGTCGGGCAGGACACGCTGAGCTTCGTCGCCGCGATGGCGCCGTTGACCACGCGCATGAACCTGCTGGCGGCGATCCGCTGCGGCGAGATGCACCCGGCGATGCTGGCCCGCACGGTCGCCACGCTGGACCACCTGCTGCAGGGCCGCCTGACGCTCAACGTGATCTCCTCGGACTTCCCCGGCCAGCAGGAATCGAGCGAGCTGCGCTACCGCCGCTCGCGCGAGGTGGTGCAGATCCTCAAGCAGGGCTGGACGCGCGAGACCCTCGACCACGACGGCGAGATCTACCAGCTCAAGGGCCTGTCGACCGACCCGGTGCGGCCCTACCAGACCGGCGGGCCCTTGCTGTACTTCGGTGGCTACAGCCCGGACGCGCTGGCCCTGTGCGGCGAGCATTGCGACACCTACCTGATGTGGCCCGAGCCGCGCGAGATGCTGGCCCAGCGCATGCGCGAGGTCCATGAACAGGCCGAGCGGCATGGCCGGGTGCTCGACTACGGCCTGCGCGTTCACATGATCGTGCGCGACACCGAGGCCGAGGCCCGCGAGGCCGCGCGCGAACTGGTCTCGCGCCTGGACGACGACGAAGGCCGCGCCATCCGCGCCCGCGCCCTGGACGCCACCAGCCTGGGCGTTGCGCTGCAGCGCACCAACCGCGAGCGGGCCGACGACGAGGGCTATGTCGAGGACCTGCTCTGGACCGGCATCGGCCGCGCCCGCAGCGGCTGCGGCGCCGCGCTGGTCGGCAGCGTCGACCAGGTGCTCAGCCGCATCCACGCGTACATGGCCATGGGCATGCGGGCCTTCATCTTCTCGGGCTACCCGCATCTGGACGAGTGCGAGACCTTCGGCACCAAGGTCCTGCCGCAGCTGCGCACGGTGTCGCTGCCACAGGCCTACGGCCGCGTGCCGGCCAGCCTGCCGGCAACGCCGCTGGGGTGCGGCGTGAGGCGCTGAATCCCTGGTCCGGCGGACGGGCTCAGAAGCGGAGGATCTCGCTCACCGGATCGTCATGCCGCGGCAAGGCATCGCCCAGCGGCGCGGCCAGCGGCAGCTCCGCGCCCTCGACCACGAACAGCGGCAGGCGGTCCAGCGGGGCGTCGACCTCGTGCCAGTTGCCGGCGCGAAGGCGCTGCCGGTCGTGGAAGCCGATCCAGTCGCGGCCGTCGGGCAGCTGCGGCAGGTAGAGGCGGCGACGGCGTTCGCCCTCGTGGACCACCGGCGCGACCAGCAGGTGCTCGCCGAGCATGTACTCGTCGCCGTCCTCGAAGCACTGCGGGTCGTCGGGCCAGTTGAAGAAGGTCGGCCGGATGATGGGCAGGTGCTGCGCGCTGGCGCGCTCGACGCACTGCCACAGCCAGGGCATCAGGCGATAGCGCAGCCGGATCGCGGCGATGACCAGCGGGGTGACCTCCGGGTGCATCCACGGCAGGTTGCTTTCGTTGCCGGCCTTCCACGAGTTCATCACCATGCGCGGGTTCAAGGCGCAGGCCTGGGCCCAGCGCACCAGCAGCTCGGGGCCGGGCAAGGGTCCGTGGAAGCCGCCGACGTCGTGACCGACGTGGAACAGGCCCGACAGGCTCATCTGCAGGCCGGTGCGGATGTTCCACTTCAGCGTCGCCCAGCTGGTCGTGTTGTCGCCGGACCAGGTCTGCGCATGGCGCTGGATGCCGGGCGGGCCGGCCCGCGTGACGGTGTAGACCGCCTCGTCGCGGCCCTGCTCGGCCAGCCACGCCTGCTGGGCCTCGAAGGTCGCGCGGGTCATCAGCAGGGCATGCAGCGGCCGGCTGCGGTGCATCGGCAGGGGCTGGTCGCTGCCCTGGCTGAAGGCGTGTTCGGACTGGATGGCGTACTCGTTGTTGTCGTTCCAGCCGACGTCGATGCCCTTGGCGAGGATCTGCTCGCGCAGCTGCTGCTGCCACCAGCCGACCGCCTGCGGCCGCGTGAAGTCGAGGTGCGAGCCCTGCCCGTCCCAGTAGGGTTCGACGACCGGCTCGCCGGTGCTGCCATCCTCGATGAAGGCATGGGCCTCGCGCAGCGCGGCATAGGCCGGGTGGTCGTCCAGCAGGCAGGGCTTGAGGTTGGCGACCAGGCGCATGCCGGCGGCCTGGAAGCGCGCGTTGATGCCTTCGGGATCGGGGAACTTGCTGCGGTTCCAGGTGAAGACGTAGCGCTGCCGGCCACGGCTGGAATAGCCCGAGCCGTAGTGGAAGGACGAGATCGGCACGCGGTGCTCGCCGCAGGCGTCGATGAAGCGTTCGAGCTGCTGCTGCGCGTCGGGCGCGTCGGCCAGGCCCATCGCGGTCTGCGCATAGCCCAGGCTCCAGCGCGGCGGCAGGTGGGTGCCGCCGATCAGCGCGACGAACTGCGCCACCACCTCGGCCGGGCTGCGGCCGACCATCAGGAAGTAGTCGATGTCGCCATCGTCGATCTCGAGCGTGCGGAACAGGCCGTGGTAGTTGTCGTGCTCGCAGCCCAGGTCGTAGGTGCAGGCCGAGAGGGTGTCGTGGTAGAGACCCGTCCAGAGCCCTTCGGGCGTGCGCGTCAGCACGAAGGGCCAGTGCTTGTAGAGCGGGTCGCCGTGCCGCGGGTCGTAGCCGATCGAGTCCTGGCCGAGACAGCGCAGCCGGCGGCCGTGCAGGTCCAGCGGACCGGTCTTGTCGCCCAGGCCGAAGTAGCGGTCGCGTGGATCGCGTTCCAGGCAATGGCGGACCAGCCCCGTTCGGGCCTCGCGCAGGTAGGCGCTGGTGATGCGATCGGCCTGGTAGACGCTGCCGCTGACCGGGTCGCGCCAGACCAGCCGCAGCGGCTGGCCAGGGCCGCCATGCAGCTGCACCGACAGCGCGGCCGTGCGCAGCGACGGCGGCTCACCCGCACCGGCCGGCGTCGGATCGGCCGTGACGGCCGGCCGCTCGAAGCCGGCCAGGCTGAGGCGCTCGCGGCCTTCCCAGGGCACCTCGCGGGCGGCCGGCGGTGCGATCGACCAGGTGCGCGGCTGGCGCAGGCCGGTGGCCGGCAGCCAGGTGACGCGGGCCAGGGTCGGCGACAGGAAGACGACGCGCAGCTGGCCGCCGTCGACCAGTCGGGCGGTCGCATCGGCCGACGCCGCGCCCGGATGCAGCTGCCAGCCGGTGGACTTGAATGGCGTCATGCGGTGGTCCTTTCGAGGCGTCGACCGTCCGCGTCGAAGGCATGCCAGTGCGCCGGCTGCGGGCGGATGCCCAGGCGCTCGCCGGACTGCGGCGCGGTCGATGAATCGACCAGCAGCTGCACGACCGTGGCGTCGTCGAGCTGGCCATGCACCAGGCGCTGCGCGCCCAGGTATTCGCTGGCCGTCACCGACAGGGCCAGGCCCTGCCCGGCCGGCAGCACCTGCCAGTGTTCGGGTCGCACGCCCATCTGCGCCGTGTCGAGCGGCAGCAAGGCGGCCAGCGCGGTGTCCTGACGGGCCAGCGCGGCGGGCACGAAGTTCATGCGCGGGCTGCCGATGAAGCCGGCGACGAAGACATTGTCCGGCCGGTCGTGCAGCTGCTGCGGCGTGCCGACCTGCTCGATGCGACCGGCGCGCAGCACGACGATGCGGTCGGCCAGCGTCATCGCCTCGACCTGGTCGTGCGTGACGTAGACCATGGTCGCGCGCAGGCGCTGGTGCAGCGCACGCAGCTCGGCCCGCATGGACACCCGCAGCTCGGCATCGAGGTTGGACAGCGGCTCGTCGAACAGGAAGATCTTCGGGTCGCGCACGATGGCGCGGCCGATCGCCACGCGCTGGCGCTGGCCGCCCGACAGCTGGGTCGGCTTGCGCTGCAGCAGCGCATCGAGCCGCAGCAGCTCGGCGGCGGCGCGCACGCGGGTCTCGATCTCGGCGCGTGGCATGCGGATGTTCTCGAGCCCGAAGGCCATGTTGGCGTACACGGTCATGTGCGGGTAGAGCGCATAGGACTGGAACACCATCGCGCAGCCGCGGTCGGCCGCGCCGATCTCGTTGACGCGCTGGCCGTCAATGCGGATCTCGCCGCCGCTGGGCTGGTCCAGCCCGGCGATCAGCCTCAGCAGCGTGGACTTGCCGCAGCCGGAAGGGCCGACGAACACGACGAACTCGCCGTCGCGCACGTCCAGGTCGACCTGGTGGATGACCTTGACCGGGTCGAAGGACTTGTCGATGGCACGCAGTTCGAGTGTGGACACGGGCGGGGGCCTGAAGGGATGACGTCGTGGGGCGTGCGGCTCACTTCACCCCGGCACTGGCGATGCCGGTGGTGATGTGGCGCTGCAGGAAGGCGAACACCAGCGTGACCGGCAGCAGCGTGATCACGGTCATCGCCAGCAGGTAGTGCCATTGCGTGTTCAGCTCGCCCTGGAAGGCGTTCAGCGCCAGCTGCAGCGTGAACTGCTCGTTGCGCGACAGCACGATCAGCGGCAGCAGGAAATCGTTCCAGCGCCACATCACCGAGAAGATCGCCAGCACCGCGAGCGCCGGCGCGGACAGCGGCAGCACGATGCGCCAGTAGATGCGCCATTCGCTGGCGTGGTCCATGCGCGCGGCCTCGATCAGCTCGTCGGGGATGGTCAGCATGTACTGGCGCAGCAGGAAGACGCCGGTCGGCGTGGCCACCGCCGGCAGGATCACGCCCCACAGGTTGTTGAGCAGCCCGACCTGGTTGATGACCAGGAAGACCGGCACGAGGATGATGGTCGGCGGGATCATCAGGGTCGCGATGATCAGCAGGTAGACCGCCTTCTGGCCGGTGAAGCGGTACTTGGACAGCGCGAAGGCCGCCATCGAGTTGAACAGCAGCGTCAGCAGCGTCGCGACGACGGTGATGAAGACGCTGTTCCAGAGGTAGGTGCCGAAGGTGAACTTGCCGAACAGGTCGGTGTAGTTGCGCCAGGCGAAGCCCAGTTCCTGCACCGGCTGACGCTGCCGGATGTTGACCTTGAGCGTGTCCTCCGGCCGGGCCGGATCGACCATCGTGGCCTGGATGCCGATGCGGCTGACCTGGGCCATCTCGCGGCTTTCGCCGGACGGCGTGGTGACGCGGTAGAGCGGCAACGGCTGCGCGTGGCCGGCCACCTGCACCACCTTCTGGCTGTAAGGCAGGAGGGTCGGCGGGAACTGGCCGATCGCGGCCTCGGTCTTGAACGAGGACAGCACCAGCCACAGCACCGGCGCGAACAGCGTGAACAGGCCGACCAGCAGGTAGGCGTAGCTCAGCACGTCGGTCCAGTGCAGGCGCCGCCGGCCGCGCGTGCGCAGCAGGAAGTCCAGGGCCTTCATGGCGTGTCGTCCTTCGCGCCGTCGATGCCGCGCGCCTGCCGGCCGGCCTCGGCCGCCCGCGTCAGGCGCAGCTGGGCCAGTGTCAGCAGCATCAGGAACACCGCCAGCGCCAGCGAGGCCGCCGCCGCCAGGCCGTAGAGGTGGATCTGCTCGGCGAAGCCGGTCTGGTAGATGAACTGGACGATGAAGGTGGTGGCCGAACCCGGCCCGCCACCGGTCAGCACGAAGACCTCGTCGAAGACCTGCACCGCGCGGATCGCCGACAGCACCAGCACCACGATCAGGTTGGGCATCAGCAGCGGCAGCGTGATGCGGGTCAGCACCCGCCACGGACTGGCGCGGTCCATCTCGGCGGCCTCGAACAGGTCACGCGGGATGGCCTGCAGGCCGGCCAGCAGGATCAGCGTGTAGAAGCCAATGTGGGCCCAGATCGACACGAACACGGTCCAGAAGAAGGCCCAGCCGGCATCGGTCAGCCAGTCGACCGGCGACAGGCCGGCGCCGACCAGCGCGGCGTTGAACACGCCCTGGCTCTGCAGCAGCCACTTCCAGACCAGCGCCACGACCACCGGCGACAGCAGCACCGGGTAGAAGAACACGCCGCGCCAGAAGCCGCGCCCGGCGATGCGGCGGTTCAGCACCAGCGCGGTCAGCAGCGACAGCAGCACCATCAGCACGACCTGGATCAGGCTGAACTTCAGCGTGTTGCCGATGGCACGCCAGAACACGTCCTTGCGGCAGGTCGAGAGGTCCAGGTAGTTGCCGCACTCGAACAGGGTCTGGAAGTTCTCGGCCCCCGTCCACGGCCGCTGCAGCGGCTGCAGGTTGACGCCGCCGGTCAGCGCGTAGGCGACGTTGATCAGGATGGGCAGGAAGGTGAACAGCCCGAACACGGCCAGGTTGGGCGCCACGAACAGCCAGCCCAGCCGCGACAGGCCCAGCCAGCGCTGGCCGAGCCGGAACACCGGCTCGAACAGGTCGAAGAAGAAGGCGGCCAGCCCGGCCAGGGCACGCACGGCGGATCGGGGATCAGGCGTCAGCGCCGGGTCACTTCTGCGCCTGCTTGATGGCGTCCTGCATGTCGGCGGTGATCTTGCCGACCGCCTCGTCGACGCTTATCTCGCCGACGATGGCCTGGGTCACGCGGGCCACCGTGGGCAGCATGATGGCGCGGTTGTACTTGTAGCCCTGGAACTGGTAGGCCACCGGCGCGAGGCTCGCCACGCCCGAGCCGAACACGCCGAGTGCCGCCCGCGCCGCCGGCTGTGCGGCCGGGTAGCTGACCTTGCCGGCCAGGCCGGCATGGGCGGGGATGTTGCTGGTGCGGCTGGTGAACTCCTGGTAGGCCGCCTCGGAGGCCATGAACTCCAGGAAGGCCGCCGTCTCCTTGGGCGACTTCGCGGTCTTGAGCGCCACCCAGGCCGCGCCGCCGGGGATGCCCGAGCAAGCCGCCGGACCGCAGGGGTTGGGCACGGCGATCCAGTCGAACTTGCTGCCGACGTCGCGCTGCAGCCGGTTGATCTGCCAGCTGCCCGACAGCACCATCACGACGTTGCCGTTGACGAACTCGCCGATCGAGTCGGCATAGGTCGAGCCGCCCGAGCCGGACCAGACCTCGCGCAGCATCGTGCCGTCCTTGTGCCAGGCGACGAACTTCTGCACCGTGGCCTTGTAGCCCTCGTCGATGACCGGGTTGCCCTGCGCGTCGAACAGCTTGGCGCCGTTGCTGATGGCCGGACCGGCGAAGCGGTGGCCGGAGCGGTCCCAGGCGACCGCCGCCTTGGTCTCGGTGGCGCGGGCGACCTTGCGGGCGGCGGCCATCCAGTCGTCCCAGCTGGCCTTGGGGCCGGGCAAGGCCACCTGGGCCTGCTCGAACAGCGTCTTGTTGACGTAGGGGCCCGTCATGGTCAGCTGCGACATGAAGCCGTAGATGCCCTTGTCGCTGGCCGAAGGCCGCAGCCAGCCGGCCGTGGCGCCGAACTGGGTGTCGAAGTACTTGCGGTCCTTCAGCTCGCCGGAGATGTCGAGGTAGTGCTTCGCCAGCCCGCCCAGGTCGGTGACGCGGGCGATGTCGGGCCCCTGCCCGGCCGCCAGCTGCACCGGCAGCTGCTCGACGATGGTCTTGTAGGGCACGACGTCGACGATGACCTTGGTACCTGGCGTGCGGGCCTCGAAGCGGCGGGCCAGCTCGTTCGTGACGTCGCATTCGATGCCGTCCTGGTAGCACATCACGCGGACCTCGCCGGCTTGCGCCAGGCCGCTCAACAGGACGAGGCCGGCGGCCAGCGCGAGGGTCTTGAGGTTCGCTGCGTGCATCGATGTCTCCAGGGATCTGGTGGGGTCTTGAGGGGTCTTGAGGGCTCGGATCGAGCTTCAGGCCGGTGCCTGGGGCTGGCCAAAAATGTAGGGGCGCGGCCAGCGTCCGGTCCCGCTGGTTTACACGAATGATGAAGGACTTGGGCGTCGTGACCGGCCCCGTCCACGCGCGATCAGGCCCCGTCGAGCAGGGCCGGCAAGGCGTGCTCGCCGCGCCTCAGGTCGATCGCCTGGCCGGTCTGCGCCGAGGCCTGCGCGGCCAGTCCCATGACGACCGCCGCCAGCCCGTCGCGCAGGCCGACCTCCACGCCGCCCTGGCCACGCACCGCCTTGACGAAGCGCTGGTGCTGTTCCAGCGTCGAGCCGTTGTGATCGCCGGCCGCGAGTGCGACCGGGTCGACCGGGACCTCCAGCTCGCGCGGCCCCTTCGGCTCGCGCGGGCTCAGCACCAGCCGGGGCAGCGGCGGCGCGCCCAGGTGCGCCGGCCAGAAGCGGCCCGGCCCGGGCACGAAGCACTCGACCTTGCCGAGCGGGCCGACCGCGCTGATCTCCTCCTGGTAGCGCGAGCCCTCGGCGAACATGCACAGGTCCAGCACGGCCCGCTGGCCGCCGGCGAAGTCGACCGTCACGAAGGCGTTGTCGAGGATGTCGGGCACGCCGTCCGGGTAGCGCTCGTCGCGGTGGTTGTGGGCCATCGACGCCGAGGCATAGATGCGCACCGGCTCGCTGCGAACCAGGTGGCGCATCAGGTCGAAGAAGTGGCAGCACTTCTCGACCAGCGTGCCACCGGTGTAGCGGTTGAAGCGGTTCCAGTCGCCGACCTTCACGAGGAAGGGGAAACGGTGCTCGCGGATCGCCAGCATCACCAGCGGGCCCAGGACCTGCTGGCCATGCACCGCCTCGATCAGCCGGGCCACCGGTGGCATGTAGCGGTATTCCATCGCCACCCACAGCGGTGCCGGGTAGCTTCGTTGCAGGCTGGCCAGCGCGCGCACGTTGTCCAGCGTCGTGCAGGCCGGCTTCTCCAGCAGCACCGGCAGCGGCCGGCGCGTGGCGATCTCGCGCAGCTGTTCGGCATGGCGGAAGTTCGGGCTGGCGACCAGCAGGCCATCGACCTCGGGCGAGTCCACCACCTCGGCCAGACTGCCGACCCGCCGCGCCCCCGGCGCCAGCGCCAGGCTGGCCTGCGCCATGCCGTCATCGGGCTCGTAGATCCGGCTGACCGAGACGCCCGGCAGCAAGGCGATGTTGCGCAGGTGCTCCTGGCCCATCATGCCGCTGCCGATGAGGCCGTAGCGGACGGGGATCGGGTCGGTCATGGCATGGTCTCCGGGCTGGTATGACGGGGCGCGCATGTTCGCCGATGGGCGCGGCCGTCCGAGGCCCGGGCTTGCCCTGGGTCAGGCCCCGTCGATGCGCCACCACGCCGGCAGGAGCGCCCGGACCTCGGGCCGGCCGTAGCGGTCGTCCAGCAGGTGCAGCACGCCGCGGTCCTGGGTGGTGCGGATGACCCGGCCGGCGGCCTGCACGACCTTCTGCAGGCCGGGGTAGAGGTAGGTCGCGTCCCAGCCGTCGCCGACCAGGGCATCGAGGCGCTCGCGCATCTGCTCATTGACCGGGTTGACCTGCGGCAGGCCCAGCGTGGCGATGAAGGCGCCGATCAGGCGGTCGCCGGGCAGGTCGATGCCTTCGGCAAAGGAGCCGCCCAGCACGGCCAGCGCGATGCCGCGTCCGCCCGCGTCGAAGCCGGCCAGGAAGGCAGCCTGTTCGGGCTCGCTCATGCCGCGACGCTGGGCCCGCAGCGGCAGGTCCGGGTGCTCGCGGGCCAGCGCGTCCTGCACCTGCGCGAGGTAGTCGAAGCTGCTGAAGAAGGCCAGGTAGTGGCCGGGCCGCTCGCGGTACTGCGCGGCGATGCGCGCCACCACGCGCGGCAGCGAGCGCTCGCGGTGCTGCCAGCGGGTCGACACGTCGGCCGCGACATGCACCGCCAGCTGCTCAGCCGAGAACGGCGCGGCCACATCCAGCCAGCCGCTGTCCTCGCCCAGCCCCAGCAGCGTGCGATGGTGGTCCGGCGGCTGCAGCGTGGCCGAGAACAGCGTCAGGCTGTGCGCCGCCGCCAGGCGCGGCCGCAGGTGCGGCGCGGGCACGACGTTGCGCAGCGTCAGGCGGATGTCCTCGGCCTCGCCACGACGGCCGGGCAGGCGCTCCAGGTCGACCAGCGTGTGCGGGCCGAAGACCTCGGCCAGCCGGACCCATTGCAAGGCATCGAAGCCGAACTGCAGCAGGCCCGGATCGACCGAATCGGGCGCATCGACCAGCCGGTCGATGACGGCGGTGGCGGCCTGCTGCAGGGCTTCGACGAGGTCGTCCGGCGGCTCGTCCAGCACGAGGTAGTTCTTGTCCGTCAAGGCTGGCGCGGCGACGCCGGCCCGGGCCTTCGGGGCCGCCAGCGCGTGCGCGACCAGCAGCGCCTTCCAGCGCCGCTGGACCTTGTCGAGCGCCTTGCGCACCTCGCCGGCCGCGTTCAGTCGGGTGCGCCGGATCTGTTCGCCCGACAGGCTGGCGCTGTACATCGCGCGGGCCCGCTCGATCAGGTTGTGGGCTTCGTCGACCAGCAGCGCCACGCGCCACTCCTCCTGCTGCGTCAGCGCGTGCAGCAGCGCGCTGCCGTCGAAGAAGTGGTTGTAGTCGCCGACCGCGACATCGGCCCAGCGCGCCAGTTCCTGCGCCAGGTAGTACGGGCAGACCTGGTGCGAGGCGGCATGCCGGCGGACCGTCTCGCGGGACCAGTCCGGCAAGGCGCAGGCGGCCTCGCGCGCAGCCGGCAGGCGGTCGTGGAAGCCGCGGGCCAGCGGGCAGGACTCGCCGTGGCAGGCCTTGTCCGGGTGCTCGCAGGCCTTGTCGCGGGCGACCAGTTCGAGCACCCGCAAGGGTGTCGGCGCGGTGGGGTCGGCGCCGCGCAGCCGCGCCAGCGCGTCCAGCGCGAGCGCCCGGCCGGAGGTCTTGGCGGTCAGGAAGAAGACCCGGTCCAGCCCCGCCACCGGCATCGCCTTGAGCAGCGGGAACAGCGTGCCCACCGTCTTGCCGATGCCCGTCGGCGCCTGCGCCAGCAGGGTCCGGCCGCCCTTGGCACCCTTGAAGACGGTCTCGGCCAGGCGGCGCTGGCCGGGTCGGAAGTCGGCATGCGGAAAGGCCAGCGCGGCCATCGCCGCATCGCGGGCGACGCGGTGTGCGGCCTCGGCCCGGACCCAGGCCAGCGCACGCTCGCACAGGTCCTCGAAGTGGCGGCGCAGCGCGTCGGCCGTGTGCGGCTCGACCAGCACGGTCTCGGTGTCGTGGTCGACATCGAGGTAGACCAGCGCCAGCTCGACCGCGTCCAGGCCCTCGGCCTGGCACAGCATCCAGCCATAGACCTTGGCCTGGGCCCAGTGCAGCGCGCGCTGGCCGGGGTTCTGGCGGGCGAGCTTGCCGCGGTGGGTCTTGACCTCCTCCAGACGGCGCGCGGCCGGGTCCCAGCCATCGGCCCGGCCACGCACCAGCAGCGCGCCGTGGCGGGCGCTCAGGCCGACCTCGGTCAGCCGCTGCGCGCCACGCCGACGGGCGATCAGCGCATGGCCGTCGATGCCCTGCTGGGCGCTCGGCGCGGGCGTGTTGCGCAGGTCCAGGTCACCGCGCCGGGCGACCAGCTCGCACAGCGCGCGCACGGCCAGCACGTGCAGCGGGCCGTCGTCGAGATCGACCTCCGGACGGCCCGGCGCGGGCGGGCTCATCGCAAGCCTCCCGTCAACCGTACGTGGTTGGCACAGGACCTGCACGTCGCCGGCGCGCCTAGACTGCGCGCCTTGCGACGATCCCGGAGCCCTGCCTGACCATGGACCTGCCCGCCCACCAGCTCACGATGACGGTGCTGATGACGCCCGACACCGCCAACTTCGCCGGCAACGTGCACGGCGGCACCATCCTCAAGCTGCTCGACCAGGTGGCCTACGCCTGCGCCAGCCGCTATGCCGGGCGCTACGTGGTGACGTTGAGCGTCGACCAGGTGATGTTCCGCCAGCCGGTGCACGTGGGCGATCTGGTGAGCTTCCTGGCCAGCGTGAACCACACTGGCCGCACGTCGATGGAGATCGGCATCAAGGTGATCGCGGAGAACATCCGCACCCAGGAGAAGCGCCACGTCAACAGCTGCTTCTTCACGATGGTGGCGGTCGACGACGATCGCAAGCCGGTCGAGGTGCCGCCGCTGCGCCCCTTCTCCCCCGACGAACGCCGCCGCCACGCCGCCGCCGAACTGCGTCGCCAGCTGCGACAGGAGTTCCGGGCGCGCTTCGACGAGGTGCGCAAGTCCGGCCACGACGCGGCCGAGGGCCTCAGCTGAACAGCCGCCGCGCCGCCAGCGAGCCGGCGGCGAGGTCGCGTTCGGCCAGTTCGGCGTAGAGCTGGGCCAGGTCGGCGCCGATCTGCGGGAAGGCGGCCGGGTTGAGCGGCTGGCCCTGGTCGTCGCTGACCTGGGCGTCCAGCGCGATCGCCAGCGCCTGGCCGGCGGCGCACCAGGCGTTGTAGGGCTCGTCGCCGGCCGGCGTCTGCGGGACGTCGAACATCAGCGTGATCTCGGCGACCTGGGCATCGCGGGCGTTGTCGGCCATCGCGGCCTGGGCGTCGAACTGCAGCGCCAGCATCGGCGGGGCGCCTTCCTCGGCCGAGGGCAGCACCAGCCGGCCGGCCGTCGCGCCGGCGACGAAGCCGTGGCGGGCCGCATGCTGGGCCACCCAGCCGATCGGCCAGGCGGCCTTGCGGGCCTGCAGCCGCATCGCCAGCTGGGCATCGTGGCCGCTGGCGAAGGCGTCCAGCTCGCGTCCCCGGGCGACCACGTCGAGCATGTCGGGGAAGTCGGGCATCGCGCCGATCGCGTCGGCGAAGGCCTGGATCTTCTGGACGAACTCGGAGTACTCGATCTCGTTGATCGGCCCGAGCCGGTTGGCCAGCTGCACGCCGGCCTGCACCTCGTCGTACCAGGCGTTCAGGCGCGGCGACTCCCACTCGCCGCTGGCGACGTCGCGGGCCTCGATCAGGAAGGGCTTGCCGCCGGCGCGGCGGGTCGTCGGCAGGTGCTGCAGCAAGGTCTCGCCGGACAGCCGGCCCTCGAAGCCGAGGCTGGCGATGCCGTCGATCAGCGCGTCGATGCGCGGCACGTAGGCATGGCGGCGCGGCAGCGGCAGGCCGATCACCGGCTCGATGCGGGCCGATGCGGCCGGCGCCGCCGCACCGGGGATCTCCTGGTCCAGCACCGGCAGATCGATGTCAGGCGCGGCAGCGGCAAAGGCAGCGGCAACGCCAGCACCGGCACCAGCACCAGCGGCCGGTGCGGGGGCCTGGGCGCCCGCCGCGCCGACATCGTCAAAACTCGGTTCGCGGGCCTGGCGGCGGCCAGGCACGGCGTCACCGAAGGTCGGCTCCTGGGCGACCCGCGCGGCCGGTGCCGGCGCCGGACCGGTCTCGGGCCAGCGCAGCCCGGTGGCCGACGTGCGGCGGGCCTGCACGAGGTAGTGGACGACCAGCGCCACGATCACGCCCGCGCCCACCAGACCGAGCCAGAACTGCAAGCTGTTCATGGGCTCAGGCCTCGGCCATCGCGAGGGCGGATTCCATGTCGACCGCGACGATGCGCGAGACGCCCTGTTCCTGCATCGTGACCCCCACGAGTTGCTCGGCCATTTCCATCGCGATCTTGTTGTGGGAGATGAAGAGGAACTGCGTGCCGCTGGACATCTGCTTGACCAGCCGGGCGTAGCGTTCGGTGTTGGCGTCGTCCAGCGGTGCGTCGACCTCGTCGAGCAGGCAGAACGGCGCCGGGTTGAGCAGGAAGATCGCGAAGACCAGCGCGATGGCGGTCAGCGCCTTCTCGCCACCCGACAGCAGGTGGATGGTGCTGTTCTTCTTGCCCGGCGGCTGGGCCATGACCTGCACGCCGGCGTCGAGGATCTCGTCGCCGGTCATCACCAGCCGGGCCTGGCCGCCGCCGAACAGGCTGGGGAACATCTGGCCGAAGCCCTCGTTGACCTGGTCGAAGGTGCCCTTGAGCAGGTCGCGCGTCTCGGCGTCGATCTTGCGGATGGCGTCCTCCAGCGTGGTCATGGCGCGCGTCAGGTCCTCGTTCTGCGCATCGAGGAAGCCCTTGCGCTCGCGCGCGGCGACCAGCTCGTCGAGGGCAGCGAGGTTGACCGCGCCGAGCGCGGCGATCTCGCGGTTGATGCGGTCGATCTCGGTCTGCAGGCCATGCAGCTTGACCGCGTCGGCCTCGATCTGCGCGGCCAGCGCGGCCAGGTCGACCTCGGCGGCGGCGAGCTGTTCCATGAACTGCGCGCCACCGAGCTGGGCGGCCTGCTCTTCGAGCTGCAGCCGGGTGATCTCGTCGCGCATGGGCTGCAGGCTGCGCTCGAAGGCCATGCGCTGCTCGTCGGCCCGACGCAGCTGGCCGGACAGGTCGTCGTAGCGGCTGCGCGCGGCGCCCAGCGCCTGTTCGCGGTCGAGCCGCAGGGCCAGCGCTTGCTGCAGGCCGCCCTCTGCGGCGGCATCGTCGAAGCGGGCCAGCTCTTCCTGCAGCTGTTCGGCGTTGCGGGCGTTGGCGGCCTGTTGCTGCTCGGCGGTCTCGATGCTGCGCTGAAGCTCGCCGCGCCGGGCGGCCATGGCGCGGACCGAGAACTGCGCCTCCTGGGCCTCGCGCTCGGTGCGGCGCAGCTGCTCGCGGGCATCGGCGGCGCGTCGCTCGGCGGCGATCACCGCCTCTTCCAGCTCGGCATGCGCTTCCTGCTCGGTCGCCAGCGCCTGGTCGAGTTCCTCGAAGCGGGCCTCGCCGGTCATGCGGCGTTCCTCGATGTCCTCCAGCTGGGCATCGATCTCGGCCAGCTCGCCATCCAGCTGCCCGCGTCGCTGGCTGGCCTGCTCGGCCTGCTGGCCCAGCCGCAGCACCTCGACCTGCAGCTGGTGGGCGCGGGTCTGGAAGTCCTGGGCCTCGCGGCGCAGCCGCGACAGGCGCTGGCTGGCCTCGGTGTAGTCGGCCTCGGCGCGGACCTGGGCGCTGCGGGCCTCGTCGGCCAGCAGCGCCTGGGCACGGCCCTGGCGGTCGAGGTTCTCGATCTCCTGGGCCCGCGCCAGCATGCCGGCCTGCTCGGAATCGGGCGCGTAGAAGGCCACCGCGTACTGGCTGACCGCGTGGCCGGCCGCCGTCATGATGACCTCGCCGTGGGTCAGCCGGCCGCGGTTGGCCAGCGCCTCGTCCAGGCTGGCGGCGGTGTAGACGCCTTCGAGCCAGTCGTTGAGCAGCGCCTTCAGGCCGCCGTCGCCCAGGCGCAGCAGGTCGCTCAGGCGCGACAGGGTCTGGTGGGTGTTGGCGATGGCGCCGTGGGGCGGCGTGTAGAAGGCCAGGCGGGCCGGCGGCGCATCGGTCTCGAAGGCCTTGACGGTCTCGATGCGGCCGACCTCCAGCGCGCCCAGGCGCTCGCGCAGCGCGGCCTCCAGCGCGGTCTCCCAGCCGGGCTCGATGTGGACCCGGGTCCACAGGCCGGACAGCCCGTCCAGCCCGTGCCTGGCCAGCCAGGGCTTGAGCTTGCCCTCGGTCTGGACCTTGTCCTGCAGCGCCCGCAGGGCTTCGAGCCGGGCCTTGATCTGGGCCGCGCGCGCGGTCTCGGCGTTGACGGCTTCCTGCTTCAGGCGGCGTTCGTCCTCCAGCGCCGGCATCTCGGCGGCGAGGTCCTGCAGCTGGGCATCGTTCTCGTCGCGCAGGGCCTCGGCCTCGGCGAGCTGTTCGCGCTGCCCGGCCAGGTGCTCGGCATCCGGCGCGACGAGGTTGCGCTTCTCGCCGACCAGCCGGTCGCGGCGCTGGTTCAGCTCGCGGCGGCGCTCGTCGAGGTTGCGCGACTGCGCGGCCAGCAGCTGGATCTGCTGCTGCACCTCGGCGGCCTTGCCGCGTTGCAGGTTGGCACGCTGCTGGGCCTCGCGCACGGCCTCTTCCCAGCGCGGCAGCTCGGCGGCCTGGTCCTCGGCCTGGGCCGACAGGATCTCGCCCTGCTCGTCGGCCGCGGCGATCTGTTCGGCCAGCTGGTCCAGCTCGTCGTGCGCGGCAGCAGCCCGTTCGGTCCACTGCGTGTTCTGGGTCTCCAGGTCGGCCAGGCGCTGCTGCGCGCGGGCGCGGCCCTCGACCACGTGACGGATGCGCTCCTCAAGCCGGCTGACCTCCATCGCGGCCTCGGCCAGCAAGCCCTGCGCGGCATGCAGCTCGTCGTTGGCGGCGTAGTGCTGCTGGCGGACGTCCTCCAGCTCGGCCTCGACGTGGCGCAGCTCGGCCATGCGGGCCTCGAGCGCCGTGCCGGCCGTCAGCACGGCCTCATGGGTGCGCTGCTGCTCGGTGCTGGCGTCGCGGTGCTTGAGGAACCAGAGCTGGTGCAGCTTGCGCGTGCCGCTGTCCTGCAGGCCCTTGTAGCGGGTGGCGACCTCGGCCTGGCCTTCGAGCCGCTCGAGGTTGTTGTTGAGCTCGCGCAGGATGTCGTCGACGCGGGTGAGGTTCTCGCGCGTGTCCTTGAGCCGGTTCTCGGTCTCGCGGCGGCGTTCCTTGTACTTCGAGACGCCGGCGGCCTCTTCGAGGAACAGGCGCAGCTCCTCGGGACGCGACTCGATGATCCGGCTGATGGTGCCCTGGCCAATGATGGCGTAGGCCCGCGGTCCCAGGCCGGTGCCGAGGAACACGTCCTGGACGTCGCGGCGCCGGACCGGCTGGTTGTTGATGAAGTAGCTGGAGGTGCCGTCGCGGGTCAGCACGCGCTTGACGGCGATCTCGCTGAACTGGTTCCACTGGCCGCCGGCCCGCGCGGCGGTGTTGTCGAACACCAGCTCGACGCTGGCCCGGCCGGCCGGCTTGCGGTTGCCGCTGCCGTTGAAGATGACGTCCTGCATCGACTCGCCGCGCAGCTCGCTCGCTTTGCTTTCACCGAGCACCCATCGCACGGCGTCCATGATGTTGGACTTGCCGCAACCGTTCGGCCCGACCACGCCCACGAGCTGCCCTGGCAGCTGGAAATGGGTCGGATCGGCGAAGGACTTGAAGCCTGAAAGCTTGATGGAATGCAGTCGCATGGGACGGTCAAAAGCGGGCCGGATGATAGCGGCGCGCCCCTGCCGGCCGGACCGCCGCGTCGCGGGGGCCGCGGCGACAAGGTGACAACAAGCGTCACCGCCGGACGCGCGGCCTGCCTGGGTCGTGCCGATAATGCCGGCCCATGAATCCGCTCCTCCAGCGCCTGCAGCCCTATCCCTTCGAGCGGCTGCGCGCCCTCGTCAAGGACGTGACCCCCAACCCGTCCCTGCGGCCGATCAGCCTGGGCATTGGCGAGCCGCGCCACGCGGCCCCGAAGCTGCTGACCGACACGCTGGCCGCCTCGCTGTCGGGCCTGTCGGCCTACCCCGCGACCGCCGGCCTGCCGGAGATGCGCCAGGCCTGTGCCGACTGGGTCCGGCGTCGCTACGGCGTGAGCGTCGACCCGGCCACCGAGGTCCTGCCGGTCAACGGCTCGCGCGAGGCGCTGTTCGCGCTGGCGCAGACGGTGATCGACCCCGGCGCCCATGCGGCCGAGGGCGGCCCGGTGGTCGTCTGCCCCAACCCGTTCTATCAAATCTACGAGGGCGCGGCCCTGCTGGGCGGGGCCACGCCGGTGTTCGCCAACAGCGATCCAGCCCGCAACTTCGCGGCCGACTGGAAGCAGATCGACGAGGCCACCTGGGCCCGCACGCAGCTGCTCTACGTCTGCTCGCCCGGCAACCCGGCCGGCGCGGTGGTGCCGCTGGACGAGTGGCGCGAGCTGTTCGAGCTGTCCGACCGGCACGGCTTCGTGATCGCCTCGGACGAGTGCTATTCCGAGATCTACTTCCGCGACGAGCCGCCGCTGGGCGCCCTGCAGGCCGCCCAGGCGCTGGGCCGCACCGACTGGCGCCGCCTGGTCGTGCTGACCAGCCTGTCCAAGCGCTCGAACGTGCCGGGCCTGCGCTCGGGCTTCGTCGCCGGCGATGCGGCCTTGCTGAAGAACTTCCTGCTCTACCGGACCTACCACGGCAGCGCCATGAGCACGACGGTGCAGCAGGCCAGCATCGCGGCCTGGAACGACGAGGCCCACGTGATCGACAACCGGGCCCAGTACCGCGCCAAGTTCGCGCAGGTCACGCCGCTGCTGGCCGGGGCGATGGACGTGGCGCTGCCCGACGCCGGCTTCTACCTGTGGGCGCGTGTGCCCGAACAGGTCTGCGGTGGCTCGGACACCGCGTTCGCCCGCGAACTGCTGCGTCAATACAATGTGGCGGTGCTGCCCGGCAGCTACCTGGCGCGCCAGGCGCACGGCCTCAACCCCGGTGCCGGGCGGATCCGGATGGCGCTGGTCGCCGAGGTCGACGAGTGCCTCGAAGCCGCCCACCGCATCGTGCGCTTCATCCGCGAACAGCAGGGCTGAACCGCCCCCGCATCGACTCCCTCGGCCCGGTCCCGCAGCGTCCGGGCACGACCGTTTCACTTCCCTCACTCCAAGAGCCACACCAACATGTCCAGCCAGCTCCAAGCCGTCATCGAAGCCGCGTGGGAAGACCGCGCCAACCTGTCCGTGGCGGCTGCGCCGGCCGAGGTCCGCGACGCCGTCAACCACGCCATCGCCGAACTGGACGCCGGCCGCCTGCGCGTGGCCGAGCGCCAGGGCGTGGGCCAATGGCAGGTCAACCAGTGGCTCAAGAAGGCCGTGCTGCTGAGCTTCCGCCTGAACGACAACGTGCCCATGGGCAGTGGCGACCTGACCTTCTTCGACAAGGTCCCGACCAAGTACGCCGGCCTGTCCGACGCCGAGCTGCGCGCCACCGGCGTGCGCGTGGTGCCGCCGGCCGTCGCGCGCCGCGGCAGCTTCGTCGCCCCCGGCGCGATCCTGATGCCGTCCTACGTGAACATCGGCGCCTACGTCGACTCCGGCACGATGGTCGACACCTGGGCCACCGTCGGTTCCTGCGCGCAGATCGGCAAGAACGTCCACCTGTCGGGTGGCGTGGGCATCGGCGGCGTGCTGGAGCCGCTGCAGGCCAACCCGACCATCATCGAGGACAACTGCTTCATCGGCGCGCGTTCGGAGGTCGTCGAAGGCGTCATCGTCGAGGAGAACTCGGTCATCTCGATGGGCGTCTACATCGGCCAGAGCACCAAGATCTACGACCGCGCCACCGGCGAGGTCAGCTATGGCCGCATCCCCGCCGGCTCGGTCGTGGTCAGCGGCAACCTGCCGTCGTCGGACGGCAAGTACAGCCTCTACTGCGCGGTGATCGTCAAGCGCGTGGACGCCCAGACCCGCGCCAAGACCAGCATCAACGACCTGCTGCGCGGCTGATCCCGCCCCGCCCAGCCGGTCCGACGAGCACCCCCACACGCATGGCCACCTCCCCGAGCAGCGGCATGACCCGCAACATGGAACGCATCCTCCGGCTGATGGCCGAGAAGCGCGCATCGGACGTGTTTCTCTCGGCCAACATGCCGGTGCTGATCAAGATCCATGGGCAGATGCTGCAGCTCACCCAGGAGCAGCTCACCCCGGTCCAGCCGCGCCAGCTGCTGTCCGAGGTGCTGACGGCCACGCAGCTGGAGGAGCTCGACGAGACCGGCGAGCTGAACTGCGCCGTCGCGGTGCCCGGCGTGGCGAGCTACCGGCTTTCGGCCTTCCGCCAGCGCGGCACGATCGCGGCGGTGTTCCGCTGCATCCCGACCGACATCCCCGAGCTGGACACGCTGAGCCTGCCGACCATCCTGCCGTCGCTGGCGCTCGCCAAGCGCGGGCTGGTGCTGGTGGTCGGTGCCACCGGCAGCGGCAAGAGCACGACCCTGGCGTCGATGCTGCAGCAGCGCAACCGCACGATGACCGGGCACATCCTGACGGTCGAGGACCCGATCGAGTTCCTGTTCACCAACCAGAAGTCGCTGGTCAACCAGCGCGAGGTCGGCCGCGACGTGCAGTCGCTGCAGATCGGCCTGAAGAACGGCATGCGGCAGGCGCCCGACTGCATCCTGATCGGCGAGATCCGCGACCGCGAGACCATGAGCGCGGCGCTGTCCTACGCGCTGTCAGGCCACCTGGTGCTGTCCACGCTGCATGCGAACAACAGCCAGCATGCGCTCAACCGCATCATGAGCTTCTACACGCCGGAGTCCCGCCCAGCGCTGCTGTCGGACCTGGCCTCGGGCCTCAAGGCGATCGTGTCGCAGCGGCTGCTCAAGGCGGTCGCCGGCGCCCGCGTGCCGGCCTGCGAGATCCTGCTGAACACGCAGCTGATCGCCGAGCTGATCGACCAGGGCAACTTCGCCGGCATCAAGGATGCGATGGAGCGCTCGATCGCCGAGGGCTCGCAGACCTTCGAGGAAGACCTCGCCCGGCTGCTGTCCGAAGGCCTGGTGACGCGCGAGGAGGCCCTGACCAACGCCGATTCGCCGACCAACCTGCTGTGGCGGCTGCAGAACGAGCAGTCCGGCGGCAAGAAGCAGGCCGAGGCCGAGCCCGAGGCCGAACCCGGTCCGTCCTTCACCGAGATCACGCTGGACGTGCATGCGCAGCAGGCCAACAAGGGCCGCCGCAACCCGGCGCTGCGCCCGGTCCAGACGCAGACCGGCGGCCTGAGCTCGAAGTGACGCCACGCCGACCGGCGGCGCCGCGTCGCGCCACGGCCGGTCCCTGCCCCGCCCCTGCCCCGATCCCGCCATGTCCCTGAACACCCTCACGCTGCTGGAGGCGCTGATCGCGCGCCGCTCGATCACGCCCGATGACGCCGGCTGCCAGGCCCTGATTGGCGCGCGACTGCACGCGCTCGGCTTCACGCTGCACGACCTGCCCTTCGGCCCGGCCGATGGCCGCGTCGACAACCTCTGGGCGGTGCGCGACGGCGGCCTGCCCGGCCCGACCCTGGTCTTTGCCGGCCACACCGACGTGGTGCCGACCGGCCCGCTGTCGCAGTGGCACAGCGACCCCTTCGTGCCGACCCACCGCGACGGCAGGGTCTACGGCCGGGGCGCGGCCGACATGAAGGCCTCGCTGGCCGCGATGGTCGTTGCCACCGAGGCCTTCTTGGCCGAACGGCCGCAGCATGCGGGGCGCATCGCCTTCTTGCTGACGAGCGACGAGGAAGGCCCGTCGGTCGACGGCACCGTCAAGGTCTGCGAGTGGCTGGAAGCGCGCGGCGAGCGGCTGGACGCCTGCATCGTCGGCGAGCCGACCTCGGTGAAGTCGCTCGGCGACATGATCAAGAACGGCCGCCGCGGCTCGCTGTCGGGCCGGCTGTTCGTGCAGGGCCTGCAAGGCCACATCGCCTACCCGCATCTGGCGCGCAACCCCATCCACCTGGCCGTGCCGGCACTGGCCGAGCTGGCCGCGACCGCCTGGGACGCCGGCAACGACCACTTCCCGCCGACCAGCTGGCAGATGTCCAACATCCACGCCGGCACCGGCGCGACCAACGTCATCCCGGGCGAGCTGGTGGTGGACTTCAACTTCCGCTATTCGACCGAGTCGACGCCCGAGGCGCTGAAGCAGCGCGTGCACGACGTGCTCGAACGCCACGGCGTGCCGCACCGGATCGACTGGACGCTCGGCGGCCGGCCCTTCCTGACGCGACCGGGCACATTGATCGGCGCCCTGTCCGCCGCGATCACCGAGGTCACCGGCGTGCAGACCGAGCTGTCGACCACCGGCGGCACGTCCGATGGCCGTTTCATCGCCCGCATCTGCCCGCAGGTGGTCGAGTTCGGCCCGATCAACGCGACCATCCACCAGGTCGACGAACACGGCGCGGTGGCCGATCTGGAGCCGCTGGCCGAGATCTACCGCCGCACGCTGGCCGCCATGCTGCCGGCTGCCTGAGCCGCGCTGCACCAACCCTGCGCCATCCCTGCCCCATCCGCACCCGACCCGAGCCCGACCGATGCCCAGCCCTGCCCCCAGCGACCGTCCGACCCTGGCCCAGGTGGTCGAGCAGATGGCCACCCGCATGACCGCCGCCGGCATCGTCTTCGGCCATGGCACGCACAACGCCCGCGACGAGGCGATCTGGCTGACGATGTGGCGCCTCGGCCTGCCGCTGGACGGCTACGACGAGCTGGCCTCCGGGCCGGTCTCGGAGGAGCAACTGGCCGACGTCGCCGCCGTGGTCGATGAGCGCATCGCCAGCCGCAAGCCGGCGGCCTACTTGACGCGCGAGGCCTGGCTGCAGGGCGTGCCCTTCTTCGTCGACGAGCGCTGCATCGTGCCGCGCTCCTTCATCGCCGAGCTGCTGGGCGACCCCGACTATGGCCATGCACTGGACGCCTGGCTGAGCGACCGCACCCGCCAGGTGCTGGACCTGTGCACCGGCAACGGCAGTCTGGCGGTGCTGGCGGCCATGGCCTTTCCGGACGTGATGGTCGATGCCTCGGACCTGTCGGCCGCCGCGCTGGACGTGGCGCGCATCAACGTCAACCGCCACCACCTGGCCGACCGCATCACGGTGCTGGAGAGCGACGGCCTGGCCGACGTGCGCGGCCCCTACGACCTGATCCTGTGCAACCCGCCCTACGTCAACGCGCGCTCGATGGCCGCGCTGCCGCCCGAATTCCGCGCCGAGCCCGAGATGGCGCTGGCCGGCGGCGAGGACGGCATGGACTTCATCCGCCAGCTGCTGCGCGACGCGCCGGCCCGGCTGAGCGACATCGGCGTGCTGGTCATCGAGATCGGCCATGAGCGACCGCACTTCGAGGCCGCCTTCCCGCGCCTGCCGGCGGTCTGGCTGGAGACCAGCGCCGGCGCCGACCAGGTGCTGCTGCTGACGCGCGACGCGCTGATCGGACCCGCATGACGACCACCACATTCGCCGTGCGCGGCGACCACATCACGCTCGACGCGCTGCTCAAGGTCTGCGGCCTGGTGCCCAGTGGCGGCGCGGCCAAGGTAGCCATCGCCGCCGGCGAGGTCGAGGTCGACGGCTCGGTCGAGACCCGCAAGACCCGCAAGCTTCGCCCCGGCGCCGAGGTCCGCTACGCCAGCGAGTGCATCCGCATCGTCGCCGGGGGCGACGCCGCCACGCCGGGCTGACCCGCGCAGCCCCCTGGAAAGGGGGCGCGGCGGGAACTTCCGCTGCGTGCGTGCGTCACACGCCACACAAGGCAGCTGACAGGTTCAGCCCCTTGTGGGCGAGGCCTCTGGCCTCATCTGCACAAGACTTCGATCACGAACAGAGGACGACACGATGAAACAAGGCTGGATGGCTGCCCTTGCGGTGGCTGTGGCAATGGTCACCTGGACCGTGGACGCGGACGCCAAGCGTCTGGGCAGTGGCGGTTCGGCGGGCATGCAGCGCAGCATGCCGGCCAAGCCGATGCAGAACCAGCAGGCCACCCCGGCACAGCCGGCCACGCCGGCCCAGCAGGCCCAGGCTGGCGCGCCTGCTGCGGCTGGCGCGGCCGCGACGCCGCCCAAGCGCAACTGGCTGGGTCCGATCGCCGGTCTGGCCGCAGGCCTGGGCATCGCCGCGCTGCTCAGCCACCTCGGCATGGGCGAAGCGGTGTCGAACTTCCTGATGATGGCGTTGCTCGCCGTTGCAGTCGTCTTCCTGGTGACCTGGCTGATGCGGCGGTTCGGTGCCGGCAAGGGCAAGAACGGAGCCGCCAACCAGCCGGCTTATGCCTACGCCGGCACGGGGTCGCCGTCGACGTCAGCCGAACCCGCCAGCACCGTCGCCTCGGCCCCGGTCCTGCAGCGCAACGCCCTGCCCGGCAGCGCGGCCGACAGCTTCCGCATCGACGGTGGTGCCCCGGCCGTCGCGCCGCAGGCGGCCGGTTTCGCCGCGCCCACCCTGCCGGCCGACTTTGATGCGTCCGCCTTCGAGCGCATCGCCCGGATGATCTTCATCCGCATGCAGACCGCCAACGACCGCGGCGACCTGGACGACCTGCGCCAGTTCACCACCCCCGAACTGTTCGCCAACATCCGCCTGGACCTGCAGGACCGTGGCGGCAAGACCCAACAGACCGACGTCGAGCAGGTCGCCGCTCAGGTTATCGACTTCGACCGCGAGCCCGCCCGCGACGTCGTCAGCGTGCGCTTCCACGGCCTGATCCGCGAGGAAGCCGGTGCTGCGGCAGCCGGCTTCGACGAGATCTGGCACCTGGTCCGCGAGGACTCGGCGCCGCAGGTCTGGCGCATTGCCGGCATCCAGCAGAGCCACTGAAGGACACTCGGGCGGTGATGCCGCCGTGACGTCCAACCGAAGCCGCCCACCTGGGCGGCTTCTTTCTTGGTGCAATGCAACAAGAACCCGAGCATTGCGCTACACTTCGCGCCGCTCGCCCCACCCGTTGGGGCGATGCTGTTTCGTTCATCCCCTCTGACCTTCCTCTTTCCCCTCATCCTCCAGCGGTCGACCTTCACGGTCCGGGCCGCGGGGCTGCAGGCGCGGTCGGCGGCGATGCTGTTCGACCCGGGCGGGCACCTTCCCCTCCTTGAGCTCTTGTACCGCTACCGCGCGTTGATGGATGCCGCGCGGGCTGTGCTTTTGCCTGCCCAAGACCGATCACCAACCGGTGATGCGGCGACCGAGACGTCCGGCGGCGATCCCTCCGTGCGTCAGAAAGACTGAAGTCATCATGAGTTTTGCAGACCTCGCCCTGAACCCGGCCATCCTGGCCGCCCTGACCGATTCCGGCTACACCGAGCCGACCGATGTCCAGGCACAGACCATCCCCGCCGCGCTGACCGGTTCCGACCTGCGCGTGTGCTCCAACACCGGCAGCGGCAAGACCGCCGCCTTCGTGATCCCCGCGCTGGAACGCGTCCTGGCCGCCCGCCTGGACCCGGCACAGCGTCGCCCGCGTGGCGAAGTGAGCGGCCCGCGCGTGCTGGTGCTGGCACCGACCCGTGAACTGGCCCTGCAGGTCGCCAAGGCGGCCTCGAACTACGGCCGCCACATCCCTGGCCTGAAGGTCGCCACCGTCGTCGGCGGCGTGCCCTACGGCGCCCAGCTGGCCGCGCTGCGCAAGCCGCTGGACCTGCTGATCGCGACCCCCGGCCGCCTGATCGACCACCTCGACAGCGGCAAGGCCATCCTGGCGTCGGTCGAGCTGCTGGTGCTCGACGAAGCCGACCGCATGCTGGACATGGGCTTCATCGAGGACATCGAACGCATCGCCGAATCCCTGCCGGCGTCGCGCCAGACCGTCATGGTCAGCGCCACCTTCGCCGGCCAGGTCGGTCGCCTCGCCGACCAGATCCTGAAGCCGGACGCCCAGCGCATCGAGATCGCCAACCACACCGACAGCCACGAGAACATCACCCAGAAGCTGCTGTGGGCCGACAGCGTCGAGCACAAGGCCGCGCTGCTGGAGCACCTGCTGACCGACCGTGAAGTCCAGCAGGCCGTCGTCTTCACGAGCACGCAGCGTGACGCCGACGAGCTGGCCGCCCACCTGTACGACATCGGCCACGCGGTCGCGCCGCTGCACGGTGGCATGCCGCAAGGTCGCCGCACCCGCACGCTGATGGCGCTGCGCAGCGGCGAGCTGAAGGTGCTGGTCGCCACCGACGTTGCCGCCCGCGGCATCGACGTGCCCACCATCAGCCACGTCATCAACTTCGGCTTGCCGATGAAGGCCGAGGACTACGTGCACCGCATCGGACGCACCGGCCGTGCTGGTCGCTCGGGCCTGGCGATCACGCTGGCCGAGCGCCGCGATGCCGGCATGATCCGCCGCATCATGCAGTTCACGACCCAGACGATCCCGGTCGAGACCATCGTCGGCCTGGAGCCGACCCGTCCGGGTCCGGACCTGAGCTCGCGTCCGGCCCGTCCGGCCTTCGACCGCCGTCCGGGTGGCGCACCGCGCCGCCATGACGAGCGCGGCGGCCCGCGCGCCGGTGGCTGGAACAACGACCGCAGCGGTCGTCCGGCCCATGCCGGCGAGCGTCCGCATCACGCCCCGGCGTTCGGCCATGCGCCGGAAGCCCGCGTGTTCGACCGCCCGCATGGCGATCGTCCGCCGCATGCCCACGCACCGCGTCCGGCCGGTGGCGAATGGCGCGGTGCCGCCCCGGCCCGTGGTCCCGGCGGCCCGAACCGTGGTTTCCGTCCGGCCCCGCAAGGCCGTCGCGGCGATCGCTGATCCAGCCGCCTGATCCGGCCGCCCGGCCGGATCGCTCGCGCTGACACGACAACGGCCACCTTCGGGTGGCCGTTGTGCTTTCAGCCCGGCCAGCGCACCTGCACGCGCAGGCCGGGCATGGCGGCCTCGAAGGCCAGCTGGCCGCCGTGGGCCTGGGCCACCAGGCGACACAGGTAGAGCCCCAGCCCGACGCCGCCACTGTGGCGGGTCCGGGCAGCGTCGGTGCGATAGAAGGCCTCGGCCAGCCGCGCCAGATGCTCCGGCGCGACACCGGGGCCGTGGTCGCGCACCGTCATCAGCCAGCCGCCGCCCGCGTCGTCGCGGCGGATCGACAGCTCGATGTCCTCACCCGCCGCACCCGATCCCTCGCCGGGTCGGCCGTGGCGCAAGGCGTTGTCGACGAGGTTGCGCAGCAGCAGCCGCCAGCGCGCCGGATCGACCGCCGCCTGGCTCAGCGACTGAGCCACCTCCGGCGTGACGTCCCAGCGCACCGTCGGCACCGGGCCGTCCGTCGAGGTGGCCTCCCGCCAGCTGCGCAAGCGGTCGTCGACGACCTGGCGGGCCAGCGCGACCAGGTCGGTCGGCTCGGTCTGCAGCGACGCATGGCCGGCGGCCAGGCGTTCGCCTTCGAGCAGGTCATTGATCAGGCCGCGCATCTCTTCCAGGTCACGCAGCAGCGCATCACGCGGCGGGCCCTCGTCGACCAGTTCGGCGTTCAGGCGTGCGCGGGTCAGCGGCGAGCGCAGTTCGTGGCTGATCGCCAGCAGCAAGGCGCGCTTCGCATCCAGCCGCTCGCGCAGGCCGTCGGCCATCGCGTTGATCTGGCCGGCCAGCCGGCCGAGTTCGTCCGGCCGACGGATCGGGATGGCGGCGCTGAAGTCGCCCTGCCCGTAGCGGCCGGCCCCCGCGCCGATGTCGTCCAGCGGCCGCAGCAGCCGGCGCATCGCGAGGTAGGCGGCGGCGGTGACCAGCAGCAGCGCGGCCAGCGTGATCCAGCCGATCACGCGCGGCTGGTGCCTCAGTGGCACCTCGCCCAGCGCGAAGGTGATGCGGTGGCCGTCCGACGTCAGGCGGCTCAGGGCGACCACGCCGCGCGCGCCGGGTGGGTCGTCGCGGGCATCGTCGGTGTCGTCGTGGCGCCAGCGCGGCGGACCGCGGTGCGGCGGCGGGCCGTCGCCGGATGTGGAGGCGTCGCGGCGCCAAGGTGGCGGTGGGCCATCGCGAACCATGTCGCGAGCCATGTCGCGGCCCATCTCTCCACCCATCTCCCGACCCATCTCCCGATCGCGCCACGGCCGCATCGGCAGCGGCATCGGGTGGCGCGGCAGGCCGTCCGGGTGCGAGGTCCAGTTGACGTCCGGTCCCTCGATCCGGATCGCCAGCGGCAGGCGTTCGGTCATGGCGCGGGCCCGCGCGATGTCGGGCGGGCTGCCGATGTCGGCCGCCAGGCGGTCGACGTAGTCGGCCACCAAGGGTCGCACCAGCGCCCGCCAGCCGCCACCCAGCGCGTGCTGCATGCCGGTCAGGAAGGTCAGGCCCATGACCAGCGCCAGCACGATGAAGAGCAGCACCAGCCGCACGCCCAGCCGGCGGTGGCGTTCGACCGGACGGGTCAGCCAGGCGTGATCGTCGCTGCGCGGGGTCATGGCTCAGTCCGTGACCCGCGCCGCCGCGAAGGCGTAGCCCGCATTGCGCACGGTCTTGATGCAGTCCAGCGGTTCGAGCTTCCTGCGCAGCCGGCTCACCAGGATGTCGACCGCGCGGGTGTAGAGCTCGGCCTCCTGGCCGCGCAGCCGGGTCAGGATGTCATCGCGGCTGAAGACCTTCTGCGGCTCGCGCGCGAGCAGGCCCAGCAGCTCGAACTCGGTGCCCGTCAGTTCGACCTCGCGGCCCTGGACCTCGACCTGGCGGCGCTCGAAGTCCACCCGCAGGCCCTCGAACACGAGCGGCGCGGTGCTGGCGGCCTCCTGCCGGTCGGCGCGCTGGCGGCGCAGGATGGTCTGCAGGCGCGCGGCCAGTTCACGCGGCTCGAAGGGCTTGGGCAGGTAGTCGTCGGCACCCAGTTCCAGGCCGATGACGCGGTCCATCACGTCGCCGCGCGCGGTCAGCATCAGGATGGGGATGTCGCTGGTCTTGCGGATCTCGCGGCAGACCGCGAAGCCGTCCATTTCCGGCAGCATGACGTCAAGGATCACCGCGTCGTAGGCGGTGGCCGCCAGCCGCGCCAGGCCGGCGCTGGGCCGGTCGGCATGGTCCAGCGCCAGGTCGAAACGCTGCAGGTAGGCGGTCAGCGGCGCGGCCAGGTGCTGGTCGTCGTCGATCAGGAGCAGTCGGTGCATGGCGGGATGATCCCAGAAGGGTTGCCGGAAGGACGGGCGGGCTGGCGGGCCGGAAAGCGGAACGACCCGGCAGCGTGCAGGCACGCGGCCGGGTCGAGGTGCGGATGTGGATGCCCAAAGGTCAGGGAGGCGGTGTGGTGCCCGCACCCCGGACCGGCTCAGTCGCCTGGATCAGACGCCCCGATCAGCCACCCTTGGCACCGGCCGGCGGCGTGCCACGGTCACCGCGATCGTCGCCCCGGCCGCCGTGCATGCCGCGGTGGCCATCGTGGCCACCACGTCCCGCGCCGCGGGCCAGGTACTCGCGCACCTGGGTCTGCTGCTCGGGCTTGAGGTTGTCGAAGAAGTCGGCCGCCGCAGCGATCACCGCCGGGCTGGACTTCTGGATCGCCTGCGCCTTGGCATCGGCCAGTTGCTGGGCCCGGGCCTTGTCGAAGCGGTTGCCGGCGATCAGCGCCTGCCACTCGTCACGCGGGCCGGCCGGTTTGGCATCGCCCGCCTTCGGGGCCGCAGCGCCTTCCGGCTGCAGGGCCTGATGCTGGGCATGCAGCGCGTCCATCAGCTTGCCCAGGCGCTGCTTCTGTGCCTCGTCGAGCTTGAGCCTGTTGGTGGCGCGCTCGAGCATGCGCTCGCGCATCTTCTGGTGGTCGGCGTCGGACATCGGGCCGTGATGGCCCATGCCGCCATGGCCGCCCATCATGCCCATCATGTGCTCGCCCCCCATCGGTGCGGCGAGCACCGCACCGACACCGCCGAGCAGGCCGAACGAGAGTGCGGTGGTGGCCAGGACGGTCAGGCTGCGTTGTTTCCAGGTCTTCATGGGAATCATCCTTTCGGGACGGGTTGAGATCCGTTGCGATCCGCCCGGCGCTGCGTGTCAGCGGCTGCGGTGGATCGATGGAAAGGATGTTGCCGGCCGGCCGGCGCGGTGTCCTTGCAGCGCGGTATCGGCGTGTTTCGTTTCTTTTCAGCGCGGCGGCGGTCGCGTGTCCGGACCGGCCCGGTCCAGCGCGCCGAAGCAGCGCCAGCCGGCCTGCACGCGCATCGCCACGGTCAGCCCGCACAGCGCCGCGAAGCCGTAGGCCAGCAGCGCGAAGTGCTGCGGCCACAGGCACATCGCGGCGAAGCAGGCCAGCGTCTCACCGGCCTCCGTCAGGCCGCCGAGGTAATAGAAGCCCTTGCGCGGGAAGGCGACGCTGCGCAGGCCATGGCGTTCGGCCAGCACGGCATAGGCCAGGAAGCTGCTGCCGGTGCCCATGAAGGCGGCCAGCAAGGTCGCGCCGGCAAGGCTGTTGGCTGCGGGGTCGGACCACGCGAAGGCCAGCGGCACCAGCGCGTAGAACAGGAAATCGAGCGTGATGTCCAGGTAGGCGCCACGCGCGCTGGCGCGGCCCAGGTGGCGGGCCAGCGCGCCGTCCAGCCCGTCGGCCAGCCGGCTCGCCAGGATCAGCGCCAGCGCCAGCACGTGGACCTGCTCGACGATCGCGGCGGCCGCCGCCAGGCCCAGACCGAAACCGGTCCAGCTCAGCCCGTCCGGGCTCAGGCCGGTGCGCGCCAGCCGCGCGGCCAGGCGTTCCAGCGGCGGCCCGAAGCGGGCGACGAAGGCGGCGTCAAGCATGGTCGGCGCCCTCCTCCGGCGCGCTCTGCAAGTCGATCCGGCGAGCGCCCGGCGGCAGGTCGTCGAGGTCGTGCGTGACCAGCAGCGCCGGCAGGCCGCGCTCGGCCAGCGTTGCCCAGACCCAGGCGCGGAAGCTGGCGCGCAGCGTCGCGTCCAGGCGCGAGAACGGCTCGTCCAGCAACAGCGCACGCGGCTCGGACAACAAGGCCCGCAGCAATGCGACCCGTTGGCGCTGGCCGCCCGACAGCTGCTCCGGCCGGCGCGAGGCGCAGCCGCCCAGGCCCGCCCGCTCCAGCGCCGCGTCGACCCGGCCCAGCCGCTCGCGCCGCGTCCCGCCGGCGGGCATCCCGAACAGCAGGTTGCCGGCGACATCAAGGTGCGGCAGCAGCAGGTCGTCCTGGAACATCAGGCCGAGCCGGCGCGACTCGGCCGGCAGGCCGGCCAGGTCGACGCCGCCCAGCGTGGCCAGGCCGGTCAGGCGCAGCGGCAGCGACAGCACGCCAGCCAGGCCCAGCAGCAACGAGCTCTTGCCGCAGCCGCTCGGACCGGTCAGCGCCAGCACCTCGCCGGGGCCGACGTCGGCATCGATCGGGGCGAGCAGCGGCCGGCCGGACAGGGTCAGGCGCAGGTCGCGCAGGACCAGGCCACGAGGTTGCGGCGCGCGGTCGGGGTGGCTCATCGGGCGAGCCTCCCGGAGGACGCGGCGCGGCCCGATCGGCCGACCCTGCTGGCCAGCAGGAAACCGGCCAGCGGCAGCAGCGCCTGCAGCAGCGCGAAGGCCGCCGCCGCATGGCGCTGGCCGCCGGCGGCCAACGTGACGGCCTCGGTCGTCAGCGTGCGGTGCCGGCCCGCGCCGATGAACAGCGTCGGCAGGAACTGGCCCAGGCTGACCGCCCAGCCGACCGCCAGCGCCGATGCGATCGGCGCGGCCAGCATGGGCCGCCGCACCGACCAGAGCTGGCGCCACGGCGTGAGCCCGAGCGTTCGTGCGGTCGCCAGGTAGCGCGGATCGAGCGCGCGCCAGGACGGCTGCAGCGCGACCGCGACATAGGGCAAGGCCATCAGGCCATGGACCCAGACCAGGCCGGGCCAGCCGCCGTCGAGCCGCCAGACCAGGAACCAGGGGTAGAGGCCGGCCAGCAGCAGCAACGTGGGCAGCACCAGCGTCGTGCTGCTCAGGCCGATGGCCCAGCGGTCCCAGGTCGGCGGCGCGAGTTGCAGCCAGGCGATCACCGTCGCCAGCGACAGCAGCGCCGTGGCGGCCGCCAGCAGCACGCTGTCGCGCAGCACGCCGCCGTCCAGCACGGCCTGTTGCCAGGCTTGCCCGGTCAGCGCCTGTGGCCACAGCGCCGGGTAGCGCCAGCTTGCGCTGACCGAGCCGATCGCCAGCACCAGCCACAGGACGGCATAGAGCCCGCCCAAGCTCGTCAGTGCGCCGCGTGCGAGCCGTCCCGGCCCATCGGGGCGGCGCAAGGTCGAGGAAAGGGGCGGGCCGTCCCGCAGCGACTCGGCCAGCCGGTTCGACACCCACCCCATCGCCGCACGACCCGCCACCGCCAGCAGCAGCAGCGTGACGGTCAGCAGCCAGGCGGCGGCGACGGCCTGCGACTGGCGCGACGGGTCGGCATCGCGCAGCCCGTCCCAGGCCAGCACCGCCAGCGTCGGCGGATTGCCGGGGCCGAGCAACAAGGCCATGTCGACGACGGTCAGGCCATAGGCCAGCACGGCCAGCAAGGGCCAGCGCAGCCGTGCCAGCATCTGCGGCCACAGCAGTCGCCAGGCCAGGCTGCGGGCCGGCCAGCCCAGGCTGCGGCCCACCACCAGCTGCTGCGACAGGCGCTGGGCCAGCTCCGGCCGGGCCCAGTCGGCCGCCAGCATCCACAGCAGGAAGGGCAGTTCCTTGACGACCAGCGCCAGCACCAGCGCATGGCCCTGTGGATCGTTGGCCAGCACCAGCTCGGGCGGCGCGTCCCAACCCGGGCCAGGCACCGCCAGTGCCGCCAGCCGGACCAGCCAGCCCGAGGGCATCAGCAGCCACAGCAGGCCGATCGCGGCGGCGGCATGCGGCATCGCCAGCATGGCGCCCCAGCCCCGCACCCGCCGCTGCCAACGCGGCGTGCCGGCCAGCGCGTCGGCCTGCCAGGCGCTGCCGATCCACAGCGTTGCCAGCAGGGCCAGCGTGCTGCTGAGCAGGGCAGTCTGGACCGACAGGCGCCAGGCCGGCAAGGTCTGCGGATCGGCCGCCAAGGCCTGCCAGCCGGCCGGGTCGACACCCTGCCGGACAGCCTCCGCCAGCGCCTGCGCCAGCGGCCACGGCACCAGCGCGAGCAGCAGCAGCGCCTCCAGCAGCACCTGCTTCAGGAAGGTCGTGCCGTGGAACTGCGGCGGGCGTGGGTAGCTGAAGCGGCCCGGATGGCGACGGGCCCAATCGAGCAGCGCGGCCAGGCTGCGCGGCGGCGCACCGCCCAGCCGTGGCGCATCGCCGTAGAACGTCAGCTGGGCCATGCCCCAGGGCGCTTCCAGGCCGTCGACCGGCTCGCCGAAGTCGCTGCGCGTGGTCGGCTTGCCCTGGGTGTCGACGCCGGCATAGGACGGCAGGCGCTCGGCCCAGGGCGCGAGCAGCAGGCGGTCGCGCTTCATCGCATGGAAGTTCTCGCCGTTGATCCACAGCAGGTCGACCGAGCCGTCGCTGCGGCCGGCACGCTGTTCGGCACGCACGCGCTGGACCACCTCCGCCGCGTCGGTGATGCGCACGTGCTCGAGCTTGATGCCGTGGCGACGCTGCAGCTCGCCGGCGGCCCACTGGATGTAGGCGTTGATCGGCTCGCTGCCGGCCCAGGCATTGAAGTAGACGGTCTGGCCGCGGGCCTGGGCCTCGGTGCGCGCCCAGGCCGCGTCCTGTGCGCGGACGTCCAGGCCCAGCGTCGCGGCGGCGCCGAGGCCCAGCCATCGCAGGTGGGTGCGTCGCGTGGTGGCAGCAGGGTCGGGACAGGTCATGCGCGGATCTCCGGAAGGGCAGTAAGAATGATGCCAGCGGACACGACTGAGCCGGGGCCCGGGCCGATGCCGCGAACCGCTTCGTCGCACGTCATGCCCTGTCCTTACACTGCGCCCGCCCTCCGCTCCAGACGCCCCCATGACCGATCTCGCGAACCAGCTGCAAGCCCTGCGTGAACCGCTGATGCGCTATGCCCGCAAGCAGCTGCGCAACGAGGCCTGGGCCGAAGATGCGGTGTCCGAGACGCTGATCGTGGCGCTGGAGAAGCCCCAGTCCTTCGGCGGCCAGAGTCAGCTCAAGACCTGGCTGATCGGCATCCTCAAGCACAAGCTGATCGACCAGATCCGCCGCCACGGCCGCGAGATCTCCAGCACGCGCGAGGACGACGAGGACCTCGACGACCTGCTCTTCAAGCCGGACGGCCACTGGCGCGAGGCCCCGGCCGAATGGGGCAACCCGGAGGCGACGCTCGGCCAGCGCCAGTTCATCACCGTGCTGGACGCCTGTGTCGACCACCTGCCCGGCCAGCAAGGGCAGGTCTTCATGATGCGGGAGTGGCTGGGCCTGGAAACCGACGAGGTCTGTCAGCAACTGGGCATCAGCTCGACCAACCTGTTCGTGCTGCTGCACCGCGCCAAGCTGAGGCTGCGCGCATGCCTGCAGACCCACTGGTTCTCTCCCCCCAGTCCTGGACGATGACCCCCATGCGACCGATGCTCAGCTGCCGAGATGTCACCCGCCTTGTCCTCGAAGGCGAGGAACGCACCCTGTCGCTTGGCGAACGGGTGGGCGTGCGGGTGCACCTGTGGATCTGCAAGGCCTGCCCGGTGTTCACCCGGCAGACGCGGCTCACGCGCAGCGCCATGGACCACTGGCGCGCCTACCGTGACGCGGGTGAAGGGCTGGACGAGGACCTGGACAAGCAGAAGGCTGGCGGCGACCGGCGCTGAGCCCGTCGCCGGCCCGGCCTTCCACCCAAACATCAGGCCGCCGGACCGAGGCAGAGGCGACGTCGCGCCAGCTCGTATTCATCGGACAGGCGCCGCACCAGTTCGCCGGCGGGCGCGATGCGGTCGACCGCGCCGATGCCCTGGCCGCAACCCCAGATGTCCTTCCAGGCCTTCTTGGCATCGGCCCCGGCAGCGCCGAAGTTCATCTTGCTCGGGTCGGCCTCGGGCAGCGCGTCCGGATCCATGCCGGCGGCCCGGATCGACGGCTTCAGGTAGTTGCCGTGTACGCCGGTGAACAGGTTGCTGTAGACGATGTCGTCGCTGTTCGACTCGACGATGCACTGCTTGTAGGCGTCGCTGGCGCGGGCCTCGTCGGTGGCGATGAAGGCCGAGCCGATGTAGGCGAGGTCCGCGCCCATGGCCTGCGCGGCGAGCACCGCGCCGCCACTGGCGATCGAGCCTGACAGCGCCAGCGGGCCGTCGAACCACTGGCGGATCTCCTGGATCAGCGCGAACGGGCTCTTGGTGCCGGCGTGGCCACCGGCACCGGCGGCCACCGCGATCAGGCCGTCGGCGCCCTTGTCGATCGCCTTGTGGGCGAACGCGTTGTTGATGATGTCGTGCATCACCAGCCCGCCCCAGGCATGCACCGCATGGTTGACGTCCTCGCGCGCGCCCAGGCTGGTGATGACCAGCGGCACCTTGTAGCGGGCGCAGACCTCAAGGTCGTGTTCCAGCCGGTCGTTGCTCTTGTGAACGATCTGGTTGATCGCGTAGGGCGCGGACGGCTGATCCGGATGCGCCGCATCCCAGGCTGCCAGCGTTTCGGTGATCTCGGCCAGCCACTCGTCGAGCTGCGAGGCCGGCCGGGCGTTCAGCGCCGGCATGGAGCCGACGATGCCGGCCTGGCATTGCGCGATCACCAGCTTGGGGTTGCTGATGATGAACAGCGGCGAGCCGATGACCGGCAGCCTCAGCGTGTCGAAGATCGGAGGCAGCGACATCAGAAGGCCTCCAGCGCCAGCGCGCAGACCGACTCGCCGCCTTCGAGCACGCTGTCGCGCTGGCCCGGCACACGCGTCAGGATGTGGTCGCAATAGAAGCGCGCGGTCGCGATCTTGGCCTGCATGAAGGGCACGTCGTCGCCCTCGTTGATGGCGTCCTCGGCGGCCAGCAGCGCACGGCCCATCTGCCAACCGGCCATCAGGTTGCCGGCCAGCATCAGGTAGGTCACCGAACCGGCGAAGACCTCGTTCGGATGGGCCTTGGTGCGGCCGGCGACGAAGTCGACCACCTCGATGAAGGCCTCGCGGGCGGCCTTCAGGCGACGTGCGTAGGTCTGCGCGGCGACGCTCGAATGGGCGGCGAGCGCGGCCTCGGTCAGCTCGATCTGGCCGGCGATGGCCTTGGCGGTCTGACCGCCATCGCGGGCCGTCTTGCGGCCGATCAGGTCATTGGCCTGGATGGCGGTCGTGCCTTCGTAGATCGTCAGGATCTTGGCGTCGCGGTAGAACTGCGCCGCGCCGGTCTCCTCGATGAAGCCCATGCCACCGTGAACCTGCACGCCCAGGCTGGTGACCTCCAGGCTCATCTCGGTGCTGTAGCCCTTGATCAGCGGCACCATGAATTCATAGAAGGCCTGGTTGACGCGGCGGGTGTCGGCGTCCGGGTGGTGGTGCGCGGCGTCGTAGGCGGCGCCGGCGACCAACGCGAGCGCGCGGCAGCCCTCGCTGAGCGAGCGCATCGTCATCAGCATGCGGCGCACGTCGGGGTGGTGGATGATCGCGCCGGCCGTCGGCAGCGAGCCGTCCACCGGGCGCGACTGCACGCGGTCACGGGCGTACTGCACGGCCTTCTGGTAGGCCCGGTCGGCCACCGCGATACCCTGGATGCCGACCGCGTAGCGGGCCGCGTTCATCATGATGAACATGTACTCCAGGCCGCGGTTCTCCTGGCCGACCAGGTAGCCGACCGCGCCGCCGTGGTCGCCGTACTGAAGCACCGCGGTTGGGCTGGCCTTGATGCCCATCTTGTGCTCGATGGACACGCAGTGCACGTCGTTGCGCGCGCCCAGGCTGCCATCGGCATGGACCAGGAACTTCGGCACGATGAACAGGCTGATGCCCTTGACGCCCTCGGGCGCGCCGACCACCCGCGCCAGCACGAGGTGGACGATGTTCTCGGCCATGTCGTGCTCGCCGTAGGTGATGAAGATCTTGGTGCCGAAGATCTTGTAGGACCCGTCCGCCTGTGGTTCGGCGCGGCTGCGCACCGCCGCGAGGTCGGAGCCGGCCTGCGGCTCGGTGAGGTTCATCGTGCCGGTCCAGCGGCCCTCGATCATCGGCGGGATGTAGGTCGACTTCTGCTCGTCGGTGCCCGCGGTCAGCAGCGCCTCGATCGCGCCATCGGTCAGCAGCGGGCACAGCGCGAAGCTGAGGTTGGCGCTGTTGAGCATCTCGATGCAGGCCGCACCGATCGCCTTGGGCAGGCCCTGGCCACCGAACTCGGGCGGATGCTGCAGGCCTTGCCAGCCACCCTCGGCGAACTGGCGAAAGGCGTCCTTGAAACCGGGCGTGGTCGTGACCTGGCCATCCTTCCAGGACGAGGGGTTCTTGTCCCCTTCCCAGTTCAGGGGCGCGACGACGTTCTCGTTGAGCCGCGCACATTCCTCCAGCACGGCCGCCGCCGTCTCCAGGCCGGCCTCCTCGAACGCGGGGATCTGCGTCAGCTGCTCGAGGCCGGCGAGCTCCTTCAGTCCGAACAGGAAATCCTTGACGGGGGCGCGGTAGGTCATGGCACGGTCTCCGGTGCGTGTGGTGTTGAAACGGAAAGGGGACATCGGGACAGGGGTGTCGGGAAGCGGCGAGGCTCGTGCAGTCGCCTGACGTGACCCGGACAAGACAGGGGCGCCGCAACGCTGCCGTTGGGCGCCCCTTGCAGACGGCTCAGGACAGGTCCTTCAATGCCGCGCGTTCAGAGCGACTTGACCAGTTCCGGCACCGCCGCGAACAGGTCCGCTTCCAGCCCGTAGTCGGCCACCGAGAAGATCGGCGCCTCCGGATCCTTGTTGATCGCGACGATCACCTTGGAATCCTTCATGCCCGCCAGGTGCTGGATCGCGCCCGAGATGCCGGCCGCGATGTAGAGCTGCGGCGCGACGATCTTGCCGGTCTGGCCGACCTGCCAGTCGTTGGGCGCATAGCCCGCATCGACGGCGGCACGGCTGGCACCCAGCGCGGCGCCGAGCTTGTCGGCCAGCGGCGTCAGCACCTCGTTGAACTGGTCGCTGCTGCCGAGTGCGCGGCCGCCGCTGACGATGATCTTCGCGGCGGTGAGCTCGGGGCGGTCGTTCTTCGCGATCTCGCTGCCGACGTAGCGGCTGGTGGACGAGTCGGCCGCTGCGGCGACGGTCTCGATGGCGGCGCTGCCACCGGTCGATGCAGCCGCGTCGAAGGCGGTGCCACGCACGGTGATCACCTTCACCGCATCGGCGCTCTGCACCGTCGCGATCGCGTTGCCGGCGTAGATCGGGCGCTCGAAGGTGTCGGCGCTGACCACCGCCGTGATGTCGCTGATCTGCGCGACATCCAGCAGCGCGGCCACGCGCGGCGCGGTGTTCTTGCCGCCGGCCGTGGCGGGGAACAGGATGTGGCTGTAGCCACCGGCGAGACCCACCACCTGCGAGGCCAGCGACTCGGCCAGGCCATGCGCCAGGCTCGCGCCATCGGCGTGGATGACCTTGCTGACGCCGACGACCTGGCTCGCCTGTTGAGCCACCCCGGCGGCGTTCTGGCCAGCCACGAGGATGTGGACTTCACCCAGCTTGGCAGCCGCGCAGACGACGTTCAGCGTCGCGGGCTTGAGGGTGTTGTTGTCGTGTTCGGCAATGACGAGGACAGCCATCTCAGATCACCTTTGCTTCGTTCTTGAGCTTGTCGACGAGTGCGGCGACATCAGCGACCTTGATGCCCGCCTTGCGGCCAGCGGGCTCGGCGACCTTCAAGGTCTTCAGGCGCGGCGTGACGTCCACGCCCAGATCGGCCGGCGTCACCTTGTCCAGCGGCTTCTTCTTGGCCTTCATGATGTTGGGCAGCGTCACGTAGCGCGGCTCGTTCAGGCGCAGGTCGGTCGTGATGACCGCCGGCAGCGACAGGCTCAGCGTCTCCAGGCCGCCGTCGATCTCGCGCGTCACGACGGCCTTGCCGTCGGCGATCTCGACCTTCGAGGCGAAGGTGGCTTGCGGCAGGTTGGCCAGCGCCGCCAGCATCTGGCCGGTCTGGTTGCAGTCGTCGTCGATGGCCTGCTTGCCGAGGATCACGAGGCCGGGCTGTTCCTTGTCGACCAGCGCCTTGAGCAGCTTGGCCACGGCCAGCGGCTGCAGCTCGGCATCGGTCTCGACATGGATCGCGCGGTCCGCACCGATGGCCATGGCGGTGCGCAGCGTCTCCTGGCACTGGGTGACACCGCAGGACACGGCGATGACCTCGGTCACGACGCCCTTCTCCTTGAGCCGCACGGCCTCCTCGATCGCGATCTCGTCGAAGGGGTTCATGCTCATCTTGACGTTGGCGATGTCCACGCCCGTGCCGTCGCTCTTGACGCGCACCTTGACGTTGTAGTCGACCACCCGCTTGACGGGGACGAGTGCTTTCATCGGTCTCTCTCCAATGGCCTGTGGTGAATCACGGCCGGCATTCTATGGGGCCACGTCAACGTGTTGTCGCACCCGTGAAACAAAATCGAACGATCGTTCTATTTTAGGATGGAACCCAAGCGGCGAGCAAGAACAGGCCTCTCGGCCCCGTTGCTAGACTGCCGCGCCCACCGCATGAACAACGACCGCGCCGACACCCGCATGAACCCGCAGACTGCCACCGCGCCACGCATCGGCGTGTTCGATTCCGGCCTGGGCGGTCTGTCGGTGCTGCGCAGCCTGTGCCGGCTTCGCGACGATGCGCGCTTTGTCTACGTCGCCGATTCCGGACACGCGCCCTATGGCGACAAGCCGGTCGACTTCATCGTGGCGCGCTCGCTGCGCGTCGCCGACTTTCTTGTCGATCAGGGCGTGGACATGCTGGTGGTCGCCTGCAACACCGCGACGGCGGCCGCGGTGAAGGCGCTGCGCGCGGCCCATCCCGAATTGCCCATCGTCGGCGTCGAACCCGGCATCAAGCCGGCGACCCAGCGCACGCGCAACGGCCGCATCGGCGTGTTGGCCACCGAGGCCACGCTGCGCAGCGAGCGCTTCCAGCTCCTGGCGCAAGCCCACGCCGACCGCATCGACCTGACGCTGCAACCGGGCGTCGGCCTGGCGGCCGCGATCGAGAACCACGCGCTGGACAGCGCGACGGTCCGGGGCTGCGTCGAACGCTGCTGCGCCCCGCTGCGATTGGCCGGCGTCGACACGGTCGTGCTCGGCTGCACGCACTACCCGCTGGTCGCCGATCTGATCGCCAGCCAGTTCGGGGAGGACGTCGCGCTGGTCGACACGTCGGAAGCCATCGCCCGTCGCACGCTGGACCTGCGTCCGCTCGGGCAGGCCCTCGGCACCGGCGTCGACACCCGCCTGCAACTGTGGAGCAGCGGCGATCCGGCCCTGCTGACGGCGGCCAGCCAGCGATGGCTCGGCACGTCTTGTCTCGCCCAGCCCTTGCCTGGTCCCTGGAACCGCGTCGACGGGGCCTGATTCACCGTCCAGCAAGGCTTCGCCAGAAACACGGTCGCCGCTGTATTCACAACGGTGCCGAGCGGCGAGAAACAAGGGGCGGAGCGCCAATCCGGCGAAGCGCGCTCAGAGGCTGGAGTTTGGTGCCCAGGACGGGACTCGAACCCGTACGCCCTGCGAAAGGCCGCGGATTTTAAGTCCGCTGTGTCTACCGATTTCACCACCCGGGCGGGCGCAAGACTGCAACGTGAATATCTGCCCCACAACGCACAAAGCCGTCACAGGGACGGCTTTGAGGGTCTGCATGTGGAGCGGGAAACGAGACTCGAACTCGCGACCTCAACCATGGCAAGGTTGCGCTCTACCAACTGAGCTATTCCCGCATGAACTGACAAAACTGCTTTGCCGAGCCCCCACCACCAGCATTCTGGAGGCGCGGAGTGGAGTCGAACCACCCTGGACGGATTTGCAATCCGCTGCATAACCGCTTTGCTACCGCGCCGCGGGCTCGACTGTGCCGTTCCTCAACAAAAAGTAAGCCTTGTGAGCCTCCCTGATGCCAAATCCGGCCGGAAACTGGAGCGGGAAACGAGACTCGAACTCGCGACCTCAACCTTGGCAAGGTTGCGCTCTACCAACTGAGCTATTCCCGCATTGCTCTTTGCTTTTTGCATTGACGCTGTGGGCGTTTGCTGCTTTGCATCGAGACTGAAAGTATAGGAGGAAATCGGCGAAGGCTGCAAGCCCCTTCGCCGACTTTTTTGCCTCAGTGCTTGGTCGCGTCGGCGACGACCGGCGTGGCGCTGTCCGCCGCAGGCTTGGCTTCCTCGACCTTGACCTCCTCATCGGGGAGCGCCACCGGTGCTCGCGTCAGGGCGATCTCGAGGACCTTGTCGATCCATTTGACCGGCACGATCTCGAGCTGGCTCTTGACGTTGTCCGGAATCTCCGCGAGGTCCTTGGCGTTCTCTTCCGGGATCAGTACCGTCTTGATGCCGCCACGGTGGGCCGCGAGCAGCTTTTCCTTCAGGCCGCCGATCTCGGTGACTTCGCCACGCAGCGTGATCTCGCCAGTCATCGCGACGTCGGCCCGCACCGGGATGCCGGTCAGCGCCGACACGAAGGCCGTCGTCATGGCGGCACCCGCGCTCGGACCATCCTTGGGCGTCGCGCCGTCGGGCACGTGGATGTGGATGTCACGCTTCTCGAACAACTCATCCTTGATGCCCAGGCGATGCGCCCGGCTGCGCACCACCGTGCGGGCGGCCTCGACCGATTCCTTCATCACGTCGCCCAGCGAGCCGGTGCGGATGATCCCGCCCTTGCCTGGCATGACCGTGGCCTCGATGGTCAGCAGGTCGCCGCCCACCTCGGTCCACGCCAGGCCATTGACCTGGCCGACCTGGTCCTGCTTCTCGGCCTGGCCGAAGCTGTATCGGCGCACGCCCAGGAAGTCGCCAATGTTCTCGCCGGTCACCTGCACGGTGCCTTCGTACTTCTTCAGCGACAGACCCTTCACGACCTTGCGGCAGATCTTGGAGATCTCGCGCTCCAGCGAACGCACGCCGGCTTCACGCGTGTAGTAGCGGATGATGGCCCGCACTGCGTCCTCGCTGACGTCCAGCTCGCTGTCGGCGACGCCGTTGTTCTTGCGTTGCTTGGGCAGCAGGTAGCGCTGGGCGATCGAGACCTTCTCGTCCTCGGTGTAGCCCGAGAGGCGGATCACCTCCATCCGGTCCAGCAGCGCCGGCGGGATGTTCAGCGAGTTCGACGTCGCCACGAACATCACGTCCGACAGGTCGAAGTCGACCTCGACGTAGTGGTCCGCGAAGGTGTGGTTCTGCTCCGGGTCCAGCACCTCCAGCAGCGCCGACGACGGGTCGCCACGGAAGTCCATGCCGAGCTTGTCGATCTCGTCGAGCAGGAACAGCGGGTTGCGCACCCCGACCTTGCCCAGGCTCTGCAGCACCTTGCCTGGCATCGAGCCAATGTAGGTGCGGCGGTGGCCGCGGATTTCGGCCTCGTCGCGCACGCCGCCCAGCGCCATGCGGACGAACTTGCGGCCCGTGGCGCGGGCCACGCTCTGGCCGAGCGAGGTCTTGCCGACGCCCGGAGGGCCGACCAGGCACAGGATCGGCGCCTTGACCTTGTCGACACGCTGCTGCACCGCGAGGTACTCGAGGATGCGTTCCTTGACCTTCTCGAGGCCGAAGTGATCCTCGTTGAGCACCTCCTCGGCCAGCGGCAGGTCGTGCTTGACCTTGCTCTTCTTGGCCCAGGGCAGGTTGACCAGCGTGTCGATGTAGTTGCGCACGACCGTCGCCTCGGCCGACATCGGCGACATCAGCTTGAGCTTCTTCAGCTCGGCATCGGCCTTCTTGCGTGCTTCCTTGGGCATGCGAGCGGAGATGACCTTCTTCTCGAGCTCGTCGAGATCGGCCCCTTCTTCGCCTTCGCCCAGTTCCTTCTGGATCGCCTTGACCTGCTCGTTGAGGTAGTACTCGCGCTGGCTCTTCTCCATCTGGCGCTTGACGCGACCACGGATCCGCTTCTCGACCTGCAGGATGTCGACCTCGTGCTCCAGCAGCTCCAGCAGCTTCTCGAGACGCTTGGACACCTCGACCAGGTCGAGGATGGCCTGCTTGCTCTCGAGCTTGAGCGGCAGGTGCGCGGCGATGGTGTCGGCCAGCCGGCCGGCATCGTCGATGCCCGCGATGGACGTCAGGATCTCCGGCGGGATCTTCTTGTTGAGCTTGACGTACTGATCGAACTGCTGAGTGACCGCGCGGCGCAGGGCCTCGATCTCGGGCGTGCCCTGGTCGGGCGGCGGCACCGGCACGAGGTCGGCGGTGAAGAACTCGCCGGCATCGTCGATCGCGGTGGTGTTGGCGCGCTGCAGGCCTTCGACCAGCACCTTCACGGTGCCGTCGGGCAGCTTGAGCATCTGCAGGATGTTGGAGACGCAGCCGGTCTCGAACATGTCCTCGGGCTTGGGCTCGTCCTTGCCGGCGGCCTTCTGCGCCACCAGCATGATCTGGCGACCCGCTTCCATCGCGGCTTCGAGGGCCTTGATGGACTTGGGCCGCCCGACGAACAGCGGGATGACCATGTGCGGGAAGACGACCACGTCACGCAGCGGGAGCAGCGGCAGCTTGATGGGGTCGGCGGGGAGGATGGGGTGACCTGACATCAGAACCTCTCTTTCTGCATTTCCATGTGGGCACGCAGACATCGTTTGCAAGGGCGGGGCCAGGCGGCGGGGAAGCCGCCCGTCTCACGCCGTTCACAGCCCCAGGGGCTGGTCGTTCCGTTCAGGCGCTGGCCTTCTGTTCGCGATAGACCAGCAGTGGCTTGGCGTTGTCCTGGATCGTGCCTTCGTCCACGACAACCTTTGCGACGCCGTCCAGCGCGGGCAGCTCGAACATCGTGTCGAGCAGGGCCTGTTCGAGGATCGAACGAAGGCCGCGGGCGCCGGTCTTGCGCTTGAGCGCCTTGGTGGCGATCGCAGCCAGCGCCGACGGGCGGATTTCCAGCTCGACGCCGTCCATCAGGAACAGCCGCTGGTACTGCTTGAGCAGCGCGTTCTTGGGCTCGGTGAGGATCTGCACCAGCGCGTCCTCGGTCAGCTCGCCCAGCGTCGCGATGACCGGCAGACGGCCGACCAGCTCGGGGATGATGCCGAACTTGACCAGGTCCTCTGGCTCGATCTCGCGGAAGATCTCCGACACGCTGCGCTCGGACTTGCTGCGCACCGACGCGGCGAAGCCAATGCCGGACTTCTCGGAGCGGTTGGCGATGACCTTCTCCAGGCCGTCGAAGGCGCCGCCGCAGATGAACAGGATGTTGGTCGTGTCGATCTGCAGAAAGTCCTGGTTCGGGTGCTTGCGACCGCCTTGTGGCGGCACGCTGGCCATCGTGCCTTCGACCAGCTTGAGCAAGGCCTGCTGCACGCCCTCGCCCGACACGTCGCGGGTGATGGACGGGTTGTCGGCCTTGCGCGAGATCTTGTCGATCTCGTCGATGTAGACGATGCCGCGCTGGGCCCGCTCGACCTCGTAGTTGCAGTTCTGCAGCAGCTTCTGGATGATGTTCTCGACGTCCTCGCCGACGTAGCCGGCCTCGGTCAACGTGGTCGCGTCAGCGATCACGAAGGGGACATTGAGCATGCGTGCCAGCGTCTGCGCCAGCAGCGTCTTGCCCGAGCCGGTCGGGCCGATCAGCAGGATGTTGCTCTTGGCGAGCTCGACGTCATCCTTGGGCTTCTCGCCCATGTGCTTCAGGCGCTTGTAGTGGTTGTAGACCGCCACCGACAAGGAGCGCTTGGCCGAGTCCTGACCGATCACGTACTGGTCGAGCAAGTCCTTGATCTCGCTGGGGACCGGCAGGTCGCCGCGCGCGGCCTTGGCACCGGCCTCGGTCGGCGGCACCTCGTCGCGGATGATCTCGTTGCAGAGCTCGATGCACTCGTCGCAGATGAAGACCGACGGACCGGCGATCAGCTTCTTGACCTCGTGCTGGCTCTTTCCGCAGAAGGAGCAGTACAGGATCTTGTCGCCGGAGGAGCCTTTTTTGTCGGGCATGGAGGACTGCCTAAAGAAGTGCGAATTGATGATAAGACAAGGCCGTGACGGCCTGGACGGCCCGGCGCCGGGACCCGCCCGGCACCGGCGCCCCGCACTCAGGCGCGCTTGCTGATGACCTGGTCGATCAGGCCGTAAGTCTGCGCCTCGTCGGCCGACATGAAGTAGTCACGCTCGGTGTCGTTCTGGATCTTTTCCAGCGATTGACCGCTGCGCTCGGCCAGGATCTTGTTGAGCTGCTCGCGGGTCTTGAGGATCTCGCGGGCGTGGATCTCGATGTCCGTGGCCTGGCCCTGGGCGCCGCCCAGCGGCTGGTGGATCATGATCTTGGAGTTCGGCAGCGCGAAGCGCTTGCCCTTGGCGCCCGCCGTCAGCAGGAAGGCGCCCATGCTCGCGGCCAGGCCCATGCAAAGCGTCGAGACCTGCGGCTTGATGAACTGCATCGTGTCGTAGATCGACATGCCGGCGCTGACGCTGCCGCCGGGCGAGTTGATGTACAGCGAGATGTCCTTGTCCGGGTTCTCGCTCTCCAGGAACAGGAGCTGGGCGACGACCAGGTTGGCGGTCTGGTCATTGACCGGGCCGACCAGGAAGATCACGCGCTCGCGCAACAGGCGCGAATAGATGTCGTACGACCGCTCGCCGCGGCCCGACTGTTCAACGACGATGGGGACCAGGCCCAGATTGTTCGTATCGAGTGCGCTCATGTTGCTGACCCTGAGGCGGCCGTTGCCGCCGGTTTGATAGATGGGGAGGCGCGGCACGCCCGCGTGAACGGCGCGGACCTGTCGCCCGGGGTCCCTGATCCCGGGTGGAGGGGCATTATGCGATTGCCGGCGGTGGCCCTTCGGGCTACCCAAGCGGCCCGGATGTGACAAGGGGCGCTGTCAGCGCCCCTTGTGCTTGCCGGAGGACCGGCGACTGCCCCGGCGGGCGCCTCCGGTCCGGTGCGACGGCGTGTCAGCCGGCCGCGCCCATCAGCTCGTCGAACGGCAGGGTGATGTCGCTGACCTTGGCCTTGCCGAGCACGAACTCGGTCACGTTGGCCTCGATCACGACGGCCTCGACCTCGCCCAGGCGCTGCTGGTCACCGAAGTACCAGCGCACGACTTCCTCGGGACGCTCATAGCTCTGGGCCATCTCGTCGACGTGGGCCTTGATCTGCTCCATCGTCGCCGACAGGTTGTTGGCGCGCACGACCTCGGCGATCGTCAGGCCCAGGCGGACGCGGCGCTCGGCCTGCGGCTGGAACATCTCGGTCGGGATCGGGGCCTTGTCGGCGTCCTTGATGCCACGCTGCTTCAGGTCGTTGCGGGCGCCTTCGACCAGGCGAGCCAGTTCGTTGTCGACCAGCGCCTTGGGCAGCTCGAACGTGCCGGCCTTCTCCAGCGCGGCCATCACGGCCTGCTTGTTGCGGGCGGCGACGCGGAACTTCACCTCGCGCTCGAGGTTCTTCTTGATGTCGGCACGCAGGCCGTCGATGGTGGCGTCGGCGATGCCCAGCGATTCGGCGAAGGCGGCATCGACCTCGGGCAGCTTCTGCGCCTCGATCTGGGTCAGCGTGACCAGGAAGTCGGCTTCCTTGCCGGCCACGTCCTTGCCGTGGTAGTCCTCGGGGAAGGCGAGCGGGAAGGTCTTGGACTCGCCGGCCTTCATGCCGCGCACGGCCTTCTCGAAGGCTTCGAGCATGCGGCCTTCGCCGAGGATGAACTGGAAGCCTTCGGCCTTGCCGCCCTCGAAGGGCTCGCCGTCGATCTTGCCGGCGAAGTCGATGGTCACGCGGTCGTCGTCGGCGGCGGCTTCACCGAGGGCGCGCTGGGCGAAGGTACGGCGCTGCTTGCGCAGGATCTCCAGGGTGCGGTCGATCGCGACGTCGGTGACCTCGGTCGAGACACGCTCGATCTCGAGGGCCGACAGGTCGCTCAGGACGACCTCCGGATAGACCTCGAAGGTCGCGTCGAAGGACACCTGGCCATCGGCGGCGCCATCCTTCTCGGTGATGCGCGGCGTGCCGGCAACGCGCAGCTGCGCTTCGCTGGCGGCGGCGGCGAATGCCTGGCCGACCTTGTCGTTCATCACTTCGTACTGGACCGAGTAGCCGTAGCGCTGGGCCACGACGTTCATCGGCACCTTGCCGGGACGGAAGCCGTCGGCCTTGACGGTGCGGGCCAGCTTCTTGAGGCGGGCATCGACTTCCTTGCCGAGGTCCTCGGCGGACAGGGTCAGGGTGATGCGGCGCTCGAGCTTGTCGAGGGTCTCCACGGTAACGGCCATGTCTTGCTGCTCTTTCGGTTGCTTGTTCGTCGGAAAACTGGTGCGCGGAGCCGGACTCGAACCGGCACGCCCGTGAAGGCGTCAGGACCTAAACCTGGTGCGTCTACCCATTTCGCCACCCGCGCGTGTCCTGAGGTTGCCGGGGAACGCCCGGCCCGCTGCCGATCCCGGTGCCACCGGGGCTTCGACCGGCGCACGGGGCGCTGTCGCGGGCGGGGCGATCCGGGCGCCGCGAGGTGCGCCCCACGGCGAACCGTGAACCCGCGATTCTAGCCGGCGGCGGATGCGCCGCCTTGGCCCGGCTCGCGCCGGACGCGGAACCATGCCGCGTACATCGCCGGCAGGGCCAGCAGCGTCAACGCCGTCGCGACGATCAGGCCGCCCATGATGGCCACCGCCATCGGACCCCAGAACACGCTGCGCGACAGCGGGATCATCGCCAGCACGGCGGCCGCCGCGGTCAGCACGATCGGGCGGAAGCGCCGCACCGCCGACTCGACCACCGCGTCCCAGGCCGGCACGCCGCGGGCCCGGTCGGACTCGATCTGGTCGATCAGGATGACCGAGTTGCGCATGATCATGCCCATCAGCGCGATCACGCCCAGCAGCGCGACGAAGCCGAACGGCCGACCCAGCAGCAGCAACGCACCGGCCACGCCGGCAATGCCCATCGGGCCGGTCAGGAAGACCAGCAGCGACCGGGAGAAGCTCTGCAACTGCAGCATCAGCAGCGTGAAGATGATGAACAGCATGATCGGCACGCCGGTGGCGATCGAGCCCTGGCCCTTGCTGCTCTCCTCGGCCGCGCCGGCCAGCTGGATGCCATAGCCGTTGGGCATCTGCGCCTTGAGCTTCATCAGCTCCGGCCAGAGCCGGCCCGACACGGTGGGCCCCTGCACGCCCTCGCTGACGTCGCCCTGCACGGTGATGGCGTACTGGCGGCCTTCGCGCCAGATCACGCCCGGTTCCCAGGCCGGCTGCAGCCGCGCGACCTGGGTCAGCGGCACGGCCCGCCCGCTGGCGGTCGGGACATACGCGGCGTCGAGGTCGGACAGCGCGTCGCGCTCGGCCTGCGGCTGGCGCATCACCACGTCGATCAGCTTGTCGCCTTCGCGGTACTGGCCCACCGTCATGCCGCTCAGCAGCATGCGGGTGGCCTGGGCGATCGACTGGCTGGAAACGCCCAGCGCGCGGGCCTTGTCCTGGTCGATCTCCAGCCGCACGGTCTTGATCGACTCGTTCCAGTTGTCGTTCACGCCGCGCATGTCCGGATCGGCGCGCAGCACGGCCTTGGCCTGGTCGGCCCAGTGGCGGAGCTGGGCGATGTCCGGACCGGTGACCCGGAACTGCACCGGATAAGGCACCGGCGGCCCGTTGGGCAGCAGCTTGACGCGCCCGCGCGCCTCGGGGAACTCGGTGGCCAGGATGGCCGGCAGGCGCTGGCGCAGGGCCTCGCGTTCGGCCAGGTCCTTGGGCAGCACGATGGCCTGGCTCACGTTGGTCTGCGGAAAGACCTGGTCCAGTGGCAGGTAGAAGCGCGGCACGCCGCTGCCGATCCAGGTCGACACGCTGGTGACGCCGGCCTCCTGCACCATGCGGGCCTCGAAGCGGCGCGCCAGCGCGTCGCTCTCCTGGAGGGTCGAGCCCTCGGGCAGCCACAGGTCGACCAGGATCTCCGGCCGGCTCGAATCGGGGAAGAACTGCTGCTGCACCCGTCCCATGCCGGCCAGGCCGGCGACGAAGACCGCGATCGTCAGGCCGATCGTGATCCAGCGGTGCTGCACGCACCAGTTCACCGTGGCACGGAAGCGCGCGTAGAACGGCGTGTCGAACAGCTCGTGCGGCTGGTCCGGGTTCGCATGCGGCTTGACCTTGAGCAGCCGCGCGCCCAGGTAGGGCACGAAGTAGACCGACACCACCCACGAGATCAGCAGCGCCGCCGAGGTGACCGCGAAGATCGCGAAGGTGTATTCGCCCACCGTCGACTGGGCCAGCCCGATCGGCAGGAAGCCGGCGGCCGTGATCAGCGTGCCCGTGAGCATCGGCTTGGCGGTCGCGTCGTAGGCGTAGGTCGCGGCATAGACGCGGTCGTAGCCCTCCTCCAGCTTGCGCACCATCATCTCGACCGCAATGATCGCGTCGTCGACCAGCAGGCCCAAGGCGATGATCAGCGAGCCCAGCGAGATCTTGTGCAGCCCCACGCCCCAGTAGTACATGGTGACGAAGGTGATGGCCAGCACCACCGGAATCGTGATGCCCACGACCATGCCCGGCCAGATGTCGATGCGCAGCGGCCGCGTGTGCAGGCCCAGGCTGATGAAGCTCACCGCCAGCACCACCACGACCGCCTCGATCAGCACCTTCACGAACTCGCCGACCGAACGCTGCACCGCGTCCGGCTGGTTCTGGATCTGCGACAGCTCGATGCCGGCCGGCAGGGCCTGCCGGATCTCGGCCGCCTTGGCCTGGAGCGCCTTGCCCAGCGCGATGATGTCGCCGCCCTTGCCCATCGACACGCCAACCGCGATGACCTCACGGCCCTGGTGGCGCACCTTCACCGCCGGCGGGTCGCTGGTGGCGCGGCGGATGGCCGCGACGTCGCCGAGCTTGAGCGTGCTGGCCACGCCGGTGGCCGGGTTGACCGCCCGGATCGCCAGCCGCGACAGCTCCTCGACCGAGTTGAACTGGCCGCCCACGCGCAGCTGCACGTTCTGGCTGCCGGCATCGAGCACGCCGGCGCCCTCGACCGCGTTCTGCGCGCCGATCTGGGCGATGACCTGGTTCAGGTCCAGGCCGAGCTGGGCCAGCCGGCGCCCCGACAGCTCGACGTAGAGCTTCTCCGGCTGAACGCCGAACAGCTCGACCTTGGCCACCGACGGCACCCGCAGCAGGTCCTCGCGGACGCGGTCGGCGAACTCGCGCATTTCCTCCGGCGAGAAGCCATCGGCCGACAGCGCGAAGATCGTGCCGTAGACATCGCCGAAGTCGTCGTTGAAGACCGGCCCGATCACGCCCGCCGGCAGCGAGGCGCGCATGTCGCCGATGCGCTTGCGGACCTGGTACCAGACCTGCGGCACCTCCGACGGCGCGGAGTTGTCCTTGATCTGCACGATCGTCAGCGACTCGCCCGGCTTGGTGTAGCTGCGGATGATGTCGGGGTAAGGCGCTTCCTGCAGCGACTTCTCGATCTTGTCGGTGACCTGCTCGGCCATCTGCTGGGCGGTCGCGCCGGGCCAGAAGGCCTGCACGACCATGGCGCGGAAGGTGAACGGCGGGTCCTCGTCCTGGCCGAGCAGGAAGTAGGCATTGAAGCCCAGCACCGTCAGCACGATCAGCAGGTAGCGCGTCAGCGCCGGGTGTTCCAGCGCCCAGCGCGAGATGTTGAAGCCGCCGCGGCCCTCGCCGGCATCGGCGGTCGGCGGGGCGAGGTCGGCTCGGTGGCCGGGATGGGGCGTGTGCATGGGGTCGTCGCTCCGGATCGGTGGGTCGGGCTCAGCGGGCGGCGGAGCTGGCCTGGGACACGGGCATCACCCCGCCGGCGGTCGGTGCACCGGGCCGTTTCGGGTCGACGTAGCGCACCACCTTCTGGCCCGGTGTCAGCACATGCAGGCCAGCGGTGACGATCTCCTGGCCAGGCTGCAGGCCCTCGGTCACGACGACCTGGTTGCCGTCCGGCGCACCGGTGACGACCGGCACCGGCTGCACCGACATCGCCGCCGCGTCCAGCACCCAGACCACGCTGCGCCCGCCGGACTCGGCGACCGCGCTGAGCGGCAGGCGACGCACGTCCTGCCGCACCGGCCGGGCCAGGCTGACCGTGGCGGTCTGGCCAAGCCGGACCTCGCCCGCGTCCAGGCCCAGGCTGGCCTTGACCAGGAAGGTCCGGCCGACCGGATCGGCCGCCGCCGCGACCTCGCGCAGCGTCGCCGCCAGCGGCTGACCCTGCGCGCCCCAGAGCGTGACGCGCAGCGCGCTGGCCTTGCCGAGCAGGCTGCGCAAGCCGCCGACCTGGTCCTCGGGCACCTGGAAGACGATGTCGCGCGGCCCGTCCTGCGCCACCCGCACCACCGGCGTGCCGGCGCCCAGCACCGCGCCCGGCTCGGCCTCGACGGCGGTCACCACGCCGGACACATCGGCCAGCAGCTTGCTGTAGCGGGCCTGGTTGCCCTGCACCGAGGCCTGCGCGCGGGCCTGTTCCAGCGTCGCCTGGGCGGCCCGCTGCGCGTTCTGGCGCCGCTCCAGGTCGGCCGCGCTGATGAAGCCCTGCGCATGCAGGTCCTCGAAGCGCTTGAAGTCCGACGCGGCCTGCTCGGCATTGACCTGGGCGGCACGCAGCGCCGCCTGCGCGGCCTCGGCACCGAGGCCCAGGTCGGCCACGTCCAGCTCGGCCAGCAGCTGGCCCTTGCGGACCGCCTGCCCCAGCTCGACCGGCCGGCTGGTCAGCTTGCCGGCGACCCGGAAGCCCAGCCGCGACTCGGTGCGCGCCCGCACCTCGGCGGCGTAGAGCGCCTCGCCCGCCGCCGCGTCCCGCCCGACCACCATCGTGCGCACCGCCCGCAAGGGCTCCGGCGCCGGCTCCGGCTTTGAACAGGCGGCCAGCCAGAGCGCGCCGCCTAGGGCCGCCAGCAGGGGCAGGAATCGGGGAGAAGACTGGACGGGACGTGCGCGCATCGGAACCTCGAACTCGTTACTGACTGACCGGTCAGTAATGTACGAGTCCGCTTCGGTTTGTGTCAAACCACACGACCGTGTCGGGAACCGAGTCGCGGATGGCGCAACAGCCGGCCGCAAGACGCGACGGGGCAGCGAGGCCGCATCGGGATAATCCGCGCCGCCATGAGCCAGCCCACCCCCGTGCCGACCCGCGTCGAGCACTACGAGAACTTCCCCGTCGCCTCGGTGCTCTGCCCGCCGGCGCTGCGTCCGCCGATCGTGGCGATCTACCACGTCGCCCGCACCGCCGATGACCTGGCCGACGAGGGCGACGCGCCCGCCGCACAGCGCCTGGCCGACCTGGCCGCCTTCCGCGCCGAACTGCGCGCCACCTACACCAGCGGCCGAGCACCTGACGGCAGTCGCTGGGCCGGCCTCTGGACCGCGCTGGCCGTGCAGATCCGCCGCCATGCGCTGCCGCAGCCCTTGCTGGAAGCCCTGCTCGATGCCTTCGAGCACGACGTGCGCGAGCCGCGCCACGCCAACCGCGCCTCGTTGCTGGCCTATTGCGCGAACTCCGCCAACCCGATCGGCCGGCTGCTGCTGCACCTGCACGGCGTGCAGGACGAGGCCGCGCTGCGCCAGTCCGACGCGGTCTGCAGTGCGCTGCAACTGATCAACTTCTGGCAGGACCTGCGCACCGACCTGCCGCGTGGCCGGCGCTACCTGCCGCTGGACGAATGCCGCGCCCACGGCTTCGACCCGGACGCCGACCCAGCACGCTGGCGCGACGCCGGGACGCAGGCGCGCTTTGCCGCCCTGCTGTCGGAACTGACCCGCTGGACCCGCGCCCTGATGCGCGACGGCGCGCCGCTGGTGCACCACCTGCCCGGCCGGGTCGGCTGGGAGCTGCGGCTGGTGGTCCAGGGTGGCCTGTGCGTGCTGGACCAGGTCGAGGCCCTCGGGCCACGCGTGCTGTGGACCCGGCCGCGCCTGCGGCCCTGGCATGGGCCGGGCCTGCTGTGGCGCGCTGCCCGCATGTGAGCGCCGACCGCACCCGGCCAGCCGGAAACCCGCACCGCCACGACGACAATCCCGCCCCATGACGCCCGAACAGTACGTGCAGGAGAAGGCCGCCGCGAGCGGCTCGAGCTTCTACTACGCCTTCCTCTTCCTGCCGCCGCCGCGCCGTGCGGCCATCACCGCCTTCTACGCCTTCTGCCGTGAGGTCGACGACGTCGTCGACGAGGTCCACGACCTGGGCGTCGCGGCCCAGAAGCTGGCCTGGTGGCGCCAGGAGGTCGCGCAGTCCTTCGCCGGCCAGCCGCACCACCCGGCGATGAAGGCGCTGATGCCGCACGTGGCTGCGCACGACATCCGCGCCGAGCACCTGCTGGCCGTGATCGAGGGCTGCGAGATGGACCTGCAGCAGTCGCGCTACCTGGACTACGCCGGCCTGCAGCGCTACTGCCACCTGGTGGCTGGCGTGGTCGGCGAGGTCGCCTCGGGCATCTTCGGCCGGACCCGTCCGGAGACCATCGCCTATGCCCACCAGCTCGGGCGGGCCTTCCAGCTCACCAACATCATCCGCGACGTCGGCGACGATGCCCGGCGCGGCCGCATCTACCTGCCGGTGTCCGAACTCCAGCAGTTCGACGTCAAGGCCCACGAGGTGCTCAACCGGGTCTACAGCGACCGCTTCACCGCGCTGATGCGCTTCCAGGCCGAGCGCGCGCAACGCTGCTACGACGAGGCCCTGGCGCTGCTGCCCGAGGTCGACCGGCGCAGCCAGAAGGCCGGCCTGATGATGGCCAACATCTACCGCACGCTGCTCACCGAGATCGAGGCCGGCGGCTACCAGGTGTTGCACCAGCGCATCTCGCTGACGCCGGTGCGCAAGCTCTGGATCGCGATGCGGACCAACTGGCGTGGCCGCTGAGGCCGCTGAGGTCGCGCCTGCGCCGGGCCGCATCGCCGTCGTCGGCGCGGGCTGGGCCGGCCTGGCCGCCGCCGTCGAGGCGACCGGGCGCGGCCACGCCGTCACGCTGATCGAGCTGGCCCCTCAGCCGGGCGGCCGGGCCCGCAGCCTGCCGGCCGAGCCGGGCCAGGCGCCACTGGACAACGGCCAGCACATCCTGATCGGTGCCTATGTCGCCACGCTCGCGCTGATGCGCCGGGTCGGCATCGACCCGGACGCGGTGCTGCTGCGCCTGCCGCTGACGCTGGTCGATGCCGACGGGCGCGGCCTGCGGCTCGGCCGCGGCCCGGTCCTGTGGGCCTTCACCCGGGCGGTCTGGGCCATGCACCACTGGCGCTGGCGCGAGCGCCTGGCGTTGTCGAACGCGGCGCTGGCCTGGCTGCTCAAGGGCTTCCGATGCGATCCGGGCTGGACCGTCGCGCGACTGACGCAAGGCCTGCCCGAACGCGTGCGGCGCGAGTTCGTCGACCCGCTGTGCGTGGCCGCGCTGAACACGCCGGCCGCGTCCGCCAGCGCGACGGTCTTCCTGCGCGTGCTGCACGACGCGCTGTTTGCCGGCCCAGGCGCCAGTGACCTGCTGGTGCCTCGCCGGCCACTGGCCGACCTGCTGCCCGAACCGGCGATCGCCTGGCTGCGCCGGCAAGGCGCGATCGTCCACCTGGGCCGACGGGCTCATCAGTTGAGCCCACGCGCCGACGGCCGGCCCGGCTGGGCGCTCGACGGCGAGCCCTTCGACGCCATCGTGCTGGCCTGCAGCGCCCGCGAGGCCGCACGGCTGACCGCGACGATCGCGCCGGACTGGTCGCAGCGCGCGGCTGCGTTCTCCTACGAACCGATCGTCACCGCCTACGTCCAGGCCGACGGCGCCCGGCTGGCCGCACCGATGGTCGCCTTGCCGGAAAGCCCGTCCGGCGACGCCGCGCCGGCGCAGTTCGCCTTCGACCACGGTGCGCTTGGCGCATCGCCCGGCCGCTTTGCCTATGTCGTCAGCGGCGCCGCGCCCTGGGTCGCCCGCGGCCTGGAAGAAACCGGCGAGGCCGTGCTGGCCCAGGCCCGCGCGACGCTGCGCGGCATCGCGCCCGGGCGGATCCGCCTGATCCGGGTCGTGGCCGACAAACGCGCCACCTTCCTGTGTCTTCCTGGCCTCGAACGCCCGCCGACCCGCATCGCCAACGCCCTCGTCGCCGCCGGGGACCATGTCGACGGCCCCTACCCCGCCACGCTGGAAGGCGCGGTGCGATCGGGCTTGGCGGCGGTCGAGGCGCTTGCCGCCGCGCCCTGAGCGTCGACATCGTCGGCCTGGCGGAAACGACGAAGCCGGCACGAGGCCGGCTTCGAGGCTGAACCTGACAGGGTGCTGCGCACCCGATCGGCACGGTCGATCAGGCGAAGTTGGCTTCGGCGAAGGACCAGTTGACGAGGTTGTTCAGGAAGCTCTCGACGAACTTCGGGCGCGCGTTGCGGTAGTCGATGTAGTAGGCGTGTTCCCACACGTCAATGGTCAGCAGGGCCGTGTCACCGGTCGTCAGCGGGGTGCCGGCGGCGCCCATGTTGACGATGTCGACGCTGCCGTCGGCCTTCTTGACCAGCCAGGTCCAGCCCGAACCGAAGTTGCCCACCGCGCTCTTGGTGAAGGCTTCCTTGAAGGCCGCGTAGCTGCCCCACTTGGCGTTGATCGCCGCCGCCAGCGCGCCGCTCGGCTCGCCGCCGCCGTTGGGCTTGAGGCAGTTCCAGAAGAAGGTGTGGTTCCAGATCTGGGCCGAGTTGTTGTAGATGCCGCCGCTGGACTTGCGCACGATCTCCTCGAGCGACAGGTTCTCGAACTCGGTGCCCGGGATCAGGTTGTTCAGGTTGGTGACGTAGGCCTGATGGTGCTTGCCGTGGTGGTATTCGAAGGTTTCCTTCGACAGGTGGGGCGCGAGCGCGTCGATCGCGAACGGCAGGGCGGGCAGCGTGTGTTGCATGGTCGAGTCCTCTGGAGGTGTGGGGGAAACCGGGTCGCCGGTGCAGGTCGCGGGCCCAGCAAGGGCCGCCGCACCGCAACAAAAATCATTGTAGGCAAGGCCTTCCAGCCCTGTCGTGCCAGGGCCCGGCACGGTGCGGAACTCAGGGCTGCGTATCGGTCAGATCGATGCAGTCGGTCCGGTCGATGCGGTCGACCAGGGCCTGGATGCGGCCGTCGGCGAGCACGGCGTCGATGCGCTGGCCGGTCGCGAGCTGGCCGACGCTGGTGAGGGCCCGGCCCGCGTCGTCGCTCAGCCATGCATAGCCGCGCTGCAGCACGCGCGTCGGGTCCAGCGCGGCATGGCGGGCCGCCAGCAGCGCCAGGCGCTCCTGTCGACGGCGCAGGGCCAGCTGGCCGGCCTCGCGCAGGCGGTGTTGCAGCCGTTCGAGCCGGTGCCCGTGCAGCGTCGCCGCGCGTTGCAGCGACCGCTCATGGCGCTGCGCCAGCAAGGCCAGTCGCTGACGGTGGCGGTGCACGAAGTCGGCCGGACGGGCCAGCCGCAGCGCGAGGTGATCGAGCCGCTGGGCGTCGCGGTCCAGCCGGTGGCCGATGCGCTGGCTCATCCAGCGAGCCAGGCCGGCCAGCTCGGCGAGCGCGTCGTCGCGCAGCGGCGCCGCCAGCTCGGCGGCGGCCGTGGGTGTGGGCGCGCGCAGGTCGGCGACGAAGTCGGCGAGCGTGAAGTCGCTCTCGTGGCCGACGCCGCTGATGACCGGGATCGGCGAGGCGGCGATGGCCCGCACCACCTGCTCGTCGTTGAAGGCCCACAGGTCTTCCAGCGAGCCGCCACCGCGCACCACCAACAGGGTGTCGACCTCGGCGCGCAGACCGGCCACCTGGATCGCCTGCACCAGCTGGGCCGGCGCGTCGGCGCCCTGCACGCTGGCCGGGTAGATGCTCAGCGCGACCTGCGGCGAGCGGCGTCGCAGCGCCGTCACGACGTCGCGCAGCGCGGCAGCGCCCAGCGAGGTCACGACGCCCAGCGCCTGCGGGTAGGCCGCGATCTCGCGCTTGCGCCCGGCGTCGAACAGCCCTTCGGCTTCGAGCTTGGCCTTCAGACGCAGGAACTGCTCCATCAGCGCGCCGGCACCGGCCGGACGCATGGCCTCGACGATCAGCTGCAGCTCGCCGCGCGCCTCGTAGACCGCCAGCTTGCCGCGCAACTCGACCTGCAGGCCGTCGCGCGGGGCGAAGTCCAGCATCGACGCGGCACGGCGAAACATCGCGCAGCGCAGGCCAGCCTGGCCGTCGGTCGACTTGAGGTTGAAGTAGCAGTGGCCGCTGGCCGCACGGCTGAATCCGGCGAGTTCGCCACGCACCGCGACGGCGCCAAACCGCGCCTGCAAGGTGTCGCCGACGGCCTGAACCAGGGCAGCCACATCCCACACCAGGGTCCGGCCCCCGGATTCGGGGGGAAAAGGTCGACTGGACATCGCTTCAACGGGCCCCGTCGCGGTGCACCCGAAGCGGGTCATCCACAGCGCGGACGCACCACGTCGCGCCACGCAAAACCTTGTCACAGCCCTTTAACATCCGTGCAAGTCCTTGATTCATAACGATTTTCTTATGCCTCATCGAGAGGCAATCCAGCCAAGCCCGCGTCGCGACAGCGTTTTAGCGCTTCAGCAGCCAGCTTGCCCACAAAGTTATCCACAGAAATTGGGGATGAACGCCCTGCCGTTTGAAGGTCATCCACAGGCCGCAAGGACGGTGATCCGATCGTCGTGACCCGTGGGTATCGGCGACCTGGCGGAACCGTTTGCGCGTGGGGGAAAGCGGGTTCGGGCGGCCTGTCCGGATGAGCCCTGGGCGGGTTTCCGGGCCGGCGGCTGCCGCCATAATCGCGACCGTTTTGACGCCGCCCGGAGGTGGCGCATGACGCCGATCCACACCGGGGAACCCCTTGATTTCGATGATACAAGCCGCGGGCTGGCCGATCTGGCCGCTGATCCTGTGTTCCATCGCTGCACTGGCGCTCGTCATCGAGCGGCTGTCCAGCCTGCGTCCTTCCAGGGTTGCGCCGGCCACCCTGCTGGACGAGGTGCTGTCCATCACCCGCCAGTCCCTGCCGGGCGACGAGGTGATCCGCAAGCTGGCCGACAACTCGGTGCTGGGTTCGGTGCTGGCCGCCGGCATCCGCGCGGCCTCTCAGGACCATGTCCGTGACGAGGCCCAGCTGCGCCAGAGCTTCGAGTCGGCCGGCCGCGCTGCCGTGCACCGGCTGGAGCGCTACCTCAACGCGCTGGGCACCATCGCCTCGGCCGCGCCGCTGCTGGGTCTGCTGGGCACCGTCGTCGGCATGATCGAGATCTTCGGCGCGCAGTCGCCGGCCAGCGGCGCCAACCCCGAGCAGCTCGCGCACGGCATTTCGGTGGCGCTCTACAACACCGCCTTCGGCCTGATCATCGCGATCCCCTCGCTGATGTTCTACCGCTACTTCCGCGGCCGGGTCGACGAGTTCGTGCTGCAGCTGGAAGTGGCCGCCGAACGCCTGCTGCCCAACCTGCTGAGGCATGCGGCATGAACTTCCGCCCCCGTCGCCCCGAGGAGCCGGAGATCAACCTGATCCCCTTCATCGACGTGCTGCTGGTGGTGCTGATCTTCCTGATGCTGTCGACCACCTACGCGAAGTACACCGAGCTGAAGGTGACATTGCCGGTGGCCGACGCGAACCGGCTGGAGCCGCCGCCGCGCGAGATCATCGTCGCGGTCTCGGCCGAGGGCCGTTACAGCGTCAACCGCCAGCCGGTCGAGGCCGGCAACCTCGAGGGCCTGATCGCCGCGATGACGCAAGCCGCGCAAGGCGACGTCAAGCGCCCGCTGATCGTCTCGGCCGACGCGGCCGCTGCGCACCAGAGCGTCATCCTGGTGATGGACGCCGCCCGGCGGGTCGGGCTGACACAGCTGACCTTCGCGGCCCAGAACGGCCGCGGCAAGCCTTGAGCGACGCCAGGTCCGGCACGACCGGCCTGACCGCCCGCATCGAGCGCAGCTGGCAGGCAGGCGGTCCGCTGCAATGGGCGCTGCGGCCACTCGGGCTGCTGCACCTGGGCCTGGTGACATGGCGCCGCGCGCTCTACCGCGCCGGCCTGCTGTCGAGCGCGACGGCGCCGGTGCCGGTCATCGTGGTCGGCAACCGGCTGGTCGGCGGGGCCGGCAAGACACCGACGACGCTCGCCCTGGTCGACGCGCTGCGACAGGCCGGTCACCGGCCGGGCATCGTGTCACGCGGCCATGGCGCCGAGCGCCGCGATCCACGGGCGGTCCTCGCCACGTCGACCGCCCGGGAGGTCGGCGACGAACCCCTGCTGATGCAGCGCCGCGCCGGCGTGCCGGTCTGGGTCGGCCATGACCGGCTGGCCGTCGCACGGGCACTGTGCGCCGCCCACCCGGAGGTCGACCTGCTGGTCTGCGACGACGGCCTGCAGCACCTGCGCCTGCGCCGCACGCTGGAGGTGGTCGTGTTCGACGAACGTGGCGCCGGCAATGGCTGGCTGCTGCCGGCCGGTCCACTGCGCGAGCCCATCACGACGGCCTCGGACGTGCCGCAGCACGTGCTCTACAACGCCACGCGACCGAGCACGCCGCTGGCCGGAGCCTGCGCCCGACGCAGTCTCGCCGGCCTGGTCGCACTGGACGGCTGGTGGTCCGGACAAGCGGCCCGCGCCGACGCGGTCGACGCGCTGCGGCAGGCCCAGTCGCACGGTAGCCAGGTGCTGCACGCCAGCGCCGGCATCGGCCAGCCGGAGCGCTTCTTCGCCGGCCTGCGCGCACTGGGCCTGCGCATCGAGCCGGTCGCCCTGCCCGACCACGACGACCATGCGACGCTGCCGTGGCCGGCCGACGCCCGCGATGTCATCGTGACCGAGAAGGACGCCGTCAAGCTGACGCCGGAGCGCCTGCGCCGCGAGCGTCCGGGCCTGCAGGTCTGGGTCGCGCCGCTGCGCTTCGAGCTGCCGACCGAGTTCACCGATGCCGTGCTCGCCGACCTTCGGCGGGCGGCCGCCCAACCCACCTCACGCTAGCATCCGCCCCCATGGACACCCGACTGATGGACCTGCTGGTCTGCCCTCTGTGCAAGGGCCCCCTGAGCCACGACCACGCGACCCACGAGCTGGTCTGCGGCGCCGACCGTCTGGCCTTCCCGATCCGCGACGGCATCGCCGTGATGCTGGAGACGGAAGCGCGCAACCTGGATGTTCCGGCAAGCGCGACCACGGCCGCGACCGGCCATGATCCATCTGCTGCCTGAGCCGATGAGCACCGCCTCGATCCCGGACTACACCGTGCTGGTGCCTGCGCGCCTGGCCTCGACACGTCTGCCGCGCAAGCCGCTGGCCGACATCGCCGGCCTGCCGATGGTGGTGCGGGTCGCCCAGCGCTGCCTTCACAGCCGCGCCACCCAGGTCGTCGTTGCCACCGACAGCGACGAGGTCCGGCAGGCCTGCGAGACCCACGGCGTGCGCGTGCTGATGACCCGCGCCGACCACCCGACCGGCAGCGACCGGCTGGCCGAGGCCTGCGAGCAGCTGGGCCTGGACGGTCGCGACATCGTCGTCAACGTGCAAGGCGACGAGCCGCTGATCGACACCGGCCTGATCGACGCCTGCGCGGCCTTGCTGGCCGCGCGCAGCGATTGCGTCATGAGCACCGCTGCGCACGCCATCGACGAGGTCGCGGAGTACGGCAATCCCAACGTCGTGAAGGTCGTGACCGACGCAGCCGGCCGGGCCCTGTATTTCTCGCGCGCGCCGCTGCCCTGGTGGCGCGATGGCTGCGCCGCCGGCACCCTGGCGCTGCCACAGCCGGCTCCGCTGCGCCACATCGGCATCTATGGGTACAGCGCGGGTTTCCTGCGCCGCTTCCCGAGCCTGCCGGTGAGCCCGCTGGAACAGGTCGAGTCGCTCGAACAGCTGCGCGTGCTGTGGCACGGCGAGCGCATCGCGGTACACGTCAGCCCGGAGCGCCCTGGCCCCGGCATCGACACGCCCGAGGACCTGGAGCGTGTGCGCCGCCTGTTCGGGGCCTGAATCTCGACATTCCCGAACTGAATCATTCGGGCCCTTTTGAGGGCAATTCCCTGCATCTGACGGCACCCAAGCGTCAGTTTCGTCACAGGGGGCGCGTGCTATTCTCGAAATCAGAATGCCTGATTTTGTGGCACTGATTTCATTCGACACCGCATCGACATCCGAGGAGATCCATGAGACTGATCCTGTTGGGCGCCCCTGGCGCTGGAAAAGGCACCCAGGCCGCGTTCATCTGCCAGAAGTACGGCATTCCTCAGATCTCCACCGGCGACATGTTGCGCGCGGCCGTCAAGGCCGGCACCGAGATGGGCCTGGCGGCCAAGAAGGTGATGGACGCGGGCGGTCTGGTCAGCGACGACATCATCATTGGCCTGGTCAAGGAACGCATCCTGCAAGCCGATTGCGCCAACGGTTTCCTGTTCGACGGTTTCCCCCGCACGATCCCGCAGGCCGAGGCCATGAAGGCCGCCGGCGTCAAGCTGGACTATGTGCTCGAGATCGACGTGCCCGACAGCGCCATCATCGAGCGCATGAGTGGTCGCCGCGTGCACCCGGCCTCGGGTCGCACCTACCACGTCGTCTACAACCCGCCCAAGGTCGCCGGCCAGGATGACGCCACCGGCGAGGACCTGATCCAGCGCGACGACGACAAGGAAGAGACCGTGCGCAAGCGCCTCGAGGTCTACCAGAGCCAGACCCGTCCGCTGGTCGACTACTACTCGAACTGGGCCGCCGCCGATGCGGCCGGCGCGCCGCAGTACCGCAAGATCAGCGGCATGGGCACGGTCGACGAGATCACCGCCCGCGCGATGGCCGCGCTGGGCTGATCGCCCCGCAGCCGGTTCGCGATCGCCACGAAGCCGCCTCCGGGCGGTTTTTTGATGCCGGCGGATTGACGTTTACGTCAACGTCAGCTGTTGCCAGAATCCGCCCCGAGCCACGCACACATCCACCCATCGAGGAGCACACATGGACATCCAGGACAAGGTCTTCATCGTCACCGGCGCCGCTTCCGGCCTGGGCGAAGGCACCGCCCGCATGCTGGCCAGCCACGGCGGCCGGGTCGTCGTCGCCGACCTGCAGGAAGAGCGCGGGCGCGCCGTCGCCGCGGAGATCGGCGGGGCCTACCTGCGCTGTGACGTCGCCAGCGAGGACGACGGCCGCGCCGTGGTCGCGCAAGCGGTCTCGATGGGCAAGCTGATGGGGCTGGTGAACTGCGCCGGCATCGCGCCGGCTGCCAAGACGGTCGGCAAGGACGGCGCCCACGCGCTGGCGCTGTTCAGCAAGACGATCACCGTCAACCTGATCGGCAGCTTCAACATGATCCGCCTGGCCGCCGAGGCGATGTGCCGCAACGAACCCGAGCCGACCGGCGAGCGCGGCGTGCTGGTCAACACCGCCAGCGTCGCCGCCTATGACGGCCAGATCGGTCAGGCGGCCTATGCCGCCAGCAAGGGCGGCGTGGTCGGCATGACGCTGCCGATCGCCCGCGACCTGGCCCGCAACGGCATCCGCTGCATGACCATCGCCCCAGGCATCTTCGGCACGCCGATGCTGTTCGGCATGCCTCAGGAGGTGCAGGACGCGCTGGCCGCCGGGGTGCCCTTCCCGAGTCGCCTGGGCACGCCGCAGGACTACGCCAAGCTGGTGCACCAGATCGTCACCAACGAGATGCTCAACGGCGAGGTGATCCGGCTGGACGGCGCGATCCGGCTCGCGCCGCGCTGATCCGCCTGGATCCGGGCCGATCCGCGCTGACCCGCCTTGCAGCGCCGGGCTGCGTCGGCAAGACTCCAGGCAATCTTGCCTGGAGCACCGACCATGTCCCACCGTCCCGACGTCAACCGCCTCCGCCCGCTCGCCTGGCCACTGGCCTGCCTGACCGGCGCGCTGCTGCTGGCCAGCTGCGCTTCGGCGCCCGAACTGCGCTACCAGCCGCCGCCCGAACAGCCCGAAGCCGCGTCCGGCCTCAGCGACAAGCCCGGCTGGGCCACCCGCACGACCGCCGTCGCCGCCGCCAACCCGCTGGCCACGGACGCCGGACGGCAGGTGCTGCGCGCCGGTGGCAGCGCGGTCGATGCCGCGATTGCGGTTCAGATGGTGCTGACGCTGGTCGAGCCGCAGTCCAGCGGCATCGGCGGCGGTGCCTTCCTGATGCACTTCGACGGCCGCCAGGTGCGGGCCTACGACGGCCGCGAGACGGCACCGGCCGCCGTCGACGAGAAGCTCTTCCTCAAGCCCGACGGCCAGCCGATGGCCTTCATCGACGCGGTGGTCGGCGGTCGATCGGTCGGCGTGCCCGGCACGCTGCGGCTGCTGGAACGGGCCCACCGCGAGCACGGCAAGCTGCCCTGGGCACAGCTGTTCGCGCCGGCCATCCTGCTGGCCGAACAAGGCTTCAAGGTCAGCCCGCGTCTGGCCACCCTGCTGGCAGGTGAACAGCACCTGCGCAAGGATCCGGCCGCCGCCGCCTTCTACTACCCCGGCGGCGAGCCGCTGAAGGCCGGCCAGACCCTGCGCAACCCAGCCCTGGCTGCCGTGCTGCGCCGCGTCGCGCAGGAAGGGCCGGACGCCTTCTACCAGGGCGCCGTCGCCCGCAGCATCGTCGCCAAGGTGACCGGTCATCCGGGCAACCCCGGCAAGATGACCGAGGCCGACCTGGCGACCTACCGGCCACGCGTGCGCGACGCGCTGTGCAGCGACTGGCAGGCCTGGCGGCTGTGCGGCTTCCCGCCGCCCTCGTCCGGCCACCTCGCGATCCTGCAGACCCTGGGCATCCTCGAGGCCGCCGGTGGCAGCCCGAGCCCGGCGCTGGTCGATGGCCTGCCCGGCGTCGAGACCCTGCACCGCTACACCGAGTCGGCCCGGCTGGCCTTCGCCGATCGGGCCCAGTACGTCGCCGATCCCGACTTCGTCGAGGCGCCGGGTGGCCGCTGGACCAGCCTGATCGATGCGGCCTACCTGCGCGAGCGCGCCGGCCTGATCGGCGAACAATCGATGAAGACCGCCAAGCCCGGCCTGCCGCCCGGCGCCCGCCCGCTGGCCTGGGCGCCGCAGCCCGACCAGCCGGAATACGGCACGTCGCACCTGTCCATCGTCGACGCGCAAGGCCATGCGGTGGCGATGACGACCACCATCGAGGACCAGTTCGGCGCCCGCCAGCTCAGCGACGGCGGCACCGGCCTGCCCGGCGGCTTCCTGCTCAACAACGAGCTGACCGACTTCTCCTTCGCGCCCGCCGACGCCCAGGGCAAGCCGATCGCCAACCGGGTCCAGCCGGGCAAGCGACCGCGTTCGAGCATGAGCCCGACGCTGGTGTTCGACCGCACCAGCGGCGCGCTGCAGATGAGCGCGGGCTCGCCCGGCGGTGCGCTGATCATCCACTACACCGCCAAGACGCTGCTGGCCACCCAGGCCTGGGGCTTGAACGCGCAACAGGCGATCTCGCTGCCGAATTTCGGCACCCTCAATGGCCCGACGCTGCTGGAAGCCAGCCGCTTCCCAGCCGCGACGGTCGAGGCCCTGAAGGCGCGCGGCCACGAGGTCCGCGAGCTGCCGATGACCAGCGGCCTGCAGGCCATCCAGCGCACGCCGGACGGCTGGTTCGGCGGCGCCGATCCGCGCCGCGAAGGGATCGTGCTGGGCGATTGATCACCGCCTGGCTGAACGGCGCGCTTCGATAGACTGCGCGCCGTGATACCCCAAGGCTTCATCCAGGACCTGCTCGCCCGCGCCGACATCGTGGAGGTCGTCGGCCGCCATGTCACGCTCAAGAAGGCGGGCATCAACTTCAAGGGCCTCTGCCCCTTCCACGGCGAGAAGTCGCCGAGCTTCATCGTCAGCCCGAGCCGCCAGACCTACCACTGCTTCGGCTGCGGCGCGCACGGCAATGCGGTCGGGTTCCTGATGGAACACGGCGGACTGGGCTTCGTCGAGTCGGTGCGCGAGCTGGCCGACAACATGGGCCTGCAGGTTCCGGACGACGACACCACCGCCGAGGAACGCGAACGCGCTGCCAAGGCCCGGGAGCAGCGCCTGAGCCTGACCGACGTGCTGGCCAAGGCGATGGGCCACTACCGCGAGCAGCTCAAGCGCAGTGACCGCGCCATCGCCTACCTGAAGAAGCGCGGCCTGACCGGCACCATCGCCGCCCGCTTCGGCCTGGGCTACGCGCCGCCCGGCAGCCACGCGCTGGCCAGCGCCTATGCGCGCTACGACGACCCGCAACTGGTCGAGGCCGGCCTGGTCATCCACAAGCACGAGACCGGCGAGGAGGAACGCCGCTACGACCGCTTCCGCGACCGGATCATGTTCCCGATCCGCAACCCCAAGGGCGAGGTGATCGGCTTCGGCGGGCGCATCCTCGACAGCGGCGAGCCGAAGTACCTGAACTCGCCGGAAACGCCGGTCTTCGTCAAGGGCCGCGAGCTGTACGGCCTCTACGAGGCACGCCAGGCAATCCGCGAACGTGGCCACGTGCTGGTCACCGAGGGCTACATGGACGTGGTCGCGCTGGCCCAGCTCGGCGTGCCCCACGCGGTCGCGACGCTGGGCACGGCCTGCACGCCCGACCACATCGGCAAGCTGATGCGCTTCACCGACGCGGTGGTCTTCAGCTTCGACGGCGATGCCGCCGGTCGCCGCGCCGCCAGCCGTGCGCTGGAAGCCGTGTTGCCGCACGCGACCGACACGCGCAGCTTCCGCTTCCTTTTCTTGCCGCCCGAGCACGACCCGGACTCCTACATCCGCGCCGAGGGTCGGGAGGCCTTCGAGCGCTGCATCGCCGAGGCGATCCCGCTGTCGGCGCAGCTGATGGCGGTCGCCGCGTCCGACTGCGACCTGGCCACGCCCGAGGGCCGCTCGCGCATGCTGGCGCAGGCCCGGCCGCTGTTCGAGCAGCTGCCCGATGGCCTGCTGCAGGCCCAGCTGCTCAACGAGCTCGCGCAGCGCGGCGGGCTGGCGCCGGAGGTGCTGGCCGGCCACTGGCAGCGGGCGGTGCCCGGCGGTCGGCCCGGACCGGGCGGCAGCCCGCCGACGTCCCGTGGCCAGGCACGCCAGGACGCCTCACCGGACGACTGGACCCAGCAGGCCGCCCCGCCCGACTGGGTCGACGACCCCTCCCAGCCACCCGGCCCGCCACGGCGCAGGTCCTGGGGCGACGGCGACGGCGGCAAGCGGCGCTGGAAGGATCGCGACGGCGAGGCCTCGGGCAACTCGGGAGGGCCGAACCGCTACGGCGGCAAGGGCAACTGGCGCGACCGCGGCGGGCGGCCGGGTGAGTCCTCCGGCAACTACCGCCGCGTGCCGCCACGCACCGCCACGCTGCTGGACCGCGCGGCCTGGCTGATGGTGCGCGAGGCCCAGCTGTGGCTGGACCTGCCGCCGGACGAACATGAGCGTCTGGTGCAGCAGCCGGCGCCCTACGGCGAATTCTTCGCGGCGCTGGAGCGCCTGCTGCACGACCAGGGCGTGCTGCCGATGGCGACGCTGCTGGAGGACCTCGGCCGCGTCGATGGTCCGGACGAAGACAGCTCGCGCGCGCTGTTGATCGGCCGGATTCGCGCCTTCCACGAGGTCGGCGACGACGCCAGCGCCCGAGAGGAACTGGTGGCGGTCCTCAAGAGCCTGCACCTTCAGGCGGTCGATGAGGAAATCACGATGCTGCTGGAGTCGGGCGACCTGTCCGAGGCTGCGACCGAGCGCCGCAACGCCCTGATGGCCCAGCGCGCCGCGCTGAAGGCACCGCCACCGCCCGATCCTGCGACGGCCAAGGCCACGTCGCGCGGCTGACCCGACGCATCTCGCGGGGCTCAGTGGATCGCGCAGCCCGCACCGGAACGAGGCATGCGGAGTCCCGACATGGGTGGAAATCCGCATCGCTTTTGACGGAACGTTCGCGTTTCGTCGATAATCGAAAGCTTGTTCCGACTCGGCAAGAGTGACTGCAGCGTCTGCCGGCCCCGGCCACCCGCGAAACGGGCACCCATCAGGCCAACCTTTCCGCCAACGCTGCAACAAAAAAGGTCACGCGAGCTTGCCAGCGCCGCAGCCCGGCCCCCTGCCCTGATCCCAGGTCGCGGAGGGTCGGCTGTTTGCATGGTTGCCATCGACACTGGTCGACATTTTTTTGCATCCCGCAGACAGCCCGCCGCAGCCGCCCGGATCGAGACCGCCTGGCCCCGCAGCCACGGCCGCCCCTAGCCGAGTACCCAGCCGAGGAATCGCATGACCGCGAAAAAGCGCGCCCCCGCCCCCGCCACCGAAGTCGACGAGAGCCTGAACGACACCCCCGCCGCCGAGGCCGCACCGGCCAAGCCGGCGCGCGCCGCCAAGGCCCCGAAGGCGGCGAAGGCCAGTGCCGACGTGGCCGTCGGCGACGACGCCACGCCGGCCGCGACGGGCGCCAAGCGCGGTCGCAAGCCCAAGGCCGCCAGCGCCGAGCCTGCCGCCAAGAAGGCCGAGCCCAAGACCGCCGCCAAGCCGGGCCTGGAAGCCGAGGAAGACTTCACCGACATCGAGGCTGAACTCGAGGTCGAGGCCGAGGTGGAAGTCGAGGCCGAGGTCGAGACCGCCGTGGTCGAGGAGGTCGGCGAAGACAAGCCCAAGGCCAAGCCGCTGCGCATGAAGGTCAGCCGGGCCAAGGAACGCGCGCTGATGCGCGAGTTCGGCCTGGACGAGACCACGCTCACCGAAGAGGAAGTCAACAAGCGCCGCTCGGAGCTGAAGACCCTCATCAAGATGGGCAAGACGCGTGGCTACCTCACGCACCAGGAAATCAACGACCACCTGCCCGAGAAGCTGGTCGAGGCCGAGATCCTCGAGGCCATCGTGTCGATGCTCAACGACATGGGCATCGCGGTCTACGAGCAGGCGCCCGACGCCGCCACGCTGCTGATCTCCGGCAACAACACCAGCACCGCGACCGAGGAAGAAGCCGAGGAAGAGGCCGAGGCGGCGCTGTCGACGGTCGACTCCGAGTTCGGCCGCACGACCGATCCGGTGCGCATGTACATGCGCGAGATGGGCACGGTCGAGTTGCTCACGCGCGAGGGCGAGATCGAGATCGCCAAGCGCATCGAAGGCGGCCTGCAGGCCATGATGCTGGCGATCTCCGCGTCGCCTGCGACCATCGCCGAGATCCTCTCGCTGGCGGCCCGCATCCGGACCGGCGATGACCAGATCTCCAGCGTGGTCGACGGCTTCGTCGCTGCCGACGAGGCCGACGACTACGTCGCCGAGGAAGACTTCGACGAGTTCGACGAAGAGGACGACGACGACGGCAATGGGGGTTCCAAGGCGCTGACCAAGAAGCTCGAGGAACTGAAGAACCAGGCGCTGGTGAAGTTCGACGCGCTGGAGGCCGACTTCGAGAAAATGCGCCGTGCCTACGAGAAGGACGGCTACAAGTCGGCCCCTTACAACAAGGCGCAGGAAGCCATCAGCACGCAGCTGATGACGATCCGCTTCACGGTCAAGACCATCGAGAAGCTGTGCGACCTGCTGCGCTCGCAGGTCGACGACGTGCGCCGCTACGAACGCGAGCTGCGCAAGATCCTGGTGGACCGCTGCGGCATGGCGCAGGAGTACTTCATCAAGGTCTTCCCGCCCAACATGCTCAACCTGGCCTGGGCCGAGGGCGAGGTCGCGGCCGGCAAGAACTACAGCGCGATCCTGGGCCGCAACCTGCCGGCCGTGCAGGAACTGCAGCAGAAGCTGATCGACCTGCAGGCCAAGGCGGTCGTGCCGATCGACGATCTCAAGGAGATCAACAAGCGCATGAACGAGGGCGAGGCCAGCTCGCGCGAGGCCAAGCGCGAGATGATCGAGGCCAACCTGCGCCTGGTCATCTCCATTGCCAAGAAGTACACCAACCGCGGCCTGCAGTTCCTTGACCTGATCCAGGAAGGCAACATCGGCCTGATGAAGGCGGTCGACAAGTTCGAATACCGCCGCGGCTACAAGTTCTCGACCTACGCGACGTGGTGGATCCGCCAGGCCATCACCCGCTCGATCGCCGACCAGGCCCGCACCATCCGCATCCCGGTTCACATGATCGAGACGATCAACAAGATGAACCGCATTTCGCGCCAGCACCTGCAGGAATTCGGCTACGAGCCCGATGCACCGTCGCTGGCCGAGAAGATGGAGATGCCCGAGGACAAGATCCGCAAGATCATGAAGATCGCCAAGGAGCCGATCTCCATGGAGACGCCGATCGGCGACGACGACGACTCGCACCTGGGCGACTTCATCGAGGACACCAACAACACCGCGCCGATCGAGGCTGCGATGCAGGCCGGCCTGCGCGAGGTGGTGCGCGACATCCTCGACAGCCTGACCCCGCGTGAGGCCAAGGTGCTGCGCATGCGCTTCGGCATCGAGATGAGCACGGACCACACGCTGGAGGAAGTCGGCAAGCAGTTCGACGTGACCCGCGAGCGCATCCGCCAGATCGAGGCCAAGGCGATCCGCAAGCTCAAGCACCCGAGCCGCTCGGACAAGCTGCGCACGTACCTCGACAACCTCTGAGTTGTCCAGTTCCGGGCGTTGAGCCCGCGCAACTCCCCCCTGAACAAGGCCCGCAGTCGCGGGCCTTTTTCGTTTCGGGCAAACAGGTCGTGCGATGCGTCACGCCGTCGCAAGCTAAACTTTGAAGCATGTCGCAGACTGTCTCCTGCACCGTTCTCTTCGCCGATCTGCGCGGCAGCACCTCGCTCTATGAGAGCCTCGGCAATGCCGAAGCGGCCTCGGTGGTCACCCACAGCGTGTCTGTGGTCGGGAGGATCATCGAAGGCCAGGGCGGCCGCGTCATCAAGACCCTCGGCGACGGCCTGATGGCCGTCTTCCCCAACCCCCTGCCTGCCGTGCGGTCGGCCGAGGAAGTGCACGAGTCGATCGAGCGCATCACCGGTTCGTCCAAGCCTGCGCGCCGCCCCGCCATGCGGGTGCAGATCGCCATGGTCCATGGGGAGATGATCGAGGTGGCCGGCGATTGCTTCGGCGACGCGGTCAACGTCTCGGCCCGGCTGCTGGATGCGGCCGGCGACAACGAAACCCTGCTTACCACGCAAACGATCGAGCAGTTGCCGGTCGACATGCGCGACCGCTTCCGCCGCCTCGAACGCCTGCACCTGCGCGGCCGGCTCGAGCCGGTCGAGGTCTGGCGCCTGGAGCCTCGCCGGCTGCAGGACGCGGCCTCGACGATGTTCGGCGACTCCGCGCCAGCCAGTGCGCCCGAAGGCATCCGGCTGACCGTCGACGGTGTCTCGCGCATCCACAGCGTGCGCAACCTGCCGGTCATCATCGGCCGCAGCCACGAGGCCAACTACTGCGTCGACGACAGCCGCGTGTCGCGCTCGCATGCCCGCATCGAGTGGCACAGCGGCACCTTCCAGCTGACCGACCTGAGCTCCAACGGCACCTACGTGCGCTTCGGTCGCCAGTCGGAAATCATCACGCTGCGACGCGGTGCCTGCACGCTGCACGGCCGCGGCGTGATCTGCATGGGCGTGAGCCCGAACGTGCTGAACGCGCCGACCATCGGCTTCGAGGTCCTGCGCTTCGACGACACCGATCCGCAGCCGCTCTGATCGGCCGCATCGGACCCACCAGGGCCGGCAAGGTCAACCTGCCAGCAGCCGGTCCGCCAGCACCGCCAGATCCCCGATGACCCAGTGATGCCCCGTGCCTGCGGGCGCATCCGGGTCGACCTGCCACTGGCCGGCGCGTGCCGGCTCGCGCCGCAGCCAGGCGCTGTGAAGGCCGGCGGCACGGGCACCGACGATGTCGGCGGCATGGTCGTCGCCGACGTGCATGACGGCATCGGGTGCGCAGCCCAGTGCCTCGCAGGCGAGCGCGAAAATGCGCGGATCGGGCTTGGCGACGCCGGCCTGGCGGGCGCTGACCGAGCCGCTGAACCAGCGGTCCAGACCGGTCGAACGCACGTCCGCATTGCCGTTGCTCACGGCCAGCAGACGGTAGCGCGAGGCCAGCCGATCGAGCGCATCGCCGACCTCGTCGTAGAGATCGACCTCCTGCCGCGCGGCAAAGAAGACCTCGAAGGCCGGCTCGGCCAGCGCGGTGTCATCGCCCGAGGCGGCCAGCGCCTCGACCAGCGACAGCCGCCGCAGCTGGCTCAGGTCGTGAGCCAGCTGCGGCTGGCGCCGGGCGACGTCCGCACGCAGCGCCCGCATGGCCTCGATGCCGTGGCGCTGCGCGGTGGCGGGTGCATGGGCCAGCAGCCAGTCGTGCAGGCGCAGTTCGGCACGCAGCAGGGTCGGCGCGATCGGCCAGAGGGTGTCGTCGAGATCGAGCGTCAGGGCACGCAGCTTCATGGGTGCATTGTCGTGGCGAGTCGATGACGGCGATGCCGACGGGGTCGACCCACACGTCGTGAACCTGCGCCCACGAAGCCCATGACGCTCGGCGAGAATCCGCGCGCCATGTCCTATGCCACCGAACCCACTTTCCAGCACGGCAGCGCCCCGCGCGTCGGCGTGCTGCTCGTCAACCTCGGCACGCCCGATGCCCCGCAGACGGACGCGGTGCGGCGCTACCTGGCCGAATTCCTGTCCGACCCACGCGTGGTCGAGATCCCGCGGGCGCTCTGGCTGCCCATCCTGCACGGAATCATCCTGCGCGTGCGCCCGGCCAAGTCGGCCGCCAAGTACGCCAGCGTCTGGACGCCCGAAGGCTCGCCGCTGGCGGTCTGGACCCGCAAGCAGGCCACGCTGCTGCAGGGCTACCTCGGCGAGCGCGGCGAACAGGTCGTGGTGTCCTGGGCCATGCGCTACGGCCGGCCCGACATGGCCGGCGCGCTCGACCAGCTCAAGCAGCAGGGCTGCGACCGCATCCTGGTGCTGCCGATGTACCCGCAGTACTCGGGCACGACCACCGCCAGCGTCTGGGACGGCCTGAGCGACTGGTGCGCGACGCAGCGCAACCTGCCCGAGATCCGCTTCGTCAAGCAGCACCACGACGACGCGGCCTACATCGACGCGCTGGCCGCACGCGTGACCGAGTTCTGGCAGCGCGAGGGCCGCGGCGACCACCTGCTGCTGAGCTTCCACGGCGTGCCCGAGCGCACGCTGCACCTGGGCGACCCGTACCACTGCCAGTGCCTGAAGACCGGCCGGCTGCTGCGCGAGCGACTGGGCCTCAACAAGGACCAGATGAGCCTGAGCTTCCAGAGCCGCTTCGGCAAGGCCAAGTGGCTGGAGCCGTACACCGAGGCGACGCTCAAGGCGCTGGCCAAGCGTGGCGTCAAGCACCTGCAGGTCTTCTGCCCCGGCTTCCCGGCCGACTGCCTGGAGACGCTGGAGGAAATCGCCATCGAGGGTCGCCACGACTTCCTGCAGGCCGGCGGCCAGCGCTACGACCACATCCCCTGCCTGAACGACCATCCGGCATGGATCCGAGCGCTGGTCGACATCGTCCAGCGCCACGTGGCCGGCTGGCCGACGCGACGCGAGCAGCAGCCGCGTCCGGCCGAGCTGGAAGGCCAGCGGCTGCAGGCGCTGGCGATGGGCGCGAAGGCCTGACCGAACGGCCGCGCCCCCGGCATCTGCCCCGACAGGAGCGACGATGAAGTCCCACCAGGCCACCGCCCAGCGCGCCGCCGAGGCCGCGCGGACCCAGGACAGCGCCGGCGTGCGGCTCGACAAGTGGCTCTGGGCCGCGCGCTTCTACAAGACCCGCAGCGTGGCGGGCGAGGCGATCGAGAAGGGCCGCGTGATGGTCAACGATCAGCTCGCCAAGGCCAGCCGCACGGTGCGCGTGGGCGACACCCTGGCGGTGCGCCAGGGCGACTGCCCGCTGGCACGCCGCATCGTGGTCAAGGGCCTGTCCGAGACCCGAGGCCCGGCGCCGGTGGCCCAGCAGCTCTACGAGGAAACCGAGGAAAGCCGCGCGGCCATCGCCGCCTGGACAGCCGCCCGCCCCTACCAGGCCGATCCGGCGCAGAGCATCGAGCAGGGCCGGCCGACCAAGTCGGACCGGCGCCAGCTGGTGGCGTGGCAGCGGTGGAGCGTGTCGCTGGACGATGAAAGCGACAAGGGCTGAGCAACGCACCGTTGCCCAGCCCCTTGCTCAACGGCCTGATGAGGCGCGTCTCACGCGCCAGACCGTCAAGGCGACTCGGTCTCCAACTTGACCTTGGTGGTCTTGTCGAAGGACGCCACCGCTGCGGCGGGGTCGGAGGACAGCGGCCCTTCCACCTCCACCAGGATGCCGTCCTTCCATGAGTTCGGATCGGTCCGGTCGATCGAGCGGAAGTAGGTTCGATCCGGCTGATAGCGCACGCGGGCCACCGTGTCGGTGCCACCCAGGGTCGCGACCACGTCGAAGGTGTTCGCCGTCGTGTTGAGGTTCTTGACGTAGCCCTTGCGCTCGACCACCGCACCCACCGTCTCGAGGCTCTTGCAGTCGACCCTGGTGGCCTGCAGACCCGACGCGATCACGCGGCCCTTCACCTCGACGAAGGTGCCATTGGTGGCATTGGCGCAGTCCCCCGAGAGCGTGGTCGTGCCAGCCGTCACCGTCACGGCCGTGTCTCGAACCGAGAAGCCGGTGATGATCGATCCGTTCTTCTGCAGGCGGGCGATCGACCCGGTCAACTCGGCCAGGCTGTCCACGTCGCCGCGTCGGTTGCGCAGTTCGGTCGCGACGAAGACACCGCCGGAGAAGCGGCCCTTGACCCGGACGTAATCGCCGACCGCGGCGACATAGTCGCTGGGCTTCTTCTCGGCATTGGCCACGTTGACACGCAAGCCGTCAATCTGGAGCTCGTTGCCCGACACGCTGCCGATCACGCCGCCTTCGTAGTCGTCGCGATTGACCGCACTGACCAGCGCCCTGACGCGCACCGCCCGTGCCGTCAAGACCTTGCCAGCTGCGTTGTAGCCGTCGCTTCCGGCGAAGACGGTCACCAGCTGGCCGCTGCCGACCGGCGAGCCGGTGTAGTTCACCCTCACGCCACCGATGTTGAAGGACGACGTGCTCGCGTTTTCCGTGATGCCGGTGAGCCGAATGAAGTCGGTCCGCGCAGCAGGTGCCACGCGCTTCTCGATCCGGGTGGCGCTGTAGCGCAACGAGGCGCCCGAGCCGCTGCGCGTGGCATGAACCTCCACGAGGTCGCCCACTGCCGGGGTATCGATCAGCAAGGTCGCCGACTGGACAGTGGATGCCGGCACGATCTGCACCGTCTGACCCAGCACCGTGAACTGCCCTTGGCCGTTGATCCCCCCGGCCTCGACCACACCGATCAGCGTCGGCTCGACCTCGATGCGGGTCGCCTTGCCACCGTTCTCGTCGATCACGCCGGAAGCCTCGATCAGGGTGCGGTGGCCCAGCTTCACCTCGGTCAGGACGGGTGCCTCCGACGCATCGGGGCCTTCCAGCACCTGGACCAGCGCATCGCTGTCATCGAACCTGACACCGTCCACGATCACGCTGCCGAACCCGTACACCGTGCCGCTCGACACGCCGGTTCCGTTGGAGCCGACCCCGTCACCGCCACCACCTCCGCCGCAGGCCGAGACGACCGCCAGCGCGAGCGCCGCAAGGCCCAGCTGCCAGGCACGCAGAGCGCTCGCGCGAGGACTCGAGAGGGGCGCCTGTGCGGCAGCGATGGACAACGGACCGTGACGGTCTGACATGGGAAGCTCCGTGGGACCTGGGCGGACGAGCCGGCTCGAGCGATGCGCTCAGCCCGGCCGGGACGAGCCGTCCGGCTTGCCGGGCGAGCCCTTGGGCGGCACCGGCTCATGGTAGTAATACACGCCGAAGCGCATGCGGTAGGGCGTATCTTCCCGGGCATTGTCGGACCGCACGCACTCGGTCGCGGCGGCCACCATCCCATCGAATGCGGGGGCCCAGAGGTCACGGGCGACGGCCGCGAGCTTCAGGCCCGAGTCCTCGCTCAGGCCGTTGGCGTAGACGCTCTGTTCCAGGAACTTGAAGCCCTGCTGGCCGGCGGCCAGGTTGTGCACGGCTGCGGCGATGTGGTCGGACGCGTTGACCGCCAGCGTCTGCGCGGCACTCTCGTCCTCGGGCCGGCTGACGAAGCGTTCGGTGCTCAGGCAGACCTGCTCGCCCTCCACCGTCACCACGCCCAGGCGCTGCAACTCCTCCAGCAAGGTGCGCGGATGCACGTCACTGGAGGTCTCGCGCGCCAGCGCCTCGAAGCTCGGCACATCGCCGTGACGGGGCAGGCAGGTCACCACCTTGCGGGTCTGCGGGTCGCGGTAGCGGGTGTCGGTCACCCAGCGGGTGAAAAGAACCGATGCGGGTGTCGGCACCAGCGGCGCGGTCGGCAAGGTCTGGCTCGACAGCGCACGGACGTCCTTGCGGTGCACGCCCGACAGCACGCTGAGCGCCGAATCGGTCACCTTGGTGCCCTTGCGCTGCAGTTCGCTGCGAGCCTCCGCCAGGAAGACCTGCTTGAGCATCTGCGTCAGCGCGCCGTAGTGAACGCCGTGGCGCAACAGCCAGCGCACCACGGGGCGGAGCATGACGGCGGCGCCATCCAGGGCCTGCTGGGCCCGGGGGTCGTGGCCGACCAGGTCGCCGGTGTCACTTCCGGGAAGTTCGCTCATAGACTGCTGTTCGGCTCGACGGTTGGAAACGCCTGCAATGGGATAATTTCCCAGTAGTGTAGCGAATTTTTCCCATCTGCGCTCGCGTCGAATGTAACGCCGACCGTTGCATGAATCAGCGATGACGACCCTCTTGAATTCAAGGGCTTCAACGCCAGTTGGCGACGGAACGCCTTCCAGGACGACCTTTCCTTCACCCCACCATGACCCATCCGCACGCAGAAGATCCCAGCGCCCAGGCCGTCGAGTCACAGGGCCAGAGCCACGAGAACATCGACGATCCGCTTGCCCGGATCGCCGAGCTGGAAGCCAAGAACGCCGATCTGGCCGACGCCTACCTGCGCGCCAAGGCCGAGGCCGACAACACCCGCCGCCGCGCCGAGGACGAGATCGCCAAGGCGCGCAAGTTCGCGCTGGAGTCCTTCGCCGACAGCCTGCTGCCGGTCAAGGACAGCCTGGAGGCCGCCATCGCGACCCACCTGAGCGGCCAGGGCACGCCCGAGCAGATGCTCGAAGGCGTGCACGCGACGCTGCGCCAGCTGGGCCAGGCGCTCGAGCGCAACAAGGTGCTGGAGGTCAATCCGCCGGCCGGCACGAAGTTCGACCCGCACCAGCACCAGGCCATCAGCATGGTGCCGGCCGAGCAGGAGGCCAACACCGTCGTGGCCGTCCTGCAGAAGGGCTACACGATCGCCGAGCGCGTGCTGCGTCCGGCGCTGGTGACGGTGGCGGCACCGAAATAAGGCCCGCCGCCGGGCGGTCGCCCCGAAGCTGATGCAGCGCAAGGCCCCGGAGGCCGCGCGACAGGTTCGGCGGCAGACCCCTTGAAAGACCCGGCGCCAGCCACAGATCAACGACAACGCAACGCATTCCCGGAGAACTCACATGGGCAAGATCATCGGCATCGACCTCGGCACCACCAACAGCTGCGTGGCCATCATGGAAGGCAACAGCACCAAGGTGATCGAGAACAGCGAAGGCGCGCGCACGACGCCTTCGATCATCGCGTACCAGGAGGACGGCGAGATCCTCGTCGGTGCTTCGGCCAAGCGCCAGGCGGTGACCAACCCGAAGAACACGGTCTACGCCGCCAAGCGCCTGATCGGCCGCAAGTTCACCGAGAAGGAAGTGCAGAAGGACATCGACCTGATGCCCTACAAGATCTCGGCAGCCGACAACGGCGACGCCTGGATCGAGGTGCGCGGCAAGAAGCTCGCGCCGCCGCAGATCAGCGCCGAGGTCCTGCGCAAGATGAAGAAGACCGCCGAGGACTACCTCGGCGAGGAAGTGACCGAGGCCGTCATCACGGTGCCGGCCTACTTCAACGACAGCCAGCGCCAGGCCACCAAGGACGCCGGCCGCATCGCCGGTCTGGACGTCAAGCGCATCATCAACGAGCCGACCGCCGCGGCCCTTGCCTTCGGCCTGGACAAGCACGGCAAGGGCGACCGCAAGATCGCCGTCTATGACCTGGGCGGCGGCACCTTCGACATCTCGATCATCGAGATCGCGGACGTCGACGGCGAGATGCAGTTCGAGGTGCTGTCGACCAACGGCGACACCTTCCTGGGCGGCGAGGACTTCGACCAGCGCATCATCGACTTCATCATCGGCGAGTTCAAGAAGGAACAGGGCGTCGACCTGACCAAGGACGTGCTGGCCCTGCAGCGCCTGAAGGAAGCCGCCGAGAAGGCCAAGATCGAGCTGTCGTCGTCGGCCTCGACCGACGTCAACCTGCCCTACATCACGGCCGACGCAACCGGCCCGAAGCACCTCAACGTCAAGCTCAACCGGGCCAAGCTGGAGTCGCTGGTCGAGGAGCTGATCGAGCGCACGATCGCGCCCTGCCGCACCGCGATGAAGGATGCCGGCGTCAGCGCCAGCCAGATCGACGACGTCATCCTGGTCGGCGGCATGACCCGCATGCCCAAGGTGCAGGACAAGGTCAAGGAGTTCTTCGGCAAGGAGCCGCGCAAGGACGTCAACCCCGATGAGGCCGTGGCCGTCGGCGCCGCCATCCAGGGCCAGGTCCTGGGCGGCGAGCGCAAGGACGTGCTGCTGCTCGACGTCACCCCGCTGAGCCTGGGCATCGAGACCCTGGGCGGCGTGATGACCAAGATGATCGCCAAGAACACGACCATCCCGACCAAGTTCTCGCAGACCTTCTCGACGGCCGACGACAACCAGCCGGCCGTGACGATCAAGGTCTACCAGGGCGAGCGCGAGATGGCCGCCGGCAACAAGAGCCTGGGCGAGTTCAACCTCGAGGGCATCCCGCCGGCTGCGCGTGGCACGCCGCAGATCGAGGTGACCTTCGACATCGACGCCAACGGCATCCTGCACGTCGGCGCCAAGGACAAGGCGACCGGCAAGGAAAACAAGATCACCATCAAGGCGAACTCGGGCCTGTCCGAGGACGAGATCCAGAAGATGGTGCGCGATGCCGAGGCCAATGCGGCCGAGGACAAGAAGAAGCTCGAGGTCATCCAGGCCCGCAACCAGGGTGACGCGATGGTGCACTCGGTGCGCAAGTCGCTGACCGAGCACGGCGACAAGCTTGAGGCCGGCGAAAAGGACAAGATCGAGCTGGCCATCAAGGAACTGGAAGAGGTCCTGAAGGGCGAGGACAAGGACGCCATCGAGTCGCGCACCAACGCGCTGATGACGGCCAGCCAGAAGCTCGGCGAGAAGGTCTATGCCGACATGCAGGCCCAGCAGGCGGCGGCCGGCGGCGCAGCCGAGGGCCAGGCTCCGGGCGCGGCCAGCGGCTCTGCCAAGGCCGATGACGCCGACGTGGTCGACGCCGAGTTCAAGGAAGTCAAGAAGGGCTGATTCCGGCCCGGCCCGAGACGGCCGCAAGGCCGTCCTGAAGCACCGCCGCGTCAGGGCCGCAGACCGTTCTGCGACCCGGCGCGGCGTTCCCGCATCCACCATCGACGACAAGCTCGGCGCCGGCCCCCGGCCCGTGGCGACCAGCAGGCAGCACGCCCATGGCAAAGCGCGACTACTACGAGGTTCTCGGATTGGCCAAGAACGCCACCGAGGACGAGATCAAGAAGGCCTACCGCAAGCTGGCCATGAAGTTCCACCCCGACCGCAACCAGGGCGACGGGGCCAAGGAAGCCGAGGAGAAGTTCAAGGAGGTCAAGGAGGCCTACGAGATGCTCTCGGACGCGCAGAAGCGCCAGGCCTACGACCAGTTCGGCCATGCCGGCGTCGACCCGAATGCGGGCGGCGCGGGCTTCCGGCCGGGCCAGGAAGGCTATGGCGGCTTCGCCGAGGCCTTCGGGGACATCTTCGGCGACATCTTCGGCCAGCAGGGCGGCGGCGGCCGTCGTGGCGGCCAGCAGGTCTACCGCGGCGCGGACCTGTCCTACGCGATGGAGATCACGCTCGAGGAAGCGGCCCACGGCAAGGAAAGCCAGATCCGCATCCCCACCTGGGAAGAGTGCGACACCTGCCACGGCAGCGGTGCCAAGCCCGGCACCAGCGCCAAGACCTGCACGACCTGCCACGGCTCGGGCACCGTCCACATGCGCCAGGGCTTCTTCAGCATCCAGCAGACCTGCCCGCACTGCCACGGCAGCGGCAAGATCATCCCGGACCCCTGCACCACCTGCAACGGCGCGGGCAAGCTCAAGAAGCAGAAGACGCTGGAGGTGAAGATCCCCGCCGGCATCAACGAGGGCCAGCGCATCGCCCTGCGCGGCCACGGCGAGCCGGGCACGCACGGCGGTCCGGCCGGCGACCTGTACGTCGAGATCCGCATCAAGCAGCACGAGATCTTCGAGCGCGACGGCGACGACCTGCACTGCACCGTGCCGGTGCCGCTGACGACGGTGGCGCTGGGCGGCAGCATCGAGGTGCCGACGCTCAATGGCTCGGCCGAGATCGAGCTGCCCGAGGGGACCCAGCATGGCAAGACCTTCCGCCTGCGCGGCAAGGGCATCAAGGGCATCCGCTCGAGCTACCCGGGCGACCTGTACTGCCACATCTCGGTGGAGACGCCGGTCAAGCTGACCGAGCACCAGCGCAAGCTGCTCAAGGAGCTCGACGACTCCTTCCGCAAGGGCGGCGACAAGCATTCGCCCAACGCCAAGAGCTGGACCGACCGGGTCAAGGACCTGTTCAAGTGAGCCCGCGCCGGGGTCCGCCCCGGCAGCCCACCGTGCAGAAGGCCGCCTCGTGCGGCCTTTTTCATGCCCGGCGCTCAAGTCGGCAATTCCGCGGCCGATCTCGCAAGGGCCTGAACGACGTCCCGACACGGGGACGCCTTGTCCGCCCAACCAGCCGCATCGCCCGACATGACAAGAGCCGATCCCGACCTGCAGACCTGCCGAGCCCTCGTCGTCGACGCCAACGTGACGTCTCGCAGCACGCTGGTGGGCATGCTGCGCGAGATGGGCGTCGGCGTGGTCAACCAGTGCGCCCGCACGGTCGACGCCCGGCGGCTGCTGGAACACCGCATGTACGACGTGGTGATCTGCGAGCAGTACTTCGACCAGCAGGCCATGAACGGGCAGGAGCTGCTCGACGAGCTGCGCCGCTCGCAGCTGCTGCCGTTCTCGACCGTGTTCGTCATGGTCACCGGCGAGGCCACCTACGCCAAGGTCGCCGAGGCGGCCGAATCGGCGCTGGACAGCTACCTGCTCAAGCCGCACAACGCCGAGGCGCTGCGCGAGCGGGTGCGCCAGGCGCGCCACCGCAAGCGCGTGCTCAAGCCCATCTTCGACGCCATCGAGCAGGGCCGGCTGGACGACGCCACCGTGCACTGCATGGCCCGCTTCGACTCGCGCGGCGAGTTCTGGCTCTACGCCGCGCGCATCGGCGCGGAGCTGCTGCTGCGGTTGAACCGGCATGACGACGCGCGCGCGGTCTTCGAGGCCATCCGCGCGACCCGCGCCCTGCCCTGGGCGCGCCTGGGCATCGCCCGCGCCGAGATGGAAGGCGGCACGCCGCACCAGGCCCGCCGCACGCTGGAGAACCTGATCAGCGCCAACACCGGCTTCGCCGATGCCTACGACGTGATGGGCCGGGTGCAGGTCGAACAGGGCGACCTGGGCCAGGCGCTGGCCACCTACCGGCGCGCCTGCGAGATCACGCCGGCCAGCATCACGCGGCTGCAGAAGCTCGGCACGCTGGGATTCTTCGTCGGCGAATGGCCCGAGGCGATGAAGGCGCTGGAGCGCGCGATGGTGACCGGCCTGTCGAGCAAGATGTTCGACGCCGAGTCGCTGCTGCTGCTGGCGCTGATGCGCTTCGACTCGTCCGACCCGAGGGCCTTCCAGCGCGTCGCGGGCAACCTCGATCACCTGGTCGAGAAGAACCCGGACAGCCGCCGGCTCACCCGCATGCGCGACATGCTCAACGTGCTGCGCGCCCTCGGCGAGCGCCGCATCGGCGTGGTGGTCGAGCGCATCCGTGACCTGGCGGGCGAGATCCGCGACGAGGACTTCGACTTCGAGGCCGCCACCAACCTGATCGCGCTGCTCTCGCTGCTGGGCCGCACCGAGGTGCAGCTGCCGCAGGCCGAGGACTGGTTCCGCGACATCGCGCTGCGCTTCTGCGTCTCGAAGGCGGCGGTCGACCTGCTGACGGCGGCCACACGGGGCGACGAGACCACCCAGGGCCTGATCGCCGCGGCCTATCAGGCGATCACGACCGCTGCCGAGCAGGCCATGAACCACAGCATCAAGGGCGCGCCCGATGCCGCCGTGCGCACCCTCATCGGCCAGGGTCGCAAGACGCTCAACGCCAAGCTGCTGGAGCTGGCCGCGAAGGTGCTGCAGCGCTACGAGAGCCGCATCCCGGACCATGCCGAGTTGCGCGCCGAGGTCGAAGGCATGCTGGAGCAGCACTGCGCCAAGGGCACGCGCATCAGCCTGAACGACAACGGCCGCAGCCCGGGCGGCCTGGCCTTGCGGCTGGATCGGGTCGTCAAGGTCGAGTCGTCGGCCGGCCGGACCCGGCTGGATGCGGTCAACGATGCAGGCGACGCCGACGGCCTGGGTGCGCCGCCGACGGCCTCCGCAGCCTGATCGCCGGGCTCAGAACAGTTCATGCTGCGGATCGTCCCGCCCCCCGCCAGCGTGGCCCGTTGCGTCACCTGCCGTGGCTTCGACGCGCTGCGTCAGGGGCCTCGTCACGGGTTTCGGCGGCGGCACGAAGGCGCTGACGTCCAGCACCGGCGTCTGCCGCACCAGGCCGACCCGCGCGGCACCCTTCTCGACCCGCTGGCGCAACAGCGCCGCCCAGGCGCCCTGGCCCTTCATGCGGGTGGCGAAATCGGCCTCGTAGTCGCGCCCGCCCCTCATGTCGCGGATGCGGGCCATGACGCGATCGGCACGGTCCGGGAAATGCGCCTGCAGCCAGTCGCGGAACAGCGGCGCGACCTCCCAGGGCAGCCGCACCACGGTCCAGTGGGCGCTGCGCGCGCCGGCCTCGGCGGCGGCTTCGAGGATGCGTTCGATCTCGGGCTCGTTGACGAAAGGGATCAGCGGCGCGACGTTGACGCCGACCCACACGCCCGCGTCGGCCAGCGCCCGGATGGCGGCCAGCCGCCGCGCCGGGGCCGCCGCGCGCGGCTCCAGCCGGGCCGACAGGCGTGCGTCCAGCGAGGTCACGCTGACGAACACCAGCACCTGCTGGCGCGCCGCCATGCGCGCGAGCAGGTCGAGGTCGCGCACGATGCCGCCGGACTTGGTGACCAGGGTGGCCGGATGCCGGGTCTCGTCGAGCACCTCCAGCAGCGCACGCGTCAGCCGCTGCGAGCGTTCGATGGGCTGGTAGGCGTCGGTGGCCGAGCCGATGTTGATCGGGCTGGGCCGGTAGCCCGGTCGCGCCAGCTCGGCGCGCAATCGCTCGGCCGCGTTGACCTTGGCGACCAGCCGGGTCTCGAAGTCCAGGCCGGGCGACAGGTTCAGGTAGCTGTGCGTCGGCCGGGCATAGCAGTAGATGCAACCGTGCTCGCAGCCGCGGTAGGGGTTGATCGCCAGGTCGAAGGGCACGTCGGGCGAGTCGTTGCGGCTGAGGATGCGGCCGGCCTGCTCGAAGCGCACGCTGGTCGCGGGGCCGCGCTGCGGCCCGTCGCCGGCGTCGGCCGGCGCCGCCTCTGCCTCGCCCGGCCAGCCGTCGTCGGTACGCTCGCGGCGGTCGGTCTCGAAGCGGTGGGCGATGCGCCAGCCGGTGCCACGGCCACGGACCAGCGGCTGGGGAATCGGCAGCGGTGTCGGCTGGCCGATCGCATCAAGCCCATCGGCGCGCCCCTGTTCGTCGGGGGCGGGATCAGGCACACAAACGTCGCGCGTCATCGGACGCTCCAGTCAGATCATGACTGTATGAATATACAGTTCTCAAGCGGGCCTGCGGTGCGCAATATCCCCGGTCGGGCACAGTCGCTGAACCATCGACAGCATCCGGTCCACCACAATCTCCGGACCTACAAGGACATGTCAGCCGGACACGGGCCGCAGCGATGGATTCAGGGATGTTGAAGAGGCCGGTCACATGGCTGGGACTGTTGCTGGTCGCGAGCACCTTGCTGGCGCTCGGCCTGATCTGGCAGACCCGCACCGATGCCGAGGACAGCGTGCACGACCTGCCGCTGCGGGTCGGCTATGCCGTCGAGCCGCCCTATGTCGAACTGGACGCGCAAGGCCGCGTCGGCGGCGAGTCGGCCGAGGTGCTGCGGGCCACGCTGCGCTCGATCGGCGAGCCGGAGCCGGTCTGGGTCCGGGTGCCCTTCGCGCGCCTGATCCACCAGCTCGAATTGGGCCGGATCGACGTCATCGCCGCCGGCCTGTTCATCACCCCCGAACGCAGCCGCCGCGTGGCCTTCAGCCGGCCGACGCTGGCCGTGGGCACGGCGCTGCTGGTCGCGCGCGGCAACCCGCAGCGGGTCCACGCGCTGTCGGACTGGTCCGGCGACAGCGACCTGAAGCTGGCGGTGCTCGAAGGCGCGGCCGAGTCGCGCCAGGCCCGCCGCCACGGCATCGCGGCGCACCGGCTGGTGCGGGTGGCCGAACCGCAGGACGCGCTCGCACTGCTGCGCAACGGCACCGTCGCGGCCTTCGCGCTGTCGGCCCCGTCGCTGCGCCACCTGGCCCGCCAGAACGCCGATGTCGAACTGATCGTGCCGACCGACCTGGGCGACGACGCGGAGCCCGGCCTGAGCGCCTTCGCCTGGCGGCAAGGCGACCCGCGCCTGCCGGCCTTCGATGCCGCGCTGGGCCGCTACCTGGGCAGCCCGTCGCACCTGAAGCTGGTGCAGCGGCTGGGCTACACCCAGGAGGAAGTCGAGGCCGCCGCCCGCCACGTCGACGCGCCCGCCAAGGCCCAGGCCATCGGCCTGCGCGATCTGCGCGCGGCGGGTGATGGCCAGGAACGTGCCGGGAGCCAGCCGTGAGCCAGCCTCCCCGGCCGCGCCGGCGCTGGACCCGTCGACTGTCGACCTGGGTTGCCAGCCTGCCCCTGCTGCCGCTGGTGCTGGCCAGCGTGCTGGTCGGGCTGGGCGGGATTGCCTGGACCCACCACGCCTGGAGCCGCCATTTCGAGCGCATGCACCTGCTGGAGGACGCGCTCGGCGAGACGCTGCGCCACCTCGAACAGGCGCACAGCCAGATGCGCGAGAACTTCGTCGCGCACGGCTCGCCGTCGGCCGGGCCGGCGGTCCTGGCGGCGCCGCCCTTGGCCGCATCGGCAGACGCCGCGCCGGCCCTGGAAGCACACGACATCGTCGACGCCGGTGTCAACCGGCCGGATCGGCAGGAGAGCGCGCGTGGCCTGCCAGTGGCCGAGCTGCAGACCGCACTGGTGATGCTCGACACCTGGCAGCGCGTGGCCGAATCCCTGGCGCTCGACGCACACACCGCCCATGCCGTCGCGGCGGCGGCACGGCGCTTCCGCGATGGCGTGCAGCAGCTGCGCAGCCAGCTCGTGCAGGGTCCGACCGACTGGTTGCCCGGTCTGCAGTTGCTGGCCAACCAGCGCGAGCTGACGGCCATGGCGATGGAGCTGGAGCGGACCGAGCACCTGCTGATGGCGCGCACCGTCGCCGCGCGGCAACGCCAGACCAGCCTCGTGCTGCTGCTGTCCGCGCTGGTGTCGGGGCTGCTGGTCTGGCACCTGGCGCTCCGGCGTGCGGGCAGAGACGACGCGGTCGCGCCGGCGCCCGGTGAGCGCCTCGATCGGCTGTCCCCAACGCCCTCGCCGGACCGGTCCCATCCGGCAGCCGACGGCCCATCGGCCGCGACGTCGCCGAGGTCTGCAGGCGATGCGCCGGCCGATCCCGATGGGGTCCTGGACGGCGAAGATCGTCGCCTGGCCGTCCAGGCCGCCGACCAGCGCGAACAGGACCGCAGCCGCCTGCACCGCTTGAAGAGCCAGGTCGACCAGGCGATCGTCTGGGCCCGCTCGGCCCATGAGCTGTTCGACCGCGTCACCCGCGTGGCCGTCAGCGAAGCCGGGCTGAAGCTGGCCTGGCTGGTCGAGGCCGGCAGCAGCGCCAGCCGGCCGCCCCGGCTGCGCTCGCAGCACGGCGAGGTCGAACTGCTGCCGCTGTGCGAGGCCTCGCTGCCCCCGGCCACGCACAGCCATGCGGCCGCACTGGCCCAGGCGCTGCTGACCGGCCTGTCGCAGTGGCGGCCGGGCAGCGTGCGCACGCCGTCCGGCGAGGCGCTGGACCTGCTGGCGATGCCGGTGCGCAACGCCGATGCGGTGGTCGCGGTGCTGATGCTGGTCGGCCCGAGGCTCGATGGCGACGACCCCGACCAGCTGGAGGTGGTGCGCGAGCTGGGCATGGACCTGTCGCATGCCCTGGTCCGGCTCAGCCGCGACGCGCGCCTGCAGGAATCGCTGGCCCGCGTGCGGCTGCACGCGGCCGCGCTGGAGAGCACGCAGGACGGCGTCATGGTGACCGACCTGCGCCCGCGCATCGTCTCGGTCAACCGCGCCTACACCGAGATCACCGGCTACACCGAGTCGGACGTGGCCGGCCAGTCGCCCAAGCTGCTGACCTCCGGACGGCACGACCCGGCCTTCTTCTCGGCCCTGTGGGAAAGCCTGCTGACGCAGGGCCGCTGGCAGGGCGAGATCCAGAACCGACGCAAGAACGGCGAGCTCTACACCCAGTGGACCTCGATCAGCACGGTGCGCAACGATGCCGGCGAGCCGACCCACTACGTCACCGTCTTCACCGACATCACGGCGCAGAAGCAGGCCGAGGCCCAGCTCCAGCACCTGGCCCACTTCGACCCGCTGACCCAGCTGCCGAACCGCCTGCTGGTGCTCAACCGGCTCGACCACGCCATCGCGGCGGCGGAGCGCTCGCAGCGCCGAGTCGCGGTGCTGTTCATCGACCTGGACAACTTCAAGACCGTCAACGACAGCCTCGGCCATGCCGCCGGCGACCGGCTGCTGGAGGCGGTCGCGCAGCGCCTGGTGACGCGGGCCCGGCGCGAGGACACGCTCGGACGGCTCGGCGGCGACGAGTTCATCCTGATCCTGGAACAGCTGCGCGAGGCGCCCGACGCGGCCCAGGTCGCGCAGGAACTGCTGCAGCTGCTGGAGGCACCCTTCCACATCGCCGGGCAGGACGTCTACGTGCAGTCCAGCATCGGCATCAGCGTCTATCCCGAGGACGCCCGCGAGGCCGGCGAGCTGGTGCGCGACGCCGACGCGGCGATGTACCAGGCCAAGCGTGCCGGCCGCGGGACCTACCGCTACTACACCGAGAACCTCACGGCGGCGGCACAGAACAAGCTCGCGCTCGACACCCGCCTGCGCCGCGCACTCGAACACCGCGAGTTCGAGCTCTGGTACCAGCCGCTCTACCGCATCGCCGATCGCCGCCTGATCGGGCTGGAGGCGCTGGTGCGGCTGAACCAGCCGGGCCTGCCGCCGGTCGGCCCGGCCGAGTTCATCCCCGTGCTCGAAGAAACCGGCCAGATCACCGCGCTGGGCGCCTGGGTCACGCAGGAGGCCTGCCGGCAAGGCCGCGCCTGGCTGGACGAGGGACTGGACTTCGGCCGCATCGCGATCAACCTGTCGCCGCTGGAGGTCCGGCGTGGCCAGACCGACGAACGCATCCGCGCGGCGTTGCAGGCCAGCGGCCTGCCGGCCGATCGGCTCGAGCTGGAGATCACCGAGTCCGGCCTGATGGAACAGGGCGAGCGCGCCGAAGCCTTCCTGCACAAGCTGCGTTCGTTGGGCGTGCAGCTGGCGATCGACGACTTCGGCACCGGCTACTCGTCGCTGGCCTACCTCAAGCGCTTCCCGGTCTCCAAGCTCAAGATCGACCGCGGCTTCGTGCGCGACCTGCCCGGTGACGTCAGCGACGCGCAGCTGGTCCAGACCATGGTCTCGATGGGCCGCAACCTCGGCATCTCCGTCGTGGCCGAGGGCGTCGAGACCGAGGAACAGCTGGACTTCCTGCGCGAGCTGGGCTGCGAGTCGGCCCAGGGCTACTTCTTCAGCAAGCCACGTCCGGCCGCCGAAGCCCGCCAGTGGTTGCCCGCGCTGGCCGGCACGACGGGCCGGAACGCGGCAGAAGGGCCCACGTCCCGGGCCGGCACTGCGGGGGAACCCGCACGTGCGGAAGGCGGCCTTCCTACAATGGAGCGGTGAGCTTCCTCAACGCCGACCTGCACTGCCATTCGACCGTCTCCGACGGCACCCTGAGCCCCGAGGCCCTGGCCGCACGCGCGGCCGCCAACGGGGTCGAACTGTGGGCCCTCACGGACCATGACGAGATCGGTGGCCAGCAGCGCGCCAGGGCCGCCGCCCGCGCCGCCGGGATCGCCTGGCTCAGCGGCGTCGAGGTCTCGGTCAGCTTCTGCGGCGAGACGGTGCACATCGTCGGCCTGGGCTTCGATCCGGAAGATCCCCAGCTGGTCGAAGGCCTGGGCAAGACCCGTGGTGGCCGAGAGGCCCGCGCACGCGACATGGCCGCAGGCCTGGCCGCCGTCGGCATCCCCGGCGCCTTCGAGGGCGCGCTGAAGTTCGTCGGCAACCCGGACCTGATCTCGCGCACCCACTTTGCCCGCTACCTGGTCGAGGCCGGCGTCTGCCAGGACACGCCCGAGGTCTTCCGCCGCTTCCTGACCGACGGCAAGCCCGGCTACGTGCCGCACCGCTGGGCCGCGCTGGGCGAGGCGGTGCGCTGGATCACCGAGGCCGGCGGCATCGCGGTGGTCGCGCACCCGGGCCGCTACCGCTTCAGCCCGACCGAGGAATACGCGCTGTTCACCGAGTTCATCGGCCATGGCGGGCGTGGCGTCGAGGTCGTCACCGGCAGCCACACCACGGCCGAATACCAGAAGTACGCCGACCTGGCGCTCGAACTGGGCCTGGTCGCCTCGCGCGGCAGCGACTTCCACTCGCCCACCGAAAGCCGCATCGACCTGGGCAAGCTGCCCTGGCTGCCCGGCAGCCTGTCGCCGGTCTGGGAAGCGCTGGACGCGCGCATCGCCCGGCCGGAGTCGGTCTGAACGCCGTCACCGGGCCTGGCCAGCGCCCCTGGCTGGGCATCTCGCTGCTGCTGGCCGCCACGTTGTGCTTCGCGGCGATGGACAACGCGGTCCGCCACGCCGGCCGGTTCCTGCCGGTCCTGCTGATCCTGTGGCTGCGCTATGCGACCCAGGCTGGCGTGATGGCGATCTGGCTGCTGCGCCAGGGACCGGACGCGATGCGCACCGCGCATCCACGCTTCCAGGCCGCCCGGGGTGCGCTGCTGCTGGCGACCTCGGCCTTCAGCTTCGTCGCGGTCCAGCACATGCCGGTGGCCGAGTTCACCGCGATCAACATGCTCACGCCGGTGCTGGTCACGCTGCTGGCGGCCTGGCTGCTCAAGGAACGGGTGAGCGTGCTGCGCTGGTCCCTGGTGCTGGGCGCCTTTGCCGGTGCGCTGATCGTCATGCGTCCGGGCAGCAGCCTGTTCGGCTGGGCCGTGCTGCTGCCGCTGGGCGGCGCGGTCACCTATGCCAGCTTCCAGTTGCTGACCAGCAAGCTGGCCGCGCTGGAGAACCCGTACACCACGCACTTCTACACCGGCCTGGTCGGCACCCTGCTGCTGCTGCCGGTGGTGCTGGCCAGCCCGCTGGACGTCGACGGCCTGCTGCTGCACGCCTCCGCGCTGACCTGTGCGCTGATCGCCCTCATCGGCCTGCTTGGCACCGGCGGCCACCTGCTGCTGATCCTGGCGCTGGGCTGCGCGCCGGCCTCGCGGCTGGTGCCCTTCATGTACGTGCAGATCGCCAACGCCGCGCTGTTCGGCTGGCTGCTGTTCGGCGACCTGCCGGATCGCTGGGGCTGGATCGGCATGGGCGTGATCGCCGTCTGCGGCGGCACCACCGCCTGGCTCAACACCCGGCACCGCTCGGGCCCGCCGTCGGCGCTGAACGACGACCCGGTCGACGACTGAAGCGCCGACGCAACGCCGTGCGCTGGCACGGCGCGACAATTGCGGGATGGCCCAGTTCTTCGACGTCCACCCTGACAACCCGCAGCCGCGCCTGCTCAAGCAGGCCGTCGCCATCATCGCCGCCGGCGGCATCGCAGCCATCCCGACGGACTCCAGCTACGCGCTGGTCTGCCACCTCGACGACAAGGCCGCCGCCGACAACCTGCGGCGCATTCGCGGCGTCGACGACAAGCACCACCTGACGCTGCTGTGCCGCGACCTGTCGGAGCTGGCCAGCTACGCCAAGGTCGACAACCGCCAGTTCCGGCTGCTCAAGGCCGCCACGCCGGGCCCTTACACCTTCCTGCTCGAAGCGACCAAGGAGGTGCCGCGACGGGTCTCGCACCCTTCGCGACGCACCATCGGCCTGCGCGTGCCGGACCACCGCGTCACGCATGACCTGCTCGACCTGCTCGGCCAGCCGCTGCTGGGCACCACGCTGATCCCGACCGGCGAGACCGAGCCGCTCAACGACTGCGACGAGATCCGCGAGCGCTACGAGCGCCTGGTGCAGGTCATCGTCGCCGCCGGCCCCTGTCCGGCCGAGCCGACCACGGTGGTCGACCTCTGCGGCGGCGACCCGGTGCTGGTGCGTGCCGGCCGGGGTGACCTGGCCACCGTCGGGCTGGAGGGCTGACGGCATGGCGAAGAAGGGCCATCACGTGAGCGAGACGCCGGCCACGCAGATGCTGCGGCAGGCCGGCGTCGCGTTCACCGAACACCCCTACGACTACGTCGACCGCGGCGGCACCGCCGAGTCGGCCCGCCAGCTCGGCGTGGCCGAGCATGCGGTCGTCAAGACGCTGGTCATGCAGGACCAGGACGCCCGGCCGCTGGTCGTGCTGATGCATGGCGACCGGCAGGTCAGCACCAAGAACCTGGCCCGCCAGATCGGCGCCAAGAAGGTCGAGCCCTGCACGCCCGAGGTGGCCCAGCGCCACAGCGGCTACCAGGTCGGCGGCACCAGCCCCTTCGGCTTGCGCAAGGTGGTGCCGGTCTATGTCGAGGCGGGCATCCTGGCGCTGCCCGTCATCTACATCAACGGCGGTCGGCGCGGCTACCTCGTCGGTCTCGCGCCGCAGGTGCTGGTGACGCTGCTGGCGGCCCGCCCGGTCGAGGCCATCGATCCCGCGTCGGCCACCTGAGCCACATCCGCATCCCCTCACCTGACCCACAAGAACGAGACACCTCGCCCATGACCACTGTCCTGCTCACCCTTGCCGTCACCGTCGCGGCCTACCTGATCGGCTCGCTGTCCTTCGCCGTCATCGTCAGCCGCGTGATGGGCCTGAACGACCCGCGCAGCTACGGCTCGGGCAACCCCGGCGCGACCAACGTGCTGCGCTCGGGCAACAAGAAGGCGGCCGTGCTGACGCTGGTCTTCGACCTGCTCAAGGGCCTGATCCCGGTGCTGCTGGTGCTGGCCTTCGGCGCGCCCTGGAACCTGCGCGACAACACCGCCGCGCTGGTCGGCCTGGCGGCCTTCCTGGGCCACCTGTGGCCGGTGTTCTTCCGCTTCCAGGGCGGCAAGGGCGTGGCGACCGCCGCGGGCGTGCTGCTGGGCCTGCATGCCGGCCTGGGCCTGGCGGTGCTGGCCATCTGGATCGGTGTGGCGTTTGCCACGCGCTACTCGTCGCTGGCGGCGCTGGTGGCTTCCGTGGCCGCGCCGATCGTGCACATTGTGGTCTGGGGTCCGTCGGGCGCCACGCTGGCGATCACGCTGATGAGCGGCCTGCTGGTCTGGCGTCACCGGGCCAACATCGCCAAGCTGATGGCCGGCACCGAAAGCAAGCTGGGCCAGAAGTCGGCCCCCGCCGCCGCGTCCTCACCCCGTGCGCCGGCCGGCGGACACCACAAGGATCGCGGCCACCGCCGCAAGCATTGACACACACATGAAGCTCTCGACCGTCCCGACCTGGCTGCGCCGCCACCCGCTCATCGCCGTCGTGCTCGTTGCCGGCCTGTCCTGGGGCAGCGCACAGGCCGCCCGCAAGGTGCTGGAGATCCAGCGTGCCGACACGCTGCGCAGCCTGGCCGCCGCGCCGGGCACGATCCGCATGCTGTCGAGCAACACCTGCACGGTCTGCGAGGTCGCGCACGCCTGGCTGACGAAGCACGAGATCCCGTTCGAGATGTGCACCATCGAGACCGACACGGCCTGCCGCGCCGAGTTCGAGCAGCGCCGCGCGATCGGCACGCCGACCTTCGTGCTGTCCAACGGCCGCACCGAGCTGGGCTTCCAGGTCAAGAAGCTGATCGCGTCGCTGCAGGCCGAGCCCCTGCGCGCTCCCTGACGACCGGCCACGGTCGGCACCCAGGACAACGGGCCCCGCGGGGGCCCGTTGTCGTTCATGCGCCCGGGGCGCGGCTCACTGGCCGGGATCTCGAAAGGTCCAGCGGATCGCGTCGATCTCGGCCAGGACGGCGGCGTCGAGCGGCACGTCCCAGGCGTCGATGTCCTCATCGAGCTGGGCCACGCTGGTCACGCCGATGATGGTGCTGGCCACGCTCCAGCGCCGGTAGCAGAAGGCCAGCGCGAGCTGCGTCGGCGTGAGGCCGTGCGCCCGTGCCAGCGCGTTGTAGCGGCGCGCTGCATCGAGCGCCTCGACGCGGCCCCAGCGCTGCTTCTTCATGCTGTCGAAGATCGCCAGCCGGCCCGGCCGGTCCGGATCGTCCAGCCCCAGCGCGTCGTACTTGCCGGTCAGCAGGCCAAAGCCCAGCGGCGAATAGGCCAGCAGCGAGACCTGCTCGCGCCACATCACCTCGTCCAGGCCGTTGTCGACCACGCGGTTGACCAGGCAGTACGGGTTCTGAACCGTCGCGACGCGCGGCAGGCCGGCCCGCTCGGCCACCTGGACGAACTCGCTGACGCCCCACGGCGTCTCGTTGCTCAGGCCGATGGCGCGGACCTTGCCGGCCTGCACCAGGCGCTGCATGGCTTCGAGCTGCACCTCCACCGAGGCGCCGGCCTTCTCGCGCGATGGGTCGAAGTAGAGCGCGCCGAACATCGGCACGTTGCGCACCGGCCAGTGGATCTGGTAGAGGTCGATCACGTCGGTGCGCAGGCGGCGCAGGCTGGCCTCGCAGGCCTGCACGATGTCGTCGGCCGTCAGGTCCGCGCTGCCATGGCGGATCCAGTCCATGCCGCGCGACGGGCCGGCCACCTTGGTGGCGATGACCAGCTTCTCGCGCAGCCCCGGACGGGCCGCCAGCCAGTTGCCGATGATGGACTCGGTCGCGCCGTAGGTCTCGCGCCGGGGCGGCACCGCGTACATCTCGGCGGTGTCGAGGAAGTTGATGCCGCGCTCGACCGCGCGGTCCATGATGCGGTGCGCCAGATCCTCGCCGACCTGCTCGCCAAAGGTCATGGTGCCGAGGCAGATCGGGGTGACGCGCAGCTCGCTGCGGCCCAGGGTGACGGGGTTCATGCGGGGTCCTTGATGCGGTGGATCGAAGCTCGGCCGGAAGTGTGCCGCAAGCACCGCGGCGGTGTCGCGACGGGCACGGGCCGCCCGAACGGCTCGCGCAGGGACGCCGGTGCATCGGCGACATCGAGCGCGTGGCCTGAGCGCGGGCCAGCGGCCGCCCCGGACGTGACCGTGTCCGTCGGCCTCCCCGGGTTTCAGGCGCGCGCCTGGCGGTCCAGCCAGTCACAGGCGGCGCTGTCCGGGTCCTCCAGGGCATGCACGACCGAATGGTGGTGCAGGCCGGCCAGCGCCTCGGCCTCGACCCGGTTGCCGGCCGCTTGCCAGCGCGCCGCGTGTTCGGTCGACTGGCGCGCGAACTCCTCGCTTTCCAGGTCGCCCCAGACCAGCTTGAGCGGCGTGGCGCAGGGCCGCACCGTGTGCATCGGCGACTGCCGGGCGATCGTGCGGTCGTCCAGCTGGATCAGCGGCTGCAGGTAGCTCCAGCGCAGCGGCGACAGCTCGTAGAGACCGCTGGCCAGCCAGGCCGCCCGCAGGGGATCGACCGGCAGGCCGTAGTCACCGGCCCAGTCGGTGTGCAGGGCCATCGCGCCGAGCTGGCCTCCGGCCGAGTGGCCGGCGATCACGATGCGCTCGCGGTCGCCGTTGAAGGTCTCGGCATGGCGCCAGACCCAGGCCAGCGCGGCCCGCACCTGGCGCACGATCTCGTCGATCGTGACCCACGGGCACAGCGCGTAGTCCAGCACCACCGCCGCATGGCCGCGCCGGTGCGGGCCCCGCGCGGTGTAGCTGAAGTCGCCGGCCGACAGCGCGCGCCAGTAGCCGCCGTGGATGAAGACGAAGACCGGCGAGCCCGGCTGCCGGGCCGGGAAGACATCCAGCTTCTCGGCCCGCGTCGGTCCGTAGGACACGCCCAGCCGGCCTTCGAGCTGCTGCCGCGCCAGCGCGCTGCGTTCGGCGTGGTGACGCAGCTCGGCGGCTGCGTCGGCGATGCGCAGCGCCGGGTTGTACTGCGCGTCGACCTGGGCCTGGTTCTCGAAACGGCCTTCCAGCAAGGGCATCGCGGCCACCGCTCAGGGCTGGAGCTTCCAGGCGCCGTTCTCGATCTTGACCATCACGCGGGCGCGCTGGTCCAGGCCGAGGTGGTCGCCGGGCGACATGTTGAAGATGCCGTGCGCGCCGGCCAGGTCCTTGACCTGTTCCAGCGCGTCGCGCAGCGCGGCGCGGAACTCGGCCGTGCCTGGCTGGGCCTTCTTCAGCGCGACCGGCACGGCGGCGGCCATCAGCGCGCCGGCGTCCCAGGCATGGGCCCCGAAGGTGCTGACGCTGCCCTTGCCGTTGGCCGCCTCGTAGGCCGCGACATAGGCCTGCGCGCTCTTGCGCACCGGGTGGTTGGCGGGCAGCTGGTCGGCCACCAGCACCGGGCCGCTGGGCAGGATGGTGCCGTCGACGTCCTTGCCGCCGACGCGCAGGAAGTCGTTGTTGGCCACGCCGTGGGTCTGGTACTGCTTGCCGGCGTAGCCGCGCTCCTTGAGCGTCTTGGCCGGCAACGCGGCCGGCGTGCCGGAGCCGGCGATCAGCACCGCGTCCGGGTTGGCGGCCTGCAGCTTCAGGACCTGGGCGGTCACGGAGGTGTCGTTGCGGGCATAGCGCTCGTTGGCGACGATCTGGATGCCCTTGAGCGCGGCGGCCTTGCTGAACTCGTTGAACCAGCCTTCGCCGTAGGCATCGGCAAAGCCGATGAAGCCGACCTTGCGCACGCCGTTGTCGGCCATGTGGGCGGCGATCGCCAGCGACATCATGATGTCGTTCTGCGGCGTCTTGAAGACCCAGCGCTTCTTGTCGTCCATCGGCTCGACGATGCGGGCCGAGGCAGCCATCGAGATCATCGGCACCTTGGCCTCGGCGACGGCGTCGATCATGGCCAGCGAGTTCGGCGTGGTGGTCGAGCCGAGCACGATGTCGACCTTGTCCTCGGTGATCAGGCGACGCGTGTTGGCCACCGCCTTGGTCGTGTCCGAGGCATCGTCCAGCACGATGTACTCGACCGTCTTGCCGCCGATCTTGCTCGGCATCAGCGCGATGGTGTTCTTCTCGGGAATGCCCAGCGAGGCTGCCGGGCCGGTGGCCGAGACCGTCACGCCGACCTTGATCTGGGCCTGGGCGACGGCCGCGTTCAGGCCGAGGAACGCCAGCGCGGCGGCGGCGATCAGGGTGCGTCGGATCATCATCGTCTTGTCTCCTTGGGGTGGTTTGCGCGGTCAGGTTTCGGGGGCGGGAAGGAAGTGGCGACGCCTACGGCTGCAGCGCCTGCAGCGCCGGTGTCTGCAGCGCCTGCAGGCCACCGACGAACAGGTCGGCGACGACCGGGGCCATGTCGTCGTGCGTCAGTGGCCCATCGGGGTGCAGCCAGGTGAACATCCAGTTGATCATGCCGAACAGCAGCATGGTCAGCGGCTTGTGCAGCGCAGCGGTGGCCAGTGCCGGGCGGACCTGGGCGACCGCATCGGCGAAGGCGGCCACGACGCGGCGCTGGCCGTCGAGCACGACCTCGCGCTCGGCCTCGCCGAGGAAGCGCACGTCCTCGGTCAGCACGCGGTGCTCGCCCTGCGCATCGGCATAGGCCCGCACGAAGGCCAGGATCAGCGCGCGCAGGTGGGCCTCGCCGACGAGGCCCTGGGCCTGCACGCTGGCGACCAGCGCCTGCAGCCGGGCGATGTGCTGCTGGCAGATCTGCAGCAGCAGCGCTTCCTTGTCGCGCACGTAGTGGTAGAGCGCCGGCTTGGTCAGGCCGCAGGCGGTGGCGACCTCGTTCATCGAGGTGCCGGGATAGCCGCGCGCGGCGAACAGCTCGGCCGCATGCGCGAGGATGGCCTCGTGCTGGTCGGCATAGGTGGCAGAACGGCCGCGTGGCATCGGGCGGTTTCGTGCGGGGCGTGGGCTGGCGGACTCAGCCGCGTGGTCGCTTGTCGACCACGCGACGGGCCTTGCCGACGAGGGTGCGCTCGATGCTGTCAGGCTCGCCGACCACCACCCGGGCGGTCACGCCGACCAGCGTCTTGATGCGCTGCTGCAGCCAGCTGGCGGCCTCCTGCGAGACCTGCTCCGAGGCGCCGACCAGGCGCTCGCAGCGCACCTCCAGCTCGTCGAGGTGCGCGTCGCGCGTGACGATCAGCTGGTACTGGCCGGCCAGCTGGCCGTGCTGCAGGACGATCTCCTCGATCTGGGTCGGGAAGACGTTGACGCCGCGGATGATCAGCATGTCGTCGCTGCGGCCGACGATCTTGCCGATGCGGCGCATGCTGCGCGAGGTCGGCGGCAGCAGCCGCGTCAGGTCGCGGGTGCGGTAGCGGATCACCGGCAGCGCTTCCTTGGTCAGCGTGGTGAAGACCAGCTCGCCCTCGGAACCCTCGGGCAGGACCTCGCCGGTCTCGGGGTCGATGATCTCGGGGTAGAAGTGGTCTTCCCAGATCACCGGGCCGTCCTTGGACTCGATGCACTCGCTGGCCACGCCCGGGCCCATCACCTCGGACAGGCCGTAGATGTCGACCGCGTCGATGCCGGCGGTGCGCTCGATCTCGCGCCGCATCGCCTCGGTCCAGGGCTCGGCACCGAAGATGCCGACCTTCAGCGAGCTGGCCGCCGGGTCCAGGCCCTGGCGGCGCATCTCCTCGACGATCACTTGCATGTAGCTGGGCGTGACCATGATGATGTCGGGCCTGAAGTCGGTGATCAGCTGGACCTGCTTCTCGGTCTGGCCGCCCGACATCGGGATGACCGTGCAGCCCAGCCGCTCGGCCCCGTAGTGCGCGCCCAGGCCGCCGGTGAAGAGGCCGTAGCCATAGGCCACATGCACGATGTCGCCGGCCCGGCCGCCCGCCGCGCGGATCGAGCGCGCCACCAGGTCGGCCCAGTGGTCGATGTCCTGCTTTGTGTAGCCCACCACGGTCGGCTTTCCGGTCGTGCCCGAGGAGGCATGCACGCGCACCACCTGCTCGCGCGGCACCGCGAACAGGCCGAAGGGATAGTTGTCGCGCAGCGTGGCCTTGCCGGTGAAGGGGAACCTGCTCAGGTCGGCCAGCGTCTTCAGGTCATCGGGGTGGACGCCCCTGGCATCGAAGGCGGCGCGGTAATGCGGCACGTTGGCATAGGCATGGGCGAGCGTCTTCCTGAGGCGCTGCAGCTGCAGGGCCTGCAGCTCGTCGCGGCTGGCGGTCTCGATCGGCTCGAGGTCGCCGGGAGCGGGTTGCTTGACGGGCATGGGTCAGTCTCCTGGAAGGCGGGGAAGCCGGGGAAGCCGGGCGGGCGGCGGCTCAGGTCGCCGCTGCGTCGGCCGCGAGCGGCACCGTCTGGCGGCCCTTCATGGCGTAGGACTTGCCGCGGAAGACCGCGATCAGCGCGCCCTTCTGGTTGCGCACCTCGATGTCGTAGACCCCCGTGCGGCCGGCCCGCTGGATCTCGCGCGCCACCGCGGTCAGGCGGTCGCCCTCGTGCGAAGGCGCGACGATGTCGATCGAGAAGCCCGAGGCCACCGTCGCCTCGTTGGCCGCGTTGCAGGCATAGGCGAAGGCGGTGTCGGCCAGTGTCGCGACCAGGCCGCCGTGGCAGGTCGCAAAGCCATTGAGCATGTCGGCGCGCACCGTCATCTCGACCGTGGCGCTGCCCGGTGCGATCGCGGTGATGGCCAGCCCGAGGGCCTGGGCGGCGCGGTCGTTGGCGTACATGCCCTCGCGCACATGGTCGGCGGTCTGCTGGGGGGTCATCTCAACGCTCCGTGAAGGTCGGCGCGCGCTTGGCGAAGAAGGCGCCCACGCCCTCGGCATAGTCGGCCGCGCGACCCAGGCGACGCTGCAGGCGCGCCTCGTTGGCGAGCGCCGTATCCAGGTCCGCCGCGGCTCCGGCGTCGAGCGCGGCGCGGGTCTCGACCAGCGCCTTGACCGGCATCGCGGCCAGGCGCTGCGCCAGCGCGGCGACGGCAGCGGGGAACTCGGCATCGTCCACGCACTGCCAGATCAGGCCCCAGTCGGCAGCCTGCTGCGCCGTCAGCTTGTCGCCCAGCATGGCCAGACCCAGCGCACGCTGGCGGGTGGTCAGGCGCGGCAGCAGCCAGGTGCCGCCGCAATCGGGCACCAGCGCGATCTTGGCGAAGGCCTGGATGAAGCTGGCCGACCGCGCGGCCACCGTCAGATCGCAGCCAAGCGCGAGGTTGGCGCCGGCCCCGGCGGCCACGCCGTTGACCGCCGCGACGACCGGCACCGGCATGGCGCGGATGCGCAAGGCCAGCGGCCGGTAGGTCGCCTCGATCAGGTCGCCGATGTCGGGCTGCTCGGCCGACGGCGCGAGCTGGCCGTCGACCCTCACCGGCGCGACGGCCGGATCGCCCAGGTCCTGGCCGGCGCAGAAGCCGCGCCCCGAGCCGGTGATGACCAGGCATCGCACGCTGGCATCGGCTGCGGCGGCGTCCAGCGCGGCCAGCAGCTCGCCGTGCATCGCGGTGGTGAAGCTGTTGAGCGCCTGCGGGCGGTTCAGCGCGAGGGTGCGCACGGCACCGTCCTGCGTCACCAGAACCAGGGGAATCGACGCGGTTTGCGACGCGGTTTGCGACGGGGCTTGCGACGGGGCTTGCGACGGGGCTTGCGACGGTGTGGGCGACACGGCAGGGGACTCCGAAACATTGTTGACCGACCGGTAAGTAAATCGTAGCCTTCACCTTGATCCACAACAAGGTGAGCGGCCTCGGGATCAACCCGCAGAACGATGCGGGATGCAGGCCCATGCCGCCGACCACCCTCTGCCGACCCCCACGTTCCGGAGACCTCCCATGCCCTGCTACGCCATCGACGGCATCCGCCCGGTCGTCGACCCGACCGCCCATGTCCACCCGACCGCCGTGCTGATCGGCGACGTGATCGTGGGCCCGGGCGCCTACATCGGCCCGCTGGCCAGCCTGCGCGGCGACTTCGGCCGCATCGTCATCGAACGTGGCGCCAACGTGCAGGACAACTGCGTGATGCACGGCTTCCCCGGCAGCGACACGGTGGTCGAGGAGAACGGTCACATCGGCCATGGCGCCGTGCTGCACGGCTGCGTGGTCCGGCGCGACGCGCTGGTCGGCATGAACGCGGTCGTGATGGACGAGGCCGAGGTTGGCACCCAGACCATCGTCGCCGCCTGCGCCTTCGTCCGTGCCGGCCTGAAGCTGCCACCGCGCTCGCTGGTCGCCGGCCTGCCAGCCAAGGTGGTGCGCGAGCTGACCGAATCCGAGATGGCCTGGAAGCGCGAAGGCACCGCCGTCTACCAGGACCTGACCCGCCGCTGCCATGCCAGCCTGGTCGAGTGCAGCCCGCTCACCGAGGCCGAACCCGACCGCCCGCGCATGCCCGCACCGGACGTGAAGCCGCTGGTGGCGACGAAGCGGGAAGGCGCCTGAGGCTCTCCCGAGCCTCACCGGCTCACAACGGAATCGGCACCAGCCTCATCCGCACGCCCGCGTCGGTCACCCGGAAATCGCCAGGCTGCATGCCCAGCAGCTTGATGCCCTCGCGCAGGCGGTCGTCGAAGCGGTGGACCTCATGGTCCTGCAGCACCTCCTCGACCACGCGGGGGCCGACGCGTTCGACGGCTTCGGCGATGCGGCCGGGCAGGCCGGCGATGCTGAAGGTCTCGCCGCGCACGCCGTCCAGCCGCACGGTGCCGTCGCTGGCCTCGTAGCGCAGGCCGGTCGCGAAGGTCAGGTTGCCGTCGAAGGTGCGGCGGGTGAACAGGGTCTCGTCGACGCCGACGTCGCAGCCGAAGACCAGCTTGTTGTCGGCCGGACGCAGCTTGAGCCGGGGGCGCAGCAGGTGCAGGTCGAAGATCTCGCCGACCCGGCGGGTCAGCGGGAAGCGCGGCGCGACCGCGTTGAGCAGCTCGGTCTGGCTCAAGTTCCACTCGCGCTGCAGGCCCTGCGCGCCCGCGCTGGCACAGCCACCCAGGGCGAACAGCGGCGCGGAACCGGCACAGGCCAGCGCGCGCAGCAACAGGGAACGGCGGGCCGGGTCGGCGGCTCCGCGACAATCGAGGGGGATCGTGATCTTCATGCGGCGATTCTGTCGCCGTCCGACCCCTCCCGGCCGCCCCGAGCGGCCTCCTGGAACCACCTGATACACCTGCATCACGCGCCCCGCGATGCGGGCACAGCCACCCGAAGACGCACAAGATGGACCGTTACGTCATCGCCGGTTTTCCGGTCAAGCACAGCCGCTCGCCGGCGATCCACGGCCGCTTCGCCGCCGAGACCGGCGAGCCGGTCCAGTACGACCGCCTGGAGATCGCGCCCGGCGAGTTCGCCACCCAGGTGCGCGAGTTCGCGGCCGCGGGCGGCAAGGGCTGCAACATCACCGTGCCCTACAAGCTCGAAGCCTGGCAGGCGGCGGCACGGCGCACGCCGCGTGCCGAGCTCGCGCACGCGGTCAACACGCTGCGCTTCGATGCCGAGGGCTGGGCCGGCGACAACACCGACGGCGCCGGGCTGGTCCACGACATCACCGTCAACGCCGGCGTGGCGCTGAAGGGCGCGCGCGTGCTGCTGATCGGTGCCGGCGGCGCCGGACTGGGTGCGCTGGGGCCACTGATCGAGGCCGGCGTGGCCGAGCTGGTGATGGTCAACCGCACCGTCGCCAAGGCCGAGGAAGCGGTGGCCCGCCATGCCTCGCTCGCACAGGCTCATGGCGTGAGCCTGCGCGCCGGTGCGCTGGAGGATGCCGGCAGCGGCCACGACGTGGTCGTCAACGCGACCTCGGCCAGCCTGGCCGGCGCCGGCAGCCCGGTGGCGGCCAGCGCGCTGCGCCCCGGCTGCCTGGTGCTGGACATGATGTACGGCCCGGCCGCCCGACCCTTCCTGGCCTGGGCACGCGAGCACGGCGCCGTCACCCGCGATGGCCTGGGCATGCTGGTCGAGCAGGCCGCCGAAGCCTTCCAGTTCTGGCGCGGCGTGCGCCCGTCGACCGACGGCATCCTGGCCGCCCTGCGGGCCGAGGTCGACGCGAGCTGAGGGCCCATCCGCGCCCCGGCTTGCACGCCGCTGCGCGGAACCTGACAATCGCGACCGCTCCGGGGTGCCAACGGTCGATCACCCGACGACCGCTGGCTGAGATGGCCCGCCAAGCCGCCGCGATCAACGTTGTGACGATCGCGACACGCTGCCGCCAAACCCGCTGAACTTGATCCGGCTCGTACCGGCGAAAGAAGAGCGAAGTGCCTGCGCGGCACCGGTCGTCGCCCGACGGCCGGACCGGGCGACCTTCGGAGCCAGACGCTTTCGAAGGACAACGCCCGATGACCCGACCCGATCCCGACCCCTCGCCCCGCCACATCGGCATCGCCGGTGCGGGCGTGCTCGGCCGCCTGGCGGCCTGGGCGCTGGCCCGGGCAGGCCATGCGGTGACGGTGTTCGACCCGGCGGCCTGCCCCGGCGCGCGCCACGACGGTCGCGGCGCGGCCGGGCAGACGGCGGCCGGCATGCTCAGCCCGCTGGCCGAACTGGACAACGCCGGCCCCGAGGTGGCCGAACTCGGCTGGCGTTCGCTGGACCTCTGGCATGCCGTGGCCGCGCAGCTGGCCGCCGATCCCGCGGCCTGCGCGGCCGCTGCACGGGCCCGTCGGACCGGACTGGCGCTGGGCCAGCCGGAGCCTGCGACCGATCTGCCGGACGCGCCAGCCGATGCCTTCGGCCCGATCGGCCTGCGCCGCGCCGGCAGCCTGCTGCTGGCCCACGGCAGCGACCTGGGTGCGGCCGAACGGGTGCTCAACCGCGTGCGCGCCGGGGCCGGTCAGCGGGCCGGCTGGCCGCAGCCTCAAGCCCTGGCGCGCGAGGCGCTGCGCACGCTCGAACCGGCGATCGACCCGTCGCTGCGGGCCTGGCTGCTGCCCGACGAAGGCCAGCTGGTGCCGGCGATGATGCTGGCGGCGCTGGCCGGTGCCAGCCCTGGCGACGTGACCTGGCGATGGGGCACGAACGTTGCCGCCGTCGAACCCGGTCGGCTGCGGATGGCCGATGGCGACGTGCATCGCTGCGACCTGGCGCTGGACCTGCGCGGCCTGGGCGCACGGCCGGAGAGCGGCGCGATGCATGCCGAACGCCCCTGGACCGCCGACCTGCGCGGCGTGCGCGGCGAGCTGGTCTGGCTGCATGCGCCCGGCCTGAGGCTGGACCGGCCGCTGCGCCTGCTGCACCCGCGCCACCGCGTCTACATCGTGCCGCGACCGGGCGAGCGGGTTGTCATCGGCGCCAGCGAGATCGAGAGCGAGGACCGCTCGCCCGCCAGCCTGCGCAGCGCCGTCGAGCTGATGGCTGCCGCCCACAGCGTGCTGCCGGCGCTGGCCGAGGCCCGCATCGTCCACCTGGAAACCAACCTGCGCCCCGCCCTGCCCGACCACGCGCCGCGCACCGATGCGCTCGACGGCCTGCTGCGCATCAACGGCCTGTTCCGGCATGGCTGGCTGATCGCGCCGGCGCTGCTGCACGACGGCCTGCGGGCCTGTGGCGTGGCTTGCGCGCTGGATGACCTGATCGTGGAGAAGACCGATGAACACGCATGAGTCCGCCACCCTGCTGAACCTGACGCTGGACGGCCAGCCGGTCACCGCCCGTGCCGGCAGCACGCTCGCCGAGCTGCTGGCGCAACACCCGTCGATGGCCGAGCTCGCCCCCGAGCGCTACGCCACCGCCGTCGATGGCGTCTTCGTCGCGCGGGCTCACCGCGTGAGCCACATCCTGCAGGACGGCCAGGCCATCAGCGTGTTCCAGGCCATCGTCGGCGGCTGAACACACACGACCCGAAGGACACCCCCATGATCCACGCCCGTTCCTGGACCGCCTACGGCGTCACGCTCGACAGCCGCCTGCTGCTGGGCACCGCCGGCTACCCGTCGCCGCAGGTGCTGCACGAGGCCATCGCGGCCAGCGGCACGCAGGTCGTCACCGTCGGCCTGAAGCGCACGCTCGCGGCGGCCGGCGACAACGGCCACATCGCGGCGATCCAGCGCGCGCTGGTCGAGCGCGGTGCGCGCCTGCTGCCCAACACCGCCGGCTGCCGCACGGCCAACGAGGCGATCACGCTGGCCCACATGGCGCGCGAGCTGTACGGCACGAACTGGCTGAAGCTGGAGGTGGTCGGCGACGAGCACACGCTGCAGCCCGATCCCTGGGGCACGGTCGAGGCCGCCGCCACGCTGGTCCGCGACGGCTTCGCGGTCTTCCCTTACTGCACCGACGACCTCGTGACCTGCCAGCGCCTGCTCGATGCCGGCTGCGAGGTGCTGATGCCCTGGGGCGCGCCGATCGGCTCCGGCCAGGGCCTGATCAACCCCTGGGCGCTGCGCACGCTGCGCGAACGCCTGCCCGACACGGTGCTGATCGTCGATGCCGGCATCGGCGCGCCCTCGCATGCCGCACAGGCGCTTGAACTCGGCTTCGATGCGGTGCTGCTGAACTCGGCCGTCTCGCAGGCCGGCGACCCGGTGCGCATGGCCGCCGCCTTCGGCCAGGCGGTCTCTGCCGGCCGGATCGCCCGCGAGGCCGGCGTGATGGCCGCGCAGGACATGGCCGTGGCCAGCACGCCGGTCGGCGGCCGGCCCTTCCTGATCGGCTGACGGCGATGGCTCCAGCGATGAACCACCCGACCGCCGCCGCGCCCGTCCGTTGGCCGGCCGCCTGGTGCGAGGACCCGACGCTGCGCGCGCTGGCCGCGGCCTGCGGCATCACGCTGCAGGCCGATGCCGAGATCGCCCAGCCGCACATCGGCACGGTCCGCCTCGAAGCCCCCGTGCTGGCCGACGATGGCCGCTGCCTGCGGCTGGACACGCCGCAGGCCCGCGGCCGGCTCTGGCTGTCGACGCCGGTCCAGCCCGACGCGGTCGGCCAGCGTGTCGTCGCTGCGGCCCATTCGGCCGCACTGGCGCGTGGCTACGTCGAGGCCGATGCCGGCGTGATCGCCGCGATGGCGCTGCAGGCGGTCGCCCGTGGCGCCGATGCCCTGACCTTCATGCAGCAGGCCGACACGCTGCCGATGCTCGATGGCCACGACGATGTCGAGCCACCGGCACCGCACCCGGCACCGCCCTTCGGACCCGGCCTGTACGCGCTGGCCGATGACGCGGCGCGGGTCGATCCCATCCTGGCCAGGGCCAGCGACGACCTCTGCGCGCTGCAGCTGCGCATCAAGCGAGAGGCGCATGCCGGGCTGGACGATGCGGCCTTCGAGGCCCACGTGCGTGCCCAGGCCACGCAGGCCGCCGACGCGCTGCTGGCGCACCGTGCCGCCCGGCATGTCGTGCTGGTCATCAACGACCACTGGCGCGTGGCCGGCCAGCTGATCACCGCCTGGCGGGACGACCCGCGCCGCTCGGCCGTGCGCATCGGCGTCCACCTGGGGCAGGAAGACCTGGCCGCGCTGGGCCGTGTCGGCCGTGCCGAGCTGATGGCGATGCTGCAGGCCGACCCGCAGCGGCCGGTCGCGCTGGGCCTGAGCTCGCACAGCCTGTGGGAACTCGCCCGGGCCCGCGCGATGGGGCCGGCGGTGATTGCCTGCGGCCCCGTCTGGCCGACGTTGACCAAGGCCATGCCGTGGCGGCCACAGGGCCTGGACAACCTGGCCTGGTGGTCGGCCATGGCCGGCGTGCCGGTGGTCGCGATCGGCGGCATCCTGAGCCCCGAGCAGCTGCGCTCGGCCGCCGCAGCAGGCGCGCCAGTGGCCTGCCTGGTGCGGGCCTTGAGCGATGAGGGGCTGGCGCAGTGGTCGGCCTGGCAGGACGCCTGGCGCGACGGCCGGCGCGCGGCGGCCGGCAAGGGCCACGCGGCCATCGGCTGGCCGCATCCGAGCCTGCCTGGGCCGTTCGACGAGGCTGCAGCAGCGGCGGCCACGCCGCGCCGCAAGGCCACGCCGGCCGATCCGAACAAGTTCCGGGTCGAGAACCGGCCCAGCGCGATCGACGGCACCGGCGCCTTCGCCGGCGAGGACATCCCGGCCTACAAGAAGATCGGCGAGATCCGCGGCGAGGCCATCAGCGTGCGCGAGGCCCGCCAGCGGGTGAAGGGCCAGGCCCGCATCATGATGGTGGAGATCAGCGACCGGCGCGCCATCGACGCGACGCATTCGAGCGACCCGCTGCGCTACACCAACCACGCCTGCCAGCCCAACACCGTGCTGCGCATCCGTGGCGGCCGGGTCGAGCTCTATGCGATGCGCGCGATCAAGGCCGGCGAGGAACTCACCGCCGACTACGGCGAGACCCACCACGAGGGCAAGCTGGTCTGCCGCTGCGGCTTGCCGAACTGCCGAGGCTCGCTCTGAGCCCTGCGGCAAGGCCGGAGACCGGCCTCACGTCATCGGCGAGAACGGCGTCGGTGCGCAGACCCAGGACGTCATGGTCGTCAGCGAGGCCGGTCCGCCCTTCGGTGGCCAGACGCCCTGCTTGACCGCCTCGGCGCGGACCTGCGAGCGCTGCTCCAGGCTCTCGTAGGCCCAGATGTTCAGGAAGCGCGGCTGCTCGCCGTCCAGTGCGGTGAAGGCGCCGACCAGCGGGGACATCGCGTGGCGGGCCGGCACGGCGTCCTGCCAGGCCCCGATCGTCTGGCCCAGCAGGCCCTGGCGCAGGCCGTAGGTGCGGAACTCGTACCAGCGGCCGTGCGCGCCGGGTTGCGGCTGCGGCAGGAAGGGGAACAGCGCGTAGCTCTCCGACCGCAGCGAGACCAGCGACTCGGCGCAGCCCAGCGGATCGGTCGACAGCAGCAGCTTCTGGCGCGCCGCGACCAGCGCGTTGGCATCGTCGAACTCGCGCAGGATCAGCACGCGGCTCAGTTCGCCGATGTCCGACGCGAAGGCACCGATCAGCCGGCCGCCGGCCTCGGGCAAGGCCTTTTCGAGCGCCGCGTAGACGGCCGCGTTGCTGAAGACCTTGATCTCGAGCGTGGTGACTTCATGGAGGGTCGACATGGGGAAGGTCCGATCAACAGGGGGAAAAGTCGAAGTTGGCGACGGCGGGTTCAGGCCGTCGCACGCGAGCGCGTCGCCCGCGAGGTCAGTGAGCCGAAGCCGTCGTCGTCGCGCAGGAAATGCGAGGCCGGCATGACCCGCAGGTCGGCCGCGATGCGCGGGGCGAAGTCCATCTGGTCGAGCACGTCGCGCTGCAGGTCGATGCCCGGCGCGATCTCGAACAGCTCGACCCCGCCGTCGACCAGCCGGAAGCTCGCGCGCTCGGTCAGGTAGAGCGCGGTCTGGCCGCGCTGCAGCGCCTGCGGGCCGCTGAAGGTGATCTGCTCGACCGCACGCACGAGCTTGCGGACCTGGCCCTGGCGGAGCACGCGCATCTGGCCGTCGCCGGTCTGCAGCTGCACGCCCTTGGCCGCGAAGGTGCCGCAGAACACGACCTTGCGGGCGTTCTGGGCGATGTCGATGAAGCCGCCCGGGCCGACCGCCAGGCCGCCGAGCTTGGACACGTTGACGTTGCCCAGCGCGTCGAATTCCCCGAAGCCCAGGAAGGCCAGTTGCAGGCCGCCGCCGCCGTAGAAGTCGAACTGCGTCGGCGCGTCGAGCATCGCGCTGGCATTGCGGGCATAGCCGAACAGCACGCCGTCGAGCAGGCTGCCGCCGTAGGTGCCGTGCTCGATCGTCTGGTGGATGCGGCCGAGTTCGCCGCGCCGCACCACCAGCTTGGCGACCGCGTCGGGCACGCCCACGCCGTAGTTGACGACCACGCCGTCGACCAGCTCGCAGGCGGCACGCCGGGCCACCGCGAGGCGTTCGCTGAAGGGCTCGTCGGGCAGCGACTCGGCCACCGCCGCCGCGCGGGCCGCGCCGGTCAGCTCGCCCGACAGGCTGGCGTCGAAGGGGATGTCGTAGCTGGTGCGCTGGTCCGGGTCGACCACGATCGCATCGACCCAGGACGCCGGGATGCGGACCTCGCGGGCCTTCAGCGCGCCACGCGGCAGGCGCTCGCGGACCTGCACGATGACGCGGCCGCCGCTGTTGCGCGCGGCCAGGGCAATGGCCTGCGCATCGAGGTTGGCGGCCTCGTGCTCGAAGCTGATGTGGCCGTCCTCGTCGGCGGCCGAAGCCCGCACGATCGCGACGTCGACGCGGTAGGGCTTGTAGCGCAGGTACTCGCGGCCATCGAGCGTGATGACCTCGGCCAGCTCGTCGCGGGCGGCCTCGTTCATGCGCCCGCCGCCGTGGCGCGGGTCGCAGACGGTGCCCAGGCCGACGTGCGTGATCAGGCCCGGCTGGCCGGCACCGATGGCCCGGAACAGCTGCGAGGACACGCCGCCCGGCAGGATGTAGGCCTCGATGCGGTTGTCGCGCGCGAGCTGCTGCAGTCGCGGTGACCAGACCCAGTGGCCGCCGATCACCTTGCGCACCAGCCCTTCATGGGCGAAGCAGTTCATGCCGCGCGTGGCCTTGTCGCCGATGCCCAGCGCATGCACCGCCGTCAGGCCGCGCGGCGCGCCGGTCGAGAGGAAGCGGCGCTCGATGGCCTGGAAGACGCAGGTCGCCTCCATCAGGCCGCCACCGCCGCCCATCAGCGCGACGGTCGCGCCGTCGGGGATCAGCGCGGCGGCGTCGTCCGCGCTCATGAACTTGTCGTGGGGACTCATCGTCTGGGTCTCAGCGGTGCACGTCGTACAGCGCCGCGCCCTTCTTGCCCAGGCTGCGCGCGATGACGGTGCGGTGGATCTCCGAGGTGCCGTCGAAGATGCGGTAGATGCGGGCGTCGCGGTAGTAGCGCTCGATGGGCAGCTCCTTGCAGAAGCCCATGCCGCCGAAGACCTGCACCGCCCGGTCGACCACCCGGCCCAGCGTCTCGGCCGCATGCACCTTGACCATCGCGATGTGGTCGCGGGCATCGAGGCCGGCGTCGATCATCCAGGCCGACTGCCAGACCATCAGGCGCGCAGCGTTGACCTCGATGACGCTGTCGGCCAGCATCTGCTGGATCATCTGGAAGTCGGCGATGCGCGTGCCGAACTGCTTGCGGTCCTGCGCGTAGGCGCTCATCTGTTCGAGCACATGCGTGGCCTTGCCGACCGCCCGGGCACCGACCTGCGCGAGCCGCACCACGTTGAGTGCGCCCATCGCCAGCTTGAAGCCCTGGCCCTCGGCGCCCAGCAGCGTCAGCGGTTCCAGCACCACGTTGTCGAAGAACAGCTCGACGTGCGGCGTGCCGCGCAGGCCCATCATCTTCTGGTCCTTGCCGACGGTGAAACCGGGCAGGCCCTTGTCGACCATGAACATGCTGATCTCGCGCTCGCCGGTGCGGGCCGAGACCAGGAAGAAGTCGCTCCACAGGCCGTCGCTGATGAAGTGCTTGCCGCCATTGAGCACCCAGTTGCCGTCGGCATCGCGGCGCGCCGTGGTCCTGATGCCCTGCGCATCGGAGCCCGCGCCCGGCTCGGTGATCGCGATGGCGCAGGTGCGGCGGCCTTCGACCGCCGGCTTCAGCCAGCGCTCGACCTGTTCACCGCGGCATTCGAGCAGCGGCTCGTAGACGTTGCCGAAGGCGCGCCGGATCAGCAGGTCGGAGGTGTGACCGAACTGCTCCTCGCAGAGGATGCGGTCCAGCGTCGACAGGCCACCGCCGCCCAGCTCGGCCGGCATGTTCAGCGCGTACAGGCCCAGGCTGCGCGACCTCTCGAACACGGCGGTCGCGGTCGCGTCGTCGAGCTCGCCGTCGGCCTCCAGGCGCTCTTCCAGCGGCTGCAGTTCTTCGCGGATGAATCGACGCACGGTGTCGATCATCATCTTCTGTTCGTCGTTGAGGGAGAAGTCCATCGCGGGTCCGGGAGTCTGTGGGTGGGGTGAGAGGTCGCCAGCGGGCCGTGCCCGGTCAGGCCAGGTAGAAGTCGACCATGCGGTCGCGCACGGCCTCGAACATGCCGATGCCGGTGAGGGTGGCGCAGCCGCGCGCGCGGGCCGCCTCGATCAGCGGCGGCAGGGCCGGCTGGGTGACGACGTCGCTGACGAAGGTCGTCACGGCCAGCTTCGAGACATCGACCGGCAGCGGGTCGGTGGGCTTCATGCCCAGCGGCGTGGCGTTGGTGACGAGGTCGTAGCCGGTCGGGTCGGCGCTGCCGATGCCCAGCGCCAGCGCCTGGGCGTGGCCGGCGGCATAGCGGCGCAGCTTGTCGGCCAGCGCCTCGCGCCGGGCCGCATCGGCATCCAACAGGTCCAGCGCGGCCACGCCGGCATCGACCAGCGCATGCGCGATCGCCGAGCCCGCCCCCCCGGCACCGACCAGCAGCGCACGCCGGCCGGCCAGCACCGCGCCGGCGGAACGCATGCCCGCCACATGGCCGTCGCCATCGCACATGTCGCCGGTCCAGCCACCGCTGGGCGCATGCCGGCGCAGGATGTTGACCGCGCCGATCGAGCGGGCGCGCGGCGTCAGCTCGTCGCACAGCGGCAGCACCGCGAACTTGTGCGGCACGGTGACGATGATCCCGTCGACGTTGCGCTGCAGCCGGATCGCCGCGCACCAGTCGGCCAGGTGTTCGGGCGCGACATGGGCCGGCACGCAGACCGCGTCCGCGCCCCGGGCCTGCATCAGCCTGGTCACGCCGGACGGCGACTTCACCTGCGCGATCGGATCGCCGACGATGTAGATCACGCGGGTGGCACCGCTGTAGCGGCTCAGGAAGGCGTCTTCGTTCATGGCCATGACAGGGGCCGTCGCAGCGGCCGTTTGTGTTCGTTCGGATCAGTATAAATGGACTTTCGTTCAAATGTGGAATAGCATTCCGGAAACAGGAGTGGTGATGATGAACCCGACGATGGAGCAGCCATGTCCGGCGTGATGCAGAGAACCCTGGCGATCCTGGAACGGCTCGCCACCGAGGTGCAGGGCGTGCCGCTGGCCACGCTGGCCGACGAGCTGGACATCCCGCGCAGCGCCGCCCATCGCCTGCTGATGGAACTCGGCGAGCTGGGCTGGGTGCGCCAGTCGCGCGAGCGCGGCGACTACATGCTGACCACCAAGCTGGTGTCGATGGGTCTGAACTACCTCAAGGCCTCCGGCGCGATCGACCTCTGCCAGCCCATCCTCGACCGGCTGGCCGAGGCCAGCGGCGAGCTGGTGCGGCTGGGCGTCGTCGACGTCGACCACATCACCTGGGTCTCGCTGTCGCAGGGCACCCGCTCGGGCCTGCGCTACGACCCAGACCAGGGCATCGACGTGAAGCTGTCGTGCACGGCCTCCGGCATCGCCTGGCTGTCGACGCTGCCGGAAGACGACGCGATCGCGCTGGTCAGCCGCCAGGGCCTGGGCCTGCCACCGGCCTACGGGCCGAACGCGCCCAGCTCGATGCAGGCGGTGCTCAAGCTGGTCCGGCAGGTCCGCAAGCAGGGCTATGCGGTGACCTGCGAGACCTACGCGCCCGGCCTGAACGCGATGTCGACCGCGCTGGTGCCCTCGGGCAAGGGCGCGGTCGGCGTGCTGGCGATGTCCGGTCCGGCCGTGCGGCTGACCGAGGCCAAGATGCAGCAATGGGCCCCCGAGCTGCTGGCCGCCGCCAGTGACCTGGCCGGCATCAGCGCGGCCTCGCCGCTGTTCAACCGGGCCTATGCGCCGGCCCAGCCCAGTCCCGTTGCCATCGATGCCGAGCCGGCCGCCCGCGCGACCGCCAGGCCCGCTGCCGCGACGCGTGCGGCGAGCCGATCGCGATGAACGTTCGCGATGAACGTTCGTACTGAACGATCGCGCTGAACGATCACGCTGAATCCTTGCCACGATGAGTCCTGCCACGCGATCCGGCCCGTCGGCGCCGACCGCCCTGCCCGACCGTTGCGACCTGCTGGTCGTCGGCTCCGGCGCCGGCGCCCTCTCCGCCGCCGTGACCGCCGCCCACCTCGGCCTGAAGGTCGTCGTGATCGAGAAGGAGCCGCTGTTCGGCGGCACCACCGCCTGGTCGGGCGGCTGGATGTGGGTGCCGCGCAACCCGCTGGCCCGCGCGGCCGGCATCCACGAGGACCCGGAAGCCCCGCGCCGCTACCTGCGCGAGATCCTGGGCGAGCGCTTCGACGCGGCCCGCATCGATGCCTTCCTGGCCCATGCGCCGGCGATGGTGCAGTTCCACCTCGACCACACCGCCCTGCGCTTCATCGACGGCAACCGCATCCCCGACTTCCATGGCCGCGTGCCGGGTGCGGCGGAGGGCGGGCGTTCGGTCTGTGCCGCGCCCTTCGATGCCGCGCGCCTGGGCCGCCCGCTGCTGGCCCGGCTGCGGCCGCCGCGCGACATCCTCAGCTGGCTGGGCATGAGCATCGGCAGCGACCTGCGCCACTTCATGCGCGCCAACCGGGCCTGGGACTCCTTCGTCTACGTCGCCGGTCGTCTGCTGCGGCATGCGATCGACCATCTCACGCATGGCCAGGGCCGCCTGCGCATGGGCGGGAACGCCCTCGCCGCCGCGCTGCTGGCCTCGGCCCGCGAGGCCGGCGTGACGCTGCTGCACGGGCATGCGGCGCTGGCCCTGACCCGCGCGGCGGACGGCCGCGTCACCGGTGCGCGCGTGCGCAGGCCCGATGGACACGAGCAGGTCGTCGAGGCGAACCGTGGCGTCGTGCTGGCCACCGGCGGCTTCCCGCACGACACGGCGCGCAAGGCCGCGCTGTTCCGGCATGCGCCGACCGGCCGCGAGCACGTCAGCGCCGCGCCGCCCTGCAACACCGGCGACGGCCTGCGCATGGCCGAGGCCGCCGGTGCCCACATCGACACCACCGTGGCCCACGCGGGAGCCTGGGCGCCGGTTTCGCTGCTGCCACGGTCGGACGGCCGGCTCGACGCCTTCGTTCACCTGGCCGAACGCGGCAAGCCCGGCCTGATCGCGGTCGATGCCCGCGGCCGACGTTTCGCCGACGAGGCCGGCAATTACCACAGCTTCATGCGCGGCCTGTTCGACCGCCTGGGCGAATCCAGCGCCCGGCCCGGCCAGCCGCTGCAGGCCTGGCTGATCTGCGACCACCGCTTCCAGCGCCGTTACGGCCTGGGTCATAGCAAGCCCTGGCCCTTCCCGCTCGCGCCCTGGCTGCGCAACGGCTACCTGCAGCGCGCCGACAGCCTGGCAGCACTGGCGCGTCGCTGCGGCATCGATCCGGCCGGCCTGGTCGACGAGGTGGCCGGCTACAACGTGCATGCCCGCGAAGGCCGGGACCCGGCCTGGGGCCGCGGCGAGATCGCCTACGACCGCCTGCAGGGCGACGCCGAACACGCCGGCCCCAACCCCTGCGTCGCGCCGATCGGGCACGGCCCCTGGTACGCGCTGCGCATCGTGCCGGGCAGCCTGGGCACCTTCGCCGGCCTCGCCGCCGACGCGCAGGCCCGCGTGCTCGATGCCGACGGCGCGGTCATCCCCGGCCTCTACACCGCCGGCAACGACATGGCCAGCCTGATGGGCGGTCACTACCCCAGCGGCGGCATCACGCTGGGTCCGGCGATGACCTTCGGCTACATCCTGGCGCACCACGCGGCCGGCCAGCCACTGCCGCCGCCCGCCACCTGAGACACGCCACCTGAGACACGCCCACCCCGCGCGGAAGCGCCGATGGCATCGGCCTCCCCGACGATCCACCGTCCGCTACAAGAGCCTTGCCATGTCCCGTCGCTACTCCCTCGCCCAGCTGATGGCCCTGCCGCTGAACCCGGCGCAGATGGTCCGCCTGGCCGCCGCCACCGGCTGCGCCGCCGCCGGCATCCGGCTGCTGCCCGCCGCACCCGGCGGCCTGCACCACCCGCTGATGGACGACCCGGCCGGCCAGCGCGAGGCGCTGGCGGCGATCCGCGACACCGGCGTGCAGGTGCTGGACCTGGAGGTGGTGCGCCTGGACGCCGACTTCGAGGCCTCCCGCTACGAGGCCTTCCTGGCCTGCGGCGCGGGCCTGGGCGCAGCCCACGTGCTGGTCGCGGGCGATGACCCGGACGAGGCCCGCCTGACCGCGTCCTACGCCGCCTTCTGCGAGGCGGCCGCCCGCCACGGCCTCAGCGCCGACCTCGAGTTCATGCCCTGGACCGCCGTGCCGACGCTGGCTGCCGCGCAGCGCATCGTCGCGGCGGTTGACCAGCCCAACGCGGCGGTGCTGTTCGATGCGCTGCACGTGGCGCGTTCGCCGAGCCGCATCGAGGACCTGGCCGGCTGGCCGCGCCAGCGCCTGAACTACGCCCAGATCTGCGACGGCCGGGTGCCCGGTCCGACCACGGTGGCCGGCCTGATCCACGACGCCCGCTGCGAGCGCCTGCTGCCGGGCGAAGGCGACATCGACCTGGTCGACCTGTTCTCGCGCCTGCCGGCCGACCTGACGATCAGCATCGAGGTGCCGAGCGAATCACGCGCCCCGGCGATGGGCTACGAGGCATGGGCCCGCCTGGCCATCGCGGCGACCGACCGGGTGCTGGCGCAGGCCGATGAACGTCGGGCCGCCAGGGTGGGCCCGCGCTGAGGGGTGCTTGGGCACGGCCTGGGTCGAGGCCCGTTCAACCCGACGTGTCCTCGCCGTCGGCCTGCACCCGCGCCACATGCGCCTTCAGCACCTCGTCCATGCGGGTCTGCCAGCCTTCGCCAGTCGACTTGAAGAAGTCGATCACCTCGGGGCTGTAGCGCACCGAGACCAGCACCTTCGGGCGGGCCAGCGGCGGACGGCCGCGCAGGGCGCTGTAGGGGACCATCGCGTCGATCTGCTCGTCGGTGAGCAGGACCGTGTCGGGATCGGCCAAGGCAGCGGCAGTGATTTCGGCATCCTCTTCCGGGGTCGGAACGCGCACCCGCTGTCCGCTCCGGGTGACGATGTATTCAGCGCCGTCCTTCTTCTTCGTCATGGCGTTTCACCTCGCGTTCGTTGGCCTTGCGCAGGCTGATGATTCGGCGGGATTCGTCCCGGTCGACGAAGACCACGACATGCAGCCGTCCCGACAGCGAGACGTGCCCCACCACGCGCGGCTCGAGATGCGCCCAGCGCGGGTCGAACCAGTAGCGTCCTCGGCCCCAGTCCAGCGCCGCCGCCTGATCTAGGCTGATGCCATGCTTGAACCGGTTGGTCTCGTCCTTGTTCGGATCGAATTCGATCTGCATCTTTATTGTAGCTACGACAATTCAGATGCCGGATCCCCTCCTTCGGATGAGGCAGACGGACCGGCCCGGCGCCGCGTCGGGGTGACGGGGCGTGCGGGCCATGGTTGACGAGCGGGCGGGAGAGCGCCCTCCCCCTGAGGAGGGCACCCGAAGGGACGGGTGAGGCGGGCGGGCCGGTGCCTGCCGGCCCGAAGGGTCACGCCGCTGCTGTGGCCCGCGCCACGGCGTCGCGGGCGGCGAGGTAGCCGAAGACCATGCCTGGGCCGATCGTGATGCCGGGACCCGGGTAGGTGCCGCCCATGATGGACTGGGCATCGTTGCCGACCGCGTAGAGGCCGGCGATGGGCGTGCCCTGGGCATCCAGCACGCGGGCGCGGTCGTCGGTCTGCAGACCGACCGCCGCGCCGATGTCGCCCGGCACGACCTGGACCGCGTAGTACGGCCCGGTCGCCAGCGCACCGAGGTTGGGGTTGCGGCCCGGCCAGGTCGCGTCGCCGATGTTGCGCTGGTAGGCCGTCGTGCCGCGCTGGAAGTCGGGGTCAAGGCCGGCCTCGGCATGGCGGTTGTGGGTGGCCACGGTGGCTTCCAGCGTGGCGGCGTCCACCCCGATGCGCACGGCGAGTTCGGCCAGCGTCGCGCCGGTGCGCAGGTAGCCATCGGCGAGGAAGGCCGCCAGCCCACCGCCGCCAGGGCGGACCATGCCCAGGCCGTGGCGCTTGAGCGCCGCCGCATCGCAGACGATCCACGACGGCAGCGCCGCACCGGCACCGAGATCGCCGCGTTCGCTGCGGCGCTGCTCGGCCTGCATCGCCAGACCGTAGCGGTGGTAGGAGGTGCTCTCGTTGAGGTAGCGCCGGCCGGCCTGGTTGATCGTCAGCATGCCGGGCTTGGCGCGGTCCATCACGAAATGTGGGAAGACGGCCGTGCTGCCGTCCGGACGCCGGCGCAGCGACACCGGTGCCCAGAAGGCCGGGCTGGCCGCACCTTCGCCGTGACGGGCGCCCAGCTGCAGGGCCAGCGCCTGGGCCTGGCCGGTGTGGCCGGGTGCGCCGGGGCACCAGTCCATCGGGATGCCGGGCAGCATGCGCGCGCGCCACTGCGGGTCGCGGTTGATGCCGCCGCTGGACAGCACGAGACCGCCCCGCACGCGCACGCGCCGGGTCGCGCTGCCGGCCTCAAGCGTGATCGCCTCGATCGCGCGAGGCCCGTGTTCATCGGCCGTCCCGCCCGCCTCGACATGGATCTCGCGCATTTGCGTGTGCAGCAGCAGCGTCACGTTCGGGCGTTGCGCCAGCGAGTGCAGCAGCCGCCCGACCAGCGCGTTGCCCATCACCAGCCGGGTGCCGCGCGGGTGGCTCAGGCGGTCGACCGCATGGCGGCCGACGATGCCGATGGCGTGCCGGAGCGAGGCCAGCGAGCGCCCCATCGCCAGCAGGTGGTTGATGTCGGTGCGGTCGACCATCATGCCGCCCAGCACGGTGAACTCGGGAATGGGTGGACGCAGCGCGCCGAACAGCGCGCCGAGTCGGCGGCCGTCGAAGGGCAGCGGCTCCAGCGCCCGGCCGCGCAAGGTTGCGCCCTCGATGTCGGACTCGTAGTCCGGATGGGTCGCGTAGGGCCGGTAGTGGACCTCGGTGTGCTGCTCGAAGCGCTCGACCGCCTCGGCGCCATGGGCCAGGAAGGCGCGCCGCAGCGCGGCATCCGCATGCAGGCCGACGACCCGGTCGAGGTAGCCCTCGGCCTGCGCGAGGCTGTCCTCGCCAGGCACCGACCGGGCATGGCGGGTGCACGGGATCCAGGTCGTGCCGGCCGACCAGGCGGTGGTGCCGCCGACGTAGCCGGTGCGCTCGACCACCAGCACCCGCGCCCCGTCGATCGCCCCATGCAGCGCGGCCGACAGGCCGGCGCCACCGGCACCGATCACGACCAGGTCGTAGGCCGCGTCCGAGGGCAGCGACGGAAGGGTTTGCAGCAGCGACATGGGGCGCGTCCGGTGCAGAACCGGAATGAAATACAATATTGGAATTGTATTCCATTTTTGTCGGACGCACCCCGTTCATGCCGTGCCGGTCACATCTTGCACAGCGGCGACGGGCCGGGCATCGAGCTGGCGGCGAAGGTCTGCTCGATCACCGGACGCAGCTGGCCGTCGACGACCTTGGCGCGGCCGACGAAGTTCGGCAGCATCAACTGGTTGTCGGCCGCACGCATCTGCACGTTGCCGTAGATCGAGTCGATCATCGCCCCGCTCAGGGCCTTGCTCACGTCGGCCGGCTTGGCGCTCTTCGCGAGCCTCACGCCCTCGAACATGACCTGTGCGCCGTTGTAGGCCTGGCCCTCGTTGTCGGTCGGCAGGCGGTTGAACCTGGCCTTCCAGGCAGCCACGAACGCCTTGTTGCGGGCGTTGTCGATGTCGGGCGTGTAGCCGGTGGTGCCGGGCGTGCCTTCGAGCGACTTGTCGGTCGCGTTGATCATGAAGTTCAGGATCAGCGAGTGACCCACCAGCCGGGTCTGCGGGATCAGGCCGAACTCCTGCGCCTGCTTGACGAAGGCGATCGCGTCGCGGCCGGTCTCGGCGACCCAGATCGCGTCGACCTTGGCCTCCTTGAGCTGGGCGATGAAGGGCGAGAAGTCCTTGGTGCCCAGCGGTGCGTAGAGCTGCAGCTTGACGTCCTTGCCCTGCGCCTTGACGGCCTTGGCGAAGGACTCGGCCGAGTCGCGGCCCCAGACGTAGTCGGCCGCCAGCGAGGCATAGGTCTTCTCCTTGAAGCCCTTGGCCCACTCGCTGATCATGGCGATGTCCATCGCGTCCGAGTGGTTGGTGCGGAAGACACGCGGCTTGCAGGTGTCGCCGGTGATCTTGTCGCTCTTGCTGGCGACGACGAAGTAGGCCGCGTCCCAGCGTTCGAGGTTCGGCGCCAGGGCCAGCGAGATCGACGACGGGATCGCGCCGATCAGCAGGTTGTAGCCGTCGCGCGCCAGCTTCTCGGCGACGCGGCGGCCGGCATCGGGCGTGCCCTCGTCGTCGGCCTCGGCGACCTCGACCTTGCGGCCGTCGACGCCGCCCTTGGCGTTCGCCTCGTCGATCGCGAACCTGACGGCGCGGATGACCTCCTCGCCCTGCTGGGCGAACACGCCCGACTTGGAGCTGACCAGGCCGACGCGGACCGGGTCCTTGGCCTGGGCCAGGACGGCCGCGGGCATGGCGAGGATGGTTGCGAACAGGGCGGCCAGGGCCACGCTGCGGCGGGTGAAGTTCGGGGTCATCGACGGTCTCCTTGGAATGCGCCCGGTCGGGCTGTGTCGGCCTGCGGCCGGGTGGGGCTGTGTCGGCCTGCGGCCGGTGGGGCTGTATCGGCCTGCGGCCGGTGGAAAAAGGGGTTTGCGCTGCCTGTGTCGGCGACGCGAGGTCCTCAGACCATCACGTGAGCGTGCAGCTCGTCGAGGCTGGTCTGCGCGACCACGCCCTGGGCGACGACCGAGCCCTTGGCCATCGCGCAATAGCGTTCGGCGACGCGCGCGACCAGGGTCATGTTCTGCTCGATGAGCAGCAGTGCGGTGCCCTGGCGCGCGACCTCGTTGAAGATCACGCCGAGCTGGTCGACGATCACCGGCGCAAGGCCCTCGGTGGGCTCGTCCAGCAGGATCAGCGACGGGTTGGCCATCAGCGCGCGACCGACCGCCAGCATCTGCTGCTGGCCACCGGACAGGGCGGTGCCGGGCGTGTGGGCGCGCTCCTGCAGGATGGGGAAGAGCTTGTAGACCTCCGGCACCGTCCAGTGGCCCGTGCGGCCGGTGGCGGCACCGAGCTTGAGGTTCTCCTCGACCGTCAGGTTGGCAACGATGCGGCGGCCCTGCGGCACGACCACGACGCCGCGCTGCGCGGCCATGTAGGTTCGCGGCCTCGGCATCGCGCGGCCGGCCAGCGCGACGCGCCCGCCGCGCAGCGCGGCCAGGCCCAGCACGGTGTTGACGACGGTGGTCTTGCCCACGCCGTTGCGGCCGATCAGCGCGACGCGCTCGCCCGCGTTCACGCGCAGGTCGAGGCCGTGGAGGATGTGCGCCGAGCCGTAGTAGGACTGGACGCCTTCGAGTTCAAGCAAGGGGGTGGACATCGTGGTGCCTCGTCGTGATCGGGTGTTCTGGCCGTCGGTGCGGTTCGGGACGCGTCAGGCCGCGCTGCCGAGGTAGGCCTCGCGCACCCGGGGGTCGGCCCGCACCTGGGCCGGGCTGCCCTGCGCGATGACGCGGCCGAGCTCGAACACGGTGACCTGGTCGGAGATGCCGAAGACCACGTCCATGTCGTGTTCGACCAGCAGCACCGAGACCTTGCGGCGGGTCGTCAGGGCCTTCAGGTGCTGGGCCAGGTCGAGCGACTCCTGCACCGACAGGCCGGCCATCGGCTCGTCCAGCAGCAACACGCTGGGACGGCCGACCAGCGCCAGCGCGAGGTCCAGCCGGCGCTGCTCGCCATAGCCGAGGTCGACCGCCAGCGTGTCGGCCATGCGGTCCAGCGACAGCTCCTGCAGCACGTCATCGGCATCGGCACCGGGATCGTCCGCGCCCATCTGGTGCGACGCCAGTTCGACCTGCTGGCGCACCCGCATTTGGCCGAACACGCTGGTGCGCTGGAAGCTGCGCGACAGGCCGCGCTGGCGGCGTTCGACCACGCCCAGCGCGCTCACGTCCTGGCCGCCGAGCGTGACCTTGCCGCGGGTCAGGCGGCGGCGGCCGGTGATGGCGTCGATGACGGTGGACTTGCCCGCGCCGTTGGGGCCGATCAGGCCGCGGATCTGGCCACGTTCAAGGGTCAGCGCGACGCCGTCGAGCGCCTTCACGCCGCCGTAGTGGATCGCGACGTCCTCGGTCTGGAGCACGTAGTCGGTCATGGGGTTCTCCTGCGGGACGCGGGGATCAGTGGGTGATTGCCGGGGCTGTCGCCGGGGTGGTCGACGGGGCGGTCGACGGCGTGGTCCGCGACGCAGCGGGCGCGACAGCCTGCGCGGAAGGGCGGCGCGTCCACAGCCGCTGCAGGTAGCCCGACAGGCCCTCGGGCGCGAACACGATCACCACGATCAGCGCGATGCCGAAGATCGCCATCCAGTGCTGCGCGTGGTCGCCCAGCACGTCCTTGGCCAGGAAGTAGACGGCCGCGCCCAGCGCCGGCCCCCACAGCACGCGGGTGCCGCCGACCACGACCATCATCAGGGCCACGCCGGACAGGCTCCAGTGCAACGACTCGGGCGAGATGAAGCCGGTGTTGAGGGCCGCCAGCACGCCGGCCAGCGCGGTGACGGCGGCCGACAGCGCGTAGACCGCCGCACGCGGCAGCAGCGTGCGGATGCCGATGAAGCGGGCCCGCTCCTCGTTGTCGCGCACCGCCTCGGTGATGGCGCCGAAGCGCGAGCGCAGCAGCAGCGCGAGCAGCAGCAGGGCCAGCACCAGCGAACCCCAGCTGACCAGCAGCAGCCCGGCCGGCTTGGTGATGAGCGAGATCGGCAGGCCGAACAGCGTCGACGGCCAGTCGATCGACATGCCGTCCGCGCCGCCGGTCAGGCCGCGTGAGCGCGAGGCGGTGAGGTAGGCCATCTGGCCGATCGCCAGCGTCAGCATGCCGAAGGCGACGCCGGGCACGCGCACGATCACCAGGCCCACCACGAAGGCCAGCACGGCCAGGCCGGCGATGGCGACCAGCACGGCCCATTCCGCCGGCATGGCCTTGAGCTGCAGCAGGATGGCGACGACATAGCCCGAGGCGCCGAAGTACAGCGCGTGGCCGAAGCTGACCATGCCGTTCTGGCGCAGCAGCAGGCCCACGCCGAGGGCGAAGATCGCGTAGATGGTCGCCTGCGTGAGCAGCGACAGCACGGTGCCGGAGGCCACGCCGAAGGCGACGGCGACACCGACGGCCATCGCGCCGGCGGCGGACAGCAGGAGTTGCACGGGGGTCATGGAAGGTCCTCGCGGGGCGGGTGGACGGGCGGCGTCGAAGGGCTCGGACGCGACTCAGGTGCGGCTGCCCGCGAAGCCGGCCGGCTTCCACAGCAGGATCGCCACCATCAGCAGGAAGGGCAGCAGCACCGACGCATCGGGCAGCCAGACGGCGCCGAGCGCCTGCACCAGGCCCAGCGCCATCGCGGCCACGAAGGCACCGGCCAGGCTGCCCAGGCCACCGATCACGACGACCACGAAGCTGTCGATGATCACGTCGCTGCTCATCGACGGCGACAGCGACAGGAAGGGCGCGGCGACCACGCCGGCCAGGCCGGCCAGCGCCGTGCCCAGGCCAACCACCATCGCGCTGAGCGCGTCGGTGTGCACGCCCTGCATCGCGGTGGTCACCGGGTCGGTGCTGGCCGCGCGCACGAACAGGCCGACCTTCGAGTAGCGCAGCCACAGCGTCAGGCCGATCGCGACGGCCGCGCCGACCACGATCACGCCCAGCCGGTAGGCCGGCACCGGCGTGCCCCACAGGTCGACCGAGAAGGCCAGCTCGGCCGGTGCGCTGACCGACAGGTTGCTCTTGCCCCAGACGGTCTGCACGAAGTCCTCGATCACCAGCAGGCCGCCGAAGGTGACCAGCACGACCGACAGCGGATCGCGGTCCTGCAGCAGACGGAAGCCCCAGCGGTCGATCACCACGCCCAGCACGGCCATGACGGCCGGCGCAACCACCAGCGCGACCCAGAAGTTGCTTTGCAGCGCGACCGAATAGCCGATGTAGGCGCCCAGCATGTAGAGCGAGCCGTGGGCGAAGTTGACGACCCGGCGCAGGCCGTAGATCAGCGCCAGGCCCGAGCACATCACGATCAGCAGCGCGCCGTAGACGAGGCCATTGAAGAGGTGGATGGTCATGTCGATGTCTCCTGTGTTCTGTGTTTTGTGTTCTGTGTTCTGGGTTCGGCCGGTCGACCTCAGCGTGTGTCGCCCTGCCCGACCACCGGCGGCACCGCCGGGATCGTTCCGCCATGGGCGGTCCAGCCGCCGTCGACCTTGAGCACCGTGCCGGTGACGTAGCTCGCCGCCGGCGAGGCCAGGAAGGCGATCGCCTCGGCGATCTCGTCAGGGCGGCCCATGCGGCCCATGGGCGTGCGGGCCTCGATGGCCTCGGTCTTCAGCGCACCCTGCACGGCCAGCCGATCGACCAGCGCGGTGCGCACGTAGCCCGGCGCGACCGCGTTGACGCGCACGCCGTGCAGGCCCCACTCGACCGCCATGGCCTGCGTCATGCCGACGATGCCGGCCTTGGCCGCGCCGTAGGCATTGCGGCCGGGGATGCCGGCGGAGGCCACGATCGAGGCCAGGTTGACGATCGCGCCGCCGCCCTGCGCCAGCATCACGCGGCCGACGTCGCGGCTCATCAGGAAGGTGCCGCGCAGGTGCACGCCCAGCACGCGGTCGAAGGCGCCGACGTCCTGGTCCACGGTGGCGCCGGCCTGGTCGCCGATGCCGGCGTTGTTGACCAGCGTGTCGATGCGGCCGAAGGCGGCCAGCACCGCTGCGACGGCCGTGGCAACCGACGCTTCCTGCGCCACGTCGCAACCCAGGCCGAGGTGCTCGGGACCCAGCCCGGCAGCCCGCGCGACCGCCGCATCGGCGCGCAGGTCGAGCACGACGACATGGGCGTGGTCGGCCGCCAGGCGCTGCGCGGTGGCCCAGCCGATGCCGTCGGCTGCGCCGGTGACGACGGCGACGCGGCCGTTCATCGCCTGCGCCGTCATGCCGACGCTCCCGGCATCCAGGCTTGCAACAGCGGCAGCTCGGCGCGGCGGATCAGGCGGGTCTCCTGGGCGGTGATCAGGTGGCCGGAGGCGGCCAGGTAGGCCGGGAAACCGGGGTGGCTGTCACGGGCGCGGCAGCGCGCCTCGTAGTCGGCCAGGCTGTCGTAGCCCCACAGGTGCACGAACTGGTTCTGCGGCCCGACCACGCTGGTCCAGAAGCCCAGCGGATGACCCAGCGTGGCCATCAGCACCGGCATGGCCAGGCGGTCGAAGACCTCGATGAACTCGCCCATGCGGCGCAAGGTGATGGTGTAGACGCGGTGGTCGACCAGCGGCTTGGCCGCCGCGGCCAGGACGGCGGGATGCAGCTCAGGCATGCGCGGCCTCCTGGGCGGGCGTTGCGGCAGGCTGGCTCGACGACTGAGCCTGTGCCGCGTCGGCCGGATGCGCCGGGTCGGGATTCGACTCGCAGGCCCGCTGCACGATCAGCCGCGCGGTCAGCCAGCCGAAGGTCATGTTCGGGCCCAGCGTGATGCCGGCGGCCGGGTAGTTGCCGCCCATCATGCTGGCCCGGTCGTTGCCCACCGCGTAGAGGCCGGGGATGACGTGGTGCTCGGCATCCAGCACCTCGCCCTGCGGCGTGGTGTCCAGGCCGTCGAAGGTGCCCAGGTCGCCCATGATGACCTTGACCGCGTAGTACGGGCCCTGCCCGATCGGCGCGACGCAGGGGTTGGGCTGGTTCTCCGGATCGGCCAGGTAGCGGTTGAAGCGGGTCGTGCCACGGCCGAACTGGCGGTCGACGCCCTCGCGCGCGCCCTCGTTGTACTCGGCCACCGTGCGCACCAGCCCGGCGGCGTCGATGCCGGCTTGCGCCGCCAGTTCTTCCAGCGTGCGGCCCCGCAGCAGGTAGCCGCGCTGGATCGGGCCGGCCAGCGGCATCGGCGCGGGCTTGACGTGGCCCAGGCCGTAGCGCGACAGCGCCTGCTGGTCGCAGACCAGCCACATCGCGGTCTCGGCCTGGCCTTCGCAGGCCTTGATCATGGCCGCGCCGACGTCGTGATACGACTCCGACTCGTTGCAGAAGCGTCGACCGTCGCGGGTCACGCCGATGATGCCGGGCTTGTAGCGGTCCAGCAGGTGTGGGAAGACGCCGTGGCTGCCGTCCGCGTAGGGCACCTTCGAGACCGGCATCCAGGCGGAGGTCGACGGGAAGCGGATCTCCAGCTTCGCCCCCACCGTCTCGGCCAGCCGGATGCCGTCGCCGGTGTTGTCCACCGGCACCGGCGACAGGTGCTCGCCGCCGCGGCGCAGGTGCGGATAGGCCTGGGCGATGCGCTCGCGGTCGTGCGGGAAGCCGCCGCAGGCCAGCACCACGCCATGTCGCGCACGCACGACCTGGTCGACGCCGTCGCGCTGCAGCACCGCGCCGACCACACGACCGTCCTCGACGATCAGGCGACGCGCCGGGCTGTCGGTCCAGATCGGGACGCCCAGGTCCAGCGCGGACTTGGCCAGCCGCGCGGCCAGCGCGTTGCCGCTGGTGACCTGCACGCCGCGCCGGTAGATCGCCAGTTCCTTGAGGTGGGTGGCCAGGCGCCTGCACACATAGAAGAAGGACGTCAGCGACTTCGTCGCGCGGAAGAAGTGCTTCAGGTCCGCATTGGACGAGTTGAACATCATGCCGATGAAGGTGATGGTCTTCAGCGGCGGGCGCAGCCGCGCCATGTCGGCGCCGAGGCCGCGGATGTCGAAGGGCGCGGCCAGGATGGAGCGGCCGACGTCGGCGCCACCGGGCACGTCCGGGTGGTAGTCCGGGTAGAGCGTCGGCACGAACTTCACCGACGTCTCGCGCTCGAACCAGTCGACCATCTCGGCGGCATGGTCGAGGAACAGCTCGCTGGCGGCCTCGTTGAACCATGCGCCGGTCTCGCGGCGCAGGTACTCCCGGGCGGCGTCCTGGCTGTCGACGATGCCCTGGGCCCGGGCATGCCGGTTGCCGGGGATCCACAGCACGCCGCCGCTGAAGGCGGTGGTGCCGCCGAAGACGGGGGCCTTCTCGGCCACGATCACGTCCAGGTCGGCCTGGCGCGCGGTCACCGCCGCGGACAGGCCGCCGGCACCGGAGCCGATCACCAGGACGTCGCAGTTGCTCGTGTTCATCGGGGTTTCCTCGTGAAGGTCAGTGGGAGGCCGGCACAGCGCTGGCGGCTTCGACCGGCGCGCAGCGCGTGTCGTTGAAGCCGGGGCGCGGCACCATGTCCATCAACATGCAGTCCAGCCCGCCGTCGACCACCAGCTCGGTGCCGTTGACGTAGGCCGCGCGCTCGCTCAGCAGGAACAACGCCGGCTCGGCGATGTCGACCGGCTCGCCGACGCGGCGGCTGGCGGTGACGGCGGCGCGACGGGCCTCGAAGCCGGGTTCCTCGTAGAAGCGGGCCGACAGCGCGGTGCGGATCATTCCGGGGCAGACCGCGTTGCTGCGCACGCCCAGCGGCCCCCACTCGGCCGCCAGCTGCTTGTTGAGCAGCAGCACGCCGGCCTTGCTGGCGCTGTAGGCGCCGCTGCGGGTCTGCGGGTGCAGCGCCGAGATGCTGGCGATGTGCACGATGCTGCCGCGACCGGCCGCTCGCATGTCGGCGCCGAACTCGCGCGAGCACAGCAGGTAGCCGGTCAGGTTGACCGCCAGCACGGTGTTCCAGTCCGCCAGCGTGACCTCGGCCAGCGGGCCGGCGCGCAGCAGGCCGGCGTTGTTGACCAGGCCCTCGACGGGGCCCAGCTCGCGGCGCACGCGCTCGGCGGCGGCGCGCACGCCGGCCTCGTCGGCGATGTCGCAGGCCAGGCCCAGCACGTCCGCACCGGCGGCGCGCAACGCATCGGCCGCGACCTGCACGCCGTCGGCGTCGCGGTCGATCAGCGCGACCTTGGCACCCGCCTCGCACAGCCCCTGCGCGATGGCCCGGCCGATGCCACTGGCCGCGCCGCTGACGACCACCACGCGGCCCGCCAGGCCGAGCCAGTGACGGGCCCGCGCGAGGTCAGGACCACCGTCCTGGATACCAGACTTTTCGGGCTTCTCAGCTGCTTGGGCGCCAGCCTGCAAGCCACGCATCGGGGAAGTCGCGTCCACCACATCTCCTTGTTGGCGTGGGGCGGATCGTAGGAACGAGGGGCGCCGGCCTCAATCGACAAACGCGGCAGAGAGTCGGACAATTCGTGCACGGACTCCTGGGAGAAACCCGCATGAACTCGCGCATCCCGAACTACGCGCTCTATGGCCACGAGGCCCAGCCGGCCTGGCTGGACATGGTCCACATCGAGCAGATCCACGAGCGTTCATCGATGCACGACTACCGCATCGATCCGCATGTGCACGACGGCATGATCCAGGTGCTCTACCTGACCCAGGGCGGCGGCGACGTGCTGATCGACGGCGAGCGCCACACGCTGCGCGCACCCGCGCTGATCGTGGTGCCGAGCCGGCACGTGCACGGCTTCGACTGGTTGCCGGAGGTCGACGGTCCGGTGGTGACGGCCGCGCAGCGTCCGCTGGAGTCGATCGCCGCGGTGGCCGCGCCGGCGCTGGTGGCGCAGATCCGCAAGCCGCTGGCGATCGGCCTGCTCGACGACGTCGGCGATGCGAGCCGCCACGCCGAGGCGCTGCTGCCGCTGTTCCAGGCGCTCGACCGCGAGACCCGCGTGCACCCCAGCGGCGTGGCCAGCGCGGGCATGGCGCTGCTGCTGGCGGTGTTCGTGCAGATCGCCCGCATCCAGGCGGTCCTGCACAGCGGCGAGGACGGCGAGGCCGGCACGCGCAACCGCAAGGCCGCGCAGGTCGAGCGCTTCCGCGCGATGGTCGATGAACGCTACCGCGAGCGGCTCTCGCTGGACGACTACGCCAGCCCGCTGGGCATCAGCGCGGGCCAGCTCTCGCGCCTGTGCCGCGAGGTGCTGGGCATGTCCGCGCTGGACGTGATCAGCGCGCGGGTGGTGCATGAGGCCGAGCGCGAGCTCGTCTACTCCATCCTCAGCGTCAAGCAGATCGCCGCGCTGCTGGGCTATGCCGACGAGGCCTACTTCGGCCGCTTCTTCAAGAAGCAGACCGGCTGCACGCCGACCGAGTTCCGCGAGCTGGCGCAGGCCCAGCTGGCACCGCCGCGACGCGCGCCGGTGGCCGCGTCCCTCGACTGACCCGTCGCCGGCCCGCACCGCCCGCAGGCCGGCCGGGCGCCCGGTGCACGCGAAACTGCGTCAACATGCTGGCTATTCGCAGCCCGCCCCTCCTTCAAGCCCGCACGCATGGCCACGACCGAACACCACCAGAGCACGCGCATCGACCTGGCCAACCGGCTCTTCTTCCGCCTCTACCAGTGCGCCAACCTGCTGCACAAGACCGGCACCCGCGCGGTCGAGGCCGAAGGGCTGACCACGCAGCAATGGGCCGTGCTGGGCGCGCTGTCGCGGCCACAGGTGGTCGACGGCATGGGCGTGGGCGAGCTGGCGCGCTACCTGATGGTCAGCCGCCAGAACCTGTCCGGCCTGATCGGCCGCATGGAACGCGACGGCCACATCGTCAGTGCGCCCGATGACCGCGACCGGCGCTCGCGCCGCGTGCGCATGACCGAGTCCGGCCATGTCGTCTGGCAGCAGCAGGCGCTGCCCAAGATCCATGCCTACTACGAGCAGGTGCTGGGCGACTTCTCGGTCAACGACATGAGCCACGCGCTGCACTACCTGCTGAAGATGCTCGACCGCATGCAGCAGATCGACCAGCAGAACGGCGGTGGCGACGCGGGGGGCGACGAGGAGGCGTGAGGCGCCGCCTCGCCGCCTCGCCCGCCTTCAGGGCGCCGTGGCAGGCGCGGCGGCGTGGGCACCGCCCAGGAACAGCCGCTCGATGTGCGGATCGTTGAGCAGCTCGTCGGCCGGCTTCTGCAGCACGCGACGGCCCGATTCGAGCGCGATCGCCTCGTCGGAGATCTTCAACGCGCTCTTCACGTTCTGCTCGACCATCAGCACGGTGGTGCCCTGGTCGGCGAGCTGGCGCAGCAGCTTGAAGACGTCCTGCACGACCAGCGGGCTCAGGCCGATCGACGGTTCATCGATCAGGATGACCTTGGGCCGCAGCAGCAGCGCACGGCCGACCTCAAGCTGCTTCTGCTCGCCGCCGGACAGCGCCGCGGCCGGGCTGTTGATGCGCTCCTTGACCCGCGGGAAGCGTTCGAGCACCTCGGGGATGCGCTCGTGCGTGGTCTTCATGCCCAGCGTGATGCCGCCCAGCTCGAGGTTCTCGTAGACGCTGAGCTGGCCGAACAGGTTGCGGCCCTGCGGCACGAAGGCGATGCCGTGCTGGACCAGCAGGTCCTTGGCGCTCGCGCCGGTGATGTCCTGGCCGTCCAGCCGGATGCTGCCGCTGCGCACCTTGAGCAGGCCGAACAGCGTCTTGAGCACCGTCGACTTGCCCGCGCCGTTCGGACCGATCAGCAGCGTGATCGCGCCGCGCTTGGCCTGGAAGGTCAGGTTGTTGAGGATCATGAAGTCGCCGTAGCCGGCGACCACATTGTTGAACTCGATTGCATGATCAGACATGTCGGGCCTCCTGCCGGGCCGCCCCAAGGGAGGCCCGAGCCCCCGCGGGGGGCAGCGAATGAAATGAGCAAGGGGACACCGTCAGCTCCCGAGGTAGGCGTCCAGCACCTGCTTGTTGCCACGGATCTCGGCCGGCGTGCCGATGGCCATGACCTCGCCCTCGACCATCACCATGATGCGGTGGCACAGGTCCATGACGAAGTCCATGTTGTGCTCGATGACCACGAAGCTGCAGGCCTTTTCCCCAACTGCGTGCTTCTGGTTGAGCTGCTTGAGCAGCGTGCTGATGCCGCCGACCAGGCTCGGGTTGACGCCCGCGCAAGGCTCGTCGAGCAGCACCAGGTCGGGCTCGCTCATGAAGGCCATCGCGATGTCGACCAGCTTCTGCTGGCCGTAGCTCAGTTCGCCCGCCTTCTTGTCGGCGACATGGCGGATGCGGAACAGGTCGATCAGCTCGTCGGCCTTGGCACCCAGGCCCGAATCGGACGGCGCGAACATGCGGCTGAACATGCTGCCGCCGTGCTCCTGCGCGGCGACGATGAGGTTGTCGCGCACGGTCATCTTGCCGAACACCTGCAGGGTCTGGAAGGTGCGGCCGACGCCGCGCCGGTTCAGCTCCAGCGGGCTCAGGTTGGTGATGTCCTGGCCCTTGAGCTCGATGCGGCCGGCATCGGGCGTGATCTGGCCAAGCACGCTGTTGAACATCGTCGTCTTGCCCGAGCCGTTCGGACCGATGACGCCGAAGATCTCGCCGGGGCGGACCTCGAACTCGACGCCGTTGACCGCGCGGATCGCGCCATAGGACTTCTTCAGGCCGCTGACCTTCAGCAGCGCCGGTCCCTGAACGGGGCTCATGACTGACCTCCTTCGGCTGCGGCGGCCGCAGCGGCGGATGCGGCGCGGGCGGCCGAGGCCTCGCGCGATTGACGGCGGGCGCGGATGCGGTCCGGGATGCTGAGCAGGCCATCGGGCAGCCACAGCATCAGCAGGATCACGGCCGAGCCGAAGACGAAGAGATACCAGGCCTGTGCGAAGCGCAGCCATTCCGGCAACAGCACGCCGACCGCCGCGCCCAGCACCGGGCCGAAGAAGTAGCCCGAGCCGCCCAGCACGACCATCAGGTACATCATGATCGACGAGCCGACCGTGAACGGCGCCGGCTCGATGAAGCCGACCAGGCTGGCGAACAGCGCACCCGCGACGCCCGCATAGACCGCACCGATCGCGAAGGCCAGCAGCGTGTAGGCCTGAACGCTCACGCCGAGGCTCTCGGCCCGGATCGGGTTGTCGCGCAGGGCGGTGAAGGCCTTGCCCCAGGGCGAGCGCAGCAGGCCGAACAGCAGCGCACCGAGGATCAGCGTCACGCCCAGCACGAAGTAGTAGTAGCTGAGGTTGCTGCCGAGGTCCAGGCCGAACAGTGCCGGCCGCGTGATGCCGTTGATGCCGAAGGTGCCGCCGGTCAGCCATTCCTCGTTGCGCATCACCAGCCAGACGGCGGTGTTGAAGCCCAGCGTCGCGAAGGCCAGGTAGATGGTCTGCACCCGCAGCGCCGGGAAGCCCACCAGCAGGCCGATGCCGAAGCAGCCGATGGCCGCCAGCGGCAGGCCGATCCAGAAGCTGATGCCGTGCTGCAGCAGGATCGCGACCGTGTAGGCGCCGATGCCGAAGAACGCGGCATGGCCGAGCGACTTCTGGCCGGCATAGCCGATGGTCAGGTTCAGGCCCATCGTCGCGATGATGAAGACGAGCCAGTAGGTGAACAGGTAGATGCCGTAGTTCTTCAGCATCGGAGGCACCGCCAGCATCACCAGGACGATGAGGAGCAGGCCGAACTTGTGGAGGGGTTTCATGGTCGTTCGCTCCTCAAACCTTGCGCATTTCCTTCTTGCCCAGGAGTCCCTGAGGCTTGAAGAGGATGACGATCATGAACAGCACCAGCGCCACCGCGTCCTTGTAGGCCGGCGAGATGTAGGCCGCCGCCAGGTTCTCGGCCACGCCGACGATGACGCCGCCCAGCAGCGCGCCACGGCTGTTGTTGAAGCCGCCGATGATGGCCGCGAAGAAGGCCTTGTTGCCCAGGCCCTCGCCCATGTCGAACTTCGCGAGGTACACCGGCGCGACCAGCAGCGCGGCGGCGCAGGCCAGCAGCGCGTTGATCGCGAAGGTGTAGAAGATCATGCGTGGGACATTGATGCCCAGCACGGTCGCGCTCTCGGTGTTCTGCGCGACGGCCTGCATCGCGCGGCCGGTGACCGTCTTCGACAGGAAGGCCTGGGTCGCCAGCACCAGCGCCAGCGCGCAGCCGAGCGTGCCGATGTCGGCCATGGTGATGGTGACACCGGCGATGTTGAAGATCTGGTCGGCGAACAGGCTCGGGAAGGGATGCGCCTCGGCGCTGTAGCCGGCCCGCACGCCGTTGCGCATCGCGATGGACAGGCCAATGGTGGCCACGACGATGGGCATCATCCCGAAGCGCAGCAGCGGGTCGGCGATGCCACGCTTGAAGGCCCAGCCCAGCACGAACACGGCCAGCAGGCAGGTCGCGACGAAGGCCGGCAGCAGCGTCAGTCCAGCGGCCTGGAAGCCCAGCATCATGAAGGCGGGCAGCATGACGAACTCGCCCTGGGCGAAGTTGATCGTGCCGCTGGCCTGCCAGAGCAGCGTGAAGCCGAGCGCGGCCAGCGCGTAGACGCTGCCGGTCGCGAGGCCGGAGAAGAAGAGCTGGAGGAAGTCGGTCATGGGGCACCGAAAGGTTGGACAGGCTCAGGCGATGAGCCTGTCCTGCCGAAAGAGGTCGGACACCGCCGGCCACGCGCAGTGGCCGGCCGGTGCTTCGCACCGACGCGTCGCCGCGACGGGCCGCACGACGGCAGCCCCGGGCGACGCGGGCATCACTTCGACGCGTTGAGCGCCGGCAGGACTTCCTTGACGACCTGGCGGCCGTCCTTGACCTCAACCAGGAAGCTCTCGCGGTCCAGGTCGCCGTTGGCGTCGATGGCGACGTCGTAGAGCACGCCGGGGTTCTTGGCGGCCTTGATGGTCAGGCCATGCAGCGCGGCGGCCACGGCCTTGCGGTCGACCTTGCCGACCTTCTCGATCGCGGCCTTGAGGATGTACACGCCGGTGTAGCCCTTGATGCCGTTGTGGTCCGAGATGGTGTTGGTCGCAGCGAAGAAGTTGCCCTTGAACTTGATCATCTGCGGGTTGGGTGCGTCCACCGTCAGGCCGACGTGGGCGGTCGCGCCATTGGCGGCATTGCCGGCCAGCTCGATGACCTTCTGGCCGGTCAGCGTGGTCTCGCCAACGATGGGCTTGTCGTAGCCCTGCTTGCGCAGTTCACGCAGCGCACGGGCCGATTCCTCTTCGTTGGTGTAGACGAACAGCGCATCGGCATTGGCCTGCTTGGCCTTGAGCACCGGGGCCGAGAAGTCGACCTGGCCGCTGTCGGTCGAGATGTCGGCGACGACCTTCACGCCGTTGGCCTCGAGCGCCTTGGTGATGGCATCGCGGCCGCCCTTGCCGAAGTCGTTGTTGACGAACAGCACGGCCACCGTCTTGGCCTTCAGGTTCTTGGCGATGTAGCGCGCGACCTTGGGCATCGCGGTCGACTGCGTGAAGCTGGTGCGGAAGATGTACGGGTTGCCCTTCTGGGTGATCGCCGCTGCCTCGCCGCCGGTGAAGTTGATGACCTCGGCACGCTGGGTCTCGGCCATGCTCACCATGATCGAGCCCGAGAACACCGGACCGAAGACCGCGAAGACGTCGTCGTCCACGGCCTTGGAGGCCAGGCCCTTGGCCACGCCGGGGTTGCTCTGGGTGTCGGCCACGTTGTGCTCGACCTTCTTGCCCAGGATGCCGCCGGCGGCGTTGATTTCCTTGACGGCCAGGTCGACGCCGTTCTTGAACATCGTGCCGGCGCTCGCGCCGGCGCCCGACAGCTCATACAGGCCGGCGATCTTGATGGTGTTCTGGGCCTGGGCCAGGCCGCTGGCGCAGAGGGCGGACAGCGCGGCGGCGGCGATCAGGTAGCGACGGTTGAAGGTCATGGTGGGTCTCCTGGGAAAGGCGTCGGGCGCCGGCGGGTTGAGGTCGGGACGGTGAAACGGAAAGGGGTCGGCAGCGGGTTCATGCCGCAGGTTCAGGCCGCGTGCGGCAGGTCGCGGCGCAGGTCGTCGCGCATCAGCGCACGGACCGGTTCGAGGTCGGCCTGGGTGGCCCGGGCCAGCGCCTCGAAGCCGAAGAAGCGCAGGTACTCCGGCACCTGCTGGATCAGCATCTCGTGGCCGGGATGGGCGGTGATGCCACGCGCCGCGCAGGCCCGCAGCAGCGGCGTGCTGGCGTCCTTCATGAGGATGTCGACCACGGCGGCGCTGCCATCGAGGCGGCGCACGTCGAAGGGCAGCGGATCGCCCTCGCGCAGGCCCAGCGGCGTGGCATTGATGACCAGGTCGTAGCCGGCCGGATCGGCCTGTGCCGGCGTGCTGACCCGCACGGTGCTGATGCTGCGCAGGCGATCGGCGGCGGCACTGGCACGCCCCGCATCGACGTCGTGGATGGACAGCTCGGCCAGGTCGCGCTGGGCCAGCGCGCAGCCGATGGCGATGCCTGCACCGCCCGCGCCCACGACCAGCACGCGTGCGCCGGTGCAGCCGATGCCGAAGTGGTCGAGCGCCTTCACGAAGCCGATGCCGTCGAACAACGCGCCCTCGATCGTGCCGTCGGCATTGCGGCGCACGGCGTTGACGGCCTCGGCGGTGCTGCCGCTCAGGTCGCAGTGGTCGAGCAGGCCCGGCAGCGCGGTCTTGTGCGGGATCGTGACCCACAGGCCGTCGACGTTGCGGGCCTGGAAGACGCCACGCACGAAGGCGTCGAGCTGGCCGGCCGGCACCTGCATGGGCACCAGCACCGCGTCGACGCCGGCCTGGGCGAACAACGGGTTGAAGACCTCGGGCGCACGCACCTGGGCGACGGGGTCGCCCAGGATCAGGAAGACGCGGGTGGTGCCGGAGATGTGCATGGTCGGTCGCTGCAAGGTGGGCGAACGATAGGCAGCGGCCCGGTCGGTCACAAGCCGGTTTCATGCGATCTGCGCGACAATCGCGCATCTGGCGCGATGATCGTGCGCTTCTCGGGTTAGTCCTGAGCGGGCCACCCGGTCCGGCACGACCCAGCGCAAACCGACGAGGGCGTCATGGATGCCGGGGGACACGACGATGGACACGCCGATCGACCGCAAGGACATCATCGACGGGCTGGGCAAGGGCCTGCGCGTGATCGAGGCCTTCGACGATGACCACCCACGCCTGACGCCCAGCGAGGCGGCCGCGCTGTCCGGCATGACCCGCACGGCGGCCCGGCGCTACCTGCTGAGCCTCGTGCACTTCGGCTATGCCGACGGCGACGGCAAGCACTTCTGGTTGCTGCCCAAGGTGCTGCGGCTGGGCCAGAGCTACCTGGGCGCGGCGCGCCTGCCCCGGCTGGTGCAGCCCTTCATCCAGCGGCTCTCGCAGGCCACCGGCGAGACCTTCAACTTCAGCGTGCTGGACGGCCACGAGATCGTCTACCTGGCGCGCAGCAACAGCCCGCGCGTCATCTCGATCGGCTTCCAGCCAGGCGCGCGGGTGCCGGCCCATGCGGTCACGCCGAGCGTGCCCATCCTGGCGACCTACACCGACGAGGCGCTGGCCGAGTGGATCGCGACCCACGAGTTCACCGCCTTCGGGCCGCAGACACAGACCGACGCGGCGCTGTTCCGCGACAACGTGCTGGGCGCGCGCCGGCTCTCGTTCTGGGTCACCGAGCAGCAGCTCGAACCCGGCCTGCGCGGCATCGCGGTGGCGATCAAGGACCGCAAGGGCGTCTGCCGCGGCGCGATCGGCTCGACCATGCCGATGCAGAACGAGAACCGCGAGGCGATGGTGGCGCGCGTCCTGCCGCTGTTGCAGGAATGCGCGCAGTCGCTGCGTCCGGTGATGTAGGGCCCCTCAACGCTTGAGGGTCATGCGCCCTGGCAGCGGCACGGAGCGGCGCAGCACCTCTTCGCCAAGCCACAGGGCCGAGCGGCGGGCGCGCTGGGCCACCAGGGGCAGCGGGAGCTGCTGGTAGTCGTCGTTGAAGACCTCGAAGCTGTAGTCGCCGCGGTAGCCGATGGCGTCCAGCCGCAGCACGAGGTCGGCAACCTGGGCGCTGTGCACGCCCTCGCCGGGGAAGACGCGGAAATGTCGCGCGGTCGCGATGCGTTCCTCGACCGAGCGGATCTCCTGCCACATGAAGTCGGCCAGCTGGACCAGGAAGATGCGGTCGGCGTCGAGCTGGTCGAGCTCGTCCAGCGAGGTGTCGGTGGCGAGGATGTGGAAGGAGTCGATGCCCAGGCCCAGGTTGGGCGCGTCGGCCCGGCAGACCACCTCCCAGGCGGTCGTGAACTCGCTGACGGTGCGGCCCCAGGACAGGCCTTCGTAGGCCACCTTGATGCCCAGCGGCACCGCCAGCATCGCCAGCTTGCGCAGGTCGCGGGCCAGGGCATCGATGTCCTGGCTGGCGTGCTGGCTGGTCGACGAACAGGCCAGCAGCACCGGCGCGCCGAGCGCGTGGGCCATCTCGAGCATGGCCTTGGCGATGTCGACCTTGTAGTCGTGCAGGTGCCCCGCCAGGCCCTCGAAGTCGCGCAGGACCTGGAAGCCGGTGACGCGCAGCCCGCTGTCCTTGACCAGCCCGACCGCCGCGTCGACCCCGCCGGGATGGCCCACGATGTCGTTGGCCTTGAGCATGACCTGGGTGAAGCCGGCCTCGCGGATGGCCTGCAGCTTGGCCTCCAGGGGGCCGGCAAGCGAGATGGTGTCCATCCCGAAGTCGTCGATGTAGCCGGTGCGCTGGGTCATGGGGAACGCTCCTGCGGGCTCAGGCCGAGGGGCCGGATTCGACGTGGTGGACCAGCTCGAACATCACGTCGCCCAGCCAGCTGCGGGTCAGCGCGCCACGCTCGTCGGCATGGACCTGGCGGCTGGCCACGAACTCGACGCCGCGCGTGCCCAGCGCGGCCACGGCGGCCTGCACGTCGGGCGTGCCCAGGCCGAGGCGCTGCAGCGACTCGCTGCCCTCGAAGTCGACGATGCCCGGCTCCGGCTCGATCAGCTGCAGGTAGAAGGTGCCACACGGGCTGCGCAGGATGCGGCCCTTCGGAAGGATGCCGAAGCGCTGCTCGTCGGGCAGCTCGGCGAAGCCGAACAGCTCGCGGTAGAACTCGCACCAGTCGGCCATGCGGTCGATGCCGATGTACTGCACCAGCCCGAACCAGTGCAGGCCCTGCAGCGCCGGCGGGTGGCGCTCGACGGTCGGGATGGGCACGAAGTCGACGTCCCAGATCGAGAACTCGCGGTAGCGGTCGATGAAGTAGATGCGGCTGGTGCCCACGCCGTGGATGGCGGGGATGTTCAGCTCCATCACCTCGACATGCGTGGGCACGGCCCAGGCACCGCGGTCGAGCGCGCGGCGGTAGGCGGCGGCGGCATCGCGCACACGCAGCGCGACCGCGGCGATGACCGGCGTCTCGGTCGGCTGCACGCCACGCGGCGTGCTGCTGGTGTGGGCGTTGATGACGATGTTCATGCCGCCCTGGCGGTACAGCAGCACCTCGCGCGAGCGGTGCCGCGCGATCGGCCGGAAGCCCATCATCTCCAGCACCTGCCCGAGCGCCTGCGGGCGGGTCGTCGCGTACTCGATGAACTCGATGCCTTCCATGCCCAGCGGGTTGGGCCAGTCACCCAGGTCTTCGCGGTCGGGGCTGTTGTGCATGTCGGGTCGCTCCTCGGTCATCTCGGCAGGGGTCTCGGGTTCGATAGGTTAGCCGCTTGCAGGGCGGTTCATCCGGCCATGACACGCACCGGGGCCGCAGGACGCGGCCGTGAAACGCGCAAGGGCCGCGCGAGGCGGCCCTTGTCGACTGCGGACCGGGCGGCCCGCAGGGGATGCGTCGATCAGCGCGCGGCGAGCGGCTTGACGTCGCGGCGGTCGGAGCCGGCGAAGAGCTGGCGCGGGCGGCCGATCTTGTACTCGGGGTCGCCGATCATCTCGTTGAGCTGGGCGATCCAGCCGACCGTGCGGGCCAGCGCGAAGATCGCGGTGAACAGGCTCACCGGGATGCCGATGGCGCGCTGCACGATGCCCGAGTAGAAGTCGACGTTCGGGTAGAGCTTGCGGGCGACGAAGTACTCGTCTTCCAGCGCGATCTTCTCGAGCGCCATGGCCAGCTTGAACAGCGGGTCGTTCTCGAGGCCCAGGGCGCCGAGGACTTCATGGCAGGTCTCGCGCATCAGCTTGGCGCGCGGGTCGTAGTTCTTGTAGACCCGGTGACCGAAGCCCATCAGCTTGACGCCGCTGTTCTTGTCCTTCACCTGGCGGATGAACTCGCCGATCTTCTCGACGCCACCCATCTGCTGGATCTCGCCGAGCATGTTCAGGCAGGCCTCGTTCGCACCGCCGTGCGACGGGCCCCACAGGCAGGCCACGCCTGCGGCAATGGCCGCGAACGGGTTGGTGCCCGACGAGCCGCACAGGCGCACGGTCGAGGTCGACGCGTTCTGCTCGTGGTCGGCATGCAGGATGAAGATGCGGTCGAGCGCACGCACCAGCACGTCGTTGGGCTCGTAGTCCTCGCAGGGCGTCGCGAACATCATGTGCATGAAGTTCGCGGTGTAGCTCAGCTTGTTCTTCGGGTACATGTAGGGCTGGCCAGCCGAATACTTGTACGCCATCGCCACCAGCGTGGGCATCTTGGCGATCAGGCGGATCGCCGCGATCTCGCGGTGCTGCGGGTTGTTGATGTCCGTGCTGTCGTGATAGAAGGCCGAGAGAGCCCCCACCAGGCCGGTCATCACCGCCATCGGGTGCGCGTCACGACGGAAGCCGCGCAGGAAGAACTGCATCTGCTCGTTGACCATCGTGTGGTTGGTCACGCGGCTGACGAAGTCGGACTTCTGCGCCACGTTGGGCAGCTCGCCGTACAGCAGCAGGTGGCAGGTCTCGAGGAAGTCGCAGTTCTCGGCCAGCTGCTCGATCGGGTAGCCGCGGTACAGCAGCTCGCCCTTGTCGCCGTCGATGTAGGTGATCGCCGAGTTGCACGACGCGGTGCTCAGGAAGCCCGGGTCGTAGGTGAACTTGCCGGTCTGGGCGTACAGCTTGCGGATGTCGATGACATCCGGGCCGATCGTGCCCTTGTAGATCGGCAGGTCCATCGCGGCACTGCCGTCGGAGAACGATAGCGTCGCCTTCACGTCGGAGGGAGTCATCATGGCTAAATCCTCAGGGGTTCAAAACTCAAGCTCGCGGGGGCATTTCTTGTCGGGACGGACATGCATTCGGCCTTGCTGCGGCGCTCACCTCTGATCGGGTGGCTCTCTCAGCTGGGCCAGGACCTCGTTCACCTCGGGCCTCGCAAGGTCACCGTCGGGGTCGCGACGGCGCAGCAGCAGGTCCAGCAGATCGTTGTCGGCCAGATCCATCAAGGCCTCCAGGCCGGCGGCTTGCCGCACGGTCAGGGTGGCCTCGTGACGCCCGAAGAACCGCTCGATGAACAGGTCGTTCTCGAGCAGACCGCGCCGGCAGCGCCAGCGCAGCTTGCTCAGGGACCGTTCGTCCAGCAGGTCGTTGGCGGGAGTGTCCATCGGGCGTCTTGCTTCGGTCTGACCGGCCTCAGACGGCACGGCGGACCATCAGCTCCTTGATCTTGCCGATGGCCTTGGTCGGGTTCAGGCCCTTCGGGCAGACGTCGACGCAGTTCATGATCGTGTGGCAACGGAACAGGCGGTACGGGTCCTCGAGGTTGTCGAGACGCTCGCCGGTGGCCTGGTCACGGCTGTCGGCGATGAAGCGGTAGGCCTGCAGCAGGCCGGCCGGGCCGACGAACTTATCCGGGTTCCACCAGAAGCTCGGGCAGCTCGTCGAGCAGCTCGCGCACAGGATGCACTCGTACAGGCCGTTGAGCTCGTCACGCTCCTCGGGCGACTGCAGGCGCTCCTTGTCGGGCGCGATGGTGTCGTTGACGAGGTAGGGCTTGATCGAGTTGTACTGCTTGAAGAACTGCGTCATGTCCACGATCAGGTCGCGGATCACCGGCAGGCCGGGCAGCGGCTTGAGGACCACGGTGCCGGGCAGGTCACGCATGTTCGTCAGGCAGGCCAGGCCGTTCTTGCCGTTGATGTTCATCGCGTCCGAACCGCACACGCCTTCGCGGCAGGAACGGCGGAAGCTCAGCGTCGGATCGACCGCCTTGAGCTTGATCAGGGCGTCGAGCAGCATGCGTTCGTTGCCGTCGAGTTCGACCTCGATGGACTGCATGTAGGGCTTGGCGTCCTTGTCGGGGTCGTAGCGGTAGATCTGGAAGGTGCGCTTCTGTGCTGCCATGTTGTTTCTCCTGCGTGACGCTTAGAAGGTGCGAACCTTCGGGGGCACCGACTCGACCGTCAGCGGCGTCAGGTTGACCGGCTTGTACGACAGGCCATTCGTGGCGCTGTCCCACAGGGTGTGCTTCATCCAGACCTTGTCGTTGCGGCCGAGCGGGAACTCGGCGTCTTCGGCACCACGCTCGTAGTCCTTGACGGTGTGCGCGCCACGGCATTCCTGGCGGGCGGCGGCCGACGTCATGGTGGCCTGCGCGGCCTCGATCAGGTTGTCGACTTCCAGCGCCTCGATGCGCGCGGTGTTGAAGACCTTGGACTTGTCCTTCAGCGTGATCGCCTTGACCCGCTCGCGGATCGCGTTGATCTTGCCCACGCCTTCGTCCATCGTCACCTGGGTGCGGAACACGCCGGCATGCTGCTGCATGGCCGCGCGGATGTCGTTGGCGACGTCCTGTGCGTATTCGCCGTTGCTGCTGCCGTCCAGGCGGGCCAGGCGGGCCAGCGAGAAGTCGGCCGCGTCCTTCGGCAGTTCCTTGTGCGACTTCGGCGCGCTCTTGATCGCGTCGACGATGTGGTTGCCAGCCGCGCGGCCGAACACCAGCAGGTCGAGCAGCGAGTTGGTGCCCAGGCGGTTGGCGCCGTGCACCGACACGCAGGAGCATTCGCCCACCGCGTACAGGCCGTTGACGATGCTCTTGTAGTCGTCACCCTTGGGGACCACCACCTGGCCGTTGATGTTGGTCGGGATGCCACCCATCTGGTAATGGATGGTCGGCACCACCGGGATCGGTTCCTTGGTGATGTCGACGTTGGCGAAGTTGTGGCCGATCTCGTAGACCGAGGGCAGGCGCTTGAGGATGGTCTCGCCGCCCAGGTGGGTCATGTCGAGCACGACGTGATCCTTGTTGGGACCGCAGCCGCGACCTTCCTTGATCTCCTGGTCCATGCAGCGCGAGACGAAGTCGCGCGGCGCCAGGTCCTTCAGCGTCGGGGCGTAGCGCTCCATGAAGCGCTCGCCGTTGCTGTTGCGCAGGATCGCGCCTTCGCCGCGGCAGCCTTCGGTCAGCAGCACGCCCGCGCCAGCCACGCCGGTCGGGTGGAACTGCCAGAACTCCATGTCCTGCAGCGGGATGTTCGCCCGCGCGGCCATGCCCAGGCCGTCGCCGGTGTTGATGAAGGCGTTGGTCGAGGCTGCGTAGATGCGGCCGGCGCCACCGGTCGCGAACAGGGTGCACTTGCCTTCGAGGATGTAGACGTCGCCGGTCTCCATCTCGAGCGCGGTCACGCCCAGCACGTCGCCTTCGCTGTCGCGGATGATGTCCAGCGCCATCCATTCGACGAAGAACTGGGTGCGCGACTTCACGTTCTGCTGGTACAGCGTGTGCAGCATCGCGTGGCCGGTGCGGTCGGCTGCGGCGCAGGCGCGCTGGACCGGCTTCTCGCCGTAGTTGGCGGTGTGGCCACCGAACGGACGCTGGTAGATCGTGCCGTCCGGGTTGCGGTCGAACGGCATGCCGAAGTGCTCAAGCTCGTAGACGACCTTGGGCGCTTCACGACACATGAACTCGATCGCATCCTGGTCGCCGAGCCAGTCGGAGCCCTTGACGGTGTCGTAGAAGTGGTAGTGCCAGTTGTCCTCGCTCATGTTGCCCAGCGAGGCGCCGATGCCGCCCTGCGCCGCGACGGTGTGCGAACGGGTCGGGAAGACCTTGGACAGCACGGCCACGTTGAGGCCCGCACGGGCCAGTTGCAGGGAGGCGCGCATGCCCGAGCCGCCCGCGCCGACGATGACCACGTCGAACTTGCGACGCGGCAGGTTGTTGACCGATGCCATCAGAGTCTCCAGAGAACTTGGATCGACCAGCCGGCACAGCCGACAAGCCACACGATCGTGAACACCTGCAGGGTCAGGCGGATGCCGACCGGCTTGATGTAATCCATCCAGATGTCGCGCACGCCGACCCAGGCGTGAACGAGCAGCGCGACGATGACCGTGAAGGTCAGGAACTTCATCCACTGCTGGGCAAAGATGCCGGCCCAGCGTTCATAGCCGAGCGGGCCGCCGAGCAGCACCTGCAGCAGCAGGACCACGGTGTAGAGGGCCATCAGCACGGCGGTGACGCGCTGAGCAAGCCAGTCGCGGAAGCCATAGTGCGCACCGACGACGATGCGCTTGGATCCATAGTTCTGGGACATGGGGGGAGTGTCCTTGTTGATGTTCTGCGAACGGGGGACGGAGGGGATCGGGAACGGAGCGGAGCCCGCGGCGGCCATCGCCGCCGGCACTCAGAACAGGCCGAACAGCTTGGCGCCGAGCGCCACGGTCAGCACCACGCTGGACGCCAGCGTGACGATCGCCGAGCTGTGACCCAGTTCCTTGGTGACGCTGTGGGTGGCGTCCATCCAGAGGTGGCGCACGCCAGCGATGAAGTGGTGCAGGTAGGCCCAGATCAGGCCCAGCACGACCAGCTTGACCAGCACGCCGGGCACGAAGCCGATGCCGGCGGTGAAGGCCGCCGTGAAGGAGCCGTAGGACACCTCCGAGCTGATGCTTGTGTCGAACAGCCAGATCACCAGCGGCATCAGCAGGAACATCACCGCGCCGCTGATGCGGTGCAGGATGGACACGATGCCGGCCGGCGGAAGCCGGTAGCTGACGATGTCCGACACGTGGATGTTGCGGTGGACCGGGCGCTTCTTGGAGGTGTCAACCATGGTGAGCCTGTTTGTCATGTCAAAGAAACCGAAGAAGTTTATTGCAATGCAGCACGACCGTGCTGTACCTCTGCGGCGCACTGTGCTGTCAGCTTCAACTCAATTCATTGCGGTAATGATGTTGCGTCGTGTTGTAGAGGCCGCGACGCAGTTCGACCGGGCGATCGCCATAGGTCAGCGACAGGCGCTCCACGCTCAAGAGCGGTGCGCCGTCCGCCACCCCGAGCAAGGCGGCCACGCTGCGGTCGGCCGCGATGGCACGGATCTTCTCCTCCGCGCGGATCATCCGCACGCCGAACTCGGATTCGAAAAGGCTGTAGAGCGGGCCGCGGTACTCGGTCAGGCGCTCGGCGGTCAGGCCCTTGAACAGGCTGCCCGGCAGCCAGATGTCGTCGAGCACGACCGGCCGTCCGGCCTGGGACAGCGTGCGGCGCAGCTGCACCACCATGTCGCCGCTGCGCAGGTCGAGCGAACGCACGATGTCGGCCGGGGCACGCAGGCGGCGGCAGTCGAGGAACTCGCGCTGCATCGGCTGCGGCGCGCCCTCTTCGGGCTGCAGGCGCAGGAAACGGTACTGGATCTTCTGTTCGTTGTGGGTCGCGACGAAGGTGCCCTTGCCCTGCCGGCGGACCAGCAGGTTCTCGGCGGCCAGTTCATCGATCGCCTTGCGCACCGTGCCCTGGCTCACCTTGAAGCGGGCGGCCAGGTCCAGCTCGCTGGGGATGGCCTCGCCCGGCTTCCATTCGCCGCCCTGCAGGCCACGCATGATCAGCGCCTTGATCTGCTGGTAGAGCGGGCTGAATGCCGGCGCCACCTCGGCAGACGCGGACGGCGTGCTGCTGGGCGACGAAGGGGGCACGGACTGGGACGCGGTCTGCGACATGCACGGGATTGCAGCACAAGCCACAAGACCGGCGCAACCAAATGTCAACAGATGTCTTATATAAGACATAAGATCATTGACGGTGCGAGGGTCAACCCCTAGACTGCGAGATACTCCACGCCCGCCGGACCCGTCAGCCCTCGTGCAGCCGCCCCTGAAGCGGTCGATGGTGACGCCCCGCCGGCTCGCGTCCGGTCCCCGTTCCATCCCCAGCCTCAGTTCCAGGAGTCCCGCCATGAGCAAGAGTCCCGTCCGTGTCGCCGTCACCGGCGCCGCCGGCCAGATCGGTTATGCCCTGCTGTTCCGCATCGCTTCGGGCGAAATGCTCGGCAAGGACCAGCCGGTCATCCTGCAGCTGCTCGAGATCCCCGACGAGAAGGCGCAGAACGCGCTCAAGGGCGTGATCATGGAACTCGAGGACTGCGCCTTCCCGCTGCTGGCCGGTGTCGAGGCCCACAGCGATCCCATGACCGCCTTCAAGGACACCGACTACGCCCTGCTGGTCGGTGCCCGTCCGCGCGGTCCCGGCATGGAGCGCGCCGACCTGCTGGCCGCCAACGCCCAGATCTTCACCGCCCAGGGCAAGGCCCTGAACGCGGTCGCCTCCCGCAACGTGCGCGTCCTGGTCGTTGGCAACCCCGCCAACACCAATGCCTACATCGCGATGAAGAGCGCGCCGGACCTGCCGCGCAAGAACTTCACCGCCATGCTGCGCCTGGACCACAACCGTGCGGCCAGCCAGATCGCCGCCAAGATGGGCGTCAAGGTCGGTGACATCGAGAAGCTGGCCGTGTGGGGCAACCACTCGCCGACGATGTATGCGGACTACCGCTTCGCCACCGTCAATGGCCAATCGGTCAAGGACGCCATCAACGACCACGACTGGAACGCCAACACCTTCCTGCCGACCGTGGGCAAGCGCGGCGCGGCCATCATCGCCGCGCGCGGCCTGTCGTCGGCCGCCTCGGCCGCCAACGCGGCCATCGACCACATGCGCGACTGGGCCCTGGGCACCAACGGCAAGTGGGTCACGATGGGCGTGCCGTCGAACGGCGAATACGGCATCCCCAAGGACGTCATGTTCGGCTACCCGGTGACCTGCGAAGGCGGCGAGTACAAGCTGGTCGAAGGCCTGCCCATCGACGCGTTCTCGCAGGAATGCATCAACAAGACCCTGGCCGAACTCCAGGGCGAGCAGGACGGCGTCAAGCACCTGCTGTGACATCAGCCCGAGCGCACCGGCAACCGGCGTCTCCCGGCTTGCCGGTGACGGACTCACAATGAAAGCCGGTCCTTGCGACCGGCTTTTTCACTTCCGGACGACACCCGCCATGACCGCTGCCCCGAGCCCCGCCCCCTCGCACCGTGTCCACCCGCGCGACGCCCTGTTCGGCGCCGGCGAGATCGCGCCCAGCCTGCCGGTGTGCGACCACTACTGCGGTGTCGAGCTGCGCATGCGCAAGAGCCTGGCGCTGCAGGGCGAGCTGGGCCCGTGCTTCGACATCACGCTCGATGCCGAGGATGGCGCGCCGGTCGGCGGCGAGCTGGATCACATCGCGCTGATCGCCGAGCTGGTGAACTCGCCCGCGAACCGCCACCGCCGCGTCGGCGCACGGGTCCAGGCGGTCGATCACCCGATGTTCGAGGCCATGGTCGACGCGCTGGTGCGCGACGCTGGCGCCCGCCTGGCCTACGTGATGCTCCCCAAGCCACGCGGCCTGGCCGACCTGCAGCGTGGTGTCGAGGCGATCGACGCGGCAGCCCTGCGCCACGGCATCACGCGCCAGATCCCCGTGCATGCGCTGGTCGAGACCCACGGCGCGCTGCGCGAGGTGCAGGCGCTGGCCGCGCACCCGCGCATCGAGTCGCTGTCCTTCGGGCTGATGGACTTCGTCTCCGAGCACCGCGGCGCGATCCCCCAGGGCGCCATGGGCGTCAAGGGCCAGTTCGAGCACCCGCTGGTGGTGCGCGCCAAGCTGGAGATCGCCGCCGCCTGCCACGGCTGGGGCAAGACGCCGTCGCACTGCGTCGTGACCGAGTTCAAGCACAAGTCGGCGCTGGAGGCTGCCGCCACGCGGGCCTGCCGCGAGCTGGGCTACACGCGCATGTGGAGCATCCACCCGGACCAGATCCGGCCGATCGTCGAGGCCTTCTCGCCGACCGTTGCCGAGGTCGACCACGCGGTCGAGATCCTGATGGCCGCCCAGGCCGCCGACTGGGCACCGATCCGTCACCTGCACGCCGGCCTGGACACGCTGCACGACCGCGCCAGCTACCGCTACTTCTGGCACGTGCTCGAACGGGCGCACCGCACCTCGGTGGCCGGCGGCGAGCAGCTGCCCGGCGAGGTCCGCCGCGCCTTCTTCGCCAGCTGAGTGGCGAGACGGGCGGGAGGCCGCGCGCCGCCCCATCCGAGCGCCAGGATGTGACCAGAAGCATCCACCGGCCGGCACGGATCGCCGGAAGTGATACTTTTCACGGCTGCATTTGGTGACGTTGGCTCGCTTCGGTTCGCCAAGAATCTCTGGCTGTCGCATCCCGATACCCGGAGTCACCAGAATGAACACCCAACGCTCGTTGCCCGCCCTGGCCCTGTCGGCCGCCCTGTCTGTCGCCCTTCTGGGCGCCGCCGTGCTGACCAGCCTGCCGGCCGCCGCAGCCGACGCCGCCGCACCGGCCCCGGCCAAGAAGAAGCCCGCCGCCAAGGCCCCTGCCCTGCCCGACCTGACGCCCGAGCAGATCGCCAACGCCGAACGCGTGCTGACCGGTCCGAGCGCCTGCGAGTTCAACCAGTCCGTCAGCGTCGATGCCGCCACCGAGAAGTCCGGCTATTTCAAGGTCGCCTTCAAGGGCAAGTCCTACCTGATGGCACCCGAGCCGACCACCACCGGCGCGGTCCGCCTCGAGGACAAGAAGAACGGCCTGGTCTGGCTGCAGATCGCCAACAAGTCGATGCTGATGAACGCCAAGGTCGGTCGCCGCATGGTCGACAACTGCGTGCATCCGAATCAGAAAACTTGAGCCCCTCGACCGACGGGTACGTCGGTCGATCCCCCAGGGGGATGCGCAGGCCGCTTGGGAGCGGCCCGGCGCTGGCCTGCGGGGGACTTGAGCCCCTTGGCCGACGGGTACGTTGATCCCTTGCTTTCGGTCGGTCGGCCCGGATCCTGCTGACACCAGCCTTGACGGCCGCCCACCGGGCGGCCGTTTGTCTTTTTGAGGCACGTCATCCCCTTCCCGGTGCAGGGAAGACTTGGCAAGTCTTATATAAGACATAAAATGTCGGGCAAACCCCAGGAGCAGGGTTCCGACGCTGTGACAAGGTCCTGCCCCGTCTCTCGCCACCCCCGCACGGAGTTCCCTTCATGCTGCAAGCCTATCGCCAACACGTTGCCGAGCGCGCCGCTCTTGGCATCCCGCCGCTGCCGCTCGACGCCAAGCAAGTGGCCGAGCTGATCGAGCTGATCAAGAACCCGCCGGCCGGCGAAGAGGCTTTCCTGCTGGACCTGCTCACCCACCGCGTGCCGCCGGGCGTGGACGACGCCGCCAAGGTCAAGGCCAGCTTCCTGGCCGCCGTCGCACACGGCGACTTCGCCGTCGCGCTGGTCTCGCGCGCCAAGGCCACCGAGCTGCTGGGCACCATGGTCGGCGGCTACAACGTCAAGCCGCTGATCGACCTGCTGGACGACGCCGACGTCGCCGGCGTCGCCGCCGAGGGCCTGAAGAAGACCCTGCTGATGTTCGACTTCTTCCACGACGTGGCCGAGAAGGCCAAGGCCGGCAACGCCAAGGCCAAGGAAGTCGTGCAGAGCTGGGCCGACGCCGAGTGGTTCACGACCCGCCCGGAAGTGCCGCGCAGCATCACCGTGACGGTCTTCAAGGTGCCCGGCGAGACCAACACCGACGACCTGTCGCCCGCGCCCGACGCGTGGAGCCGCCCGGACATCCCGCTGCACTACCTGGCCATGCTGAAGAACACCCGCGAAGGCGCGGCGTTCAAGCCCGAGGAAGACGGCAAGCGCGGCCCGATGCAGTTCATCGAGGACCTGAAGAAGAAGGGCCACCTGGTCGCCTACGTCGGCGACGTGGTGGGCACCGGTTCGAGCCGCAAGTCGGCCACCAACAGCGTGATCTGGGCCACCGGCCAGGACATCCCCTTCGTGCCGAACAAGCGCTTCGGCGGCGTCACGCTGGGCGGCAAGATCGCCCCGATCTTCTTCAACACGCAGGAAGACTCCGGCTCGCTGCCGATCGAGGTCGAGGTCGGCGCGCTGGAGATGGGCGACGTGATCGAGGTCCAGCCCTATGACGGCAAACTGGTGAAGAACGGCCAGACCGTCGCCGAGTTCAAGCTCAAGAGCGACGTGCTGTTCGACGAGGTGCGTGCCGGCGGCCGCATCAACCTGATCATCGGCCGCTCGCTGACCGGCAAGGCCCGCGAGTTCCTGGGCCTGCCCGCCTCGACGCTGTTCCGCCTGCCGCAGCCGCCCGCCGCGTCGAAGGCCGGCTTCACGCTGGCGCAGAAGATGGTCGGCCGGGCCGTCGGCCTGCCCGAGGGCCAGGGCGTGCGCCCGGGCACCTACTGCGAGCCGAAGATGACCACCGTCGGCAGCCAGGACACCACCGGCCCGATGACCCGCGACGAGCTGAAGGACCTGGCCTGCCTGGGCTTCTCGGCCGACCTGGTGATGCAGTCCTTCTGCCACACGGCCGCCTACCCGAAGCCGGTTGACGTCAAGACCCACCGCGAGCTGCCGGCCTTCATCAGCAGCCGTGGCGGCGTCGCGCTGCGTCCGGGCGACGGCGTGATCCACAGCTGGCTGAACCGCCTGCTGCTGCCCGACACCGTCGGCACCGGCGGCGACAGCCACACCCGCTTCCCGATCGGCATCAGCTTCCCGGCCGGCTCCGGCCTGGTCGCCTTCGGCGCGGCCACCGGCGTGATGCCGCTGGACATGCCCGAGTCGGTGCTGGTGCGCTTCAAGGGCCAGATGCAGCCGGGCGTCACGCTGCGCGACCTCGTGCACGCGATCCCGCTGTACGCGATCAAGGCCGGTCTGCTGACCGTCGCCAAGGCCGGCAAGAAGAACATCTTCTCGGGCCGCATCCTCGAGATCGAAGGTCTGCCGGACCTGAAGGTCGAGCAGGCCTTCGAGCTGTCGGACGCCTCGGCCGAGCGCTCGGCCGCCGGCTGCACGATCAAGCTGAACCCGGCGCCGATCAAGGAGTACCTCACCAGCAACGTCGTGCTGATGAAGAACATGATCGCCGACGGCTATGCCGATGCCCGCACGCTCGAACGCCGCATCCGCAAGGTCGAGGAATGGCTGGCCCAGCCCAGCCTGCTCGAAGCCGATGCAGACGCCGAATACGCCGCCGTCATCGAGATCGACCTGGCCGACATCAAGGAGCCGATCGTCTGCTGCCCGAACGATCCGGACGATGCCAAGTTCATGTCCGAGGTCTCCGGCACCAAGATCGACGAGGCCTTCATCGGTTCGTGCATGACCAACATCGGCCACTTCCGTGCGGCGGCCAAGCTGCTGGGCGGCCAGCGCGACATCCCCGTCAAGCTGTGGGTCGCCCCGCCGACCAAGATGGACCAGAGCGAGCTGATCAAGGAAGGCCACTACGCCGCCTTCGGCACCGCCGGTGCGCGCACCGAGATGCCGGGCTGCTCGCTGTGCATGGGCAACCAGGCGCAGGTGCGTGAAGGCGCGACGGTCATCTCGACCTCGACCCGCAACTTCCCGAACCGCCTGGGCAAGAACACCAACGTGTTCCTGGGCTCGGCCGAGCTCGCCGCGATCGCGTCCAAGCTGGGCAAGATCCCGACGGTCGAGGAATACCACGCCGCCATGGGCGTCGTGAACAAGGACGGCGCGTCGATCTACAAGTACATGAACTTCGACCAGATCGAGGAATACGCCGACACCGCCAAGGGCGTGACGGTCTGAACCTGACCGGTCCGGCCGCCTGAACGGGCGGCCGGCCTGACGCAGCGACAAGGCCCGCCGGGGCAACCCGGCGGGCCTTGTGTCATCTGGCGGCCGATGACGCTGACGGCGCAAGCGGCGGCGGGCCCGCGTCAGTCCTCGGCCAGCACCCGCCAGAAGGTCGCGAATCGCGGCAAGCCGTGGCGGGTCACGCCGCGGTGCCGGTAGCTGATGCGCTGGCCGATCGCCGGCGGCGATTCGCGCTGCGCGTCGCTCAGGCCGCTGCCGACCGCGAAGCGACGGCCTTGCGCGTCGCGCACCTGCAAGGCGCCCACGCGGCCGAGGTGCCGGCCCTTGCCGGGCAGGTGGCCGATGACGACGGCTTCGGCATCCGACAGCGGCTTGAGCTTGAGCAGGTGGCCGGCGGCATCGGTGCCCGCGCCGGCGCTGCGGCCGGGCCGGAAAGCCGCATCGGTCGCGTGCAGCACCAGCCCTTCGCCGTCCTGCGCCACGACCTCATCCAGCCACCGACGCAACGCCTCGGGGCTGGCGACGCGGCGCTGCTCGATCGCCTCGATCCGGACGTCGCCCACGGCGGGCCGGTCCGCCAGCAGCGCCTTCAGGCGCAACTGGCGCTGGGCGAAGGTGCCGGTCGCGCCGGGCAGGTCGAACACGGCATAGCGCAGGGTCGACCAGAGCGGGTCATCGGTCGCATCGAGCCGGTGCAGCAGGCCGGAGACCGCCTCGAAGCGCCCGCGTCCCAGCCACAGCTCGCCGTCCAGCGGCTCGCCCGCCGGCAGCGACGCCAGCCAGCGCGGTGGCGCGGGGATCTCGCGGCCGCTGCGGGTCAGCCAGCGGCGGCCGGTCCAGATCGCGCGCACGCCGTCGAGCTTCTCGCTGACCAGGTAGCGCGACAGGTCGACCGTAGCGACGGCCTCGGGGCCCAGGTCGCGCGCCAGCTCGATCGGGATGTCGCCCACGGCCGACGTCGCCGAACGACCGGACGGACCGGCCGCGCCCGGTTCATGCCACCAACCGGACAGCGCCAGCACGGCACTGCGGATCAGCCAGCGTCGACGCGGGGCCTGCGGGCTGGACATCTCGCTGGCATCGAGCCAGCTTGAACGCGATGGACAGGTCGGATGCTGGGGCATGGCGGTCTCGGCGGGCGTGGAAAACCGCCAAGGTAGCCAGCTGCCGCGCCGGACGGTCTCCCCCTGGAGGGGGTGGCGCCACCGAAGCCGCGCCGGGCATCCCGCCGATGGGGGATGCGGGCGAGGCGCGGACTCGATGAGGGCGCGATCAGGGCGCGATCTGCTCGGCGTAGTCGTACAACGCGCCGAGGATGTCCTGGCCGCGCTCGTCGTCGTCCGGCAGCGCTTCGCCGAGCGCGTCGATGCGCTCGAAGAATTGCGCCAGCGTCTGCACGCCGCCCGCGCCTTCGACCAGCCGCGACTGCCGCAGCGCCTCCCAGCGGTCCTGCTCGGCCGCGTCGAGGGTGGCCGGGAAGTTGCGCGCGCGCCAGCGGAACACGAGTTCGTCGAGCCGCTCATCGTGGAAGGCCGGCCGCTTGTCGGCCAGCTGCGACGGGCTGAGGCCGCGCAGCCGCGTCAGCGTGCGGCGGTCGTCGTTGGACAGGAAGCCGCCGTAGAGGTCCTCGTCGACGTCGGTCGGCGGCTGGCCAGCGTCTGCAGGCGGACGGGCATAGACGTCGGGCCAGATGCCGGCCAGGGTCGCGCCCTGCCTGGCGGCGGTCTCGGCATGGCTCAGGCACTGCGCCACGTCGATGCCCCAGCGCTGCGCCATCGCCGGGCTCAGCACCTTCAGGTTGCCGATCACCACGGGCGACTTGTTGATGTGGATGGTCTTGAGCGGCAGCCGGGTGACACCCTCGGGCAGGTCCTCGGCCCGGGTGTAGAGGCGCTGGCGGATGGTCGGTGCATCGAGGGTGAACAGCTCGGACGGGTCGTGCGACAGGTCCCAGACGATCAGCTCGTTCTTGTGGGTCGGATGCGGCGCCAGCGGCCAGACGATGGCGATGCCGCCGCGCTCGGTGCCGTACATGCCGCTGACGTGCAGGAAGGGCCGGCCGACGCCGATCTCCTGCAGCACCGCTTCCTTCTTGCGCAGCCTGAGGCAGAAGTCGAACAGCTTGGGCTGGGCGTGGCGAACCAGTCGGGCCAGCGCGAGGGTGGCGCGCACATCCGACAACGCATCGTGCGCGGCCTCGTGGCTGAGGCCGTTGGCGGCGGTCAGGTGTTCGAGCTTGAAGGACGGCTTGCCCGCCATCGGCCCGTCGCGGTGGGTCGGCCAGGTGATGCCTTCGGGGCGCAGCGCATGGCAGCAGCGCAGCACGTCCAGCAGGTCCCAGCGGCCGCACTGGTTCTGCCATTCGCGCGCATAGGGCTCGATCAGGTTGCGCCAGAACAGGAAGCGCGTGACCTCGTCGTCGAAGCGGATGCTGTTGTAGCCCACGCCGATGGTGCCGGGCCGGGCCAATTGGGCCTCGACGGCGCTGGCGAAGTCGTTTTCCGGGACGCCCTGTTCCAGACAGTGCTGCGGCAGGATGCCGGTCAGCAGGCAGCTCTCGGGATCGGGCAGGTAGTCGGCGGTGGGCTGGCAATGCAGCATCACCGGGGCATCGACCTCGTTGAGTTCGAGGTCGGTGCGGATGCCGGCGAACTGGGCCGGCCGGTCACGCCGTGGCGACTTGCCGAAGGTCTCGTAGTCGTGCCAGAAGAAGGTCGCGCCGTCGCTGGAGGTGTCGTTCATGGGCGCGCATGTTGCCCGATGCGCACCGGCCGGTCACCGCCCTTGAGGGGGAGTCGACGACCGCGCGACCTGCCGGCTCAGCGCCAGTACAGCTGGCCGCTGCACGAGACCACGGTGACGTCGTAGGCGTAGGTGATGGTGACGTTCGGGTCGCTGACGCTGCGGTCCTCGCGGCGCAGTCCGCAGCCCAGTTCGACGTTGCGCATCGGCAGGTAGCGCAGGCTCAGGTCCCAGGCCACGGTGCGGTCCGAGGCCGAGGTGGACGAGCTGCCCGCACCACTGACCAGCGCGTTGTCCAGCGTCCGACGGCTGTAGGTCGCCCCACCGCCCAGCAGCACCTTGCCGGTCAGCTCCCAGCTGGCCCGAAGGGCCAGGCTGGTGCGCAGCCGGGTGTCGCTGGTGTCGAACGAGAACAGCGCGTTGTCGAAGGCGGTGTTGCCGATGTTGCTGTCGCGGGTCAGCGAGGTCTCGAAGCTCAGCTTCGGGCTCGGCTTCCAGGTCCAGCCGGTGCTGCCGGTCCAGGCCGTGTAGGTGCGGGCGAACTGGGCGCTGTGGGTCTCGCGGGTGCGGCTCAGGCGGACGTTGAAGGTGCTGGCGCCACTGGCCTCGATGACGCTGCTCAGGTCGATGTCGTTGCGGCGCACGTCGTCGCCGGCACCGGCGTTGAAGTTCGGGTAGTCCGCGCGGGTGTGCCGAGCGCCCAGGCGCACCTGCAGGCCACTGCCCGGGCGCATCGTGACGCCGCCGTTGCCGGTCAGCTGGCGCACGTTGCGCGACGTGGAGGTGTCGTAGCGCACCTGCGTGCCGGTCAGGCCGGCATCGAAGGTGTACTGGGTCGGTCCACCCAGGCGCACGCCCAGGCCCAGCACATCGGTCTTGACCAGGTTGCGGCCGGCGACGGTGCTGGTGCTGTTGAGGTCGGACCGGTCGAGCGACTGGCGGGTCTCGGCCAGCACGTTGCCCGACCACAGGTCGGCGCTGCTCCAGTCGAGACGGCCATTGAGCAGGTAGTCGTTGTGGTCGTATTGGCCGTAGGTGTTGTAGCGGTTGCGATTGGCGTCGAAGCGACCCTGCACGCGCTGGCGCCCGATCGGCAGGTCCGCGCCCAGACGCACGCCGGTCGAGACGTAGCTGTCGCTGAGCACCGGCTGGGCCGCCACGCCAGCCTTGGCGCGGTCGAGGTTGTTGTCGTGCGTGACGCCCAGCGAGGCACCCAGGTAGTAGGGCGAACTCTGAGCCAGCGCCGACCCGCAGACCACCGCCATCGCCCCGGCACAGGCGGCCGCACGGGCCAGGGCATGGATCGGGTTCGGGTGTCGCGACGGCTTCATGCGGGTCTCTCCAGACAGATGCGTTCAGATCGCCGGCTTACGGTTGCAAACGGAAACGTTTGCCGGCACTGGGCGCATTCTCGTGGCTGGCTGGCCGTCGCGTACGGCCGCTGCCCCCCCGCGCGTGAAGGTTGTCGCGTCCCTCAGTTGCAGGTATTCACGATCCGGGCCGATGCGCGACAGGCGCCGCGCCGCGGTGCCCGCCTCAGGCCGCGCAGGTGCGGTTCTTGCCCGTGCGCTTGGCCTCGTAGAGCGCCTCGTCGGCACGCTGCAGCGCCGCTTCCAGCGCCTCGCCGCGGCGGAACAGCGTCACGCCGGCGGAGAAGGTCACGAAGGTCTGCTTGTTCTCGTGCATGAACAGCTCGGCCGACATCAGCCGCTGGACCCGCGTCAGCACGCTGCGGGCTTCCTCGACCTCGGTGGCGGGCAGCAGCACGACGAACTCCTCGCCGCCGTAGCGGGCCAGCGTGTCGGTCGGACGCAGCATCTCGCCGACCCGGCGGGCCAGGAACTTCAGCGCCTCGTCGCCGGTGTTGTGGCCCAGCGTGTCGTTCAGGCGCTTGAAGTTGTCGATGTCGAGCAGGCCCACGGCCAGCGTGATGCCCTCGCGGTCGATGCGCGACTGCTCGACCTCGAACTGCCGCAGCAGCCCGCGCCGGTTGGCGACCTGGGTCAGCTGGTCGGTGCCGACCTCCTGCGAGAGCTGGCGCAGCTCGTCCTCGAGCTGACGCACGCGTTCGGCCATCTCGGCCGCCCGGGCATGTTCGTCATGCAGCCGCTGGGTGGTCTGGCTGACGACCTGGTGGACCGCGCGCGTCTCGTCGACCATCTCGCGCACGATGCCCGCGAGGCTTTCGAGCGACTCGGCCTGACCGATCACGCTGGCGTAGCGGCCGACGCTGTCGTTGAAGCGGCCGGTCTGCACGCCCAGTTCACCGATGTCCTGCAGCATGCGGTGGATCATCTCCTTGAGCGCATCGCGGGCCTGGCGGCGCTCCAGCCGCAGCTGGGTCTGGCGCGCCCGCGTGCTGGCCAGCAGCTGGCTGACCGCGCTGACGCCGCGCGTGCTCAGGCCCATGCCGATGTGGTCGCGCATGGCGATGCACTGGCCCTCGACCCAGCTGTCGTCCTCGGCCAGCTCGCCCAGGCCGTCGGTCAGCTCGCGCACCAGGCCGCCGATCTGGTCGACCAGGTGATGACGGTGCTGGAGCACGAGCCGGACCTCGTCGCAGGCCTGGTGCAGCGCGTCAACCAGCTGGCCATCGGCGCGCACCTCGGCACGCAGCGCGCCGGCCACCTCGGCCAGCCGGCTGCCCACCTCGCCGGCACGCGGCTCGCCGGGTGGCAAGGCCGATTGCAGCGTCGCCTCCAGCACCTGAACCGCACGCGGCCAGTGCGGATCGGGCACGACCGGCGCGGGCGGCTCGACGGCGATGTCCAGCGCCGACGGGCGGATGCGCGCCCCGGCCGTCACGGTCGCCGAGTTGGGCAGCAGCTCCAGCGGCACCGGCTCGGTCGGTCGGTCCAGCGGGTGTTCGACGCCCGCGTTCGCGGCATCTGCCGCCTGCGCCTCGGACCGCTCGGCCGCAGCGGCGACGACCGCCGCCAGCTGGGCCACGGCCTGTTCGACGGGCACATCGGTCGGGAGAGTGGTCGGGAGTGCAGTCGGGACTGCGGTCGCATGTGCGGTCGCCTGTTCGGTTGGAACAGTGGTCGGCACGTCCGCGGTCGCAGCGGCCGCATCGCCCACATCACCCGCATCGCCGGCCTCCCCGTCCCAGCTCGCCAGCAGGCTGCCCAGCCGCTGCTGCAGCCGGAACGGGTCGCTGCGGCTGGCCTCCAGCACGTGGCCGAGGCTGTCGCGGCGGCGGCCCATCGGCCAGCTCTTGCTGGCGCGGGCGACGCCGCGCACGCTGCGGTCGATCAGGCCAGCCCAGGTGCGGGCCTGGTCGTCGGGCGCGGGCACGCGGGCCTCGACCAGCTTGCCGGCCTCGTCCCAGCGGCCGGCGCCCAGCGCCTTGGCCAGCGCGTCGCGGCCCTCGCCCGGCGGCATCAGCCGGCGCACGATGGCCTGGATGGCCGGGCCGGCCTCGGCCGCCGGCGCTTCGGGTTCGAGCGGACCACCTTCCTCGCGCCAGGCGCGGGCGAAGTTGCCCGGGGTGGGTTCGCGCTTGGCCAGGGCCAGGCGGCGCAGGGCCGCCTTGGCCAGCTGCGCGGGTTCGATCACGTCCTTGGAGGTCGTCGTCTGCTGCATCGCTCACCTGACTGTTCGAGGGCGCCCGCAACCGCGCCGACGCGGCGGCTCCGGTCAGAACCGCTGTCGGCGCACCCAGTCGACCAGCGCATCGGCCGGCATCGGCTGGGCATACAGGAAGCCCTGCATGGTGTGGCAGCCCAGGCGCAACAACACATCGCGCTGTGCCTCGTTTTCGACCCCCTCGGCGACCAACTTGAGGCCCAGGCCGCCGGCCAGCGCCACGATGGCGGTGACAACTGCGGAATTTCCACCGGATTGGTCGAGCCGATGCACGAAGGAGCGGTCGATCTTCAGCTCGCTGATGGGCAGCTGGGTCAGGTAGCTCAGCGACGAGTAGCCGGTGCCGAAGTCGTCGATCGACAGGCCCACGCCATGCGCGTTGAGCCGGTGCAGCATGGGCATCACCTCGTCGATGCCCTTCATCAGCCCGGTCTCGGTGATCTCCAGCACCAGCGCGTTGAGCGGCACGTCGTGTGCCGCCGCCGCGCTGTGGATCAGGTCGAGCACGTCGCCGCGCTCGAAGCTGCGGCTGGGCAGGTTGACGGCCACCGTCAGCGCCAGGCCGTCGCGGTCGCGCCAGTGCCGGATCTGGCGGGCCGCCTCGCGCATGGCCCAGTTGCTCAAGGGCACGATCAGCCCGGTCTCCTCGGCCAGCGGGATGAACTCGGCGGGCGGCACCAGCTCGCCGGCGCGCTGCCAGCGCATCAGCGCCTCCACGCCGGTCAGGCCGGTGACAACGCTGCGTCCGGCCGCGTCGCGCCCGACCTCGACCTTGGGCTGGTAGTGCAGCACCAGCTCGCCGCGTTCCAGCGCCTTGTGCAGCGCGCTCTCCAGCTCCAGCTTCTCGCGGCTGCGCCCGCCCATCTGGGCGTGGTAGATCGCCAGGTTGTTGCGCCCGCTGCCCTTGACCGCGTACATGGCCAGGTCGGCATGTCGCATCAGGTCGACCACGCTGATGCCGTCGCGCGGGAACAGCGCCAGGCCGATGCTGCCGGTGACGAAGTACTCGCGCCCACCGATCAGCACCGGCTCGCGCAGGGCCTGCAGCAGCCGGTGGCCGACCGCGCTGGCCACGTCCTCGTCGGCGACTTCGGGCAGTAGCACGACGAACTCGTCGCCGCCCAGCCGGGCCACCGATTCGAGCGTCCGGTGCGAGCGCAGCAGCGCCGCGTCCAGGCCGACGTCGCTCAGCGCGTCGTGGTGCGTGATGCAGCCGCGCAGGCGCCGCGACATGGCCACCAGCAACTCGTCGCCGGCGGCATGGCCGAGCGTGTCGTTGATGTTCTTGAAGCGGTCCAGGTCGATCAGCAGCAGCGCGCAGGCATGGCCCAGGCGGCGTGCGTGTTCGAGCGCCCGCTCGGAGCGCCAGACCAGCTGGCGGCGGTTGGGCAGGCCGGTCAGCGGGTCGTAGTTCGCCAGGTGGCGGACCTTGTCCTCGATCATGCGGCGGTCGGTCACGTCCTGGACCACGCCGGTGTAGCCGATCAGGCCGCCCTGCTCGTCGAATTCCGGCTCGGCCTCGATGTGGACCACGCGCTGGCGCCGGTCGGGCATGACGATGCGCAGGTCGACGTCGATCACCGTGCTGTGGCGCACCACCTCGCGCAGGAGGTTGCAGAAGCCGGCACGCTCCTCGCCGACCAGCGCACGCAGCAGCTGGCCGAGCCGGAAGGACTCGTGCGGGCCGCGGCCGAACACGCGCAGGGCCTCGGCCTCCAGCACCAGCCCGGTCGCGTTGCCATGCCACTCGAAGCTGCCCATGCGGGCGAGGTCCTGCGCCCGCGCCAGCTTGGCGCGGCTGCGCAGCAGCTCCAGGTGGATGCGGGCGGTGCGCAGCAGGTAACGCAGGCGGCCGGCCAGCAGGCTCCATTGCGTGCTCTTGACGAAGAAGTCGGTCGCGCCGGCCTCGTAGGCCCGCTCGATGGACGCGTCGTCGTCCAGCCCGGTCAGCATCAGCACCGGCATCATCTCGAAGCCCGGCAGGCCGCGCAGCTCGATGCAGGTGTCGAAGCCGTCGCGGCCGGGCATCAGCGCATCCAGCACGATCAGGTCGGGTGTCCAGTCGCCCAGCAGGCGCAGCGCCCGGTCGCCGCCGTTGGCCTCGGTCACCGCGAAGCCGCGCTCGCGCAGCGCCGCGGCGGTCAGCAGCAGGCTGACCTCGTCATCGTCGACCAGCAGGATGCGGGGCTGGCGCGCCTCGTCTCGGGCGGCCTGGTCGTTGTCGTCACGAAGGAACATGCGGGGATCAGGCCGGATTCGGCTCCAGGTAGGGAAGCAGGCCCTGCTGGACCCGCAGCATCTCCAGCTGCAGCTGGTTCAGGCGGGTGCCGATCTGGCCGATGTCGGCGCCCTGGCGCAGCTGCAGTTCGCAGTCCACGCACATGCGCGCCAGGGCGAGCGCGCCGACGCTGTGCGACGACGACTTGAGGGTGTGCAGCACCTGCCGCACCTGCGCGATGTCGCGGGCGGACTGGCCTTCAGCGAGCTGGGTCAGCATGCGGCCGATCGACTGGTCGAAGGCCTTCAGCACCCGCTCGACCAGCCGGTTCTGGCCGCCCGGGTCCAGCTCGCGCAGCCGCAGCAGCGCCTGCGGATCGAGCGTCGGCTCCGCGCCGTTGATGTCGTCGGCGCCAAACGCCGTCGTCGCCCGGCGCAGCTCGTCGACGGCGTCCGGGCGGGTCCGCACGAACTGCGGCTCGCCCAGCCACGGCGCCTTCTCGCCCAGGCGCGCGGCCGGCAGCAGGGCCTCGAAGCCGAGCGCATCCAGCGAGGTGTCGACCTCGCCGTTCTGCGCCACCAGCGCCGGCAGCAGGCGCTGCATCGTCGCCAGCAGCTGGCTTTGCCGATAGGGCTTGGGCAGGTAGGCGTCGAAGCCCAGGTGCAGGAAGCGTTCCTCGTCGCCATCGAGCGCGTTGGCCGTCACGGCCACCACCGGCACATCGGCCGGGGTCTCCAGCGCGAAGCGCGGCGTGCGGCCGCGGCGGATCCAGCCCAGCGCCTCGATGCCGTCCATGCCCGGCATCTGGATGTCCATCAGCACGATGTCGACCGACTGCTCGCACAGCGAGCGCAGGCCGTCCAGCGCATGGGCGGCCACGCGGACGCCGCAGCCCAGGCGGGTCAGCATCTGGGCCATGACCTCCTGGTTGACCGGGTTGTCCTCGACCACCAGCACCTGCGCCCCGAGCGGCGCGGCGCTGGTCTCGCCACCGCTCTCCAGACTCACGCCGAGCAGCGCCTGGCGCAGCTCGGCCTTGCGCACCGGCTTGTGGACGAAGCGGTCGAAGCCGGCCTGCTGCGCCACCTTGACGTCATCGGGCGCGCTGGCCGACGACAGCATGATCAGCTTCATGCGCGGGGCCAGCGCCTGCTCGCGCACCGCGCGGGCGAAGCCGATGCCGTCGAGCCGGGGCATGCGCCAGTCGACCAGCGCGACGTCGAAGGCCGGCGCATCGGCCGGCCGCTCGCGCAGCAGCGCCAGCGCGTCGTCGCCATCGGCGCTCAGCGTCACCGCCATGCCCCACGCGCTCAACAGATGGTCCAGCACGGTGCGGTTGGTCGCGTTGTCGTCGACCACCAGCACCTGCAGGCGCGGCAGCGCGGCCAGCTCGCCGGCCTGGCTCTCGCCGGCGCTGCCGGGCTCGACCGCCAGCGTGAAGCGGAACTCCGAGCCGATGCCGGCCTGGCTCGTGACCTCGATGCGCCCGCCCATCAACTCGACCAGCTGGCGCGAGATCGCCAGCCCCAGCCCCGTGCCGCCATAGCGCCGGGCCATGCCGCCGTGGGCCTGCGTGAAGGCCTGGAACAGGCGCGGCAGCAGCTCGGGCGCGATGCCGATGCCGGTGTCGCGGACGCGGAACTCCAGCATCAGCGGCGCCTCGCCCGCACCGCCGGCGCAGGCCTTGACGTCGATGGTGACCTCGCCGTGTTCGGTGAACTTGATCGCGTTGGCCACCAGGTTGGTCAGCACCTGTCGCAGCCGCAGCGGGTCGGCCACGACGCTGGTCGGCGTCGGGCCGGTCTCGCGCAGGCTCAGCTCCAGGCCCTTCTCGTGGGCGCGCGGCGCGAGCAGGTCCAGCGTGTCCTCGATCAGCGTGCGCAGGTGGAAGTCGGTCGGCGCCAGTTCGAGCCGGCCGGCCTCGATCTTCGAGAAGTCGAGCACGTCGTTGATGATCTCGAGCAGGTTCTCGCCCGAGCGGTAGACCGCCTGCGCGAAGCGCCGCTGACGGTCGTCCAGCGGCGTGCCCAGCAGCAGCTCGGTCATGCCGAGGATGCCGTTCATCGGCGTGCGGATCTCGTGGCTCATGCTGGCCATGAACTGGCTCTTGGCCTGGCTGGCGGCCTCGGCCACGTCGCGCGCCGACTGCAGCTGCAGGGCCCGCTCGCGCTCGTCGGACACGTCATCGAGCAGGCCGTAGACACGCGCCTCGCCGGCCGGCAGCGCGCGCGTGCGGGTGCGCTGGCGCAACCAGCGCAGGCCGCGCGTCGGGTGCTGGATGCGCAGCGTCACGTCGGTGGCTTCGAGCGCTTCCTCATGCTCGCGCTGCTGGTCCAGCAGCGGGGTGTCCTCGGGCAGCACCAGCGCGCGCAGGATGTCCGGATGGTCGCGCCGGTCGGCCGGGTTGAGGCCCAGCATCTCGTAGACCCGCGGGCCGATGTAGAACCACGCTTCGCGCGTCGGGTTGCTGATGAACACGCCCTCGTCGATGGTCTCGACCAGCTCGCGGTAGCGGGTCTCGGACTCGCGCAGGCGCTGCTCGTCGCGGCGCTGGCGGGTCACGTCGCGCAGCTGCGAGATGACCAGCCGGCGCGGCCCGTGGCGGCCGCGCACGGCGACGTGGCGGGCCCGGATCAGGCGCTGGCCGTCGGCGGTGTCCCAGACGAACTCGTGCTCGACCGCGCTGGGCCGCTTCATCACCTCGCGCAGCTGCGGCAGCATGAGGGTGCTCAGACCGCGTCCCATCGCCTCGCCCAGCGTCGGCCGGCCGGTCGCCGGCGAGATGCCGAACTCCAGCTGGGCATGGCGGTTGAAGGACAGCAGCTCCATCGTCGCCATGTCGACCACCAGCAGGCTGATCGGCAGGTTCTCGGTCAGCGCGCCCAGCAGCTCGCGCTGCTCGTCGACGTCGGACTCCTTGGCCTTGCGCGCGGTGATGTCGCTGCACTGGCAGACCAGCTGCAGGCGGCCGCTGGCCTCGTCGAGCACCTGGACCGCATCGACCTCCAGCCAGTAGCCCTGCCCCGGCGTGGCCGACAGAGGGCCGAGCCGGGCCGACAGCTCGTGCCGGAAGGTGCCCTGGGCGGCGAAGCGCTCGCGCAGCTGGCCCGCCTCGTCGCCGGGCGCGAGGTCGCGCGTCAGCACGGCCCACAGCGGCTGGCCCAGCACCGAGTCGGCGGCATGACCGGTCACCTCGGCGAAACCGGGGTGGACCCACTCGACCATGCCGCGTGCATCGGTGATCACGGTGGCCCGGCCGGCCCGCACCGCCAGCGTCGCGACCTGGGCGAACTGGGCATCGCGCTGGCGTGCCAGCGTGCGTTCGAGCTCGCGCGTGGCGACCGCCGCCAGCTGCAGCGCGACCAGGCCGAGCAGGCTTCGCGACGCACCGTCGAGCGTCGGCGCGTCGTGGAACTCGATCGCGGCGACGGTCGGCACCGGCGACTCGGCCGCGCCCGGCGCGCTGCCGGTGGGCAGGGTGTGCTCGGCTGCCCCGGCGATCCAGCCCGGCACCGGCAGCACCAGCACCTGGCGGACCGCGCCAACCCGCCAGCCCCAGGCCCGGGCGGCCTCGGCCGGCTCGGCCAGCCCCTGTTCGATGCGGCCACTGCGCAGGCTGCGGCCGAGCGGGCCGCTGTCGGCGCCGACCACCACCAGCTGGTCGAGGTCGATCATGTCGTCGCGCAGGTCCGGCGTGGCCCAGGGCTGGACCACGATCGAGGCCGGTTGCCACTGCAGCACCTGGAGCACACCGAGGCCCTGCGCACCGAGCACGCGGGCCAGTTTCGGCACGACGATGGCCAGCGCGTCGATCAGGCGGTCGCTGCCAGCGATCGCCTGTCCCAGGCGCAGCAGCAGATCGGCATCGAGCGTGTCCAGCGATTCTTCGACCCGACGGATCAGTCGCACGCGAGCTCCTCCCGCAACGCGGTGGCGCTGCGCACTCGGCTATCCAAGGCAATCATCCCGTCTCGACCCGATCACTCCAAACGGCCGTCCGGCAGACCGCGATGCGCGGCGCAACCGGTCCGGACCTGTGCTTCCATTCAACCCAAGCTGGCCTCAAGCATAGGTGCTGGGCATGGCCCGACCACGACCCAGATCAGGCCAAACGCGCAAATTCCACACCCTCCGCCCCGGCTTGCCGGAACGCTCCGGCGGGGTCGTTCTCGGCCTTGCGGGCCGCTCCCTACAATTGTCCCGACACCGACAGCGACACCGAGCAGGACGGTCACAACCAGCCGTCACGAAGGGACTTCGAGTTTGAGCGCCACGAACCGATCTGGTAGCGCCTGGCGCACCGCGCTGGCCGGCACCCTGGGCCTGCTGCTGACCTGCACCGCTGCCGTGCAGGTCGGCTTGTCGCTCGGCCCGTCCTGGGCCATCGCCGGGGTCTGCGGTGTGCTCGGCGGACTGGCCCTGCGGATCGCGTTCCAGCGGACGGGACCCGGGTCGGACGGGTTACAGGGCGATACGTCTGTCGCCTCGCCGTTGCCGGTCCGAACCACAGCCGGCGTCGCCGCCGAGACGGTCCCGCCAAATGCCCAAGCCCAGACCCAGGCCCTGACCCGGGCTGCCGACCATGAACGCCTGCTGCTGCGCCGACTGCCCGGTCGCACCCTCTTGCTGCAACGGGTGGTCGACGGCCCGCTGACCGACTGGCTGGTGCTGGCCATGCACGACCCGGCCGAGGCATCGCCGGCTGGCTCATCGGACGATCCCGCCGCGCCGCGCCCCGAACTCCTCAGCCACTGGCTGGTGCGCCATCCGGAGGTCCGCCCGGCCGACGTGGTGGCCTCGCTGCAGGAGGCCGTCGATGCGCACCAGCAGGCCGCCGCACCGGGCACCTGGTCGGCCTTGCCGCTGGCCGTCGACCGGCATGTGCTGTGGCAGCGGCCCGCGCTGCCCGTCGCGGCCCCGGCAAGCGCGGAGGCCGACGGCAGCGCGCACTCGGCGCAGGACCGCGAGTCGCTGGTCTACACGGTCACGCACGACCTGAAGGCGCCGATCCGCGTCATCGAGGGTTTCACTCGCATCGTGCGGGAGGACTACGGCCACCTGCTCGACCGCATCGGCAACGACCACCTCGACCGGGTGCTCGGCGCGGTCGACCGCATGAAGGGGATGATCGAGGCGCTGCTGGCGCTCTCGCGCCTGAGCAGCGCGCCGCTGGTGCGCCAGCCGGTCGACCTGTCGACGATGGCGTCCACCGTGATCGAGGAATTGCGGGCCCAGGAGCCGCAGCGCCGGGTGATCGTCGACCTGGAGCCCGGCCTGCTCGCGCGAGGCGACGCCAGCCTGTTGCGCACCGTGTTCGACAACCTGCTGGGCAATGCCTGGAAGTACAGCGGCAAGCGCGACGTTGCGCGCATCGAGTTCGGCAGCACGCGGCTGAAGGCGGTGCGGCCCGAGACCCCGGAATCCCAGGATCGCCCGGTCTACTACGTGCGCGACAACGGTGCGGGCTTCGACCTGCGGTTCGCCGAGCGCCTGTTCAAGCCCTTCCAGCGCCTGCACAGCGCCAGCGAATTCGCCGGCAGCGGCGTCGGCCTGGCCTCGGTGCGCCGCATCGTGCTGCGCCACGGCGGCGAGATCTGGGCGCAGGCGACGGTCGATCAGGGCGCGTGCTTCTTCTTCACCTTGAGTTGAGCCAGCGGACACGGTCGGCCACCGTGCGTTGAGCAAGAGCCCGTCGGACACCCCGTGTCCGACGGGCTGTTGCCGATGGGCCTCCAAACCACGATCGGGTGGAACGCGCCCGCTCCCCGTCGTGAGACTCAAAGATCGCCGGGGGCGGCCAGTTGTTCCAGCGCCTGCACCATCGCCTTCGCGCTCGCGTCGATCGGGCGGCCCTCGCGTTCGGCCAGCTTGCGCAGGCGCTGCAGGGCGGCGTCGGCGCCAAGGGAATAGCGGTGCATCAGGATGCCCACCGCCATCGGCACGTGCTGCGCCAGCGGGTCAAGCGGCGCGGCCAGCGCGGCCGGCGCAGGTGCGGATGACGCGGGCTTGCCGGCGCGTTCGCGGGCCTGGGCGAAGGCGGCCTCGACGGCGGGCACGATCTGCGCCACGTCCAGCGGCTTGACCAGGTAGGCCAGCGCGCCCAGTGCCTTGATCTGGTTGACCGTCGCCTCGTCGGAGAAGGCCGACAGGAACATGAAGGGGATGCGCAGGTGCTCGCGCAGGTAGGCCGCCACGTCGAAGCCGCTCATGCCGTCCATGCGGATGTCCAGCAGCGCCAGGTCCGGCTTGTGCTGACGCGCCAGCAGGATGGCGTCGTCGCCGTTGTCGGCGTCGATGATGTCGAAGCCCGCCTGCGCCAGACCGTGGACCAGCGTGGCCAGCACCAGGCGGTCGTCGTCAACGACCAGGATGCGGCCCTTGGCGGACGGGTCGATCGCGGACGAGGAAGTGGGCTCGGTGAAGGTCACGGGTGCCTTGAGGTGCCGGTGGTTTGGCGGCCGGAATGGTGGCCGGAGTGGTGGCCGGATGGGCGCGACAACGAAGTTTAGAGGCCCGCCGCCGGCAGGGCCGCGCCGGTCTCGGCGTCGATGCGGCTGACCACCGGGCTGGCCAGCGCGACGGTGGCGACAACGCGGTGGTCGCGCTGTTCGAGCGCGAAGGAGGCGTTGCGGCGCGGCAGCAGCGACCGCACCAGGCCCAGGCCCGAGACGGTCGACGGCCGGTGGTCGATGCGCAGGCCCTCGGGCAGTCGGCCGGCGTTGCCGATCTCGATGCGCACGCCGCCGCGCTCGCAGACCAGGCGGCAATGCACCGTGCTGCCCGAAGGGCTGTGCTTGATCGCGTTGGTCAGCAGCTCGTTGACGGTCAGCGCGATCGGGATTGACTCCGACTCCGGCAGCGACCAGTCGCTGCCCGGCAGCGCGCCGTCTTCCTCGACCTTCAGCTCGATCTCGCGCCCGAAGGTGCGCTGCACCGAGTGCGCGATCGCGCTCATCACGTTGCGCAGCCGCAGCGCGCCGAGGTTGCCGACCTGCAGGCCGTAGACATGGGCGATGGCCTGCACCTGGCCGACCACCTCGGCGATGACCGGCTGCATCTCGGGCCGCCGGATCGCGATCTGCTGCATCAGGCCGGCGACGCCCTGCAGGTTGTTCTTGATGCGGTGATGGACCTCCTGCACCAGCATCTCGCGCTGCGCGATGGCGGCCTCCAGCTCGGCCTTCTGGGCCGCGCGCTGGGCGCTGACGTCGCTGGCGACCATCAGGATCTGGTCGACCTGGACGGCCTCGCCGGGCATCGGCTGGCCGTGCGTCAGGGGCAGGAAGCGGGCATCCCAGACCTGCTCGGCCTGGGTGCCCTCGCCGCGCCGCAGCCAGCGGTATTCGCGCTGCGTGACGCGGCTCGGATCGGCCAGCGCGGCGCGCAGGTCGGCGCGCAGGCTGGCGGCGGTCTCGGGCGGGAACAGCTGCTCGGGCTGCAGGCCGATCGCCTCGTCGGCGTTGACGCGGCAGAGCTGCGCGGCGACCCGGTTGAGCTGCAGCACGGCCAGCGTGTTCGCGTCGCACAGCGTGATGGCCATGGGCGCGGCCTCGATGATGCGTTGCAGCGATGCGCGCGCCTCGGCGATGCGGGCCTCGGCCTGGCGGCGCTGCTCGATGTCCATCAGCGCGAAGGTCAGCTCGCGCTGGCCCTCCAGGCCCAGCGTGTTGACCGCGTTGCCGACGACCCAGAAGGTGCGGCCGTCACGGCCATGCACGCGGCACTCGAACATGACCGCCTCGCCGTCGCGCAGCGAGCCGGCCATCTCCAGCGTGCGGCGGAAGGGATGCAGCGTGTCGTCGGCCGCGACCGAGCCGATCGGCTGGCCGAGGAAGTCGCCCAGGTCGCCGCCGAACATGCGCCGGGCCGAGCGGTTGAGCCAGGAGATCTCGCCCTGCTCGTTGACCGTGACGATGCCCACCAGCACCGAATCCAGCACCGCCCGCGTGCGGTCGGCCTGCTGGCCCAGCACCCGCGCGAGCTGGGCGCGTTCACCGGCCAGCTGCTCCAGCTCGACCTGCTGCGCCTTCAGCCGCGTGATCTCGGAGACCACCGCGATGGCCTGCGGCGCACCGGTCGGCGTGGCCGGGCCGGTGCGGCGGATGCTCAGCGCATACCAGTGGTGGCTGCCGTCGTCGGCCTGCACCTCCAGCTCGGCCTCGTAGAGCGAACCGGCGTCGAGCTGCTCAGGCAGCGGGCTCTGGGTGTGCGCGGCCAGCAGCACGCGGATGTCGGAGCCGACCGCCGCGCCCGGCTGCAGCCGCAGCATCCGCTCGAAGCGGCGGTTGCAGTGCATCAGCGTGTAGCCGCGCATCGAGGCGATGCCCGCCGGCGAGCTTTCCAGGATGGTGGTCAGCTCGGCCAGCAGCAGCTCGGCACGCTCGCGGGCGGTCTGCTGCTCGGTGATGTCGAGCGTGACCACCGGCGTGCTGACCCGGCCCGACGCGGTGCGGCCGGGCTCCACCCGCGTGACCAGCCAGCGCAGGCCCAGTTCGGGATGCTCGATCGCGTAGCGCGCCTCGACCCGCTCGCCCCGCACCAGTGCCTGCTGCAGGCGCTCGAACTCGGGCAGGGAGGCCGGCAGCACCCAGTCGCGCCGGACGCCCTGCACGAACAGGCCGGCATCGGCTGGCACGGTGGCACGACGGACCGGGGCCGCGTCGTTTGCGGCGGCATCCGGTCCGGCGATCGGTCCGGCGATCGGTGCGTTGATGGGTGTGGTGATGGGTGCGGCCACCAGGCCCTTGATGCCGGTCAAGGCGCCCCGCAGGCCATCGCCCGGTGCGCTGGCCGGCGCCAGGCCAGCGTCGCCGCTGCCCAGCGTGGTCAGGCCGGCGCCAGCGGTGTGAACCAGCGTGCCGAGCTGCAGCCGCGCCAGGTCGCGTTCTTCCTCGGCGGTGCGGTCCTCGAGCATGCACAGGATGCGATGCGGCGCGGCGCGCGCACCCTCTCGGGCGCCGCCGGCCTCACGCGCATCCCGGGCCTCGTGCGACTCGACCCCACGCAGCAGCGCCCGCACCCAGCGCGCGCGGCCATCGGCCTGCGTCAGGCTGCCATCGCGGGCCCGCCAGCCACCGCCCTGGTCGGACGGGTCGGCGGGCGACGGCGGCGCGGGTGGCGCGGGTGGTGCATCCACGCCGCGCGGCAGTGGCCAGGTGCGCTCCCAGCGGTCGGACCAGCCGAGCAGCGCCTGGACCTCGGCGCTGGCCTCGCGCAGGTCGACCAGCGGACCGCCGACGAGTTGCTCGAACACCGCGTTGGCGCGCAGCACCAGGCCAGCCGGATCGAACAGCGCCATGCCCAGCGGCGAACGGTCGAACCACTGGTCCAGCTCGCGCGAATAGCGCTCGGCCTGGTCGCGTGCGACGTGCTCGGCGGTGGACTCCTGCATCAGCGTCAGCAGCAGCCGGCGCTGGTCCTCGGTCAGCGTGACATAGCGCGCCGCGCGCAGCCAGCGCGGCAGGCCGTGGGTGTCGACCAGCCGGTGCTCGACCAGCGCCGGCACGTCGGCATGGAAAGGGTTCTGCACCAGCCGCTCGCGGTCGGCCAGCACCTGGGCGCGGTCGGCCTCGGGTTGCAGCTCGATCGGGTCACGCCCGATCAGCTGTTCGCGCGTGGCGCCGGTCAGCTCGACGAAGGCCGGGTTGACGTCGAGGATGCGGAAGGCCTCGTCCTGCAGCATGACCGGAAACGGCGAGCCCCACAGCAGCCTGTGGACGTGGCGCAGCGGGCCGTCGGCGATCTCCAGCACCGGCACCGGCGTGGCATCGCGCAGGGACTCGCGCGCCCGCGGCGTGCCCGCCGGCAGGCAGAGCGCCCAGAGCCGGTCGGCGATGCGGTTGACCACGATGCGGCCCCTGCCCGGTCCGGCCGGGCCAGCCGGTGCCGGGCTGCCGGCCGGTGCCACGCTGGCCACCGCCGGCGCCACCTGCGAGGCCGCCAGCACCACCTGGCGCCCGCCGGCGATGGCCTGGCTGACGGCGCTCCAGACCGGTCCGTCCAGCACCTCGCGCAGGTCCGCCAGGCGCATGCCGGCCTCGACCGGCAGGGCCCGCAGGGCGGCCGGGTTGGCGTAGCGCAGCGAGGTCGCGTCATCGAACACCAGCACCGGCTCGACCAGCGCATCGAAGAGGGCCTCGGGCAGCATCAGCACGGTCCTCCGCAACGACCGACGGCCGGCCCGGAACACCGGGTCGGCCGTCGTGTGGAGATCTCAGGAACCAGGGGACGCTGCAGGCTTGGGATCATCGTCCCCGCAGTGTAGGCACAGCCTCGGGGGACCGACCGGCGTACCCGCCGGGCGAGGGGCCGACCTCTGCGGGCCGAGCGCCGGGCCGCCCCAAGCCGGACCGCCGTCCCCCTGGGGGACCGACCGGCGTACCCGCCGGGCGAGGGGTTGACGTCAGGCCAGCTGGATCGCACCGGCCAGCGCCTTGAGCAGCGCGCGGTTGACCTCGCGCATCTCCAGCATCGCCTTCTCGGCCATGTCGGTGATGTCGAGGGCGGTGCCGCCTTCAAGGCAGCGCACCAGCCCGATCGCGTACTCGTAGGGGCCCTTGCCTTCGACCAGCGCCTGGTAGACCTGGTCGGGCACCGGGATGGTCTTGAGCAGGTCGGCGAAGGGCAGCTGGAACATCCGGTCGAGCAGCGAGAAGACGCCGCAGATGAACATCTCGCTGCGGGTGTCGGCGCTGGAGCCTTCCGGCGCCAGCGCCTCCATCAGCAGGCCGCGGCGCACCGCCGCGAACATCACCGGACGCAGGTTGACGTCGTTGCCGGCCGTCACCAGCAGCAGCGCCAGCCAGCGCTTCAGGCGCTGGTAGCCCAGCAGCATGATGGCGTGGCTGAAGGACGAGATCTCCACGCTCAGGCCGAACACCGGCGAGTTGATGTAGCGCATGAGCTTGTAGGCCAGCGTCGGGTCGCGCTTGAGCGTGGCCTCCAGCTGGCCCAGCGGCACCTCCGCGTCGACCTGGTTGATCAGCTCGACGATGGCCTGCAGGTCCGGCCGGGTCGATGCCGGCGTGCGGCCCGGACGGGGCTTGGCGACGTCGTCGATCGGCCAGCCGAGCACGGCCACGGCGTTGCGCTTGAAGGCGCCGTCCATGTCGGCCAGGGTGCGCACGCCGTCCTGGAAGAAGCCGATGCTGCGGTTCACGCCGGCCGGCACGGCCATGCCTTCGAGCCGGCGCTCGTCGGCCGTGTCGACGATGGCGTACTTGAAGCAGCCCAGCAGCTCGCGCGGCAGTGGCTGGTCGGGCCGGCCCGACAGCAGCAGCACGTTGCCGTTGGCGGCCAGCGTCTGGATCGCCTCGCGGTGCAGCGGATCGCCGGCCATGAACTTCGGGATCTCGACCATCACGTTGGTGGTCGGCTGGACCGCCAGCAGGTCGGCCAGCAGCGATTCGCTGCGCACCGACAGCGCCACGCTCGGTCCGTCGGACGGCCAGACCTGCCCCACCGCTTCGAGCAGTTCGGCCACCGGCAGCGCTCGGCCGGGCCGCAGCGGCGTCACGGTCAGGCGGGTCGCCATGACGTTGCGCTGCCGGTCGATGATCGGGCAGTAGCTGAGGGCCATCTGGCCCAGGATGGAGAAGTTCATGGAGGACGTCTGAGGGTTCAGTTGCCGATGTAGTTGAAGAGCGAGAGTTTCTGGACCATCGAGTACGACTGCAAGGCCGCCTGGTAGCTGGTCTGCTTGTTGGTGAAGTCCGAGACAGCCTGGACCATGTCGAGATCTTCGGCATCCGAGCGGGTGGTCTTGGCCGAAAGAATCCGCGCATTCGTGCGATCCGTCAGCCCATCGATGCGATTGAGCGTCTCGCCGGCGGTCGAGCGGGCCGACTGGAAGTTGCTGAGCGCCTGGTCCATGTCACGCAGGCCGTTGCTGACCGCCTGGCTGACCGCGCCACGGCTGGCCAGCGGGTCCTCCAGCACCGACAGGGCGTTGTCGAGCGCGTCGAACACGCTCAGGTCGGGCGTCGCCTGCTTCATCGTGAACTGGTCGCCGGGCGCAGGCTGGCCGGTCACCTTCAGCGCCATGCCCATCACCTCGATGCTCTTGCCGCTGGCGAAGGGCAGACCGCTCATCGGCGTGCCCGAGGCGTCGTTGAGCACGCTGCCAGAGGCCGGATCGACCACGCTGTAGGTGGTCGCGCCGCTGGCATCGGTGCCGAACAGCAGCGCCACGTCGCCGGCCGGCAGCGCCGACGGGTCGGTGACCTGGCCGCCGTCGACCCAGGCCGAACCGGTGTTCCCGGTGCTGGCGGCGGTCTCGAACACGCCGTTGCCGCTGCGGGCATGCAGCCAGACCTGTTCGCCGTCGACCGACAGCGGCAGGCGCTCGCTGGTCGAGCCGTCGATCTGGCCACCGGTCGAGGCGAAGGCGACGCCTCCGACCGCATCGAGGAAGGGCGCGGTCTTCACGCCCTGCCCGCCGAACAGGTAGCCGCCGTTGCCGTCCTGCTGGTTGGCGACGTTGAGCAGCTGCATGCGGACCTCGCGCAGCTGCAGCGCCAGCGCGCGGCGCTCGGTCGGCTGGTAGGCGCCGTTGCCGGCTGCCACCAGCGTCTCGCGGGCCGACTGCAGCAGGTTGGTCGCATCACCCAGGGCCGATTCCGACAGCTGCATCGCGTTGCGGCTGGCATCGGCCACCCGCAGCGTGGTCTCGCCACGCGACTGCTCGATCAGCGCGCGTTCGGCCCGCGCGGCGGCGGTCGGGTCGTCGCTGGCCCGGTCGATGCGCTTGCCGCTGGTCATCTGGCTCTGCGAACGCGACAGCTCCTGCTGGCGGCGCTGCAGCGAATTGACCGTGGTCTCGTAGGTCTGGGCGGTCGAGATTCTCATGACGTGCTCCGTGGGTCCTGCCGCGCTCAGGCGGCGATGGACAGGATGGTGTCGAACACCTTCTGCGCCACCTGCAGCACCTTGGCCGCGGCCTGGTAGCTCTGCTGGTACTGCATCAGGCGGGCGGCTTCCTCGTCGAGGTTGACGCCGGTGCGCGCACCCAGCTCGGTGGCGGCCTGGTCGGCGGCGGCCGAGGACACGTCCGCCGCCGCCTGCGCGCCCTGCACCCGCACGCCGATGCCCGACAGGGCCTGGGCGTACTGGTTGGTGAAGGTCAGGCCCACCGCCATGGCCGCATGGGCCAGGCCTTCGAGCGCCAGCGCGTTGCCGTTGCTGGACGAGGCCTGCAGCGTCGGCTGGATCGCGAAGGTGTCGCCCGAGGCCGGCACGCCGTCGAGCTTGATCGCGATGCCGTCGTGGCGGATGGGGGTGCCGGCGCTCCAGCTGCCGCTGGCGAGCACGCCGCCGCCGCTGTCGGTCAGCGTGTAGTCGCGGCCGCCCAGCGCGTTCTGGGCGCCGAAGGTGACGTTGAAGCTGCTGTAGCTGCCGGCGGGCGGCGCCTCGATGGTCAGCGCGCTGATCGTGCCGGTGCCGGTGTTGGCCGGTGCCGCCACCGCGTTGACCGGGTTGGCGGCGGCGATGCCGCGCGGATCGGCCAGCGCCACGCCCAGGCCCTGCGCGGCCGTGCTGAAGGGTTGCAGCAGGAAGCGGTCGCCGGGCACGCCGCCGCCGGTGATGGTGTAGCCGTCGAGCGTCGCGCCATCGGCCAGGTTGGCGAAGGTCGCGCCGTCCGAGCGACGCAGCACGTCGTAGCTGCCATCCGGGTTGACGCTCAGCTCGTACTCGCTGGGCTGCAGCGCCCGGCTGTCGGTCACGGTCAGCGAGATCGCGCCGATCAGGTTGCCGGCGCCGTCGACCGCGTTGGTCTTGGCGGGGATCGCGTTGGCGTCGCCGTAGCGGAACAGCGCGTTGCCGGGCTGGCCGTCCAGGCCCAGGCCGAAGGACTGCTGCCGGTTGACCTCGCGGGCCAGCGTGCCGGCCAGCAGGCCGAGCTGGTCGCGGGCATGTGCGAGGTCCTGGTTCTGGAAGCGGACCAGGCCGGTGAGCGTGCCGCCGCCGAGCATGCCCTCGTCGAGTCGGCGCTCGATGCCGCCGATCTGGATGCCGACCCGCACACGCGACGGGTCGAAGTCGTCGGGCTGCGAGGTCAGCTGGTAGGCCGAGTTGCCGAGCACCAGGCTCTGGCCGCCGCCGATGAAGAGGTTGAGCGAGCCGTCGTCCTGCTCCAGCCGCGTGACCTGCACATGCTGGCTCAGCTCGCCGATGAGCTGGTCGCGCTGGTCGAGCAGGTCGTTGGGCGACTGGCCGTTGCCCTGCGCGCCGGCGATGTTGTCGTTGAGCTTGGCGATCTGGCGGGCCAGCCCGTTGATGGTGTCGACGGTGTTCCGGACGTCCAGCGTGGTCGATGCCTGGAGCGACTCGATCTGGTCGGCGCTGGCCCGGAAGCGCGAGGCCAGTTCCTCCGAGCGGGCCAGCACGACCTGGCGCGCACTCGGGTCGGCCGGCGAGTTGGCGACGTCGCTGAAGGCGTTGAAGACCTGCGTGGCCGCATAGCCCAGGCCGGACTCGCCGGTGCCGAAGCTGCCTTCGAGCCGGTTCAGCAGGTCCAGCCGGGTGCTGTCGGCGCTGGCCTGCGAGCGGGTCTGCGCGACCCGGTCGGTCAGGAAGCCGTCGACCGCGCGGGTGACGGTCTGCACCGTCACGCCACGGCCGAAGTAGCCCGCGCCGGTGTAGCTGCCGCTGGCGGTGGTCAGCACGGTCTCCTGGCGCGAGTAGCCCGCCACGTTGGCGTTGGAGATGTTGTGGCCCGTGGTCTGCAGCTGCGCCTGGGCCGCGAACATGGCCCGCGTGCCGACGTTCATCAGGCTGGTGGTGCTCATCTCTGTGTCCTGTTCAGGCCGACGTGTTCAGGCGCGGGCCCGGCGCGTCGGCGCGGGCCTGCTGACCGGCATCGAGCTGGCGTTGCACCCGAGCGGTGGTGTCGATGACGCGGCCGAGCTTGGCGGCGTACTGCGGGTCGGTGGCATAGCCGGCGCGCTGCAGGCCCTGCGCGAAGGCGGCCGCCGTCTGCGGCGTGGCGCTGTCGCCGGCCTTGAGGCTGTTCATGACGCCCTGGTAGCGCGGGCTGTTGCCGATCAGGCGGGCGTAGTCGCGGAAGCTGTCCTCGGCCGAGGCATAGGCCCGGAAGCGCGCCTGCACCTTCTGCGGCTGGCCGTTGACGACCTCGGTGGTGGTGGCCACCACGCTCGGGCCGGTCCAGCCCGGTCCGGCCTTGATGCCGAACAGGTTGTTCGACAGCGTGCCGTCCTGGCCGACGATCTGCTTGCGGCCCCAGCCGGTCTCGTGCGCGGCCTGGGCGAGCATGAAGTGGGCCGGGATGCCGCTGTCGGCGGCGGCCGCCTCGGCCGCATCGGCATGGGCCTGCACGAACTCGGCCGGCGTGTCGATGCGCTGGGCCGGGTCGAGCTGCGCATAGCGCGCCGCGGCCTGCGTGCCCTGGCTGAAGGAGGCCGACGCGGCTCGTGCCGCGCCAGGGCTCATCTGCGCGCCCGGCAGGTTCTGCAACGCGGCCGGACGGGCCGGCAGCGTGTAGCCCCCCGCCGGCGCCGGCGTGACAGGGCCCAGGCCGGTCTGGCGTTCGAGCTGGCGGGCGATCGCCTCGGCCAGGCCGCCGGGACGGCCGGTCATCTCGGTGGCGTACTGCTGGTCGAGCAGGCCGGTGGCCATCTCGGTGCCGTTGTTGTCGAGCATGCCGCTGCTCATCGACGAATTCGCCGAGGCGGCCCGCATGCTCTTCATCACTTCCTGCATGAACAGGGCCTCGAACTGCTTGGCGACTTCCTTGATCGCGCCCTTGGGGTCGCTCTTGGAGGCAGCCCGCAGGCCGTCGAGCTGACCGCCACCCGCCGCCAGCCGCTGGCTCGCCACCGAGGGGGTCGAGCGGCTGTTGCGCCAGTCGGGCGCGTGGCTGGGAGGCAGGGTCGGGGCGGCCACTTCAGATCACCTCGAGTTCGGCTTCCAACGCACCGGCGGCCTTGATGGCCTGCAGGATCGCCAGCAGGTCGCCCGGCGTCGCGCCGAGCGAGTTCAGGGCCTTGACCACGTCGGTCAGCTGCGTGCCGGCCGGCAGCTGGATCAGCGAGCCGGGGTCCTGGTTGATCTTGATGTCGACCTTCTCGGTGACGGTCGTCTGGCCGTTCGAGAAGGGCGCGGGCTGGCTGACCTGGGGCGTCGAGGTGATCGTCACCGACAGGTTGCCGTGTGCCACCGCGCAGGGCTTGAGCGTGACGGTCTGGTTCATCACGATCGAGCCGGTGCGGGCGTTCACGATGACCTTGGCGGCCGGCGCGGCCAGCGTCAGCGGCAGCTCTTCCAGGTCGGCCAGGAAGCCGACCCGCTCGTCCGGCGAGGCCGGCATGCGGACCTTGACCGCGCGGGCGTCGAGCGCCTGGGCGGTGCCGGTGCCGTACTTGGCGTTGATGACGCGGCTGACCTCGCGGGCCATGCTGAAGTCCGACGAGCGCAGGTCCAGCTGCAGCGAGTCGCCCTGGTTGAGCGGCGTCGGCACGGCCCGTTCGACCGTGGCGCCCTCGGGGATACGGCCGGCCGACAGGTGGTTGACCTGGACCTTGCTGCCGCCGGCCGAGGCGCCGGCACCGCCGACGATCACGTTGCCCTGGGCCAGCGCGTAGATGTTGCCGTCGGCACCGCGCAGCGGCGTGGCCACCAGCGTGCCGCCGCGCAGGCTCTTGGAGTTGCCCAGCGAGGACACCGTCACGTCGATCGCCTGGCCGGGCTGCGCGAACGGCGGCAGCGTGGCCGTCACCATCACGGCGGCGACGTTGCGCAGCTGCATGTTGACGCCGGCCGGCACGGTCACGCCGAGCTGCTGGAGCATGGCCTGCAGGCTCTGCGCGGTGAAAGGGGTCTGGGTGGTCTGGTCGCCGGTGCCGTCCAGGCCCACGATCAGGCCGTAGCCGACCAGCTGGTTGCTGCGCACGCCCTGGATGCTGGCGACTTCCTTGATGCGCTGGCCGGCCTGCGCGCTGGCGGGCCACCAGAGTGCGGCGCTCGCAGCCAGCACGGCCAGCAGCATCGCCGAGGGCATCAGGCGGCTCAGGAGGCCGGCACACAGGCGGTCGAGGCGGTCGAGTCGGCCGGTCCAGCCGCTCGGGCGGACGGCCTCGAGCGCATCGTAGGCAGCGTCCACCGCCGCTTCGTGGCGGTCGATCAGCTGGTCATCATGGGTGGCTTCGAGCCAGGCAGGCAGCGCGTTCATCCGCGGGTCCGATCCTTTTGGTGGTCGAACCCATTCTGTGGCGGACTTAAATGGGCAGAAGGTTCAAAAAGAAGCGGCTGAGCCACCCTATCTTCTGCGCATCGGCCTGGCCGCCGCGTCCGCGCTGCTCGACGCGCACGTTGGCGATCTGTGCCGAGGCGACGGAATTGCCCGGCTGGATCGAGCGCGGGTCGACCTGGCCGGAAAAGCGCAGCACGTCGGCGTTGTCGTTCACGCCGATCTGCTTCTCGCCGGCGATCAGCAGGTGGCCGTTGGGCAGCACCTCGGTCACGGTGGCGGTGATGGTGCCGGTGAACTCGTTGGTGTTCTCGGTGCCACCCTTGCCGGAGAAGGTGTTGCTGCTGCTGCCACCCGCACCGAGCTTGGCCAGCGCGCTGGACGCGCCCAGCAGCGGCAGCGCCGTCACCGAGGCATCGACCGAGCCCTTCTTCTCGACCGTGCTGGTCGACGAGGCGGTCGCGCTGACCTTCTCGACGATCTGCACCGTGATCGTGTCGCCGACCAGCCGGGCGCGGTGGTCCTCGAACAGCGGGCGGTACTGCCCGGCCTGGAAGATCGAGCCGTTGGCGATCACCGGCACCGCCAGCGGCTGCGGCCGCATCTGGGTCGGCTCGGCCACGTCGACCTTGGGCGAGCTGGGCATCGAGACGGTGCCGCAGGCCGCCAGCGCAGCGGCGGTGCAGGCGAGCGCGACAGCGCGCAGCGGGCGGGACATGAGGGGCATCCTGGCGGTCATGGCGACGGTCATCGCGACGTTCGTGGCGACGTTCGTGGCGACGTTCATGGCGGCGATCACAGCTGGCCGAGCTTCTGCAGCATCTGGTCCGAGGTCGAGATCGCCTTCGAGTTCAGCTCGTAGGCACGCTGGGTCTGGATCATCGTGACCAGTTCCTCGACCACGTTGACGTTGGAGGTCTCGACGAAGCCCTGGCTCAACTGGCCCAGGCCGCCGCTGCCCGGCACGCCGCTGCTGGGCGTGCCCGATGCGGCGGTCTCGCCGAAGAGGTTGCCGCCGAGCGCCTCGAGGCCGGCCGGGTTGATGAAGTTGGCCACCGGGATCTGGCCCAGCGTCTGCGGCGCCACCTGGCCGGGCATCGCCACGCTGACCGTGCCGTCCGGCGCGATGGTGACGGTCTGGGCCTGCGCCGGCACGGTGATGCCGGGCTGGACCGCATAGCCGGCGTTGGTCACCAGCTGGCCGGTCGCGCTGACCTGGAAGGCGCCGTCGCGGGTGTAGCCGGTGGTGCCGTCGGGCATCTGGATCTGGAAGAAGCCGTTGCCCTTGATCGCCACGTCCAGCGAGTTGCCGGTCTGCTGCAGGTTGCCCTGCGTGAACTGGCGCGAGGTCGCCACCGAGCGCACGCCCAGGCCGACCTGCAGGCCGGTGGGCAGCTGGGTCTGCTCGGAGCTGTTCGCGCCGGGCTGGCGCAGCGTCTGGTACATCAGGTCCTCGAACACCGCATGCGACTTCTTGTAGCCGTTGGTGGCGACGTTGGCGAGGTTGTTCGAGACGACATCCAGCTGGGTCTGCTGGGCTTCCATGCCGGTCTTGGAGATCCACAGGGCGCGCATCATGGCGGTGTTCCTCGGGTACGGGTGTCGGGTCGGTCGATCAGCTCAGCGACAGCAGCTGCGCGGCGGAGCGCTCGTCCTGCTCGGTGGTCTGCATCGATTTCATCTGGGCCTCGAACTGGCGCGCGGCCGAGATCATGGACACCATGGTCTCGATCGCGCTGACGTTGGAGCCTTCGAGCGCGCCGGCCTGCAGCCGCGCGTTCGGGTCGGCCGGCAGGTCGCCGCCGGCGGCACGGAACAGGCCATCGTCGCCGCGCTGGAGCTTCTCCGGCGGCGTGACCAGCTTGAGCTTGCCCACCGGCGTGCTGCCGCCGTTGGCCGCGCGGGCGGTGATCGTGCCGTCCTGGCCGACCGTCACCTCGGCGTTCGCCGGCAGGGTGATCGGGCCGCCGTCGCCCAGCACCGGCAGGCCGTTGTGGCCGACCAGCACGCCCTCGTTGCTGACCTGCAGCGAGCCGGCGCGGGTGTAGGCCTCGGTGCCGTCGAGCGCCTGCACGGCCAGCCAGCCATTGCCCTGCATCGCCACGTCGAGGTTGCGCCCGGTGGTGGTCATCGGGCCCTGCGTCGGGTTGTAGCCGGTGGTGGTTTCCAGCGCGTAGGCACGCGTGGTCGCGCCATCGCCACGCACCGGCACGGCACGGAAGGCCTGCAGCTCGGCGCGGAAGCCGACCGTGGACACGTTGGCCAGGTTGTTGGCGAGCGTTTCCTGGCGCTGCATGGTGGCCTTGGCGCCCCCCATGCTGAGGTAGATGCGACGGTCCATCTGGAATCCTTGTCAGGTCTCGGTGGCGTTCGGAGGAAGCCCCCCAGGCGCCGGGCTCAACGAAGGTTGACGAGGGTCTGCATGATCGAGTCCTCGGTCTTGATGGTCTGCGCGTTGGCCTGGTAGACCCGCTGCGCCGTCATCATGTTGACCAGCTCGGAGGTCAGGTCGACGTTGGATTCCTCCAGCGCGCCCGATTGCAGCTGGCCCATGTTGCCGCTGCCCGCGGTGCCGACGATCGGCGTGCCCGAGGCATAGGTCGAGGTCCAGGCATTGCCGCCCATGGCCTGCAGGCCCTGCGGGTTGCGGAAGCTCGCCAGCTCCAGCTGGCCGGCGGCCTTGGTCAGGCCGTTCGAGTAGCGCGCGGTGATGATCCCGTTGGACTCTATGTTCAGGCTGGTGATCTGGCCCGGCGCGTAGCCGGTCTGGGTCACGTCGGTGACGCTGAACAGCGCGCCGTACTGGGTCGACTGGGTGAAGTCCATGCTGACGCCGGTGATGGGCTCGGTGGTCGAGCCGTCGGGCAGCGTGGTGGCCGGCACGTCGAAGGTGAAGGGCGCGGCCGGCGCGGTCGGTGCGGCGCCGGTGGTCGGGAACTGCAGCGTGGTCAGCGGCGCGGCGTTGCCCGCGCCGTCATCGACCACCGAGGTGCCGTTGGCGGTGGCATAGACGTCCCAGGTGTCGGCACCGGTCTTCTGGAAGTAGTAGGTCATCGCCACCGGCTGGCCCTTGACGTCGTAGGCCGTCAGCGAGGTCGCCTTGTTGTAGGTGGCCGGGTCGTCGAAGTTGATGCCGCCCGCCGCCGGCAGCGTCGGCTGGCTGCGCGAATCGAGGTTCATCTCCATCGTGACCGCGTCGGTCGCCTGCGGGTCGATGCCGGCGGTCGGCAGGCGCAGCTCGCTGGCCGCACGGGGAATCACCACGCCCTGCGCGTCGGCCTGGTAGCCCAGCAGCTTCTGGGCGCCGTTGTTGACGATGTAGCCGTCGCTGTCGAGCTTGAACTGGCCGTTGCGGCTGTAGACCAGCGCGCCGGTGGTGTCCCTGAGCTGGAAGAAGCCGTTGCCGTTGATCGCCACGTCCAGCGGGTTCTCGGTGGCGCTGATGCTGCCCTGCGTGAACTGCTGCGAGACCGCCGCCAGGCGCACGCCGATGCCGATGTTGCTGGTGCCGGTGCTGGCGATGTTGCTCGCGTACATGTCGGCGAACTCGGCCCGCGACGCCTTGGCGCCGTAGGTGCTGGCATTGGCGACGTTGTTGCCGATCACCTCCAGGTTCTTGCTGGTGGCGTTCAAGCCGGAAAGGCCTTGCTGGAAGCTCATGGTCGTGTCCTCGCGGGAAGGGGGATCGGGGTCGGATCGGTTCGGAAGGGGCAGGATCAGCGCGGCGGCGTCATTCGGCGAAGGCCTTGACGTCGGCATAGGCCATGCGGCCGCCGCTGGCCAGGTCCAGGCTCAGGCTGCCGCCGGAGGTGCTGACGGCGACGATCTCGTCGCGCATCAGCGGGGTCGCGCTGACCTGCGTGGCACCGCTGGTGGCGACGACACGGAAGGTCAGGTTGCCCGTGTCGATCGGGGTCTGGCCCTCGGCCGGCGCCGGCGGGGTCCAGCTGAAGCTGTGGCGGCCGGTGGTCTCCGCACCCAGGTCGACGGTGCCGACGACGCGGCCCGAGGCCGACAGGACCTCGACCTTGGTGGCATCGGCCGCACCGGCCAGGTCGAAGCTCGCACGGGCGCTGCCATCGCTGCCGATGGCCAGCTTGTTGCCGTTGACCAGCACGCCCTGCCCGACCAGTTGCGCGCCCTGCATGGCCTGCAGCTGGGTGAACTGGCTGCTCATGGACTGGATGCTCTCGTTGACCTTCTCGATGCCCGAGACCGTGTTGATCTGGGCCATCTGGCTGGTCACCTGCGCGTTGTCCATCGGACTGAGCGGGTCCTGGTTCTTCATCTGCGCGACCAGCAGCGTGAGGAAGCGGTCGGCCGAGGCCTCGGTCGCGGTCTTGCCGGTCGTGCTGCCATTGAGCTGGGCGTAGACCGCCGCCGAGTTGCTCGTGGCGTGGGTGCCGGTGGTCGTGGTCATGGAGGTTCAGCCTTTCGGTGCGCAGCGGCGGCTCAGGAGCCCGAGCCCATCTGCAGGGTCTTGAGCAGCAGGGTCTTGGCCGTGTTCATGACCTCGACGTTGTTCTGGTAGGAGCGCGAGGCGGCCATCATGTTGACCATCTCCTCGACCGCGTTGACGTTGCTGTAGGTGACGTAGCCGTCGGCATCGGCCTGCGGGTGCTTCGGGTCGTGCACGCGGCGGCCGGGGGTCTGGTCCTCGATGACCTGCGAGACCTTGACGCCGGCGGCACCCTGGTCGCCCATCGCCACGGTCTGGAACATCACCTGGCGGGCCTTGAAGCTCTGGCCGTCCGGGCCGGCCACCGTGTCGGCGTTGGCCAGGTTGGTCGCCACCGTGTTGAGCCGCTGGCTCTGCGCGCTGACCGCGCTGCCGGCGACGTTGAAGATCTTCATCATGGACATGGCGGTTCAGCTCCTGGTGACCGTGGCGGGCATCGCCTTCACTGGCCCTTGATGGCCGACATCAGCGTCGACACCTGGCCGTTGACGAAGCGCAGCGAGGCCTCGTACTTCACCGCGTTGTCGGCGAAGCTGGCACGTTCGCGGTCCATGTCGACGGTGTTGTTGTCGAGGTTGCTCTGCGACTGCGTGGCGAACTGCAGCGTGCTGGCCTCGCGACCGCCGATGGCCACGGGGATGTGCGCGCCATGGGTGGTCACCAGCGGGCCGCCGGCACGGCCCGGCTGGGCGCCGCCGCCGGTGGCCTGCTGGAGGGCACTGGCGAAGTCGATGTCCTTGGCGACATAGCCCGGCGTCTCGGCGTTGGCGATGTTGCTGGCGATCAGGCGCTGACGCTCGGAACGCAGCACCAGGGCCTGGGACTGGAAGTCCAGCGTGTCGGTGAGGCGGTTGGTGATCATGCGTGCGGCTCCTGCGTCGGGCCGGCCTGATCCGGGCCCTTGAACAGATTGTTGGACGCGAGGGCCCGAAACATGAGCGGGAATAGCAGGGCCGTTTGCCCTTATCTCCGCGCCTGGGGCGGCCGGGGCGACACCTAAAGTGCGGCTCACCATGTCCTCAGATCGCCCGGTCCCGTCCCGCCCCGTCAGCCCCGTCAGCCCCACCAGCCCCGTCGCCGCCGCCTGCGCGTGCCGCAGCGTGCTGCCGCTGCGCGTGATCGGCGACTACCTCGGCGCGATGCTGGCGACGCTGGCCGCCGCGCTGCTGCTGTCCGTGCTGGGACTGCCGCAGCCGGCCCATGCGCAGGAAGCCGGCGCAGCCATCCCCTTCGACCAGGTCCTGGGCCTGGCCCGCGAGCAGGCCGGTGCACCGGCCGGCGCGCGTGTCGAGGTCGTCCCCGGCCAGCTCGACCCGCGCCTGCGCCTGGCACCGTGCGACCAGATCCAGCCCTACCTGCCGCCCGGCGCGAAGCCCTGGGGCAAGACCCGCGTCGGCCTGCGCTGCACCCGCGGGCCGGTGGCCTGGAACGTCTACCTGCCGGTGACGGTCAAGGTCTGGGCCCCGGCGCTGGTGACCGCCAGCCCGGTCGCCGCCGACACGCCGTTGAGCGCCGACCAGCTGCAGCTGGCGGTGGTCGACATCGCCGAGCAGCCCAGCCCGGTCTACACCCGCAGCGACGAGCTGGTCGGGCGTCGCCTGAGCCGGGCCCAGCCGGCCGGCACGACGCTGCGCGCCGACAGCCTGCGCGCGCGCATCTGGTTCGCCGCCGGCGACACGGTCCAGGTCGACTCGGTCGGCAGCGGCTTTCGCATCAGCGGCGAGGCCGAGGCCCTGAGCCCCGGCATCGAGGGCCAGCCGGTGCGGCTGCGCTCGACCAGCGGCAAGCTCCTGTCGGCCTGGCCGGTCGGCGATCGCCGCGCGGAGATCCGGTTGTGAAAAACCGGACACGTCCAGCCCCTGTCCACGCCCCGGCGACTTGCGGGGCGCGCTCGTTTCCCCCCGGTTCCAGGGGCTGGGACACATCCGGACGCACCGGCACCCTCAAGTCCTGCCGCTTCCTTGCCGAAACCCACTTCAGCCCCGGGAAACGACCCGATACCGACGACCGCGGACCCGCACAAGGTCCTCAAGCCCGATCGGAACGAGCCGATAAACCGGGGGCAGGCCAGATGCAACAGACTGGCCGACCGTTGGGTACGTCTCGCGACAGCGGGGCCGGCCTGTCGCCCCGTCGATGCGGGACGACCGCAACCGGGCTCACAATGACGCGTCGCGCACCGAAGCCGGCCTCCGCCACCGAGGGTGGGGTCCGGCGCCACAGGAGAACGTCATGAAGATCGGCAACAACCCTGCACCTGCGGGCATCAACCCCACCGGCGCCGCCACGACCTCGAGCCGTCCGGCCGCAGAGGGCAGCGCCGTTCAGGACACCGCATCGGCCAAGAAGGCCGATGGCGGCGCGACGGTGCAGCTGTCCAGCACCGCACGGGCCCTCATGGAAGCGGCCGACGGGAGCTTCGACGCCCAGAAGGTCGAACAGGTCCGCCAGTCGATCTCCGACGGCACCTACAAGATCAACCCCGAGGCGATCGCCGACAAGCTGATCGCCAACGCCCGCGAGGTGCTCGGCAAGGTCGGCCCGACCGGGCACTGAGCCCGCGCGGTCTTCCCGACCCTCCGTCCCTCCGCTCCAGCCGCCGCCGCGGCACAGGCCATCGCATGAATCCGCAGACCCGCTCCCCCGCCCCCGCGCTGCCCCGTCGTCCGGCCGTCGTCGCCGGCACGCCGCCGGCCGACCTGGAAGGCCTGGTCGAGCGTCTGGAGGAATCGCTGGCCGCGCTCGGGCAGTCCCTGCGGCTGCAGGACCCCGAGGCGATCGAGGGCCATGCCCAGCGCCTGCACCAGGCGCTCGAACGCGCCCTGCAAGGCTTCCAGACCGCCGCCCGCCAGGGTGGCCTGCCGGCCCCGCTGCGCCACCGCCTGATGCGGGCCAGCGGCCAGGTCGCCGCACAACGTGAATCCATGGTCCGCGCCACCGTCGCGCTGGACCGGGCGATGGACGCCCTCATGCCCCGCGAGGCGCCGTCGCTCTACGGCGCCCGGGGCTGGAACGGCGCCAGCGCCGGCAGCGGCCAGCTGCTCGGCTGAAGCGGGGCGGGATCCCCGCCGCGCTCGCGAATGTCCGATCAGGTCTTGGGCAGCGTCACGCCGCGCTGGCCCTGGTACTTGCCGCCACGATCGGCGTAGCTGGTCTCGCAGACCTCGTCGCTCTCGAAGAACAGCACCTGGGCGCAGCCCTCCCCCGCATAGATCTTGGCCGGCAGCGGCGTCGTGTTGCTGAACTCCAGCGTCACGTAGCCTTCCCATTCCGGCTCGAAGGGCGTCACGTTGACGATGATCCCGCAGCGCGCGTAGGTGCTCTTGCCCAGGCAGATGGTCAGCACGTTGCGCGGGATGCGGAAGTACTCGACCGTGCGGGCCAGCGCGAAGCTGTTGGGCGGGATGATGCAGACGTCCGACTCGATGTCCACGAAGCTGCGCTCGTCGAAGTTCTTCGGGTCCACGACCGTGCTGTAGATGTTCGTGAAGACCTTGAACTCGGGCGCGCAGCGGATGTCGTAGCCGTAGCTGCTGGTGCCGTAGCTGACGATCTTGTGGCCGTCGGCCGACTGCCGCACCTGGCCCGGCTCGAACGGCTCGATCATGCCGTGCTGTTCGGCCATGCGGCGGATCCACTTGTCGCTCTTGATGCTCATCGTCGGCCTCTCTCAGGGGATCACGATTCTAGGTTCGGGCCCGGCGTGTCAGGATCACGGCAGACCGGATGCGGATCATCTTCCCGTCCGCTGCACGACCTGCCCAGAACCTGAGGAACAACCATGACGACGACGATGAAGGCGGCCTGGCTCACCGGCCACGGCGGCAACGAGGTGGTGACGATCGGCGAGCGCGAGCGCCCGGTGCGCGCGCCCGGCGAGATCCTGGTGCGCATGAAGGCGGCCACGCTCAACCGCGTCGACCTCTACATGCGCGACAGCGGGGCCGGCATCACCCACCCTCTGCCGCTGGTGATGGGCGTGGACGGCGCCGGCGTGGTCGAGGACGTGGGTCCCGAGGAGACCCGCTGGCAGGTCGGCCAGCGCGTCGTGCTGCAGTCCATCATCAGCTGCGGCCGCTGCGAGTTCTGCGAGCGTGGCGACACGCCGCTGTGCACCAGCGCCAGCTACCTGGGCGAGCACCGCCACGGCACGCTGGCTCAGTTCGTGAGCCTGCCGGCGCGCAACGTCTTCGCGCTGCCCGACGGCCTGGACTTCGCGCAGGGCGCCGCGCTCGGCGTCAACCACCTGACCGCCTGGCGCATGCTGTTTTCCAAGGCCCGCGTCCAGCCCTGGGAGACCGTGCTGATCTTCGGCATCGGCGGCGGCGTGAGCCTGGCCGCGCTGCAGCTGGTCAAGGCCATCGGCGCGAAGGCGATCGTGACCTCGCGCGACGCGGCCAAGCTGGAGAAGGCCCGCGCGCACGGTGCCGATGAGGTCGTGCTGGGCGGCGGCGACGAGATCGCCAGGCAGGTGCTGAAGCTGACCGGCGGACGCGGCGTCGACGTGGTGATCGAGAACATCGGCACGGCGGTCTGGAGCGCGGCACTGAAGTCGCTCGTGCGTGGCGGCCGCCTGGTCACCTGCGGCGCGACGTCCGGCGACCAGCCCGGCGCCGACATCCGCCGGATGTTCATCCGCCAGCTCCAGGTCTTCGGCTCCACCGCCGGCAGCCTGACCGAGTTCCGCGACCTGCTGAACTTCGTCGCCCTGCACGACCTGAAGCCGGTGATCGACCAGCGCTACCCGCTGTCCGAGCTGCATGCCGCGCTGGACCACCTCGATTCGTCGCGGCAGTTCGGGAAGGTGGCGGTCGAGATCGCCTGAGCCTGGCCCGGCGGCCAGGTGCGCGCGGCCGATCAGCCCGCCTGCACCCGATCCGCATGGGCATAGATCGACGCCCGGTCGCCGCGCGTGAAGCCGGCCAGGACCAGGCCGGCGGCCTGGGCGGTGCGGGCGGCCAGCGCGGTCGGGGCGGAGATGGCGGCCAGCAGGCCGACGCCGGCGCTGGCGGTCTTGTAGACCATCTCGTAGCTGGCCCGGCTGGTCACCGCGATGAAGCCCTGCGCCGGATCGACGCCGTCGCGCGCCATGCGCCCGGTGAGCTTGTCCAGCGCGTTGTGGCGGCCGACATCCTCGCGCACCAGCAGCACCTGGCCGTCCAGGCTGCACCAGGCGGCGGCATGGGTCGCGCCGGTGCGCTGCTGCAGGCCCTGGCCATCGGACAGCCCGGCCATCGCGCGGCCCAGCGCCGACTGGCGGATGCGGACCTCGGCCGGCGCGCGTCGCACCGGGCGCACGGCCTCGGCCAGGCTTTCGGTGCCGCACAGGCCGCAGCCGGTGCGGCCGGCGAGCGTGCGGCGGCGTTCCTTCAGCCGCATGAAGCAGCGCAGCGTGACGCGCAGTTCGAGCGTCAGGCCGTGCGCCGCCGTGATCGTGCCGTCGGGCAGCACGCCGGGGGCGGATTCGCCGTCGGCCTGCATCACCGCCGCGCCGGACAGGTCGCTGACATGGGCCTCGCAGTCGAGCAGGTCGTCGACCTCGTCGATGATCCCCTCGCTGAGCGAGAAGCCGAGCGCGAAGTCCTCCAGGTCGGCCGGGCTGGCCAGCATCACGGCATGCGAGATGCCGTTGTAGACCAGCGCGACGGGCACTTCCTCGGCCAGCACGTCCTGCGCGGTCTGGACCGCGCCGCCACGCCAGCGCGTGACCTCGCGGATGGAGGCATCGGCCAGCGGGACGGCATCGGTGAGCAGGTCGGTCGTCATGGGCAAATTCTCCCATCGGGACTGCTCCGGCGCCCGAAGCGAGTCACGAAACCCGCCGGGCCGCCCCAAGGGTTTCGCTCCCCCCTGGGGGGACGGACGACCGGTCAGGTCGGCCTTGGGGGCCGACGTTCAGAACAGCGACCCGACGTTGAGCAAGGCCAGCACGCCCAGCACCGCGAAGATCGCCGCCGACACGCCGTGCACCAGCTTCATCGGCACCGCACGCGTGACCCGGTCGCCCAGGTACACCGCCGGCACGTTGGCCAGCATCATGCCCAGCGTCGTGCCGGCCACCACGCCGACCAGCGCGTCGTAGCGGGCGGCCAGCGCGACGGTGGCGATCTGCGTCTTGTCGCCCATCTCGGCCAGGAAGAAGGCGACCACGGTGGTGCCGAACACGCCCAGGCGCGAGACCTTGCCGTCGAGCGCCTCGTCGTCGGCCTGGTCGGGGATCAGCATCCAGGCGGCCATCGCCAGGAAGGACAGGCCCAGGCCCCAGCGCAGCAGGGTCGGGCCGACGAAGGCCGCGACCGCGTTGCCGACGGCACCGGCCATGGCGTGGTTGGCCAGCGTGGCCACCAGGATGCCCAGCACGATGGGCACGGGCTTCTTGAAGCGGGCCGCGAGCATGAAGGCCAGCAGCTGCGTCTTGTCGCCCATTTCGCCCAGGGCGACGACACCGGTGGAGATCAGGAAGGCTTCCATGAGGGATGTGGATTCCGGGGCCGATGAACGCGTGTGACCTTTAGCTCCTGCGGCCCGCGCGACAGGAGGACAAGGTCAACGGTCTGGCCAGGCGGGGGGCTGTCGGCGCCAGGATCGGTGAGCGATCCAGTGTGTTGACGCGCGACCCCTGCGGGGTTGCAGGGCGGCTACTCCCCGGTGACGGCGCGGATTCTATGGAGCGTCGCTGAATGGCTCATGGCAGCCGTCGCGTGAGCTCCGGGCAGGCGCGCTCGGCAGCCTCGCCGGGGCTCAGGTGGGCAGCGTTCGCCAGGGTCGTGTCCCTGCCGTCACGCCAGGTCACGCGTCAGTCCGGCGCTGCGCCGCCCGCTCGGCGCCAGCGCCTCAGCAGCAGCGCGTTGCTGACGACGCTGAGGCTGCTGAAGGCCATCGCCGCGCCGGCCAGCACCGGGTTGAGCAGGCCGGCCGCCGCCAGCGGGATGCCGACGACGTTGTAGGCAAAGGCCCAGAACAGGTTCTGGCGGATCTTGGCCTGGGTGCGCCGCGCGATGTCGATGGCCGCCGGCACCAGCGCCGGATCGCCGCGCATCAGCGTGATGCCGGCCGCATGCATGGCCACGTCGGTGCCGGTGGCCATGGCGATGCCGACCTGCGCGGCGGCGAGCGCCGGCGCGTCGTTGATGCCGTCGCCGACCATCGCCACGGTCGCGCCGGCCGCACGCAGCTCGCCGACGATGCGCGACTTGTCCTCGGGCAGCACCTCGGCACGCACGTCGGCGATGCCCAGCTGCGCGCCGGCCGCCTCTGCCGCACCCCGGTTGTCGCCGCTGAGCATGACGCTGCGCACGCCCATCGCCTGCAGCTCGCGCACCGCCTCGGCCGCGCCAGGCTTGAGGCGGTCGCCGAAGCTCAACAGGCCAAGCAGCGTGACACCGCCCTGCCCGGCCGGCCCGTGTTCATCGGCCTTACCGCCCGATGACACCAGCCATGACACGGTGCGACCCTGCGCCTGCTCGGCCTCGGCCCGGGCCCTCAGCGGGCTCAGGTCCGCGCCCAGTTCCTCGACCCAGCGCCGGCTGCCCAGCTGCAGGGGCCGGCCGTCGACCGTGGCCGACACGCCGCGTCCGGCCACCGCGCGCAGGTCGACCGGTGCGGTCGCGGCGGGCAGGCCGGCGTCGGCGGCGGCCTGGCTCACCGCGCGAGCCAGCGGGTGCTCGCTGCCGGCCTGCAACGCGGCAGCGGCCTGCAGCAGCGCGCGTTCGTCGCCGTCGATGGCCAGTTGCGCCAGCAGCGTCGGGCGGCCCACCGTCAGCGTGCCGGTCTTGTCGAAGGCGACCACGTCGATGCGGTGCGCCAGTTCGAGCACCTCCGCATCCTTGATCAGCACGCCGTGGCGCGCCGCCACGCCGGTGCCGGCCATGATGGCCGCCGGCGTGGCCAGGCCCAGCGCACACGGACAGGCGATCACCAGCACCGCGACCGCATGCAGGATGGCCGTGTCCCAGCGCCCCGTGCCCAGGCCCCAGCCCAGCAGCGTGAGCAGCGCGATGCCCATGACCACCGGCACGAAGACCGCGCTGATGCGGTCGACCAGCTTCTGGATCGGCGCCTTGCGGGCCTGCGCGCTCTCCACCAGCCGGACGATGCGCGCGAGCGTCGACTCCGCACCCACCTTCGTCGTGTGCAGCAGCAGCAGGCCCTCGGCATTGACCGAGCCGCCGATGACGCCGTCGCCGGCCTGCTTGGCCACTGGCAGGCTCTCGCCGGTCAGCATGGCCTCGTCGACGTGGCTGGCGCCCTCGATCACCCGGCCGTCGACGGCGATGCGTTCACCGGGCCGCACGACCACGAGGTCGCCGACCTGCACCTCGGCGATCGGCCGCTCGACCTCGCGGCCGTCGGCCAGGCGCAGCCGCGCGACCTCGGGCCGCAGGCGGTTGAGCGCACGGATCGCCTCGCTGGTCTGGCGCCGGGCGCGGGCCTCCAGCCACTTGCCCAGCAGCACCAGCGTGATGACCACCGCCGAGCCCTCGAAGTACAGCTCGGGCATGGCGGCGCCGGGCTGGCCCAGCAGCGTCCAGACGCTCAGCCCGTAGCCGGCCGAGGTGCCGATCGCGACCAGCAGGTCCATGTTGCCGCTGCCCGCGCGCAGGGCCGACCAGCCGGCCCGGTAGAAGCGCGCGCCGAGCCAGAACTGCACGGGCGTGGCCAGCGCCCATTGCAGCCAGCCCGGCAGCATCCAGTGACCGCCCCACAGCATCGCCACCATCGGCAAGGCCAGCGGCAGCGACAGGGCGGCCGCCGTCAGCACCGGCCACAGCGGCGGACCCTTGGGCTCGCCCTCGGCGGCGGCGCCCGGCGCGTCGTCCTTCACGTGCGCGTCGTAGCCGGCCTTGCGCACGGCGGCCAGCAGCCGGGCCGCGTCGACCATGGCTGGCAGCGCGGACACGGTGGCGACCTCGGTGGCGAGGTTGACCTCGGCGCTGCGCACGCCGGGCACCTGCCGCAAGGCCTTCTCGACCCGACCGACGCAGCTCGCGCAGGTCATGCCCTCGACCTGCAGCCGCCACTCGCGCGCCGGCACCGCGTAGCCGGCCCGGGTCACGGCAGCGGTGAGCGCCTCCAGCGTCACCCCGGGCGCGGCGAACACGCTGGCGGTCTCGGTGGCCAGGTTGACGCTCGCCTCGGCCACGCCGTCAACCTTCGCCAGGGCCTTCTCGACCCGTGCGACGCAGCTCGCGCAGGTCATGCCCTCGACCACGAAGGACCAGCGCAGGCCGCCCGCATCGGCAGGGCCACGGGACGACAGGACGACAGGGGCTGCAGCAGCTGTGGTGGACATGGCGAGGGCTCCGGACCGTCGCTCACCGGAAGGTCCCGGTGCCGTGCAGTCTCAACCTTGCCATCATGTCAGGGTCTGGCGGCCACGGCCTGATCCAGCACAGGCCAACGGGCCTGGGTCGGCGCGCGGGGCCTTGCCCTCATGGCAAGCTACAAGCCCTCGTCATCACGTCCAGCGAACTTGCAAGGAACACCACCATGATCGAATTCCAGCTCCCCACGATGACCTGCGGCCACTGCGTCAAGGCCGTCACCGCCGCGATCCAGTCGGTCGATGCACAGGCCAGGGTCGCCATCGACCTGCCCACCCACCAGGTGAAGGTCGAGACCGGCGCCGAGAAGTCGGCACTTGCCGAGGCGCTGAAGGAAGCGGGGTACGAGCCAGCGTGAGGAGGTCACGACCCGCGCCATGCCAGGCGCACCGGTGTGGTTCACCGTCCCGGATCTGAAAGGCAACGCCGACCCGTCCTGCGTCTGATGAGACCGGCATCGACGGCCAGCCGCCAACGGCGAGCGGCAGATCCGACCCGATGCGTCGATGCCATCGTGTCGCCCAGACAACGATGCCCGTCATGATGATGTGAGGCGTCATCCCGACTTGATCTCGACCAGGCTCGTTCCTAAACTGATATTTCGCATTTGCCGGCCGATCCATGCGGGATGTCAACTCGCCCTGGATGCTGTGGCCGGCCTTCGTGGCCAGTCGCGCAGGACCGTCGTCCGGACCATGCAGAAAACACGGAGGGGAGCGAGATGAGAAGACGCAGCAGCAGCGATCACGAGGCGCTGAGTGACCATCGCGGATTCGAGCCGCCCTTCTTGCTCAGACGCGCAACGCTTCGGTCGATCAATCTGAACGTCGGCGTCTTCCTGTTGCTGGGTTGCATCTCGCTGTGGCTGGACATCCGAGCGATCAAGTCGGGCGCACACATCGCCAATGACCGGGCGATGGTCTTTCTCATGCTGACCCCGGCGTGGATCGTTGGTGCCCACTATGCCTGCCGCATCCTGCGACGCTACAGGCCGTCACTGCGGGACGCGATCTCCTTTGCGTTGAAGGTGGCTCTCGCCTTCGCGGGGGCTGTGGCGCTCTTCAAGTTGCTCCTGGATCCGATGCATTTCGATGACGTCTTCCACAGCTTGATGACGATCGTCGTGCTGACGCTTGCCGTCATGTGCTTCATCACCGTCGGATTCGTCAATGGCTATTTCGGCATCTTGTTTTCCGTCTACAACCTGATCGCGCTCGTGGGACGTGCCCGTCATGGACAGGAGGCTGAACTGGGCATGTGGATCGATCTGTTCGGCCTGATCGACATCGACGTGGCCATCTACCAATGGTTCATGATCGGGACGACCTTCGTGCTCGCCTTGTCAGAGCGCACGTTCAGCGTGATTGACGCAGCCATCGATTCGGCATGACGCGTCCATGAACCGTCCTCGCCTCACCCCACCACCGCCCGGCAGTTCGGCGTCTTCAGGCACAGCGTGAACTGCGCGAGTTGCGCCACCAGCGGCATGTCGGTGGCCGGCCCCAGCAGCTCGATCGTGTACGGGCGGGACGGGTCCAGCGGGTAGCGCGCCGGCAGGCCGCTGGCATTGGGCACCGACGCGGTCGTGCCGGCCTCGACGGCTTGCGGCGACCGTTCGGCCACGCAGAGCAGCCGGGTCGCGCCGGACGTGAGGTGGCAGCGCCACAGCGTCGGATCGGCCTGGGCCTGGGCCTGCGCCGGAACCCCGGCCAGGCCCAGCAGCAGCGCGACCAGGCCCACGCCCATCCACACCGGCATCGACGGCAGGGAACGGGCCAGCGGTGAGGTGGTCCGGGCACGGTCGGACGTCGGGACGGGGCGATTCGGCATGGCGGCACTCCTGGGGGGATGCCGCTGTTTCGGCCCCCACCCGCCCGGCCTGAGCCCCGCCGTTCACGCCCGGCCCCGCGCCGTGACGCCTGCCCGGCGAATGCGCGCTTTTCGCGTTCGAGCGTCTCAGGCGGGCCGCAGCCGCGCGGCCAGGGCCGGCGTCGACTCGATGCGGCCGTCCGGTTGCACCCGCAGCGCCTGCGCCACGCCCAGGCGGGCGGTCACGGTCGGCCACGGCTCGGCCGGATCGGCCGCCAGCAGCGCGGTCGCCATCGCGTCGGCCCAGGTCGCGTCGCGCGCCAGCACCGTCACGCCCGCCGCCGACGACACCGGCAGCAGCGTGCGGGCGTCCAGCACGTGGCCGACCTCGCGGCCATCACTCAGGCGACGGCGCCGTTCGGACTGGGCCGAGGTGATGACCGCCTCGCGTTCGCCCAGCTCGACGGCCGCCACCACGCCGCCGGCCGGATCGGGATGCCGGATGCCGATGCGCCAGGGCCGCCCGCCCGCGCCGTCCGGCCCGCACATCGCCGCCAGGTTGCCGCCCAGGTCGACCAGCGCCGAGCCGATGCCGGCCGCCCGCAGCGTGTGCAGCGCGAGATCGGCCGCATGGCCCTTGCCGATCGCGCCGAGGTCGATCCGGACCCGGCGGTCGGTGCCGCCCAACATCCCGCCCAACCTACCGCCTTGCCAGTGCAGCGACGCCAGCGTCGGCACCGGCTCGCGCAGCCGCTGCAGCGCGGCCTCGGCCGGCGCGGCCGCGCCCTCGCGCAGCCGGTCGGCATGGAAGCCCCAGGCCGCGACGGCCGCGCCGATCGCGACGTTGCAGGCGCCCGCGCTGGCCTGCTCGATGTCGCGGGCCTGGCGCAGCAGGCGGGCCAGGTCGTCGTCCACCGACACGCGTCGACCCGCCGCCAGGGCGGTGTTGACGCGGTGCAGCGCGCCGGGCTTCCAGGCGTTCCATTCGCGGTCCAGCCGGGCCAGTTGCGCCCAGGCCTGCGCGAGCGCCCGGTCCGCTGCGGGGCTGGCCGCAGCTGAACCGGGCACGATCAGCTCGGCCCGGCCGCCGAACAGCGCGCGGCGTTCGCGCCGCAGCGTCACGGGCGCTGCGTCGGACCGGTCGCCTGCCCAGGCCCCGCCCGGCAGCGGCCCGCAGGCAAGCCCATGCAGCGGCGACAGCAACAGCGCCCCGACCAGCCGCCGTCGCGCGGGCCGGATCGACGGCCTGCCCGTCACACGCGTCATGCCCGATGCCAGCCGCTGCGCAGCGCGGCGCTGGCCGCCAGGTGCTCGATCTCCAGCGGCTCGAACAGCGCCGCCGCGCCGGCCAGCGTGCCGCTGCGCGCAAGGCGCTCGATCTCGGCGCAGAGCACCGCCATGCGGCGGGTGCCGATGTTGTCGGTGACCGACAGCAGCCGGTGCGCCAGCGCGGCCAGCTCGCGCAGGTCCCCGGCCTGCAGCGCCGCCCGCAGGCGTTCGAGGTGGACCGGCACGTCGTCCTGGAAACGGGCGACCAGCTCGGCCAGCAGCCGGGGTTCGGCCAGGTCGTCGTCCAGGCTGCGCAGCTCGGCCCAGCGGGCCATGTCGAGCACCGGCACCTCCACGCCGGGCTGGCCGGCGGCCGCGGCGTCCGCGGCATCCGCGGCGTCCGGTGGCGGGCCCTGCGGCCTGGCCGGCGGCAGGCCGTCCGGCGCGGGCATCAGCCCGGCCTGGCGCAGCGCGGCGGCCAGCGCGGCCAGCTCGATCGGCTTGGAGACGTAGGCATCCATGCCGGCGGCCAGGCAGGCCTCGCGGTCGCCGGGCATGGCGTTGGCGGTCATGGCGACCAGCCGGGGCCGCGCGCTCGGGCCGCGCCGGCGGGCGATCCAGCGGGCCGCCTGCAGGCCGTCCATCTCGGGCATCTGGATGTCCATCAGCACGACCGCGTAGTCCTGCCGCTCGACCGCGTCGATCGCCTCCAGCCCGTTGCCGACCAGGTCGGCCGCGTAGCCCAGCCGGCGCACCAGCTGCTGGGCGACGCGCTGGTTGACGTCCTGGTCCTCGGCGATCAGGACGCGGTGCAGCGGGGCTGCCGGTGCGATCGGCGCGCGGCCATCGTGCGGCTGCGCAGCGTCGCGGGCATCGCGCGGCGCGTGCGCGTCCGGGTCGACCCAGGGCCCGCGCCAGCCCAGCGGGGCCGGTCGCGACAGCGCGGCGGGCCGGCGCATGGCCGATCGCTGGCGCAGCGCGGCCTGCAGGGTCTCGAACAGCACCGCCATCTTCAGCGGCTTGGTCAACATGGCCGCGACACCGAGCCGGGCCAGGCTGCCCCCGCCCAGCGGTGCGCCAACCTGCCCCAGCGGCTGGCCCGACAGCAGCACGATCGGCGTTTCCTCCGCCGCGCCGGGCGTCAGGCCGTGCCGTCCAGGGCGACGCAGCGCCTCGGCCACCACCAGCACGTCGCGCGCATCGCGCCCCAGGTCCAGCATGGCCAGGTCGTAGCGCTCGCCGTGGCGCAGCCGGTCGAGCGCCTCCAGCGCCGACGGGAAGGTCGCCGGCACGAGGCCCCAGTGCAGCGCCCAGCGGGTCAGGATGCGGCGCTGCGTCAGGTTGCCGTCGACGATCAGCACGCGCCGGCCGACCAGGCCGGGCACGTCGGCACGCAGGCAGTCCGGCTCGGGCATGCCGGCCTCCAGCGGCGCCGCACCGCGCACGCCCAGTTCGACCTGGAAGACGCTGCCCTGGCCCGGTTCGCTGACGACGCCGATGCGCCCGCCCATCAGCTCGGCCAGGCGCTTGCAGATCGCCAGGCCCAGTCCGGTGCCGCCGTGCTTGCGGGTGGTCGACGGGTCGAGCTGCGAGAACGACTGGAACAGCTGCGGCAGGTGCTGCTCGGCGATGCCGATGCCGGTGTCGTGGACCGACAGGCGCAGCAGCCGCTCGCCATCGGGTGCCCGGTCGGGCGCACCGTCGGGCCCGTCGCCGACCGACCGGCTGCCCACCGCGACATGCACCTCGCCCTCATGGGTGAACTTGACCGCGTTGGACAGCAGGTTGACGAGGATCTGGCGGATCCGGCCGACGTCGCCGACCAGCCAGTCCGGCGTGTCGTCCTCCACCAGGTAGCCCAGGCTCAGGCCCTTCTCGCGGGCCCGCTGGGCGACCACGTCCAGCGCGCCCTCGATGCAGGCGCGCAGGCCGAAGACCTGCTGCGCCAGGTCGAGCTTGCCGGCCTCGGCCTTGGAGTAGTCCAGCACGTCGTTGACGATCGCCAGCAGCGCCTCGCCGCTGGCGCGGATGGTGGCGGCGCACTCGCGCTGCTCCTCCGACATCGGCGTGTCCATCAGCAGCGTGGTCATGCCGATGACGGCGTTCAGCGGCGTGCGGATCTCGTGGCTCATGTTGGCCAGGAACAGGCTCTTGGCGCGCGCGGCCGCCTCCGCGTCGGCCTTGGCCTGGGCCAGCAGGCGGGCCTGGGCGCGCACCTGGCTGACGTCGCGCAGGATGGCCGCGAAGTAGGGCCGGCCGTCGAGCTCGACGTGCGCGATCGAGGCCTCGGCATCGAACAGCGCCCCGTCGGCGCGGCGGCCCTGGATCTCGCGCCGCTCGGCCATGCGGCGTGCCGGCACGCCCGAACGCGCGTAGGCCGCCAGGTGGCGCGCATGCATCGGCCGGGCGCTCTCGGGCAGCAGCAGGTCCAGGCTGTGGCCCAGCACCGCGTCTGCGAGGTGGCCGAAGATGCGTTCGGCCCCTTCGTTGAAGACGACCACGCGCTGCTGCGCGTCGCAGACCACCAGCGCGTCATCGGCGATCGCCAGCAGGCGGCCCAGCAGCAGGCCGAGTTCGGCCGGGTCGAGCCGGTGCGCGGACGGGCCGTGCGGCGGGCGGGCGGTCGAGGACATGCGTGGCCTCCAGCCTAGCCGGTCTGCAACTGCAGCCGGGCGACGCCACCGTAGCTGCCGACCCAGCGGCTGCCGTCCGGCCCGGTGGCCATCGAGAAGACGGCGTTGCCGTAGAGCCCATCGTGCGTGGTCAGCACGTCGAAACGGGCGTCGCCTTCGGCCCCGCTGGCCACCATGCGCGCCAGGCCCTGGTCGGTGCCGACCCACAGCAGCCCGAACGGGTCGAGCTGCAGCATGAAGACGTGGTTGCCGGGCAGGCCGTCGGCGACCGTGTAGTGGCGCCAGCGCTGGCCGTCGTAGCGCGACAGCCCGGCGCCCCAGGTGCCGGCCCAGACCACGCCGGCGCGGTCGACCGCCAGCGAGACGACGTAGTTCGGGTTGTAGGCCTCGCGCACCTCGCTCAGGCCCATCTCGGCCTTCTGGCGGGCGTGGTGCTGCGAGAGGCTGGCCGGGTCGATGCTGGACGTCAGCGAGCCGCGCACCTGCTCGTAGGGCGCACCCAGGCCGTCGGCATGGCGCCAGTGCTGCCAGTGGTTGTCGCGCCAGGCGGCCAGGCCGCCTTCGGTGGCCAGCCAGAGCGTGCCGTCCGGGCCCTCGGCCAGGCCGTAGACCCAGTCGTTGGGCAGGCCGCCGGCGGTGCTGTCGACGGTGTGCAGGCCCCAGGCCTGGCGGTCGTCCAGCCGGCTGGCGCGGATGCGGTTGATGCCCGACCAGGTGGCGATCCACAGGTCACCGTCTCGGGTCTGCAGGAAGTCGTAGACGAAGGCATCGCCCAGGCCCTCGGGCACGTTGTAGGTGCGCCAGCGCGGCGGCTTCTCCAGCTCGTCCATCAGCAGGGCCAGGCCGCCGCCGTAGGTGCCCAGCGCGATGCGGCTGCCGCCGCTGCCCAGGTCGATGCGGCCGACGTGGAAGATGCCGTTGGACAGCAGGCCGGACGTCGTGTCGTACAGCCGCACCGAGCCGTCGCGCGGGTCATGCCGGACCGCGCCGCCGGAGGTCCCGGCCCACAGCACCTCGCCGTCGAGGAAGAGCCGCTTGACGTTCTTGTTGCCGACGCGGAAGTGGTTGAAGTGGCGCACGGCGAGCCTGGCCGGCGCGGCGATGGAAGCGGCTTGCACCGCCGCCTGCCCCACCGACATCGACGGTGCCAGGCACAGCGCACCGAGCGCACCGAGTGCGCGGCGGCGGTCGAAGGAGGCCGGCTTCGTCATGGCCCGACCCTCACGACACCGCCGCGCGTGCCGGCCCAGACGCGCTGGTCCGGCGCCACGGCGATGGCGTAGACGTGGCGGTCGGGCAGTCCGTCGGCGACGCCGAAGGTCTGCCAGGTGCCACCGCCCGGGAAGCCAGCCTGGAACCCGTCCGGACCCGGCTGCCAGCGGCACAGGCCCTGGTCGGTGCCGAACCACAGCGCGCCGTCGCCGGCCTGCGCCAGTGCGTAGACGATGTTGCCGGCCAGGCCGTCGCGGCGGCTGACCGAGCGCCAGGACTGGCCATCCCAGCGCGACGCGCCGCCGCCCCAGGTGCCGGCCCAGATCGAGCCGTCGGCGGCGGCCAGCATCGCGAAGACATAGTTCGGGTTGTAGGTCGCCTGGGTGCCGGCCGAGATCGTCAGGTCGTGCCGGCGGCGTGTGCCCAGGCCGGTGTTGTCGGAGAACGGCAGGCACTCGTCGTTGGCCGCGCCCAGGCCGTCGGCATGGGTCCAGGACCGCCAGCGCTGGCCGTCGAACATCGACACGCCGCCCTCGGTGCCGAACCAGACGCGGTCCTGCGCGTCCACGGCCAGGCCGTAGACCCATTCGTTGACGAGTTCCTTCAGGTAGGTCGTGAACGCGCCGGTCCGTCCGTCGACCCGGCTGGCGCCGGCCCAGGTGCCGATCCACAGGTCGCCGTTGCGCTGCTGGGCGAAGCAGTAGACCCAGTAGTCGGCCAGGCCGTGCATCGGGAAGAAGGTCTTCCAGCGGCCGTCGCGCCAGCGCGAGACGCCGCCGGCGTTGGTGCCGAACCACTTGTTGCCGTCGCGGGTGATGCCGATGGCGAAGACGTATTCGTTGGCCAGGCCCTCGGCGCGGGTGAAGGTCTGGCGGCGCCGGCCGTCCTTCAGGTCGACCTCGTGCACGCCCGCCGAGGTGCCGACCCAGACCGCGCCACGCGCCGGCTCGACCGCCAGCGAGCGCACGTAGACCGCAGGTCCGACCTCGAAGGTGTCCTGCACGCGCAGCTTCGGCGGCTCGGCCGCCCGTGCACTGGCCGGCCAGCCGAGCAGCGGCAGCGTGCCCAGCAGCGCGCGTCGGCTCAGGCCGGTCATCGCCGACCCCGCAGCGTGCGCAGGTGGGCGACGAGGTCGAGCATCTCGCGCTCCCGGAGCTGGCCCTGGTAGGCCGGCATCGCGCCCCGGCCGTCGCGGATCACCGCCAGCAGCGCCGGATCGGCCTTCATCAGCGCGGTCGGCGAGCTGAAGTCGGGCGCCACCGGCAGCACCGGCTGGCCGCGCATGCCGTGGCACTGGGCGCACAGGCGCTGGTAGATCGCGCCGCCGTTGGACGGGTCGGCCGCCTGCGCCGTCACCGCGCAGGCCAGCGACAGCGCCCCGGCCAGCGCGGCACGGCGGGTCATGGGGTTCAACAGGTTCGCAGGCATCCGGCGCCGACGTGCGAATCCCGTGCCAGCGGGCTGCGGGTCACGCCCGAGCCGCGCCGGGGCCTTCGTCGGCCTTGTCGAGCCGGTCGACCGGGTCGGCGCGCTGGCCCCGCTCGTCCTCCTCCAGCTTGCGGTAGAGGCTGGACAGGCCGATGCCCAGGCGCTGCGCGGCGATGCGGCGGTCGCCGCCGGCCTCGTCGATGGCGCGCCGGATCAGGCCGATCTCGAAGCGCCGCACACGTTCGCGCAAGGTCGCCTCATGCGGTGGTTCCAGCGGTGGCTCAAGCGACGGCAGCGCAGCCTCGGGACCGCGCGGCGGCGGGGCCGAGCCGATCGGTGCGGCATGGACGCCGGCCGGCATCGCGCCGCGCACCACCTCCGGCGCGAGGTCGGCCACGGTGATGCAGTCGCCGTCGGCCAGGATGGCGGCGCGGTGCAGCACGTTCTCCAGCTGGCGCAGGTTGCCCGGCCAGGCGTAGGCCAGCAGCAGGTCCTCGGCCTCCGGCTCGATGCCCAGCACCTGGGTCGCGCCGGACGGCTGGGTGCGCTGGGCCAGCAGGTGGCGCAGCAGCGCGGGCAGGTCGGCGCGCCGCTCGCGCAGCGGCGGCATCGGGATCTGGAACACCGACAGGCGGAAGAACAGGTCCTCGCGGAAGGTGCCGGCCGCCACCATCGCCGGCAGGTCGCGGTTGGTCGCCGCGACGATGCGCACGTCGACCTTGCGGCTCTGCTCGGAGCCCAGCGGGCGCACCTCCTTGGCCTCCAGCACGTGCAGCAGCTTGGTCTGCAGCGCCAGCGGCAGCTCGCCGATCTCGTCGAGGAACAGGGTGCCGTGGTCGGCCTGCACGAACAGGCCGCGGCGAGCCTTGTCGGCGCTGGTGAAGGCGCCCTTGGTGTGGCCGAACAGCTCGCTCTCGATCAGGTTGTCCGGGATGGCCGCGCAGTTGACCGGCACGAAGGGCCCGTCGCGACGGCCCGACAGCTGATGCAGCCGGCGTGCGGTGACGCCCTTGCCGGTGCCGCTCTCGCCGGTCACCAGCACGGTCGAGTCGGTCGGCGCGACGCGGCTGATCAGCCGCTCGGTGGCCAGCATCGCCGGGGCCTGGAAGGTGTAGGGCTGGCCGGCCGCACCGCCGCCCAGCACCATCGAGCGCAGCGCCCGGTTCTCCTCGCGCAGGCCACGCACGGCCTCGATCTGTTCGAGCCGGTGCACGATCTCCTCGCGCCGGACCGGCTTGGTGATGTAGTCCCAGGCACCGGCCTTGATCGCGTCGATCGCCGAGTCCACCGAGCTGAAGGCCGTCACCATGATGAAGGTCGCCGCATGGCCACGCTCGCGGGCCCGGCGCAGCAGCTCGATGCCGTCCATCACCGGCATGAAGACGTCGCTCAGCACGACGTCGTAGGGGGTCTGGTCGAGCCGCGTCAGCGCTTCCTGGGCACTGGCGGCGCTGTCGACCGCGTAGCCGGCCTTGGCGATGGCCGCAGCCATGACCTGGCGCACGGCGGGCTCGTCATCGACCACGAGCACCTGCAGCTCGGGCATGGACACACTCCTGGATCACTCAGCGGGGGCGCCTTCAGGCACGACGCCATCGACGGGAAGCCGCAGCGTAATGCACGAAACCCAGGCGTCATCTTGAGCAAACGCAAGAGTTCCACCAAGTGTTGCGGCCAGCGCCGCGCAGGTGTCGAGTGCGGGCGCCCCGGTCACGCCCGGCAGCGGCAGGCGCAGCAGGACCTGGGACGGGTCGTCGGTGGCCGGCGCGAGCGCGATCCGCAGCGGCTCGCGCACCGCCTCGGGCCGCGACGCCAGCGCCTCGCCGGCCGCCTGCAGCAGCTGCATCAGCACCTGCTGGAGCCGGGCCGCGCTCAGGTGCAGCGCCGGCAGCGCCGGGTCGGCCGTGACCTCGAAGCGCAGCTGGCGCAGCCGCCGGTCGTGGCCGGCCAGCCGCACCGCCTGGCCCATCAGCTCGGCCAGGTCGAGCCAGCGCAGGTCGCCCGGCAGCGGCGTGGCGGCCTCGGCCAGGCGCTGCGCGGCGATGGCGGCGCGGCGGGTCTGGGCGACGATCTCGCGGGCCGCGGCGGCCACGGCGGCCACGGCGGCCGGGTCGGCGACCGGCTCGTCGACCAGCTGCTCGGCCAGCCCGCCGATCACCGCCAGCGGGTTGTTGATCTCGTGCGCCATGCCGCTGGCCAGCGCGGCCAGCGCATGCATCTTGTCGTCGTGGGCGCGGCGTTCGCGGTCCAGTGCCAGCGCCTGCTCGCGCGCGGCCAGGTCGGCCGCCAGCTGGTTGACCGACGCCATCAGCGCGCCGACCTCGTCGCGCCGCGTCACCCGCAGCGGCTCGCCGCGCTGACCGCCCACGAGGCCGCGGGCATGCGATTCGAGCCGGCCGATGTCACGCGCCAGCCGGCCGGCGTAGAGCAGCATCGGCACGCCCAGCAGCAGCAGCCCGGCGGCGGCCAGCAGGCCGGTCTCGGTCGTGACCGCATCGAACTGGCGCTGGTAGACCTGGGCCTGCGCCTCGCGCTGCTCGACCAGCCGGTCATGGCGACGCGTCAGGTCGGCCTTCAGCTCGGCCAGCGCGGCGCGCAAGGCCTGCCACGCGCCTTCGGTTGGCGCCGTGCGCAGCACCTGCCAGTGCTGCTCGACCGCGCGGTAGAGCAGCGGATAGCCGGCGTCCCAGGGCTTGAGGTCCTCGAACAGGCGCTCGCAGTTCTCGATGTAGACGTCCAGGTCCGGCGGTGCGTCCCGTGCGCGGCCCTGCAGCGCGGCGGCCTCGGCCGGGCTCAAGGGATGAACCTGCGACAGGTCCTCGCTGGCATCGAGCCGGGCCGTCTCGACGGCGGCCAGCGCCAGCGCCAGCGTGCGCTCATGCCGGCTGACCGACTGCAGGCCCTGCAGCTGCGCATCCAGCTGCGAGCGCTCGACCGACACGAACAGCGCCGACCCGGCCAGGCAGGCCAGCAGCGCCAGCAAGGCCCAGGCGGCCTGGGCCCGCAGCGATTGCCCGCGCGGCCGGCCGGGTACACCGCTTGCAACGGCTGGTGACGATTCGGGGAGCCCTGTCATGACGTCTGTCGTTCGGTCCGTGGTACGCGCAACGCTTGCGGGCGTGATGTTGTCATGCCTGTTGACGACCGCCCTGCCCGTGCGGGCCGATGCGCTGGAAGACGGCCAGGCAGCCATCCGCCGCAAGGACTACGCCACCGCCGTCAAGGTGCTGGAGCCGATGGCCCGCCAAGGCCAGGCGGTCGCGCAGCTGCGGCTGGGCGAGCTGTACTACCACGGCCACGGCGTGGCCGAGAACAACGACACCGCGCTGACCTGGTTCGAGCGCGCCGCCCGCCAGGGCCTGGCCGAGGCGCAATACCACCTCGGCAACATGTACGCCTACGGCCTGGCCGATCCAGGCAACGACCGCGACCCGGCCCGGCTGGCCGCGCAGTGGTACTTCGAGGCGGCGCGCCAGGGCCATGCCAACGCGCAGTACAGCCTGGGCATCCTGTTCCTGACCGGCACCGGCGTGGTCCAGGACCCGAAGGAAGCCGAACGCTGGATCCGCAAGGCCGCCGAACAGGGCCACGCCGATGCGGGGCTCTACCTCCAGGGACGCTGAGGCTGGACGCTCCCCCACTGTCGGGAATCGGCTTCCCGGAAACGGGAACGGGGGTGGCGGGGCTTCCCAAGGCTGGGCATGCGGGCCGGCGGTTCAGGCCGGATCGATGCGCGTGCGCAGCAGCCGGGCCTGGGCCTCGCCGAAGGCGCGCAGCGGCCCGCCCAGCAGGGCGTCGTCGGCAACGGTCTGCCAGAAGGACAGCGCCCAGCGCGCCGCCTCGGCCCAGTCCTCGCGCTCGTCCGGGCGCGGCAAGGCGAGTTCGGGTGCGGCCAGCGGCGGCACCTCGCCACCGGCCAGCGGCGCCAGGCGCATCGGCAGCATGTCGTAGACCGGCGCCAGCCGCAGCCGGCCGCCCTCGGGCTGGAAAGCCAGGTTGCCGGTGTGCATGTCGCTGTTGGCGATCAGGCGGCCGTAGAGGTGCAGGCGGGTCACGCGGCGGGCATCGTCCGAGGTCAACCAGCCCAGCCGGACGAGGGCCTGGGCCAGCGCCGGCCAGTGGCTGGTCGCCAGGCCGAGCGCCTCGCTGTCCAGGCTGGCCAGGCTGACGACCGGGCTGCGGCCGCGTTCGCCGATGCGGTCAAAGCGCTCGCTTTCCAGGAAGGTCCGCCCGCCATGGACCCGCACGCGCGAGCGCGACACCGGCAGGTCGGATCGCTCGGCCAGCGTGCGCAGGGCATGGTGCTCGCAGCGCAGCAGGTCGGCCCAGCGGCGCACGGCCGGTGCGTCGTCGGCACCGGAGAACTTGACGATCACCTCCGGCGTCGCCGCCCCGGCCAGCCGGCGCCGGGCGGTGAACTTCGGGAACTCGCCGGCCGCACTCGACCCGGCGATGCCGGTGGCAACCGCGGCCTCGGCCAGGCGGGCATAGGCAGGGCCGGGCTCGTCACCGTCGATCGGTGGCGTCGACGCATCGCCCGCCGAGGCGAGCCAGCCCGACAGCGCCGCCTCGCCCAGGATCAGGTCGCCGGGCAGGTCCTGCCCGGCCTGGGCCAGCGCCCACAGGTGGTCCTCGTCGCGCCAGTCGCGCGGATCGGCCGGCAGGCCCCGCAGGACGTGGTGTCGACGCGCGAACTGCCGCCCCATGTAGCCCTGCAGCCGCAGGTCCTGGATGGGCAGCGGCAGGCCGGTCCACCAGCCGTCGCGCGCGGCGTCCGGCAGCGGCCAGACGCCGGCATCGAGCGGCCACCAGCAGCCGTCCGGCTCCAGCAGGTGCAGCGTGCCGGCCGACTGCACCTGCCCGGCTGCGTCGACCCGGTGGACGGGGATGCCGGCCACGTCGCCGCGCAAGCCACGCCGGGCGGCCACGCGCCGCCGCCGCCCGGCACCGGCGGCCAACAGCGCGCCGGCCTGTTCGTCGAGCAGGCGCAGCAGCGTGCTGCGCGGCACGTCCAACGCCTGCTGCAGCGCCACCGGGCTGCAAGGCCCCAGGCGACGCAGCGCGGCGAGCAGCCGTTCACGCGGGACGGGATCGCGCGGTCGCATGAATTATGGTGAGGTTCATCGGCCGGATGATCCAGAAAATTATCATTCTTGACAATGACTTGTGATCACATCCAGTGAATTCCGATCCGAGTTCTGGTGAGGTTGAAGGACAACCCGAAGGACTCAGATCGCCCCCTGGTGCGGGCTCGTCGACACGAAAGGCACGCCGAAGAAGGTCAGGAACGCCAGCACGAAGACGCCGACCAGGCACAGCCCGAAGCGCACCGGGGACGGACCGAAGGTGATGCGCGCATGCAGCGTCGCGGCCAGCGACAGCCAGGTCAGGAAGGCCCAGGTCTCCAGCGGATCCCAGCCCCAGTAGCGGCCCCAGGCGTCCTGGGCCCAGACCGCGCCGACGGTCAGCATCGCGCCCTCGAAGACGAAGGCGAAGGCGGCGTAGCGGTGCGCCATCGCGTCGCAGCGGCGGTCCTCGGGCAGCGCGGCGGTCCAGCGCCGGCCGGCCGCCGAGGTCCGCAGCAGCGGCACCGCCGACCAGGCCAGCGCCGTCAGCAGCAGGCCCAGGAACAGCTTGCCGACCAGCGTGTGCAGGTAGAGCAGCACGGTCTCGTAGGTCGGTGGCAGGTGGCCGGGTCGGGCATCGGCCAGCAGCATCCAGCCGGCCAGCACCGCCAGCACCGGCAGCACCGCCAGCCACAGCCGGCGCAGCACCGGGATGGCGGCGGCCGACACGCCATAGACCAGCGCCAGGCTCCAGAGGTTGCTGCTGAGGATCTCGTGCATGGTCGTGAACGGCCCATGCCCCAGCGTCGCCCAGCGCAGCCCCAGCGAGACCGTGTGCAGCGTGACGGCCAGCGCAGCCAGCAGCAGCACCGTCTTCGGCCAGGCCGACGATCTCGTCGCAGGCTCATGCGCCGAGCCACCCGCGCGACGCCTCGCCAGCACGGCCCAGAAGGCCGGCAGCGCCGAGGCGGCGTACAGCAGCAGTGCCGCATGCAGCCAGGGCTGGTCGGGCATCGTGGCGATGACGGCCTCGTTCACCGTGCCTCCATCGCAGCGGACCCGGGTGTCGAGGCCAGCGGAGCGCCAGCCGGCCTCGGCGAGGCGGCCCAGAACTGCCTCGCGTAGTGCCAGCCCAGCGATCCGGTCGCCAGCAGCGCCAGGCCCAGCAGCCAGCCCAGGCTCAGGTCGTAGCTGACGCGATAGCCCATCCAGGTGCGCAGTTCCAGGTAGTCCAGCCGGCCGCCCGGCAGGTCGACCGAGGCGCCCGGCGCGAGGGTCAGGCGCTGTTCGCCCTCGCCCTCAACCTCCCTGCCGCCCAGCCGCAGCACCAGCGTGCGGTCATCGGGCAGGCGGAAGCGGCCGGCCGCATCGGGGTCGATCAGCGCCGGGTCGACCGGCAGCTGCAGCCACAGCTTCGGGCCGCCCGGCAGCTGCCAGTCGAGCGACTGGCGCAGCGCCTGGGCCGGGAAGCTCGGCAGGTGCAGCGCGCCGACCGCCGCCTCGCCACCGGTGGGCGTCCAGCGCATCAGCGGTGCGTAGCCCTTGTTCGGGCTGGTGTAGATGCGGTAGCCGCGCAGCACCAGCGGGTGGTGGTCGCCGATCACCTCGTCCTGCGGCCGGCCGTCGGCATCGGTCCAGTGGACGCGGTTGCGGGTCGGGCCGCGCTTGAGGCCGGGCGCGTAGCGGATCTCGAAGCCGCTGTGCATGAAGCTCAGCTGCGCCAGCCGGTCCGGATGCCAACGGCCGGCCACGCCGTCCATCAGCGTGCCGTCCCAGGGCACGCCCTCGGTCAGCTCGAAGCGGCCGTCCAGCGCCGTCATGCGTCCCAGACCTGAGGCCACGACCAGCCCCAGCAGCGCGAGGTGGAAGACCAGCAGCGGCACCTGCCGCCGCAGCGCCGGATGGGCCCACAGCGCCACCAGCAGGTTCAGCGCCAGGAACAGCAGCGCACCGATCAGGCCGACGCCCAGCCACTCGCTGCGGAATCGCCCGACCAGCACCGCGACCGCCAGCAGCGCCATGCCCGCCAGCGCGGTGCGCAGAGAGCCGAAGTGGGCCAGCCAGGCGGGCGGCGGGCGAGGCGTCGTGGGGTGCGGCGTCATGGCGGGTTGCTGCAGACGTCCTTCATCCAGTCACGACCGGACAGCGCGCTGTTGCCGATGGTGCCGAAGGTGGTGGCCGATGCGGCCGAGCCGCAGTTGGTGTCGGTCCAGTTGCCGCTGGTCGCGAAGGTGCGCACCTTGAGCTTGGCATTGAGGTAGTACGGCTCCTGGTTGTAGGCCTGTGCGGGCGCGTTCTCGCGCCACTCCTCGTTGCCGGCGCGGCCGGCCTCGGGGCCGACGTCGTTGAGGTTGACCAGGAAGGCCTTGTTCTTCCAGCCGTGCGGCACCGCGGTGTGGCACCAGTTGCAGCGGATGCGGCCGATCTTGTCGGTGTGGAAGGCATGCAGGTTGCCGTCGTTGCCGTTGGAGAAACCCGTGGTGCCGCCGCCGTTGGCACTGGCATAGGTCGCCTCGTTGTGGCACTTGAAGCACAGCGCATTGGCCGCGCCGCCGCTGCCGACGTTGGTGTTCCACGCACCCTTGAGCAGGAAGGGGTTGGCCGAGCCATGCGGCCCCCAGGCCGAGCCGTTCTCGCCGCCGTTGGGCACGACGGTGGTGGCCGCCGTGCTGCTGCCGTGGCAGTCGCTGCAATACATGGTCTGCGTGCCGATGGCATTGCCCCAGGGTGCGCGAAAGGCGTTGGCGCCGACGCCGCTGCGGCCGGTGCCGTCCATCACCGGATGCCAGGACCGGTGGTTGTTGGTGGCGAAGTTGCTGCCCGCGCCGGAGTTGGCCGAGGTGGTGTCGCCCTTGTGGGTGATCGGTGCCTGGAACTCCTTGGCCTGGTTGGTGTAGACCGTCAGGTTGTTGGTGCCCGGCGAGGTTCCGCCGGTGTGGCCCAGCGCCGGCCGGCTGCCCAGCGGGTAGGCGTTGTTGTCGGGATAGCCGTGGTCCGAGTGGCACTTCAGGCAGACCTGGTATTCCCGCGTCACGTGGGCGGCGGTGGCTGCGGTGTCGATGCTGTTGCCCGGATCGCCACGCTTGACGGTGTAGCCGCTGGGCAGCTGCTGGAAGCTGGTCGAGCCATAGACGGGCTCGACGCCCCAGGCGCCGCGCAGCACGCCGGAGGCGATGTGGGTGTGGGTGTAGCCGGGCGCCTCGTCATGCCGGTGGGTGCCGGCCGCATCGGCCGGGCCGGCCAGTCCGCCCGCGCCGCCGGTGAACTGGCGCGCCTTGATGACGCGGTGCGGGTTGTGGCAGTCGGTGCATTCGGCATGGCGGCGGGCCAGCCGGGCGCGCGACTCGATGAAGTCCGCGCCACAGCGGTTGGACGGGCCGCTGCAGTCGACGCCCGGATCGGTGAAGCGCCCGCCGATGTCGTGGACCTCGTCGGGCGTGTTGCCCTGGTCGGCGCTGGTGATGGGCATGCGCACGGCCGAGGCGAAGTCGGTCTCGATGTCGGGCACCTGGAGGTTGCTGGTCAGCACCGAGCGGGCGGCGCTGGTGTGGCAGGGGTAGCAGGTTTCCTCCAGCGCCGGGTTGCCGCCCTGGCGCGCGGCCAGCGGGTTGGCGGCCGGGCGCGGCGCATCGGTGCCCTCGCGGGTCAGGCGGCGCGCGCCGGGCACCGTGTGGGTGTCGTGGCAGTTCAGGCAGCCGGCCTTCCAGACCGGCAGGCCGGCCGGGAACTCGCGCAGCGCGGCGGCGGCATCGCGGTAGGTCTCGTCGGCGACGTCCGGCCGGGCATGGGCCGAGTACGCCCAGCTGCCCGAGGCCAGGTTCTTGTCGTGGCAGCTCAGGCAGATGATGTCGGTGGCGGGGCTGTGCGCGGCCGAGGGCGCGGCCTCCTGGAAGCGCTGGGCGCGCAGGAACTTCTGGTTGCCCTTGCTGGCATCGAGCTCGCGGATGTGCGGGTCGTGGCAGGTGGCGCACTGGACCTGGCCGGCACCGTTGACGCCGGTGGCTTGCAGCGGCACCAGCGGCTTGTAGCCGGGCGCCCGCACGCCGACGACCGTGCCGCTGCCGGCCGGCCAGCGCTGCGCGGCGTCGACGCCGCGCAGCTCGCCGTCGCGCTGGGCCAGCGCGCTGTCGAAGGTCAGCGAGATCGGGTGGTCGTTGCGCAGGTCGGTGCCGAGGTTGCGGGTGAAGCCGCTGGCCGTGCCTTCGCCGACCGGCATGGTGCCGCCCGGGCCAGTGCCGGTCATCGGGATCGAGGCCCCGGCCAGGCCGTTCAGCACGTTGACGTTGCCCAGCGCCAGCGTGCCGTCGTGGCAGGACAGGCACAGCTTGCTGCTGCCACCGGGCAGGCCGCTGAAGCCGTCGACGATGGCCTGCGCGTCGAGCGATTCGGAGCCGTAGGGCGTGTAGGTCGTGCCGGCCGGCACGCGCCGGTTCCACAGCGGGGCGCGCAGCGCGGTGCCGCCCTCGTCGGTCTGGCTGGCGCCGTGCGGGGTGTGGCAGAAGACGCAGACCTGGTCGGTGCCGCCCACCGCCGCATGGGTCGTGCCGGGGCCGTCCACCGACAGGTTGTGGCGGGTGCCGCGGATGTCCGAGACGCGCTGCGCCCGGATCGGCTCGGCCCAGGCCAGCGCCAGCAGCAGCGCCACGGCCAGGCTCGCCAGCAGCGGCCAGGCGCGGCGCGAGGTCAGCACATCGAGGGCCTTCATCGGCTCGTCGCTCCGGCGTCGTCGGGCGACGCCCCGTGGCCGACCGGACGCAGCCGCGCCAGCCGGGCGTTGAACATGTCGGCGACCCACACGTCGCCGTCGGGTGCCACCCAGATGCCCGCGGGCAGCAGGAAGCGGGCCACCGGCGGCATCGAGGCCGAGGCCGGACCGATCGGCAGCAGCAACCGGCCTTGGTCGTCGTAGACCAGCACGGTGTCGTGATAGGACTCGACCACGTGGATGCGCCCGGCCCCGTCGACCGCGAGGCCCTTGGGCCGCACCAGCTGGCCCAGCACCAGGCCGCGCGAGCCGATCTGGCGCAGCGGCGCGCCGTCGGCCGCGCGCAGCACCTGCACGCGGGCGTTCAGGCTGTCGGTGACGTAGAGCAGGCCGTCGGCGAGCGCCAGGTGGGTCGGCGCGTTGAAGCGGCCCGGCGCGCTGCCCGGCCCGCCCAGCGTGCGTTCGAGCCGGCCGGCCGCATCGAAGACCTTGATGTCGTGGGCCCGCGTGTCGGCGACGTAGAGCCGGCCGCTGGCGGGGTCACGCGCCAGCCCGGTCGGGCGCTGAAGCAAGCCGCGGCCGATCTGGCCGCGCGGCTCGCCCCGCGCATCCAGGCGGACGACCCAGCCCAGCTCGGCATCGGCCACGTCCAGCGTGCCGTCCGGTCCAGGCGCCAGCCCCACCGGCGAGACCCAGTTCAGGCCCGGCCCGGCCCGCTCCCACAGCGCCAGCGTGCCGCCGGCCAGGTCGAAGACGAAGACGGCACGCCGCGCCGCGTCGCTGACGTAGATGCGGCCGTGTGCATCGCCGCTGACAGCGCTCGGCCGCTGCAACTGCAGCGGCGCCTCGTCGGCGCCGTCCAGCCCGGCGATCCAGCGGCCGACCCGCCGCCACAGGCTGGCACCGCCGGCCGGCTCGGGCCGGTGCAGCTCGGGCTCGCCGGTCAGGCGCCCGGCCCAGGCATAACGTGCCGGCTCCGGCCGGGCCGGCCAGACCAGCGCGGCGGCCTCGTCCGGACCGGGCAGGCCGTCCATGTCCGGACGCCAGGTGCCGCGCACGGGCTCGCTGGCGCAGCCGGTCAGCTGGAGCGCCAGCCAGCAGGCCAGCAGGCTGATCCAGGCGGCGCTCACCGCATGCCGTGAGCGATTCACCGCGCGCCCCCGGCGGCACGGCCTTCGCCGATGCGGAACAGCTGCACCACGCCGCCGACCCGGTCGGCCACCGCCAGCCAGCCATCGTCCATCGCCAGCGCGGCGGGCTGCTGCACCCGCAGCTCGGCCGGCAGCAGGTGCAGCGCCGGCTGGCCCGGCACGTAGAGCCGCACGCTGCGGTCCTGCGCGTCGATCACCGCGACGCGGCCACGCGCATCGGCGGCGATCGCCACCGGCTGCATCAGCTCGCCCTCGCCCAGCGTGCCGTGCGCACGGCCGTCGACCAGGTCGACGACGCGGATGCGGGCACGGCGACGCTCCAGCAGGTAGACACGGTCAGCGCTGGCCGCGATGGCATCGGCGGCGTCCCCTGTCGAGGCATCGTTCATCGGCTCGGCCAGGCTCGCGCCACGCAGCTCGGCCCAGCGGCCGGTGCTGTCGTCGGCCACGACGATGCGCAGGCCGAGGCCCGCCAGCGCGAAGCCGGATGGCGAAGCCCAGGCCGACAGCGACACGCGCCGCAACAGCTGGCCGCCCAGGCCCAGGTTGAGCAGCTGCCGGCCCGGGCCGTCGAGCGCCCACAGCGTGCGGTCCGGCCCCAGCGCCAGCACGGTGCGCGGCGAGATCGCCAGCCCGGCGATGGGCGGCAGCACGGTCCAGGTCGGCAGGTCGGGCGGGATGCGCACCAGCCGCCCCAGCCCGGCATCGGCCACCAGCAGCTCGCCCGCGCGCAGCGCCAGCGCGACCGGGCCGACCAGCCGGACCGGCGCGCCGCCCAACGGTGCGGGCGGTGCGGGCGGTGCGGGCGGTGCGGGCAGTGCGGGCAGTGCGGGCAGGCCGGGCAGGCCCGCCCCGCCCGGCAAGGTCGGCAGCCCGGCCGGACCGCCCGGCACGCCGACCTGCCCGCTGCTGACCGTGCGCCAGTGCCGCACCACGGCCGGTCCCGGCGCGGCCGGCGGCAGCGCGTCGTCGGGACGGGTCGGCGGGCCGGAACAGCCCGCCGCCGCGAGGCCGGCGGTGAGTGCGGCCAGATCGGCCAGTGCGGTCAGATCGGCCAGTGCGGCCAGTGCGGCCAGCAGGGCGCGGCGGCCGATCGGCGCGGGTCGTGCGGGGCCTTGCAGCGTCGTCATCACCATCTCCCGGGCCCCGAAGTCTGCGCGCCGCCCTGGATGCCGCTGGAAAGGCCCTTCAGGCCCGAGTGGCAGAGGTCGCAGCGGTCGGGGCCCCAGGCCACCACGTTGTTGTGGCAAGCACCGCAGAACTGGCCGTCGACGATGTCGTTCATGCGCACGCGGTTGGCACCGGCCCGCATCTCGAAGCCGAGTTCCTGGTGGCAGACCTTGCAGCGGAAGCGGATGCGGTGGAACCAGTGCGGGAAGACGACAGGACGCACGCCCTCGGCATCCGATCGCTGGTTGATGACGACGTCGCCGTACTCGGCCTGCGCGAGCGGCGCCAGGCCGGCCAGCAGCAGCGCGAGCAGGAGGACGGCAGCGCGCCTCATCGCTGGCCGCCCTCCGCCACCGGCCGCACCGGGCCGACATCGGGCCGGCCGCGCAGGCTCGCGTTGGGCACGCTGTGGCAGCGGTTGCACTCGGTCAGCGGGAAGGACACGGCACCGTGGCAGACGCCGCACTGCTCGCCGTCGAGGATGCGCTGCATGCTGAAGCGGTTGGCACCGGCCTGGTCCTTGAACAGGCCGTTGTGGCAGTTGGCGCAGTCCAGCCACAGCGTGTGCTGGCGATGCGGGAACAGCACCGCCGGCATCGAGCCGTACTTGGAAATGATGATGTCCTGGTCGCGCACCCGCACCGGCGTGGCCGCGCTCAGGTTGGCACGCGGCTGGATCACGCCCTGGTCCAGCGCCTGGACCCAGCGCACCTGGTTGCCGGCGGTGTCGCGCGGCAGGCCGGCGAGTGCCTCGCCCGGCTGCTGCAGCAGGCCGATGGCCGGGTTGCGCGGATCGTGCAGCCCGTCATCGGCCAGCGCCGTCCACGGCGACGCCGCCCGGGGCGCCGACGCCGCCACCGCCGCCGCCCGCACGGCGGGGGTCTGGGCGTGTGTCGGCAACAGCCCGAGGCACAGGGCCAAGGCCACAGCGCAGGAAAGCCACATTGGTGCCATGCGGGGGCTTATCCAGGGATATAGACGCCGCCGGCGCGGATGGCGCGCACCAGTTCGCGGGTGGCGTTCTCCAGCGTGCGGATCGCCGCCAGGTGATCGCCGGCCCTGGCCTGGGCCTCGGCCTCGGTGCGCAGCGCGGCGGCCCTGTCGACGAAGGGCTGCATGCCCGCCGGCATCGCGCCCTGGGCATCCTTGCGGTCGGCCAGCAGCACGGTGATCAGCATCCGGTGGGTGTCGTTGCGGTCGATCTCGTAGTCGTATTCCTCGCGTGGCGTGGCGAAGTTCAGCGAGCGCACCAGCGTGTCACCGCGCCGCAGCGACTCGATCGAGACCCGCGCGGTCAGGTAGGCGCGGTCCAGCAGCGGGCGGGCCTCGTCGATGCGGCCCTGGCGGGCCAGCGCCTGCGCCTCGGCCAGCCGGCGCTCGATCTCGCGGGTCGCGTCGCGGGCTTCGCGGGTGACCGGCCGGCTCGATGCGGACGGCGCGCTGGCGGCCTTCTCGTCGGTGATGCGCTGCTGCGCGGCGAGCAAGGCGCGGGTGCTGTCGAGCCGGGCCTCGAAGTCGCGCCGGGCCTTCTCGCCGGCCACCTGCTCGGGCTTGGCCAGGCGCACGCCGGCCATCATCTCGCGGGCCGCCTCGTCGAGCAGCCGGGCGGCGCGCTCGGCCTCGCCGGCGTCCAGCGCCTGCCCGGCCTCGCGGTGGATCAGCCGGGCGTTGTCGCGCCGCTCGCGCGCGGTCGCCTCGCCGCTGCGCTCGATCTGCTGGGCCGCCGACGAGCGCTCGATCAGGATGCCGATGGACTGCAGCCGGCGCGCCAGCATGGCCGGATCGAGCGGCTGGGCCGAGCGGGGCGGCGGTGGCGCGGAGGCCGGCGGCGGCGGGCTCACGGTCTGAGCCTGTGCCGGCCAGGCAAACGCAAGGATCGACGCCAGGATCGACGCCAGGACCCGCGCGAGGGTCGACAAGGCAATGGACTTCGGGGCCGTCATGGCGAACTTCCGGTGGGCGCAGGCGTGGCGAGCCCGGCGGTGGACAGGGCGCGCTGGACCTGCAGCACGGCGTTGCGCAGGTCGGCGGTGGCCTGCTCGAGGTCGCCGGCATGGTGGCGCTGCACCGCCTGGCCTTCGAGCGCCGACGCGGCGGCCGCATAACGTTCGACCAGCGCCAGCGTGGCCGGTGCGGGCTTGAGGTCGCGCACCGCCAGCGGCAGCAGGTCGGCCAGCGCGCGGTACTGGGTCAGCGCCAGCGTGTAGGCCTCGGCGGGCGTGTCGGCGCGCTGGGTGTAGTCGAGCGTGGCGTTCTGGACGCCGCGGTAATAGCCGGCCAGCAGCAGCTTCTCGGCCCGCGCCAGCGTGGCGATGGCCTCTTCATGCCGGCCCTGGGCGGCCTGCTGGCGCGAGCCGTCGAGCAGGCCGGTGGCACTGGCGAGGTCGGCGCTGTCCTGCGCGCTCAACTCGGACTGGCGACCGCGCCAGGCCTCGATCAGCCGCTCGGTGCTGGCCAGCATCTCGCCGTGGCGGCGCTGCAGCTGGGCCTGCCGTGCGGCCGGGTCGGGCACCAGCCGGCGGGCGCTGCCGAGGTGGCGCAAGGCCTCGTCGATGGCCTTGCGGGCCTGCGCCAGTTCGCCGCGTGCCAGCAGCTCGGCGGCCTGGGCCTGGTGGGCGCGGCCTTCCTCCAGGTGCGCGCGGGCCTCGGCATGGCCGCTGGCGACGATGCGCTGGGCCGCCGGCGAATCGGCGATCAGCATGCCGGCCAGGCGCAGCTTCTGCTCGACCTGGGCGCGCAGCGCGGCGTCTTCCTCGGCCCGCACCGGCAGCACGCCGGAGGCGGCCAGCAGGCAGGCTGCGGCCATGCGCTGCCAGCCCCAGCCGGCGCGGGGCCTGCGTGGCCGTGTCGGCAGGTTCAAGGCTTGCGCTCCACCGCCGCGCTGGCGGGCGCCGGCTCGGCCTTCTTCTTCGAGTGGCAGAGCCGGCATTCGGACACCGGGAAGGCGACCTTGCCGTGGCAGACGCCGCACTTCTGGCCCAGCAGGATGGCCGCCATGCTGATCTGGTTGGCGCCCTTCTGCGGCATGAAGATCGCCGGGTGGCAGTTCGAGCAGTCCAGCCACTCGGTGTGCTGCTTGTGCGGGTAGACCACGTCGGGCATGGAGCCCTTGACCTCGCGCACGATGTTCAGGTCCATCACGACCGCGTTGGCGGCCGGATCGAGCCGGTCCCAGCGCGGCGCGATGGCCTTGCCGTCGAGCGCCTTGACCCAGTCGACGTGGTTGCCCGCCGGGCTCTTGGGCAGGTCGGCGAAGGCGGTGGCCGGCGGCTGCAGCTGCAGCGTCATGTCGTTGGTCGGGTCGTGGATGCCCGACTCCACCGCCGGCCGGTTGTGCCTGGCGGCCGGCTTGAGCAGGCGGTTGAAGGCATTGACCTCGCGCGACGGCGCCGGCGTGGGCACGACCGCGCGGCTGGCCGGCGGTGCGGCGGGCGGTTCCGCTGCGGCGACCGCGACGGGTGCGGCGGCTGCTGCCGGTGCCGGGGCTGCGGCCGGTGCCGCCGCAACGGCGACCGTTGGCGCCTTCACGTCGGCCTTCACGTCAGCCTTCACGTCGGCCTTGGCCGCAGCCGTCGGCTTGGCCGGCGCTGCCGCAGCCGGTGCGGCCGCCGGCTTGGCCGCCGCCGCATCGGCCGGCTGGCTGCCGCCGCTCATCATGTAGGCGATGACGGCCTTGAGCTGCTCGGGCGACAGGTCCGGCCGACCGCCCTTGGGCGGCATGCCCTTGGCGGTGCCGGCGGTGGCGCTCCTGACCAGCCCGTCGAGACCGCCGGCCGCCTTGGCGCGCGGGGTCCAGTCGGCCGCGTGGCCGAACTTGGGCGCGCTGAGCACGCCGCTGGCATGGCAGCCGGCGCAGATGCCGTCGTAGACCTGCTTGGCGTAGGCGCGGTCCGGCGCCTGGGCCTGGGCGGGGCCGGTGAACAGGACGGACAGCGCTGCCAAGGCGAAAGCGGCCAGTCCGGCCAGGCGGGTCAGGGTGCGTGGAAGGTGGGCTTGCATCGCGGTCGACCTAGCGTTTGTTGGCGGGAGCGGCCGGCGTGGCCCCTGAGGCCGCCGCAGCGGGCGACGACGGCACGTTGACGCCAAAGCGCTGCAGCGTGCTCTCGTGTACCTGGGTCGGCGTGCCGGGCTTGCCGGCGTGGCACAGGTTGCAGTTCTCGGCCGACCAGGCGACCTCGCCGTTGTGGCAGGCGCCGCAGTACTGGCCGTCGATGATCTTGAGCATGTTGATCTGGTTGCCACCGGCCTTGAACTGGAAACCGAGGTCGGCATGGCAGACCTTGCAGCGGAAGCGCACGCGGTGGAACCAGTGCGGGAACACCACCGGCCGCATGCCGGCCGCGTCCGAGTAGTTGTTGATGACGATGTCGCCGTATTCGGCACGGGCCGGTCCGGCCAGGCCCAGCCAGAACGACAGCAGGGCCAGTGCGAGCAGGGACAGCCAGCGCGACGGGCTGTGGCGGGGTGGTTTCAAGACGGGCTCCTGCGGGGGTGGGTGAACGATGGCTGGGTCATGGGCGGCGGTCAGAAGCGCCTCAGCGCGCGTGCGCCGATCAGGCTGACGGGCCGGCCGTCGACCCGTGCCGCGCGTGCGAGCAGGCGCAGTTCAAGCTGGCCGACGGTGTAGTCCAGCCGGTTCTCGATCGACTCGGTGACGCGCTCGCGCAGCGCGTCGATGTCGCCGGCGGCGCGGCTCTCGAAGGACTGGCTGTTGACCGTCAGCGTGGCCGTGTAGCGCAGCCGCGGCACGTCGGCCACGCGCAGGTGCTCGTAGCTCAGCGAGCCGCTGTAGAAGGGCAGCCAGCCCGGACCGCCCAGGCGGACCTGGCCGGTGAAGACGTCGATCTGGGTGGTGTCGCTGCGGCTGCCCTGGGCGGTCAGGTTGCCGCTCCAGCTGCTGTGGCGCGACAGCCCGGTGCGGCGGCTGAGCTGCACGTTGACCAGCTGGAAGCGCCCGCCCGCACCGTTGCTGACACCGGCCGTGCCCGCGCCCGCGCCCGCACCCGCCAGCGTGCGCGAGTCGCTGTAGGACGCGCTGGCATAGCCGTAGGACGCCGTGCTGCCCTCGCCGCTCAGGCCGCCCTGCCAGTACAGGCCCAGCGTGTGAGCCAGGGCCCGCACGGTGCTGCGGCTCTGGCTGTCGTGCAGGGCACCCAGGCTCTGGCCGAGCTGCACCGACAGGCTGCCGCCGTCCTCGCCCAGCCAGTCGCGCCCCAGGCCGTGGTTGAACTGCGCGCCCTGGGTCAGGCGACGGCTGGACGGCGCGTTGCCCGAAGGGGTCGCCACCACGCCGCTGCTGCGGCTGGCACCCAGGCTGGCCGATGCGCCGGGCGTGTAGCGCCAGGCTCCCGCACCTGCACCCACACCCACACCCGCACCCGCGCCGTCCCCCGTCGAGCCCCCCAGCAGCACGCCCACCGGCGCCCAGCCCAGCGTGACGTTGCCGGTCTGCACGGTGCTGGACGTGTCCGGCGTGGCGAGCGTGGCGGCCGCGCCGCTGGCACTGCTGACCGCCGTCTCGATGCGGGTGCCGGACACGCCGCCCGAGAGCCGCCACGACGGCGTCAGCTCGCGCGTCAGGCCCAGTGCGACGTTGGCCGCCCGCAGGCCCGAGCGGCTGCTGCTGCCCAGGCCGGCGTTGAGGCTGCGGATGCCGGTGTCGGCCTCGACCAGGCGCAGGCTGCCGGTGACCTGGAGTGGCGACAGGCCGGTGCCGTCCTCGCCGCGCGCCAGCAGCGGCCGCCAGCTCGCGAAGCTGGCGATCTGGCGGATGTCGGTCTCGGTATCCTGCCGGTTGGCCAGCAGGCCGGCATGCAGGCGCACCTCGTTCCAGGTCGCCAGCGTGTCAACCTGCACCTCACCCAGCGGCTGCCAGGCGTGGCGGGCGCTGAGGTTGGCGTAGCGGCTGCGGTCCTCGCTGTCGCTGCGCAGGTTGCGGCTGAGCTGGCCGCTCCACTCGAAGCGGTGGACGTCGCGCTGCAGCAGGGCCTGGGCGCGCAGGCTGTCGACCCGGTCGGTGCTGCCGCTGAAGGTGCCGTCGAGCGTTTCCAGCGTGCTGTGCTCGACGTTGACGGCGTAGCTGTCGGTGCCGTTGAGCGGCCGCCAGCTCTGGTCGATGATGAGCCGGCGCAGGCGGTAATCGCTGCCGACGTGGTCGCCACGCACCCGGCTGTCGCTGACGTCGGCGCGCAGCTCGAAGGGGAAGCGGCTCTGCGGGAACACCGACACCGCGACGTTGCCGGTGCCGGCATGGCTGGTCGCGGTGGTCGAGCCGTCGGACTGGCGCGAGACGTCGCGCGCCACCAGTGCGCCAAAGCCCCCGCGCAACTGGATGAACCATGGCTCCCAGACATGCGTGGCCCATTGCAGCTCGGCGTAGCTCAGGCCCTGGGTGTTGCGGCGGCCGTCCTCCAGGCGCTGGCGGCGCAGGTCCAGCGAGACGCTGCCGCCCAGGCGCACCGGCGCGAAGCCCCAGACGATGCCGCCCGCGGCCGGCGCCTCGCTGCCGGTCCGCACGACGCCGGCTTCCAGCGCGCTGGCGGTCGAATCGTCGACCGCACCGATCACCGGGCCGGGCGAGAAGGCTGCGGCCTGCACGGGGCCGGCGCGCAGCATGAGCAGCGCGACCGCGGCGGCGGTCGGCAGCAGGCGCACGACCGCGCGACCACGCCCTCGCACCGGCGCGCTTCTGGATGGGCCCCGGTGCAACGCGGACATCCGTGACACCCTGGTCCGCCCCGATGGCCGGCGCTCAGCCGGCCCGGGCCTTCGGTTCCTGGGCCGGCAGCGGCGCATAGACGCTCTCGTCGATCTGGACCGGCGTGGCCGAGCGCAGCCGCTCGATCAGCGCGCGCCAGCGGGCCTCGCCCTCGTCGCGGGTCCACAGCTCGACCGCGCGACCACGAACCTCCGCCAGCGGCCGCTCGCGCGCCGCCCGGCGGTCTTCCAGGCGCATCAGCGCCACGCCTTCGAGCACCTGCACCGGGGCCGAGAGCTGACCCGGCTGCAGGCCGTCGACGACGCCGTGCAGCGCCTCGGGCAGCATGCCGCGGTGGATGTAGTCGAGCCTGCCGCCGTCGGCCGCGCTCGCATCGGCCGACCGCAGCCGCGCCGTCTCGGCGAAGTCGGCACCGGCCACGAGGCGGCGGTGCAGCTCGCCGGCCTCGGCATGGGCGGCGTCCCAGACGGCCTGCTTCGAGCTGGGCTCGACCTTCAGCAGGATCACGCTCAGGCGCACCTGTTCGGGCTCGATGAAGCGGTCGCGGTGGCGGGCATGCCAGGCCAGCAGCGTGGCGTCGTCCGGCGGCGCGAAGGCACGCACGCCGGCCTGCAGGCGGTTGATGAGGTCATCGCCCTCGAACTGCGAGCGCCAGGCCGCCAGCATGCGGTCGCGGTGGGTGGCGTCCAGGCCGGGCGACTGGCTCAGTCGACGAGCCTGCGGCGCGAGCTGGGCCTCGACCTTGGCCGCATCGGGCTGCAGGCCGCGCCGGCGCGCCTCGGCCAGCAGCAGCTGGCGGTCGACCAGGGCCTGGCCGATCTCGCGCTGGAAGGCGGCCACCTCGGCCTCGGGCGGCTGGGCGTGGTAGTACTTCTGGCGCATCGCCACGGCCAGCGCGCGGCGGTAGTCGCCACGCGTGACGACCTGCTCGCCGATGCGGGCGAAGGGGATGGCGTCGGCGGCGATGGCCGCGGCCGAAGGCATGGCGGGCACCGCAGGCGACGCTGGTTCTGCGGCCATGGCCGGTGCCATGACGGCGGTCTGCAGGAGCATGGCCATGGCCATGGCCACGGCCTTGACCACGGACACGGCCACTCGCCAGCCCCAGCCCCTGCCCGGAACGCACCCCATCGTTGTCCCCACCACGCCTCGCGTCATCCAGCCCGTCCTTACTTGACGTGGCAGGTCGTGCAGACCGCGCTGGAGGCGTTGGAGATGCGCAGGAAGGTCTCGCCCGCCACCTGGCCGGTGCCGGCCGGACCGGCCTGGCCGGACGAGACGTGCGGGTCGTGGCAGCTCGCGCACTCGACCAGCGGACCCAGGCCGCCGGTGGCGCGCTGGTACAGCGGCAGGTCGGTACGCTGCTTGCCGGCACCACCGGTATCGACCCAGAAGACCTGGTTGCCGTTGATGGTCTGGGTCTGCGGCTGGCGGAAGTCACCGTCGCTGCAGGTGCCCGAGACCGTCGTGCCGCTGCCCGTCAGGCCGCCGCCGCAGTACTGGATGCCGATCGGGTGGTCGTTGGACAGGTCGGTGCCCAGCAGGCCCGGCCCGCCGCTGATGCGGCCGGTCGCGCTGACGCTGCTGCCGCTCCAGGTGTAGGCCCGGCCGTCGACGCCGCCGCCGTCGGCCACCACGCCGCCCGAGCCGGGCGCGTTGATGACGTTGTCCATCGCCTGCGTGCCGTCGTGGCAGGACAGGCAGGCCATCGAGATCGATCCGACCGGCGCGACCGTGCCGTCCAGCGACGGCGTCTGCAGCGTGTCGTAGGTCGTGTAGGTGCCTCCGCCGGCCGGCGCACCCGCCGCGCCCAGGCGCTTGTTCCACAGCGGCGCGGGCGCGTTGACGTCGGCACCGTGCGGCGTGTGGCAGAACACGCAGACCTCGGCCGTGTCGGACGTGCTGTTGCGACCGGCCAGCCCCGGACCGGAGCCCAGGTTGTGGCGGGTGTCGGCGATGCCGGCCGACACGCTGTCGGCCTGCATCACGCCGGTGGCCAGCACCAGCACCGCGCCGATGCCCGCCAGCAGGCGGCGCCAGACCGGCGCGGCCAGGCGCGCTGGAGCCGGGTTCCTGTTCGTGACTGCGTTGTTCTGCATTCCATGCCTCCGCACGGCCTGTCGCGGACCTCGCCCGGTCGGGGCGATCCCAGTGCGCGACATGGGGTTCCGGTCAGCAGCTTCTGTGCCATTCGTCACGCCACCGAGCCAACCTGGCGTGCCGCCGGTGACGCACGGTGACTTGTGTTGCAGCGCGGCGAGCCTGCGCAGGGACCGGTCGTGACAAGGGCTGGATGACCCGCCGCAGGCCCCGAACGGTGACCCGAACGGGGCTCGTGCGCGGCGTGTGCAAGGGCGGGAAAGCCCGGCCCCTGGCTCCCGCAATCAGGAAGCGCGCTTCCCGAGTTCGGGAATGTCGACCGCCCTCGGGGCCGCCTCGGCGCACGCTCAGCGCGCGGTGGCGGGACCGGCCAGCAAGCCCGTGCCGGCGGCCAGGGCGGCCGGCCGGTAGACATCGACCTTGCGATACCACTGGTCGACCAGCACGACCCGGCCGTCCTCGTCGACCGCGATGCCCGAGGGCAGCATGTAGCGCGCCGGGCTGTCGCGCTCGGAGCGCTCGCCGACGAACAGCAGCAGCGCGCCGTCCGGGTCGAAGATCTGGAAGTTGCCGAAGGCGGTGTCGACCACGTAGACGTTGCCGTCGCGGTCGGTGGCGATTTCCTTGGGCCGGGCGAACTGGCCGTACTGCTTGCCGACGCTGCCGAAGTGGCGCAGGAACCGGCCCTGCGCATCGAAGACGACGATGCGGAAGTTGCCGCCGTCGACGACGTAGAGCCGGCCGTCGCGGCCGATCGCGATGTCGCGCGGCAGGTTGAACTCGCCCTCGCCGCTGCCGCGCCGTCCGATGTCCTGCAGGTGCGCGCCGCTGCGGGCGTCGAACACGCGCACGCGGTGCAGGTCGCTGCCGACGCCGCCGATGTCGACCGCGTAGACCCGCTCGCCGGCCGCGTCGACCGTCACGCTGGTCAGGCGCGAGAACCAGGCCGCGCCGCCGATGCGGCGCAGGAAGCGCCGGTCCGGGCCGTAGACCAGGACGGCGCGCGCGCCGATGTCGGCCACGTAGAGCCGGCCGGCGGCATCGACGTCCAGCCCGATCGGCTTGATCAGCTGGCCCTCGCCGTCGTCCTCGCCGATGCGGTGGTGCTGGCCGGCGGCCACGTCGAACACGCGGACGTGGCGCGCCACCGTGTCGGACACGTAGATGCGGCCACGCCAGACCGCCACCGCATAGGGCTTGGCCAGCGGCTCGCCGACCACCTGCTCGCCGGTCACGAAGCGGCGCAGCTCGCTGGCCTGGCTGCCGGGCAGGATGTCGGCGCTGGATCGGATGCTGCGCTCGAAGTAGAAGCGCGGCTCGTCCGGTGGCGGCGGGAACACCGGCAGCGACGCCAGCGCGGCGCCCGGTGCGGCCTTGGGCGGCAGCATGCAGCCGGCCAGCGGGCCGAGCCCGGCCGCCAGTCCACCCGTCACCAGGCCCGCCAGCAGCGTGCGCCGCGTCGGGGTCGACGGCCCTTCGTCCGGAGTCTTGGTCTGCGTCATCGGCCATCCGACATGCACGCCATGTGCCAATCCGGGCCGCCGTCCCGGCGTGGCAGGCAACTTGCTCGCGCTGCCGGGAGGATCCCGACCGACACCGTTGCGCCGATGAGCTTGCCGAACTGCCTTGCCCGACCGACCGCCGCCGCCCTGCTGGCCCTGGCCTGCGGTGCGGCGCTCGCCCAGGGCAACGAACGCGGCGAGCGCCAGCACAGCGGCGCCGACGGCGCGGTGCTCTACCACCACTACTGCTCGGTCTGCCACGGTGACCAGGGCAACGGCCGCAGCCGCGCGACCGCCGCGCTGTCGACGCCGCCGCGCGACTTCACCTCGGCCGCCGCGCGGCGCGACCTCCACCGCGAACGCATCATCCGGTCGGTCACCTTCGGCGTGCCCGGCACCGCGATGGTCGGCTGGCGCACCCAGCTGTCGAGCGCCGACATCGAGGCCCTGGCGGACCACCTGCACCGCACCTTCATCCAGCCCGGCCCGACCGCCACGGCACCCGCAACAGCCAAGGCACCCGCAGCAGCCACGTCACCGGCTGCGGCCACGGCCGACGCGATCTCCGGCACCCGCGCCCACGGCGGCCATGCCCTGCCCGGCCCGCTGCCGGCCGGCGCCGCGCCCCGGCCCTATCCGGATGGCCTGCAGGGCGACGCGGCACGCGGGGCGGCCTACTACCGCGTCAACTGCGTGGCCTGCCACGGCGAACGCGGCGATGGCCAGGGGCCGCGGGCCTACTTCATCCGCCCGGTGCCGCGCGATTTCCTCGCCCTGCCCGACCCGTCCGGCTGGGACCGCGCGCGGGTCTGGCAGGCCATCGCCGACGGCCGTCTCGGCACCGAGATGCCGGCCTGGCGGCAGGTGCTGGACGCGCAGCAGATCGCCGACCTGGCCGAACACGTGCTGACGCGCTACATCCAGGCCCCGCGTCGCCCCGCCACGCCGTGATGTGGCGACTCGCGCGGGTCCTGTGTGCCGCCCTGCTGGTCGGGTCCATGGCCGCGCCGGCCGGGGCGCTCGAAGCGGGGACGGCGGTCGATCCGGGCGATCACGATCAGGCCGGCGCACCGGAGGCCCGTGCCGCCGAGGCCCGCCACGAGCGCGGCCGGCGGCTCTACGACGGCCTGTGCTACTTCTGTCACGGCTATGCCGGCGATGCCCGCACGCTGGCCGCAACGCTGCTGAACCCGCCGCCACGCGACTTCACCGCCCCGCCGGAGCTGGACGCCGCGCGGGTCATCGCCGCGCTGCGCGACGGCCGGCCGGGCAGCGCGATGACCTCGTTCGGCGCGCGCCTGGACGACGAGGCCATGGCCGTGCTGGCCGACTACGTGGTGCGCGAGTTCGTGCAGCGGCGCGCCCGCCGATCCCGGTATCACAGCGTCGAGAACGGCTGGCCCGACCACGACCGCCACGCGGCGGCCTACCCCTTTGCCGACGGCCGCATCGGGCTGGACGCGCCGGTCGAGGCGCTCGACGCCGGCCAGCGTGCGGGCCGGGCGCTGTTCCTGTCGGCCTGCATCAGCTGCCACGACCGCAGCCGCCAGGACGACCCCGGCCCGGCCTGGCAACCGCGCCCGCTGTCCTACCCGCGCCCAGGCTTCGAGCCCGGCCAGCACGCGGTCACGGCCAGCGGCCAGCCGCTGGACGCGGTGTCCACGCCGAGCATCTACGCCCGCCACGACCGCGCCCCGGTCATCCCCGGACTGACCCGCCGCGAACGCGAGGGCGAGGCGCTGTTCCAGGCCAACTGCGCCTTCTGTCACGGCGCCGACGCGACCGGCCGCAACTGGATCGGCCAGTTCATGGAACCCCCGGCCCGCGACCTGACCGCCCTGAGCGCCGCCGCCAAGGCCCCGCGCCACCTGCGTCAGGTCATCCGCGACGGCCTGGTCGGCACCTCCATGCCGGCCTGGCGCGAGGTCTTCACGCGGGCGCAGGTGGAAGCGGTTGTGGCGTACCTGGGCAGGCGGTTGAATCCTGCACGGTAGGTGTCGCCCGATGGCGCCAGGTCAGCCATGCACCGGCAACCTCAGCGTGAACGTGCTGCCCTGTCCAAGCACGCTGTGGATGCCGATGCGGCCGCCGTGCAGTTCGACGATCTGCTGGACGATGCTGATGCCCAGGCCGGTGCCGGGGGTCTGGCCGGACTTGTCGGCGCGGAAGAAGCGTTCGCCGACGCGGGCCTTTTCCTCGTCGGACAGGCCGATGCCGCAGTCGCTGACCGCGAGGGCGACCCAGGGGCCGCCGCTGGCGTCGCGGTCGATCCAGGCGGTCACGCGCACCGGGCCGCCTTGCGGAGAGTACTTGTAGGCGTTCGACAGCAGGTTGCCCAGCGCCTGTTCGAGCTTGCTCGGGTCGGCACGCACCGGGAGCGTCTCGCGCAGCGGACGCTCCAGCAGGAAGGGCTCGCGGCCCGGCGGCGGGGCATGCTGGTGTCGCAGGTGCTCCAGCCAGCGGCCGATCTCGAGCGGTTCGAAGGCGAAGTCCAGGCCGCGGCCGGACTCGATGCGCGCCAGGTCCAGCAGCTCGTTGAGGATGCGCACCATCACGCCGGACTGGCGGTGGATGCGCTCGAGCATGTCGCGCTGCTTGTTCGGCGACAGCTCGCGCGTGAGCATCAGCTCGACGAAGCCGTAGATGCTGGCCATGGGCGTGCGCAGCTCGTGCGCGGCCATGGCCAGGAACTCGGACTTGAGGCGGTCGACCTGGGCCTCGGCGGTGATGTCGCGCAGCTGCAGGACCTGCGACCAGGCCGCATCGAAGCCACGGTACAGGCGCAGCCTGAGCGTGCGCTCCTGCGGACGCAGCAGGTGCAGGATGTCGCGGCCGCTGCGATCGGCCGGGCCGGCGGTGCTGATCTCGCGCAGTTCCTCCAGGCCATGCAGCATCGTCGGCGGCGCACAGCGCGCGTTCAGGCGGAACAGGAAGACGACCTCCTCCAGCCCCTGCAGCATCTCGGCGCTCAGGCCGGTGAAGGCCGTGAAGGCCGCGTTGACGCGACGCACGCGGCCGTCCTCGTCGAACAGCACGAGGCCGTCCGGACTCAGGGCGAAGACGGCCTCGAACTGGTCCAGGTTGACGCTGGCCTGCAGCGCCAGCTGCTCGACGCGGTGCAGCAGGTCGCCGGTGGGATCGGGCAAGCGCGTCGTCGGCGCACCCGTCAGCAAGGGCGCGACGATGGCCTCGACCGCGTCGCGCAGGGCGGCCGCCTCGTCCATCTCAGGCCACCTGGCGGATGGCGCCGACCGGTGCAGCGGGCGCGCCGATCATCACGTCGTCCAGGCCGCGACCGGCCATCGCGCTGGAACCGAGCTGGAAGGAGCTGAGCACGCGGGTCAGGCGCTCGGCATGTTCATGCAGCTGTTCGGCGATGTCATTGGCACGCTCGGCCACCGAGACGTTCTGGCGCGTCACCTCGTCGAGTTCCTTGACCGACTGCGTGACCGCGTCGATGCCGGCGGCGTGTTCGCTGGTGTCGGCCGACAGGCTCTCGAAGACGGTACCGACCTGGCGCACCGCGCCGACCACGTCCTTCATGGTCTGGCCGGCCGCATTGACCAGCGTGGTGCCGCTCTCGACGGTGTCGACGGTGTGACCGATCAGCTGCTTGACCTCGCGGGCCGATTCGGAGGCCCGCAGCGCGAGGTTGCGGACCTCGGCGGCGACGACGCTGAAGCCGCGGCCGTGCTCGCCGGCCCGGGCCGCCTCGACAGCGGCGTTGAGGGCGAGGATGTTGGTCTGGAAGGCGATGCCGTCGATCACCGACACGATGTCGGTGATCTGGCGCGAGGCGGTGTCGATCGCATGCATCTTGGCCACCACCTGCTCGAAGATGTCGCCGCCTTCGGTGGCCAGGTCGGACGCGCGCTGGGCCATCTGGCGGGCTTCCTTGGCGGCATCGGCGCTGCTCTGCACGATCACCGTGATCTGGTCCAGGCACATGGCCGCGTCACGCAGGCCGGCCGCGCTGGTCTCGGTGCGGCCCATCAGCTCGCGGCTGCTGTCGCCCAGCACGGCCGAGGCCTGGCTGACACCACCGGCGGCCAGGCTGACCTGGCGCATCGCCGCCGCCATGCGTTCCTGCACGTGCTTGAGGCGCGCACCCAGCGCGGACTCGGCCTTGACGACCTCCAGGCTCAGGCGGATCGGGCCTTCACGGCCCATCGCGCGGATCAGGAACTCGATGTCGAAGCGCTCGCGCTCGCGCTGCTCGTCACGGCGCGCGATCCAGGCATGGAAGCCGCCTTGGGTCGCAAGCAGGATCAGCACCGAGTAGCTGACGCCTGGATTGACGATCGGCACCAGGCCAGCCTGCATGGCGGCCGTCACGCCCACCATGGAGGCGGTCATCACCAAGGTGTAGCGCCAGCTGCGGTAGAAGGACAGCAGGCTCGCCGTCACCAGCGTGGCCATGTAGATCTCGTGATCGCCGGCGGTCAGCGACACGCCGGTCGCGTGCTGCAGCACGACGGCGCTCACCAGTCCGACGCCCAGCAGCGCGCGCGACATCACGGTGCCGCGCCATCGCCACAGCGCCAGCGCCGCGAGCGAGCCGACCAGCGCAGTCCACATCCACCAGATGTTCATCAGACCCGACAGCCGGCAGAGGTAGAGCGCGACCGCGACATGGGCCACCAGCACGCCGGTGATCAGCACGTCGACATGGCTGCGGCTGTGGAAGAAGGGGTTCGAGCTGGAGGACATCGGATTCCTGCACATGGGGCACACCGAACCATACGCACGGGAAGGCATCGCCCAAGCCCGGAAGTACGGCCGGACGACGGCCTGTTTTCGGCCTTGGGACGGCGCGCCCCACGCCTAAAGTGCAGGGCACGTCATCGTCGACGTCCCACATCCAGCCCTTGCAGGCTCGCCGCCATGAAGAAGATCCTGATCGTCGAGGACCAGCCCGACATCCGCGAACTGATCCGCATGACCCTCGAGATCGAGGACTACGACGTGCACGAGGCCGCGCGGGGCGATGCCGCGATGGACCTGATCGGCCGGGTCCAGCCCGACCTGATGCTGCTCGACGTGATGATGCCCGGCGGCATCGACGGCTACGAGGTCTGCCGCCGCGTGCGCGCCGATGCCCGCTTCAAGCGCACCAAGATCGTCATGCTGACGGCCCGCGACAGCGCGGCCGACCGGGCCACCGGCCTGCGCGCCGGCGCCACCGACTACCTGGCCAAGCCCTTCAGCCCGCGCCAGCTGCTCGAGATCGTCCACAAGGTGCTGTGACCCTGTCCCGGCTCAGGCCTTCGGCTGGAGATCGTCGCGGCGTGCCCGCACCGTCTCGATCAGCAGGGCACTGAGCCCGGCGCCCTGCGCCGCACCGTCGAGGTGGGCGTAGAGCTGGCGGCGCATGCGCGGCTCCCAGAACTTGCGGATGTGCTGGGCCACGCCGTCGATCGCTTCCTCGCGGTCGGGGTAGATCTCGAAGAACTGGCCGATGCGGTTGGCCATGCGGATCAGGTTGTCGAGCACGCCGGCCTGGAAGTCATGGCCGGCCCCGTGGCCCTGGTCGTTGGGGGCGAGGTCGGCGCGCATCACTTGCCCTCCACGACGGTCTGGCCGGCCTGCGCCAGCAATTGCTGCTGGGTGCGGTCGAAGCTCGCGTACTGCTGCTGCCAGGCGCTCAGCTGGCTGACCTTGCTGACCTGCACCGCCGTCACCTTGTACTCCGGGCAGTTGGTGGCCCAGTCGGAGCTGTCTGTCGTGATGACGTTGGCGCCCGACTCGGGGAAGTGGAAGGTCGCGTAGACCACGCCCGGCTGGACCCGCTCGGTCACGTCCGCGCGCAGCACGGTCTGGCCGGCACGGCTGCCGATGCCGACCCAGTCGCCGGCGACGATGCCGCGGTCCTGCGCATCAACCGGGTGGATCTCCAGCCGGTCCTCGTCATACCACTGGCTGTTCTCGGTGCGGCGGGTCTGGGCGCCGACGTTGTACTGGCTCAGGACCCGGCCGGTGGTCAGCAGCAGCGGGAACTTGCGGGTGACCTTCTCGTCGGTCGGCACGTACTGGGTCGGCACGAAGCGGCCCTTGCCACGCACGAAGCCGCCGATGTGCATGGTGGCCGTGCCGGCCTCGTCGGTGCGGTCGTTGCAGGGCCATTGCACGCTGCCCAGGCGGTCGATCTTGTCGTAGCTGACGCCGGCGAAGCTCGGCGTCAGCGCGGCGATCTCGGCCATGATCTCCTCGGGATGGGCATAGGCCATCGGGTAGCCCAGCGCGACGGCCAGGCGCTGCGTGACCTCCCAGTCGGCCAGGCCGGCCAGCGGCGGCATGACCTGGCGCACCCGGCTGATGCGGCGCTCGGCGTTGGTGAAGGTGCCGTCCTTTTCCAGGAAGGAGGCGCCGGGCAGGAAGACATGGGCGTACTTGGCGGTCTCGTTGAGGAAGATGTCCTGCACGACGATGCATTCCATCGCCGACAGCGCCGCCGCGACATGCTGCGTGTTCGGGTCGGACTGCACGATGTCCTCGCCCTCGCAGTACAGGCCCTTGAAGCTGCCTTCCAGCGCCGCGTCGAACATGTTCGGGATGCGCAGGCCCGGTTCGGAGGCCAGCGTCACGCCCCAGGCCGCCTCGAACTGGCTGCGCACCGTCGTGTCCGAGATGTGGCGGTAGCCCGGCAGCTCATGCGGGAAGCTGCCCATGTCGCAGCTGCCCTGCACGTTGTTCTGGCCGCGCAGCGGGTTCACGCCCACGCCCTCGCGGCCGACCATGCCGCAGGCCATGGCCAGGTTGGCGATGCCCATGACCATGGTCGAGCCCTGCGCATGCTCGGTCACGCCCAGGCCGTAGTAGATGGCGCTGTTGCCGCCGGTGGCATAGAGCCGCGCGGCCTGCCGCAGCAGCTCGGCCGGCACGCCGCAGGCGGCGCTGAGCGACTCGGGCGAGTTCTCCGGCCGGGCGACGAACTCGCGCCAGATCTCGGTGCTGTGGGCATCGCAGCGCTCGGCCACGTAGGCCTCGTCGATCAGGCCCTCGGTGACGACCACGTGCGCCAGCGCGGTGATGACCGCGACGTTGGTGCCGGGCTTGAGTTGCAGGTGGACATCGGCCCGGACATGCGGCGAGCCGACCAGGTCGATCACGCGCGGGTCGACCACGATCAGCCGGGCGCCCTGGCGCAGCCGCTTCTTCAGGCGCGAGCCGAACACCGGGTGGGCCTCGCTGGGGTTGGCGCCGATGACCATGATCACGTCGGCCTGCTCGACCGACTTGAAGGTCTGCGTGCCGGCCGAGGTGCCGTAGGTCTGGCCCAGGCCGTAGCCGGTCGGGCTGTGGCAGACGCGGGCGCAGGTGTCGACGTTGTTGTTGCCGAAGGCCGCCCGGATCAGCTTCTGGACCAGGTAGGTCTCCTCGTTGGTGCAGCGGCTGGAGGTGATGCCGCCGATCGAGTCCTTGCCGTGCGTTGCCTGGATGCGCCGGAACTCGCGGGCCGCGTGCTGGAAGGCCTCGTCCCAGGACACCTCGCGCCACGGGTCGGTGATCTTCTCGCGGATCATCGGCTGGGTGATGCGGTCCTTGTGGGTCGCGTAGCCCCAGGCGAAACGGCCCTTGATGCAGCTGTGGCCCTCGTTGGCCTTGCCGTCCTTCCAGGGCGTCATGCGCACGACCTGGTTGCCCTTCATCTCGGCCTTGAAGCTGCAACCGACGCCGCAGTAGGCGCAGGTCGTGATGACGCTGTGCTCGGGCTGGCCCAGCTCGATGACGCTGTTCTCCTGCAGCGTCGCGGTCGGGCAGGCCTGCACGCAGGCACCGCAGCTGACGCACTCGCTCTGCATGAAGGGCTCGTCCATGCCGGGCGACACGCGCGAGTCGAAGCCCCGGCCGGAGATCGTCAGCGCGAAGGTGCCCTGCACCTCCTCGCAGGCCCGCACGCAGCGGTTGCAGACGATGCACTTGCTCGGGTCGTAGGTGAAGTAGGGGTTGGATTCGTCCTTCTCGCTCTTCGTGTGGTGGCAGCCGGCGACGCCGGCCACTGCCTGGTCGCCCACGCCATAGCGGACGTTGCGCAGGCCCACGACACCGGCCATGTCCTGTAGCTCGCAGTCACCGTTGGCCGCGCAGGTCAGGCAGTCCAGCGGGTGGTCGGAGATGTAGAGCTCCATCACGCCCTTGCGCAGCTCCTGCAGCTTCGGGCTCTGCGTGCGCACGTTCATGCCGGCCTCGGCCGGCGTGGTGCAGGACGCCGGATAGCCCCGGCGGCCGTCGATCTCGACCAGGCAGAGGCGGCAGGAGCCGAAGGGCTCCAGGCTGTCGGTGGCACAGAGCTTGGGCACCTGCACGCCGGCATCGACGGCCGCGCGCATCAGCGAGGTGCCTTCGGGCACGGTGACGGACTTGCCGTCGATCTGCAGGGTGACGAGCTTGTCGGAGATGCGCTCGGGCGTGCCGTGGTCGATCTCGTGGATCTTGAAGACGGGGTAGGGATGGTTCATCGCGGTCTCCTCAGGCGGCCGTGCGGTCGTCTTGCAGCGGACTGGCGGCGAGGCCGAAGTCCGCCGGGAAATGGTTCAGCGCCGACAGCACCGGATAGGGCGTCATGCCGCCCATCGCGCACAGGCTGCCGTGGACCATGGTGTCGCAGAGATCACGCAGCAGATGCACCTGCTGCAACTTCTGCCCCAAGACGCCTGCGGCGTCGCCCCCCGAGGGGAGCCCGCCAGCTTGGGGCGGCCCGGCGCTGGCGGCACGCTGCGGATCGAGACCAAGGATGCGGTCGATGACCTCGACGCCGCGCGTGCTGCCGATCCGGCAGGGCGTGCACTTGCCGCAGCTCTCGTGGGCACAGAAGGCCATGGCGTAGCGGGCCAGCTTGGCGAGGTCGGCGGTGTCGTCGTGCACGACCAGGCCACCGTGGCCGACCACCGCGCCGACCGCGGCATAGGCCTCGTAGTCCAGCGGGATGTCCCACTGCGACTCGGGCAGGTAGGTGCCCAGCGGGCCGCCGACCTGCACCGCCTTGGCCGGACGACCGCTGGCGGTGCCGCCGCCGAAGTCCTCCAGCAGCTGGCGCAGCGTGGTGCCGAAGGCCAGCTCGACCAGACCGCCGCGGGCGATGTTGCCGGCCAGCTGGAAGGGCAAGGTGCCGGTCGAGCGGCCGCGTCCGTAGGCCTTGTAGGCCGGTGCGCCGTGGGCCAGGATCCACGGCGCCGACGCGAAGGTCAGCACGTTGTTGATGATGGTGGGCTGGTCGAACAGGCCCTTGAGCGCCGGGATCGGCGGCTTGGCGCGCACGATGCCGCGGCGGCCTTCCAGGCTCTCCAGCATCGCGGTTTCCTCGCCGCAGACGTAGCTGCCGGCGGCCAGCCGGGCTTCCAGGCGGAAGGCACGGCCGCTGCCCAGCACGCTGTCGCCGAGGAAGCCGGCCTCGGTCGCGCGGCGGATCGCCTCGCAGAACACCTCGAAGGCGACCGGGTACTCGCTGCGGATGTAGACGTAGCCCTGGGTCGCGCCGCTGCCCAGCGCGGCCAGCGTCATGCCCTCGATCAGCATGTAGGGATCGCCCTCCAGCACCATGCGGTCGGCGAAGGTGCCGGAGTCGCCCTCGTCGGCGTTGCAGACGACGTACTTCTGCGCAGCCTGCGCCTGCGCCACCGTGCGCCACTTGATGCCGGCCGGGAACGCGGCGCCGCCGCGTCCGCGCAGGCCCGAATCGAGCACGGTCTGCCAGATCGTGTCGGCCGGCATCTGCAGGGCGGCCTGCAGGCCGGCCCAGCCGCCGTGGCGGGCGTAGTCGGCCAGCGACAGCGGATCGGTCACGCCCATGCGCGCGCACAGCAGGCGCTGCTGGCGGGCCAGCCAGGGGATCTGCTCGGTCAGGCCATGGCCCAGCGCATGGTCGGCACCGCTCAGGAAGCCGGCCTCGAACAGGCCGGCCACGTCGTCGACGCCAACCGGGCCGTAGGCGACGCGGCCGGCGGGCGTCGCGACCTCGACCAGCGTCTCCAGCCACAGCAGGCCGCGCGAGCCGTTGCGGACCAGCTCGACCGAGGCACCGCGTGCGGCAGCCTGGGCGACGATGGCGTCGGCGACCTCGTCGGCACCGACGGCCAGCGCGGCGCTGTCGCGCGGCACGTAGACCTGGATCGCCTTCATGCCGACACCTCCGTGCCCTGCGCCGTCGCGGCCACGTCCAGCGCCGCCAGCTTCGCGTCCAGGCTGGCCGGGTTCATGCGGGCATGCAGGCGTTCGCCGATCTGGACCGACGGCCCCGAGGCACACAACCCGAGGCAGTAGACCGGCTCCAGCGTCCACTGGCCATCGGCCGAGGTCGGACGGTCCTCGTCGCAGCCGGTGCGGCGGCAGGCGTGGGTCCACAGGGCCTCGCTGCCACGGGCCTGGCAGGCCTCCGCGCGGCAGACCTGGATGACGTGCCGGCCGGCCGGCTCGGTGCGGAAATGGTCGTAGTAGGTCACGACGCCGTGGACCTCGGCGCGCGACAGGTTCAGCGCCCGGCCGATCACCGCCAGGCTGGCCCGCGGGATGTGGCCGAAGGCGTGCTGCACGTCATGAAGGATGGGCAGCAGCGCGCCGGGTCGGCCGGCATGGGCGGCCAGGATGCCGGCCAGCGCCTGCGCCTCGTCCGCGCTGAGCACGGGGGTGATCGGGGTTGTTGTCATGTCGGTGGTCTCCACACGTCCGACCGGGCCGGCAGCCGGCCTCGGACCGGCCGGCCCGCCTCGACGGACCATGGACAACTATCCCGCCGTGCCAGCGGCCGTGTCCAATGGGAAAACGACAGGGTGCCATTCACGGGGCGAATCGATGGCCACCTTTCCGCAGGCCACCGTGCGGAACCCGGGATGGCTCAGGAACCGGCGGGCCAGGCCACACCCACGCCGGTCCGCGCCGCCACATCCGCCAGCCAGTGGGCTTCTCCGGCCAGCGCCAGCGCCGCCGCCAATGCGGGCGTGGGCTGGACGTGCGAGGCGGTCAGCAGGCCGATGGGGGTCTCGACCAGCGGCTCGACCAGCGCCCGCGCGCGCAGGCCGGGCACGCTGCGCAGCGTGGCGACCAGCGCGCCGGGCAGGATGGCCGCGAGCGCACCGGGGCCGTCGTCCAGCAGCGGTTGCAGCAGCGCGAGCACGGTGTCGGTCTCGATCGCGGCCTCGGCCTGCACACCGGCATCGCGGAGCGCGCGGTCGACGATGGCGCGGTTGTGCATCTCCGGCGTCAGCAGGACCATCGCCCGCTGCGCCGCGTCGGACCAGCGGCAGGGCGCGGCATCGGCTGCATCGGCTGCATCGGCTGCATCGGCTGCATCGGCTGGATGGACGCTGGCAGCCTCGGCGGCACGCTCGACCGGGTCACGCTCGACCCGGTCACGTTCGACCCGGTCACGTTCGACCAGGTAGTACCGCTCGGTGTACTGCGGCAGCACGGCCAGGCGGCGCTGCGCGACCTCCTGGCGCTCGCTGTAGCCGAGCGCGAGGTCCAGCGTCAGGTTCTCCAGCCCGGCCTCGATGGCCTGCGAGCTGAGCGAGCGCACCACCGGCTGGATGCCCGCGCAACGCTCGCGCAGCCGGGCGGCCAGCCGCATCGCCACCGGCAAGGCCGTCGGCACCACGCCGATCTGCAGCCGCCCGCGTGGCTGGCCGATGAAGCTGGCGAGGTCCTGCGTCAGCCGCTCCTGCTCGTGCAGCATGCGCCGCGCGCTGGCCAGCACGCGCTCGCCCTCGGGCGTCAGGCCCTCGAACTGGCGACCACGCCGCACGATCGGCACGCCCAGGCTGGTCTCCAGCGAGCGCAGCGCGTTCGACAGCGCCGGCTGGGTGATGTGGCAGGCCTGCGCGGCACGGCCGAAGTGGCGATGCTGCTCCAGCGCCGCGAGGTAGCGCATCGCGTCCAGAAGGTTCATGGTCGGGATTGTCGGCCGGTCTGTCGCGCCAGCCCGACGGACCCCGGCGCAGGGGTTCAGGGTCCAGCGTTTATGATTTTCCTCACACTCCACCGGCCCCGGCCGGCAACCGCCATGACTCGAATCGCCATGTCGATCGCCGTGCCCTGGGCACGGTCTGCGCCAGACGCCAGCGGCCGACGCCGCCGGATGGCCCTGCGCCGCGACGTCCCCTCGTGGGTCATGCCAGTCGTGCCGGTCGTGCCGGGCGTGCCGGTCGAGCGGCGCAGCGGACGTCCGGCAGGCCGTCGCTGGCGGGCCCTGTGGCTGGCGTTGATGGTCGCGCTGGGCGGCTGGACGTCGGCCATGCCGGCCCGGGCCGACACGGTCACGCCCTCCGGCCCGCGTGCCGCGCCCGACGGCCGCGCGCGCCAGGCGGCGCTGAACCGGCCGATCAAGGTCCTGGTCAGCCGCTCGCACGCCTTCTGCCCGATGAGCGGCACCGCGCGCACGGTGCGCACCATCGATTCACGCAACGAATGGTCCGACACGCTGTCGACCGACGAGCCCGGCGGCCTGGGCCGGCGGGTGCTGTGGTCGCGCGAGAAGGTGGTCGTCTACGCCGAGGAACTCCAGCCCGCCTCGGGCCGGCAGCTGGAATCGGCCACCGACCTGCTGCGGCTGAAGTCGGGCGTGCTCTGGTGGCCGGTGCGCGATGTGGCCGGCAACTTCCTGCATGCGGGCATCCAGCCGAAGAACCGGCCCTGCGTGATCGCGGCGGTGAGCCGCGCGCAGTGGCACCGTGTGCGGGTCTTCAAGCCCGGCGCGAACGGCGACGGCCAGTGAGGCCGCCGGGCCCGCGTCGGCGCGGGCCCACGCGCCGGTGCGGCCTCAGGTCGACTTGCTGACGGTGATGGTGGGGAACTTGGACGAATAGTCCTTGGCCGCGTCGGCAATCTTGATGGCGACCTGCCGGGCCAGCGACTTGTACAGGGCGGCGATCTCCCCGTCGGGCTCGGCCACCACGGTCGGCCGGCCGTTGTCGGCCTGCTCGCGGATGCTCAGCGTCAGCGGCAGCGCACCGAGGTAGGCCAGGCCCTGCTCGGCGGCCATCTTCTTGCCGCCGTCGGCACCGAAGATGTGGGCGGTGTGGCCGCAGTTCGGGCAGCAGTAGACGGCCATGTTCTCGACCACGCCGAGGATGGGCACGCTGACCTTCTGGAACATCGACACGCCCTTCTTGGCGTCCAGCAGCGCGATGTCCTGCGGCGTGGTGACGATCACCGCGCCGGTCACCGGCACGCGCTGCGACAGCGTCAGCTGGATGTCGCCGGTGCCCGGGGGCATGTCGACGATGAGGTAGTCGAGGTCGTGCCAGTTGGTCTGGCGCAGCAGCTGTTCGAGCGCCTGCGTGGCCATCGGGCCGCGCCAGATCATGGCCTGGTCCGGATCGACCATGAAGCCGATGGACATGACCTCGATGCCGTGGCCGACCAGCGGCTCCATCGTCTTGCCGTCGTGGCTGTCGGGCTTGCCCGAGACGCCCAGCATCATCGGCTGGCTGGGGCCATAGATGTCCGCATCGAGGATGCCCACGCGCGCGCCTTCGGCGGCCAGCGCCAGCGCCAGGTTGACGGCGGTGGTGCTCTTGCCCACGCCGCCCTTGCCGGAGGCGATGGCCACGATGTTCTTGACGCCCGGCAGCAGCTGCACGCCGCGCTGCACCGCATGGGCGGTGATCTTGCTGGACACGTTGACGCTGACGTTGCCCACGCCGGGCACCGTGCGCACCGCGTCGATCAGCGCCTTGCGCAGCATCGCGTGCTGGCTGCGGGCCGGGTAGCCCAGCTCGATGTCGAAGGCGACGTCCTCGCCGTCGAGGCTGAGGTTGCGGACCTGCTTCGCGCTGATGAAGTCGCGGCCGGTGTTGGGATCGATGACGGTCTGGATCGCGGCGCGGATCGCGCTATCGGTCAGGGACATGGTGGCTGCGGTCGTCGGAAGGTGGTCGAGAGGTCGTCGGAACGTCCGGAGGGGTCGATATGAAAACGACAACCGAACAGTCTACCGGCACACCCACAGCCCGGCGCAGGGGGACAGACCCCAGCGCTCAGCGGGGCTTGAGCGTCATCGTGTCGTGGCGGGCCTCGGCGTCAACCACCAGGTCCGACCGGGCTTCGCAGACGCACGGCAGGACCCAGCCCTCGGCCAGCTCCTCGCGGCTCAGGCCCGGCCAGTCGATGCGGTGCACCGCCTCACCCGCGATGACGCGGACCCGGCAGGTCCGGCAGGTGCCGTTGCGACAGGAACGTGGCCAGCGCCAGCCGGCCGCCTGCGCCGCGCTGACGAGGTCGGTGCCCGATGGCACCTCGATGCGCGTGCCGTCCGGCAGCGCCAGGGTCCAGCGCACAGCGGGCAGGTCACTCACCTGGCGTACACCTTGGCCAGAAAGTCCAGCACGGCGCGGGTGGCCTCGTCCCGCGCGGCGCGATCGCCCTGCACGTGCGCACCGAGCGCGGCGCAGCGGCTGCGGTTGACCTCGGCCATGGCCTCGGGGCTCAGGCGTTCGCCGGTGGTGCGGTCGCTCCAGCCCAGGCTGTCGACGTCGAACTGCAGCGGGCAGTCCTCGCGGGTGCGCTGGGCGCCGCGCACGAGGATGAAACGGCTGTCGTCGCTGTCGAACTTGTGGTGGGCACCCGGCAGTGCGACGAACTCGACCGGCGTGCCGGCCTGCCCGATCAGGCCGGCGTACTCGCGGCACGCGCCGATCGGCGTGTAGTCGTCGGCCTCGCCGTGGACCCACAGCATCGGCGCCGGTCCGAACACGCCGGCGCGCACGACGTGGCGGAAGCCCCCGCTGCATCCGCCGGCATAGAGCATCACGTGGGCCGCGAAGCGCAGGCCACCGGGCAGCTTCTGGCTGGCGGTCAGGCGCGTGCCGGCCACCCGCCAGGCCGCGATGCCGCCACGCGAGGTGCCGATCACCGCGATGCGGGCCGGGTCGATGCGTGGGTGCGTGGCCAGCAGGCGCAAGGCCGCGTAGGCATCGGCCAGGTCGGCCGAGAACGGGACCTGGGACTGATCCTCCGCCGTGCTGCGCACGCCCCGGGGCCCGAACATGTCCAGCGCCAGATAGGCGATGCCGGCCCGGTTGAAGGCCTGCGGCCAGTGGCCCAGCATGGCGTCGTAGATACCGCCGGAGCCATGCACGAAGACGACCGCGCCGACCTTGCCCTGACCGGTGTCGGCCGGCAGGAACAGGTGTCCGACCGGCTGCGCCGCCTCGCCCTGCCCGCGCAGCAGTTCCGGCAGCGTCCGCGGCGTGCGGCTGGGGAAGGCGTAGACGCCGTTGGGCGGTCCGGCGGAAAAGTCGCTGACGGGCATCGTCTCGGCGCGCGCCGGCAGGCCCGTCAGCAGCAGGCCCGACACCAGCAGGCCCGTCATCAGCAGACCCGTCACCCGCAGGCCGCTGCGCAGCATCCGCCAGTTCGCCAGCCGTGTCGTGGTCTTGCGTCGTGGTGCGGTCATGACGTCCATCGTCGGTGCTCCGGCTGAGTGAGGACCCGCAGCTTACGGGCGCGCCCGGCGGGACGTCCATCCCGTCGGCAGCCCACGGTGCGGCCCCTAAAATCCGCCCCCTTCCTGCGGTCCGCGCAGTCACCGAGAACCGTCCGCCATGCCCCGCCAGCTTTTCGTCACGACCGCCCTGCCCTATGCCAACGGCAAGTTCCACATCGGCCACATCATGGAGTACATCCAGGCCGACATCTGGGTGCGGTTCCAGCGGCTGATGGGCCACCAGGTCCACTTCGTCGGTGCCGACGACGCGCACGGCGCGCCGATCATGATCGCCGCCGAGAAGGCCGGCAAGACGCCGCAGCAGTTCGTCGCCGACATCGCCGCCGGCCGCAAGGAATACCTCGACGGCTTCCGCATCGCCTTCGACAACTGGCATTCGACCGACGGCATCGAGAACCACGAGCTGGCGCAGTCGGTCTACCTCGGCCTGCGCAAGAACGAGCTGATCGAGGTCCGCCCGATCGAGCAGTTCTACGACCCCGAGAAGGGCATGTTCCTGCCCGACCGCTTCATCAAGGGCGAGTGCCCGAAGTGCGGCGCCAAGGACCAGTACGGCGACTCCTGCGAGTCCTGCGGCGCGGTCTACAGCCCGACCGAGCTGAAGAACCCGTACTCGGCGCTGTCGGGCGCGACGCCGGTGCTGCGCACCAGCGACCACTACTTCTTCAAGCTCAGCGATCCGCGCTGCGTCGAGTTCCTGCAGCAGTGGACGCAGGAGCCGGACAAGCTCCAGTCCGAGGTGATCAACAAGATCCGCGAGTGGTTCACCCAGGACGAGGACGGCAAGGGCGGCCTGGGCGACTGGGACATCAGCCGCGATGCGCCCTACTTCGGCATCGAGATCCCGGACGCGCCGGGCAAGTACTTCTACGTCTGGCTGGACGCGCCGATCGGCTACCTCGCCTCGCTCAAGAACTACTTCGACAAGGGCGGCCCGAAGGCAAGGTACGGCGAGACCCGCGGCTACGACGCGTTCATCGCCGATCCGGCGGTCGAGCAGTACCACTTCATCGGCAAGGACATCACCTACTTCCACACGCTGTTCTGGCCGGCGATGCTGCATTTCAGCGGCCGCAAGGTGCCCAACAACGTCTTCGTGCACGGCTTCATGACCGTCAACAACGGCGAGAAGATGAGCAAGAGCCGCGGCACCGGCCTGGACCCGCTGAAGTACCTGAGCCTGGGCATGGACCCGCACTGGCTGCGCTACTACATCGCCGCCAAGCTCAACGCCCGGGTCGAGGACATCGACTTCAACCCCGAGGACTTCGCCAGCCGCGTCAACTCGGACCTGGTCGGCAAGTACGTGAACATCGCCTCGCGCGCCGCCGGCTTCCTGGCCAAGCGCTTCGGCGGCCGGCTGTCGGGCGAACTGGGCGTCGAGGGCAACGTGCTGCTCGACGGCCTGCAGGCCCACAAGGACACCATCACCACGCTGTACGAGACGCGCGAGTTCGGCAAGGCGCTGCGCGAGGTCATGGCGCTGGCCGACCGCGTCAACGAATACGTCGACCGCAACAAGCCCTGGGAGCTGGCCAAGCAGGCCGGCCAGGATGCCGTGCTGCACGACGTCTGCAGCGTCTGCATCGAGGCCTTCCGGCTGCTGACCGTCTACCTCAAGCCGGTGCTGCCGGGCGTGGCCGCGCAGGTCGAGGCCTTCCTGCAGGTCGAGCCGCTGACCTTCGCCGACGCCGACCGGCGCCTGGGCGCGCAGGTCATCGGCGCCTACCAGCACCTGCTGCAGCGGGTCGACCCGAAGCTGCTGGACGCGCTGTTCGAGGCCCCGGCGCCCGAGAAGGTCGTGCCCGGCGGCGAGGACATCGCCGACGAGATCAAGATCGACGACTTCTCCAAGGTCGACCTGCGCATCGCGCGCATCGTCAAGGCCGAGACGGTCGACGGCTCCGACAAGCTGCTGCGCCTGACGCTGGACGTCGGCGAGGGTCGCACCCGCAACGTCTTCAGCGGCATCCGCAGCGCCTACAAGCCCGAGGACCTGGAAGGCAAGCTGACCGTGATGGTCGCCAACCTCGCGCCGCGCAAGATGAAGTTCGGCATCAGCGAGGGCATGGTGCTGGCCGCCAGCCATGCCGACGAGAAGGCCGCCCCCGGCCTGTTCGTGCTCGAACCCCACGGCGGCGCGGTGCCCGGCATGCGCGTGCGCTGACGCGCGAGGCCGATGCCCGGTGCCTACCTGCGCGGCCTGACCGGCCGCCACCGCACACGCGCCGCCAACCGCCGGCTCGGCGCGCTGCTGGCCTTCAACGCCGGTGCGATCAACGCCGGTGGCTTCCTGGCCGTGCAGCGCTACACCTCGCACATGACCGGCGTGGTCTCGGCCCTGGCCGACGACCTGGTGCTGGGCGCCTGGGTCGCGGCCGGCGCGGGCCTGCTGGCCTTGCTGGCCTTCGTCGCCGGGGCGATGACCACGGCGGTGCTGACGAACTGGGCCCGCCGTCGCGCCATGCACAGCGAGTACGCGCTCGCGCTGCTGCTGGAAGCGCTGCTGCTGCTGGTCTTCGGCCTGCTCGGCGGCACGCTGGAGCACTGGTCGGCCAGCCTCGGCGCGCAGGCGCTGCTGCCGGCCACCGTGCTGCTGCTGTGCTTCATCATGGGCCTGCAGAACGCGGTGGTGACCAAGATCTCGAACGCCGAGATCCGCACCACCCACCTGACGGGCGTGATCACCGACATCGGCATCGAGCTGGGCCGGGCGGTCTACTGGAACGCCCCGGCCGGACCGGGCGAACCGACGCTGCCGCCGGTGCAGGCCAACCGCGAGCGCCTGGCCGTGCTGGTGCTGATCGCCGGCCTGTTCTTCGCCGGCGGCCTGGTCGGCGCGCTGGCCTTCAAGCACTCCGGCTTCATCGCCACCGTGCCGCTGGCCCTGGCGCTGGTGCTGCTGGCGGCCCTGCCGGTGCTGGACGATCTGCGCGGCCGCGCCCATCCGACCCCCTGACGACCCGGTCCCGCGCCCTAAAATCGCGGGATTCCACCAACGACCGACGGCCTCAGCGCCGGGACCGACATGCCGCTCTTCTGGAAACACTACAAGTCCGAGACGACCCAGTTCATCGAGTCGCTCAAGCAGCAGGACCCGAAGCTCGAATCGCGCCAGCGCGAAGGCCGCGGCCTGCTGTGGGACCGCCCGATCGACCACGTGGCCGAGACCGACTTCAAGGACGCCCGCGTGCCCCAGCAGCCCTACGTCTACCAGACCAAGGCTTGAGCCCGGTCGACGAGAACGGCGCGGCGGCCCTGGCCGCCGAGGCGCAGGCGCTCGGTGACGCGCCCCAGCCGGACGAGGTCGCCACCGACGTGGTCGACCACGTCGCGGTCGCGCGGCTCTACGGCGAGCCACTGTTCTCGATGCCGCAGGACCTCTACATCCCGCCGGATGCGCTGGAGGTCTTCCTGGAGACCTTCCAGGGACCGCTGGACCTGCTGCTCTACCTGATCCGCAAGCAGAACTTCAACATCCTCGACATCCCGATGGCGGATGTCACGCGCCAGTACCTCGACTACGTCGACCAGATCCGCGAGCACAACCTCGAACTCGCCGCCGAGTACCTGCTGATGGCGGCGATGCTCATCGAGATCAAGTCGCGCATGCTGCTGCCGCCCCGGAAGGTCGAAGGCGCCGACGAGGTCCAGGACCCGCGCGCCGAGCTGGTCCGCCGGCTGCTGGAGTACGAGCGCATCAAGCTCGGCGCCGCCCGCCTCGACGGCCTGCCGGTGCTGGGCCGCGACTTCCTGCGCGCGCAGGTCACGATCGAGCAGTCCGACGAGCCGCGCTGGCCCGAGGTCGGCCTGGCCGAGCTGCGCGACGCCTGGGCCGACGTCCTCAAGCGCGCCCGCCTGACGGAGCACCACCGCATCAGCCGCGAGCAGCTGTCGGTGCGCGAACACATGAGCATCCTGCTGCGCAAGCTGCAGGGACAGCGCTTCGTCGAGTTCCAGGACCTGTTCGAGACCGGCCACGGCACCCAGGTCGTGGTCGTGACCTTCATCGCGATGCTCGAACTCGCCCGCGAGCGCCTGCTCGAGATCACCCAGGCCGAAGCCTTCGCGCCGGTCTACGTCCGGCTGGCCTACCAGGCCAGCGCCCTCGAAGAGCCCGTGCTCGACGACGAGGACGACGCGCTGCTGGTCGGCTGAGTCCCGCCCCGGCCTGCCGCGTCGCCGCTGTCGCCTGCACGTCCCGTCACCCCACGTCCCCCCCCGAACCGCCATGTTCCAGCCCGGCATCCTCGAACCCGTCCCGGCCCACGGCCGCTACCTCGGATGTGCGCTGCGGCCCGACGCCGACCTGGGCCGCCTGCGCCACCTGCTGCGCGCGCTGGCCGCCGAGGTCGACGGCCGCAGCGCCGTGCTGGGCCTGGGCGCCGGGCTGGTGACGCGGCTGGCCAGCGCCGATGCGGTGCCCGGCCTGCGCGATTTCCGCGCCCCGGTCGATGCCCGCGTCGACCTGCCGGCCACGCCCTTCGACCTGTGGCTGTGGCTGCGCGGCGACGACCCGGCTGCGCTGCTGTGGCAGGCCGAGGCGCTGGTCGAGCGCCTGACGCCGGCCTTCTCGATCACCGAGAACCTGCCCGCCTTCCGCCATGCCGAAGGCCGTGACCTGACCGGCTACGAGGACGGCACCGAGAACCCGGTCGGCGACGCCGCCCTGGCCACGGCCTTCATCGACGGCCAGGGCGCCGGCCTGGACGGCGGCAGCCTGCTGGCCGTGCAGCGCTGGCAGCACGACCTGGCGGCCTTCCGGGCCCTGGCGCCGGCGCAGCGTGACCTCGCCATCGGCCGCCGCCTGGCCGACAACGAGGAGATCGAGGACGCGCCCGAGACCGCCCACGTCAAGCGCACCGCCCAGGAAGACTTCGCGCCCGAGGCCTTCGTGCTGCGCCGCTCGATGCCGTGGCTGTCCGAAGGGCGCGGCGGCCTCTACTTCAGCGCCTTCGCCCAGCGCCTCGATGCCTTCGAGGCCCAGCTTGCGCGCATGGCCGGCGCCGAGGACGGTCAGGTCGACGCGCTGTTCGGATTCAGCCGCCCGCTGTCCGGCGCCACACTGTGGTGTCCGCCGATGCACGACGGCCGCATCGACCTGCGCGCCCTCAGGATCATCGATTGAGCCTCACCCCAAAGGCCCGATGGAATGGACCTTTTTCCCATCCAACGAGCTTGAGGCAAGGTCAACCGCGGCCGATCAAGTGCCGTGTCTTTTTGTGAAAAAACCGGCAATCCCTCCGAAGGTTGAGACGTGCCGGTTATTGCCGGGCAGTTAATCTGTGCTTCAGGCTTGAAGCCCACCGATGACCGCCCGCCGACCCTCTCCCCCTTCCGCCGAACCCACCGCCGCAGCCACTGCCGCACCCGCCGCCACCAGCCTCCGGCAAGCCTGGCCGGCACGGCTGTGGCGGATCGCCCGGCGGCCCTGGGTAATCGCCATCACGACGATGGTGCTGACCGAGCTGGCGATCGAGCCGCTGCTGTTCGTCTTCGACGACTGGGGCCTGTCCCTGTCACCCACGCCGGCCCGGGCCTGGGTCCCGGCCATCATGCTGACGCTGGGCATCGCGCTGGCGGTGCTGCTGACCCGCAACCGTGAATTGCGGCTGGCCCGTCGGGCCCTGCGGCAGGAACGCAACCGTGCCGCGGCGACGCTGCAGGCCATCACCGACGGCGTGATGACGGTCGATGCGGCCGACCGGCTGCGCTACCTCAACCCAAGTGCCGAACGGCTGTGCAACCTGGCCGCGCCGCAGCTGCTGGGCCTGTCCGTGGTGCAGGCCCTGCCCTGGCCGGCGGCCGACGCGCAAGCGCTGGCCGAGGCACTGGCGCGCTGCCGCCGCTCGCGCCGGGTGGTCGAGGTCGGCCATACGCTGCAGCTCTCAACCGACGCTGGCGAGCGTCGCGTGCAGGTGGTTGCCAGTCCGGTCTTCGAGCAGACGCCGGCCAAGGATGCGGTCACCCGCCCGGCCAGCCTGTTGCCGGCCGAGCGACAGCACGGTCGCCCGGTCGACAGCCGCCTGCCGACCGACCAGGGCGGGCGGGTCATCGCCGTGGTGCTGGCCTTGTCGGACATGACCGAACAGATCGCCAACGCCGAGCGCCTGCAGCGCGACGCGACCCACGACGCCCTGACCGGCCTGCCCAACCGCGCGCTGCTGAGCGACCGGCTGCAGCAGGCGGTGCTGGCCGCGCAGGCCGGGCATCGCCACGTCGCCGTGCTCTTCATCGACCTCGACCGCTTCAAGCGCATCAACGACAGCCTGGGCCACCGCCAGGGCGACGCGGTGCTGCGCACCGTGGCGCAGCGCCTGCAGCGCTGCCTGCGTGCCCACGACACGCTGGCGCGCTGGGGTGGCGACGAGTTCGTCGTGCTGCTGGAGGACGCCCACGACCGCGAGGTGGTGGCCGCGCGGGCCGCGCAGATGATCGACGCGGTGATCCGCGAGATCCGCATCGAGGCGGAGGACGCCGCCGCGATCGAGGTCGCCTGCGGCTGCAGCGTCGGCATCGCGATGGCCCCGCACGATGGCTGCGCCGCCGACGCCCTGCTGGCCATGGCCGACACCGCCATGTACCGCGGCAAGGCCCGTGGCGGCCGGCGCTTCGAGTTCTATGCCAGCGAGATGCCGGCCTGGACGCGCGAATGGCTGGCCCTGGAAACCCGCCTGCGCCACGCCCTGGACCAGAACAGCTTCGTGCTGCACTACCAGCCGCAGGTCGACCTGCGCAGCGGCCAGGTGGTCGGCCTGGAGGCGCTGCTGCGCTGGCGCCAGCCGGACGGCACGCTCTGGCGTCCGGCGCGCTTCCTGCCCGTCACCGAGGAGACCTCGCTGATCCTGCACATCGGCGAATGGGTCGTGCGCGAGGCCATCGGCCAGCTCGCCCGCTGGCGCTCGCAGGGCCTGCCGCTGGTGCCGGTGTCGGTCAACGTGTCGACCCGGCAATGCCTGGACCGCCGCCTGGTCAGCGTGGTGGGGCAGGCGCTGGCCGAACACCACGTCGCGCCGGGCCTGCTCAAGATCGAGGTCACCGAGTCGACCGCGATGGCCGACCTGGGCCAGCTGCGCAGCCTCCTGGCCGAGCTGCGCGAGATGGGCGTGCAGGTCTCGATGGACGATTTCGGCACCGGCTTCTCGTCGCTGTCGCACCTGAAGAACTTCCGCGTCGACCAGATCAAGATCGACCCGAGCTTCGTGCGCGACATCAGCCGCGACCCGAACGGCGCGGCCATCGTGCGCGCCACGATCGCGCTGGCTCACGGGCTGGGCCTGCCGGTGGTGGCCGAGGGCGTCGAGTCCGAGGAGCAGCGCCAGTTCCTGGCCGAGCACGACTGCGACATCGCCCAGGGCTACCTGTACGCACAGGCGCAGGACAGCACGACCATCGCGGCGCTGCTGCGCGAGCGCGTCGCCGGCGGCCTGCCGATGTCGCGCGCCCGCAGCCTGCCCGCCCCGACCGAACCGGCGCCGCTGGGCCTGCTGCCGGCCTGAGCGCCGGTCCGGGCGGGGGTCTGGGCGGGCGTCTCGGCAGGGACAGACCGCCCCCTACACTGCCGCGCTCCAACGAGGGGCACCGATGAACGCTCAACTGCTGCTGCTGGCGATCTGCCAGGGGCTGTTCCTGTCGACCAACGTCACGCTGGTCGCGGTCAATGGCCTGCTCGGCCTGCACCTGGCCCCGTCCGCCTTCCTGGCCACGCTGCCGATCGCCGCCTACGTTGCCGGCGGCGCGCTGGCCACGCCGCTGGTCGCGCGGCACCAGCGCGCCTGGGGCCGCCAGCGCACCTTCCAGCTCGGCCTGCTGGTGGGCATGGGCGCGGCCGCCCTGGCGGCCTGGGCGGCCTGGATCGGCAGCTTCTGGCTGCTCTCCACCGCCACGCTGATCAACGGCTACTTCAACGCCAATGCCTCGCTCTACCGCTTCGCGGCGGCCGAGCTGGTCGAGCCGTCCTACAAGGAAAAGGCGATTTCCTGGGTGCTGGCCGCCGGCATCATCGGCGCGGTGGTCGGCCCGAACCTGGCCAGCGCCACCCGCGAGGCGCTGGTCGTGCCCTTCGTCGGCCCCTACCTGGCGCTGATGGTGCTGGCCGCCGCCGGCATCGTGGTGATGCAGTTCATCCGCTTCCCGGTGATGGCCGCGCCGCTGGCCGCCGACGGCAGCGCCGCGCGCGGCCGTCCGCTGCGCGAGATCATCCGCCAGCCGAAGTTCATCGTGGCCATCGCGGCCTGCTCGATGGGCTACGGCGTCATGAACCTGCTGATGTCGGCCACACCGATCGCGATGTCACAGTGCGGCCACCCCTTCGCGTCGGCCGCGCTGGTGCTGGAGTGGCATGTGCTGGGCATGTTCGTGCCGAGCTTCTTCACCGGCAACCTGATCAAGCGCTTCGGCACCGTCAGGATCCTCAGCGCCGGGCTGGTGCTCAACATCGCCTGCGTGGCGGTGGCGCTGTCGGGCGTCGACCTGATGCACTTCCTGGTCGCGCTGTTCGTGCTGGGCCTGGGCTGGAACTTCCTCTACATCGGCGGCACCGCGCTGGCCACCGAGTGCTACCGGCCCGAGGAGCGCACCACCGCGCAGGCCGGGCTGGACTTCTGCGTCTACGTCGTGATGACGCTGACCGCCTTCGGCTCGGGCGCGCTGGTCGTCCAGGGCGGCTGGCAGGCGATGAACGCGGCCACGCTGGTGCCCCTGCTGTTGCTGGGCGCGGCCATCGTCTGGCTGGCCCGCATCGGGTCCCAGCGCCTGACCCTGGACAAGGGCTGAACGATTGACACCCGTCAAGCGTCAGCCATACACGGTTGGGTAAGGATGGTTCAAGAATCGATGGCAATCTGAAAGTTTCACGTCAGCCTCGAATACACAATTTGTATCTGTTCGCCATCCCCTGTTTCAGGGGCGCGTCTACAGATTCGAGGGATTCCCGATGAACTTTCTGGATGGTCTGGCCCACATCGCGGCGCGCCTGTACCTGCTGGACCCCCTGGACGTTCAAGCAAGCGACGATGACGAGCCGGCGTACCGGCGAGCCGGTCGCCCGAGCGAGATGCGCTGCGCCGACGGCATGGACTTCGGCACCGCGATGCGGGCCCACACCGCGCTGACACGCCGCCTGGAAGCCGCCCTCACCGGCCAGGACGACCCCAGGCTGGACATCGAGCGCATCCGCCGCTGCGACACCGGCCGGCTCGGCCGCTGGCTGCACGGCGACGGCTACATGCTCTACGGCAGGCTGCCGACCTACCGCCGCCTGATCGTCAGCCACCGCAACCTCCACCTCGCCGCCGGCGACGTGCTGGAACTGCAGCGTGAAGGCCAGCTGCGCCAGGCCCGCGCGATGCTGCACGTGGGCCTCTATGCCCGCTACGCCGAGCAGGTCCGCGCCCAGCTGTCGCAGTTCTTCCTGGACCGCGGCGGGCGCGTCAGCGTCAGCAGCTTCGGCTGCCTGGATGAGCTCGATGCGGCCCATCCGGCCCTGCACGCGCCGCGGTATCCGGGCGCGCACCTGATGGCCTGAGGCGGCCCACACCGCCGACTGGACCGCCGGCTGGACCGGGCTGGCACGAACGGGGCCACCGTACCCCACCGGACGCAAGCAAGGTCACCAAAGGAAACGCCGGCCCAGGGCCGGCGTTCTTCATGGGCGCAAGCAGTTCAGGGCCGGCCGATGCAGCGGTAGTCCAGCCCGAAGGTGCGGATCAGCGCCGGGTCGTACATGTTGCGGCCGTCGATCACCAGCTTGTCCTTGAGCGCGTCGCGGATGGCGTCGAAGTCCGGCGTGCGGAACTCGCGCCACTCGGTGACGATCACCAGCGCGTCGGCGCCTTCCAGCGCGGCCATGGCGCCGGTGGCGTAGTTCAGCGCCTCGCTGGCCGGCATCACGCGGCTGGCCTCGGGGATGGCCACCGGGTCATAGGCCTGGATGCGCGCACCGCGCATGGCCAGCTCCTCGATGATCACGCGGCTCGGGGCCTCGCGCATGTCGTCGGTGTTGGGCTTGAAGGCCAGGCCCCACAGCGCGAAGGTGCGCCCGCTCAGGTCGTCGCCGTAGCGGTCGACGACCTTGCGCACCAGCACCTGCTTCTGCTCGTCGTTGACGGCCTCGACGGCGGTCAGCATCTTGCTGGGCATGCCGGCGTCGGCAGCGGTACGGGCCAGCGCCTTGACGTCCTTCGGGAAGCAGCTGCCGCCGTAGCCGGCACCGGCGTACAGGAAGTGCGTGCCGATGCGCGGGTCCGAACCGATGCCCTGGCGCACCAGCTCGATGTCGGCGCCGACCTTCTCGGCCAGGCGCGACAGCTCGTTCATGAAGCTGATGCGGGTGGCCAGCATCGCGTTGGCGGCGTACTTGGTGAACTCGGCGCTCTTGACGTCCATCACCATCATCCGCTCGCGGTTGCGGATGAAGGGCGCGTAGAGCGCGCGCATCAGCAGGATCGCGCGCTCGTCCTCGGCACCGACGACGACGCGGTCGGGGCTCATGAAGTCCTTGACCGCCGCGCCTTCCTTGAGGAACTCGGGGTTGGAGCAGACCGCGAAGTCGAGCTTGACGCCGCGCTTGGCCAGCTCATCCTCGACCGCCGCCTTGACCTTGTCACCGGTGCCCACCGGCACGGTGCTCTTGTCGACGATGACCTTGAAGTCGGTCATCGTGCGGCCGATGCTGCGGGCCGCGGCCAGCACGTACTTCAGGTCGGCCGAGCCGTCCTCGTCGGGCGGCGTGCCCACGGCGATGAACTGGATGGTGCCGTGCGAGACGGCGCGCTCCACGTCGGTCGTGAACTCCAGCCGGCCGGCGGCGACGTTGCGTCGCACCACCTCTTCCAGTCCCGGCTCGTGGATGGGAATGCCGCCATCGAGCAGCGTCTGGATCTTGCTGGCGTCCAGGTCCAGGCACAGCACGTGGTTGCCCATTTCAGACAGGCAGGCGCCCGTGACCAGGCCCACATAACCGGTGCCGACGACAGTGACTTTCATGCGCGGGATTCCCTCATCAAGTTCAAGTGGCGCCAGCCTGCCCGAGGCAGTCCGGCGCGAACAGGCGAGGTTCTATCAGAACAGCCCCCGCGTGAGCCCTGATTCCGGCTGCATGCCGATGCGAAGAGCGGCTGGTGAGCAATCATGCCGTGGCATCCGTGGCAAATCGATGAAGCCGTGCACGGCCGCGACGTCCGACCCGGTTCCCAAACCCGCAAAGCCGCGCTGCAATGCGACGCTGGCCCAGGCCCGGGCCGCAGCACCGGAGACACCGATGGACGCCCCCTATTTCCCGATCATCTACGTGCGCGGCTACGCCATGAACGCCGGCGAGCGCGACGAGACCGCCGCCGACCCCTTCTGCGGCTTCAACCTCGGCTCGACCACCTACCGCGCCACGCCGGACCGGCACACGCCGCCGAAGAAGTTCATCTTCGAGTCGCCGGTGCTGCGGCTGGGCTCGGACCACGGCTACCGCGACATCTACGAGAACGGCCTGGACATCCTCGACCCCGACTGGGCCCCGCCGGTCGCGCATGACGGCACGCAGGAGCCCGGCATCGGCGCACGCTCGATCGTGGTCTACCGCTACTACGACGAAGGCTCGCGGCTGTTCGGCGACGGCCAGGCCGACACCATCGAGCAGTACGCGCGTGGCCTGTCCGACCTGATCGGCCGGGTCCGCGACCTGGTCTGCGCCCGGCCGGCCAACGCGGTCGCCCCGGCGGACTTCCGCTGCTACCTGGTCGCGCACTCGATGGGCGGCCTGGTGGTGCGGGCCTTCCTGCAGAACCCCGACCTCGGCGACAAGCCCCTGCGCAAGTCGGTCGACAAGGTCTTCACCTACGGCACGCCGCACAACGGCATCGACATGCTCGGCCTGAACGTGCCGAAGTGGATGGGCGCCAACGACATCAACAACTTCAACCGCGAACGCATGGCCGGCTACCTCGGCATCGCGGGCAGCCCCGTGTACACGCGCAGCCAGCGCGTCGACCTGCTGCCGCCGTCGACCTTCCCGGCCAGCCGCTTCTTCTGCATGGTGGGCACCAACCGGGGCGACTACGAGGTCGCGATGGGCCTGTCCCGCACCTTCTCCGGCCACGGCAGCGACGGCCTGGTGCGCATCGAGAACGCCACCGTCTGGGGCGCCAACGCCAAGGGCGACGCGGTCGAGCCGGCCGCCTGCGCCTATGCCTACCGCTCGCACTCGGGCACCTACGGCATCGTCAACAGCGAGGAGGGCTACCAGAACCTCACGCGCTTCCTGTTCGGCGACGTGCGCGTGGACATCTGGCTGGACATCGACGGCGTCACCCTGCCCGAGCCGCTGCAGGGCAAGTCCGACATCCGGGCGCTCTACCAGATCGAGTTCCTGGCCAGTCCGCGCGGCAAGCGCTGGTACCTCACGCGCCGCCTGGCCGAGGAGGACTCGCCAGCCTGCCGCACCCACCAGGAGCTGACCGACCCGGCCGCCAAGGACCGCCGCAGCATCTACCTGTCGACCGTCTTCCTGTCCAACAGCGCCCGCGTCAACCGCGAGCGGCCGTCGCTGGCCTACGCGATGACGCTCAACGTGCGCACGCCCGACTACCAGCAGGTCAAGTCCTTCTGGCCCGACCAGCACTACGAGGGCAACTTCCTGTTCCGCGACACCGCCGTGATCGAGCTGGTGCCGCCCAAGGTGGCCGGCGAGGCCTGGCAGTTCACCGCCACCTGGCAAGGCCAGCCCGTGGCCAGCGCCCGCGCCGACCTCAGCTTCAAGCAGCTCAAGCAAGGCAAGGTGCAGGTGCTGGTGCCGTTCGAGAACGCCAAGTCTCCCGGCATCAAGGGCAAGGTCAGGCTGATCGTGAGCGGGTGGAACGAGGGCTGAGGACGACAGGCCATCCCCGATTCGCGGGGGACCCCACCTGTTCGGGGATGGGCGGGGCGCCAGGCTTTCCTTAATCTGTTGTTAAGAAGTCCGTCGATGGTCATCCGACCGCAGGACGGCAGCGACACACCACACACCGAAAGGGAAGCATGACGTCCATTCATCACACCGTTCGCGCCGCAGCGCTGGCTGCAGCGACCCTGTTCATCGGCTTTGGCGCGCAGGCGCAGGCCAGCGAGAACTTCAACGGCCTGTCCGCAGCGGTGCCGACGCCCGGAGGTCTGAATCCGACCACGAACGCCTATGGCGGCACGAACGTCCTGTCCTCGTTCTCGACCAGCCTGATCAGCGGATCCTGGTTCGAGGACACCGCCGTCACGGTGGGAGGCCCCGAGGCCGACAACTTCCTCGTGCTGGGCCGCAACGACTCGTTCACGCTGAACTTCAGCCTGACCGCGCCGCTGTCGAACGTGCTGTTCCAGTTCGCCTACAACAACACCCTTGGCAACTCCACTGCCAACAACGGCGTCATCAATACCGGCTTCAACACCTGGACCATGGACACGCTGAGCGGCTCGCTGGACAACGCCGCCGTCTCCGGCAGCGGTCTTGGCAACCCCAGCTCGGCCAGCGGCCCCTTTTTCGCCACGCTGAACTTCAACGGCCTGGCCAGCGGCAACCACACCTTCACCTGGAACCGCTCGGGCCTGGCCAACAGCGGCACCCTGCGCATTGACGACTTCAGCGCCACGGTCACCGCCGTGCCCGAGCCCGAGACCTACGCCATGATGCTCGCCGGCCTCGGTGCCATCGGCTTCCTGTCGCGCCGTCGCAAGGCCGCGCAGGTCTGATCGACCCTCGATCCCGCCACACCACAGAGCGTCCTTCGGGACGCTCTTTTCGTTGGTGGCGTCGCGGTCCCACGCCAAATCGGCAAAGCCGGAACTTGAGCCCTCGACACACCCCCGATTCACGGGTTTCGTCGGCTCAGACCCACGGAACCCCCGTGTTCATGGGCCTTCCCGGCGATCGGACCGCCAGGCCCTGCCCCTACGATGACCACAGGAACGTTAAGACTGCGAGCGCAGTTCTTCACGCACCCCACCGGTCGGGACCCCAGGTCTCCGGCCATCACCTCGGCCAGGGAAAGGAAGACCTCATGTTCAAGAAACTCATCGTTGCCGCCGCCATCGCGGTGGGCAGCCTCGGTGCCCACGCGGCACCCGTCGACACCACCGTGAACGCGGAAGTCGACGGCAACGCCAACGTCAACCTGCTGATCGGCAGCTTCAGCGCCCTCGCGGCCCTGAACGACGTCGTCATCAACTTCTCGCTGTTCACGATGCCGTCGTTCGGCTTCATCACCGGCAACACGATCAGCCCGACGCTCCAGGTCTCGCTGTCCCCGACCGGCGGCAGCCAGGCGCTGGGCACCGGCACACCCGGCGGCGCCTACGCGATGCTCGGCCTGATCAACGGCAACCTGACCAACTTCAGCTCCACGTTCAGCGGCGTGGCCGGCGGCAACTACGCGGTCCGCCTGGTCGACTCGGCCAACCCGGCCAACAACCTCGTGGCGGCCACCAACTTCTCGGCCAACGTCACCGCGGTGCCGGAACCCGAGACCTACGCCATGTTGCTGGCCGGCCTCGGTGCCATCGGCTTCATGTCGCGCCGTCGCAAGGCTGGCGCGGTCTGACAGGGCGGATCGCCGGTCCGCCACGCGCGGACCGGCCCAACCTGAAGCCTCGCCCCCAACCTGCCAGACGTCGTCGCGACCGCCGATGAGGGAACTGGCCACCGGGATCGGACGGACACCGATCGACACACGCAAAGGATCCGTATGAACACCCTGCACCACACGCTGCGCACCGCAGCCCTCGCCGCGACGCTGGCCCTCGCCGGCCACGCCCAGGCCGCTGGCACCACCACCGTGCTCGGCACCTTCGACACCGACCTGTCCGGCTGGACCTCGGTCGGCGTCGACTGGACCACCTTCGGCGCGCACTTCAACAGCAGCGCCGACCGCCTGACCCGCTCCTTCGCGGTGCTGGCCGGCTACACGTACACGCTGGCCTTCGACTACGCCGCCAGCGGCAGCACGGGCAACGGCCTGCGCCTGGACTTCAACGGACTCGGCTTCAGCACGCCGACGGCCCTGACCTTCGTCCCGTCGAACGGTGCGCCCACTTCCGGCAGCTACAGCTTCGTGGCCGCGAACGACGCCAACACGGTGATCCGCTTCCTCGGCACGCAGAAGAACACCTACCTCGACAACGTGACGATCACGGCCGCCGCGCCGGTCCCGGAACCCGAGACCTACGCCATGATGCTGGCCGGCCTCGGTGCCATCGGCTACCTGTCGCGCCGTCGCAAGGCCGCACAAGCCTGACGTTCTCGACCTGCAGGACCAGCGCCCTTCGGGGCGCTTTTTTTTGCCTGCCGAACGGTGCCTCACGCGACATCCAGGCGGGAGAAGCCCGTGCCCATCGGCCCTTTTCGCGGTTTGCCGGTTCCGGTCGACCTCTAAGCTGACAGGCAGCCAGCAGTTGCGCGATGCGACCGGAGACGGTCCCGGCAGCTGCCCTGCCAACCGTCACGGAGGACACCGCATGGACCGCATCACGAACGCGAAGTCGAAAGCCCACAGGAACGCGAACACGACAGCGAACACGAGAGCGAATGCCACCTGCCGGATCACCGGCATGCTGCTGATCGCCCTGACCCTGGTCAGCACCGGCGCCACCGCCCAGTCCAGTACGACGGGTCCGACCGCCTGGGGCCCCGAGCTGGTCAGCAACGGCAGCTTCGCGGACGGTCTCGCCGGCTGGGCCCAGTTCGGCGTCGTGCTGAGCGGCGGCCAGGCCGTGTTCGACAGCCGGCAGGACGTGCTGGCGCAGACCTTCGCGGTCATCGCCAACCAGGCCTACCAGCTGAGCTTCGACTACCGCGCCAGCGGCCGCAACGGCAGCGGCCTGCAGCTGGACTTTGCCGGCCGCGGCTACGCGCAGACCCCCAACCTCAACCTCGCGGCCACGTCCGGCCAGACCCGCACCTACGTCCACGACTTCGTCGCGCAGCGCAACGGCATCACGACGCTGACCTTCACCGGCCGCAACAACCGCGAGTCCGCCATCGACCACGTCAGCCTGCGCAGCGTCAGCCCGGTGCCAGAGCCTGCCCCGGTCTCGATGCTGCTGGCCGGCCTCGGCGCCATCGGCTTCCTGAGCCAGCGCCGCCGCCCGGCCCATGCCGGCATCGATGGCGCGTGACAGGCCGCACGCAAGCCGCTTCCACGTCGATCCTTCCTGTGGCCTTTCGGGCCCACGCGCATGCGCCCGACCGGGTCGCGCCGCATGATCCTGGCTTGCACGTTTCGCGCAGATTCCGCAGTTCCTGCAGATCGGCCGCCGACGTGCCGGAGACACGGACATGCGCAGCGATCCCAGGACCCCGGCGGGCGACGCCTGTGACATCGAGACGGTGCTCGCCGCCGAACGCCAGTGGCTGGGCCTGGCGCCCGGCGCGGACGGCCGGGCCGAACCCCTGTCGGCCCTGTGCCTGTCCGGTGGCGGCATCCGCAGCGCCACCTTCAGCCTGGGCGTGCTGCAGGGCCTCGCGCGGCGCGGCGAACTGGGCCGCTTCCACTACCTCTCGACCGTCTCCGGCGGCGGCTACATCGGCAGCTGGCTGAGCAGCTGGATCCGGCACCGCTCGCTGGCCGACGTCAACGCCGCGCTGGCCGGCGCCGAACCCGGCAGCCGGGCCGAGCCCGAGCCGCTGCACCGCCTGCGTGCCTACGCCAACTACCTCAGTCCGGTGCGCGGACTGTCGACCGACTCGCTCTCGCTGGCGGCGATCTTCCTGCGCAACATCACCCTGCACTGGCTGGTCGTCCTGCCGCTGATGGCCGCCGCGCTGCTGCTGCCCCGGCTGATGATGGCCATGGTCAACGGCTACGCGGTGCCCGCCTGGCTGCAGGCCGGCACGCCCTGGGCGGGCGTCGCGCTGCTGGTCATGGCCATTGCCTACATGGTCGCGGACCTGCCCGGCGAGACGCCGCCCAAGGCCCCGCCCAACCGCGCCAACGTCTACTGCCTGGGCGCGCTGCTGGTGGCGGCCGTGCTGCTGAGCTGGTCGGCGCGCTGGCAGGTCGTCTCGCCGGATGACGGCATGGCCCGGCTGATGCTCTACAGCGTGCTCGCGCATGCGCTGGGCGTCGTCGTCGGGCTGGCCTGGCGCCACCTGCGCGGCCTGGGCATGCGCCGGCGCGGCTGGGGCATCCTGCTGCTGGACCTCGGCTTCATGGTCGCCAGCGGCGTGGCGGGCGGCATGGTGCTCTACGGCGCGGTGATCCAGGGCGCCAAGCTCACGCCGGCTTGGTACGCCACGCTGTCGGTGCCCGCGCTGCTGATGGTCTTCTGGGTCGGCATGACCTGCCACGTCGGCCTGTCGGCACGCTGTTCCAGCGAGGACGACCGCGAGTGGTGGGCCCGCGCCGGCGCCTGGTGGCTGGGTGCGGGCATGGCCTGGCTGCTGGTCGCCCTCATCGTGCTGCACCTGCCGGGCTGGCTGCTGGCGACGCCGCCGATGCGGCTCGGCCTGGGCCCGCAGACGGCCGGCGTCGGCGCCGCGCTGATCGGCCTGGTGACCACGCTGGTGGGCTTCTGGAGCAAGAACGGCGCGGATGTCCGCAGCAAGGCCCAGACGCTGGCCGAGCTAACGGGCACCCGGCTGCTCGACCTGGGCGCGCTGGTGTCGACGCTGGCCCTGGTGCTGGGCCTGAGCTATGCGCTGTCGTGTTCGCTGCGCGTGGCCGACGCGGTCGTGCGGACCGGCCAGCTCGACGCCACGGTGGCCGGCGCGCGCGCCTGGCAGGACGAGGCAGCCCTGCAGGCCGCGCTGAAGCAGGCGAAGGCTGCGGCCGCCGCCTCTGCCGCTGCATCGGCTGCAGCCGACGTTCGCCCCGAGCCGGTCCCGATGTCGCTGCGTGCGGCCCTGACCTACGAGACCGTGCTGGACGAGTCCGACGTCGACCTGCTGCTCGGCGCGATGCTCGTGCTCGCGCTGTTCGGGCTGGCGATGTCGGCGGTGGTCGGCGTCAACACCTTCTCGCTGCACAACATGTATGGCAACCGGCTGCAACGGGCCTTCCTGGGCGCGACCCGCGAGCATCGACGGCCGCACGCGTTCACCGGCTTCGACCCGCGCGACAACATCCTGCTGGCCGAACTCGCCCATCCGCCAGAAGGCCCGCGGCCACCGGAAGAACGCCGGCTGCTGCCGGTCATCAACGTGGCGCTCAACCTGGTCAAGCCCTCGGGCGGACGGCTGGAGTGGCAGCAGCGCAAGGCCGCGTCCTTCACGATGACGCCGCTGCACTGCGGCAACGACCGGCTCGGCTATGCGCCGACCTGGCAGTACGGCGGCCGCATGGGCCTGACGCTGGGGCGTGCGATGACCATCTCCGGCGCGGCGGCATCGCCCAACATGGGCTATCACACGTCCCGGCTGGTGGCCTTCCTGATGACCTTCTTCAACGCCAGGCTCGGCTGCTGGCTGCCCAACCCGCGCACCGAGAAGCGTCGCCTGTGGAAGCGCCAGGAACCCCTCCTCGGCCTGCCCAACCTGCTGCGCGAGGCAGCCGGCGCGACCAGCGAGGACCGCGACTTCGTCTTCCTGTCCGACGGCGGCCACTTCGAGAACCTGGGCCTCTACGAGATGGTGCGCCGCCAGTGCGCCCGCATCGTCGTGGTCGACGCCGGCTGCGACCCGAACTACTGCTACGACGACCTGCACGACGCGATCCGCAAGGTCCGCATCGACTTCGGCGTCGAGATCGTCTTCGACCCGGACCACCCGCTGCCCCGTCCCGAAGCCGGCAAGACCCTGGACCCCAAGGCCCACGCGATCCGCCACGCGACGATCGACTACAGCCGCGTGCCCTGCCCGCCCGGCCAGTCGCCACCACCCAATGGCCAGCTCACCTACATCAAGCCGGTGCTGACCGGCCAGGAGCCGCTCGACGTCCTGCACTACGCCCGCGTCCACGACAAGCCCGGCAAGGCCTTCCCGCACCAGTCGACGGCGGACCAGTTCTTTGACGAGGGGCAGTTCGAGAGTTACCGGCGGTTGGGCGAGTGGGTGGTGATGGGGCCCGATGGCGATCCACTCGCAAATGCGCCTGCGGCCCCGTCCGGCACATCCGCTGCGACCGCGCCCCAGACCGCTCATGCCTGAACACGGCTTGATCAGGGCCTGACCACGGCCTGATCCATGCCTGAAAGCGCGCAGGCCCCGACCGGTGAGGGTCGGGGCCTGCGCAGGGACTTGCACGCCGTCGCGATCTGGCGCGGCCAGCGCCTGTGGATCAAGTCATCAGGACATCAGGACATCAGGACATCAGGCAGACACGGCCGCCTTGGCCTGACGACGCCGCGTGACGGCACCCAGCACACCCAGGCCAGCGAGCAGCATGGCGTAGGTCTCGGGTTCGGGGACAGCGGTGACGGTGTTGGTGATCGTGAAGTTCGGGCCGTAATACGCCTGACCGCCCGCACCGGCCGACTGCTGCGCGAACGCCAGCTGGTTCGTGTAGTTGTAGAGGTGACCCGTGTAGGTGATGCGCGAATCGGTCGTCGGCACCGGCCCGAAGGTCCAGGAATTGCCGTTGGTGTAGGCGGTGACCTGGTATTGATGACCCATCTGCAGGGCCACCGGCGTGATGGCGCGGTACAGGTAGCCACCCGACAAGGTATCGGCCAGGCTCACCGTGGTCGACGCCAGCAGTTGACCTGTCGCCGTGTCGTAGAGCCCGACGCTTTCGGGCGCCGAGAAACCGGGATCGCGCCAGACGCCGAGGCTGTCGACAAAGAAGTTCGCGTTGGCGGTGAACAGGTTCGCCAGGTTCACGCGCGAACCCGGGTCATGCCCCTGGGTCAGGCTGCCCGCCGCCGGTGCCGTGAACGCGGCATCGGCAGCCTGAGCCACCGGCGCGAGCAAGGCCACGACAGCGGCGCCGATGGAAACCACGCCGGCGCGAAGCGCGCGGTGCGTGAAGCAGGTGTTGGTCGTCATCTGATTTCCCTGGAACTGGGTAGCCGCCCCATGCGGTCCGTTCAGGCCATTCTCAACGTTCAGGTCTCGAATGGCATCCCGCAGATCGGGGGCACGCCAGCGCAGCACAGCAGCAGCTGTCAGGGGATGGGAGGGGCTGGAAAGAGGTTGGCGCGCCTTGCCACACCGCATACCCGAGGGCGTTTGTGGTGAAGATGATTCAGACCTGCCACCCACGCTCACCGGTTCAAGGGAGACCACCGCAGATGCGGGATGACCGTCGCCTTGCAAACCTTTGAAATGCCTTTGGACGTCCGAGCCTGAAGGCGAATTGCCAGATTCGGGCGGCGTCCAACCCGACACACACACGCACAGGAAGCCAACCATGCAACACCCGTTCAAGACCCGCCTGCGACAGGTTCTGCTCGCCGCCGGACTGGCCTGCGCCGCTCAGGCCCAGGCGGCCACGCCGCTGCTCGGCCTCTACACCTTTGAAGGCGCCAACGGCAATTTCGGCAACGTGGTCGATGCCAGCGGCAACAACAAGAATCCGGTGTCCTACGGCGCGGTCAGCGTCACGACCGGCGGCCAGGGCTACCAGGGTGAAGCCGCACGTTTCTCGCCCGCAAGCTACTTGGCACCGACCGGCGGCTTCGAGGTCGACATCAACATCACCCAAGGCGTGAATCCCAATGGCATGACCATCGGCGGCTGGATCAACCTCGCATCCGAGCGCACGGCGCAGGGTGCGAACACCTTCTTCTCGCACGACAACGGCGGCTGGGACCGGGGCGTTTGGTACAACCGTGACACGAATACGTGGCAAAGCCGGGCCTATACCGCCCTGAGCGGCAGTTCGTCGTCGTCGGCGATGAACATCGGCCAGTGGTACTTCGTCGTCGCCACCTTCGACGGCTCGGTCGGCAACAACGTCAACATGTACCTCGATGGCCGCTACATCGGCCAGACGCCGTTCGGCGAAGACGGGAATCCGGCACCCTACCTGCGTTTTGGCGCCTATGACAACAACAGCACCACCGAGCCGTTCTCCGGCCGCATGGACAACGTCTTCGTGTTTGGCGGCGTGCTGAGCCAGAACGAGATCAACACCATCCAGCAGGGCGGCGTCGCCGGCATCCAGCAAGTGGCCGGCGTGAGCCCGGTGCCCGAACCCGAGACCTACGCGATGATGCTCGCCGGCCTGGGCGTGATCGGCTCGATCGCCCGCCGCCGCCGTCAGGCCTGATCCAGCGGAATCCGGGCCTCGGCCCTGGGCCACGGTGTCGGGAGACGCCGTGGCCCTTGAAGCACCCAAGCCTCGCAGCATGTCGAGGCTTTCTTTTTTCCGAAGCTCGATGCGGAAGAAGACACGCAGCGGTCACTTGGCGCTCATACAGGGGGAGCCCTGACGCCCCTCAGAAGCGAGGCGGCACAGACAATCCGCAGGTTCAACTTGACCCTGACCGATGCACTCGTCTGCCCCTGATCTCCACTCTCCTGGCACGCTTCCAGTCCTCGGCGTGCCGATGCATGTCGTACGCCCTGACGAGGCCGTGCAGCTGATCTCCTCCTGGGCCAACAGGCGACTCAGCAAGGTCGTCGGTATCTGCAATGCCCACTCACTGGTGACCGCAAGGCAGGAGCGCCGACATGAAGCCGCGTTGTTGGCGGCTGACCTCCGCACACCCGACGGCGCACCGGTTGCCTGGATGATGCGCAAGCTGGGCGCGCATGACCAGACACGCGTCAGCGGCCCGGACCTGATGCTTGACTACTGCGCTCATGCAGCAGCGACCGGAGAAAGCATCTTCCTGCTGGGGAGCACACCGGACACGCTCAACAAGTTGCAGGACCGCCTGCGCAGCACCTGGCCCACCCTGCATATCGCCGGCGCCGTCTCACCGCCCTTCCGCGCCCTCACGGAAGAGGAAGACGCCGAACTGACCCGCCAGATCAACGACAGCGGCGCCGGCACCGTCTGGGTCAGCTTGGGCTGCCCGAAACAAGAACGCTGGATGGCCGAACACCGCGGCAAGGTCCACGCCGTCATGGTCGGCGTCGGAGCAGCATTCGACTTTCACGCCGGCGCAATTCAGCGGGCACCGGAATGGATGAGGGATAACGGGCTGGAATGGCTGCACCGTTTGGCGAGTGAGCCAGGGAGGTTGTGGAGGAGGTATTTGGTGACGAATAGTTTGTTTGTGTGGTGGGCAATAGCAGATCTAGGAAAAACACGAAGCAATTAACCACTAAACAGAGGCCTACCTATCACATAGGGCAAAATCTTGACAGGGCACAGATATCTCAACTCACCATAGACATGCTGCTCGCACTTCTTCGCAGACTTCAAACTTTTTTACTCACATCGGGAAAATCCAGGTACCTACGTACCGGTACTGGCTTGCACGTCGGAAAGGGAACCCGGCTATGGGCACCAAACTCACTAATCATAGGCAAATGCGTTTACTTGGGAAAGCAAGTTCACATTGAAGCTGACGCGAGCATCGGAGATTATTGCCTGATCGCAAATCGAGTCGCAATCGTAGGAAGAAATGATCACGATTTCCGGAAGATTGGGCACCCAGTTAGATTCTCACCATGGATCGGCAATCAGAATCACCCATCTTTTCGCCAGGAGAGACCGGCAATCATCGAATCAGACGTATGGGTTGGTTACGGCGCCATAATAATGTCAGGCGTCACCGTTGGCAAAGGATCAATCATTGCCGCGGGAAGCATTGTTACAAAAGACATTCCTCAGTACTGCATAGCCGCAGGAAATCCTGCGAAACCAATAGGCGAGAGATTCAAGACCCAAGCGGAACGAGAAAAACACGAACGTATGATGCGAACTGGAACGTTCGCCTTCTCCGAGCGAGGTCTCGATCACTCAATCATCGTACCTGGACCAGAAGAGTTTTAATCTCAATGAAAAAAGTAGTCATCCTACAACATCGCCTACTTCATTATCGAACTGGAATGTTTGATCAACTACGTTCCGCATGCGCCAATCACGATATTGATCTTATGCTGGTCCACGGCCAAGCAACGCGCCGCGAATTAATTAAGCATGACGAAGGGCACCTACCCTGGGCGATAAAAGTTCAAAACAAAGTTTGGGAGATTGGCTCCAGAGATCTGATTTGGCAACCATTCCCCGAAGACGCAAAGAACGCAGACCTTGTCATCCTAATGCAGGAAAGCCGAATTCTTTCGAACTACCCGTTACTGCTGAGCAGATTATGGGGAGCTCGCAAAGTTGCATATTGGGGGCATGGAAAGAACTTTCAGAGCGATGCTCCCACTGGAATGAGAGAACGTTGGAAAGACATGCTCTTGACACGAGTCGACTGGTGGTTCTCCTATACTAGCGCCACCACCAAAATTCTAAAGGCAGCAGGTTTTCCGGAGAAAAAAATAACGCAACTCGAGAATGCCATAGATACAACAGAGTTCAAAAAACATCTTGACTCATGGACAATTGATGAAATAAGCCAAGAACGCGCCAATCTTGGAATCGACCCAAACGCCGCCGTAGCAATATTCTGTGGGTCGCTATATCCAGACAAACGTCTAGACTTACTAACGTCAATATCTGACAAAATCCGAAAAAAAATACCAAGTTTTCATTTAATTGTGATCGGCGATGGGCCGTCTATGCCTGAGATGCGCATTGCCGCACAAACTAGACCTTGGATTCACATACTAGGCGTTCAAAAGAACAAAAGAAAAGCACTATATTTTAATATGGCAGATATAATGATAAACCCAGGATTGGTTGGACTTCATATTGTAGATGCGTTTTGCGCAGGAATAGTTATGGTCACGACCACAAATGCAAAACATTCGCCAGAAGTCGCATATCTTGTACATAATAAAAATGGCTTAATACTCGACGACAATGATGAGATCATTGCGGCGAGAATCATTTCACTTATCGAAAACAAAGAGGAACTAAGGACGATCCAACGGAATTCTCTATCTGAGAGCCATTTATATACACAAGAAGGGATGGTAAAAAATTTCGCCACAGGAATAATCAACGCACTTCGAGAACATCACAATTCATGAGGGCCACGAAGCATTTTAGACTGAAGCAAGTTTAATGCTCCGATAACTCTGCCCTTCCAAGTGAAAGCATGCGCCCGAAGAATTGCTGATTTCGACATTACCAATCGACTCTCTTCGTTTGAGTATATTGATACCACAGACTCAGCAAGTTTTTTAGCAATGTCTTCAGAAGATAGATTCTTTACAGGAACGACAATAGAACAACTGCTATCGACCAATGTTGCAGGCCCTCCTAAATCTAGACACACAACCGGCAAGCCAAAAGACATGGCTTCGAGAACGACGTTACCGCTCGAGTCATGAAGGCTCGGAAACAGAAAACAATTACAGCGGCGATAAATTCCAAACAAATCCGCTTGAGGCAAATGTGGAATCCAGGAAATAGATTCATCAATACCCAGGGATTGAGCCCGCATTTTTAGCCACTCCCCCTCAGAGCCGTCGCCAACTATAGTGAGCCTAGCTTTTGGATAAATATCCAGTATGCGAGCGAAAGCGTCAATAACAAGATACCCACCTTTCCAACCCAGCAATCGACCGACGTACAATATATCGATAACATTAGAAGCAATCCGTTCAGACAGCTCGAATAGCCGCGCATCTACATCAAAATTAATACCAATCTCAGGGTACACCTCGGTCTTCGCTCGAGCATAGGGCGGCAAGAACAACTTTGTCTGCTGGGTTTTGGCAAGTATTAAGGTGGCACTCAACCATGAAAGGTGAAGAAACGGATTGAACCAAGACAATCTGTTGGCAATTGCACGTAGACACTCGAACAATTTGCTTGATATGGGAAGTGGCTTTTTTAACTTCCAAGGCGCGTCTTCGGCCCCACCGACTGGGCCGAAGATAAACGGGATTCCTAACAATCCCAAGAACGAGGGTGTACGAAAAACACCATACGTCGCATGAATTGCCACATCAAACGAGAACTTCAAATGAAGCGCACGCGCATAGAAAAATAATCCATACTGCCAAGCAGAATATAGAAGCTGCGCAGTCCCAGCGCGAAGCGGCACGAACCTCAAACAAATGGGGCGATAACCATGAACACGTACGCGCTCGAGACCAAGTTTTAATATTCCACGTTCAACATCAAGAACACGTGATGTATCAGTGAGAATATCAACTGAATGCCCATCCTTGGCTAATTCGACAACCCAATTCCAACCAACACCGTGCTCACTTCCGACATTAGGCCGGATAGCAAATGCCGAGACCAATATCCTCACAACATCCCCCAATTCATAGAAGAACCAGAAAAAACCAATCACCCAGCACACTCAAAGGCAACTAGGGAACGTCTGCACAACCCGCCAGCCCACAACTTTCGGTCTGACGACTTCGTCCAATGATCCACGCGACCGCGAAATCGCACGGCCATGACGCTTGTGTGCACCGACTTGCCGGCACAAGGCACTTGCATGCAGTTTTCGGGCGCACTCATGCCAGCGCTCCTGACCATTTCCCACGCACCATCCGCAGATTGGACAGCGCCATCGGCGTCACCAGCAGCGCCGTGTTCTTGGCCGGCCCGCGATAGCGTATTTTGACGTATCCAATCTGCCGTTTGATCACCCGAAACGGCTGTTCAATCTTGGGCCGGATGCCCGCCTTCAATTTCTCGATGCGTTCAGTTAGCGCGTCGATCGACAGTGTCGGATCCAGCAACTTGCGTTTACCACGCCGCATCGCGACGTGCAGGGTTACACCGGGTTTGGCATCGACGCGCTTGTGCGCCCCTTGGTAGCCGGCGTCGCCAAAGGCTTCGACTTCGTCGCCGAGCAACAGACTGTTGGCCTCAACGCCGTCGTTGACGCTGCCGGCCGTGCCACGCACGGTATGCACCAACCCTGAATCGGGGACCGCGCCTATGAAGCACTTCATCCCGAAGTACAACTGGTTTTCCTTGTTGCTCTGCTTCATCTCAAGCTCTCGCTCGCCCGAGGCGTTTTTGGTCGAACTAGGCGATGCAATCAACATTGCGTCGACCACGGTGCCGCACTTGTGCAGCAAACCCTTGGCCGTCAGCAGTTCATTGATGGCATAGAAGATCTGGTCGACAAGCTTGTACTCCTCCAGCACACAGCGAAATCGAAGGAGGGTGGATTCATCGGGCAAACTGGAGTCCCCAGCCCCAAGCCCCACGAACTCACGGAACAGTGGCACGTCATGCAACGCGCATTCCATCGCCGGATCCGACAGGTTGAACCACTGCCGTAGGAGGTGGATGCGCGGAATACCTTTGGCCGGAACCGGTGGTCGGCCTCGCGGCAGATACGGTGACTCTAGCCTCGACCAGGGCACCACTTGTTCCATCTCGCCGAGGAACTCACGGCGGTAAGGACGTTTGGTCGACAGCCCCAAGCCGAAGCATGCTTGATTCATGCAGCGAACGTCTCAAGGGCTTGCCAATCGGGCAAGCATGGCGGGGCGAGGCGGATGTTGTGTAGACCATCTTTAGCGTCGCCACCATTTATTATGCAATGGCCGAAGTGAGTCGAAAAAGGCAGTACTACACCACACGAATGGGCAAAGGCAAACAGATTACTCAAGCGCTTCAAAAGGTAAACCGGTGAAGGCTAACCGATTTCATGTCACATGACTTCGAATAAATATAAAAGAGATCTTCAACATCACTATATTTAACCTGTGGCGAGCATCGATCTCCTTTGAGATCACCCAAGAGAACCCATTCAGCATCAAGATGATCGCGCTTATAGATCCTTAAACCTCGACCGACAGCAATTTGCCGGCCTTGTTTGTCGGCAGCCAAAGAGTTGGTGCCTGCTGGAAGCGGCTGCGGCAATGACCACAATTCTTTATCAACTGACCAATAGGAAACCAATCGACTCCCACCGATCAACTCAAACACGGCAAACAACCCGCCACCAGGCAGACTCCCAAGCAATTTATAAGGCGTAAATTTTTGTTCAACACTAAAGCCGGGTAATTTATTACTCGACGACCTTGTTATTGGCTTCGCATCAGCCTTTGGGATTGGTGATTCCGATTGATCGAACACAACCACCGAATGACTTGGTGCGGACGAATCTGGACCAGGGCCTCCTTGACGCCAAGTCCAAACTACATGAAGTTTCCCCCCAACCGCATCCTCAACCAATCTAGGAAGATATGGAATATATTCCTCATCAGCAGTGAACGTAGTTATTGATTGCGTAGAAGCACCCCAATTATCTATATCTGACTTTTCCCGCAAAAAAGACCACCCAACGGGACTCCAAGTCTGGGACACCTCCGAATATACAGAAACCCCAGCGGAAAGCATTCGTTCTTTCCATGGACGGGCAGGCCGAAGAGAATGTCGATATGATATCCACAGTCGACCATTACCTGATCGGAAAAAGGCGGGATAAGTTATCTGAGTACCCGGTATCTCAGCGCGACCTGAACCAGAAAAATTTGTGACATTATCAAAAAAAACCCGCCCTAGGTCTTCATCCGTCACCACTTCACCCCTAAATATGAAATTATCTACGCTATACGGATGCATTGATCGGGAATATTGCCAAGGCATATTATGCATGCCGTAAGCAATGTGAATATAGCCACTTCGGTCAAACGCAATAGATGGCTGCGTGTGCCATGGATTCCGCATAGTTCGCGCATCAACAATCGTTTCTGCCCATCCCCAAACGCCGTTCGCACCACGCCGACCCATGCGAACTATAGTTTTAAGGAATGGCGACTTACGCTCCACAGGTTCGACTACGTTCGCTACCACTACGTACCCGTCTAGAAAGTCAAACGAAGTGGCAAACGAAGAAAGATCTCCGTCCGGCGAAACCAAAAACGGACCGCCAATCAACTCGATTTTTATATTAGCAGAAGCGAGTCCCGAATAAACGAACAACAGAAATGAAAAACTCAACCGAATAGCTGGCAACAACAAGTGCAACCTCTTCAAGACGCAACCTCACGCAAGCGAAGCAAACCAACCTTTAAATAAACACAACAAATCACAAACACAATCCAAAGAAAATGAGTTGGGCGTAGAAGGGTGGTTTCGGTGGTGTTTGTTACCAAAAATATGACGAGGTATAAAGCCGGAAATAACCAAATTGACTTATCGCAACGCCTTGAGAGCAGCCAAACTACTCTCAAATACCATGCAATCAACGCAACAAACAGGCTCATACCAACAACGCCGAGTTCATTGACGAAATCGAGGTAACCATTGTGGGCCTGCACAGGAACACCCCAAAAAATTTGATTGGTGACAGCATTCGAAGGCCCCTCACTGATACCAGTCCAAAAACCTCCATAGCCGACCCCGAAAAAAGCATGCTTCGCGATCTCTATACGCATGAGCCGCCAGAGATTGTCACGCCCAGTAAGCGAAGAATCCCGTCCAGTCGAAGAGAAAAAGGTTTCAATCGCCGCATCAATCGGAAGCACACCCATCCGTACTACGTAGACCGATAATGGCAGCGCCACAAGCAAGAAAAATAAAAACAGCGCAATAAGTGTTTTATCTGCCGAACTACCCAGACCCCTACCCAGATAAAGTACACATACAATCGACAACAAAACCAGCAAACCCACCAATGCAGTTGCACTCTTGGTTAGCAATATCGAATATATAGAGACCGCCAGCACGAGAACGCTCACTTTGACCATCTTCCGGCAAAGCACTGCCGAGACTGCCAATGTACTTGTCACCAACAGAAACAGACCCCACTGATTTTTATGTGAGGCAAGGCCTGTAAGAGCAACTCCTCCAAGCGGCCATATTTTCTGCGTCAAGTAACCAACAATGAGGCCAATAACCATCAATAATGCACACGGAATCAAGAGTCGTACATGAAGGGGAGTAGAAGATTCATATCGAATAATTGCAATACCTACAATTATAATTCCAAGGAATTGAATAAATCTCTTTATTGACGTCACCGGAATCGGCGACCAGGCAATAGTAAGAACGGCATACAAACAAAGCAATCCCAACCAAAATGGCAACTCAACCAAACCAAGTTTAACTGACTGCCTCTTGGCTCCAAAAAATATATACACCACACATATGGAGAACAACGAAGCCCACAGAATTTGCTTCGACAATCCATCCTCAGACCCAAATAAATCAAATAGCGGAGAGGCGGATGCAATGACAAGTATCCACATCATTTTAGAGAGCACTGTCCCAGTTGCGATAAAAGCAACTAGCGCAAAAGCAACCGCTATTAAAGCAATCACAATCACTAAAATCTGAGATCCAAAGATTAGCACGACGTCACGTCCTTTGCTTGGTAGCCGTACATTTCGATTTTTGTCAAAGCAAAGCACCTACCCAGGAACAACAAGCCTCTCCTGGCCAAAAGAAACCCAAAGCATCTATCGAATGGAAACAGCATGAGTGCAAGTAGGACGAGGGGAAATCCAAGCCAGAATCCAAGAGCAGCATGGGCAATACGTTTAATAACTGAGGCGTCCTTGCCAACTATTCTCCAATACATTATCGATGGTCGGAGTGATCGCTCAAGCATCCAACTCAGTTTTTGACGACTAAGGGGGACCTTTTCATAAACAACAGCCTCATCACTCCATACAAATATCCGTCCAAACTTTTTAAGCCTATAAAATAACTCAAAATCCTCACTGCCTGTAAATGCAAGTTTCTCGTCAAATACTTGATCAGTATTCAAGATTGACCGTTTCAATAGGGCATTACACGTCTTTCCATCATTGGCAGAAAGAACCTCTCCAGTCTTGTATCGTGGCCGATCGAAAAACCGAGTTCTCTTGATCCAAGTCGCAGTATTCGGAGGATACTCCGGCAGCACAGGCCCCAATACTGCATCAGCGCCGGTAGCCTTTGCGACATTCACCAGTGAAGCCAACCATCCCGGAGATGCGATCTCGTCATCATCAATAAATGCAATATACTCGCCATTGGAATTTCTTACCGCACTGTTTCTTGCATAAGAAATCCCTTGGCGACGCTCAACCAGATAATCAATATGAATATTTCGCTCGGATTGGCAAAAATCTATAACAACTTTAGCAGCCGTTTCTTCCTCATCATTGTCGATGACAACAATATTCCACAAGAAATCAACTCCAAGCTGCCCAGTCAGACTTCGAAGCAACTCTTCCAGCAATCTGGGTCGCCGAAAAGTACAAATACAGATAGTGACCAAGACCTCGCTCATTTTATGCTTCCAAAAATCATGACCTGTTTCGCCCGTATGCGAGGAACAATATAATCTGAACCACCTCTAGGCAGCACATGGAAATCACCACGCCGACCGCACCCAGCTCAAGGAAAGCCATCATCGAAAGAACCGCGCAACAAAAACCAATTAATCCAAAGTAAAATTGCAACTTTACGCCCTGCTTATCTGCAGAAAGCTCAGTAAAAATAATTACACGTATCGCCATTAATGAGAAACAAACCGCCCAGCCAAAGATAAGACTACGCAACTCAGGATATTCGTCACCCAAAACCACACTAAAAACTGGACTTAACGACCCAATCACGACGCCGTAGACAGGAATAAGAAACACAGCAATCAAAATACTCTTTTTAATGATTAGCCGAGCTTTCAAAGTGTTTCCCGAGGCACGCTCCCTTATGACACTGGGCCGAAAGTAGTTTACCCAGGCGGTGACAGCGACCCCAACTGGCATTAAAAAGAGCCTGGCAGCATTAACTTCAGCAACCACCGACAACCCAAAATTGCGTGCCGCAAAGTAATTTTGAATATTACCGCCAGCCCAATTTACACCTACACTTGGCAATGTCCAACGAGAGAATTCAATAAACTCTCTATAATCCGCAGAAGCCCGCAAGAGTGGCGTTTTTTCCCGTGAAAGAATCATCCAAGACAGGATTAGAGAAGCTCCGGAAATAGTTAATACCGCATTCGCTGACATCAAACCAAACATAGTGACGAATAGAATAAGCGTTAGCTGTATTGACGCAGCGATCAAAGTGTACTTGAGCGCCGAAAATGAAGACCCGTCGGCATAGCTTTCTGCTCGCAGTCCGTCCCGCAATGTTGCTCCAATTGAAGCAAGGCTAACTGCGAATATGACAGAGGGCGGATCGCCGTGAATAATCTTCTCATTGCCAAGCAACAGAAATCCTGCCGCCATTAGCAGGATCAATATCACCATCGAACCAATTGACCCCTTAAAGGCCGTCATTCTATATTTGTTTTTTAACTCCAAATCTGCAGTTCTTGCCAGTAACGCAATCAGTGGGGAGTACCACATCGAATTTTGTATGCCCTGCACTAGCAAAACTATCGAGAAAAGTAAAGTATATAATCCAAACTGTTCCTTTCCAGCAAATCTCGCGACCACTATTGAGGCACCAAGGCCCAGTAGACTCAGAATGATTTGATCTGCAATCGCATAGATTGATCTGTTCTTGTGGGACACAATCTTCACGAGGAGGATCCAATAATTTTAGCAGTGGGCTGCCGAATAATTTTCTTGTGTGGCGCAATATCCAGACTAGCCGAGTACTCAGATTTCGATATTCTGGTATATTTTCCTACAGCCAATACTCGATAGAGATTTTTTTGCCCAATAATCAGCCAAAGAAATGCTTTAAGAAGAAGTTTGATTTGGGCTTTTACGCTTGTGGCCTCACGATGTCGCACCATTAACTGCCTAAAGTTTCCATACGACGACGACCGCCCCCCTAACTCAAATTCGCATACCACACATGGCAGGAATACGCCCCCACACTGATCTAGAGCGCGACCGGTGAAATCACCATCTGCGCCTACAGGCTTATCTAGCTTGTATTCGTTAGATGAGTAGAACTTGACTGGATAGAACGTAGCTTGATGCGGCGGCATAGAAAAAATCTTTGCCTCTGCGCCCAACGCTGGCCTAACGTATGCGTCGTTTAGGTAGACCTCCAAGCTTCTTCCAATAACGACGTGATTGCCTCCATCTGCGAAGGCATATCTCTTAAACATATCGAAAGAAAACTTAGAGGAAAACTTATCCCCTGCATTCATAAATATAACAAATTTTCCTATTGCAGCCTTCAACCCTTTATTCATCGCATCATAGAGTCCCTTATCCGGTTCGCTCTTCCAAATCATCTTCGGAAAACCTATTGATTTCTCTACCAAAAAATCCTTGACATCTGGCGTCGAACTTCCGTCGATAACTATATGCTCTACCGCCTCACTGCCGAGCAAACTATGGACAGACTGGATAGTCCGCACTAACCCTGGCAAGTCGTTGTAAACGACAGTAATAATACTTAGGATAGTAGTGTTTTCACAATCCTCGAACTGCGAACAAGTCATAGGTGGAGTAGTCGCTTGAATTAGTGGGATCATTCAATAAGCCTACCTGCGAGCCTGATGCGCATTGTTTCGCTACTTCCTAAAATTATTCCCCGCACGAAATCATCGTGGACCGCAAATGCAGAGTTGGCATTTGCGGTCAATGGTTGACACACGAAACAGCAATCCATCCACTATGTAGCCTTGAGTTGCCCAACGCATCTCTTCATATTTCTTCTCGAAACCTGACTTGACTACCTTTTCGCCTACTAGAATCCAATATGTGACTGGTTCAATCCTCCGCTCGGTAAGTGAAGTCTGCAGGCGCTTTACAGGAACACTTCCATGACTTGTCGTTACAATATCCTCCTTTGAGTCCAACAACTGAAACCCCTGCGCCGGATAACAAATCTCCGGCTTGTGCACCTGGAATGAATCGTTCTGATTCTTCCCATACGCAATCGACAGCATCACCCGCTGCCCGCTCGAATTGACGTAGGTGCGATTGATGATCTCTGAGTACAGGCTATTCAATAACTGATTCTGCTGCGGATTGACCACGCCTCCATTTGTCGGAATGAGTTTCCAGTCACCAAATTCGTTGGGCAAAGAGGGTTCGATCTTCAGTTCGGCACGTGTGTCAGCCAGGTACTTGGTCGGTTTCAAGTTAGCGGTCGCGCCAGCGGTAACGACCATCGCGGCGGCGAGGACGATGGCGGTGGAGAACTTGCGGCGATTGGGGGGCGTCATGTTGGCGTCCTCAAGCAGGGTTGGAGGAGACGTTCTGCGGTCGCGCATCCATGTGCCGGATCACCCACCGCAACACCCCATCCACCGCAATGATCAACATCAACGCCGCCATGAACAGCACCATCCCCGCAAACCCGTGCAGAAACCCCTGCCCGGCCTCGTCGCCGAAGTGATAGGTGATGAGTGACAGCACGATCACGCGGATGACGTTGGCGGTGAAGCTGATCGGGACGATCAGGATGGCCAGCGTCACGTTGCGCGCGATGCTTTCGTGGCGGACCAGGTTCAGGTAGAGCAATCCGAGCGCCTCCAGGGTGAACAGGGTCTGCATGCCGGCGCAGGCGTCGGCCACCAGCAGCTGGTATTGGCCGACCTGCAGGATCACGCCGGTGCGGCTGATCGGGTAGTTGAAGAGGTGCATCACCGATTCGGCCATGTAGGACACGGCGAGCTTCATGGGCTGGGTCATGGCATCGACCAGTGCGCCGGGCAGCGGGACCATGAAGACCATGAAGAACAGCGCGAAGCCCAGCAGGCGGACGGCCGCGGCGCCGTGCAGCAGCAAGGTGATGGCGGCGATCAGCCAGATCAGCGCACCGACTTCAAAGATCAGGATGTCCTGCGAGCGCCCGACGAGGTAGAGCAGCAGGCCGAACACGAAGATCGGCCAACCGATGACCGGACGGGGCCGAGGTGGTGCGGCCCGGAACTCCGGCCACTTCTTCCAGAGCAGCCACAGGCTGATGCCCAGCACGATGGGGCCGTGGCCCTGCTGGTCGGTCGACCAGATGCCGTGAAACAGGTCCCAGAAGGTCGGCACGTACATGGCCAGCAGGCCGGCGCCGGCGATCAGCCAGGGGATGGCGTCGAAGGTCGAGGTGGCCTCGCCGGTCGGGGCTGGCATTCGGTCGTTCATGGGCGGTCCGGTAGAGCGGCGGTGGGGGCCAGGCCAAACATGCCGGCCCTGCTGGCAGGCAGGGCAAGGCCAGGGTTTCCGAGCATCCTTAAGCCTACCAATCTGGCCCTGCCCCTCTCCCCCCTCATTGCGGGGCTGTCAGATGAGCACGCGCACAAATCGACGTTCATCGCCACTTCGTGGCGGGCGGGTCGGGCCGGGATGCGGGAGGGAGTGGGGGCGGATGTGGCTCACCGGATGATCTCGCGCCAACGCTTCGGTTTCATGGGGGAGTTGCCAGTTCCAACCCCGGATCCTCGCGGCGACACTCGTTCCGGAGGCTGAAAAGATGAAAAAACTGAAAACCGGGGCGGGTGTCGACCGGGCCAGCGGGCAGCGGTTGGGGTCGACGTGGCGGCCCGCGTCCGTGCTGATCGTCGCCGGGCTCCTGTCGGCCTGTGCCGGGCTCGGGGCGGGTGATGCGGCGGTGCCGGACGGCCCCCGGACGGAACCCCTGGCGAATGCGGCGAATGCGGCGGTGGCGGCTCGTGACCTGCCGGCATCGGCAGCGGTGGCCGACGCGGGGCCGGCGGCGCGGGTGGCGGTGCCGCCGCCGCCCACCTGGCGGGCCTTGTCCAGCGCGCCGATGGCGCCGTGGACCGAGCGCCGCACGCCGCTCTACACCTATGTGCTCGCGGGCGACATCGGGATGTCGGCGGGCCAGGCCGCCGGCAAGACGCACGCTGGCCCGAAGTCGCGGGCGCAGAAAGCCATGGTGCGGCTGCTGGCCGAGGTGCAGGCCGAGGACGGCCCGGAGGCCGACGCGGCGCTGGCGGCGGTGCACCAGTTCCTGGTGCCGGCCTGGCCGCGCACGGCACGCCAGACGCTGTCGACGGCCGAGGCCGCCGCACGGCCGGCGCCGCTGTCGCTGGCGGAGGTCGACCTGATCAAGTCGCGCGCCCACCTGGATCTGCTGCGGGTGGTGCTGGCGGGCCAGCCTCGCATGGCGCAGCGGCTGCGCGGCCTCGGGCCCTTCCTGGCGACGACACGCCAGCCGCTGGGCGAGCTGGTGCAGCGTTCGGCCGCCGGTCGCCTGGTGGTGGCGGATCACGCGCCGGTGCTGCTGATCGACCTTGGCCAGCAGGGCGAGTCCTCGCTGCTGGCGGCCGTGAAGTCGCTGAAGGTCGTCGCGCGTGCGGCCAACGAAGGGCAGACCAGCGCGATCGGGCCGCTGCGCACGCCGCTGCTGTCGGCCCTGCGATCCACCGGTGCCGCGCCGCCGCCGGTGCTGGAAACGCCGGTGCCAGCGGTGAGGCGGCCGAAGTGAGCGGCTGGCGTGAGCGGGTGAAATGAGCGGCTGACCTGAATCCCGCTGCGACACGACCGGCTCGATCTCCGGTTGTCGGGAAGGAAACCCAGGCATAGAGTCGGCGGTGACGACCGACCCGTTCGCCGGGTCCGGACCGGCCGCCGACGTCCCTGCTTGTCACCGCCCCTGGGCGGTCGCACCCGGCAGTTCCACGGAGGAGTGCTGTCATGTTTGCCCACATCCTGCTGCCGACCGACGGTTCGAAGCTGTCCGAAGGCGCGGTGTTCAGAGGCATCGAGCTGGCGCGTCAGTGCGGCGCGCGGGTGACCGGCCTGTACGTCGCGCCGGAGTTCCACATCCTGACCTACCAGGTCGACGTGATCGAGGACACCGAGGCCACCTGGGCGGCGGATCGGCGGGCCCACGGCGATCGCTTCCTGGCCTTCATCGCCCGCACGGCGGCCGAGGCCGGGGTGACCTGCGAGACGCTGATGGAAGTCAGCGATCACCCCTATCAGAAGATCTGCGGCGTGGCCGAACAGCGCGGCTGCGACCTGATCGGCATGGCCTCGCATGGCCGCAAGGGCATGGCCGGGCTGCTGCTGGGCAGCGAGACGCAGCGGGTGCTGACGCACTCGCGCACGCCGGTGATCGTCTGGCGCTGATGGGGTGTCGCGGCGCTGGGCCGGTGGGTCCGGCCGCGTCGGGCAGGGCCCTGCCCTCGCCCGACGCCCAACCCTAGAATCCGGCCGCTTCAGCCCCGCCGCCACGCGTCCGCCCGGACGTCCGCCCCATGCACGCCCCCATGCACGCCACGCGCCCCGTCCGCAGCCAGTACGAAGACTTCATGCGCCATGTGCGCGACCACGGCGTGGCCAAGGGTGACCGCACCGGCACCGGCACGCGCAGCGTGTTCGGGCACCAGATGCGCTTCGATCTCACCGAAGGCTTTCCGCTGGTGACGACCAAGAAGGTCCACCTGAAATCGATCATCCTGGAACTGCTGTGGTTCCTGCGTGGCGAGCGCAACGTGAAGTGGCTGCAGGACCGCGACTGCACGATCTGGGACGAGTGGGCGGCCGACGATGGCGACCTGGGCCCCGTCTACGGCGTGCAGTGGCGCAGCTGGCCGACCACCGATGGCGGCTCGATCGACCAGATCGCCGAGGTCGTCCAGACCCTGCGCAGCAACCCGGACTCGCGCCGCATCATCGTCAGCGCCTGGAACGTGGCCGACCTGCCGAAGATGGCGCTGATGCCCTGCCACGCCTTCTTCCAGTTCTACGTCGCGCCGGCCACCGAGCCGGGCGGGCGCGGCCGGCTCAGCTGCCAGCTCTACCAGCGCTCGGCCGACATCTTCCTGGGCGTGCCCTTCAACATCGCCAGCTACGCGCTGCTGACCCACATGCTGGCGCAGCAGTGCGACCTGGACGTCGGCGACTTCATCTGGACCGGCGGCGATTGCCACATCTACGACAACCACGTCGAGCAGGTCGAGACCCAGCTCGCGCGCACGCCCCACCCCTATCCGACGCTGCACATCCGGCGCCGGCCCGGGTCGATCTTCGACTACGCCTTCGACGACTTCGAGGTGCGCGACTACCTGCACCACCCGGCCATCAAGGCCCCGGTGGCGGTCTGATCGGCCGAGCACCGGACCGACCGCGATGCATCGCCCCGAACTCGTGCTGATCGCCGCCGTTGCCCGCAACGGCACGATCGGCGCCGACAACCAGCTGCTCTGGCACCTGCCCGAGGACCTGGCCCATTTCCGCCGCCTGACGATGGGCCAGCCGGTGCTGATGGGCCGCAAGACCTGGGATTCGCTGCCGGCACGCTTCCGGCCGCTGCCCGGTCGCCACAACATCGTGCTGACGCGGGACCCGCACTGGCGGGCCGAGGGCGCCAGCGCCGTGACCACGCTGGACCAGGCGCTGGCGGTGGCCGGCGATGTCGAGCGGCTCTTCGTGATCGGCGGCGCGCAGCTCTATGCCGCCACGATCGACCGGGCCGACCGGCTCGAACTCACCGAGGTCGACCGCGACTTCGACGGCGACGTGCATTTCCCGCCGCGCGACGAGGCCGACTGGGTCGAGTCCTCGCGCGAGGCGCACCACGCCGGTCCGCCCAACGACTTCGGCTATGCCTTCGTGAGCCTGCGCCGGCTCAGGCACTCGCTGCGCTGAGTGGCTCGGCGGGCTGGCGGTCGGTCCGCGCGGTACACGCGGTCAGCGCGGTCCGCCCGACCAGCCAGTCCGCCAGCGCGGGTGCCGGCATCGGGCGGGCGTAGTGGTAGCCCTGCAGCTCGTCGCAGCCGGCCGCGCGCAGGGCCTGCGCCTCCAGCTCGCGTTCGACGCCCTCGGCCACCACGCGCAGGTCCAGCGTGTGGCCCAGGCCAATGATGGCCTTGACGATGGCCAGGTCGCGCGGGTCGTCGAGCATGTCGCGCACGAAGCTGCGGTCGATCTTGAGCAGGTCGATCGGGAAGCGGTTGAGGTAGTTGAGGCTCGAATAGCCGGTGCCGAAGTCGTCGATCGCCAGCCGGATGCCGAGCTGGCGGATCGCGTGCAGCGTGCGCAGGTGGACCTCGGCATGGTCCATCAGCGTCGATTCGGTGATCTCGATCTCCAGCTGGCCCGGCGGGATCGCGTGCTGGCGCAGCGCCTCGGCCAGGCGTTCGAGCAGGTCGGGCGCACTCAGCTGCACCGCCGACAGGTTGACCGACACCGTCAGCGGCTGGGCGCCTTCCCGGCCCGGCTCGGTGGCCATGCCCGGCACGCCGGCCGCGCGCCACTGGGCGATCTGGGCACAGGCCGTGTCGATCACCCAGTTGCCGATCTCCACGATCAGGCCGGTCTCCTCGGCGATGGGCACGAAGCGGTCCGGCCCGACCGGGCCGAGCACCGCGCTGTGCCAGCGCAGCAGCGCCTCCATGCCCATCACGCCGACGCCGTCGACCGCCATGCGCGGCTGGTAGTGCAGGCTCAGTTCGCCGGCCGCGACGGCGTGGCGCAGCTGGGTCTCGATCTGCAGGCGCTGCTGGGCGCGCTGGTTCAGCTCGGGCGTGTAGAAGTGCGCCCCGTCGCGGCCTTCGGCCTTGGCCTGGTACATGGCCACGTCGGCCAGGCGCATCAGCTCGTCGAGGTCGTTGCCGTCGTCCGGGAAGACCGACACGCCGACGCTGCAGGAGACGTGGAGCTCCGCGCCCTGGACCGCATGCGGGCGCCGCACCAGCGGGATCAGGCGGTGCTCGACCACATGGCCCAGTTCGTCGACGTCGGCCACGCCGTTGAGCACCACGACGAACTCGTCGCCGCCCAGCCGGCTGACGGTGTCGCCGGCGCGCACCGCCTCGGTCAGGCGCTGCGCGACCGAGCGCAGCAGGCCGTCGCCCATGTGGTGGCCGAGCGAGTCGTTGATGTTCTTGAAGCGGTCCAGGTCGATGAACAGCACGCCGACCTTCTGCCCCGTGCGGCCGGCCTGCTGGATCGCCAGGCGCAGCCGCTCGCGGCACAGCGCGCGGTTGGGCAGCTCGGTCAGCACGTCATGCTCGGCCAGGAAGCGGATGCGGCGCTCGCTTTCCTTGCGGTCGGTGATGTCGATGGTGGTGCAGACCCAGTGCGACACGTCGCCGGCCCGGTCGCGCACCGTGCTGGCCAGCAGCCAGGCCGGGAAGTCGCCGCCGCCACGCCGGCCGATGCGGACCTCGCCCTGCCAGCTGCCGCGCTGGCGCAGCACGCGGGCGACGCCTTGCCAGGTGCGGGCGGCCTGCTCGCCGCAGAACAGCTCGGCCGGGTCGCTGCCGATCAGGTCGATCAGGTCATGGCCGGTGCCGTGGGTCAGCGCCCGGTTGGCGGTCAGCAGGCGCTGGCGCTCGGCGTCGACGATGAAGATGCCCTCGCCCGAGGTCTCGAAGACCTTGGCCCACAGCTCCAGCCGCTGCTCCAGCTGCTTGAGGTGGTTGATCGGCGCGAGCGCGGTCAGCACCGCGTCGCGGCCCTGGAAGGTCATGCGGCGGGCCGACAGCACCGCCCAGGCGGTGTCGTGCGGGGCGCGCCAGTGGACCTCGAACTCGTCGACCGCATCCCTGTCGTGCAGGCCCTGGAAGAAGCGTGCGCGCACGCCGGCATCGAGGCAGCGGGCCCAGGGATCGTCGTCGCCGTCGCCGATCCAGGCCCGCGCCGGCGTGTTCGCATGCAGCACCTCGTGGCCCGGCACCGCCGTGACCAGCAGGGCCACCGGCAGGGTCTCCAGCAGGCTGCGCTGGGCTTCGGCGGCGCGCTCGCGGGCGGCCATCTCCTTCTGGCGCTCGCGCTCGCCGTCGAGCTGGCCGAGCATGTCGTGGAAGGCGTCGATCAGCCGGCCGATCTCGTCGCGGCTGTGCCACTTGACGCGCACGTCCAGGTCGCCGGTGTGCCGCACCGTGTCGGCCAGGTCGGACAGGCGGCGCAGCGGTCGGGCGATCTGGCCGGCCACGAAGCTGACCAGGCCGAAGATGCACAGCAGCAGGAACAGCGCGGTGCCCAGGTGCAGCCACATGCGGCCGAACAGCGCGTCGATGCGCCGCTGCAGCAGGCCGTCGAGCGCCGCCAGGTCGTTCTGCCAGGCCTGGTCCAGCGCGGCCAGCAGCGCGTCGCGCGAGGCCAGCATGGCCGGCCGGCCGGTGTCGGTCATGCCGGCGTCGACCCAGGCCCGGGCCTGGACCCGGAATGCCTCGATGCGTCCCTCCAGCGCCAAATGGACCGGCCGCAGCTCGCCGACCAGCTGGGCCGTGCCGGCCGCGTAGGCCTCGTCGTGATCGGTGCGCAGTCCCTTGCGGACGGCATCGAGCCGGCCTTCCAGCACCAGGTAGGTGCTCAACAGGTCCGCACCACGCCCCATCGAAGGGCGCTCGACGATGCCGTGCACCACGTCGAGCAGCTCCGGCATGCGCAGCACCACGATCGACATCGTGTAGTAGCTGTCGAGGTCCGGGTCGAGGATCAGGTTGGACTGGTTGCCCAGCCGGGTCAGCAGGTCACGCCCCAGTTCGAGCGTCTGCCCTGCGGTCGGCGGCGGCACGCCAGGCAGCAGCTCCGGCTCGGCCCGGCTGCGCAGCGCCGCACCGAACAGGCCGGCCGCATCGGTGCTGCGCATCGTCGCGTCGTGGCGGGCGGACGCCGCCTCCAGCCGAGCCAGGTGCAGGGCCAGCTGCGCCGGCGGGGCCGCGCCGGCCACGTCGACCAGCGCGTCGGCCACCACCGCGACGTAGGCGCTGCCGACCAGTTCCTTGCGCGCGAAGTCGATCGCGAGGTACTTCTCGTTGATCAGGAAGCCGGCCACGTAGAACACCGAGCTCAGGTCGAGCAGGTAGATCAGCATGAGCTTGCGACCGACCGTCAGGCGGCCGACGAGTCGGGCCAGCAGGGTCAGCATCGGCAGGCGTGTCCTGGCTTCGGGTGGGCGAGGTGCATCCGGCCAGCCGCGCAACTTCCGGACCTGCGGCGCGACATCGATCAGCCTGCGAAGGAATGCCGGCGCGCGATGGGTGCGGCGTCGCGCAGGGCCTGCCAGGCCGGCCCGTGGTCCTGCGCCTCCCCGCGGTCGGAGAAGTACGCCGTCAGCGCCGACAGGTAGAAGTCGCGGCCGGCCGATGCCGACTCGTCCAGCGCGATCATGTTCTGGCGCAGGTCACGCAGGCTGACCCTGGAACTGCCGCCGGTCGCCGCCAGCCAGGCATCGACCTGTTCCGGCCGCGAGATCGACAGCGCCAGGTTCAGCGCCACGGCCCGCGCCTGCAACTCGGCATCGACGCCCGCGCGCGTCAGCCAGCCGCCGGCCTTGATGAGCCGGAAGACGTTGACGTAGCGCAGCACCTTGCGCGGCGAGCCGCCGGTCCAGGGCAGGAAGGTTTCCAGCGCGGCGGTCTCCGCCGGGCTCAGCGTGACGTCGGCGGCGGCGACCGCCTGCACCGGGTCGGTCGGTCCGGGAACGTCGGGCTGGCCGGGTGCGACGTCGGACGCGCCCGGGCCGGGCAGGATGCTGCGCAGGTAGCGCAGGCCGGCGTCCGGCGCCATCGGCGGCAGCCAGCAAGGAATCTGGAACACCTTCTCGAGGTAGTCGGCCGGACGCGCGCCGCCGGGCCTCGGTGCGGACGCCGCGCCGGCATCGCCTGCGCCGGACGGTGCGCCCGGCCCGCCCAGCGCACCGGCGTACTGCCGCTGCAGGGCCTGTTCGACCCAGCGCACGTCGACCGCGACGAAGACCACGAACAGCCGGAAGGCCAGCAGCATGTGGACCGCCTGCAGCACCTCCACGACCTTGTCGAGCGGGCAGCGGTCCAGGTCGTCGATGTAGAGGATCACGCGCCGGAACGGCACCGCCACCGCGTCGACCGGTTGCCGCAGCACCTCGAAGGCGGCCCGGTCCTCGTCGGTCAGCACGTCGGCATGGTCGGCCAGCAGGCGCTCCAGCGCGGCGTCGTGGCGCAGGCCGCCGTCATTGCCGTCATTGCCGTCATTGCCGTCATTGCCGTCATTGCCGTCATTGCCGGTCCCCACCTCCCGCACCCCCTGCAACTCGGCCGACAGGCGCTCGAAGTCCTTGCGGATGGTGGCGATCAGGCCGAGGTGGCGGGCGTAGTCGCCATCGGTCGCGCGGGCCCGCACGAAGCGGATCAGGCGGCCGGCCGGCGTGTCGCCGCGGAAGTCGGCCACCGCGTCGGCCAGCCGCTCGGTCGACGTCGCCAGATGGGCCCGCGCCGCATCGACGCCGGCCCCGGCGCGGTCCAGATCGGCCTGGCCTTGCGCGCGCTGCTGCTCGATGCCGTGCTGCTGGCGGCGGATCGACGCATCGATGGCCGCATGGGCCTGGTCGATCTGGTCGAAGGCCGCCCGGATCGGTGCCAGCAGCCGGTTCGCCGCCGCCGCCAGCACGCCCAGGGCGGTCGTGACCGCCGTGACGCCCTCGCCCAGCGACGGCACCTTCATCCAGCGCGTGGCCTGGTCCAGCAGGACGTGGACGAGCACCGGCGCGGCCAGCACCAGCGCCAGCAGCAGCAGCACCCGCCGCGGGCTGCCCAGCTGGACCAGCAGCCCGCGCAGCAGCAGGCGGCCGCGCCGCGACTGGTCGACCAGCTCGCCGAACACCGCCGAAGACTGCCGCGCCGAACCGACCAGGTCGGCCAGGCCGGCACCCTTCGCGGCCGTCTCCAGCCGGGTCCAGGCGGCCTGCACCTCGTCGGCCGGACCGCCCTGGCCGCCGATCGCGGACCTGAAGGCCTCGGCATAGGTCGACGGGGCCGTGCCGACGCCTGGCAGCAGCGCCTGCAGGCGGGCCTCGGCGGCGGCCAGCGCGTCGCGCGCCTGGGCCTGTTCACGCCGCCGCGCGACCAGCTCGCGGGCGGCTTCGAGCGTCAGCTCGCGCGCGGTCGACAGCCGCGACAGCAAGGACGCGGCCGGCCGCCCCGGCCGCCCCGGCTGGGGCGGATCAGCGGCCGCGCCATCCAGCGTCGTGAAGATGTGGTCGACCAGGCTGGCCCACAGGTGCGTCTCGGCGTAGTGCCAGGCGTTGAATCGGATCTGGACGATCTGGCCCTGGAAGAAGCGCGCCGGATCGGCCTCCGGCGCCTCGCGCGTGGGCACGCCCCGGTCCAGCCGGGCGACGTGGTCGTGGATCAGGCGCATGAAGAAGGACTTGCCCGAGCCCCAGGCGCCGAAGATGCCGACCGCCAGCGGCGGCTCGAAGTCCCGCGCCGCCGCCAGCCGCGCGAAGGCACGGGCATCGGCCTCGACGTCGAGCTGGTCGCTCAGGGCGTCGCGCCAGGGATCGTCGTTGTGCGGGCGGACCAGGGAGATGCCGGCCGGCAGTTCCGCAGGCGGGGCCATCTCGGGCGGGGGAGGCTTCAAGGTCGAGGCACCGAAATCGACGCGGGCCTCGGCCACCGACGACAGGGGCGGCGGGGGCGACAAGGGCGACAGGGGCGACATCGGCTCGGCTGTTTCCGGTCGCTGGGCCTTCACCGCCGCCTTCTTCACTGGCCGCCTCGCTGGCGCAGGCGACGGCGGCCTCGCGGCAGGGGCCGGAGGGGCCGGAGGCGGCGGACGGGATGGCGCGTCGGACATGCGGGTCCTCTTCCGGGAGACCCTCGCACGCTAGCGCCGGTCGGGGCATCGCGGCACATGCCGGCGTCGCGACAAGGGTGGTGCGCGTGAGCTTGTGCACCGCACCGACGGGTCTGGAAAGAATCGCTTCAATGGACATGGCGACCGGTCATCGCAAGGATATGTAAAACCTATTCGACCGGGACGATCAATTCCTCAAGACTATGACCTTTCCTGTCCAGCCAACCCCGGAGCAGACCATGAGCAGTCCCGCGCAATGCCCCTTCCACGCCGCCGGCGCCCGCACGACCCATGCGGCCCGCTCGAACGCCAGCTGGTGGCCGAACCAGCTGAACCTGGCCATCCTCCACCAGCACACGCCCGCGTCCAGCCCGATGGATGCCGGCTTCGACTACGCCGCCGCCTACGCGAAGCTCGACCATGCCGCGCTCAAGCGGGACCTGGCCGCGCTGATGACCGACAGCCAGGACTGGTGGCCGGCCGACTGGGGCCACTACGGCGGCCTGTTCATCCGCATGGCCTGGCACAGCGCCGGCACCTACCGCACGGCCGACGGCCGCGGCGGCGCCGGCAGCGGCAACCAGCGCTTCGCGCCGCTCAACAGCTGGCCCGACAACGGCAACCTGGACAAGGCCCGCCGCCTGCTCTGGCCGATCAAGCAGAAGTACGGCAACGCGCTGTCCTGGGCCGACCTGATGATCCTGGCCGGCAACGTCGCGATGGAGACCATGGGCTTCAAGACCTTCGGCTTCGGCGGCGGCCGGGTCGACGTCTGGGCGCCCGAGGAAGACGTCTACTGGGGCGCCGAGCAGCAGTGGCTCGCCACCAGCGACCAGCCCGGCAGCCGCTACCGCGGCGACCGCGAGCTGGAGAACCCGCTCGCCGCCGTCCAGATGGGCCTGATCTACGTGAACCCCGAAGGCCCGGACGGCAAGCCCGACCCGGTGGCCTCCGGCCGCGACGTGCGCGAGACCTTCGCCCGCATGGCGATGGACGACGTCGAGACCGTCGCGCTGATCGCCGGCGGCCACACCTTCGGCAAGGCCCACGGCGCCGGTGACCCGAAGCGGGTCGGCCCCGAACCCGAGGCCGCGCCGGTCGAGGCCATGGGCCTGGGCTGGATCAACAGCCACGGCAGCGGCAAGGGTGCGGACACCACGACCAGCGGCATCGAGGGCGCCTGGAAGCCCAACCCGACGACCTGGGACATGGGCTACTTCAAGGTGCTGTTCAAGTACGAGTGGGAACTCGTCAAGAGCCCGGCCGGCGCGCACCAGTGGCAGGCCAGGGACGTCGCCGACGAGGACATGATCCGCGACGCCCACGACCCCAGCCGCCGCCACCGGCCGATGATGACGACCGCCGACCTGTCGCTGCGCTTCGACCCGGCCTACGAGAAGATCTCGCGCCACTTCCTGGCGAATCCGGACGCGTTCGCCGACGCCTACGCCCGCGCCTGGTTCAAGCTGACCCACCGCGACATGGGCCCGAAGGTGCGCTACCTCGGCCCCGAGGTGCCGGCCGAGGACCTGATCTGGCAGGACCCGGTACCGCCCGTCGACCACCCGCTGATCGATGCCGCCGACGCGGCCGCGCTCAAGGCCCGCGTGCTGGCCGCCGGCCTGGGCGTCGCCGAGCTGGTGTCGACCGCCTGGGCCTCGGCCTCGACCTTCCGCGGCAGCGACAAGCGCGGCGGTGCCAACGGCGCACGCATCCGGCTCGCGCCGCAGAAGGACTGGGCCGTCAACCAGCCCGAGCAGCTGGCACGCGTGCTGGCCACGCTGGACGGCATCCGCGAGACCTTCAACGCCGCGCAGACCGGCGGCAAGCAGGTGTCCCTGGCCGACCTGATCGTGCTGGCCGGCAACGCCGGCGTCGAGGCCGCCGCGAAGGCCGCCGGCCATGCGGTCGAGCTGCCGTTCCGCCCCGGCCGCACCGACGCCAGCGCCGAGCAGACCGATGCCGCGTCCTTCGCGGTGCTGGAGCCGCAGGCCGATGGCTTCCGCAACTGGCGCCGCGCGGCCTTCAGCCTCTCGCCCGAGGCCATGCTGGTCGACCGGGCCCAGCTGCTGACCCTCAGCTCGCCCGAGATGACCGTGCTGGTCGGCGGCCTGCGCGTGCTCGGCGCCAACGTGGGCGGTGCGCGCGAAGGCGTCTTCACCCGCCGGCCGGGCCAGCTGACGCCGGACTTCTTCGTCCACCTGGTCGACATGGCCACCGAATGGCAGCCCAGCGGCGACAACGCCTACATCGGCCGCGACCGCCGCACCGGCCAGCCGGTCTGGACGGCCACCCGCGTCGACCTGGCCTTCGGCTCCAACTCGCAGCTGCGCGCGATCTCCGAGGTCTACGCCCAGCGCGACAACGAAGCCAAGTTCGTGCGCGACTTCGCGGCGGCGTGGACCAAGGTGATGGAGCTGGACCGGTTTGACCTGAGGTGAACCAGGCCCGGCTCACCTCAGCCCCGCCACGACGCCCTTCGTCACCTCGTACAGGGCCTTGTACTGCGCGAACCTCGGCGTCAGCCGGGCGGTGATGGCGGGGTCCGGGACGATCTCGCGGCCGGGGCGGACCCAGCCGGCGAGGTCGGACTCGGCCAGCAGGCCGGCGGCGCGGCCGGCGAGGAAGGCGTCGCCGTAGCAGGCGCCGATCGTCACCTCGGGCAGCACCTGGGTGCGGCCGGTGATGTCGCTGACGATCTGCAGCCACAGGCCGCCATGCGACGCTCCGCCGCCGACCGCGACCACGCGGCGCACCGGCGCGCCGATGTCCTCCAGCGTCTCAAGGTTGTGGCGGATGCCGAAGGCGACGCTCTCCAGCACGGCGCGGAAGACATGCGCCCGGCTGTGGGCGAGGCTCAGGCCGGCGATGACGCCACGGGCATGCGGGTCGTTGATCGGCGTGCGCTCGCCGCTGAAGTAGGGCAGCACCAGCAGGCCGTCGGCCCCCGGTGCGATGGCGGCGGCGGCCCCGAACATGGCGGCGTAGGCGGCCTCGACATCGCCCTGCTCGCGCACGAACTCGTCGCAGAACCAGCGCGTCAGGCTGCCGGTGGTGGCCATGCCGGCGGCCAGGTTGCAGCGGCTGGGCGTCGCGCCCGAGACGGTCCAGACCCGCGCATCCGGCGTCGGGCGGTCCTGCACCAGCACGAAGAACGTGGTGCTGCCGTACATCAGCATCAGGTCGCCGGGTTCGGTGACGCCCACGCTGATGGCCTCGCTCAGCGCATCGACGGCACCCACGGCCACCGGCGTGCCGGCGCGCAGGCCGGTCCAGGCGGCGGCCTCGGGCGTGACCTCGCCGGCCCGCTCGGCGCACCAGCCGGGCCCGGGCAGGCGACGGCCCTGCAGCAGCTCGACGGCGGGGCCTTCCGTGGCCCAGCGCTCCTGCGCGGCATCCCACATCGGCATCCAGTGGCTGGCGGTGTGGCGGTCGATGCGGTGCTCGCCGGTCAGGCGCAAGACCAGGTAGCTGCTGGCGGTGGCCAGGGTGCGGGTGGCCGCCCAGACCTCGGGCTCGTGACGCTGCAGCCACAGCACCTTGGGCCCGATCGCCTGGCTGGTGAAGGCCATGCGGCTGTGCGCCAGCAGGGTCGCGTCGCCCCATCGCCGTTGCAGCTCGTCGACCTCGGCGCTGGCCCGCACGTCGACGCCGTAGAGGATGCCCGGCCGCAGCGGCCGGCCGGCCTCGTCCAGCGGCAGCAGGCAGGGCCCGATGGCGCTGACGGCGACGCCGCGGATGGCGTCGGCCTGGAACTCGCCGTCGTCCAGCATGGCGTGGCAGAGCCGGCAGAGGTCCTGCCACCAGACCGCGTCGGCGTCCTGCTCGACCTGGCCGGGCGCCGGCTGCGACAGGCCGTGCGGCACCGCGCGCGTGCGCAGGATGCGGCCGCCCGGATCGGTCAGCGTGGCCTTGCTGCTGTAGGTGCCGATGTCGATGCCGAGCAGGAGGTCGGTCATGGGGATGTCCTCGCGTCCACGGTGGAACAGCCATCGTGACATGCGATCCACGGCCGCGACATCAGGCCCTGACCCGGTTGTCCCGGTCGCGGTGGACGGCGGCATGTCGGCGGCATGTTGGCCTTGGGCGTCCCCTGGCTTGACGTCGCATCCGTCGTCCTTCAAACTCCAGTCCTCTAGAGGACCATAGGTTTAGAGGATGCGACTCGTCGACACCGAACCCGGCCAGAGCCGGTATGCCGCGCTGGCATCGGCCATGCGGGCGCGCATCGTCGCCGGCGAATGGCCGCCCGGCAGCGCGATCCCGGCCGAACAGACGCTGGCCGCCGAACATGGCGTGGCGCTCGGCACCATGCGGCGGGCGCTGGACCTGCTGGCCGAACAGGGGCTGCTCGAACGGGTCCACGGCCGCGGCACCTTTGTCCGGCAGGGTCTGAGCGGCGCGCCGATGCTGCGCTTCTTCCGCTTCGGCGCGGACGAGCGGGAGGCGCCGCGCTCGCGCATCCTGGCCCGCGACGTGCTCGCCGCGCCGGCCGAGGTGGCCCGCGCGCTGGCGTGCGGACCGGGTGAGCCCGCGCTGCGGCTGAAGCGACTGCGCTCGGTGGGCGGGCAGCCCGCCCTGCTGGAAGAGATCTGGTTGCCGCTGCCGGCCTTCCAGGCGCTGGCCGACGGCGACGCCGCCGCCTGGGGCGACCTGCTCTACCCGCTCTATGCCGAACGCTGCGGCGTCCACGTGCACCGGGCCGTCGACACGATCGGCTTCGGCAACCTGGGCGCCGCCCAGGCACGGGCGCTGCAGCTGCCGGCCGGCCACCCCTGTGCCCGCGTGCAGCGCCAGGCCTACGACCTGGCCGGTCGCTGCGTCGAATGGCGCACCACCCGAGGCGATGCCCACGCCTTCCACTACACCGTCTCGATCACCTGAGGATGCCGATGAACACGACGAACTTCCATCGCCGCCGCAGCCTGCTGGCAACGGGCGCGGCCCTGCTCGCGGCACCGGTGGGCCGGGCCCTGGCCGCCGCTGACATCGCCGGTGGCAAGCCGATCTCGCTGGTGGTCAGCTACCCGGCCGGCGGCGGGGCCGACGCGATGGCACGCCTGATCGCACCACGCCTGTCCGACGCGCTGGGCCAGCCGGTGGTGGTCGACAACAAGCCCGGCGCCAGCGGCACGGTCGCCGCCGGCCAGGTCGCCCGCGCCACGCCGGACGGCGCGACGCTGCTGCTCGATGCCTCGTCGTTCGCCGTCAACCCGGCCCTGTTCGACAAGCTGCCCTACGACACCGCGACGGCCTTCGCACCGCTGGGCGTGCTGGCGCTGTTCCCGAACGTGCTGGTGTGTACCGCCAGCTTCGAGGCCCGATCGGTCGCCGACGTGCTGCGGCTGGCCCGCGCCCGGCCTGGCACGCTGGCCTACGCCTCGTCGGGCAATGGCTCGGCCCAGCATCTGGCCGGGGCGATGTTCGAGGCCATGGCCCAGGTCGAGATGTCGCACATCCCCTACCGGGGCGGCGGCCCGGCGCTCAACGACGTGATCAGCGGACAGGTGCCGCTGTTCTTCGCCAACGTGGCCTCGTCGCTGGCGCACATCCAGTCCGGCAAGCTGCGGCCGCTCGCGGTCACCTCGCGGCTGCGCTCGCGCGTGCTGCCGGCCGTGCCCAGCCTGGACGAGACCGGCCTGAAGGGCTACGAGGTGCTCGAGTGGAACCCGGTGCTGGCGCCTGCCGGCGTGCCACCCGCCGTGCGCGCCCGGCTGGCGGCCGCGATCCGCAAGGCCATGGACGATCCCGAGGTGCTGGGCCGCATCCGCGCCCTGGGCGGCGAGGTCTTCGGCGGCGGCGAGAAGGAGGCCGAGACCTTCCTGCGCGCGCAGCAGGGCCTGTGGGCCCGCATCGTGCGCGAACGGCGCATCACGCGCGAATGAGCGCAGCCGATCCCACGCCGCGTCCGCCACCGGCAAGCCCGGCCGGTGGCTGGGACTGCCATGTCCACGTCTTCGACGCACAGGCACCGGTGCGGCCCGGCCACTACCGGCCGCAGCACCGGACGCTGGCCGAGATCGAGGCCCAGGCCGGCGCGCACGGCATCGGTCACCTGGTGCTGGTCCAGCCCAGCGTCTACGGCACCGACAACTCGGTGATGCTGGCGGCGCTGGAGGCCGAGCCGGGTCGCCACCGGGGCGTCGCGGTCATCGATCCGGAGGCGAGCGATGCCCTGCTCGATCGCCTGCACGCGGCCGGCGTGCGCGGCGTGCGCCTGAACCTCGTCTCGCCGGCAGGCCATGCGGGCGACGTGGCGTCCGAGCTGGCACGCCTGGCCCCGCGCCTGCGCGAACGTGGCTGGCACCTGCAGTGGTACGTGCGGGCCGACGACCTGCCGCGGCTGGTCGGGTGGCAGGCCGCTTGCGGGCTGCCTTTCGTGCTCGATCACCTGGCTGGCCTGCAGGCGCAGTTGCCGGCCTCGCACCCGGCCTGGGAAGCCGCCCGGTCGCTGGCCGCGCAGGGCGCCTGGGTCAAGCTCTCGGGCTGGTATCGGCTGGGCGCGACAGCACCCTATGACGCGCTGCATGCGCACCTCCAGCGCGTCGCCACGATGTTCGGGCCGCGCTGCGTGTGGGGCTCGGACTGGCCGCACACCAGCTTCCCGGCCGACCGCCTGCCCACGTATCGATCGAACCTGGCGCCCATCCACGACGTGCTGGGCGACGCCCTCTCCGACGCGATCCTGCGCCGGCATCCCCTCCACCTCTACGACCCAGGACCACCATGAACCCCCACGACATGAGCCTCAACCGCCGCGCATGGCTGGCCCGCAACGCCGGCCTCGGGGCCGGCCTGGTCTTGCCCAGCCTGGCCCCGGCGCAGGGCACGGCCTGGCCGTCCAAGGCGATCCGTTTCGTCGTGCCCTTCGCACCGGGCGGCAGCAGCGAGATCGTCGCGCGCACGACCGCCGTGGAGCTGGGCAAGGCCCTGGGCCAGTCGGTCTTCGTCGACAACAAGCCCGGCGGCGCCGGCAATGTCGCGATGCAGGAGGTCGCACGTGCCGACGACCAGCACACGCTGATCCTCGGCCACATCGGCACGCTGGCCGTGAACCCGTACATCTTCGACAAGCTGCCCTATGACCCGGTGAAGGACTTCAAGCCGATCTCGTTGCTGGCCAAGGTGCCCAGCCTCTACCTCGTCAGGCCGGACCTGCCGGTGAACAACCTGCGCGAGTTCATCGCCTACGCGAAGAAGAACCCGGGCCGTCTGAACTACGGCTCGGCCGGCAATGGCAGCGCCGGCCATCTGGCGATGGAATACCTGAAGATGGCCAGCGAGACCTTCATCCTGCACGTGCCCTACCGCGGCACCAGTCCGCAGCTGACCGATCTGCTGGCCGGCCGACTGGACGCCGCCTCGGTCGGCGCGCCGGCCGTCATGTCCTTCATCAAGGCCGGCAAGCTGCGCTGCATCGCCACCGGCACGACCACCCGCATCGCGCAACTGCCCGATGTGCCGACCGTTGCCGAGCAGGGCTACCCCGGTTTCGAGATGACCCAGTGGTATGGCCTGCTGGCACCGTCCAGCCTGCCCGCGGCCGCGATCGACAAGCTCGCCGCGGCGGCCACCTCAGCCGTCCGGCAGCCCGCCGCGACCGAGAAGCTCAGCGCCGACGCGGCCATCGCGGTCGGCGGCACCCCGGCCGAGTTCGCCCGCTTCATCGCGGCGGAGCAGACCCGCTGGAAGGCGGTGGTGGCCCGCGCCAAGATCAAGCCGGACTGACCGGGTTGCTGCCCGATCCCTGGCGGAGGCGTGCTGCGGCCGAGCGGGCCCGGACACGCGTCAGGCGGGCCCATGCCCTCACCTGAACGATGGGCGTCGGCCATCCCACATCGAGAGGACGGTGCTGCCACGGCCTGCATCTAGAGTGGAAACCCAAGGACAACTTTTCCACCGGGGAGCCGCATGCCTACGCTGTCGGTCAACTGGGCGCAGGCTGCGCTCGAAGCGGTTCGCCACATCGGCGTCGTCGGCGTCGTCGGCGTCGGGGCCGAGCGCAACAGGATCGGCCCGCAATGGGCGGGCGTGAAACCCTTCGCGCTCGCGTCGGCCGGGCAGTTCAGGCCGTCGGCGCCCTTGCCCATCACCTCGCAAGGTTTTCTGGACCAGGCCAAGCACGTGGTGGCGGTGCAGGACGGCCTGAACGTGAGGCAGAAGGTGACCGCCGAGTACTGGGCAGACGGCCCCAGCTCCGAGCTGCCGCCCGGGCACTGGGAACTGTTCGCCGCCATCGTCTCTGCGCGCGACAGCCACACGCTGGAGCAGGACGTGAAGATGTTCTTCGCCCTGGCCAACGCCATCCACGACGCGGCCATCGCGGTGTGGGAATGCAAGCGCCACGACGACCATGTGCGGCCGGTCACCGCCATCCGTCACCTGTTCCGTGGCAAGCGCATCCGTGGCTGGACCGGCACCACCGAGGCGACCATCGACGGCGAGGCGTGGCGGCCGTACCAGGTCAGCACCTTCCCGACGCCGCCGTTCCCGGAATTCGTGTCGGGTCACAGCGGCTTCTCGGCCGCCGCGGCCGAGGTGCTGCGTCGCTACACCGGCAGCGACGCCTTCGGCGGCAGCTACACCCAGCCCGGACCCCTGCGGGTGGAGCCCGGCCTGGCCAGCGCGGCAGGCACCACCCTGAGTTGGCGCACCTTCAGTGCAGCGGCGGACGAGGCCGGTGAGTCACGCCTGTATGGCGGCATCCACTTCTACGAAGGCAATGCCGCCGGGTTGGCACTGGGTCGCAAGGTGGGTGCCCTCGCCTTTGAACGCGCACAGGCGCACTGGAGTGGCCGGCCCTGAAGCGTCGTCGGTGCTGCGGCACCGACGGCACATGCCGCACCGCAGGGACCTGCGCAACGCCAGCCGCCGACCCGGCGTTCCGACGAACCACGCACGCAGGAACGGACGCGCAGCGGGCCGCCTGCGGCGCTGACGCGCCGCAGGCGGCCCGATTCAGGCCAGCGGCTTGAGCAAGCCTTGAATGCGCTTGTGGTCGGCCGTCCACTCACGCACGAATTCGCTCATCGCCTTGCCCGTGCCATCGGCCGCCAGCTTGTCGACCTGCTCCCGGAAGTCGCCACCCAGTGGCTTGCCAACCGTGAGTCGGGCCCGCATCTCGGTCGCCCATGGCAGGGTCGCACGCACGATGCCGCCGAGCACCTGGTCCTCGATCGCCGCCAGTGGCGGGCAGCTCAGGCAAGGCTCGGGCGGCGGCCAGGGGATGTCGCCCCTGGGTGGGCGCACTTCCAGGTCGAACAGTTCAAGTCGATGCCTGGGCTCCAGGAGTTGGAACCAGTCGAACAGCCACTGCGTGACCCAGCAGGGACCGTACAGGCGCACCAGGTGGCGCTTGAAGCCAGTGCCCAATTCACGCACCGTCAGCCGCGGCGAGAACTCCTGCAGCCCCAGATAACCGAGCTGCGCGATCACCAGGTCATCGAACAGGCAACGCGTCGATGTGCCGGGCGGGTTCAGCCACACCGCCAGATTGACGAAGTAGCGCCGGATCTTGGACCAGGTCTCTCCGTTGGCGACGGCCATGTTGTCGATGTTGATGTTCATCCAGTGGTGCCACGTCGAATCGACCGCGACGCGCCCACGCTGGGCGCGGTGGCCGTCGTAGACGCTGATCATGGGGAAACGCGCCCGCGCCGGCTGGTAGCCCTTCTCGAAGTTCACCGTCGCGCCGCTGAGCGTGCTGCCGTAGGCAATGACGAGCGGCCGCACCGGACTGCCGTCGGCGGCATCGGGGTATTCGGGCTGGGCCCCGCTGCCGTCGAAGTCGTAGCTGCCGCCTGCGGCGACATCGGGCGTGTCCACGCACAGGCCTTCGTGGGCATGGTCGGGCATGACGTCGATCGGGCCCAGTGTCGGGTGGCAGAGCACCGGGTGCGGTCGAGCGAGCCGCCGGAGATAGCCCAGCCGGATGGACGACCAGACCGTCCACTGGATCGGCTGCACCGTCAGGTCCTCCTGATCGACCGCGTTGCCCAGGGGTTCCGTGCCTGGGCGCAGCGTATCGATGCGGTCGGGACCGCCGATCGGTGGCACGCCGTCGGCGTTCGTCCAGCGTCGCATGGTGCGCACGCGAGGGATGCGGTGGCACATCGACGCGCCGAGGTAGTCATGGTCGCCGGTGGCGAAGACGCCGCCCTTGTGATGGTCCATCCAGTGGCTGAGCACGGCCAGCTCGGCGTCGCTGGCCGGAAAGGCGCTGGCCTGCAAGATCCGACCATCGTCGAGACCCGCGTTGTCGGGCTTGAAGCCGAAGCACCACACCTGCCGGTATTGGTGCAGCACCGGCGTGACGCCGTCGACCTGCTTCATGTCGAAGCGGAAACCCGTGTAGCGCGCACCGGTGCCGTCGGGCACCGCGACGATCCGGGAGGGCAGCGCATCACGTCGGGCGATGTCGACGTCGAAGCGCATGCAACCCACGCGGGCCGCGCGGATCTCGTCGATCACGCGCCGGATGCCGAAGCCCACGCCCGGCGTGGTGGAGACCTCCGAGTCCACCACCACGAGGATGCGCACCACGGTGCCAAACCGGATCTTCTCCAGATGGTCCTTGAGGCTGGCGCGGTGCAGATCGGGAACCGATGCCGCACGCAGGATGTCGTCGATGTCGATCATGGGGCTGCTCCTGGCTGGCGCACGGTCGACAGGACCATGCGATGACGTCGATCGTGCTCGCCGAAGGGCTGAGGTCGCATCACCAAGGTGACGGACGGTGCGACCGGAGGGCCGGGCGGGTCGCCGCACCATGCGTGGTCGCTGCGCCCTCAATGTTGCCGATGACACACCGGAGCGGTCGGCCCGACAGTGCGTTCTCCAGGACCCCGCCCGCTGGCCGGTGGCCATCCGCAACCGATGACGATGAGGACTCTTGCCTTGAACCCACGATCGGATCGGCAGCATGGGCGCATCCACCTCGGAGCTTGGTTCCTGGGGACCATGCTGGCCGCGTCGGTGGCGGCCGCCGGCGATGCGGCCTCGCCGGTCGACACGAAGGCCTGCGACTGCGTCACCGCAGCACGGCCCGTGACCCGCACCAGCAGCTCGGCTCGACCAGCAGGTTCGGCAGGTCCGGCAGTCTCTGGCCGTGCAGGTTGCGCGACGCCATCGGTCTCACCGGCGGCTTCGTCTGCACCGACCGCGCTTGCCACCGCCGTCGCGGCATCCAGCGCTGCCGCCGTCGCCGCAGCCACGCACGCTGCATCGACACCAGAGAGCATGGCAGCGAGCACGGCAGCGGGCATGCCGCCGTCCAGACGCAGCAGCCCCGGCCTTGAACTGGCGCTGCGCCAGCAGCTGGCACGGGAAGCACATGCCCAGTGGGCTCGCCAGCTGGCGCTGGTGCTGGGCGGCGGTGCCGTGGTGGCCGGCCTGGCCGCTGGCATCGAGGCCCGCCTGCGCGAGGGGCTGCGTTTCCGTCGCCATTGGGGCGGCTTCGGTGGCGCGGACAGCGGCTGGCGCGTCTCGCCCGCGCTGGCGTATCTGCTGGTTTGCGGCGTGCTCGCCGTCGTGGCGCTGATGCTGACGATGGAGGCGGCCCGGGTTACCGAAGAGCCGTACAGGGTGGCGGATGAGCCGGCCACCGAGCCGGCCACAGGATCAGGCCATGAGCCTGCCGTCAGGAAGAAGGTCTAGGTCATGCCGGTCCGCCTCAAGCGCATCGCCGAGCCGCTCAGCACGGCAGCCCGTACCGATACACCGCCGCACCCCCGCCTGCGGCCGATCGAATCCGTCATCCTGGCCCCGTCTCAAGCGGCCAGTGTGCTCAGCCACGAGATGACGCGCTACTGCGATGGCCTGGTCCGCGGGCGCTCGTTCCTGATCGCCGGTCATCGCGGTGCCGGCAAGACCACGATGGTCGACCACGTGATCCTGGATCACCAGAAGCAGGCGCTGCGCCATGAGGTGCGCTACAAACCGCTGCCGGTCTATGTACACGGCCCGCTGATCTTCGAACCCGGTGATGGGCAGGCAGGCAGTGCCGAGGGCATCCAGCAACGCGCCTTGATCCAGGTGGCGCAAGCCCTGCACCAGGCGGTCGCCAAGGAATACAGCGATCGTTTCCACCTGTTGGCCAGGCAGCGACATGAGCGGAGGGCCGCCGATGCCGATGAGTTGGCCGAGCTGGCCGCGCGGTTCCAGATCGAGCTGCCGGAGGCCCCGCCCGCCGCACGACTGGCGGACTTCTGGCGGGTCGCGGGTGCCGAACGCGACGGGGTGCTGTTCAACGCCGGGCACCTCCTGGGACCGCAGCAGGGACTGCGCGAGATGGTCGCGCTGAGCGGCGTCAGCCATGTCTACCAGCGCATTTCCGGCAAGCTTGAAGAGAGCGAGACCCAGGGCAGGAGCCAGGGCCGCAAGCGCGAGACGCAAGGCGGTGTCGACCTGCGCTGGGTCGAGCTGGTCAAGCCACTGAGCGCGCTGACCGCCGGCGGTCTTGCCGGCGGCGCCACCGTCGCGGCAGGACATCCGCTGGCCGCCCTGTGGGTCGGCATCCTGGTCGCGTTCGGGTCCGGGATGATGTTCAAGGTCAACACGACCACGTCGTTGAACCAGGAACGCAAGATCGACCGGACCTTTCTGCCCGACCTCAGCACCAAGACCCTGCATCGGGTGATGCCCGAGTTGTTCGAGCGCCTGCTCGCCGCTGGACTGGCACCGGTCTTCGTGGTCGATGAACTCGACAAGGTCGATGACCTGTACGACCACATCCACGAGTTGCTGGACACGATGAAGAAACTCTTTGCGGAAAGGGCCTTCACCTGCCTGCTGACGGACCGCGGCTTCTACGAACAGCTGCATGTGCGCGAGGAACAGGAGCGCGCCGGCGCCCTGGCGGTGCGCTGATGTCCCAGCCCGCAGCGTCGCCTCGGCGGTCGGTCTACGGCCGCAACTATTCCTACTTCTCGCACCGCATCTTCGTGGTGTACATGCCCGAGGAGATGCACAAGTACCTCGACGAGCGGCTGGAACTCGTGTCCGCCACCGCAGGCGAGTCGACCACCGAAAGCGATCGGCTCGACAGGCAACTGGTGCGCTGGGTGCTGCTGCAGCGCTCGCAGCTCAACGCCCTGGCCTTGAACCGGCTGCTGGAATCCTGGCGCGGCGCCGACGACCTGCTGGCGATTCCGCCGGGTCTGCGTTCGGATCCGCAGTACCTGATGGACATCACGCTGCAGGTGGCCCTCGAGCTCGCCTTGGCCAGCGCACAGCAAAGCCCGATGCTGCACAGCCGGCCGCGCCTGTTGATGGCCCTGATGGACGCGGCCTACTTCCTGTCGCGGCAGCGCCTGGAGGTCGACCGCCGGCCCGGATCGGACACGACGGCGGCGATCGATCTCTCCAGCAACGGGCTGGATGACTTCCGGCGCTACCTCGTGCAGCGCATGAACCTGGAGGAAGACCGCCACGAGACCCGGACCGAGCAGCAGCCCGCGACGATGCCCACCGTCCCGCTGTCCGACGAGGAGGTGAAGTGGCTGCTGGGCATCGCCGCCGGGGTCGCCAGGACCTTGACGCCGGCCTGCAGCAAGGCCGAGATCGAACGGCGCTGGCAGCGCGACGTCGCACCGCGATGGAAGAAGCTCGGGCTGGCCGACCCGGACCAGGCGCTGTTCGACGCCCTGCTGGTCGGCGACAAGGCACCGCTGAGGGAAGAGGAGCTGGCAATGGCAACGACAGCGGCAACGACCGACGCGCGCTCGGGGCCGGCGTCGGCGCACCGGGTGGGCAGCCTGCGCTTCCGTTGGCGCGAGTCGGCCTTCCCCCGATCGGCGTGGCATGCGTCGCTGGACATGATCGTCGCCACCAGCCGGCCGGCGCTGCGCTGCATCCGTGCGATCGAGGGCACCGTGCGGCGTGCCATGTCGGCCGCTGCGCGGCCCGGATCGACCACCCCCGCGATGCCCTGGCGCCCCCTGGAAGACCTCGCCGACCGCTACCGGCTGCTGCCGACAACACCATCGTGGTCGAGCGTGGCGCAGGCCATCGACAACCTGCAGCGGGCTGCCCGGGGATTGGGTTCGCTCGAAGAGGTCTACCGCGACGCCCAGATGGTGCGCAGCTACGCCGACATGATCTGCCGCGCCGAAACCGCCGAGGTGGTGCACCGCGCCCTGCATCTGGCCGCCTTCCTGGCCGGCATGCGGGCAGGTTGGGACAGCGTGCCGCCCGGGCCGCAGCCGACGCCATGGCCCGTTCCTCAGGCGGCCCGCCTGCCCTCGTTGGCCGACTGGGAACAGGCCCTGTCGGTCCTCTCCAACGGCCTGCGTTGCAACGAGGTCGACCTGCCGGAACTGACCCACCGGCTCAAGGCCCTCTGGGGCGATCTGATGGACATGCCTCCCCCCATCACGTCGCCATCCATCGGCCGCAGCGAGCCCGTGGTCGTCCGTCGGCCGACATTGGCCTCTTGGCGCCAGCCGAGGGGCCGTTCGCTGCCGGAACAGACCGGCTTGGCCAGCGGCGCGGGACGTGAGGCGGTCACGGCCATCCACGTTCAGCAGCACGCCTTCGGACGACTGGCCTGGCGCAGCGCCGTCGAACGTGCGGCGGCTGGGACCGAACCGTCAACGGTCGCACCCGCGGCTGGGGGTGCGGAGGTCATCTGCGAGTTGCTCGGGTTCGGCCCGGCCTTGTACCTGCCGTTGCGCCCCGAGCGTGCCACCCTGAGGCAATGGACGCGGGTGGCGGCACACGCCCTGCGCGAGTCCCCGCCATCGATGCAAGAAGCCTGGGACGACGAACTGCGCGAGCAACTGTTGATGCGGGCGCTGGAGCGGCTGGGCCTGCGGACGCTGGACCCGGCCTTGCAGGACGACGTGGTCAAGAAGCTGCGCAACGTCACCATCGTCCTGCGCGGCAAAGATGAACGCCTGAGCCCCATCGTCGGGATGAGCAACAACTGGCGCCTTGCCATCGTGGTCGGGCCTCGTCATGCCTCGATCACCGAGGGCTGGCCGCTGCCGCCGCGCGAGGGCCTGGTGCTGGCCGTTATGGATCACGAACTGGATCTGCTCGACCGACTGATCGATGCCCTCAAGGTCGGGCCGCTGCCGGTCCAGCCGCTGCTGGCCACCGAGCCGCTGCCCAAGGCCAGCGTGTCGCGGGTCGAGCAGTGGGTCAACCGCCGCTTGGTCGAACCGCCGCAGCGGCTGTGGCTCACCCGCTCGTCCCAGACGATCGATCAGCACCCGCAGCTGGTCGATCCGAAGTCGGCCGATGAACTTTGGGACGCCACCACGACCTCACCGCCGACCGCGCGCTGATCGTGCCGTGACGGTCGGGCGCGCGGAGCCGAGCAAGGCTGAGGCTCGGTTCAAGCCCGAGCGCCACCTTCGCGTCGACATGGCTCCAGGACCCGCCCCGGCCAGTGGCCCACTGGAAGTGGCAGACGCGGCAGATGGCGGGCAGTGCCACGTCGAGGTCGGCCAGCCTGGCGTACCAGCGCAGGCCGTCGCGCCGGACTTCCGTCGCCCCGAAGACCGACCGCGACCTCCGCATGGGATGGTTGGCGGTCATGAAGGACTCAGACCTTGCCGGCAGCGGACCGGATCACGGCACGCACGTCGTCGAGCGCGTCCACCGGCGCCAGCGCGCCGTAGTGGCCGATGACGATGCCGGCCAGCCGCTGTCCGATGCGGCAGGCCTGCGACATCGGCAGTCCCACGAGGCGGCCCGCCAGATAGCCGGCGTTGAACGAATCCCCGGCGCCGGTGGTGTCGATCACGTGGTCGATCGGTGGCGTGGGGAAAACCTCGCGCCGCCCGGACCAGGAACAGGCCACATCCCCGGCCCCGTTCTTGACCACGATCTCCTGCACGCCGGCCTGCTCCAGCCGGCTCAGCGTGGCCTGCGGGTCCGCATCGCCCCACAGCGCCGCCTCGTCGTCGAAGCTGGGCAAGGCGATGTCGACGACCGCCAGGATTTCCTGCATGGCGGTCTTCAGCTCGGCCGGATCCGGCCACAGGCGAGGCCGCACGTTCGGGTCGAAGGACACCACCGCGCCCGCACGGCGGGCCTCGCGCAGGGCCTGCAGCAGATGACGCCGACCGGTCGCGCCGATCACCGCCAGCGTGATGCCGGAGACATGGATCAGGCCGCAGTCGCGCGTCGCGGCCCGCAGGCCGTCGAGGTCGTCGGCCAGCCGGCGCGCGGCCGAGGTGTCGCGCCAGTAGCTGAAATGGCGCTCGGCCCCGGTCAGGTGGATGACGTAGAGGCCGAGGCTGCGGTCGGCCGCACGCACGATCCGGCGGGCATCGAGGTGGCTGGCCTCGATGAAGGCCAGCAGCTGGTCCGAGAACAGGTCCTGGCCGACGTGGGTGTAGTAGCCGACGCGGTCGGGTGCATCGCCGGGCTGGCTCAACAGCTGAGCCAGGTACCAGGCGGTGTTGAGGGTGTCGCCGGCAAAGCCGCGGCGGTAGGTGTCGCCGCCGGTGGACGCGAACTCGACCATCGCCTCGCCGATGCCGAGCACGTGTCGATGCGACCAGCGCCGTGTCTGGGAGTCCGGTGTCATCGCGTCACTCCTGCACGTTGGTGTCGTCGATCGGGCCGAGGCGGCGCTGCGGCACCTGGTCGCCCTCGGAGGAACGGAGGGTGCGGGTGCCCCGGCGGCCACCACCGCGGCCACCACCGCGGCCGATGCAGATGTCCAGCGCACTCAGCCAACGGGCTTCGTCCAGGGCCGATCAGCTCCTCTGGCAAGGGCTCGGGCCTTGCCTGGGAAGGACGCGACGCGATGTGCTCGGTGCAGCGCCTGCCGAAGACCTGGCCGTCGTTCCGCGCCGCACCGCCGGGGCGCGTGACCCCGTGGGTGCCGGCCGCCTCGCCCACCGCGCAGCAGCCGGCCAGGCTCTTGCGGTCCCAGATGTCCACGGCGATGTCGCCAATCATGTGCGGGTTGTTCATGGCGAAGGGCAGCGGCTCCGGGGTGATGCCGAACTTGTAGCGCTTGTCCAGCTCGATGGACAGCGGGTTCATCCGGCGCAGCCGTTCGATCGGCGTCGGCAGCAAGGCGCCTGTCTTGTGCAGGTGGGCGACGACATCGTCGTCGAGCCGCACCAGGTCGATCAGGCCGGAGCCGATGACCAGCAGGCCACCCCGCCGCACTTGTACGATCTGACGCCATGGCCCTTGTCTACAGCACCGATCTTGGACGCACCTGCCCTGCCTGCCGCCAGTCGCTGGCGGCCTGCACCTGCAAGGCCGCCATGCCCATGCCCGCGGGCGACGGCATCGTGCGCGTCAGCCGCGAGAAGACTGGCCGCGGCGGCAAGACCGTGACCGTGGTGCGAGGCCTGACGCTGGATGCCGTGGCGCTGGCCGCCACCGCCAAGCAGCTGCGTGCGGCCTGCGGCGCCGGCGGCACCACGAAGGACGGCGTGATCGAGGTGCAGGGGGACCATGTCGAACGCGTGATGACCTGGTTGACCGAGTCGGGGCACCGGGTCAAGCGCGTCGGGGGCTGAGACCTGGCTTCAAGCCGCCCGACGCACGCCGCACCCCCAAACGCAAGAAACCCCGGTCGAATCAACGAACCGGGGTTCCTGGAACCGCCACGCGGGACGTCCGGGGACGTCCCGTGATGCGTCATGCGGGCATCACATGTGGTCGATCATGACCTGGCCGAAGCCCGAGCAGGACACCTGGGTCGCGCCGTCCATCAGGCGGGCGAAGTCGTAGGTGACCTTCTTGCTGGCGATCGAGCGTTCCATCGACGCGATGATCAGGTCGGCGGCTTCGGTCCAGCCCATGTGGCGCAGCATCATCTCGGCCGAGAGGATCTCGGAGCCGGGGTTGACGTAGTCCTTGCCGGCGTACTTCGGCGCGGTGCCGTGGGTGGCCTCGAAGCAGGCGATCGAGTCCGACAGGTTGGCGCCGGGGGCGATGCCGATGCCACCGACCTGGGCGGCCAGCGCGTCGGAGATGTAGTCGCCGTTGAGGTTCAGCGTGGCGATCACGCTGTACTCGGCCGGGCGCAGCAGGATCTGCTGCAGGAAGGCGTCGGCGATCGAGTCCTTGACGGTGATCTCGCGACCCGTCTTCGGGTTCTTGAACTTGCACCACGGGCCGCCGTCGATCAGTTCGGCGCCGAACTCGCGCTGGGCCAGCGCATACGACCAGTCACGGAAGCCACCTTCGGTGAACTTCATGATGTTGCCCTTGTGCACGATGGTCACGTTGGGCTTGTCGTTGTCGATCGCGTACTGGATCGCCTTGCGCACCAGGCGCTCGGTGCCTTCGCGCGAGACGGGCTTGATGCCGATGCCCGAGGTGTCGGGGAAGCGGATCTTCTTGACGCCCATGTCCTCGATCAGGAACTTGATGACCTTCTTGGCCTTCTCGCTCTCGGCTTCCCACTCGACGCCGGCGTAGATGTCTTCCGAGTTCTCGCGGAAGATGACCATGTTGATCTTCTCGGGTTCCTTCACCGGCGAGGGCACGCCCTTGAAGTACTGCACCGGGCGCAGGCAGACGTAGAGGTCCAGTTCCTGGCGCAGCGCGACGTTCAGCGAGCGGATGCCGCCACCGACCGGGGTGGTCAGCGGGCCCTTGATCGACACGACGTAGTCCTTCAGGACCTCGAGCGATTCGGCGGGCAGCCACACGTCCGGGCCGTAGACCTTGGTAGCCTTCTCGCCGGCGTAGATCTCCATCCAGTGGATCTTGCGGGCGCCGCCGTAGGCCTTGGCGACGGCGGCGTCGACCACCTTCAGCATGACGGGCGTGATGTCGAAACCGGTGCCGTCACCCTCGATGTAGGGAATGATGGGGTTGCTGGGGACGTTGAGCGAGAAGTCCGCGTTGACGGTGATCTTCTGGCCCCCGGCGGGCACCTGGATGTGTTGGTACATGTGGCCGACTCCGTGTGATTCGGTAGGGTGGTTTCTCAGGGGAAAGCGATTCTAGGTCAGGCACTCTGTCATGGACTTGACAGGCCGTTGCCCTGCACACGATGCGCGGGCGCAGAGCGTGCAAGTCACGTGCCCGCCGTGGACGCGTGGATCAGGCCCGGGTCGAGCACGCGTCAGGCTTGTCGTGCTCAGGCACACCAGGCCTGCAGGGGTTCGAGCAGGCCGTGGCCGAGGGTCCAGCCGACGCTGGCGACGAGCATCGCGCCGGCCAGACGCAGGGCCAGCGCGCCGCCGTCGTCGAGCGACGCGACGCCACCAGCCGGTCCAGCCGGTCCGGCCGGATCGGCCATCGCGGCGTCCGCCCGACGCCTGCGCAGCCAGGGGCGCAGGCGGAACCACAAGGCCGGACCGGCGACCAGGCCGACGCTGCTGGTCAGCGCGAAGGCGGCCATGACACCCGCCCCGGCCAGCGCGCCCGAGGCCATCGAGGCCACCAGCAGCGCGCCGTGCAACAGGCCGCAGGGGATGACCGGCCAGAGCAGGCCCAGCGCACCGGCCTTCAGGCCGCCATCCAGGCGTCGCTCCAGGCGCACGGGCTGCCAGCCACCCTCGCCGACCTGATCGGGCGTGCGCGGCTGGCCGAGCGACTCGATCCAGCCCTGCACCGCCGCCGGCATGCGGCCACGCACCAGCAGCCACAGGCCAAGGAACAGCAAGGCCATCTGCAGAGCCGACCAGACCGGCCGCAGCCAGCCGACGCCCTCGCCGAGCCAGCGCAGGCCGGCCGCAGCCGAGGCCACGGCCGCGCCGGCCGCCGCATAGGCGACCAGGCGCCCGGCCAGCACTGCGGTGGTGCCCTGCCCCGGCCGCTGCGGGGTGCAGCGACCCGCCACGGCGGTGCAGGCCGCGCTGCACATGCCGGCGCAGTGCAGCGAGCCGGCCAGGCCCATCAGGGCGGCGGCGGCAGCGAGGGTGAGGCTCATGGGCGGCAGCTTAGCGGCCCGGCCGGCCCGATGGCGCGCGCCGGGTGGCTGGTGCGGACGGGGCTCAGATCACGCGCGAGAAGCGCTCGCGCGACAGGTCGGCCCGCAGGTGCTTGTCGAACACCATGGCCACCGAACGGACGAAGTACCAGCCCAGCGGCGTCAGCTCGAAGCCGTCGGCGTCGAGGCTCAGCAGGCCGTCGTCGGCGAGTTCGCGGATCGCGTCCAGCTCGGCCGCGAAATACGTCTTCACGTCGATCAGGTGGGCCAGCGAGACCGATTCGAAGCTCAGCCTGCCGTGGCACATGATGGCCATGATCACGGCCCGGCGCACCAGGTCGTCGCGGGTCAGGGCCAGGCCGCGCACGATCGGCAGCTCGTTGCGGTTGAGCGCGTCGTAGTACTCGTCCAGCGTCTTGGCGTTCTGGCTGTAGGTCGCGCCGACCCGGCCGATGGCCGACACGCCCAGCGCGATCAGGTCGCTGTCGGCCTGCGTGCTGTAGCCCTGGAAATTGCGATGCAGCCGGCCCTGGCGCTTGGCCTGCGCGAGCGAATCCTCGGGCAGCGCGAAGTGGTCCATGCCGATGTACTGGTAGCCGTGCGCGATGAAGCCGCTGATGGCCTGCGACAGCATGCCGATGCGGTCGGCGCCGCTGGGCAGCTCGTCCGGGACGATGCGGCGCTGCGGCTTGAAGCGCTGCGGCAGGTGGGCGTAGCCGTACATCGCGATGCGGTCCGGCCGCAGCGAGGCGACCTGGCGGATGGTGCGCGCGTAGCTCTCGGGCGTCTGGCGCGGCAGGCCGTAGATCAGGTCGACGTTGATGGACTGGAAGCCGAGGTCGCGGGCATCGACCATCAGGGCCTGGACCTGCTCGAAGGGCTGGACGCGGTGCACGGCCTTCTGCACATCTGCATCGAAGTCCTGCACGCCGTAGGACAGGCGGTTGAAGCCGAGGTCGGCCAGGTGCCTCAGGCGTGCGCGGGTGACGGTGCGCGGGTCGATCTCGATCGAGTACTCGCCGCGCGGCTCGATCATGAAGTGCTGGCGCAGGATGCCCATCAGGCGGTCGAGCTCGCCGTCGTCGAGGAAGGTCGGCGTGCCGCCACCGAAGTGCAGCTGGGTGACCGAGTGGCCGCGGCCCAGCACGTCGGTGACCAGCCCGGCCTCGCGGGCCAGCGCGTCGATGTAGGCGCTGGCGCGGCCGTGGTCCTTGGTGACGATCTTGTTGCAGGCGCAGTAGTAGCAGACCGACTCGCAGAACGGCACGTGCACGTAGACCGACAGCGGCCCGCCGGCGGCACCGATGGCGCCGCTGGCACGCTGTTCGAGCGCCTGGCGGTAGTGGTCGGCGGTGTAGGCCTCGACGAAGCGGTCGGCGGTCGGGTAGGAGGTGTAGCGCGGTCCCGGCCGGTCCATGCGCCGCAGCAGCTCGTCGCTCAGCGCAGGCGCCTGGGTCGTGGCGTCCGCAGCGGCGTCGAAGGCCTGGAGCGGGAGGGACGTGACGCCCTGGGGCGACACCTGACCGGAGATCATCGTGTGCATGGAGCGCCACTGTGCCGCGCCGCAGCCGTCCGGTCTTGACCTGCCTCAAGCCCAGTGCGCGGGGCCTCATCAAGAATTCCTTCATCCCGACCCGTATCAACCCAAGCGTCGCGCGCTGGGCGTGCATACTGTGGCGCGTGCGCCACCGAACAGGAACCGGACCATGATCCACGAAGCCTCCGCCACCCCGTCGTCCCAGCTCAATGCGCTGAAGGTGGCGTGCTCGGCCTGCAACCTGCGCGAGTTGTGCCTGCCCGTCGGGCTGTCCGAGGACGAGCTGACCTCGCTCGACACCCTCGTCAGCACGCGCCGCAGCGTCAAGCGCGGCGAGGCGCTGTTCCATGCCGGCGACGACTTCGCTGCCCTGTACGCCGTGCGCACCGGTTTCTTCAAGACGGTCGTCTCGGCCTCGGACGGCCGCGAGCAGGTCACCGGCTTCCAGATGGCCGGCGAGCTGATCGGCCTGGACGGCATCAGCAACGACCGCCATTCCTGCGATGCCGTGGCGCTGGAGGATTCGCAGGTCTGCATGATCCCGTACGGCCAGCTGGAGCACCTGTCGCGCGAGTTCACGCTGCTGCAGCACCAGTTCCACAAGATCATGAGCCGAGAGATCGTGCGCGACCACGGCGTGATGCTGCTGCTGGGCAGCATGCGCGCCGAGGAGCGCCTGGCCGCCTTCCTGCTCAACCTGACGCAACGCCTGCAGGCGCGCGGCTTCTCGGCCTCGGCGCTGGTCCTGCGCATGACGCGCGAGGAGATCGGCAGCTACCTGGGCCTGAAGCTGGAGACGGTCAGCCGGACCTTCTCGAAGTTCCAGGACGAGGGCATCCTCGAAGTCAAGCAGCGCGACATCCGGATCCTCGATCAGGACGCGCTCCAACGCGTCGTCAACGGCGCCGCCTGCTGATATTGCCCCCGGTCCCGGACCTACCGGGACCACCCCCCGAGGGGGTGCCAGCCGCCTTGGGGCGGCCCGGCGCCGGCTGGCGGGCGTTGACCGCGTCACAGCATCCAGAACGGCGACCCGCGGGTCGCCGTTTTCACGTCTGCATCGGACGATGCCCGCTTCAGGGGAAGCGCCGCCGGGTGGCGAGTTCGCCTTCGGCGAGGGGTTCGCGCAGCAGCAGCTGGGTGATCGCGCCGGACAGGCCCAGCACGACCCAGAACAGGAAGAAGGCGATCGAGTAGACCGCCTTGCGGTCCATGTCGACCGCTGCCCCGCCCAGCCAGTGCAGCGCCTGCGGGTCGACGAAGGCGAACACCAGCATCTCCAGCACGCCGGCCATCAGGAAGGCCGGCCACAGCACGGCCAGCGCGCGGCGGCCGAAACCCGACAAGGCCGCGCCGGTCGGGCCGGCTGCGTCCGGGACACCCAGCTCGGAGCTGTCGAAGTCGCTGTCCGCTGCGCCGTCCGGCGCGTCGGAGCCGAGCTTCGCGTTCATTTGTCGCCTGCGGGCTTGCCGCCCGTCGCCGCATGGTTGCGGGCCTGCATGGCCGGCAGGTTGCCGGCATGGGGCGCCGTGTCGACGTCGTCGGCGGCCTGGCTGGAGGCATGGGTGTCGAGCACCGGATCGGGGTGCGTGATCGCGATCGCAAGGGTCGCGAAGCCGGCGACGATCACGGCGGCGGGGCCGCCCAGCACCAGCCACATCATCGGCTCGCGCCACCAGTCACGGCCCGGTTGGGACGGATCGGCAGCGGGCGCGTTCACGGCAGGACGGGTAGCGGACATCGTGGATCTCCTGAAGATCGGCGGGACGCGCTCAGCGCGGCACCAGGAAGGTGGACTTCTCGCGCAGGCTGACGGGAGCCGTGGCATCGCCTTCGGGCAGGCGCTGGACGTCGAAGTGGATCGGGTGGCTGCCGGAGCCGGCACGCTGGGCATGCATCGCGTCGAGCCGGACCTCGACGGTGACCCAGCGGGCCTCGGCCGGGCCCACCCGCAGGTCGCCGTCGAGCGTGGCCCTGAGGCCCTCGATGCCGCCAGCCTCGATGCGGTAGGTCTGCGTCGACTCGGTCGTGTTCATGACCTGCAGCCGGTAGACGTTCTCGATCGCGCCATCGTCGACGATGCGCGCCAGCGAGGCCCGGTCGCGCACCACGTCAACCTTGAAGGGCGAGCGCAGCGCCAGGCTGGTGCCCAGCGCGGCCACGATCAGGAACAGGATGGCGGTGTAGACCAGCACACGCGGACGCAGCGCCCGCCGCCACATCTGGGCCCGGTTCCAGCCGGCGGCCAGGCCGTTCTCGGTGGTGTAGCGCACGAGGCCACGCGGATAGCCCATCTTGTCCATCACGCTGTCGCAGACGTCGACGCAGGCGGCGCAGCCGATGCATTCGTACTGCAGGCCCTTGCGGATGTCGATGCCGGTCGGGCAGACCTGCACGCACAGGTTGCAGTCGACGCAGGCACCCAGGCCGAGCGTCGTCGGATCGGCCTTCCTGCTGCGCGAGCCACGCGGCTCGCCGCGTTCGGCGTCGTAGGTGATGATGAGCGTGTCCTTGTCGAACATCGCGCTCTGGAAGCGCGCGTAGGGACACATGTACTTGCAGACCTGCTCGCGCATGTAGCCGGCATTGCCGTAGGTGGCGAAGCCGTAGAACAGGACCCAGAACCATTCCCAGGGACCGAAGCCCAGCGTCACGGCCGATGCGGCGAGTTCACGCACCGGGGTGAAGTAGCCGACGAAGGTGAAGCCGGTCCACAGCGCGAAGCCGATCCAGGCCAGTTGCTTGCCGCCCTTGCGCCGCCACTTGTCGAAGGTCCAGGGACCGGCATCGAGCTTCATGCGGGCGGCGCGGTCGCCCTCGAACTTCTTCTCGAACCAGAGAAAGATCTCGGTGTAGACGGTCTGCGGGCAGGCATAGCCGCACCACAGCCGGCCGGCCAGCGCGGTGAACAGGAACAGCGCGTAGGCCGAGACGATCAGGATGCCCGTCAGGTAGATGAAGTCCTGCGGATAGAGCACCAGGCCGAAGATGTAGAAGCGCCGTGAACCGAGGTCGAACAGCACCGCCTGGCGGTCGTTCCAGCTCAACCACGGCAGCCCGTAGAAGACGATCTGGGTCAGCCAGACCAGCGCCCAGCGCCACCTGACGAACAGGCCCGTGACGGCCTTCGGGTAGATCTTCCGGGTCTTCTCGTAGAGAGAGACCATCTTCACCGAAGGATCGGCTTTCGCCGTCGCCGGCGCAGGGCTGTCGTTCATGAGGGGTGGCGGAACTTCACAAGTGGACGGGCCCGGCCGCGTCACCGCAATCAGGCCCGAGGCCAGCTTACTGGCGGGTGGTGACCAGGTCGGCCGAGGCGGTCTTCGGGCCCTTGTGCGACAGGCTCCAGACGTAGGCGGCCAGCACGCGGATCTGCTCGGCGGTCAGGCGCGAGGCGTGCGGCGGCATGACGTTGGTCTTGCCGCCGTTGACCATCGCGATGATGGCGTCCTCGCCCCAGCCGTGCAGCCAGACCTTGTCGGTCAGGTTGGGCGCGCCCATCGCCTGGAGGCCCTTGCCATCCGCACCGTGGCAGGCCGCGCAGGCACCGAACTTCGCCTTGCCGAGCTGGGCGGCGATGTTGTTGTGCGCGCTGCCCGACAGGCTCAGCACGTAGTTGGCGACGTTCTTGACATCCTCGGGCGTGCCGACCGCCGCAGCCATCGGGGGCATCATGCCCTGGCGACCTTCGGCAATGGTCTTGGCGATGTAGTCCAGGCCACCGTCACCGCCGAGCCAGTCGCCGTCGGCCAGGTTCGGGAAGCCCTTGCTGCCGCGACCGTCGGAGCCGTGGCAGCCGGCGCAGTTGTTGACGAACAGGCGCTCGCCGATGCCCATGGCCTGCGGGTTGGCGGCCAGGGCCTCGACCGGCTGGTCGTTGAACTGCGCATAGACCTTGGCCAGTGCTTCCCTGGCCTTGTCCTGCTCCTTCTGGAGCTGGTCGACGCTGGACCACTTGAGCGTGCCGGTGGCGCTGCCCAGCCCCGGGTAGAGCGCCAGGTAGAGGCCGGCGAAGACCACCGTGATCACGAACAGGCCCATCCACCAGCGCGGCAGCGGGTTGTTCAGCTCACGCAGGTCGCCGTCCCAGACGTGACCGGTGGTGTTGTCCTCGGCCATCACCTGACGGCGGCTGGCGATGATCAGCAGGACCAGGCAGAGCAGCAGGCCCACGATGGTGAGGCCGGCCACGAACAGCGACCAGCCGCTGGAGACGAAGTCACTCATGGGTGGCTCCCTTGTTGGCTTGCAGGGCGGGCTCGTCCAGGAAAGGCAGCTGGGCCGCCTCGTCGAAGGATGAGCGATTGCGGCGCGAGTAGGCCCAGACCACGATGGCCAGGAAGCCCGCGAACGACAGCAGGGTCACGAGGCTGCGCAGGGTGTTGAGATCGGATTCCATCTCGCGCTCCTCACTTCGACGCGGCAGCGGCGGCGGCCGCAGCCGTGCCCATCACCTGCAGGTAGGCGACGACGGCATCCATCTCGGACTTGCCCTTGACCTCGTCACCGGCCTTGGCGATCTCGTCGTCGCTGTAGGGCACGCCCACCACGCGCAGCGCCTTCAGCTTCGGCGCCATGTCGGCCGGATTGACCATGGCGGTGTTGAGCCACGGATAGGCCGGCATGTTGGACTCGGGCACCAGGTCACGCGGGTTGTTCAGGTGGATGCGGTGCCAGTCGTCGCTGTACTTGCCGCCCACGCGATGCAGGTCGGGACCGGTGCGCTTGGAGCCCCACTGGAAGGGGTGGTCGTAGACGAACTCGCCGGCCTTGGAATAGTCGCCATAGCGCAGCGTCTCGGCGCGGAAGGGACGGATCATCTGCGAGTGACAGTTGTAGCAACCCTCGCGGATGTAGACGTCGCGACCGGCCAGCTGCAGCGAGGTGTAGGGCTTCAGGCCCTCGACCGGCTGGGTCGTGGAACGCTGGAAGAACAGCGGCACGATCTCGACGATGCCACCCCAGATGACGGTCAGCAGGACCAGCACGATCATCAGGAAGTTGCTGGTCTCGATCTTCTCGTGACCGCTGGCGGGCTTGTGTGTGTTTGCCATGTCTTGTGCTCCTTGCGCCTCAGGCGTGGGCCGCAGCCAGGGGAATGGGCGCGGGCTCGACACGACCGTTGCGCACGGTCATCACGGTGTTCCAGGCCATGATCAGCATGCCGCCCAGGTAGAGCAGGCCACCGGCCACGCGGATCACGTAGAAGGGGTAGGTCGCCTTGACGCTCTCGACGAAGCTGTAGACCAGCGTGCCGTCGGGGTTGGTGGCGCGCCACATCAGGCCCTGCATGACGCCGGCGATCCACATCGCGGCGATGTAGAGCACGATGCCGATGGTGGCGACCCAGAAGTGCAGCTCGATGGCACGCACGCTGTACATCTCCTTGCGGCCGAACAGGCGCGGGATCAGGTAGTACAGGGCGCCCATCGACACCAGGCCGACCCAGCCCAGCGCGCCGGAATGCACGTGGCCAACGGTCCAGTCGGTGTAGTGGGACAGCGCGTTGACCGTCTTGATCGACATCATCGGGCCCTCGAAGGTCGACATGCCGTAGAACGACAGCGACACGATGAGGAACTTCAGGATCGGGTCGTCACGCAGTTTGTGCCAGGCACCCGACAGGGTCATGATGCCGTTGATCATGCCGCCCCAGCTCGGCGCGAGCAGCACCAGCGAGAAGATCATGCCGATCGACTGGGCCCAGTCGGGCAGCGCGGTGTAGTGCAGGTGGTGAGGACCGGCCCACATGTAGGTGAAGATCAGGGCCCAGAAGTGCACGATCGACAGGCGATACGAATACACCGGGCGCTCGGCCTGCTTGGGGATGTAGTAGTACATGATCCCCAGGAAGCCGGCGGTCAGGAAGAAGCCCACTGCGTTGTGGCCGTACCACCACTGGACCATGGCGTCCTGCACGCCGGCATAGGCCGAGTAGCTCTTGGTCAGGCTGACGGGGATCGCCGCGCTGTTGACGATGTGCAGCAGGGCCACGGCGATGATGAAGGCACCGAAGAACCAGTTCGCCACGTAGATGTGGCGGACCTTGCGGATGCCGACGGTGCCGAAGAACACGATCGCGTAGGACACCCACACGACGGCGATCAGGATGTCGATCGGCCATTCGAGTTCGGCGTATTCCTTGCCGGAGGTGTAGCCCAGCGGCAGCGAGAGCGCCGCCAGCAGGATCACCAGTTGCCAGCCCCAGAAGGTGAACTGGGCCAGCGCCGGCAGGAACAGCCGGGTCTGGCAGGTGCGCTGCACCACGTGGTAGCTGGTGGCGAACAGCACGCAGCCGCCGAACGCGAAGATCACTGCATTGGTGTGCAGCGGGCGCAGGCGCCCGTAGCTGAGCCACGGGATGCCGAAGTTGAGTTCGGGCCACGCCAGCTGGGACGCGATGATCACGCCCACCAGCATGCCCACCACCCCCCACAGGATCGAGGCGAGGGCGAACTGCCGGATCACCCCGTCGCTGTAGACGGGCGATGCCGTCTGTGTTGTCACTGCCATTGATTGCTCCTTCGAAGCTCATTCATCGTCTGGTTCGGCGCGGATTCTTTGTCACTTCGCACCCGTGCCGCTTGATTCGTATCAACCCCGATGGCGCGCCCCGTCGAAGCGGACGAGGTGTCGTCGCCAAGCAACCTCAGGCCCTCACGCTCGAGGTCGTCGAACTGGCCGGACTTCAGCGCCCAGGCAAACACGACCAGGATGCCGAAGACCAGTACCACCGACAGCGGGATCAGGAGATAGAGGATGTCCATGGTTCAGGCTCCGGACGTCGCGGTCATGACGGCCGGCTGCTCCAGCGCGGCTTCGCGAACGGCACCGGCCTCCTGGGCCGGCAGGGGGTGGGCAGGCGTCGACCGCACGCGGTCACGGGCCAGGCGCAGGCCGTTGAGCACGACCAGCAGCGAGCTGAGCGCCATGCCCAGCCCGGCCAGCCACGGCGGCAGCCAGCCGACCAGCGCGAGCGGGACGCTGACGAGGTTGTAGAGCAGCGCCCAGGCCAGGTTCTGGCGCACGATGCGCACGGTGCGCACGGCGGTGTCGTGCAGCACGACCAGGTCCCCGATGCGGTCCGACAGCACGATCACGTCGGCCCGCGCCTGCGCCAGCGCGGCGGCGCTGCCCATGGCGATGGAGACATCGGCGCGGGCCAGCACCGGCGCGTCGTTGATGCCGTCGCCGACCATCGCCACCGCTTCGCCCTGTGCCTGCAGCACGGCGACGGCATCGAGCTTGTCCTGCGGCGTGCAGCGCGCCCGGTGCCCGCCCAGGCCGAGCTTGGCGGCCATGCGCGCGACCGGCGCGGGCTGGTCACCCGACAGCAGCAGGGTGCGCAGGCCCGCCGCCTGCAGGCTTGCGACGGCCGCCGCGGCATCCGCTCGCAAGGTCTCGTCGAACTCGAAGCGCACCAGCGGCTGCCACCGCTCGCCTGGACCGTGGGCGTCGCCCTCGCCCTGCATGGCCAGCCACACGGCCGGTCGTTCGACCCCGGCCTCATCGGCACCGCACCAGGCGGCCGAGCCGAGTCGCCAGGTCCGACCGTCGACACGGGCCTGCAGGCCGGCACCGGCCTGCTCGATCAGGTCGGCCAGTGCGGGAAGACCGGCCGACGCATGGGCATCCGCCGACGCTGAAAGCGCACGGGCCAGGGGATGACGCGAACGCGCGGCCAGCGCATCGGCGATGGCGCGAACGCGCGTGGCATCGAGGCGGTCCGGCTGGCTCAGCGGCTGAGCCAGTGCGAGCGCGAGACGATCCTCGGTGAGCGTGCCGGTCTTGTCGAACACGACATGGCGCACGCGGGTCAGTGCCTCCAGCGCATCGAGACGTTGCAGCAGCACGCCGCGCCGGGCCAGGTTGCCGGCGGCGGCCAGCCAGGCCACCGGCGCGCCCAGCGACAGCGCGCAGGGACAGGTCACGATCAGCACGGCCACCGCGACCTCGATCGCACGAGCGGGCTCGATCTGCAGCCAGACGACGTAGGCACCGAGCGCCAGCGCCAGCACCGCCCACAGGAAGGGTCCGGCGATGCGGTCGACGCTGACGAGGAAGGACGGCCGCTCGGTCAGCGCCCGCTCGACCAGCGCGACGATGCGCTGGAAGCGCGTCTGCGCGCCCAGCTGCGTGACCCGCAGCGTCACCGGCGACCCGAGGTTCAGGCAACCCGCCGACACCGCATCGCCGGGCCCGCGTTCGACCGGGCGCGACTCGCCGGTCAGCATGGCCTCGTCGACCTGCGTGCGACCGTCGAGCACCTCGCCGTCGGCCGCGAAGGCCTGGCCGGCATGCACGCGGATGACGTCGCCCAGCACCAGTTCGGCGGCCGGCACACGTTCGACGCGGCCATCGGCCAGCAGGCGTTCGACGGCGTCGGGCAGGCGGCGCATCACCGCGTCGAGCGACTGCGCGGCACGGGCGCGGGCGCGGCTCTCCAGCAGGCGCGCTGCGAGCAGGAAGCTGACGAACATGGTCAGCGAATCGAAGTAGACCTCGCGTCCGAACACGCTGGCGGCCTGCAGGCCGCCGAAGGTGGCGGCCGAACTGGCCACGAAGGTCACGGCGATGCCCAGGCTGACCGGCACGTCCATGCCGATGCGGCGTTCGCGCAGCGCGCGCCAGGCGCCCTGGAAGAACGGCCCGGCGGCGAACAGCACCACCGGCACGCTGAGCACCCAGCTGGCCCAGCGCAGCAGCTGGACCATGTCGACGCTGATGTCGCCAGGCTCGGCCACGTAGGCCGGCGTCGCGTACATCATCACCTGCATCATGCAGAAGGCGGCGACGAAGAGCCGCCAGATCGCCCGCCGCGACTCGCGCCGCGCCAGCGCGACGGCCTCGGCGCCGGTGTCGGGAAACGCGCCGTAGCCGGCTGCGCGCACCGCCTCGATCAGGGTGGAGACGCGGGTGCGGGCCGGGTCCCATTCGACCACCGCCCGCTCGGCGGCACCGTTGACCTCGGCCAGCCGCACGCCGTCGACGCGCAGCAACGCGCCCTCGATGACGCCGGCACAGGCGGCACAATGAATCCCGCCCAGCAGCAGCCGGGTCCGCCCGGTGCGAGCGCCTTCAGGGCCCTCCAGCCACTGCGTGCAGACCGCCAGCGAGGACGGCGCGTCCACGGCGGCAACCTGTGTCTCGGTCAACCCCACGGGCGCGCCGGAACGGGCGGGCAGCGAGGGGTCGGCAGCGGGTACGGCAGGTGCGGACATGGCTCGGAAAGGTGGCTCGGCAGGACCCGGATGGGGCCTCGTCGCGCATTCTGAAACAGTCCCGCCAGTACAACATGATCCAGATCAAGACGACTACCCCAACAGGTATCAAGATGCCCTTGCACCACACCTTCCGCGAGCGGTTGAAGCGGACCTCGATCGCCCTGCTGGCGACGCTGGCGTTGAGCCCGATCGGCCCGGCGCTGGCCCAGGTCCAGAAGCTGCCGACGATCGAACTGAGCGCGGGCATGCACCGCATCGAGGCCGAGGTCGCCGGCAACCCGCAGCAGCGCCAGATCGGCCTGATGAACCGCCCGTCGATGCCGCCCAACCACGGCATGCTGTTCGTGTTCGAGGGCCCGGACATGCATTGCTTCTGGATGCGCAACACGCTGCTGCCGCTGTCGATCGCCTTCCTGGCGGCCGACGGGCGCATCGTCAACATCGAGGACATGGCGCCGCAGACCGAGGCCTCGCACTGCCCGCGCGAACCGGTGCGCCATGCGCTGGAGATGAACCAGGGCTGGTTCGCCAAGCGCGGCTTCAAGGCCGGCGACCTGATCGCCGGCGCGCCCTTCGTCAGGAAGTGAGCGCGTCGCCGGCCTGCGGCGTCAGCGGGTCTTGGCGAGGATGCGGTTCTTCAGCTCGGCCAGCATGCCCAGCGCGATGTCGCGGCCGGCCTGGATCGAGCGCTTGCGGGCCGAGAAATCCGCGCTCGAAATGCCGGTGAGCTTCGGCCTGAGCACGATGTCGGCCTCCTTCAGCTCGAAGCTGTTGATGCTGCGGCCCATGATCGAGAAGGTCTGCAACAGCATCTTCATCGCATCGCCGGTGGCTGCGCCTTCCGGCGGCGAGGAGATGTCGACCGCGATCACCAGGTCGGCGCCCATCTGGCGCGCGTAGCGCACCGGCACCGGCGCGACCAGGCCGCCGTCGACGTACTCGCGCCCGCCGATTGAGACCGGCTGGAACACCGCCGGCACCGAACTGGAAGCCCGCACCGCGGTGCCCGCATCACCGCGACGGAACAGGATGCCGGAGCCGTCGTCGAGGTCGGTCGCGACGATGCCCAGCGGCATCTTCATCTGCTCGATCGTCCGGCTGCCGGTCTGCGTGCGCACGTAGCGGGCCAGCGCCTCGCCGCGGATCACGCCGCGCAGCGGGAAGGACCAGTCGGTGATCGTGGCCTCGTCCATGGTGTCGGCCAGTTTCGCCAGCGCCTGCCCGTTGTGGCCGGACGCATAGAGCGCGGCCACGAGGCTGCCGGCCGAGGTGCCGACCACCAGGTCCGGCCGGATGCCGTTCTCCTCCAGCACCTGGATGACGCCGATGTGGGCGAAGCCGCGGGCCGCACCGCCGCCCAGGGCCAGGCCGATGCGCGGTGGCTTGGGCGGGGTCGGCGGGACCACGACGACCGGCGGCGTCGGCTCGACGCCAACAGGCGGCGTCGGCTGTACGCCAACAGGCGACGACGCGCCGCCTTCCACCGGCGGCACCGGGCTGCCCGTGCCGCCGCCCAGGACGACCGGTGCCTGCGGGCCGCCCGGCGCGGTCGCGCAAGCGGTGATCAACAGGGTCAGCCCGAGGGCTGCGCCCGCGAACACTCGGCGGACAGCGCGGGACGGGAACGACAGGTCGGTACGGGGCTGGGTCGGCATGGCGCGAATTCTAGGGAGCCGGCCAGGGCGCCGGTCCTGGCGACATATTCCACAGACCCATAAGCATCATCTGAATAAGTAGTTTGTTTATATGAAGCCTGTCCTTAGAGTCGCGACCCTGTCCACTGGCGCCTGCTGCCGGCGGACCCGACACCTCGACTGGCATTCATGGACTGGCTTCCCCCCTTCGACTGGATGGCGATCCTCAGCGGCTTCGGCATCGGCCTGATCGTCGGCGTGACCGGCGTGGGCGGCGGCTCGCTGATGACGCCGCTGCTGATCTCGGTCTTCCACCTCGAGAAGGCGGTCGCCATCGGCACCGACCTGTGGTTCGCCGGCCTGACCAAGGTCTCGGGCTCCTGGGCCCACCACCGCCACGGCCACGTCGACTACAAGATCACCACGCTGCTGCTGGCCGGCAGCATCCCGGCCTCGATCGGCACGACCGCGTGGATGCACATGGTCGGCATCACCAAGAAGGCCGACAGCCTGCTGAGCTTCGCGCTGGGCATTGCGCTGGTGCTGACGGCGGTGACCATCATCCTGCGGCCGGTCTGGCACCGCGTCGGCCTGTGGCTGGAGCGCTGGATCACCGACCGGCGCCGGCCCTGGCTGACGCTGCTGTGCGGCGTGATCCTGGGCGTGCTGGTCTCGCTCAGCTCGATCGGCGCGGGTGCGCTCGGCGCCACGCTGATCCTGCTGCTCTACCCGCGCCTGCCCACGCCGCGCCTGGTGGGCACCGACATCGCCCACGCGGTGCCGCTGACCCTGGTGGCCGGCATCGGCCATGCCACGCTGGGCAACGTCCACTGGGCCCTGCTGATCGAGCTGCTGGCCGGCTCGGTGCCCGCGATCTGGATCGGCGCACGCCTGACCAAGCTGCTGCCAGACATCTGGACCCGCCTGGCCCTGTCCTGCGCGCTGCTACTCGCGGCGCGGAAAATCCTGCTGATCGCCTGATTCCACGGCTGCCGGCCGCACGTGCCGCCGCCCTGTCCCGCCTCCCTCGCCGACGACCGCCATGTACCAGTACACCGACTTCGACCGCCAGTTCGTGCGCGCCCGCGCCGCCCAGTTCCGCGACCAGCTCACGCGCAACCTCGCCGGCCAGCTCGGCGACGACGAGTTCCGCCCGCTGCGCCTGCAGAACGGCTGGTACATCCAGCGCCATGCGCCGATGCTGCGCGTGGCCGTGCCCTACGGCGAGCTCAACAGCCGCCAGCTGCGCACGCTGGCCCAGATCGCGCGCGAGTTCGACCGCAGCTACGCCCACTTCACGACCCGCCAGAACGTCCAGTACAACTGGATCCCGCTGCCGCAGGCCGCCGACGTGATGGAGCGCCTGGCCGCCGTCGACATGCACGGCATCCAGACCAGCGGCAACTGCATCCGCAACATCACCAGCGACGCACTGGCCGGCGTCGCGGCGGACGAGGAGATCGATCCGCGCCCCTACTGCGAGCTGCTGCGCCAGTGGAGCACGCTGCACCCCGAGTTCGCCTTCCTGCCGCGCAAGTTCAAGATCGCCGTCTCCGGCGCCCGTGAGGACCGCGCCGCCATCGGCTGGCATGACGTCGGCCTGAAGCTGGTGAAGAACGCGGCCGGCGAGATCGGCTTGCGCGTCCAGGTCGGCGGCGGCATGGGCCGCACGCCGATCGTCGGCAGCGTGATCAGCGAATTCGTGCCCTGGCAGCAGATCCTCGTCTACCTAGAAGCCATCGTGCGGGTCTACAACCGCTACGGCCGCCGCGACAACGCCTACAAGGCGCGCATCAAGATCCTGGTGAAGGCCGAGGGGCAGAAGTTCTTCGACGCGGTCGAGGCCGAGTACCGCGCCATCCTGACGCACGACACCGACGCCGACGCGCAGGTCATCCCGCAGGCCGAGTTCGACCGCATCAACGCCTGTTTCGTGCGCCCGGCCGGCGTCGCGCCGCGGGCCGAGTTCGATGCCGAAGCGGCCGCCGGGCAGTCCTCCGCGCCGCAGGCCTACCGCCGCTGGCTGCAGCGCAACGTGCATGCGCACCAGGTGCCGGGCTACCGCGCGGTGACGCTGTCGGTCAAGCGCGCCGGGCAGGCGCCGGGCGACGCCACCGACGTCCAGATGGACCTGGCCGCCGACCTCGCCGACCGCTACAGCAGCGGCGAGCTGCGCGTCACGCACGACCAGAACCTGCTGCTGCCCTGGGTCGTCGCCAGCGACCTGCCGGCCCTGTACGAGGCCGCCAAGGCCGCCGGCTACGCCACGCCCAACATCGGCCTGGTGACCGACATGATCGCCTGCCCCGGCGGCGACTTCTGCGCGCTGGCCAACGCCCGCTCGATCCCGGTCGCCGAGGAGCTGACCGCCCGCTTCGACGACCTCGACGAGGTCTTCGACATCGGCGAGATCGACCTGCACATCAGCGGCTGCATCAACTCCTGCGGCCACCACCACAGCGGCCACATCGGCATCCTTGGCGTCGACAAGGACGGCACCGAGTGGTATCAGGTCACGCTCGGCGGCTCGGACGGCTCCGACCACGCGCCGGTGGCCGTGCCGGGCAAGGTCATCGGCCCGTCCTTCGCGGCCAGCGAGATCGCCGACGCGGTCGAGGCCATCCTCGACACCTACCGCGCGCAGCGCCAGTCGGGCGAGAAGTTCATCGACGCGGTGCACCGCCTCGGCATCGACCCGTTCAAGGCCGCCGCCAACGCCCAGCGCACCTCGACGGCCCGCGCCGAAGCCTGATCGACGGCCCGCACCCGACACCGAGCACACGACCATGAAGTTCATCACCACCCACCACGACCCCGCCTGGACCACCGTCGGCGGCGAGGACGGCCCGTCGCCGCACCCGATCGCCCGCGATGGCCAGCTGCTCACGCTGGAGCAATGGCATGCCGTGCGCGAGACCTGGCCGGCCGGCCTGCGCACCGGCGTGATCCTGGCCAACACCGACGACGTCGAGAACCTCGCGGCCGACCTGCCGCGCCTGGCGCTGGTCGTGATCGAGTTCCCGAAGTGGGTCGACGGCCGGGCCTACAGCCAGGCCCGCCTGCTGCGCCGCCGCTACCGCTATGCCGGCGAGGTGCGGGCCCGTGGCGACGTGCTGGTCGACATGCTGCCGCTGCTGCAGCGCTGCGGCGTCGACGCGGTCGTGCTGCGCCACGACCAGTCGGTCGACGCGGCCGAGCGTGCGCTCGGCTTCTTCGGCGGCCACTACCAGGGCGACGTCGACGAGACCCGCCCGCTGTTCAAGCGCCCGGCCGACGAGGCCTGGAAGGCCGGCAGCGACGAGTTCGTCAACGCCGGCGCGGCCATCTGACCCGAAGGAGCCAGCACATGGGTGCCATCGACCTCTACGCCCGCCAGAAACCGGGCTACGAAGACCGGCTCGCGCAGGCCATCGAGACGCTGCGTGAAGCCAGCGCCGCCCACCCGGGCCGCATCGTCCAGGCCACCAGCCTGGGCGCCGAGGACATGGTCGTCACCGACCTGATCCAGCGCCACGGCCTGCCCATCGCCATCGGCACGCTGCAGACCGGCGCGCTGCATGCCGAGACGGTCGCGCTGATCGGCCGGCTGGAGACGCACTACGCCGCGCAAGGCCTCAAGGTCGAGGTCTACGAGCCGAAGAACGAGGCCGTGATCACCTTCGTGCGCGACCACGGCGAGAAGGCGATGTACGAGAGCATCGCGCTGCGCAAGGCCTGCTGCGGCATCCGCAAGCTCGAACCGCTGTCGCGCATGCTGGCCCAACGCGGCGGCTGGATCACCGGCCTGCGCCGCGAGCAGTCCAACAACCGCGGCGGCATGCTGCGTGTCGAGGCCGACGACGCCGGCCGCGCCAAGTACAACCCGTTGATCGAGTGGACCTGGAACGACGTGTGGCATTACATCGCCAGCCATGGCATCCCCTACAACCCGCTGCATGACCAGTTCATGCCCAGCATCGGCTGCGCGCCCTGCACCCGCGAGATCGCGGTGGGCGAGGACTTCCGCGCCGGCCGCTGGTGGTGGGAGGACGAGAACGCCAAGGAATGCGGCCTGCACGTCCACCAGACCGAAGCCCGCCAGGCCTGAGACCGCGCGACGCCAACAGAATCAAGAAGACATGAACGCCCCGACGAAGACCATGACCGAACTGCTGCACGACGTGGACCACCGCCACCTCGACGCCCTCGAAGAAGAGGCGATCTTCATCCTGCGCGAGGTCGCCGGTGCCTTCGAGCGCCCCGGCCTGCTGTTCTCCAGCGGCAAGGATTCCTGCGTGGTGCTGCACCTCGCGGAGAAGGCCTTCAAGCGCAGAGTCAGCGCTCCTGGCGAACGCCCGCGCTTCACGGGCAAGCTGCCCTTCCCGCTGGTCCACGTGGACACCGGCCACAACTTCCCCGAGGTGATCCAGTTCCGCGACGAGCGCATCGCCGAGATGGGCGAGCGGCTGATCGTCGGCCACCTGGAGGACTCGATCGCCAAGGGCACGATCCGCCTGGCCCACCCGCTGGAATCGCGCAACGGCCACCAGACCGTGACGCTGCTGGAGACCATCGAGGAGCACCGCTTCGACTGCATGATCGGCGGCGCCCGTCGCGACGAGGAGAAGGCGCGCGCCAAGGAGCGCATCTTCAGCCACCGCGACAGCTTCGGCCAATGGCAGCCCAAGGAGCAGCGCCCCGAGCTGTGGAACCTGTTCAACACCCGCATCAAGCCGGGCGAGCACTTCCGCGCCTTCCCGATCAGCAACTGGACCGAACTCGACGTGTGGCTCTACATCGCCCGCGAGAGCATCCCGCTGCCCAACATCTACTACACCCACAAGCGCGAGATCTACCGCCGCAAGGGCCTGCTGGTGCCGGTCACGGACGTGACGCCGCCGGACGCCAGCGACGTGGTCGAGACGGTCGACGTGCGCTTCCGCACCGTCGGCGACATGACCTGCACTTGCCCGGTCGAGAGCGACGCGGCCACCACCGCCGACATCGTCGCCGAGACGCTGCAGGTGACGGTCTCCGAGCGTGGCGCGACCCGCATGGACGACCGCACCTCCGAGGCCTCGATGGAGCGCCGCAAGAAGGAAGGCTATTTCTGACGGCCCCCACGCGCCCTGCCGGTCGCTGCCCCCCGAGGGGGCTCATGCAGCGGACCGGCGGAGCCGGATCCGCGCACGCGGCTTGACGAAGATGGAACAAGACATGAACCCTGCACACATCGATGCCAGCGCCGAGCTGGCCCACAAGGCCCTGCGCTTCCTGACCGCCGGCAGCGTGGACGACGGCAAGAGCACGCTGATCGGGCGGCTGCTGTTCGACAGCCGCGGCATCCTGGCCGACAAGCTCGACGCGCTGGAGAAGCGCGCGGCCGGCGCGCCGATCGACCTGTCGCTGCTGACCGACGGCCTGGAGGCCGAGCGCGAACAGGGCATCACGATCGACGTGGCCTACCAGTACTTCGCGACCAAGACGCGCAAGTTCATCATCGCCGACGCCCCCGGCCATGAGCAGTACACCCGCAACATGGTGACGGCCGCGGCCGGCTCCGACGCGGCGGTCGTGCTGGTGGACATCACCAAGCTCGACACGTCCGTGCCCGATGTCGTGCTGCTGCCGCAGACGCGCCGCCACAGCCTGCTGGCTCGCCTGCTGCGCGTGCCCAGCATCGTCTTCGCGGTCAACAAGCTCGACGCGATCGATGCCGGCAGCGAAGCGGCCTTCAAGGCTGTGTCGACGGCGCTGGAGAAGTTCGCGGCCGAGGCCGGCATCACCGTCAAGGGCATCGTGCCGGTGTCGGCCCTGCGCGGCGACAACGTCGCCACGCCGTCGGCCAACTGGGACTGGTACACCGGCCCGACCCTGCTGCAGCTGCTGGAGACGCTGCCGGTGACCGACGAGGCGCACGACGGCAACCTGCTGGTGCCGGTGCAGTACGTGGCCCGCGACGACGGCGAAGCGAATGGTCAAGTTGCCGCCGTTGGCGGCGTGGGCCACCAGCACCGCGTCATGTGGGGCCGCATCGCCCACGGCAGCGTCAGGGCCGGTGACACGGTGCAGATCTTCCCGAGCGGCGAGACCGCCATCGTCGCCGCCGTGCGCCATGCCGGGCTGGACGTGGACGCCTGCGAGGCCGGCCAGTCCGCCGGCATCGTGCTGGACCGCCAGGTCGACGTCTCGCGCGGCGACTGGATCTTCACCCCCGGCAGCAGCCGCACGGTGCAGGAGTTCCAGGCGACGCTGGCCTGGCTGGACACCGAGCCGGCCGTGCTGGGCCGCAAGTACTGGGTCCGCCACGGCAACCGCTGGGTGCAGGCCCGCATCACCGAGATCGCGCACCGCCTGGACATCCACACGCTCGACGAGGTCGATGCCCACCAGCTCGGCGTCAACGAGATCGGCCACGTGACGATCCAGACCCAGCAGGCCCTGCCGGTCGAGGCCTATGCGGCCAACCGCGTCGGCGGCGCGCTGATCGTGGTCGATCCGACCACCAACCGCACCAGCGGCGCGCTGCTGGTGCAGGCCGCCGCCTGAGGCGTCCGGCCGGGTCGATCGCCATGGGCCGCGTGGTCTTCATCGGTGCCGGACCCGGCGCCGCCGACCTGATCACCGTGCGCGGCCTGGCCCGGCTGCGCGCGGCCGATGTCGTGCTGGCCGATGCGCTGATCGACCCGGCCCTGCGTGCCGAGGCCGCACCGGACGCGCGCTGGATCGACGTCGGCAAGCGTGGCTTCAGCGCCGACAGCACCGGTCAGGCGCGCATCAACGCGCTGCTGGTCGAGAGCGCCCGCGGCGCGCGCCTGGTGGCTCGCCTCAAGGGCGGTGACCCGAGCCTGTTCGGGCGCCTGGAGGAAGAGCTCCAGGCCCTGGCCGAGGCCGGCATCGGCGCCGAGGTCGTGCCCGGCGTCAGCGCCGCGCTGGCCGCTGCCGCGATCACGCAGTGCCCGCTGACGCGGCGCGGCGTCGGCCGCAGCGTCGCCTTCAGCACCGCCATGACGCAGGCCGGTGCGCTGGAAGCCCGCCGCAGCGCCGACACCGAGGTCTTCTACATGGCCGGTCGGCAGCTCGATGCCCTGGGCGCCAAGCTGGCCGAGGTCGGCTGGCCGGCCGACACGCCCGCGCTGGTCGTCTCGCGCGCGGGCTGGCCCGATGAACGCGTCAGCCACCACCGCGTCGGCACGCTGGCCGAGGCGGTCACGCGGCACGCCGGCCGGCCGACGCTGGTGACCGTGGGCGTCGGCGCCCGCCCGGTCGATGCTGGGGTGGATGCCAGCGCAGCGACATCCGACCCGGTTCATCGCCAGGAATGACCGTCGCCACGACCGGGAGCCATCCCCGGCCCCTTAAAATCTCCCGCTTGCCCGCCGGCCGGTCCGGCAGGCCCCTCACACGCAACCAGCTCCTCTGACATGACCCACGTCGTCACCGAATCGTGCATCCGCTGCAAGTACACCGATTGCGTCGATGTCTGCCCGGTCGATTGCTTCCGCGAAGGCCCGAACTTCCTGGTCATCGACCCGGATGAATGCATCGACTGCGCGGTCTGCATCCCGGAGTGCCCGGTCAACGCCATCCTCCCGGAAGAGGACGTGCCAGCCGACCAGCAGCACTTCATCAAGATCAATGCCGAGCTGTCGCCCAAGTGGCCCAGCATCACCAAGCGCAAGTCCGCCCTGCCCGATGCCGAGCAGTGGAAGGACGTGAAGAACAAGCTCGACGAGCTCAAGCGCTGAATCGGGCTGCGGTCCCGACCGACCCGACGATGACCCCGGAAACCTCCGCGCCGTCATCGCCACCGACGCCCGGCGAGGTCGACTGCCTCGTCGTCGGCGCCGGCCCGGTCGGCCTCTACCAGGTCTTCCAGCTCGGCCTGCAGGAACTCTCCTGCGCCGTGGTCGACGCCCTGCCCTTCCTGGGCGGGCAATGCGCCGAGCTCTACCCCGACAAGCCCATCCATGACCTGCCCGGCCTGCTGGCCTGCAGCGGGGCCGAGCTGGTCGGTCGGCTGGTGCGCCAGCTCGAACCGTTCAAGCCGCGCTGCGTGCTCGGTCAGGAAATCGTCGCGCTGGCCGCCGAGCCCGATGGCCGCTGGCGACTGGGCGATGCGGCCGGCCGCGTCTGGCTGGCCCGCAGCGTGGTGCTGGCCGCCGGCGTCGGCGCCTTCGCGCCCCGGCGGCTCAAGCTCGCGGGCATCGAGGCGCTGGAAGGCCGCCAGGTCTGGCACCGCGAACCGCGTGCAGGCGATTCGATCGGCGCCGTGCCCTGGGTCCACGGCGGCGACGACCGCGCGCTGGACGCCGTCACCGCGCTGGTCGACCTCGGCGCGCCGGTGGTCCACCTGCTCTACCGCCGCGAGGTCTATCCGGCCAGCGCCGCGCGCGTCGCCCGCCTCGAAGGCCTGATCGCCGAGGGCCGCGTCGTCCGCCATGTCGGCCAGCCCGAATCGCTCCTTCTGGACGACGCCGGCCGGCTGGTCGGCATCGCCTGGATGGCGGCCGACGGCAGCGCGCCCGCCGCGCCGGCCAGCTCGCTGCACGTCAGCCTCGGCCTGAACCCGCGCCTGGGTCCGCTCGCCGACTGGGACCTGGGCCTGGCCCGCAAGCAGGTGCCCGTCGACCCGGCCACGTTCGAGACCCGGCTGCCCGGCATCCACGCGGTCGGTGACGTCTGCAGCTACCCGGGCAAGCTCAAGCTGATCGTCAGCGGCTTTCACGAGGCGACGCTGGCCGCACACGCCATCGCCCACCGCCTGCGGCCGGACGCGCCGCGCATCCTCGAATACACCACCAGCAGCGCGCGCCTGCAGCGCATCCTGGGCGTCGATGCCACCCACGCGGCCCGCGACACGCCCTAGAGTCGATGCCCATGCCCTCGCCGAGCACCGCACCCGCCCCGATCCGCCTGCAGGCCGCCTGGCGTCTTGCCGGGTCACTGCTGGCCAGCCTGTCGACCCTCCCCGCCGTTGCCGGCGAGGTCGCCGACCGCGTCAAGCAGCGCGGCGAGCTGCTGGTCTGCATCTGGCCCGACTACCAGGGCATCAGCTACCGCCACCCGAAGACCGACCACCTGATCGGCCTGGACATCGACCTGTCGATCGAGCTGGCGCACGACCTGGGTGTGGCGCTGCGCCACGTCGATTCGTCGTTCCAGTCCCTGATCCCCGACCTGCTCGGCGACCGCTGCGACGTCGCCATGTTCGCCATCGGCGTGCTGCCGCAGCGCAGCGCCTACCTGAGCTTCAGCCAGCCCTACCTGTCGAGCGACATCTACGCCGTCACCACGCGCGGCAACCGCATCGTGCGGCGCTGGGAGGACATCGACCAGCCGGGCGTGCGGGTGGCCGTCATGGCCGGCACCTTCATGCAGCCGGTGATGGCGCGCTCGCTGCAGCGGGCCACGCTGGTGGTGATCGAGCCGCCGGCCACGCGTGAGCGAGAACTCGAGTCCGGACGTGTCGACGTCTTCATGACCGACTACCCTTACAGCCGCACCGTGCAGCGACAGGAGTGGACCCACGTGATCGCGCCGCCGCAACCGTTCAACGTCGTGCCGTACGCCTATGCCGTCAAGCCGGGCGACGACGCCTGGCTGCAGCGCATCAACGCCTTCGTCGACCGCATCCGCAAGGACGGCCGGCTGGCCGTCACCGCGCGCCGTCACGGCCTGTCCGAGATCGTCGCCAAGCCATGATTCGAGCAGCCTCGCCGACCGGACCGGTGCCGGCGGACGCCTCCGGATCCTTCCGCCGCGCCTCCAGTGCCTACCTGCCCTGGATCGGCCTGACCCTGCTGGCCGTGCTGCTGGCCTTCGCCAGCGCGCTGGCCATCACGCATCGCCAGCACAGCCTGGACACCGAGCGAGCCAACGCCGAGCTGGTCGCGCGCACGCTCGAGGACCTCAGCTCGCGCCACCTCGACACCGTCAAGCTGGTGCTCGACAACATCGACCTGCGCACCCGCCAGCTGCGCAGTGTCCAGCTGTCGGAGATCGACCGCGACCTGGTCACCGCCGCGCGGACCTCACCGCTGATCCGCAGCCTGTCGATCGTCGACGACAGCGGTCGCGTGCGCGCCAGCTCGGTGGCCGAGAACCGCAACGCGCAGATCGACCTGGGCCGGTTGCAGCGGCCGCGCGGCAGCGGCCAGTACCGCATCGGGCCGTGGCTGCCCGGTCGTGACCTGGTGCCCGCGATGGTCACGCCGGCGTCGCCCGAAGCGGGCGCCTCGTCTGTGGCGAAGTCCGTGGTCGGCAGCGCCGGCGAGCAGGTCGGTCTGTCGACGCTGGTGCATGGCTCGAACAGCGCCGACGGCGAGCATCTCAACCTCGTGGCGGCCCTCAACACCGATTTCCTCGCCAACACCTACGAGCTGGCGCTGCAGCACAGCGCGATGCGGGTCGTCCTGGTCAGCGTCCAGGGCATGGTCATGGCGGTGACCGACAACGCCCATGTCTCGCCCGGCGCCACCGTGCGCTTCAGCCCGGCGATGCAGGAGCTCGTCAGCCAGGCCGAGCACGGCACCTTCGGCGGTCCCGGCCTGGACGGCACGGACGCGATCTCCGCCTACCGCAGCCTGCGTGACCATCCCTGGCTGCTGCTGGTCGAACAGCCCATGGCCGCGGTGGTCTCGCAATGGCGCGACGACGTCGGCTGGCTGCTGGCCGCCAGCCTGATGCTGGCGTTGCTGATCGCCGGGGCGACCGCGCTGGCCTGGCGTTCGCTGCGCACCCACGAGCAGCTCGAGATCGAACTCGCCAGTGCCAAGGCCGGCCTGGAGGAGAAGGAGCGTTCGCTGCGCGGCGTCATCGAGGCCGCGCCGGCGCCGATGTTCGTGCTCGACGCACTCGGCCACTACGCCATGGTCAACCATGCCTTCGAGGATTTCCTCGGCGTGCAGCGCGAACAGCTGCTCGGCACCGGCCTGCCACTGGCCGCGCACCTGCAGCAACTGGCCTACCACCCGCTGCACGACAACGCGGTCTGGAAGGGACGTGGCCGCAGCCACTACCTCGACGACCTGCCCGGTGCCGATGGCCGGCTGCGCGAGGCACTGGTCAGCAAGGTCGCCGTGTTGCGCGAGGACGGCCGGCCCAACGCGGTCATCGGCAGCATCACCGACGTCACCGAACTGCGCGAGGCCGAGCGCCACACCCGCGAGGCCATGCAGCGCGCCCAGCAGGCCAGCGAGAGCAAGAACGAGTTCATCGCCAACATGAGCCACGGCCTGCGCACCCCGCTGCAATCGGTGCTGGGCTTCGCCGAGCTGGGCAAGTGGCACAGCGGCGAACAGCCGCTGCTGCGCGAGATGTTCGATGACATCCACCGCACCGGCAAGCGCATGCTGGTCATGGTCAACGACCTGCTCGACATGTCCAAGCTCGAGAGCACCGTCGGCAACATGCACCGCGACGTCACCGACGTGGTCTCGCTGACCCGCGAGGTCCTGGCCGAGTTGCAGCCACGCGCCAGCAGCGCCAAGGTCAGCTTGCGGACCTTCGGATTGCTCGCGCCGACCGATGTGGCCAATGTGGCCAACGTGGCCGACATGGCCGATGCGACAGATGCGGCCGATGCGCCCCATTCGGGCACCAGCCGAGCGGCCGTCCACGAACACGCTGCCTGGGCCGACCGCATGCGCCTGCACCAGGCGCTGCGCAACGTGCTCGACAACGCCCTGCGCTTCGCGCCGCCCGGCAGCGCCGTCGACATCGGCCTCGACCGCGGCCCCGACGACCGCCTGCACTGGACCATCAAGGACGCCGGCCCCGGCGTGCCCGACCACGAACAGGCCTACCTGTTCGAGGCCTTCTTCCACGGCCTGCGCAACCGCGACGAGACCGGCAGCTTCGGCCTGAGCCTGGCCATCGCCAGCAAGATCATGCAGGCCCATGGCGGCAGCCTCTGGAGCGAGAACCTGCCCGAGGCCGGCGTCGCCTTCCACCTGCACCTGCCGGGCGGCATCTCCGACACGGCCTCCCCAGGCCCCGCCACCGCCCGCCAGCACCCCTTCACCGCCTGATCCAGCGTCTCCGCGAACACGTTTTTTCGACCCCCTTGCGTTCCTGGATTTTGTTGGTATAGAATTTCAGCTTCAGCGAACAGCTGATCCCCGATAGCTCAGTCGGTAGAGCGCCGGACTGTTAATCCGTAGGTCCCTGGTTCGAGCCCAGGTCGGGGAGCCAAACAAAGCAAGGCCCTGCATTTCGCGATGCAGGGCCTTTTGGCTTTCTGGGGCGGACCGGTGTTGGCCCGTGCGGACCCGTGCGGACCCGTGTTGATGGGGTGCTGGAGCTTGCCGAAGGGTGCCCGTCTGGTTGGAACCGATCAGGAACCGATCAGGTGGCGATCACATCGACGCCGCATGGCCACACCACGCGTGGTGGCGTGGCACCACCCATCGTCAGACGGCCGGACCGGGCCAGGCCGGCCTGGCGCGCCAGGCGGCGAGCCAGCCTTCGAGCTCATCGGCCGGCATCGGCCGGGCCATGCCGTAGCCCTGCGCGAAGCCGCAGCCCATGCGGTGCAGTTCGGCGGCATCGTCCAGGCTTTCGACGCCCTCGGCGGTGACCTCGCAGCCGAAAGCCGTGCCCAGCGCGATCACGGCGTTCACCAGGGCGTGGTCGTTGCAGTCGGTGCGCAGGTCGCGCACGAAGGTCTGGTCGATCTTGAGCCCGTCCACCGGCAGGTGGCGAAGCAGGGCCAGCGACGAGTAACCGGTGCCGAAGTCGTCAAGCGACACCTTGACCCCCCATGCGCGGCAGCGGCTCACGGTGGCGGCGGCCCGGCCCAGGTCGGTCACCGTGGCGGACTCCAGGATCTCCAGCTCCAGCAGACCCGCAGGCACCTGCGGGTGCGCCGCCAGCAGGGCCTGCAGGCTGGCCGCGAAATCGGGCCGCAGCAGGTGGTCCGGGCTGATGTTGACGCTGGCCACCAGGCTCAGGCCCTGCGCACGCCAGCGCTCGATCTGGCAGAGCGTCTGCTCCAGCACCCACTCGCCCAGCTGGTGATCCAGCTCGCTCTGTTGCAGGTAGGCCAGGAAGGACAGCGGTGGCTGCAGGCCCAGCTGCGGGTGCTGCCAGCGCAGCAGCGCCTCCACGCCGACCACGCAGCCGTCGGCGAGATCGATCTTGGGCTGGAAGTGCAGCCGGAACTCGTCCTGTTCCAGAGCCAGCCGCAGCCGCGCCAGTTGCTCGCGCTGGATCTGCTGGCTGCGCGCGAGCTGCACGTCAAAGCGCAACGCCCGGTTCTTGCCCTGCTCCTTGGCCAAGTACATGGCCTGGTCGGCGTGGCGCAGGAGGGTATCGGCGTCGGCGTCGTCGTTCGGGAACAGGGTCACGCCCACGCTGGCCGACAGGCTGACCGTGTGCTCGCCGATCCGCACCGGCAGCGCCGCGTGGGCCAGCACGCGGGCGAGCGCGGCATCGCAGGCGTGCGGACTGTCCAGGTCGAGCAGCAGCACGAACTCGTCGCCGCCCAGGCGCGCCAGCGTGTCTTCGGCGCGCAGCACGGTGCTGAGGTGGCCGGTGACCCCGATCAGGGCCTGGTCGCCCAGCGCGTGACCGTACTGGTCGTTGATGTCCTTGAAGCCGTCCAGATCGAGGTAGCAGACCGCCAGCGCATGCCCTTCGCGGCGGGCGCGTGCCATGGCCTGGCCCAGCCGGTCGGCGAACAGGCGGCGGTTGGGCAAGCCGGTGAGTTCGTCGTAATGGGCCATGCGGTGCAGCTCGGCCGCATGGGTGCGCAGGTGGCTGATGTCGGAGAAGGCGCCGACGCAATGCTGGATCTGGCCGGCCGGGTCGCGCACCACCGCGAGCGAGAGCATCAGCGTGTGCGGTTGGCCATCGGCCTTGAGGCCACTCACCTCACCGCGCCAGTGGCCCATCCGATGGGCCTCTTCAAGGCATGGCGCGAACGCGCTTCCGGTGACGCCCAGTGCCGCCAGACTTTCCGGGGCCCGCCCCAGCACGGCCTCGCGGGCCAGCCCGGTGATGCGGGAGAAGGCGGGGTTGAGGTCCACGATCAGGCCGCTGCGGTCGCAGACGAACAGCCCTTCGGCACTGTGCATGAACACGGCCGCAGCCAGCTGCAACTCACCCTGGGCGTCGGAGAGCGCCTCGTTCTGCAGCTCCAGCTCGATCTGGTGCACGTCCAGTTCGTGCAGCAAGGCCAGCGCATCGACGTGTGCGAGGGCCTGCCGGGGTCGCGCGACCACCTGGCGCTCGGCCCGGCTGCGCAGCACCGTGGCGCTGAACGCCTTCATGTCCTGCCCTTGACCAGATCGCCGCGCATGCCTGCGAGATCTCCGAGTGATACGTGTTGATCGAGTCTGCCAGATGCACCTGCCTTTGGCGATGCGGCCCAGCACGCACAATTGATCATGGACATCAAAGCTGCACGTCGTCACCCGAGCCTGCGGGTAGTGGGCGTGGGTGCCTCGGCGGGCGGCCTGGTCGCGCTCAAGGCCTTGCTGCAAGGCGTACCGCCCAGGTCGGGCCTGGCCTTCGTGATCGTCCAGCACCTGGACCCCAGCCACGAGGCGATGCTGGTGGAGCTGCTGCAGGCCGCCACGCCGATGCCGGTGCGCGAAGCCGTGCAGGACATGCCGGTGCAGCCCGATGGGGTCTACGTGGTGCCGCCCAACCGCGAACTGACCCTGGCCCAGGGCGTGCTCAAGCTGGCGCTGCCCAGCCAGCCGCGCGGGCTGGGCCTGGGCATCGACATCCTGCTGGCTTCGCTGGCCCGCGATCTGGGCGAGCGCGCGGCGGGCATCGTGCTGTCGGGCATGGGCAGCGACGGCACGCTGGGCCTCCAGGCCATCAAGATGCAGGGCGGCCTGACCCTGGTGCAGGAGCCGGAGTCGGCGGCCTTCGATGCCATGCCGCGCAGTGCCATCACGGCCGGAGCGGCCGACATCGTCTGCCCGCCCGAGGCGATGGGACTGCGCTTGCTGGAGCTTCAGGCAACGCCGCCCAGCGGAGAACCGGGCTTGCGCGACGCGGCCGCGCTCGACGAGGTGATCGCCCTGCTGCGCCAGCAATGCGGGCGCGACCTGAGCCAGTACAAGTTCAGCACCCTCAACCGCCGCGTGGCGCGGCGCATGGCCGTGCACGGCCTGCCCGGCCTGCCCGCCTATGCCGAGTTCGTGCGCCACAACCCGCAGGAGCTGTCGCTGCTGTTCCAGGAGATGCTGATCGGCGTGACCAGCTTCTTTCGCGACCCGGCGGTGTGGCAGGAACTTCAGGACATGGTCCTGCCGTTGCTGCTGGCCCAACCCGCCACCGCGGGCCCGATGCGCGCCTGGGTGGCGGGTTGCTCGACCGGCGAAGAGGCCTACAGCCTGGCCATGGCCTTCAGCGAAACGGCGGTCGCGCCGTCCGGCGGCCAGGCCCGGGCCCTGCAGATCTTCGCCAGCGACGTCAACGCCGAGGCCATCGCCATGGCCCGCCGGGGCCGCTACCCGGCCGCCGCCGTGGCCGAGCTGTCACCCGAGCGGCGCGCGCGCTTCTTCCGATCCGAGGGCGACGCGGTCGTCGTCGAGAAGTCCATCCGCGAGATGGTGCTGTTTGCCCAGCACGACGTGATCCTGGATCCGCCCTTCACACGGCTGGACCTGCTGAGTTGCCGCAACCTGCTGATCTACTTCGACGCCCGGCTGCAGCGCCGCCTGCTGCCCCTGTTTGCCTACAGCCTGCGCCCAGGTGGCGCGCTGCTGCTGGGCAGCTCCGAGACCGTGGGCAGCGCCCGGGGCCTGTTCGAGCCCGCCAGCGCCCGTTCGCGGCTGTTCTGGCGCAGCGCGCGGCCGGTGCCGGGATCGGCCATGGAGTTTCCGATGCCCAAGAGAACCCCATCTGACGCAGCCCACCTGACCATGCACCTGACCAACCCCGCCCTGGACACCCCCTTGCAGCCGCTCGTCAGCCAGCTGCTGATCGACGAGTTCTCGCCACCCGCCGTGCTGGTCAATGCCCAGGGCGACATCCTCTACATCAGCGGCAGCACCGGCCGCTACCTGGAGCCTGCCTCGGGCAAGGCCAACTGGAACCTGCACGTGATGGCCCGCCCGGGCCTGCGCGCCCAGCTCGCCGCCGCGCTGCGTCAGGTGTTCCTCGACGGCCTGCCGTTGACCACGCCAGCCTTGCGCCTGCGGGAGGACGACCGGGAGCTGGTGGTCCTGAACATCAAGCGCGTGAAGGATGCCTCGATCGCCCAGCCACTGGCCTTGGTGATCTTCCAGGACCAGCCCATGGCGCGCAAGCGCCGGCGCAGCACCGGCGCACAGCCCGATGACGCCGGCGCTGCCGAGCTGGCCCGCTTGCAGGACGAGGTGCGCGCGCTGCGCCAGGAGATGGTGGCCTCGGGCGAGGAACTGCAAGCCACCAACGAGGAACTGCAGGCCACCAACGAGGAGCTGCAATCGGCCAACGAGGAGTTGACCACCTCCAAGGAGGAGGCGCAGTCGATGAACGAGGAGCTGCAGACGCTCAACAGCGAGCTGCAGTCCAAGCTCGACGACCTGGCCCTGGCCCAGAGCGACATGCAGAACCTGCTCAACAGCACCGACATCGCCACGCTCTTCCTGGACGGCGCGCTCAACGTGCGCCGCTACACCGAGCAGGTCACCCGCCTCATCCACCTGCGCCCCGGCGACATCGGCCGCCCGCTGACGGACCTGGCCACCACGCTGGTCTACCCGCAGCTCGAAGACGATGCGCGCGAGGTCCTGCGCAGCCTCAACTTCGTCGAGAAGCAGGTGACCACCCAGAACGGCCAGTGGTACCAGGTGCGCATCAAGCCCTACCGCACCCTGGCCAACATGATCCAGGGCGTCGTCATCACCCTGATCGACATCACCACCGCCAAGGAGCTGGAAGCCCGGTTGCGCAGCGGCTGATCGGGTCCGGGACCGCCGCGCCACCGCCACGGCCGGCGCGAGCCTTCATCGTCAAGTCAAGGGATGAACCGCCCCGTTCGCCTCGGAACAATCGGCATCGTCGAGAACGGACGAGGGAGCCAGACCGTGAGCGAATCCAGCAAACAGCCGATCGACTGGAAGGACATCCTCGGTGGTGGCGCCGCTGGCGTCGGGACCGTGCTGGTGCTGCTGCCGGTGCTCGCCATCATCTTCGGCGTGAACTGGTTCGACGGTGCCAGGACCGTGGGCCTGCCGGTGCTGGCCATCCTCGGCATCATGATCCTGCTGGGCACACTGTCGCTGGTGGCGATGCTGTTCAAGCAGCTCGGCCTGGCCGACAACGAGCAGCCCCTGGCGCTGCCGCAAGGGTCGATGCGGGCGGCGATCGCGCTGTCGCTGATCGTGCTCTTCGCCATCATCAGCATCACGCTCTACCTCAGCCTGTCGCAGGGCGCCGGCACCTACCGGGTCGACGCCCTGACGCAGGCCCAGCGCGACACGCTGCTGGCCTCGGCCGGGGCACGCGTCGATCGTGTGGTGGACGACCTGTGCGCCCCCTCGGTGGCATCCACGGTGGCATCCACGGCGGCACCCACGGCGGCATCCTCGGCGGCATCCACAGCCGCATCAGCTGCGGCCGTACCCGCCTCGGCAGCGTCCGCCTCTGCCGCGTCCGGCTCGGTGTCGACGTCCGCTGCCGCAAGCGACTGCCCGCCGGAGCGCCGCCGCTACGTGGTCTACATCCGGTCTGCGCCATCGCCGGAATCGACCGACCTCGCCAAGCAGCTGCTCATCCTGGTGGGCACCCTGATGACCTCGGTGACGAGCTACTACTTCGCGGCCCGCGGTGGCGCCGAGTCGCCGACCGGTGGCAATGCGGCATCACGGGGCTCGCCCTCGCCCTCGCCCTCGCCCTCGCCCTCGCCCTCGCCCTCGCCCTCGCCCTCGCCAACGCCAACGCCATCACCTGCGCCCTCGCCGGCGCCCTCACCCGTGGCCTCTCCAGCCACCGCCGCCCCGTCGGCCCGCACCGCAGCGGATGCATCGCCTGACCACCGGCATGCCGACGACGTCGATGCCTGCGATGTCGAGATCCTCGAAGCCACGGCCGATGACCAGTTGCCGGCCGCTGCCGGCGGCGTGGCGACCTGGCCTGCAGGGTCGGCCACCACCGCCAACACGGCCAACACGGCCAGCACCGCCACCACCACCATGACCGCCACCACGCCATCGACCCGCGCCCACTCGGGCCAGGGTCCGGCCTGAAGGGAGTCCGACATGACGTTTGCGCTCACGTGGATGAAGGCCCGCCTGCTCGATGCCGGCCTGAAGGTGGCGGATGTGCCGGGCTGGGAGAGCCACGGCCGTGGCGAGATGGGCTTCGTGCGCGGCGTGATGGTCCACCACACGGCCGGACCCCGCGCCGGCAACATGCCCAGCCTGCACACGCTCGTCAAGGGTCGCAGCGACCTCCCCGGCCCGCTGGCGCAACTGGGCCTGGGCCGCGACGGCACCTGCTACCTCGTCGGTGCCGGCCGTGCCAACCATGCCGGCAAGGGCAGCTGGCGTGGGGTCGAGTCGGGCAATGCGAGCTTCATCGGCATCGAGGTCGAGAACACCGGCACGCCGGCCGACCTGCCCTGGCCCGCGGTGCAGCGCGACGCCCTCGTGCGAGCCGCGGCCACCCTGCTGCAGCACCTGGGACAGGGTCCGGAATGGCTGGTCGGCCACAAGGAATACGCGCTGCCCGCAGGCCGCAAGCCCGATCCGCTGATCGACATGGACCACCTCCGCGAGGACGTTGCGGCCTGCATGAACCGCCGCGATGCCGAGACGGTTGCTGCCCTCGTACCCGCCCAGGAAGGACCCGGCATCGGCCTGGGCCGCCGGACCCTGCGACGCGGCATGAAGGACGAGCCCGGCCCGAGGCAGCCCCATGCCATCAAAGACCTGCAGTCCAGGCTGGGCCTGGTCGCGGACGGCGACTTCGGCCCGCGCACCGAGGCCGCCGTGCGGCAGTGGCAGCGTGACCGTGGCCTCGTGCCGGACGGCATCGTCGGCCCGCGCAGCTGGGCCATGCTCGATGCCTCGCCGTCGCTGGCCTTGCCAGCGCGGGAGCGGGCGGGCGCTGTCGGGTGATGACTTGGCGTGATGTCTCGGCCTGATGTCTTGGCTTGATGTCTTGGCGCAAGGCTCCGGTGCCAGATCCCGGCCCAGGATCGCAGCCGCCGCCCTCCAGCCGCGCGGCCGGACCGATCAGGGCGTGATCGCCACCTTCAGCACGCCGTCGCGCTGGTGGCTGAAGAGTTCGTAGGCCTGCTCGATGTCGTCGAGCTTGTAGCGGTGGGTCACCATCGGGCCCAGGTCGACGCGGCCGGAGCGGATCACCGACATGAGCCGGCGCATGCGTTCCTTGCCGCCGGGGCACAGGCTGGTGACGATCTGGTGATCGCCAAGACCGGCTGCGAAGGCGCCCAGCGGCAGCATCAGGTCGGACGAGTAGACGCCCAGGCTCGACAAGGTTCCGCCCGGGCGCAGCACGCGCAGGCAGGCCTCGAAGGTGGCTTGCGTGCCCAGCGCCTCGATGGCGACGTCCACGCCGCGGCCGTCGGTGATGCGCATGATGTCCTCGACCGGATCGACCCGGCTGCTGTCGACGACCCAGTCGGCGCCCATGCGGCGCGCGACCTCGAGCCGGTTGGCGAGACGGTCCACGCCGATCACCGTGGTCGCGCCGCTGAGCTTGGCGCCGGCCGTCGCGCACAGCCCGATCGGGCCCTGCGCGAAGACCGCCACCGTGTCGCCGATGCGGATGTTGGCCCGCTCGGCGCCGGCCAGGCCGGTGGACATGATGTCGGGGCACATCAGCACCTGCTCGTCGCTCAGCCCGTCGGGCACCGGCGCGAGGTTGGTCATGGCGTCGGGCACGAGCACGTACTCGGCCTGGCAGCCGTCGATGGTGTTGCCGAAGCGCCAGCCGCCGAGCGGCTTCCAGCCGTGTCGCGTGCCGGCGCCGTCCTGCGAGCCGTAGCCGCACTGGCAGGCGTTGCTCCAGCCGCTGGGCGTGATGGCCCCGGCGATGACGCGCTGGCCCTCCTCGTAGCCCTGCACCGACGAGCCGAGCTTTTCGATGATGCCGACCGGCTCATGGCCGACCGTCAGGCCGCGCGCGACCGGGTACTCGCCCTTCAGGATGTGGACATCGGTCCCGCAGATCGTTGTCGTGGTCACCTTGATCAGGGCATCAAGGGGCCCGACATCCGGGATCTTCTTGTCCTCGAGCACGATGCGCCCGGGTTCGACAAAGACAGCCGCTTTCATCATCGCCATGGTCAGGCTCCTCGACGTCGTGGAAGGGAAAAACGAGTCTATGGCGGTCGACCTGGCGCTGCCATGCGCAGCGGCCGACCCTTGCGCCGGATCAACGGCGGCAGGCGCGATGGTCAGCCGGGACGACGTCGCGGTCGGTGCTCCGGCGCACGGACCGGCCGGGCGATCGACGGCGTGGCCAGCGGCTCCTGGGACCCCGTGCTGGGCAGCGTGCGCTCGCGAACCGACACCGATCGGGTCGGCCCCTAAGGTCCGCAGCACGCGCCGGACCTCCCGTCCGGTTCTTCCATCGGATCACCTCAGGACTTCCATGACCCACACCCCGAACGCCCGATCCCCGCTGCTGGCCGCAGCCCTGTCCATCCTGGCCATCACCGCAGCCCAGGCCGCGGTGATGAGCCCGGCCGACTACAAGGACGGCAAGACCCGCATCGCCAGCGAATACAAGACCGACCGCCAGCACTGCAAGGCGATGTCGGGCAATGCCGGCGACATCTGCGTCGAGCAGGCCAAGGGCCGCGAGAAGGTCGCGCTGGCCGAACTGGAGCTGGGCCGCAGCGGCAAGTCCGAAGACGACGTGCGGCTGCGCGTGGTGCGCGCCGAGACCGCCTACGCGATCTCGCGCGAGAAGTGCGACGACCTCAGCGGCAACGGCAAGGCCATCTGCGTGCAAGAGGCCAAGACCGTCGAGACCAAGGCCCTGGCCGATGCGCGCATGGTCAAGGCCGTCGGCGAGGCCCGCGAGGACTCGGCCCAGGAAGTCGGCGCGGCCAGCTACAAGCTGGCCCTCGAGAAGTGCGATGCGCTGGCCGGCGAGGCCAAGGAAACCTGCATCACCGCTGCCCGGCAACGCCACGGCAAGTGATGTCCGGCCCGGCAGGCAGCAGCCTGCCGGACCTGCGCGGGGCCGCTCAGGACGAGCGGCCCCGCGCGTTCGTGGGCATGGCATGGGACCCGTCGGTCGCCACCGCGAGCACGGCGCCCAGGTCGACGTCGATCCGTGCCAGCGGCGTGGCGCCGTCCAGCGCGGCCAGCGGCGTGACGAACCAGCGCGCCAGCGCCCAGCCGTCGAGCCGGTGCGCCGGGTCGGCGGCATCGTGGGACGCGCCCAGCGCGGCCAGCACCTGCGCGGTCGGCGCACGGGGCTGCAACAGGACCGGATCGAACTGGAACATCGGCAGCCAGAAGTCTTCCTGCCACTGGAAGCTGAAGACCTCGCGCGCGACCAGCCGGCGCGCCAGGTCGACGTAGCCGCCCGTGCCCGTCAGGCTCATGCGCTGAGCCAGGGCCTCGCCGCGGGCGATGCCGCCGCGGCTGCGGTAGGCGTCCTGCAGCGACTTGAACTCGACGTTGTGGTCGGGCACCGGCGCGGCGTGGACACGCCAGCTGTCGCCCGCTCCGGCGCGCGAGAGCCGTCGCAAATGGTCCGCATCGGCATGGGCAAGGGTGATCGGCATGGGAGACCTCCTGCAGCCACTGTGCGCCAGCGGACGCGGGGCGTCTGTGCGCCGTCGAACCTTCGTGCGGGTGGCCCCGACGTGCCGCAGCCGCCTGCATCGCGAGACGCAGGCGGCTGCAGGACCGGTCGATCGGCTCGATCCGGCCGGGGCTTCAGCGGTTCGGGACCGCCGGGCGATGCTGCGGCGTGCCGCTGGCGGCCGGCCGCTCCTGCGACGGCGACTTGTCGGCCGCCTTGTCATGCGGCTTGTCGTGCGGCTTGTCATGTGACTTGTCCGCCTCCTTGCCCGGCATCTTCACGCGGTTGCGGTCGGCCGACGAATCGGGCGCGGCCTTGCTCGGCGAGTTCGCTGGGCGTGCCGGTGTGTGGTTGTCGGTGGGGGAGTCTTCGTTCATGTCGTTTCCTTCGGCGGCCGCGAGGACCGCGTCGTGGGAGGGCCCGGCGCCAGGGGCGAAGCCGGGCAGGAACAGCGCGGCGATGCCGCGCCGGGGTGCGAGTTCAGGCAGTGGGATCACCGGCCGCCTCAGCTCGCGCGATGGGTCGTGCCGTAGAAGGCATGCACGCCGCGTGACCAGCTGGCATCGGCCATGGCCGGCCAATGCTTCTTGTCGAAGCCGGGCGCTTCCTTGAGGCGGTCCTTGGACACGTTGAGCAGGAAGCGCTGGTGGCTGCGGTCCAGCGTCAGCGCGGACCAGGGCACGGCGAAGAGCTTCTCGCCCATGCCCATCAGGCCGCCGAAGGACAGCACCGCGTAGGCGACCTGGCCGGAGGCCACGTCGATCATCAGCTCGCGGATCTCGCCCAGGGCCTCGCCCTGGGGACTGCGCACGTCGTTGCCGATCAGGGTGTCGGCGCCCATGAGCGAGTGGCTCTCGCGGTTGTCGTCGGGGGCGTACATGCCGAGCTTGTCGCGCAGGGAGGATTCGATGGACATCGTGTTCCTTTCGGTGAGGTGAAACAGGGACGTCCAAGGTAGGCCGAGTACCGCCGCGCGGCTGTAGGACGGCGCCGCCATCGCCTGTCGGCCGCCGCCGCCGGGGTGGACTTGCGTGCGGCACCGCACCGGGCCGTTGGCCTTGTATCTTTAAGCCTCGGACCGGCTCGGGCATCCCGAGCGGCCTCTGGGCCAGTTGTT
>NZ_JAUZEE010000019.1 GCF_030705305.1 Leptothrix discophora | reverse complement strand
CCAGGTGGGTGCCGATGCTTCACGACACTTGACCTTCAAGACGGTTGCTCAGGCCGTGCGGGTCTGGGCCGGGGCCGGCGGGGACGCAGGCACCGCGGGCACCGCGTTCGGCGAGGACGACGCCGGCGCAGCGGGCCTGGCGACCCAGCGCACGCGGTAGAGGATCAGCGTGTCGCAGGCCAGCAGCGCGAACAGCAGCAGTCCCTGGAACACCCCGGTGATGGACTTGGGCAGGCCCATGCGCGATTGCGCCAGCTCGCCGCCGATGTAGAACATGCTCATCAGCACGGCCGAGAACACGATGCCCACCGGATGCAGCCGGCCGACGAAGGCCACGATGATGGCGGCGAAGCCGTAGCCGGCCGGCACGTACGGGGTCAGCTGGCCCAGCGGTCCGGCCGCCTCCAGCGCACCGGCCAGGCCGGCCATGCCACCCGAGACCAGCAGCGCGGTCCAGAGCGCCGCGCGCGAGGAGAAGCCGGCATAGCGTGACGCCGCCGGCGCCAGCCCGCCGACCTGCAGCGCGAAGCCCCGGTAGGTGCGGAACAGGAACACCGTGAAGCCCGCCACCAGCACCAGCGCGACGATCAGGCCGATGTTGGCGCGCAAGCCGCTGAACAGCTTGGGGATGCGCGTGACCGCGTCGAAGGTGACGGTCTGCGGGAAGTTGTAGCCCTGCGGGTCCTTCCAGGGCCCGTAGACGAGGAAGCTCAGCACCATCTCGGCGACGTAGACCAGCATCAGGCTGACCAGGATCTCGCTGGCGTTGAAGCGGTCGCGCAGCAGCGCCACCACGCCGGCCCACACCATGCCGCCGAGCACGCCGGCCAGCAGGATCACGACGACGATGCCACGACCCATCCAGGCCCAGCCCGAATCCGGCCCGACCTGCAGCGCGACCCAGCCGCCGGCCATGGCACCGAAGATGTACTGGCCCTCGGCGCCGATGTTCCAGAGGTTGGAGCGGAAGCACACCGCCAGGCCCAGCGCGATCAGCACCAGCGGCACCGCCTTGACGCTCAGTTCGGACAGCGCGTAGGCGTTCTTGACCGGCTCATGGAAGAAGACCTGCAGGCCACGCACCGGGTCCTTGCCGAGCAGCATGAACAGCGTGATGCCGACCACCACGGTGATGGCCAGCGCCAGCAGCGGCGAGGCCAGGGACATCCACTGCGAGGGCTGGGCCCTGGGTTCGAGCTTGAACATGTCGATTCCTTCGTTGCTGTGGTGCGGCTCAGGCGTGGCCCGGGACGGCCGCGTCGTCCTTCGTGTCCCACAGACCCGACATCCACTCGCCGATGCGCTCGATCGTCGCCTGTGCCGTCGGGACCGACGGCGAGACGCGGCCCTGCGCGATGACGACCATGCGGTCGCAGATCTCGAACAGCTCGTCGAGCTCCTCGCTGACCACCAGCAGCGCCGCGCCGGCATCGCGCAGCGCCAGCAGCTCGCCGCGGATCTGCGCGGCCGCGCCAACGTCCACGCCCCAGGTCGGCTGGCTGATGATCAGCAGCTTCGGGTTGGCGTCGATCTCGCGGCCGACGATGAACTTCTGCAGGTTGCCGCCCGACAGCGACTTGGCCGCCGCATCCGGCCCGCCGGCCTTGACCTTGAAGCGCGAGATCAGCCCGGCGGCCTGGTCACGGATCGCGCCCATCTTCAGCCAGCCGCCCGCGCCCACGCCCTCGGTGCGCGTGAGCAGCACGTTGTGGGCGAGCGAGAGCGTCGGCACCGCGCCGCGACCGAGCCGTTCCTCGGGCACGAAATGCAGGCCGAGCTTGCGGCGCTTGCGCGGCGAGGCACGCGAGACATCGGTCCCGAACAGCGCCAGGCTGCCCGGCGCGGCGCGCGGGTCCTCGCCCGACAGCGCGGCCATCAGCTCCTGCTGGCCGTTGCCGGAGACCCCGGCGATGCCGACGATCTCGCCGCAGCGCACGTCCAGCGCGATGTCGGCGAGGTTCATGCCGAACGGGTCCTGCTTGGCCAGGTTCAGGCCCTTGATCGCCAGCGCGACCTGGCCGGGCTGGCTCGGCCGGTGCTGCAGCGCCGGCGGCTCGGCGCCGATCATCAGCCGCGACAGCGAGGCGTTGGTCTCCTGCGTCGGGTCGACCTCGCCGGTGACCTTGCCGCCGCGCAGCACCGTGCAGTGGTGGCACAGCGCGCGGATCTCGTCGAGCTTGTGGCTGATGTAGAGGATGGCGCAGCCCTCTTCGGCCAGCTGGCGCAGCGTCACGAACAGCTTGTCGACGGCCTGCGGCGTCAGCACCGAGGTCGGCTCGTCGAGGATCAGCAGCTGCGGCCGCGTCAGCAGCGCGCGCACGATCTCGACCCGCTGGCGCTCGCCCACGCTGAGCGTGTGAACCGGGCGCAGCGGATCGACGTCCAGGCCGTAGACGCCGGCCACCTCGCGGATGCGCTGGGTCACGTCGGCCAGGCTCATGGACTTGTCCAGTCCGAGCCAGACGTTCTCGGCCGCCGTCAGCGTGTCGAACAGCGAGAAGTGCTGGTAGACCATGCTGATGCCCAGCGTGCGCGCCTGCGCCGGGCTGGCGATGCGCACGGCCTGGCCGTTCCAGCGGATCTCGCCGGCATCGGGCTGCACCGCGCCGTAGATCATCTTCATCATGGTCGACTTGCCCGCGCCGTTCTCGCCCAGCACGGCATGGATCTGGCCGGGCATGACCGTCAGGCTGACATCGTCGTTGGCCCGCACCGCCGGGTACTGCTTGGTGATGCCGCTCAGTTGGAGACGGGGAACAGGGCTCATCGTGACACTCCGGATCGGTCGGGGCGGATGGGGGAAGGCCGGCAGGTCCCGGCGATCCAGGTCTCGTGCAGGTTGCGCTCGTCGCTCAGCATCAGCCAGGCGAAGAGGCGTTCGTGCAAGCCGCGCGCCAGCGCATCGCGGTGCTGCGCGACCGGGCCGCTGGCCCAGTCCCAGACACACAGGTCGGCGCTGCGGCCGGGCTCGAAGGAACCGATCTCGCCGGCCAGGCCGAGCGCCTCGGCGCCGCCGCGCGTGGCCGTGTACAGGGCCTTCCAGGCCGACAGCTTGACGCCCTGCATCGCCTGCATCTTGTAGGCATCGGCCAGCGTGCGCTGGATCGACAGGCTGGTGCCGCCGCCGACGTCGCTGGCGATGCTCACGCGCGCGCCGGCGGCCTCCAGCGCACGCCAGCCGAACAGGCCGCTGCCCAGGAACAGGTTGCTGCTCGGGCTGTGCGCGATCTGCGCGCCGGTGTCGGCCAGCAGCGCGCGGTCGGTGTCGTCCAGCCAGATGCCGTGGGCCAGCACCGAGCGCTCGTTGAGCAGGCCGGCACGGTGGTAGACGTCGAGGTAGCTGCGCGCCTGCGGGAACAGCTCGGCCACCCAGGCCACCTCGGCGCGGTTCTCGGCCACGTGGGTCTGCATGTAGAGACCCGGCACCTCGGCCAGCAGGCGGCCGGCCATGGCCAGCTGTGCGGGCGTGCTGGTCGGCGCGAAGCGCACCGTCAACGCATAGGACAGCCGGCCGGTGCCATGCCAGCGCGCGATCAGCTCGCGGCTGTCGGCCTCGGCACCGACGACGTCGTCGCGCAGGCCGTCGGGCGCATGGCGGTCCATCAGCACCTTGCCGGCGATCAGCCGCATGCCCCGCGCATGCGCCGCAGCCAGCAGCGCGTCGGCCGAGACCTTGTGGACCGTGGGGAAGACCACCGCGGTGGTCGTGCCGTGCGCCAGCAGCGCATCCAGGAAGGTCGCCGCACCGGCCTGCGCGACGGCCGGATCGGCGTAGCGGCGCTCGGCCGGGAAGGTGTAGGTCTCGAGCCAGTCCAGCAGCTCGGTGCCGTAGCTGGTGATGACGTCGAGCTGCGGGCTGTGCACGTGCGTGTCGATGAAGCCGGGCAGGATCAGCTGGCCGGTGCGGACCTCGCGCCGCCAGTCCGGGCCCGGCGCCTCGGCCCGCACGTCGACGATGCGGCCGTCCTCGATCAGCAGCCAGTGGCCGGGCCGGAAGCGCACGCCGGACGGCGCGTCCTGCGGTGCCGACCAGCCGGGATCGCCGATGACATCGAGCAGGTCGCCCTGCAGCGCGACGCGGCGCGGACCGGTCATGACGACCTCCCGTTGGGCGGCGTCGTGGTCTTCGCGCTGCCCAGGGTGCGGGCGACGTCGCGCACGGTCTCGCGCAGCCAGCGCAGGGAAGCGGCGTTGTGGCTCACGTCGTGCCACAGCTGGTAGTAGGTCATGCTCGGGAAGTTGACGGGACAGCGCACGATGCGCAGCGGCAGGCTGTCGAGGTAGCGCTGGCAGAACAGCCGGCCGGTGGTCAGCACCAGCTGGGTCTGCGCCAGCATCAGCGGCATCAGCGCGAAGTGGGCGCTGCGCACGACGATGCGGCGCTGCTTGCCCAGGCGCTGAAGATGTTCATCGATCACGCCGACCGCGCCGGCATGCAGCGCCGTCGGGGCGACGTGCTCGGCGTCGAGGTAGCGCTCCAGCGTCCAGCTGCGCGGGTTGCGCACGGCCGGGTGGTCCTGCGCGACGAGGCAGACGACCTCGTCGGCGAACAGCCGGCCCAGGTGCAGCTCGCCGGGAGGCTCCAGCCAGTTGCCGATCACCAGGTCGACCTCGCCGCGCGCCAGCCGGGCGCGGTAGTCGTAGTCGGCCGACAGCGGGTGGATGGTCAGGTGGGCCAGCGGCGCCTGCTGCTTGATGCGCGCCACCAGGCCGGGCAGGAAGCTGGGGTCGAGGTAGTCGCTCGCGGCGAGGCGGAATTCGACCGCCTGCGACTGCGGCGAGAAGGTCCGGAAGGCACGGTCGCCGAACTTGCCGCCGAACAGCTGCTCGGCGCTGCGCAGCAGCACCTCGGCGGGTGCCATCAGCTGCAGCGCGACCTCGGTGGGCACCATGCCGGTGCCCGAGCGCACCAGCAAGGGATCGCCGGTGAGCGTGCGCAGCCGCTTGAGCTGGGCGCTCACGGCAGGCTGGGTGGAGGCCAGGCGCATCGCGGCTCGCGAGACGCTGCGTTCGGTGATCACGGTATGAAGGACCCTGACGAGATGAAGCTCGATCTTGTCAAAGTCGACTCGGCTGCTCATACGGCTTTGAGCATATCAACCATGGTTGCGGACGTATACCGTTCACAGACGAACGGAGTATCTTGCGGGTAACTCCCGATCCCGGTCCGGACCCGACCAGGACCCGTTCCGAACGGTTGCGCCGGGCCGCAAGCCCGCGCTGCAAGCCTTCATGTCCACGTTCTTGCGAGCCACACCCCGATGACCATGACCCGGCCCATCCGCTTCATCCACCGCGGCGAGATCACCCAGCCCGGCGACGTGCCGACCACCCGCAGCCTGCTCGACTGGCTGCGCGAGGACGCCCGCGGCTGCGGCACCAAGGAAGGCTGCAACGAAGGCGACTGCGGCGCCTGCACCGTGCTGGTCGCCGAACTGGCCAGCGAGCAGGACCGGGCCACGCCCGGCGCGACGCTGGTCGGCACGGGAGCCGACACGCTGCGGCTGCGCAACCTCAATGCCTGCCTGGCCTTCCTGCCGACGCTGGACGGCAAGGCCGTCATCCCGGTCGAGGACCTGCCGCGCGCCTGCGGCTTGCCCACCGGCACGCCGCACCCGGCGCAGCAGGCGCTGGTCGACTGCCACGGCTCGCAGTGCGGCTTCTGCACCCCCGGCTTCGTCATGACCATGGCCACCGTGCATGAACGCCAGTGCAACGCCGGCCAGCCGGCCGACCGCGCCACGCTGGCCGACGACCTGGCCGGCAACCTCTGCCGCTGCACCGGCTACCGGCCCATCCTCGATGCGGCCGAGCGCCTGGGCCAGCCCGGCGCGGCGCGCCTCGATGCCGCCGCGCTGGCCGCCCTGGCCGCGCAGCTGCGCGAGCTGGCCCAGGACCCGCCGCTGCACCACGCGGCCGTCCACCCGGCGTGGCCCGGCCGGATCGCGCATTTCCACGCCCCGCGCAGCCTCGACGAGCTGGCCGCGCTGCGCGCCGCCGAGCCCGGCGCGCGCCTGCTGGCCGGCGCCACCGACATCGGCCTGTGGGTCAACAAGCAGTTCCGCGAACTGGACACGCTGCTCTACGTCGGCGAGGTCGCCGAGATGAAGCGCATCGAGCGCCGCGACGGCTCGCTGTGGATCGGCGCGGCCGCCAGCCTGGAGGACGCCTGGGCCGCACTGGCCGGCCTGGATGCCGAGCTGACCGACGCCTGGAAGCGCTTTGCCTCGCCGCCGGTGCGCCATGCCGGCACGCTGGGCGGCAACATCGCCAACGGCTCGCCGATCGGCGACGGACCGCCGACCCTGCTGGCGCTCGACGCCATGCTGCACATGCGCTGCGGCGAGGTCGCCCGCAGCCTGCCGATCGATCGCTTCTACCTGTCCTACGGTGTCAACGCGCTGCATCCCGGCGAGCTGCTGGTGGCGATGGACGTGCCGCTGCCGCAGCCCGGCACGGCGCTGCGCGGCTGGAAGGTCTCCAAGCGCATCGACAGCGACATCTCGACCGTCTACGGCGCCTTCGCGCTGAGACTCGATGAACGCGGCCATGTCGCCCATGTGCGGCTGGCCTGGGGCGGCCTGGCGGCCACCGCCCGACGTGCCAGCCAGGCCGAGGCCGCCATGCTCGGCCAACCCTGGAACGCCGCCACGCTGGCGGCCGCCCAGGCCGCGCTGGCCGCCGAGTTCCAGCCGCTGACCGACCTGCGCGCGACCGCCGGCTACCGCCAGCGCATCGCCGCCAACCTGCTGCACCGGCTCTGGCTGGAGACCCGGCCCGATGCGCCGCTGGACCCGTGCACCACGCGCCTGCGCCTGGCGCCCGCCGCGTCCGGCCAACCCCGCACCCAGGAGGCCGCATGAACACCATGACCGACCTGAAGCAGCCCGGTGCCGCCAGCGCCGACCCGCGCCGCGTCGGCGTCGCCCGCCCGCATGAATCGGCCCATCTGCACGTGCAGGGCAGCGCGCCCTACATCGACGACATCCCCGAGGTCGCCGGCACGCTGCATGCCGCGCTGGGCCTGTCGCCGATCCCGCATGGCCGGCTGCTGGGGCTGGACCTGGCGACGCTGCGGGCCCAGCCGGGCGTCGTCGCGGTCTACACCGCCGCCGACTTCCCCGGCCCGAACGACTGCGGCCCGATCGTCCATGACGACCCCATCCTGTGCGACGGCACGCTGCGCCACGTCGGCCAGCCAGTCTTCCTGGTCGTGGCCCGCAGCCGCGAGCTGGCCCGCCGCGCCGCCGCGCTGGCCAGCCAGGTCATCCAGGCCGAACCCTTGCCCGCCGTGCTGACCGCCCGCGAGGCCCACGCGCGGGGCCAGTACGTCGTGCCGCCGATGGCGCTGGACCGTGGCGATGCCGATGCCGCGCTGGCCGCCGCGCCGCATCGCCGGCGTGGCAGCTTCAGCCTCGGCGGTCAGGAACAGTTCTACCTCGAAGGCCAGATCTCCTACGCCATCCCGCAGGAGGACGGCGGCCTGCTGGTGCACTGCTCGACCCAGCACCCGAGCGAGATGCAGCACATGGTGGCTCACGCACTGAGCCTGTCATCGCATCGCGTGCAGGTGCAGTGCCGGCGCATGGGCGGCGGCTTCGGTGGCAAGGAATCGCAGTCGGCGCTGTTCGCCTGCTGCGCCGCGCTGGCGGCGAGCAAGCTCGGCCGGCCGGTCAAGCTCAGGCCCGATCGTGACGACGATTTCGCCATCACCGGCCGCCGCCACGGCTTCGAGTTCGACTACGAGGTCGGCCACGATGCGGCCGGCCGCGTGCTGGCCGTGCGCATCGACATGATCTCCAACGCCGGCCACTCGGCCGACCTGTCGCCGCCGGTGATGACACGTGCGCTGTGCCACTTCGACAACGCCTACTGGCTGCCGAACGTGCGCATGCGCGGCTACTGCGCCCGCACCCACACGCAGAGCAACACCGCCTTCCGCGGCTTTGGCGGGCCGCAGGGCGCGCTGGCCATCGAGGTCATCCTCGACGAGATCGCGCGCGACCTGGGGCTCGATGCGCTGGCCGTGCGGCGTGCCAACTTCTACGGCACCGACCGCCGCAACGTCACGCCCTACGAGCAGGTGGTCGAGGACAACGTGATCGAGCCGCTGGTGCGCCAGCTGGCCGAGGAGGCCGATCACGACGGGCGACGCGCGGCCATCGCCGCCTTCAACGCCGGCAGTCCCATCCTCAAGAAGGGCCTGGCGCTCACGCCGGTCAAGTTCGGCATCAGCTTCAACGTCGCCCACTTCAACCAGGCCGGCGCGCTGGTGCATGTCTACACCGACGGCTCGATCCTGGTGAACCACGGCGGCACCGAGATGGGCCAGGGCCTGAACACCAAGGTCGCGATGGTCGTCGCGCACGAGCTGGGCACCGCCTTCGAGCGGGTCCGCGTGACCGCCACCGACACGCAGAAGGTCGCCAACACCTCCGCCACCGCCGCCTCCACCGGCAGCGATCTCAACGGCAAGGCTGCGCAGGACGCGGCCCGCCAGATCCGCCAGCGGCTGGCCGACTTCATCGCCGCGCGCTGGCAGGTCGATTCGGCCGGCATCAGCTTCGGCAACGACGTCGTCGCGCATCCGGCCGGCCACACGATCGGCTGGCCCGAGCTGATCGCTCAGGCCTACCTGGCGCGGGTGCAGCTCTGGAGCGACGGCTTCTACGCCACGCCCGGCCTGCACTGGGACCGCGAGCGGCTCAAGGGCAAGCCCTTCTACTACTTCGCCTACGGCGCGGCGCTCAGCGAGGTCGTCGTCGACACGCTGACCGGCGACTGGAGGCTGCTGCGCGCGGACCTGCTGCACGACGTCGGCGCGTCGCTCAACCCGGCGCTGGACATCGGCCAGGTCGAGGGCGCCTTCGTGCAGGGCATGGGCTGGCTGACGACCGAGGAGCTGTGGTGGCAACCGCTGGATGGCTCGCCGAACGCGGGCCGTCTGATGACGCATGCGCCCAGCACCTACAAGATCCCGACCGCCAACGACGTGCCCGAGGCGCTGCACACGCGGCTGTTCGAGAACCGCAACGTCGCCGACAGCATCCACCGCAGCAAGGCCGTCGGCGAGCCGCCGCTGCTGCTGCCCTTCAGCGTCTTCCTGGCCATCCGCGACGCGGTCTCGGCGGTCGGCGGACACCGCGTGCAGCCACCGCTGCGTGCGCCGGCCACCGGCGAGGCCATCCTCGACGCGGTCGATGCGGTGCGCGCCGCCACGGCCGGCTGAACGCCGGAACGGCCGATGAACACGATCGATTCGACGACAGCCGGCGCCGCGGCGGGCTCGCACACGACGCCACCGGAACTCGCCCTGCGCGCCGCCGCGCAGCAGTGGCTGGCGGCCGGCCGCACGGCCATCGACGTCTGCGTCAGCGCCCACCGCGGCTCGGTGCCGCGCGAGACCGGCACGCACATGCTGGTGTCGACCGCCGAGGTGCTGGGCACCGTCGGCGGCGGCCACCTGGAGCTGCAGGCCATCGAGGCCGCGCGGGCGCTGCTGGCGGCCGGGCCGGACGCGCTGGCCGCGCTGGCGGCCACGCCACGCGTCTGGCCGATCGCGCTGGGGCCGTCGCTGGGCCAGTGCTGCGGTGGCCATGTGACGCTGACCCTGCGCCCGCTCGACGCCGCCGCGCTGGCCGGCTGGCGGCCCGGCCAGCCGCGCCTGCACCTGCAGCTGCACGGTGCGGGCCACGTCGGCCGGGCCATCGTGCGGCTGCTGGCCGGCCTGAACGTCGCGGTGCAATGGGTCGACGAACGCGAGGCCGAGTTCCCGCCCGTCGACCCGCACGAGCCCGCCCACATCGAGCGCCTGTGCAGCGACAGCCCCGAACACGAGGTCGCCAGCGCCCCGCCCGGCAGCTTCTTCCTCGTGCTGACCCACAGCCACGAACTGGACCTGCGCATCACCGAGGCCGTGCTGCGGCGCGGCGACTTCACCTACTGCGGCCTGATCGGCAGCCAGACCAAGCGCGCCCGCTTCCTGCACCGCCACGAGCAACGCGGCATCCCGCCCGACACGCTGGCGCGCCTGACCTGCCCGATCGGCCTGCCCGGCATCACCGGCAAGGAACCCGAGGTCCTGGCGATCTCCGTGGTCGCCCAGCTGCTGCAGGTGGCCGGGGCTGCACAGGACGGGGCGGGGGCGATGAAAGCGGGCTTGAATCGGGTGGCCGTGAATCAAAGAATGCTTTGATTCGCCGCATCCCCTTTCAAGAACGCTTGAATCCGATGCGCACCACCGTCCGCCGCTGGTGCGCATGGCGCTGGTGCGGATGGCGCTGGTGCATGCGCAATTCGAGACCATCCACCCCTTCCTGGACGGCAACGGCCGGATCGGCCGCCTGCTGATCGCCGCGCTGCTGGAAGACTGGGGCCTGCTGCGCGAGCCGCTGATGTACCTGAGCGGCTACCTCAAGCGCCACCAGTCCGAGTACGACCGCCGGCTTTCGGCCATCCGCACCGATGGCGACTGGGAAGGCTGGATCCGCTTCTTCCTGGAGGGCATCGAAGCCGCCGCGACCGAGGCCGAACGCGGCATCGTCGCTCTCGCCAGCCTGGTCAATGCAGATCGCCGCCGACTGCTCGAAGACCCGAAGGCCAACTCGGCCAGCTTCCGCCTGTTCGAACTGCTGCCGGTGATGCCGCGCTTCACGATCGACCAGGCTCGCCTGCAGCTCGGGACCACCTTCCCGACCGCCACCTCAGCGGTGCAACGCCTGGAAGGCCTGGGCATCGTGGTCGAGCAGACGGGCCAGAAGAGCAAACGCAGCTATGGCTACCAGGCCTACATCGAGCTGCTGAGCCGCTGAAGCCCCCGCCCCTCAATCCGCCAGCACCCCCGGCACCGTGTTGCGCGCAGCCGCCGTGTGCAGGGCCTCGGCGAACGCCTCGGCCGACATCGGCTCGCCGAACAGGAAGCCCTGGAAGCGGCTGCAGCCGAAGGTGCGCAACATCTCGCCCTGGGCGGCCAGCTCGACGCCTTCGGCGACCACGCTCAGGCCCAGGCTGGCGGCCAGCGCGACGATGGCGCGCGACAGGTGCGCGTCGACGTTGTCTTCCAGGATGTCGCGCACGAAGCTGCGGTCGATCTTGAGCTGGTCGAAGGGCAGGCGCTTGAGGTAGGCCAGCGACGAGAAGCCGGTGCCGAAGTCGTCCAGCGAGAAGCCCACGCCGTGCGCGCGCAGCCGGTGCATGCGCGCGGCGATGTCGTCGACGTCGCCCAGCAGCGCGCTCTCGGTCAGCTCCAGCTTGAGCCGCCGCGCCGGCACGCCGGTGCGCTGCAGGATGTCGATCACCGCCTCGACGAAGTCGGGCTCGCCCATCTCGCGGGCGCTGATGTTGAAGCTGACCGTGACCTCGCGCATCTGCGGGTCGTCGGCCCAGGCGCACAGCTGCAGGCAGACCCGCTCCAGCAGCGCCCGGCCCATCGGCACGATCAGGCCGGTCTCCTCGGCCAGCGCGATGAACTCGTTCGGGCCGATGAAGCCCCGTCGCGGGTGCTGCCAGCGCACCAGCGCCTCGGCTCCGAGCGCGTGTTCGCCCTCGCCGACCTGGAGCTGGTAGACCAGCCGGAACTGCCAGTCCGACAGCGCCTCGCGCAGTTCGTTCTCGAGCCGCGAGCGGGCCTCGACCGCCGCCTGCATGGCCGGGTCGAAGTAGCGCAGGCAACCGCGCCCGGCATGCTTGGCCGCGTACAGCGCGATGTCGGCCCACTTGAGCAGCTGCTCGGCCTGCTGGGCCTGGTCGGCATCGACCGCGACGACGCCAACGCTGGCCAGGCAGTGGTGCAGCTGGTCGCCGATCTGGTGCGGCTGGGCCAGCACGCGCAGCAGCCGTTCGCCGACCGACTGGCCGACCGACTGCGCCAGCTCGACCGAGCGCTGCTCGTGCAGCAGCAGCACCGCGAACTCGTCGCCGCCCATGCGCGCGACGATGTCGCCGCGGGCCACCGAGGCACGCAGGCGCTGCGCCACCCCGCGCAGCATCTGGTCGCCGGTCTCGTGGCCGTGGGCGTCGTTGATCAGCTTGAAGTGGTCCAGGTCGATCAGGTAGAGCGTCGCGCCGCTGCGGCCCATCAGGTCGCCTTCGAGGCTGTGGCTCAGCAGCTCGACCAGCTTGCGGCGGTTCGGCAGGTCGGTGATCGGGTCATACCAGGCCAGGCTCAGGACCTGGGCCTCGGCGTCCTTGCGGCGCGAGATGTCGGTCAGCGTGCCGATCATGCGCAGCGGCTCGCCGTTGGCGTCGTGCTGCACGACCCGTCCGACCTCGTGGACCCAGACCTCGCGGCCGTCGCTGCAGCACAGGCGATGCTCGCTTTCGTAACCGCTGGCAATGCCGCGACGGTGCCGCTCCAGGCGGCGTTGCGCGGCGGTCGCGTCGTCCGGGTGGATGCGCTCACGCCAGGCCTTGAAGGGCACCGGCGCGGATGATTCGGCCGGCTCGCCGGCCAGCAGCCGGCATTGCGGCGACAGCGTCACCAGGCCGGAGCACAGGTCCCAGTCCCACACGCCCTGTTCGGCGCCTTCGACCGCACGGACCCAGCGCGCGTCGGCATGGCGCTGCTGCTCCTGCGGCTCGCGCAGCCGCAGCACGTTGGCGATGCGCGCGCGCACCACGCTGGCACGGTAGGGCGTGGTCAGGAAGTCGGTCGCGCCGAGCTGCAGCGCGCGGTCCTCGAAGGCCTCGTCCGGCGCGCCGCAGAGGATCACCACCGGCAGGTGGCGCCATGTCGGCTCCGCACGCACGCGCGCCAGCATCGCCAGCGCCTCGGTCGGGTCCGGCAGTTCCAGCAGCAGCGCGTCGTGGCGTCCCTGGTGCAGCGCCGACAGCCCTGCTTCCGCGCTCGCCGCGGTCTCCAGCAGGTAGAGCGCCTGCAGGGCGGCGCCCAGGGTTTGAACGGTCTGCGGGTCAGGCGTGACCAGCAGCAACCGCATCCAGCTCGACATGTTCAATCAATCCATTCTGGTGGTCAGAACCCAAGGGAACGGACCGGTTGCGCCGCAGTATGCATGCGCACCCCAGCGCCCGGAATTGATGAATATGAAACGACGCGACGGCCCGACAGATGGTGACGGTTTGCGGCGCTGAAACTTGCAATGACAAGTCCAGGCGTCAGCAGGTGTCTGAATCGAAACGTCATGAAACGGCGTGAACGATTGGCGGTGCGACACCACGCCGCACCCTGTTCGGGGGCCGGACTTGGCAGGCCTGCCACACCATGACACACCTGCAACGGCTATCTTGGTGATCCGACAGCACACTGGAACCATCGTGGACGGCCCGACCGACAGCAGCACCCCCGCCGCCCTTCCGAGCGCCAGCGACACCGCCTCCGCGCAGCCCCCTGCCTCGGGCCCCGGCACCCCCCCCAGACGCACGTCAGGGCTGCGCTGGTTCGGGCGTGCGCTGCGCTGGAGCCTGCCGGCGGCCGCCGTCGGCGCGATCGGTGCGGCCGGGCTCTACGAGCTGCAGCACTCGCGCCTGCAGGCCTGGCTGTTCAGCGGCATCACGAAGGATCTGGGCCATGTGGTCGAGGCCGGACCGAGCCCCGCCATCCGCTTCCCCGGCGACGGCCCCTATGACGAGCGGCTGGGCTACCACCGGCTGCCGGAATGGACCCGCTCCATGGCGGCCCAGGGCTATGCCGTCAGCGCCCAGTCGCGCATGAGCGACGGGCTGCTGGGACTGGTCGACACCGGCCTGTTCACGATCTACCACGAGAAGGACCAGGCCGGCCTGGACGTGGCCGACTGCGGCGGCCAGCCGCTGTTCGCCTCGCGCTACCCGCGCCGCGTCTACGAGCGCTGGGACGACATCCCGCCGCTGCTGGTCGACGCGCTGCTCTTCATCGAGAACCGCGAGCTGCTCGACCCCGAGCGCGCGCGCATGAACCCCGCGATCGAGTGGGTGCGGCTGGGCAAGGCGGTCGGTGAACAGGCGCTGCGGCTGATCGGCGACGACAGCCGCGCGCCCGGCGGCAGCACGCTGGCCACGCAGATCGAGAAGTACCGCCACTCGCCCGACGGCCGCACCGACGGCGCCGGCGAGAAGCTCCGCCAGATGGCCTCGGCGACGCTGCGCGCCTACCTCGACGGCGAGCAGACCCTGCCGCGCCGGCGCGAGATCCTGCGCAGCTACCTCAACACCGTGCCGCTGGCCGCCCGGCCCGGCTGGGGCGAGGTGCATGGCCTGGGCGACGGCCTGTGGGCCTGGTACGGACAGGACTTCGGCGAGCTCAACGACCTGCTGCGCGAGGTGCCCGGCGAGCCGTCCGACGGCGTCACGCCGGTCGCGGCCACGGCCTCGGCGGCGGCCGCGCCGTCCCACCCCGCCGACCTCGCGGACCTCGCCGATGTCGAAGAGCGCCGCGCCGCCGCCTTCAAGCAGGCCCTCTCGCTGATGGTCGCGCAGCGCCGGCCGTCCTACTACCTGGGCGCCAACCAGGACCGCGCGCTGGCCGACCTGACCGACAGCTACCTGCGCGTGATGGCCGATGCCGGCGTCATCCCGACCCGCCTGCGCGACCGCGCGCTGGCAATCCCGCTGCGCCGCAGCGTCAGCGCGCCGCGCGAGGTCCAGCCGCCCTTCAGCGAACGCAAGGCCGCGACCGCGCTGCGCACCCGCCTGCAGGGCCTGCTGGCGGTGCCGCGGGCCTACGACCTCGACCGGCTCGACCTGCGCGCCGACAGCACGCTCGACGCCGGCCTGCAGCAGGCCGTCACGAAGACGCTGCGCAGCCTGCGCTCGCCCGAGGCAGCCCGCGCCGCCGGCCTGTACGGCTTCCGGCTGCTGCAGGACGGCGACGATCCGCAGCACCTGCAATTCAGCTTCACGCTGTTCGAGCGCGGCGAACACGCCAACCTGCTGCGGGTCCAGACCGACAACGTCGACCAGCCCTTCGACATCAACGACGGTGCCCGGCTGGACCTCGGCTCGACCGCCAAGCTGCGCACCCTCGTCAGCTACCTGGAGATCGTGGCCGAGCTGCACGAGCGCTGGTCCGGCCTGGACCGCGCGGCGCTGCTGGCGCTGCCGCTGGCGCCGAACGACCTGCTGTCACGCTGGACCCGCGACCAGCTGGCAGCCGCCGTCGCGCCGCTGCCGCTGGAGACCCTGCTCGACGCGGCGATGCGGCGCAGCTACTCGGCCAGCCCGTACGAGGTCTTCTACACCGGCGGCGGCCAGCACACCTTCTCGAACTTCGACCCGCTCGACGATGTCCGCACGATGGACCTGCGCGAGGCGCTGCGGCGCTCGGTCAACCTCGTCTTCGTGCGGCTGATGCGCGACGTGGTGCGCCACCACGCCCACCAGGGCCCGGCCGCGCCGCTGCTGCGCGACGACGCAGGACCGCAGGCCGAGGCGCTGCGGCGGGTCTACCTCGAACGCTTCATCGAACACGAGGGCCGCGAGTTCCAGGGCCGCTTCCATGCCCGCTACCGCGGCCTGAGCCCTGCGGCGATCGACGACCGGCTGGTCGACGCGATGCGTGGCACGCCCGGCCCCGACCGCCTGGCCGCCGCCTTCGGCCTGCTGCACCCGGACGGCGACGCCGCCGCGCTGGCCACCTTCATCGCCGCGCAGCAGAACCGTGCCGCTGGCGTGGCCCGACCGGCACCGTCGGCCGACCAGGTGGCCCGGCTGCTGCAGCGCCACGGTGGCGCCTCGGCCGAGACGCTCGAGACCCGCGCGCTGATCACCGGCCTGCACCCGGTCGAGCTGTGGACCGCCGCGCAGCTGCGTCGCCAGGGCAGCCTGCGCCTGAGCGACCTGATCGCCGCCGGCGCCGAGGCCCGCCGCACCGCCGGCGCCTGGCTGCTGTCGCCCCGCAAGCGCGGTGCGCAGGAGGTCCGCATCCGCCAGATGATCGAGGACGAGTCCTTCGAGGAGCTGCACCGCCGCTGGCAGCGGCTGGGCTATCCCTTCGACGCGCTGACGCCGTCCTACGCCAGCGCGCTGGGTGCCTCCGGCGACCGGCCGGCGGCGCTGGCCGAGCTGATGGGCATCCTCGTCAACGGCGGCGAGCGGCGGCCGTCGAGCCGGCTGGAACACCTCGCCTTCGGCGTCGGCACGCCCTACGAGACCCACCTGCAGCGCCAGGCCGAACCCGCCCGGCGGGTGCTGCCCGCGGCGCTGGCCCAGGTCGTGCGCACCGCCCTGATCGACGTGGTCGACAACGGCACCGCCGCGCGCCTGAAGGGCAGCCTGAAGGACGCCAGCGGCGCGGTCATCCCGATCGGCGGCAAGACCGGCACCGGCGACCACCGCTACGAGGTCTACGGCCGCAACGGCCAGCTGACCTCGGCCAAGGTCGTCAGCCGCTCGGGCACCTTCATGTTCCTGATCGGCGAGCGCTACTTCGGCACCATGATGGTCTACGCCGCCGCGCCGCATGCCGAGGGCTACAGCTTCACCAGCGCCCTGCCCACGCAGGCCCTCAAGACGCTCATGCCGGCACTCCAGCCGCTGCTGCAGAAGGGCCTGTGCAAGGCCTCGGACGGGCAGGCCGGCCAGGACATGCCCAAGCCGGTGCGGACCGCGCCGGCCGAGCTGGCCGCGAGCCACCTGTCACGCAGCCGAGGTCAGTAGACCTCGGGCACGATCATCGACGCCGGCACCGGGTTGCGGATGTAGTCGTCGTGGCGCTCGCGCTCGGGCAGCTCGACGCCCGGCTTCTCGATCTCCTGGTAGTCGAACTGCGACAGCAGGTGGTGGATGCAGTTCAGGCGCGCGCGCTTCTTGTCGACCGCCTGCACGACCCACCACGGCGCCTCGGCGATGTGGGTGCGCTCCAGCATCGCCTCCTTGGCCTTGGTGTAGTCCTCCCAGCGGCGGCGCGACTCCAGGTCCATCGGCGAGAGCTTCCACTGCTTGAGCGGGTCGTGGATGCGGCCCAGGAAGCGCACGTGCTGCTCCTCGTCGGTGATCGAGAACCAGTACTTGATCAGCCGGATGCCCGATCGCACCAGCATGCGCTCGAACTCGGGCACCGAGCGGAAGAACTCCTCGACGTCGTCCTCGCCGCAGAAGCCCATCACCCGCTCGACGCCGGCGCGGTTGTACCAGCTGCGGTCGAACAGCACGATCTCGCCGGCCGCCGGCAGGTGCGGCGCGTAGCGCTGGAAGTACCACTGGGTGCGCTCGCGGCTGTTCGGCGCGGGCAGCGCCACGGTGCGGCACACGCGCGGGTTCAGGCGCTGGGTGATGCGCTTGATCGCGCCGCCCTTGCCGGCCGCGTCGCGGCCCTCGAACAGGATCACGACCTTCTGGCCGGTCTCGGCGACCCAGTCCTGCAGCTTGACCAGCTCGCCCTGCAGCCGGAACAGCTCACGGAAGTAGCGCGAGCGCTCGGCGCGGCGGGTGCCGTCGGCATCGATGTCGAGCTCGCCCAGCGCCTCGTCGACGCTGCGGTCCTCGATCTCCAGCTCCAGCTCCTCGTCGTAGCTGTCGATCAGATCGGCATGGATGCGGCGCATCAGCGCCTCGTGTTCATCGTGGTTGGCCATGGCGTGGGTCCTGGACGGAGCGGGTTCGGACGGGTGCGTCGCGGGGCTCCCAGTCTGCGCATCCTGCGTGTCGGGTCCATGACGTCGCGCAAGCTGCGCGTCCAGCCCGCGCGAGGCGAGGTCGCCACCGCTCACACGGCAGCCGGCGCATCCTCGCCCGGCTCGTGCTCGCCGCGCTGCAGGGCCTGCAGCTCCTGGCTCGCCACCCGCAGCCGGTTGCCCAGCGCGGCGCGGCGGGCCGGTCCGAGGCGGGACTCGATCGCCGCCAGGCTGATCGAGGCGACCGGGCGGCCGTCGCGGTCGTACACCGGCACGCCGATCGCCCAGCTGCTGGCCAGCACCAGGCCGGGGTTGACGCAATAGCCCTGCGCCCGGGTCTGCGCCACCAGCTCGCGGATCGCGGCGTCGGTGCAGTCGGGGTAGCGCGCCAGCCGCTCGGCGGCGTTGCGGCCCAGGATGTCGGCGATCGCCGCATCCGACAGCGCCGCCAGCATCGCGCAGCTGCCCGCGCCCACGCCCAGCGGCCAGCGGTCGCCCGCCTTGACGAGCTGGTTGCGGATCGGGAAGTCGCCCTCGGTGCGCGACAGGCAGATGCTCTCGGTGCCGTGCAGCACGGTGAAGAAGACCGTGTCGCCGGACTCCAGCGCCAGCGCGCGCATCAGCGGCGCGGCCAGCCGCTGCAACGCGTAGCTCGGCTCGGCGGCCAGGCCGACCGCGAAGGCTTCCGGTCCAAGCCGGTAGGCGCCCGAGTGCGGGTCGTGCAGCACGAAGCCCTCGTCGACCAGCGTGCGGGTCAGCCGGATCGCGGTCGACTTGTTCAGGCCCAGCCGACGGCCGATCTCGTTCATGCGCAGCCCCCCCGGCCCAACCCGCGTCAGCAGCCGCAGCACCGCCAGCCCGCGCCGCAGCGTCTGCGCGCCAGCGGTGTCGGCCCGCTCGGCGGGCAGGCCGTCGGCGACCGCCGTGGTGAGTGCCTTGGAGGGCGCAGTCACGCCGTCCTGATCCACACCGGAACCCCGCATTTACCCGAACTCCACGGTCCACATCGTGAACCATTTTCTGAGACCGACCGGACGCAACGCCCCGGAATTCCCTCGGCGGAACCTAGCATCCAGCCAGTCGAACCGGCCCGCGACGCGCTCCGGAGGACACCACAGGTTCACATGGTAGACCGCCCCGATCGCCGGCGGCGGTCCTACAGGAGACAGGCGCATGACGACCGTTCCCCACATCGTCGGCTGGGCCCACACGCCCTTCGGCAAGCTCGACGCGCTGGACACCGAGGCGCTGTTCGCCGCCGTCGCCGCCCCGGCGATCGAGCGCGCCGGGCTCGCGCCGGAGGACATCGACGGCGTCTTCGTCGGCCACTTCAACGGCGGCTTCGTGCGCCAGGACTTCAGCGGCGCGCTGGCCGCGCTGGCCGTGCCCGCCCTGCGCCACGTGCCCTCGGTGCGGCTGGAGAACGCCTGCGCGACCGGCTCGGCCGCGATCTGGGCCGGCCTCGATGCGCTCGCCGCGGGCCGCATGCGGCGCGTGCTGGTGGTCGGCCTGGAGAAGATGAACACGCTGCCGAACGCTCAGATCGGCGAGATCCTGCTGCGCTGCTCCTACGTGCGCGAGGAAGGCGACACGCCCGGCGGCTTTGCCGGCGTGTTCGGCCGCATCGCCAGCGGCTATGCCGAACGCTTCGGCGACCCGAGCGACGCGCTGGCCCACATCGCCGCGAAGAACCATGCCAACGGCGTGCGCAACCCCTACGCGCACCTGCGCCGCGACCTCGGCTACGACTTCTGCCGCCAGCCGTCGGACAAGAACCCCTTCGTGGCCGGGCCGCTCAAGCGCTCGGACTGCTCGCTGGTGAGCGACGGCGCGGCCGCGCTGGTGCTGTCGACCGAGCCGCTGCCCGGCGCGGCCCAGCCGGCGGTGCGCTGGCGCTCGCGTACCCAGGTCAACGACTTCCTGCCGCTGTCGCGCCGCGACCCGACCCGCTTCGAGGGCGCGGCGCTGGCCTGGCAGCGCGGCCTGGCCGAGGCCGGCTGCACGCTCGACGACCTGCACTTCGTCGAGACCCACGACTGCTTCACCGTCGCCGAGCTGCTGGAGTACGAGGCGATGGGCCTGGCCCCGCACGGCGAGGGCGCGCGGGTGATCCTCGACGGCGTCAGCCGCTTCGACGGCAAGCTGCCGGTCAACCCGTCCGGCGGCCTGAAGTCGCGCGGCCACCCGATCGGCGCGACCGGCGTGTCGCAGCACGTCATGGCCGCGATGCAGCTCAGCGGCACGGCCGGCGACATGCAGCTGGCCGGCGCGCGGCGCGGCGCGGTCTTCAACATGGGCGGTGCGGCGGTGGCCAACTACCTCAGCATCCTCGAAGCGGCCGAGGCCCGCGCGTGAACGCCGCGCAGGTCTGCAACCTGGCTCAGCTGCTGAGCCAGACCGCCCGGCTGTTCCCCGACCGTCCCGGCCTGATCCACGGCGACGCGTCCTGGACCTGGGCCGAGCTGGACCGCCGCGTCGACGCCCTGGCCGCCGGCCTGCGCGCGCTCGGCGTGCAGCGCGGTGACCGCATCCTGGTGCAGTCGCGCAACGGCGTGGCGATGTTCGAGAGCGCCTGGGCCGCCTTCCGCATGGGCTGCGTCTGGGTGCCGACCAACTTCCGCCTGACGCCGCAGGAGGTGGCCTGGCTGGGCCAGTCCAGCGGCGCGGCCGCGATGCTGGTCGAGGGCGTGTTCGGCGCCCATGCCGATGCGGTGCGGGCCGCCGCGCCGGCCTTGCGCCACGTCGTCTGGATCGGCGAGAAGCCCGATGGCCACGGCCTTCCCGGTGACACGACCCATGCCGCGCTGCTGGCCGCGCATGCCGGCGCACCGGCCGACGAGGCGGTGGTGGGCCACGACGATCCGCTGTGGTTCTTCTACACCTCGGGCACCACCGGCAAGCCCAAGGCCGGCATCCTCACGCATGGCCAGATGGCCTTCGTGGTGACCAACCACCTGGCCGACCTGATCCCCGGCACGACCGAGTCCGACCGCTCGATCGCGGTCGCGCCGCTGTCGCACGGCGCGGGCGTCCACCTGCTGCTCAACGTCGCACGCGGCGCGGCCACCGTGCTGCTGCCGGGCGAGAAGTTCGACCCGGCCGTGGTCTGGGCGCTGATCGAGCGGCACCGCGTCAGCAACCTCTTCACCGTGCCGACCATCGTCAAGCAGCTGGTCGAGCATCCGGCGGTCGACCAGCACGACCATTCGAGCCTGCGCCACGTCATCTATGCCGGCGCGCCGATGTACCGCGCCGACCAGCGCCTGGCGCTCCAGAAGCTCGGACCGGTGCTGGTGCAGTACTTCGGCCTGGGCGAGGTGACCGGCTGCATCAGCGTGCTGCCGGCCCATCTGCACCATGCCGACGATGCCCATGCGGACGCACACATCGGCTCCTGCGGCCGGCCGCGCACCGGCATGGAGGTCGCCATCCTCGACGCCGACCTGCGGCCGCTGCCGACCGGCGAGATCGGCGAGATCTGCGTGCGCGGACCGGCCGTGTTCGCCGGCTACCACGGCAATCCCGAGGCCACCGCCCAGGCGCTGCGCGGCGGCTGGTTCCACACCGGCGACCTCGGCCGGCTGGATGCGCGCGGGCTGCTCTACATCACCGGGCGCGAGTCCGACATGTACATCTCAGGCGGCTCCAACGTCTACCCGCGCGAGTGCGAGGAGCTGCTGCTGGCCCACCCAGGCGTGGCCGAGGTCGCCGTGCTGGGCGTGCCCGACCGGCACTGGGGCGAGGTCGGCGTGGCCGTCGTGGTGCGGCGTGCCGGCCACGCCCCTGCGGTCGATGCCGATGGCCTGCTGGCCCATCTCGACGGCAGACTCGCCCGCTACCGCTGGCCACGCCAGTTCTTCTTCTGGGATGCGCTGCCGAAGTCCGGCTACGGAAAGATCACCAAGAAGGACGTGCGCGAGGAGCTGCTGCGCCGCGGCGACATCCAGCCCGTCCAGGCCGACTGACGCAGGCCGATGCCGGCCCCCGCACCGGCACGAACGAACGAACCACCCACGACCCACCCACCGACAGGAGACCACCCCATGCAGATCAACCGCCGCACCCTGCTGGCCGGCACCGGCGCGCTCGCCCTGCCCGGCGTCGCCACCCACGCGCTGGCCCAGGCCAAGCCGCCCGAGTTCACGCTCAAGTACGCCAACAACCTGCCGGTCACGCACCCGATGAACGTGCGCGCCAACGAGATGGCCGCCGCCATCCTGGCCGAGTCCAAGGGCCGGCTGGAGATCAAGGTGTTCCCGAGCAGCCAGCTGGGCAACGACACCGACACCCTCAGCCAGGTGCGCCAGGGCGCGGTCGACTTCTTCACGCTGTCGCCGCTGATCCTGGGCAACCTCGTGCCTTCGGCGCAGATCAGTGGCGTGGGCTTCGCGTTCAAGGACTACAACCAGGTCTGGGCCGCGATGGACGGCGAACTCGGCGCGCACGTGCGCCGCGAGATCGCCGCCAAGTCCAGCATGTTCGCGTTCGAGAAGATCTGGGACAACGGCTACCGCCAGATGACCTCCAGCGCCCGGCCCATCACCCGGCCGGACGACCTCAAGGGCATGAAGATGCGCGTGCCGCCGAGCCCCTTCTGGGTCTCGATGTTCAAGGCCTTCGAGGCCTCGCCGGCCACCATCAACTTCGCCGAGGTCTACACCGCCCTGCAGACCAAGGTGGTGGACGGCCAGGAGAACCCGCTGGCCATCATCGCCACGGCCAAGCTCAACGAGGTCCAGCCCTTCTGCTCGATCACCAACCACATGTGGGACGGCTTCTGGTTCCTGGCCAACAAGCAGAGCTTTGCCCGCCTGCCGGCCGACCTGCAGGAGATCGTCACGCGCCACGTCAACAAGGCCGCGCAGCTCGAGCGCGACGACGTCAAGAAGCTCAACGACAGCCTGATGACGGACCTGAAGGCCAAGGGCATGACCTTCAACACGACCGATGCCGAGCTGTTCCGCACCAAGCTGCGCGCGGCCGGCTTCTATGCCGAGTGGCACAAGAAGTTCGGCGACGAGGCCTGGGCCGTGCTCGAGAAGTACACCGGCAAGCTGATCTGACCTGAGCGCCCGAGCAGACGATCGAACCCATGACCGCCTCCGTCGACACCTCGGCCTCGCCCGAGTCCTACGCCCTGCCCGACGAGCTGAAGGCCGTGCAGGCCCGCTCGCGGCTGATGCTGCCCATCGAGGTTGCGTCTGCCGCGCTGATGGCCGCAATCACGCTGATGCTGCTGGCCGGCGTGGCCTCGCGCTACCTGCTCGCCGCACCGCTGGTGTGGGTCGACGAGGCGGTCTCGATCGCCTTCCTGTGGCTGGCGATGCTGGGTTCGGCCGTCGCCATCCACCGCGCCGAACACCTGCGCCTGACCGTCGTGCTGACCGCCCTGCCGCAGCGCCTGCAGGGCCATGTGCAGGCCTTCGGGCTGATGGTCACGGCGGCCTTCCTGCTGGCCCTCGTGCGGCCGGCCTTCGAGTACGTCGAGTCCGAGGCCTTCGTGACCACGCCGGCGCTGGAGATCCCCAACAGCTGGCGCGTCGCGGCCATCGCCTTCGGCATCGTCGCGATGCTGTTCGTGCTGCTGGTGCATGCCTGGCGCACCTGCAGCATCGCGCAGCTCGCGGTCGGCACGGGCTTGGTCGCCGCCATCGGCGCGGCCTGCTGGGTGCTGATGCCGACGCTGGCCACGCTGGGCCACCTCAACATCGTCATCTTCCTGATCGGCTTCGTCACGGTCAGCCTGCTGGCCGGCGTGCCGATCGCCTTCTGCTTCGGCATCGGCGCGCTGAGCTACCTGGCCTTCACCAGCCACGTGCCGGTGGGCGTGATGATCGGCCGCATGGACGAGGGCATGTCCAGCCTGGTGCTGGTCTCGGTGCCGGTGTTCGTGCTGCTGGGCTGCGTGCTCGATGCCACCGGCATGGGCAAGGCCATCATCGATTTCCTGGCCTCGCTGATCGGCCACGTCAAGGGCGGCATGTCCTACGTGCTGCTGGGCTCGCTGTTCATCGTCTCGGGCATCTCCGGCTCGAAGGTGTCGGACATGGCCACGGTCGCGCCGGCGCTGTTCCCCGAGATGAAGCGGCGCGGCCAGAAGCCCAAGGAAATGATCGCGCTGTTGTCGACTGGCGCGGCCATGGCCGACACGGTGCCGCCCAGCATCGTGCTGATCGTGCTGGGCTCGGTCGCCGGCGTGTCCATCGCCGGGCTGTTCCAGGCCGGCGTGACGGTGGCGCTGGTGCTGCTGCTCGCGCTGGCCGTGCTGGCGCGCTGGAAGGCCCGCAGCGAGGACCTGCTGCAGGTCCGGCGCGCGACGCTGGGCACCATCGGCCGCACCCTGCTGATCGCCGGGCCGGCGCTGGTGCTGCCCTTCCTGATCCGTGGCGCGGTCGGCGGCGGCGTGGCCACCGCCACCGAGGTGTCGACCCTGGCGGTGCTCTACGCCATGGTCATCGGCATGGTGATGTACGGCGGCATCGGGCTGCGCAAGGTCTACGACATGCTGGTCGAGACCGCTGCGCTCAGCGGTGCGGTGCTGATGATCCTGGGCACCGCGCTGGCGATGGCCTGGGTCATCACCCAGTCCGGCGTGGCCCAGCAGCTCGCGCTGTTCATGAAGAACCTGCCCGGCGGCGTGGCCGGCTTTCTGGCCGTCACCATCGTGATCTTCCTGGTGCTGGGCTGCGTGCTCGAAGGCCTGCCCGCGCTGCTGCTGATGGCGCCGCTGATGTTCCCGATCGCCCGTGCGCTGGGCGTGAACGACGTGCACTACGCGATGGTGGTGGTCGTGGCCATGAACATCGGCCTGATGATGCCGCCCATCGGCGTGGGTTTCTACATCGCCTGCCGCATCGGCAACGTCTCGCCGGACGAGGCGATGGGCGCGATCTGGCCCTACATCGTCGCGCTGATCGGCGGCCTGATCGTCATCGCGGCCGTGCCCGCCATCTCGACGGCCGTTCTGTGAGCCCCCGGCTCAGGCGAGGATCTCGAGCACCAGCTCGAAGGTCACGAGCACCGGGTTCTCGCCAGCGGCCAGACGGCCCTGGTGCCGGCCGCCGTGGAGGTCGATCATCGTGACGTCGAGGGCCGCACGGGGCCGGCCGGCCGCATCGGGCTCGACGGTGCCCTGGCGGATCAGCGTCTCGGTCACGATGGGCTCGACCACGCGGCCGTCGTCGAAGACCGCGCCGACCGTGCTGCCGACCCCGCCGCGCACGACCGCCCGGCGGATGCCGTGCGCCGCGCAGATCGAGGCCAGCGTCTCGCAGACGTCCTGGTTCGGGCTCAGGCGCAGCGCCAGCGCCGGCCGGGACGCTGCGGCGGCATCGTCGGGGACCTCGATCGACACGGGCTTGAACAGCGAGAAGCGGGTTTCCTCGTCGGCCTGCACCGTGTAGGCCGCACCGTCCAGCGCCCAGAAGCGCGCCTCCTGCGGGGCCACGCCCAGGCGTGCCTGCTCGGGCAGCACATGGCCGCAGCCACGCCGGCCATCGGCCTCGATCCAGTCGACGTGGCTGTGCAGCCAGGGCCGGCCATCGGCGTGACGGCCGAGCGTGACGGTCGCCTCGACCAGCTCGACCGGGCCGACCGCCTCGTGCCGCTCGCTGAAATAGACCGCGTGCTCGGGCGTGCGCGACAGCGCCGGCAGCACATAGGGCCAGGGCTCGAAGCGCCCACCGCGCAGGTGCAGCACGCCGCTGGCCGCGCGGCCACAGGCCCGTCGCACGGCGGCATCGATCGCATCGATCAGGCTCAGGCCTGGCAACAGCGCCAGCGCATGCTCGACCAGCCGCGCCGGCACCACGCTGGCCTCGCGCCGCACCGCGCCGGGATGGACGATCTGGCGCATCGCCGCGTGCCGCCGGGTCAGCCGCCGCGCGCCATGCGACGCAGCGTCGGCAGGCCCACGCCGGCCGCCTCGAAGCCACCGTCGGCCGCGATGACCTGGCCGTTGACGTAGCTCGCCGCCGGGCTGCACAGGAAGCCGACGACCTGGGCGATCTCATCGGTCGTGCCGTAGCGTTCGAGCGGGATCACGTCGTGGTAGTCGGCCCGGATCGCCACGCTGTGGACCAGCTTGGCCATCTCGGTCTCGACCGGTCCCGGTGCCACCGCGTTGACGCGGATGCCGACCGTGCCGAGCTCCGTCGCATGCTGCTTGGTCAGGTGGATCAGCGCGGCCTTGCTGGTGCCGTAGGCCACCCGCAGCGTGCTGGCGCGCAGGCCCGAGATGGAGGCGATGTTGACGATCGCCCCGCCACGCCCGCCGCGCTGCATCAGCGGTGCGACCGCCTGGGTACACAGGAAGGCCCCGTCGAGGTTGGTCGACAGCACCGTGCGCCAGTCGTCCCAGCTGGTCTGGCCGACCGGCTTGAAGACCGCCACGCCGGCGTTGTTGACGAGTGCGTCGATGCGGCCGAACGCGGCGTCGACCGCATGGGTCGCGGCCTGCACCTGATCGGGCTGCGACACGTCGCAAGGCACGGCCAGCACGCGCCCGGGCAGCGCGAGTTCCTGCTCGGTGCGGCCGAGGGTCTCGGCATCCACGTCCCACAGCGCGACGCGGTGGCCGCGGTCCAGGAACCAGTGGGCGATGGCCAGGCCGATGCCGCGGGCACCGCCGGTGATGACGGCGACGGGTTGGTCGGCAAGGGAAAGGTCGGGGGTGCTCATGAGGGGGTACGCCAGTGGCGTCAGGCCGGATCGGGCGCCCATTCTGGAACGCTTCCGGCCCCGCGCGCATGACAGCCCGACAAGACAGACGGATGACAGCGCGCCAGCGCCCGCGCGATGTCGCGTGCAAGCCGCGATCCCCGTGTTCATCGGGGTATTCACGGATCTGCCACATGGGCTGACGACCATGCGGACCTCTCCTCTCACCCTTCCCCACGACCGTTCAACGAAGGCAACGCCAAGACCATGCAACACACCAAGCACATCCTCGCCGCCGCCGCCCTGCTGACCCTGGCTGGCGCCGCCTCGGCCCAATCGACCGAGTTCAACTGGTACGGCCGCATCGACCTGGGCCTCGAGAGCACCAACGACGGCGACGTCTCGCGCGTCATGGCCAGCAACTTCGCCTCGCGCCTGGGCATCCGCGGCGAGCACAAGCTCAACGCCAACCTGAGCGCCGTCTTCCAGGTCGAGACCGGCGTCGCGCCTGACGACACCGCCAACAGCAAGGCCTTCGCCAACCGCAACAGCTTCGTCGGCCTGAAGACCGCCACCGCCGGCACCGTGCTGGTCGGCACCTACGACATGCCGTTCAAGGCCCTCGAAGGCACCGCTGGCGGCCTGTGGGGCCAGGGCGACCTGCTGGAAATCCTGGTGAACGGCAAGGGCAGCCGCGTCGCCATCGGCAACGCCAACTTCCAGAACCTGCACACCCGCAAGACCAACGTCCTGCACTACGCCAGCCCGAAGTTCGCCAACGCCATCGTCGCCAAGCTGGCCTACTCGCCTGACGAAGCCAAGACCACGACCCAGAACAAGACCGTGTTCGGCGCTTCGGTCGAATACAACGACGGCATGTTCAACGGCGGCGTCGCGATCGAGAACCAGAAGGACGCCAACGGCGTCGGCTTCGCCATGAAGGGCACGAAGTTCACGCTGGGCACCAACCTGGGCGCCTTCAGCGCTGGCGTCGCCGTCAGCAAGCTGGACAACAGCAAGGGCAACGAGACCAGCAACGTCGTCCTGACCGGCGCCTACGCGCTGGACAGCGCGCTGACCCTGAAGGCCAGCCTGGGCAAGTCGGGCGAGTCCAAGACCGGCCTGAACGACGGCATCAAGGGCATGGCCTTCGAAGCCAACTACGCCATCGACAAGCAGGTCACCACCTACGCCTACTTCACCAAGCTGACCAACGACTCGGGCGCCAAGGGCACCCTGGTCGCGTCGGACAACTTCCCCGCCGCCACCGCCAACGGCAAGGACCCGCGTGCCCTGGGCCTGGGCGTGCGCTACACCTTCTGATCACTGACCTGAGCTGATCCGACCCCTGCGGCCCGTGTCGAACGACACGGGCCGTTCTGCCTTTCAAGGACCCGACATGAGCTTCCCGATCTCCCGCATCGCGGCCCTCGCCGCCCCGCTGCTGCTGGCCGGCCTGGGCGGCTGCGCCGCCATGGGCGAGCGCCACGCCGCCATGCATGCGCAGCACCACGGCGCCTACAGCTTCGGCCTGTGGGGCGACATGCCCTACAAGAAGGCCGGCGACGACAGCAAGCTGCCGGCCGTGCTGGCCAGCATCAACGCGTCGGACATCGCCTTCTCGATCTACGACGGCGACATCAAGGACGGCAGCTCGCGCTGCGACAACACGATCTACGACGACGCGCTCAAGATGTTCGGCTCGATGAAGCAGCCGGTCGTCTACATCCCCGGCGACAACGAGTGGACCGACTGCCACCGCACCAACAACGGCGGCTTCGACGCGCTCGAGCGCCTGGCCCACCTGCGCCGGGTGATGTACCCGACGCTGGCCAGCCTTGGCCAGGCCACGATGCCGCTTGAGCACCAGGGCAAGGCGGCGGGCGACAAGTTCATCGAGAACGTGCGCTTCACGCGCGGCCCGGTGACCTTCGTCGGCCTGAACGTGCCGGGCTCGAACAACAACGTCGTGATGAACGCCAAGGAGTGCACCGGCAAGAGCGCCCGCAAGGCCGCCAACTGCGATGCCGCCAACGCCGAATACCTCGAACGCGACGCCGCCAACATCGCCTGGCTGGACGCCTCGTTCAAGGCCGCCAAGGCCGCCGGCTCGCGCGGCGTGGTGGTCGTGATCCAGGGCGATCCGGGCTTCGACCTGCCCGAGACCGAAGACCTCGACGAGAGCCAGGCCCCGGGCGTCAGCGGCTACCGCAACTTCATGGCCGAGGTGAGCCGCCAGACCACCGCCTTCGACGGCGAGGTGCTGTTCGTCCACGGCGACACGCATGCCTTCAAGGTCGACAAGCCGCTGCATGCGCCGAACAACATGATGACGAACTTCACCCGCGTCGAGACCTTCGGCAGCCCCAGCCTGCACTGGGTCAAGGTGACGGTCACGCCGGGCGCGGCCAGCCTGTTCCGCATCGAGCCGGTGATCGTGTCGCAGAAGAAGTGAGGGGCAGAGGCAGGGCCGGGCCGCGCAGCCGTCAACCGGCGAGCGCCTGGACCTGCCGCGTCAACACCTCGTCGACCTCGCAGCGCCAGGCACCGCCCGCCTGGTGCAGATGCCAGACCGCGCCGTTGGGCATGGGCAGGGCGAGCTGGAAGCGGCGGAAGGAGACCATCGCCTGGCCGTCGTCGGCACGGAAGCCGAACAGGCGCCAGATCAGCATGGCCGTCCACATGCCATGGCCGAAGACCACGCTGCCATCGGGCATCCGGGGCATTTCAAGGGCCATGAAGGCCTCGACCCGGGCCACCGATTCGCGAAACGTCTCGGCCTGCGCGCCCATGCGCCGGTCGGGCTGGCCGTCGGCCCAGTAAGCTTCGGTGATGGGCCGGCGCTGCTCGCCGGTCAGGCCGGCCAGCTCGGCCGGATCGATGGACTCGAACTCGCGCAGCAGGTCCACCACGCGGGCCGACCGGCCGGTGCGGGCGAGGTAGGGCGCGGCGGTGTCGCGGGCCCGCTCGAAGGGGCTGACCAGCACCTCGGCCGGCGCGTCGGGCAGCAACCCGGCCAGCCGCTCGGCCTGCCGGTGGCCCAGCGGCGTCAGCGGGATCGCGTGGTGCGGCATCGTCACGCCGCCCGCATTGGCCAGGCTCTGGCCATGGCGGATGAAGGTCAGCGAGCGCAACGGCGACGGGTCGGGCGTCAGAAGGTTCATGGTCCAGGTGGGTTGGGCAGGAATGAGCGTCGTGCGGCAGTCTGCCTCGGACCGGTCCGTGGGGATCTGCGACTGCGCCTGAGGGCGACTCACGGCAGTGGCGCGTCAAAGCGCACCCATCGCCCAGCCTTGGGCAGCGAGCCCGAAGACGGCCGCCGTTCCCATGTCAGGTCGAATCCCCACGCCAGGTCCAACATGACCCGGTAGAGTCTGGTTGCCCTGACATCCGACAGGTCAATACCATGATCAGAAGCAGCGACGCCGCCGCCATCGAACGCCTGCAGAGGATTCCCGTCTTCTTCTGTGAAGCCATGGTTGCAGATTCCGGGAGTTTCTCACCCAGCGCTGGCAAGCCTGCGCAGGTGGTGGAATCTTGGCGGAGCGCAGGCTTTGCGATCGAGATCCATCCTCCGCCACCCGTCTCGGTCGATGATTTCAAGCGCGCCCATGCGCACGACCATGTCGATGGTGTTCTATCAGGCACCCGGAGGAACGGCTTCAGGAACAACTCGTTGGCCGTCGCTGCCACCTTGCCCTACACGAGTGGCGCCATGTTGGCAGCCGCGCGTGCCGCCATCCAGAATCGTCAAGTTGCAGTCGCACCGTGTTCCGGTTTCCACCACGCGAACTTCGATGAATGCGCCGGATATTGCACCTTCAATGGATTGATGGTGACAGCCCTCGCCCTGCACGAAGCAGGAGAAATCTCACGCATAGGAATCCTGGATTTCGATGAGCACTATGGAGACGGCACCGATGACATCATCGGACGACTCGGCATCGACTGGATTCGCCACTACAGCGCCGGCAAGGAAGAAGGCGGCACGCCGGCACACGCCAAGGAGTTTCTGGACCGCATCCCGTCGATTGTCTCGCGCATGTCCGATTGCGACGTGGTGCTTTATCAGGCCGGCGCGGATCCGCACATCGATGATCCCTTGGGCGGTTGGCTGACCACCGAGCAACTCAAGGTCCGCGATCAACTCGTCTTCCGAACGTCAAGAGAGGTCAAGCTTCCAATTGCCTGGAACCTCGCCGGCGGCTACCAGAAGCCACTGCGCAAGGTGCTTGACATTCACGACAACACCATGAAGGTGTGCATTGAATCATTCATCGACAGTCAGCGCCCAGAGGAAAACACACCATGATTCCTATGGCCACGTATGTTTCCATCGAGACATCGGTCACGCCAGATTGCATCATGCTGATCCGACACGCGAACAGCCAGATCAGCACGATAGCCCAGTTTGGCGTCTCGATTGAGGACTACACGAAGTTCCAACCCGAGGGCGGACGCTTTGACTTTCACTGCACCAATAGACACAGGCCCGCCGAGATAGCAGTCGTCATCGTGGCAGATCACGTGCATGAGATCTATCGAATAGGTCCACATCATCAACGCGGATCAAGTCACGACCAAAAATTCGTCGGACGAAGCTACTGGGCATTTCAGCAGTCAAAAGATCCACGCATTCTAAGGAAGTTTGACCTCACACCGATCGCCAACAAATGCAATGGCCAACGAGTATCTGGTTATGCCGGCAGAGAGAGAAATGCCGCCCTGCACAGTGGGACCCCCATGTTCTGGGAGATTGGCCTTGATGTGGAAGTCGCCCATTCGCTAAAAACAGCGCTTGATGGCCACCTCGAGAGAGAAATCGAGAAGTCGACCAAGAATCGCCAAGAGCGACTGGATCGCCTTTCGCGAGCAAACCCCACCCCCAAGTTGGCTCTTGTTTCCAGCTACGTCATGGAAAGAAATCCTGACGTGATTGCGGAAGCGCTTTACCTGGCCAATGGGAAATGTCAGTCATGTGGCTCTGCCGCACCATTCATCCGACGCTCGGATCACTCTCCCTACCTGGAGGTCCATCATCGCGTGCCGTTGGCGGAAGGTGGTCCGGATACTGTTGAGAACGCGATCGCGCTCTGCCCCAACTGCCACCGGCGCTTCCATTTCGGAGACTGGACGAGGCGCAGCAATTGATGCCGTGACCGACCTGCGTGGGTGAGCTGCTGCGCACAAGTTCAGGAACGTGAGCCTCCTTGCCACACGCCCGCCGGCACAGCGCCTGCATCGTTGCTCTCTCAGCGATTCCAGATATCAAGTCTTGCTACCGTCCACAACTGCATCTGCCCCTCTGCTTTCACCGCCCATGCACATCACCATCCTCACCTTCGACGGCTTCAACGAGCTGGATTCACTGATCGCGCTGGGCGTGCTGAACCGGGTCAAGGTGCCGGGCTGGCGGGTGTCGCTGGCCTGTCCGACCGCGGCGGTGACGTCGATGAACGGCGTGACCGTGCAGGCGCAGGCGACGCTGGAGGACGCGCGCACGGCCAAAGCGGTGATCGTCGGCAGCGGCATGAAGACCCGCGAGATCGCCGCCGACCCGGCGCTGATGGCGCGCCTGGCGCTGGACCCGCAGCGCCAGCTGATTGGCGCGCAGTGCTCGGGCACGCTGCTGCTGGCCCGGCTGGGCCTGGTCGACGGCGTGCCGGCCTGCACCGACCTGCTCACCAAGCCCTGGGTGCAGGAAGCCGGCGTCGAGGTGCTGGACCAGCCCTTCTTCGCACGCGGCAACGTCGCCACCGCCGGCGGCTGCCTGGCCTCGCCCTACCTCGCCGCCTGGGTCATCGCCCGCCTGCAGGGCGAGGCCGCCGCCCGCAGCGCGCTGCACGATGTGGCACCGGTGGGCGAGAAGGACAGCTATGTGGCGCGGGCGATGGCGGCGATCGACGGCGGCCTGTCTCGCGACCCTGCAGGCCGCTGAGCGCCACGGACCTGGCGCGCGTCCTCCCGTCTGGGGATGAATGCCCCTGATCCCCCATGAACCGGTGGTTCGGAACCGGGTCCTGATCACGAAGATCGGCGTGCCATGCCCCCTTGGCGTGGTGCGCCTGGGGCGCGCAGTGCCCCTTCGGGAGACACGCATGATCACGATCCACCTGCGCCGCTGGCTCCTGGCCGGCCTCGTGGCCGGCGCCGCCTGGCTCACCGGCTGCGCCAACCAGCCGATGCGCCTGGCGCTGACGGAGATGGGCACCACATCGGACAGCGAATACGGCCTGTTCTCGCTGCGGCTGCAGCGCGGCGTCACGATCACCGGGCTGGCCGCGGAGGAGACGGTCGGCACGATCACCTCGGACTCCGACAAGTTCTCGATCGTCGAGCAGTTCAAGCGCATCTGGCCGACCCGCAACGACCTGCCCGACTCGATGACGCCTCGCCTGGCCAACGGCCCGGACAGCGAGATCCGCGTGCGCCGGTTTGCCAGTGACGCCACGATCGACGACCTGATGGCCCTGCGCGACCTGCTGCAGGACGCGCAGCAGCAGCTCAGCCTGGCCGCGCAGACGCAGCTGAAGGCGGCGGTGCTGCGACAGGCGCGCTCGAGCCTGTCCAAGGAAGAGGCGCTGGCCGATGAACTGCCCGTCAGGGTGTCCACCCGGCTTGCCACGCTCTACCCCGAGGGCAGCTGGAAGACCACGGCGGACCTCGGCAGCGCGATCGATGCGGCGGACCAGCTCGCGAAGCTCGACGTTCCGGGCAGCGTGCTCGATCGCATCCGCCAGGTCCTGCGCAAGAAGGGCGTGATCGTCACGCAATGGCAGGGCGACCTGTCGGTCAATGCCAACGTGGACAGCGCGGTGGGCAGCGCGGGCATCGAACGCAGCCGGTCGGTCGGTGGCTACCTGATCCTGGGCGAGCCGCAGGTCCACACGCTCTACCTGGGCGACGACATCCCGCCGCGGATCCTGTGCCAGCGGCGCGACGCGAAGGGCCAGCCGGCCTGCATCGGCGAGGCCTTCGAGGCGCGTCGCCAGTACCTGACGATCTACCAGCTGCGCGCCCGCCACGTGGTCTATGCCGAGGCGGCCCGCAGCGCGACGCGGGCGGGGGTCCGGCTCAAGCTCGACGAGCTGGCGAAGGCGGCAACGGCCGCGGGCTTCGGCCTGAACCCGCAGACGATCGAGGCCCTCAAGCTCGACGTCGAAGCGGGCTACGCGGCGCTGCAGTCGGCCGGCACGTCCGGCGTGCTGGATGCGGGCTCGGTCAACCCTCAGGACAACGCCGGCCTGTCGGTCTACACGCTGGCAGCGCTCGAAACCAGCGACGAGCTGAAGACGCTGCTCAAGCACAGCATCCCGGTGATCAACATGCGCATCGCGCTGCGCGAACGGATGGCCGAGAAGTTCGGGCGCTGAACGCCGCGGCGAAGCGACGCGAACCCGGCTCAGCCCGCCGCGACCATCCGGTCCGGTCGTGCCATGGCCAGGCTGGCACGGCGACGCCAGACCACGATCGCGGCGTGGCCGGCAACGCCGAGCATCACCAGCAGCAAGCCGCCCACGGCCCACACGCCCCAGGCCGCGACGGTGACGCCGCCGGCCAGCGCCGGCGCCGCATGCAGCAGGCCGTGGACGAACGGTGCGAGGGCGGTGAACGCGTCGGCGACGGCCGCCGTCAGCGCCGGCGGCACCCACGGCGCCAGCCACGCCGGCCACTGCCACGCGCCCCCCAGGCCGGCCGTGACGCCACCAAGCGCGCCGGCGTTCATGACCGTCCACACCCCCACCGCATGCAGCGCCCAGGCGGTCAGGGACCACAGCGCCAGCAGCGCGAAGACGGCGGACCAGACGAGGGCGTAGGGCATGGCTTGAACTCCGGTGGTTGAAGAATGGCCGCGAGTGTGGCGACTCGGGCGCTGAGGGAAAACCAGTTGCAGGCGAACGCGGGGTTCGGGGTGAGCGAAGCGGGGCGGGCGAAGCGGGGTGAGCGGGTGCGGGCCTCACAGACGGCAGGGCGGGCGTCCTGCTTGAATCCGCCGGCCCCGAGACATCCTCACGCCAGCCTGGCCCCGACGCGCCAGGAGAATCCGGGCACGACGGGGGATGCACCTCCGCGCAGGGAGCAGGGAGCAGGGATGAGCATTCATGACCGGGACTACTACCGGGAGCATCACCGCGCGCAAGAGCGTGCCTCTGACCAGGAGCGGCGTCGGCAGCAGAGCCAGGCCCAGCCGGGTCCAAAGCGCCGATCCGACCCGCCTCGGTCGACCCCGCCTCCGCAGCAGTTGCGCCCCCATCTCGATCCATCGCGCTGGCGCCGAGCCACTGCCCGGCCGCGTTGGCTGCTCTGGTGCGGACTGGCCCTGGCCGCCATCCTGATCGCCCACGTGATTGGAGGCCTGAAAAGCCAACAGCCCTTCCCTGAGCCGGGCACAGTGCACTGGTACGTGGCCGAGACCCAGGGCCCGAAGGCACCGCTCACGCTGCGCGCGCCGCTCAGCGGGCCGGCCGATTTCGCGGTCCGCTTCGACCACTGGGAAAGCCGAGCCCCGGTCGCGCTGGTGCCGATCCGATCGGGCATGTCGGCCCACCTCGAGATGCCGCTGGGCCGCTACCGGATGACCATCAGCAAGGGCCTGCTGTGGCAAGGACCGGGCAAGCTCTTCCACATCACGACGGATGCGCGGGAGGCGGTCGATCCGGTCGAATTCACCCGGGTCGGCGACACCTTCAGCGGACACACCATCCAGCTGGAAACGCTGGCGGGGAACATGGACACGCGAAGGGCGAGGTGAGCAGATGGGCTTGATGGATCGGGACTATTTCGTCGAGGAATCGCTGCGCAGGATGGGCATCGAAGATGGCAAGTCGCACCCACCGAAGCGCCAGCCCGCGAGCCGTCGAGCAGAGACGCCGTCGCCCTGGCGCCCGGTGCTGATCGTCGCCGGGCTGGCGGTGCTGCTGACGGTGGCGGTGAGGGGGTGGCGGGCGGGGTGGTTTTGATGACCCACCAGACAACGACGTCCGATGCCCGTGTCGCGGTCCTCGTGGCCTGCGACAACACGTCACCCAAGCTGCTGGACCTTACGCGAGGGCCGGCGATACGACGGCTTTATCGTCCCGAGGTGCCGCGTGGCGGGCGGGGGATGGGGGTGGTCAGGGCCGGGGCGGGCGAGCGGCGCCACGGGGCAGACCTGTCGCCTTTTGGTAAGGAACTGGTCGGCCCTGAACAACCCGCCTTCAGGCTCCGGGGTCAACGCTCGCCAAGCCTGAACTTCTCCCAGTCGCCAGTGTTGCGCCTACACAGCGGCTCCGTCGGTAGCTGCCTGAATTGCCCAAAGCCGCGCCGATCCGTAAGCGTCCGCCAAAGTCACCTTGACCCCGGCACGGCCGGCGCTCAGGTCCCA
>NZ_JAUZEE010000018.1 GCF_030705305.1 Leptothrix discophora | reverse complement strand
GATCGTGCCGACGTTGACGTGCGGCTTGGTCCGTTCAAACTTTTCTTTAGACATGCTCAGAGCTCCTGATTGCGCCGATCACGCGATCGAGCAAGAAAGAAGAGAAGTAAAGAAGATGGTGCCCATGGCGCGGATCGAACGCGCGACCTCTCCCTTACCAAGGGAGTGCTCTACCACTGAGCCACATGGGCATCGACACAGGTTTGCACGCTGGACGCACAAACCGATGCCGACGCATCACCACACTTCACGACCCACCACAGCCCACGTCGGCGCTGGAGCGGGAGACGGGAATCGAACCCGTGCCATCAGCTTGGAAGGCTGAGGTTCTACCATTGAACTACTCCCGCCCGACCCAAACAACCGGTCCGCAACCCATCTTGAAGACGACCCCGAGGACCCTGGCGACACCGCCACGATCTTCGGGATCATCCTGTCGAATGAGTCCGCTCTGGTGGAGGAGGCTGGATTCGAACCAGCGTAGGCGTAAGCCAACAGATTTACAGTCTGCCCCCTTTAGCCACTCGGGCACCCCTCCGGAGCGAGCCCGCGAGTTTATCACGCGATTTAGTTCTTGCAACACCCCGCAGCACGATCGTGATGATGAGGCGGTCTTGCGACAGGACGATGTCGGTTCGACGTCGCCCTGTCGCGGCGGCTCAACGCAAGCGCCAGTCGACGCCTGGACGCCCTTGCGAGCGCAGCCACGCATCGGCGCGACCGAAGGGCGCGCTGCCGACGAAGGGCACCGGCGGACGCCGGGCCGACAGCGGCGACGGGTGGTTCGACGCCAGCACCGCATGCCGCCCGGCCCCGTGCCCGTCGATCAGCACCTGCCTGGCCTGCGCATGCGCGCCCCACAGCAGGAAGACCTTGGGCGCGGTGTCTGCGGCCAGCGCGGCGATCACCGCATCCGTCAGCCCCTGCCAGCCGAGCCTGGCGTGGCTCGCCGGCCGGTCGGCCTCGACCGTGAGACAGGTGTTGAGCAGCAGCACGCCCTGCCCGGTCCAGGCTGCCAGGCTGCCATGACGTGGTGGCGCATGGCCGAGTTCTCGCTGCAGTTCGGCGTGGATGTTGCGCAGGCTGGGCGGGATGCGCACGCCCGGCGCGACCGAGAAGGCCAGCCCTTCGGCCTCGCCCGGACCGTGGTACGGGTCCTGGCCGAGGATGACGACCTGGACGTCGGCCGGCCCGCCGCGCTCCAGCGCCCGCAGCGGATGGGCCGGGTAGACCACCGCCCCCGCCGCGACCCGCGCATCGACTGCCGCGCACAGTGCCGCGCCAGCCGGTGTCGCCAGCCAGGCGTCGGTGACCGCACGCCAGGCCGGTGAGACCGCCTCGAAGGCCGCGCGCAGCGGCTGGCGCAGGCGGTTGTCGGACGACGGGCCCTCGTCCAGCCCCAGGGCTTGCTGGACCACCCGGTCAGCCGGCGAACAGCGCGGCCAACGCCGCGCCCGGGTCGTCGGCGCGCATGAAGGCCTCGCCGACCAGGAAGGCGTGCACGGCGGCCGCGCGCATGCGCTGCACGTCGGTCGGGCCAAGGATGCCGGACTCGGTCACCAGCAGGCGGTCGGACGGCACCTCGGCCAGCAGGCCCAGCGTGGTCTCGAGCGTGACCTCGAAGGTGCGCAGGTTGCGGTTGTTGATGCCCACCAGCGGCGTCTTCAGGCGCAGCGCGCGCTGCAGCTCGGCGCCGTCGTGGACCTCGACCAGCACGTCCATGCCATGCGCCATCGCGACCGCCTCGAGGTCGGCCATCTGCGCATCGTCCAGGCAGGCCGCGATCAGCAGGATGCAGTCCGCGCCCATCGCGCGGGCCTCGTGGACCTGGTAGGCGTCGACCATGAAGTCCTTGCGCAGGACCGGCAGCGCGCAGGCCGCGCGGGCAGCGCGCAGGCAATCGGCCGAGCCCTGGAAATACGGCGCGTCGGTCAGCACGCTCAGGCAGGCTGCGCCGTGGCGGGCGTAGCTGGCGGCGATCTCGGCCGGGCGGAAGTCGGCCCGGATCACGCCCTTGCTCGGGCTGGCCTTCTTGACCTCGGCGATCACGGCGGCCTGGCCGGCGGCGACCTTGGCGCGAAGCGCGGCGACGAAGCCGCGGGTGTCGGCACCGCGCGCCTCGGCCTCCTCGCGCCAGGACGCCTCGCTGCGCAGCAACCGGCCAGCGGCGATCTCTTCGTGCTTGGTGGCAACGATGGTCTGGAGGATGTCACTCATGGCATCGACCTCAGGCAGCGGGTTGCAGCGATTGGGTCAGGCGCACGAAGGCATCGAGCCGGGCCGCCGCGCGGCCTTCGGTGATGGCCGCGTCGGCCGCCTCGATGCCGTCGGCGATGCTGCGCACGACGTTGGCCGCGTACAGCGCCACGCCGGCGTTGAGGACCACGATGTCGCGCGCGGCGCCGGGCTGGTTGTCCAGCACGGCCTTCAGGAGCGCCATCGACTCGGCCGGCGTCGCGACCTTCAGCGCGCGGCTGCTGGCCATGCGCAGGCCGTAGTCCTCGGGGTGGATCTCGTACTCGCGGATGCCGCCGTCGACCAGCTCGCCCACCAGCGTGGACGCACCCAGCGAGACCTCGTCCATGCCGTCGCGGCCGTACACCACAACCGCATGTCCGGCGCCCAGCCGCTGCAATGCACGGGCCTGGATGCCGACCAGATCGGGGTGGAACACACCCATCAGGATGTTCGGGGCGCCGGCCGGGTTGGTCAGCGGGCCGAGGATGTTGAAGATCGTGCGCACGCCCAGCTCGCGCCGCACCGGGGCGACGTTCTTCATCGCCGGGTGGTGGTTGGGCGCGAACATGAAGCCGATGCCGACCTCCTCGATGCAGCGGGCGATCGCGGCCGGCGGCAGCGACAGGCTCACGCCGAGAGCCTCCAGCACGTCGGCGCTGCCGGACTTGCTGGAGACGCTGCGGTTGCCGTGCTTGCTGACGCGTGCGCCGCAGGCGGCGGCGACGAACATGCTGCAGGTCGAGATGTTGAAGGTGTGCGAGCCGTCGCCGCCGGTGCCGACGATGTCGACCAGGTGCGCGCCGTCGGCCACCGGGACCTTGACCGAGAACTCGCGCATGACCTGCGCGGCCGCGGTGATCTCGCCGATGGTCTCCTTCTTGACGCGCAGGCCGATGAGGATGGCGGCCATCATCGGCGCGGACATCTCGCCGCTCATGATCCGGCGCATCAGCGCCAGCATCTCGTCGTGGAAGATCTCGCGGTGCTCGATGACGCGGGTCAGCGCCTCGTGGTCGGTGATGGGCATGGCGGACTCGGTTCGTGTGGAGGTCAATACGGGGAAGCGGGGCGCGCCTCGGCGCAGTCGGTTTCGGCGTTCGCACCGGCGATGAAGAAGGACCGCACCGCCGCGACGGTGGCGTCGATGCCGGCTTCGTCGACGTCCAGGTGGGTGACGAAGCGCAGGCCGATCAGGCCGGTGGCCAGGATGTGGCGCTCGGCCAGCCAGGCCAGCAGCGCCGGCCCGCGGCCATCGGCCACGTCGACGAAAACGATGTTGGTGGCGGCACTGCGCACCGTCAGGCCGTCGATGCCGGCCAGCCCGTCGGCCAGCCGGCGCGCCAGCCGGTGGTCGTCGTGCAGGCGCTCGACGTGGTGGTCCAGCGCATGGTCGATCGCGGCGGCCAGCAGGCCGGCCTGGCGCAGGCCGCCGCCGGCCATCTTGCGGATGCGGTGGGCCCGCCCGATCAGCTCGCGGCTGCCGCACAGCACCGAGCCGATCGGCGCGCCCAGACCCTTCGAGCAGCAGATCGAGACGCTGTCGAAGTGCCGCGTGATCCCGCGCAGCGCGGCCGTGATGTCGCCACCCGGCCCGGCGTCGGCCGCCGCCGCGTTGAAGACCCGCGCGCCGTCCAGGTGGCAGGCCAGGCCACGCGAGCGCGCCAGCGCGGTCGCCTCGGCCAGGTAGCCGGCCGGCATGACGTGGCCGTTCCAGGTGTTCTCCAGGCACAGCAGGCGGCTGCGGGCGAAGTGGGCGTCGTCGGGCTTGATCGCTGCGGCGATGTCGGCCAGCGACATCCGACCCTGCGCGTCCTGCGTCAGCGGCTGCGGCTGGATGCTGCCCAGCACCGCAGCGCCACCGCCCTCGTAGCGGTAGGTGTGGGCGAGCTGGCCAACCAGGTACTCGTCGCCGCGCTGGCAATGCGCCAGCAGCGCGCAGAAGTTGCTCTGCGTGCCCGAGGGCATGAACAGCGCGGCCTCGAAGCCGGCCAGCGCGGCCATGCGTTCCTGCAGCGCGTTGACGCTGGGGTCGTCGCCGAAGACGTCGTCGCCGACGCTTGCACGGGCCATCGCCTCGCGCATCGCCGGGGTCGGGCGGGTGACGGTGTCGCTGCGCAGGTCGATGGTGGTCATGACGGCTTCCGGTTCAGGCGCTCACGCGGCCCTGTTCGAGGAAGTTCCTCAGCATCGCGTGGCCGTGTTCGCTGAGGATGGACTCGGGGTGGAACTGCACGCCCTCGATCGGCAGCGTGCGGTGGCGCACGCCCATGATCTCGCCGTCGGCGCTGGTGGCGGTGACGACCAGTTCGGCCGGCAGCGTCGCGCGCTCGATCGCCAGCGAGTGGTAGCGCACGACGCTGAAGCGCTCGGGCAGGCCGGCGAAGACGCCCTGCTGGTCGGTCGTGATGGTCTCGGTCTTGCCGTGCATCTGGACCTGCGCCCGCACGATGTTGCCGCCCAGCGCCGCGCCGATGCTCTGGTGGCCCAGGCACACGCCGAGGATGGGCAGCCTGCCGGCGAAATGCCGGATGCTGTCGATGCAGATGCCCGCCTCGGCCGGCGAACACGGGCCCGGCGACAGCACCAGCCGGTCCGGCTTCATCGCCTCGATCCCGGCCAGCGTGATCTCGTCGTTGCGGTGAACCCGCACGTCCTCGCCCAGCTCGGCGAAGTACTGCACAAGGTTGAAGGTGAAGGAGTCGTAGTTGTCGATCATCAGCAGCATGTCGTTCCCCTTCGCGCTCAGAAACCTTCTTCGACCAGCTCGGCCGCGCGGATGACCGCGCGCATCTTGGCCTCGGTCTCCTTCCACTCCAGCTCGGGCACCGAGTCGGCGACCACGCCGGCGCCGGCCTGCACGTAGAGCGTCTGGTCCTTGATCACGCCGGTGCGGATCGCGATGGCCACGTCCATGTCGCCGGCATAGCTGAGGTAGCCGCAGGCGCCGCCGTAGATGCCGCGCTCGCTGAGCTCCAGCTCGTCGATGATCTCCATCGCATGGATCTTGGGCGCGCCGCTGAGCGTGCCGGCCGGGAAGCTGGCGCGCAGCACGTCCAGGCTGCTCATGCCGTCCTTGAGCACGCCCTCGACGTTGCTGACGATGTGCATGACGTGCGAGTAGCGCTCGATGCCGAAGGCCTCGGTGACCTTGACCGTGCCGGTCTTGGCGATGCGGCCGATGTCGTTGCGGGCCAGGTCGATCAGCATCAGGTGCTCGGCGCGTTCCTTGGCATCGGCCAGCAGCTCGGTCTCGTGGCGCGCGTCGAGTTCGGGCGTCGCGCCGCGCGGGCGGGTGCCGGCGATCGGGCGGATGGTGACGATCTTCTGGGTCCGGCCATCGACCTCGCGGGCCTCCTGGCGCACCAGGATCTCCGGCGACGAGCCGACGATCTGGAAGTCGCCCATGTCGTAGTAGTACATGTAGGGACTGGGATTGAGCGAACGCAGCGCCCGGTAGAGCGACAACGGGCTCTCGGTGTAGCGCTTGTGCACGCGGTGGCCCAGCACGATCTGCATGCAGTCGCCGGCGGCGATGTATTCCTTGGCCTTGAGGACGGCGGCCTCGAAGTCGGCCTGGCGGGTCTCGTGCTCGACCGGGTGGGCGGCACCGCGGCGCACCTGCGGCGCGGCGACGCTGTAGCGCAGCTGGTCGGCCAGCTCGGACAAGCGGCGCTTGGCCTTGAAGTAGGCCTCCGGCTGGCGCGGGTCGGCATAGACGATCAGGTAGAGGCGGCCCGAGAGGTTGTCGATGACGGCCAGCTCCTCGGTCTGCAGCAGCTGGATCTCGGGCGTGCCGATGCCGCCGCTCAGGCGCGTGTCGGCCAGCTTCTTCTCGATGTAGCGCACCGTGTCGTAGCCGAAGTAGCCAGCCAGGCCGCCGCAGAAGCGCGGCATGCCCGGGCGCAGCGCGACCTTGAAGCGCTGCTGGTAGGCCTCGATGAAGTCGAGCGGATTGCCTTCGTGGCGCTCGACCACGACGCCGTCGGTGACGACCTCGGTCACGCCCTCGCGGGTGCGCAGCAGCGTGCGGGCGGGCAGGCCGATGAAGGAGTAGCGGCCGAAGCGTTCGCCGCCGACGACCGATTCGAGCAGGAAGCTCAGCGGCCGGCCGCCGGCCAGCTTCAGGTACAGCGAAAGGGGCGTCTCGAGGTCGGCAAAGGCTTCGCTGACCAGCGGGATGCGGTTGTAGCCCTCGCGGGCCAGGCTCTGGAATTCAAGTTCGGTGATCACGTGTCGGCTCCTGGGACGCACCGCCGGGTCGCGCATCGCGGCCCCTGGGGCCTGGCGACGCGGACGGTCCGGACGGTCGGTTGATGCGGGTGGGGATGCACCGCCGAGGGTGCGGATCCGGTCTCGGCGCCACGCGTGGGTGGCTCGAAGCGGATCGGCGTGGCGCGCTGCGCTTCAGCAGGCGGCCACGCGACCGGCGCGGCTCAGCGACGCCAGGGCCAGGCTCCCCGGTCATGCGACCCGGGCAGCGTGATGAGGTGACGGACGAGGGTCCGTTTCCGAGAGCGGAACATGGTCGCAAAGTCTAGTCGAAGGCCAGCGCGTCGAGCCGGTCAAGGTGGGCCAGCGCGGGCACGGCCTCGATCGGTTCGCCGTGGTTGTAGCCGTAGCGCATCAGCACGACCGGGCAGCCGGCGGCGTGCGCGGCCTCGGCATCGTTGCGCGAATCGCCCAGCATCAGCGTGCGCGACGGCACGCTGCCGAGCGCCCGGCAGGTCTCGATCAGCGGCAGCGGATCGGGCTTCTTGCGCGCGAAGGCATCGCCGCTGAAGACCTGCACGAAGTGGCCGTCCAGCCCCTTGATCGCCAGCAGCGGCCGGGCGAAGTCGCCGGGCTTGTTGGTCAGGCAGGCCAGCGGCAGGCCGAGCGCGCGCAGCTTCGCGAGGCCCTCGACGACGCCGGGATAGACGTCCGAATGCGCGCCATTGATGGCGAGGTAGTGCCGCTGGTAGGCCGCCCAGGCCGGCTCGTAGAGCGCATCGACATCGGCCGCGCCGACCTGCGCCAGCGTGCGGCGGATCAGGTGTTCGCTGCCCTTGCCGACCGTGCGCGAGACGAAGTCGCGGTCCACGCCCGGCAGGCCCAGTTCGGCCAGCATGCGGCCCAGCGCGACGACGAAGTCGCCCTGCGTGTCGACCATCGTCCCGTCGAGGTCGACGATGGCCGCCTCGATCGGCCGGCCCTGCAGCGTCGGGACGGTGCGGCTCACCGGGCCAGCTCGGCGCGCATCGCGTCGATGACGGCCTTGTAGTCGGGCGCGTTGAAGATCGCGCTGCCCGCCACGAAGGTGTCGGCACCCGCATCGGCGACGCGCCGGATGTTGTCGACCTTGATGCCGCCGTCGACCTCCAGGCGGATGTCGCGGCCGCTGGCGTCGATCAGCCGGCGGGCCCGCTCGATCTTGCGCAGCGCGCCGTCGATGAAGCTCTGGCCGCCGAAGCCGGGGTTGACGCTCATGATCAGGATCAGGTCGACCTTGTCGAGCACGTACTCGAGCACGTCCAGGCTGGCCGCCGGGTTGAAGACCAGGCCGGCCTGGCAGCCGGCGCCCTTGATCAGCTGCAGCGTGCGGTCGACGTGGGTGCTGGCGTCCGGGTGGAAGCTGACCAGGTCGGCGCCGGCCTTGGCGAAGGCCAGCGCCAGCTCGTCGACCGGGCTGACCATCAGGTGCACGTCGATCGGCGCGGGCGTGCCGTCGGGCTTGACGCTGTGCTTCTTCAGCGCCTGGCAGACCATCGGCCCGAAGGTCAGGTTGGGGACGTAGTGGTTGTCCATCACGTCGAAATGGATCCAGTCGGCGCCGGCGGCTAGCACGTGGCGGACCTCGTCGCCCAGGCGGGCGAAATCGGCCGAGAGGATGGAGGGCGCGATGCGCGCGTGGGCGGCGGTGGTGGCAGGCATCCGCAGATTCTAGGGACGCCACCGGCGCGGCGCGAACGTGAGCGATTGCACACGGTCACGGTCTGAAAACGTCGCCGCACTATGATCCGCCGCATGAGCGCACCCTCCTTCAGCTGTTCGGTGAAGACGGAATTCCTTGCCGAACAATCCGACCCGGCGCGCGGCGTCTACGCCTACGCGTACACCATCGTGATCAGCAACAGCGGCGACGTGCCGGCGCAGCTGATCGGCCGTCACTGGCTGATCAGCGATGCCGCCGGCCACACCGAGGAGGTGCGCGGCCTGGGCGTCGTCGGCCACCAGCCGATGCTGCGGCCCGGCGAGCGCTTCGAATACACCAGCTGGACCCGGCTGGCGACACCGCACGGGCGCATGCGCGGCACCTACTTCTGCATCACCGAGGACGCCCACTGGTTCGAGGCCCCGATCCCGGCCTTCGAGCTCGGTCAGGCGCACGCGCTGCATTGATCGGCAACCTTCGTCGACGCTGGTCCCTGCGGGTGTGGGACCTGACCGCGCTGCTCAACGCCGCCGACGCCCGCGCCAGTCGCCCCGAGCGGCACCTCTGGCTGATCCGGCTGGTCGAGTGGCTGCGCAGCGCCCCGCCGCAACCGGGCGGACGCAACGAGTCGCGCGCCGACATCCGCACCCAGCCCGGCGTGATCGACACCGTCGGCGGCGAATCCAGCCCCTGGCCGCTGCGCCGTCTGCGTCACCTGCTCAACGTGCTGGAACGCCATCCGCACCATGCGACGCCGGTGCGCCAGCTGCTGCGCTCGGCCCTGACCGGCACCGACGTGGCCGCCCTGCTGGCCGACTTCGGCTTCGCGCCGCGCGCCTCGCTGGCCAGCGAACTCGGCCAGCGCCTGCGCCGCGCCCTGCTGCCGGGCACGCCCGACACGGCCGACCTGGGCGAGCTGTTCCAGCTGGTCTTCCGCCACCGCGACGACGCCCGCTGGCTGGGCCAGGTCGACGCGGTCACCTGGCGCCGGCTGGCCCGGCTGCTGGTTGACGAGGACCTGTCGGCGCACTGGCGCGGCGCGGTGCTCGACTCGATCCAGCTGCTGGCCGCGCAGGTGCGCGCCTCCGGCCTGTCGGGCACGCTGCGCCCGCGCATGGACGAGCGCCTGCTGGCGCAGCGGCCCTTCCACCACCTGGCGCAGAGCGCGCAGCACCTGGCCGACATCGCTGACCTGGACGGTCATGCCGACCCGGATCGGCTGCAGCGCCAGGCCGACGCGCTGCGCATCCAGCTGCAGGCCTGCCGACGCGCGGCCGATTCGGTCCGCGCCCACCTGGAGGAGAGCGGCGTCTCGGTCGACGTGGTGTTCGAGATCGCCCAGCTGCGCGAGCGGGTGCGCCGCATCGAGACCCTGCTGACGCTGCTGACCAGCCCGCAGCCCGAGCGCGACTGGCCTGGCCTGGTGGTCGAGCTGGCCCAGGCGGTGCAGGACCGGCGCGGTCTGCGGCGGCTGTTCGCGCGCCACTACTCGCTGCTGGCGCGCAAGGTCACCGAACGCAGCGCCGAGACCGGCGAGCACTACATCACCCGCAACCGGGCCGAATACCGCCAGATGCTGGGCCGCGCCCTGGGCGGCGGCGCGGTGGTGGCCGGCACGACGCTGCTGAAGTCGGCCCTCGGCGCGCTCGGCTTCTCGGCCTTCTGGGGTGGCTTCTGGGCCGGCATCAACTACGCCGGCAGCTTCGTGCTGATCCAGCTGCTGGGCTGGACGCTGGCGACCAAGCAGCCGGCGATGACCGCGCCGGCCATGGCCGCCAAGCTCGAGGGCGGCAGCCTGGACGATCACCAGGTCGAGTCCTTCGTCGACGAGGTCACCCACCTGATCCGCAGCCAGATCGCCGGCATCGTCGGCAACCTCGCAGCGGTCGTGCCGGTGGTGCTGGCGCTGCAGCTGCTGTCGACCTGGGTCTTCGGCCGGCCCGCCATCGGCGTGGAAGAGGCGCGCTATATCCTGCGCAGCCTGACCCTGATCGGCCCGACGCTGCTGTTCGCCGCCTTCACCGGCGTGCTGCTGTTCGGCTCCAGCCTGATCGCCGGCTGGGTCGAGAACGCCTTCGTGCTGCACCGCATCGACAGCGCCATCGCGTGGAACCCGCGCATCGTCCAGCTGCTTGGACAGGCCCGGGCGCAGCGCTGGGCACGCTGGTGGCGCAGCAGCATCTCCGGCCTGGCAGCCAACGTGTCGCTGGGCCTGATGCTGGGCCTGCTGCCGGCGCTGGCCCTGTTCTTCGGCCTGCCTCTGGAGGTCCGCCACGTCACGCTGGGCGCGGGCCAGATCGCCGCGGCGGCCGGTGCGCTGGGCTGGGCGGTGCTGCGCGAGCCCGGCTTCTGGTGGTGCCTCGCGGCCGTGCCGTTGGTCGGCGCGCTCAACCTGCTGGTGAGCTTCGCGCTCGCTTTCCGGGTGGCGATGCGCTCGCGCGGCCTGCGCCTGCAGGACCGCGGACGCCTGCAGGCCGCCCTGGTGGCCCGCCTGCGCCGGCAGCCGATGAGCTTCCTGCGCCCGCCCGACGGGCCGGTGGCCGACCACCTGACGACCCAGCCACCGTCGATCCTGTCAAGCGATCGATCGCCGGATTAAGCCGGTCGAAACCCGAGTCGTTTCCCGGCTGTATCGGCGAGGCGGCGCGGCAAACCACCGGCAACACGTTCCGGAGCAAGCCGGCAAACTCCTGCGACAGATTCGGCGCGAAAACCCCGCAGAACTGCGAACGATTCCACGAATTCATCACCCAGGCACCCGCCGGTATTTGCAATTCTTTCGAAGCTGCAAGTATTGGTAAGGGATGCCGGGGGGATTCCTTTCGTTACGGCCGAGGCGAGCGGCCGGTCGATAGTGAGGTTCATGCACAGCGCTGCGCGGCGATCCGGCAGCGCGCCACGAATCACACAGGGATACCCGATGAATCCGACCCCCACGAACGCCCGGCTGCGCCAGCTGCACGCCCTCTGGGCCCTCGCAGCCCTGGCCTCGTCGGCCGCGCTGCTAAGTGGCTGCGGCGGCGGCTCGGCCGACACCGGCACGACCGATGCGACCGCCTCGACCGTCGACGGCACGCCGGACGCCGAGGCGCTGCGGCGTCGCCGTGCACCGGCACCGGCACCGGCTCCGGCTCCCGCTCCCGCTCCCGCTCCCGCTCCGGCCCCGGCCCCTGCACCCGCACCCGCACCGGCTCCCACACCAGCCCCGGCCCCGGCCCCAGCGCCGGCGCCCATCCCCGGCAGCACGCTGTCGACGGTCAAGAACCCGATCCTGTTCGTGACCCAGGTGCCGACCTCGTCGGACTTCTCGTCGCGCGTGGGGACCTTCGCCAACCACCTGTCCTCGATCCAGCTGAGCCCGCGCGGCGGCGATCTGATGATCCGCTACCCGGACGGCACGCTGCGCAACCTGACCCAGGAAGCCGGCTACGGCATGGCCGGCCTGCAGGGCGCCAACGCGATCGCGGTGCGCGAACCGACGGTGCACTGGAGCGGCACCAAGGCGCTCTTCAGCATGGTGATCGGCGCACCGACGCGGCAGTACGTGAGCGTGAGCACCCACTGGCAGATCTACGAGGTCAGCGGCCTGGGCAAGGGCGAGGGGGTCCGCATCACCAAGGTCGCCAACCAGCCGGCGACCTACAACAACGTCTCGCCGCTGTATGGCACCGACGACCGCGTGCTGTTCACCTCCGACCGCCCGCGCAGCGGCGAGGCCCACCTTTACCCGCAGCTCGACGAGTACGAGAGCACGGCGACCAACACCGGCATCTGGAGCCTGGCCCCGGCCACCGGTGACCTGCGCCTGGTCAACCACGCGGTCAGCGGCGCCTTCTCGCCCTTCATCGACAGCGCCGGCCGCGTCATCTACACCCGCTGGGACCACCTGCAGCGCGACCAGCAGGCCGACGCCGGCACCTACGGCCACTACAACATGGCCGACGAATCGGCCAGCGCCGCCAGGCTGGCGAGCCCGGCCGAATACTTCCCGGAAACCCGCGCGGCCAGCACCAGCGCCTACGGCACGGTCAACGGACATACCTACAACATCTTCACGCCGTGGCAGGTCAACGAGGACGGCACCGACGAGGAAACCCTCAACCACGTCGGCCGGCATGAATTCCAGCTCGGCAGCTTCACGCGCTCCTTCAGTACCGACAGTTCGCTGCTGGACTACGCCAGCGCTGGTTTCACGCTCAACCGCAAGCTCATCCGTGGCGACGGCGGCCTGTTCCAGCTGCGCGAGGATCCGCTCAACCCGGGCACCTTCTACGCCATCTACGGACGTGAATTCGCCGACCTCGGCGCGAACCAGATCGTGCGTTTCCAGGGCTATGTCGGGATGAATCCCGAGCAGATGGCGGTGGTCGACGTGACCGATCCGGCCAACGCCGGCGGCCGCTTCCGCAACCCGCTGCCGCTGAGCGACGGCCAGATGGTGGCGGTGCACACGCCGAGCACCACGCTGGGCACGCCCACCAGCGTCGAGTTCACGCTCAAGCAGCTGGCCTGGAACGCGACGGCTGCGCGCTACACCGCCGGCACGTCGGTCACCGGCGGCATCGTCAAGACCGTCAGCTGGTGGGACCCGGACGCGCTGCGGTCCTACACCGGCAAGCTCTGGGAACTGGAGCCGGTCGAGGTGGTCGCCCGCCTGCGCCCGGCCAGCCGCAGCGCCCCGGCCATCCCGACGCCCGAGAAGACCATCCTGGCCGAGGAAGGCGTCGACGAGACCGCCCTGCGCAACTGGATGAAGACCAACAACCTGGCGCTGATCGTGACGCGCAACCAGACCTCGCGCGACCGCGCCGACAAGCAGCAGCCGTACAACCTGCAGGTGCCCGGCGGCGTCAGGACGGTGGGCAATGCCGGGAAGGTCTACGACGTCTCGCACTACCAGATCTTCCAGGCCGACCAGGTGCGCGGCTACGCCAACCGCAGCGGTCGCCGTCCGATCGCCCAGCCGATGCACGACGCACCGGGCAAGAACGTGCCCAACACCTCCGGCCCGGTCGGCAGCGTGAAGATCGCCGCCGACGGCTCGACCGCCGCCTTCGTGCCGGCCCGCCGTGCGCTGACCTGGCAGACCACCGACACGACCGGCACGGCCATCGTCCGCGAACGCGTCTGGGTGACCTTCCAGCCCGGCGAGGTGCGCGTGTGCGCCTCCTGCCACGGCAACAACACCGCCGACCAGGCCGGCCGTGCCGCGCCGCAGAACAAGCCCGAGGCGCTGCGCACGCTGCTGCGCCACTGGAACACGCTGCCCAAGTGACGCCACGCGGCGTCCCGGCCGCCGACCGGACCTGATCCGGCGATCGCCTCACCCACCCTCACGGCCCGCAGCCCCGCTGCGGGCCGTGTCGTTTCAGCGCGGGCCTGACGGGCTCAGGGCTGGCGGTCGTCGTCGACCCGCTCGCCGCCGCGACGGCCGGAGAACATCGTCCACCAGACGATCCCGACCAGCAGGGCGCCCGCCCCGAGGGCTTCCAGCACAATGAGCCACATGTCCGTTTCCTTCCCGCTCCACGAGCTCTTCCCGTCCTGGCGGACCTCGCAGCAAAGGCTGCGCGGCGTCGCGGGCGGCGCGATTCTAGGCAGCCTGCTGGCCCTGGCCGGCTGCACCACCCCGGCACCGGAAGGACCGGCCGCGCCGGTCGAGACACCGGTCACCAGCTCGCCCACGCCGGCCGCGACCACCAGCCCGGAAGCCACGGCCGGCCCCGAGGCCACACGCCCGACCGGCCGCGGCCGCTGGGTGCGGGCCGACTGGAACGCCCTGCCCGGCTGGAACGAGGACAGCCTGACGCTGGCCTGGCCGGCGCTGCTGCGCAGCTGCGAACGGGTCGGCCCGCCACCGGCGGCGCTGCAGCCGGTGGCGCTCAACGCCGCGCCGGCCAGCGTCTTCCAGGTGGCCTGGGCACCGGTCTGCGACGCGGCCCGCGCCATCGGCCCCGGCGCCGACGAGGCCCGCATCCGCCAGTTCCTGACCAGCCGCCTGCAGCCCTGGCGGGTCGAGGGTCCGGCCGGCCAGGTCGACGGCCTGATGACCGGCTACTTCGAGCCGCTGATCGAGGCCAGCCGCGTGCGCACCGCCCGCCAGACCGTGCCGCTGTACGCGCCACCGGCCGACCTGGCCACGCGCAAGCCCTGGTACACACGCGCCCAGATCGAGACCCTGCCGGCCGCGCTCGACGCGCTCAGGGGCAAGGCGATCGCCTGGATCGCCGATCCGCTGGACGCGACGCTGGTGCAGGTGCAGGGCTCCGGCCGCCTGATGCTGACCGAGCCGGACGGCCGCAAGCGCATGGTCCGCCTGGCCTACGCGGCCAACAACGACCACCCCTTCGTGCCGCTGAGCCGCTGGCTGGTGCAGCAGGGCGCGTTCACGCTGGAACAGGCCAACTGGCCGGCGATCCGCGACTGGGCCCGAGCCCACCCGCAGCGCGTGCGCGAGCTGGTCAACGTCAACCCGCGCTACGTCTTCTTCCGCGAGGAGCCCCTGCCTGACCCGACCATCGGCGCGGTCGGTGCCCAGGGCGTGCCGCTGACGCCGGGCCGATCGATCGCGGTCGACAAGGAAAGCATCCCCTACGGCACGCCCGTCTGGCTGGCCTCGACCGAGCCGCAGCCCTGGTCGCTCAACCCCCCACCGGCGCGTCCGCTGCAGCGCCTGGTGGTGGCGCAGGACACCGGCAGCGCCATCGTCGGTGCGGTCCGCGCCGACTACTACTGGGGCTGGGGCGACGGCGCCGAGGACCGCGCCGGCCGCACCAAGCAGCCGCTCCGGCTGTGGGCGCTGTGGCCGCGCTGAGCGCCTGAGGCGCGGCCGTCCTGCGCGGGGTTCAACCCGGACCGCGCGACGGGACGTGCAGGTGGGTCAACGGCAGCAGGTGGCCGGTCTTGACCTCGCCGAGCGAGAAGCTGGTGTGCATGTCCTTCACGTGCGGCAGGTTGAACAAGGTTTCCCGCACCCAGCGCGAATAGGCGTCGATGTCGGTCGCGACAACCTGGGCCTCGAAGGTGCCGGTGCCGCTGATGAAGTGGCAGGACAGCACCTCGGGCAAGGCGCGGATCGCGGCCTCGAGCGCCCGGGTCGCCTCGGCGTCGTTGCGGTCGGCGTCGATGCGCACGAAGGCCAGCACGCCCAGGCCGATGCGGCGCCGGTCGATCTCGGCCCGGTAGCCGGTGATGTAGCCCTGTTGCTCCAGCCAGCGCACGCGCCGCCAGGTCGGCGCGGCCGACAGGCCGATGCGCGTGGCCAGCTCGGCGTTCGACAGCCGCGCGTCGCGCTGCAGCTCCCCCAGGATGGCGACGTCGTAGCGGTCCAGCGCGGCACCGTGGGCCAGCTCGGCCGGATCGGACACCGCCTCGGCGGCAGGATTGCGGGTTTTCCCTTGGATGGTGGATTCTGGCAAGGCTGATTCTCCAGATGACGGTTTCGATCTTATTTCTTGCCGTCAACCTGTCGACAGACGCAAAGAAGGAAAACACCTGTCGGGCCACTCTGCCTAGACTTTGCGCATTCCGCCCCCGCTGGAGCCCGCCATGAACGCCCCCCCTGCCCGACGCCGTCCGCCGCGCCCTGGAAGCCGTCACGCTCGACGACAAGTACACGCTCGCCAGCGGCCGCGCCTTCATGAGCGGCACCCACGCGCTGGTCCGCCTGCCGATGCTGCAGCAGCTGCGCGATGCGCGCGCCGGGCTCGACACCGCCGGCTTCATCAGCGGCTACCGGGGCAGCCCGCTGGGCGGCTACGACCAGGCGCTGTGGCAGGCCAAGGCGCATCTCGCGAAGCAGAACATCGTCTTCCAGCCGGGCGTCAACGAGGAACTCGCCGCCACCGCCGTCTGGGGCAGCCAGCAACTGGACCTGGACCCGAGCCGGCGCAAGCACGACGGCGTGTTCGGCATCTGGTACGGCAAGGGGCCGGGCGTGGACCGCTGCAGCGACGTCTTCAAGCACGCCAACATGGCCGGCACGGCCCGCCACGGCGGTGTGCTGGCGATCGCCGGCGACGACCACGTTGCCAAGAGCAGCACCGCCGCGCACCAGAGCGACCACATCTTCAAGGCCTGCGGCCTGCCGGTGTTCTTCCCGGCCAGCGTGCAGGAGATCCTCGACATGGGCCTGCACGCGCTGGCCATGAGCCGCTACGCCGGCGTCTGGTCGGCGATGAAGACGATCCAGGAAGTGGTCGAGAGCGCGACCTCGGTCGAGATCGACCCGGACCGCGTGCGCATCGTGCTGCCCGAGGACTTCGCGATGCCGCCCGGTGGCGTCCACATCCGCTGGCCGGACGACCGGGTCGAGCAGGAAGCCCGGCTGATGAACCACAAGTGGTACGCCGCGCTGGCCTACGTGCGCGCCAACCGCCTGAACCACACCGTGATCGACACGCCCGATGCGCGGCTGGGCATCATGGCCAGCGGCAAGGCCTACAACGACACCCGCCAGGCGCTCGCGGACCTGGGCCTGGACGCGTCGGCCTGCCGGCGCGTGGGCATCCGGCTGCACAAGGTCGGCGTGGTCTGGCCGCTGGAGGCGACCGTCACGCGCGCCTTCGCCACCGGGCTGCAGGAAATCCTGGTGGTCGAGGAGAAGCGCCAGGTCATCGAGTACCAGCTCAAGGAGGAGCTCTACAACTGGCGTGCCGACGTGCGTCCGGACGTGGTCGGCAAGTTCGACGAGGTCGAGGGCGACCACAGCGGCGGCGAGTGGAGCCGGCCCAACCCCAGCGCCAACGGCCTGCTGCGCGCCACGCTGGACCTGACGCCCGCCCTGATCGCCAAGGCCATTGCCAAGCGCCTGACCCGGCTGGGCGTGCCCGAGGACATCGCCGCGCGCATGCAGCAGCGCCTGGCCGTGATCGACGCCAAGGAGCGCTCGCTCGAGGCGCCGCGCGTGGAGACCGGCGAACGCACGCCGTGGTTCTGCAGCGGCTGCCCGCACAACACCAGCACCCGCGTGCCGGACGGCTCGCGCGCGATGGCCGGCATCGGCTGCCACTTCATGGCGCTGTGGATGGACCGCGAGACCCACACCTACACGCAGATGGGCGGCGAGGGCGTGCCCTGGGTCGGCCAGGCGCCGTTCACGACCGAGCCGCACGTGTTCGCCAACCTGGGCGACGGCACCTACTACCACTCCGGCCTGCTGGCGGTGCGCCAGAGCATCGCCGCCGGCGTGAACATCACCTACAAGATCCTGTTCAACGACGCCGTCGCGATGACCGGCGGCCAGCCCGTCGACGGCACGCTGAAGGTGCCCGAGATGTCGCGCGAGCTGGAGGCCGAGGGCGTGCGCCGCATCGTCGTCGTGACCGACGACCCGGCCCGCTACACCGACGACGCGGCGATCAAGGCCCGTCTCGCACCGGGCGTGACGATCCGCCACCGCGACGAACTCGACGCCGTGCAGCGAGAGTTGCGCGAACTTGCCGGCTGCACCGTGCTGATCTACGACCAGACCTGCGCGACCGAAAAGAGACGTCGCCGCAAGCGCGGCACGATGGTCGACCCGGCCCGCCGCGTTGTCATCAACGAGGCCGTCTGCGAAGGCTGCGGCGACTGCTCGACGCAAAGCAACTGCCTCTCGGTCGAGCCGGTGGAGACGCCCTTCGGCCGCAAGCGCCGCATCAACCAGAGCACCTGCAACAAGGATTTTTCCTGCGTGAAGGGCTTCTGCCCAAGCTTCGTGACGGTCGAGGGCGGCCAGCTGCGCAAGCCGAAAAAGGACACCCGCGTCGATCCGGACAGCCTGCCGCCGCTGCCCGAGCCACGCCTGCCGGTGGCCACCGAGGCCTGGGGCATCGTGGTCGCCGGCGTCGGCGGCACCGGCGTCATCACCATCGGCCAGCTGCTGGGCATGGCCGCGCACCTGGACGGCAAGGGCGTGGTCACGCAGGACTCGGCCGGCCTGGCGCAGAAGGGCGGTGCGACCTGGAGCCACATCCAGATCGCCGAGCGGGCCGACGCGCTGCACACCACCAAGGTCGACACCGCCAAGGCCGACCTGGTGATCGCCTGCGACGGCATCGTCGCGGCCAAGAAGGAGACCGTCTCGGTGATGGCCGAGGGTCGCACCTGGATCACGCTGAACACCCACCGCACGCCGACCGCATCGCTGGTCCACGACCGCGACTGGGCCTTCCCGGCGGAAGCCTGCGAGCGCGCGCTGCGCGCCACCGTCGGCGCCGACCAGGTGGTCGCCTTCGATGCCGAGACGATCGCCACACAGCTGCTGGGCGACTCGATCTACACCAACCCGCTGCTGCTGGGCCATGCCTGGCAGCACGGCCGCATCCCGCTCAGCCGGGCCGCGCTGCGCCGCGCGATCGAGCTGAACGGCACCCAGGTCGCCAACAACCTGGCCGCCTTTGAATGGGGCCGGCGCTGCGCCGTCGACCTGGCCGACGTCGGCGCGCGGGCCGGTGGCAGCACGGGGGCGCAGGTGATCCAGTTCGTCAAGCGTCCGTCGCTCGACGAGCTGATCGCCACCCGCGTCCAGGCCCTGACCGACTTCCAGGACGCCGCCTGGGCGCGCAGCTACCGCGAGCTGGTCGAGTGCGTGCGCGCCGCCGAGGCGCCGCTGGGCAGCACACGGCTGACCGAGGCGGTCGCCCGCAACCTGCACAAGCTGATGGCCTACAAGGACGAGTACGAGGTCGCGCGGCTGCATGCCGATCCGGCCTTCGACGCCCGCATCGCGGCGATGTTCGAGGGCGACGTGCGCATCGTCCACCACCTCGCGCCGCCGATCCTGGGCCGCACCGACGCGCAGGGCCAGCCGGTCAAGACCGCCTTCGGGCCCTGGATGCACCGGGCCCTGCCGTGGCTGGCCCGGCTGAAGTTCCTGCGGGGGACCGCCTTCGATCCCTTCGGGCGCAGCGAGGAACGGCGCACCGAACGGGCGCTGATCGGCGAGTACCGCGCGACGGTCGAGCAGCTGATCGCCGGTCTGACGGCCGAGCGGCTGGCCATGGCGGTCGAGATCGCGCAGCTGCCCGACGGCATCCGCGGCTACGGCCACGTCAAGGCCAAGAACCTGGGGGCGGTGCGCGAACGCTGGGACGCGGCGATGGCGCGCTGGCGCGATCCGTCGATCGCGCCAGGCCAGGCGCCGGTCGCCCACGGCCAGCGGGCCTGATCCGCAGCGGGTGGCCGATCCGGCTCAGCGCAGGAAGAAGGCGATCGACATCACCACGCCGGTGACGATCACGATGCCGCGCACCCAGGCGGCCGGCAGGCGGCGGGCGATGCGCGCGCCACCGAAGCCGCCGGCTGTCGCCGCGACCATCATCAGCAGTGCCTGCGGCCAGTGCACTGCACCGGCCCAGGCGAAGGCCGCCACGCTCAAGAGCGACAGCAGCAGCGAGTTGAGGTTCTTCAGCGCGTTGGCGGTGTGGATGCGGGCCTCGCCGGCCAGCGTGTAGAGCGCCATCAGCAGGATGCCCAGGCCACCGTTGAAGTAGCCGCCGTAGACCGACACGAGCAGCAGGCCCAGCGTGCGCGGCCAGGCGGTCGGCGACGCTGCGGCCGGGCCATTGGCGCCCGTTCGTGATCGCCAGCCGGTCATCAGGCGCGGTCCGACCGCAAACACGACCGTGGCGAACAGCAGCAGCCACGGCACCAGCGCGGAGAAGACCTTGGCCGGCGTCACCAGCAGCAGCAGCGCACCGGCCACGCCACCCGCGCTGCAGATCAGACCTTCACGCCACAGCAGCGAGCGCGGCAACGCGGCCAGCTCGGCCCGGAAACCCAGTGCGCTGCCCAGGTAGCCGGGCGAGACCGCGACCGCGCTGGTCGCGTTGGCCGCGATCGGCGGCACGCCGGTCCAGACCAGCGCGGGAAAGGTCAGGAAGCTGCCACCGCCGGCGATGGCGTTGAGCACGCCCGCACCGAAGGCGGCGCAGAGCAGCAGGAGAGCGTCGGTCAGGTTCATGTCGCGAAGGCCCCGGCGAGGCCAGCCATGGGCACGGGCTCGGGTAGGGCGGCGCTGATGTCGCTCGGATGCCGCTCAGATGCTGCTCAGAAGCCGCGCAGATTCAGCGCACGCGGTGCGTGGGACGAGGCGCCCGACGAGACGCCAGACCCGGCATCAGCGCGAGCGCCGTGCGCCGGAACCACCACCCTGGGGTCCGCCGGTGCCGGGCGCACGGCGCTCGATGTGGCGGAAGGTGATGCGGCCCTTGCTCAGGTCGTAGGGCGACAGTTCCAGGGACACCGCGTCGCCCGCCAGGATGCGGATGTGGTGCTTGCGCATCTTGCCGGAGGTGTAGGCGACCAGGATGTGGCCGTTGTCCAGCGTGACGCGGTAGCGCGAGTCGGGCAGGACTTCGGTGACCTGACCGTGCATTTCAATGAGTTCTTCCTTGGCCAAATGAGGCTCCTTCGTGTCGATGTGTGAGGTGGTGCGGCCGACGTCGTTCAGGACGACAGGCTGCGGCGGTAGTGAAGCAGGCGGCCGCGGTAGCCGGCGCGGACGTCGGGACCGCCGTGCAGCACGGTCTCGTCGAGGTCGTAGCCCAGCGCGTCCATGCGGCGGTGGAAAGGGCTGCGGTTGCCGCGGTTCGGGTCGACGATCAGCACTTCGCCGACCGCCGAGGCATGGCGCTCGATGAAGCCGGCAAGCTGGCCGCCTTCGTCGCGCTCGTAGAGCACGTCGCTGCCCATGATGAGTTCGTAGCGCCCCTGCAGGCGCGCACCCTGGTCGCAGCTGGGCGTGAGGTCGGCGTCCTGGGGCGCGGCCCAGTCGCCATGGCGATAGCGCATCGGCTCCAAGCCGTTCAGGCGCACGTTCTCGTCGAGGAACTTCTGCGTCAGGGGGTGGCAGTCACTGGCCGTGACGCGTGCGCCGCGGCGGTGGCAGACCAGGCTGGCCAGTGCCAGGCCGCAGCCGATCTCGAGAATGCCTTCGTCGACCTGCACCGGACGGCGCGCCACGACCGAAGCCAGTTCCTGGGATGAAGGCCAGACCAGTCCGAACAGCGGCCAGGCGGCCGTCGAGATGCCGATGGCCTCGGCCGCGCCGTCGGGGTCGGCGTACTGCTGGCGATCCCGAAGGGACCGGATGTGGAGGTCGGCCACGCCTGTGACCTCGACCTGTTCGAACTTGACCTGGTAACCCGGCAACGGGGCTCCTCGCTGAGACGGATCTGGGACCGGACCGTCTGTGGATCGACGCTGTGCGGCAGACGCGACGGTCAGATCGATCTCGCATGAGCGCCAAGGGGCGGACGTCATGCGCGCCGAAAGGCAGACACGCGAGGCAAAACGGTGGATGACCTGCCGGGCAATGGACTTCCCGGAAGGCGCGGAAGTGTACACGGCCACCCCAGGCGACGTCTGGCCGGAAACCCGAGCGGCGACAGGGGACTGTTCAGGTCAGCTGGTGGCGGGCACGCTGGTCGCCGGGCTCTCGAACATCGGAACGACGTCGCCGCGCCAGCGTACCGAGCGCTCGCCGTCGCCGCCGGCCAGCCATTCGTTCAGGACCTGATCGGCTTCCTGGGGTTCGAGGAACACGGTGGCGGTGCGCAGGCCGACAACCCGGCCACGGGCAAGGCCCATCGGATCGGCGGGGTCGGACAGGGAGGGATCGTCCACCCGCGTCAGGCGGATCTGGTATCGAGGCGCCGCATAGGGGAAGGCTTGCACAGCGGAGAGCTCCTGGTTAGGTTCGCGAGAGGCGGTCACGTCGTCGTGACACCTGGTGCGAACTGCCCCGGGACTGGCCCCAGGGCCCGACTCCGTGATACTGAGCCGCCGTCCAGCGTGCGTCAATTCGGAACTGCGTCGCGGCCCCCTGCCTGTGGAAGCCGGGCCACGTCATACCCCCGACATGCAGGCCTGGGTACCAGATTTGCCGGGCTCGGTCAGGCCCGCAGCGCGGCTTCCAGCGCGTCGACGTAGAGCGCGGCGACGTCGCAGCCGGTCTGGTCGGTGATTTCCTGGAAGCAGGTCGGGCTGGTGACGTTGATCTCGGTCAGGCTGTCGCCGATCACGTCCAGGCCGACCAGCAGCAGCCCGCGGGCGACCAGGATCGGCCCGAGCGCCTCGGCGATCTCGCGGTCACGCGGGCTCAGCGGACGGGCGACGCCCTTGCCGCCTGCGGCCAGGTTGCCGCGGATCTCGCTGCCCTGGGGGATGCGCGCCAGGCAGTAGGGCACGGGCACGCCACCGATCAGCAGCACGCGCTTGTCGCCGTCGACGATGGCCGGCAGGTAGCGCTGCACCATCACGGTCTGGGCGCCCTCGCGGTTCAGCGTCTCGATGATGGAGCCGAGGTTCAGCCCGTCCGGTCCGACCCGGAAGATGCCCATGCCGCCCATGCCGTCGAGTGGCTTCAGGATGATGTCGCCGTGCTCGGCGTGGAACTCGCGGATGGCCTGCGCGTCGCGCGTCACCAGCGTCGGCGCGGTGTACTGCGGGAACTCGAGGATGGCCAGTTTCTCGGGGTGATCGCGCAGCGCCTGCGGCCGGTTGAAGACCCGCGCACCCTCGCGCTCGGCCTGTTGCAGCAGGTGGGTGGCGTAGACGTATTCGGCGTCGAAGGGCGGGTCCTTGCGCATCAGCACCGCGCCCACGTCGGCCAGCGCGACGGTGTCGGTCTCGGTGACGAGGTACCAGGCCTCGGCGTCGCCGGTCAGCGCCAGCGTGCGGGTGTTGCGGGCGACCACCCGGCCGCCGTGCTGCCAGACCAGATCACGCGGCTCGCAGGCCAGGATGCCGTGACCGCGCCGCGCGGCCTCGCGCATCATCGCGAAGGTCGAGTCCTTGTAGGTCTTGAAGGTCTCGATCGGGTCGGCGACGAACAGCAGGTCCATGGTGGGCAATCAGGCGAGGGGTCAGGGGCGAGCGCGCCAGTTTTGCACAGCGACCGCGATCGTGCCGGCGACGACGCCCCAGAAGGCCGAGCCGATGTCGGCCAGGCTGACGCCGCTGAGCGTGACGAGGAAGGTGACCAGCGCCGGCTCGCGCCAGCGCAGGTCACCCAGTGCGGCCGCGAGTCCGCCGCCGATCGTGCCCAGCAGTGCCAGGCCGGCGACAGCCATCAGCAACGCCTTCGGGAAGGCCGCCAGCAGCCCCACCACCGCGCCGCCGGCGAGCGCCATCAGCAGGTAGAAGACGCCGGCCATGACGGCGGCGGTGTAGCGCCGCGCCGGGTCCTCGTGGGCCTCGCGGCCCATGCAGATCGACGCGGTGATCGCCGCGAGGTTGAAGCTGTAGCCGCCGAAGGGCGCCAGCACGAAGCTCACCAGCCCGGTCAGGCCGATGACCGACGAGACCGGCGTGTCGTAGCCGGCCGCCCGCTGCGCCACCACGCCCGGCAGGTTCTGCGAGGCCATGGTGACGACGAACAGCGGCAGCGCCAGCCCGACCAGCGCCCGGACGCTGAACTCGGGCGTGGTCCAGACGGGCCAGGCGGCCTGGGCCGAAACGGCGTCCCAGCGCAGCTGCCCGAGACTGCCGGCGATGGCCAGTCCCGCCAGCAGCACGATCGGCACGGCATACCGCGGCCACAGCCGGCGGCCGAGCAGGTAGACAAGCAACATCCCGCCGACCAGCGCCAGGTCGGTGCGCAGGGCCACGAAGGCGTCGAGCGCGAAGCGGGTCAGCACGCCGGCGAGCAGCGCGGCGGCGATGGGCTGCGGCAGCCGGTCCATCACGCGCTCGAACACGCCGGACCAGCCCGCCAGCGCGATCGCGGCGGCGCAGAGCATGAAGGCGCCGATGCCCTCGGCCATCGTGATGCCGTCCATGCCGGCGGCGGCCGAGGCGACCAGCGCAGCGCCCGGCGTCGACCAGGCCGTCAGCACCGGGCGGCGGTGGTGCAGGCTCAGGCCGATGCTGGTCAGCCCCATGCCCAGGCCCAGCGCCAGCAGCCACGAGGCCAGCTGGGCCGGCGTCGCGCCGAGCGACCGGGCGGCCTGGAAGACGATCACGACCGAGCTGGTGTAGCCCACCAGCACCGCGACGAACCCGGCCACGACGGCCGGCAGCGACAGGTCGGCCAGGAAGCTACGCGGCGCGGGACCCGGCTCAGAACGTGTAGCCGTCACGCGCCTCGACCTTGGCCAGCGCCTCCAGCAGGCGCGCCAGCGGCGTCAGCACCGAATAGCGCATCGCCACGTGATGGGCCTGGCGCCAGACCCGCGGCAGGTCGGCGAGGTAGCCGTGCTTGCCGTCGCGGTGCGACAGCCGGGCGAAGATGCCCAGCACCTTCAGGTGGCGCTGCAGGCCGGTCCATTCGAGGTCGCGCCAGTAGGTGCCGAAGTCGTCGGGCACCGGCACGCCGGCCCGGCGGGCGCGTTCCCAGTAGCGCGCCGCCCAGTCGATCTGCTGGGCCTCGTCCCAGTCGAGGTAGGCGTCGCGCAGCAGCGAGACCAGGTCATAGGCGACCGGCCCGAGCACCGCGCCCTGGAAGTCCAGCAGGCCGGGGTTGGGAGCCGGTCCGGCGCCGTCGGTCTCGACCGGCGCGCAGACCATCAGGTTGCGGCTGTGGAAGTCGCGGTGCACCAGCACCTGGGCCTGCGAGGTGAAGACGTGGGTGATCTGCTCGAAGGCCCGGTTCAGGCCCTGCTGCTGGCGATCGTCCAGCGTCATGCCCTGGTGGCGGGCGATGTACCACTCGGGGAAGAGGTCCAGTTCACGCCGCACCATCGCGGCGTCGTAGCGCGGCAGCGCTTCCGGCACGGCGATGCCCTGCAGCGTCACCAGCGTGGCGAGGGCGTCGCGGTAGAGGCCGTCGGCGCGGCGCTGGTGGGCGCCCTGCTCAAGGTCCAGCGACAGCAACTCGGCGTGGTAGGTGCGCCGGCCCAGGTCGCTGATCAGGAGGAAGCCGTGCTCGACCTGCCAGTCCAGCACCTGCGGCACGTTCAGGCCAGCCCGGCACAGCAGCGCGGCGATGTCGACGTAGGCGCGGTTGTCCTCGACGGCCGGCGGCGCGTCCATCACGATGAAGGTCGCGGCGTGGCCGTCTGCCTCGCCCTGCAGCCGGAAGTAGCGCCGGAAGCTGGCGTCGGCGCTGGCCGGCGCGAGGGTCTGCGGCTGCAGGGCGTGGCGCGGAGCCAGCGCGGCGAGCCAGGAGCCGAAGGCAGCTTGCCGGGCCGGATCGGACCAGGTGATGGCGTCCGGGTGGAAATCGGGCGTGTCGGAAGGGGTCACGGGTGGGTCGCGGCGAGACCGCGGTGGCGATCGGTGGGGCGGCAGGCCGGGATCGATGGCTCCGTCCTGGCACCGGGCCTGGGGGGCGGCGCAGTCACCGGCCGGCCAGGACCTGCATGGAATAATCGCCCGATTTTAGCGAGCCGGGCTCGCGGCTCCCCTGCCCGCCCTGGGCCGGACCGCAGCGGCCAACCGCCAGATTGCGCCCGATGGCGCCCGTCCCCCGTGCCTGCCTGCCGCCGCCGACATCCCCGATCGTCCCCGCCCCGTGACCTGCGCCTGAGCCACCTCACGCTGGCTGCGCTGGCCACGCTCGCCACCCTGGCCGGCGACCCGGCCCATGCCGACGAGGTGGCCGGCGCATCGGCGCCCAACACGCCCAACACGCCCAACTCGCCCGGTGCGCCGAGCGCGTCCAGCCAGATCGTCACCCCAGCGCAGGCCTGCCGCATCGTCAACTGGCGACGCGCCTCGCGCGGCGGGCTGCGGCCGATGACGGCGCCGGCCGGCCCCGGCGAGCGCAACACGGCGGACCGCATCGTCGTCGAGGCCGACCGCCTGTCCGGCGAGACTGGCCAGAGCCTGCAGGCGCGCGGCGACGTGCGGCTGCAGCGCGACGACCTGACCGTGCAGGCCGACGAGCTCGAGTACCGCTACCCGACCGATCGCCTGCGCGCGATCGGCTCGGTCGAGATGTGGCGCGGCCAGGATTACTACAGCGGCAGCGAGATCGATGTCGACACGCGCGAATCCGAAGGCTGGTTCCTGAACCCGAAGTTCCACTTCGCCCGGACCCAGGCTGGCGGCGGCGCCGAGCGCATCGACTTCCTCGGCAAGGACCGCATGGTCGTGCTCGGCGCGACCTACAGCAGCTGCGAGGTCGACCCGGGCCAGACCGTGCCGTGGCAGCTCTCGGCCCGCCGCGTGCGGCTGGACTTCGAGGCCAACGAGGGCCTCGCCGAGGGCGCCGTGCTGCGCTTCTTCGACGTGCCCATCCTGGCCTGGCCGGTGCTCAGCTTCCCGGTCACCGACGCGCGCAAGTCCGGCTGGCTGCCGCCGCACATCAACCTCGCCAGCACCAGCAGCCTCGAACTGGGCGTGCCGTACTACTGGAACATCGCGCCGTCCCACGACGCCACGATCACGCCCTACCTGTCGCTCAAGCGAGGTGTGGCGGTCGACACCGAGTTCCGCTACCTGCGCGACGACTTCGGCGGCACGCTGGCCGGTTCGTGGCTGCCGAAGGACCGCGTCACCGACACCCAGCGCTGGTCGCTGGCCTGGCGGCAGTCCGGCCGTCTCGGTGAGGCCGGCCACGACGATCGCGGTGACACGGCCGACGGTGGCTGGAGCTACGACTGGCGCACGCTGCGCGTCTCCGACAACGCCTACTGGAAGGACGGCCTGCGCGGCATCGACTCGCTGACACCGCGCCTGCTCGCGTCATCGGCCCAGCTGCGCCAGCGCCGCTCGCTGCGCTCGGACGACGAGGTCGAGCTCGACCAGTGGCTGTACGCCCGCGTGCAGCACTGGCAGGTGCTGCAGAGCAGCGTGGCCACCGACGCCATCGTCGCGCCCTACCAGCGCGAGCCGCAGGTCGGCGCGCTGTGGCGGGCCCAGCGCGGCGGCCTGAGCGGGTCGCTGCAGACCGAGGCCAACCGCTTCAGCCGGGTGCAGGACGGCCTGATGACCGGCTCGCGGGCCCATCTGCTGGGCGATGTCGCCTGGTCGATCGGCGAAGGCGGCTGGCAGCTCACGCCGCGTGCCAGCCTCAACGCGGCGCACTACCAGACCGACGGCACCCTGATCGACGGTCGCCGCAGCGGCGGCCGCACCGTGCCGACCTTCAGCCTGGACAGCGCCTGGACGCTGGAGCGCCCGACCCAGGTCTACGGCCGTGACATGACCCAGACGCTGGAGCCGCGCCTGCTCTACGTGCACACGCCCTGGCGCGACCTGACGGGCCTGCCCAACTTCGACAGCGCCCGGCTCGACCTGAACGCCCACAGCCTGTTCTCGCCCAACGCGTTCTCGGGCGTCGACCGTGTCTCGGAGGCCGACCAGGTCACCGCCGGCCTCAGCTCGCGCTACCTCGACGCCGGCAACGGCGCGCAGCTGGCCAGCCTGGGCATCGCCCAGCGCTATGTGCTCAGCGAGCCCAAGGCCGCACCGGACGGACGCCAGGCGCGCAAGGGCTATTCGGACCTCTACCTGCTGGGCACGCTCAACGCGGTGCCCAACTGGTCGTTCGACTCGGCGGTGCAGTACAGCCCGGAATCGCGCCAGGTCGAACGCAGCATCAACAGCATGAGCTATTCGCCCGGCCCGTTCCGGACCGCCTCGCTGAGCTACCGCCTGCAGCGCGGCGCCAGCGAGCAGGTCGCGCTGGGCTGGCAATGGCCGCTGCGCGGACCGCTGCCGGGACTGTTGAGCGACCTGGTGCCCGCCAGCGCCACGGGCACGCCGGCACAGGACGCCGTGGCACAGGCGCGCGGCGCCGCCCGGACCGGCACATCGGCATCGACGTGCACCGGGACGCTCTACGGCGTGGGCCGGCTCGACTACAGCCTGATCGACCGGCGCATCTCCGGCGCCATCGTCGGCCTCGAATACGACGCCGGCTGCTGGATCGGCCGGGTGGTCGCGCTGCGCCAGTCCACCGGCCAGACCGCCGCGACGACCAAGCTGATGCTCCAGCTGGAGCTGGTCGGCCTGTCGCGGCTGGGATCCAACCCGCTCGGGGTCTTGAAAGACAATGTCCCCGGCTACACGCTGCTGCGCGATCCGAAGGCCGACACCGGCCTGTCGCCCGGCGCCAGCTCCGGCAGCTCCACCGCCGGCCCGCTCCCCTGAAGTCCGACCGACAGCCCGTCGCCGCGGCCGACCTGAACGACCCTGCGCATGAACCTTCCTGACCGCTCGACCTTCCGTCCCGGCCTGCGCCTCGCCGCGCTGTCCTCCTGCCTCGTGGCCGCCCTGTGGCTGGTCCATGCCCGCGACGTCCAGGCCCAGACCAGCGCCAGCGTGGCCCAGGAAGGCCCGCGCCACAGCGCCGACTACATCGTCGCGATCGTCAACCGGGAGCTGGTCACCAACAGCGAGGTACAGGCCCGCCTGCAGCGCACCGAGGCCGAAGCCAGCCGCTCGGGCACCCGCCTGCCGCCGCGCGAGACGCTGCAGCGCGAGGTGCTCGACCAGCTGATCGACGAACGGGCCCAGCTGACCCACGCGGCCGACAGCGGCCTGCGCGTCGACGAATCCGAGCTGGACCGCACGGTGGCCAGCGTCGCGGCGCAGAACCAGCTGAGCGTCGCCGAACTGCGCGACCGCCTGCGCGCCGAGGGCCAGGACTACGCCCGCTTCCGCGACACCCTGCGCGACCGCATGGTGCTGGAGCGGGTGCGCGAGCGCGATGTGCAGGCCCGCCTGCGCATCGTCGACGCCGACATCGAGAACTGGCTCAGCGCCGAGCGCGAGAAGGCCGGCGCGGTCAACGAATACAACATCGCGCAGATCCTGCTGGCCGTGCCCGAGAACGCCACGCCGGCCGATGCCGCCGCGCGCCGCGCCCAGGCCGTCGCGTTGCTGCAGCGGTTGAAGGCGGGCGAGGACTTTGGCGCGCTGGTCAAGTCGGTCTCGGACGCGTCCAAGGCCAACAACGGCGAGCTGGGCCTGCGACGCGGCGACGCCCTGCCGGACCTGTTCGTCGACGCGGTGCGCCCGTTGCTGGCTGGCGAGGTCGCGCCGCAGGTCGTGCGCTCGGGCGCCGGCTTCCACATCCTGAAGCTGGTCGAGCGCCGCGAAGCCGCGCTGGCGGTGACACAGACCCGCGCCCGCCACATCCTGCTGCGCCCCGGCCCCGGCAGCGACGAGGCGGTCGTGGTCCGCCGGATGGAGGAGTTCCGCCAGCGCATCGCCGCCGGACGGGTCCGTTTCGAGGAACTGGCGCGCCAGTTCTCGGAAGACGGCAGCGCACCTGGTGGCGGCGACCTGGGCTGGGCCTCGCCCGGCCAGTTCGTGCCGGAATTCGAGCAGGTCATGCAGTCGCTGGCGATCAACGAGGTGTCGGCGCCGGTGGTCTCGCGCTTCGGCGTGCACCTGATCCAGGTGCTGGAGCGCAAGCAGGTCAGCCTGGACGTGCGCCAGCAGCGTGAAGCGGCCCGGGCCGCGCTGCGCGAGCAGAAGTACGAGGAAACCTACCTCGAATGGGCCCGCGAGGTGCGCGCCCGCGCCTACGTCGAGCTGCGCGAGCCGCCCGGCCTGTGAGCCACGGCGTCCCTTTCGATCACCCGTACGTCCACCGGACCGCCGCTTGAAACACATCGCCCGCAAACGCTTCGGCCAGCACTTCCTGGTCGACACCGCCCTGCTCGACCGCATCGTGCGCAGCATCGATCCGCGGCCCGGCGAGGCACTGGTCGAGATCGGCCCCGGCCTGGGCGCGATGACCGATCCGGTGGTGGCGCGCTGCGAGAAGCTGACGGTGGTCGAGCTGGACCGCGACCTGGCCGCCCGGCTGCGCAAGCGCTCGGAGCTGACGGTGGTCGAGTCCGACGTGCTGAAGGTCGATTTCAGCGCGCTGGCCACACAGCTCTGCGCCCCGGGCCAGAAGCTGCGCGTGATCGGCAACCTGCCCTACAACATCTCCAGCCCGATCCTGTTCCACCTGCTCGATCACGTCGACGTGGTCGAGGACCAGCACTTCATGCTGCAGAAGGAAGTCGTCGACCGCATGGCCAGCGCGCCTGGCTCGAAGGACTACGGCCGGCTGTCGGTGATGCTGCAATGGCGCTACGACATCGAGTCGCTGCTGGACGTGCCGCCGGAGTCCTTCGATCCACCGCCGCGGGTCGACTCGGCGGTGGTCCGCATGACGCCACTGGCGCAACCGCCGGCGATCGACGTCAAGCTGCTGGGCGAGCTGGTCGCCTCGGCCTTCTCGCAGCGCCGCAAGCTGCTGCGACACAGCCTCGGGCGCTGGCTCGAACAGCGCGGCAGCCAGAGTGCCTTCGACCTGCAGCGCCGCGCCGAGGAGGTCCCGGTGGCCGAGTTCGTCGCACTGGCCGTCGAGCTGGGCCAGCCGGGCGGGTCGGCCTGAGGCGTCAACCTCGGGAACAGACGGGCCATGCATCGGCCAAAGAAAAGGCCCGCGCGAGGCGGGCCTTGTCGGGTCGGGCGGTCTGGACAACCGCCCGAAGGCATCGAGCGATGCCGAATCGATCCAGCCAGATGGCTCAGGCGGCGACCAGCCAGTTGGCGGTGTCGAACGCGCTGCTCATCAGCGGCATGTGCGGCGCGAAGGTCGGCGCGGCATTCTTCGTCGGCTTCGGCGCCGGCTTGACCGGCTGCTGCTCGATGGGGGCCACTTCAGCCCGCTCCCATTGCCCGTTGTCCTGGGAGCGGGCTACTGAAAAGAATAAAAGCATCTGAAGGGTATCTTGCGTTCCCCCCAGAAGTCCGCCGTGTCCCGGAAGACATCCAGCACCTGTTCACGCACCTCGCGGTCGAAGCGAGGGTTGTCGGGCAGCTGTTCGAGCACCACGACAAAGCCTGCCTGCTCGCCCGACTTGTAGACCAGATCGGTCATGCAGTCGTGCAAGGCATCGAGGTTCTTGCCGAAATGGGCCGGGAACAGGAAAGCCTGGGCGATGCCTTCCAGCACGTCCTGCTTGGTCTGCGCCGAAGCCAGGTTGGCGTACAGGAAGTGATGGCCCATGGTCTGGGCCGCCGCCAATAGATCGTCCACTCGGAAGGCCCGGATGGCCTGCACGATGTTGGGACGCACGGTCTGCAGAAGCATGATGATCTCTTAGCGCTTTCAGTCCTCGCCTCGATCACTGCACGATGCGCTTGAAGCTCGTGTAGTGATCCTGGGTGTAGTAACAGACATCCGGAGATCGGGGTTGGTTCCCGCCACACACGATGCGCCGAGCGCCACGATCTCGCGATCCAGGCGTCGGCACGGTGTACTCACGGTAGTAGCCTCGAGGCTCGCGGGGCAGCATTCGCTCGCGATTGCCGAACACCGAACCATCCTTGTTCGGGTAGGGAAACGGACCGCCGACAAGGATGAGGCGATGCGTTTGACGGGCTTCGGGAGGCAACTCGGACAGCGCGACAGCCGCTTGCGTGACTGCCGCCGGAGCGGTTTCCCGGGCCTGCGCAACAGGGGTCGCCGTGAGCCCGATGCCGACGACGCTCCATGCGCCAGCCAGACCGGAGAACGAGACCACCGCTGCCAGGGCCACCCGACCTGCCACCAATCTCGACCACCGTGACATGCAAGCACCACCTTGAATGAACCGGCCTCGAAACACGGAGGGCACCCTGGAAAACTGAGGCCGGATGGTATCCGTTTGAGCCCTGAAGCTCAAGGGATTGCCTCAATTTTCAGCAGCTTCTACGGTCTTTCGGAGGTTTGTAAGCGTGCGCAAACTTTCACTGCGTGCTTGTTGTGGCAAACCTCGACCGGGATTGCCATGTCCGGTTCATGGGCGTGCCGCAGCGCAGCAGGAAGCGCGACGCTGGGGCCAGCGGCATCCCGCGCGCCGGCCCCGATGCTGCACCGCACTCAGCGTGCGGCGTTGGCGTCCGCGACCGTCAGGGCGGTCATGTTGACGATGCGGCGCACCGTCGCCGAGGGCGTCAGGATGTGCACCGGCTTGGCCGCGCCCAGCAGGACCGGGCCGATCGCGATGCCGCCGCCAGCCGCCGTCTTCAGCAGGTTGTAGCTGATGTTGGCCGCGTCGATGTTGGGCAGGACCAGGAGGTTGGCCTCGCCGGTCAGCGCGCTGCGCGGCATCAGCTCCTTGCGGTAGACCGGATCCAGCGCGGTGTCGCCGTGCATCTCGCCGTCGACTTCCAGCCAGGGCGCCTTCTCGCGGATCAGCTCAAGCGCATCGCGCATCTTGACCGCCGATGGCTGGTTGCTCGAACCGAAGTTCGAGTGCGACAGCAGCGCCGCCTTCGGCTGGATGCCGAAGCGCAGCATCTCCTCGGCCGCCATCACGGTGATCTCGCAGAGCTGCTCGGCGGTCGGGTCGTAGTTGACGTGGGTGTCGACCAGGAAGACCTGGCGGCCCGGCAGCACCAGGCCGTTCATGCAGGCATAGGTCTTGACGCCCGGGCGGCGGCCGATCACCGGGTCGATGTACTGCAGGTGATAGCCCGTGTTGCTCCAGGTGCCACAGATGACACCGTCGACATGCCCCTTGTGCAGCAGCATCGACGCGATCAGCGTCATGCGCCGGCGCATCTCGATCTTGGCCAGCTGCACGGTGACGCCCTTGCGGTCCATCAGCTCGTGGTAGGTCTGCCAGAACTCGCGGTAGCGGGTGTCCTCGTCGATGTTGACGATCTCGAAGTCACGGCCTTCTTCCAGGCGCAGGCCAAGCTGCTCGATGCGGCTGCGGATGATGCTGCCGCGACCGACCAGCACCGGGTAGGCCAGGCCCTCGTCGACCACCACCTGCACGGCGCGCAGCACGCGGCGGTCCTCGCCCTCGGCATAGGCGACACGGCGGGCCTTGGCACGCTTGGCCACCGCATAGATCGGCTTCATTACCGTGCCCGACGCATAGACGAAGGCCTGAAGCTTGTCGCGGTAGGCGTCCATGTTGGCGATCGGACGGGTGGCCACGCCCGACTCGACCGCCGCCAGCGCGACGGCCGGCGCGATCTGCATCATCAGGCGCGGGTCGAAGGGCTTGGGGATCAGGTATTCGGGGCCGAACTTCAGCGTCGCGCCGGCATAGGCGGCGGCCACCACGTCGTTCTGCTCGGCCTGGGCCAGTTCGGCGATGGCGCGGACGGCGGCGATCTCCATCTCGTCGGTGATGGTCGTCGCGCCGCAGTCCAGCGCGCCCCGGAAGATGTAGGGGAAGCACAGGACGTTGTTGACCTGGTTCGGGTAGTCGGTCCGGCCGGTCGCCATGATGACGTCGTCACGGACCGCCTTGACCTCCTCCGGCATGATCTCCGGCGTCGGGTTGGCGAGCGCGAAGATGATGGGGTTGGCGGCCATGCTGCCGACCATGTCGGCCTTGAGCACGCCACCGGCCGACAGCCCCAGGAAGATGTCGGCGCCGGCCAGGACCTCGCGCAGCGTGCGCAGGTCGGTGGGCTGGGCGAACTCGGCCTTGTCCGGGTCCATCAGTTCGGTGCGGCCTTCGTAGACCACGCCGGCCAGGTCGGTCACCCAGATGTTCTTGCGCGGCAGGCCGAGCTTGACCAGCAGGTTCAGGCAGGCCAGCGCGGCGGCACCGGCGCCCGAGGCCACGAGCTTGACCTCGTCGATGCGCTTGCCGACCACCTTCAGGCCGTTGAGCATGGCCGCGCCGACGACGATGGCGGTGCCGTGCTGGTCGTCGTGGAAGACGGGGATGCGCAGGCGCTCGCGCAGCTTGCGTTCGACGTAGAAGCAGTCGGGCGCCTTGATGTCCTCGAGGTTGATGCCGCCGAAGGTCGGCTCCAGCGCCGCGATCACGTCGACCAGCTTGTCGAGGTTGCGTTCCTCGATCTCGAGGTCGAACACGTCGATGCCGGCGAACTTCTTGAACAGGACGCCCTTGCCTTCCATCACCGGCTTGGACGCGAGCGGGCCGATGTCGCCCAGGCCCAGCACGGCGGTACCGTTGGTGACGACGGCGACGAGGTTGCCGCGCGAGGTGTAGCGGAAGGCGTTGGCCGGGTCCTCGACGATTTCCTCGCAGGCATAGGCCACGCCGGGCGAGTAGGCCAGCGCCAGGTCACGCTGGTTGACCAGCTGCTTGGTCGGCGAGATGGCGATCTTGCCGGGGGTCGGAAACTCGTGGTACTCGAGGGCGCTGCGGCGCAGCTGTTCACGTTTCTCTTCGGAGGACGACATGGATCGGACCTTGTGGCTGGAGACGGCGTTGGACTGCGCGAGTTGAGCTGCGCGTGCAGATCAGTCGACGGGGGCGTGGATTCTAGGAAGCCCCGATCGCCACGGGGCACTCGGGCGCATGGGCCTGCGGCATCCGGCCATGCGTTTGGCGCATGCCTGCCGAGGCGGATCGACACGGAGTGTCCGGCGCCGGCCTGATGCTGCCATGCGAGGAACTGCTTAGCGGCGGGTCAGGACCAGCCCGGATACTGGCGCGATGTCCCGTCTCGCCCTGCCCTTCTCGCAGTCCTTCGGCCGGCGTGCGCGCTGGCCGCGCTGGACCTCGCGGCGTGTCGGCATCTGGCTGCTGCTGGCGGCGCTGCTGGTCGCCGTCGAGTCCAGCCTGCTGTGGCTGACCTGGCAGAACGAGCGCAATCGCCTGCAGGACGCCACCGAGCAGGCCACGGCGCGGGCGGCGGTGGACGTGCGGCGGCGGCTGGCCGATGCCAGCGTCGCGTTGCAGCAGTTGCTGTGGGCACCGCTGGACGCCGCGCGCTTCCATGTCGAGGCGATCGAGACGCTGCGAAGCCGGCCCGAGCTGGTGCGGATCGAATGGCGCGACGCCCGCTTCGAGCTGCGTGCGCAGGTCGAGTCGGCCCTGCGCACCAGCGTGCCCGGCCCCTTGCCGCGCGAGGCGTTGAAGTCCGACGCCGAGGCCGCCTGCCTGACCGCCCAGCGCTTCGGCATCCCGATCCACTCGCGCAGCTACTTCGTGCCGCGGCAGGGCGGCCTCGGCGGCGAGGTGGTCGACCTGTGCGTGCCGCAGATCATCGAGGGCGAGGTGCGCGGCGTGCTGGTCGCGACGACGCTGCTGGCGGCGCTGCTTGAGCAGGCCCTGCCGCCGGAGCTGCTGCAGGGCCATGAGGTCCTCCTGGTCGAAGGCGACGGCACCCGCCTCGCACGCGCCGGCACGCAGCGCGGCCTGGGCGCCTTCCGTGCCGAGCGCCTGGTCGATCTCGACAACTTCACCGCGCTGCTGAGGCTGGACAGCACCTCGGCAAGGCCGTCGCTGCTGTCGCACGTGGGTTCCTCGCTGGTGCTGGGCCTGTCGGCGGCGCTGTTCCTGGTGGTCGGGCTGCTGGCCCATGACGTGCGGCGCCGGGCGGCTGCCGAGCGCGAGCTGGCCGAGTCGCTGGCCTTTCGCAAGGCCATGGAGAACTCGCTGGTGACGGGCCTGCGCGCCCGCACGCTCGACGGTGCGATCACCTACGTCAACCCGGCCTTCTGCCAGATGGTCGGGTGGTCCGAGCAGGACCTGCTGGGTGCCCAGCAGCCGCCCTACTGGCCGCCGGAGCTGCGCGAGACCTACCGCCGTCGCCACGCCGAACGCCAGGCCGGCGACGCGCCGCCCCGCGAAGGCCACGAGACGATCTTCATGCGCCGCAACGGCGAGCGCTTCCCGGTGCTGATCTTCGAGGCGCCGCTGCTCGACAGCCGCGGTCGTCGCAGCGGCTGGATGAGCTCGGTGCTGGACCTGACCGCGCAGCGCCGGGCCGAGGACCTGACGCGCCAGCAGCAGGAGAAGCTGCAGGCCACCGCCCGCCTCGCCACCATGGGCGAGATGGCCACGCTCCTGAGCCACGAGCTGAACCAGCCCCTGGCGGCCATCGCCAGCTATGCGCATGGCTCGCTGAACCTGCTGCCCGAAGGTGCGGGCGACGAGCCGGCGGATGCCCAGACGCAGCACATGATCCGGCAGGCCCTCGCCCGCGTCGCCGAACAGGCCGATCGGGCCGGACGGGTGATCCGCAGCGTCCATCAGTTCGTGCGCCGGCGCGAACGGCTGCGCGAGAACGTCCGTGCGCACGAGCCGATCGAGGCCGTGCTGCCGCTGGTGCGCCTGGCCGCCCGGCGCAGCCACGCGCGGGTCGAGGTCGACGTGGCGCAGCCGCCCCCGCGCATCAGCTGCGATCGCACCATGGTCGAGCAGGTGCTGCTGAACCTCGCCCGCAACGGCCTTCAGGCGATGGAGACCGACACGCCCGAGACCGAGCGCCTGCTCACGCTGGGCGCCGAGGCGGTCGACGAACGCTGGGTCGCCTTCCGGGTCGAGGACAGCGGACCCGGCATTCCGGCAGAGGTTGCACAGCAACTCTTCACGCCCTTCTTCACGACCAAGGCCGAGGGCATGGGCATTGGCCTGTCGATGTGCCGCACGGTGGTCGAACAGCATGGCGGCACGCTCACGTTCGGGCCCGGCCGCGAAGGCCGTGGCACGATCTTCCGCTTCACCTTGCCCGCTGCGTCCACGCCGCCGCATGTCGCGGCCGCCAGCGATTCGACAGGACCCACGCCATGAACCAGTCCGTCCGCGCCGGGGTCACCGGCACCGTCCACGTCATCGACGCCGAGGAGGTCCTGCGCGACGCGCTCGGCTGGCTGCTGCGCAGCCGTCGCCTGCTGCCGCGCGTCTACCCGAGTGCCGACGCCTTCGACGCCGCGATCGAGGCCGGCGACGTCGGCGACGACGAGCCGGCCTGCCTGCTGCTGGACATGCGCATGCCGGGCATGAACGGCATGGCGCTGTTCGAGCGGCTGATCGAGCGCGGCTGGATCCAGGCCATGCCGGTCATCTTTCTGACCGGTCATGCGGACGTCGGAACGGCGGTCTCGGCGGTCAAGCGTGGGGCCTTCGACTTCGTCGAGAAGCCGTTTTCGGACAACGCGCTGGTCGACCGCGTGATCGAGGCCCTGCAGGCCAGCGCCGCCACGCTGGCCGCGCGACGGGCGGTGCGCGGCGTCGAGCGCGACATGTCGGAGCTGACCGAACGCGAGCGCGAGGTCATGCGGCTGATCGTCGAAGGCAAGCCCAACAAGCTGATCGCCGATGCGCTGGACATCAGCGTGCGCACCGTCGAGGTCCACCGCTCGCGGGTGTTCGACAAGATGGGCGTGAAGTCGGCCGTCGAGCTGGCCAACCTGCTGCGCGATCACGGCCTGGGTTGAGGGCGGACGACACACGGAGCGGATCGAGACGCTGCCGATAATCGGGTTTTATGCAAAGGCGGCGCGGCCGCTCCATGCGATGTCCCTGGGCGAATTCGACCTGATCCGGCGCCACTTCGATCGACCGGTGCAACGCCAGCCGCTGGGTGTCGGCGACGACTGCGCCCTGCTGGCTCCCGCGCCGGGCCAGCAGCTGGCGGTGTCGACCGACCTGCTGGTCGAGGGCCGTCACTTCCTGTCGACCGTCGCCCCGCAGGCTCTTGGACACAAGGCGCTGGCGGTCAACCTGTCCGACCTGGCCGCCTGCGGCGCCGAACCGATGGCCTACACCCTCTCGCTGGCGCTGCCGCGCGTCGACGATGCGTGGCTGGCGGCCTTCGCGTCGGGACTGCATGCGCTGGCCGACGCCCATGCGATCGAACTGGTCGGCGGCGACACCACCGCCGGGCCGCTCACCGTCGGCATCACGGTGATGGGCCAGGTGCCACCCGGACAGGCGCTGCTGCGCAGCGGCGCGCGGCCCGGCGACGCACTGTGGGTCAGCGGCTGGCCCGGTCGCGCTCGGCTGTGGCTCGAAGCCGTGCGTGGCACGCTGCGGCTGGAGGGCGCGTCGTTCGAGGCCGGCCGGCTGGCGATGGAATATCCGCAGCCTCGGGTCAGCCTGGGCCTGGCCCTGCGCGGTGTCGCCAGCAGCGCGATCGACCTTTCCGACGGGCTGATCGGCGACCTCGGCCACGTGCTGGAGCGCTCTGGCGCGGCGCGGGGTTTCGATCGGCCGCTGGGTGCCGAGATCGACGCCCAGCGATTGCCGCGTCACCCGGCCTTGTCGGGCCTGCCTGCCCGGACCGTGCTGCGTTGCCTGCTGGCCGGTGGCGACGACTACGAGTTGCTGTTCACCGCGCCACCTTCTCGCGAGGCCGCCGTGCACGAGGCCGCGCGCCAGGCTGGCGTCGCCGTGCATGCGATTGGTCGCATCACCGAACCGTCCGGCGTGGTCGTGCGCGATGGCGATGGCGTCCGGCTTTCGGGCCACTGGTCCAGCTACGACCACTTCAGGTCCGAGGGCGGAGCGCAGCCATGAGCGACGACCCGGTCATCGATGTCGAGCCTCGCACGCCACGGCGTGTGGCCGTCGACGGGCGCTTCATGCTGTCGCACCCAGCACACCTGATCGCACTCGGTTTCGGCAGCGGCCTGAGCCCGAAGGCGCCCGGCACCTTCGGGACGCTGTGGGCCTGGGTCGCATGGCTGGTGCTGGGCGCCTTCCTCGCGCCGGCCGACTGGGGATGGGTGATCGGCCTGTCGCTGCCAGTCGGCTGGTGGGCCTGCACCGTCACCGCCCGGCATGCCGGAATCGCCGATCCCGGCTTCATCGTCTGGGACGAGGTGCTGGCCTTCTGGCTGATCCTCTGGGTGATCGCGCCGTCGAGCTGGCAGATGCAGCTGCTGGCCTTCGTGGTGTTCCGCTACTTCGACGCCGCCAAGCCCGGACCGGTGCGATGGGCCGATCAGGTCTTCAAGGGCGGCGGCTGGCGCGGCGGTTTCGGGATCATCTTCGATGACCTGGTCGCCGCGGGCTGCAGCCTGCTGGTGCTGGCCTTGGTGGAGCGCCTGCTCGGCGGCTGGGCCTACGCATGAGCCACGGACCAGCGACCTCGCTCGACGTCGGCGACGACGAGTTGTTGGCACTGGCTCAATCGTTGAGCCAGCACCTGCTGGCGCGCGGCTGGATGCTGGCGTGCGCCGAAAGCTGTACCGGCGGCTTGATCGCGGCGACCTGCACGGAGCTGTCGGGCTCCAGCGTCTGGCTCGAACGTGGCTTCGTGACTTACAGCAACGAGGCGAAAAGCGAACTGCTGGGCGTCCCGCTCGAACTGATCGCGCAGCACGGCGCCGTCAGCGAACCGGTCGCGGCGGCCATGGCGAGCGGCGCGGCGGCACGCAGCCGGGCGCAGGTCGCGCTGTCGGTGACCGGCATCGCGGGGCCGACCGGCGGCTCGCCGTCCAAGCCGGTCGGCACGGTCTGGTTCGGCTGGTCGCTGCCCGGGCACGTCCACACCGAAGTCCGGCACTTCGCCGGTGACCGTCGGGCGGTGCGCCGTCAGACCGTGCGCCATGCGCTCACCGGGCTGATCGACGCCTTGCGCTGATCGGCCGTGAGCGTCCAGCCGCCCCATCTTGAATGCTCGGCTGCGGCATAGGAGCCTCGTGTCCACCATAACTGTTGGTGGACACGTGACTACTATCTCCGAGGACCCATCGAGACCACGTCGGCGGCGGCGCCTGCACAGCGACGAGTTCAAGGCCCGTGCAGTGGCCAGCTGCATGCAGCCCGGCATGTCGATGGCAGCCGTGGCGATGGCGCACGGCGTCAACGCCAACCTGTTGCGTCGCTGGGTGCGCGAGGCCGAGATGAAGCCGTTGGCGGGAGCCATCAGCAAGACCACCGGCGAGCCAGTACACGCGCCGCCACGCGATGCTCTGTTCCTTCCGGTCGGTCTGCCTGCGCCCACGCCGCAGCCCCAGCTGGCCGACAACCGCATCGAGCTGCAGCGCGGCGCCACGGCGATCACGTTGACCTGGCCGGTCAGTGCCGCCGGCGACTGCGCCGCCTGGCTGCACGAGCTGCTGAGGTGATCCGCATCGACGCGATGTGGCTGGCCGTCGAGCCCATCGACATGCGCGCCGGACCTGAGCGGCTGCTGGCCCGCGTCGTGCAGGTCTTCGGCGCCGTCCAGGCCCACCACGGTTACCTCTTCGCCAACGCGCGCGGCACGCGCATCAAGCTGCTCGTGCACGACGGCTTCGGCGTGTGGTGCGAGGCGCGCGGTCTCAACGCCGGCCGCTTCACTTGGGCCGGTGTCGCCTCAGGCGCCCCTGTCGGACTGGCGCTCGGCCGCGCGCAGTTCGACGCCCTGGTTCTGGGCCGGCCCTGGCAGCGCCTGCCCGAGATGCAGTGCATCACGCGGGCGTGACAGCGGGCCTGACGCTCACGCGCTGACAACGGCACTTGTGCCGATGGTGCTGCGTGGCCGCGCCCGGCACGATGCCGGGCATGCTCGACATCCGTGACCTCAAGGTGCAGGACCTGCAAGGTCTGGCGCCGGAAGCCGTCGCGGCGCTGGCCCAGCAGATGCTGCGGCACATCGAGCAGCAGGCTGGCGAGTTGCAGCGCAAGGACTGGGAGATCGAGCGCAAGGACCGCGAGCTCGCGCTGCGCGAGGCCCGGCTGGAGAAGGTCCAGTTCGAACTGGCGCGCTTGAAGCGCTGGAAGTTCGGCGCCAAGACCGAGACCATGAGCGCCGAGCAGCGACGCCTGTTCGAGGAGACGCTGGCCGAGGACGAGGCCAGCTTGCAGACCCAGCTCGATGCGCTGCGCGCTCAAGGTGCGCAGGCTGCTAAAGGACAAGAAACGCCCCCGAAGGCTCCGCCGCGCCGCCTGCGGCGCCGGGCCCTGCCCGAGCACCTCAGGCGCGTCGAGCATCGCCACGAACCCGAAGACACCACCTGCCCGAGCAAGGGCTGCGGCCGGCCGATGACGCGCATCGGCGAGGACATCAGCGAGAAGCTCGACATCGTGCCCGCCGAGTTCTTCGTGCACCGCCACATCTACGGCAAGTGGGCCTGCCGCTGCTGCCAGACCTTGAAGCAGCAAGCTTCGGCCCCGGAGGTGATCGACGGCGGTCTGGCCGCCAGCGGGCTGCTGGCCCACACCCTCATCTGCCGCTTCTCCGACCACCTGCCGTACTACCGGCAGGAAGCCATCAACGCCAGAAGTGGCGTGCGCACGCCGCGCTCGACGCTGGCAGCCTGGGCCGGACAAGCCGGCGCGGCGCTGCAGCCGCTGTACGACGCGCACAAGCGCTTCGTGCTCGCCAGCCGGGTACTGCACGGCGACGAGACGCCGGTGGCGCTCTTGGACCCTGGCGCCGGCAAGGCCCGCAAGGCCTACGTCTGGGCCTATGCCAGGAGCCACCACGACCCAACCCCCGGCGTGGTCTACGACTTCTGCCCTGGACGCGGGGCGCAGTACCCGCGCGCCTTCCTCGCCGCAGACGAGCGTGCCGGGCTGCCTGCCTGGGCTGGCACGCTGCTGACCGACCGCTACGGGGCCTACGACGCGGTGCTCGACGAGCAGCTGCAGCCGGGGCGTCGGGCAGCGGCCTGCGTGGCACACGCCCGGCGCAAGTTCGACGAATTGGCCAAGGCCGGCACCAGCGCGGTGGGCGAGGAGGCGATCCAGCGCTTCGCGAGCCTGTACGCGGTCGAGCGCGCACTCTCCGGCCTGGGCGATGACGAGCGAAGCCAGCAACGCCAGCTACTGGCCAAGCCGCTGTGGGAGCAGCTCGGCGCTTGGCTGCAACTGGAGCGACGCCGCGTCGCCGATGGCGGCTCGACGGCTGCGGCCATCGACTACACGCTCAAGCACTGGGCGGCGCTGACGCATCACCTGGATGACGGCGCGGTGCCCATCGACAACAACCACCTGGAGCGGCAGATCAAGCCCTGGGCGATGGGACGCAAGGCCTGGATGTTCGTGGGCAGCGAACTGGCCGGGCATCGGGCGGCCGTGGTGATGCGCCTGGTGCAGTCGTCACGGATGTGCGGCCACGAGCCCTGGGCCTAGTTGCGCGACGTGCTGCAGCGATTGCCCTCGCAGCTCAACAGCAGGATCGAGGAACTGCTGCCGCATCGCTGGCGCCCGGCTAACACCGAAGAATGCACGGCATGAAGAACATCGAGGCACTGATCGAAGACGGCGGCGACATCACACTGGGCGCCATCGGTTCCGTCGAATGCGCGGCCACCGCCGCCGATGGCCACAACGCGCTGGCCATGCTCGTGCGCCGCGATGGCGAAACGCTCACCGCCCTTCTCAAACGCCTCGACCGCGCCATCGCCAGGTACTTCGACACCGGCGAAACGACTGACGAGATCAACCCGTCGGACGATTGAACAACCCGCGTCAAGTTGGGGGGACTGGACGCTCACGATCGGCCGTCCGGTGGTAAGCGTCCAGCCAACTCATCTTGAACCGCATCGAAGCGAAAGCAAGGATCGTG
>NZ_JAUZEE010000017.1 GCF_030705305.1 Leptothrix discophora | reverse complement strand
GTCATCGTCAGGCTACTATCCCCAAACCCCCTCAGCCAACGCTGCAGGGGGTTTGTTCTTTTGGGGAATCCGAATCGAGTTATCAGGTCGATCAATCAGGTCGATCAATAAGGTCGATTGATTGGAATCACTTCCGAAGCGGTCTGGTCAGATCAAATCTCGCGTCTCTGACGTCGTGTCGAGGCATAGACGGGTCTGCAGTCGATCCCCGGACAGACTTCGGCTGATCAAACCTTGACTGTCTGCGTTGCCAGCCTTCTCCCGAAGGCATGAGAGAAACTTTGGCAGCCGACGCTGGCTGGCTCAGATGCAACCGAATGCCTGCCAGGTCAGCGTGAGCTTGGCGGATCGGGCAGCAAGCAGGCCTCGCTGACTTGCAGGTCGTTGTCGCGCGCGAAGTTCATGACGAAGTCCCAGGCCATGGGCTCGATTTCGCGCAGGGCTTCGTTGACGACGACGCACTTGACCTTGCCGATGACCGTCGGCACGCAGTAGGGCGAGTAGCCGATCGATGCGAATCGACTGTTGGCCATGCCGCCCGGCCGGAATGCCGACATCGCCCCTGCCAGACGCTCCGCCCAGTCGCTCGGACGGAAGGTGCGGCCATCGCGGGTGAGGCCCTGAATGAAGATCTCGCGGGGTTTGTTCGTCGTGCTCATGCAGCCTCTTCGCGCCCTGGGGAGGTGCCCCACGCGTCTCAACCCGGTATTGTGCTGCAGTGCACAAGCAGATGCCGTGCCGAAGCATGTCACAGGCAGGGTCTGCTCCTGGATCGCGGTGATCTTCCCTCATCCGGCTGTCGCCGGGCTTTCCCAGGGGCCTGTTCGAACGCATGCTGACGAACGGCATGCTTCAGGCTCGATGTCATCGGTGCGTGCGTGCGCTTGCCTACAATCGAGCAACGCGCCGCCTGAGACGGTGCGTTCTTTTTTTGCCTTCCGTCTGGAGATCCTGGGATGACCGCCGTTGCCGATGTGCCCGTGTCCGAACCGCACGTGATGAAGACCTATGGCCGACTGCCCATCGCGATGTCGCATGGTCGAGGCTGCCGGGTTTGGGACACCGCCGGTCGCGAGTACATCGATGGTCTGGGTGGCATCGCCGTCAACACCTTGGGACATGCCCATCCGCGCTTCGTGGCCGCGCTGCAGGACCAGGTGGGCAAGCTCATCCACTGCTCGAACTACTACCACGTGCCCGGACAGGAAGCGCTGGCAGCGAAGCTGACCGAGCTGTCCGGCCTGACCAACGCCTTCTTTTGCAGCACCGGCCTGGAAGCCAACGAGGCCGCACTGAAGCTCGCGCGCAAGTTCGGGCATGACAAGGGGATCGAGCGTCCCGAGGTCATCGTTTACGAGAAGGCCTTCCACGGCCGTTCGATCGCGACGTTGTCGGCCACCGGCAACCCGAAGGTGCAAGCCGGCTTTGGTCCGCTGGTCGAGGGCTTCGTGCGGATTCCGCTCAACGACCTGGCTGCGGTCGAGCACGTCGCACGCACCAACCCGAACGTCGTGGCCGTCTTCCTGGAGACCATCCAGGGCGAGGGCGGCATCAACCCGGCGCGGTGGGACTACCTGCGCAGCCTGCGCGACGTCTGCGACCGTCAGGACTGGCTGCTGATGCTCGACGAGGTGCAGTGCGGCATCGGCCGGACCGGCAAGTGGTTCGCGCACCAGTGGGCTGGCATCGTCCCGGATGTGATGCCATTGGCCAAGGGCCTGGGTTCGGGTGTGCCGATCGGTGCGGTGGTGTGCGGTCCGCGTGCGGCCGGCATCTTTCAGCCTGGCAACCATGGCACGACCTTCGGCGGCAACCCGCTGTCGATGCGTGCGGGCATCGAGACCCTGAAGATCATGGAAGACGATGGTCTGCTGGCCAACGCGGAGCGGGTGGGCGCTCACCTGCAGCGGTCACTGGCCGAGGCATTTGCGGGCCTGTCGGGTGTGGTCGAGGTGCGCGGCGCCGGCCTGATGATCGGCATCGAGCTGGACCGCCCCTGCGGCGAGATCCTCAACCGCGCCGTCGAGGCCGGCCTGCTGTTGAGCGTCACTGCCGACCGCGTCGTGCGTCTCGTGCCGCCGCTGATCCTCACCGAGGTCGAGGCCGACGAGATCGTTGCCAAGCTCGCGCCGGTGGTGCGCACCTTCCTCGCGGCCAGCGCATGAAACCGGGCATGAGCCTCATGAAGCACTACCTGCAATTCAAGGACCTGCGCGCCGAGGAGTACGCCTATCTCTTCGAGCGCGCGCGCCTGATCAAGACGCGCTTCAAGAACTACGAGAAGTACACGCCGCTCGTGGACCGCACGCTGGCGATGATCTTCGAGAAGGCCAGCACACGCACCCGCGTGAGCTTCGAGGCCGGCATGTACCAGATGGGCGGGTCGGTCGTGCACCTGACGACCGGCGACAGCCAGCTCGGACGCAGCGAGCCGATCGAGGACTCGGCCCGCGTCATCAGCCGCATGGTCGACCTGGTGATGATCCGGACCTACGAGCACAGCAAGATCGAGGCGTTCGCCGCCCACTCGCGTGTGCCGGTCATCAACGGCCTGACCAACGAGTTCCATCCCTGCCAGATCCTGGCCGACCTCTACACCTTCCTGGAACACCGCGGCACGCTCAGCGCCGCCGGGGTCGACCTGGGCGGGCTCAAGGGACGGGTGGTGGCCTGGGTCGGTGACGGCAACAACATGGCCAACACCTGGCTGCAGGCAGCCGAGGTGCTGGGCTTCACGGTGCACGTGAGCACGCCCAGCGGCTATGGCGTCGACCCGGCCGTGGCGGGGGTGCGCGACCGCAGCTGCTACCGCGTCTTCGACGATCCGCGCGAGGCCTGCGAGGGCGCCGACCTGGTCACGACCGATGTGTGGACCAGCATGGGCTACGAGGCCGAGAACGAGGCCCGCAAGAAGGCCTTCGCCCAATGGTGCGTCGACGCCGACATGATGGCCCGGGCCAGGCCCGACGCGCTCTTCATGCACTGCCTGCCGGCTCACCGTGGTGAAGAAGTGACCGCTGACGTCATCGACGGTCCGCAGAGCGTCGTCTGGGACGAGGCCGAGAACCGCATGCACGTGCAGAAGGCGCTGATGGAGTACCTGCTCCTCGGCCGCATCGGCTGATGGCGGTGGCGCTGGACGCCGCCGGCGACCTCGCGCTGCTGGCGGGCGACTCGCTCGACGCTCCGCTGGCCTGGTGCGCCGGACAGCCGATCACGCGTCGCCAGTACCTCGCCGACGTGGCGGCGCTGGCGGGCCGCTGGAAGCCGCGCGGTCCGGTGCTGGCCCTCACCGGCGACCGCTACCGGTTCGCGCTGACGCTGGGCGCCTGCCTGGCATACGGCCAGCCCGGCCTGCTGCCGCCCAACCACACGCCGGACATGCTGGCGCGGCTGACGCGGCTGTTTCCGGGCGCCAGCGCGCTGGCCGATGCGCCGGCGCTCGACGAGGCCCGCATCGGCGGCCTGCCGGCGCTGGACTATGCCGAGTTGCTGGCCGCGTCGATCGATCCGCCACCGGATGACGCGACGCCCCGCCTCGACGCCCTACTCGCGCTGGCCCCCGACCGCGTCGTCGCCCAGGTCCTGACCTCCGGCTCGACCGGTGCGCCCATGCCGCATCCCAAGGTCTGGGACCGGCTGGTGCTCAACATCGCCGCCGAGGCCCGCCGCGTCGCCGAACACCTCGGCCGGCCGGACCTGCGCGGCGTCGTGCTGGTCGGCACCGTGCCGCCGCACCACATGTACGGCTTCGAGTCGACCGTGCTGCTGGCGATGCGTGGCGGGGCATCCTTCGCGACCGAGCGGCCCTTCTTCCCGGCCGAGATCGCCGAGGTGCTGGCCGCGCTGCCGCGCCCGCGCGTGCTGGTCACCACGCCCTTCCACCTGAAGAACCTGCTCGACGCCGGCCTGGCGCTGCCGCCGGTCGACCTGGTCATCAGCGCGACCGCGCCGCTGTCGCCGCAGATGGCCGCCCGTGCCGAGGCCGCGCTGCAGGGGCCGCTGATGGAGATCTACGGCTGCACCGAAGCCGGCCAGGTGGCGACCCGGCGCAGCACCGCCGGCCCGGAATGGACCACGTTTGACGGCCTGACGCTCAGCGGCGACGGGACCGAGGCGGTCGTCCAGGGCGGCCATGTCCAGCAGCCCACACCGCTGGCCGACGTGCTCGAGGTGATCGATGCGCGGCGCTTCCGGTTGCTGGGCCGCTCGAACGACCTCATCAACATCGCCGGCAAGCGCAGCTCGCTGTCGCACCTGAACTTCCACCTCAACAGCATCGAGGGCGTGCGCGACGGCGCGGTCTGGCTGCCGCCGGGCGATGCGGTCGACGGCGTCGAGGCGGTCGTGCGCCTGACCGCCTTCGTCGTGCCCGAGCCCGGCCTGACGCGCGAACACCTGCTGGCGCGCCTGCGCGAGCGGGTCGATGCCGCCTTCCTGCCGCGTCCCATCGTCTTCGTCGACAGCCTGCCGCGCGACCCGACCGGCAAGTTGCCGGCTGGCCGCCTCGCCGAGCTGGCCGCCCACCGGAAGCGCTGAACGGCTGGCGCCTTGTGCGCCAGCCCGAGCTGCCGCCGACCTCTGACCCCCGCTCCCGACCGATGCCCACCGCCGATCACACGGTCCCCGTCGACCACCCGAGCTTCGCCGGCCACTTCCCGGGCCATCCCATCCTGCCCGGCGTGGTGATGCTGGCCGAGGTCAGCGAGTGCCTGCTCGCCGATGCGCAGGCGGCGGCCCTGCTCGGTCCGGCGCCGAAGCTGGGCGCGGTGAAGTTCGTCGCCCCGATCGGACCGGGCGCGCGGCTGCGCATCGACTGGACCTGTGCCCCGACCCGCGTGAAGTTTGACGTCACGCTGCTCGACGCCGGCGAACGCCTCGCCGTCACCGGCCACTTCGACGCCCGGCCGGGCCTGCCCAGCGGGGCGCGCGATGGCGCCTGAATCGCAGCCTGACTGGACCCGCCAGCCCGAGCGCGGCAACCGCCACGCGCTCGCGCTGATGCGCTGGATCGCCATGGCGCTGGGCCGCCGCATCGCGCGCGGCGTGCTGCACCCGATCACGCTGTTCTTCATGCTGACCGGCGGTGCCGCGACGCGCGCCTCGCGCCAGTACCTCGCCCAGGTGCTGGGCCGTCCGCCACGCTGGTCCGAGCGCTACCGGCATGTCCACCACTTCGCCGCGACCATCCTCGACCGCGTCTACCTGCTGCAGCGGCGCCATGACGCGTTCGACATCCGCGTGACCAACCCCGGACTGCTGATGACGCAGGTCGAGGCCGGCCGTGGCGCGATGCTGGCCGGGGCCCACCTCGGCAGCTTCGAGGTGCTGCGCTCGCTGGGCGAGGGCGAAGGCCAGCTGCGGGTGGCGATGCTCATGTTCGAGGACAACGCCCGCCAGATCAACGCGACGCTGCGCGCCATCGCGCCGGACACGCCGCTGCACGTGATCGCGCTGGGCCGCATGTCGGCGATGCTGGAGCTGCGCGCCTGGCTGGACGGCAACGGCGTCGCCGGCCTGCTGGCCGACCGCACGCTGCGCGCGCCGGGCACCACGCCGATGCAGCGCGGCGGCGTGCACCGGGTGAACTTCCTGGGCCGGCCGGCGTCCTTCTCCGACGGCCCGTTCCGGCTGGCGATGATGCTGCGCCGGCCGCTGCTGTTCATGGCCGGGCTGTACCACGGCGGCCGTCGCTACGAGCTGCGCTTCATCGAGATCGCCGACTTCAGCCAGCGGCCGGCCGACGGCGCCTCGTCCGAGGTCGTCCTGCAGCGCGCGGTGCTGCGTTATGTCGAGATCCTGGAAGGCATCTGCCATGAGACCCCGTACAACTGGTTCAACTTCTTCGACTTCTGGAGCGACCCCGATGCGCCGACCTGACCGTCGCCACGCCGTGCGGGCCTGGCTGGGCGCATCGCTGCTGGCGCTGGCCGGGCCGGGCTGGGCCTTCGGCCTCGAGGACCTGATGCGCACGCTGGCCAGCGTCAGGGAAGGCGAGGCCAGCTTCACCGAGAAGCGCACCGTGGCCCAGCTGGACCAGCCGCTGGTCTCGTCGGGCCGGCTCAGCTTCACGGCGCCGGACCGCTTCGAGCGCGTCACCCTCAAGCCGCGCCGCGAGGCGCTGCAGGTCAACGGCAACACGCTGACCATGAGCCAGGGCAGCCGCAGCCGCACGCTGGCGCTGGATGCCGTGCCGGAGGCGCAGATCATGGTCGAGGCCGTGCGTGGCACGCTGACCGGCAACCAGGCGGCCCTGCAGAAGTACTTCAGCACCCAGGTTGGCGGCGCGGCCGAGCGCTGGTCGCTGGACCTCAAGCCACTGGACGTCAAGCTGCGCGGCACGATCGCCGCGATCCGCGTCAGCGGCCGGCAGGCCGAGGTCCAGGAGATCGTGCTCGAACTCGCCGATGGCGACCGCTCGGTCATGAAGATCGAGCCGGCAATGGTCTCGCGCTGATGCCGTCGACCCTGCACGCGCAGGCCCGGGCCGCGCCGGTCTCGCCTTGGCCTTGGCCGCCGCTGCTGCGCGCCAGCGTCGCGCTGCATGTGCTGGCCGTGCCGGTGCTGCTGCTGCGGCCGTCGCTGTGGCCCTGGGCGCTGGCCCTGGGGATGGCCAACCACGCCCTGATCGTGTTTGCCGGCCTGTGGCCGCGCGCCACCTGGCTCGGTCCCAACCTGCTGCGCCTGCCCGCAGCGGCGGCGGCGCGCAGCGAGGTCGCGCTGACGATCGACGACGGCCCCGATCCCGAGCTGACCCCGGCCGTGCTGGACCTGCTCGACGCCGCCGGCGCCCGCGCCACCTTCTTCTGCATCGCCGCGCGGGCCGAGCGCCATCCCGAACTGGTGCGAGAGATCGTCCGGCGCGGCCACAGCGTGCAGAACCACAGCCTGCGCCACCGCCACACCTTCTCGCTGCTGGGCCCGCGCGGCTATGCCCGCGAGCTGCGCGCCGCGCAGGCCGTGCTGGGCCGTGTCGCCGGCCGCACGCCCGAGTTCTTCCGCGCGCCGGCTGGCCTGCGCAACCCCTTCCTGGACCCGGTGCTGCACCGCCTGGGCCTGACGCTGGCCAGCTGGACCCGGCGCGGCTACGACACCCGCGAGCGCGACCCGCAGCGCGTGCTCGCGCGCCTGTGCCGCGACCTGGCGGCTGGCGACATCCTGCTGCTGCACGACGGCCATGCGGCCCGGACGACCGACGGCACGCCGGTCGTGCTGGCCGTGCTGCCCCTGCTGCTGGCGCGGCTGCGCGCCCAGGGCCTGACGGCGGTGACGCTGCCGCAGGCCTGGCGCGACACGCCCCTGCGCCAGCCCGTCCCTGCCGATCCCACCGCCACGCCCGAATCGACCGAGCCGATCCGATGACGACCCAGACGCAGACCCAGCCCCATTCGCCTTCCCGCCGGGCGACCGATCCGCCACCGCCCGTCCGCCCGGACCTGGCCTGGCGTCGCCTGCTCGACCAGGCCACCGCGCCCTACCGAAGCGCCGGCCGCTTCGCCTGGCATTTCGCGCGCGGCAAGCTCGGGCGTGACCCGGTGTTCCGCCACCTGCTCGAAAGCGGCCTGATCCGCAGCGCTGCGCGCATCCTCGACATCGGCTGCGGCCAGGCCCTGCTGGCCCACCTCGTGCCCGCCGCCCAGCAAGCCGCCCGCGCCGGCCAGTGGCCGGCCGAATGGGCCGCCGCACCGGGGCTGGCGCACTACACCGGCGTCGAACTGATGCCGCGCGACGTCGCCCGGGCCCAGGCCGCGCTGACCGGCCGCCACGATGTCCAGGTGCTGTGCGGCGACATGCGCGAGCTCGCCTTCCCGGCCTGCGACACCGTCGTGATCCTCGACGTGCTGCACTACGTCGACATCGCCGCGCAGGACGCCGTGCTGGCCCGCGTGCACCAGGCGCTGACGCCGGGCGGCGTGCTGCTGCTGCGCATCGGCGACGCCGACCGCCGTTCCGGCTTCGTCGCCAGCCAGTGGGTCGACCGGCTCGTCACCTGGACCCGTGGCCACCGCGTGCCGCCGACCTGGGGCCGGCCGCTGCGCGACTGGCTGCACCTGCTGGCGCGCCTCGGCTTCGTCGCCGAGGCCCGGCCGATGAGCCAGGGCACGCCCTTTGCCAACGTGCTGCTGGTGGCGCGCAAGCCCGCCGAGGACCCGTCGACATGACGCCCCTGCCGATCACCCACCACACCTTGAGCACCGCCCTCGGCCTGGGCCTGGACGAACACGTCGTCGCGTTGCACGAGCGCCGCTGCGGCCTGCGACCCTGCGATTTCCCGGACGTGACGCTGGCCGGCTGGATCGGCCAGGTGCGCGGCCTGGACGGGGTCCGCCTGCCCGAGGGCCTGGCCGACTGGAACTGCCGCAACCACCGGCTGGCCTGGCTGGCGCTGCAACAGGACGGCTTCCTCGACGCCGTCGCGCAGGCCCGTGCGCGCTGGGGTGCGCACCGCGTCGCCGTGCTGCTGGGCACCAGCACCTCCGGCATCTACGAGACCGAACTGGCCTACCGGCGCCGCGAAGACGGCCCAGCCGGACCCGGCACCGGCGAACTGCCGGCCGACTTCCACTACGGCGAGACCCACAACAACGGCGCGCTCGGCCGCTTCGTCGCCGCCGCGCTCGACCTGGCCGGGCCGACCTGGGTGGTGTCGACCGCCTGCTCGTCCAGCGCCAAGGTCTACGCCTCGGCACAACGCCTGATCGAGGCCGGCTGGATCGACGCGGCCGTGGTCGGCGGCGTCGACAGCCTGTGCCTGACGACGCTCTATGGCTTCAACGCGCTGGAGCTGTTCTCGCCCGACATCTGCCGGCCCTGGGACGCCCGCCGCAGCGGCCTGTCGCTGGGCGAGGCGGCCGCCTACGGCCTGGTCCAGCGCGACGCGGCCGGCGCGCCCGGCGGCGTGCCGGCAGGCTGGCTGCTCGGCTGTGGCGAGTCCAGCGACGGTCACCACATGAGCTCGCCCCATCCCGAGGGCCTGGGCGCCGTCGCGGCCATGCGCATGGCGCTGGCCGATGCGGGCCTGGGCGCCGACGACATCGACTACATCAACCTGCACGGCACCGCCACGCCGGGCAACGATGCGGCCGAGGACCGCGCCGTGCGGGCCGTCTTCGGCGACCGCGTCCCGGCCAGTTCGACCAAGGGCGCGACCGGCCACACCCTGGGCGCCGCCGGTGGCGTGGAGGCCAGCCTCAGCCTGCTGGCGATCCGCGAGGGCCTGATGCCCGGCGGCCTGCACCGCGAGGTGCCCGATCCGGACCTGCACATCGCCTACCTGGGCGAGAACCGCCACGCGCCGGTGCGCCGCGTGCTGAGCAATTCCTTCGGCTTCGGCGGCTCGAACGCCAGCCTCGTCTTCGGAGGTGCGGCATGAGCGCGGCACTTTCCTTGTCCGTGCGGGCCGTCGCGCTGGTCGGTCCCGGCCTGGCCGACTGGACCGCCGCGCAGCCGGTGCTGACCGGCGCACAGCCCTGGGTCCATGCGCCGACCGTGCTGGGCGCGCCGCAGCGCCTGCCGCCGGCGGAGCGCCGCCGGGCCGGCGCGGCCGTCAAGGTCGCGCTGGTCGTGGCCGAGCAGGTCGTGCAGGCCGGCGCGGTCGACCCGGCCACGCTGGCCTCGGTCTACACCTCGTCCAACGGCGACGGCGCGAACTGCCACGCGCTGTGCGAGGCGCTGGCCCAGCCGCAGCGGCTGGTCTCGCCGACGCGCTTCACCAACTCGGTCCACAACGCGCCGGCCGGCTACTGGCACATCGCGGTCGCCGGCCGCGAGGCCTCGACCAGCCTGTGCGCGCACGACGGCAGCTTCGTCGCCGGCCTGGTCGAGGCGATCGGCCTGGTGCGCGCGCGCCGCCAGCCCATCCTGCTGGTGGCCAGCGACAGCCCCTACCCGGAGCCCTTGCAGGCGGCGCGGCCGATGGCCGACGTGGTCGGCGTCGCCCTGATCCTGTCGCCCGAACCGGCCGACGACGACCTGGCCCGGCTGGCCGTGGAACTGCTGCCGGCCGGCTCGGTGGCCGAGATGCCTTGCCACGACGTCGGCCTCGAAGGCCTGCGCACCCAGGTGCCGGCGGCCCGCGCGCTGCCGCTGCTGGAGGCGATCTCGCGCGGCCAGCCGGCCGAGGTCTGCCTGTCCTGGCCGGCCGGACCGGCGCTGCGCATCCGGGTCGGCACATGACGGACGCCGCGCCGCAGAAGGCCGACCCCCTGATGGGCCGCGACGGCATCGCCACGCGCATCCCGCATGCCGGCAGCATGTGCCTGCTCGACCGCCTGCTGGCCTGGGACGACACGCGCATCGTCTGCGAGGCCGACAGCCACCGCTCGGCCACGAACCCGCTGCGCAGCGCCGGCGGGCTGCGCAGCGGCGCGGCGATCGAATACGCGGCCCAGGCCATGGCGCTGCATGGCGCGCTGCTCGGTGAACGGGCACAGGCTGCACTGGGTGGCTCAGTCCCTGAGCCACCCAGGCCGGGCTTCCTCGCCAGCGCCCGGGGCGTCGACTTCAGCCGCTGGCGGCTCGATGACCTGGCCGGCCCGCTGCGCATCGAGGTGGTCCGCCAGGCCGGCGATGCGCAGCAGATCCTCTACCAGTTCAGCGTCCGCCACGGCGACGAGATGCTGGCCAGCGGCCGCGCGGCGGTGGTGCTCAACACGCCCATCGCACCAACCGTGCCACCCGCACCGACCTGAAACCCTCCTGGAATCGACATGATCGACCCCGACAAGAAGTCCCCGCGCCGCGCCCTCGTGACCGGTGCCAGCGGCGACCTGGGCAGCGCCATCGCGCGCCGGCTGGCGCAGGCCGGCCACCACGTCATCGTGCATGCCAACAGCCGCCTGTCGGCCGCCCAGGCGCTGGCCGACGCGCTGCGGGCCGAGGGCCTGAGCGCCGAGCCGGTCGCCTTCGACGTGACCGACCGGGCCGCCAGCGCCGCCGCGATCGAGGCGCTGCTCAAGGACGGTCCGGTGCAGATCCTGGTCAACAACGCCGGCATCCACGACGACGCCGTCTTCCCCGGCCTGCGCCCGGACCAATGGGACCGCGTGCTCGACGTCTCGGTCAACGGCTTCTTCAACGTGACGCAGCCGCTGACCTTGCCGATGCTGCGCACCCGCTGGGGCCGCATCGTCAACATCGGCTCGGTCGCCGGCATCACCGGCAACCGCGGCCAGGTCAACTACGCGGCGGCCAAGGGCGCGCTGCACAGCGCGACCAAGGCGCTGTCGATGGAGCTGGCCAGCCGCGGCGTGACCGTCAACGCGGTGGCGCCGGGCATCATCGCCTCGGCCATGGCCGACGCGGTGTTCGACGACAAGCTCATCGCCAGCCTCGTGCCGGTCAAGCGCGCCGGACGGCCCGACGAGGTCGCCGCGCTGGTCGGCTTCCTGTGCGGCGAGGAGGCCGGCTACATCTCCGGCCAGGTCGTCTCGATCAACGGGGGCATGGCGTGAGCCCGGACGTGCAGGCGGCGGCTCAGGCGGCGGCACACACGGCGGCACAGGCGGCCTCTCAGGCCGCCGCTGCGGCGGGCGTGCATGCCAGCGAGGCGCTGCTGTTCGCGGTCCTGCTGCAGCTGGTCATCATCGTGCTGGCCGGCCGGCTGGGTGGGGCGGTGGCTCAGCGGCTGGGCCAGTCGACGGCGGTCGGCGAGATCGTCACCGGCCTGCTGCTCGGGCCGTCGCTGTTCGGTGCGCTGGCACCGGAGCTGTTCCAGGCGGTCTTCCGCTCGGTCGGGCCGCAGACGCTGACCATCCTGTCGCAGGTCGGCCTGCTGCTGCTGATGTTCCAGATCGGCCTGGCCTTCGACTTCGGCCACCTGTCCGAGCGCCGCAACCGGCGCGCGGTCTGGTGGGTCGCGCTGGCGGGGCTGGTCGCGCCCTTCGGCCTGGGCCTGGGCCTGGGCTGGGCGATGCCCGAAAGCCTGCAGACCGGTGCGCCGCGCTTTGCCTTCGCGCTGTTCATCGGCACCGCCTTCTCGATCACCGCGCTGCCCATCCTCGGCCGCATCCTGATGGAGTTCGGCCTGACGCGCACGCCGCTGGGCGTCATCACGATCAGCGCGGCGGCGATCAACGACGTGGTCGGCTGGCTGCTGCTGGCGCTGGTGACGGCGCTGAGCACGGCGGCCTTCTCGGCCGGCGCCTTCGCCCGCGAGGTCGGCGGCGTGCTGGCCTTCGGCCTGGTCAGCTGGTTCCTGCTGCGCCCGCCGCTGGAACGCTTCATCGCCTGGCGCCTGAAGGCCGATGGCGGCGAGGTCGGCCCGACGTCGATGGGCGTGGTCATCGCGCTGATCTTCGCGATGGGCATGTGCACCTACCAGCTCGGCATCTTCGCGATCTTCGGCGGCTTCATGGCCGGCGTCCTGCTGCACCGCCAGCATGCCTTCGCCGAGGCCTGGCAGGCCCGCGTCGGCGGCTTCGTGCAGGTTTTCTTCCTGCCGATCTTCTTCACCTACACGGGGCTGCGCACCGACATCGGCTCGCTGTCGGGCGCCAGCGCCTGGGGCTGGTGCGCGCTGCTGATCTTCCTGGCCACGTTGGGCAAGTACGGCGCCTGCTCGCTGGCGGCGCGCTTCGCCGGGCTGTCGTCGCCGGCGGCGCGGCTGGTCGGCATCCTGATGAACACGCGCGCGCTGATGGAACTCATCATCATCAACGTCGGCTACGACCTCGGCGTGATCGGCCGCGAGGTCTTCACGATGCTGGTCCTCATGGCGGTCTTCTCGACCCTGGTGACGACGCCGATGCTGCGGCGCTGGTTGCCGGCTCTGCAGGGCGATGCGGTGCTGGCCGGCCGCGAGGGTGCGGCCGCGCCGCTCAGTCCGAGTTCCGGCCGAGGTACTGGAACGGCGGCTGCCTCAACAGGCGCCTGAGCAGCAGCAGCGGCAGTCGCAGGCCGAACTCGACCATCAGCCGCGTGTGCATCCACGTCAGCAGGACGTTGTCGCGCACGTAGTGGAAGTGCGAGACGCCGCCTTCCTCGGCGCTGAGGTACTTCACCGGCGCCTTGCGGTTGATCGGCGCGACGCCGCGCCAGGCCAGCCGCACGACGGCCTCGGTGTCGAAGTCGAAGCGGCGCATCCACGGCTGGCTGCGCATCACCGCGATCAGCGGCTCGATCGGGTAGACGCGGAAGCCGTAGAGCGAATCGTGGATGCCCGCGCCCAGCGTCTCGAGGTTGGTCCAGCCATTGGAGATGCGCCGCCCGCGCACCCGCAGCAGCGGCGCGGAGGCGTCGAACACCGGCTCGCCCAGCACCATCGCGTCGGGCTTCTCGATCGAGGCCTGCATGAAGGCCCGGATCAGCTCGGCCGGATGCTGGCCGTCGGAATCCATCGCCAGCACATGGGTGTGACCGGCCGCGCGGGCCGCCTGCAGGCCGTGCAGCACCGCCGCGCCCTTGCCCTGGTTGTGCGGCAGCACCAGCACCTTGAGCAGCGCATCCTCGGCGGCCAGGGCCTGCAGGCCCTCGGCCGTGCCGTCCGTGCTGCCGTCGACGACGACCCAGACGGGCGCCCACTGCGCGCGGGCGGCGCGCACGGTCTCGTAGACCTTGGGGCCGGTGTTGTAGCTGGGGATGAGCAGCGCGTGGGTCGGATGAGGCGAGGTCGGAGGGGAGGTCGGCGGCAACGTCGGGCTCATGGTCTGCGGCGGGGTCGAAGGCATCGGGTGGCTCATCGGCTGAGCTCGTGTTCGAGGTGGGTCTTGAGGGCCTGCATCAGCTCGGCCGGCGCGTGTGGATCGTCGGCTGGCGGCGGCTCGAAGCGCTGGCCCAGCCGCAGCCGGTAGTGCATCGGCACCGGCGGCAGGCGCCAGATCGGCCAGCCCTTGGCGAGGAAGGGCGAGTCGGTCTCGATGATGACGACCTGCACCGGCACCCGGGCCCGCTGCGCGATCAGCGCGATGCCCCCGCGCAGCGGCTGCAGCCGGCCGCCTTCGGTGCGCGTGCCTTCGGGGAACAGCACCAGCTGCGCACCGGCCTGGAGTTCATCGACGGCGCTGCGCACCAGCAGGTGTGGCACGTCGTTGGCGATGTAGCGCGCCAGCCGGGCGCCGGCGCCGAGGAAGATGTTGCGCTGCAGGCCGGCCTTCATGATGCAGACGCTGCGCGGCAGCCGCGCGACGATCAGCATGGCGTCGGCCATGCACGGGTGATTGGCCGCGACGATCAGGCCGCCGGGCTGGTCGGCCAGCACGTCGAGCGCGCTCGCGTCGATGCGCATCAGCCCGCTGGCCCGGCCGCAGACCCAGTAGAAGCGGTAGCCCCAGGAGATCACCGCGCGGCCCAGGCGCTGGCCGAAGGCGGCTGGCAGCACGGGGTGCAGCAGCATCGCCAGCAGGGTCCAGCTCAGCGACAGCAGGCCCAGCCAGGCCACCAGCACCCACAGCCACGTGACCAGCAGCAGCCGCAGCAGGCCGCGCGGCTCGGGGGCGGCCGGGCTGGGCGAGGTCGACGGGGCGTGGGCCAAGGCGTCAGTCCGGTCGCCGGACCTGCTCGGACGAGGTCGCGAAGATCCAGGACATCGCCACGCCGCCGCTGAGGTTGCTGCGCGAGCGCACCAGCGGGCTGTCGCCAAAGACGGCGCCGCCGACGTGGTCGTAGCGCAGGAAGGCACCGACCCAGTGGCTCTCGTAGCGCCGCGAGGTGCCGACCAGCGCCTGCCAGCCGCCGTAGCCTCCACGCGCCTCGTAGGCCGGCCGGGTCGCGGTCGCCTCGCCGGTGCTCACGCCGTAGATGCGCTGGTGGACGCCGCGCGAGGCCCAGAACGGTCCGCCCTGGAAGCCCAGCCGCCACGGTGTGCCGGTGCTGATCGACAGGTCCAGGTTGGGCGTGAAGACGGTGCCGACGCGGCGCGGCGAGGACTCGATCGTCAACATCGCGCGCACCGGCACCTCCAGGTTCAGGCGCAGGCCGGGCGTGCGCAGCAGCGTGCTGCGCAGCTTGGGGCCGATCTCGAAGGTGGCCGGCACGCGCCGCATGCCCGCGCGTGCGCCGGTCGTGTCGGTGTAGACCGGTGGGCTGGCGTTGACGCTGACCTCCAGCTCGGCCACCGAGGTGTCCAGCAGCACGGCGCGCGCGCCCTCGCGGTCGGCCCGCAGGAAGTTGCCGCGGTAGACCAGGAAGGGCACCGGCAAGGCGTAGCCGCGGTAGGTCTCGGCGCCGCGGTAGTCGGGCAGGCGCAGCAGGCTCAGGCCCGCGCCCAGCTCCCACAGCGGCAGCGACTTGACGACCGGTCGGGCCGGCGCATCGGGCGTGATGACGATGGCCGGATCGACCGGCGTCGTGGCAGCGGCTTCGATGGCTTCGGCGGCCTGGGCCGTACGCAGGCCGGCCAGTGCCAGGCTGGACAGGGCGAGCGCCGCCGCGAGGCGGGCGGCCGGGATGCCGCGCGGGCGATGGGTCATGCGGAGGCTCCGTGGGGATGGTCGGGTTCGGGGGTGGCAGGGATGACGGCCGGACCGAACGCGGCCTGCGCCTCGATCTCGACCAGCAGCTCGGCGCGGCAGACGTCCGCGCGCAGCCAGAGGCAACGATCGAGTGCCGCCTGTGCGGCCGCGCGCTGGCCGGGCGTGCCGGCACCTTGCCGCAGCCAGCCCGCGATGATCGACCGCACCGGTGACAGGTCGCTTGCGGTGCGCAGGTAGACGGTCAGGTCCAGCGTGGCACGCAGCACGGCCAGGCCGCTTTCGGACTGCGGCCGCGCCACCGGACCGGTCTCGACCTGGGCCAGCAGCACGTCGATGTTGCGCAGCGCCTCGCGGGTCTGCTCGGCCACGTCGCCCAGGTGCATGCTGGCATGGCCGACGATGCTGGCGGTGCCCGAGACGAACAGCAGGCTGTGCCCGGGCGACAGGCGCAGCTCGGCGGCGCGCGAGAAGGTCGGGCTGACGGGGCCGTAGTCGCTCGGGTAGCGGTAGGCGCTGACCTGGCGCGGGTTCTCGATCGGGCGCGGCGCGATGCGTCCGGCCAGCAGCGCGACGCTCAGTGCGCCGGCCTCGGTGCCGAGCGCGCAGGCCGCCGGTGCGCCGTCGCAGGCGGCCTGCCCGGCGGTGGCGAAGGCCTGCTGGCGGCCGATGTTGAACTGCCGGTAGCGCTCCAGCCGGCCTTGCGGGCTGTCGGTCTCGGCGTTGATCTCCGCCAGGTAGTTCCAGAAGCGTGCCGGCTGTGTCAGCCCGTGGTGGGCCATCAGCGCGAACAGCGTGGCGTAGGCCCGGCGTGAGGCGCCGATCAGGCCGTCGGGCTCGCCGGCCTCGTCGATGTGGACGCGGGCATGCAGCCAGTCGCCGTCGCAGGCCCAGCGCAGCGGGCCGTCGATGCCGCGCCGCACGGGACGCGGGGCGCGCCAGAGCTCGGCCATCGCCGGCAGCGGTCCGAGCAGCTGCGGCGCAGCGGCGGCCGGCTCGCTCGGGCACGGACACGGGCGCGGGCCGGGCCGGTGCACCTGCAGGTCCAGCCGGTGCGGGTCGTCCCCGACCGGCGCCGTCGCGTCAGGCCAGGCCAGGCGGGCTGGCTGGAGGACGGCGGCGGGCAGCGGGTACGGCGGAAAGGTCGGCGTCGGATGCGGCATGGCGGGGCGGGTCGACGAGGCCCGCATGGCTGCGGCGCCATCGGCAGGAACCCTGAATTTTACGGGGCTGCCGCCTGGCTTCCGCCGCTGCACTGACGCGGCTCAAGGTCGGCGCGGAACCTGCCTGCCGGTGCGGCGGTGGACAGTCCGGCGTCAGCGCCGTCCCGCAACCTGCACGGGTTGCGCCAGCCGGTCGCGCGGACCCTCGCGGCTATCCTTGCAGCCTGCCGGCGACCCCGCCGCACCGCCCCCGACACCACCATGAAGCTCGCCCTCATCACCGACATCCACGCCAACCGCGAAGCCTTCGAGGCCGTGCTGGAGCAGGCCCACCTGCACGGCGCCGAACGCATCGCGCTGCTCGGCGATTTCGTCGGCTACGGCGCCGATCCGGGCTGGGTGGTCGAACGCGTGCAGGACCTGGTCGCGCAGGGCGCCATCGCCGTGCGTGGCAACCACGACGACGCCATCGTGCTGGGCCCCAGCCCCAACCTGGTCGAGGACGCGCGCCGCGCCATCCTCTGGACCCGCGAGCAGCTCAGCCCTGCCCAGATCGAGTTCCTCGCCAGCCTGCCCTACAAGGTCGAGGACAGCGGCTGCCTGTTCGTGCATGCCAATGCCCACGCGCCGACCGGCTGGGAGTACATCCTCGGCCGCACCGAGGCCGTGCGCAGCATGCACGCCACCGACTGCCGCCACACCTTCTGCGGGCATGTGCATCACCCGACGCTCTATCACATGTCCAGCACCGGCAAGATCGCCGACTTCAAGCCGGTGCCCGGTGTCGCGGTGCCGGTGCCCGGCCACCGCCAGTGGCTGGCGATCCCCGGCTCGACTGGCCAGCCGCGCGACGGCAACCCGGCGGCCTGCTGGGCCATGTTCGACAGCGCCCGCCACACGCTGACCTTCCACCGCGTGCCCTACGACCACGAGACCACCGGCGCCAAGATCGTCGCCGCCGGCCTGCCGCGCACGCTGGCCACGCGGCTGGTCGACGGCACCTGAGGGTCGTCCGCGAGATCGATGCAGGCCAGCCGAGCGTCGGACCACGGCGCCGGACCGGATACCCGAGGGAGGACTGGAACTTGATCGACGACACCGCCAGCCAATCGCCGCTCAACGCCGGCGACGTGATCGACGGCTTCGAGCTGCTGGAGCGCCTGCACCAGGGTGGCATGGCCAACCTGTGGCGCGTCAGCCATCCGGAACACGGCAGCGCGCTGCTGATGAAGGTGCCGCGCATCAAGGGCGGCGAGGACCCGGCCACCATCGTCGGCTTCGAGGTCGAGCAGATGATCCTGCCGACGCTGCGCGGCGTTCATGTGCCACGCTTCGTCGCCCGCGGCGACTTCATCACCCGGCCCTACATCGTGATGGAGCAGATCGCCGGCGAGTCGCTGCGGCCGCGCCTGGACCGGGCGCCGCTGCCGATCGACGAGGTCGTCGGCATCGGCATCCGCGTGGCCACCGCGCTGCACGACCTGCACCGCCAGCACGTCATCCACCTCGACATCAAGCCCAGCAACATCCTGTTCCGACCGAGCGGCGAGGCGGTGCTGGTCGACTTCGGCCTGAGCCGCCACGACCACCTGCCCGACCTGCTGGACGAGGAGTTCAACCTGCCCATGGGCACCGGGCCGTACATGTCGCCCGAGCAGGTCCAGTTCGTGCGCAGCGAGCCCCGATCGGACCTGTTCGCGCTCGGCGTGATGCTCTACCACCTGGTGACCGGCGCGCGCCCCTTCGGTGCGCCCAACAGCGTGCGCGGGCTGCGCGAGCGGCTCTATGTCCGTCCGGTGCCACCGATCACGCTGCGGCCGGACTGCCCGCCCTGGCTGCAGGAGATCATCCTGCGCTGCCTGGAGGTCCAGGCCGACAAGCGCCACCCGAGCGCCGCCCACCTGGCCCAGGACCTGGCCAACCCGATGGAGGTGCCGCTGACCGAACGGGCCCGCCAGCGCGACACCGGCGGCCAGCTGCAGCGCCTGAGCCGCTGGTTCAAGGCGCTCGGCGCCGAGCCGGTCGAGCGGCCCAGCGTGTCCGAGCAGCTCAAGCGCGCGCCCATCGTGCTGGCGGCGGTCGACGTCAGCGGCGCGACCGACGACCTGCTCGACCTGCTGCGCGAGACCGTGCGCCGCATCGTCATCACCGAGCAGGGCGCACGTCTTGCTTGCGTGAGCGTCATGAAGACCAACCGCATCGGCATGGACGAGCTGATCGACAAGCAGGGCAACAGCCTGCACGTCAAGCAGCTGGTCGGCCTCAAGCACTGGGCCCGGCCGCTGTCGCAGGCGCTCGGCCTGGCCGACAACCGGCTGACCTTCCACGTGCTGGAGGCGCCGGATGCGGCCACCGCCATCATCGAGTTCGCCCGCCGCACCCAGGTCGACCACATCGTGATGGGCGCGCGCGGCAACTCGGCGCTGCGGCGCTACCTGGGCAGCGTGTCGTCCGAGGTCGTCGCGCAGGCCGAATGCACCGTCACGGTGGTGCGCGTGCCGAGCGCCGCATCGGGCGAGCCTGGGCCGGACAGCCCGTCCTGAGAGCCCTTCCTGACACCCCGTCCTGACACCCCGACCCCGAGCAGACATGGCCGCTGTCCCGACACCCGATCCGACCGGCCTGCCCTGGGTGCTGGACGTCGAGGCATCGGGTTTCGGCAAGGGCAGCTACCCGATCGAGGTCGGCTACGTCGGCCCGGCCGGCGAGACCGGCTGCATGCTGGTCCACCCCGATCCCGACTGGACCGGCTGGGACGCCGGTGCCGAGCGGGTCCACGGCATCGCCCGCGAACGCCTGGTCACGCACGGCCGGCCGCCGGCGATGGTGGCGCGGCTGCTCAATGCGGCGCTGGCCGGGCAGCAGGTCTATTGCGATGCCTGGGCGCATGACTACGTCTGGCTGGCACGGCTCTACGACGCCGCCGACGCGGTGCCGGCCTTTCGGCTGCGCGACCTGCGCGAGCTGCTGCCGCAGGAGCAGCTTGAACGTTTCGATGCGGTGCGCGACCGGGTCCGGCGCGAGCTGGCCAGCCAGCGGCACCGGGCCAGTGCCGATGCGCGGGTGTTGCAGCTGAGCGTGGCCGAGGTCCGGCGCACCTCGCCGGTCCTGCTCAGGCCCGCTTGAAGACCAGCGACGAGTTGGTGCCGCCGAAGGCGAAGGAACTGCTCAGCGCCGCCTCCAGCGGTCGTGCCAGGGGCTCGCCGGCGCGCGCCAGCGGCACGTCGCAGAGGGGGTCCTGCGTGTCGCAGTGGGCTTGCGGCGGCAGCTGCTGGCGGACCAGCGACTGGATCGTGATGACGGCTTCGAGTGCGCCGGCCGCGCCCAGCAGGTGGCCGTGCAGTGCCTTGGTCGAGCTGACACGCAGGCCGGGCAGGGCCTCGCCCCAGACCGCGCGGATGGCCTCGCACTCGACCGCGTCGCCGGCCTTGGTGGCCGTGCCGTGGGCGTTGACATAGCCGATGTCGGCCGGCTGCAGGCCGGAGAGTTGCAGGGCGGCCCGCAGCGCGCGTTGCTGACCCTGCGCGTCGGGCTTGGTCAGGTGCGTGGCGTCGCAGCTCAGGCCCCAGCCAGCCAGTTCGGCATGGCGCTTCGGAGCCTGCCGGGCGGCGGCGCGCCCGGCGCTTTCGAGCACCAGGAAGGCCGCGCCCTCGCCGAGCACGAAGCCGCTGCGGTCGGACGCGAAGGGCCGGCAGCAGCGCATGGCGGCGTCGCCACCGGCGGTGAAGGTGGCGAGCGTCTGCATCGCCTGCCAGGTCAGCACCACGCCGGGCACGATCAGCGATTCGGTGCCGCCGGCGATGGCCAGGTCGACCTCGCCGCAGCGCACCGCCTTGGCCGCCTCGGCGATGGCGACCGACGACGAGGCGCAGGCCACCGCGTAGGTCAGCACCGGGCCGCGCACGCCCAGGCGCATCGCCACATGGGCGGCCGGCGCGTTGGGCATGAAGGCGGGAATGGTCAGCGGCGAGACCCGCCCGCTGGTCGAGCGGTAGGCGGTGTCCAGCGCGGCCGCGCCGCCCATGCCACAACCGACGTAGATGCCGATGCGTTCGGGCGCGGCGTGGCCGATGCCGCCGGCGTCCTGCACCGCCAGGTCGGCGGCGGCGACGGCCAGCTGGCTGACGCGGTCGACGCCAGCGGACTGGAGCTTGTTGAACCAGCGCGTCAGGTCGATGTCGACGGTGGCGGCGGCAACCGGCCGGGCCAGGTCCATCGGCAGTTCGCGGACCGCCGACTCGCCACGGGCGACCGCCTCGAAGACCGAGGCAGCGTCATGCCCGTGCGGGGCGACGACGCCCAGGCCGGTGACGAGGATGCCGGTGCTCACGCGCTGCCGCTCAGGCGGCCTGCGAAGCGCGGACCTTGTCGACCACACCGGCCAGCGCGGCCAGCGTGTCGACGGTCGATTCCTCTTCCGGGAGCTTGATGCCGTAGTGGTCCTCGACCGCGAAGAGGAACTCGACCAGCGCCAGCGAATCGATGCCGCTCTGTGCCATCGAGGCATGGGGGTCGAGCTGGGACGGATCGAGGCCGTACTTTTCCTGGATCAGGGCCTGAAGCTCAGGGAGCGAACTCATGTGTTGGTTTCCGTGGTCTGGCGGCTGCCCCATCGCATGCATCGAAGGGTCGGATTCCGGGGGGGGATTGCTGACTGGTGCAGGGCCTCCCTTGCACCGGTTCCGGTCTCTTCCGCGAGCGGGCAATGATATCAGCGGGCCCCTTGCGGACCGCCTTCGGCACGGGGCCCCCAGCGCAGCGCGGCCAGCGCGAACAGGCCGCCCAGCAGCATGCCGGCGAGCGCATCGAGCGCGACGTGCTGCTTGGTCGCCAGCGTCGAATAGGTGATCGCCAGGAACCAGACGATGTTGACGACATGCCAGCGGCGCGGCGAGCCCAGCACGGTCAGCTGGCGACGCAGCCACAGCGCCGACCAGGCCGCCGAGGCGACATGCAGCGACGGGCAGGCATTGCCGGCCGCGTCCACGCCCTGCAGCAGCGCGAAGCCGGCATGGCCGGACACGTCGATGCCGTGCGGCGGCACCGCGTTGGGCCAGAAGTAGAAGCAGGCCAGGCCGGTCAGGCACATCGCGCCGACCCAGAGCCCGTAGGACACCAGCCGGCGCAGCGTCAGGAACAGGCCGGGCGCGATGCCGACGTAGACCCACAGCGACACGTAGGCCGCCAGCCAGCCCGGCTGCAGCGGGATCGCCTGGTCCAGCCAGGTCAGCGGCATCACCGTCACAGGGTAGGCCGGATGGCGCAGCAGGTGGAAGTAGCCGATGAAGAACAGCCACATGAAGCCCGAGATGCCGAACACCTTGACCCACAGGTGGCGACGCCAGCAGCGCCACAGCGCCGGGTAGAAGCCGTCGCCGGCAGGAACTGCGTTGGGGGTCAGGGCGGTGGGATCGGAGGCGGCGCGCATCGGCAGCGGTCGGGCGTTCAGGCCGGTGCCGCGGCGTGATCGACGCGACGGGCATCGGGCGCGTCGAAGAGCATGGCCTCGTAGGCGCTCACGCTGCCGTCGGGCAGCAGCGCGTCCAGCGCCGGACAGTCCAGCGCCGGGTGGTCGGCGCGGGCCCGTCCGCGCAACTCGGCGGCCAGCGCGCGCAGCCGGCGCGAGCCCTCCTGGATGCGGGCCTTGAAGCCGGCCGCGTCGACCGGCTCCTGCAGGCTCGCGTTGAGCGCGACGAACCAAGGGATCGAGGCCTGGTCCAGCATCACCGGCCGGTTGCGGCGCTGGCTGTGGTGACCCCACTCGCGCAGCAGCGACTGGACCTCGACGTTGAGCTGCTGGCACAGGCTCAGCTCGTCACGCAGCTGCGACAGAATGCCCAGGTCGGTCAGGCGCTGGTGGCAGAACAGCTGGGCCAGGATGCTCCAGTAGTAGGTGTAGTCCCACACCACCTTGGCCGGCAGCACCTCCGGGTCGCCGAACAGGTCGTACTGGTCGACGTAGAGCGCCAGCGTGCTGTCGTAGAAGGACCGGAAGATCTGCTCGTAGACCTGGGTGTGGGCCTCCAGCCGCTGGCCGGCCCGGTCGCGCAGGACCAGTTCGGTGATGAAGGTGTTGCCGATGCCGATGAAGTCGCTGCCGGGCGAGTAGAAGGGGTCGAGGAAGCGCCCGGCCTCGCCGGCCAGCGCCCAGCGCCGGGCCGAGAAGACCTGGCTGCAGTCGTAGGAGAAGCGGCGGAAGAAGGCGAAGTCCTGCAGGTCGTCGCGGCGCGGATCGAGCGCGTCGAACAGCGCCGGCTGGTAGCGCCCGAACCAGTCCATGGCCTTGTCGAAGGTGTCCATGGTGTCGATCGGGTGGATGCGTGGATCGGCCACGATGCCCACCGAATGCGACCCCGAGGACAGCGGGATCAGCCAGACCCAGTAGCCGCGCCCGACCAGGTGGTTGGTCGACAGCCAGCGCGTCGGCGTGACGCAGCGGGCCTGCCAGTCGGGGTTGTCGCTCCAGCGGTCGATCTCGATCCTGCCCTTGACCCGGAACCAGATCGCGTGGGCCGGGTGGGCGTTCTCGCGCGCCAGGCCGAGCTGGCGCTTGATCAGTCCGGCGCGGCCGCAGGCGTCGATCACCCAGCGCGCCTCGACCGGCTGCTGCGGCTCGCCGGCGCGTTGCCAGCTGACGCGGTGCGGGCCGTCGTCCTCGCTCAGGGTGACCTGGCGGATCAGCGCGCTGTCGACGAAGCGGATGCCGCGACGCTGGCATTCCTCGCCGAGGAAGTTCTCGAAGCTGCCGCGGTCGATCTGGTAGCTCGGCACCGGCAGTGGCCGGCTGGCGCCCAGCTCGGTGACCTGGTCGATGTCGCGCCGGCCCTCGGAGAAGAAGAAGCGGAAGCCGAACTTGCGCAGCTGCGCGCCGCGCAGGTGCTCGCCCAGCCCGAGCACATGCTCGAAGTAGTGGGCGCCGATCTCGACCGACGATTCGCCGACCTTGTGGCAGGCCAGCGGCACCGGGTGCGTGCGGCGCTCCAGCACCAGGATGTCGAGTGCCGGGTCGCGCTGCCGCAGCTGCAGCGCCAGCGTCAGGCCGGCCAGGCCGCCGCCCATGATGACGATGTCGTGCGTGCGGGCGGCCGTGCCGGTTTCGGGGGGGCTGGCGGCGTTCGTGCGTGCTTCGAGCGTGCTCATGCGGGGTCGATCCTCGGGGACGTGCGGGATGGCCGGGCCATCATGCCTCAGGCCTGTTGCGGCCGTCTTGACCGGCGCCGGCCGGATCGGTGTCCAGACGTTCGAGCCCGATCGCCAGGCCCGTGCCGCCGGTCGAGCGGTCCAGGGGCAGATCCAGCGACAACGGTCCGGTTCCCGAGGTGTCGAGCGACGCCAGGGCTTCGGCCAGCGGCAGCGCATCGGCCATGGCGTGCCCGGCCAGCGCGCGGGCGGCGGCGCTGTGCAGCGCGGTCCTTGCCGCGACCGGGCCGGGCGCGAGCCGCAGCGCCCGCGTCGAGCGCGCCGTGCGATGCGGGCTCAGCACCAGCGCGAAGGCCAGCAGGCCGTGGTCGGCATGGACCTCGGCCAGCCGGCCGGCGGCGGCGGTGTCCAGCCCGACCAGCAGCACCGGCGCGTCGTCGGCCGCGCACAGGCCGGCGGCTTCGAGCAGGCCGGCCGCGAAGGTGCAGCCCTGTTGCGCGACGGCGCTGCTGCCGCGGCCGCAGCCGCTGGCGATGGCCCAGTAGCCCGAGGCGGCGTTGTGGACCGAGTGGTGGAAGCGCGTCGGCGACAGCAGCAGCGGATCGGCCGCCAGCGTGCTGCACAGCGCGTCGACGATGGCCAGGTCGCCATGGGTGGACGCGAAGACGCTGGCCGGTGGATCGTCGGCCAGGCCGGCGGCGGCGACGGCCGCCTGCGCCACCTCCAGCGCCAGCAGCACCGAGTCGGGCGCGCGGCGGCGCTCGTTGGCCGCCAGCATCGTGGCGGCCGGGCGCTTCTGCGGTGCGACCGCAGCGCCTGCCACCTCGTCGCGCAGCGCGGCGGCGGCCGTGGCCCAGTCCGGCCAGGCGGGGCTCCAGCAGGCGATGCCGTCGATGTAGAGCGTGAGCGCGCTCATGCGACGGCCCCGGCGCGGCCGAACAGCAGCACGCAGTTGTTGCCGCCGAAGCCGAAGGAATGGCTGGCCGCCAGGTCTGCGCGGCCGGCGGGATCGGCCACCAGGCGCAGCTGCTGGCCGAACGGCGCCGGCAGGGCCGGGTCGACGTCGACGCAGCCGACGCTGCCCGGCAGGCCGGCGCCGCCGAGCGCCTCCAGGCAGGCGACCGCCTGCACGATGCCGGCCGCGCCCATGGTGTGACCCGTCAGGCCCTTGGCGGCGCTGGCATGCACGTCGGCGCGGTAGCGGCGCGCGACCAGCGCGGCCTCGACCTCGTCGTTGCGGGCGCTGGCGGTGCCGTGCAGGCAGACCAGGTCGACCGCCCCGGCGTCCACCCCGGCCCGCGCCAGCGCGTCGTCCAGCGCCCGTTCGGCGCCCAGGCCCTGCGGGTGCGGGCTGGACATGTGGTGGGCGTCGTTCGATTCGCCGTGGCCGACCAGGCAGGGTGTGGCCGGGTCGTCGCCGGCGGTCCGTCGTTCCAGCAGCGCGTAGCCGGCCGCCTCGCCGATGCTGATGCCGTCGCGTGCCGCGTCGAACGGCCGGCAGGGCGAGGCCGAGACCAGCCCCAGCGCGCGGAAGCCGAACAGCACGCTGGCGCACAGCGCGTCGACACCGCCGACCACCACCGCGTCGACCCAGCCCAGCCGCAGCCAGCGTTCGGCGCTGGCGAAGACCTTGGCGCTGGACGAGCAGGCGGTCGACACCGTCAAGGCCGGCCCGCGCAGGCCCAGCGCCTCGGCGACGAAGCCGGTGACCGCATGCGGTGTGTTGAGCGTCGGGTGGCGCAGCACCTCGGGCACCGGCGCGCCGGCCGGCCAGTCCCGCCAGGCCTGTTCGCTGACGCCAATGGTCGAGGCCGAGGTGCCCAGCAGCAGCCCGACCCGCGCCGCGCCCCAGCGCTGCACGGCGGCCTGCGTCGCGGCCCGGAAGCCGTCGGCCTGCAGGCCCAGCCAGGCCAGCCGCAGCGCCCGGGCGGATGCCAGGTCGCGGTCGGCCAGCGCGGCGGGGAAGGGCGGCCAGGCCGGATCGGGCGCATCGAGTGCATCGACGGCGCCGACCCAGGTGGCCAGCGGCCAGGCCGGCCAGCGCGTGGCGTCGAGCGGGCGCAGCGCCGAGGCGCGACCGGCCAGGCCGCTGGCCAGCGCCGCGCGGCCCAGGCCAGCGGCGCTGCTGACGGTCCAGGCGCGCACGGCGATGGGTGGGATCGGGGCGGGCATGGGTTGCCTCTCGGTCTCAGCGGGTCGGTGTGGCCGGTCGTTTCGGTGCAAACGCGGCCGACAGCAGCAGCGCCAGCAGCGCGCCGGGCGCGACCACCCGGCCCATCGCCGACAGCGCCGGGATGGCCGAGCAGGCCAGCAGCGCGAAGGACAGCACCAGCGTCAGGTTGGCCAGCGCCAGCGAGGCGAGCGTGTCGTCGTCCGGCTGGGGCTGGTCGCGCAGCAGGTCGAAGAACAGCGCGTAGTTGGAGCCCACCGCGACCACCAGCAGCAGCCCGATCAGGTGCAGGATGCCCAGCGGAACGCCCAGTGCGGCGCAGCCGCCCATCGTCAGCAGCACGGCCAGCAGCAGCGGCTGGCAGACCGCGACGATGCGGCGCGGCGCGCGCAGCGACAGGCCGATCAGCCCCAGCACGACGACCGCGCCAACCAGCGCCTGCGCCTGTGCCTCGCCCAGGTAGCGCTGGTACATGCGGCGCAGCTCGATGCCGATGTCGAGCATCACCACCTCGTCGACGCCGGCCAGCGCCGCGCGCACCTGGGGCGCGTCGATGCCGCGGGCCGCATCGGCCGGCGTCAGCGGCAGCAGCGCGGTCCAGCGGCCGTCCTCGCCTTTGAGCAGCAGCGCGTTGACGAGCGGCGCGAGCGCACCCGTCGCGGCCTGCTCGGGCGTGTCGTCGGCAGGCTGGCGGGCCTGCTCGACGGCGGCCAGGAAGGGTTGCAGGCGACGCGCCGGCAGCGGGCCGTCGGCGGTGGCCTCGGCCAGCGCCGCCTGCAGGGCCCCGGGTGCGGGCAGTGCGGCGCGGCGGCGCGCCTGGGTCTCCAGGCTGGGCAGGAAGCGGGCGACGCTGCTGTAGCCGCCCAGCACGCCCTGGTCGACCAGCGCATCCAGCCGCGCACCGACCGCCTCGGCGCGCCGCAGCACGGCCTGCGCGTCGTCGCCCCGCACGGCGATCAGCGAGCCGCTGTCGTCCGCACCCAGGTCGGCGCGCAGGCTGGCATCGAGGGCCAGCTGGGCCGGGTCGATCGGGCTCAGCGAGGCCAGCTCGGTGCCCCAGATCGCGCCGCGCGCCACCATGGCCACGACCGCGAAGATGCCCAGCGCGAGCCACAGCATGCGGGTGCGCGGCAGCCAGGCGAACAGCTCGCGCGCGGCCCGGCCGAGCTGGCGGCGCAGGCCCATGCCGCGCGCGCCGTCGGGCATCAGCACCGGCATCAGCCAGCGCGTGGTGGCGACGGCCGCCAGCAGGCCCGCGATCGAGAACACGCCCAGCTGCTGCAGGCCGGGGAAGCCCGAGAACAGCAACGCCGCGAAGCCGCACACCGAGGTCAGCAGGCCCAGGCGCACGGTCGGCCAGTTCTCGCGCAGCCAATGGCGCCAGCCGTCGCCGGCGCCGCCGTGGCGGCGGGCCTGGATCAGGTAATAGATGGCGTAGTCGACCGCCTCGCCGATCAGCGTCGAGCCGAAACCCAGCGTCACGCCATGCACGTTGCCGAACACCAGCCCGACCGCGGCGATGCCGGCGGCGATGCCGGTGGCCACCGGCAGCAGCGCGGTGGCCAGCGCGGCGATCGAGGCGAAGGCGACCAGCAGCAACAGGCTCATCAGCACGGTGCCGGCGGCGGCCAGGAGGTGGACCTCGCGTTCGATGCCGGCGCGGCTGTCGACCGCAAAGACCGGCGCGCCGGTCAGCTGCAGGCCCAGGCCCTGCGCGGCCAGCGGGCCGAAGTCGGCGCGCACGCGGTCGATCGCCCGCTGCATCGCGTCGAGGTCCGCACCCGGCGCGCGGGTGCTGGCCATCAGCACGGCGCGCGGCTCGCTGCGGCCGACCCAGACGCCGTCCTGCGTGCGCGGTGCGCCGGCCGGGATCAGGGCCTCGGCGATGCGGCGGGTCTCGCCGGTCGGGTCGGTCTCCAGGATGGGCTTGATCAGTGCGCCGGCCGGCGTGCCCAGCAGCGACAGGGTCTCGTCGATGGCCTCGCGCAGGCCGTCGGGCTGGAAGCGTTCGGGCGTGACGGCCGGGCTGAGCGTGTAGCGGCGCTCGAACACCCAGCGGCCGACCTCGGCCCAGGCATCGTTCTCGCCGTTGCTGACCTGCTCGAACAGGCCGCTGTCGCGCAGCGCGGCGGCCAGCGTCCTGGAGGCGGCGGCCCGCTGCGCCGCGTCGCCGCCGGTGATGCCCAGCATCAGCGTGCGGGCCGGCGCGCCGCTGCGCACCTGGTCGATCAGCACGCGCTGGCGGGCGTCGGCGCTGGCCGGCAGGAAGGCCGACAGGTCGGCCACGAAGGGCGTGCGGGCGATCACCGCCGCGCACAGCGCCAGCGCCAGCAGCCACAGGCCGATGACGCCCAGGCGGTGGGTCCGGCCGAGGCCGGAATCGGGCAGCGTCGGGATCATGGAAGCCAGGAGAACAGGGGCCGGGGCGGGCGGTACACGGCAGCCGTCAGCGGGCGGCGTCGACCGACCGCCAGGCCTGCCAGGCGCTGGCCAGCGTGACGCGCTCGAACTCGGGATGCAGGCGGTAGCGCAGCAGGTACTCGCCGACGAACAGGCCGATCGCGGCCAGCGGCGTCAGCACGTTGCAGTAGAAGCTCCACCACGACCAGGGCGTCAGCCGGTAGATCAGCAGCGACACGCCGATCATCCCGATGAAGTAGCCGCACCAGATGGCGGTCAGCCGGCGGGTGTAGACGCGTTGCGCGTCGGGCAGGCTGCGCTGCAGCCGCACGGCCATCTGCGTGATCAGCGGCGTCGAGCCCTCGCGCAGCGTGATGCCGAAGCCGTAGGCCATGACCGCGTGCATCGCGGCATGCTGCAGCACGTAGAGCATCTCGACGCGGCTGCCGCCGTCGTGCTGCTGCACCAGCCACAGCACCCCGCCGAGGCCAGCCGCGCCGACCAGCGAGGGCCGGTGACGCCTGGCGAGTCCGGCGACCAGCAGGCCACCCAGCAGCGGGCCGAACAGCACCGCGATGGACCAGGGCTGTTCGGGCCACCAGGCCATCAGGGCATGCGAGAGCAGCGCGTAGCCCGCGAGGGCGGTGGCGACCGCGGCGATCCGCCAGCGCGTCATCGGCAGTCGGCTCGCGGCTTATTGGGTGCGGTGGCGGGCGACGTGCTCGGCCAGGCTGCGCAGCGACTGGAAGATGCGCTGGTTGTTCTCGTCGTCCGAGCGCAGCTGGAAGCCGTAGCGCTGCGAGACCGCCAGCGCGACCTCGAGGATGTCGATCGAGTCCAGCCCCAGGCCGTCGCCGTACAGCGGCGCGGTCGGGTCGATGTCGGCGGCGGCGACTTCCAGGTTCAGGGCAGAAACGAAGATGTCGGCCAGCTCACGCTCGATCACGGACGGGTCGGTGGTGGGGGTCGGGCTGGTCACGAAGGCACTCCGCAGGGCTGGTTGGGTGAGGCGACGGCCGGCTGGCCGCGAGCGCCGGATTGTAGGAGGCGCCTGGACGGTGGCCGCCGGGCCGGCGCATGCCAATAAAATGGCGGTTTGCTCTTTCAACGACCCCTCACCACACCATGTCCAAAGACATCAAGCGCGTTGTCCTCGCCTACTCCGGTGGTCTCGACACCTCGGTCATCCTGAAGTGGCTGCAAGACCAGTATCAATGCGAGGTGGTGACCTTCACCGCCGACATCGGGCAGGGCGAGGAGGTCGAGCCGGCGCGCGCCAAGGCGCTGAAGATGGGCATCAAGCCCGAGAACATCTTCATCGACGACCTGCGTGAGGAATTCGTCCGCGACTTCGTCTTCCCGATGTTCCGCGCCAACGCGCTGTACGAGGGCGAGTACCTGCTCGGCACCTCGATCGCGCGTCCGCTGATCGCCAAGCGCCTGATCGACATCGCCCGCAAGACCCGCGCCGACGCCATCAGCCACGGCGCCACCGGCAAGGGCAACGACCAGGTCCGCTTCGAGCTCGGCGCCTACGCGCTGATGCCCAACGTCAAGGTCATCGCCCCGTGGCGGGAGTGGGACCTGCTGTCGCGCGAGAAGCTGCTGGCCTACGCCGACAAGCACAAGATCCCGGTCGACTTCAAGAAGCGCAAGGGCGGCGCGCCCTACTCGATGGACGCCAACCTGCTGCACATCAGCTATGAAGGCGGCATCCTCGAGGACCCGAACTTCGCGCCCGAGGACAACATGTGGCGCCTGACGGTCAGCCCCGAGAAGGCGCCGTCCAAGCCGCAGGTCGTCGAGCTGAGCTACGTCAAGGGCGACATCGTCGCCATCGACGGCGTCGCGATGAGCCCGGCCACCGTGCTGGAGACGCTCAACAAGATCGGCGGCAAGCACGGCATCGGCCGCCTCGACAAGGTCGAGAACCGCTACGTCGGCATGAAGAGCCGCGGCTGCTACGAGACCCCTGGCGGCACCATCATGCTGGCCGGCCACCGCGCGATCGAGTCGATCACGCTGGACCGCGAGGTCCTCGCGCTCAAGGACGACCTGATGCCGCGCTATGCGCGCATGGTCTACAACGGCTACTGGTTCGCGCCCGAGCGCGAGCTGCTGCAGGTCCTGATCGACGCGTCGCAGCAGACCGTCAACGGCAGCGTCAAGCTCAAGCTCTACAAGGGCACGATCATGTGCGTCGGCCGCGAATCGGCGACCGACAGCCTGTTCGACATGAAGATCTCGACCTTCGACGACGACGGCGGCGCCTACAACCAGGCCGATGCCGGCGGCTTCATCAAGCTCAACGCGCTGCGCATGCGCATCGCGGCCAACGCCAAGGCGGCCCGCAAGACGGCAGCCAAGTCGGCGGCCAAGGCTGCCAAGCCTGCGGTCAAGGCAGCGGCCAAGGCGGAGGTCAAGTCGGCCAAGCCCGCCGAGACGCCGGCCCGCAAGCGCGCCCCGGCCAAGAAGGCTGGCGCCTGATCCACCACCTCCAGGAAGACTCGACATGAGCAAGCTGCAACTCGCCGTCGCCAGCGTCGGCACCCAGGCCAACGTCTACTTCGACGGCAAGTGCGTCTCGCACGGCATCACCCTGGCCGACGGCACGAAGAAGAGCGTCGGCGTGATCCTGCCGGCCGCGCTGACCTTCAACACCGGCGCGCCGGAGGTGATGGAGACCGTCGCCGGTTCCTGCCGCATCAAGCTGGCCGGCTCCGACCAGTGGCAGACCTACGGCCCGGGCCAGTCCTTCGACGTGCCCGGCAACTCGTCCTTCGAGATCGTCGTCGAAGGCGAGCCGTACCACTACATCTGCCACTTCGGCTGATCCGACCGTGACCGGTTGCCGGACCTGCGCGGTCCGGTGACCCGGCGCGGCCTGTGCAGGCCGCGCGCACCTCAAGAAAATCCGGCGGATGCCGAAACCGGCAAACAGCGCGTCCGATCGACGCGCGGCCCGTCCGGCGTCGGATCCCACCGATGGCCGTTCCTGTCGCCATCACCGTCGTCTCCGGAGGTGTGTCCCATGCTGATTTCCCGTCGCCAATTGCTTGCCTGCGTGGCCGCCTGCACCACCGTGCTGGCCACCGCCCCCGCCGCCCATGCGCTCGACAAGCCCAAGGGCAAGGTCGTGCTGACCGTGTCCGGCAAGATCTCCCAGTCCAACGCACCCGGCAAGGTCGAGTTCGACATGGACATGCTGGCTGCCCTGCCGCAGCACAGCTTCACGACCATGACGCCCTGGTACAAGGAGCCGCGAAAGTTCACCGGCCCGCTGCTGCGTGACGTGCTGGCCGCTGCCGGCGTGCAGGGCAAGCTGATCAAGGCCGTCGCGCTCAACGACTACAAGGCCGAGCTGCCGGTCGACGACAGCGCCAGGTTCCCGGTCGTGCTGGCCCGCCTGATGGATGACAAGCCGATGCCGGTGCGCGACAAGGGCCCGCTGTTCATCGTCTATCCCTACGACACCGACGAGGTGCTGCGCTCGGAGCGTTACTACAACCGCTCGGCCTGGCAGCTCAAGAGCCTCGAGATCGAATAAGTCGCCCGGACGTGCCTCCCATGCCCTTGAGCCCCGACGGCCTCGACGCTTCCGGGACGGTCGCCGCGCGGTCCCGCGCGGACGGGCTCGGCCGCTGGCTGACCGTGCTGGCCGGCGTGCTGCTGGCGGTCTTCGCCGGGGTCGCCTGGGTGCAGTCGCAGTCGCTGGCGCTGCTCAACGGCACGGTGCAATACCAGGGCGACAACCTGGTCTGGAGCTTCTACCAGGTCGAGTCCGAGTTCGAGAAGCTGCGCAGCCAGGCGCGCGAACTCAGCTTCGATCCCTCGCCCGAGAAGGTCGAGGCGGTCCAGACCCGCTATGAACTGTTCGTCAGCCGCCTCAGCCTGATCGAGCTGGACCGCACCGAGGACCTGCTCAAGCACCTGCCCCTGCAACAGCAGGTGCTCGACCAGATCCACGCCTTCGTGGCCCAGGCCGACGGCCAGATCGGCCCGGATGTCCGGCCCAGCATGGAGCCGGCCTTCTGGCGCCAGCTTGAAGCCCGCATGGAGCCCATCGCCGGCCCCATCCACGAGCTGTCGCTGCAGGCCAACCGCGGCATCGCCGAACAGGTCGCGGCCCGCAACGACGCGGTGCGGCAGCAGAACCGCATCGCCATCGGCCTGACGGTCTTCCAGTCGCTGCTGACGCTGCTGTTCGCCATCGTCGTGGTGCGCCAGGTGCGGGCGCTGCAACAGCGTCGCAGCCACCTCGAGGCGCTCGCCGAGAGCCTGCAGGAGGCCCGGCTGGAGGCCGAGCAGGCCAGCCGCGCCAAGAGCGCCTTCCTGGCCAACATGAGCCATGAGCTGCGCACGCCGTTCAACGGCCTGCTGGGCATGCTGTCGCTGCTGCAGCGTTCGCGGCTGGACGCCACGCAAGCCGACTACCTGCTCACCGCGCGCGAGTCCGGCGAGCACCTGCTGGGCATCCTCAACGACGTGCTGGACATCTCCAAGCTGGAGTCCGGCCGGCTCGAGATCAGCACCGCGCCGACCTCGCTGCACCGCGTGCTGGGCGACGTGCGTTCGGTGATGAGTCCGCAGGCCCAGGCCAAGGGCCTGCACTGGCACGTCACGCTGGCCGAGAACGTGCCGGTCTGGATCGACACCGACGCCAAGCGCCTCAAGCAGATCCTGTTCAACCTGGTCGGCAACGCGCTGAAGTTCACCGAGCGGGGCGAGGTCAGCCTGGTGGTCGACTGCCTGGACGCCGACCTGCGCCAGGGCCGGGCCGAGCCGCTGCTGCGGCTGCGCGTCAGCGACACCGGCATCGGCATGGATGCGGCCACGCTGACGCGGCTGTTCCAGCGCTTCAGCCAGGGCGACGAGACCATCAACCGCCGCTACGGCGGCACCGGCCTGGGGCTGGAGATCTCGCGTTCGCTGTCGCGCATGATGGGCGGCGACATCCAGGTCGAGAGCCGACCCGGCGAGGGCAGCGCCTTCACGCTGGTCCTGCCGCTGCGGGTGGTCGACGAGCCGCGCGCGGTCGCCGATGCCGCGATGCCGGACTCGGGCTGGCGCGACTCGGTCGCTGCCGCGCTCGATGAGCCCGGCGAGCACGACCTGCAGCCGCTCGAAGTGCTGGTGACCGACGACCACCCGGTCAACCGCAAGTTCATCCATGCGCTGCTGAGCCAGCTGGGCCACCACGTCACCTTCGCCGAGGACGGCCAGCAGGCGCTCGACAAGGTCCGCAGCCACAGCTTCGACCTGGTGCTGATGGACGTGCACATGCCGGTGATGGACGGCATCGCCGCGACCCGCGCGATCCGCGCGCTCGACGGTCCGGTGGCGCGCACCCGCATCGTCGCGTTGACGGCCGATGCCTTCACCGAATCGCGCCAGCGTGTCTTCGACGCCGGCATGGACGACTTCCTCGCCAAGCCGGTGCAGGTCGAGGAGATCGAGCTGCTGTTCAAGCGCCATTTCGGCTCACGTGGCCGCATCGAGCCGCGCCGTGCCGAGGTGGTCGCGCCAGCGCCCGTGTCGCAGCCGATGCCGGCCCGGACGCCGCTGGTGACGGCCGTGCCGACACCGTTGTCGACGCTGGTCGAGGCACCGGTCCGGGCCGCCGCCGCACCTCCGCCACCTCCGCCACCTCCGCCACCTCCGCCACCACCACGTCGTCGTTTCCGTCGTGGCGACGCCGCCCGCGTGCTCGACCTGGAGGCCATCGGCGAGGTCTGCGTGGCCGTGTCCATCGGTGGCTACGGCGCGCTGCTGGGCGGCTTCCTGGCCGACGAGTCGAGCACGCTGGCCGAGCTGCTGGAGGTGCTGCAGGCGGCCGACGGTTCACGCCTGAAGGCGGCCGGCCACAAGCTCAAGGGCGCGGCGGCCAACCTGGGCCTGCGCGAGCTGGCCCAGACCGCCCGCGAGATCGAGCAGGGCGGCGAGGCCTTCGACGCCGCGCAGTGCGCCCAGTACGCCACCCGGCTGGCCGAGGAATTCGACACCGCCCGCGTGCTGTGCGCCCGCATGGGCTGGGTCGGCGCCTGAGCGTTCAGGCCGGCGGCGGCGCGTCGTGGACGCGCGGCGTCGCGGTCTCGCCGGCCGTCTCGTCCTCGGCCGGTTCTGGCGCGCGGGCCACCGCCCAGCGCACCAGCACGTCGCGGCGGAAGGTCAGCACCAGCTCGTTGCCGCCGGCATCGCGCCAGCGCCATTCGTCGTGGTTGTTGTAGGGCTCGCCGAGGCTGCCGGTGATCTGCAGCACCTCCAGGCGGCTCAGACCGGGCGACAGCCTGGCCTGCGTCATCACGACGCTGTCGACCACGCCCTTGGGCCGCTCGCCGGCATGGCGCAGCACGCGGGTGGCGCGGTTGAACTGCAGCACGGCCCAGAAGGCGATCAGCGTGAGCGCCAGGACCAGGCCCTGCCAACCGTAGACCCAGATGCCGACGACGACGGCGGCGCCGGCCAGCAGGGCGTTGACGGGCATGGGGGACTTCGGGAACTTCATGGTGCGCGGGCTTCCTTCGGGTTGGACGTCGGGCGGTGGGTGGGCGGGGCGTCGGGGCGGTTGGGGCAGTTGGGGCAACGGGGCAACTGGGCAACGGGGCAGTGACCGGGCGCGGTCCTTCAGTCCAGGTTGCGCACCCGCTCGATGGCCTGCTCGATGCGCTCGACCGGGTGCACCGTCAGGCCCTCGATCGGCTTCTTCGGCGCATTGGCCTTGGGCACGACGGCGACCGAGAAACCGAGCTTGGCCGCTTCCTTCAGCCGTTCCTGGCCGCGCGGTGCAGGCCGCACCTCGCCGGCCAGGCCGACCTCGCCGAAGGCGATGAAGCCGCGCGGCAGGGCCCGGCCGCGCAGCGAGCTCTGGATCGCCAGCAGCACGGCCAGGTCGGCCGCCGGCTCGCTGATGCGCACGCCGCCGACGGCGTTGACGAACACGTCCTGATCGGCACATGCCACGCCGGCATGGCGGTGCAGCACGGCCAGCAGCATGGCCAGGCGGTCACGGTCCAGGCCGACGCTGAGCCGGCGCGGGCTGGGCCCGCCGGCGTCGACCAGGGCCTGGATCTCGACCAGCATCGGCCGCGTGCCTTCGAGGGTCACCAGCACGCAGGCGCCGGGCACCGGCTCGCCGTGGGTCGACAGGAAGATCGCGCTCGGGTTGGCGACGCCCTTCAGGCCGCGTTCGGTCATCGCGAAGACGCCGATCTCGTTGACCGCGCCGAAGCGGTTCTTGATCGCCCGCACCAGCCGGAAGCTGCTGTGCGTGTCGCCCTCGAAGTAGAGGACGGTGTCGACGATGTGCTCCAGCACGCGCGGGCCGGCCAGCGCGCCTTCCTTGGTGACGTGGCCGACCAGCACGGTGGTGCAGCCGCTGGCCTTGGCCGCGCGGGTCAGGTGGGCCGCGCATTCGCGCACCTGGGCGACCGAACCGGGCGCGGAGGTGAGCTGGTCCGAGTACAGCGTCTGGATCGAATCGATGACGCAGAAGGCGGGTTGCTCGGCCTCCAGCGTCGCGAGGATCTTCTCCAGCCCGATCTCGGCCAGCACGCGCAGGTGGCGGCCTTCCAGCCCGAGCCGGCCAGCGCGCAGCGCGACCTGGGCGCCGGACTCCTCGCCGGTCACGTACAGCACCTTCATCTGGCGCGACAGCGCCTCGGCCGCCTGCAGCAGCAGCGTGCTCTTGCCGATGCCCGGATCGCCGCCGATCAGCACCACGCCGCCGGCGACGATGCCGCCACCGAGCACGCGGTCCAGCTCTTCCTGGCCGGTGGGGGTGCGGGCGACCTCGGCGGCCTCGATGTCGGCCAGCGTCGCGACCGGCAGGCTGCGCGCGAGCGCCTGGTAGCGGTTCCGGCCGCTGCCGGCGGCGGCTTCGGCCGGGCCTTCGTCGAGCGTGTTCCAGGCCCGGCAATGCGGGCACTGGCCCAGCCATTTCGGGCTGGTGCCGCCGCATTCGCGGCAGGTGTAGAGGGTCTTGTCGCGGGCCATGGGGCGCGATTGTCGGCGCTGGTGGCGCGCGTCAGTCGGTCACGCGGCCGCGCATCGCCTTGATGCCCGAGCGGGCCGACTTGCCCTCCAGCCGCCGCTGTTTCGAGCCGAAGGTCGGCTTGGTGGCCTTGCGGTCCTTGGGCACGAACAGCGCACGCTGCAGCAGCTCGTCGAGCCGCGCCAGCGCATCGGCCCGGTTGGCCTCCAGGCTGCGCGACTCCTGGGCCTTGATGACGACCACGCCCTCGCGCGTGATGCGGTGGTCGGGCAGGGCGGCCATGCGCGCCTTGACCTCGTCGGGCAGGCTGGAGGCCGCGATGTCGAAGCGCAGGTGGACCGCGTTGGAGACCTTGTTGACGTTCTGCCCACCGGCGCCCTGGGCCCGGATCGCGCTGAAGTGCACCTCGTGCGGCGAGATGCGGGTCGCCTTCATGGCAAGGCGCCCTCGGGCAGCGGCGCGACATGCGTCGGCACGCGCAGGGCGAGCGCGCACATCAGCTCGTAGCCGATCGTGCCGGCGGCCTGGGCGACCTCGTCGATCGGCAGTCGCGTGCCGTGCGGGCCGTGGCCCCAGAGCGTCACCTCGGCGCCCAGGCCGGCCTGCGGCACCGGCGTCAGGTCGACCGCCAGCATGTCCATCGAGACCCGCCCGACCGTCGTGCAGCGCACGCCGTCGACCAGCACCGGCGTGCCGGTCGGTGCGTGGCGCGGGTAGCCGTCGGCATAGCCGCCGGCGACGATGCCGATGCGCTGGGCCCGATCGGCCCGGTAGGTGCTGCCGTAGCCCACCGTGTCGCCCGGCTGCAGGTCCTGCAGGCCGATCACGCGGCTGCGCAGCGTCATGGCCGGGACCAGCCGCCAGTGGTCGATGCCGTGTTCGGGGAAGTCGGGCGCGCTGCCGTAGCTCAGGATGCCGCTGCGGACCCAGTCGGCGCGGACCTCCGGGCGGTGTGCATGGCGCAGGATGGCCGCGCTGTTGCCCAGGCTGCGTTCGCCGGGCAGGTCGTGCGTGGCGGCGACGAAGGCCTCGACCGCCGCATCGATGCCCTTGGGCCCGTCGGCGTCCGAGAAGTGCGTGATCAGCGAGATCTCGTCGACCTGCGGCAGCGCGTTCAAGCGCACCCAGGCGCCGCGCCAGGCCTGCGGCGTGTAGCCCAGCCGGTTCATGCCGCTGTTCATCTTGAGGAAGACGCGGTGCGGCTGGTGCGTCTTGTGCGCGGCCAGCCAGGCGATCTGCTGGTCGTGGTGGATGACGTGCCAGAGGTTGAGCCGCGAACACAGCTCCAGGTCGCGGGCCTCGAAGCAGCCTTCGAGCAGCAGGATCGGTCCGCGCCAGCCGAGGTCGCGCACGCGCTGGGCCTCGTCCAGGTCCAGCATCGCCAGGCCGTCGGCCACCGCCAGCGCCGGCCAGACCCGCTCGATGCCGTGGCCATAGGCATTGGCCTTGATGACGCCCCAGAGCCGCGCGTCGCCGGCCCGCTGGCGGGCAATGCCGAGGTTGTGCGCGATGGCGTCGGGATGGATCAGGGCTTCGATGGGACGCGGCATGCGCGGGATTCTGCCAGTCGACCCCTCGGCGACCCCAGCTGCAAGAGCCGTTCGCCGGGGTCGTGCAGGACCGCTCGCCGCCCCCCCGCACCGGGTGTCTGCACGGGTGGAGCGCGACAGGTGCCGTGCTATAACCCCGCCGCGTCGAAACGCGACCCTCGGTGCATCCCGGCACTGCTGCCCGTCCTGGCAACAGCCGCCGTCCGATCGGGATCGCTCACCCACCCGCGCCGGATGAAAAAAGGTTTCTACACCATCATGTCAGCGCAGTTCTTCAGCTCGCTGGCAGACAACGCCCTGTTCGTCGCCGCCGTCGAGCTGCTGCGCACCTCCGGTGCCGGGGAATGGCAACGGGCCGCGCTGGTCCCGATGTTCGCGCTCTTCTACGTCGTGCTTGCGCCCTTCGTTGGCGCCTTCGCGGATGCGGTGCCCAAGGGCAAGGTCATGTTCGTGTCCAACAGCATCAAGGTGGTCGGCTGCCTGCTGATGCTGTTCGGCACCCACCCGCTGCTCGCCTATGCGGTGGTGGGGCTCGGCGCGGCGGCCTACTCGCCGGCCAAGTACGGCATCCTCACCGAGCTGCTGCCGCCGTCGCAGCTGGTCAAGGCCAACGGCTGGATCGAGGGCCTGACGATCGGCTCGATCATCCTGGGCGTGCTGCTCGGCGGCCAGCTGGTCGGCCCGCACATCGCGCCGTGGCTGACCTCGATCGACATGCCCTTCGTCGAGACCGGCATCGACTCGCCGGCCGAATCGGCGATCGCCTCGCTGGTCTCGCTCTACGTCATCGCCGCGCTGTTCAACCTCTACATCCCCCGCACCGACGCCACCCTGCAGCCCTTCCCGGCCCAGCCGATGGCGCTGGTGCGCGACTTCTCCGACTGCAACGCCAAGCTCTGGAACGACAAGCTCGGCCAGATCTCGCTGGCCACGACCACGCTGTTCTGGGGTGTCTCGGGCAACCTGCGCTACATCGTGCTGGCCTGGGCGGCGGCGGCGCTGGGCTACTCGACCACGCAGGCCTCGTCGCTGGTCGGCGTGGTGGCGGTGGGGACGGCGGTCGGCGCGGTGGTCGCGTCGATGGCGATGACGCTGGACCAGGCCACGCGGGTGATCGCGCTGGGCATCGCGATGGGCCTGCTGGTGGTCGGCATGAACGTGATCGACAACGTCTGGGTGGCCGCGCCCTTCCTGATCCTGCTGGGCGGGCTGGGCGGTTTCCTGGTCGTGCCAATGAACGCGCTGCTGCAGCACCGCGGCCACAACCTGATGGGCGCCGGCCGCTCGATCGCGGTCCAGAACTTCAACGAGCAGGCCTGCATCCTGGCGCTCGGGGCGTTCTACACCGGGATGACGCGCGGTGGCATGAGCGCCTTCGGCGCGATCACGATCTTCGGCCTGCTGGTGGCCGGCACCATGTGGCTGATCGGCCGCTGGCACCAGCGCAACCTGCGCGAGCACCCCGACGAGCTGGCCCGCCTGCTGTCGATGGCGCGCAGCGACGGCCACTGAAGCCGGCGGCCCCTTCCCGCGATGAGCGCCGCGAGCCGCGTCAGCGGACTGGCCGTCCTGGCCCTGATGTTCAACGCCCTGACCTGGGGCCTGTCCTGGTGGCCGTTCCGGCAGTTGCAGGACGCCGGCCTGCATTCGCTGTGGAGCACGGTCCTGATCTACGGCAGCGCCATGGTCGTCGTCACCGTGGTCCGTCCGCGCGCCTGGGGCCAGCTGCTGCGCCAGCGCAACCTGTGGCTGATCGCGCTGGCGTCGGGCTGCACCAACCTCGGCTTCAACTGGGGCGTGACGATTGGTGACGTCAGCCGCGTCGTGCTGCTGTTCTACCTGACCCCGCTGTGGACCGTCGCGCTGGCGCGCTGGCTGCTGGGCGAGCATGCCGACGCGCGGGTCTGGCTGCGCGTGGCGATGGCGCTGGCCGGTGCCGCGCTGGTGATCAGCGCCGGCCACGACGGCCAGGCCGCCCGGCCCGCGTCGATGCCACGGCTGGCCGATGCGCTGGCGCTGGCGGCGGGCTTCTTCTTCTCGCTCAACAACGTGATGCTCAGGCGCTCGGCCGATCTGCCCGAGGAAGGCCGCGCGCTGGCGATGTTCGGCGGTGGTGCGCTGGTCTCGCTGCTGGTCGTGTCGGCCGGTTCGCTGGGCCTGGGTGGGCTGGATGGGCTGGGCATGCAGCCACCGCCGCCGGTCCAGGCCAGCTGGCTGCTGCCGGCGATGGGGCTGGCGCTGGCCTTCCTGCTGTCCAACCTGTCGCTGCAATACGGCGCGGCGCGGCTGCCGGCCAACGTCACCTCGGTGGTGATGCCCTGCGAGGTGGTGTTCGCCTCGCTGTCGGCAGTCTGGTGGGCCGGCGAGGTGCTCGGGCCGATGTTGCTGATCGGCGGCGCGCTGATCCTCGGCGCGACGCTGCTGGCAGCCTGGCAGGGACGCTGAACCGGTCAGGACGAGGCTGCCGGCCGGACCGTCACGGCTGGATCGGCGCGGTCGGCTCGAACACCCGCTCGAAGGTCCGGTCGTGCTGGGCCAGGATGCGCACCAGCTCGCCCTCGTCCAGCGGCGTCGTCAGGTAGGCGTCGCAGCCCGCGAAGGTTGCCCGGATGCGGTCGACCGCGCCGCTGCGATGGGCCAGCGCAACGACCACCGGCGCGATGCCGGCGGCAGTCGGATGGCGGCGGATGCGCCGACAGGCCTGGTAGCTGTCGATGCCGTCCTGGCCCAGGCCGAGGAAGACGAAGCCGTAGCTCTGTTCGTCGCACAGCCGGATCGCGTGCTCGGTGCTGCGGGCCAGCGTCACGCCGTAGCCGCAGCGGCTCAACAGGTCGTGCAGCACGCTGCGTTCGGCCGGGCTGGCGCTGACGACCAGCACCTCGTCAAGGCGCAGTTCGCCCTCGACCATCACCGAGTTGCTGAAACCATGGCTGGTGCGGAAGTCGCCGACCCGCTGCGTGCTGTCGGCGGCCTGCTGGCGCGCCCGTCCGCTCGGCCGCGGAGGCCGGCGCAGCGCCATCGCGTCGAGCGCGCGCTTGATCTGCAGCGCGTCGATCGGCCGCGCCAGGTGGGCGCCGACGCTTGCCGGCGCGCTCGGGCCGCCGATCAGCACCGCGTCGCGCATGCGCCCGGCACGGCCGACGGCCAGCACCGCCTCGGGCTGTTCGGCATCGGCGACGACCAGGTCGCTGTCGTGCAGGTCAGGGCAGAGCTCGTAGGCGTGGCTGTCGCGCGCGGCGGCGAGGCGGAAGTAGCTTTCCAGCGTCGAGCGCTCGAAGGGCGTGAAGCCCACGAAGGCCACCCGGTGGGTGGGGATCATGCGAGGTCCAGGTTGCTGCCGTTACAGGTGGAAACGGCCCGTCATCTTTTGACGCGAGGCAGGCAGGGTCAAGGTCATCGTCGACGAAGGCGTCGGCGACCCCCACGTTCGAGGGGATCTGGCGGGGTCCATGACGAGCTGTCGGTCGAATTTGCGGGTTCGGGCGAGCCTCGCAGCGATCCGATAATCCGCCCCTTCACGCATTCAACGACCGGCCCGCGCCGCGCGCATGTCCGCTGCGGCCCGGCCTGGACCACGGAGCCCACCCATGTTCGAACACGTCGACGCCTACGCGGGCGATCCCATCCTGACGCTCAACGAGAACTTCCAGAAGGACCCGCGAGCCGACAAGATCAACCTGTCCATCGGCATCTATTTCGACGACGCCGGCCGCCTGCCGGTGATGGGCGCGGTGCGCGAGGCCGAGACCCAGCTCGCGCAGGCCATCGGGCCGCGCTCGTATCTGCCGATGCTCGGTGCGCCCGACTACCGCGAGCAGGTCCAGCGCCTGCTGTTCGGCGCCGACCACCCGGCGCTGCGCGAAGGCCGCATCGTGACGCTGCAGACCCTGGGCGGCTCGGGTGGCCTGAAGGTCGGCGGCGACTTCCTCAAGAAGTACTTCCCCGGCTCGGCCGTCTGGGTCAGCGACCCGACCTGGGACAACCACCGTGCGATGTTCGAGGGCGCCGGTTTCCAGGTCCACACCTACCCGTACTACGACGCGGCCACCGGCGGCCTGCGCTTCGAGGCCATGCTCGAGACCCTGCGCAGCCTGCCACGCCACAGCATCGTGCTGCTGCACGCCTGCTGCCACAACCCGACCGGCGTCGACCTGAGCGCGTCGCAGTGGCGCGAGCTGATCCCCGTGCTGGTCGAGCGCGAACTGCTGCCCTATGTCGACATCGCCTACCAGGGCTTCGGCGATGGCATCGCCGAGGACGCTGGCGCGATCCGCGCGCTGGCCGATGCGGGCCTGGCCTTCTTCGTCGCCAACAGCTTCTCGAAGAGCTTCTCGCTCTACGGCGAGCGCGTCGGCGGGCTGAGCGTGGTCTGCCCGACGGTGGCGGAGGCCCAGCTGGTGCAGGGCCAGCTGCAGATGGCGGTGCGCAAGAACTACTCCAGCCCGCCGACCCACGGCGCGCGCATCGTCGCCCGCGTGCTTGGCACGCCGGCGCTGCACCAGCAGTGGTCCGACGAGCTGGGCGAGATGCGCCAGCGCATCCAGGCCATGCGCCAGCGCCTGCATGCGGTCCTCAGCGACATGCTGCCCGGCCGCGACTTCGGCTATTTCCTGAGCCAGCGCGGCATGTTCAGCTACACCGGCCTGAGCCCCGCCCAGGTCGACACCCTGCGCGAGGTCCACGGCGTCTACCTCGTGCGCTCCGGCCGCATGTGCGTGGCCGGCCTCAACACCGGCAACGTCGAAGCCACCGCGCGTGCGATGGCGGCGGTGCTCAGGTAAGCAAAGCCCGAAAGCACCGACCGGACGCCCGCACGAGGTGCCGCGCGTACCCGCGTGGCCGGGGGCTCGATTCCCCCGGGCCGAGCGCCGGGCCGCCCCAAGCCGGCCCGGACCCCCGTGGGGGGTGGCCGCGCGTACCCGCGTGGCCGGGGGCTCACATCAGTCGTGGCTGATGCGCAGGGACTTGACGCGGGTGTAGCGCTCGCGCAGGTCCATGCCCCAGGCGGCGTGCGACGGGGCGAGGCCCGCCGCGGTCGACGTGGCGGCCGGGTCGTCGGCGCCGTTGACGCTGATGCGGTCGCAGCGCAGGCCGTGGGCGAGTCGCCACTGGCGGGCGCCGTCGCGGGTCCACAGGCCGACACCGCGCAGCTGCTCGCAGGCGTGGGTCAGCTCGACCGCCTCGTCCTCGTCGTCGAAAGCCAGAACGACCTGCACCGGTCCGGCCGGGTCGATGGCGATGCGGCGCGTCCAGGCGGTGGTCCAGGGCGTCAGCAAGGTCGGCCGGACCCAGTGCCCGCCCAGCGCGGCGGCCTCGGCGTCGATCTCGCCTTGCGCGACCAGACGCAGGCCGCTTTCGGCCGCGAAGGCGATCTGGCTCTCGACCTGGTCGCGGCGGTGCGGCGAGGCCATCGGGCCGAGGTCGCGGTCCGCCAAGGCGGTGCCCACACGCAGCTGGCGGTATCGCAGGGCCATGCGTTCGAGCAGCTCGGCGTGGATCTCGCGCCGCGCCAGGATGCAGGTGGGTCGCATCAGGCTCTGGCCGGAACGGTGTACGCCAGCGGCGACCAGCTCGGGCACGGCGCGGTCCAGGTCGGCGTCCTCGAACACCAGCTGCGGCAGGCTGCCGACCTGCAGCACGGTGATGTCCTTGCCATGCCGACCGGCCAGCGCGCGCACGGCCGCCGCGGTCTGAGCCGATCCGGCGACCGTGACCTGGGCGACGCCTGGGTGCTCGACCAGTGCGGCACCCGCTTCCTGGCTGAGGCCGGGCACGACGTTGAGCGTGCCGGCGGGCAGACCGGCCTCATGACAGATGTGGGCAAAGGCGAGCACGCTCAGCACCACCGTCTCGGCCGGCTTGACGATGCAGGCATTGCCGGCGGCCAGCGCCGCGCCGACGCAGTCGCCCAGCAGCGTCAGGCTGCCCTGCGTCGGCAGCATCAGGCCGATGACGCCCAGCGGCTCGCGCCAGCTCAGCAGCGTCTGGCCTGGCATGGCGGGATGGGCGCTGCTGCCGGTCAGGCCGACCGTCGCGGCCCAGCCTTCGAGGCGACGGGCCAGCGCCATCGCGTCGGCCCGGCCACGCGACAGCGGCAGGCCGGCGTCGAGCGCTTCGAGCCGGGCCAGCTCGTCGACCCGCTCGCGCACCAGCGCGGCGATGCGCTGCAGGCACAGGCCGCGCTCGTGCGGGCTGGCCTGGGCCCAGCTGCCGGGTTCATCGGGGCGCAGGGCGCAGCGGGCGGCTTGCACCGCTGCATCGATCTCCGGTGCGCCTGCACGGGCGACGCGGCCCAGTTCGACGCCGGTCGACGGATCGATCAGGGGCAGCGTGTGCAGACCTTGCGGCCGACGCCACTGCCCGGCGATGCAGACCAGCGCCGGATCGAAGGGCAGTGCGGCACGCAGGCCGGAGGGCAGGGTCGGGGCCAATCGAGGTCCTTGCGGCCCCTGGCCCGTGGATGTGTCGGCTGGCCGGGAGCCGGCGTTGTTGCAGCGCCGACAGGGTGCGATGCATCTTAGGAGTGGCCCCCGCCGCGGTGTGGTGCGTGCGCGTCAGGTGTGTATCGGGTTGCTGCCCCGTGGCGCGCTGGCCACGGGCATCCCGTTCAGCGCTTCAGGGCGTCGCGGATCTCGCGCAGCAGCACGATGTCCTCGGCGGGCGGCGGCGGCTCGGCCGGGGCGGCGGGCGCCGCTGCGGGCTCGGCCTTCAGGCGGTTGATCTGCTTGATCATCATGAAGATGATGAAGGCGAGGATCACGAAGTTCAGCGCCACCGTGATGAAGCTGCCGTAGGCGAGCACCGCGCCGGCCTTCTTGGCCTCGACCAGCGTCGTGGCGGTCTGGCCGGCCAGCGGGATGAAGTGGTTGCTGAAGTCCAGCCCGCCAAAGATCTTGCCGACGATGGGCATGATGACGTCGCCGACCAGCGAGTCGACGATCTTGCCGAACGCGCCGCCGATGATCACGCCGACCGCCAGGTCGACCACGTTGCCCTTGACGGCAAAGTCCTTGAATTCGCTCATCACGCTCATGGGGCGCTCCTTGTTTGTTCAGGTCGGAATCGATACCGCTTGGGTACCAGCGAGCCGTGCAGTATTCCCGGGGTGCTCGGGCTGTCAACCGGGCCGGCCTGAGGGTGTCGGGCTGTCGTTTTTTGACAGCCGCCCGGCGCGCCGGCACAGCGGCGGGGCAGCCCCTGTCAGGGAATCCCGCAGGGCGTGGACTAGAATCGCGGGTTGCTCCCATAACAGACCGGTTTACTTTTCCACGAGGACTCACATGAGTGACCAGCAAGTCGACCAGGCCAAGCGGACATGGCTGATTGCGTCGAGCTGCGCAGGTGCGATCGGCGGCGCGGCCGTTGCGGTGCCCTTCGTCAGCACATTTGCTCCGTCCGAGCGCGCCAAGGCGGCCGGCGCTGCCGTCGAGGTCGAGATCGGTGCCCTGCAGCCCGGTGAGAAGCTCACGGTCGAATGGCGCGGCAAGCCGGTCTGGATCGTGCGCCGCACGCCCGAGCAACTGGCCGCACTGCCCAAGCTGGATGTCCAGCTCGCCGATCCGAACTCGGATCGCAAGGCCTACCCCACCCCCGAGTACGCCAAGAACGCAGCCCGTTCGATCAAGCCCGAGTACCTCGTGGTCGTCGGCATCTGCTCGCACCTGGGTTGCTCGCCCAGCGACAAGTTCCAGGCCGGTCCCCAGCCCTCGTTGCCCGACGACTGGAACGGCGGCTTCCTGTGCCCCTGCCACGGTTCGACCTTCGACCTGGCCGGCCGCGTGTTCAAGAACAAGCCCGCGCCGGACAACCTCGAGGTGCCGCCGCACATGTACCTGTCCGAGACCAAGCTGCTGATTGGCGAAGACAAGAAGGCCTGACGAGGAATCGAGGACATCATGGCTGAATTCAAAGAGGCTCCTGCCGACGCTTCGGCGGCGACCAAGCTCCTGACCTGGGTGGACAACCGCTTCCCGGCGTCCAAGCTCTACAAGGAACACCTGTCGGAGTACTACGCACCGAAGAACTTCAACTTCTGGTACTTCTTCGGCTCGCTCGCGCTGCTGGTCCTGGTCATCCAGATCGTCACCGGCATCTTCCTGGTGATGCACTACAAGCCCGACGCGGCGCTGGCATTCGCCTCGGTCGAATACATCATGCGCGACGTCCCCTGGGGCTGGCTGGTGCGCTACATGCACTCGACCGGCGCCTCGGCGTTCTTCGTCGTGGTCTACCTGCACATGTACCGCGGCCTGATCTACGGCAGCTACCGCAAGCCGCGCGAGCTGGTCTGGATCTTCGGTTGCGCGATCTTCCTGTGCCTGATGGCCGAAGCCTTCATGGGCTATCTGCTGCCCTGGGGCCAGATGTCCTACTGGGGCGCGCAGGTGATCGTGAACCTGTTCGCCGCCGTGCCCTTCGTTGGCCAGGACTTGGCGCTGCTGATCCGCGGCGACTACGTGGTCAGCGACGCGACGCTCAACCGCTTCTTCAGCTTCCACGTGATCGCGGTCCCGCTGGTGCTGCTGGGCCTGGTGGTGGCGCACATCATCGCGCTGCACGAAGTGGGTTCGAACAACCCCGACGGCGTCGAGATCAAGGCCAAGAAGGACGAGCGCGGCATCCCGCTGGACGGCATCCCCTTCCACCCCTACTACTCGGTGCACGACATCATGGGTGTGGGCGGCTTCCTGATGATCTTCACCGCCATCGTGTTCTTCGGCCCCGAGCTGGGCGGCTACTTCCTGGAGTACAACAACTTCATCCCGGCCGACCCGCTGAAGACGCCTGCGCACATCGCGCCGGTCTGGTACTTCACGCCGTTCTACTCGATGCTGCGTGCGACCACCGACGTGATGGTCAACGTGCTGAGCGTGATCGTCGCGCTGGGCGCCGTGCTGACGGTGCTCAAGGGCGGCCTGTCGGGCAAGGCCAAGGGCCTGGTGCTGATCGGCGGCCTGGTCGCCATCGTGCTGCTCAAGACCTTCGACGCGAAGTTCTGGGGCGTGGTGGTGATGGGCGGTGCCGTGGTCATCCTGTTCTTCCTGCCCTGGCTGGACCACAGCCCGGTGAAGTCCATCCGCTACCGCCCGAGCTGGCACAGCTATCTGTACGGCGTGTTCGTGGTGTTCTTCCTGGTGCTGGGCTACCTCGGTATCCAGCCGCCTTCGGACATCGGCACCCTGGTCGCCCAGGTCGGCACGCTGTTCTATTTCGGCTTCTTCCTGCTGATGCCGTGGTGGAGCCAGATCGGCGAGTTCAAGCCGGTCCCGGACCGCGTCACGTTCGAAGCCCACTGAGTCGGCACACGGAGCCATCACGATCATGATCAAGCGTATTGCCGCCTTGCTCGCATCCCTGGTCGCCTGCGCCGCCCTGCTGGCGCCGGCTGCCCACGCCAACACCGGCGGGATGGAGTGGGACAAGTTCCCCGTTGAAAAACTGCACGACACCGCCGCCCTCCAGCGCGGCGCGAAGGTGTTCGTCAACTACTGCCTGAACTGTCACTCCGCTGCCTACATGCGCTACAACCGCATGCGCGACATCGGCCTGACCGAAGAGCAGATCAAGACCAACCTGATGTTTGCCACCGAGAAGGTGGGTGACGTCATGAAGGTCAACCTGGATCCGCGCCAGGCCAAGGAGTGGTTCGGCGCCACCCCGCCTGACCTGACGGTCATCGCGCGTTCGCGCGCAGGTGCTGGCGGCTCGGGTGCCGACTACCTGTACACCTACCTGCGGACCTACTACGCCGACGACACCAAGGCGACGGGCTGGAACAACCTGGCCTTCCCGAGCGTGGGCATGCCCCACGTGCTGTGGGAACTGCAGGGCGTGCGCCGCGCGGTCTACGAAGAGCAGACCGACCCGCACGACCATGCCAAGAAGGTCCACGTCTTCAAGGGCTTCGAGCAGGTCTCGCCTGGCAAGCTGAGCAACGGCGAATACGACAGCACGGTGGCCGACCTGGTCGCCTACCTGCAATGGATGGGCGAGCCGGCCCAGACGACCCGCGTGAAGCTGGGTGTCTGGGTCCTGCTGTTCCTGACGATCTTCACGCTCATCGCCTGGCGCCTGAACGCGGCGTTCTGGAAAGACGTGAAGTGATGGCCTGAGCGCCAGGGGCCCTCCAGAGGCCCTCGGCGTCGGCGCGCAGTGGCGGGCAACCGTTGCTGCGCGATTTTGTTTTTGTGTCCCGCCTCTTTTGTGCGTCCTCTTGGGAGCGACTCCAGCCATGATGGTCCTCTACTCCGGCACCACCTGCCCCTATTCGCACCGCTGCCGCTTCGTCCTGTTCGAGAAGGGCATGGACTTCGAGATCCGCGATGTCGACCTGTTCGCCAAGCCCGAGGACATCGCGCTGATGAACCCGTACAACGAGGTTCCGATCCTGGTCGAGCGCGAACTGATCCTGTACGAATCGCACATCATCAACGAGTACATCGACGAGCGGTTCCCGCATCCGCAGCTGATGCCGGGTGACCCGGTCGCGCGGGCCCGCGTGCGCCTGTTCCTCTTCAACTTCGAGAAGGAACTGTTCGCCCATGTGAACGTGCTGGAAGGCCGCGGCGTGCCCAAGGGCAACGACAAGCAGCTCGAGAAGGCCCGGTCGCAGATCCGTGACCGCCTGACCCAGCTCGCCCCGATCTTCCTCAAGAACAAGTTCATGCTCGGCGACGACTTCTCGATGCTGGACGTGGCGATCGCGCCGCTGCTGTGGCGCCTCGACTACTACGGCATCGACCTGTCGAAGAACGCGGCACCGCTGCTGAAGTACGCCGAGCGCATCTTCTCGCGCCCGGCCTACATCGAGGCACTGACGCCGTCCGAGAAGGTGATGCGCAAGTAAGCAGGCGCCGCGACGATGCCCATCCCGACCGCGCCTGACGCCCAGGCTTCCTCGACCCGGCCCTACCTGATCCGTGCGCTGCACGACTGGTGCACCGACAACGGCTACACGCCCTACATCGCCGTGTACGTCGATGCCAGCGTGCAGGTTCCGATGGAGTACGTGAAGAACCACGAGATCGTTCTGAACGTGGGCATCGACGCGACCAACGGCCTGAGCCTCGGCAACGAGTACGTCGAGTTCAAGGCGCGTTTCGGTGGTGTCGCCCGCGACATCATCGTGCCCATCGACCATGTCATCGCGATCTACGCCCGCGAGAACGGCCAGGGCATGGCCTTCCCGGTGCCCACCGAAGCCACCCCGGTGGTCGGCGGTGACCAGGTCGGCGGTCCGGCCGACGGCGCCCAGGCGCAGGATGTTGCCGGCGCGGTCGCATCGCCCTTCGGCCTGCGGCTGGCCAGCGCGCCGGCCGCCGAGTCCGGTCCGGCCGATGCGCCGGCCGACGGCGACCGAGGCCGTGACGACGAACCGCCGCCGGGTCCAGGCGGTGGCCCGCGACCCTCGCTCAAGCGGGTCAAGTAGAGCCAGTTCCCGGACCGACCGACGGTCCGGACCCCATGAGGCGCGACCTACAATCGCGCCTCGTTTCTGCTTCGTTCCTCGTCTGCACGACGCAGCCGGCTTAGCTCAGCTGGTAGAGCACCCGCCTTGTAAGCGGAAGGTCGTCCGTTCGATTCGGACAGCCGGCACCACTGCTGCGTCGATCCCCCACTACTTCGCGTTTCCCACGTCCGCCATGAAGCGACAACTCTGGATGCTGGCCGGTGCGCTCAGCCTGGTCGTTGGCATCGTGGGGATCGTCGTGCCGCTGCTGCCGACGACGCCCTTCGTGTTGCTGGCCGCCGCCTGCTGGTCGCGCGGCAGCGAACGCTGGGAAACCTGGCTGCTGGCCCATCCGCGTTTCGGGCCGATGGTGCGCAACTGGCGCCGTGACCGCGCCATCCCCTTGCGCGCCAAGCAACTCGCCGCCGTGATGATGGCCGCCGGCAGCGCCTGGGCCTGGAGCCGCCTGCCGGTGGTGCCCTGGCTGCCCGCGCTGTGCTGTTCGCTCGTCCTGATCTGGATGTGGCGGCTGCCGACGGCGCCGCTGACCGACCTCCACACGGACGATCAGGTGCCTGCAGGCCCCGGCGTGAGGCCCTCGTCGTCGAACAGCGACAAGGTCTGAAGGTCGCTGATGGCCGCGCGGCGGGGCGCGCCGGTCGTGTTGCCTGGACGGGGCGGTGACCCGGTTGGCCGTGCGCTGGCGGCGACCTTGCCGCGTCCCGCGTCGCGCGGCGTCAACGCCGGTTCGGCCACCGCCGCGCCCGGGCGGCTCAGGTTGCCCACCCGCACGCCCAACAGCCGGATGCGGCGCGACAGCGTGATGCGCTTGAGGCACTGCCCCGCCGCCGCGCGGATCTCCGCGCCGTCGTCGGTCGGCGCGGGAATCGTCAGGTCGCGCGTGACGGTGCGGAAATCGTCAAAGCGCAGCTTGATGCCCACCGTGCGGCCGACGTAGCCCTTGCGCGCCAGGTCGTCGCCGACCCGCTGGCACAGCGTCGTGAAGATCTCACCCAGCCGGGCGCGGTCGTTGCGCGGGTGCAGGTCGTGCTCGAAGGTGGTCTCGCGGCTCATCGAGACCGGCTCGCTCTCGCGCACCACCGGCCGGTCGTCGCGGCCATGCGCCGCCTCCTGCAGCCACAGGCCGTGGTGGGCGCCGAACTGCTCGACCAGCCAGTCCAGTGGCTGGCGCGCCAGGTCGCCGATGGTGCGCACGCCCAGCTCGACCAGGCGCGCGCTCGCCTTGGGCCCGACGCCGTGGATGCGCCCGACCGGCAGCGGCCAGATGCGCGTCGGGATGTCCTCTGGCATCACCACGGTCAGGCCGTCCGGCTTGTCCAGGTCGCTGGCGATCTTGGACAGCAGCTTGTTCGGCGACACGCCGATCGAGCAGCTCAGCCCGGTCGCCGCATGCACGTTGTTCTTGAGTTCCTGCGCGAGTGAGCGCAAACCTCCCAGCGGATCGTGGCCGACGGGATCGCGTGCGCCGGGCACGTCGCTGAGGTCGATGTAGATCTCGTCGATGCCGCGGTCCTCGATGGCCGGCGCCAGCTCGGCCACCGCCGCCTTGAACAGCCGCGAGACGCGCCGGTACTCGTCGAAGTCGGCCGGCAGGAGGACGGCGTGGGGCGCGAGCACGGCGGCCTTCATCAGCCCCATGCCGGAATGCACCCCGAAGGCCCGCGCCTCGTAGGTCGCGGTGGTGACGACGCCGCGGCCGACGTAGCCGGTCAGCGGCGCGCCCTCGGGCGCATCGGCCGGCGCCGATCGACGGCCACCGACGACGACCGCCTGGCCGCGCAAGCCCGGACGGCGCGCCAGTTCCACGGAGGCATAGAACGCGTCCATGTCGAGGTGGGCGATGAGCCGGTCGGGCAGGGCAGATGTCACGTTTGTTGCGCCAGGCAGGCGTTCAGCTTGAATAGTTTGACTTACAAGAGGTGGCTTGCAGCTCGATTGAAAAGATGGGATGATTTCCCACATCGAAGGCGCCGAAGGGTGCCAAGACCCGCACCGCATCCACCCAGGAGTCTGACCATGTCCTCACCGAACACCCGCGCCAGCGTCGCCCCGTCGCGTCGCATCCTGCAACTGACCCTCGCCGGGCTGTCTGCTGCGGTGATCGCCGCATGCGGCGGTGGCGGCGTGGGGGCGGGCGGGACGGGTGCAACCGCGTCGGGCACCGTGAGTGGTTTTGGCTCGATCATCGTGAATGGTGTTCACTACGATCTGGACTCGACGACCAGCGTCTCGGGTGACGACGATGTCCAGGGTGACCGCAGCGATGTGAACCGTGGCATCAAGCTGGGCATGGAAGTGGAGATCGAGTCGGGAGACATCTCCTGCTCCACCGCTACCGGTACCTCGGTCTGCCGTGCCAATGCCTCCTCCATCTCCTGGGGGACCGAGTACAAGGGTCCGATCGTCGGCAATCCGGCCACCGGCAGTTTCTCGATCCTCGGACAAGACGTGCTGGTGACCCCCGCAACGCTCTTCATTGGCGGTGACTCGATCACGACCAAGGCAGCGCTCGCCGCCGGGCAGGTCGTTGAGGTGCACGGTCGGTACAACAGCGCAACCAATAAGTTGAGCGCCACTTTGATCGAAGTGAAGGCTCGGAACGTCGCTTCGTACACGGGGCAGTTCCGGTTCGCCGGCAACCTGACCGCCTATGTGGCGCCGACGAACACGACGGCGGGTTCCGCAACGGTCGGGGGCATCAATCTGGAAGTTGGATCCGGTTCTGATGTCCGTGGCACCGTGCTCAACACGCGGGTCCGGGTGCGGATCAACTCTCAAGCCACGCCGACGCTCCCGGGGGCTCAATACGTCGCCGACCGCATCCGCTCGGCGGAGCGCGACATGACTAAATACGCGGGACGTGAAGGTGAGGTCAAGGGCATCGTGACCAACCTGGTCGCCACCCCGACCGAAGTGACCTTCAAGGTTGGCACGACCTCGGTCAAGATCATCAAGGCCAATGTGAGCCAAGCCGTCCTTGACGTGATCGCTGGTCAGATCGGCAACCAGACCGTCGAGGTCGAAGGCCGCATCGGGACGGATGGGGTCTTGGTGGCCACGAAGATTTCCCTCGAAGATGAGAACGAGCTTGAGATCGAGATCACCGGCACGTTCACGGTCAGTGGCAACACGCTGACTGTGGGCGGCAAAGCCTTCGACATCTCGGATCCTTCTGCAGTCTCGATTCGGCGCGGCGCGGCTACGCTGGCGCTGACCCTGACCGAGTGGGCCGGTGCCCGTGTCGAGGCTAAAGGTGTCCTTCAACCAGACGGCGTGACGATCAAGCTGATTCGCATCAGCCGCGAAAGCTGATCCCACACCAGCATTCAGACCCGCGAACCCCACGGCCCCGCCGTGGGGTTTTTCTTTGCGCAGTCGAAACGCCCTCGCTGCCTAGAATCGACCCATGATCTCCCGCGAACCCACCCTCGAACGCCTCGTCATCGCCCGTCAACTGCTGCTCGAGCCCTATGGCCTGAGCGACGCGAGCCTGCGGCAGGCGCTCAACACGATCGCGGCGCACAAGGTCGACGATGCCGACCTCTACTTCCAGTACACCCGCAGCGAGGGCTGGAGCCTTGAGGAAGGCATCGTCAAGAGCGGCAGCTTCAGCATCGACCAGGGCGTGGGCGTGCGCGCGGTGGCCGGCGAGAAGACCGCCTTCGCGTATTCGGACGACATCTCCGAGGCCGCCCTGCTCGACGCGGCGCGCACGGTGCGCAGCATCGCGGCGGCCGGCCAGAGCCGGCGCATCAAGGTCGACACGCCGCAGCAGGTCGCGGCCAGCCGCAGCCTCTATCCGGGCATGGACCCGATCGCCACGCTTGACAGCGCCGCGAAGGTCGCGCTGCTCGAACGGGTCGAACGCCTGGCCCGCGCGAAGGACCCGCGCGTGGTGCAGGTCATGGCCGGACTGGCCGGCGAGTACGACGTCGTGCTGGTCGCCCGTGCCGACGGCACGCTGGCTGCCGACGTGCGCCCGCTGGTGCGCCTGTCGGTCACCGTGATCGCCGAGCAGAACGGCCGCCGCGAGATCGGCTCGGCCGGCGGCGGCGGGCGCTACGGCATGGGCCACTTCCAGGACGATGTGATCTCGCGCTACGTCGACCAGGCCGTTCACGCCGCGCTGACCAACCTCGACAGCCAGGCCGCGCCGGCCGGCGAGATGACGGTCGTGCTCGGTTCGGGCTGGCCCGGCATCCTGCTGCACGAGGCGGTCGGCCACGGGCTGGAAGGCGACTTCAACCGCAAGGGTTCGAGCACGTTCTCGGGCCGCATCGGCCAGCGTGTCGCCGCCAAGGGCGTGACCGTGCTCGACGACGGCACGCTCGCCGACCGTCGCGGCTCGCTCAACATCGACGACGAGGGCCATGCCTCGCAGCGCAACGTGCTGATCGAGGACGGCATCCTCAAGGGCTACATCCAGGACGCCACCAACGCGCGCCTGATGAAGGTCGCCCCGACCGGCAACGGCCGGCGCGAGAGCTATGCCCACGTGCCGATGCCGCGCATGACCAATACCTACATGCTGCCGGGCGACAAGACGCCCGAGGAGATCATCGCCAGCATCGACCGCGGCCTCTACGCCAGCAACTTCGGCGGTGGCCAGGTCGACATCACCAGCGGCAAGTTCGTGTTCTCGGCCAGCGAGGCCTGGTGGGTCGAGAAGGGCAAGCTGCTCTACCCGGTCAAGGGCGCGACGCTGATCGGCAATGGTCCGGACGCGATGAACCGCGTCTCGATGATCGGCAACGACCTCGCCCTCGACCCCGGCGTGGGCACCTGCGGCAAGGAAGGCCAGAGCGTGCCGGTGGGCGTCGGCCAGCCGACGCTGCGCATCGACGGCATCACCGTCGGCGGCACGGGCTGAGTCCCGCCCGGCAAGCCAGGCAGGGCCCGTTACGCCCGTGTTCATCGGCCTTCGCGGGCATGTCGGGGTTCCGCCGCCTTGCGGCTTTCACGCCACCTTCGGGTGATCACGTAGGCAGGTCGTCAGGATCTGCGTGCTAAAGTCTTTCGCATGTCTCGGTACCCGTTCTTCTTTGCGTACTTTTGGTTCTCGCACCGCACCGGCGGAGGAGAGGCCTGAACGCACGCAAACCGCAGCGACAGACCGATCAAAGACCGCCGGATGCCCCGGCGGTTTTTTTTTGCCCTTCCCGATCTCTCCACGTTCACCCGTCATCACAGGACCCAGACCATGACCGCTCCGCACGAACCAGCCGCCAACCGCTGGCAGGCCCCGATCGACAAGACCTCGCAGACCGATGACGAAAGGATTGTTGACGTGACCCCGCTGCCGCCGCCCGAGCACCTGATCCGCTTCTTCCCGATCCGCGGCACGGCCGTGGAATCGCTGATCTCGGGCACGCGCCAGAAGATCCGCGACATCCTGCATGGCCGCGACGACCGCCTGCTCGTGGTCATCGGCCCCTGCTCGATCCATGACCCGGCCGCCGCGCTGGAATACGCCCGTCGCCTGCTGCCGCTGCGCGAGCAATATGCCGACACGCTCGAGATCGTCATGCGCGTGTACTTCGAGAAGCCGCGCACGACGGTCGGCTGGAAGGGCCTGATCAACGACCCTTACCTGGATGGCAGCTTCCGCATCGACGAGGGCCTGCGCATCGCGCGCCAGCTGCTGGTGGACATCAACCGGATGGGCATGCCGGCCGGCAGCGAGTTCCTCGACACCATCAGCCCGCAGTACATCGGCGACCTGATCAGCTGGGGCGCGATCGGCGCGCGCACGACCGAGAGCCAGGTCCACCGCGAGCTGGCCTCGGGCCTGTCGGCGCCGATCGGCTTCAAGAACGGCACCGACGGCAACATCAAGATCGCCACCGATGCGATCCAGGCGGCGGCCCGTCCGCACCATTTCTTGTCGGTGCACAAGAACGGCCAGGTCTCGATCGTCGAGACCCGCGGCAACGCCGACTGCCACGTCATCCTGCGCGGTGGCAAGGCGCCGAACTACGACGCGGCCAGCGTGGCCACCGCCTGCGCCGACCTGGCGGCATCCAAGCTCGAACAGCGCCTGATGGTCGACTGCAGCCATGCCAACAGCAGCAAGCAGCACCAGCGCCAGATCGACGTGGCCCGCGACATCGCCGCGCAGATGGCCGGTGGCAGCCGCTCGATCTTCGGCGTGATGGTCGAGAGCCACCTCGTCGGCGGTGCGCAGAAGTTCAATCCGGGCCAGGACAACCCGGCCGCGCTCGCCTACGGCCAGAGCATCACCGACGCCTGCATCGGCTGGGACGACTCTGCCGCCGTGCTGGCGACGCTGGCCGACGCGGTGAAGGCGCAGCGCGGCTGAGCGCCGCTTGATCTTCCGCTTGGAGGCGTCGATGCGGCCCCGCTAGCATCGACGCCACCCCCCACAAGATCACGGAGTCACCGCCATGCCCCATGTCACCGTCAGCTGGTCGGAGCGCGAGCAACTGAGCCTGCAGGCCGAAGCCGGCCTCGACGCGCTGGATGCGCGCCGCTGGCTCGACGAGCAGTTCATCGCGCTGGATTGCGAGCCCCTGCGGGCCTCGGGCAAGGTGCTGGTGGCCGACAAGCTGCTGGCGCTGGCCGCCACCGGTGGGCCGGCGCAGTTCGCCGACTCGGCCTGGGCGGCCCAGTACGCCCGCGCGGCGGTGGCCGCGTCCGGCCGGGAGAGCGTCCGGGTGGACGTCGCGGCCGGCAAGGTCAGTTACTGAGACTCGGCATCGGCGCGCGCGATGCGTTCGCTGCGCCAGTAGACGTCGTCGCCGCCCAGCCCATCCAGGTTGGCGCGGTTGAGCACGCGGGCCAGCACGAACAGCAGGTCCGAGAGCCGGTTGAGGTAGTGCCGCGGCGCCTCGTTGACGGCCTCGACGCTGGCCAGCGCGACGACCGCACGTTCGGCCCGGCGCGCGATCGTGCGGGCGACGTGGGCCAGCGCCGCGCTGCGGGTGCCGGCCGGCAGGATGAACTCCTGCAGCCGCGGCAACTGGCCGTTGTAGAGCGCCAGGGCCTCGTCCAGCCGGAGGACGGCCTCGACCTTCAGCAGCGTGTAGCCGGGGATCGACAGCTCGCCGCCAAGGTTGAAGAGTTCATGCTGGATCACCACCAGCAGCTCGCGCACGTCGGCCGGCAAGGGTTCGGCCAGCAGCACGCCGAGCTGCGAGTTCAGCTCGTCGACATCGCCCATCGCGGCGATGCGCAGGTGGTTCTTCGGCACGCGTTGGCCGTCGCCCAGACCGGTGCTGCCATCGTCGCCGGTGCGGGTGCTGATCTGTGTGAGTCGGTGTCCCATGGGGCGCGATCGTAGCGCCGGCACAATGCCCGTTTTCTGGAGAGCTGGAGAGCACCACATGGCCGCGATTGCCGACCTGACCGACGCCGAGATCGGCGAACTCGATGACCTGCTGGCCGCGATTCCCGAGCCCCTCGAGGCGCTGGACGTGGTCATGCTCGATGGCTACCTGTGTGGCGTGCTGGCCCAGCCCCGCGTGATCGACCCGGCGCAGTGGCAGCCGCCGGCCTTCGACTGGAACTTGCTCGGCGCGGCCGAAGCCGCTGCGGCCGATGCGCCCGCCGGCACCGTGCTGACGCCCGACACACCCGGCTGGCACAGCGCCAAGCACGAGCGCCTGCTGGCGCTGGTGATGCGCCGCCATGCCGCGCTGGCCCAGGGCCTGATCGACGGCTGGTTCGATCCGCTGGTCATGCAGCCGCTGGATGACGACGGCCAGCCGCTCAAGGGCAAGGAGGCGATGACCGCCGCGCTCGCACCCTGGGTGATCGGCTTCGAGCATGCGCTGGAGCATTTCCAGGACCTCGAGTCGCTCGACGCGCCCGAACTGCCCGACCTGCTGGCCTGCCTGTGGCGGCACCTGCCCGAGCAGAGCGAGGATGAACGCGCCGAGTCGCAGGCGCTGGACCAGGAGCATCCGCTGACCTCGCTGGACGCGGCGATCGACGACCTCGTCGGCAACGTCGTCGAGCTGGCCGACCTGGCGCGTGCCGCCCGCGTGAAGGTCGAGACGGTCCGGCGCGACCAGCCCAAGGTCGGCCGCAACGACCCCTGCCCCTGTGGGAGCGGTCGCAAGTTCAAGCAATGTCACGGCAAGGACGGTGCCTGATCGTGTGCGCCAGTGTGGGTTCCACGGATCCGAAGCAGCACCTGATCTTGACGATCATCATGCGATCGACAACCCTGGGTGCCAAACTGGCACACATTCCCAGCCTAGGAGCACGTTCATGAAGATTCTGGTCGCCGTCGATGGCAGCGAGTTCACCCGGCGCATGGTGGCGTACTGGACCGCCCACGAGGAATGGCTGGGTGCCAGCCACGATTTCACCGTCCTGACGGTGGTTCCGACCATCCCGCCGCGCGCCGCCGCCGTGCTGGACCGCGAGTTGCTGCATGCCTACTACGCCGACGAGGGCGAGAAGGTCTTCAAGCCGCTGCGCACCTTCCTGGACGGTCAGCGCATCCAGGCGACGTTCCTGAGCAAGACCGGCCATGTCGCCGACGTCATTTCCAGCACCGCCGAGGAAGGCAAGTTCGACCTGGTGATGATGGGTTCGCACGGCCATTCCGAACTGGCCGGGCTGGTGATGGGCTCGGTGACGACGCGCGTCCTGGCCGGCTGCAAGGTGCCTCTTCTGATCGTTCGCTGATCTTTCGCTGAATCGATTGCATCTCCCGATGCGACAAGGCCCGCTGATCGCGGGCCTTGTTTGTTCCGGGGACGGGCCGACTCAGCGAGCCGGCATCGTCACCGGCGTCACGACGGGTGGCTTGACCCCCTCGACCGCCGCGCTGCGCGCCACCGGCGGCACCTCCGGCGTCAGGCTCATGTCGAGCCCGAAGGCGGTGCCGTAGTCGGCGAAATCGGGCACGCGACGCTTGCGACCGCTGGCGGTCGTGACGCTGCCCTTGCGCTTGAACCAACGGGTCCAGGCCATCCATGCGCTCATGACGATCTCCCTGGCCCTGTGCGTCGAGCCTCACGGAACACGATCTCGGTCGTTGTCTTGCGCGACCGGGCTGGCTGGAGGACGGCACGGCGCACGCTTCAGGCCGGAGAAGTGGGCTCTTCCGAGCTGTCCTTCTGGGGTCCCGCCCGGCCCGTTTCAATTGTGAACCGGACCTGAGTCTTCAGTGTCGCCTGATCGCGTGCGGGGAATGCCGTCTCTCTTGCAACGAAGTGTAGCCAGCGGTTACCGACCTCGATGCGCGCATAACCCCGGCTGTCGCTGCGCGCGTGCAGGATGTCAGTGTTGCTTTCACGAATCAGGTCGTTGAGTGGCGTGGCCAGGCCGCGACTGGTGATCGAGGTCGTGACGAACTCGCTGGCGACGGGCGGTGAACGCGGGTCGTTGGGGCGCAGGCGCAGGTTCGCGGCGACGTGGCGGTGCACGTCGCCGCCCAGCATGACGACGTCCTCGAGACGCCGTTCGGCGATGTGCCCGAGCAGCCGCTCGCGCGCGGCGGGATAGCCGTCCCAGCCATCGCTGGAGACCAGCCGCCGGCCCATCAACTCGATGCCGGACGGGCTCATCTGCGTGCCCTGGCCGATCAGCTTCCAGCGGCGCTGGCTGGCCGCCAGGCCGTCGTGCAGCCAGCGTTCCTGGGCGACGCCCAGCAGGGTGCGGCGCGGGTCGGCGCGGGCCACCTGCTGTTCGCTGATCAGCCGTCCGCCGACGGCATCGGGGTCGACGCCGACCTGCTCGCTGCGGTGCTGGCGGCCGTCCAGCGTCCACAGCTCGGCCAGCTGGCCCCAGGTCCAGTGGTCGTGCATGCGCATGCCAGCCGCGCCAGGCAGCTGGTCCAGCGCCAGCGGCAGGTGCTCGAAATAGGCCTGGTAGGCCGCCTGCCGGATCGCCAGGAAGCGACCGGCCTCGTCGGGGTCGCTGCCGCGCTCGCCGGCGTAGTCGTTGCGGACCTCGTGGTCATCCCAGCACAGCAGCCAGGGGTGCGCGGCATGGGCGGCCTGCAGGTCGGCATCGAGCTTGTAGGTGGCGTGGCGCGCGCGGTACTCGTCCAGCGTCTGCGGCGGCGGGCCCTCGTGCGGACGCAGCAGGAAGGCCGGGTTGCTGGAGTCGTAGATGTAGTCGCCGACAAACAGCACCAGGTCGACGTCGCTGGCGGCGATCTCGCGGTGGGCGACGTAGCGGCCCTGCTCGTAGTGCTGGCACGACGCCAGCGCGATTGTCAGCCGGTCGGGCCGGGCATCCGGTGCCGGCGCGGTGCGGGTGCGTCCGACGGGGCTGGCGACCGCATCCAGCAGGAATCGGTAGTGGTAGATGCGGCCCGGCGCGAGACCCTGCACCCGCACCCGCACGCTGTGGCCGAGCTCAGGCTTGGCGATCACCTCGCCACGGCGGACGACGCGGGCGAAGCGATCGTCGTCGGCGACCTCCCAGCGCAAGCGGATCGGCAGCGGCGGCAGTCCGCCGCCCGGCGCATGCGGCTGTGGCGCAAGCCGGGTCCAGAGCACGACCGAGTCCGGCCGCGGCTGGCCGCTGGCAATGCCCAGCGTGAACGGGTCGTGCTCGAAGCGTGGCCGCCAGTGCGGCAGGCGCGGCGCGGCCGCCTCGCTCGAACGCAGCCGTCCGGCGGCCAGCATCAGGGCCAGCGCGGACAGGCGTTGCAAGGTCGAACGGCGGGAGGCATGCATGCAGCCGACGATGCTAGGGGCTGGACGGCCTGCCGGCGCCGACGCGGGTCAAGCTCAGGCTCTGCCGGCCTGCACGGCCTCGGCCGGCGGTCTTCCGTCACGCGGCGCGCCCTGCGCGAGCGCCGCGCCGATGCGGTCCAGCAGGGAAGGGCGGGCCGATCCGGCGGTGCCACCGTCATCGCCCAGCAGCTTCCACTGGTGCCAGTGCAGCGCGATCTCGATGCTGACCTGCGGATGCAGCAGCCGCAGTGCGCCCTGTTCGACGGCCTCGCGCACCAGCGGCCAGGCCGCCACACCGACGCCCCAGCCCGAGGCGACCGCGCGCACATAGGCCTCGGCCGACGGCACATGGCGCTGGATCAGCCGGGGCTGGCGCAGGCCGAAGGCCTTGGCGACCCACTGCGCCTGCACGTCGTCCTTGCGGTTGAAGACCACGAAGGGCACCTGGGCGAAATTGCCTCGGTGCAACCCGCCGCTCAGGTGGCGGGCCAGGAAGGCCGGGCTGGCGACGGCGACGTAGTGCATCACGCACAGCGGGCTGACGCGGCAGGCGCGCAGGGCCTCGTCCAGCGTCGTCACGCAGCCCAGCACCTGGCCTTGCCGCAGCCATTCATGGGTGAAGTCCTGGTCGTCGACGACGAGTTCCAGCGACACGCCCTCGTCGACCAGCGGCTGCAGCGCCGGCAGCACCCAGGTGGCCAGGCTGTCGGCGTTGACCGCGATCGGCACGCGCTCATGGGTGCGCCCCTGCTCGCCGAGTTCACGGTCTAGGTGTGAAGGTTCAATAGGTTGTTGCGGGTGTTCACCCGAAGAGGTCTTGAG
>NZ_JAUZEE010000016.1 GCF_030705305.1 Leptothrix discophora | reverse complement strand
CCGTGAAGGCGGCCGCACCGTCGGTGCCGGCGTCGTTGCGAAGATCATCGAGTAAACAGAGTCGGCCGCAGGGGTATAGCTCAATTGGCAGAGCGTCGGTCTCCAAAACCGAAGGTTGGGGGTTCGATTCCCTCTGCCCCTGCCAAGCCCGCCGATTGATCTGGCGGGTTGCCACCCGACTCAAACGAGGCCCGCGGGACGTCTACGCCCCGGCGGGCTTTGCTGCTGATGGCTGTGGTCACCGTGATCGCTCTGCCAGACCGTTGGAATCACATGTCCAGTCAAGAAGTCGAAACCGTCTCCACCGGCGCTGACAAGGCCAAGCTGGCCGTCGCGGCGGTGTTGGTCGTCGGCGCGATCGTGGCCTTCTACGCCTTGAGCAAGCAGGGTTCACTGGCCCAGTGGGCGGCGCTGCTGGTGTTGCTCGGTGCGGCTGTGGCCACCTTCTTCACGGCCGAGCAGGGCAAGGCGCTCATCGCCTACGGTCGCGAGTCGGCCCGCGAGCTGCGCAAGGTCGTCTGGCCGACCCGCAAGGAAGCAGGCCAGATGACGGCTTACGTGTTTGCCTTCGTCGTCGTGATGGCGCTGTTCTTGTGGTTCACCGACAAGACGCTGGAGTGGCTGTTCTACGACCTGATCCTCGGCTGGAAGCGCTGATCGGCATCCGCCGACTGCCGACGCTTGCCGCCACCTCAAAAGACCAGGGACTCCCGCGATGACCGACACCCCTTCCAGCGCTCCGACCGCTCCTGCCGCCAGCCCGCTGCGCTGGTTTGTCGTGCATGCCTATTCGGGCATGGAGAAGGCCGTCGAGCGCAACCTGCGCGAGCGCATCGAGCGTTCGGGCATGCAGTCGAAGTTCGGCCGCATCCTCGTGCCGACCGAAGAGGTCGTCGAGATGAAGAACGGCAAGAAGGCGGTCACCGAGCGCCGCTTCTTCCCGGGCTACGTGCTGGTCGAGATGCTGATGGACGACGAATCCTGGCACCTCGTCAAGAACACCAGCAAGGTCACCGGCTTCGTGGGCGGCGCCAAGAACCGGCCGACCCCGATCTCGGAAGACGAGGTCATGAAGATCGTCAGCCAGATGCAGGAAGGCATCGAGAAGCCCCGGCCCAAGGTCGAGTGGGAGGTTGGCGAGGTGGTCCGGGTCAAGGAAGGTCCGTTCACCGACTTCAATGCCTCCATCGAAGAGGTCAACTACGACAAGAACAAGCTGCGCGTCTCGGTGACCATCTTCGGTCGCGCGACGCCGGTCGAGCTCGACTTCCATCAGGTCGAGAAGGTCTGAGTCAGGCCTGAGTTTTCTCGGTTCCAGGCGTGAAGGACCCGTCGCCTGGGGTTGATCCACACAACGGGTCCATGACGAGGAGCTGCCGGCTCCTCGGTCCGCAAGCCACACGCGCTGGGGCAGGTCGGGACTGAAGAGCCGGGGCGTTCGCACTCGAGGAGCCATCATGGCAAAGAAAATCGTCGGCTACATCAAGCTGCAAGTGCCGGCCGGCAAGGCCAATCCGTCGCCCCCGATCGGCCCGGCGCTGGGTCAGCGCGGTCTGAACATCATGGAGTTCTGCAAGGCGTTCAACGCGCAGACCCAAGGCATGGAACCGGGCCTCAAGCTGCCGGTGATCATCACCGCCTTCGCCGACAAGTCGTTCACCTTCATCCTCAAGAGCCCGCCCGCCACGGTGCTGCTCAAGAAGGCCGCCAAGATCGAGAAGGGCTCTGCTCGCCCCCACGTCGAGAAGGTTGCCAAGCTGACCCGCGCTCAGCTGGAAGAGATCGCCAAGATCAAGGTCAAGGACCTCACGGCCGCGAACATGGACGCTGCGGTCAAGACCATCGCGGGTTCGGCCCGGTCGATGGGCATCAACGTGGAAGGGGTCTGACATGGCCAAGTTGACGAAGCGCCAGAAGGCGCAGCAGGGCAAGATCGAGTCGACCAAGCTCTACGCCATCGAAGACGCGATCACGCTGGTCAAGGAATTCGCGGCCGCCAAGTTCGACGAGTCGATCGACGTGGCCGTGCAGCTGGGCGTGGACGCCAAGAAGTCTGACCAGGTCGTGCGTGGTGCGGTCGTGATGCCCAACGGCACCGGCAAGACCAAGCGCGTTGCCGTCTTTGCCCAGGGCGCCAAGGCTGAAGAAGCCAAGGCCGCTGGCGCCGACATCGTCGGCATGGACGACCTGGCGGCTGAAGTGAAGAACGGCGTCATCAACTTCGACGTCGTGATCGCCTCTCCGGACGCGATGCGCGTGGTGGGTCAGCTGGGCCAGATCCTGGGCCCGCGCGGCCTGATGCCGAACCCGAAGGTCGGCACCGTGACCCCGGACGTCGCCACCGCCGTCCGGAATGCCAAGGCTGGCCAGGTCCAGTACCGCGTCGACAAGGCCGGCATCATCCACGGCACGATCGGCCGTCGCTCGTTCGACAGCGACAAGCTCAAGGGCAACCTGCAAGCCCTGCTGGATGCGCTGAACAAGTCCAAGCCGGCAACCAGCAAGGGTGTCTACCTGCGCAAGGTGGCGGTGTCCTCGACGATGGGTGTGGGTGTCCGCGTGGACGTCAGCAGCATCACGTCGGGCATGTCGGCCCAGAGCTGATCGAGCTTGAATGATCTCGGGGCTGCACGAGTCTGGTGCAGTCCCGGCAAGGATTGGTGGGCTGCCGGGCAGCGTCTCGCGACGCCAGCCGGCAGGCCATCCAAGACCGCTGGTGCAGGGCGACGGCCCCGCTTAATCGAACGCCGATCGGGGGCATGCCTCCGGGGTGCGTCAACCAGCGCAGATGGCGGTCCCGCCGCAAGGGTTTTCGTGTGAGGGTCTCGACCCTCTCGGGTTCCTGAACGGCAAGGTCGCTGAAACCGGTGCGGACCGGCTGGGGGCGCAAGTCCCCGACGGCCCGCGTTTTGAAGGAGTGGACCTTGAGTCTCAATCGCAACGAGAAAGCTGCCGTTGTCGAGGAAGTGCAGGCCCAGGCGGCCAAGGCACAGACCTTGACGGTGGCCGAGTACCGTGGCCTCACCGTCGCTCATCTGGATGCCCTGCGCAAGACCGCGCGCGAGAAGGGTGTGTATCTTCACGTGCTGAAGAACACGCTGGCTCGCCGTGCCGTCGCAGGCACCCAGTTTGAAGTGGCCGAGGCCCAATTCGTCGGTCCGCTGATCTACGGCTTCTCCGAAGACGCCGTCGCGGCGGCCAAAGTCATTTCCGACTTTGCCAAGACGAACGACAAGCTGGTGATCAAGGGTGGTGCATTCGGCGGCAAGGTGCTGGACGTCAATGGCGTCAAGGCCCTGGCCAACGTGCCGAGCAAGGAAGTGCTGCTGTCCCAGCTGCTCGGCCTGCTGCAAACCCCCGTCTCCGGCCTGGCACGCGTGCTCGCCGAAGTGGCCAAGAAGCAGGGTGGCGGCGCCGAAGAGCCCGCTGCCGAAGCTGCGACGGCCTGACCCCCTCACACACGAATCAACCGAATTTAGGAGCCCAACATGGCTTTCGACAAAGACGCTTTCCTGGCTGCCCTGGACACCATGACCGTCCTGGAACTCAACGACCTGGTCAAGGCCGTTGAAGAGAAGTTCGGCGTGTCCGCCGCTGCTGTCGCCGTCGCCGGCGGTGGCGCTGCGGGTGGCGCTGCCGCCCCTGCCGCTGAAGAGAAGACCGAATTCAACGTCGTGCTGCTCGAAGCCGGCGCCAACAAGGTCTCGGTCATCAAGGCCGTGCGCGAACTGACGGGCCTGGGCCTGAAGGAAGCCAAGGACCTGGTCGACGGAGCTCCGAAGCCCGTCAAGGAAGGCATCGCCAAGGCCGACGCCGAAGCTGCCAAGAAGAAGCTCGAAGAAGCTGGCGCCAAGGCCGAACTCAAGTAATCCGGCGTGCGCGACGCGTCGCAACGCTGATTCGCTTGAAAGGCTGGTCCTCCGGGGCCAGCCTTTTCGTGTTTGTCGGCGCGATCCCGGGCAATGCCCCGGAGACCACCTGAAAACATCGCCGGGGCTATCCTCGACGGTCTTTTCAAGTGTTCTCTGAACCGACTGCGGAGAACCGGTTTGGTCGAGGTGGCGTGCAATGCGCCGTCTGTCCGCCAGCGGCTGGTAGTGGCCAGCCACCAAGCAACGGGCCGTCCCCCAATCCACCGGGACGTGCGCCCGCCCAGGCCAGTCGCCGAACGATGCATCGTCCTGGCCCGACGGTGGTGTTCGACACGGAGTGATAGATGGCGCAAGCTACCCCTTACAGCTACACCGAGCGCAAGCGTATCCGCAAGAGCTTCGGCAAGCGCGCGAGCGTGCTCAACGTCCCTTACCTGCTGACCATGCAGAAGGACAGCTACGTCGCCTTCCTGCAGAAGGACGTGCCCCCGAAGCAGCGCAAGCCTGAAGGCCTGCAGGCTGCCTTCCTCTCGGCGTTCCCGATCGTCTCGCACAACGGGTTCGTGGAGATGAAGTTCATCGAGTTCAACATCGCGAAACCGCCGTTCGACGTGCGGGAGTGCCAGCAACGTGGCCTCACCTTCGCGGCTGCGGTGCGTGCGCGCCTGCAGATGATCGTCTACGACCGCGAGGCTTCCACCAGCCAGTCCAAGGTCGTCAAGGAGATCAAGGAGCAGGAGGTCTACATGGGCGAAGTGCCGCTCATGACCGACTACGGCTCCTTCATCGTCAACGGCACCGAGCGTGTCATCGTCTCGCAGCTGCACCGCTCGCCGGGCGTGTTCTTCGAGCACGACAAGGGCAAGACCCACAGCTCGGGCAAGCTGCTGTTCAGCGCCCGGATCATTCCGTACCGCGGCTCCTGGCTGGACTTCGAGTTCGACCCGAAGGACATCCTCTACTTCCGCGTCGACCGCCGTCGCAAGATGCCGGTCACGATCCTGCTCAAGGCCATCGGCCTGAACCCCGAGCAGATCCTGGCGAACTTCTTCAAGTTCGACAATTTCCGCCTGATGGACAGCGGCGCCCAGATGGAGTTCGTCGCCGAACGCCTGAAGGGTGAAGTCGCGCGCTTCGACATCACCGACAAGAACGGCAACGTCGTCGTCGAGAAGGACAAGCGGATCACGGCCAAGCACATCCGCCAGCTCGACACCTCGGAGACCCAGCACGTCAGCGTGCCGGAAGACTTCCTGATCGGCCGTGTCGTGGCCCGCAACATGGTCGACCCGGACACCGGCGAGATCGTGGCCAAGGCCAACGAGGAAGTGACCGAGATGCTGCTCAAGAAGCTGCGCTCGGCCGGCATCAAGGACCTGCCCACGCTGTACACGAACGAGCTGAACCAGGGCGCCTTCATCAGCCAGACCCTGGCCAGCGACGAGACCGCCGACCAGCTGGCCGCGCGCGTGGCCATCTACCGCATGATGCGCCCCGGCGAGCCGCCGACCGAGGACGCGGTCGAAGCGCTGTTCAACCGCCTGTTCTACAGCGCCGACACCTACGACCTGTCGCGCGTGGGCCGCATGAAGTTCAACGCCCGCGTGGGCCGCGACGGCTCCGAAGGCGCGATGACGCTGTCCAACGCGGACATCCTCGACGTCGTCAAGATCCTGGTCGACCTGCGCAACGGCAACGGCGAGGTCGATGACATCGACCACCTCGGCAACCGTCGCGTGCGTTGCGTGGGCGAACTGGCCGAGAACCAGTACCGCTCGGGTCTCGCCCGCATCGAGAAGGCCGTCAAGGAGCGTCTGGGCCAGGCCGAGACCGAAGCCCTGATGCCTCACGACCTGATCAACTCCAAGCCGATCAGCGCGGCGCTCAAGGAGTTCTTCGGCGCGTCGCAGCTGTCGCAGTTCATGGACCAGACCAACCCGCTGTCCGAGATCACGCACAAGCGCCGCGTCTCGGCCCTGGGCCCGGGCGGTCTGACCCGCGAGCGCGCCGGCTTCGAAGTCCGTGACGTGCACCCGACCCACTACGGCCGTGTCTGCCCGATCGAGACGCCGGAAGGCCCGAACATCGGCCTGATCAACTCGCTGGCGCTGTTCGCACGCCTGAACGAGTACGGCTTCCTGGAGACCCCGTATCGCCGCGTGGTCGAAGGCCAGGCGACCTCGCAGATCGACTACCTGTCGGCCATCGAGGAAGGCAAGTACGTGATCGCGCAGGCCAACGCCAAGCTCGACACGGACAACAAGCTGATCGACGAGCTGGTGTCGGCCCGCGAGATGGGCGAATCGGTGCTGACCCAGCCCGAGCGCATCCAGTACATGGACGTGGCGCCGACGCAGATCGTGTCGGTGGCGGCCTCGCTGGTGCCCTTCCTGGAGCACGACGACGCGAACCGCGCGCTGATGGGCGCCAACATGCAGCGCCAGGCCGTGCCGGTGCTGCGTCCCGAGAAGGCCTTCGTCGGTACCGGTGTCGAGCGCGTCGCCGCGGTCGACTCGGGCACCGTCGTGACGGCCCGCCGGGGTGGCGTGGTGGACTACGTCGACACCAACCGCATCGTGATCCGCGTCAATGACGCGGAGACCGTGGCGGGCGAGGTCGGCGTCGACATCTACAACCTCATCAAGTACCACCGCTCGAACCAGAACACGAACATCCACCAGCGTCCGATCGTCAGCCGCGGCCACCAGGTCGGTGCCGGCGACGTGATCGCCGACGGTGCGTCGACCGACCTGGGCGAGCTCGCGCTCGGCCAGAACATGCTGGTCGCGTTCATGCCCTGGAACGGCTACAACTTCGAGGACTCGATCCTCATCAGCGAACGCGTCGTCGCCGAAGACCGCTACACCTCGATCCACATCGAGGAACTGGTGGTCATGGCGCGTGACACCAAGCTGGGCCCCGAGGACATCACCCGCGACATCCCGAACCTCAGCGAGCAGCAACTGGCTCGCCTGGACGAGTCGGGCATCGTCTACATCGGTGCCGAGGTCAACCCCGGCGACGTCCTGGTGGGCAAGGTCACGCCCAAGGGCGAGACCACGCTGACGCCGGAAGAGAAGCTGCTGCGCGCGATCTTCGGCGAGAAGGCGTCCGACGTGAAGGACACCTCGCTGCGCGTCGACCAGGGCACGCAGGGCACCGTCATCGACGTGCAGGTCTTCACCCGTGAAGGCATCCAGCGCGACAAGCGCGCTCAGCAGATCATCGACGACGAGCTCAAGCGCTTCCGCCTGGACCTCAACGACCAGCTGCGCATCGTCGAGGCCGACGCCTTCGACCGGATCGAGAAGCTGCTCAACGGCAAGGTCGCCAACGGCGGCCCGCGCAAGATCGCCAAGGGCACGGTCATCGACAAGGCCTACCTGGCCGACGTCGAGAAGTACCACTGGTTCGACATCCGCCCGGCCGAGGACGAGGTCGCCAACCAGCTCGAGTCGATCAAGAACTCGCTCGAGCAGACCCGCCACAGCTTCGACCTGGCCTTCGAGGAGAAGCGCAAGAAGCTGACGCAGGGCGACGAGCTGCCCGCCGGCGTGCTGAAGATGGTCAAGGTCTACCTGGCCGTCAAGCGTCGCCTGCAGCCCGGCGACAAGATGGCCGGCCGCCACGGCAACAAGGGCGTCGTCTCCAAGATCACCCCGATCGAGGACATGCCCTACATGGCCGACGGCACCCCCGCCGACATCGTGCTGAACCCGCTGGGCGTGCCCTCGCGGATGAACGTCGGTCAGGTGCTCGAAGTCCACCTGGGCTGGGCCGGCAAGGGCATCGGCCAGCGCATCGGCGACATGCTGCAGGAACAGGCCCGCGTGGCCGAGATCCGCAAGTTCATGGACGAGCTCTACAACCAGTCCGGCGGCAAGTCCGAGACGCTCGATGACCTGACCGACACGGAAGTGCTCGAGATGGCCTCGAACCTCGCCAAGGGCGTGCCGTTCGCGACGCCGGTCTTCGACGGTGCCAAGGAAGAAGAGATCCGCGGCATGCTGAAGCTGGCCTACCCGGACGACATCGCCGCGCGCAAGGGCCTGACCGCCACGCGCACGCAGGCCTGGCTGTGCGATGGCCGCACCGGCGAGCAGTTCGAGCGCCCGGTGACGGTCGGCTACATGCACGTGCTGAAGCTGCACCACCTGGTGGACGACAAGATGCACGCCCGTTCGACCGGCCCGTACTCGCTCGTCACCCAGCAGCCGCTGGGCGGCAAGGCGCAGTTCGGTGGCCAGCGCTTCGGTGAGATGGAAGTGTGGGCACTCGAAGCCTACGGCGCAGCCTACGTGCTGCAGGAAATGCTCACCGTGAAGTCCGACGACGTGAATGGCCGTACGAAGGTGTACGAGAACATCGTCAAGGGCGAGCACTCGATCGACGCGGGCATGCCCGAGTCGTTCAACGTGCTGGTGAAGGAAATCCGTTCGCTCGGCATCGACATCGAGCTCGAGCGCAACTAAGCACAGGGAATAGGAGAGCCCCATGAAAGGTTTGCTGGACCTGTTCAAGCAGTTCACCCCGGACGAGCACTTCGACGCGATCAAGATCGGGCTGGCTTCGCCCGAGAAGATCCGTTCGTGGTCGTTCGGCGAGGTGAAGAAGCCCGAGACCATCAACTACCGGACGTTCAAGCCCGAGCGTGACGGCCTGTTCTGCGCCAAGATCTTCGGCCCGATCAAGGACTACGAGTGCCTGTGCGGCAAGTACAAGCGCCTGAAGCACCGCGGCGTGATCTGCGAGAAGTGCGGCGTCGAAGTGACCCAGACCAAGGTCCGCCGTGACCGCATGGGTCACATCGACCTGGCCGCGCCTTGCGCGCACATCTGGTTCCTGAAGTCGCTGCCGTCGCGTCTGGGCCTGGTGCTCGACATGACGCTGCGCGACATCGAGCGCGTGCTGTATTTCGAGGCCTACGTGGTGACCGACCCCGGCATGACCCCGCTGAAGAAGTTCAGCATCATGTCCGAGGACGACTACGACACGAAGCGCCGCGAGTACGGTGACGAGTTCGTCGCGATGATGGGTGCCGAAGGCGTGCAGCAACTGCTCGCCGAGATGGACCTCGACATCGAGATCGACAAGCTCCGCAACGACATGACCGGCAGCGAGCTGAAGGTCAAGAAGAACTCCAAGCGCCTCAAGGTCATGGAGGCCTTCAAGAAGTCGGGCATCAAACCGAGCTGGATGGTCATGGACGTGCTGCCGGTGCTGCCGCCGGACCTGCGTCCGCTGGTGCCGCTGGACGGCGGCCGTTTCGCGACCTCCGACCTGAACGACCTCTATCGCCGCGTCATCAACCGGAACAACCGCCTGGCTCGACTGCTTGAGCTGAAGGCGCCGGAGATCATCGTGCGCAACGAGAAGCGCATGCTGCAGGAGGCCGTCGACTCGCTGCTCGACAACGGCCGCCGCGGCAAGGCCATGACCGGTGCGAACAAGCGCGCGCTGAAGTCGCTGGCCGACATGATCAAGGGCAAGAGCGGCCGCTTCCGCCAGAACCTGCTGGGCAAGCGCGTCGACTACTCGGGCCGTTCGGTCATCACCGTGGGCCCGACCCTCAAGCTGCACCAGTGCGGCCTGCCCAAGCTGATGGCGCTGGAACTGTTCAAGCCCTTCATCTTCTCGCGCCTCGAGGCAATGGGCATCGCCAGCACGATCAAGCAGGCGAAGAAGGAAGTCGAGTCCGGCACGCCGGTGGTCTGGGACATCCTTGAGGAAGTCATCAAGGAACACCCGATCCTGCTGAACCGCGCCCCGACGCTGCACCGCCTGGGCATCCAGGCCTTCGAGCCGGTGCTGATCGAGGGCAAGGCCATCCAGCTGCACCCGCTGGTCTGCGCCGCCTTCAACGCCGACTTCGACGGCGACCAGATGGCCGTCCACGTGCCGCTGTCGATCGAGGCGCAGATGGAAGCCCGCGCGCTGATGCTGGCCTCGAACAACGTGCTCTTCCCGGCCTCGGGCGAGCCGTCGATCGTGCCGTCGCAGGACGTGGTGCTGGGTCTGTACTACGCGACCCGCGAGCGCACCAACGGCAAGGGCGAAGGCCTGATCTTCTCGGACACCGTCGAGGTGCAGCGCGCGCTGGACAACAACGTGGTCGAGCTGACCACGCGCATCAGCGTGCGCCTGACCGAGTGGCTGCGCGACGAGGAGAACGGCGGCTTCACGCCCAAGACCACGCTCACGCACACCACCGTCGGCCGTGCGCTGCTCAGCGAGATCCTGCCCAAGGGCCTGCCCTTCAGCGTCATGAACAAGGCGCTGAAGAAGAAGGAGATCTCGCGGCTGATCAACACCGCCTTCCGCAAGTGCGGCCTGAAGGAGACCGTCGTCTTCGCCGACAAGCTGCTGCAGAGCGGCTTCCGGCTGGCCACCCGCGCGGGCATCTCGATCGCCATCGACGACATGCTCGTGCCCAAGCAGAAGGTCGAGCTGATCGAGCGCGCCGAGAACGAGGTCAAGGAGATCGAGCAGCAGTACGTCTCGGGCCTGGTGACCGCCGGCGAGCGCTACAACAAGGTCGTGGACATCTGGGGCAAGACCGGCGACGAGGTCGGCAAGGTCATGATGTCGCAGCTGTCCAAGGAAAAGGTGCTCGACCGCAACGGCAAGCAGGTGGACCAGGAGTCGTTCAACTCCATCTACATGATGGCCGACTCGGGCGCCCGCGGCTCCGCTGCCCAGATCCGCCAGCTCGCCGGCATGCGCGGCCTGATGGCCAAGCCTGACGGCTCGATCATCGAGACGCCGATCACCGCGAACTTCCGCGAAGGCCTGAACGTTCTCCAGTACTTCATCTCGACCCACGGCGCCCGCAAGGGCTTGGCGGACACCGCGCTGAAGACGGCGAACTCCGGCTACCTGACGCGTCGCCTGGTCGACGTGACCCAGGACCTGGTGGTCACCGAGGACGACTGCGGCACCGACCACGGCATCAACATGCGCGCGCTGGTCGAGGGCGGCGAGGTCATCGAATCGCTGCGCGACCGCATCCTCGGCCGCGTGACCGCGATCGACGTCATCCACCCCGAGACCCAGGAAACCCTGCTGGTCGCGGGCAAGATGCTCGACGAGGACGCGATGGACGTGCTCGAGGCCGCCGGCGTCGACGAGGTCAAGGTCCGCACCCCGCTGACCTGCGCCACGCGCTACGGCCTGTGCGCCAAGTGCTACGGCCGTGACCTGGGTCGCGGCGGCGTGGTCAACACCGGCGAAGCCGTCGGCGTGATCGCGGCACAGTCGATCGGCGAGCCGGGCACCCAGCTGACGATGCGGACCTTCCACATCGGCGGCGCGGCCTCCCGTGCGGCGGTGGCGTCGAGTGTCGACGCCAAGTCGGACGGCATCATCGGCTTCAACAGCACGATGCGCTACGTCACCAACGCCAAGGGCGAGCTGGTGGTCATCTCGCGTTCCGGCGAGATCGTCATCACCGACCCGCACGGCCGCGAGCGCGAGCGCCACAAGGTGCCGTACGGCGCGATCCTGAACGTCAAGCCCGACCAGACCATCAAGGCTGGCACCGTGCTGGGCAACTGGGACCCGCTGACCCGCCCCATCATCACGGAATTCGCCGGTCACCTGACCTTCGAGAACGTGGAAGAGGGCGTGACGGTCGCCAAGCAGGTCGACGAGGTCACGGGCCTGTCGACGCTGGTGGTGATCGACCCGAAGCGCCGTGGCGCCGCCAAGGTCGTGCGTCCGCAGGTCAAGCTGCTGGACGTCAGCGGCCAGGAGATCAAGATCCCCGGCACCGACCACTCGGTGACGATCGGCTTCCCGATCGGCGCGCTGATCCAGGTCCGCGACGGCCAGGACGTCATGCCCGGCGAGGTGCTGGCCCGCATCCCGGTCGAAGGTCAGAAGACCCGCGACATCACCGGCGGTCTGCCCCGCGTGGCCGAGCTGTTCGAGGCCCGTTCGCCCAAGGACAAGGGCATCCTGGCCGAGATCACCGGCACGGTGTCCTTCGGCAAGGAGACCAAGGGCAAGGTGCGCCTGCAGATCACCGATCCGGACGGCAAGGTCTACGAAGAGCTGGTGCCCAAGGAAAAGAACATCCTGGTGCACGAAGGCCAGGTGGTGAACAAGGGCGAATCGATCGTCGACGGTCCGGCCGATCCGCAGGACATCCTGCGCCTGCTGGGTGTCGAGGAACTGGCGCGCTACATCGTCGACGAGGTCCAGGACGTCTACCGGCTCCAGGGCGTGAAGATCAACGACAAGCACATCGAGGTGATCGTTCGCCAGATGCTGCGCCGCGTCCAGATCACCAACTCGGGCGACTCGACCTACATCGTGGGCGAGCAGGTCGAGCGCTCGGAGCTGTTCGACACCAACGACCGCCTGCGTGGCGAAGGCAAGCTGCCGGCGACCTACGCCGACGTGCTGCTGGGCATCACCAAGGCCTCGCTGTCGACCGACTCGTTCATCTCGGCCGCTTCCTTCCAGGAAACGACCCGGGTGCTGACCGAGGCGGCCATCATGGGCAAGCGTGACGAGCTGCGTGGCCTGAAGGAGAACGTGATCGTCGGTCGCCTGATCCCCGCCGGCACCGGCCTGGCCTACCACCAGGCTCGCAAGGCCAAGGACGAGATGGACGACCAGGAACGTCGCCTGATCGCCATGCAGGAAGCGCAGGACGCGCTGGCTGCCGTCGACGCCGCCGCAGCGGGCGACGTGGCCGAATAAGCCACCTCGACCCGAGCAGCCGATCGCCCGATCGGCTGCGTCCGGAAGGGCCGCTCACGTGGCCCTTTTTCTTTTTCTCCGATAAAGCTTGCGTGGTGCAACGCAACAAGTCATAATAACTTTCTCAGTCGCGGAGTGGAGCAGTCTGGTAGCTCGTTGGGCTCATAACCCAAAGGTCGCAGGTTCAAATCCTGCCTCCGCAACCAAAGAATTACCGCAAAAGTAAACGTGAAGAGCCCGCCCCGTGCGGGCTTTTTGCATTTCTGCGCCGCCACGCTTTCTCCGTCCGATTCATTCATCCGATCCAGCCGATCCATTTGTCGTGGCCTCGGTCCTCAGCACCGCTGGGGCGGTCCTCCGAAGGGAGATCGGAGATGGGGACAGGAGATGGGGACGGGTGAGGGAGAGGGCGGGGTCCGCAGGCTGCCGATGGGTGCTTGGCATGGGGCCAGCGCGGGAGCGCTGGCCGGGATGTTTTGCAGATAATCCGCAGCCTGTTTTCAGGTGCGCAAACGATCGCTCATCCCGAGCGCCTCCGCCCTGCACGACCCACCGCCCAACGAACGGAAGAATCCGGATGCCAGCCTATCGCTCGAAGACCTCCACCGCCGGCCGCAACATGGCGGGTGCCCGCTCGCTGTGGCGGGCCACCGGGATGAAGGACGACGACTTCAGCAAGCCGATCATCGCGATCGCCAACTCCTTCACCCAGTTCGTGCCGGGCCATGTGCACCTGAAGGACCTGGGCCAGCTGGTCGCGCGCGAGATCGAGGCCGTCGGCGGCGTCGCCAAGGAGTTCAACACCATCGCCGTGGATGACGGCATCGCGATGGGCCACGACGGCATGCTGTATTCGCTGCCCAGCCGCGACATCATTGCGGACTCGGTCGAGTACATGGTCAACGCCCACTGCGCCGACGCGCTGGTGTGCATCTCCAACTGCGACAAGATCACGCCCGGGATGCTGATGGCCGCGATGCGCCTGAACATCCCCGTCGTGTTCGTCTCCGGTGGCCCGATGGAAGCCGGCAAGGTGCGCCTGGCGGTGCCGGGCACGCAGACCGTGCAGATCAGGAAACTGGACCTGATCGACGCCATGGTGATGGCCGCCGACAGCCAGGTCAGCGACGCCGACCTGGCCGAGGTCGAACGCTCGGCCTGCCCGACCTGCGGTTCCTGCTCGGGCATGTTCACCGCCAACTCGATGAACTGCCTGACCGAGGCGCTGGGCCTGTCGCTGCCTGGCAATGGCACCGTGGTGGCCACCCACGCCGACCGCGAGGACCTGTTCAAGCGCGCCGGCCGCCTCGCCGTCGAGCTGTGCCACCGCTACTACGAGCAGGACGATGCCAGCGTGCTGCCGCGCGCGATCGGCAAGAAGGCCTTCGAGAACGCGATGACGCTGGACATCGCCATGGGCGGCTCGACCAACACGATCCTGCACATCCTGGCCACCGCCCAGGAAGCCGGTATCGACTTCGACATGACCGACATCGACCGCCTGTCGCGCGACGTGCCGCAGCTGTGCAAGGTCGCGCCCAACACGAACAAGTACCACATCGAGGACGTGCACCGCGCCGGCGGGATCATGGCGATCCTGGGCGAGCTGGACCGCGCGGGCAAGCTGCACACCGACGTGCCGACGGTGCATGCGCCCACCATGAAGGACGCGCTCGACGCCTGGGACATCGCCCGCAACCCGTCCGAGGCGGTGCAGACCTTCTACAAGGCCGGCCCGGCCGGCATCCCGACCCAGGTCGCCTTCAGCCAGGCCACCCGCTGGCCCAGCCTGGACACCGACCGCGCCGAGGGCTGCATCCGCGCCGCAGAGCACGCCTTCTCGAAGGAAGGCGGCCTGGCCGTGCTGCGCGGCAACATCGCGCTGGACGGCTGCGTGGTCAAGACCGCCGGCGTCGATGACAGCCTGATGGTCTTCGAGGGCCCGGCCCACGTGGTCGAAAGCCAGGACGAGGCCGTCGAGCACATCCTGGCCGACCAGGTGAAGGCCGGCGACGTCGTGGTGGTGCGCTACGAAGGCCCGAAGGGTGGCCCGGGCATGCAGGAAATGCTCTACCCGACCAGCTACATCAAGTCCAAGGGCCTGGGCAAGGCCTGCGCGCTGCTGACCGACGGCCGCTTCTCCGGCGGCACCTCGGGCCTCTCGATCGGGCATTGCTCGCCGGAAGCGGCGGCCGGTGGCGCGATCGGGCTGGTGCGCCAGGGCGACCGCATCCGCATCGACATCCCCAACCGCACGATCAACGTGCTGGTGAGCGACGCCGAACTGGCCGCCCGCCGGGCCGAGCAGGATGCCCAGGGCTGGAAGCCCGTGCTGCCGCGTCCGCGCAAGGTCTCGGCCGCGCTGAAGGCCTACGCCCTGCTGGCGACCTCGGCCGACAAGGGCGCCGTGCGCGACCTGTCGCTGCTGGGCGACTGAAACGGCCTTGCGGCCACCGACCCGGCCTGCCTGGCCGGGTCGACCCCACTCACTCGCAGCGCACCGGCGCCGGTGCCTTGACGTCGGCCGAGGTCAGCCAGACCTCGACGCGGCGGTTGCGCTCGCGGCCGGCTGGCGTGTCGTTGGCGGCCACCGGGGCGACCGGTCCGAAGCCGTGCACCACGGCCGGACGCACGCCATAGGTGGCCAGTTCGCGGCCAACCGCGTCGGCGCGCTGCTGCGACAGCCGGGTGTTGGCGCAGTCGCCGCCGGTCTTGTCCGCGAAGCCCAGCAGCAGCACGCGCTCGTTCTGGCGGGCGCGGCCTTCGAGCAGCTTGACGATCCGGTCCAGGTCACGACGGGCCTTGTTGTCGAGCTGGTCACCGCCGGAGACGAAGCGCAGGTTGACCGACAGGCGGCTCGCCTTGCCGGTCAGTGCCGTGTAGACCGACGGCAGGTCGGCGGCCGGCGATGCGGCGGTCGATTCGGCGGTGTCGGGGACCTGGCCGATGAAGCCCTGGGCGTCGGCGACGCGTTGGGCCTCGTCGGAGACCGCGTAGTTGGCGAAGCGGCGGGCCAGCTCGCTGGCCTGCGGGCTGACGTAGAGGAACAGGCGACGCGACAGCGGGTAGTCCTCGGTCGCGACCGTGAAGCGGCTTGGCCGCAGCGGCGCGGCGCTGCCATCGGAGATGGCCACCGCGCGGGCGTTGCGCACGTAGGGCAGGCCGGCGAAGCCGATCGCCTGCGGGTCCAGCGAGACCGCGTCCGACAGCTCGGCGCTGTCCTCGAAGCGGCGGGCCGACGCCAGCAGCTTCTCCTTGCCCATCACCAGTGACTTGAAGGTGTCCCAGGTGCCCGACTTGTCGTCGCGGGCCAGCACGTGGATCGGACCGGCCGGGCCACCGACCGCCGACCAGTCGCTGATCTGGCCGGTGTAGATGCCGCGCAGCTGCTCCAGGCTCAGGCGCGGCACGGTGTTGCCGCCGTGGACCAGCACGGCCACGCCGTCGAGCGCGATGACGTGCTCGCTGCCGGCCTTGGACAGATCGCCCAGCGTCTGCGTGGCCTCCAGCTCGTCCTTCTTGATCGGCCGCGAGGCCATGCCCACGTCGGCCTGGCCGGCGGCCAGGTCGGTGAAGGCGGTGGCGGTGCCGTGCGCGTGCAGCTGCACCTCGACGCTGGCCTTGCCGTCGGCGCTGCGCGCGAACAGGCGGCTCTCGTCGGGCTTGGCGCCGGCCTCCTGGCGCAGTTCCGGGTAGCCCTGCTGGGCCAGGAAGTTCGCCAGCAGCGCCGGCGCGAGCTTCGCGCCGACGGTGTTCGAGCCGTGGATGCGCAGCACCTGCTGGCCGGCGGCCGGCACGACCCGCGAGGCCGGTGCGCCACCGGGCGCGGCGGCGGTCGCGGCTGCGGTGATGCCGGCCAGCGCGCCGCCCGCGGCGACGGTCGCGGCCGACACCGGACGGGCCGACTCGACGCTGCGCGTGAACCACCAGGCACCCAGCGCGATGAGCAGGGCCAGGCCCAGCAGCGCGGCCATCACCCCAGGCTGGCGCATGACGCCCGTGCCAGCGGCCGTGCCGCCGCCGCTGGCGGTCGGCAGCAAGCTGGCGCCGCAACCGGGGCAGCGGCTGTCGGCGCCCTTCATGGGCAGGGGCGTGCGCGCGGCGGCGTGGCTGCAGGCGCTGGGCAGGTTGGTGCAGATGCCGCGTGCAGCGGCGGTTGTTTCGGTGGTCATGCGGTGGGGTCCTGTCGGAGGATCTTCATGGCGGTCCGGGCGGCGTCGTGCCAGGCACGCGGTGGCTCGGTCGGTGATGTGGAAGCCGGGTCGGCGGCGCGGGCATCGGCCGCGTCGACGCGCTGCTGCACCACGCAGCGGATGCGGTCGATCGCGGCGGCGTCGGGCGCCGTGGCCTGGAGCGTGTCGAGCACGCGGTCGAACAGCGGGCCGAGGATCAGCCCGGCGTGCCCTTGCGCCGCTGCCGCCAGGCTGTCGCCCAGCACGCTGCGCGACAGCTCGAAGCCATCGCCGTCGCGGCGCACGTGGACCAGCTGAGCGCCTGACGAGGAGGCGACCCACTCGACCACGCCCAGCGCATCGGCCAGCAGCAGCGCGGCGCGGGTGCGTTCGCGCAGGCGGGCTTCGCCCGGCGCCACCAGATCCGGCGCGGCGACGCGGACATCGAGCTGCAACGGGCGCAGCGCGCTGCCGAGCTGGCGGTGCAGGCCCTCGCGCGACTGCTGCAGCGCCTGGACCTGCCGCCAGCGGTCCAGCCGGGCGATCGGCTGCACCCGCCAGGCGAGCAGCGCCGAGCCGGCATCGACCCGCAGCGCGTCGCCGGGCATGGGCAGCAGTTCGGCCAGCGCCGCCGCGGGCATGGCCTCGGTCGGCGCGGCGACATCGGACGGGCTGGCCTCGGACGCCGCGGCGTCGGCGGCACCGCCATCGGCCGGCCGGACCGGGCGCAACAGCCCGTCCACCAGCGCCTGCGGCCACAGCCAGTGGGTGCCGGCGAGCGGGTCCGGCGACGTGACCTGCCCCAGGCCTTCCTCGGACTCGGGTTGCGGCGTCAGCCAGACCGCGCAGCCGGCGCGCAGCGCACGCAGGTCGCGTTCGCGGCGCGCCGGCTGGGCCGCCCAGCGGCGACCGATGGCGCGCCAGCCGTCGTCGGCGATCTCCTGCAGCGCGGCCGCCGGCAGGCGCGCATGGCACAGGGCCAGCAGCGCCGACTGGCTGTCCGATGCCTCCAGCCAGGCGGCCAGCGTGCGGAAGCCGGGCCGATCGCCCCAGCCCTGGAAGGCCGCCGGGCGGATCTCCGCCAGGTGCTCGCGCAGCACGGCCGGATCGGTCACCAGCCGGCCCCGGTGCAGCGCCAGCAGCTCGCGGGTCTCCAGGCGCTGGCCGGGTTGCAGCGCGGGCATGTCGTCGATGCCGGCGCGGACATCGGCAGGTGCGGCCGGGCTGGCCGGCGGCAGGCTGGCGCTGGCATCGCGGTCGGCCGTCTGGGCCAGCGCGCCGAGCGACATCTCGCAGGCGTCGACCAGGTCCTGCAGCACGGTGAACTGGGTTTCCAGCTGGTCGCAGAAGCGTCGCGCGGCATCCAGCCGCAGGGCCTGGGTGCGGGCCAGCGCGGCGTCGCGCATCAGGTAGGCCAGCGCTTCCAGCTCGGCCACGCTGCGGCGCGGCCTGGCCAGGCGTGACCACAGGCCGGTCGAGGCGGCGGGCAGCTGCGCCTGCAAGGCGGCATCCCGCTGGGCGGCCTGTTCCTCGCGGCCCTGACGCTGCTCGCCGAAGGTCTGCGCGGCCTGGCGGACATGGGCCAGCACCAGCGACAGCAGCTGACCGCCGCCGTGCAGCGAACGCTTGCCGTCACGCCAGTCCAGCCACAGCGCGCGCTCGACCCGCTGGCGCACGGCGACCGCGCGGCGCTGCAGCGTGGCCTCGTCCGGCCTGAAGGCGGCCGCGATGCCGACGCCCCGGAAACGCGACCGTTCGGCCTCGGCCATCAGCCGGGGAAGCTGCACCAGGCGCTCGGCCGGATCGGCCAGTTCGAGCAGGCCCAGCGCATGCACGGTCAGGGCCTGCCAGTCCTGCTCGACCGAGCCCGGCGGCTCATCGGCGGCCTCGATCTCGGCCATGCCCGCAGCCAGGCTCAGGTGCTCGGGCGACAGGCCCCAGTCGGCCAGCTGCTCGTCCTGCAGGCGCGCTTCGCGTTCGACCAGCGAGGCGCTGGCCACGTAGCCCAGGGCCGGTCGCCAGTGGTCGTAGCGCAGCTGGTGGGCCAGCCGCAGCAGCAGCTCATGGCCGAGGTGCCGGGCGATGCCGGCGACGTCGCAACGCACCTGCGCCTGGCCCCAGGCGACGAAGCGGGCGCGGGTCGGGATCGGTGTTTCCGCCTGCCAGCCGCCGGGTGCCAGCACGGCGTCCGGCTGGCGCAGCAGCAGTTCGAGCAGGCCGGCGAGCGGCTCGGCCGGCGCGACATCGGCCGGGCGCGCGCGGCCGGTCTCGTCGACCGGGCTGGAAAGCCAGCAGCGGTCGAAGGCGGGCAAGCCGGCCAGCACGCCGCTGGCGTCGCCACCGGCCAGCGTCTCGGGCCATGGCCGGCCGTCGGCCAGGGCCTGCAGTTCCTGCAGCACGGTGGCGGCCTGGGCCTGCGCGCCGGTGTCGTCGCCGTCGGGCAGCGTGGCGTGCAGGTGCAGCGGCGTGCCCGGCGGCAGGTGCAGGCGCAGCAGGGCCAGCACGTCGACCAGCAGGCCGGCGGCAACGGCATCGCCGAGCCCGGCGACGACGTGGCAGATCCAGGCCGGACGTGACGGGTCGACGGACCCGCAAGGCGTGGTGGATCCGGACGGGTCATCGGCGCCAGGGCCCGCGTCCTGCCCGGCCAGGTCGATCGCGCGTTGCAGCAGCGCCAGCACCTCGCCATGTCGGGCCGCCAGCGTGTGACGCCAGATCGCGCGGCCGCCCGGCTGCCAGGCCTGCGGCATGCGCGTGGCCTGTTGCCAGGCCGCCTGCATCGGCTCGATCCAGGACGTCAGCGCGCCGTCGCGGTCCCAGGTCCGGCGCAGGTCCGGGCGGGCCTGCATCAGCGCCTTCAGCTCGTCGATGCCGGCCTGCAGTCCGAGCCAGCCGGCGTCGCCGTGCCGGTCCGGACCGGCGGCCTCGATGCAGCAGGCCACCTGCGCCTTCGACGCGCCATTCCCGGCCGTCCGGCGCGATTCCAGGGCGACGAGCGCCTCGGCTCCGACGCCACCTAGTGCCACCAGCAAGTGCTTCATGTCCATCCGTGCTTCCATCAGGCTGCGCAGTCTGGACGGCGGTCTTCCGACGCTCGTGACAGTTCCGTGACTTCCCCCTTGGACGAGGGGACCCGCAGGCCACGACGGCGGGATGGACGAGAACGAAGTCTCATGCTGCGCCAGGCCCTGTCGGGCATGGCCGACAGGCGCAGGCTCAGCTCATGAGCCTGCGCGGGGCGACGGCCTGGGCCGCCGGGACGGCCTCAGCGCGAGCCGAGCCAGCCGGGCAGTGCCGTCGCCAGCCAGGGCATCGTCGAGATCGCCAGCGTGCCCAGGAAGATCGCCAGCACCGCCGGCAGCACCGACTGCGCGATCACCCGCAGCGGCTTGCCGAACATCGACGCGGCGAAGTAGATGTTCATGCCGGCCGGCGGACACAGGAAGCCCATCTCCATGCTGGCCAGGAAGATGATGCCGAAGTGGACCGGGTCGATGCCGTAGCTCAGTGCCACCGGCAGCAGCAGGGGCACCAGCACGACGATGGCGGCGTAGATCTCCATCAGCGCGCCGGCGGCGAACAGGAACAGGTTGAGCGCCAGCAGGAACAGCCAGCGGTTCGGGATGCGGCCCTGCACCCACTCGATCGCCGCGTCGGGGATGCCGGCGTCGATCAGGTAGTTGGTCAGGCCCAGCGCCATGCCCAGGATCAGCATCACGCCGCCGATGATCTGGGCCGCGTCCGACAGCGTCGTAGCCAGCTGGCGCGCGCTCAGTTCCCGGTGCGCCAGCACCTGCGTCAGCAGCGCGTAGACGGCGGTCAGCGCGGCGCTCTCGGTCGGCGTGGCGATGCCGCTGACCAGCGAGCCGATGGCGACGAACGGCGCGAGGATCTCCCAGCGGGCCCGCCACAGCGCCCGGCCGATCTCGCCCCGGTTGGCGCGCGGCGCGCTGGTGGTGGCGGCCGCCGCGGCATCGGTGACGTTCCGGTCGCGCCGCAGGTAGCCGCCGAAGACCAGCAGGAAGCCGATCATCACCAGCGCCGGGATCACGCCGGCCAGGAACATCGTGTTGATCGGCACCCGCGCGACGATCGCGTACATGATCAGCGGCACCGACGGCGCCAGCAGCACGCCCAGCGCGCTGGCGCTGGTGACCAGGCTGATGCCGCGCTGTTCGGGGAAGCCGGCCTGACGCAGCATCGGCAGCAGCAGGCCGCCGAGCGCCAGGATGGTCACGCCGCTGCCGCCGGTGAAGGCGGTGAAGCACGAGCACAGCACGGCCGCTGCCAGGACCGTGCCGCCGACGCCGTGGCCGAACAGGGCCTGGAACACGTCGCCCAGGCGCCGCGCCGCGCCGGTGCGGGCGAACAGCAGGCCCGCCAGCGTGAACAGCGGCAGCGCCGGCAGCGACGGGTTGACCGTGATCTGGTAGTGCGACAGCGCGACCGAGGCCAGCGGCAGGCCGTCCTGCCAGAACAGCGCCAGCGCCAGGCCGCCCAGCACCGTGAAGATCGGCGCGCCGGTCAGCAGCAGCGCCAGCAGCACCAGGCTGACCGGGCCGAGCGCCAGGTCCGCGCCCTCGAAGTGCAGCGCCAGGGCCGCGCCCAGGGCCGGCAGCAGCAGCATCACCAGGGTCCGGACGACGCCGTTCCAGGCGCCAGCCGGCAGGCCGGCCGTCGCGCGCCAGCCCAGCCGCGCGCCCAGGCCCAGGAAGCCGATCGGCATGGTCGCCTGCACCCAGGCGATCGGCAGGCCGTAGGCCAGCGCGTGGCCGACGCTCGCCTCGCTGGCGACCAGCTGGCCACTGGCCGCGCCAAGCACGCCGCAGACCAGCGCCGATCCGGCCGGTGCGAAGACCCGCACGGAGGCCTGCCAGCGTGCGCCGCCCAGCATCGCCAGGCTGTTGCCCAGCGAGCTGAGGTGGCCGCCACGCTCGGCCGCCAGCGCGCCGAACATCGCCAGCACCAGGCCCAGGTGCTGCACCAGCACCGGCGCGTTCTGCACGCCCGCGCCGAGCAGCGGCCGCAGGACGATCTCGACCAGCGGGATCAGCGCCATCAGCGCCAGCGCCGCGCCGGCCAGCACGCCATCGAGGCGGCCGAGCCGGCCGAGGATGCCGGGTGGTTGCAGCGGTTGCGGCAGGTTGGCGGGAGACGCGCCGGCGCTCATCGGCCGCCGCCGGGGTTGGCGGCGCGGTAGGCCTTCAGGTGGGCGAAGACCTCGTCGAAGGTCTCGGCCGGGACCATGGTGCCGCGGATGCGCGGGTAGAGCCGCTCGGCCAGGTCCTGCCATTCGCGCATCTGCGCGGCGTTCGGGCGGTTGACGACCAGGCCGCGCTTCTTCATCGCCTCGACCGCCTCGTCGACCTCCTGGCGGGCCTTGGCGCGCATCTGCGTGCCGGCCTTCTCGCTGGCCGTGCGGACCTGCGCCTGGGCCTCGGGCGTCAGCTCGTCCCAGGCCTTGCGGGTCAGCACCAGCGCGCCGACGATCGGCGCCCAGTTGATGTCCAGCATGTTCGGCGCGGCGTTGTAGACCTGGCTGGCCAGCGCGAAGTAGGGCGTCGCCGGCACCACGTTGATCATCCCGGTCTGGATCGACGGCAGGATGTCGGTCGTCTCCAGCGGCACCGGCGTGTAGCCCAGGCTCTTCATGATCTCCTGCTGGGCGGTCTCGCCGCCCCAGGCGAAGAACTTCATCTTCTTGTAGTCATCGGGCCGGAAGGCCGGCTCCTTCGAGAAGAAGCGGACCCAGCCGGCGTCGCCCCAGGCCAGCACGACGAAGCCCTTGTCGAGGAAGCGCTTCTCCATCGCCGGGCGCATCTTCTCGCGCACGTGGTCGATCTCCTCCCAGCTGCGGAAGGCCAGCGGCAGCGACTGCAGCGCGGCGATCGACGGCTCGATCTCCTGCAGGCCGACGACCGACAGCAGCGCGCCCTGCAGCTGGCCGATGCGCATGCGGCGCGCCATCTCGGCCTCGCCGCCCTGGCTGCCGTCCGGGTAGACCAGGAACTTGCCGCTGCCGCCCTGCGAGGCACGCCAGGCCTCGCCGACCTCCATCAGCTGGCGGTGGTACAGCGAGTTCTTGGGCACCAGCGTGCCGATGCGCAGGGACTTCTCGGCCGCCAGCGCGGGCTGGGCGGGCAGGGTGCAGCAGGCGGCCAGCGCAAGGCTCAGGCCGAGCTGACGCCAGAGGTGGCGTCGCGTCGTCAGCATGTCGGGTTCCTCAGGGGTCGGGGGTTCAGAACAGGTCGTCGACCTGGCCCAGCAGCCAGTCGGCGCGTTCGCGCATGGCCTCGTTGCCGACGTCGCGGTGGGCGACGGCGATGGCGCGGGCCTGGCCCAGCAGGGCCACGAAGGCGGCACGGTCGCCGGCCGGCAGCGCGAGGGTCTCGGCCTTGGCGACGCGCGGACCGGCCTGGGTCGGTCCGCCGGCGGCGATGGCGCGGTCGAAATAGGCATCGGCGCGGGCGCGCGAGCCGCCGGCCCGGGCGGCCTCGAAGCTGCCCATCAGGCTGGCCAGCGCGCCCTGGCCGTGGTCGGGCTCGACCGCGTAGGCCAGCGTCGCCAGGCGCACCGCCAGCGGCAGGTCGGCGACGGCGTCGGGATCGTCCTTGGACAGCGAGATCGCGCCGCCCCAGGATGCGGCGGCCCAGTAGGCCAGCGCGACCTGGGCCGGCCGGATCACCGGCCAGCGCGCCGGGTCCGGCGAGGCCAGGGCCTGCGCGAAGCCGGGCGTGGCGGCTTCGAGCGCGGTCATCGCATGGCGGTGGGCGCGGCGGTAGAGCCGGGCGGCGCGCTCGCGCAGGGCTTGCGCGGCGGCGGCGTCGCGGGCCTCGATGCGGTCGGCATCGAAAGCCACGAAGGCATAGGCGTACTGGGTGTAGCCACCGGCCACCGCGCCGGCCAGGCCGATGTGGCCGGGCGTCTGGCGCAGCACCGATTCCGACAGCTTCAGGTGGAAGGCGCTGGCCTCGCGGGCCAGCTGCAGGTCGTCCTCGGCGACGGCCGGCGGGGCCGCCAGCTCATCGGCCAGGCGTTCGGTCAGGAAGCTGCGGGTCGAACAGCCGCTGGCCAGCGCGGCGACGAGCAGCCAGCCGCCCAGCCGGCCGCCGGTCGAGAGGGCCAGCGAGGCGGGCGCGGTGACGCGGCGGGAGACGGATCGGAGCATCGGCGGCGGCGGGCTGATCGAGAACCGCCGCAGCGTAGTCAGGCTCTGTGACAGGCATGCGATCACCCGTCACGGTGCCGCCCGGGCGCCTTCCGGCGACCGGGCGTGCCACCGGCCGCGCTCAGGCCGTCGGCTCGATCCGGCGACCGTCGACGCCCGCACGGGTGCGCAGCGTCGGGCCGACCTGCACCGTCAGGTCGTGGCGGGCAATGGTCTCGACGAAATGCCACTGCGCCTGCACCGCCTCGGGCGTCGCGTCGATCACCAGGTAGCCGCGCCGGCTGGTGTCGGCATAGACCAGCGGGCCGATCAGCTGCTGCAGCGCGGCGGCGAAGAACTGCGGGTTCTCGTTCGGGAAGATCGTCTCGAAGCCCGGCGAGCTGACCGAGGGCGTGGCGAACTCGACGCCGACGGGCCGGCCGCCGAAATCGGTCAGGTCGCTGGCCCAGGCGTTGTGCGTGTCGCCGGCCAGCACGACCAGGTTCTTGTCCAGGCCGAAGGCGGCGCCGAGCAGCTGCTCGCGGGCGACCGCGTAGCCGTCCCAGGCGTCCAGGTTGTAGGGGATGGACGGGGCGCGCAGGATGGCCAGCTCGGCCGCCGACAAGGTCTGCGGCGCGCTCGCCGCGCGGGCGGCCAGCGCGGCATAGCCCGACACCGAGATCTGGCCCAGCAGCAGCGGCGCGGGCACGTTCATGCGGGCCATCAGCACCTGCTGGCCCAGCACCTGCCAGCGCGCGGTCGAACGCGCCATCTGCCCGATCAGCCATTGCTGCTGCTCGATGCCCAGCAGCTGGCGACCCGGCGCGGCCAGGTCGGCGGCGTAGCGGGCGGCGTCGAAGCCGGTCGCGCCGACGTAGTCGGAGACCGCCATCTGGCGGTCACGGCCGATCACGCGGGTGTCGAGCATGTGCAGCGACAGCAGGTCGCCGAAGTCGAAGCTGCGGTAGATGCGGTCCGGGCGCTGCGGGTCGGGCAGGCGGGTCGGCATCCACTCGTGATAGGCCTGGATCGCGGCGGCGCGGCGCTGCTGCCAGTCGCCTTCGGTGGCCGGATCGTGGTTCTCGGCACCGTCGGACCAGGTGTCGTTGGCGATCTCGTGGTCGTCCCAGACGGCGATCAGCGGCATGGCCGCATGCAGCGCCTGCAGGTCCGCATCGGTGCGGTACTGGGCGTAGCGGGCGCGGTAGTCGGCCAGCGTCAGCAGCTCGCCGGCGGGCAGGACCTCGCGGCCGAGCGCGGCGGCCTGCTGCGAGGCGTACTGGCCGCGGCCATATTCGTAGATGTAGTCGCCCAGGTGCACGGCGGCGTCGACGTGCGCCAGTTGCGCGGCGGCGCCGTAGGCGTTGAAGTGGCCGGCCGGGTAGTTCGAGCAGGAAAACACCGCCAGGCGGACCTGCGAGACGCCGCCGCGCGGCAGCGTGCGGGTGCGGCCGACCGGCGACCAGACGCCCTTGCAGCGGAAGCGGAACCAGTAGGTCGTGCCCGCGCGCAGCCCGCCCGCGTCGACCTTGGCGGTGTGGTCGGTCAGCGCCGAGGTGCGGACCTGGCCGTGCGCGACGATGCTGCGGAACTCCGCGTCGCGGGCGACCTGCCAGTGCAGCGCGAGGCGGCGCGGCTCGCGGTCGTCGTCGTGCGACCCGTCTTCTCCGGACGCCTGCGCCGGCGGCGTCACGCGGGTCCACAGCATCACGCGGTCCTGCAGCGGATCGCCGCTGGCCACGCCGTGCAGGAAGGCCGGCCGGTGCGCCGTCCGTTGGTGATCGTCGTGGCCGTCGTCGTCGCCGTCAGGGCGATCGGCGGCGTGGCTCAGGCCGCCGACGGCGAGCGTGCCGGCAGCGACGGTGCGGATGAAGGAACGGCGGCTCGTGTCGGTCATGGCGTGGGCGGCGCGGCTGCGCGTGGCGTGAGGTTGCTTGGGTTCGGAAGGAAGCCCGATCCTGTCCAAGCGACGTGACGCGCCAGTGACCTGCGGGTAGGCCCTGACGCCCGCCACGCCACGGGCGAGAATTTGTTGCCCTTGCCTTCGCCTTCGCCCTTGACGGCGCCCTGCTGCAGCGCCTCCCGTCCGAGGGCCTGCTGGCCTGAGGCCCGAACCCGGATCCCCCATCCCCGATGACCATGAGCCCCGACAGCCCCCTGCCCACCGATCCGTCCACCGATCCCTGGGCCCCCGCCCGCCTCTACACCCTCGAGAACGCCGCCGGCCTGCGCGTGCAGGTGCTCGACCACGGTGCGACCTGGGTCTCCTGCAGCGTGCCGATGATGGACGGTCGCCGCGAGCTGCTGCTCGGCTGTGCCAGCCTGGCCGACTACCAGCGCCAGCGCGCCTACCTCGGCGCGACGGTCGGCCGCTACGCCAACCGGGTGCGCGACAGCCGCTGCGTCGTCGACGGCCAGCCGGTCACGCTGCTGCCCAACGAGGGCCCGCACCAGCTGCACGGCGGTCCGGACGGCTACGACCGCCGCACCTGGACGGTCGAATCGCACACGCCGCAGCGCCTGGTACTGGGCCTGGTCTCGCCCGATGGCGACCAGGGCTGGCCCGGCGAGGTCCAGGCCCGCGTCAGCTACACGCTGGGCCAGGACCTGGCGCTGGAGATCGCCTTCGAGACCTCCGTCAGCCGCGCCTGCCCGGTCAACCTGACCCACCACGCCTACTTCAACCTCGACGGCGATGCCGGCGAGGCGACCCGCAAGGTGCTGGCGCACCACCTGCAGGTGCTGGCGCCGGCCTGGCTGCCGGTCGGCGCGGACCTGCTGCCGGCCGGCGAGCTGGTGCCGGTCGACGACAGCGGCTTCGACCTGCGCGAGCTGCGCCGCCTCGACCAGGCCATCGCCGCCGAACCGGCGCTCCAGGTCGGCCAGGGCTACGACCACGCGCTGGCGCTGGACCCGTCCTGCGCCGATGCGCTGCGGGCGGCGGTGCGGCTGCTGTCGTCCGACGGCCGGGTGGCGATGTCGCTGGCCACCGACCTGCCGGCGCTGCAGGTCTACAGCGGCCAGGGCCTGGCCGGCGTGCCGGCGCGCGACGGCAGCGTCTACCCGGCCCATGCCGGCATCGCGCTGGAGCCGCAGTACCTGCCCGACAGCCCCAACCACCCGGTCGCGCCGCCGCACTGGCCGGACGTGGTGCAGCGCCCCGGCCTGCGCCGCCGGCATGTCAGCCGGATGTTCTTCGACGTGGCGTGAGCCATCCCCAACCCCTGCTGGACCCCACCATGACCCCAGGCCCCACGCCCCATCCACTCGATCCCGCCATCGTCGCGCGTGCCCGCGCACTGGCGCAGCCCGGCCAACGCCGCCTGCTGGGCCTGGTCGGCCCGCCCGGCGCGGGCAAGTCCACGCTGGCCGCCGCACTGCTGGCGGCGCTGGGCGAGCTGGCGGTGGCCGTGCCGATGGACGGCTACCACCTCGCCCAGGTCGAGCTGGAGCGGCTCGGCCGGGCCGGCCGCAAGGGCGCACCCGACACCTTCGACTCGGCCGGCTATGTCGCGCTGCTGCGCCGGCTGCGCACGCCGGTGGCCGGCGAGACGGTCTACGCGCCCGATTTCCGGCGCGAGATCGAGGAGCCCGTCGCCGGCGCGATCGGTGTCGCGCCGGACGTGCCGCTGGTCATCACCGAAGGCAACTACCTGCTGCTGGACGCGGCCCAGGCGCCCGGCACGCACTGGCCGGGCGTGCGCGCGCTGCTCGATGAGGTCTGGTACCTCGACGTCGACGACGGCCTGCGCAACGGCCGGCTGGTCAGCCGCCACGAGCAGCACGGCCGCAGCCCCGAGGCCGCCCGCGCCTGGGTGGCCGGCACCGACGAGCCCAACGCCCGCCTGATCGCGGCGACGCGCGAGCGGGCCCACTGGCAGGTCCGCTGGGGCTGAGTTTCAGGGCTTGGGCGCCGCCGGCCGGACCGCCACCCGCCGGACCATCGCGATCGCGTCGAACGGGCAGCGCACCGCGCACTTCGCGCAGCCGGTGCAATCCTGCGGATCCCGCAGCGTCGAGGTCTTGCGGCCGTCCGGCCCCTGCACCACCAGCGACAGCAGGTGGACATGACAGGTCGGCACGCACCAGCCGCAGCCGGTGCAGCGGTGCGGGTCGATGACCGGCAGGGCGGTCGACGGCGGGGCGGTGTTCGGGGCGGGCATCCGGGCGCGATTCTGGTCCGCGCCCGGGCCTTGCGCCGCCGCCGTCCGGATCACTCCAGCATCGATCCGGGCATGCGCAGCGGCGGGTTCGTGCCCGCCGGGTCGAAGTTGACGCGCAGGTAGACCGCACCGCTCATCTGCGTGTACTGCGAGGCGTTGTCCAGCGCCAGCTTGCTGCCCAGCGACAGCTGCGGGCCCAGCCGGTATTCGGCCGCGCCCTGCAGCGCGATGCTCAGCCCGATCGAGCTGCGGCCCGGGTGCTGCGCCTGGTTCGCCAGCCCGAGCGCGACGCGGTCACCCAGCTGCTGCTGTGCGGCGCTGTCGGTCGGGTAGTAGGGCGCGGCGTCCTCGCGCCAGGCCTGCAGGCCAGGGGCGACGTGGAGGCCCCAGCGCAGCCCGGCGCGCTGGCCCAGCAGCGCGATCGGCGCGGTCAGCGTCACGCTCTGCTGGGGGCTGAAGTAGCCGCCGTGGCCGAGCGTGAAGTGGCGCAGGTTGTAGGCGTGGTGGGCGTAGCTGAAGTCCAGGCCCCAGTCCAGGCGTCGACCCGGTTCATCGATGCCGCGCCAGCGCGTGCCCGCGCCCAGTTCGAGGCGGCTGTTGTCGCGCACGCCCTTGCCCTGCAGCAGGTGAACGCCGGCATGGGCCAGCAGCTGCAGGCCGTCGTCGCCGCGCCAGTTCAGCGAGCCCTGCACGCCGGTGGCGGTCACGCCGCCCCAGGTCTGGTTGGTGCGGGCGTCGCGCATGCCGGCCCAGGACAGCACGCTGTCGGTGACGGCGCGGCGCGACACCTCCGCGCCATAGCCCATGCGCGAGCCCCACTGGCCACCGACGCGCAGCCCGCCGACCACGTTGACGACCGGGAAACCCAGCGGCGTCAGGCCGATGTCACCGGCGAGGTGGCGCCCGGCCAGGCCGATGCCCAGGCCGACACCGGCGGCCGAGACCGATTCGCTGCTGCGCGTGCCGCCCAGGGCCTGGCTGCCGAACAGCGTGGCCTCGTCGTTGCCCTGGCCGGGCGAGCCGGCCTCCAGCATCGTCGGCACGGCCTTGAGCGTCAGCAGGCCGACGTCGCCGATGGGGGTCTGGAAGCCGACCGGCGCCCGCACCTCGACCAGCTGCGAGGTGCCGCTGTCGCCGCTGCGCCAGCGCAGCGCGGCACCGCCCTCGAAGGCGCGCGTGCCCCGTTCGGCCAGCACCTCGGCCAGCTCGTCGTTGAGGCCCTTGGACAGCGCCAGGCGCGGCGAGGGCGACAGCGGCGAGACGGGGGCCAGCGGTGCCGCCCCGGCCTCCGCCTCGGCCTGCGCCAGCCGCTCGGCGGCGGCCGTGCCACGCGGCGGCGGCAGGCGGCCCGGCGCGGTGCGGTTGCCGGCGAGACCGGCGGGCGCACCGGCAAACGTCGCGGCGGGGATGCCCGCCGACGTCGGCGGCAGGTCGGCCAACAGGTCAGCCGGGCTGGCGCTGGTCATGCCTGCGGCCGGGCGCGGCTGGCGCGGGCCGGCGTCCCAGGCGCCGGCTGCGTCGCGCGGCTGGCCTGGGCCGTACCCGGACGGCGCGCCGGCGGCGCCGGACACCGGCTCGGCCTGTGCGCCGCGCAGCCAGGCTTCGGTGGAGGTCTGCAGCACCGCCGATGGCCTGGCCGCCGAATTCGCTGCCGCGAGGGCGGCCGGGTTGCCACGCAGCGGACGCTGGCCGGCGGTCTGGCCCAGCGCGAGCGTCGAGCTGGCATCGCTGGATGCGGTCGGGACCGACAGCAGCGGGTTCAGCGCCGGCATGGCCGGCAGGCCGCTGCCGATCGGGCGACCCCAGCTGGCGTCCGGCTCGGCCGGGCGTTCCTGCGAGCCACGCCGGAGCGGCGTGCGGGCCCCGCCGGGCGAGACCGGACTGCCCGGTCGCTGCGCCGCGATGGCCGCACGCAGGTAGTCCGCCGCCAGCCGCAGCTCGCCGCGGGCGCGGTGGTGGCGGCCGTATTCGGCCAGCACGCGCGGGTGGTTGGGGGCGATGCGGGCGGCCTCGTCGAGCGAGGCGAGCGCCAGCGCCGGATCGTCGGCGGCGGTGGCCGCAGCCGCGCGTGCCAGCCAGGCGTCGAGGCTGCCGGGTTCGGTCGCCAGCACCGCGTCGACGACATCCAGCGCCTGGGCCGGATCGCCGACGGCGACGTGCAGCCGCGCCAGCGCCAGCGCCAGCCGGCTGTCGCCGGGGCGTTCCTGCAGCATCGGTTCGAGCTGCTCGTAGGCGGCGGCGGTGTCGCCGCTCTCGCGCAGGCGGTCGACCTGGCGCAGCGTCAGGCCGACGCGCAGGCCATCGAGCTGGTCGCGCTGGGCCGGCGACAGCGCCTGGCCGGCCAGCGTCGACAGCAGGCTGGCGAGTTCGCTGTCCTGGCGGGCGCTGTCGAGCAGCTGGGCGTATTGCAGCCGGGCGCCGACGTCGCGTGCGCCGGCCTGGCCGCGGTCCTGGCCGCGCTCCTGCGACAGCGCGCTGCGCAGCAGCTGCAGCCCGCGCGCCGTGTGGCCGGCCTCGCCATAGGCGTTGCCGACGCTGGCCAGCAGCTCCGGTTCGCGGCCGGCGTCGGCCTGGGCTCGTTGCAACGCGGCCAGCGCGGCCACGCCCTGGCCTTGCGCGCCCAGCTCGCGGGCCTGGGCCAGTCCGAGCTGCACGCGCAGCTGGCGGTGCAGCTTGGCCATCTCGGGGCGGCGTTCGGCGGGTGCGATGCGGTCCAGCGCCTGCAGGCCGGCGACGGGTGCCTGCTGGTCGGCCTGCCACTGCGCCAGCGCGAACCAGGCGTCGCCGCCGCGCGGGTTCTGCGCCGCCAGGTCGTCCATCAGCCAGCGGGCGTCGTCCGTCCGGCCCTGGGCCGACTGCAGCTGGGCCAGATTCAGGCGCAGCCACGGGTCCTGCGGATTCAGGCGCAGCGCCTCGTCGAGCTGGGCCTCGGCGCGCGCCAGGTCACCGCGCTGCCTCGACGCGGCGGCGTCCTGCTGGAGCAGCAGCGCCTGCAGCGGCGCGCGACCGCCGACGGCCTGGACGCGGGCTTCGGGCAGCGCATCGATCGCCACGCGGGCCTCGTCGCTGCGGCCCAGCGCGTGCATCGCGCGGGTCCAGCCGCGCCAGGCATCGGGCTGCGGCGGGTCGAGCGGCAGGGCGGTCCGGTAGTGGCCTTCGGCGGCGGCCCAGTGGCCCAGCTCGGCCTGCACGTCGCCGGCCTCGACCCAGGGCAGGGGATCGCGGGCGTCGAGCTGGGTGGCCTGCCGCAGCGTGTCCAGCGCGGCCTGGTGGCGGCCGGCGGCGCGGGCCGTCTCGGCTTGTTGCAGCAGCATGCGCACCTGGGCGTTGACGTGCGCACCACGCCACGGGCTGCGCGCCTCGCCGCTCAGCGCGACGGCCTGACCCAGCAGCTCGCGGGCCTCGCCGTAGCGGCCTTCGCGCAGCCGCACCACGCCCAGGCCGCCGAGCGCGTCGGGATCCTTCGGGCTCGTTTGCAGCAGCCGGGCAAAGCGCTCGCCGGCACCGGCCAGCTCGCCCTTCTGCAGGGCGTCGAAGCCCTGTCGGCGGCTGACCACGCGCGGATCGCGCTCGCGCGCCTCGGCCTGCCGCCGGGCCTCGTCGCTGCCCTTGAGCAGCTCGTCGAGCCGGCCGCGCACGGCGCTGTCCTCGCCGGCCTGTTCCAGGTGATCGCGCAGCAACGCCGCATCGGCCGGCTTGAGCGTCAGCCACAGCAGCGACTGGCGCCAGGCCTCGCGCGCCTCCTGGCGTTGCGCCGGGCTGGGCGTCGACGGCGAGACCGTGCCGCCGGCGTCGCCGGCCTGGCTCAGCGCGGCCAGGCGGGTGATGGCGTCGCGGCGGCTCGGCTCGCGGTAGCTCATCACCTTGGCCAGGGCCAGGCGGATGCGCACGTCCTCGGGCTCGGCCTGCGCCAGGCGTTCCAGGCCGCGCCGGGCCTCGTCCCAGCGCGAGGTGCCGGCCAGCGTCTGGTAGTACTCGATGGCGAGCGCGCCCTGCGGGTTCGGGTCGGCCAGCAGCAGCTCGTACTGGCGCGCGGCGGCGTCGTACTGGCCGGCGCTGGCGAGCTGGCGGGCCTTCTGCAGCTGGCCGGTGTCGCCGGCCGCGCCTTCGCGCTGGCGGGCCTCCAGCCGGCGCAGGCCGGGATGGTCCGGACGGACCTTGCGCAGCGTGGCCAGCGTGGCGGCGGATTCCTCGGGCTGGCCGAGGTCGATCTGGGCCTGGGCCAGGCCCTGCAGCGCCTCGGCGTTCTGCGGCTCGAAGGCCAGCAGCTTGCGCCAGGCGGCGGCGGCCAGGTCGGCGCGGCCGCGTTCCTGCCAGCGGCGTGCCTGGGACACCAGGGTGCGGACGGCGGTGCTGTCGGCGGCGGGGCCGGCCGATGCGGTGGAGGCGGTGGAGGAGGCCGGTGTGGCGCTGGTCGTGCCGGGCGAGACGGCCGGCTGCGCGGTGGCGGCCGTCGCGAGCGGTGCGGTCAGGCCAGCCAGGGCCAGGGCGGACGCCAGGGCGGTGAGTCGCGGGGTCATGGGCGGGGCTCCGGCGCGGGGCGCATCAGGGGCGGATCGGAAGGCATCGGTGCGTCGGCGGCAACCAGGCGGCGTGCGGCCAGGCGGCGCAGCTGCGCCGCACCGGTGAGCGCCAGCACGACCGCCAGCAGCAGGCTCAGCAGCGCCAGCGTCAGCGGCTGCTGGGCCAGCGTGTAGCGCAGGCGGTCGAACAGGCCGACGTTGCCGACGTGGTAGGTCACGCCGCCGTCGATGCTGCGCAGGCCGTCGGACTCGATCAGCGTGGCCGCGCCGCGGGTGCGGGCGATCAGCGCCGGCTCGATGAACAGGCTGGAAACCGTGCGCAGCTGGGCGTTGTCGCTGCCGGTCAGCGCGACGACGGTGTGCCCGCCCGCCAGCGGCGACTCGAAGCCCAGCATCGCCGCGCCGCCGGCCGCCGTGCGGTAGCCCGGCAGCGGGCCGCCGTCCTGTCCCGGCAGCAGGCCGGTCAGGCGTCGCCACAGGCTGGGCGGCGGTGGCTCGCTGCGGGCGTCCAGGTGCATGGGCAGGTGATCGGCCCAGTGGCGCAGCAGCGGCTGGCGGGTCGGCGTGCCGATCAGGACCAGGTCGCGGTCCTGCAGCGTCAGCGTGTCCATGCCGAAGGCCACCTGCACCGCGACGCCTGCGGTGCCGGTGCTGCGGCCGGCGTGGCCCATCAGGTCGAGGTAGACGTCGATCTCGGTGGCCTCCGGTGCGTCCGGCAGCAGCACGGCGGTGCCGGCCAGGTCGGCCAGTCGGCTGTACGGGAAGGCGCTGTTGGCGAAGGCCGCCAGGTCGGGCAGGCCGATGAAGTGCGGCACGCCGGAGAAGTCGATCGTCGAGCCGCCGTCGATGCCAGTGCGCTGCTGGCCGCCGGCCTGCACGGTGGCGCAGGGGTCGTCGATCGGCGCGTCGTAGTCGAAGCGCAGGCTGAAGCGGCTTTCGGGCAGCCGGCTGACCAGGCCGCCAGGCACGGCGACGCGGCTGCTGCGCTGCTCCAGCAGGTCCGCGCCCGCGCCGCTGTGCTGGCGGCCGATGCCGTCGGGCAGGCCGAAACGGCCGGCCGGCTCAAGCGTGAAGCTGCGGATCGGCGTGCCGTTGAAGGCCAGGTGCAGGCCCGAGCGATCGGCCTGCGGCGGCGGCGTGTGGTACCAGCGCAGGTCGACCGGCACACGCGCCTGGCGGGCGAAGTGCAGGTCCGGCGGCAGGCGCAGCGTCAGGTCCAGCGGGGCCGGGTGCGGGCCGACGCCCGACAGCCGCGAGACCCGCTCGATCTCGTCGAAGCGCACCGGCCGGTCGGTCGGCAGCCAGCGCGGCGCGTCGTAGGGCTTGCGCGGCGCGTGCGCCTGGGGCGGGCCGACGCGCAGGCGTTCACCGCGGAAGTCGCCGGCGCGGCCGAGCCGGCCGGTGGCCAGCGCGTCGGCGGCCCACTTCAGCTCGTCGGCATCGCGGCCCAGCACCAGCAGCAGCTTGGCGCCGCTCTGGCCGGGATGCTCGGCGACCGCCAGCGTCGGGCCGTCGATCGGCGGCAGCACGATGCCCGGCACGCGGCTCTGCGGCGTCGCCAGCACGACCGCATGCGAGGCCGGCAGCGCACCGCCCAGCTGGCTGCGGAAGGTCGCGCCGCGGTAGCTCGCCTGCACGCCGAACCAGGACGCCAGCACGCCGGCTGCCTGCAGGACGCGCGCGCCGGGCTGCTCGGGCAGGACCATCGCCAGGTCGAGCCGGCGGTTGTCGCGGTCGTCGAAGAAGGGCGCGGGCAGCAGCGCCAGGTCGGCCGCCACCGGCAGCGGGGCGACCGTCATCGTCAGCAGCGATTCCGGCAGGACCTGGGCCCACAGGCGCTCGCGGTCGACCCGGTTGCACAGCCGCTCACGCGGCATCGCCAGGGCCACGCCGATGCGGTTGTGGTCGCTCAGCAGGCGCGGGTCGATCTCGATCTCGCGGCTCATGCGGGCGACGTTGCCGTCGCGCTCGACCGGCAGCTCGGCAACGGTCTCGTCGTTGACCGTGACGCGCAGCAGCGCCTGCTGCAGGGCCAGCTCGCTGGACAGGCCCAGGTCCAGGCGCAGCACCAGCCGGGTCACGACCTCGTCGGCACGGACCGAGAAGGGCACCGTGTGGCCGCCGTCCAGCGGCAACAGCCGGCGCGGCTCGGTCTGGCCGAGCTGGCGCAGCGTGAAGGCGACCGGGCGCGGTGCGGTGGCGGGCGTGGCCGGGGCAGCGGCCAGGGGGGCCGGCACGGGGCGGCCGGGCTGGGCCAGCGCCGGCGTGACGGCCGGTGGCGCCAGCAGCGCCGCCGAGGCGGCGATGGCCAGCGCGGCATGGCGCAGCCGGCGGTGGCTGGCCAGGGAAGGGGACAGGTGCGGGGAAGTCATGGCGGCTTTCACGTCGAACGTCGGGCATCCGCCATCAGGCGTCGGGACCATCGGCCGGGGCCGGGCGGCTCTCGCGCCGCCAGGGCAGCAGCTGGGCGCAGCCGCGCAGGCCGTGCGCCATGACGCGGAACATCGAGATGAAGGGCCGGTCGTCGGTGCGCTGGGCCGGGCGGGTCAGCCAGGCATCGGCCCGGGCGAAGGTGCACTGCACCAGCTGCGATTCCTGCGCCAGCGACATCGGCCCGAAGCGCAGCCGCAGCTGGCCGCCGTCGGTGTCGACCACCTGGGCGTCGAAGGCCGAGGCCAGCCCGCGCCGGTACAGCACCACCTGCACGGCGGTGTCGGGCGCGACGGCGGTGCCGTCCTCCAGCCGCAGGCGCAGGCCGCCTTCGGAGACGTCGGAGGTGCGGCCCGGCAGGCTGCGGCCGTCGGCCAGGCACAGCGTGGCGGGGATGTCGAGCACCACGCGGTGCGAGCCGCGCACCTGGCGGGCCTCGGCGGCGGCGGCCAGCGCGGAGCCGACGATGACGATGTTGTAGGCCGTCCAGACCAGGTTCAGCACGATGGTCTCGATCTCCGGGGCCGGCCACCAGAACAGCCGCAGCCCGCCGACCACCAGGCCGGCGATGTTGAGCACCAGCAGGAAGAGGTAGGGCCGCGCGATCTGCCAGTCGATGTAGCGCGAGGCCACCAGGCCGCCCTTGGGCGTGACGTTGAAGGAGCCGGCCTTCGGGTTGATCAGCGCCAGCGTGGTCGGGCGCAGGATGTACCAGGCCAGCACCGTCTCGTAGACCTCGGCCCAGAACGAGTGGCGGAAGCGGCCCTGCACCCGCGAGTTCGTCATGTTGGCGTGCACCAGGTGCGGCAGCGCCATCGCCGCGATCATCAGCGCCGAGGCGTTGATGACGTGGGCCTCCAGGAACAGGTAGGCCAGCGGCGCGGTCAGGAAGATCAGCCGCGGCAGGCCGTAGAAGAAGTGCAGCATCGCGTTCACGTAGCACAGGCGCTGGGCCAGGCTCAGGCCGCGTCCGACCAGCGGGTTGTCGATGCGGAAGATCTGCGCCATGCCGCGGGCCCAGCGGATGCGCTGGCCGACGTGGGCCGACAGGCTCTCGGTGGCCAGGCCGGCCGCCTGCGGCAGGTTCAGGTAGGCGGTGGTCCAGCCGGCGCGGTGCAGCTTCAGGGCGGTGTGGGCATCCTCGGTGACGGTCTCGACCGCGATGCCGCCGATCTTGAGCAGCGCGTCGCGGCGCAGCACCGCGCAGGAACCGCAGAAGAAGGCGGCGTCCCACAGGTCGTTGCCGTCCTGCACCAGGCCGTAGAACAGCTCGCCCTCGTTGGGCACGTGGCGGTGCGTGCCGAGGTTGCGCTCGAAGGGGTCGGGCGAGAAGAAGTGGTGGGGCGTCTGCAGCATCGCCAGCTTGCGGTCCTTGAGGAACCAGCCGACCGTCATCTGCAGGAAGGAGCGGGTGGGGATGTGGTCGCAGTCGAAGATCGCGACCAGGTCGCCGGAGGTCTGCTTCAGCGCCGCGTTGATGTTGCCGGCCTTGGCGTGCTTGTTGTCCGGGCGGGTGATCCAGCGCACGCCGGCCTGTTCGGCGAAGACGCGGAACTCGTCGCGCCGACCGTCGTCGAGCAGGCAGATGTTGAGCTTCTCGCGCGGCCAGTCCAGCGCCAGCGCGGCCAGCACGGTCGGCTTCACGACCTTGAGCGGCTCGTTGTAGGTCGGGATCAGCACGTCGATGGTCGGCCACTGGTCGATGTCGGCGGGCATCGCGACCGGCTTGCGGCCGAGCGGCCAGATGGTCTGGAAGTAGCCCAGCACCAGCACCAGCCAGGCGTAGATCTCGGCGGCGATCAGGCCCATGCTGAAGAAGGTGTCCAGGCCGGCGCCGAAGTCGATGGTCTCGGACAGCCGCCAGTACAGGTAGCGGCTGGACATGACCAGCGACACGCAGGTCAGCGCCAGCGTCGCGGTGCGGCCGGGCCAGCGCTTGACCACCATCGCGATCAGCAGCGTCACCAGGCCGAAGACGACCTGCTCGATCAGGTTCAGCGGCGCGGCGATGACCACCAGCAGCAGGAAGACCGCGACCAGCAGCAGCGGCACCAGCCAGAGCGGTCGCAGGTGCGAGGTCGCGGGCCGGCGCTGGGCGGCGCGGGCCGGCGGGCTCGACGGGGGTGGAGCGGATCCGGAGGTGGACATGGTGGCGTGGCGATCAGGAGAAGGGAAAGGGGATCGGGAACGGGAAAGCCTGCTGCGAGCTGCGTCGGCCGCTCGGTCACGGCAGACCGGCCGGGCGCGCACGGACGCCGTCCCGCGCCGCCAGGGCGGTGCGTGATCCGGATCGGGATTCGGTGGGGACGGGTCGTGAGCGGGGGCGGGCCGGCATCAGCTGGCATCAGCCGGCATCAGCCCGGCGAGGCGTCCGGCAGCCCGTAGCGTGCGGCGGCGATGCGGGCGTAGGCCTCGCCGCGGGCGATCGGTTGCGCCTTGGGGTGCGAGCCGACCGGTTGCAGCACGCCCAGGGTCAGCGGCGTGCCGGGTTCGGCCAGCGAGATGGGCGGCGATGCTTGCGGCAGCTCGGGCAGCTCGGGCAGCAGGTCCGGCAGGGCCGGTGCGTCGAATTCGCGGTATCCGTCGGAAACGGCGCCGACCTGTCGGAACAGGCGGGCAAGGTCGTCGTGAGCATCCATGGAGAGGTCCTTCGCATCAGGAGGCCGGTGGGCCAAGACCGTGCGCTCGGGCCGGATCGACCTGGAACAAGGCGGATGACCTTGTGTCCGGTCCGGCAGGTCCGCCGGCATCGCCGATGGGTCGACGCCGATGGCCTGCTCCGGTTCGAGCAACCCCTTCGAAACGGGCCAGGTTTGGCGACTGGACCGGCCCGGACATGGATCGCACCGAGCCTGGACTGCCGCTCTCACCCCGTCGCCAGGGCACCTTGCCTCTTGGATGTCTGGATCCCGCGATGGGCAAATCGCAAAATCCATCACCCGATATGAAACAGTCTGTTAACAAATGTGAGTTTATCGGCGCGGGACCCTGGCCACGATGTCGAAAACGCAATCGATCTTGTAACGCTTGGGATCTGGGGCTCTCAGTTCATCCTGATGCCCCGTTTTGTCAGATTTGGAGCGGTTGTTGTTGCAATTCGTACCTTTGGTGCAACAACGGGACGCCGATCTGAAAGACCCTGCGCCCGACCGTCAGCCGCGCCAGCCGATCCGGCGCGAGATCGCCTGGGCGGCGTCGCGCAGCGGCGCGAGCAGCGGGCTGGCGGCGTCGACCGGCAACGCGGCGCTCGGGCCGATCGCCACCAGCGCCAGGACCATCGCGCCGAAGCCGTCGAACACCGGCGTGGCCAGCGCGCTGACGCCGGGCATCGAGCCGTCCACACGCGCCGCCCAACCCTGGGCACGGACCTGCGCCAGCGTGGCCGCAAAGCCGGCATCGGGCGCGTGGCCGCTCTCGGCGCGCAGCACCTGGGCGACCTCGGCGGCCGGCCGGTGGGCGGCGAACAGCAGGCCCGAGGCCGTGCCGTCGAGCGACACCACCGTGCCGTGGCGCATGTTGACGTGCACGGCGGTCGGGCCTTCCTCCAGCCGCACGACGGTCGGCCCGCGGTTGCCCCAGACCGCGATGGCGACCGTGTGGCCGACCTGCTGCGCCAGCGCCGGCAGCTCGGCGCTGGCCAGCCGCACCGGGTCGAACTGCTGCAGGCTGATCAGGCCCAGCTGCAGCGCCAGCGGCCCCAGCCCGTAGTGGCCGCTGCCGGCGTCCTGCACCACCAGGCCGAGCTTGCCGAAGCTCACCAGGTAGGGATGGGCCTTGGCCGGGACCATGCCGGCCTCGCGCGCCAGGTCCTTCAGCGCCATCGGCCGGCCGACGTGGGCCAGCGCGATCAGCAACTGCCCGCCGACCTCCACGCTCTGGATGCCGCGCGGGCCACGTGGCGCGGCGCTGTCGGCGTCGGCCTCGACGGGGTCCGGTGCATCGAGGTTCAGGGGCAGGGCGGCGTCGGTCACGGGCGGGCTCGGGTTTTCACGTAGACGAATGAGTTAGACATTAGCAAACGGGTTGCCTAAGATCAAGCCTCGTTCGGATAAGTCGAACTCGTTAGACATCGGCGAACTTTGTCCGTTGGCCTGTCCACGACCCGGGTTCGACGACCCCTGCCCCGCCTTCCCCAACCCAGCCGCCGCCACCATGAGCACCAAAGCCTTCGCCAGCCAGGCCGACCTCGTCGAGAAGCAGGTCAGCTTCACCCGCCTGTCCGAGAACGCCTACGCCTACACCGCCGAGGGCGACCCGAACACCGGCGTGATCGTCGGCGACGACGCGGTGATGGTGCTGGACACCCAGGCCACGCCGGTGATGGCGCAGGACGTGATCCGGCGCATCCGCGAGGTCACCGACAAGCCGATCAAGTACGTCGTGCTGAGCCACTACCACGCGGTGCGCGTGCTGGGCGCGAGCGCCTACCAGCCCGAGCACATCATCGCCAGCCGCGACACCTACGACCTGATCGTCGAGCGCGGCGAGCAGGACAAGGCCAGCGAGATCGGCCGCTTCCCGCGCCTGTTCCGCAACGTCGAGAGCGTGCCCGCCGGCCTGACCTGGCCCACGATCACCTTCACCGGCCGCATGAGCCTCTGGCTCGGCCAGCTGGAGGTCCAGCTGATCCAGCTCGGCCGCGGCCACACCAAGGGCGACACGGTGGCCTGGCTGCCCGAGCAGAAGATCCTGTTCTCCGGCGACCTGGTCGAGTTCGACGCCACGCCCTATGCCGGCGACGCCTACTTCCAGGACTGGCCGAAGACGCTCGACCAGATCGCCGCGCTGCAACCGCGCGCGCTGGTGCCCGGCCGTGGCGCGGCGCTGACCACGCCCGAGCAGGTCCAGGCCGGCTTGAAGGGCACGCGCGACTTCATCTCCGACGTCTGGACCCACGTCAAGGCCGGGGTCGATGCCGGCAAGACGCTCAACGCGGTCTACAAGGACACCTATGCGGCGCTCAAGCCGACGTACGGCCATTGGGTCATCTTCGACCACTGCATGCCCTTCGACGTGACGCGCTGCTACGACGAGGCGACCGCGCATGCCGACCCGCGCATCTGGACGGCCGAGCGCGACCGCCAGATGTGGGAAACGCTGGAGGGCTGAACCGTGCTGTCGACCTACACCTACCCGAGCTTCGCCTACCGCCGGCCGCCCGAGCTGGACGCCACCGCCGACGCGCCGGTGCCGCGCCGGCCGGTGGTGGTGGTCGGCGCGGGGCCGGTCGGCATCGCGGCGGCGATCGAGCTGGCGCAGCAGGGCCTGCCGGTGCTGCTGCTGGACGACGACGACACCGTCAGCATCGGCTCGCGCGGCCTGTGCTACGCCCAGCGCACGCTGGAGATCCTCGACCGCCAGGGCTGCGGCCAGGCACTGGTCGACAAGGGCGTGACCTGGAACGTCGGCCGGACCTTCCTCGACACCGAGGAGGTCTTCCACTTCGACCTCGTCGCCGAGGCCGGCCATGAGCGCCCCGGCATGGTCAACCTGCAGCAGTACTACCTGGAGGAGTTCCTGCTCCAGCGCGCCGCCGAACTGCCCGGCATCGAGCTGCGCTGGAAGCACAAGGTGGTCGGCGTGAGCCCGGACGGCGCCGGCGCGCGCCTTCAGGTCGAGACGGCCGACGGCGTGTTCGCGCTCGACGCCGACTGGCTGGTCGTGGCCGATGGCGCGCGCAGCCCGATCCGCCGTCTGCTGGGGCTGGAGATCGAGGGCCAGGTCTTCAAGGACCGCTTCCTGATCGCCGACGTGGTGATGAAGGCCGACTTCCCGGCCGAGCGCTGGTTCTGGTTCGACCCGCCCTTCCACCGCGGCCAGAGCGTGCTGCTGCACCGCGAGGCCGACAACGTCTGGCGCATCGACTTCCAGCTCGGCTGGGACGCCGATCCGGAGGAGGAGAAGAATCCCGAGCGCGTCATCCCGCGCATCCGCCAGATGCTGGGCGACGGCTGCGAGTTCGAGCTGGAGTGGGTCAGCGTCTACACCTTCCAGTGCCGCCGCATGACGCGCTTCCGCCACGGCCGGGTGCTGTTCGCGGGCGACGCGGCGCACCAGGTCTCGCCCTTCGGCGCGCGCGGTGCGAACTCGGGCATCCAGGATGTCGACAACCTGGGCTGGAAGCTCAAGGCGGTGATCGACGGCGTGGCGCCCGAGTCGCTGCTCGACAGCTACTCGGACGAACGGGTCGTCGCGGCCGACGAGAACATCCGCAACAGCACCCGCTCGACCGACTTCATCACGCCCAAGAGCCGGGTCTCGAAGACCTTCCGCAATGCCGTGCTGGGGCTGGCGCGCCAGCACCCGTTTGCCCGTGCGCTGGTCAATTCCGGCCGCTTGTCGGTGCCGACCTTCCTGACCGGCTCGGCGCTGAACACGCCCGATGCCGAGCCTTTCGACGGCTGGATGGTGCCGGGCGCGCCGCTCAGCGATGCCCCGGTGGTGCGCAACGGCCAGGCCGACTGGCTGCTGCGCCAGGTCGGCGGTGGCTTCACGCTGCTGGTGTTCGGCGACGCCGCGATCGAGCTGCCGGCCACGCCGGTGCCGCTGACCGTGCGGCGCGTCAAGCAGCCGGGCTCGCTGGTGGTGGCCGGCGAGCTGATCGACAGCGAGGGCCTCGCCGCCCGCCGCTGCGATGCCCGCCCCGGCACGGTCTACCTGATCCGGCCGGACCAGCATGTGGCGGCCCGCTGGCGCCGCTTCGACGCGGCCGCGCTGCAGGCCGCTCTGGCCCGCGCGCTGTGCCTGAACTGAACTGAACTGAACCGGGGAGGCCCGCCCATGTCGCTGCAACACCTCAACACCCAGCCGAACTTCGGCATCCCCGGCCAGCGCCAGCTGCGCGCCTACACGCCGGGCGACGACTTCTACGAAGCGCTGATCGACAGCCACCGCGACCTGGACGACGAGCAGAGCGAGCAGCTCAACGCCCGCCTGGTGCTGCTGCTGGCCAACCACATCGGCGACCTGCGCGTGCTGCGCGAGGCGCTCGCCGTCGCCCGCGACGGCATCGCCTGATCCGACCCATCCGACTGGAGAACGACCCATGAAGATCGACCGCATCCACCACGTCGCCTACCGCTGCCGCGACGCCAGGGAAACCGTCGAGTGGTACGGCCGCATGCTCAAGATGGACTTCATGCTGGCGATCGCCGAGGACCTGGTGCCCAGCACCAAGGAGCCCGATCCCTACATGCACATCTTCCTGGACGCCGGCCACGGCAACGTGCTGGCCTTCTTCGAGCTGCCGACCAAGCCGCCGATGGGCCGCGACCCGAACACGCCGGAATGGGTCCAGCACATCGCCTTCCGGGTCCAGGACCGCGAGGAACTGCTGGCCTTCAAGACCCACCTGGAAGCCGAGGGCGTGAACGTGCTCGGCGTGACCGACCACGGCGCCTTCCACTCGATCTACTTCTTCGACCCGAACGGGCATCGGCTCGAACTGGCCTGCCCGGACCCGGACGAGGCCGACATGCTGCGCCGCATGGACGCGGTGAAGTGGCAGATGCTGGAGGACTGGAGCCGCACCAAGCGCGCACCCGCGCACGCCGCCTTCTTCCACCAGCGGGAGTTCAAGCAGTGATCGCGGCGATCGACGAGACCCACGATGCCGGGCTGACCAGCTGGGTGGCGTCGGCCAACGTGGCCGACACCGACTTCCCGATCCAGAACCTGCCGTTCGGCCGTTTCCGCCCGGTGGCGCCGGGCGGCCCAGGCGTGGCCCTGCGGGTCGGCGTGGCGATCGGCGACGAGGTGCTGGACCTGTCGCTCGCGGCGTCCGCGCCCGGCTGGCCGGCCGAGGTGCAGCCGCTGCTGGCGCAGCTGGCGAGCGGTGACCTGAACGGCTTCATGGGCCTGGGCCCGGCACCGCACCGGGCGCTGCGGCTGGCGCTGAGCCGGGCGCTGCGCGCGGGCTCGCCGATGCAGGCGGCGCTGTCCGGTGCGCTGCGGCCGCAGTCTCAGGCCGGGATGGCGCTGCCCTGCGAGATTGGCGACTACACCGACTTCTACACCGGCATCCACCACGCCACGACGGTGGGCACGCTGTTCCGGCCCGACCAACCGCTGCTGCCCAACTACAAGTGGGTGCCGATCGGCTACCACGGCCGCAGCTCGTCCATCGTCGTCAGCGGCACGCCGGTGCGCCGGCCACGCGGCCAGGTCAAGGGGCCGGACCATGCCGAGCCCATCCTGAGCCCGAGCCGCCGGCTCGACCACGAGCTGGAGCTGGGCGCGGTGATCGGCCGCGGCAACGCGCTGGGCACGTCGATCGGGCTGGACGAGGCCGAGGACCACCTGTTCGGCATCGTGCTGCTCAACGACTGGTCGGCGCGCGACGTGCAGGCCTGGGAATACCAGCCGCTGGGCCCCTTCCTGGCCAAGAACTTCGCCAGCACGGTGTCGCCGTGGATCGTCACGATGGAGGCGCTGGCGCCCTTCCGCGCGCCCTTCGTGCGGGCCGCCGAGGACCCGCGGCCGCTGCCGTACCTCGACGCGGCCGGCAACCGCGCCGCCGGCCAGCTCGACCTGGTGCTGGAGGTGCAGATCCAGACCGCCGCGATGCGCGCGGCTGGCCTGCCACCGCACCGGCTGTCGACCAGCCGCACGCTGCAGGCGGCCTACTGGACCTTCGCCCAGCTGGTCACGCACCACAGCGTCGGCGGCTGCAACCTGCGCAGCGGCGACCTGCTCGGCAGCGGCACGCTGTCGGGCCCGGCGCCGGACCAGGGCGGCTCGATCCTGGAGCTGAGTGCGGGCGGCAAGCGCGCCCTGGAACTGCCCGGCGGCGAGACCCGCACCTTCCTGCAGGACGGCGACACGGTCATCCTGCGGGCCTGGGGCGAGCGGCCCGGCGCCCGCCGCATCGGCCTGGGGTCGTGTTCGGGAACGGTGCTCGCCGCTGCGTGATCGGGGTGGCGGTGTCAACATCGCGGACATGAGCAGGCCCGATTCCGCCAACCGGACAGACACCCGGACAGACACCCCGCCGATCGATCGCCGCGTCCCCTCCGAGACCGCCGGCATCGCGCTGCTGGTGGCCGCCGTGGTCTGCTTCGGCGGGCTCGACACCAGCGGCAAGGTGGCCGCCGCCTCGGTGCCGGTGGCGCTGGCGATCTGGGTGCGCTACGTGGTCCAGAACATCCTGTCGCTGGCGCTGATGTGGCCGCAGCACGGCCGGGCGCTGTTCCGCACCGCCCAGCCCGGCGGGCAGGCGCTGCGCGCGCTGCTGCTGGTGGGCTGCAACGGCCTGGCCTTCCTGTGCCTGGGCACCCTGCACGTCGGCGAGTTCACCGCCGTGATGATGCTGACGCCGCTGCTGATGACCGTGGTCGCGGCCTGGGGCCTGGGCGAGCGGGTCTCGGTCTGGCGCTGGGCCTGCCTGCTGGGCGGCTTCGCCGGCACGCTGCTGGTGATCCGGCCGTCCCGCGAGGTGCTGCACCTGAGCACGCTGCTGCCACTGGTGCTGGTCGTGCTCAGCGCGGCCTTCCAGATCCTCACCCGCACGCTGGCCCGCACCGACCTCGCGGCCACGACGCATGTCTGGTCCGGCCTCGGCGGGCTGGTGCTGACCTCGCTGGCGCTGCCCTGGGCGTGGCAGTCGCAGCCGCTGTCGATGTGGCTGCTGATGGGCCTGATGGGCGTGCTGGGCGGTGCCGGCCACTACCTGCTGGCGCTGGCCTACACGCGGGCCGGCGTGGCGACGCTGACGCCCTTCCTCTACCTGCAGGTGCCGATCGCCACGCTGGGCGGCTGGCTGGTGTTCCAGCACCTGCCCGATGGCCTGGCGCTGCTCGGCATCCTGGTGGTCTGCGGCTGCGGCGTGTTCGGCACCTGGCTGATCGCCTGCGAGCAGCGCGCCGCCCGCCAGCTGGCGCGTGACCCCGCCGCGCTGGTGCCGGCGGGCGAGGCCGGGTAGACCAAGCCGATGACCCGTCCCATGACCCGGCCGATGACCCGGCCGATGACCGCAGGCGCGGCCGATGTCGGCCCGACCTTCCCCGATCCTTCATTCCTGAAAGCAAACCGATGCGCTACCTGCACACCATGGTCCGCGTGACCGACCTCGAGACCTCGCTGCGCTTCTACCGCGACGCCCTGGGCCTGGAGGTGATCCGCACCCACGAGGCCCCGGCCGGACGCTTCACGCTGGTCTACCTGGCTGCGCCGGGCCAGTCCGAGGCCCAGGTCGAACTGACCCACAACTGGGACCCGGAGGTCTACACCGGCGGCCGCAACTTCGGCCACCTGGCCTACGAGGTCGATGACATCCACGCCACCTGCCAGCGCCTGGTCGACCACGGCGTGACCATCCTGCGCCCGCCGCGCGATGGCCGCATGGCCTTCGTGCGCTCGCCCGACCAGATCTCGATCGAGCTGCTGCAGGCCGGCGCGGCGCTCACGCCGGTCGAGCCGTGGGCGTCGATGCCCAACGTCGGCAGCTGGTGAGCGATCAGGCCGCCTGGCCGTCGCGGCAGGCGGATGCGACCAGCGCGTGGCTGCCCTGGCGGGTGATGGCCAGCCGCAGCCTGAGGCCGATCGCCAGCGTGTCGAACGCGACGCCGGGCGTGCTGCGGGTCACGCCCCAGACGACGCCTTCGCCGTCTTCCAGGTAGGCCAGCCCGACCTGCGGCATCACGTCCAGGACGGTGGCGATCACCTGGGTGACGGGGGACTCGGGGTTCTGCGGGGTCGTCGACATGGGGCACTCGTGTGTACTGCTCATGTGAGGAATTGTATGAAACCCAAACGATTCCGATCCACGTAAACCCTAGGTTTTTGAGCGCCTGTTGACCCGCCTCATTCCGGGTCGGTGTAGCGCTCGGCGATCGCCACGAAGCGGTCCTGCACGGCCAGGAAGGCGTCGACCAGGGCCGGGTCGAAGTGGTTGCCGCGGCCCTCGCGGATGATGTCCACCGCCTGGGCGTGCGTGAACGGCGGCTTGTAGATGCGGCGGTTGATCAGCGCGTCGTAGACGTCGGCCACCGCCATCAGCCGGGCCGACACGGGAATCGCCTCGCCGGCCAGGCCTTGCGGGTAGCCGCTGCCGTCCCATTTCTCCTGGTGCGACAGGGTGATCTCCTTGGCGAAGCGCAGGAAGTCCAGCTCGGTGCCCAGGCTTTGCTCGGCCGTCAGCAGGGCCTCGTGGCCCAGCGTGGTGTGCGACTTCATGACCTCGAACTCCTCGGGCGTGAGCTTGCCGGGCTTGAGCAGGATGCGGTCCGGGATGCCGACCTTGCCGATGTCGTGCAGCGGCGCGGACTTGTAGAGCAGCTCGATGTGACGATCGGTCAACAGCTCGGTGAACTGCGGGTAGCGCTGCGGGTGGTCGCGCAGGTGCTCGGCCAGGCACTTGACGTAGTGCTGGGTGCGGCGGATGTGGTTGCCGGTCTCGTTGTCGCGCGTCTCCGCCAGCGAGGCGATGGCCTGCACCGTGACGTCCTGCGTCAGGCCGATCTCGCGGGTGCGCCGCGCGACCTCGCTTTCCAGGCGGGCGTTCTGCTCGCGCAGCGCGTCCGAGGCGGCCTTGAGCTTCAGGTGGGTGCGGACCCGGGCCAGCACGATCGGCGGGCTGATCGGCTTGGTGATGTAGTCGGCCGCGCCCATGGCCAGGCCGCGCGTCTCGTCCTCGATCTCGACCTTGGCGGTCAGGAAGATGACCGGGATCAGGGCCGTGTCCGGATCGGCCTTGAGCGCGCGGCAGACCTCGTAGCCGTCGATGCCCGGCATCATGATGTCCAGAAGGATCAGGTCGGGGCGCTGCTGGCGCGCCAGCTGCAAGGCCCGCTCGCCGTTGTGGGCGACCCGCACCCGGTACGTCTCGTGGGCCAGCAGGCCCGCCATCAGTTCGAGGTTCTCGGGCGTGTCGTCGACCACCAGGATGGTCGACGTGGTTCGTTGCAGCAGGGATTCCATCGGCATGGTGGGCGCCTCGGGCATCAGGTGGCCGGGTCCGGCGGACGCAGGGCGTGGCCGAGCTGGTCGTGCAGCATGGCGTGGGCCTCGTCGAAGGCGTAGCGGCTGATCGCGTGGGTGAAGCGGTGGTGGTGGTCGCCGAGCGCGGCGGCCAGCAGCGGGGCGTGGCGGGCGGCGGTGTCCTGGGCCTCGGCGTCGCCCTCGTCGAGCTGGCGATCCAGCAGCGTCACGACCTCATGCAGCTGCTGCGGGTCGACCGGCGCGGCCGGCGCATCGGGCGCGAGCCGTTCGGGCAGCTGCAGCGCCAGGCCATCCAGCAGCGTGGCCAGCGCCTCGCCCAGCGGCAGCAGGGCGGCCTCCAGCTGCCCGGCCGACGCGCCGGCCGACAGGCGCCGTTCCAGCTCCGAGGCCAGGCCCTGCACCGCGCTGGCGCCGAGGTTGCCGGCGACGCCCTTGAGCGAATGGGCGATGCGCTGGGCCTCGTCGAGCCCGTCACGCTGGCCCTGCGCGCCGCGCGCCAGCGCCGCCTGCAGCCGCTGCTCGACGTCGGCATGGCTGTCGACGAACTTGCGCAGCAGCGACCGGTACAGCGCCTTCTTGCCGCCGCTGCGGCGCAGGCCGACGGCGGCATCCAGGCCGGGCACGTCCAGCACCAGCGCGTCGTCGTTCTCGAGCGGCAGCGGCGGGCGCGTGATCGGCCGCAGCGGCGCGCTGCGCGGGGCCCGCGCGATGCCCGGGGCGATGTGGGCCAGCAGCACCTGGGCCAGCTTGTCGGGCTCGATCGGCTTGGCGACGAAGTCGTTCATGCCGGCGTCCAGGCAGCGCTGGCGGTCCTCGGCCATCGCGCTGGCGGTCATCGCGACGATGCACAGGTCGGCCCGGCCCGGCATGGCACGGATCGCCCGGGTCGCGGCCAGGCCGTCCATCACCGGCATGTCCAGGTCCATCAGCACCAGGTCGTAGTCGTGCCGGGCGACCTGCTCGGTCGCGCGCAGGCCGTTGTCGGCCACGTCGACCTGCAGGCCGGCGTCGACCAGCAGCTCGCGCGCGACCTGCTGGTTGATCTCGTGGTCCTCGACCAGCAGCACGGTCGCCCCGCGGATCGCCGCGAGCATCTGGTCCAGCGGCACCGGCGCCGGCGCAGCCTGCGGACCCGAGGTGCCGATCGGCGGCGGCGAGCTGCGGAAGACCTGCATCAGCGCGTTGAACAGCATCGAGCCGTTGACCGGCTTGACCAGCACGCCGGCGAAGCCCTGGGCCTCGGCCTGGATGTGGATCTCCTCGCGGCCGAAGGCGGTCACGAGCATCTTCTGCGGCGGACTGACCAGCGCCAGCGCGGCCATCTGGCGGGCCATCTCCAGGCCGTCCATGCCGGGCATCTGCCAGTCGATCAGGGCCAGCTCGTAGGGCTCGCCATCGGCCTGGGCCCGCAGCAGCTCGCGCAGGCCGGCCAGGCCGCTGTCGACCGCGCGGGCCTGCAGCCCGACGGCCTCCAGCAGGTCGCACAGGGTCAGGCGGGCGGTGGCGTTGTCATCGACCACCAGCGCCCGGCGGTTGCGCACGTCCGGTTCGGGCAGTTGCCAGGACTGGCGTTGCTGGCTCAGGCCGAAGCGGGCGGTCAGCCAGAAGGTCGAACCCTGGCCCGGCGCGCTGTCGACACCGACCTCGCCGCCCATCAGCTCGGCCAGCCGGCTGACGATGGCCAGTCCCAGGCCGGTGCCGCCGTAGCGCCGGCTGGTCGAGCTGTCGGCCTGGTGGAAGCTCTGGAACAGGCCGGCGCGCTGCTCGGGCGTCAGGCCGATGCCGGTGTCTCGCAGCTCGAAGCGCAGCACGACCTCGCCGTCCTCGGTCTGCGGCGGCGCGGGTCGCAGGCGGATGACCTTCAGCTCGATCTCGCCCTGCTCGGTGAACTTGACCGCGTTGTTGCCGTAGTTCAGCAGCATCTGGCTGAGTCGCAGCGGGTCGCCCACGAGGTGGTCCGGCACGTCGCGGCCGACCGTGAAGATCAGCTCCAGGCCCTTGTTGGCCGCGCGCTGCGCGATCAGGGTGGAGAAGTCGTCCAGCACCTTGGAGAGCTGGAAGTCGATGTGCTCGATGTCGAGCTTGTTGGCCTCGATCTTGGAGAAGTCGAGGATGTCGTTGATCAGCCCCAGCAGCTGCTGGCTGGACTGGCCGATCTTGCGCAGGTAGTCGCGCTGGCGCTCGTCGGTGGCCGATTTCAGCGCCAGGTGGCCCAGGCCGATCACGGCGTTGAGCGGCGTGCGGATCTCGTGGCTCATGTTGGCCAGGAAGTCGGCCTTCAGGCGCGACGAGTTCTCGGCCGCGGCCTTGGCCTCGCGCAGCTCGGTCTCCTGCTCCAGCAGCCGGGCGTTGGCCTGCGACAGCTCGGCGGTGCGGTGGGCCACGCGCTCTTCCAGCGTCGCGTTGAGCGCGCGGATCTCCTGCTCGGCCTGCACCCGGGCGGTCACGTCGCGCAGGATGGCGGTGTAGAAGACCTCGCCGTCGACCACCAGGCAGGCGATCGAGGCCTCGACCGGGAATTCCTCGCCGTTGCGGCGAACACCGTGCACGACCGCGTTGCGGCTCATCGTGCGGGCGCTCTCGCCGCTGTCGCGGAAGCGCTCCATGTGGGCGCCGTGGCCGCTCCGGTAGCGCGTGGGCAGCAGCAGGTCGAGCGAGCGGCCGAGCGCCTCGTCGACGCTCCAGCCGAACATCGCCGCCGCCGCGCGGTTGAAGCCGACGATGCGCTGGGCGCTGTCGACGGTGATGATCCCGTCCATCGCCGCGTTGATCATCCCTTCGAGCCGCGCGTTGCTGGTGCGCAGCGCCTGCTGGCCGTGCGCCAGCCGCTCGCCCATCCGGTTGAAGTTGCGCGCCAGGTCGCGCAGCTCGGCCGGGCCCTTCTCCGGCACCGGCTCGCCGGCCTGCTCGGCCGCGCTGATGCGGCTGACCGCCCCTTGCAGCGCGCCCAGCGGCCGGGTGAAGGCCAGGCGCAGCAGCCGCGTCAGCAGGCCGATGATCAGCACCAGCGCGAGCAGGCGCACGCCCAGCGTGCGCAGCGCCCGGTGGTCGACCAGCTGGTCCTCGAAGCCGAGGTCGTAGTTCATGTAGACCACGCCGCCGCTGTCGGCGCGCAGCCGGCCGTCGGGCGCCGTGTGCTCGAAGGGCAGCATCAGCGACAGCCGCCGACCCACCGGGTCGACCTGCAGGTCGAACATGCGCCCGCGCGCGACCCGCTCGAAGCGCACCGGGCTGTAGCCGTCGAGCACCGCCATCGCCGGCTGGCCCCGCCAGGCCTGGCGCTGCCCCATCACGACGCGGTTGGACGGGTCGACCAGGGCGACGGTCGACACGCGCACGTCGGTCGACACCGCCGCGACCTCGGCGGCGACCCGGGCGGGGTGATCCTCCAGGCTGTTCTGCGCCACCAGCGCGAGCCGCTCGGCGTCGCGCACGATCGACGAGCGGGCGCGCTCGAGCGCTTCCTGGTGGCCTCGGTGGTTTTCCTCGGCGTAGGCGGCCAGCAGCAACAGCAGCAGCACCACCGCCAGACCGAGCGGCAGGGCCATGGTCGCGGAATAGGTCCGCTTCATGGCGCCATCCCCAGCGTCGACGGCAGGTAGCGGTCGTCGAACAGGTCGTCCGGCAGGCTCGGCGGCAGGTTGCCGAGGCGGCGCAGCAGGCCCTGCTCGTGCATCAGCCGCAGCAGCTGGGTGGCCGACTGCTGCATCGTCCCGCCGCGGGCCAGCAGCTGGCGGTTCTCGGCCAGGCCAGGGATGCGCAGGCCCATGAAGACCTCCGGCACCTGGGCCGGCGCGACCTGCAGGCGCAGCGACATGCGCCGCGAGGCGTCCTCCGGCTGGGCGACCTGGTGCTGGCGCGCCCGCAGGATGCCGGCGACGACGTGGCGCAGCGCGTCCGGCTGGCTCGCGAGCTTCTCGCGCCGCACCGCCAGCACGTCGACGATCAGGTTCGGGATCGCGCGCGAATCGAACAGCCGCACGCCGCCGCCGGCCTCGATCCGCGACGCCCAGGGCTGGGCCGACACCACCACGTCGGCCTCGCCGCTGGCGAACACCTCGGCGCTGCGGTCCAGCGTGATCGGCACGGTCTGGATGTCGCTGGCCTTCAGGCCCGCCGCGTTGAGCAGGCCCTCCAGCATCAGCGCGCCGCTGGCACCGGACTCGACCGCGATGCGCTTGCCCTTGAGCCGCGACAGCGCCAGCGGCTCGCGGGCGTAGATCGCGTCGGCGCCGGCCGAGATGTCCAGCACCATCACCACCGCCAGGTCGATGCCGGCCACGCGTGCGGTCAGCACCTCGTCGAGCGTGAGCTGGCAGGCGTCGATCTGGCCGGCGGCCAGCGCGCGCAGGCTGAAGGTGTTGGCCGGCAACTCGATCAGGCGCACCTCGCGTTCGTCCAGCCAGCCCAGCTCGCGCGCCAGGAAGGCGTATTCGTAGGTCGGAAAGACGATGCTGCCCAGCCGCAGCGGCGGCTGCGGCTCGCTGCAGGCCGTCAGCGAGCCACCCGCACCCAGGCCCAGCAGGCCGCCCAGCAACTGACGGCGGCTCAGGCCGGACATGGGCACCAAGGTCGGCGGGAAAAACGTCATCGTTCGTTCGGTGTGACGGTGCTGGCCGCGCCTGGCACGGTCCGCGCCAGCATGTGTGGGGCTGCGGCCAAGTCTATCCAGCTTGGGTTTCTTCGGTGCCGCATCGTCGACGCGCCGATTCCGTTGTGGTTCTTCGTGTTGTGGTTCTTCGCGTTGGGGATCCGTCTGAACCAGGGATGGCCGTCCGGCCCTGCGAAGTCCGCAGAATCCGCGCATGCACTCCCACCCTCAAGACCCACCCTGGCAGCACGACCACCGCTACGACGCCGGCAACGAAGCGGCCGAACGCGGCACCCGCCAGGTGCTGGTGATCACGCTGCTGACGATGGTCGTGGAGATCGTCGCCGGCCTGGTCTACGGCTCCATGGCGCTGCTGGCCGACGGCATCCACATGAGCTCGCACGCGCTGGCGATCGGCCTGAGCGCGCTGGCCTATGCGAGCGCCCGACGCCTGGCCAACGACCCGCGCTATGCCTTCGGCACCTGGAAGATCGAGGTGCTGGCGGGCTACACCAGCGCGGTGCTGCTGGTGGTCGTGGCGCTGATGATGGCGGTCGGCTCGGTCGAGCGGCTGCTTTCGCCCGAGCCGATCCGCTACGTCGAGGCGATGGTCGTCGCCGGCCTCGGCCTGGGGGTCAACCTGGTCTGCGCGCTGATCCTGGGCGGTGCGCACGGGCATGGGCACGGGCACGGACATTCCCACGGGCATTCCCACGGGCACGGGCATGGGCACGGACATGCGCACGGACATGCGCACGACCCCGGCCATCCCCACGGACAGGCCCACGACGCCGCCGCGCCGCAGGACCTGAACCTGCGCTCGGCCTACGTCCACGTGCTGACCGACGCCGCCACCTCGGTGCTGGCGCTGGTGGCGCTGGCGGCGGGCTGGCTGTGGGGCTGGTCGTGGCTGGATCCGGTGCTCGGCCTGGTCGGTGCGGGGGTCGTGCTGCACTGGTCGCGCGGTCTGCTGTCGGACACCAGCCGGGTGCTGCTGGACCGCGAGATGGACCACCCGGTGGTCGACGAGGTCCGCGAGGTCATCGTCGAACACGGCCGGGGCGGCGCGACGCGCCTGACCGACCTGCACGTCTGGCGCATCGGCCGCGCGAGCCATGCCTGCTCGCTGGTTCTGGTCACCGACGATGCCGCGCTGACGCCGGCCGAGGTGCACCGCTGGCTGGCCGTCCACGAGGAGATCGTTCACGCGACGATCGAGATCCACGTCGACCCGCAGACCGTGGCGACGGCGGCCTGAGTCGCCCTGGCCGCGCAAAAAAATGGCCCCTCGACGGTGTCGTGGGGCCATGCACCCAATCGAAGGGAACTGCCAGGTGCGAAAAAACGGGTCCGCACGTGCTGGGCGGGTCACCACCGCAGGCCAGGCTGGGCCTCTCGGTGGGAAATCACCCCATTATCTTCGGCGCAGACCGCACTTTCTTCGGCGCCCCTGAAGCAAGGGGGAAGGCCGGATCGGGCGGGCGAGGAGTCCCAAAAGGCTGAATTGGCCTGAATTGATTCTTGTCAATACTTAACAGATGCTGATCGCGCTGGCATTGACAGCCGGATGGGCCCCGAATCGACATGCTTGTGTCGATCCGACGGCTTCCAGCTTCAATTTGGGATGGATTTGCGCACTTCGGGTGGCTTCTGCGTCGGCACCGGCTGCGGGTTACGCAGCAGGGATCGAACTGGATGCACGTCTGTTCCCGTGCAGGATGTCACGCGCGACTTGTGTTAATGCTGAATAGAAGCTGAAGACGGCATCGATGCCCGCGGCGCCGGTCGGCCGGGTTGGGCGCGATCGACAGGGCCTCGACGCGCCCGTGTTCATCGGGCTTGTCGCGCCAGTCCAGGGCTGCGCAGGTCGGTGGCGGGCTGATGCCCCCAAGCGACAGCGGCCGAGCCACTCAGCCCCATGAAGTCGCGGGTTACTTCCCCCAAGCGGGTGGTCTGTCACCGCAGCCTTGTCACCATCGGTTGCAAATGGGTGTGAACAACTGGTGGGTATGGCCCAACCGGACCCGAACGGGGCGCCCGATCGACGGATCGACACGATGACAAGACCTTCCTCCCCGCTGCCGCAACGGCCGCATGCCACACGTCCGCTGACCGCCCGCCTGACCCTGCTGGCGGGCCTGCTGATGAGTGCCGGCTGGCTCGCGCCGGCCCAGGCCCGCCCGGCCGGCACGGTGCTGGCCGACGTCGTGGCGATCGACCAGCCCATGGTCTACAACCGCTTCGGCTCCTACAACCCGTACGGCATGGTCTACGCGCTCAAGCGGGACGTGGTCGACCTCGACAGCGGCCTGACGCTGGACCAGCCCGGCGCCACCGCGACGCCCTGCCGGGTGGCGCTGCGCCAGGACAAGCGCCCGCGTCCGCTGGTGCTGCGTGGCAACGTCGGCGACCGCCTGGAGGTGCGCTTCACCAACCTGCTGTGCAACGATGCGCCGGGCGCCGATCCCGTCGGTGGCAGCCAGGACCGGCCGGCCACGCGGCTGGCCTCGATGATGTTCAACGGCGTGAGCCACGACACCACCGCGACCGGCTACGACAGCTGGGACCCGCGCGTGACCGGCATCTCTGGCATCGCGCCGGGCGAGGGCATCACCTACCGCCTGCTGCTCGAACGCGAGGGTGCGCAGATCTTCCACGACAACGGTGCGCCCGCCGGTGGCCAGGCCGATGGCGGCTCGACCGTGCTGGGTCTGTTCGGCAGCCTGAACATCGAGCCGGCCGGCGCGGACGTCTACCGCAGCGAGGTCAGCGCCGCCGTGCTGGCCGCCGCCCGTGCGCAGGCCACCGGCACGGCCTGGATCAACTACGAGGCGGTCGACCGCGACGGCAGCCTGACCGGCCAGGTCGGCCGGCCACTGCTGAACCTGCACCAGTCGCTCGGTGGCGGGCGCTGGCAGCTGGTGCATGGCGACCTGAACGCGGTGGTGCAGAACCAGCCGGTCACGTCCGACGGCTACGCGGTGACCAACGAGAACTGGTTCCGCGAGTTCACCGTGATCCTGCACGACGAGCTGAAGACGGTGCAGGCCTACGCCGACGTGCTGGACCCGGACGGCGCCGGCATCGGCCTGCGCGACGGCTTCGGCATCAACTACGGGGCCAGCGGCCTGGGCTCGATCGTGGCGGCCAACCGGGCCGGCCTGGGCCCGGCGGCGTCCTGCGCCGAATGCGCGCTGGAGGACTTCTTCCTGACCTCCTGGGCCAACGGCGACCCTGCGATGGTGGTGCAGGTCCAGCCCGACGGCACGCCGGCGCAGCGCTACCCGGACGATCCGGGCAACGTCCACCACAGCTACCTGGGCGACCCGGTCAAGTTCCGCACGTTGCAGGCCGGCGTGAAGGAAACGCACGTCTTCCACCTGCACGCCAACCAGTGGTTTGCCAAGACGGGTGCCGGCGACGGCCGCTCCAGCTACCTCGACAGCCAGACGCTCGGCCCGCGCCAGGGCATGAGCTTCGACATCGCCTACACCGGCAGCAACCGCAACCTCGCGGTCGGCGACGCGATCTTCCATTGCCACATGTACCCGCACTTCGCCCAAGGCATGTGGGGCCTGTGGCGGGTCCATGACGTGCTGGAGGACGGCACCCGGCGCCTGCCCGACGGCGAACTCGGCCCCGGCACCGACCCGCTGACCGGCCAGACCCGCGGCGGCGCCTTCAGCCCGGCGCTGCTGCCCATCCGCGGCACCGCGCTGGCGCCCGCGCCGACCTACGGCACGGCCGCCGCGCCCGGCTTCCCCTTCTTCGTGCCCGGCTCGGCCGGTCACCGCCCGCCGCAGCCGCCGCTGGACCTGAGTGCCGACAGCCAGCTCGGCCCGACCGGCCTGGGCCGCCACGTCATCAACGCCGGCACCCGCACGCTGGGCGCCGGCGTGGCCGCGGCAGACCTGTCGTCGCACCTGAAGACGGCCGACCTGACGCTGCTGCCGCACCAGGGCACGCCGCTCGAACGCGCGGCGATGGACTTCCACGCCCGTGCCGGTGGCCATGCCAGCCGCACGGTCGACGGCACGGCCGCGACCTTCAAGGTCAACGGCCGCCCGGCCGCGCCCGGCGCACCGTTCGCCGATCCCTGCCCGGCGACCGCGCCGACGCGCCGCTACGACGTCTCGGCGATCCAGCTGGACCTGATCGTCAACAAGGCCGGCTGGCATGACCCGCAGGCGCGCATCAACGTGCTGTCCAGCCAGGTCGGCGAGTACGAGGGCAAGTCGCGCCCGGCCGACCCGTTCTTCTTCCGCGCCCACTCGGGCGACTGCATCAACTTCTTCCACACCAACCGCACGCCCGAGGTGCTGCTGCGCGACGACTTCCAGGCGCTGGTGCCGACCGACACGATCAGCCAGCACATCCACCTGGTGAAGTTCGACGTGATGGCCTCCGACGGCGGCGGCAACGGCTGGAACTACGAGGACGGCACCTTCGCGCGCGGTGCGCTGGTTGAGCGCGCCGAGGCCGCGCTGGCTCCCGGCGGCGTGGTCCGCCAGATGGGCGCCGACGGCCTGGTCCGCCCGGTCGACGGCCATGCCGTGCTGCCCGAGCCGGCAACGATCGGCTACCAGACCTCGGTGCAGCGCTGGTGGGCCGACGAGCTGTTCGACAAGAACGGCCGTGACCGCACGCTGCGCACGGTCTTCACGCACGACCACTTCGGTCCGTCGTCGATCCAGCAGCACGGCTTCTACAACGCGCTGGTGGTCGAGCCCAAGGGCACGCAGTGGCTCGACACCCGCAGTGGCCAGCCGCTGGCCGGTGGGGTCGGCACCGAGGCGCTGGTGCGCGGCGCGGCCGACGCGCAGACGCACCCGGACTTCCGCGAGTTCATGCTGGCCAGCGCCGACTTCGCGCTGCTCTACACGCAGGACGGCCGCCCGGTCGACCCGCCGGCGGTGCCCGAGGCGATCTCGGCGCGCCACCACAACCCCTACCTCGTCAACTACAAGAACGAGCCGCTGCCGCTGCGCCTGTCGTCCGACGGCAGCCGCTCGGGCCTGTACACCGACCAGCGGGCCGACCCGGCCTACCTCTTCAGCTCGAAGGTGCACGGCGACCCGTACACGCCGGTGCTGCGTGCCTTCGAGGGCGAGCGGGTGCAGGTCAAGATGGTCCACGGCGCGCAGGAAGTCCAGCACGTCTTCACGATGCATGGCCAGCGCTGGCGGCGCGAGGTCTCGGATGCCAGCGGCCCGTGGGTCGGCGCGCAGGAGATCGGCATCTCCGAGCACATGGAGATGGACCTCGGCCTGCTGGCCAAGGTCACCGGCGGCGCCCGGCAGATGGACCACCTGTTCCACTACGGCAGCACCGATGCGCTGTGGAACGGTGCCTGGGGCATCCTGCGGACCTATGCCGACGCCAACGCGGTCGACAGCCTGACCGGCGCGCTCGCCGGTGGCCTGATCCAGCCGCTGACGAACGCGCTGTCGAGCGGGACCGGCGGCCTGCTGGGTGGCCTGATCAACACGGTCAGCTCGGCGCTGGGCACCAACGGTTGCCCGATCGGATCGCCCGCGCGCACCTACAACGTCGAGGCCTGGGCCGCGCGCGACCTGCTGCCTGGCGGTGCGCTGGTCTACAACCGCCGCGCCGGCATCACCGACCCGAGCGCGCTGATGTACGTGCATGCCGCCGACGTGGCCGCGCTGCGCGCCGGCACGCTGCGGCCGGAGCCGCTGGTCATGCGGGCCAACGCGGGTGACTGCATCACGGTGCGCCTGACCAACCGCCTGCCGGCCAACCTGCCGGTGCCCGACATGCCGGGCGACGCGGCGCTGCCGACCGTCACCTCGCTGCGTGTCGACGACGTCAAGCCGTCGCGCCAGATCGGCCTGCATGCACAGCTGGTCCACTACGACCCGCGCAGCAGCGACTCGGCCAACGTGGGCATCAACCCCGAGCAGCTGGTCGCACCGGGCCAGTCGCGCAACCTGGTCTGGTACGCCGGCACGATCGAGTGGGATCTGCTCAACGGCACGGCCAAGGGCGGCAAGCCCGAGGCCTTCGGCACCATCCCGCTGCGGGCCATGAGCGACGTGGTCAAGCAGGGCAGCCAGGGTCTGATCGGCGCGCTGATCGTCGAGCCCCAGGGCAGCACCTGGCTGAACGCGGCCGGCACCGGCTCGACCGGCGCCGAGCGCTCGACCGAGGCCGTCATCCGCAAGCCCGACGGCAGCCGCTACCGCGAGTTCGTCCTGCACTACCAGGATGGCCTGAACCTGCGCCTGGGCGCGGGCGGCGCGACGGCGGTGCCGTCGGCGGCCTACGGCGACGATTCGTACGACCAGGGCGAACGCGCGCTGAACTACCGCACCGAGCCGCTGTGGTCGCGCATCGACTTCAACGGCCAGCCGTCGGCCGATTGCACCTTGGCCCTGGCACTGGCTGGCGACATCAACCCCTGCATGCTGCCGGCCACGCTGATGACCGACGACGACAGCCGCCTGCCCTCGACCTTGCGCGGCCTGCCGGTGGAGACACCGGTGTTCAGCGCGACGGCCGGCGAAGCCGTGACCTTCCGCGTGCTGCAGGCCGACGGCCGGGCTCGCCAGCACAGCTTCCGCGTCATCGGCCACAGCTATGCCGACCTCGGCATCGAACGCTTCATCGCCCCCGGCGCCAGCCTGATCGCCCCCGGCAAGGGCGTGACCGCCAGCCTCTACGGTGGCGCCAAGCGCGGCTACTGGCATTACCGCGACGGCCCGACGCCCATGATCAGCTCGGGTGTGTGGGGGCTCTTCAAGGTGAAGTGATGGCCCCTCGGCCGGCGGGTACGCCGGCCGATCCCCCGAGGGGATGCGCAGGCCGCTTGGGGCGGCCCGGCGCTGGCCTGCTGGCCCCTCGGCCGGCGGGTACGTTCAGGCGTGCAGCGTCCGGGACAGGGCGGGACCGTCGGGATGGCTGACACACTGTCCGTTCCGTGAGGGTGCGGCAAACAGGTGCCCCTGGCCGAGGTCGCATCCGATCGCTTCCAGCACGGCGCGCTGTGTCGCCGTCTCGACGCCCTCGGCGATGACGCGCAGGCCCAGCTTGTGGGCCAGCTCGACCAGGCCCTCGCAGAGCGCCAGCACCTGGGCGTCATGCTCGATGCCACGCAGGAAACTGTGGTCGATCTTGATGGTCTCGGCGCCCATGCGCTGCAGCTGGACCATGCTGGTGCGGCCGCTGCCGAAGTCGTCGATGGCGACCCGCAGCCCGGCCTGGCGCAGGCGATCGAGCACCGGCACCAGGGCCTCGGCATGCGCGGCCAGGCTGGGCTCGGCCACGTCGAACACCAGCAGGTCCGGCTCGAGGCCCCGCTCGGCCAGCCGATCCAGCCAGCGCCCGAAGTAGGCCGGCTCGGCCCGCAGCTGGATCGATGACACGTTCAGCGCCAGGCGCGCCGGCCGGTCGCCCGCTTCGTCGCGCCAGCGTGCCAGCTGGTCGACGGCCTGGTCGAAGATCCAGTCGCCCAGCAGCAGCATCAGGCCGGCCTCCTCGGCCAGCGCGACGAGGGTCTCCGGCGGCATCGGGCCGCGTTCAGGGTGATCCCAGCGCAGCAGCACCTCATGGTGGTCGACCCCGCCGTCCGACAACCGCACGATGGGCTGGTAGGCCAGCCACAGCTCGTCCTGCGCGATGGCCCGGCGCAGGTCGGCGATCAGCGTGACGCGCTGCCGGGCGGCCGTCTCCAGCGCCTGGTGGTAGTGCCGGGCCTGGTTGCGGCCGTGCTGTTTGGAGGCGTACATGGCGAGGTCCGCGTGTTGCAGCAGTTCGTCGGTCGATTCGCCGTCCTCGGGGAACAGGGCGAATCCGATGCTTCCGGAGATGTGAACCGGCACGTCGCCCAGCTCGAAGGGCTCGAACAGGGACGCGTTCAGGCGCCGTGCGATCTCGGCGGCGGCGTCGGCCGCGTCCAGGTCGGGCAGCACGACGGTGAACTCGTCGCCGCCCAGCCGGGCGACGATGTCGATCTCGCGCACCGAAGCCTGGATGCGGCGGGCCGCCTCCTGCAGCAGCGCGTCGCCCGCCTGGTGGCCGAGCGTGTCGTTGACTTCCTTGAAGCGGTCGAGGTCGACGAACAGCACCGCCACGCGCTTGTGGCTGCGGCGGGCGCGCGCCAGCTCCTGCTTCAGGCGTTCCTGGAACTGGCGCCGGTTCGGCAGCTGGGTCAGGGTGTCGACATTGGCCTGCAGCCAGATCGTGCGTTCGGCCTGGATGCGCTCGGTGATGTCGCGGGCGATCTTGGAGGCGCCGACGATGCGGCCGGTCTCGTCGCGCATCGGCGAGATGGTCGCCGAGACGTGGACCAGGCTGCCGTCCTTGCGCCGCCGCACGGTCTCGAAATGCTCGACCTTCTCGCCGCGCGCGATGCGGGCCAGGATCTGCGGCTCCTCGTCGTAGCGGTCGGCCGGGAAGATCGAGGTCATCGGCTGGCCGATCATCTCCTCGGCGGTGTAGCCAAAGATGCGCTGCGCCCCGCGGTTCCAGCTGGTGACGATGCCGTCCAGCGTCTTGCTGACGATGGCGTCGTCCGACGACTCCACGATCGCCGCGAGCTGCGCCTGGCCACCCGGCCCGGCGGGGCCCAGCAGGCTGGCCAGCGAGCGGCCCCGCACGTCGGCGGCCAGCCGGCCGGTCAGGCGCTCGGCGGCGGCGTTCCAGTGGGTCACGCGGCCCTCGGCGTCGACGCCGATCTGCACGTGCGCGTCGACGTCGACGGGCACGTGCGCGTCGACGTCGACGGGCACGTTCGCGTCGATCGCCGTGGCGTTGGCGTTGGCGGCGCTGGGCCGTGGATTCGGGGAGGTGCGGTCGGGGTGCAAGGCCATGGCACGGAGCAGTGTCCTGCCGCAGGCGGGGCGGCATCGGCCGCATGAGTGGCCGATTCCGCCCGCACTTCAGGGCATGGATGACCGCTGGCGTTTGGCCCCTTCCGCCCGAGGCGCTGCGGTCCGGCCTGGCTCAGCGCTCGTCCAGCGCTTGCCGGTGCAGCCGCGCGGCCAGTGGCAGGCGCGCTTCGAGCCGGGCCAGCCGGTCGGCCAGCGCCGGATGGGTCTGCACCAGCGCGCGCCGTGGCTCGCCCCGGTCCACCGCGCGTCGCAGGAAGTCCACCTGATGCTGCGGGTCGTGGCCGGCGCTGGCGGCCAGCAGCAGGCCCAACTCGTCGGCTTCGAGCTCGCCTTGCTGCATGACCGGTTCCATGGCCTTGAGCAGGCCCAGGTTGTGGTCGATCTCGACGTAGACATCGGCGACGGTTCGCGGCACCTGGCGCGGCAGCAGCATGCGGGCGTAGGTGAGCGCCTGGCGTTCGTGCTCGAGGATGCTGTGGGCCATCTCGTGCGCCAGCACGAAGGCGAGCGCGTCCTCGCCCGGCACGGATTCGTCGATGAAGGACTCCGAGACGATCACATGCCCGCCCGGCAGCGCCATCGCCTCGACCGCATCGCCCCGCACCACGCTGAGGCGCCAGTCGATGCGCGCGGCCCGCGGCGAGTCCTCGCGGGCACGCGCCACCAGCCGGTCGAAGACCTGCTGCAACAGCTCGCAATGGCGTCGGCAGCCGAACTGGTCCCGGCGCCGGGCCTGGTCCAGCACCGGGGCGGCGTTGTCGCGGGTGGCCTCGTCGATCTCCTCGGTCGACCAGGCCAGCGCGACCGGCGGCTCGGCCAGCTCGGGTGCGGCGCGCGCTGCCGAGGCGGGCGTCAGCCCGGCGATGCCCGCGCACAGGATGACGATCCGGGCGATGCCCGCCAGCCGCCCGTCGGGTTGCCAGAGCCGTGTCCGGTGCCCGTGTCGTGCCCCTGCCTCGCGCATGTCGGTGCCCTCCTGGTCAAGACCAGCATAGGCAGATGACAGGGGTGTGACCAGCCGGCGAACGGGTGGCCCGTGGCAGCCGTCCGTGCGCTGTTGCGCAGGTCGGCCCGGAAAGTGAAAAACCCCTGCCGGGCTTGCGCCCGACAGGGGTCCTGAGGTGTCTTGCCCGACCCTCGGGCCGGACTCAACGCCGCTGCATCACTGCAGCTTGATCTCGACGTCCACGCCGGCCGGCAGGTCCAGCTTCATCAGCGCGTCGACCGTCTTGTCGGTCGGATCGACGATGTCCATCAGGCGCTGGTGGGTGCGGATCTCGAACTGGTCGCGCGAGGTCTTGTTGACGTGCGGCGAACGCAGGATGTCGAAGCGCTGCATGCGGGTCGGCAGGGGCACGGGGCCCTTGACGATCGCGCCGGTGCGCTTGGCGGTGTCGACGATTTCCAGAGCCGATTGGTCGATCAGCTCGTAATCGAAGGCCTTCAGGCGGATGCGGATCTTTTGCTTTTGCATGGTGATTCCTTAAAGAGCGGGGGGGCCTCGCGGCCGCCAGTACAGGATGCCGGACGGTCCGTTCGGACCCTCCGGCAGCCATGCAAAGACTTACTCGATGATCTTCGCAACGACGCCGGCACCGACGGTGCGGCCGCCTTCACGG
>NZ_JAUZEE010000015.1 GCF_030705305.1 Leptothrix discophora | reverse complement strand
CCAGGTGGGTGCCGATGCTTCACGACACTTGACCTTCAAGACGGTTGCTCAGGCGGGCACGCGGCCGACCGATCGGCTGCTCAGCCAGACGACGCCGGCCAGGCTCAGGCCCTCGCCGGCGAGCAGGCCGACCAGCGCACCGGCCACGCCCAGGTGGTGCAGCGCCCACCAGCCGGCCGCCAGCGCGGTCAATGCGCTGACCGACGTCAGCAGCGTCAGGGCCCGGAAGCGCGCCTGCGCCGACACCAGCGCGGCCAGCTGGTCGCGCACGCCGGTCACCAGCACGATGGCGGTCCACAGCAGCAGCAGGGTGTCGCGCCCGGCATCCTGGCGGTGCAGCACCTGCGTGTAGACCCGCTCGCGGTTGAGCCACAGCAGCAGCGCATAGGCCAGGCTCAGCAGCGCGACGCCGGCGGCGAGCACCAGCACCCGCTGGCGGGCCCGCACCAGCCCATGGCTGGCCAGCCAGGTCACGGTGCGCGGCAGCATCATCGAGCCGATGCCGGTCGACAGCAGGTTGGCCGGCATCAGCAGCATGCGGGTGGCCGCCACCGCCGCGACGGCCGAGACGTCCAGCAGCGCGGCGACGAGGTAGAGCTGGCCCTGGCTCAGGACCCACTGGATCGTCGCCCCGGCGCTGGACCACAGCGCCAGCGGCGCGATCTGCTCGGCCCACAGGCGCGGCTGGACCCGTGCGGCCCAGGCCTCGTGGCGACGGCTTTCGGCGGCCAGCCGCCAGGCGCTGCCCAGCCCGACCGCGGCCAGCACCGCCAGCACGCCCAGACCGGGCCAGGGCCCGTGCGCCGCCAGCGCCGCAGCCAGCACCAGGCAGGCGCCGTAGACGAGGTCGTGGCGGGCCACGCGCAGCGGCAGGCCGTGGCCGTACAGCACGCGGCGGAAGTACTCGCGCGCCAGCAGCGCGGCGCCGGCCAGCGTGCCAGCCGTCACCCAGGCGGCGTGCCGGCCATCCAGCCAGCCCAGCGCCAGCGCGAAGGCGAGCGCGAGCCACGACAACAGCGCGCCCAGGCCCAGCACCCGGCACTGGGCCACGTACAGCCCGCCGATCAGTGCGCCACGCGGCTGTGGCGCGAGGTGCGGCATGCGCAGCCCCAGCACCGGTCCGACGCAGGCGTTCTGCAGCGAGGTGGCCAGCGCGATCAGCCCGATCACGATCACGTAGGCGCCGTAGTCGCCGTCGCTGGCGCGGCGGATCAGCATCAGCCCGACCAGGAAGCTTGCCGCCGACAGCGCCGCCTGCCCGGCGACCGCGCCGGCGAGTGCGCGCACCAGCGGTGCGCCATGCGCCAGCGGGGCCGCCATGGTCAGGTGCGTTCGCGCAGCGTGCGGACCCATTCGGCCGAGTCATGCGCACGCACGAGCAGCAGCACCTTCCAGACGACGTAGGACGGCACATGCGCCAGGTCCGCCAGGCCACGCCAGCCGACCCCGCTGAGCTGCCAGCCACGCAGCACGTGCAGCGCCAGCGCGGCGAAGCTGCCCAGCGCCAGCCAGACCAGCGCCGCGACCACGCCGCCGGTGCCCGCCAGGTCGACCAGCAGGCCGATGCCACCAATGAACAGCAACAGGCCGGCCATCAGCACCAGCGTGGCCAGCGGCGGCACGACCAGGTCCATCGCCAGGTCCAGGCAGATCCAGCGCACGGCCACCGGCCGGCCAGGGCCCAGGGCCGCGCGGCCCAGTTCGCCCAGGCGATCGCGCCGCAGCTGCCAGCGGCCGTCTTCCCAGCGACGCCGCTGGCTCACGGCCGCCGCCGCGCCGTTGACCATCTGGGAGTCCACGCTGGCCTCGTCGGCATGGTGGACCCGCACGCCGGCCAGGCCGAGGTCGAGGCCGAACTCGATGTCCTCGGCCAGCGACCAGGCGCGGTAGGGCACGCGCTGCAGCAGCGCATGGGTGGCGCTCCAGCCGTTGCCGCGCAGGCCGCAGGACAGGCCCAGCCGTTCGCGGCCGCGCGAGCGCACGCGGTGGAAGGCCTCCAGCGCGATCGCCATCAGCCGGGTGCGCCAGGAGTCCTGCACATTGAGCACGCCATGGTGGACCTGCACGACCTGGGCGCCGTGCTCGATCCGGTCGGCGCAGGCCTGCAGCAGGTTGGCGCTGACGATGCTGTCGGCATCGACCACCACGACCGCATCGGCCCAGCCGTCGCGCCGGCTGGCCTCGAAGCCATGGGCCAGCGCATGGCCCTTGCCGCGCAGGCCCGGGTCATCGCGCGTCCAGACGACGGCGCCGGCGGCGCGGGCCCGGGCGGCGGTGTCGTCGCTGCAGTTGTCGGCCACCACGCAGACCCGTCGCCGCGCCGCCGGCCAGCTGACCGCCAGCAGGCTGGCGACGGTGCGTCCGATCAGTGCGGCCTCGTCGTGCGCCGGCACGACGATGTCCAGGCGCAGCCGCTGCGGCGCCTCCGGACACGGCTTCGGCCGGCCCGACAACAGCGTCAGCCCCAGCAGGTAGAGGCTGGACGTCAGCAGCGGCAGCAGCAGCGCGAACACCGCCGCGCCGATCAGCAGCCAGGCGCCCAGCCACAGGGTCATCCAGACGGTCAGCCACAGCAGGGCCTGCACGAGATCGCTCATGACGCGGCCCCTGCCGTGGTGGCGTACTCGCGGTAGTGCCAGCCGGCGCAGCCCGAGACCTTGCCGGCGTTGGCCGCCGCCAGGATCAGCGCCTGCGCGGCGCGGTGGCGGCCCAGCAGCGCGCCCAGCGGGACCAGCACCAGCGCGACGGCGCATTGCGCGGCCGAGCGGACCATCAGCCCGGCGCGTCCGGCCAGGCCGAGCCGGCCGAAGCGGCCGCTCAGGCGGTGGCGGGCGTAGTCCTGCCCGCCGCGCAGGCCGCGCAGCATCAGCCAGCGCAGGTTCTGCCGGCTGGCCTCGACCGGTTCGGTGACCACCGCCTCGTCGCACCAGATCACCCGTGCGCCCTGCTGGACCAGGCGGCCGAGCAGCTCGCCGTCCTCGCCGCCGGTCAGGCCGTAGGCGGGGTCGAACGGCGACTCGCGGTCACGCAGCAGCGCGCCGCGCACCAGCACGTTGCCGAAGCGCAGCCGGTTCAGCGGCACGATCGCGCCGGTCCTGCTGCGCGGCCAGCGGTAGAAGTCGCCGGCCCGGATCCAGGCCGGCGCGGTCTCGGGCAGCAGCGGCACGACCGGGCCGAGCACCGCGTCGGCCGCGTCCTGGCCGAAGGCGGCGTGCTGGCAGGCGGCCTCGACCAGGTCGGCCAGCCAGTGCGGCGCGGCCCGCTCGTCGTCGTCGATGAAGGCCAGCCAGCTGCCGTGCGCCAGCGCGACGCTGCGGTTGCGCGTCAGCGCGATGTTCTGCTCCGGCTGGGTGCCGTAGACCAGCTCGAAGGGACAGCCGCGCGCGCGTCGCCAGGCGACCACCTCGCGGGCGCTGCCGGTGGCGTCGTTGTCGACCACCACCACCTCCAGCGGCAGCAGGCTCTGGCGCACAAGGTCGTCGAGCAGGTGGCCCAGCCGGTCGGGCCGGCGGTAGGTGGCGATGCACACGCTGATCGAGGCGCGCGACGGCGGCTGGCCCCAGGTTGGACGGTCGGCGTGGCGGTCGGTGGGGTCGAAGACGGGATCGTGGTCGTGGTTCATGGCGGCGGCAGGCTCCGGTCGAGGGGGTCGGGGTGATCGGGGAGATCCGGGTGATCGATGCGGTCGATCCGCGTGGCAGCACGCAGCACCGCCACGAGTTCCTGCCGCGCGCGCAGCAGGTTCCAGCCGAACAGGGCCAGCGCGGTCGGACTGGCCAGCAGCGCCAAGCCCTCCGCCATGCCCTGCGCCAAGGCGAGCAGCAAGGCCAGCACGATGAAGAACATCAGCCGCATCAGCTGCACCGGCGTGCCGGGCCAGTCGCGGCCGGCCAGCCGGTAGACGTGGTACGGCACCCAGCGCGCCAGCACATGCGCGCCCAGCGCGACCGCGCCGATCGGCAGGATCGGCACCAGCACGACGAAGGCCGCGCTGCGGGCGAACTGCAGCGCCACGAACAGCCACACCCGGGTGGCCTTGTCGCAGCGGTTGTAGAGCGCGAAGCCGCACTGGGTGGCCAGCAGCACCAGCGTCCAGCCGGCCCAGGGTGCGGCCCAGGCCGTCCACGGCGCATCGTCCTGCCACGGCAGGGGGCCACGCAGCAGCACGACCGCGACGGCCGCGCTGGCCAGGGCCCACAGCCAGGGCGCGACCGCCGGCGTCGCCACCGGCGCGTCGTGGAAGGCCGCGCTCAGCTTGGGCTCGGCCTCGTGGCGCGCGGCGACGCGGTCGTTGTCGACGTAGCCGCGCTCGTAGATGGCCCAGAACGACAGCAGCAGCGCCAGCAGGCCCAGCGCGTGCAGCAGCGGCTGCGCGGCCAGCGCGACCGAGGACAGCAGCCAGAAGGCGTAGTCCTCCTGCAGGATGGCGCGCACGATGTAGCGCTCGCCCGGCCGCTTGACGCACGACAGGTACTGCCCCGGCAGGTAGACGCCACCCAGCGCGGCCTGGAAGCGCGCACCGGGCCAGACCACCCGCAGCGGCCGGGCGCAGTGGTCCAGCAGGGCCCGGTCCTGTGACGAGTCGGTCAGCACCATCGAGGCGCGCACCGCCTCGTCGCCCAGCGCCTGCCGGGCCAGGTGCAGCTTGCCCACGCGCCGGTCGGCGAAATGCCAGACCCGCACCGCGACGATGCGCGCGCCCGGCAGCCCGAGCGCGGCCACCAGCGGCGCGACGATGGGCAGGAAGCCAGCGGTGGCCACGACCGCGCCAGACGGCACCGTGCCGGACACGCCCAGCACCTGCAGCAGCGCCGCGTTGCCGTGTCGCTCGGCCAGCCCGGCGACCTCGCGCCGCCAGCGCGCGGTGGTGGCCGGGAAGCAGCTCAGGATCAGCCGCACGCGCCAGGCGTCGCGCGTGACCGCCCCGCCGGTCCAGCGCCAGGGCCGCAGCGCGTCGAGCAGGCGCAGCAGCAGCAGGGCCAGCGTGCGCGGGCGGGCGGTGTCGATGAAGTCCTCGGTCGAGTTGCGCAGGTAGAGCGTCTCGTCGAGGTCCAGCAGCAGCAAGCCACGGTGCCGGGCGATGGCCAGCAGCGCCTGGTCGGCCGGGATGTCATGTGGCGTCGTGTCGCTTGCATCGGCGTGGAACGACGGGTTCATCGCGCCCTCCCGCCGACCGGCTGGAAGCGCTGCCGCAGCCGCGCGCAGGGGCGTTCGACGGCGCGCTGCATCGCCCAGGCCAGGGCCAGCATCAGCAGCAGCGCCAGGCCCGTCCGCATCGGCCAGTCCAGCTGCGGCCAGCGCCGCGCCACGCCCAGCAGGATGACGTGATGCGCCAGGTAGACCGTGTAGGACACCGAGCCCAGCCAGACCAGCACCGGGTGGTCCAGCCAGCGGGCCGGCGCCTGCCGCGCATGGCGCACGGCCAGGTGCATCAGACCGGCCACCGCGCCGGCCTGAAGCGTGTAGCGCAGCGTCTCGCGGAAGACCGGCTCGCGCCAGGCGATGCTGGCCAGCAGCACCGCCAGGCAGGCCAGCGCCGCCCCGGCCGGCGCCAGGGCATGCCGGCGTCGGGCACGGCCATCGGTCGCCAGCTCCGGCGGCCGCCACAGCGCCAGCGCGCAGCCGGCCAGGATGGCGTCGATGCGGGTGTCGGTGCCCATGCCGATGCGGTCCGCGCCCGCGCCCTGCCCCACCAGCACGAGGCGCCAGGCCAGCACCACCCCGCACAGGACCAGCAGCAGCGCGACCGCGCCGGCCGGCGAGGCCCGCCGCAGCAGCCAGGCCGCCAGCAACGGGTAGAGCAGGTAGAAGTGCTCCTCGATGGCCAGCGACCAGACCACGCCGACGCCGGCCGGCAGGCCGTGGAAGTCCTGCGCGATGGCATGCAGGTTGCCCGCGTAGAACAGCGCCGCCAGGAATCCGCCGGGGGTGTAGCGGCCGTCGATCCAGCCGGCCTGCGACAGCGCGACGGTGGCCAGCAGCACCAGCAGCAGCGGCGGCATCAGGCGCAGCAGCCGACGGGCCCAAAAGGCCCGCAGGTCGATGCGCCCGGTGCGGGCCTGCTCGCGCCGCAGCAGCGTGGTGATCAGGTAGCCGCTGAGCACGAAGAAGACCGTCACGCCCAGGCCGCCCGGCACCTGCCCTTCCAGCCCGCTGTGGGCCAGGAAGACGAGGGTGACCGCGAGCGCGCGCAGGCCGTCCAGCGCGGGGATGGCGAAGGCCGCCGGTGCGGTCATCGGAAGGGTCAGCGGCAGGGTCAGCGGCAGGGTCAGGGGCCGCGGCTGCGGCAGGGACAGCGGCAGCGGCAGGGTCAGGGGCAGCGTGGGCGGCAGGAATCGCAGCGTCGCCATCTCAGGTCCCTGCCGATGGCCGCATCGCCGGGACGCGCTGCGCCAGCCGCAGCGCCAGCAGGCTGCGACCGAGCGCGACGCTGGCCAGCGTCATGACGACCAGGTCCACGCTCTGGACCGCGAACCAGTGCGTCTCCGACAGGTTGCCGATCGCCTGCTGGAAGAACACCGCCAGGTAGAGGTCGGCCTGCGAGGGCTCGTCGCGGCGCAGCCGCAGGCTGTCGCGCACATGCAGGCTCAGGTAGGCCAGCAGCAGCAGCAGGCCGCTCCAGCCCAGGTCGTGCAGCACGTCGAGGTAGCCGTTGTGCGCGGACGCCGGGTAGAAGCCCTGCAGCTGGCGCACGATCTCGCCGGCCTCGTTGCCGTCGCCCGGGCTGGGCACCCAGTAGGCGCCGAAGCCGGCACCCAGCAGCGGGCGGCGCTGGGCATGTTCGACCACCAGCGCCCAGATGCCGGTGCGGCCGGTGAGTGACTCGTCCTTGCCGGTGATCGCGGCGATCGGCGAGCCCAGCCAGGACGCGCCCGGCAGCACGTCGATCAGGCCCAGCGCGGCCAGCAGCAGCGCCGCCGTCGCCACCGCCACGCCCAGCGCCAGCGCGCCCCGGCCGGACCTCGGCCAGTGCCGTGCCAGCACCAGCCAGCAGGCCGCGACCAGCATCGCCACCAGCGCGGTCGAGCTGCGCGACAGCAGCAGGCAGGCCAGCGCCAGCGCCCCGCCGGCCAGCGCCGGCAGCACGCGCGTCTGCCGCGTCAGGCCGGCATGCAGCCACAGCAGCAGGCCCAGGCCGGCAAGGCTGCCCAGGCCGTTCTTGTGGCTGGCCAGGCCGCGCCAGGCGCCGGCCAGCTCGGCGGCGGTCTGGGCATGCACCGCCAGGTCCGGCCGCAACAGGCCGAACAGCAGCGAGCCAGCCAGCAGCAGGGTCAGCGCCGGCCGCAGCACCTGCTGGAAGCGGTGGGCCTGCCAGCCCGCCAGGCCCAGCGCGACGCAGACCATCACGACCGTCGCGAGCCGGTAGAGCCGGCGCGCACTCAGGCCCGGATCGATCGACCAGGCCAGGCTGAGCAAGGCCAGCAGCAGGAACAGCCAGAGGGCGGGATTGACCCGCGCCGCCAGCGCCACCGCCAGCCTTGACCGCCAGACCAGCATGCCGGCTGCGCCGGCGCCCAGGCCCAGCCAGGCCAGCCGGCTGACCGCACTGCCCGACTCGGGCGCGATGCCCAGGTCCAGCGTGTCGTAGGCCAGGCCGTCGGGCACGGTCATCAGCACCAGCAGCAGCCAGACCATCACGGCCGGCCAGACCGCGTGGCGCGTGTCCGCCTGCCAGCCCGGCAGGGCCGGGCGCGTGCCGATCGAGGGCATCGTCATGGCAGGCGCCTTCATCGGTGGACGATGACCAGGCCGGGCACCCGCACCTGCAGCAGCGCCAGCCGCGACAGCAGCGCGTGCAGCGCCGCCGCGTCGCTGTGGCGTGACCGGCCGATGACCAGCGCCTGGCCGGCCGCCGCAGCCACCGCCAGGCCCTGCACGCCGTGGCCGGCGCCGGCGCAGCCGATCAGCACCCGGGCATGACAGCGTCGCCAGTCCTGCAGCAGGCGGCCCAGCGCGGGCCCGGCCAGCAGGCCGTCGCGGCCTTGGGCGAGGCGACGCGTCGGCTGGCCCGCGCCCAGCAGCAGCAGGTCGGGCGAACCCGGCACCGCCTGCACGGCGGCGCGGGTCCAGGGCGGCGGATCGTCGCCGCGGTCGAGCAGGTCCAGCAGGTTGACCAGGCCGGCCGGTCCTGCGGGTCCGGTGGCCGGGCCGATGCCGAACAGGCGATGCAGGCGAGGATGGCGCAGGTCGGCATCGACCAGCAGCGTCAGCCCGTCGTGGCGGGCGCAGGCCAGCGCCAGCGCGGCCGAGAGCTGGGCGGCGTCGTCGCCGTCGTCCAGCGCCAGCACGGCCAGCACCTCGCCCTGTCCCTGGGCATCGACCCCGGCGGCGGCCTGGCGGGCCGCCTGCAGGGCCCAGCCGGACGACAGCGTCGCATGCAGGGCCTCGACCCGGACCGGTTCCCAGAGCGGGTCCAGCCGGCGCCAGGGCCAGGCATCGCGGGGTGGCCGGAGCGCACGACCGAGCAGGCCGCGCTGGGCCGTCGGCCCGGTGTCGCCGGCCGGCATGCGGACCGGCGGCAGGACCGGCGCCCAGGCCTGCAGCCACGGCTGAGGGGCCTCGCCGGCGAGGCGGCGAGCCAGGCTGGCCCTCATGCCGCGCCCCGGTTCGGCACCCGGCCGAACTCGCCCAGCACCGTGACGTCATGGCTCGGGCCGAACTCGCGTTCGACGTCCTCTCGGTCGCCCAGGCGCGGATGGGCCCGGTCCCACAGCACGGCGGCGACCACCGCCAGCAGCAGCGACGCGGCCGAGCCCAGCGCCAGCCCGGCCAGCAGGCGCGGCCGGCTGGCCTGCAGCGGCGGCGTGGCACGGCTGACGATGCTGACGTTGCTGCGCCCGCCGGTCGAGGCGAAGCGGATCTGGTCCTCGCCGTCGAGCGCACGCTGGTAGACCGCCAGCGCCGAGGCGACCTCCAGCCGGTAGGCGGCCGCCTCGTCCTGCAGCCGGCTGCGCGCCAGCACCTGGCCGCGCTGTTCGGCCGACTCGCGCTGCAGCCCCTGCTCCAGCCGCTGGGCGACCTGGCGGCCGGCGCTGGCGTGGTCGCGGTAGGTGCGGATCACGGCGGCCAGCGCGGCGCGGGCCTCGTCGACCTGCACGCGGGCTTCGCGCACGTCCGGATGGGCGGGGGTGTAGTGGCGTTCGAGCTGCGACAGCCGCAGCTCGGCCACGCCCAGCTGCGCCTTCAGCGCCTGGGCCTGGGTCGAGGCCATCACGCCGTCGCTGGTGGCCGGGTCCTGCGCGGCCTGCAGTTCGGCCGCCTGGCGGGCATGGCGGGCCGCCAGCAGGCGCTCGTCCAGCGACGCCAGGCGCAGCAGGTCGACGTCGGTGCGGGTGCCGTCGTCGATCAGGCCGTGGCGCTGCTGGAAGCGGGTGGCGGCCTGCTGCGCCGCATCGACCTTGGCCTTCAGCGCGGCCAGTTCCTCGCCATGGCGACGCAGCCGTTCACCCGGCGGGCCGGCGGCGCGTTCGGCGTCCTGGGCCTTGTAGAGGTCGACCACCGCATTGGCGCCAGCCGCCGCCAGGCTCGGCAGGCGGGCCGAGTAGGAGACATAGATCATCTGGCTGCCGCGCGGGCTGGGCACGATCTGCAAGGCCCGCGCCACCTGCATCGCGGCCCGGTCGGCACGCGTGCTGTCGGCGGGCGTGCTGTCGGCGCGCGTGCTGTCGGCCGGCGTGCCGTCACCACCGGGCGGCGCGCGGCTGGCGTCGTCCGCGCCCAGCAGCGCCAGCCGCTCGGCCACCGCGCGCAGCACCGCCGGCGTCTGCAGCAGCTCGACCTGGGTGGCGATGTAGCTGGAGACCTGCCCGACCGGCAGCTCCTTGCCGTTGAGCGGGTCGGTGACCTCGTAGTTGACGACCAGCGCGGCGGTGGCCGTGTAGGTGCGCGGCCAGAGCGCCAGCGCCAGCGCGGTCAGCGCCAGACCGGGCATCAGCACGCCCGCGACGATGAGCCGGCGTCGCCACAGCGTGCGCAGCAACCGGCCCAGCGAGGGCTCGGGCTCGGCCAGATCGGCGGGCAGCCAGTTGGACAGGTGAGACGGTCCGGGGTAGGACCCTGGGCTGGCAGGAATGACGGACATCGGCGTGTTCCCGGTGAGGCGCGGCGATCCGCGTGGTGGTTCGGTGCCGGGCTCCCGGGCGCCGCCACAGCGGCGTCCAGGCAGGGGCCCTGACCGGAGTCCTTGTAGGACGGGACCCCACGGGCGTCTGTTCGCTGTCGCACCGTCGAGGGTCCAGGCGGTCACACGCCGACGACCGCCAACAGGGCTTCGCGGTCGTCGGCCGACACAGGCTCGCCGTCTGAGCCACCCCGGATCCGAAGGTCGGCGAGACGGCTTGTTGCCGGCCGCAACACCCGTACACCGCGGGTGGTCTGCCGCACTGAGTGAGCGGCCGCACTCAGTGGGCCCACGCACCGACAGGCCCGGCTCGGCTGCCTACGGTCGGCGACTTGCCCAGCCTGATCGGAGCCCTGCCCATGTCACGAACCCACGCCGCCTTGCCGTCCGGCGCTGTCGCCCTCGACGGCCGGCCCGCCGCCATCCGCTGGCCGGCCCGGCATCGCCTGCCGGCCTATGTCGGCGCGCTGGTGCCGCTGGCCGACCTCGGCGGCCTGCTGCTGGCCGCCCTGCTGGTCGGCCTGTGGATGGCCGCTGCACGCGGCACGGCCGCTGCGGATGCCACCACCCACGTCAACGCCATGGCCGCCCTGCTGGCACCGCTGGTGCTGCACGACCGCCACTTCGGCGAACAGGTCTGGCGCTCGCAATGGACCCGCCTGGCGCAGACCCATGCCTGGCGCTATGCCGTGTTCGCGGCGGTGATCGTCGGCCTGGCCTGGGTGTCGCGGCCGCAAGGCATCCAGCCGGATCCCATGCGCAGCAGCGGTGCGTGGCTCACCACCGCCGCGCTGGCCGCGCTGCTGGGCCTGGTGCTGACCTCGCTGGCGCGCACGATGGTGGCCTGGGCGGTGCAGCGGCTGCGCCTGCGCGGGCGGCTGAGCGAGGCGGTCGCGGTGGTCGGCGACGGCCCGCTGGCGCGTCGATTCGTCGCGGCGCTGGCCCAGGCACCCGCCGGCAGCGCCGAGCTGCTGGGCGTGTTCGACGACGACAGCCGCAGCGAACGCCAGCCGCCGGTCGCCTCGATCGATGCGCTGATCGCGCTGGCCGCCCGGCAACGCATCGACTGGATCGTGCTGGCCTTGCCGGAGGCGCACGGCCTGCGTCCCGAGCGACAGGCACGCCGCGCGCAGCTGATCCGGCGGCTCGGTGCGCTGGGCATCCCGATGGGCAGCTGCGCCGGTCACGTCGGCCTGACCGGGCCGGGCCTGGACGACGCCCACCTCGGCGAACGCTTGCCGCTGGGCATGCTCGCGCCGCGTCCGATCGCGCGCTGGCAGGCCCTGCTGAAGTCGGCCGAAGACCGCCTGCTCGGCGGCCTGCTGCTGCTGCTGTTCGCGCCGCTGATGGCGGCGGTCGCGCTGGCGATCTGGCTGGACAGCCCCGGCCCGCTGCTGTTCCGCCAGCGCCGCCATGCGCTCGACAACCGCGAGTTCGACATCCTCAAGTTCCGCACCATGCGCTGGACGCCGCAGGTCAGCGCCGCGCCCCTGCAGCAGACGCAGCGCAGCGACGCCCGCATCACCCGCGTCGGCCGCGTGCTGCGCGCCACCAGCCTGGACGAGCTGCCGCAGCTGTTCAACGTGGTGGCCGGCACGATGTCGCTGGTCGGGCCGCGCCCGCATGCGACCGACATGCGCACCGAGGCGCGGCTGGGTGCGGACATCATCGCCAGCTACGCCCACCGCCACCGGGTCAAGCCCGGCATCACCGGCTGGGCCCAGGTCAACGGCGCCCGCGGCGCCACCGAGACCGCCGCGCAGCTGCGCCGCCGGGTCGAACTGGACCTGCACTACATCGCGAACTGGTCGCTGCTGCTCGACCTGCGCATCCTGCTGCGCACCGCCGGCGTCGTGCTGCGCCGGACCAATGCCTATTGAGCCCCTGTCGCCCGGCCCGTTCCACCGCCCGGCGACCCTGCGCGCCCTGGCGGACCGCCACCCGCCGTCCACCCGCGACGGCCCTCCGGAAGCCTGCCATGCCCGTCCTCACGATGGCGCCCGCCGCCGCCCCGCCCCGCCCGCGCCGGACCTGCTCGCGCGCCACCTTCGCCATGTGGGCCGACGGCCTGCTGTTGCTCGACCCGCTGGCCGTGCTGCTGGCCGGCTGGTGGGTCACCGCCTGGTTCGTGCCCGGCCGCGGCCCGGCCGTGCCGGGCGATGCCGCGCTGCTGGTCTGGGCCGCCGCGATGGCCGCGCCCTTCCTGCTGTTCGACCGCCACTTCGGCCGCCGCGCCAGCCTGGGCCGCGAGGCCGATGGCCTGGCCGCGCTGCTGGGCACCCACCTGATCCGGCTGGCCTTGCTGGCCGCGCTGCTGGGCCTGCTGGCCTGGACCGGCGCGGGTGCCCGCGACCCGGCCGACGAGCGCCTGCTGCCCTGGCTGGTGCTGCTGATGCTGGCGGTGACGGCCACGACGCTGCTGGCCCGGCTGGCCTACATCGGCCTGGCGCGCCTGCTGCTGCGCCATGGCCGACTCAGCGAGACCGTCGCGGTGGTCGGCGCCGGGGCGTCGGCGCAGCGACTGGTGGAACGGCTGCGGGCGATGTCGCCGCGCATCATCGACGTGCTGGGCGTCTACGACGACGGCCCGGTCTCGCACGGCCGCACGGTCGACGGCAGCATCGCGCAGCTGCTGCGGCTGGGCCGCGAGCGCCACATCGACTGGGTCGTGCTGAGCCAGCCTCCCGGCCATGCACGGCGGGTGCGGGCGCTGACGCAACGCCTGCAGGCCCTGTCGGCGCCGATCACGCTCAGTTCGCCCGGCACCTCGGTCGAGGACCATGCGCCGTGGTCCGCCGCCACCGGCCGTGTCGGCCACCACGTGCCGATCCGCCTGATGCCGGTGAGCGTGCCGAGTGCCGTGGCGGTCGAACCGTCCTTGCCCCGCGCCGCGCCGAAACGCTGGCCGGCGCTGGCCTACAGCTACGACGACCATGACCTCGACAGCTTCAGCGCGCTGGCCGCCGCCCATGGCCAGCACCGCTATGGCTACGTCGTCACGCCCAATGCCGACCACCTGATCCGGCTGCGCGACGACGCGGGCTTCCGCGCCCTCTATGCCGACGCGTCGCACATCCTCAACGACAGCCGGGTGGTGGCTCACATCCTGAGCCTGACCCGGAACCTGAGGCTGCCGGTCTGCACCGGCAGCGACCTGACGGCGCGGCTGTTCGAGCGCGTCATCGCCCCGGACGATGCGATCGTGCTGATCGGCGCGACGCCGGCCCAGGCCGAGCTGCTGCGCCAGCGCCACGGCCTGACGCGGCTGGCCCACCACAACCCGCCGATGGGCTTCATCCGCGACCCGGCGCAGGTCGAGGCCTGCCTGCGCTTCGTCGAAGCCCACAGCCCCTTCCGCTTCGCGCTGCTGGCGGTGGGTTCGCCGCAGCAGGAGATCCTCGCGCAGCGCCTGAAGCAACGCGACCGGGCCCGAGGCCTGGCCCTGTGCATCGGCGCGTCGATCGACTTCCTGACCGGCGTCGAGCGCCGCGCGCCGGCCTGGATGGGCCGGGCCGGGCTGGAATGGCTGCACCGCCTGCTGATGTCGCCGACCCGCCTGGCCGGCCGCTACCTGGTGCGCGGGCCGCGCGTCTTCGGCCTGCTGCGGGATGCCGACATCGTGCTGCGCCAGCGGGTCATGCCGCCGGGCACCGTCGCCTTGCCCGAACCCTGGCCGGACGAGCGGCCCGGTCATGTCGCGGCCGTGCTGCCGGCCCGGGCGGCCTGAGATGGACGCCCACCGTTCAGCGCACCGCCCAGTGCAACGTTCAGCGCACCGTGAACGCGGTCGCCGTGAAGGCCACGTTCTTCGGGTTGAACACGCCGATCGCGCCGCTGGTCGCGCCGGCCGGGATGGTCACCTGCACCTGCGTGTCGCTGATGACGCGCACGCTGCCGTTGTGGGCGTTGCCGACCCAGGCCAGGTTGGCGCCGGTGAAGCCCGAGCCGTTGACCGTGACCACCGTGCCGACCGGCCCGGATGCCGGCGAGAAGTTCATGATCCCCGGCTGCGGCCAGGCGATGGCCGCGCCGCTGACGCTGAAGCCGGTGGCGGTGAAGGCCACGCCGGCCGGGTTGAAGACGCCGATCGCGCCGCTGGTCGCACCGGCCGGGATGGTGACCTGCACCTGCGTGTCGCTGATCACCTTGACGCCGGCATCGTGGGCCAGGCCGGCCCAGGCCGCGTTGGCACCGGTGAAGCCCTTGCCGTTGATCGTGACCACGGTGCCGACCGGGCCGACCGCCGGCGAGTAGCTGGCGATCGAGGGCGCGACGAGGGTGGTGTTGGTGTTGGGGGCGGGGGCGGGGGTCGTGCCCGGTGCGGTGGGTGTGGCCGGGGCTGTCGTGCCGGTGGTCGCCGGGCTGCCCCACAGCTTGCGCAGCAGCGCCATCTTGTCGGTCCGCACGGCGAGGTAGTCGTCGAGGATGCCGCCGCTGTCGCCGCTGTTGGGCGTGTAGCACCAGTAGAAGGTGCTGCGCATGTTTCGGGCGATCAGGTAGTCGACCAGCGCGTTCTGCCAGGTCACGTCCTTGCTGCCACCGGTGCCGTTGCCGTAGCGCCCGCCCCATTCGCCCAGCACCACCGGCACCTGGCTGGCGAAGCGGCCGAACAGCTGGTCCCACTGCGCCGGCAGGTTGGCCGGGAAGTTGGCCGCGCTGAACGTGTACTTCATGAACACGTCCGGGCCGTAGGTGTGCGGCGTCAGCACCAGCTTGCCGGCGGCGATGGCCAGTGGCTGGTTGGCCTGCGGCTGGAAGTCCTCGCCCCAGTTCATCGGCAGGCTGGAATCCTCGATGCCATCGAAGTTGCCGTTGATGCCCTGCACGAACACCAGCAGCGACGGGTTGGCCGCCAGCACCGCCGCAGCGGCGGCTTCGGCATTGGGCTTCCAGAAATTGGCCGGGTTGCTCATGTTGGCGTCGCCCGCCGCCCAGCGCACCACGCCGTTGGGCTCGTTGTAGATGTCGATCGCGAAGAAGTGCGGCAGCGCCGCGTAGCGCCTGGCGACGAAGGCCAGGTCACGCAGCCAATAGGCCTGCGGGTAGGCCTGGCCGTTGTGGATCAGGCCGAAGTCGGCTGGGTTGGAGACGTACCAGGTCGGGTACTGGCGCACCTTCGAGACGCTGTGGAAGTCCAGCATCACGTACAGGCCCTGGCGCTCGGCCTCGGCCATCCACAGGTCCATGGCCTGCAGCGGCGTCTTGCCGATCAGCTCGGGGTTGAGGCTGGCGTCGATGTAGCTCAACTGGTTGACCGGCGTGGTGTTGTAGAGCGTGTCCGGCACGAAGGGCAGCCGCACGGCGTTGAAGCCCAGGCTCTTGATCTGCGCGATCTGCTGCTTCCAGCCCATCGCCCACAGGTACTGCGGCTGCAGGATGGCCGCGTTGAAGCCGAAGTGGCTGATGCCACGGATCTGCATCTCCACGCCGGCGGGGTCGTAGATGCGGCCGTTGCGGGTGCTGTAGCCGACCGCCTGGGCCGGCAGGCTGGCACAGGCCAGCAGCCACGCGACGAGGGTCGCGAAGATCGCTCGAAGGGACCCGCGGGTCCATGTCTGACGAAAGTTCATGGGCATGGGAAGTCTGTTCCTGAGAAGGGTCGATCGACCCGGTCCGTGGCCTGCGGTCCGCTCGTTCGATGGGGCGGGCAGGACGTTCTGCCGGCGGGGTGTTGCCGGCGCCACGCGTCGGTGCGCTGGCCCGCATTGGAAGGGCAAGCAGGCTCTGGAAAACGTCTGGACGAGGTAACGCCCGGTAAGGGCTCGGATCGCGGGAATACCGATGAACACGAGTGAATTCTCCAATCGGCCGGTCGTTGCGTGTGCTGCCGAACAGACGCCGGGGTGCGCCGTCGAACATGCTTCGCGCGCACGACGCTGGCCGGTGATGCTGCACCTGCTGGATGCCGCACGGCACCCGCGACCGGGCTCCGGCTCACCCGGTCCGCAGCGCGTGGCGACGCACTTCCTGCGCTGCCTGCGCCACCTCGACACCTTCCGCCGCTGGTATGGCGACGACGGCAACCCGGCGCTGCAGCGCGAGCTGGCCGCGCGGCCCTACCTGGTCACCTGCGTGGTCCATCCCTACCTGCATGGCGGCTGGCATCCGGAGCGCCGGCTCGAGGTCATCCGCACCCACTACAGCCTGATGCGCGGTGCGCTCGCGCTGCTGCATGCGCCCGGTCCGGCCTGGCTGGCAGGCACCGCCGAGGGCCTGCACCTGCGGCTGGACCGGCCCGGCAAGTTCGAGCACGAGGGCGAGTCCACGCTGCACCTGTGCCAGGGCGAGGACACGCTCTACTCGATCGCCTTCACGCTGGGCCTGTCCGAAGCGACCCCGCTGGCTGCGTCAGCGCCGTCCGGACTGCTGGCCTACGTCGGCGCGCTGCAGGGCCTGCATGACCCGGCCGCGCTGGAACGCTACCGCCACCTGACCCACCAGCTGCACGGCCTGCGCCCGCGCGACCTGCTGCTGACCGCCTTCCGGCTGCTGTGCACCAGCCTGGGCGTGGCGCGCATCCTGGCGGTGGGCAACGCCCAGCGCGTCAGCAGCAACCGCCACTACGCCGCCAGCGACCAGGTGCATGCGAGCTACGACGAGGCCTGGCAGGACGCCGGCGGCACCGAGACCGCCGAGGGCTTCTTCGAGCTGGCGAGCTGCCCGGTGCGGCGCAGCCCCGACCAGGTGCCGGTTCGCAAGCGGGCGCTCTACCGGCGCCGCTACGAGCTGCTCGACGCCCTGGCCCGGGACATTGCCCACGGGGTGCGCCAGCGCACGCCCTGAGCGGCCGCACCGGCGGGCACGCGGCAGATGACGGTTGGTGCGCTGTCGAACAGATCGGAGCCCGGCTTCACACGTACAGTGAACGGGAGCACGGCAGGTCGCGTGCGCCTTCCGACGGCACCTGCGCTGGTCGATTTCTCCCTACGCTGCACCTGGGAATCCAATGACCCGCCCACCCGAACCCCGCAACAACCACCTGCTGGCCGCCCTGCCCGATGAAGACTGGGCACGCTGGCGGACCCTGCTCGAAGAGATCGACCTGCCGCTGGGCACCGTCGTGCAGGAGTCCGATGCGCGGATGTCGCACGTCATCTTCCCGACCACCGCGATCGTCTCGCTGCTCTACGTGATGGAGAACGGCGCGTCGGCCGAGATCGGCGTGGTCGGCTTCGAGGGCATCGTCGGCATCTCGCTGTTCATGGGCGGCGAGACCACGCCCAGCCGCGCGGTCGTGCAGAGCGCGGGCAAGGCGTGGCGCATGCGCGCGGCCGACCTGAAGGTCGAGTTCAACTCGTCGCTGCCGGTCATGCACCTGCTGCTGCGCTACACCCAGGCCCTGATCACGCAGATGGCCCAGACCGCCGTCTGCAACCGCCACCACACGCTCGACCAGCAGCTCTGCCGCTGGCTGCTGCTGAGCCTGGACCGGCTCGACGGCCCCGACCTGGTGATGACGCAGGAGCTGATCGCCAACATGCTCGGCGTGCGCCGCGAGGGCGTCACCGAGGCCGCGCTGAAGCTGCAGGCGCAAGGCCTGATCCGCTATGCGCGCGGCCACATCAAGGTGCTCGACCGGCCGGGCCTCGAAGCCCGCACCTGCGAGTGCTATGCCGTCGTCAAGCACGAGTACGACCGCCTGCTGCCCAACGCCATCGCCAAGTAGGCGAGGCTGCACCAGCGGTGTGCGCTGGCGTACAGCCAGCGCGGCGGGCAAGTCCCATGCTCGGTGCGTGGAACGCACGGCCGCCGGCCAGGCCACGACGAGACGACGACACCGTGGCCCCTGCCGACCAAGACCTGCCCCACAACCAGCTGCTCGACGCCCTGCCCGAGGCCGACCGCGACAGCCTGCTGGCCGGCTGCGAACGGGTCGAGCTGCGCTTCGGCCGCATCCTCAACGACGTCGGCCAGACGCTCGACCACGTGCATTTCCCGACCCGCGGCTTCATCTCGCTGCTGGTGCAGGTGCAGGGCGGCACCGGGCTGGAGGTCGGCATGGTCGGCCGCGAAGGCATGCTGGGCGTGCCGCTGATGCTGGGCCAGCCGATCGCGCCGATGCGCGCGCTGGTGCAGGGCGCCGGTCTGGCCTGGCGGCTCGATGCCCGGACGCTGCGCCGCGAACTGAACCGCGGCCGGGCGCTGCGGCAGGTGCTCGACGGCTATGCCTGCAGCCTGCTGGCCCAGGTCGCCCGATCGGCCGGCTGCCTGCATGAACACGCGATCGACCAGCGCCTGGCGCGCTGGCTGCTGATGAGCCTGGACCGCGCCGAAGGCGAGCCGCTGCACGTCACCCAGGCCTTCATGGCCGGGATGCTGGGCGTGCGACGCGTGGGCGTGACCCGCGCGGCCGCCGCGATGCAGCGGCGCGGCCTGATCCGCTACCACCGCGGCGAACTGCAGGTGCTCGACCGCAGCGGGCTGGAGAGCATCGCCTGCAGCTGCTACGCGGCCGAACGGCTGGTCGCCGATGCGGCGCCCGCACACGCCTCGTCATCCGCCGTGCCACCCGCCACGCTTCCCGCCTCGTCACCCGCCGCGCCACCCATCACGCCCTTCTTCACGCCCACCAACCCCACGGAGTCCACACCATGAGCCTCGGCACCATCCTCCTGATCGTCCTGCTGCTGTTCCTCTTCGGCGCGCTGCCGTCCTGGCCGCACAGCCATGCCTGGGGCTACGGCCCGAGCGGCGGCATCGGCCTGCTGCTGGTCATCGTGCTGGTGCTGGTCATCAGCGGACGCCTCTGATGTCCCCTGACGCCGGCCCGGCGCGCCCACGATGAACGCCCTGCCTCTGGACCGCGACAGCGACGCCGAAGGCCCTTGCCAGGGCGACGGCGACGAGGCCGGCCGCATCCGCATCGTCGTCGCCGACGGCCATCCGGTCGTGCGGCTGGGCCTGCGGACCTGCCTGTCGGCCGAGCCCGACCTGGTCGTGGTCGCCGAGGCCTGCGACGGCCGCGAGGCCATCGACCGGGTGCGCGAAGGCGGCCTGGACGTGCTGCTGCTCGACGTGTGCATGCCGGTGCTCAGCGGGGCCGACGCGCTCGGCGCGATCCGGCGCCGCGCACCCGCGCTGCCGGTGCTGGTCTTCAGCGGCGCACCGGCCCGCCACCATGCCGTCGCGCTGATGCGCCAGGGCGCCAGCGGCTACCTCGACAAGGGCTGCGCCACCGAGGAGATCGTGCAGGCGGTGCGGGCCGTGCACCGCGGCCGCCACTACGTCGGCGCCGAGGCGGCCGAGGAACTCGTCGATGCGCTGGACCGCCACCGCGAGCGCGCGCCGCACGAGCAGCTCTCGCGCCGTGAGCTGCAGGTCTTCCTGCACCTGGCCCGCGGCGACACCGTCGGCGGCATGGCCGAAAGCCTGTCACTCAGCGCCAAGACCGTCAGCACCTACCGCACCCGCGTGATGGAGAAGATGGCGCTGGCCTCAAACAGCGAGCTGACCTACTACGCGCTCAAGGCGGGTCTGCTGCAGTGAGCGCCGGAGAACCGGGCTCGGGCTCGGGCTCGGGCGCTGGCCGCAGCGGCAGCATCTGCCAGACCGTCAGCGCCATCGCCGCGATGGCCGGGCCGAGCAGCAGGCCGTTCAGGCCGAACACCGACAGGCCGCCGAGCGTGCTCACCAGCACCGCCCAGTCGGGCAGCCGTGTGTCATGGCCGATCAGGCGCGGGCGCAGCAGGTTGTCGACCAGCCCCACCGCGAGCAGGCCCCAGAGCAGCAGCGCCACGCCCTCGACCACGCTGCCGGTGGCCATCAGGTAGACGGCCACAGGCCCCCAGACCAGCGCCGCGCCGACCAGCGGCACCAGCGACAGCGCGGCCATCGCCGCGCCCCACAGCACCGCCGAATCGATGGCCAGCACCGCGAAGGCCAGCCCGCCCAGCAGGCCCTGCACCGAGGCGACCACCAGGTAGCCCTTGACGGTCGCCCGCACCACCAGCGCCGCCCGGTCCGCCAGCAGGTGGGCCTGCGGCGGGGCCAGCGGCATGGCGCGTTGCAGCGCGGCGTTGAAGGCCGCGCCATCGCGCAGCACGAAGAAGGCGAGGTAGAGCGCGATGCCGCCCGAGGCGAGCGCACCCAGCGTGTTCTGGCCGATGCCGAAGGCCTGCGTGGCCAGGTAGCGCGACGCGCCGACGATGCCGGCGTTGACCTGGCCCAGCACCGTGGCCACGTCGCCCAGGCCCAGCCGCGCCAGCAGGCCGAGCAGCCACGGCGGCGCCGCACCAAAGGCGGCCTGCAACAGATGCAGCGGCTGCCAGGCCCCGCTCTCGATGCGCCCGTAGAGCTGCCAGGCCTGCCCGACCAGCGCGACCGACAACAGGGCCAGCGGCAGCAGCACCACCAGCACGGCGACCAGCAGGGCCAGCAGCGCCGCCAGGCCGGGCCAGGGCCGCGCATCGCCCAGGGACCGCAGGATGCGCCGCTGCAAGGGCGTGAACAGCAGCCCGATCACGCAGCCCCACAGGATGGGCCCGTACAGCGGCCGGGCGATCCAGCCCACGCCCAGCAGCGCCAGCAGCCCCAGCACGGTCAGCACCGGTCCGTCGCTCTGATCGCCAGCGCACAGACGGCCCGGTTCACCGGCCGTACAAGCCGGCTTCCTACATCGAAAGAAACCCATGACACGCAACCTTTCCATGAAACTGATGACGCTGGCCGTCCTGGCCCCCTGCCTGACCGCTCCGGCGGTGGCTCAATCGATGAGCCCGTGGTATGGCGGCCTCGCGGTCGGCCAGACCCGCTCCCACCTCAACGAGCAATCGATGGCCGACACCGCCCTGGGTGGTGCCTCCACCGCAACCGGCCTGAGCGCCGATCGACGACACACCGGCTACCGCGTCTTCGGCGGTCGGCAGCTGGGCGGCGGCTGGGCCCTGGAGGCGGCCTACTTCGACCTCGGCAACTTCTCGTTCACCTCGGGCACGACCGCCGGCGACACGCTGGAGGGCAAGACCAAGATGCAGGGCGCGAGCCTCGACCTGGTCGGCACCCTGCCGCTGGGCGATCGGCTGGCGCTGCTCGGTCGCATCGGCGGCACCTATGCCAAGGTCCGCAACAGCTACACCGGCACCGCGCCGGTGGCCACCCCGACGCCCAGCCAGCGCGAGGGCAACGTCAAGGTCGGCGCCGGCCTGCAGTACGCCTTCGGCCAGAACTTCCTGATGCGCACCGAGTACGAGCGCTACCGCATGAACACCGGCATGGGCTCGCGCGGCAACATGGACATGATCTCGGTCAGCGCGGTCTTCCCGTTCGGGGGCTCGGACTCGCGCATGTCCTCGCGCGAGGAGCGCCGCGAGCGCATGGCGGCTGGTGAAGGGCACATGGGTGGCGGCATGGGTGGCGGCATGGGTGGTGGCATGACCCCCGACCAAGCCATCGCGGCCGAAGCCCCGGGCGCCGGACCCGCGACGGCCGCGCCCGCCGCCACCGGCGATGTGCCGGCTGCGGTGGTCGCCGCGCCGATCGCCGCGCCGATCGTCGAGCCGGTCGCTGAACCGCGTGCGGCACCGGCGCCCGCACCGATCGCCGCCACCGAGACCACGAACGCCGACCGCAGCGCCGCCATGCGCCCGTCCAGCCACGCCACCACCGCCACCTTCGGCTTCGACCAGTCTGAACTGCCTGACAGCGGCAAGACCGGGCTGACGACCTTCGCGCGCGACATCGAGGGCCTGAACTACGAGGCCATCCAGGTCGACGGCTACGCCGACCGGCTCGGCACCGAGGCCCACAACCAGGCGCTGTCGCAACGCCGGGCCGACTCGGTCAAGAGCTTCCTGGTGACCCGTGCCCGCATCGACCCGGCCCGCATCGAGTCCCGAGGCCGCAGCGAGGACACCCCGGTGACCCAGCGCGGCGACTGCATCGGCGAGCGCCAGACGCCGGCGCTGGTCGACTGCCTGCAGCCGGACCGTCGGGTCCAGATCGGCGTGACCGGCACGCGCTGAGACGTGATGGCGGCCCCGGCCTTCAGGCCAGGCCATGGGTCCGGGCCGTCGGGGCCGGCGACGACCAGGCGCCGGGCCCGTCCTCGCGGCGGGCCTGCGTCGTGGAAGCGGCCGGGTCACGCGTCGGACCGACGACCGCGGCGATGCCCAGCTGCGAGCGCCGGGCATGTTCAAGCGCCGCCGCCGCATGGTCGCGCAAGGACGACGTGGCGTCGCCGTCGCGTGGGAACAGCGCGATGCCGATGCTGGGCTGCACCGACGGGCACAGCGCCATCGAGCGCATCAGCAGCCGGGCGATCGCATGCGCCTCGGCCGAATCGCGCAGCTGCGTGACGAGGCAGACGACGTCCTGCGGGCCCTGCCGGCAGACCACGTCGCCCGCCCGGATCACCAGGGCGATGCGGCGCTCGATCAGCGCGGCCGCCGACGCCTCCGGTGCCACGGCCGCGGCCGCGGCCTCGGCCACGTCCGCCGGCGAGCCCCTGCCAGCCGAGGGCAACGCCGGGCCGATGGCGCCGATGTGCAACAGCGCGAACACGCGCGGGCCCCTGGCATGCACGGTCAGGGCATCGGCGCAGGCCAGATCGAACAGGCTGGGCGGGTTCGGGTCGGGCGGGTTCAGGTCGGGGGAAAACGGCATGGGGTTGTTCTGGGCGGTCAGCAGGGACAGCCGCGGGAGCGGCCGGGGTCGCACGTTCAACGGAAGACGCCGGGACTGGCGCCGGTGGTGCGCTTGAACGGCTCGTCGTCGGCCACCAGGTCGCGGCAGGACGAGGCCGGCGGTGCGGCACGCCACAGGCGGTCCAGCCAGCGGGCCCAGATCGACAGCGAGGCGAACGCGGCCAGCCCGTCCCACGGCTGCCGGCCGGAACGCCGAAGGAGGATGGGCGCGAGGCAGGCACCCAACAGCGCCGCCGCACCGGCGGCCTGCCAGGGGCGACGCCGCAGCCAGCCGCGCCGTTCGGCCAGCCACTGCTGGACGCTGTCGCAGCGCATGGCCTGCGCAATGACGGCCTCGATGGCATCGAGGCTTTCATCGATCCCGGCTGCGGCGGGAGCCGATGCCGGCGGCGCTGCCGCCGACGGCCCATCGGCCTCCCGGGCCAGCCCGGCAGCCAGCGCACAGGCCAGCCTCAACCGGCTCGCGGCCAGCCGGGCGATGGCGCGTTCGCGCGCGCTGGCTGAAGCGGCGCTCATCGGCCCGCTCCGGTGGGATCGAGTGCCCGACAGGCCGACACGTCCGCGGCGAGCTGGGCGCGGACGTTCTCGAACGCCGGCAGCGTCGCCGCGCGTCGCGCGGCCCGCCAGGCCCAGGCCGCGCCCAGCCACGGCAGCAGCGGCACGGCCAGCAGCCCGAGGACCACGGGCAGGCCGGGCTCGGCCGGTGCGCCCCGCAGCAGCCACAGCATCGCGGCCATGCCGGCCAGCACGATGCCGCAGCCCAGCAGCAGGCCGGACAGCAGCGTGAGCCACAGCCGGCGCTCCAGCGCCTGCGCCAGCTGCTTCGCGTCGACGGCCAGCAAGGCGCCGTGCGCGCCCAGGTGATCGAACAGCAGGTCGGGCTGCCTCAACAGCAACCGGAGCCAGGACAGGCGCCAGCCCATGCTCAGCGATCGCGGCGGTCGTTGCCATGCGGGCGCAGCAGCCAGCCGCCGATCAGCACCAGCGCGGCGCCGGCCGAGGCGGCCATCAGCAGCGACGGCAGCGGCCGCTCGCGGATGTAGCCGGCACCGGCCAGCCGCGCGCTGCGGGCCCGCTCGCGCACGGCGTCGAGGCGCTCGTGGGCCAGGTCCTCCAGACCGCCGGCGAGTTCATGCAGGGCCGGACGCACGCGTGCACGGCCGCTGGCGATGCGGTGGTTGAGCGCATCGACGGCCTCGTCGACCGCCTCGCCGGCGCGGTGGACGGCCTGGGTGCCCAGGCGGGCCGCACCGTCGACGAGGGCGTCGGTGTGGTCGGAGGCGTACGTGGACGCGTGTGCGGAGGACGACGGGACGGAGGACATGGCGGGGCTTTCGTGGGGGGAGACGTGACGGGTGCGAAGCCGGTGTTCCGGCCGATCGCACGCGCGGGCCGGAGGGCTCCGGACTTGCCCGCGATGCTGGTCCGCCAGGCCCGCCGCGTCGGTGCGCCAGCGCACGCTGGCGGCGCACGTCCGGTCGCGGGTGCGTGTCCTGGCGCACCGACAAGCCGGGGCGCGGCCCGGAGACTGGCCCTGGCCGGATCCGCCGGACCCCGTCGCGCCGACCTGCCTGCGACGGTCAACAGTCACCGAAGGACCACCATGACACGCACCCCGTTCACCACCCCCACGCACCCGTCGTCCTGGCGACTCGCCGCTGCCACGCTGGCGCTCGCGCTGCTGGGCGCCTGCGCCGGCACGCCGCGCTCCGAAGGCACCGGCGAATACGTCGACGACACCGTCATCACCACCAAGGTCAAGTCGGCCGTGCTGGCCGAACCGGGCCTGAAGTCGGCCGAGATCAACGTCGAGACCTTCAAGGGCAAGGTCCAGCTCAGCGGCTTCGTCGGCAGCCAGGCCGACATCGACCGCGCGACCGTGCTGGCACGCGGCGTCACCGGCGTGCGCTCGGTCAGCAACGACATGCGGCTGAAGTGAGCCCTGCCCGGCGCCCGCCGACCGAGCCGGCCGGCGGGCGCCGTCCCCCGATCCACCGGAGACGGCCATGTCCAAGCTGACGCCCCTCGACACCCTGAGGACCCTGAGACTGGCCGACGGCAGCCATGCGCGCTGGCATGCCCTGCCCGCGCTGGCCGGCCTGGGCATCGGTCGGGTCGAGCGCCTGCCGGTGTGCCTTCGCATCGTGCTGGAGTCGCTGCTGCGCCATGTCGACGGCCAGCAGGTGAGCGAGCAGCAGGTCCACCGCCTGGCCGACTGGCGACCCAACGCGCCGCGCCGGGACGACATCCCCTTCATCGTGGCGCGCGTGCTGCTGCAGGACTACACCGGCGTGCCGCTGCTGTGCGACCTGGCCGCGCTGCGCGACGCGGCGGCAGAGGCCGGACTGGACGCCGCCTCGATCGAGCCGCGTGTGCCGGTCGACCTGGTGATCGACCATTCGGTGCAGGTCGACCACCACCGCGAGCGCGATGCGCTGGACCTGAACATGCGGCTGGAGTTCAACCGCAACGGCGAGCGCTACCGCTTCATCAAGTGGGGCCAGCAGGCCTTCCGCGGCCTGCGCGTGGTGCCGCCGGGCCAGGGCATCGTGCACCAGGTCAACCTGGAACACCTGGCCCCCGGCGTGGCCCGCCACGGCGACCTGCTGCTGCCCGACACGCTGGTCGGCACCGACTCGCACACCACCATGGTCAACGCGCTGGGCGTGCTGGGCTGGGGTGTCGGCGGCATCGAGGCCGAGGCCTGCATGATGGGCCAGCCCATCGCCCTGCTGACCCCTGACGTGGTCGGCGTCCACCTGCACGGCCGGCTGCGTGCCGGCGTGACCGCCACCGACCTGGTGCTGCTGGTGACCGAGCGGCTGCGCCGCTTCGGCGTGGTGGCGCAGTTCGTCGAGTTCCACGGCGAGGGTGCCGCCGCGCTCAGCCTGCCCGACCGCGCCACGCTGGCCAACATGGCGCCGGAATACGGCGCCACCGTCGGCTACTTCCCGCCCGACGAGGTGGCCGCGAACTACCTGGCCGACACCGGCCGCAGCGCGGCGGCGGTCGATGCCTACCGGCGCTACTTCCAGGCCCAGCAGATCTGGGGCATGCCGCGCCCCGGCGCGATCGACTACAGCCGCGTGCTGGAGATCGACCTGGCCACGGTCGCGCCCTGCGTCGCGGGTCCGCGCCGGCCGCAGGACCGCATCGAGCTGGCCGACCTGCCGGCCGCCTTCGCCGCCCACCTCGCCGCCGCCGCCGAGGACGACGGCCAGGCCCGCACGCCTGAGCAGTCCGGCGCACGCCATCGGCTGCCCGATGCCGTCGACGCGGCCACCACGGTCGGCGACGGCGACGTGCTGATCGCGGCCATCACCTCCTGCACCAACACCGCCAACCCCGACGTGATGCTGACCGCCGGCCTGCTGGCCCGCCAGGCACTGGCCCGTGGGCTGCGCGTGGCCGCGCACGTCAAGACCTCGCTGGCGCCGGGCTCGCGTGTGGTCACCGACTACCTCTCGCGCGCCGGCCTGATCGAGCCGCTGGAACGGCTGGGCTTTCGCGTCGTGGCCTATGGCTGCACCACCTGCATCGGCAACGCCGGCCCGCTGACGGCGGGGGTGGAGCCGCTGATCGCGGCGCATGACCTGGTCGGTGTCGCGGTGCTGTCGGGCAACCGCAACTTCGAGGCCCGCATCCACCCGGCCCTGAAGGCCAACTTCCTGATGAGTCCGCCGCTGGTGGTCGCCTTTGCGCTGGCCGGCCGCATTGGCATCGACCTGAGGTCCGAGCCGCTGGGCCTGGACCTGTCCGGGCGGCCGGTCTGGCTGCACGAGCTGTGGCCCACGCCCGCCCAGGTCGAGGCCCTGCGCAGCCTGGCCTGCCAGCCGCAGGCCTACCGCCAGCGCTACGAGCCGACCGATGGCCCGGCAGGCTCAGGCGATGAGCCTGCCGAACGCAGCGCCACCGGGTCGGCCTGGGAGCGCATCCGCGTGAGCGCCGGCCCGCGCTTTGCCTGGGAGCCGGGCTCGACCTACATCGCCCGGCCACCCTTCCTGGACGGCATCACCGCGACGCTGCCGGCGCTGACGCCGATCCGCGCCGCGCGGGCGCTGGCGGTGCTGGGCGACTCGGTCACCACCGACCACATCAGCCCGGCCGGCAACATCCCGGCCGACTCGCCGGCCGGCCTGTGGCTGCTGGCCCAGGGCGTGTCGGAACAGGCCTTCAACAGCTACGGCGCGCGACGCGGCCAGCACGAGGTGATGCGACGCGGCACCTTCGCCAACGTGCGGCTGCGCAACCTGCTGCTGGCCGGTGGCCCGGCCGACCGGCCGTCCGACGGTGCCCGCTCGATCCACCAGCCCGATGGCCGGCACGGGTCCATCTTCGACGTCGCCGAGGCCTACCGGCTCGAAGGCGTGCCGCTGCTGGTCTTCGCCGGCGAGGACTACGGCAGCGGCTCCAGCCGCGACTGGGCCGCCAAGGGCACGCGGCTGCTGGGCGTGCGCGCGGTCATCGCGCGCAGCTTCGAGCGCATCCACCGGGCCAACCTGATCGGCATGGGCGTGCTGCCGCTGCAGTTCATCGGCCGTGACCGGGTCCAGGACCTGCGGCTGCAGGGCGACGAGACCTTCGACCTGCCCGAGCTGGAAGCCGGCGACGCCCCCAACCGCGAATGGCGCCTGCGGGTGCGCCGCGCCGATGGCACCTTCCAGGTCCAGCCCCTGCGGCTGATGGTGGAAACCGCCCTGGAAGCCGACTGCCTGCGCCACGGCGGCATCCTGCCGCGCCTGCTGCGGCAGCGCCTGGCCGGCCGCGCAGCGGCGGCCGCCGAGCGGCCACGGGTCGGCACCTACACATAGCCCGCCGCCCGCAGCGGCACGGCCGAGGGCAGCGTGCGGGTCTCCCAGACCACCGGGACACCGTGGCGCGAGGACTGGCGCAGCTGGTCCAGCAGCGGCCAGGCACGGCGACGCAGGCTGACGGGCTCGTCGTCGGAACCGGACGTCGCGGCACGGTCGGCCGTGTCGTCGACGGCGTCGTCGGAGCCGGCCTCGCCCGGACGGTCGGCCGCGGCGATGCGCAGGCGCTCGGCATCGTCGCGGCCGATGGCCTGTTCCAGCGCATGGATCGCCGCAGGCAGGTCCTCGGCGATGACGATGCCCTGGGGCGCGCTGTCCTTGCCGATCAGGTGCAGGAGTTCAGCCGCTGCGGCGGACGTCATCAGGACCTCGGCCGTCACCGGCGACTTGAAGAGATACAGCATGGAACACCTCCGGAGGGGGCTGGGAACGGGTGCGGGGGCTGGCCGACGGTGCCGACGGCGCCGGCGCCGGGGTAGACAGCGGCGCGGGTCGCGACAGGGACTGTCCCTCGCGCTTGGCGTGGTACATGGCCTGGTCGGCCAGGCGCAGCAGCGTGTCGGCGTCGACGCCGTCGTCCATCGCGGCGGGATAGAGCACATGGCCGACGCTGGCCGCGACCTGCACGGCCTGGCCGCCGAGGTCGACCGGCGCGTGCACGGCGGCCAGCACGCGCCGCAGCACCGGATCGAGGTCGGTGGGCAGGTCAAGGTCCAGCAGCAGCACGAACTCGTCGCCGCCGACCCGCGCGACGGTCTCCTCGGCCCGCACGACCTGTTCGAGCCGGCGTGCCAGCGTCACCAGCAGGACGTCGCCGGCCGCATGGCCGTGGGTGTCGTTGATGAGCTTGAAGCCGTCGAGGTCCAGGCAGCACACCGCCAGCGGATGGCGGCTGCGCCGGGCCCTGGCCATGCCGACGCTGAGGCGGTCGGCCAGCAGGCGGCGATTGGGCAGGCCGGTCAGCAGGTCGTGGTGGGCCTGGCGGCGCAGTTCGGCGTTGAGCTGCTCCAGCTCGATCACGCGGCGCAGCAGCCTGTGGATCCGGCCTTCCAGGGCGGGCAGGTCGGATCCGACGGGGAAGGACGTGTTCGACATGCCGGAACATCCTTCAGTCATCGACCTCAGGCACGGCATGCGCCTGCTGTTGACGCGCGTAGCGCACGGCGTCGGCCAGGTCGTCGAAGCAGAAGGGGCCGAACCAGTAGCGACCCAGGTGCCACGAGATGTGCCAGGTCGCGAGCGTCTCCAGGTCGTGCATGCCCGGCGGGCGGGCCTGGTGGACGGCCGGCGTCAGGTCGCCTGCGGCACCGGACAACACCCGGGCAAGGGCCGGGCCGCGTTCGAGATCGAGAGTCGGGCGGCGGGTGCCGCGGACGTGGGATGCCAGGTTCGGGTTCATGGCGAAAGTGGACCTCGTGGCGGCAGCGGCGTCGGTGCGGCAGGCCACACTGACCGGGCCGGGTCGGTCCAGGCCGCAAGCTCCGCCGCGCCAAGACCGGCCACGGCGAGGGCCGCCTCGCCCAGGCTCAGGCCCTGCGCCACGGCATGGCGGGCGATGGCCGCCGCGCGGTCGTGGCCGACATGCGGCACCAGCGCGGTCACGCCCATCAGCGAATGTGCGACCAGCGCGCCGATGCGGGCCTCGTCGGCCTGCAGGCCCGCGATGCAGTGACGCCGGAAGCTGCCCATCGCCGCGCCCAGCAGCCGCAGGCTGTCGAGCAGGTCATGCACGATCAGCGGCTTGCAGGCGTTCAGCTCGAACTGGCCCTGGCTGGCGGCGATGCCGATGGCCACGTCATGGCCCATGACCTGGGCACAGACCATGCAAAGCGCCTCGACCTGGGTCGGGTTGACCTTGCCCGGCATCATCGAGCTGCCGGGTTCGTTGGCCGGCAGGCGCAGCTCGCCCAGTCCGGCGCGCGGGCCGCTGCCCATCAGGCGGATGTCGTGACCGATCTTGGTCAGCGCGATGGCCAGCTGCCGCAGGCCCGCATGCAGGCGCACCAGCGGTTCGTGGCTGGACATGGCCGCATGGCGGTCGGCCGCGACGGCAAAGGTCGTGGCATGGCGCGCCGACAGCTCGGCGACCACGCCGACGGCGAAGTCCGGATGGGTGTTCAGCCCGGTGCCGACCGCCGTGCCGCCGATGGCCAGCTGGTGCAGTGCCGGCAGGCTGGCGCGGATCGTGTCCTCGGCGCCGTCGAGCTGGCTCGCATAGGCGCCGAATTCCTGCCCCAGCGTGACCGGCGCGGCATCCTGCAGGTGGGTGCGGCCGACCTTGACCAGGCCGTGCCAGGCCGCCGCGCGCTCTCGCAGCGCCAGGCGCAGCTCGCCCAGCTCGGCCAGCAGCGGCCGCACCGCCTGCAGCGCGGCCAGGTGCATGGCGGTCGGCACGACGTCGTTGCTGGACTGGCCGCGGTTGACGTCGTCGTTCGGGTGAACGCAGCGGTCCTCGCCCATGCCACCGCCCAGCGCCACGGAGGCCAGGTTGGCGATGACCTCGTTGACGTTCATGTGGCTCTGCGTGCCCGAGCCGGTCTGCCAGACCGACAGCGGGAAGGCCTCGTCGACATCGCCCTGCGCCACCCGCGCGGCGGCCTCGGCGATGGCGGCGGCACGCTCGGGCGGCAGCAGGCCCAGCCGGGCATGGACATGGGCGGCGGCCTGCTTGATCTCGGCCATGGCATGGATCAGCGCCAGCGGCATGCGCGGCTCGCCGAAGGCGAAGTGGCGCCGGCTGCGCTCGGTCTGCGCGCCCCACAGCGCCAGGGCGGGGACGTCGATCGGACCCATCGGGTCGTGCTCGATGCGGGTGGCCGGTCTGGCCTGGGCGTGGCGGTCGGGCTTGGCGGTCATGGCATCGGGCCTCAGGGGATCTGCCGTACGGGATGTTGAGCACCTTCCAGCGGGCCTGTCTGTGCGGCAGCGCACCGAACGGACGACCCGCCACAGTCGCGCGGTCTTCTCTGCCAACGCCTGCCCGGCCTCGCCGGCGACGCGCACACTCGGTACGGCAGCGCACGCCACCGCGCCCCGCCCCAAGGAAGCCCGTGACCGTCCCGCATGACCTCCGCCACGTCAACCGGCTGCTTGCCGCCGTGCCGGAGTCCGACCACCTGCGCTGGCAGGATCGGCTCGAACACGTCGAGCTGCTCCGGGGCCAGGTGGTCTACGAAGCCGGCGAGTCGCCGACCCATGTGGTGTTCCCCTGCCACGCGGTCGTCTCGGTGCGCCAGGTGCTGCTCAACGGCTCGTCGACCGAGATCGCGCAGGTCGGCCGGGAGGGCCTGATCGGCATCGCCGTCTTCATGGGCGGCGTGTCGAACCCCTGCCGCGCGGTGGTGGTCAGCCCCGGCCTGGCCTGCAGCCTGCCGGCCGCCGTGCTGAAGGAAACCTTCGACCACTCCCCCGCCGTCATGGGCCTGGTGCTGCGCTACATCCAGGCCGCGATCACGCAGATGGCGCAGACGGCGGTCTGCAACCGCCACCACACGCTCGACCAGCAGCTTTGCCGCTGGCTGCTGTTGAGCCTGGACCGGCTCGATGGCATGGAGCTGGCCGTGACCCAGGACCTGATCGCCACCACGCTGGGCGTGCGCCGCGAGGGCGTCACCGAGGCCGCGCTGCGCCTGCAGGCCGCCGGTCTGATCCGCTACCGGCGCGGCCACATCACGGTGCTGGACCGGCCGGGCCTGGAGCAGCGCAGCTGCGAGTGCTACCGCGTGGTGCGGCGCGAATACGAACGCCTGCTGCCGGCCACCCCGCTCACCGCCTGAGCCGGGCGACCCGCGTGTGCGACACCGCACCGACAGGCCACGCCCGGCCACGTAGAACGGTGGCTCCGGGGCCGTGTCGGCACCGGTGTCGGCCCGCAACGGCCGATGCCCACGGCGACACCCGCTCCGGGCCACCGATCCACGCACCCGAGCCCAGGAGGTCCCGATGTCCAAGTCCCAACGTGGCAACAAGGAAGCGAAGAAGCCCAGGAAGGAAGCCCCGGCCCGGTCGGCCACGCCAGCGGCGACCGCGCCGGTGGTGATGCACGCGCCGGCCGAGCGCGTCAAGGGCCGGCGCTGAGGACGTGGCCATGACGGCATCTCCTCCCCACCAGCCCACCTGGAGCACCGCCTCCTTTGGCGACGACGGCAGCACCACGCCCAAGGAGCTGCAGGCGCTCGGCGAGCACCTGCGTGTCTGCGCCCACCTGACCGGCCGCTGGGCCAGCCTCCAGGGCGCGATGCGCGACCTCGCCGCCTATGCGGCCGGGCATGTCATCACCAGCCTGATCACGCTGATCGCGCTGGCGCTGCTGCTGTTGCCGCTCGCGTCCTGAGCGGTGGCCGACGCCGCGCTCTGGAAGCTGATCCCCGGCGGCGCGACGCCCTCGATGTGCGCGATGCTGGATGGCATCGACGGGCCGCTGCTGCCGCCGATCCGATCGGAGCTGTTCGGCCCGGACCGCTTCGCGCAGCACGGCCGCAGCCTCGGCGCGACCCACCGCGTGCAGGCCGATGCGCGCCACCCGATGGCGCCGTGGCGCTCGCTCGCGGCGGCCTTCGCGCCGACCTTCGTGCCCCGCCTGAAGAGCAACGTGCGGGTGCTGCGCCTGGCGCACGACTTCATCGGCACCCAGGCGGCCAGCGGCCACGACGTCAGCCCGGCGGCCGAATGGCTGCTCGACAACTTCCACCTGATCGAGGCCCAGCTCAAGGCCGTCCACGACGGCCTGCCACGGCGCTACTTCCGCAGCCTGCCGGTGCTGGTGGACCCGCCGCTGGCCGGCCTGCCGCGCATCTACGGCGTGGCCTGGGCGCACGTGGCGCACACCGACGGCGCCTTCGACGAGGACCTGCTGGTCCATTTCCTCAACGCCTACCAGGAGACCCGGCCGCTGAGCCTGCGCGAGCTGTGGGCGCTGCCGACCACGCTGCGGGTGGTGCTGATCGAGAACCTGCGCCGGCTGGCCGAGCGCGTGGCCACCAACAAGGCCGCCCGCGAGCTGGCCAACCGCTGCTGCGACCAGATCAGCCAGGGCCACGACGACTCGGCCTGGCTGGACCCGCTGCTGGCGCGGCTGAACCGGCGCGGCGCTGGCGCGGCCTTCCTGGCCCAGATGGCACAGCGCCTGCACGACATCGGCAGCTCCGGCAGCCTGCACCCGGCCAGCCGCCACCGCGAATGGCTGCAGCGCGTGCTGCCGCAGCCGGCGCAGCTGCTGGACCAGCAGCGCGCCGACCAGACCGCCGACAACCTCAGCGTCAGCAACGCGGTGCGTTCGCTGCGCGCGGTCGGCGATGCCGACTGGCCGGACATGGTCGCCCGCACCAGCGCGCTGATGCAGGCCATGCTGGCCTCGCCGGTGTTCGAGGCCGAGGACAGTGCCAGCCGAGATGCAACGCTGCACGGCATCGAGCCGCTGGCGCGGCGCAGCGGCCAGGACGAGGCCGGCGTCGCACGCAGCCTGCTCGCGCTGATGCGGACCGTCCACGAGGCCAACGAAGCCCATGCGGCCGACGACCCGCGTGCGCTGGCCGGCCACTGGCTGCAGGGCGCCGGCCGGCCGGTGCTGCTGCGGGCGCTCGGCCTGCGCGAGCCCTGGCGTTGGCTGTGGCGGCGACTGGCGCCCCGGCTGGCACTGCCGGCCTACCTGCTGACAGTGGCCGCCGGCAGCGCGGCCGGCGTGGCCTGGCTGCTGCCGGTCCACGCCGGTGCCGCCAGCGGCGGCTGGACCGCCCTGGCGGCGTTGTTCGCGCTGCTGATGGCCTTCCCGGCCTCGGAGGCGGTGATCGCGGTGATCCACCGCCTGATCAGCGAGTCGACCCGGCCCGGCCGCCTGCCGCGCTGCGCCTTCGCGCAGGGCCTGCCGGCCGAGCACCGGGTGCTGGTCGTGATCCCGACGATGCTGGGCGAGCCGGCCGCCCTGGACGCGCTGCTGCGCAGCCTGCGCCGCCACCACCTGGCCAACCCGGAACGCCACGCCCGCTACGCGCTGCTGACCGACTGGCCCGATGCGGCCGAGGCCGAGGTCCCCGGCGACGCCGAGCGCCTGGCCGCCGCCCGCGCCGGCATCGAGGCGCTCAACCGGCTGCACCCGCCGGAGGCTGCCGACCCGGCCAACGTGCCGGTGAACGCGCCGGTGAACGTGCCGATCAACGCGCCGGCCACCGCCCCGCGCTTCCTGCTGTTGCACCGAGCGCGCACCCACAGCATCGGCGAACAGGCCTGGATCGGCTGGGAGCGCAAGCGCGGCAAGCTCGAACAGCTGGTGCGGGCGCTGGCCACCGGCGACGCCTCGGCCTTCGTCGACCTGGGCGAGCTGTCGCGGCTGACGCCGGGCACGCGCCACCTGGTCACGCTCGACAGCGACACCCAGCTGCCGCCCGGCCGGCTGCGCGAGCTGGTGGGCATCGCCGCGCACCCGGCCAACGCGCCCCGGCTCGATGCCAGCGGGCGCCGGGTCGTGCGTGGCTACGGCATCCTGCAGCCGCGCGTGGTCACGCCGCTGCCTGCGGCGCAGTCGCTGACGCCCTTCCACGCGCTGTTCGCCGGCCAGTGCGGCCTGGACCCATACAGCGCCGCCTCGTCGGAGGTCTACCAGGACCTGCACGGCGAAGGCACGTTCAGCGGCAAGGGCCTGCTGCAGGTCGAGGCCGTGCATGCGGTGCTCGCCGGCCGTCTGCCCGAGGGCGAGGTGCTCAGCCACGACCTGCTGGAAGGCTCGATCGCGCGCTGCGCCCGGGTCAGCGACATCTCGCTGGTCGAGGAAGCGCCCAGCCATGCCGACCTGGCCGCCGCGCGGCTGCACCGCTGGACCCGTGGCGACTGGCAGCTGCTGCCCATCCTGCTGCGGCCGGGTCGCTACCCGATGGAGGCGGTCAACCGCTGGAAGATGCTCGACAACCTGCGCCGCTCGCTGGTCGCACCGATGACCTGGGCGATGGTGGTGCTGAGCTTCGGCATCGCGCTGCTCGCGCCGCCGTGGCCGGATGCGGCCGGCGCGCTGCGGCCCGCCGCCGCCGTGCTGCTGGCCGGCGCCGCTTTCGTCGCCGGACCGCTGCTGGGCGCGCTGGCCGGCCTGGTGCCCACCGGCACCGACCACGCCTGGCGACACCACCTGCGCCACGTCGGCGAGGACCTGCTGCGCGTGCTCGGGGGCGGCCTGTGGCACCTGGCCATGCTCCAGCAGCATGCGCTGGACGCGCTCGACGCGGTCGGTCGGGCCCTGCACCGCCTGCTGGTCAGCCGGCGCCACCTGCTGCAGTGGATGCCCAGCGGGCAGACCCGCGCCAGCCTGGGCCTGCGCGAGCTGCTGGCCGCGCACGCGCCGGCCTCGGCGCTGGCGCTGGTGATGCTGGCGGCCGTCGCCGGCGTGGCCTGGGCCCCGTCCTGGCTGACCTGCTGGCCGGCCGACCAGGCGCCGTCGGGCACGGCGCTGGCCTGGGCCGCTGGCGCCGCGCTGCTGTGGCTGGGCACGCCGCTGTGGACGCGCTGGGTCAGCCGGCCGCGACGGCCGCGCGCCTCGGCCGAGCTGACGCCCACCGGTCGCCACTATCTGCACGGCGTGGCGCGCGACAGCTGGCGGCTGTTCGAGCGCTGCGTCGGCCCGGCCGACCACCACCTGCCACCGGACAACCTGCAGACCGATCCGCAGGACCTGGTGGCGCACCGCACCTCGCCGACCAACATCGGCCTGTACCTGCTGAGTGCGGCCTGCGCGCGGGCCTTTGGCTGGATCGACTCGGCCGAGCTGGCCAGCCGCCTGGAGGCCACGCTCGACACGCTCGACCGGCTCGAACGCCACCGCGGCCACTTCCTCAACTGGTACGACACCGCGCAGGCCACGCCGCTGCTGCCGATGTACGTCTCCACGGTCGACAGCGGCAATCTCAGCGGTCACCTGCTGGCGCTGGCACAGGCCTGCCTGGACGAGATCGCCGAGCCCTGGCCAGCGCCGCAGCGGGCCGCGCTGGCCGGGCGCCTGCAGGCGCTGTCTCGGCGCTGCCAGCGGCTGGCCTGGGAGGCCGAGTTCGGCTTCCTGCACCACCGCAAGCGCCGCCTGCTGCACATCGGCTACCGCGTCGCCGAGCAGCAGCTCGATGCCGGCTTCTACGACCTGCTGGCCTCCGAATCGCGCCTGACCAGCCTGCTGGCCATCGCCAAGGGCGACGTGCCGGTGGCCCACTGGGCTGCGCTCGGCCGGCCCTTCTATGCGCTGGGCAGCCGCAGCGCGCTGCGCTCCTGGTCAGGCTCGATGTTCGAGTACCTGATGCCCACGCTGGTGCTGGCCGAGCCGCAGGGCAGCGTGCTGCGCGAGGCTTGCGGCTCGGCCATCCGCGAGCAGATCGCCTACGGCAACGCGCGGGGCGTGCCCTGGGGCATCTCCGAATGCGCCCATGCCGGACGTGACCACACGCTGACCTACCAGTACGCGCCCCAGGGCGTGCCACGCCTGGCGCTGCGCCGCACGCCGCCCGACGAGCTGGTCGTCGCGCCCTATGCCAGCGCGCTGGCGGCCCAACTGCTGCCGCACCTGGCCTGCCTGAACCTGATGGCGCTGGAGGACCTGTCGGCGCGCGGCGCCTGCGGCTTCGTCGACGCGCTGGACTACAGCCCTGCGCGGCTGACCGTGCTCGACGGTGGCGCGACGCGCGGCACGCCGGTGTCGACCTTCATGGCCCACCACCAGGGCATGACCATCGTGGCGCTGGCCAACGTGCTGCTGGACGGCCTGCCGCAGCGCTGGGGCATGGCCGATCCGCACCTGGACGCGGTGGCCTCGCTGCTGCACGAGCTGCCGCCGCGCGAGGTCTCCACCCTGGCCGCGCCGCCGGCGCTGCCGGACCTGCCGGCGCCGGGCACGCGCGCGCCGGTGCTGTTCCGCGAGGTCCTGCCCGGCGCGGCGGCGGTCGAACCGACCCATGCCTTCGGCAATGGCCGGCTCGGCATCACGCTGCGGGCCAACGGCTGCGGCACCAGCCGCTGGGGCGAGATCGGCCTGCATCGCCAGCGCGACGACGCGCTGCGCGACGCCCACGGCAGCTTCCTCTTCCTGCGCCGGCCGCGACCGGTGTCCTCGCCGGGCGGGCTGCTCGAACGGCTGGCACAGGAGCTGGTCGGGCCGCCGTCCGGCAGCTCGCTCCCGGCGCCGGCCGCGCAAGCCGCGCAAGCCGCACAGGCCGCACCGGCCGCGCTGGTCTCGCTGACCGCGCACCCCGCGCCCGATCCGCAGGCGGTCTACCGCAGCGTCTTCCATGCCGACCGGGTCAGCTTCGAGGCCGAATGGCCCGACCTGCTGGCGCAGACCACCGTCTGGGTCAGCCCGGAGGACGACGTCGAGTTCCGCCAGGTCGAGTGGCGCAACCTGGGCGACCAGGCCATCGAGATCGAGCTGGTCTCGGCCTTCGACGTGACCCTGTCCGACCCGCGCGCCGACGAGGCCCACCCCGCCTTCGGCAACCTGTTCGTCGGCGCGCGCTGGCTGCCGGCGGCCCGCGCGCTGCTGTTCGAGCGCAAGGCGCGGCTGGTGACCGAGCAGCCGGTGCACCTGGCCCATGTCGTGGCGGCCTGCGATCCCGCGCCGCTGGCCGTGCGGGTGCAGACCGGGAGGCTGGCCTGGCTGGGCCGGCCCGGCCGGGTCGACCGGCCGCAGGGCCTGCTGCAGCGCGCGCCGGCCGACGAATGCACGCTGGCGACCGGGCTGGACCCGGTCAGCGCGCTGGCGGTGACGCTGCGCGTGCCGGCGCACGGCAAGGCCCGCGTGACCTTCGCCACCGCCATCGCGACGCAGCAGGCGACGGTGCTGGCGATGGTCGACAAGTACCGCCAGCGCGAGCACGTGCGGCGGGCCTCGCTGATGTCGGCCACGCTGGCGGGCATCCGCCAGCGCAGCCTGGGCCTGGGCGCCGAGCCGGCCATGGCCGTGCAGTCGCTGACCACGGCCCTGCTGATGACGCTGACGGACGTGCAGGACAACGCCGCCGACGCGGACCTGGCCGGGCCGGTCGACGGCCACGCCCTGCTGCGCGACCGTCGCCGGCTGTGGCGGCTGGGCATTTCCGGTGACCGGCCCTGGCTGCTGGTCAGCGTCGGCGCGATGGCCGGCCTGGGCCTGGTGCGCGCGCTGGTGCAGGCCCTGCGCGGCTGGGCCTGGGCCGGCATCGCCTGCGACCTGGTCGTGATCGACACCGAGCCGGCCTCGTACCACATGAGCCTGCACCACGCGCTCAAGTCGCTGGCCGAACGCCACGGCGTGGACACCGCCACGCCCGGCCAGCCGGCCCGCACGGCGGTCCACCTGGTGCATGCCAGCGACCTCGACGACGACGACCGCCACACCCTGCGCCGCGGTGCCCGGGCCCGCTTCGTCAGCGACGGCCGGCCGCTGCTGCACCACGTGCAGGACTGGCTGTCACGTCATGAACTGGACCGGGCACAGCGGCGCAGCGTGGCGGCCTGGACGGTCGGGGCTGGCGCGGCGGAGGTGGACGCGGCGACGGCACCCGGCATCGTCGCCGCGTCGACCGGCCAGTTCATCGCCGGCCATGGCGAGTTCCGTTTCGATGTCGGGCCGCGCCTGCGCCCGCAGCGGCCCTGGGTCAACGTGCTGGCCAACCCCGCCTTCGGCTGCCTGGTCAGCGAGAGCGGCGCGGGCCACACCTGGGCCGGCAACAGCCGGCTGCACCAGCTCACCGCCTGGTCCAACGACGCGGTGGCCGATCCGCCCGGTGAGTGCTTCCTGCTGCAACTGCACGACGGCCGGCGCAGCTGGAGCCTCGCACCGTCGGCCTGGGGCGACCCGCAGGCGCGCTACCGCATCGCCCACGGCCAGGGCATCACCCGCATCGTCCACCGCATCCGCCACGACGGTGTCGAGCTGCTGGTCAGCGCGAGCTGGTGTGTCGACGCCGACCTGGCGCTCAAGCAGGTCCGCATCCAGCTGAGCCATGGCGACGCCGACCCGGACGCGGCCACGCTGTCGCTGCGACTGGTCGGCCTGGTCGAGTGGGTGATGGGCGCACGCCGGGCCGACCGCGCCAGCGTCGACTGCGCCATCGCCGCCACGCCCGGCCAGACGGTGCTGCTGGCCACGCAGGGCGAGCAGGCCGACGGCTTCGGCGGCGCGACCGCCTTCATGACCCTGCAACCGCTGGCGGACGCACCGGGCGAGGACCGCCCCGACTGGACCTGCGACCGGCGCGAGTTCCTCGACGACGACGGCCGCCTGGTGCTGCCCGAACGGCTGGGCCGCCGCAGCGGCCGCGCGCTGGACCCCTGCGCGGCGCTGTCGGTCGACCTGGCGCTGGCGCCCGGCCAGACGGTCGAGCGGGTCTTCCTGATCGGCCACGGCGACAGCCGCGCGGCGGCGCTGCGGCTGGCGCGTGGCGCCGTCGAGGTCTGCGCGGAGGTGCGCCAGGACGCGGCGCTGACGCGCTGGGACAGCCTGCTCGGCGCCGTCGAGGTGCGCACGCCCGATCCGCTGTTCGATGCCCTGGTCAACCGCTGGCTGGTCTACCAGAGCGTCGCCTGCCGCCTGTGGGCCAAGGCCGGCCACTACCAGGCCGGCGGCGCGACCGGCTTCCGCGACCAGCTGCAGGACACGCTGGCGCTGGCCTGGTCGGCCCCGGAGCTGCTGCGCCAGCAGATCCTGCTGTGCGCCTCGCGCCAGTACGCCACCGGCGACGTGCAGCACTGGTGGCACGCGCCGGGCGGCGCGGGCGTGCGCACGCGCTTCTCGGACGACCTGCTGTGGCTGCCGCATGCCTGCGCGCACCACCTCGCCCGGGTCGGCGACGACGGCCTGCTCGACGTCGTCGTGCCCTTCCTGGAAGGTGGCGAGATCCCGCCCGGCGCCGAGGACCTCTACGAGACGCCGCAGCCCGGCGCGCAAGCCGCCAGCGTCTACGAGCATGCCGCCCGCGCCATCGACCGCAGCCTGCGCAGCGGTGCGCACGGCCTGCCGCTGATGGGCAGCGGCGACTGGAACGACGGCATGAACCGGGTCGGCCACGAGGGCCGCGGCGAATCGGTCTGGCTGGCCTGGTTCCTGTGCGCGCTGGTGCGCGACGTCGCGCCGATCGCCCGGCAGCGCGGCGAGGCCGAACGCGCGCAGCGCTGGCAGGACGCCGCCGCCGGCTGGGCCGCCGCGCTCGACGGTCCGGCCTGGGACGGCCAGTGGTATCGGCGCGCCTTCTTCGACGACGGCTCGCCATTGGGCGCCAGCACCAACGCCGAGGCCCGCATCGACCTGATCGCCCAGGCCTGGTCGGTCTTCGCCGACGTGACGCCGCGCGAGCGCCAGCTGGCGGCCATGGACGCGGCGCAACGCCTGCTGGTCGACCCGGCGCTGGGCCTGACGCGGCTGCTGGACCCGCCGTTCGCGCGCTCCGAGCCCAGCCCCGGCTACATCCAGGCCTACCCGCCGGGCATCCGCGAGAACGGCGGCCAGTACACGCATGCCGCCGTCTGGGCGCTGATGGCGCAGGCCGAGCTGGCGCGTCGCCTGCGGGCCGACGACCCGGTCGCGGCGCAGCGACATGCCGACGCGGCCTGGCAGATCTGCACCGGCCTGAGCCCGGCGCACCGCTCGGCCGACCCGCTGCAAGGCCCGCGCTACCTGGCCGAGCCCTACGCGATCGCCGGCGACATCTACAGCCAGCCGCCCTGCGCCGGCCAGGCCGGCTGGAGCTGGTACACCGGCAGCGCCAGCTGGCTGCACCGGGCCGCGATCGAGTCCATCCTGGGCCTGCAGATGCATGCGACCCGCTTCTCGCTGGACCCCAGCCTGCCCTCTCACTGGCCCGGCGCCGAACTCACGCTGCGGCGCGGCGGGCTGACGCTGGCATTCGAGATCCGGCGCGTCAACGGCGACGACGTGGAGACGACCGACGCGACCCGCCTGGTCGCCGGGCAGTCCGTGCCCTGGCAGCACCTCAGCGGCCTGTGCCGCTACCGGCTCGACCTGCGCGACTGAGACCAGACTGCGCGGCGGCTAGAACAGCTGCCCCTGTCCGTCATCGACCACGGGACGGCGGCGACGCGACGGGCTGGCCGCTGGCGAGGTCTGCGGCGCGGTCGGCCGCGTCGTGGGCGCCAGCCCGCTGCGGCGCGAGCCGTGGCGCTGCTGGATCGCGTCGGCCTCCTCGCGCGCCGGCGCGGTCTGGCGCAGCCCGTACAGGCCGGCCTTGGCCTCGGCCAGGGCCGTGCGCTCGTCGACGATGGGCGGCGGGTAGGCGGCGCTGCCGAACTCCGGCACCCAGCGGCGCACGTGCAGGCCCTGCGGGTCATGGTCGCGGGCCTGCTTGGCCGGCGAGTAGACCCGCAGCGTGTTGATGCCGGTGGTGCCCGACTGCATCTGCATCTGGCTCCAGTGGATGCCGGGCTCGAAATCCAGGAACTGCCGCGCCAGGAACAGGCCGGGCTCGCGCCAGTGCAGGCCCAGGTGATAGGCCGCGAAGCTCACCAGCATCGCCCGCATGCGGAAGTTGAGCCAGCCGGTGGCGCGCAGCTGGCGCATGCAGGCATCGACCATCGGGTAGCCGGTGCGGCCCTCGCACCAGGCCTGCAGGCGCTCGCGGTCGACCGGGCCGGGATGCACGCCGTCGCCCGCACGCAGGCCGTCGACCACGCGGGCGAGGTTGCGGAACTCGAGGTCGGGCTGGTCTTCCAGCTTCTGCATGAAGTGGCAATGCCAGCGCAGCCGGCTGGCAAAGCCGCGCAGCGCATGGGCCAGCTCGCGGTCGGGCGTGCGGGCGATGCGGGCTTCGGTGGCCTGGTGCACGGCGCGCATCGAGACCGTGCCGAAGGCCAGGTGCTCGCTCAGGCGGCTGCAGCCGTCGACGGCGGTGAGCGGGCTGGACAGCGCGCGGCGGTAGTCGCGGCCGCGGCCAGCGAGGAAGCTGTCCAGCGTTGCCCAGGCGACCCGCTCGCCGGCCGGCGGCACCGGCGCGGCGGGTTCACCCAGGCCCAGCTCGCGCAGCGTCGGCAAGGGCGTGTGCGCCAGCGGCGCGGCGGCACGGAAGCCCGCCGGCATCGGCACTTCCGGCGCGTTCATGCGTTGTTCCCAGCGGCCGGCCCAGCCCAGGCGCGAGCGCAGCCGGCGCACCACGCCGGTCTGCGGCCATTCGGTCCAGGCGACGCCTTCAGCGCGGCACCAGGCGGCCACGGCGCGGTCTCGCGTGTAGCTCCAGCCGGGGCCGGTTTCCTCATGGCTGAAGAGGTGGGTGAAGGCGGTCTCGCGGCGCAGTTGCGCCAGCACGGCGGTCGCCTCGCCGACGCAGACGCGCAGCGGCAGGCCGCGCACGGCCAGGTCGTCGCGCAACAGGGCCACCGCGTCGAGCAGGTGGGCGACGTGGCGCGGGTCGCACTCGGGGCTGGCCAGCCAGGCCGGCTCGATCAGCACCAGCCCGAGCGCGCGGTCGGCCTGCGCGGCCTCGGCCAGCGGCGCGTGGTCGCGCAGGCGCAGGTCGCGCTTGAACCAGACCAGGGCGGTGCTGCCGGCCATGTCGGGACGGATCAGCGCAACGGCCTCACTTGACCAGCGGCCGCACGGTCGTGAAGCCGCCGTCGACCGCGATCACCTGGCCGGTCAGCCGCGCCGCGCCGTCGCCGAGCAGCCAGGCCATGGCGTCTGCCACCTGTTCGGCGGTCTGCACGCCGCCCAGCGGGTACTGGCGCGCGGCGCCCTCGCGCATGGCCGGGAGCTTGAGCATGCCGGCGGTCATCGGCGTGTCGGTCATGCCGGGCGCGACGGCGTTGATGCGCAGGCCCTGGGCCGCGTAGGTCGCCGCCGCGCTGCGCACCAGCGCCTCCACGCCGCCCTTGGCCGCCGCGATGGCCTCGTGGTTGGCCACGCCGATGCGCGCCACCACCGAGCTGGCGAACACCGCCGCGCCGGGGCCGCCCGCACGTGCGGCGATCCAGGCCTGCAGCATGAAGGCGGCGCTGTCGAGGTTGACGCGCATGACCTCGCTCCAGGCATCCGCACGGGTGCGGTGCAGCGGCGCGATCAGCGTGCTGCCCACGCAGTGCGCCAGCAGCGTCGGCGCGCCGCCCAGGGCCTCGGCACAGGCCGACACGGCCAGCGCCGCGCCGTCCGGCGTGGTGGTGTCGCTGACGATGCGCACATGGGCGTCGACGCCGGACAGCCGGTCGGCCGAGCGACCGACCGCGGCGATGCGGCAGCCGCGTTCGTGCAGCTGGCGCGCCAGGGCGCGGCCGATGCCGCCGCTGGCGCCGGTGATGAGGGCGATCTGGGTCATGGGGCGGATTCCTGTGGATGGATGTCGGAGGGATGGGCTTGCGGGTCTCAGGCCGGCAGCGCGCCGACCTCGCCTCGGCGGATCTGCGCGGCGCGGTCGGTCACGGCCTGGCGCTGGTCGGGGCTCAGGCGGGCCAGGTTCTTCACCTGCAGCGCCATGCGCGGATGGCGCGCCAGCAGGGCCTCGTGGCGCATCAGGAAGTCCCAGTAGAGCGTCGTGTAGGGGCAGGCGCGATCGCCGGCGCGTTCGCCCGGGTCGTAGCGGCAGCCCTGGCAATGGGGGCTCATGCGCTCGATGTAGCGGCCGGTGGCGATGTAGGGCTTGCTGCCCATCAGGCCGCCGTCGGCGTACTGGCTCATGCCCAGGGTGTTGGGCAGCTCGACCCACTCGACCGCGTCGACGTAGACCGCCAGATACCAGGCGTGGACCTGCTGCGGCTGCACGCCCAGCATCAGCGCATACAGGCCGGTCACCATCAGGCGCTGGATGTGGTGGGCGTAGCCGTGGCTCAGCGTCTGGGCCAGGGCGTCGTGCAGGCAGGCCATGTCGGTCCGGCCGGTCCAGAACCAGGCCGGCAGGTCCTCGTGCGCGGCGAGCGCGTTGGACTCGGCGTAGGCCGGCATGCGGGTCCAGTAGATGCCGCGCACGTACTCGCGCCAACCGAGGATCTGGCGGATGAAGCCTTCGACGCTTTCCAGCGGCGCCCGGCCCTCGCGCCAGGCCGTCTCGGCGGCGGCGACGACCTCGCGCGGGTTGAGCAGCTTGAGGTTCAGCGCGGCCGACAGGTGCGAGTGGTGCAGCCAGGGCTCGCCCGGCCACATCGCATCCTGGTGGCGGCCGAAGTGCGCCAGCCGCTCGTCGATGAAGGCCTGCAGGGCCTGCAGCGCCTGGTCCCGCGTGACCGGCCAGGCAAAGCTGTCGAGCTGGCCGGGATGGTCGGCAAAGCGCCGTTCGACCAGCGCCAGCACCTCGCGCGTCAGCGCATCGGGCTCGAAGGTGGCGCGCGGCGGCACCGCGCCCGGGCCGGACGGACCGAAGGCCTCCCGGTTGTCGGCATCGAAGTTCCACTGACCGCCGGCCGGCTCATCGCCGTCCATCAGCACCGCATGGCGGCGGCGCTGCTCGCGGTAGAAGTGCTCCATGCGCAGCGAGCGACGGCCCTGCGCGTGGGCGCGGAACTCGCGCACGGTGACGTAGAAGTGGCGGTCGTCGCGGATCTCCAGCGGCAGGCCCGCATGGGCCGCCTCGGCCTGGATGGCCTGCAGCACGCGCCAGTCGCCCGGCGCCGTCATCACCAGCCGCGTCGGCCGTAGCCGCGCCAGGTCGACGCGCAACTGGGCGGCCAGGCTGCCGGCGTTGTCCGCATCGTCCAGGCGGACGTGGTGCAGCGGTCGGCCGGCCTCCTCAAGTGCCTGCGCGAAGTGCCGCATGGCCGCGAGGAACATCGCGGTGCGCGGCTTGGACGACCAGACATGGGTCGATTCCTCGACCACCTCGGCCATCCAGGCGAGGTCGGTCGCGGCATCGAACCCGTCGAAGGCCGAGGCCGACAGGTCGAGCTGGTCGCCCAGCACGATCACCAGCGTGCGGACCCGAGCCAACGGCGTGTGGACCCTCGCCACCGGCGTTTGGACCCGAGCCAACGGCGTTTGGACATCACCCACGGGCGGCCTTCTGGCGCCGGCACGCGTCGGAGCAGAACTTCACCTCGGCCCAGTTCTTCGCCCAGCGTTTCCGCCAGGTCATGGTCAGGCCACAGGCCGCACAGGGCTTGCTGGGCAGCCCGGCCTTGTTGCCGCGGAAACCGGCGGGCGTCGGGCTCATGCCAGGGCCATCGGACGAGACAGCGGCATCGGTCGGGAGGTCGCCGCCAGCGCGGAGCCCCAGCCGATGGTCGAGGCCGATGACGCCGCCATGGCCGCGCCCAGCGCACGCGCCGAACGCCAGGCCCGCTCGACGCCCTCGGCCGCGACGGCGTCCTCGCCACCGCCCAGGAAGTCGCCGCAGACGCCCAGCGCCAGGCTCGCGTCCCACCAGCAGGACGACGCCGGCAGGTCGGCCGGTGGCTGGGCATAGCGCCAGCGATGCACCGTCGCATGCAGCCACTGCACCGGCTGGCCGAGCTGTGCGGCCAGCGCGGCCTGCAGCAGCGGCAGGACCTCCTCGGGCGTGCTCTCCAGGTGGTGCGCGCTCCAGTCGGCGCGGGCATGCGCGACCCACTGGGCCTGGCCGGGCGTGCAGGTCCGGCCAGGACGGGCATCGTTGCGCATCAGCCAGGCCAGCGGGCCGCTCGCCGGGCGGCTCAAGGCCCATTCGGGCGAGCGAAGCGCGCCGCTGCCGCGCAGGTCGGCCACACCCATGAGCGTCCAGCAAGGCTGCATCGGCACGCTGGCGGCCTGTGTCGACCAGTCGGCGCGGTGCGGCGCGATCAGCGGCGCGGCCTGTGCCGGCGGGATCGCCAGCACCACCGCGTCGTAGCCCGCGCCCAGCCCGGCGCCGTGCAGCACGCCGCCGGCCGACACCCGCCAGCCGGTCGGCGTGCGGTGCAGCGCGTCAACCGGCTGGCCCCAGGCGCACGGCAGGCCGTCGAGCAGGCGCCGGCTCGGCTCCGGCTGGTCGGGCATGGCGACGTGCAGCCGCTGGCCGGCCGGCAGCGTCCGGCTGCGGGGCGACAACACGGGCTCCCACGTCGCCATCCAGCCGGCCTGCACCGCCGCGTCCAGAAAGGCCTGGAAGCCGGCGCTGCGGGCCACCACGCCGGGCGCGCCGTGGTCCATGCGGGTGACCACCTCCTGCCCGGCCGGGTCGACCCAGGCCATGCGGCGCGTCGCCAGGCGGCCGCCGGCGCCGCGCGACTTGTCGAAGACCTGGACGCGGTGGCCGGCGCGCGTCAGGGTGCGGGCGGTCAGGGCACCGGCGAAACCGGCGCCGATCACGGCGATGTGCTTGGCATGTCGAGCTGTCATGCTGCGCATCCTAGTGATTTCCGACTCAACACCAAGTCATATCGAATTCAATGACACTCTAGACCGAACACTCGGCGTCAAATCCGATTCAATCCACCTTCCACCCAGCCGTGAGACCTGCATGACCCAGCCCATGACCTTCCACCGCAGCGGCGCCGTGGCGCGCATGCTGCGCATGCCGGTGGCGACGCTGCGGGTCTGGGAGCGCCGCTACGGCGTGACCCAGCCGCAGCTGTCACCCAGCGGACAGCGGCTCTATTCCGGCGACGACGTGCGGCGCCTGGCGTTGATCAAGCAACTGGCCGACCTGGGCCACGCCATCGGCAGCCTGGCACCGCTGGACATGGCGCAGCTGCAGCGGGTGGCGGCCACGCATGCGCAGACGCTGGCCTCGGGCCGCAAGGCTCAGGCGACGACCCGGCCGGCACGCACGGGCGGCAGCTTCCGGCTGCTGGTGATCGGCCCGGCACTGGCGACGCGCCTGCGGCGGCCGGCGCTGCTGCGGCGCATCGGCCAGCCGGTCGAGCTGCTCGGGCCGTTCGAGGACCTGGCCCAGGCGCTCGCGGCGCACGGCCAGGACGAGGTCGACGGCGTGCTGTTCCACCAGCCGCAGCTGCATGCCGGCTGGCTGGCCGAGGTCGATGCCCAGGCCCCCGACTGGACCGGGCTGCCGCGTGCGGTGCTGTATGGCTACGCGGCCGACGCGGTCTGCGACTGGCTCGCCGATGCCGGCCTGGCGCTGCTGCGCGAGCCGCAGCCCGATGCGGTGCTGGGGCCGTGGCTGGCCCGGCTGACGGGCCCGGCCGCCGCCACCGCGACCGGGGCTGACACGCCGCCTGCGGCTGGCCTGCCCGAGTCCGGCCCGGTGCCACCCCGCCGCTGGGACGACGCGGCCCTGGCCGACTTTGCCGGGCTGTCGTCGACCATCGCCTGCGAGTGCCCGAGCCACATCGCCGAGCTGCTGGTGCAGCTCTCGCGCTTCGAGGCCTACAGCGCCGAATGCGCCCACCGCAGCGCGGCAGACGCTGCCCTGCACCAGCACCTGCAGCAGGTCACGGCCGGTTCACGCGCCCGCTTCGAGGACGCGCTGGAACGGGTCGCGCGTCATGAGGGCCTGCTGCTGCCCGGCACCGCGGCGGGCTGAGGCCGCACACCGGCGCCGGCCGCGTGTGGCGTCCGCTCAGGCGGCGATGCGGAAGGCGCCGACCGCCTGCACCAGGCGCTGGGCCTGCTGCTGAAGGCTCTGCGCGGCAGCGGCGCTCTGCTCGACCAGTGCGGCGTTCTGCTGCGTCGCGTGGTCCATGTGGGCGACCGCCTCGCCGACCTGGCTGATGCCGCCGCCCTGTTCGACGCTGGCCTCGGAGATCTCGCCGACGATGTCGCTGACGCGCCGGATCGACGCGACGATCTCGTCCATGGTCTGGCCGGCGGTGTCGACCAGGCGCGTGCCCTGCTCGACCTGGTCGACGCTGCGGGTGATCAGGGTCTTGATCTCGCGCGCGGCCTCGGCGCTGCGCTGGGCGAGGTTGCGAACCTCGCTGGCCACGACCGCGAAACCGCGGCCCTGCTCGCCGGCCCGGGCGGCTTCGACCGCCGCGTTCAGGGCCAGGATGTTGGTCTGGAAGGCGATGCCGTCGATCACCGAGATGATGTCGGCGATCTTCTTGCTGCTGTCGTTGATGCCGCGCATCGTCGAGACGACCTGGCCGACCACCTCGCCGCCCTGGCTGGCAACCTCGGAGGCGCCGAGCGCCAGCTGGTTCGCCTGACGGGCGTTGTCGGTGTTGTTGCGCACCGTCGCGCTCAGTTCCTCCATCGTCGCGGCGGTCTGCTGCAGCGCGCTGGCCTGCTGCTCGGTGCGCTGGCTCAGGTCGCTGTTGCCCTGCGCGATCTGGGTGCTGGCGGTCGCGACCTCGTCGGCGTTGTGCTTCACCTCCTGCACGATGCGGCCGAAGCTGGACTGCATCGCCGCCATCGCGTCGAGCAGCCGGCGGGTCTCGTCGTTGCCTTTGGGGTGGATGCGCACGCCGAGGTCACCCTGGGCAATCTGCACCGCGACGTCGACCGCATGGCCCATGGGGGCGACCATGCGCCGCGCCAGCAGCAGCGCGCCGGCCAGCATGGACAGGGTCGCGACGGCCAGGCCGGCCAGCGTGATCCAGAAGGCCTGGTGAGCGGCGGCGGTGGCCGCCTCGGCGGTCTGCGTGCCATCGGCCTCGATGAGTTCGCTGACGGCCGCCAGCGAGCCCTCGAGTTCCTCGAAGGACCGCTGCAGCCGCGGGAGCTCCTGGCGGGCCAGCCCGACATCGACGGCCGCATGGCGCACGACAAGCTGCGCGACCTCGAAGTAGGCCTCCACCTGCGGCTTGGCGGCCAGCAGCGCGGCCGTCGCCTCGGTGCTGATGTCGGCGGCCTCCAGCTTGTCCATCGCCTCCTGCATCGTCTTGCGATGCTCGCCGAGCGCCTGGGCGGCGCGCGCGATGCGGCCGTCGTCCTTCTCCAGCGCGCCCATCATGGCCAGCTGGCTGTCACCGCGGATGGCGTCATGCATCATGTCGATGACCTGGCTGGCCTGCAGCGCGTGCGAGGCATCGATCGACCGTGTCACCGCCTGGTCGACGCGGTGCGTGCCGAACAGGCCCATCCCGCCGGCAAACATGGCCGAGAGGGCACCCGCACAGCCGAGCAGCAGGATCTGGGTACGCAACTTCATGGGGACACTCCTCGTTCCGCCTCCCCGGCGGTGACCGTAGACAGGCACCGATCGTCTTGATCGACCTCAAGGCCGACCCGACAGATTCATGCCAGGAGAGTCCGATTGTTCGAACCCGGCGATCGGTCGATCGCCGCAGTTCAGGGTGAAAGTGTGCCCATATCGGGCCGCAAGCCTCGCCGGCAGGCGTCAATCCGCGACCGGATGCCCCAGCAGGTGTCCCAGGCGGTCGCGCTTGGTGCCCAGATAGGCCGCGTTCTCCGGGTGCTCGCCGGCCTCGTGCGGCTCGCGGGCGACCACCTCCAGGCCCTGTTCGCGCAGCGCCAGCAGCTTGAGCGGGTTGTTGCTCATCAGCCGGACCGACCGCGCGCCCAGGTGCTGCAGGATGGCGGCCGCCGCCTCGTAGCGGCGCGCGTCGACCGGGTGGCCGAGCGCGAGGTTGGCGTCGACCGTGTCCATGCCCTGGTCCTGCAGTGCGTAGGCGCGCAGCTTGTCGATCAGGCCGATGCCGCGGCCCTCGTGGCCGCGCATGTAGATCACCACGCCAAGGCCTTCGGCGGCGATGCGGTCCAGCGCCTTGTGCAGCTGCGGGCCGCAGTCGCAGCGCAGCGATCCGATGATGTCGCCGGTGAAGCATTCGGAGTGCACCCGCACCAGCACGCCCGGCACCGACAGGTCGCCGCAGTGGATGGCCAGGTGCTCGACGCCGGTGCGGCTCTCGATGAAGGCCGAGAGCTGGAACATGCCGTGCGAGGTCGGCATGCGCACGCTCGGGCCGACGCGCACGCAGGGCGCGTCGCCCTCGTCGGCGGGGCTGGGAACGGACTCGGTACGAACGGCGGGGGTCATCAGGGGATCAGGGTTCATCGCAGCCCGGCATTGTCCGGTGTTTGGCATGACGGGGTGATGCCGCCCGGTCGGCAGGCTCGCGCGGCGGGCCCCACCGCAGGGCGACGAGGCATCATCGCGCCCCTGTCCTGCCAGGAATGCACCTTGAACGCCAACCCCGATCCGGGCCACGCCCCAGCCGCCCCGACCTTCTGGCAGGCCTTCGTCTACTGGCTGCGGCTGGGCTTCATCAGCTTCGGCGGGCCAGCCGGGCAGATCGCGCTGATGCACGAGGACCTGGTCGAGCGGCGCCGCTGGATCTCCGAGCGGCGCTACCTGCATGCGCTGAACTACTGCATGGTCCTGCCCGGTCCGGAGGCGCAGCAGCTGGCCACCTACATCGGCTGGCTGATGCACCGGACCTGGGGCGGCATCGTCGCGGGCGGGCTGTTCGTGCTGCCCTCGCTGCTGATCCTGATCGGCCTGAGCTGGCTCTACATGGCCTGGGGCCATGTGCCGGCGGTGGCCAGCGTGCTGGACGGCATCAAGCCGGCGGTGACGGCGATCGTGCTGGCGGCGGCGGTGCGCATCGGCAGCCGGGCACTGAAGAACCGCTGGCTGTGGGGCATCGCGGCGGCGGCCTTCGTGGCGATCTTCGCGCTGGGCCTGCCCTTCCCGCTGATCGTGCTGCTGGCCGGGCTGGCCGGGTACCTCGGTGGACGCTGGAAGCCGCAGCACTTCGCCCTCGGCGGGGGGCATGGCCAGTCGACCGCCGCAGCCGGTCCGGCGGTGATCGACGACGACACGCCGACGCCCGAGCATGCCCGCTTCAGCTGGGGCCGCGCGGTGCGCGTCGTCGCGGTCTGCGTCGGCCTGTGGATCGCCGCGATGGCCGTGCTGATCGGCCTGCTCGGCTGGGACGCGGTGCTCACGCAGATGGCCTGGTTCTTCACCAAGGCAGCGTTGCTGACCTTTGGCGGCGCCTACGCGGTGCTGCCCTACGTCTACCAGGGCGCGGTCGAGCACTTCCAGTGGCTCAGCGCGACGCAGATGATCGACGGCCTCGCGCTGGGCGAGACCACGCCCGGCCCGCTGATCATGGTGGTGTCCTTCGTCGGCTTCGTCGGCGGCTGGACGAAGCAGATCCTCGGCCCGGACGCGCCACTGCTGGCCGGCGTGGTGGCGGCCTCGCTGGTGACCTTCTTCACCTTCCTGCCGTCGTTCTTCTTCATCTTCCTCGGCGGCCCCTTCATCGAGACCACGCACGGCAAGCTCGGCTTCACCGCGCCGCTGACCGGCATCACCGCCGCGGTGGTCGGCGTGATCGTCAACCTGGCCCTGTTCTTTGCCCTGCACGTGCTGTGGCCGGACGGCCTGGGCGGCCGCTTCGCGTGGCCGGCCGCCGTGATCGGCGCGGCGGCCGGCGTGGCCCTGATCCGCTTCAAGGTCGGCGTGATCCCGGTCGTGCTGGCCTCCGGGCTGGCGGGTTGGCTGCTCTCGTGGGGGCCGTGGATGCCGACACCCTGAAGGGTTCACAGCGCTGTCATCGCCCCACCGGAAGGTCGTCCGCGCGCGTCGGGGGTCGTCGGGGGTCGACATCACCAAGGACGACGGCGGCCTCTTCGGCAGCTGAGGGCGCGGAGGGCCGGCGCGCCCGCCTGCACCGGCAACGGTGGTCCCCGGCTCGGCCTTCAGCCGCCCACCGTCGCTGCCGGCTCGGCGACCTGGGCGGGCCGGACGTCCCGGTCCGCCCGGTACTTCTTGAGCGTGTCGATGGCCGCATCCAGCGTCGCACCCGCCTTGCCGGACAAGGAGTCCGCGTGGATGCGCAGGCGCTGGTGGCGACGCACCTGCGGGTTCCAGGCCAGCTTGTAGGCCTCGTCGTCTCCGAGGAAGTCGTATTCGATGACGGCGGCGTCGTCGAAGTAGCGACGCAAGGTGCCGGCCAGCAACATGCGTCCCGGCGCGAGCCGGTCATGGGCCTGATCGTGGCTGGACTTGACGCCGTAGACACGCCCGCTGCTGCGCAGGTCGATGGCGTGCGCGATCGGCACCCCGTCCTTGCAGAGCACATGGCCGATCACCTGGCCGGCCTGGCCCAGGCTGTGCAAGAGGCTGCGGTAGAAGCGCTCCTCCCAGTCACGCGTCGAGATCGCGCTGCCAGCGGCATGCTTCCAGCTGCGTCGCTCGATGGACAGGACCGCCTCCAGCAGCGCCGGCATGCGGTCCACCGTCTCGAAGGTCGACCAGGTCAGGCCACCGCCCGGCGCCAGCCCGGCATCCAGTTCGCGCAGGGCGACCCGCACGTTGCGGCGCATGTTGTTCGACAAGGACGGCAGCATCTCGGCCAGCGTGCCGCTGCGGGGCAGCCACGGCGAGCGGTGCATGGGCTCGATCACCTGCCGCACGCCGGTCCGCGTGGCCCACTGCCGCCAGTCGGCCAGGGCGGCGTCATCGTCGACCAGCGCGTCGATCTCCAGCCAGTCCCAGGCCAGACGCTGGGACTGCAGCAGTGTCCAGGCCTGCTCCCTCGCCACAGCCTCGTCGACCGCCAGCATGCCTTCGTGCAGGCCGTAGAGGTTGAGCAAGGGACCGAGCTTGCGCCAGCTCATCCCCGCACGCCGCACGCGCTGTCGCCTCAACGGCCAGACCCAGGCCAGGGCACCGTCCTGGTCGTGGCCCGTCGCCAGCAGCAGCTCCTGGCGGTCGACCGCATGGCCCACGATCAGTGCCTCGGCCCAGTCCGGACCCAGGTCGGGACGGGCGCCCTGCTCGCGCCAGAGCGCGCGCCAGGCCTCGGCCAGGCGGGGCATGGCATCGGACCAGGTCAGGAGCTGGGCATGGGGCTTGGACATCGGCAAGGTGGCGGCTGGGGACGCTGCGGATTGTCCTGAGCGATGGCGCCAGTCCATGCCTTGCACGCGAGCGGACGAGACCAGGTTGCGCGACTTCCTGCACGCAGGCGATGGCGGCGTGGCGCCAGCCGCCGGCCTCGGGTTCAGTCGTCCCGCGCGGCCAGCGTGACGCCGGCATCGGCCGTGTCCGGCGGGGTGGCCGGTGCGGCGGGCGGTGCGGCATGCCGACGCAGCGACTTCAGGCGCGCCAGCACGTCGTCGAGCGCACGCGCCAGTCGCCCGCGTGGCGAGGCCGCGTGCAGGCGCAGGCGCAGGTGATCGCGCGTGGTCGCGGTCCACTGCAGCTTGTAGGCCTCGGCCTCGCCGAGGAAGTCGAACTCGGTCACGCCGTCGGCCAGGTACTGGTCGAGCCGGCCGACCATCAGCAGCACGCCCGGCCTGAGCCGCGCGTGGTTCATGTCGTAGGTCCACTTGACGCCGTAGACGCGCGCGCCGCAGCGCAGGTCGATGCTGTGACCGACCGGCAGGCCGTCCTGGAACAGCACCGTGCAGACGGTCTGGCCTTCGGCCGCGAGGCCAGGCAGCAGGCTGGCGTAGAAGCCGGTTTCCCACTCACGCGAGGTGATCGCGGTGCCCTCGGCATGCTTCCAGCTGTGCAGCTCGACCTGCCGCGCGAGCGCGAAGTAGGCATCCATCTCCTCGGGCCGGGTGTACTGGCGCCAGGCCAGCGCACCGCCCGGCGCGCAGCCACGCTGGAGTTCGCGGCGGCGGGCGCGGATCTTCTCGCGGAAGTTGCGCGAACGCTGCGTGATCAACGCGTCGAGCGTGCCCTCGTGCCGCAGGTAGGGCGAGCGGTGGATGGCCACGCTGCGCAGGCCGGCGTCGTCGCGCGCGGCCAGTGCCTGCCACTGCGCATGCTCGGCGCTGCCGGCGACGACGCTGTCGACCTCGAACCAGTCCCAGCGCAGCGGCTGGCGCTGCAGCGCGGTCCAGGCCTGTTCCCGGGCCTGATGTGCCGAGGCCTCGTCGCCCCCGGCGCAGAGCAGGCCGCTGTGCAGCGTGTAGACATTGTTGAGTGGCCCCAGCACCGACCAGCGCAGTCCCGCACGGCGCACCGAGCGGCGGCGCAGCGGCCAGACCCAGCGCAGTCGAGCCGCATCCGTATCCGCATCCGCATCAACACCGGCCCGCGCATCGTCCGACCAGCCCACCAGCACATGCAGTTCGGACGGATCGATCCGGTGGCCCGACACCAGCGCCTCGGCCCAGGTCGGGCCGAGGTCCGGCACGGCGCCGCTCGCTCGCCAGAGCTGCAGCCAGGCGGTGCGGTGGCGGGCCAGCATCTCGGGCCAGGCGATCAGGTCGGTCGTCGTGCGCGCGGCGGTCATGTCGGGGGCTGGCTCCTGTGCGGAAGGCGTCGCCCGCAGGCACGCACGGGCGCCGTTATAGCCCCGGCCGCTCGTCATCGGTGGGCGCTGGGCGCATCCAGGGGATGGCACCGCCGCCGAGCCACGCGGCGTGTGCAATTCGACCGCTTCAGCCCATCCAGAAGTGAAAAAGCCACCCCGGAGGGTGGCTGTGCGCGGGAGCGGGCGGACGTCGATCAGGCCGGGCGCACCAGGTCCTTGATCTGGGCCAGCGCGGCCGGGTCTTCCATGGTGGTCAGGTCGCCGGCATCGCGGCCCTCGCAGACCGCCTGGATGGCGCGGCGCAACACCTTGCCCGAGCGGGTCTTGGGCAGCACGGTGACGAAGCGCACGCGGGCCGGCCGGGCGACCGCGCCGAGCTGGTCGTCGACCACCTTCATGACCTCGCCCTCGAGCTTGAGCGCATCGGCCGGATCGGCCACGCGGGCCGCGTCCTTGACGACCGCGAAGGCCATCGCGACCTGGCCCTTGAGTTGGTCGGCCACGCCCACCACGGCCACCTCGGCGATTGCCGGATGGCTGGAGATGCTCTCCTCGATCTCGCGCGTGCCCAGGCGGTGACCGGCCACGTTGATGACGTCGTCGGTGCGGCCGAGGATGTAGAAGTAGCCGTCCTTGTCGCGCACGCCCCAGTCGAAGGTGCTGTACATCTGCTGGCCGGGGATGCTCGTCCAGTAGGTGCTGACGAAGCGTGCGTCATCGCCCCAGACGGTCTGCAGGCAGCCGGGGGGCAGCGGGCCGTTGATGGCGACGACGCCCTTGCGGTCCGGCTCGGTGATGGGCTGGCCGGTGTTCTCGTCGATCAGCTGCACGTCATAGCCGTAGACCGCCTTGCCGGGCGAGCCGAACTTGCTCGGGGCGCGCTCGACGCCGTTGCAGATCGCCATCAGCGGCCAGCCGGTCTCGGTCTGCCAGTAGTTGTCGATGATGGGCACGCCCAGCGAGTCGGAGATCCACTGCGCGGTCGGCTCGTCCAGCGGCTCGCCGGCCAGGAACAGCGCCTTGAGCGAGGACAGGTCGTACTTCTTCAGGAAGGCCGGATCCTGCTTCTTGAGCACGCGCACCGCGGTCGGGGCGCTGAACATCACGGTGACCTTGTACTTCTCGACCAGGCTCCACCAGATGCCGGCATCCGGGCGGATCGGCAGACCCTCGTACATGATGGTCGCCATGCCACCGATCAGCGGGCCGTAGATGATGTAGCTGTGGCCCACGACCCAGCCGATGTCGCTGGTGCTGAAGTAGGTCTCGCCCGGCTCGCCCATGAAGATGTGGGGCATGGAGGCAGCCAGCGCGACGGTGTAGCCGCCGGTGTCGCGCTGCACGCCCTTGGGCTTGCCGGTGGTGCCGGAGGTGTAGAGGATGTAGGACGGATGGTCCGACGCCACCCAGGTCACCGGCACCTGCGCGTCGAGGTGCTGCGCACGCAGCTTGGCGTAGTCGACGTCACGGCCGTCGACGCGGGCGAAGTCGGCCAGGCCGCGGTTGACCATCACGACGCGGGCCGGCTTGTTGCCGGCCAGGGTGATGGCCTCGTCCAGCAGGTGCTTGTAGGGCACCACCTTGCCGCCGCGCATGCCGGCATCGGCACTGACCACGACCTTGGGGCTGGCATCGTCGATGCGGCTGGCCAGCGAGTGGCTGGCGAAGCCGCCGAACACCACCGAGTGGATCGCGCCGATGCGCACCGCCGCCAGCATCGCGAAGGCGGCCTCCGGGATCATCGGCATGTAGATCAGCACGCGGTCGCCCTTGACGACGCCCAGCGACTGGTAGATCGCCGCGAAGCGCTGCACCTCGGCATGCAGCTCGCGGTAGCTGTAGGTCTTCTCGGTGTCGGTCTCGGTCGACACGAAGATCAGCGCGGCCTGGTCCGGCCGGTCCTTCAGGTGGCGGTCCAGCGCGTTGTGGCACAGGTTGGTCTGGCCGCCGACGAACCAGTTCGCGAACGGCGGCCGGCTGGTGTCGCAGACCTGCGTGTAGGGCTGGTGCCAGTCGATCAGCTGGGCCTGTTCCCCCCAGAAACCGTCGCGGTCCTCGATGGACCGGCGGTGGAAGGCGGCGAAGTCTTGGGGGGCAGCGGTCATCGGTCGTCTCCTGATCGGCGGGGTCGGCAGAAGTGCGCGCCCCAGAATTCATAATTACAAGGTGTGCGGCTGACAGCGTGCTGTCGGACGAGCGGTTCCGAGGGCCCGTCACGCCAGAAGCCGCGCCGATGCTGGCACTACCATCGCGCCACCACCTGCCCACGAAGGGTCTGACATGTCTGCGGTTCTCAAGCCTACGCCCAAGATGGACCTGCAAGCCTTCCTGGCCTGGGAGGAACAGCAGGCCGAACGCCACGAGTTCGTCGGCGGCGAGGTGTTCGCGATGACGGGCGCCCGCGCGACGCACAACACCATCGCGCTGAACATGGCCTCAAGCCTGAAGCAGGGCCTGCGAGGCACGCCGTGCCGGACCCACATCGAAGGGATGAAGGTCCACGTTCAGGCCGTCGACTCGGTGCTCTACCCCGACGTCTTCGTCACCTGCGAGCCGGTCGACCTGACGCCGGAGGCCGAGACGAGCAAGACCGCGCCACGGCTGGTCGTCGAGGTGCTGTCGCCTTCGACCGCCGCCTATGACCGTGGCCTCAAGTTCGAGCTGTACCAACGCCTGCCCAGCCTGCAGGAATACCTGCTGGTCGAGGCCGACCGCGCCCACGTCGACCTGTTCCGCCGCAATGCCGAGGGCCTGTGGGTGCTGCACCCGGCCGGGCCGGGCGCCACGATCGAGCTGGCCAGCCTCGGGCTGTCGCTGACGATGGACCAGGTCTACGAGGACGTGGACTTCGGTGTGGCCGGGGCCGCCACGGAGGCCGCCGCCGGCTGACCGGCGCGTCAGCCCAGCGCCGCCACCACCTCGGGCGGCGCCTGCACCAGCTCGATCAGCACGCCCTCGCCGCCCAGCGGGAACTCGTCGTTGCCCTTGGGGTGGATGAAGCAGATGTCGTGGCCAGCGGCGCCCTTGCGGATGCCGCCCGGTGCGAAGCGCACGCCGTTCGCGCTCATCCACGCGACCGCCTGGGGCAGGTCGTCCACCCACAGGCCGACATGGTTGAGCGGCGTCGTGTGCACGGCCGGCTTGCGGTCCGGATCGAGCGGCTGCATCAGGTCGACCTCGACGGCGGTCGGGCCGCTGCCGAGCGCGCAGATGTCCTCGTCGACGTTCTCGCGTTCGCTGACGAAGGTGCTCTTGACGGTCAGGCCGAGCATGTCGACCCACAGCGACTTGAGCTTGTCCTTGCTCGGGCCGCCGATGGCGATCTGCTGGATGCCGAGGATCTTGAAGGGCTTGGGGTTGCTCATGTCGCGGCTCACTCGAACGCCAGGATCGGCTGGTCCACCGACAGGCTTTCGCCCTTGCCGGCCAGCACGGCCTTGACGACGCCGTCCTGCTGGGCGACGAGGATGTTCTCCATCTTCATGGCCTCGATCACCGCCAGCTTCTCGCCGGCCAGGACCTTCTGGCCGACCTGGACCGCGACGTCGGCCAGCAGGCCGGGCATCGGCGAGAGCAGGAACTTGCTGGTGTCGGGCGGGGCCTTGTAGGGCATCAGCTTCATCAGCTCGGCCGCGCGCGGCGACAGCACCAGCGCGTCGATCTGGGTGCCGTTGTGGGCCACGCGGATGGCCAGCGGGCGCTTGGCCGAACCCTGCTCGACCTGGGCCGTGAAGGGCTTGCCGTTGACCGCGCCGGTCATCATCAGGTCGCCCAGCTTGGTGTGGCTGCGGATCGCGTAGGTGCGGGCCGCCTCGCCCGCGCCGACCACCACGTTGGCGGTGCAAGCCGCCGCGTCGTAGGCACCGACGCTGACCGGGTGGTAGGCGTGCTGGCCCTCGGCGCCCATCACCGCGACGACGAAGTCCGGCGCGATGGTCACGCCGTGGCCGGGCAGCTGGCCGCTGATGCCGGCGGCACGCTGACGGGCCTTGCGGCGCACGAAGGCGGCCAGCGCGACCAGGAACAGCGGGTCGTCGTGCGGCACGTCCTCGGCCTTGAAGCCCTTGGCGTAGTGCTCGGCGATGAAGCCGGTGTTGAACTCGCCGGTGACGAACCTCGGATGCGCCAGCAGCGCGGCCTGGAAGGGGATGTTGCTGCTGATGCCGCGGATCACGAAGCCGTTGAGCGCCTCGCGCATCTTGGCGATGGCGTCGTTCCGGTCACGGCCGTGCACGATGAGCTTGGCGATCATCGAGTCGTAGAACATCGGGATCTCGCCGCCCTCGTAGACGCCGGTGTCCACGCGCACGCCGCCGAACCTGCCGGCTGCGTAGGCAGGGCCCTGCAGCGTCTCGCTGCCCTGCTCCAGATCGGCCTGCGGCGGCTGGTAGCGCACCAGCCGGCCGGTCGAGGGCAGGAAGTTGCGGAACGGGTCCTCGGCGTTGATGCGGCACTCGATCGCCCAGCCCTGGCGCGGGATGTCGGCCTGGCCGAAGGACAGCTTCTCGCCGGCGGCCACGCGGATCATCTGCTCGACCAGGTCCAGCCCGGTGATGCACTCGGTGACCGGGTGCTCAACCTGCAGCCGGGTGTTCATCTCCAGGAAGTAGAAGTCCTGGTCCTTGCCGACGACGAACTCGACCGTGCCGGCGCTCTGGTACTTCACCGCCTTGGCCAGCGCCACGGCCTGCTCGCCCATGGCCTGGCGGGTCGCGTCGCTGATGAAGGGGCTCGGCGCTTCCTCGATCACCTTCTGGTGACGGCGCTGGATCGAGCACTCGCGCTCGTGCAGGTAGACCACGTTGCCGTGGCTGTCGCCGAGGACCTGGATCTCGATGTGGCGCGGCTCGAGCACGTACTTCTCGATGAACACGCGGTCATCGCCGAAGCTGTTGCGGGCCTCGTTGCGGCAGGACGAGAAGCCCTCGAAGGCTTCCTTGTCGTTGAAGGCCACGCGCAGGCCCTTGCCGCCACCGCCGGCCGAGGCCTTGATCATCACCGGGTAGCCGATGCCCTGGGCGATCTCGACCGCCCGCTCGGCCGACTCGATGGCGTCGTTCCAGCCGGGGATGGTGTTGACGCGGGCCTCGTTGGCGAGCTTCTTGGAGGCGATCTTGTCGCCCATGGCCGCGATCGAGTAGTGCTTCGGGCCGATGAAGGTGATGCCTTCTTCCTCGCAGCGGCGGGCGAAGTCCTCGTTCTCGGACAGGAAGCCATAGCCCGGGTGGACCGCCTGCGCGCAGGTCTGCTTGCAGGCCGCGATGATCTTGTCGGCCACGAGGTAGGACTCGCGCGAGGGCGCCGGGCCCAGCAGCACGGCCTCGTCGGCCAGCTCGACGTGGCGGGCGTCCTTGTCGGCCTCGGAATAGACGGCGACGGTGGCGATGCCCATCTTGCGGGCGGTCTTGATGACGCGGCAGGCGATCTCGCCCCGGTTCGCGATCAGGATCTTCGTAAACATGTCTGTCTCTTTCAGCAATGTCCGGCGGCAGAGCCATCGGACGAGCGTTCATTCAAGCCGCATGCGCGGATCCGGCTTTGCCGGTCCGCTGCATGAGCCCCCACGGGGGGCAGCGACCGACAGGGAGCGTGGGGGCTCACAGCGGAATGTTTCCGTGCTTGCGCCACGGGTTCTCCACCTTCTTGTCCTTGAGCATCGTGAGCGAGCGGCAGATGCGCTTGCGCGTCTCGTGCGGCTGGATCACGTCGTCGATGAAGCCGCGGCTGCCGGCCACGAAGGGGTTGGCAAAGCGGGCCTTGTATTCGGCTTCCTTGGCGGCCAGCTTGGCCGGGTCGCCCTTGTCCTCGCGGAAGATGATTTCCACGGCGCCCTTGGCGCCCATCACCGCGATCTCGGCGTTCGGCCAGGCGAAGTTGACGTCGCCACGCAGGTGCTTGGACGCCATCACGTCATAGGCACCGCCGTAGGCCTTGCGGGTGATGACGGTGACCTTGGGCACCGTGCACTCGGCATAGGCGTAGAGCAGCTTGGCGCCGTGCTTGATGATGCCGCCGTACTCCTGCGAGGTGCCGGGCATGAAGCCGGGCACGTCGACGAAGGTGATCACCGGGATGTTGAAGGCGTCGCAGAAGCGCACGAAGCGGGCGGCCTTGATGCTGCTCTTGATGTCCAGGCAGCCGGCCAGCACCAGCGGGTTGTTGGCCACGATGCCGACCGTCTGGCCTTCCATGCGGGCCATGCCGATGACGATGTTGGCGGCGTAGTCGGGCTGCAGCTCGAAGAAGTCGCCGTCGTCGACGACCTTGGCGATCAGCTCCTTGATGTCATAGGGCTTGTTCGGGTTGTCCGGCACCAGCGTGTCGAGCGACAGGTCCAGCCGGTTGGCCGGGTCGCCGCTGGGGCGCTGCGGCGCCTTCTCGCGGTTGTTCAGCGGCAGGTAGTTGAAGAAGCGACGCAGCATCAGCAGCGCCTCGACGTCGTTCTCGAAGGCCAGGTCGGCCACGCCGCTCTTGGTGGTGTGGGTCGAGGCGCCGCCCAGTTCCTCGGCGCTGACCTCCTCGTGCGTCACGGTCTTCACGACCTCGGGTCCGGTGACGAACATGTAGGACGAATCCTTCACCATGAAGATGAAGTCGGTCATGGCCGGCGAGTACACCGCGCCACCCGCGCTCGGGCCCATGATCATGCTGATCTGCGGGATCACGCCCGAGGCCATCGCGTTGCGCTGGAACACCTCGGCATAGCCGCCCAGCGAGGCCACGCCTTCCTGGATGCGCGCGCCGCCCGAGTCGTTCAGGCCGATCACCGGCGCGCCGACCTTCATCGCCTGGTCCATCACCTTGCAGATCTTCTCGGCATGCGACTCGCTCAGGGCGCCGCCGAAGACGGTGAAGTCCTGGCTGTACACGAACACCAGGCGGCCGTTGATCATCCCGTAGCCGGTGACGACGCCGTCGCCGGGGATCTTGTTGTCGGCCATGCCGAACTCGACGCAGCGGTGCTCGACGAACATGTCCCATTCCTCGAACGTGCCCTCGTCGAGCAGCAGCTCGAGGCGCTCGCGGGCGGTCAGCTTGCCCTTGGCGTGCTGTGCGTCGATGCGCTTCTGACCGCCGCCCAGCCGGGCCTTGGCGCGCTTCTCTTCGAGCATCTGCTGGATGTCGTGCATGTCGTTTGCTCCTCGTCGGGAGGTGGGTGAGATCGTTGGGGAAGGGAAAAAGAGGGAACGGGGGAAAGCGGATCGCGGATCGGTTCAGGTCATCACGTCATCAGGTCGAGCAGCCGCCGGGCCGCGACCGAGGCCGCGAGGCGACCAGCGCGGACCTCGTCGGTGCAGGCGCCAAGCTGGGCCTGCACGGCGGCGTGGCCCTTGAATCGCGCGCGCAGGCCGGCCTCGATGCGCTCCCACATCCAGGCCAGCGACTGCTGCTGGCGGCGCTGGGCGAGCCGGCCGTTGTCGGTCTGCAGGGAGCGGAAACGCGAGACGCAGTCCCAGAACGGGGCCAGGCCCTGCTGTTTCAGCGCGCTCAGCTGGATGACCTCGGGATGCCAGATCTGCGCATCGTGGTGTGCATGGTCGGGGTGTCCATGCATGCCCAGCAGCCGCAGCGCCGAGGTGATCTGCGAGCGCGCCCGGGTCGCCGCATGCACGTCGATGTCGGCCTTGTTGATGACCACCAGGTCGGCCAGCTCCATCACGCCCTTCTTGATCGCCTGCAGGTCGTCGCCGGCGTTGGGCAGCTGCAGCAGCACGAACATGTCGGTCATGGCCGACACGGCGGTCTCGCTCTGGCCAACGCCGACGGTCTCGACGATGACGATGTCGTGCCCGGCCGCCTCGGCCAGCAGCATGGACTCGCGGGTCTTCTCGGCCACGCCGCCCAGCGTGCCGCTGGACGGGCTGGGCCGGATGTAGGCCTGCGGGTGGACCGACAGCTGCTCCATGCGGGTCTTGTCGCCCAGGATGGATCCGCCCGAAACGGTCGACGACGGGTCGACCGCCAGCACCGCGACGCGGTGGCCGAGGCCGATCAGGTAAAGGCCCAGCGCCTCGATGAAGGTGCTCTTGCCCACGCCCGGCACGCCGGAGATGCCCAGCCGGAAGGACCGTCCGCTGTGCGGCAGCAGCGCGTTGAGCAGCAGGTCGCCGCGGGCGCGGTGGTCCGGCCGGGTCGATTCCAGCAGCGTGATGGCCTTGGCCAGCGCGCGCCGGCGCGGCGCCTCCGCCCCGTGCAGCAGGGCGTCGGCAAGGCTCTGGTCGATGGGCAGGAGTGCGCCGCTGGCGGACAGGTCGGACATCAGGTGACGGGGTCGTCGCTGGCCGGTCGGGCCGGCCGGCGGAAGTAGAGGTCCCACTCGCCCTCGGCCTGCAGCACGAAGCCGTGGCGTTCGTAGAAGCGGGTCGCGTCGCTGTGCTTGAGCGCGGTCACGCTGACCGGGCTGGACGCGGCATCGGCCTCGGCCAGCACCTGGCGCATCACCCAGGCACCGATGCCTTCGCGCTGCGCGCTCGGGTGGATGTAGAGGTGGTCCAGCAGCAGGTCCTGCTCGCGCGGGATCACGACCACGAAACCGACCAGCTCGCCATCGCGCAGGATGTGGCGGGTGTGGGCCGGGTTGTAGCCGCGGCTCAGACGCTCACGGGCACGCTGCGGATCGAAGCGGCCGACCCGCTCCAGGCTCTCGCGCATGGCGGCCATGCGCAGCGAGAGCAGGCCCTCGAAGTCGCCTTCGCCGGCGGGCATCAGGGTCAGCCGGGCGGTCGGATAGGTGGGTGCGCTGGACATGGCGAGGACGTGAAAAGTCGCGACCCGCCGAGTGTGCGTCAGCGCATGTGCCGAGAGGGAGGCCACCCCGCGTGCGCTCAGGCGGTGGCGCTGCCGACGGCCGCGCGGATCTGCTCGAGCACCGTCTTGGCCGACGCCGGGATCGGCGTGCCCGGGCCGAAGATGCCCTTGACACCGGCGTCGTAGAGATAGCCATAGTCCTGCTGGGGGATCACGCCGCCGACGAACACGATGATGTCGTCCGCACCCTGGTCCTTGAGTGCCTGGATGATGGCCGGCACCAGCGTCTTGTGGCCGGCCGCCAGCGTCGAGACGCCGACCGCATGCACGTCGTTCTCGATCGCCTGGCGGGCGCATTCCTCGGGGGTCTGGAACAGCGGGCCCATGTCGACGTCGAAGCCGAGGTCGGCATAGGCCGTGGCCACCACCTTGGCGCCGCGGTCGTGGCCGTCCTGGCCGAGCTTGGCGATCATCACGCGCGGGCGCCGGCCCTGTTCCTCGGCGAAGGCGGCGATCTCGGCCTGCAGCTGGGCCCAGCCTTCGGCCGAGTCGTAGGCCGCCGCGTAGACGCCGGTGACCTTCTGGATGTCGGCGCGGTGGCGGCCGTAGACCGACTCCAGCGCGTCGCTGATCTCGCCGACCGTGGCGCGCAGGCGCATGGCCTGGATCGACAGGTCCAGCAAGTTGCCCTGGCCGCTGCGCGCGGCATCGGTCAGCGCGGCCAGCGCGGCCTGGACCTTGGCGGCGTCGCGCGTGGTGCGGATCTGCTGCAGGCGGGCGATCTGGCCGTCGCGCACCCGGACGTTGTCGACCTCGAGGATGTCGATGGCGTCCTGCTGCTGGAGCCTGTACTTGTTGACGCCGACGATGACGTCGCGGCCGGAGTCGATGCGGGCCTGCTTCTCGGCCGCGCTGGCCTCGATCTTGAGCTTGGCCCAGCCGCTGTCGACGGCGCGGGTCATGCCGCCCATCGCCTCGACCTCCTCGATGATGGCCCAGGCCTGGTCGGCCATGTCCTGGGTGAGCTTTTCCATCAGGTAGGAGCCGGCCCAGGGGTCGACGACGTTCGTGATGTGGGTCTCTTCCTGGATGATCAGCTGCGTGTTGCGGGCGATGCGGGCGCTGAACTCGGTGGGCAGCGCGATGGCCTCGTCGAAGCTGTTGGTGTGCAGGCTCTGGGTGCCGCCGAAGACCGCGGCCATGGCCTCGACGGTGGTGCGCACGACGTTGTTGTAGGGATCCTGCTCGGTCAGCGACCAGCCCGAGGTCTGGCAGTGCGTGCGCAGCATCAGGCTCTTGGGGTTCTTCGCGTCGAAGCCCTTCATGATCCGGCACCACAGCAGGCGCGCGGCCCGCATCTTGGCGATCTCCAGATAGAAGTTCATGCCGATGGCCCAGAAGAAGCTGAGACGACCGGCGAAGGCGTCGACGTCGAGGCCCTTGGCCAGCGCGGTCTTGACGTATTCCTTGCCGTCGGCCAGCGTGAAGGCCAGCTCCAGCGCCTGGTTCGCGCCCGCTTCCTGCATGTGGTAGCCGCTGATCGAGATCGAGTTGAACTTCGGCATCTTCTGGGCCGTGTACTCGATGATGTCGCCGATGATCTTCATCGACGGCTCGGGCGGGTAGATGTAGGTGTTGCGGACCATGAACTCCTTGAGGATGTCGTTCTGGATGGTTCCGCTGAGCAGTTCCTGGGAGACGCCCTGCTCCTCGGCCGCGACGACGTAGCCGGCCAGCACCGGCAGCACCGCGCCGTTCATCGTCATCGACACCGAGACCTTGTCCAGCGGGATGCCGTCGAACAGGATCTTCATGTCCTCGACCGAGTCGATCGCCACGCCGGCCTTGCCGACGTCGCCGGTCACGCGGGGGTGGTCGCTGTCGTAGCCGCGGTGGGTCGCGAGGTCGAAGGCGACCGACACGCCCTGCCCGCCAGCGGCCAGCGCCTTGCGGTAGAAGGCGTTCGATTCCTCGGCGGTCGAGAAGCCGGCGTACTGGCGGATGGTCCAGGGCCGCACCGCATACATCGTCGCTTGCGGGCCGCGGATGAAGGGCTCGAAGCCCGGCAGCGTGTCGGTGTGCGGCAGGCCGGCGGTGTCGGCCGCCGTGTAGAGCGGCTTGACCCGGATGCCCTCGGGCGTCACCCAGTCCAGCGACGACAGGTCGCCACCGGGCGCCGACTTGGCGGCCGCCTTGGCCCACTGTTCGAGCGTGGCGGGATGGAACTCGTTCGACTGCGACATGACGCTTCCTGGCAAGGGCTGACCGGGCGGGAACCCGGCGGAGGGACCTGGGATTGCCAGCGATGATACATGATGCATAATTATGAATTCAAGATCCATGAACGCCTGACGTCGTCGGAACCCCACCCGTGGCCCTCCCCCTTGCCGAGTCCCAGCTGTCCCCGCGCGCCCTGTACCAGGACGTCGCCGAGCGGCTGCGCCAGCAGATCTTCAACCGCGAGCTCGAGCCCGGCAGCTGGATCGACGAGCAGAAGCTCGCGGCCGACTACGGCATCAGCCGCACGCCGCTGCGCGAGGCGCTGAAGGTGCTCGCGGTCGAGGGCCTGGTGACGATGAAGGTGCGCCGCGGCGCCTACGTCACCGAGATGTCGACCGAGGACGTGCGCCAGGTCTACCACCTGCTCGCGCTGCTGGAGAGCGACGCGGCGGCCTGGGTCGCCTGCCATGCCGACGAGGCCCAGCTCGGCCAGTTGCGCACGCTGCACGAGCAGCTCGAGCGCGAGGTCCACCAGCGCGAGTTCTTCTTCGCCACCAACGAGGCCTTCCACATGCAGATCCTGGCGCTGGCGGGCAACCGCTGGCAGCAGCAGATGATCAGCGACCTGCGCAAGGTCATGAAGCTCAACCGCCACCACTCGCTGTTCAAGGAGGGGCGGCTGATCGAGTCCCTCGAAGAGCACCGCGCCATCATGCGGGCCTTCGAGGCGCGTGATGCCGAGGCGGTGCGCCAGCTCATGCAGGCCCATTTCGACAACGGCCTGGCCGCTGCGGCGGCCTGAAGCCACACACCGTGTCACGGGCGCAGACGACGTGCCGCGTTTCTCAGCTTGAGGTCAGCTTGACCCCGCACAGTTCGGCCCGCCACGCCTGCCCCGGCCGGGGCGACCCGACCGGTCGACCCGCCCCGCCAGCCTTCCCCATCCCCCAAGAGGAGCGATCCCAGTGAAGATCCACGAGTACCAAGGCAAGGAAATCCTGCGCCAGTTCGACGTGCCGGT
>NZ_JAUZEE010000014.1 GCF_030705305.1 Leptothrix discophora | reverse complement strand
CAGAGGCCGCTCGGGATGCCCGAGCCGGTCCGAGGCTTAAAGATACAAGGCGGGCCGCCTCGGCGGCCTTGCAACACTGTGTCCCGAAACTGATGACGAACGGCCCGCGCCGCGCCACAACCTGCCGCCGCGGCGAGCCGGCGCCGTGCGTCGCGCCGCCTGCCTGAACCCCATGCCGGATCAGGACTTTCCCTGAAGCGCGACGGCCGGGATGGCCGTTGAACACGGGCTTTCCCGGCTGGCAGGCGCGGGCGCAAGCGGTTCCGGATCGGCTGCGGCCCGCACTTCCAAGGGTTAACACGAAAGCCGGCAGGCGCGTGGGGTCGATGCTGCGCCGCATCGTCCCGATCGCGGCATTCGTGGCAGGCATCACGGGCACGGGAGTTGCGGAAGTGGGTGGGCAGTTCAGCTCCCGCCGGAGTGAGGTGGTTTCCGGCGAGTACGCGTCCTTCCCCCCCGTCCGTCAACCACCGAAAGAGCAAGGAGACAGATCCATGAACGCATCTGGCGCAAGCAGCCAATGGCTGGTCCGGGGCGCCTGCATCGCCCTGTTGGGCATGCCGGCCCTGACGATGGCCAACGCCGACGTCGAGAAGAACATCGCCAACCCCAAGAACTGGGCGATGCAGGCTGGTGACATGTACAACCAGCGCTACAGCCAGCTCAAGCAGATCAACAAGGGCAACGTCGGGAAGATGCAGGTCGCCTGGACCTTCTCGACCGGCGTGCTGCGCGGCCACGAGGGCTCGCCCCTGGTCGTCGACGGCACGATGTACCTGCACTCGCCGTTCCCGAACAAGGTCTTCGCGATCGACCTCGAGACCCAGAAGATCCTCTGGAAGTACGAGCCGAAGCAGGACCCGGCGGTGATCCCGCAGATGTGCTGCGACACCGTCAACCGCGGCCTGGCCTATGCCGAAGGCAAGGTCTTCCTGCAGCAGGCGGACTCCAACCTGATCGCCCTGGACGCCAAGTCCGGCAAGCTGGTCTGGTCGGTCAAGAACGGTGACCCGAAGCTGGGCGCGGTCAACACCAACGCGCCGCACGTCTTCAAGGACAAGGTCATCACCGGCATCTCCGGCGGCGAGTGGGGCGTGCGCGGCTTCCTGGCCGCCTACGACATCAAGACCGGCAAGCAGGTCTGGAAGGGCTACTCGGTCGGTCCCGACAGCGAGATGCTGATGGACCCCGAGAAGACCACCACCTGGGCCGACGGCAAGGTCACCCCGGTCGGCAAGGACTCCTCGCTGAAGACCTGGCAGGGCGACCAGTGGAAGATCGGCGGCGGCACCACCTGGGGCTGGTACAGCTACGACAAGGCCACCAACTCGGTCTACTACGGCACCGGCAACCCGTCGACCTGGAACCCGGCGCAGCGCCCGGGCGACAACAAGTGGTCGATGTCGATCTGGTCGCGTGACGTCGACACCGGCCGCGTCAACTGGGTCTACCAGATGACGCCGTACGACGAGTGGGACTTCGACGGCATCAACGAGATGATCCTGGCGGACATCAACGTCAAGGGCAAGCCGACCAAGGCGCTGGTCCACTTCGACCGCAACGGCTTCGCGTACACCCTGGACCGCACCAACGGTGCGCTGCTGGTGGCCGAGAAGTACGACCCGAAGGTGAACTGGGCCACCCACGTGGACATGAAGTCGGGCCGCCCGCAGGTCGTCAAGCAGTACTCGACCGCGCAGAACGGACCGGACGTCAACACCAAGGGCGTCTGCCCGGCGGCGCTGGGTTCCAAGGACCAGCAACCGGCCTCGTTCGACCCGGAGACCAAGCTCTTCTACGTGCCGACCAACCACGTCTGCATGGACTACGAGCCGTTCAAGGTCGAGTACACCGCCGGCCAGCCGTACGTCGGCGCGACGCTGTCGATGTTCCCGGCCCCGAACAGCCACGGTGGCATGGGCAACTACATCACCTGGGATGCCGGCACCGGCAAGATCGTGCAGTCCAAGGCCGAGAAGTTCTCGGTCTGGAGCGGCTCGCTCAACACCGCGGGCGGCCTGTCCTGCTACGGCACGCTCGAGGGCTACCTGAAGTGCGTCGACAAGAACGACATCAACAAGGAGTTGTTCAAGTTCAAGACGCCCTCCGGGATCATCGGCAACGTGTTCACCTATGAGCACAAGGGCAAGCAGTTCATCGGCGTGTTCTCGGGCATCGGTGGCTGGGCCGGCATCGGCATGGCCGCCGGCCTGGAGAAGGACACCGACGGCCTCGGCGCCGTGGGTGGCTACCGTGAACTGAACCAGTACACCGAACTCGGCGGCTCGCTGACGGTGTTCGCGCTGCCCAACTAAGCCGGCAGCCACGTGAACGGAAGGTCGGCGAGCCCCATGCCCGCCGACCTTCTTCCCTCTTGAAACCCTGAACCCGACACGTCATGAGAATTGCCGCCCCCACCCTCGCCGCCGTCCTCGCCGCACTCGGTGGCCTCGCCGCCAGTCCGGCCGCGCTGGCCCAGGCCAAGGTCGAGACGCCGCTGTACACCGTGGTCGACGGCTACAAGGTCGATGCCAACACCATGAAGGGCTTCCGAACCTGGCGGCAGGCGGCCTGTGACCGCTGCCACGGCGCCAACCAGGAAGGCATGGTCGGCCCCTCGCTGGTCAACAGCCTGAAGGCCCTGAGCAAGGACGAGTTCATCAAGACCGTGCGCGACGGCCGCCTCGAGAAGGGCATGCAGAGCTTCGGCACCAGCCAGGCGGTGATGGACAACATCGACCACCTCTACGCCTACCTCAAGGGCCGCTCCGACGGCGCCATCACCCGCGCCAAGGTGGAAGAAGCCAAATGAACACGCACCGCCCGGACCGCGCCGCGTCCCTGCACCGCCTCGGCGCCGGGCGGCTCGCGCGGGTCATGCTGGCGGCCTGTGCGGCGCTGGCCGTCCTGCCCGCCGCGCAGGCCCAGGACGAGCCCGAGCGCAAGGTCCTGAAGGTCTGCCAGGACCCCAACAACATGCCGTTCTCGAACCTCGCGGCCGAGGGCATCGAGAACAAGCTCGCCGAGGTGTTCGGCCAGGCGCTGGGCCTGCCGGTCGAGTACTACTCCTTCCCGGCCCGGCTCGCCTTCATCCGCAACACGCTGCGCTACAAGCTGCCCGGCGAGGACTACCGCTGCGACATCGTGATGGGCGTGCCGGTGGGCTTCGACCAGGTGTCCGTCACCAAGCCCTACTACCGCTCGACGTATGCGATGGTCTACGCGCAGGGTCGCGGACTGGACGACGTGAAGACGGTGCAGGACTTCCTCGCGCTGCCACCCGAACGCCGCAACAGGCTGCGCATCGGCCTTTACGACCGCACGCCCGCCTCGGCCTGGCTGAACAAGCATGGCCTGGTCGACCAGGGCGTGCCCTACCAGATGATGAGCCCCGACCCGGCGCAGTACCCCGGCGAGCTGCTGGAGAAGGAACTGGCCGCCGGCAAGGTCGATGTCGCCATCGTCTGGGGCCCCATCGCCGGCTTCTTCGCCAAGCGCGTCAGCGAGCCAAGGCTCGCGGTGCTGCCGATGCCGTCCGAGCCCGGCGTGCGCTTCGACTACGAGATGGCCATGGGCGTGCGCTACGGCGAGCGCGAGTGGAAGCAGCAGGTCGAGAAGCTGCTCGAGACCCGGCGAGCCGAGATCACCGCGATCCTGCGCGACTTCCGCGTGCCGCTGGTCGGCGAAGGCGGCACGGCCCTGCCATGACGTTCAACCTCGGGAAGATCGCCGCGACCCTGCTGGTCGCGGCCACGCTGGTCCTGCCGGCATCGGCCCAGACGGCATCGGCCCAGACGGCCGCACCGACCGCCGCCTCGGGCCAAGCCCAGGACTTTTCGCAGGCCGAGCGCCTGCTGCTGATGACGCCGCAGTTCAAGGGCATCAAGCCGCCGCTCAAGCTCGGCTACCGCTACCGGCTGACCGGCACGCTCAAGGACGAGACGGCCTTCGAGGACCGCGTCACCGTCTCGCTGACCGCGCTGGCGCAAGGCCGCTGCTGCAAGGCCAGCGGCGAGTTCCTCAGCGGTCCGCGCCGGCTCGGCCTGCCCGAGGTCGAGCAGGCCGAGGGCAATCCGGTGACGCTGTTCTTCCTGGAGCGCGACATCCGCGAGATGAACCGCCGCACCAAGGGCTCGGCCAGCTACTTCCGCAAGCGCCTGCGCATGGCGCTGTACGAATCCGCCACGGTCAGCGACATCGAGGTGCAGTACCGCGGCAAGACGGTGGCGGGCCGGCAGATCGTGATCCGACCCTATGCCGACGACCCGAACAAGGACCGCTTCAGCCAGCTGGCGCGCAAGCAGTACGTCTTCGTGCTGTCCGATGCCGTGCCCGGCACCGTCGTCTCGATCCGCAGCGGGGTCGCTGGCACGGATGGCGGTCCGAACGGCGGCCCGACCCTGCTCGACGAGGAACTGCTGCTCGACGGCGCCCAGCCGCCGGCCTGGCCCGCACCGGGCTGATCCCGACGTCCGCCCGCCCCCACCCCCGACCCCACCATGCACGCGACACGCACGCCTTTCCGACTGGCCCGGCACCTGCGCCGGGCGGCCTCCACCACGCTGGTCCTGCTGGCCACGCTGGCCTGCTCGCCGGCCTCGGCCAAGCTGGACGAGTTCCCGACCTCCGAGCGCTTCATCTGGGTCCAGGCCTGCCTGCGCGAGCACCCGGGCGGCTTCTACGAGATGGTCAACAAGTGCGCCTGCGCCTTCGACCAGATGGCCACCGAACTGAGCTTCGAGGACTACGTGGAGATGTCGACCGCGTCGAACGCCAACACCATCGGTGGCGAGCGCGGCAGCTACATCCGCGACACCGAGAAGCTGCAGGACGAGATCCGCCGCTACCGCGCGATCCAGGCCAAGGCCAAGAAGTCCTGCTACGTGACGCGCTGACCCAGGCCGCCGGCCTGCCCCCCCCGCCATGACCCTGCCCCCGCCCGAAACCCGAGCCACGCGCCGCGCCGCGTTGCGCGATGTGTTGCGCGGCTTGGCCGGGCTGGGCCTGGCAAGCCTGGGACCGGTTCACGCCGCCGAGCCGGCACGCGATGCCGGCGTCTACCGCGAATCCGACCGGCCCGAGGCCAGCCCGCGCTGGCAGCAGGTGCGGGCCTCGCTGTGGGGCGAGCGGCCGATCCGCACGCTGGAGCCCGGCGCGGCCGAGCTGTCGCTGAGCGCGCCGCGCCGCGCCGACGACCCGGCCTTCGTGCCGCTGGCGCTGCGCAGCGGCCTCGCACCGGCCGGCCCGCAGGGCATCCGCCGCCTGACGCTGGTGATCGACAACAACCCGTCGCCGATCGCCGCCGTGTTCGACCTGCCGGCCGACGGCGCGCTGCCGCAGATCGAGACCCGCGTGCGGGTCGACGACTACAGCTTCGTGCGCGTCATCGCCGAATCGGCCGACGGCACGCTGCGCATGGCGGTGCGCCACGTCAAGTCCTCGGGCGGCTGTTCGGCACCGCCCGGCGGCGACGAGGCGGCGATGCGCGCGGCGATGGGCCGCATGCAGTTCCGCAGCGCCGATCCGGTCGTCGACGGCCAGCCGCTGGCGCTGCAGTGGATGGTCAGCCACCCCAACCATTCCGGCATGGCGATGGACCCGCTGACGCGCCACTTCACGCCCGCCCAGTTCGTGCGCAGCGCGCGGATCTGGCAGGGCGAGCGGCTGCTGCTGAGCGCCGACCTGGACTTCGCGATCAGCGAGAACCCGACGCTGCGGCTGGTCTTCGCACCGCAGGGCGGCGCGCCGCTGCGGGCCGAGGTCGGCGACACGCAGGGCCTGGCCTGGCAGGGCTCGTCCGCACTGGCGGCGCTGCGCTGACGTGGCCGGGACGCGGGCGATGCAACAGCCTGTCACGCCGCCCACGTGGCCCGGCCCGGGCACGTCTGGGACCGCGTCACAGGCCGTAGCGCGGCTGGCGTGCCCGGCGCTCGACCATGTCGCGCAGCATGTAGTCGATGCCGCGACGCCAGGACTCGTCGTTGTCGCCGCGGATGTCAACCGACTTGGTCAGCACCATGCGGTCGTCGCGCACGTCCCAGATGCCCAGGTTGAGGTTGAGGATCAGGTTGCTGACACGCTGCACCCAGCCCACGCCGACCAAGGTCGCGCCGGCTGCCGTGCCGATGTCGGCCAGGCAGCCGTTGCAGCGGTGCAGGAACTCGTTGGACTCGCGCGCCTGGGCGATCGCGGCCTGGGCCGGCGCGAGCGCGTTCACCCGGTAGAGGCCGCGCCGGTCCAGGCCCTCGGCCATCTGCCGGCCGATGCGCTCGGCGCGCTCGCGCAGCGCCGGCCAGCGGGCCGGGTCGGGCTGGTCGTCGATGACCTCGAAGCCGAGGAAGGCCAGGGCGGGCTGCAAGGACGCTGGGGCCTCGCCGTCGGCCCCATGGACGGGCAGGCCGCAGGCGACAGCCAGCAGGCCCAGGCAGTGGCGACGGTTCGGCAGGAACGGGATCGGCGGCATGGTGTGCTCTTCGGTGGGATGGGACGGGCGAGGCTCGCGCTGGCGCAATCTGTCATGCGCACGGCGCGCCGGTTGCCTGCATGCAGCGACCGTGCCGCGAGGCTGGCCGCGCGGGTCCTGATGGACCTGCTGGCCCTTCTGGCCCTTCTGGCGCCGTTCATGAGCCAGCCGGCGCTGGCCGCACCGTTCGCCTACGTCACCAACCAGGGCAGCCACGACGTCAGCGTGGTCGACCTGGCCAGCCGGCGCGTGGTCCAGACGCTGAAGGTCGACCGATCGCCGGCCGGTGTGGTGGCATCGAGCGCGACCGGACGGGCCTATGTGGGCCATCCGGAGGCCGGCACCGTCTCGGTCATCGACATGCGCAGCCAGCGCGTGCTGGGCCGGCTGGCCGCCGGTGGCGGGCCGATGGGGCTGGATGTCGCACCCGACGGCCGGCGCGTCTACGCCGCCGACTGGTCCCGCAACCGCCTGCTGGTGCTGGACCCGGACGCGATCGACCGGCCCGATGCCGCGCCGCTGCAGGCCGTCGCCACTGGGCGCTACCCGGCCGGCGTGCTGGCCCATCCGGACGGCCGGCGCGTCTTCGTCGTCGAGCGCGACGACGACACCGTCGCGGTGATCGACGTCGTGCGGGGCGAGGTCATCGCCCGCTGGCCGACCGGCGCCCACCCCTTCGCGCTGATGCTGGACGCGGCCCGCGAGCGCCTGTTCGTGCTGAACGTCTACAGCGACGACCTGAGCGTGATCGACCTGAAGGCCGACCCGAAAACCACCCAGCCCATTGGCCGGGTCGCGGTCGGCAAGGCGCCCTACGGTGCGGCCCTGAGCAGCGACGGCCGGCTGATCTACGTCACCAACCAGCGCGCCGACAGCCTCAGCGTGATCGACGCGGCGACGCTGCAGCCGCTGCGCACGATCGACGGTTTCGCCTACCCCGAAGGCATCGCCGCGCACGGCGACCAGATCCATGTCGTCAACTGGATGGACGACAACCTGGTCGTGCTCGACGCCGCCAGCGGCCGCACGCTGGCCACCGTGCCGACCGGCTCGAACAGCCGTGGCTTCGGCCGCTTCATCGGCCAGGCACCGGACTGACGATCTGGACCCGCGCCACCGAACCCCCCATCCACACCCCGAAGAAGGAGCCTCTCCGATGTCCGCAATCCCGAGCCCACGGCGCCGACGTCTCGCGCTGGCCGCCCTCCAGGCCACCTTGCTGGCCGGGGGCCTCGGCCTGGGCCTGGCCGACCCCGCCCAGGCCCACGGCCCGACGCGCCAGAAGGTGACCGAGAAGGTCGAGATCGACGCACCCACGGCCAAGGTCTGGGGCCTGATCCGCCACTTCGATGCGCTCAAGGACTGGCACCCGGCGGTCGCCGAGAGTCCGGCCGACAAGGGCAACGAGGTCGGCTCGGTGCGCACGCTCAAGCTCAAGGGCGGCGGCGGCCTGGTCGAGACGCTGGAGCGCTACGACGACGCCCAGATGCGCTACGGCTACCGGGCCAAGGACGGCGGCGCGCTGCCGGTCACCAACTACACCTCGCAGATCCAGGTCAGCGATGCCGGCGGCGGCAAGTCCAGCGTCGAATGGCGCGGCGCCTTCTACCGCGGCTACCCGAACAACGACCCGCCGCCGGACCAGAACGACGAGGCGGCGGTGGCCGCCATCACCGGCGTCTACCAGGCCGGCCTGAAGCAGCTCAAGGCACTGGCCGAGGGACGCTGAACGCCCCGTGGCGCGAGCAGGATCGGCGGGCACGTCATCCTCCAGTTGCGCCCGATCCGGCCGATGCCCACACGATGAACCCACGCCACGCCCCCTCGCCGTCCCGCCCGATCGACGCTCGCCGCCGCCTGCTCGGGGCCCTGCTGGGCCTGCCCTGGCTGGCGGCCTGCGCGGTGCTGGACGGTCCGCAGGCCGCCCGTGCCGCTGTCGCTTCATCGATCGAGCGGCCCGAGCCGCAGCGCGTCGCCGAGGGCGTCTGGCTGCTGCGCGGCCATGCCGGCGACGTCGACCCGGCGAACGCCGGACGCATCGGCAACGCCGCGCTGCTGGTCGGCCCGCGTGGCGCCCTGCTGGTCAACGCCGGCGTGTCGCGGCGCGACGGCGAGGCGCTGCTCGCACGCGTGCGCCAGCTCACCGACCAGCCCTTGCGCGGCCTGCTGCTGACCCACGCGATGCAGGAATTCATCTTCGGCGCGACCGCCTTCCAGGACGCCGGCGTGCCGGTCTGGATGCACCGCGACGCCGCCCGGCTGATGTCGGCCCGTTGCGAGACCTGCCTGAAATCGCTGCAGCGCCAGCTCGGCGAGGCCGAGATGGCCGGCACCCGCGTGCCCCGCCCCGATCACCTGTTCGACGCCCGCGATGCCGACGCCAGCCTGGCCCCGCTGCCCGACATCGGCCGGCCGCTGCGCCTGCTGGCGCCCATGGCCGGCGACCTGGCCGCCAGCCCCGGCGACAGCGCGCTGTGGGATGTGCGCAGCGCCAGCCTCGTCGCCGGTGCGCTGCTCGACTCGCAGGTCATCCCCGACGTGCAGGACGGCGACCTCAAGGGCTGGCGGCTGGCGCTGGAGGCCGCGTCGCGGCTCGGCCCACACCAGGCCCTGCCCGGCCACGGCCCGGCCGGCGACGCCGCCGAACTGATCGGCCGCGAACGCCGCTACCTCGACCAGCTCGAAGCCCGTACCGCCGAGCTGCTGCGCGGCGGCATCGCGCTCAGCGAGGTCGCCGACGCCAGCGGCCTGCCCGAGTTCGCCGGCTGGGCCCGCAGCGACACCACCCACCGGCGCAACGCGTCCATCGTCTACCTCCGGCAGGAGCGCGCGCTCATGCTGGGCCGATGACACACCGCTCCCCCGAAGGACTTGCCATGACGCCACGCCACGCCGCACCGAAGCCCGTCGACACCGACCGCCGCCAGCGCCTGGCGCAGGGCCTGGCCTTCGGTGCGATGGGCTGGGCAGGACTGACCGGCCTGGCCGGGCCGGCGCAGGCAGCGGTCGGCGGCCTGCCCACCAACGTCGGCCACGGCGACAGCTCGCCGCAGTGGGAAAGCCTGCGCGAGCGCCTGTTCGGCGGTCAGCCCATCGCCGCCGGTGCGGCCAGCCAGGTCCAGCTGGTCGTGCCGCTGCGGGCGGCCTACGGCGCGTCGGTGCCAGTCAGGATCGTCTCGAAGCTGGCCCCGGGCGATGCCCGCCGGGTGCGCCGCATGACGCTGCTGGTCGACAAGAACCCGTCGCCGGTGGCGGCCACGCTGACGCTGGGCGAGGCGCTCGGCCCGGCGAACTTCGAGACCCGGCTGCGGGTCGACGAGTACAGCCACATCCGCGTCGTCCATCAGCTCGACGACGGCTCGCTGCACATGGACTCGCGCTACGTGAAGGTCTCGGGCGGCTGCAGCGCACCGCCCAACCGCGAGTCGCCGCACCTGATCGGCAAGACCCTGCTGCGCCTGCCCGAGGGCCTGCACCGCGACGCCGGCGGCACCGCCGTCGACCTGACCGTGCTGCACCCGAACGACACCGGCTTCGAGCTGAACCAGGTGACGGTGATGTACATCCCGCCGCACTTCGTGCGCAGCATCCAGGTCCGGCTGGGTGGCCGGCCGGTGTTCGACGCCGACATGGACTTCTCGGTCAGCGAGAACCCCAGCTGGCGCTTCCAGCTCGCGGTGCCGGGCGAAGGCCGGGTCGGCCGGTTGAGCGCCGACATCGAGGACAGCAAGGAACTGCGCACCCGCGGCGAACTGGACCTCGACCAGGCGGGAGTGGCGTGATGGCGGGCAGGCGTGGCGTGATGGCAGCCGGGCTCGCCGGGTTCCCCCGCTGCGCGCGGTTCCTGCGGCTCGGGCTGATCACCCCGATCGCCGCGATGCTCGTGGCCATCGGCCTTCCGGCCCGGGCGGCGCTGCCGGCGGCCTACGAGGCCATCGTCGTCCAGCCGGTGCCGCAGGACGGCAACCGCATCGAGTTCGACCTGCGCCCGGCGCTCGCCCAGGCCCGCGCGCAGCGCAAGTGGCTCTACGTCTACCTGGGCGCCAGCGACTGCCCCTTTTGCCGCCGTTACGAGGCCTTCCTGGCCGCCAACGCCACCGCGCTGCTGCCGCACTTCCGCGAGAAGTACCTGCTGGTCGACCTGCGCAGCGCGCTCGACGTCACCGCCACCCGCATGATCCTGCGCAGCGACCGCCACCGCCTGCCCTACGCCGACTTCCAGCGCGCCATCGGCGACCAGCGCGCCCGCATGCTGGTCTACCCGAGCGTCTGGCTGCTCGACCCCGAAGGCCAGCCCCTGATGCAGATGCCCGCCGGCGCCGGCACCTTCGAGACGGTGCCGGAGCAGCTGGAGATCCTGAGGTTGGAGAACTGAGGTCGGTCGTCTGTTGCAACGGAGGCGACAGATTCGGCTAGTATTACCAGGTAATACACAGGAGCAGAACGTGGATGTCACTTCGGTCACCAGCAAGGGTCAGGTCACGATTCCCAAGGAGGTCAGGCAACGGCTGGGCATCCGGCAAGGCAGCCGGGTCGCGTTCGTGATGGTTGGCGACCGCGTGGAGTTGCAGGTCCAGAGCCAGCCGCCCGTCGAGTCCGTCAGCAGCGGGTTCGGCATGCTCAAGAGCCGCCGCAAGTCCGTTCCCGTCGACTTCGATCCAGCGACGCTGGTCAAGCCGTGATCGGCCTCGATACCAACGTGCTCGCGCGCTACTACATCGAGGACAGCGGCGACACAGAGGCCACCCGGCAACGTGAACAAGCACGTCGGCTGATCGAGTCCGGTCAGGCACTGATGGTGAGCCGTTCGGTCGTGCTCGAACTCGAATGGGTCATGCGGGGCTACTACGGTTTCGACGCGCCTCAATGCCTGTCGGTCTTGCGTCATCTCTTGACGATGCGCCACGTCACCCTCGAAGACCGCCCGGTGGTGGAGCAAGCCATTGCCAACGCGGAAGCGGGTCTGGATTTTGCCGATGCACTCCACCACGCCGCCTATCGCGAGTGCAGACAGGTCGCTTCATTCGACGATCGCAAGTTCGCCCGCCGAGCCAAGAAGCTGGCGCTGGCGCCTCCGGTGGTCATTCCTGCTTGATGGACGCCCTGCCTCATACCACGCCCCCGCAGACAAGCGATCGGAACTGACCGACACGCGGGATGCGCGTCGAGCGAAGGCTCAGCGGCGGTTGTCTTCCACCTTCAATCCATCACCCGCCACCCCCGCGCCAGCGCGATCTCGCGCAGGCGGGGGTCGGGGCGGACGGCGACCGGTTCGCGCACGGCCTCCAGCAGCGGCAGGTCGCTGGCCGAGTCGGAATAGAAGACGCTGTGGCCGGCCTCGGCCAGCGGTGGTGCGCCGATCACGGCCAGCCAGCGTTCGACGTGCTCGATCTTGTGCTCGCGAAAGCACGGCCGGCCGACGATGTCCGGGGCGATCCAGTCGACGCCGGCCTCGTCGGTGCGCTGGCCGGCCTCGGTGCACAGCAGGTGGCGCACGCCGAACAGGCGGGCCAGCGGCTCGGCGATCAGGCGGGTGGTCGCCGTGACGATGGCGCAGTGGTGGCCCGCCGCGACGTGGCTGCGCACCAGCGCGCGCATGGCCTGCGGGATGCGGCCGGCCATCTCGACCTCGAAGGCGCCCTGCCAGCGCCGCAGCTCGCTCAGTGGATGCCGGACCAGCGGGGCCAGGTTGCTGGCATGCATCTCGTGGATGTCCAGCGTGCCGGCGACGTACTGGCTGGCAAAGCCGAGGTAGCGCATCTCCGCCTCGGCCGGCAGCAGGCCGCGCCCGATCAGGAAACGGGTCCAGGCCATGCCGCTGTCGAAGGGGATCAGCGTGTGGTCGAGGTCGAACAGGGCGAGCACGGGGCCCGGGGCGGTCGATGAGGCGAGGTCTTCGGCAGGCCGGGTCATGGCGCGTCGTCGGGGCGTAAACTGCGGTGCCGCCAGCTTAGCGGCCCCGCGCGGCGACGGATCAGCTCCAGTCGTCCATGTCGTGCCGGATCGTGTGGCGGTTGGCAATCAGCTCGTCGATCGACGGCTCATGGCGCAGCGCACGGCGGATCGCGAGCTTGGTCGCCTCGTAGTTGGTGCGGTACATGTCCTTCTTGTCGAGGTTCGGGTCCTTGGCGCAGCGCGGGTCGATCCAGACCAGGCTGATGATGCAGAGCTGGTCGACCAGGTCCTTCGGGATCACGCCCTCGATGACGCTGTCGAGCACCGCGTCGGCCGTGGCGCTCTGCACCACGCCGCCGAACAGGTCGATGTTGGCGCTGTCCTTGAGCGTCACCTTGGGCACGGTGATCGTGGCCGGGCGGACCAGCTGGTTGCAGGCACGGATCGCGAACATCGCGGTGTGGCCCTTGCTCTGCGCCATCATGTTCGCGAAGGCCTGTCCGACCGGGCCGTCGACGCGGCCGATCAGGATCTCGGGCATCGCGTCGGTGGCCTGGCCCTCGGCGGCCAGCACGGTCGCCTCGCCGGCGTGGAAGGTGTAGGGCTGCACGGCAGTGCTCATCGGGTCATCTCCAGGGTTCCAGGGTTGGGGGAAAACAGGGGCGGCAGCGTCGGATCAGCCGGTGGGCAGCAGCCACTCGCCCAGGCCGTCGACGCCGATGTCGCCGAGCAGGCGGGCCGGCGCCGGTCGTGACGGCAGGGCCGCCAGCCGGGCGGCGAGCGTGGCCCAGCCGGGCGCGGCGTCCGGGCTGGCCGCAATGTCCGCGCCGATGCGAAGGAGGTCGCGCGCCATCAGCGCCCAGGCCACTGGCGCGTCGGCCTGGGCCGGCACGTAGCCGGGCGGCGGGGCACCGTGCCAGTGGCGGGCGGCGGCCGCATCCAGCCAGACCACGCTGCCGCGCCGCTGGCCCCAGCCGGCATGGCGGCCGCGCAGCGCGCCACCGATCACCAGCGTGCCGGCCACCAGCCGGGAGGCCGCGTGCTCGCCGACGTCGCCGGCGACGATCAGCGTGCCGCGCCGCATGCGATCGGCCAGCCGTTCGCCGGCCGAGCCACCGACCAGCAGCAGGCCGCCGCGCATGCCGTCGAGGTTGCCGGGCCGGGCCGAGCCGCAGGCCGCGCCGACGTCGCCGTCGATGCGCAGCCGGCCGCCCGCCAGCTCGCAGCCGGCCAGGTCGCGGGCGGCGCCGCGCACCTGCAGCTCGCCGCCGCGCATGCCGCTGCCGAGGTGGTCGCCGGCATCGCCGTGCACGACCAGCCGGCCGCCGCCGAGGTCCTCGCCGATGTGGTCGACGCGGGCCAAGCCGGCCCGGTCGCCGTGCAGGTGCAGGGTTGGCTCGTCGGCCTCGAAGGGCTCGATGTCGAACCAGTCGGCCAGCGGCTGCAGCGCCCGGCCGCAGCCGATCGGCAGGCGCTCGACCTCGCCGGGACCGAGGGCGGCCAGCGCCTCGGGCAGCACGCCGCGCAGGTCCAGGCGCAGCGCAGGAACGGCCTTGAGCGTCAGTCGGTGGCCGTTCATGTGTCTGCCTTCTCGCCCAGCAGCCGGCGCAGGTGGAAGTGGAAGGGCCCGAGCTTGCCGCCGTAGTTGCCGGCCGAGATGCGCAGCAGGCCACCCGCCAGGCCGGGGCCGATGCCCGGCGTGCATGCCGCGACCATGCCGGTGCGCATGGCCTCGCCGACCGCCGCCTCGGTCAGGCCGTCGATGACGATCTCCATCACGCAGCGCACGCCGGCATCGAGTTCGGTGTGGCGCACCAGGCCGACCAGGGTCGGGCAGTAGGCGTCGTTGGTCGAGGCGCCCAGCGCCGGGTACTTGCTGCCGACCTTGGAGCCCGAGCGCACCACGCCGCCCGGGAAGGGCATGACCACGCCGGGCACCGCGCGCATCGCGGCGACGGCGCATTCGGCCGCCGCCAGCGCGCTGTCGGTGTCGCGCGCCAGCAGCAGCAGGTTGCCGCCGCCGACCGCCTTGAGCATCGGCGTCGACTCCTGCGCGACGAACTCGCCGTCCATCACCGGCACGCGCCAGTAGCGTTCGCCGCCGATCACCTTGCCGCTCTGCCAGCCATCGCCGAAGAAACGCAGGTTGCGGCCCAGCGCGACGCGCTCGGGCGTCGCATCGGGCGGCAGGCCGGCGTAGACGGCGGTGGTCGGGCAGGTCAGCACGCACTGGCCGACGCGGCGCTCGATCTGCTTGCCCAGTTCCTTGCTGCTCATGGCGAACAGCAGCAGCGCAAGGCCGGGCCGGCCATCGGGCGTTTCCTCGGGCGACAGCTCGCGCTCGATGCCGGCCTCGCAGCCGCAGGCGATCACCGAGGTGGCGAAGCCGGTCGTGGCGACCGCCGCATGGCGGGCCCAGCTCAGGTTGTGGGCGGTGACGATCAGGCGCGTGGCGCGCATCGGGAAGGCCTCGGCAAACGAGGCGTCGATGCGCACGCCGTGCAGCGTGCCGTCGATCAGCGGCGGCGCGGCCAGGGCGGTGCTCGTCATGCCGTGTCTCCGGCCAGGCAGGCGGTGGGCAGCAGCGTGCCGCCGTTGCAGCAGGCGCACAGCTCGTCGCGGCCGATCACCGCGTGGTCCGGGTTGACCGAGCCGTGGCGGCGCAGGCGCTCGCGCATCACGCGGTCGAAGCTGCGGTCGTAGTCGGGTTCGACGTAGTGCGTGCCGCCGACCGGCGCAGCGGTGATGCGGCCCTGCCGCGCCACCAGGCGGCCGTCCTTGTAGACCCGCTCCGGCGTGGTGAACATGCGCTCGCGGTCGGCGTCCTCGCGGTAGATCGCCAGGTCGGCCGCCGCACCGACACCCAGCCGGCCGCGGTCGCGCAGGCCCAGCAGCCGGGCCGGTGCGGCGCGGGTCATCACGGCGATCTCCTGCAGCGTCAGCTCGCGGGTGATGTCCTTGAGCGCGCTTTGCGCCGCGACGTCCGGGTGCAGCTTGGCGAGCTGCTCCTGGCGGAACGACCGGTCCATCAGCAGGCGGATCAGGTGCGGGTAGCTGGTGAAGGGGCCGCCGTTCGGATGGTCGGTCGTCAGCACCACCTGCCAGGGGTTGCGCACCAGCAGGAACAGCTCCAGGCCGATGGCCCATTGCAGCGCGTTGACATAGCTCTGCTCGCGGTAGCGGAAGGGCACGACGCCACAGCCGGCGTCGCACTCGATGTCCGAGCCGATCCACTTGCGCGGGCTGGCCAGGCCGGCGTTGGCATGCTGGCGCATGGTGTCGCCCGAGGCGGTGACGGTCTGGCCGAACATGATCTGGCCGACGTCGATGCTGATCTCCGGGTGCGCGTTGACCGCCTCGGCCAGCTGCAGCGCGGCCGACGAGAACTTGCGCGGCCCCTCGTTGCCATAGGCATGGAACTGGACATGCGTGAGGTGCGCCGGCAGGCCTTCGAGCGCGTCGATGATCGCCAGCGTCGAGCCGATGTTGCCGGCCACGCCGAGGTTGCTGCCGTGGATGTGCAGCGGGTGCGGCACGCCCAGCCGGTGCAGGCCGTGGGCCAGCGCATGCACGACCTGGCGCGGCGTGACACCCCAGTGCGCGTGGCCCTCGTCGACGTCGAGCTGGCGCTGGTTGAACTTGAAGGCCGAGATGCCGGCCGGGTTGACCACCTTCACGCCCATCGCCTTGGTGGCGTGCAGGGTCCAGCCGATCAGGTCGCGCAGCTCGTCCGGGTGCGCGCCTTCGGCCAGGCGCTGCAGGAACAGCTCGTCGTTGCCCAGCATCACGTAGGCACCGTGGTCGAGGATGGGCGTGTCGCCCATCTCCATGTGGGCATGGCGCGCATTGGCCGCCACCATGGCCGGCTCGAAGGCCGCCGTGTAGCCCATCTGGACGTAGCGGTAGCCGGTCGCCAGCGTGCCCGGCGTGACGTGGCCGCAGGCATCGCGTTCGAGCGGGTTGTCGGGCCGGCCGCAGGGCTGGCCGCGGGCGTCGCGGTGGTCCTCGGGCAGCAGCAGGCGGGCCAGGTTGACCTTGCCGCCGCCGATGTGGGTGTGCAGGTCGATGCCGCCGGCCATCGCGACGCAGCCGCTGGCGTCGACGGTCTCGAGCGCCGGCTCGCCGGGCAGCGGCGTGACGAAGCGGCCGTCGCGGATCGCCAGGTCGCGGACCTCGCCATCGCTGCCATGCACCGGGTCATGGACCCGGACGTTGCGGATCAGGGTCTGGATCGGGGACGTGGGGCCGCCGTTCATCGCGGGCTCTCCAGCAAGGCCAGCAGGTCACCGACGACGCGCGCCACCGACGGCAGGCCGGCCAGCCCGATCGGCGCGGCCGGGGCCGGGTGCAGGGGCATCAGCACGACGGTGTCGGTGCGGAACAGGTGGCCGCCATGCTGCACGCCCGGCGTCGCCACCGGGATGACGACGGCGTCCGACTCGTCGCCGCAGGCACCCGGCTGCGCCGCCACGTCGGCCGACACCAGCAGCACGCGCGGCAGGCCGCTCGCAGGCGGTGCCATCGCGGGGTAGGCGCCGGTCCACAGCAGCGCATCGACGCCGCCGTCGGCCAGCAGCGCGGCCGCGCCGTAGCGCAGCGGGTCATGTTCCAGGCCACGCGGACCGATCCGGCTGCGCAGCGGCAGGCCGCTGAGCCAGGTGTGGACCTGCTGCGCGGTCAGCGCGCCGTTGCCACCCCCGACCGGAAACGCGGCGGCGCGGGTTGTCCGGTTCAGCCGGGCGACGACCTGCTGCAGCCGCTCGATCACCGGCGCGGCATGCGGGCCGAGCTGGGCAGGCTCCCACACCAGCACCGCGTAGGGCGAGGCCTGCAGGTCGGCGGCCAGCGCGGCCAGCGTGCGGTCGGCGGTGGCCCGGCCGTCGACGTGCAGTTTCAGCGCCAGCGCCAGGTCGGCAAGGTCGCTGTCCGCATCGCCCCAGACGAGCCGGTCGACCGGCAGGCCCTGCACGGTGTCCGGTCCGGCTTCACCGCCGCCGGACAGGGCCAGGTGGACCAGCCGGGGCGGCCGATCGGCACGGCCCGCCAGCGCACGCGCCAGCAGGCGCGGTGCCCGCTGTGGCGCCCAGCTGCCGATGAACACGATCCGCTCGGCGCGCTCGCGCAGCTCGGCCAGCGTGGTGGTGTAGCCGCCGCGGTCCTGCAGCGCGCGCAGGGCCTGGTTCTGGGCCTCGCTGGCGGCGGCGTCGGCGCCGGCATCGCCGATCGCGCCGGTCGCGCAGGCCAGCCGGTAGAGCGCGCGGGCACCGGCCACGTCGGTGCCCCAGCCGGCGAGCAGCGGCTGCCCGGCGCGGCGCAGCAGCGCACCGGCGGCGTCCAGCGCCTCGGCCAGGCGGGCCGGCTGGCCGCCGATGCGCGGCGTGACCGCCTCGGCCCGGTCGGCCACCGCCGCCAGCGCGGCCAGGCGCTGGTCGGCCAGCCCGCAGGTCGGGCCGTCGTCGCACAGCAGCGGGCAGAAAGGGCAGGTCCAGGTCGGCGGCGCGACGCCATCGGCCGACGCGGCGCGGTCGGCTGATGCATCGACGAAACCGTCGCTCGGCAGAATCTCGCTCATGCACAGTCCTTCGAGGTGGATGCCTTCAGGCCGTGCCCTCCGGAATCCCCGGTGGGTAGGCAAAGCGCATGCCATCGCGGCCCGGCGGCCAGGGCGGTCTTTTGTCGCACCGCGCGGAGACAGGCTGTCCCCCGAAACCACCCGAGCGGCACCGCCACGCGCAACACTGTGTGCCGTCGCCGCAGCATCCCCGCCAGGGCCGACAGCCCCGCAGCGGGTGGCACGGTTCCTGTTTGTCGCGTCCTCATGCTGATTCCGGCCCGCCCTGTCCTGCCTGACCTAAGCCGACCTCGGTCGGCCCAGGCGTCCGTCGTGCAGGGCGCTGGCGACCAGCCAGGCCGAGGCACCGGCCGCGCCGGCCGCGTGCAGGTCGGTCTGGTCGCGCACGCCGCCTGCGCCGATCAGCCGGGTGCCCGGCGCGGCCCGCGCGGCGACCTCGGCCAGCGTGGCGAGGTCCGGTCCGGCATCGGCGCCGACCCGTTCGAGCGTCATGACGATCAGCTGCGCCGGCCACGACGCCGGGCGATCCCAGCAGCCGGCCCGATCGAGCCGGTGGCCGTCGCGGCGGTCCAGCGACAGCAGCGCGCGCGGGGCGAGCGGGTCATCCTGCAAGGCACCGAGTGCGCCGGGCCACAGGGCCTCGCTGGCCAGCACCGGGTCGATCGCCTCGGCCATTCCGGGGCCGATCGCATCGAGCCGCGCCAGCGTGTCTCGCAGCGCCACGAGGTCCGGCCAGCCGGCATCCAGCCACAGCCGGGCCGTCGGCCGATCGCGGCGCAGCGACCACAGCAGGCCGGCCAGCGCATCGAGCTGGACCGCCTGGCCGGTCAGCGCGTCCAGGTCGGCGACGTAGAGCCGGTCGCTGTCGGCCGCCACGAGCAGCGCCGGGCCGACCACCTCCGGCCGCGCGCCTTCACACAGCACCGACCGGATCGGCTGGTAGCGCGCCCGGTCGCCGCGCACGGCACGCACGACCTGGCCGCCGAGCAGGTCCAGCACGGGGATCAGGGCACAGGGCATCGGACAGGTCCTCGGCAAGGTCGACGGGCAAGGGGGCACGCGCCATGAACGCCCGCGCGGCCCGGATTCTGGTCTACGAGCATGTGACCGCCGGTGGCCTGCAGGGCCTCGCACCGGCGGCAGTCGAGGCCGAGCTGTGGCCGCTGGGCACGGCGATGCGCGAGGCGATCACGGCCGACCTGCTGGCGCTGCCGGCCTCGGTCGTGGCGCAGGTCGGCGTGATCGATGCCCAGGCGCCCGCGGACGAGCCGGTGCCGGGCGTCCGCCTGCAGCGCATCCGCCCGCGCGACGGCGAAGGCGCGCTCGACGCCCTGCAGCGCCTGGCCCTGCGGCACGACCGGGTCTGGGCGGTCGCGCCCGAGACCGACGGCCTGATGCAGGCCTGCCGCACGCGCGTCGGCGCGGCGCGCTGGCTGGGCAGCGATGCCCAGGCGCTGTGGCTGTCGGCCAGCAAGATGCGCACGCTGACCCGGCTGGCCGAGGCCGGCGCGCCGACGCCGCTCGATCCGGCACTGGCTCAGGCGGCGAGCCACTGGGTCGTCAAGCCCGACGATGGCGCCGGCGCGACCGACACGCGTCGCCACGACCACCTGGACGCCGCCCGCGCCGACGCCGCGTCGCGCCGCGGTCCGGTCACGCTGCAGGCCTGGATCGATGGCGAGCCCCTGAGCCTGACGATGCTCTGCCACGCCGACCGGATCGAGCCGCTGAGCCTGAACCGACAGCGCATCGGCATCGACGGCGCGGGCCTGCTGCGCTTCGACGGCGTCAGCCCGGTGGCCCGGCCGGGCGACGCCGACCCGCGCTGGCCGGCGCTGATGCGGCTGGCTGGCCAGCTGCACGCGGCTGCGCCGGGGCTGCGCGGCATCGCCGGCATCGACCTGGTCTGGCATGCGACGCGCGGGCCGGTGCTGATCGAGCTGAACGCACGCACGACCTGCGCCTACGTCGGCCTGTCGACCGCGCTCGGCCGGCCACTGGCGCATGAGGTGCTGCGGCTGTTCCCGCACGCGGAGCCTGCGCATGCCTGATCGCCGCAGCATCTTCGGCTGGGACATCGGCGGTGCCCACGTCAAGGCCAGCCGCTGGGCCGACGGCCTGCTGCTGGACGTGGCGCAGTGGCCCTGCCCGCTGTGGCAGGGCGAGCACCACCTCGACCGCGTGCTGGACGCCGCCGGCGAACGCTGGGGCGCGGCGCTGGCCTGGCCGCATGCGGTGACGATGACCGGCGAGATGGTCGACCTCTACGCCGACCGGGCCGACGGCGTGCGGCGCATCGCCGCGCGGCTGGCCAGCGCCCTGCCCGGCCCGGTGGCGCTGTACGCGCGGGGCTGGGACGACGACAGCGCCCCGTGGGTCGGCGCGCACGAAGCCGCCGAGCACTGGCCGCGCATCGCCTCGGCCAACTGGCGTGCCACCGCCTGGCATGCAGCGCAGGCGCTGCGGCAGGGCTGGGGCCGCCATGCCGAGGGCCTGCTGCTGGACATCGGCAGCACCACCACCGACGCCATCGCGCTGGCCGACGGCAAGCCGCAGGGCCGCAGCCTGAGCGACCGCGACCGGCTGGCCAGCGGCGAGCTGGTCTACCAAGGCGTGATCCGCACGCCGCTGTGCGCGCTGGCACCGCGCATCGTCTTCCAGGGCCAGACGCTCAACGTGATGCACGAGTTCTTCGCCACCACCGCCGACGTCTACCGGCTGACCGGCGAACTCGACCCGGAACACGACCAGCAGCCCAGCGCCGACGGCGGCCCGAAGACGCTGGCCGCCAGCCGCGCACGCCTGGCCCGCATGGTCGGCTGCGACGTGCGCGACGGCAGCGAGGCCGACTGGCTGGACCTGGCGCTGGCCTGGCGCGAGGCCCAGGTGCGCGAGATCGCCGGCCAGGCGCTGCGCGTGGCGCTGGCTCACAACCTGAGCCTGCCGACGCTGGCCACGGTGGCCGCCGGCTGCGGCGCCTTCCTGGTGCCGGCGGTGATGGCCCGGCTGCTGGCGCTGGCCCAGGTCGACGCGAGCCACGGGCTGCTGCTGGACTACGGCCGCGACATCGCCTGCGCCGGCAGCCACGACGGCGGTGCGCCGGGGCTGGTCGACATCACCGCCACCGCCACCGCCACCGCCATCGACGCCATCGTGTCGGGACCGGCCACCGACCACGCGGCCTGGGCGCGGGTCTGCGCGCCCTGCGTCGCGGTCGCGGCGCTGCGCCATCAGGCACTGGCCGGGGAGAGTCGCTGATGTGGGTCGTCAAGATCGGTGGAAGCCTCTGCGGCGACCCGCTGCTGCCGGACTGGCTGCGGCTGCTGGGCCAGCTCGGCGGCGGTCGCATCGCGCTGGTCTGCGGCGGCGGCACGCTGGCCGACGAGGTCCGCCAGCTGCAGGCGCGCTGGGACACCGATGACCTGAGCGCGCACAACATGGCGGTGCTGTCGATGGTCCAGACCGCCTACCTGTTCAACAGCCTCAACCCGGACCTGCGACTGGTCAGCCGCGAGGCCGACATCGGCCCGACGCTGCGGCGCGGCGGCGTCGCGCTGTGGCAGCCGCTGGAGCTGCTGCGCCATCAGCCGGACCCGGCAACCAACTGGCAGCACACATCCGACAGCATCGCGCTGGCACTGGCGCGGCGGCTCAATGCCGAGCGGCTGGTGCTGGTCAAGAGCTGCCCGATCGACCCCGGACTGGACGTGGACCAGCTGGTCCGGGCCGACGTGCTGGACAACGGCTTTGCCCCACTGGCCCGCCAGGCCGGCCTGCCCATCGACGTCCTCAGCCGCGACGAGGGCGACGGCCTGCGCGAGCTGCTGCTCTACGGCCAGCGCGGCGTGGGGCTGGGTCAGCCGCACTGAGGCCCGGCGGCGGCGGCTCCACCGGCCCCATCAGGCGCATCAGCCCCGTCAGCTCCGTTAGCCCCATCAGCCCAGCGCGGCGAGCAGCGCCGCGAGCCGGTCCGGATCCAGCCCCAGCCGCCGGTCGCCGGCACAGACGGCCGATCGGAAGCCGGCGTAGTCCGGTGCCAGCGCCCGCAGCGCCGGCAGGTCGGACGGCATCAGCGCGCCGGCCAGGCCGACCTGGCCGCCGCCGCGCCGCAAGGCCGTGACCCAGGCTGCCAGTTCGCCGGCCGGACGCCGCTGCAGCAGCGAGCCGCCGCGCTTGTCGGCGGTGTCGAGCATGACGGCCGGGAAGCCGCCAGCCGCCGCCGCATCGACGCAGGCCGGCGCGAGGCCGTCGTCGGCGATCAGCACCGGAACGATGGCGATGCCGCTCGCGCGGGCCTGCCCGGCCAGCGCATCGAGCAAGTCCCGCGCCGCCGCCGGGTCGTGCATCGGGATGCCGACCTTGACCTGGTCGACGCCGCAGGCTGCGACGCGCTCGACCCGGCGCTGGATCGCCGCGCAGGCGGCCGCCGGCCAGTCGCCGACCGTGGCGCTGATCGAGGCCGAAGGCGTCCGCGCACGCAGGGCCGCGACGATGTCGGCGATCACCCCCAGCGGCAGGCCGCCGAGCGCACCATCGGACGGGTCCTTCAGGTCGATGGTGTCGACGCCGGCGGCGGCCGCCTGCAGCGCCTCGGCGACGTCGCGCACGCTGACCAAGGCACGCAGGCGGGTCGGCAGACGCACCGGTGCGATGGCCGGAAGACCCGTGTTCATCGGCCCTCCGGCGCGGCCGACGCGGCCGCCTGGACCTGCCGGTGGCGCTCGACCGCCTCCAGCAGCCAGCCCCAGGCCTCGTGCTCGTTCGGGCTGGCGGTCTTGTCGATGGCGACCTGCAACGCGGCCAGCTCGCGCTCGATGCGTTCGAGCGGCAGCAGCCTGAGCCGACTGACCAGCACCGCGCCTTCGACCACCGCCGCCTGGGCCCGGTTGAAGCCGAGGAAAGGCGCGTGGTCGGCCTGTTCGATCACCCGCAGCGTCAGCACCGGGCGCTGCGCGTCGTCGCGCTGGTCGACCAGTTCGAGGGCCAGGTGGCGCAGCGCCTGGGCCAGCCGCAGGCCATCGTTGGCCGGCACCGGCTCGGTCGGCCAGTCGCGCCGGCCGGTCACGCAGCCGGCGAAGACCCGCGTGTCGGTGACGACGTTGAGCACCGCGCCGCGCCGCGCCAGGATGTTGTCCAGCGTGGTCGAGGGCTTGAAGGGCATGACGACGATCAGGTCGACGCCGGCCTCGCGGCGGTAGCGCACGCCCATCGGCGCGATGTGCAGCGTGCCGGCGGCCGAGCGGGTGGTCAGCACGACCTCGTGGATGACGTCGTTGGCGGGGCTCGGGTTCATGTCGGCGGGTCGGTCCGGCGGGCGGGAGGTCGGGTGGTGGGTGGTCGGGTGACGGGTGACGGGTTCGCGGCCTGGCCCGGCCCGCAGGCCGCCGCATCCTGGGTCAGGCCGGTCGGGTCGGGCGGCACCTCGGCGGCCACGCCCCATTGCAGCGGCCGGTCCTGCACATAGCGCTTGCCGAGCTGCCAGGCGATCTGCGCCCGCGCCAGTTCGACGCCCATGTAGAAGGCATGGCCGGCATCGCCGTGCAGGCCCAGCTGCGGCCACAGCACGAACGGGTCCTGCGCCAGCCGCAGGCCGTCGCGGTTGTAGACGTGCAGGCCCTCGGCCGAGACCTGGATGCGGAAGTTCGGGTCGCGCACCTGGGCGGCGGTCGCGGCGATCTCCTCGGGCGTGTCGGGCCAGGGTCGCTTGGCGTGGGTCGTCATCAGCGCGTCGCCCAGGCCCTTGGGCAGCGTGCGCAGCGTCTGCGCCGCATGCATCACGCGCCGGGCGACGTCGGCCTCGCGGATGGCGCGACGGGCGTGGGCGCTCACCTGCGTGGTCAGGATGGCGGCCACGTCCAGTTCGGCGCAGATGCCCAGCAGCAAGGCGTTGATGCCGCTGGTGTCGGCCTCGGTCAGCTCGGTCAGGTTGCCCACGCCCATCAGGATGGGCGCGTCGGGGAAACGGTCGCGCAGGCGCTGGTAGCGCACGATCGAGCGGGTCAGGCCGAAGGGGATCGGGTCGAGGATGGCGTCCGCCAGGAAGGCCCGGCCACGGCGCTGGAAGGCCTCGATGCTGCTGGCGAGTCCTTCCTCGTCGGCCGGCTCGCGGCCGATCAGCACGGGGGTGGACGGCACCTCGTCGGCGACCCACAGCAGCGACGGCGGCAGGCTCAGCAGGTAGTCGGCACCGGCCCGGCCGCCGCGCAGCAGCTCGTCGGCCTGGAGCGAGTCCACGCTCACCTGGAAACCCGCTTCCTTCAGGGCCCGCACGGCATCGTCGAGCTGCGGGTAGTCGGTGCCGGGCAGGCAACCGAGGTCGATCACGTCGGCGCCATCGGCCACGAGGTCGCGGGCGCGGGCCAGCGTGGCCTCGACCGAGAGCTGCGGCGCATCGACGACCTCGGCCAGGATGCGGGTGCGCCAGCGGCTGAGGTCGACCGCGCGGGCGGCCATGCGGAAGTGCTGGGGCAGGTCCTTGAGTTCCTCCGGACCGCGCTCGACCGGCAGGCCGTAGTGGGCGCTCAGTTCGGCCAGGTCGCCCCGGCAGCGGCCCGGCACGATCAGCTTCGTGGCGGCCAGCGGCGCCGGCACGCGACGCCGGATCAGCTCGGGCGTCATCAGCGCGGCGACCTGCACGCCGATCTCGCGGACCTCCCAGCTGAAGGGCAGCGCCGCCGCCTCGGCCATCTCGCCGAGCACGCGCCGCAGCGCCGGTTCGGCCAGGCGGCCGGTCAGGAAGACGAGGTGATCCACGACAGCGACAGTTCATGCAGGCGCAGCGTCAGCGCCTGTTCGAGTTCATCGACCGAGGCGACCACGCGCGCATGGTCGATGCCGCGCAGCCGCTCGACGTTGTCCAGCTCGATGCGGCGCGGCCGCAGCGTGACCCAGCCGTGCGGCGCCTCCGTCACGACCACCGGCTCGGTGTCGCACGCGAACACGATGCCGGGGATGCCCAGCTTGCCGGCCTGCGCGAACATGTTGGTGGGCAGCGTGTCGCTCAAGCCGTAGGCGCACTTGGCCACCGTGTTGCTGGTGGCCGGCGCGACGATGACGGTGTGATAGACGTCGGTGTAGAGCCGCCCGACCGGCACCGCGCTGGCGGTCTTGTCGCGCAGCACGCGGAAGCGCTTGCGCAGCGAGTCGAGCGGGATCTCGTAGATGCCCAGCACCTCCTCGCCGGCGGCCGACAGGAACAGGTCGACCTGCGGCAGGCGGGCGGCGAGTTCCAGCGATTCATGCAGGCCGTGCCCCGAGCCGGTCAGGCACCAGGCGAAGCGGGATCGGACCGGGCCGGGCGCGGCCCCCTCGTCGTCGTCTCCCGGCCGCGCGTCGACGGGCCCCGCCTCAGTCGGTGTGGGAGAGTCGGATGTGCAACTTGTGCAGTCGTCGGTACAGGGTGTTGCGGCTGACATCGAAGGCCTTGGCCACGCTGCTGACGTTCCAGCGGTGCTGTTCGAGCATCTTGAGCAGCATCTGCCGCTCGTTGGCTTGGATCGGGTTGAGCTTGAGCACCGCCTCGTCGTCGGCGGCCTCGTCGGTGGGCGACACAGGCAAGTTCGATGCCGGTGCGCCCGCGGTCGCCGGGCCAGCGTGCGGTGCGGTCGGTGCGGACAGCGCGGGCGTCTCGCCGATCGCCGGCTCGCGTGGCATCTCGGGCATGGACAGCGCCGTCATCGGGCTGCCGGACTCGATGGCGGCACGCTGCAGCGCCACCGGCAGGTGCTCCAGCCGGATCGGCGCGCCATCGGCCAGCGCGCAGGCCGAGCGCAGCGCGTGGCGCAGCTGGCGGACGTTGCCGGGCCAGGCATAGGCCATCAGCAGCTGCTCGGCCTCGCCGGACAGCCGGCCGTCGCCGCCGCTCTCGGCCAGCAGCAGGCTGCGGATCAGCTCGGCGCGGTCGCTGCGCTCGCGCAGTGCCGGCAGGCGGACCTCCACGCCGGCCAGCCGGTAGTACAGGTCCTCGCGGAAGCGGCCGGACTCGACCAGTTCCATCAGGTTGCGGTAGCTGGCACTGAGCAGCTGGAAATCGACCGCGACGGTCTCCTCGGCACCCAGCGGCGTGACCTGGCGCTCTTCCAGCACACGCAGCAGGCGGGCCTGGAGTTCGAGCGGCATGTCGCCGATCTCGTCGAGGAAGAGCGTGCCGCCATCGGCCTGCAGGATCTTGCCGCGCCGGCCGTTGCGCTGCGCGCCGGTGAAGGCGCCGGCGCGGTAGCCGAACAGCTCGGACTCGATCAGGCTCTCGGGCAGGCTGGCGCAGTTCACCGCGACGAAGGCGCCGCCACTGCGAGGGCTGCCCTCGTGCACCGCGCGGGCGAAGACCTCCTTGCCCGAGCCGGTCTCGCCGCACAGCAGCACCGGCGTCTGGCGGGCGATGACGCGCCGCGCGACGTCGAGCTGGCGCGCCAGCGTCGGGTCGGCCAGGGTCGGGCCGACCGGTGCGGCCGGCGCCGTCAGCGGACGTGGCAAGGGCGTGCGGGTCGGCGTCAGCACGCGGCCCGGCGCGCTGGCCTGGGCCGAGCTGGCGCCCGAACCGAGCTGCAGCGCGCTGGCCTCGAAGGCCGGCCGCCGCATCACCGCGAAGAAGCGGTGCGAGGCATGCGCGCGGTAGGTCACGACCGGGTGGAAGGACGACAGCGTGCTGCGGTGGAGCAGGTCTTCCTGCGAGGTCTGGAAGATGTCCTCGATGCGGCGCGAGCGGATGTCGGCCACCGACTGCAGCCCCAGCTGGAACAGCGCGCTGCGGTTGGCCGCGAGGATGTGGCCGTCGTCGGAGACCGCCAGCCGGCCTTCGTGCAGCGTGTAGACGAACTCCGGGCGGCTGTGGAAGTGCACCGGGTGGGCATGCCGGAAGCACTGGTCGATCAGGCGGTTCTCGATCATCCGGGCGGTCATGCCCAGCAGGACCAGCAGGTGCTGCTGCATCAGCGAGGAGCGGCTGGAGACGTCGAGCACCGCGGCCATCTCGCCGGCCGGGTTGTAGACCGGCACGGCCGAGCAGGTCAGGCCGGTGTACTGGGTGTAGAAGTGGTCCTCGCGCCGCACCGCCACCGGCGCGGCCGCCGCCAGGCAGGTGCCCATGCCGTTGGTGCCGGCCTCGGTCTCGCTCCAGAACACGCCGGGGCGCAGGCCCAGCGGCGCGACCTCCTCGGAGAACTCGGGCGAGGCGACCATGTGCAGGATGACGCCGTCGGTGTCGGTCAGCACGACCGCCGCCTCCTGGTCAGCCAGCTGCTGGAACAGCGTGGCCATCTCGTGGCGGGCGCAGTCGACCAGCGTGGCCATGCGGGCCAGGCGCTCATGCAGCGCGGACGGCTCCAGCGCGCGCAGCTCGCGCGGGCGGTCCGGGTGCAGCAGGTACTCGTCGAGGCAGCGCCGCCAGGAACGCGCGACGACGTCGTTGTTCTCCTCGCCGAAGCCGCTGCGCACGACATCGAAGACACGTTCGGCATGTCGGCCGGTGTTGAGGACGGTGATCGCCATCGGGGACTCCTGCAGCGAAGGTGGGACACGTCGGGCCGCGCGTTGGAACAGGACGGCGGGCTGCCGGCGTGGACACATCCTGCGACCGGGACCTCGAGACGGGTCCTGCAACGAGAAGCCGGATTTTTTCCCGGCCCCTCGCGAATGAAAGCGGTGTTTGTCCTGACCTTGTCGAGCCCAAACCGAAGCCTCGCGACAAATCGTCGCGGGCACGGTTGATGCGTGGTGGGCCGCCGGCGCAGCCGTCTGGCGGTGCGCCGTGACACGATGAACCCCAACGACGAGGAGACCGACCCGATGCACGCCGCACCCCGCCCGATGCCCCTGCATGCCAGCATGCCCGAGGGCGATGCCACCGCCCCGGCGCTGGACCTGATCTTCATCGAGGGCTACACCGGCGAGACGGTCATCGGCATCCACCCGTCGGAGTTCCACCGCACGCAGCCGCTGGTGATCGACGTGCAGGCCGGCCTGCCGCGTGCGCTCGCCTGCGACAGCGATCACATCGCCGACACGATCGACTACGGCGTCGTGCGCGACCGGCTCGATGCGCTGATGCGCGACCACGGCGTCACGCTGCTCGAAGCCCTGGCCGAGCGCATCGCGCAGATGCTGCTGGTCGACTTCGGCGCGGCCTGGGTGCGCGTCAAGGTGGTCAAGCCGCGCAAGTTCGACAACGTGCAGGCCGTGGGCGTGCAGATCGAACGCCGCCGCGCGGCCGGTCAAGCGCAGCGAGCGGCCGCCCGTGCGCCGCAAGCCGGCGCGCAGGTGCTGCGCTGGATCGGCGCGGGCACCGTGCCGCAGGCCACGCCGCCGCGCGTGGCCGATGGCGACGAGGGTTCCTGGCGCTGAAGCGGCACCGGCCGGCCGTCACGAACTGACCACATGAGCCGGCCAGACCAGCCGGCCAGACACGAAAAAAGAGCGGGCCTGCCCTGACAGACCCGCTCGACAAGTTCCCCTGTTTCCCGGAAGACACACCGCCTTGCCGCGCCCGGTCGGAGCCGGCCGGCAAGGCCGTCATGGGCTCATCGAGTGAGCCAGCGGCAGGCGGCTCGCGCCTGCCGCGTCAACGCGTCACTTGGCCGCGAACGGGTGGGCGGCGCTGCCCTTGCGTGCGACGACCTCGGCGGCGGTCGGCGAGTTGGCCACGGCGCGGGCCAGGGCTTCCTTGGTCGCGGCGTAGTTGTAGTCCTGGATCTTGCGGTCGTCCTCGGCGGCCCAGTGGATGAACACGCCCACCGAGATGAAGACGTTGTCGGCCTCGTCGGCCGGGATGGTGCCGTCCTCGACGCTGTCGGCCACGGCCATGGCCACCGCACGCTGCGCCGGGCCGAACATCTGCACGGCCTGCTTGGCACCCTTGATGGTGACCTTGTTGAACATCACGGTCGCGGGCTTGCACAGCAGGTTGGGCGCCACCACCGCCAGCAGCGAGGTGAAGCCGTCCTTGTTGTTGGTCAGGCAGTTCGCGAAGGCGGTCTCGGCAGCGCTGCCGCGCGGGCCGATGATGAGGTCGATGTGGGCCACCTCGTTGCCGTCGCCGACGAGCGACTCTCCCACCAGCATGCGATCGATCTTTGCCATGATGTTTCCGTCTCCAATTGAAGGTTCTGTGGTGTGACGGCCGGCCACTCAGGACGGCGCCCCCACCCTCACCTAATCACGTTCCGTGCCACCCGGGGTGTCACCTGGGGACGGTCCCGATGCCTGGGCGTCAGGCGACCAGCGCGGCCAGCATCAGCGTGGCGACGGTGAGGTCGGCGCTGGTGCCGGGGTTGATGCGGCGCGACTTCAGGTCGTGGTCCCAGGCCGTCCAGGCCGGATCGGCATCGAGCGCCGCGCCACCCGCCGCCCGCTCCCGCCAGACCCTGGCGTCGACGAGGACACTGTGTGCCACGGCCTCGCCGTGCTTGCGAACAATGTGTGAATCGTGGTCGCTGGCCAGCCAGGCGAGGTAGAGCCGCTGCACCGCCGCGACCGAGGCCGCATCGGCCGGCACGTCGAACGGGTCGTCCGACGGTGCGGGCGCGACGCCCCTGCCGGCCAGCGCCGGCAGGCCCAGGTCGAACAGCTCGGCCAGTCCGTCGCGGTACTGGCGCGCGATGCGATCGCGGTCGGCCGCCAGCACCATGGCCTCGCGCAGCGTCACGCTGGGCGCCTCGTGCACGTCCTGCGCCTCGGCCGATCCCAGGCCGCCCGGATGGGCCTGCACGATGGCCCGGTAGGCGGCCTCGGCATCGGCGACGTCGAGGTCGGCCAGCACCGCCTGGACGGCCGTCCGCAGGTCACCCGGCGAGGTGCAGGCCTCGGCCGCCGCCGCGATCGGCGCGCACAGCAGCACGATGCCGAGGTTGGTGTTGCAGCCGACCCGCGACCAGCTCGCGGCGATGGCCGCCTCGATGCGCGCACCGACCGGCGCACGCGCCGCACACAGCCCGTCGACCGAGGCGGCGGCGCTGTCGAGGAAGGTCCGGGCCTGCATGCCGTGGCCGCCCGAGGCGGCGCTGACGTTGCCCGGCTTGCGCACCGCGACGTCCCAGGCGCAGGCGCGCAGGAAGGCGCGGCGGATCGCGGCGGTCGGCACGGCTCAGGCCCGCCGCATCGAGACGGCCCGCAGCGGAGCGGTCGCGACCGGCTGCGGCCTGGTGGCGGACAGGCCGGCCATCTTGCGGTCGATCAGGTCATCGACCAGGGCCTGCGCGACCGCGAAGGGCGTGACCTGCTGCAGACCACGCCAGGCGGCCACGCCGTTGACCTCCAGCACCTGCAGCGGGTGCCGGCCGGCGGCGGGCATGAGGTCGACGCCGGCATAGTCCAGGCCCAGCGCCGCGCTGGCGGCCTCGGCGATGCCGGCCAGTGCCGGCGTGAGTTCGGCCGCCTCGCAGCGCGCGCCCTGGGCGACGTTGTGGACCCAGTGTTCGCTGACGCGCCGCATCGCGGCCACCGCCCGGCCACCGATGACCATCACGCGCCAGTCGTGTCCGGGCTGCGCCAACGGCGGCAGGAAGCGCTGCAGGTAGTGGTGACCGCTGCGCTCGGCTGGCAGGTCGACCCAGCCCTCGGGCGTCGCGCCGACCTGCATCAGGCCCTTGCCCTGCGAGCCGAACAGCGGCTTGCGGACCAGCGCATGGCCGGCCGCGCCCTCGCGCACGAGGATGCGCCGGGCCCGCGCCGCCGACTCGGTCGCCCAGGTCGGCGGCATCGGGATGCCAGCGGCGTGCAGCAGCAGGCTGGTCATGCCCTTGTCGACGCTGCGCTCGATCGCGCGGGCCTCGTTGTAGACCGGCACGCCCAGCGCCTGCAGCGCATGCAGCACGGCCAGCCGCTGGGTGACCTGCTCGAAGCTGCCGGCGGCGATGCCGCGCACGATCACCGCGTCGGGCAGCGTGCGGCCGTAGCCGGGCAGCAGCAGGCCATGCGGGCCGGCGGAGGTGTCGATCTCGCAGTCGGCCAGGTCGATGCAGCGCCCGACACCACCGCGCGCGCGCAGCGCCTTCTGCAGCTGGCGCGTGTGCCAGCCGATCTCGTCGGTCATGATGGCCACGCGCAGGCGGTGGACGGCGGGCGGGCTCGGCAGGCTCATCGCGTGAGCCTCTCAGGCTTCTTGCAGCCAGTGGGGCAGCAACAGGCCCAGGTCGGTCCGGCCGGCATGGAAGGTCAGGCCGCTGTCGAGGTGGCTGACCCAGACCTCGGCCGGCGCGAACAGCATCGGGTCGATCTTGTAGAAGTCGTGGCCGGCCGCCTGGAACAGCTCGGCAAAGGGCTTGCCGTGGTCGGGCGAGTTGATCGCCGGCAGTTGCCGGGCCAGCGAGCGCGCCGCCTCGACGCTGCCGCGCACGGCCAGCCGGACCTGGCCGCCGTAGAGGATCGCGTCGTTGCTGCGGCCCATCGCGGCGACCCCGTCGGCGACCGGCGCGGGCAGCGGCGCGCTGGCGCTGCCATCGACGATGTCGGCCAGCGCGAAGTGCAGCGCATGGGCCTTGTGCAGCGCCACCTCCAGCACGCGGGCCACCACCTGGGTCAGGCCGGCCAGGCTGCGGGTGGGCGTGAGGATCACCGTCAGGCCCTCGGCCGGCAGGTGGCAGTCGCGCAGGATCTTGGCCAGCACGACCGGCGGCGGCATGCGGTCGACCTCCAGCACGATCACGCCGGCATCGCCGTCATCGACATAGCCCAGCTCGGCGTAGAGCGGCTCCTTGCGGGCCAGCGCGCGGGCCGGGCCGGAGCCGAGCGCGAAGAACTTCTTCGCGCCGGTTTCCTCGGCGCTGGCGGCCAGGCTCCAGCCGGCGTACTGGCTGCCCAGGCAGGCCAGCACCGGCTGCGCGCTGGCGACGTCCAGCCAGTGCGGCCAGCCGGCCTGCGGGGCCAGCCGCTGCGTCACCGTGCCCAGGCCGCCGAGGCAGACCTCGGCGATGCGCAGGCCGGCCTCGACGCTGCCCGGCACCGCGATGCCGGCGTCGATCAGGCAGACGCCCTCGGCCGTGCGGCTGACCGCCAGGCCCAACGCGTCGGCGCGCGCGAGCAGGTCGCGCACGATCGGCGCGGCAAGGCGGTTGACGGACAGGCGCGAGCCGGCCAGCGGCGGTGTGCGGGGAGGATGGACGGTGTCGGTCATGCAGGGATCTCGATCGGGAGGTCGGGCGTCTCGTCCTGCGCCGCCGGCGGCGCGTCGATCAGCAGGGCCTGGGCGGCGGCAACGCGGCGTTCCAGCAGTCGCCGCACCAGCGCGGCGTCGCCATGGGCCGAGGTCGCGACGACCTGCACGCTGCACACCGGGGCACCGGCGTGCAGCGGCTGCGGCCCGGCCGGCAGGTCGTGCAGGCCCAGCGTCGCCGCCTGGGCCTGCAGCCGGGCCACGCCGGCGGCACTGAGCAGGCCGTCGACGGGGCTGCGCACCAGCTCGCAGCCGCGCAGCCGGCCCTGCGCACCGCCGCGCCAGGCGGCGAGCGCCAGCGCATCGGGTGGCGCACCGTCGCGGCAGGCGCGCAGATGGGCCTGCACCAGGCCCGCGCCCGGACCGGCCCAGGTGCCGGCGGCGTGGTCGGGCTCGCCGGCGCCGTAGAGCACCAGGCTGGCGGTCGGCCGCGGGTTGATCTCCAGCACCTGCCAGCGCCCGGCCACCAGCAGCAGGTCAATGCCGACCAGGCCACGCAGCCGGAAGCGCCGCACCAGCCGGTCGGCCAGCGTCTGCAACTGGGCCTGCGATCCTGCCGTCCACGGCAAGGGGCCGATGACGCCGCCGTGGCCGTGCGAGGCGCCGTCGGGCCCGGCATGGGTCAGCAGCCGGTTCAGGCCGAGCAGCGCGGCCCGGCCACCGTCCTCGCCGGCCGCAGCGACCAGCGTCAGCGACATCGCCTCGCCCAGCAGCCGCTGCTGCCAGTACAGGCCGGGACCGCCGGGGGCCGCCGCCACGCCATCGGCCGGCTGGACATGCGCGCCGCCACAGGCGGCCAGGTCCTTGCGCAGCCAGCCCGGCGTGTTCACCGGCCGCAGCGAAACGGGCGGGTGCTCGATGCCCAGCGCCTTCAGTGCACCGAAGAAGCGTGCCGGGTCGCGCAGCACCGCGATGTCGGCGGCGGCGCTGCCCAGCACCGGCAGGTCGGCCAGGTCGGCGCCTTCGCGCGCGAAGCCGCTGCCCAGCAGCAGGCCCAGCGGCGCGGGCAGGCCCTGCGCCGCACACCCGCGCAGCGCCTCGGCCCAGGCCGCGCGCAGGCTGGCCGGGTCGATCTGCCAGACGCCCGGCTCGCCCCCCGTGGCGCGCGCCAGCGGCAGCCAGTGGCGGCAGGCCGCGCGGGTGTCGGCGTCGCCGAACAGGTCCAGGCCGATGACCTCGCAGCCGTCGCGCCGGGCGGCCTGCGCCAGCGCCCGCACCGACAGGCCGGCGACGACCAGGACCGGCGCGCTCATCCGGCCGCCGCCACGCTGACGGCCAGGTGGGCGCGCGCGGTCTCGAAGGCCTCGGCAAAGCCCAGCACCTGCGGGCTGCCGGCCTCGTGCATGCGCCGCATCAGCTGCTGCTGGGTCTGGTACTTGACGTTGCCGATCGCCAGCGCGCCGATGCCCAGGGCCGCGCTGCCGGGGATCGGGGCGTTGCGGGCCATCACGTCGACGCCGGCGATGCCGGCCGGCGGCACCGCGTTGACGTCGGCCGCCACCCGCAGCGAACCGGCCACGGCCAGGTCCTCGGCGGAGACGACCTGCACGCCGGCGGCGGCGCAGGCCAGGATCACGTCGGCCTCGGCGATCGAGGCCCGCACGGCCGCCCGGTCACCGCCGCTGACGCCTTCGAGCCGGACGCCGAAGCGCCGTGCGGTGGCCTGCGCGGCCTCGTCGGCCACGTCGATGCCGTTGCGGCTGGACAGCGCCACCGAGGCCCCGGCCTGCGCCGCCAGCACGCCGGCGATGCGGCCGACCGGCCCGGTGCCGCCCAGCACGACCACCCGCCGGCCGGCATAGCCGTCGGCATGGCCCTGCTGCTTCAGGCCAGCCTCGACGCAGGCGACCATGGCTGCCGCGGTCGTGTAGGCCCCGCTCGGGTCGGCCATCAACGAGACCGTGAACGGCCCGACCAGCGCCTGCTTCGCGGCGTCCAGCATGTCGGCGGCCAGCAGCGCGTCGCGCCCGCCGATGAAGATGCCGGTGCGCGCCAGGCCCTTCGGGCTGCGCGAGAAGACCGTGTCCTGCGTCAGCCCCCGGATGCCCGCCAGCGCCACGCCGCAGTACGGCGTGATGACCTGCCAGCCGGCGTCGGCGGCCATGTTGATGTCGAAGGGGCTCATCTGCGAGCCGGGCGTGAACATATGGAGGACGTAGGGGCGTTCCATGGCGGACCTGCGGGATGTCGTCGGAGGAATGGGCGCGGCTCAGGCCACGCAACGGGCCGGATCGGCGGACCACCGCGCGGCGAGTCGCTCGGACACGCGGGCGCCGCGGTTCAGGGGTGTGGCGATGCGCCACTGCAGGCCCGGCGCGATCTGGCCGGCGGCCTGCGCCGCGCCGATCAGTGCCTGGGCCCGCGCCGCCGAGGGCAGCAGCGCGAAGGCGGTCGGGCCCCAGCTGGTCTGGCCGATGCCCGCACCGGGTGGATCGGCGGGCGAACCGGCTGCCGGGCCCTCGCCGGGGACGGCAGCGGCCGAACGCAGCCAGCGCATCAGCCGGCCGACCGCCGGGCTGGTGTAGGGCTCGCCGTCCTGGGCCGGCGCGAAATGGCCGCCCAGCACGTCCTGGATCGCCGTCAGCCCAGCCGCCGCGACGCCGAAACCGGCCCCGGCGAAGCCCGGCAGCAGGCGCATCAGCGTCTCGTGGCAGATGGCGGCGGCCTGTTCGCGCGACAGCGGCGGCAGGCTGGCCAGCGCGGCCCGTTCGGCATCGCCCGACAGGCCGCGGCTGGACGGATCGGTCACGACCAGCACGCGCCAGCCTTCGGGCACCGCGATGCGCGACAGCAGCGGCGCGGGCGAGCCGTCGGCCAGCGGCCCGCCGTCGAGCAGCAGCCCGCCCGCGTCGAAGCCGGCGATGCCCACGCCCGAGCGCAGCCCCCGGCCCAGCCAGGCGGCCAGCGTGGCGCTCGGCAGGTCCAGCCCATGCCAGCGGCAGAAGGCCCGGCCGACCGCCAAGGCCAGCTGGGTGCCCGAGCCCAGCCCGGCATGGGCCGGCAAGCACGCGTGCAGCGTCAGGTGCAGGGCGGGTTCGTGGCGACCGCTGCGCTGGCGCAGCGTGTGCAGGTGGCGGGCGGCGCGTTCGACCTCGGCCTCGGGCACGCCGGGGTCGGCGCTGACGCCGGCACGGCCAGCGGCCGCTTCGGCACGTGTCGCGGCGCGCAGGCTCAGGCGGGTCTGCGGCGCGTCGACGGTCAGGCCGATGCTGCCGAAGGGCCGGCCGAGCGTGCCGGCCGGATCGAGGAATCCGAGGTGCAGCCGGGCCGGTGCCTCGACGCCAACCACGCGGGCGGTGCTGCCGGCCGGCGCATCGGGTGCATCGGGTGCATCGGGTGCATCGGCGGCATCCGTGCCGGGCGGCAGGATCGAAGGAGGTGGGGTTCTGCTGTGCATCGTGAAGCCGGTTAGCAAGCGATATTCCACATGTGGTTTACCCGCGAAACGGGTGCCTGGCCGCCGCCTCGGACGCCCCGGACACGCCCCGGACGCCCCCGGCCTGCGGGCCGGCGGCACACACTGTCACGCCGGCTGCGCCGATCATCGCCCCAGCCCACCCACCGCCTGCCATGCGCGTCCCCCTGCCCCACATGCCTGCCTTCCTGATCCGCCCCGGCGCCGAGCGCGATGCGCGGGCCTTGGCCACCGTCCTGAACCACTACATCGAGCACAGCACCTCGACCTTCATGACCGAGCCGGTCTCGGTCGACAGCCGGGTGACCTTCATCTGCGAACGCAGCGCCGAGCTGCCGATCTGGGTCGCCGAGCTTGACGGCCAGTGCATCGGCTGGGCCGCGCTGTCCCTGCACCAGCCCCGCAGCGCCTACGGCCACACGGCCGAAAGCTCGGTCTACCTCCACCCCGACCACCTGGGCTGCGGCTACGGCACCGCGCTGATGACGCAGCTGGTCGCGAGCGCCCGCCAGATCGGCTATCACAGCCTGATCGCCGGCGCCTGCACCGAACAGCTCGCCAGCATCCGCCTGCACGAGCGCGTCGGCTACACCCGTTGCGCCCACTTCCACGAGGTCGCCCGCAAGTTCGGCCGCTGGCTGGATGTGGTCTACCTGGAGCGGCTGATCGGGCGGGAGTGAGCGGGGGCCGTTCCATGCTGTGGCAAGCTCGGCGCGATGCAACCGCGAGGCCATGGCACATGCACGAGCATCCCCAGACCCGCTGCGCCCCCACCTGCGCCCATCCCGCCGTCCGGCTGCGTCCGCTGGTCCGCGACGACCTGGCGGCGTGGTTCGCGCTGCTGGCGCAGCCAGCCGTGCATGGGCCGACCAGCTGGAACGTCGGCCGCGCCGAGGACCTGATCGGCCATGTGCTCGGCAACGAATCGGACGCCGCCGACGCCCCCCGGCGCTGGGCCGTGCTGGCTCGGGACGGCGGCACGCTGCTGGGCACGGTCGGCCTGCATTCGGTCTCGATGGCGGACCGCCGGGCCGAGATCGGCTACGAGCTGGCCCCCGAGGCCAGGGGCGCCGGCATCGCCACGGCGGTTTGCCGGGGCGTGACCGACTGGGCGCTCGGGCCGGCTGGCCTGGTGCGGGTGCAGGCCACCGTGCGGGTCGGCAACGACCGTTCGCAGCGCGTGCTCGAACGCAGCGGCTACCAGCGCGAAGGCCTGCTGCGGTCCTACCGCCACGTGCGTGGCATCCCGGACGACTTCTGGATCTGGGCGAGGATCGGACCCTGAACCGGCTTCAACGGCGCCAGCCCTCCGATACCGGCACCCATACCGGCACCCACACCAGCACCGATACCAGCACCCACACCCACACGCCACACCGACCACGCTTGCCCATGCCCCGCCAGCTCATCTCTTCCGGCTCCCCCTTCGAGGCCGACATCGGTTACTCCCGCGCCGTGGTCGTCGGCGACTGGGTCTTCGTCTCCGGCACCACCGGCTTCGACTACGCCAGCATGGCCATCAGCGACGACGTCGGCGAACAGGCCGCCCAGTGCCTGCGCAACATCGCCCGGGCGCTCGAACAGGCCGGCAGCAACCTGCACGAGGTCGTGCGCGCGACCTACGTGCTGCCGGACGGCGACGACTTCCCGGCCTGCTGGCCGGCGCTGCGCACGGCCTTCGGCGAGGTCCGCCCGGCGGCGATGATGATCAGCGCCGGGCTGGCCGATCCGCGCATGAAGATCGAGATCGAGGTGACCGCCCTGAAGGGCTCGGCCGCCTGAGCGCCGGCACGGATCCCCGTCCCTTCCTCCACGCTTCCTCAACCACCCCACGGAACCCCATGAACTGGATCGACCTGGTCGCCACCCTTGCGGTGCTGCAATTCATCGTCTTCGGCCTCCTCGTCGGCGCGGCGCGAGGGCGCTACGGCGTGCACGCGCCGGCCGTCACCGGGCACGAGATGTTCGAGCGCGCCTACCGCGTCCAGATGAACACGCTGGAGCTGCTCGTGGCCCTGCTGCCGGCCCTCTACCTGGCCGCTCGACACTGGCCGGCCGGCTGGGTTGCCGCCGCCGGCGGCGTCTACCTGGTCGGCCGGATGGTCTACCGCCGCGCCTACCTGCGCGATCCGGGCAGCCGCAGCCTGGGCTTCGGTTTGAGCGCCTTCCCGATCCTGGCGCTGCTGGGCGCGACGCTGGTCGGCCTGGTGACGGGCCGATGAACGACGGCGCTGTCGATGCGGATTGACGCGGGTCAAGTCAGCAACGAACCTTTGCATCGGCAACAGCCCCACCCCTGGCCGATGCAGTCCGGTGGCCAGATACTCCGGCCGGCCGCGAAACGTGACGCAAACACGCATCGCGGACCGGTTCACTCACCCCTTGGAGCACAACACCATGTCGATGCAACGTCGCGTTTTCCTGATGACCGTGGCCGCCTCTGGCGCCGCGATGAGCCTGGGCGCCCGCGCCCAGACCATGGTTGACCCGAAGGACGCCCAGGCGGCTGCGCTCGGCTATGTCGCAGACGCCACGAAGGCCGACACGAAGAAGTTCCCGAAGTACGCGGCCGGCCAGAACTGCGGCAACTGCGCCATCTTCCAGGGCAAGGCCGGCGACAAGGCCGGCAACTGTCCGCTGTTCGCCGGCAAGCAGGTCGCGGCCGCCGGCTGGTGCAGCGCCTGGAACAAGAAGGCCTGATCCAGGGCCTGAACGAGACCGCCCACCCGCGGTCCCGGGCGCCGGCCTAGCGGTCGGTGCCTGACCCGGCGTCCGGCTCGGACGCCGACGGCGCGAGCGGCTCGCGCGGCAGCGTCAGCGTGAAGCGCGCGCCACGTCCCGGTGCCGAATCCACCCCCAGCGTCCCACCCATCAGCTCGGCCAGCGCACGGGCCAGCGCCAGCCCCAGGCCGGTGCCGCCGTGTTCATGGCTGATGCGCGCATCGGCCTGGCGGAATCGCTCGAAGATCAGCTCGTGCAGCTCGGGCGCGATGCCCGGACCCGTGTCGCTCACATGCAGCCGGATGACCGGCCGGCCGGCGGTCTCGGCGGTCTCGGCCGACAGCGTCACCCGGCCCTCGCGGGTGAACTTCAGCGCGTTGGACATCAGGTTGTTGAGCACCTGCTTGAGCCGCAGTTCGTCGCAGACCAGCGTGGCCGGCAGATCCGCCGCCAGGTCCAGGTCCAGCGCCAGGCCCTTCTCGTTGGCGGTGACCGCGAACAGCTCGGCCACGCCGCGCAGCAGCGGCGCCAGCTCGACCGGTGCATGGCGCACCGGCATCGCGCCGGCTTCCACCTTGGCCAGGTCGAGGATCTCGGTCAGCAGCGCATTCAGGTGCTCGGCCGACTTGCGGATCAGCCCGGCCTGTTCCCGATAGCGCGGGTCGCCGATGCGGACCTCCATCAGCTCGGCGAATCCGCGGATGCTGGTCAGCGGCGTGCGCAGCTCGTGCGAGATCGCGGCCAGGAACTCCGACTTCGCCTGGTTGGCCGTCTGCGCCCGCGCCTCGCTCGCGGCCAGCTCGCGGTTGCTGGCTTCCAGCCGCCGCACGCTGTTGGTGAAGGCGTAGAGCGCCAGCCCGACCGCGGCGGTCAGCAGGCCCATCAGCCCGACCAGCGCGTTGCGCATCGCCACCCAGTCGGCCAGCGCGTCGTCCAGCGACGCGCCCACCAGCACGAACAGCGGGAAGCCGGTGATGCGGCGCAGCGCGATCACGCGGTCGATGCCGTCGACGCCGCTGCGGGCCTGGTAGGTGCTGGTGGTCGCGAGCGCCGGCTGCGACATCGGCCCGGCGCCGGCGATGCGCTGGCCCATGCCGGCGCGTCGGCCGTCGACCACCCGGGCGCGCACCATCAGGTCCTCGCCGACCAGCGTCACCACGCCGTCGCGGCCCAGGTCGACGCTGCTGTAGACGGTCTCGAAATAGGCCGGATCGACCGAGGCGACGACCACGCCGAGCACGCGGCCGTCCGGCCCGTCGATGCGGCGCGAGAGCTGCAGGGTCCAGCGCCCCGAGACCTTGCCCAGCACCGGCTTGCCGATGAACAGGCCCTTGGCGAACAGGCCCTGGGCCGAGCGGTCGACCAGGCTGGGCGTGAGATGCGCCCGGATGTGCTCGCGCTCGCTCAGGTCGACGCGGCCGGTGCGCGAGCCGTCCGGATCGAGGTTGCTGCCCATGAAGTGCCCGTCCGGCCCGACCAGCGACAGCTGCACCAGGATGTTCGGCACCAGGCCGGTCTCCTTGGCGAACTGGGTCAGCTGGCGCAGCGGCTCGTCGCCACTGCGGACCGCCTCGCTGACCCGCTGCGTCGCCTGGTCGACCGTGGCGAACACGCGCACGCTCATTTCCTCCAGCGCGCGGGCCAGGTTCATGTTCTCGCGGGCCCGCGAGTCCAGCGCCTCCTGGCGCTCGTACTGCAGGAAGGCGGCGGTCGCGATCCAGGCGAGCGCGAGCAGCAACAGGCCCGCCAGCCCGATCGAGCGGCTCAGGGTGCGCTGCGAACGGCGGGCATCGGGACGGCTGGATGAGGTGGTGTCGGGGGCCAGGGTCGCGGTCAAGGGTGGGTTTCCAGCCTGGGCTGGAACCCAGGCGCGAGGATGGTAGCGGGGCCGACACGCCGCTCGGGCATGCTTGATGCAACACCACGTCCCGTGGCCCGGAACTTCGAAAGGAACACCATGTCCCGCATCCTCAACGCCCGCCTGCGCGACCGTGTGGGCCTGCACACGCTGCGCCTGTCGGGCGGCCGCATCGCCGCGATCGAGGCACAGCCCGGCCTCGTCGCCAGCGGGCTGGCCGACACCGACGCGGCCGGCCACCTGGTGGTCGCGCCCTTCATCGAGCCGCACATCCATCTGGACGCCGCGCTGACCGCCGGCCAGCCGGCCTGGAACATGAGCGGCACGCTGTTCGAGGGCATCGAGCGCTGGTCCGAGCGCAAGGCGCTGGTCACCCACGAGGACACCAAGGCGCGCGCCCATGCGACGCTGCAGATGCTGGCCCGCCACGGCATCCAGCAGGTCCGCACCCATGTGGACGTGACCGATCCGAGCCTGGCCGCGCTGCGCGCGATGGTGGAGGTGCGCGACGAGGTCCGCCACCTGGTCGAGCTGCAGATCGTCGCCTTCCCGCAGGAGGGCATCGAGTCCTACCCGGACGGCCGCCGGCTGATGACCGAGGCGGTGGCGATCGGCGCGGACGTGGTCGGCGGCATCCCGCATTTCGAGAACACCCGCGAGCAGGGCGTCGCGTCGATCCATTTCCTGATGGACCTGGCCGAGCGCCACGGCTGCCTGGTCGACGTGCACTGCGACGAGACCGACGACCCGCACTCGCGCTTCCTGGAGGTGCTGGCCGAGGCCGCCCGCCAGCGCGGCATGGGCGCACGCGTGACCGCCAGCCACACCACCGCGATGGGCTCCTACGACAACGCCTACTGCGCCAAGCTGTTCCGGCTGCTGTCGATGTCGGGCATCGGCTTCGTCTGCTGCCCGACCGAGAGCATCCACCTGCAGGGCCGCTTCGACACCTACCCGAAGCGCCGCGGCCTGACCCGCGTGCCCGAGCTGGACCGCGCGGGCATGACGGTCGCGTTCGCGCAGGACTCGATCCAGGACCCGTGGTATCCGCTGGGCAACGGCAACATCCTGCGCATCCTCGAAGCCGGCCTGCACATCTGCCACATGCTGGGCCACGTCGACCTGCAGCGCTGCCTGGACTTCGTCATCGACCACCCGGCCCGCCTGCTGGCCCTGGGCGAGCGCCACGGCATCGCCGAGGGCCGTCCGGCCAACCTGCTGATCCTGTCGGCCGACAGCGACGTCGAGGTGCTGCGCAGCCAGGGCCATGCGCTGCTGTCGATGCGCGAAGGCCGGGTGCTGATGCGGCGCACGCCGGCCGAGGTGACGCTGGCGACGTCCTGAGCGCGGCCTGTCGCCACGATGAACAGCCCGCTCGGCGCGGGTTCAGACACGTTCGGGAATCATCGCGGGATGACGCACGACACCTCCCCTGCCGGCCTGCCCGGCGACGCCCCCATCCTCATCATCGGCGCCGGCCAGGCCGCCACCTTCGCGGCCGAGGCGCTGCGCAGCGGCGGCCATGTCGGCGAGATCACCTTGCTGGGTGACGAGCCGATCGGTCCCTACCACCGGCCGCCGCTGTCCAAGGCCTGGCTGGCCGGCCAGAGCGGCGATGCCCAGCTCGCGCTGCGTCCGCCCGCGATGCTGGAGAAGAAGCAGATCCGCCTGCGCACCGGCAGCCGGGTCGTGGCGATCGACCGCGCCGCCGCCACCGTGACGCTGGCCGATGGCGAGACCCTGCCGTGGGCCGGACTGGTGCTGGCCACCGGCGCCAGCGCACGCCGCCTGCCCATCCCCGGCGTGGACACGCCCGGCGTCTGCGTGCTGCGCAGCAAGGCCGACGCCGACGGGCTGGCCGCCGGCCTGGCCGACTGCCGCGCCCAGGGCCGGCCGCTGGTCGTGATCGGCGGCGGCTTCATCGGCCTGGAGGTGGCCGCGACCGCGCGCCAGCTGGGTGTCGCGGTGACGGTGCTGGAGGCCGCGCCCCGCCTGCTCGGCCGGGTGCTGACGCCCCTGATGTCGGACTGGTACGCGGCGCTGCACCGCCGCCACGGCGTGGAACTGGTGCTGGATGCCCGCATCGAGGCGATCGAGGCCGAGGCTGGCCGCGTCAGTGCCGTGCGGCTGGCCGATGGCCGCCTGCTGCCGGCCGGCCGGGTGCTGCTGGGCGTGGGCGTGGCGGCCAACGACAGCCTGGCACGCGAGGCCGGTCTGGCGTGCGACCGCGGCATCGTCGTCGACGCCTGCGGCCGGACCGCCGACCCGCGCATCGTCGCCGCCGGCGACTGCACCGCCCGCCGGCTGGACGACGGCACGCTGCTGCGGCTGGAATCGGTCCAGAACGCCACCGAGCAGGCCCGCTGCGCGGCGGCGGCGCTTCTCGGCCAGGCGCGGCCCTTCACCGCGACGCCGTGGTTCTGGTCCGACCAGTACGACCACAAGCTGCAGATGGCCGGCCTGTCCCAGGGCGCCGACGCGGCCGTGCTGCGCGGCGATCCGGACGGCGGCACGCCTTTCTCGCTGTGGCATTTCCGGGCCGGCCAGCTGGTCGCGGTCGACACCGTCGACGACGCCCGCACCCACCTGCTGGCGCGCAAGCTGCTGGACGCGGGCCAGGGGCCGACGCCGGCCCAGGTCGCCGATCCGGCCTGTGACCTCGCGTCCGTGGCCACGCCGACCGGCGCAGGCTGAACGCCACCGCCCGCCCTTTCCACCCGCCCCTTTCCACCCGCCCCTTCACTTCCGCCCCTGAACGACCCGGCAGCGCCGCAAGGCCTGCCGGGTCGCTGCATGGCGGGGCTGGAAACCGCGCGCCGGACGGTTCGGCGGCGGCTCACAAGTCCACACAACTGGTCACCATCCATCGGCGGTTCTTCCATTTTTTTGGGATAAATTTCCCAATATGGAAGTTCACACCCGTCTCCAGACCGTGCTCGAAGCCGCTGTCGCGCGGCTGCTGCGGCCGCTGTTCCGCGTGCTGTTGCGCCAGTCGATGTCCTTCGTCGCCTTCGAGGCGATCGCCAAGCGCGTCTACGTCGAGGTGGCGATGCAGGACTTCGCCATCGAGGGCAAGAAGTCGTCGATCTCGCGCGCGTCCATCCTGTCGGGCCTGACCCGCAAGGAGGTCACCCGGCTGGTCGTCGAGGCCACGCAGCCGGTGCACCGCGAAGGCGCCGACGTGATCGAGGGTGAGCCGCCGCGCCAGCGCTACAACCGCGCCGCCCGGGTCCTGACCGGCTGGGTCCGTGACGCCACCTTCCACGATGCCGCCGGCAACCCGCGCCCGCTCGACCCGAACGACACCGCCACCGGCTTCGGCGCACTGGTGCGCCGCCACAGCGGCGACATGCCGGTGCGGGCGATGCTCGACGAGCTGCTGCGCGTGGGCGCCGTGCGCCGCACCGAGGACGGCCGCATCGCGTTGCAGAACGCGGCCTACGTGCCGGCCGACGGCCCGCTCGACAAGCTCGACATCCTGGGCCAGGACGTCGCCGACCTGATCGCGACCATCGACCACAACATCCAGCACGGCGCCGACAACCCGCGCTATCAGCGCAAGGTCATGTACGAGGCCATCCCGGCCGAGGCCCTGCCGGCCTTCCGCCAGCTCGGCGCCAGCCAGGCGCAGCGCCTGCTCGAACAGCTCGACCGCTGGCTGGCCGACCACGACACCGACCTGCCCGCCCCCGGCGACACCCAGGCAGGCCCGCGCCTGCGGGTCGGCCTGGGCATCTATTACTTCGAGGAGCCCGCCGCCGCGCGGACGCCCGACCCGACCGATCCGACTGGAGCATCGTCATGAGATCCAAGACCCTCGCGGCCATCGCCGCCAGCACCCTGGCCCTGCTGTTGACCGCCTGTGGTGGCGGCGGCGGTGGCATCGGCGGCACCGGCGCGGCCGGCAACGGCACCTTGCGCGTGTCCATGACCGACGCGCCGTCCTGCGGCTTTGACGAGGTCAACGTGACGGTGACCGAGGTGCGCGTGAACCCGAGCGCCACCGCGCCCGATGGCACCGGCGCCGGCTGGTTCCGCATCGTGCTGCCGAACCCGCAGAAGACGAACCTGCTGGACCTGCAGAACGGCGTCCTGCAGGAACTGGGCGAGATCCCGCTGCCGGCGGGCACCTACCAACAGATGCGGCTGGTGCTGGCGTCGAATACCGGTGCCACGCTCGCCAACAGCCTCGTGCTGACCGGCGGCACCGGCGCCGAGGTCGCGCTGGACACGCCGAGCGGCCAGCAGTCCGGACTGAAGATCAACACGACCGCCGACATCACCGTGCTGCCCGGCCAACGGGTCGACTGGGTCATCGACTTCGATGCCTGCAAGTCGGTGGTCAGGCGCGGCAATTCCGGCCGCTACAACCTCAAGCCGGTGCTCACCGCCTTCCCGCGCGTCACCGATGCCGGCCTGCGCATCGTCGGCTGGGTCGATCCGTCGCTGCTGGCCGGACCGGTGAGCGTGTCGGCGCAACAGGGCAACGGCGTGGTGGTCAAGGCGACCGCGCCGGTTGGCCCGGGCCTGCCCGATGCCGGTCGCTTCGAGCTGCCGGGCCTTGCCGCCGGCAGCTACAACCTGGTCATCAGCGCCGCCGGTCGCGTCACCGCCGTGATCACCGACGTGCCGGTCGCCGCGATCTCGCCGACGCAGGTCAACAGCGCGGCGTTGCCGATCGACCTGCCTGCGGCCGCCAACGCCGGGCGCACCGTCGCCGGCACCGTCACGACGACGCTGCCGCCGCCGCTGGCCGGCGAAGTCCGCGCCATCCAGACGCTGGCCGGCCCCAGGACCATCGAGCTGCGCTGGACCGCGATCGACGCCGACACCGGCGCCTGGACGATGGCGCTGCCCACGGGCGCGACCTACACGCTGCCCTACGCGGCGCTGCCGGTGGCATGGCCCTTCGCCCCGGACGCGGCCAGCGCCGGCCGCTACCGGCTCGAAGCCCGCGATGGGTCGGGCACGGTGAAGTCGGCCGACATCGACGTCAACGTCGCCGTTCCGGCCTTCCCCGCGGCACTGACGCAGGACTTCTCCTTCCTGCCCTGAGGGGCCTGCCCCGTCAACGCGCCACCGGCTCCACCCAGTCCGCCGCGAGCGTCACCGTTTCGCGCTGGTGGATGGCCGCCGAGCTGCTGCCGACGCGGATCTCGAAGGTGCCGGCCTCGGCCCACCAGGCCGCCCGGTCGACGTCGTAGGCGGCGAAGGCGCGCATGTCCAGGCTCAGGCTCACCGTGCGCGACTCGCCCGGCTGCAGCGCGACCTTGGCAAAGGCCTTCAGCTCCTGGGGCGGGCGGGCCAGCGTGCTGGCCGTGTCGTGCACGTAGAGCTGCACCACCTCGCTGCCCGCGCGCGGGCCGGCATTGCGCACCGTCACGGTGGCGGTCAGCGTGTCGCCAGGCTGCAGCGTCGTGCGGTCCAGCGCCAGGCCGGTCTGCTCGAAGCGGGTGTAGGACAGGCCGTGGCCGAACGGGAAGCGCACCGCATGGCCGCGCGCCTCATGGTGGCGGTAGCCGATGAAGACGTCCTCGCCGTAGCGCACATGGCCGTCGACGCCGGGGTATTGCGCCGGGTCGCCGAAGGCCACGGAGTCCTCGATGCGCAGCGGCCAGGTCTGCGGCAGGCGGCCGCCGGGCGCGGCCGCGCCGGTCAGCACGTCGGCGATCGCGAGGCCGCATTCCTGGCCCGGATACCAGGCCTGCAGGACCGCCGGCACCGCGTCCAGCCAGGGCAGCAGCAGCGGCGAGCCGCTCTGCAGCACGACGACGGTGTTCGGGTTGGCGGCGGCGACGCGGGCGATCAGCTCATCCTGGGCATGCGGCAGCGCGATGCCGGGGCGGTCCAGGCCCTCGTTGTCCCATTCGGCGTTCAGGCCGGCGAAGACGATGGCGACATCGGCCTTCGCGGCCGCGTCGACCGCGGCGGCGATGTCGGCCTCGCCCATCAGGCGGCTGGCACCGACCCGCAGCGCATGCACCCCGAAGCCACCGCCCTCGACCGCGGTGCTGAACTCGACCTGCAGCTCGACCACGTCGCCCGCCTGCAATGTGCGGTGGTGCAGCACCTCGTCGCAGCCGAAGGTGAAGTAGGTGTCGCCGCGCCGCCAGCCGGTCCAGGCATCGAGCACCGGCTCGCCGTTGAGCGTGGCGCGCGCCAGGCCGGTCGAGACCAGCGAGAAGGCGTGCAGGCCCTCGGCCTCGGCGACGAAGCGCAGCGTGGTGCGGGCCGAGAAGTCGTAGGGATCAAGCCCGGCGGGCAGGCTGCCGAACCACATGATCTCGGTGTTGGGCGAGGTCTGCGTGGCGACCACCGGGCCGTCGAAGCGGTCGTTGGCCCAGAAGTCCACCGTCATCGGCACCGGCATCAGCGGCGTCCAGCGGTGGCTGTCGGCACCGGGCCGGTGGACGAAGTCCACGCCTGGGCAGGCCGCCTGCAACGCGGCCATCGGCGCGCTGCGGTGGTGCGCGTTCACGTTCGCGCTGCCGCCGCCCATGATCTGCGGCGTCACGGCGGCATGGCCGATCAGCGCGACGGTCTGGCCGGCCTTCAACGCCAGCGGCAGGGCGTCGGCGTCGTTCTTCAGCAGCACCGCGCCTTCGGCGCCCAGGCGGCGGATCAGCGCGCGGTGGGCCGGCAGGTCGTCGTCGCGCTCGGCCGGGATGACCGGGTCGGCGAAGCTGCCGACCCGCTCGGCCAGCTGCAGCACGCGGCGGGCGCAGGCCCGCACCGCATCGGCCGGCAGGCGGCCGTCCTGCACGGCGGCGACGAGCTTATTGCCCCGCTCGCGGGTCGGTCCGGGCATCTCCAGGTCGCAGCCGGCCAGCACGCTGCGCACGGTGTCGTGGTGGGCCATCCAGTCGGTCATGACCAGGCCGTCGAAGCCCCACTCGTCGCGAAGCACCTGCGTGACCAGGCGGTGGTGGTCGGCCATGAAGGTGCCGTCGACGCGGTTGTAGCCGGTCATCACGCACTGCACCTTCGCCACCTTCACCGCGCGCTCGAAGGGCAGCAGGTACAGCTCGCGCAGCGGCCGCTCGGGGATGTCCGAGCTGACCGTCATGCGCTGGTACTCGCTCTCGTTGCCGACGAAGTGCTTGATGGTCGCGGCCACGCCGGTCGACTGCAGGCCGTTGACGTAGGCCACCGCCATCTCGGAGGACAACCACGGGTCTTCCGAATGGCACTCGAAGTTGCGGCCGTTGTAGACCGTGCGCTGCAGGTTGACGGTCGGCGCGAGCAGCACGCGCGCGCCCTTCAGGCGGGCCTCCACGCCCAGCGCCGCGCCGGTCTCGGCAATCAGCGCGGGGTTCCAGGTCGCGGCCAGCGCGATGCCGACCGGGAAGCAGGCCGTGCTGGGGCCGTCCTTGAAGATGCCGCCGCGCGCGCCGTTCGGGCCGTCGCTGACCTTGACAGACGGCACGCCCAGGCGCGGGATCGGGACGGTGGTCCAGAAGTCGGCGCCGGCCAGCAGGCTGACCTGCTCGTCCAGCGTCATGGCGTCCAGCAGGGCTTCGATGTTGACGGGTTCGGTCATGGGGTACTCGGTGTTGGATGGGGTGGATCAGGCCGGCAGGACCAGCGGGGTCCAGGCGGCGTTGGCGCGGCTGCTGGCCAGCACGGCCTCGACGAAGGCGAGGCTGCGCACGCCGTCGTCCAGGCCGGGCACGCGGGCCGGCGTGGCGCGGCCGGCGCGGGCGTCGCGCAGGTCCTCGGCGAAGTCGCGGTAGAGGTTGCCGAAGGCTTCGAGGTAGCCCTCCGGATGGCCCGGCGGCGTGCGGGTGGCGGCCGCGGCGACCTCGGGCAGGCCGGCCATGCCGCGCGTCAGGCGGCGCGCCGGTTCGCCGGCCGGGTGCCAGGTCAGCTCGTTGGGCCGGTCCTGGTCCCAGTGGATCGCTGCCTTCGTGCCATAGACGCGCAGGCGCAGGTGGTTCTCCTCGCCGCAGGCGACCTGGCTGGCCCACAGCAGGCCACGCGCGCCCTGGGCATAGCGCAGCTGGACCTGGACATGGTCATCGACCCGCCGGCCCGCCACGAAGGTCGTGCAGTCGGCGCTGATCTCGGCCGGGCTCAGGCCGATGACGAACTCGGCCAGCTGGGCCGCATGGGTGCCGATGTCGCCGAGGCAGCCGGCCGGTCCGGCCAGCGCCGGGTCGGTGCGCCAGGCGGCCTGCTTCTGGCCGCTGGCCTCGAGGTCCGAGGCCAGCCAGTCCTGCGCGTACTCGACCTGAACGATGCGCACCGTGCCGAGCTGGCCGGCGGCGACCATCGCGCGGGCCGCGCGGACCAGCGGGTAGGCGCTGTAGTTGTGCGTCAGCGCGAAGCGCACGCCGCGCGCGGCGGCGCGCTGGCGCAGGTCCAGCGCATCGGCCAGCGTGGTGGTCAGCGGCTTGTCGCAGATGACGTGGATGCCGGCCTCGATGAAGGCGCAGGCGACCGGGTGGTGCAGGTGATTGGGCGTGACGATGGCGACGGCCTCGATGCCATCGGGCCGCGCGGCTTCGGCGCGCGCCATCTCGCGGTAGTCGCTGTAGCAGCGGTCGGTCTCGATGCCGAGTTCCGCACCGCTGGCCCGGCACCGCGCCGGGTCCGAGGACAGCGCGCCGGCCACCAGTGCGTACTGGCCGTCGAGGCGGGCAGCGATGCGGTGCACCGCGCCGATGAAGGCGCCTTGCCCGCCGCCCACCATGCCCAATCTGATCGGGCGCCGCTCGCCGCGCGGGTCTTCTGACTGGCTCATCGCATGATCCTCCTCAGCCGATGCCGAGCATGCGGCGGTTGGCGGTCTCGTCGGTGCCGGCGGCCGCGAAGTCGTCGAAGGCCTTTTCGGCCACGCGGATCAGGTGATCGCGGATGAAGGGTGCGCCCTCGGCCGCGCCCTGCTCCGGGTGCTTGATGCAGCACTCCCACTCCAGCACCGCCCAGCCGCGGTAGCCGTGCTGGGTCAGCCGGCTGAAGATGCCGGTGAAGTCGACCTGGCCGTCGCCCAGCGAGCGGAAGCGGCCGGCCCGGTCCTTCCAGCCCTGGAAGCCGCCGTAGACGCCCTGCCGGCCGGTCGGGTTGAACTCGGCATCCTTGACGTGGAAGGCCTTGATGCGCTCGTGGTAGCAGTCGATGTAGGCCAGGTAGTCCAGCTGCTGCAGCACGAAGTGGCTCGGGTCGTAGAGCAGGTTGGCGCGCGGGTGGTGGCCGACCCGTTCGAGGAACATCTCGAAGCTGGTGCCGTCGCACAGGTCCTCGCCCGGATGGACCTCGTAGCAGACGTCCACGCCGGCCGCATCGAAGGCATCGAGGATGGGACGCCAGCGCCGCGCCAGTTCGTCGAAGGCGGTCTCGACCAGCCCGGCCGGGCGCTGCGGCCACGGGTAGAGGTAGGGCCAGGCGAGCGCACCGGAGAAGGTCGCGTGCGCGTTCAGGCCCAGGCGCTGCGAGGCCTTCGCGGCGAGCTTGAGCTGCTCGACCGCCCAGGCCGTGCGCTCGGCCGGCTTGCCGCGCAACGCGGCAGGCGCGAAACCGTCCATCGGCAGGTCATAGGCCGGATGGACCGCCACCAGCTGGCCCTGCAGGTGGGTCGACAGCTCGGTGACCTGCAGGCCATGCTGCGCGAGCGTGCCGCGCACCTCGTCGCAGTAGGTCTGGCTCTCGGCGGCCCGCGCGAGGTCGAACAGCCGCGCGTCCCAGCTCGGGATCTGCACGCCGGCATAGCCCAGCGAGGCCACCCAGCGGCCGATGCTGTCCAGGCTGTTGAACGGCGCCGCATCACCGGCGAACTGGGCCAGGAAGATGCCCGGTCCGCGGATCGGGCTCAGGGACGAATGGCTCGTGTTCATCGGACTTCCCTCGCGTTCAGACGCCCAGGTGCTCGCGCAGGCAGGCGCGGCTGCCACGCAGCGTGGCCTCGAAGTCGACCGGCTTGTCGTGCTCGAACACGAACAGGTCGACGCGCGACTTCAGCGCCGCGAACAGCGCTGGCCAGCCGACGATGCCCTGGCCCAGCACGGTCCAGCCGTCCTCGGCCACCGCCGTGCCGGGCGGGGCGATGTCCTTGGCATGCACGGCCAGCAGGCGGTCACCGTGGCGGGTCGCCCAGTCGAGCGGATCGGCACCGGCGCGGCGCACCCAGCCGAGGTCGGCCTCCCAGCCCAGCTGGGCCGGCGTGGCGGCCGAGAAGATCCAGTCCAGCGCCGGGCGGCCGTCGTAGCTCAGGAGTTCCCACTCATGGTTGTGATAGGCCACGCGCAGGTCCGGCAACTCGGCGCGCAGCAGGTCCGACAGCCCGGCCAGGCGCTGGCCCAGCGCGACCCAGCCGGCGCCGGTGGCCGGGCGTTCGCCCATCGGCAGCCACGGCATGACGATCAGCCGGCAGCCCGTCAGCCGGCAGGCCTCGATCAGGCGGACGCGCTCGTCGGCGTTCTCCAGCAGCGCCAGGCCGACGTGCATCGACGACAGCTTCAGCCCGTGCCGATCGAGCGTGGCGGCGAAGTCCGCCGCCGGCAGGCCGTGCGTGGCGACGCTCTCGACCCAGTCGAAACCGGTCTGCCGCAGCAGCGCCAGCTGGTGGTCGAGGTCGCCGGACTCGCGGATGGAATAGATCTGGACCGATGCCTTCATGGTCGACTCCTGGGCAGGACGTGGGGTGGGGTTCAGAACAGCTTCTGGTCCAGCGGTGCCGGACGTTCGCAGGTGGTGGACAGCGTGACCGGGCCGCCCTGCTCGGCGGCCTTCAGCGTGCTCTCCATGACCTCCAGCACGTGCAGGGCCATCTCGGCGCTGCAGCGGTGCGGGCGGTTCTCGGCGATGGCGCGGATCATGTCGACCAGGCCCAGGCCACGCGCATTGGCGTGGTAGGGGCGCTTGTCGGTGGCGCGCTGCCAGTCGTCGGTCTGGACGTTCCAGCGCACGTTGCCGCCGAACTTGTTGGGGTCCGGTCCGAGCAGCGTGCCGTTGTCGCCGTAGAACTCGAAGGGCTCGTGGCCATGCTTCCAGACGTCGAAGCTGCTGGTCAGCACGATCTGCGGGCCATGGGCGAAGTCGAGGTGGGCGATGACGTGCGTGGCCACGTCGACCGGCAGCTTCTGGCCGGCCCGCTCACCCAGCGGGATGGTGCGCACCGCGTGGGTCCGGTGGGCGATGGCACGCACCGACCGGACCGGGCCGAAGTGGTTGACCAGGTGGGTCAGGTGGTAGACGCCGACGTCGAACAGCGGGCCGGCGCCGGGTTGGTAGAAGAAGGCCGGGTTCGGGTGCCAGTGGTCCGGGCCGTGGTTCATGAAGAAGCCATAGCCGTGCCGCACCGGACCGATCGTGCCGGCGTCGAGCAGCGAGCGCACGGTCTGTGCGCCGGCCCCCAGGAAGGTGTCGGGTGCGCAGCCCAGGCGCAGGCCGGCCCGGCGGGCGGCTTCGACCAGTTCGAGGCCCTGCGCATAGGTCGCGGCCATGGGCTTCTCGGAGAACAGGTGCTTGCCGGCGCCCAGCACCTTCATGCCGATCGCGTGGTGGGCCAGCGGCGGGGTCAGGTTGAGGATGACCTGGGCCTCGCTGTCGAGCAGCTCATCGACCGACATCGCCACCAGGCCGAACTCGGTCGCGCGGCGCTGGGCCGCCGCCTTGTCGCCGTCGGCCACGCCGACGAGCCGCAGCTTGCCGCTGCGCTGGGCGCGCAGGATGTTGCGCAGGTAGGCAGGGAAGATGTTCCCGGTGCCGATGATGCCGAGGGTGGTGGTCATGGTGATGCGGTGGTCTGTGGGTGGCGGGTGAAGGAGGGCCAGGGGCTTGCGCCTCAGCGATCGAAGGCCAGCGGCGCGTGCGGGCCGGCGGCCACGGTGCCCCGCCAGATCACCTCGGCGAGGTGGCCGCGCTGCACCGGCAGGCGGGCGTCGTAGCACTCGTTGAGCAGCAGCCGGCAGCCATCGGCGCTGACCACGGTGATGGGCACGCGCACGGTGGTCAGCGGTGGCGAGGTGTAGCGGGCGAAGGCCGAGTCGTCGTAGCCGAGCACGGAGACATCGTCCGGCACGCGCAGGCCGGCCAGGGTCAGCGAGCTGATGGCGGCCATGGCCATCAGGTCGTTGGCGACAAACAGCGCCGTCACGCGCGATGCACCAGTCACCTCGCCCCGGATCGCCGGCATCAGGCGTCGCGTGGCCTGGTCGCCGGTCGAGAAGTGGAAGGTGCCGCCGCACTGGTGTTCGGGCCGCACGAGGATGTCGTGGCGAGCCAGTTCGGCATAGAAGCCGCGCATGCGGGCGGCGTTGTCCGGCGCATCGTCGGGGCCGGCGATGGTGGCGATCTCGCGGTGACCTTGCTGCATCAGCGCCCGCGCGGCCAGCACGCCGGCCAGCTCATGGTCGACCGAGAAGCAGCGGTCCTCGTGACCGGGCACCGTGCGGTTGACGATCACCGTGCCGGGCCGCCGCTGCAGCAGGCCGGCGATGTCGTCGTCGGTGAGGCTGTGGCTGGCGATCAGCAGGCCGTCGCAGTCGCGGTCGAGCAGGAAGTCGATGCCGTCGAGCGCCTCCTGGCGCATCGAGCCATGGCCGCAGCCGTTGGCCGCGATCATGTGCCGCCCGGCCGCGCGCAGCACCTCGTCGACGCTGCTGAGGATGGACGAATAGAACGCGCCGTCAAAGCTCGGCACGTAGACGCCGATCGCGCCCGAACGTCGCAGCGACAGCGCACGGGCGATGCTCGATGGCCGGTAGTCCAGCCGCTCGGCCGCCGAGCGCACGCGGGCGATGGTGTCTTCGGCGACGGAGCCGTTGCCGGACAAGGCGCGTGAGGCCGTGGCCACGCCCACGCCGGCCAGCTTGGCAACGTCCCGGATCGTGCTCATGTCTGCCCTTCGCCAGGCGCATGCGCCTGTCGATCCCCCGAGGGGATGGCGGTCCGGCTTGGGGCGGCCCGGCGCTCGTCCCGCCGCGATGACGAAGCGGGATGGCTCTGCGTGGCAGATCGCGCGCGCATGACCTCAGCCCGCCACCTGCAGGTCGAACAGGCTGACGGCCCGCAGGCCGTCGAGCGGGCCTTCGACGCGGATCTCGCGCGACTCGCCGGCCAGCAGGTCGATGAAGTTGTCGGCGAAGCTCGTGCCGGTCGCTTCGAGCCAGACGCCCTTGGCGGGCCGCGCGGCGGTGAGGCGCAGCAGGCCGCCGGGCAGGGTCTCGACCGCCAGCTGCGGGTCGCCGACCGGATGCCAGCGGTGCGGCTCGGGCCAGGCCATGGCGCGGGCCTGCAGGTCGTCGGCGTGCAGGTCCAGGGTCGCGACGACGGCGGCCTCGCGGTCCTGCAGCCAGCGCGCCGGCACGGCCAGCTCGGTGCTGGCGTTGCCAGGCAGATCGACGTGTTGCTCGTGTTGATCGAGGGTCTCGCCGTCCAGGGTGTGCAGCGTCCAGCTTGCCTTGGCGTCCAGCCGGCGATCCAGCGACGACATCGCCCAGGCACTCGCACCCGCGGCATCGCGCCGCACCGCGCAGGCCAGCGGCGCGAGCGCACGGCGGATCACGTGCCAGGCCGGCTTGCGCTGGCCGGCGCTGTCGACGATGGCCCAGCTCGACACCGGCCAGCAGTCGTTGAGCTGCCAGACCAGCGCCCCGCCGCAGGCCCGTGCACCGGGCCGCTGCCAGCGGCGCCGGAAGGCCTCGTAGGCATGGCGCATCGCCTCGGCCTGGACGAACTGCGTGGCCTGCACCTCGGCCGCCAGCGTCGTCACCGGCGGCAGGTTGTCGGCCAGGTAGACGGCCAGGCGGCGATGGCCGTCCGCGCCGACCACCGACGAGGCCTTGTTGTGCCATTGCAGCGTGCGGCTGCCGGGACGGCGCTCGGCCGCATCCGGGATGGCCGCATGCAGGACGTCCAGCGACGGGTGCGACTGCAGGCCGAACTCGCTGACGAAGCGCGCGCCGACCTCGGCATAGCGCTGGTAGGGCAGCATCAGCTGGTGCCAGACCTCCCAGCTGTGGCGGTCGCCGGCGCTCTTGTCCTGCGAGTTCTGCAGGCCGTCGCCGCCGGGCGTGTAGGGGCTGCCGGGCCAGTAGGGCCGCTGCGGATCGAGCGCGGCGCACAGCGTGGGCAGCAGCTGCTCGTAGATGCGGCGGGCCTCGAAGCGCACCGTGTCGCTGCCGGGGCCGTGCGCACCGACCGATTCGGCCAGCGTGTAGTCCTCGTTGTTGCCGCACCAGATCGCCAGGCTGGCCCGGTGGCGCAGCCGCGAGATCGCCGCGCGGGCCTCGGCCTCGACGCTGGCGACGTAGGCATCGTGGGCCGGGTAGAGGCCGCAGGCGAACAGGAAGTCCTGCCAGACCAGCACGCCCAGCTCGTCGCAGGCGTCGTAGAAGGCATCGTCCTCGTAGATGCCGCCGCCCCAGACGCGCAGCATGGCGTGGCCACCGTCGACCGCCGCCTGCACGCGGTCGCGGTAACGGGCCGGTGTGACGCGTTCGAGCAGCAGGTCGTCCGGGATCCAGTTGGCACCGCCGCAGAAGAAGGCGCGGCCGTTGACCTCGAAGTGGAAGCTCAGGCCCGGCTCGCCGGCCACCGGCTCCTGCACCAGCCGGATGCGGCGCAGGCCGAGGCGGCGCTGCTGGCGGGACAGCTCGACCTCGCCTTGCAGCAGCCGGGTCGTCAGCGTGTAGAGCGGCTGCGCGCCCTGCCCGGCCGGCCACCACAGGCGTGGCGACGCGATGGCGAGGCCGCAGCGGTGATCGGCGCTGGCGGCGGCGCGTTGGCGTGCCACCTCGTGGCCGTCCGCATCGACGAGCACCTGCTCGACCTCGATGCCATCGAGCACGCCCGACAGCCGCAGCTCGACGTCGACACGGGCACGCGCCAGGTCGTCGGCCAGCCAGACGGGGCTGTGCAGCGACTCGATGCGCACGTCGTCGGCCCGCAGCCGCACCGGCCGCCAGGGGCCGGCGGTCAGCAAGGTCGGGCCCCAGTCCCAGCCGTAGTGGTAGGGCGCCTTGCGCACGTAGAGGCGGCTGCTGTCGCCGTTCCAGAGCGGCCGGGTGCCCAGGCGGGCCTGCAGCATGCGGCCGTGGCGCAGCGCGCTGTCGCAACGCAGTGCCAGCCGGTGCGGGCCAGGCGCGAGGTCGACGTCGACCTCGACGGGCACGAACATGTTGTCGCTGCGGGCGATCAGCCGGCCGTCCAGCCAGACCTGCGCGATCGTGTCCAGGCCGTCGAAGCGCAGCGTCGTGCGGCGGCGGGCCTCGTCGGCACCGACCTCGAAGTCCAGCCGCCAGAGCCAGTCGCGCTCGGCCACCCACTGCACGTCGGCCTCGTGGCGGGCGAGGTAGGGGTCGGGGATGCGGCCGGCCTCGATCAGGTCGCGGTAGACCGTGCCGGGCACCTGCGCGGGCAGCCAGCCCTCGGTCGACGCCTGCAAGGCCGCGTCATCCAGCGCGGGATCGACCTCGCGCAGTTGCCAGCCGGCATGCAGCAGGCGGTCGATCGAGGGCGATGGCGTCATTGGCAGGTCCTTGCGCATGTCCGTCCTTCGGGTCGCGGGTCGCAGGTCGACAGTGGAACCGGTTTCGTCGCACGGCCATGAAAACCCCCGTCGACGGCGCCCGGCGGCGCCCTCGCGGGGGTCGCCGTCAGCTCAGAGCCGGTCTTCGCTGCCGGCGTCGAACATGGAGGCACGCGGCAGGTCGAAGCCGAAGTACACGGCCTCGTCCGGCTGGCCTTCCCACTGGTCGTCGACGATGGCCGACAGCGTGTTCTCGCCGACCGTGAACCAGATGATCTTCTGCGGGCCCAGCGGCTCGACCACCGAGATCGTGCCCTGGTGCGGCGTGTCCGGGCTCACCGAGTGAGCCAGCCGGACCTGCTCCGGTCGCACGCCCAGCACGACGTCGCCGTTCATCGCCGCCTTCTGGAACGGGTAGGCCGACACGTCGGTGCTGAAGGCCGGGCTCTCGAAGCGCAGGCCGCCGTTCGTGTTGAGCCTGCCGCGCAGCACGTTCATCGTCGGCGAGCCGAGGAAGCCGGCGACGAACAGGTTGACCGGGCGGCTGTAGATCTCGTCGGGCGAGCCGATCTGCTGGATCACGCCGGCCTTCATGACCGCGATGCGGTCGGCCAGCGTCATCGCCTCGACCTGGTCGTGGGTGACGTAGATCATGGTCGCGTCGAGCGTGCGGTGCAGCTGCTTCAACTCGCGGCGCAGCTCGGCGCGCAGCTTGGCATCGAGGTTGGACAGCGGCTCGTCGAACAGGTAGACCTTGGCGTCGCGCACGACCGCACGGCCGATCGCCACGCGCTGGCGCTGGCCGCCCGAGAGCTGGGCCGGGCGGCGCTTGAGCAAGGGCGTGAGGTGCAGCATCTCGGCCGCCTTGCTCACGCGCTTGTCGATCTCGGCCTTGGGGATGCCGGCCACGCGCGGGCCGAAGGACATGTTCTTCTCGACGTTCATCGTCGGGTAGAGCGCGTAGGACTGGAACACCATGCCGATGTCGCGGTCCTTGGGATCGGCCCAGGTGACGTCGCGTTCACCGATCCGGATGCTGCCCTCGGCCACCTCGTTGAAGCCGGCGATGGTGTGCAGCAGGGTGGACTTGCCGCAGCCCGAGGGCCCGAGCAGGACCAGGAACTCGCCATGCGCGATGTCCAGGTTCATGCCCTTGAGGATGGTGTTGCCCCCGAGCACGATGTCGAGGTTGTCGATGGTGACGCTGGCCATGATGGTTGTCTGCTCTCGTTTCGTGTTACCCAGCCACCGGGCCTGCAGGCCCGGCGTCGTTCGTCAGGCACGAGGCCCTGCGCAGGCAGGCCCTCGTGTCCGGTCTCACCCTTTGACCGCGCCTGCAGCGATGCCGCGCACGAACCAGCGACCGGAGAAGAAGTACACCGCCAGCGGCACCAGCGAGGTCAGGATGGTGGCGGCCATGTCGATGTGGTAGCGACGCTCGCCCAGGGTCGTGTTGACCAGGTTGTTGAGCTGCACCGTCATCGGGTAGTTTTCCTTGCCGGCGAAGATCAGGCCGAACATGAAGTCGTTCCAGATGCCGGTGACCTGCAGGATCACCGCGACGATCAGCATGGGCGTGGCCATGGGCAGCATCAGCTGGAAGAAGATGCGCCAGAAGCCGCCGCCGTCGATGCGCGCGGCCTTGAACAGCTCCTGCGGCACGGCCACGTAGTAGTTGCGGAACAGGATGGTCAGCACCGGCATGCCGAAGATGCAGTGCGTCAGCACGATGGCCCAGTAGGTGTTGTAGAAGCCGCCCATGCGGAACCACGTCACCAGCGGGAAGATCATGATCTGGAAGGGCACGAAGGCACCCAGTAGGATGATCCCGAACAGGATGTCGCCCCACTTGTTGCGCCAGAAGCTCAGCGCATAGCCGTTGAGCGCGCCGAGCAGCACCGAGATGAGGGTGGCCGGCACGACGATGCGCACCGAGTTCCAGAAGCCGCCCTGGATGCCATTGCAGGCGATCGAGATGCAGGCGGTGGACCATGCCTCGACCCAGTTGCCGAACTGGGGGATGGCCGGCAAGCCGAACAGCACGGCCTGGCGGACCTCGTCGGCGGTCTTCAGCGACGTGATCAGCATCACGTAGAGCGGCAGCAGGAAGAAGGCCGAGACGCTGATCAGGAAGGCATAGATGCCGATGCGTGCGGGCGTGAACAGCGGCTTGCGGGGACGCTGCGAGGGCGTCGCGGGGGCGCTCAGGGGCTTGCTCATGGGGAACCCTTTCAATGGCCGGCGTTCTGGCGAGCCTCGACCCGCGAGCGCCAGTACAGCAGCGGTGCCAGCACCGAGAACACGGTCAGCAGCAGCACCACCGAGGCGGCCGAGGCCAGGCCGATGTTGTTGCGCCCGAACAGGTGGTCGATGATGAATTTCGCCGGCACCTCGCTGGCATCGCCAGGCCCGCCGCTGGTCATCACCAGCACGATGTCGTAGGTGCGCACCAGCGCCACGGCCAGCAGCACCAGCGCGGTGGCGTAGGCCGGGCCGAGCTGCGGCAGCACGACGCTCAGGTAGTAGCGCGGCCGCGAGACGCCATCGAGCCGGGCGGCCTTCCACTGCTCCTCGTCGACGCCGCGCAGCGCCGCCAGGATGATCGCCATGGTGGTGCCACTGCCCTGCCACACCATGGCCAGGCCGATGGCGAAGATGGCGGTCTCGGGTCGCACCGTCCAGTCCAGCCGGAAGCTCTCGAAGCCCAGGCCGACGACAACGCCCTGCAGGCCCATGGTCGGGTTGAACAGCCACTGCCAGATCAGGCCGGTGACCACGAAGCTCATCGCGTAGGGGTAGAGGAAGATGGTGCGGAACCAGCTCTCGGCCTTGACCTGCTGGTCGATGAAGATCGCCATCAGCGTGCCGAGCACGATCACCGCGCCGATGTAGACGAACACCAGCACGCCCATGTTCTGCGCCGCGACGGTCCAGCGGTCGGTCTCCCACAGCCGGACGTACTGCGCCATGCCGACGAAGTCGGAGGCGGTGAACATCTTCGACGACGTGAGCGAGATGCGGATGCTCCACAGGACGGAGCCCACATAGGCCAGCAGGGCCGTGATCGCCATCGGCAGCAGGGCCAGGTGGACGGCCATGTGCAGCCGTCGGGGTCGCTTGTTCGCCGCCATGTCGGGGCACTCCATCGGCAACAGTCAGCCCGCAGGCGGGCCCTGATGGGCGCCTGCAGGCGGGAATGGGGAGTCACGGTCAGACGGCGCGCGCCTCGGCGCGCCGTCTGGCGGTCGGCGCGGGATCGACGGTGTCGACCCCGCGCCAGACCGGGCAGGGTCAGCGCTTGACGGCGACCTGCATCGCCTTCAGGGCGTCGTCGACCGACTGGTCGGAGTTCCAGAACTTGCTCACGGCGTCCTCGAAGGCACCCACCGCATCCGGTGCCAGGAACTGCTCGTGGGCCTCAAGCAGACGACGCTCCTTCAGCGCCTTCACGCCCGTTGCGGTGCAGGAGTCGACCTTGGACAGGTCCACGTCGGTGCGGATCGGGATCGAGCCCTTCTTGTTGTTGAAGGCGACCTGGCCTTCCTTCGAGTACATCATTGCGGCCAGCTTGGCCTGGGCTTCCTTCACGCCGGGCTTGTCGCTCTTCGGGAAGACGAACACGTCACCGCCGATCACGTAGGGCGTCGTCGGGCCGGCAACCAGGGCGCAACCGAAGTCCTTGCCCTGCGACTTGCCAGCGTTGATGAACTCGCCCTTGGCCCAGTCACCCATGAACTGGAAGGCGGCCTTGCCCTCGATCACCATGCCGGTGGCCAGGTTCCAGTCGCGGCCCGGCGAGCCCGGGTCGACGTACTGCTTGAGCTTCTTGAAGTCTTCCAGCGTCTTGCGGAATTCCTTGCTCGACAGGTCCTTGTCCTTGTGCACCTTCAGCCACAGGTCCTTGCCGCCGTTGGCCAGCATGACGCCGCGGAACATGATGTTTTCCTGCCAGCCCTGGCCACCCAGCGCCAGCGGGATCACGCCCGGAACCTTGGCCTTGACCTGGTCCAAGGCCGCGATGACTTCGGCCATGTTCTGCGGTTCCTTGGTCACGCCGGCCTTGGCCAGCACGGCCTTGTTGGACCACACCCAGAAGGGCATGTGCAGGTTCACCGGCACGGCGTAGTAGTGGCCGTCGACCTTGATCGAGGTCTTGATCGAGTCGGGCAGCGCAGCGTCCCAGTTTTCCTTCTTGGCCAGGTCGTCCAGGTTGTTCAGCAGGCCGGCCGAGATGGCTTCGCGGTACTGGTTGGAGTAGTTGAACTGGGCAGCAGTCGGGGGATCGCCACCCTGCATGCGGTTGATGATCACGGTGCGGGCCGCACCACCACCGCCACCGGCGACGGGGTTGTCCTGCCAGTTGCCGCCCATCTTGTTGTACATGCTGGCGAACTCCTTGATCGCGGCAGCTTCGCCACCGGAGGTCCACCAGTGGATGACCTCCGCCTTCTGTGCCTGGGCGGCACCGACCAAGGCAAAGCCCGCGATCAGCGCGGCGACGAGTCGAGTGGGTCGAACGATCATGTTGTCTCCTGTTGGATGGGAAGAGCGGGGAATGCTCGAACTGCAGCGGTGGGGTCGTGGCCCCGAAGACCTGCCGCTGCCGCAGGCTTGAGAAATGGGGGTCGCGTCAGCCCTGCCGGCGCTGGCGCAGGAAGGCCTGGAGGTGGCGTGCGCTGTCCTTGAGCGTGCGCACCTGGGTGTCGTAGTCGACGTGCACCAGGCCGAAGCGGCGCTCGTAGCCGAAGGCCCATTCGAAGTTGTCCATCAGCGACCAGACGTAGTAGCCGCGCACGTCCACGCCCGAGCGGATCGCGCGGTCGACCGCCGCGAAGTGGCGCTGCAGGTAGCGGGTGCGCTGGGCGTCGTCGACGCGCGGACCGTCCGGGCCGTCGACCACGCGGTCGTCGCTGGCCATGCCGTTCTCGGTGATGTGGATGGGCGGCAGGTTGGCGTAGCGGGCCTTGAAGCTGACCAGCAGTTCCTCCAGCCCCTGCGGATGCACCTCCCAGCCCATCTGCGTGCGCTCGACGCCAGGCCGGTCCACCAGGTCGAAGCCGCCGCGGCCATCGGCCTTCACGGTGCTGCGGAAGTAGTAGTTGATGCCCAGGAAGTCGATCGGGCGCGAGATGACGGCCAGGTCGCCGTCCTGCATCTGCGGCTGGCTGCCGGGCCACAGGCGGTCGAACAGCTCCTGTGGGTAGCTGCCCTGCAGCAGCGGCTGCAGGACCCAGTCGTTGTGCTGCATCTCGAACATCCGCACGGCGTCGAGGTCCTCGGCCGAGCCGGTGGTGCCGCCGCCCGGGCCCTCGCCGGGCGTGCCGCCACGGCCGATGTTGGCAACGATGCCGCGCTGCGCGCCGGGGTCGTTGGCCGCCAGGTGTGCCAGTGCCAGGCCGTGGCCGAGCAGCAGGTGGTGCATGGCCTGGGTGGCCAGCTTCGGGTCCGACTTGCCGGGCGCGTGGTGGCCGTTGCCGTAGCCCAGGAAGGCCGAGCACCACGGCTCGTTGAGCGTTGCCCACTGGTGCACCTTGCCGGCCAGGCGTCGGCTCATCAGGTCGGCGTAGTCGGCAAAGCGGTAGGCAGTCTCGCGGTTGAGCCAGCCGCCGGCATCTTCCAGGTGCTGCGGCAGGTCCCAGTGGTAGAGCGTGACCATCGCCTTCAGGCCACGCGCGGCCAGGCGGTCGAGCAGGCGCTCGTAGAACGCGATGCCGCGCTCGTTGGGCCGGCCGTCGGCGTGCATGACGCGCGGCCAGGCGATCGACAGGCGGTAGGCATCGACGCCCAGGCCGGCGATCAGGTCGACGTCGTCGTCGGCGCGGCGGTAGTGGTCGCAACCGGGCTCGCCGGTGTCGCCGCCGAGCACCTTGCCGGGCGTCGCGCAGAACGTGTCCCAGATGCTGGGCAGGCGGCCGTCGGCCTGGGTGGACCCCTCGATCTGGAACGACGCCGTGGCCACGCCCCAGGTGAATCCGGGCTTCGACATCATCGAGTCGGCGGGCGGCGCGATCGGGTTCGGTACAGCGGCAGAGGTCACGTCGGATCGGCTTCGGGCTGGCTGCGGAGTCCCCGGGAGGACCCCCGGAGATTCATGGATATGGAACCGGTTCGCCACCCAGAGTGGAACAAGTGGAACCGTTTCCATTCAATTAATTTAATCAGCCTTTAAATCACCGGGCATCCGAGCAAACCCGAGTTCGACGGCCCGACCGGGGTTAACACCGGCCGGATTCAACCCAATGAAGTCAACAAGTTACGCACCAGATCAGGGATCTGATGCGGCCGCTGCGTGGCCCGTTCGACGTAGACATGGACGAATTCACCCACCGCCGAGGCGAGCGGATCGGCCTCCCGGAACAAGCCGATTTCATAGCGCACGCTGGAACGCCCGAGGTGCAGGACCCGCAGGCCGGCCTGCACGGTGTCGGGGAATGCGATCGACGAGAAGTACTGGCAGCGCGTCTCGACCACCAGGCCGATCACCGGACTGCGGGCGATGTCGAGCACGCCGGCCTCGATCAGGTGGCGGTTCACCGCCGTGTCGAACCAGGCGTAATAGACGACGTTGTTGACATGCCCATAGGCGTCGTTGTCGCCCCAGCGGGTGGGGATGGCGATGAAGTGCCGGTAGCGGGCACGGTCGGTCGGCTGGGGCCGGGAGGACGGGTTCACGGGCGTGTTTGCGAGGTGGATGCGGACGTCAGGCGCCAGGAGAACGGCGCAGGGGTGACGGGCTTGACAGGTTGGTCGGGTGTGAAAGGGAGCGCCGACATGATTCCCTCATCCGGTCGACTCGCCTGTCGGGGCCTGCCCTGGGGTCACACCGACGCGCATCGACAATCGCCGGACATGTCCAGCCCACCACGCGCCCCCGACCGGCAAGCCGCCGTCGCCACCGCCCTCGCCGGCCTGCTCTGCCTGGCCACCGCCATGGGCATCGGCCGTTTCGCCTTCACGCCCCTGCTGCCGATGATGCTGGCCGATGGCGTGGTCGACCTGCGCGGTGCCAGCACGCTGGCGACGGCCAACTACGTCGGCTACTGGCTTGGCGCGCTGGCCTGCGCGCTGCAACCCTGGCTGTGGCGACGGCTGGGCCGCAGCCAGCCGCTGCTGCAGACCCGCGCGATCCGCATCGGCCTGGTCGCGACGCTGCTGCTCACCGCCGGCATGGCCCTGCCCTGGCCGGCGGCCTGGCCGTGGTGGCGCTTCATGGCCGGGCTGGCCAGCGCGCTGGTCTTCGTCTACACGTCGGGCTGGTGCCTGGCCCGGCTGACGTCGCTGGGCTCGCCGGCGCTGGCCGGCGTGATCTACGTCGGCCCCGGCCTGGGCATCAGCGTCAGCGGCCTGGCGGCCAGTGCGATGGTGGCGCACGGCTGGCTGGCCTGGCAGGGCTGGCTGGCGATGGCCGCGCTGGCGGTCTTGCTGATGGCACTGGTCTGGCCGCGTTTGCACGGCAGCGTCGGCGTGACCGGCGGCGTCGCGCAGGCCGACGCACCGACCCGCCGCGGCGCGCTGGCGGCGTTCGCGCTGGCCTACGGGCTGGCGGGCTACGGCTACATCGTCACCGCCACCTTCCTGCCGGTGATCGCGCGGCAGGCGCTGCCGGGCTCGGTCTGGCTGGACCTGTTCTGGCCGCTGTTCGGCCTGGGCGTCTCGGTCGGCGCGCTGCTGACGCTGCGCCTGCCGATGCACTGGGATCGCCGCCACCTGCTGGCCGGCTGCTACGCCATGCAGGCGCTGGGCGTGGCCCTGAGCGTGGTGCTGCCGACGCTCGCCGGCTTCGCGCTGGGCAGCCTGCTGCTGGGCCTGCCCTTCACCGCGATCACGCTGTTCGCGCTGCAGGAGGCACGCCGGCTGCGCCCGCACGGCGCCGCCGCCTTCATCGGCCTGCTGACCGCCAGCTACGGGCTGGGCCAGATCGCGGGGCCGCTGCTGGTGGCCGCCGTGCTGGCCCGCAGCGCGACGCCGCACGAGGGCTTCACGGTCTCGCTGATGAGCGCGGCCGGCGCGCTGCTGGCCGGGCTGGCGATCTACCTGGTGCTGGCGCGCCGCCGGCCGGCCTGAGCGGGCCCGCCGGGGCGCGGGCGGTTCAGCGCTCCAGCGCCTCGTCGAGCATCTCGATCCAGTGCCGCACCGGCGTGTCGGTGCCGGTCTGCAGGTGCTGGATGCAGCCCACGTTGGCGCTGATGATGGCCTGCGGCCGGTGCGCATCGAGCGTGCCGATCTTGCGGTCACGCAGCTGGTAGGCCATGTCGGGTTGCAGCACGGAGTAGGTGCCGGCCGAGCCGCAGCACAGGTGCGGGTCCTGGGTCGCGAGGTGGACCTCGTAGCCCAGCTCGGTGAAGGCGGCCTCGACGCCGCCGCGCAGCTTCTGGCCGTGCTGAAGCGTGCAGGGCGGGTGGTAAGCGAGCTTGCCGCGGGTGGGCGCGCCGGACGGGCGCAGGCCCAGGCGCGACTTTAGCGCCGGCAGCAGGTCGGGCAGCAGCTCGGACAGGTCGCGCGCCACCGCGCTGATGCGGGCGGCCTTGTCGGCATAGGCCGGGTCATGGCGCAGCGCATGGCCGTATTCCTTGACCGTGACGCCGCAGCCCGAGGCGTTGAAGACGATCGCCTCGACCGGCTGGTTGTCGCCGATGCCCTCGACCAGCGGCCACCAGGCGTCGATGTTGCGGCGCATGTCCGCCAGCGCGCCGTCGTGGTCGTTGAGGTGGGCCCGGATCGCGCCGCAGCAGCCGGCCTCGTCGGAGACCAGGGTCTGGATGCCGCAGGCATCGAGCACGCGCGCGGTCGCGGTGTTGATGTTGGGCGCCAGCGCCGGCTGCACGCAGCCCATCAGCATCAGCACGCGGCGCGGGTGGCTGCGGGTCGGCCAGCGACGCGCATGGGCCTGCTGCTCGGGGCTCGGGCGCGGCGGCACCTTGTTCTTCAGCGAGGCGGGCAGCAGCGGGCGGACCATCTGGCCGAGCTTGAGCGCGGGCGCGAACAGCGGCGAGGTCATGCCCTCGCGCAGCGCGGCGCGCACCAGGCGCTCGCCGGCCGGGCGCTCGACCTTGGCCTCGACCACCGAGCGGCCGATCTCGACCAGCTGGCCGTACTGCACGCCCGACGGGCAGGTGCTCTCGCAGTTGCGGCAGGTCAGGCAACGGTCCAGGTGCTGCTGGGTCTTGCGGGTCGGCGTCTCGCCTTCGAGCACCTGCTTGATCAGGTAGATGCGGCCGCGCGGGCCGTCCAGCTCGTCGCCCAGCAGCTGGTAGGTGGGGCAGGTGGCGGTGCAGAAGCCGCAGTGCACGCACTTGCGCAGGATGGCCTGCGCGGCCTCGCCTTCGGGCGTGCCGGCGTATTCGGGGGCGAGATGGGTTTGCATGGGTCGGGGTCGGGTGCGCCGCAGGTCAGAGGTCGGGGTAGAGCCGGCCCGGGTTGAAGACGCGATCGGGGTCGAAGCTGGTCTTGAGTTCGCGGTGGATGCGGTCCAGCGGCGCGGCCAGCGGCTCGAACACGCTCGCACCGGCCAGCAGCGCGGCCTTGTCGCGGGCGCGGTAGAGCGTGGCATGGCCGCCGGCCCGGGCCGCGACGGCACGGATGTGGGCGGCCGGCTCGCGGCTGACCCACCAGCGCTGCGCGCCGTGCCATTCGATCAGCTGCTCGCCCTGCAGCGGCACCGGCGCGGCGCCGGCCGGCACGCTGATGCGCCACAGGCCGGCACCGTCGAGCAGGCTGCGGCGGGCCTGGTCGAAGAACTCGTCGGTCTGGTCGCGCAGGCCGCCCCAGAAGCGCTGTGCCAGCGGCGCGTCGATGACGTCGCCGCCCTGCGACTGGAAGCCCTGCACGGCCGCATCGACCGCCGCCCTGGCCCCGCCCAGGCGCAGCACCAGCGCGCCCTGCCACCAGGCGCTGGCCTGCAGCGGCAGCGGCTGGCCGCCCCAGGCCTGCAGGCGCTCGATCGCGTCGGCCTCGCTGCAGTCGAAGCGCAGCGTGGCGCTGGCTGGCACGACCGGCAGCACCTTGAGCGAGACCTCGCAGATCACGCCCAGCATGCCCATCGAGCCCGCCAGCAGGCGCGAGACGTCGTAGCCGGCGACGTTCTTCATGACCTGGCCGCCGAAGCTCAGCACCTCGGCCTGGCCGTTCAGCAAGGTCGCGCCGAGCACGTAGTCGCGCACGCCGCCGACGCTGGCGCGGCTGGGACCGGCCAGGCCGGCCGCCACCATGCCACCGACCGTGCCGCCGCGCTGGCCGGGACGGTCCGGATCGGGGAAGCGCGGCGGCTCGAACGGCAGGCACTGGCCGCGTTCGGCCAGCGCGGCCTCGATGTCGGCCAGCGGCGTGCCGCCGCGCGCGGTGATGACCAGCTCGCTGGGTTCGTAGCTGCTGATGCCCGACAGCTCGCGCGTGTCGAGCCGGTCGCCGCGCACGGCCTCGCCGTAGAACGCCTTGCTGCCGGCGCCCTGGATGGCCAGGACGCGGCCGTCGGCCCGGGCGGCGCGCACGCGCTCGACCAGGCTGTTCAATGCCTTGCTCATCGTGATGTGTGGACCGGAATCGGTTGAAGGGGGACGGGCTGCGGGCTCGACGCGGTCACCGGGACGCGTCAGAAGCGCGGCAGCTCCGCGAACGGCAGCAGGCCCTTCTTGACGTGCATGCGGCCATATTCGGCACAGCGGTGCAGCGTCGGGATGACCTTGCCGGGGTTGAGCAGCCCGCGGGCGTCGAAGGCCCGCTTGACCGCGAACATCTGCTCGCGTTCCTCGGGCGAGAACTGCACGCACATCGAGTTCAGCTTCTCGACGCCGACGCCGTGCTCGCCGGTCACGGTGCCGCCCAGCATCACGCTGGTCTCGAGGATGTCGGCGCCGAACTGCTCGGCCCGGTGCAGCTGGTCCGGGTCGTTGGCATCGAACAGGATCAGCGGGTGCAGGTTGCCGTCACCGGCATGGAAGACGTTGCAGCAGCCGAGCCGGTACTTCTTCTCCATCTCGGCGATGGCCAGCAGGATCTCGGCCAGCTTCTTGCGCGGGATGGTCGAGTCCATGCACATGTAGTCCGGGCTGATGCGCCCGCTGGCCGGGAAGGCATTCTTGCGGCCGCTCCAGAAGCGCAGCCGCTGGGCCTCGTCGCGGCTGACCTCCAGCCGGGTCGCGCCACAGGCCGACAGCACCGCCTGCATGCGGCCGATCTCCTCCTCGACCTCCTCGGGCGTGCCGTCGCTCTCGCACAGCAGGATCGCGGCGGCATCGAGGTCGTAGCCGGCATGCACGAAGTCCTCGACGGCGGCGGTCATGGGCTTGTCCATCATCTCCAGGCCGGCCGGGATGATGCCGTTGGCGATGATCTGCGCGACTGCCTCGCCGGCGCTCTGCACGGTCGGGAAGCTGGCCATGATGCAGCGCGCCAGGCGCGGCTTGGGCACCAGCTTCACGGTCACCTCGGTGGTCACGGCCAGCATGCCCTCGCTGCCGACGACGATGCTGAGCAGGTCCAGCCCGGGCGCGTCCAGCGCAAGGCCGCCAAAGGTCACGGGTTCGCCGTCGATGGTGTAGCCACGCACCTGCATGACGTTGTGCAGCGTCAGGCCGTACTTCAGGCAATGCACGCCGCCGGAGTTCTCGGCCACGTTGCCGCCGATGGTGCAGGCGATCTGGCTGGACGGGTCGGGCGCGTAGTACAGGCCCAGCGGCGCGGCGGCCTCGCTGATGGCGAGGTTGCGCACGCCGCACTGCACGACCGCGGTGCGGCTGCGCCGGTCGATCGAGACGATGCGGTTGAACTTGGCCAGCGACAGCGTCACGCCCAGCGCATTGGGCATCGCCCCGCCGGACAGGCCGGTGCCGGCGCCGCGCGCGACCACCGGGACGTTCAGGCGGTGACAGGCCTTGAGCACGGCGGCGACCTGGGCCTCGGTCTCGGGCAGCGCCACGACCAGCGGCCGCTCGCGGTAGGCGGTCAGGCCGTCGCACTCGTAGGGCACGGTGTCCTCGGACTGCCACAGCAGTGCATGGGCCGGCAGCAGCGGGGCCAGCGCGGCGACCACCTCGGTCTGGCGGCGACGGCGTGCGGCGGCGTCGGGCTGCAGCAGGACTTCGGTCGGCGCGAACTCGTTGGCCGCATCTCGCGACAGGGGGGCGTTCATCGGTGCAGGGACTCCACTCGCATGCGGGCACGGGGCCTGCGGACTCGGGCCGCCACTGTAAACCGGCCCGCTTCGGTCACGTCGGCCACTGTAGGACGACCGACACGGCAGCGTCCTGAATCTTGCGGTGCCTGCGCGTGAAAAGAATTTCAGACCGCCGCGCCGGGCTTGAGGCTGGCGGTCAGCCAGTCCACGAAGGCGGCGCATTCCCAGCGCGCCAACGCACCCGGTGCCCAGCACAGGTGATGGCCGTTGGGCGAGGCCACGCTGCGCGGCGACAGCCGCACCAGCCGGCCGCTGTCGAGCCAGGCCGCACCCAGCTGCAGCCGCAGCAGCGCGACGCCGAAGCCGGCCGCCGCCGCGTCCAGCACCAGGCCGACGTCGTTGAACTGCGCGCCGACCGCCGGTTCGGCGCGGTCCAGCCCGACCGCCCGGAACCAGGTCGACCAGGGTTCCAGCGGGCTGCGGATCAGCCGCGCGCGGTCGATCGACCCGGCCCGCTCGAAGCCGTCGAAGGGGCCGTGCTCGTGCAGGTAGTCGGGGCTGCAGGCCGGCGTGACCTCGTCGCCCATCAGGCAGACCTGCTCGACGCCGGCATAGCCGCCCGGCCCGTAGCGGATCTCCAGGTCGGCCTGCTCGGCCGTCACGTCGGCCAGCGGGATGGCGACCTGCAGGATCAGCTCGATCTCGGGGTAGGCGTGGCGGAACATCGGCAGGCGCGGCATCAGCACCTGGCGCGAGAAGGTCGGCGTGACCGCCAGCCGCAGCCGCGTCGGCGCGGTCGCGGCGGCCGGCACCGGGTCGAGCTGCTGCAGTGCGCGCAGGCCCTCGCGCACCGGGGCGAGCGCGGCCTGGCCCTCGGCCGTCAGGCTGAAGTCACGCCGGAACAGCTGGCGGCCGAGCAGCCCTTCGAGCTGGCGGATGCGGTGGCTGACCGCGCTGGGCGTGATGTGCAGCGCCTCGCCCGCCGCCGTGACGCTGCGCAGCCGCGCCAGCGTCTCGAAGGCCAGCAGGCAGTGGATCGGCGGGATCACGGCCGGCGCGTGAACACGGTCAGCACGCCGGTGTAGCCGTAGAGGTGATGGCGCGCGATCTCGCCGCCGGCGAAGAAGCCGACCAGCGGCACGTCGCCCAGCGCATGGCGGATCAGCTGCAGCTCGGCCGAGGGCGCGCCGAAATGCGCGCCTCCACGGCCGTTGCAGCTGACGTAGATGGCCCCGGCGATGTGCGCGGCCGGGTCGTCGAGCGGGCCGTCGGCGGGCGGCGCAGCCGGGTCGTCGGGGCAGAGTTCCTCGCGGATCTCGGCGCAGATGCGCACCAGGTCGCGCCGCGCCGCCTCGACATGGCGCTGGCAGAAGGCCAGCCGCATGCCCGCCTCGACCCGGTCGGCGACCGCGAAGCCCTGGCGCGACGGGTCCAGGCCGATCAGGTGGCGAACGCGGGTGTCGGCCCCGAACTGGCCGCCGCGCGACAGGCTCTCGTCGGCCGCATCGCTCAGGCCGGCCAGGGTCTGGCGCAGCACCGGCAGGGCCAGCCTCGGTTCGTCCAGCGTGATGCCCAGCTCGCGCAGCAGCACGTCCAGCGCGGGCTCGCCGTCCAGCGTCAGCACGATGTTCTGCTCGGCCTTGGTGATGCGGTGGCTCGGACCGATCGGCTGGCAGCCCTGGGTCACGCGCGAGATCAGCCCCACACCCGGACCGAAGGCGACGCCGGAGACGCCGCCCTCGTAGACGCCGCCGCTCCAGGCCGCGCCCGGCGCCGGCGCGCACAGCTGGACGGCGCGGGTGCGCGAGGCCGCCAGGCCGCCGAACAGGTAGCCGCTGGCGGTGCGGCCGGCGAGTTCATGGATCAGCTCGGCCAGCTCGGGCACATGGCCGTCGGCATGGACCAGCGCGGCATGCACCGAACCATCGAGCGCGCCCGAAGGCAGGCCGTGCTCGCCGTTGTAGAGCGTGAAGCTGCCGGGCGGCAGCGCGGCCAGCATCAGCGCCAGCGCGGGCTCGTCGTCGTATTCGACGCCGCTGGCGCAGATCGAGACGCCGACCGTGCCGACCCAGGCCACCGTCGGCCAGCGCAGCCGCAGCTCGGCCAGCAGCGCCTCGGCCTGCGCCGCGTAGCGGTCGCTCAGGTAGATCCAGCCCAGCGTGGCGCGGCTGCGCTCGGCGCCGGCCTGGGCGTCGATCTGCGCGGCCGCCAGCGCCAGCGCCATGTGCGGATCGGGATGGGTCGCGTGGGCATGCCAGAAGGACGGGACCACGAGGGGCGGGGCGGTGCTCATGGCAGAAGCGATGTCGTCAGCGAGGGCGCGGGGGGGTCGACGCGCGGGACCGGCGGCGGATGCACGCGCGGCTTCAGGAGCCGGCGCGCGGCGTGGCCTTGCGCGGGGCCGTCTTCCCGGCAGGCGACTTCTTCGCGGCGGCCTTGGGTGCCGGAGCGGCCTGGGCTGCGGCCTGGGCTGCGGCCTTTGGCGCGGCCCGGCGCGGTGCCGGCGCGGCGGCCTGGCGCACCGCCTCGGTCATCGGCTTGGCGGCTTCTGACGCGGCTTCGGCTGCGGCTTCGGCTGCGGCTTGTGCGGCCTGCACCGCCTGGGCCGTCGCGTCGCTGGTGGCCTCGGTGGCCTGGCGGGCCGCCTCGGTCGCCTGGCGGGCCGCCTCGCTGGTCGCCTGCATGGCCTGGCTGGCCAGCGCGGTGAACTGCTGAGTCAGGGCGCCCCACCACTGCATCGGGTCGATCGCCGGGCCGCTGCCATCACTGGCTGCCGCACCGGCGGGCGGCGCGTCGTCGCTGTGGGCCTCGTCGATCGGCGGGGTCGCCTTGGCCGTGGCGGCAGCCCTGAACGCCGATGCCGGCGCGGCCGCGGGTGTGGGTGCAGGTGTGGGTGCAGGTGCGGGTGCAGGTGCAGGTGCGGAGGCCGCCCTGGTGGCCTCGGCCGCCGCGGTGAAGATGTCCGGCACCTTGACCTTGAGCGCCTCGGTCAGGTCGCCCATCGACACGTTCATGCCCTTGAGCGCGCCGAGCGTCATGCGCTGGACCTCCAGCGCCTGCACGGTCGCGCCAATCATGCGGGCGTTCTGCTCCAGCCAGAACTGCACGGTCTTGAGTTCCTCGATGCGGCGCTCCAGCTCTTCCGGGTCGAGCGTCGGGGCGATCCACTGGCCCATCGACGGCATGGACTTGCCGGCGTTCTTGACGAGTCCCTGCAGGAACTCGAAGCCGGGTACGAACTTGCCGAAAGCCTCGCTGGCCTGCTGGTAGGCCTGGGCGTAGCCGCTGGTGTCGGTCATGGTGTCTCCGTCGGTGCGTGGGGCGTCGTCGTGTGGGCAGACCAGCGCTCGTCCGGTCTTGCTGGGATCGTAGCGGCGGCCCGCTCGCTTGTGGGCGCTGGAGAACGCGCGCCGGAGCGGATCAGGGCGACGACGGCGGCCGGCGCGGGTAGGCCACCCACTCGACCTGGAAGCCCTGCCCCTCCAGCAGCGCGGCCACGCCAGCCTGGCCGCTCAACTGCAGCGCACCGAGCGCGGCGAACACGCGGGTGCCGCGCCGGTGGAGGGCCGCGATCTGCTCGGCCAGTGCGCTGTTGCGGGCCTCCAGATCGGTCCAGAGGCGCCGCTCCAGTGCCGTCTGGCGGCAGTTGCAGCGGCGCTCGAAGAGGTTCAGCTCGCTCAGCACGGCGCTGTCCCAGCCGTCCTCGGCACGCCGCAGCGTGGCCAGGGTCTCGGGTCGGGCGACGGCGTCGAGCGCCTGGCGGACCCGCTCGGCGACCTCGCCCGGCCCATCACCCAGCAGCGGCGCGAGCTGGCGCTCGGGTGTCTCGAGCGCAGACAGCGGCTTGCCCAGCGATTCGGCCAGATCGGCGATCGAGCCTGCGATCGCGTGGCCGGGGTCATGCCCTTCGGCCCGCATCTGGCCGGCCAGCAGCGACAGGGCGCGCAGTTCCGGCCGCCAGGTTGGCGGCGGCGCCAGGCAGGCGGCGTCGAGCGCACCCTGCAGCGCCGCTTCCAGCTCGTCGGGCAAGGCCGGCAGTCGGCCGGCGCGACCGCTCGGACCCGGCAGCGGCTGGCGGGCCATGGCCTGCAGGCTGTCGAACACGGTGGCATCGCTCAGGTCCAGTTCCAGCACGACGCGGTCGACGGCGGCGACCGCCGCGCGCACCTCCGGCCCAGGCACAAGCCAGTCACGCAGGGCGGCGGGCGGCAGGGCGTAGAGGTAGGACTCGCGCGGCACGGCCTCCTCGTCGGTGTCCTCGCGGTGATCGACGTCGGTCAGCCGCAGCAGCACGCCGCGGCTGGGCGAGTTCGCCAGCAGCCGCTCGTACTCGTCGTCACCCAGGGCCGTCGGCAAGACCGGGCAACCGGGGCGTGGGTTGCCCTCGGCATCGCGGGCGCCGATGTCGGACGCCAGCAAGGCGAGCGCCTGCGGCAGCAAGGGCGAGGCCAGCGCCTGGCCGGCTGTGGCTGCCGCCAGCGTCACCGCCGCTGCCAGGGCCAGCCAGGTGCGTCCGGTGCGGCGCAGCCCGCGCGCGTCAGCCACGCACCACCACCGACTGGCGCAGCGGGCCGAAGACCGGATGGCCTTGCGCGTCGAGTGCCTCGACCTCGACCAGATCGCCCTCTTCCAGCCAGCGCGGCGAGCCGGCCTCGGCGATGCATTCGGCCCGGCTGGCCACGCCAGCCGAGGCATCGGCTGCGCCGATCGGGCCGCAGCTGAGCACCGTGCCGGTGACGATGGGCCGCTCGCGCGCCAGCATCGACAGCAACTGGCCGACATGCCAGTGCTGGCCTTCACCGCTGGCCAGCTGCGCTTCCCGCTGGCCGTTGACCCGCAGCCCGATGCGCAGGCCCAGGCGGCCGCGCATCCAAGCGCCTTCGAGCTCGTCGAGCGTCACCAGCGCCGGGGCCCAGCCCGCCGGCAGGCTGGCCGCTGCACCATCGGCCGTTTCGCGCAGGGACCAGGCATTGACCAGGCCGACCAGCCGCACGCCTTCCAGCGCCTGATCGGGCGTCGCGCCGGCGGCGATGTCGCCCGTCAGCACGGCCCAGTGGACCTCGTGGTCGATGCCGCCGTCGAGGCTGCGCACGCTCAGGTCCTGGCGGGCGCCCAGGCCCAGGTCGGACGGCCGCTCGCGCAGCAGGGGCGCGCTGCGCAGCGAATCGGGCACGGCCTGGCCCAGGCCGACGCACTGGCGTTCGCGGGCGGCCGGGTAGGCACCGGCCTGGACCCAGCGCGGTGCACGCGGCAGCGGCGCCATGCACATCGCCGGGTCGAAGGGGAAGGCGTGGCGCGCCTTGCCATGGTTGAGCGTGTGGGCCAGGTCCTGCAGCTGCGGGGCGAGGAAGTTCCAGTCGTCCAGCACGGCCTGCAGCCGGCTGGCGATGCCGGTGGCGTGCAGCGCCTGCGTCAGGTCGCGCGAGACGACGACCAGCTGGCCATCGCGCGAACCGTCCTTGTAGCTTGCGAGTTTCATGTGCGGAGGAAGGTGTCGTGGTGGACGCTGAAGGAGCGTCCAGGCCCTCCCGGCATTGTAGATTTCGGGTTCTCCCGGACCGGCCGGCAGCGCCGCTGCCAGACGCCCGGGAACCGGTGGATGAGCGGCCAGGCCGCCGTCGCCGTGAAACCCGACACGCCAACGCCTTGACCCACGCCCCGACCGTTCCTGCCCTTGTGCGCCGTCCGATGCGCCCGCGCCACGCGCCGCTGCTGTGCCTGCTGGCGGTGCTGGGCCTGCATGTCGTCGCCCTGCGCGACGCACCCACCTGGCTGGCCCGGCCGGCGCAGGCGGCCTCGCTGCCCGTGACCTCGCCAGCGCCGGTCCGCAGCGTGTCGACGCGCAGGCTGGAGGCCCCGACGCTGCCGACGCCGGCTGGCGTGGCCGAGGTCGTGCCAGCGGTCGCCCCGGCGAAGGTCGCCCAGGTCGCCCGAACCGCCCGTGTCGAAAACCAGCTGAAGCCTCTTCCGGTCGTCGTTGCCTCGAATGACTTCCCTGCCAGCGCCACCGCCAGTGCGACGGTGGCAAGCGCCGCGGCGGCAGCGCCAGCCCCAGCCGCACCCGCCACAACCGCCGCCAGTGCAGCCAGCGCAATCAGCCCGCCGGCGCCCGTGCGGCTCGACTACGCGCTCAAGCGCGGTGCGATCAGCGGCGAGGCGCGGCTGGTCTGGCGTCACGATGGCCAGCGCTACACGCTGGACCTCGAAGGCCAGCTGCCGCTGATCGGCACGCTGATGCATCAGCACAGCGAAGGCGGCTTCGACGCCGCCGGCCTGGCGCCGCTGCGCTACACCGAGAAGCGGCTGCGGCGCAGCGAGCGGGCGGTCAGCTTCAACCGCCCGGCCGACGGCCAGCCCGGTCGCATCACCTTCTCGGCCAGCACCGGCGAGGCCGCGCTGCGTGCCGGCGCGCAGGACCGCGTCAGCTGGATGGTCCAACTGGCCGCGCGGCTGGCCGGCACCGCCACCCTGCCGCCCAGCGGCAGCCGCATCGAGATGGACGTCGCCAGCGCCGGCGGCGACGTGCAGGACTGGCACTTCGTGCTTCAGGGCCGCGCCGCCGACGGCAGCTGGCACTGGCGGCGCGACACCGGCGAGCCCGACGCGACCCAGGCAGAGGTCTGGACCGATCCGGCCGGCGGCCACTGGCCGCGCCGGGTCCGGCTGACCGAGCGGCAGGGCGAGCCCATCGAGCTGGTGCTGCAGCGCCGCTGAACCCGTCGGTCCGGCCCGCCCTTCACGTCCTGCCCGTCCGGCCCGTCCACCACGCGGACGGCAGGACTTCACGAACGGCGCGCCCCGCGCTTCAGAAACCGGTCCACAGGCCGAAGAAGCTGGCAAGCCCGCGCAGTTGCCGCCCCCGCCTGCTTGAAAGGCAGCGGCCCTGCCCCATGTCCAGATTCAACGCCAGATCCGAACCGGAGAAAAACCATGCAGATGCTCTACAACTCGGAGAACTACGCGGTCGTCCACTTCGAGGTCGACGTCGCCGCGCCGACCGGTTTCCCGATGCTGCCCGACATGCCCGAAGGCATCGCGCTGACCCGTGGCGGCTACGAGATCGTCGACAAGCATGCCCGCCGCGAGATCTTCATCGAGGGCGCGCTGGCCGAGCACTTCAAGGAAGGCGTGCAGGCGCTGATCTCGGCCTCGCCCAGCGACGAGGACGTCGACGACTACCTGGCCGGCTACACCGTGCTGGCCCAGCAGCCGGTCGTGCTGCACTGAGCCAGCCGGCGGCCGGGCGCGGCCTTCGGTGCCTCCCTAGAATCCCGGGATGACTTCCGCGCCCCCCGCCCCTGCCTACACCCGCAGTGCCGCCCTGCCGGCGCTGCTCGCCCAACGCATCCTGGTGCTCGACGGGGCGATGGGCACGATGATCCAGCGCTACAAGCTCGACGAGGCGGCCTTCCGCGGCACGCGCTTCGCCGACCACCCGAGCGACCTGAAGGGCAACAACGACCTGCTGGTGCTGACCCGGCCGGACGTGATCGGCGAGATCCACGACCAGTACCTGGCCGCCGGTGCCGACCTGATCGAGACCAACACCTTCGGTGCCACCTCGATCGCCCAGGAGGACTACGGCCTGGGCCACATCGCCTACGAGATGAACGTGGCCGCTGCCCGTCTGGCACGGGCCTCTTGCGATCGACATGCCAGCGCCGACAAGCCCCGTTTCGTGGCCGGCGCACTTGGCCCGACCCCCAAGACCGCCAGCATCAGCCCGGACGTCAACGACCCCGGCGCCCGCAACGTCGACTTCGAGTCGCTGCGCGCGGCCTACCTCGAACAGGCCCGTGGCCTGCTGGACGGCGGCGTCGACCTGTTCCTGGTCGAGACCATCTTCGACACCCTCAACGCCAAGGCGGCCATCTTCGCGCTCGACGAGCTGATGGAGGAGACCGGCGAGCGGCTGCCGGTGGTCATCAGCGGCACCGTCACCGACGCGTCCGGCCGCATCCTGTCGGGCCAGACGGTCGGCGCGTTCTGGCACAGCGTGCGCCATGCGCGCCCGCTCGCCATCGGCCTGAACTGCGCCCTCGGCGCGACGCTGATGCGGCCCTACATCGAGGAACTCTCGCGCATCGCCGGGGAGACCTTCGTGTCCTGCTATCCAAACGCCGGCCTGCCCAACCCGATGAGCGACACCGGCTTCGACGAGACGCCCGAGGTCACTGGCCGGCTGGTCGAGGAATTCGCCGCCGCCGGCTTCCTGAACATCGCCGGCGGCTGCTGCGGCACGACGCCGGCCCACATCGCCGAGATCGCCCAGCGGGTCGGCCGCTACCAGCCACGCTGCGCCCAGCATGCGACCTTCAGCGCCTTGATCCACGCATGACCGCGACGCCCATGACCGCCCAGACCGCCGACTTCTCCGACCGTCCCGCCCCGCCGCCGATGCGCCTGTCCGGCCTGGAGCCGGTCGAGATCGGCACCGGCACGCTGTTCGTCAACATCGGCGAACGCACCAACGTGACCGGCTCGAAGGCCTTCGCCCGCATGATCCTGGAAGGTCGATTCGAGGACGCGCTGAGCGTCGCGCGCCAGCAGGTCGAGAACGGCGCCCAGGTCATCGACATCAACATGGACGAGGCCATGCTCGACAGCAAGGCCGCGATGGTGAGGTTCCTGAACCTGATCGCCGGCGAGCCCGAGATCGCCAAGGTGCCGATCATGATCGACTCGTCCAAGTGGGACGTGATCGAGGCCGGCCTGAAATGCATCCAGGGCAAGGGCATCGTCAACTCGATCTCGCTCAAGGAAGGCGAGGCCGAGTTCAGGCGCCAGGCCCGGCTGGTGCGGCGCTACGGCGCGGCCGCCGTGGTGATGGCCTTCGACGAGAAGGGCCAGGCCGACACCTTCCAGCGCAAGACCGAGATCTGCGCGCGCGCCTACCGCGTGCTGGTCGACGAAGTCGGGTTCCCGCCCGAGGACATCATCTTCGACCCCAACATCTTCGCGATCGCCACCGGCATCGAGGAGCATGACAACTACGCGGTCGACTTCATCGAGGCGACCCGCTGGATCAAGTCCCACCTGCCGGGCGCCAAGGTCTCGGGCGGCGTGTCCAACGTGAGCTTCTCCTTCCGCGGCAACGAGCCGGTGCGCGAGGCCATCCACACCGTCTTCCTGTACCACGCGATCCGTGCCGGCATGGACATGGGCATCGTCAACGCCGGCATGGTCGGCGTCTACGACGACCTGGAGCCGGTGCTGCGCGAGCGCGTCGAGGACGTGGTGCTGAACCGCCGGCCCGATGCCGGCGAGCGCCTGATCGAGATCGCCGAGAGCGCCAAGGGCGCCGCCCGCGACGAGTCGACCCGGCTGGCCTGGCGCGGCACGCCTGAGCAACCGGTGACGGTGGCTCAGCGACTGAGCCACGCGCTGGTTCACGGCATCACCGACTTCATCACCGTCGACACCGAGGAGGTCTGGCGCGAGATCGAGGCCCGCGGCGGCCGACCGCTGCACGTCATCGAAGGCCCTCTGATGGCCGGCATGAACATCGTCGGCGACCTGTTCGGCGCGGGCAAGATGTTCCTGCCCCAGGTGGTCAAGAGCGCCCGCGTGATGAAGCAGGCGGTGGCCCACCTGCTGCCCTACATCGAGGCCGAGAAGAAGGCACTCGTCGACGCTGGTGGCGACGTCAAGCCCAAGGGCAAGATCGTCATCGCCACGGTCAAGGGCGACGTCCACGACATCGGCAAGAACATCGTCACCGTCGTGCTTCAGTGCAACAACTTCGAGGTGGTCAACATGGGCGTGATGGTGCCCTGCCAGGACATCCTGGCACGCGCCAAGCTCGAAGGCGCCGACATCATCGGCCTGTCCGGCCTGATCACGCCCAGCCTCGAGGAGATGCAGCACGTCGCCGCCGAGATGCAGCGCGACGCCTGGTTCCGCGAGCGCGCCACGCCGCTGCTGATCGGCGGCGCAACCTGCAGCCGCGTTCACACCGCCGTGAAGATCGCGCCGAACTACGAAGGTCCGGTCGTCTACGTGCCCGATGCCTCGCGCAGCGTGGGCGTGTGCTCGGACCTGCTCAGCGACGAGCGCGCCGCGCGCTACATCGCCGAGCTGAAGACCGACTACGAGCAGGTCCGCACCCTGCACGCGAGCAAGAAGGCCACGCCGCTGGTGACGCTGGCGCAGGCGCGCGCCAACAAGCACGCGATCGACTGGTCGGCCTACGAGCCGCCGGCACCCAAGTTCATCGGCCGGCGCGTGTTCCGCAACCACGACCTGGCCGAGCTGGCCGCGTGCATCGACTGGACGCCCTTCTTCCAGACCTGGGATCTGGCCGGCAAGTACCCGGAGATCCTGCGCGACGAGGTCGTCGGCAGCGAGGCCGTGCGGGTCTTCAGCGACGGCAAGCGCATGCTGCAGCGGATCATCGAGGGTCGCTGGCTGCAGGCCAATGGCGTGATTGCGCTGCTGCCGGCCAACACGGTCGACGACGATGTCATCGAGGTCTATGCCGACGAGCGCCGCACCGAGGTGCTGCTGCGCTGGCAGCCGCTGCGGCTGCAGACCGAGCGTCCGGTGATCGACGGCGTGAAGCGGCCCAACCGCTCGCTGGCCGACTTCATCGCGCCCAAGGGGACGAAGGCCGATCACATCGGCCTGTTCGCGGTCACGGCCGGCCTGAACATCGAGAAGAAGGAAGCCCAGTTCCTGGCCGACCACGACGACTACAGCGCCATCATGCTCAAGGCCCTGGCCGACCGGCTCGCCGAGGCCTATGCCGAACGCCTGCACCAGCGCGTGCGCACCGAGCTGTGGGGCTATGCGGCCGACGAGGCCCTGAGCAATGAGCAGCTGATCGCCGAGGCCTACCGCGGCATCCGTCCCGCACCCGGCTACCCGGCCTGCCCGGACCATGCGGTCAAGCGCGACATGTTCCGCGTGCTGGACGGTGCCGACATCGGCATGGCCCTGACCGAGAGCCTCGCGATGACACCGGCGGCGAGCGTCAGCGGCTTCTACCTGGCTCACCCGGAGGCGACCTACTTCAACGTCGGCCGCATCGGCGAGGACCAGCTGGCCGACTACGCCGCCCGACAGCAGCTCGCGCTGGACGAAGCCCGCCGCCGCCTGTCGCCGCAGCTGGGTTGAAGCGCCATCCGGGACCGGCCGGCGCACCCGCCGGCCGAGGGGCTCAGGCCACCACCAGGTTGTCCCGGTGGATCAGCTCGGATTCGTTGGCGTAGCCGAGCAGGCCCTCGATCTGCGACGAGGGCTTGCGCATGATCAGGCGGGCCTCGCTGGCCGCGTAGTTGGCCAGGCCGCGCGCGACCTCGGCACCGGCGGCCGAGCGGACCGCGATGACGTCGCCGCGCACGAAGTCGCCCTGCACCTCGATCACGCCGATCGGCAGCAGGCTCTTGCCCTCGTCGCGCAGCTTGAGCACGGCGCCGTCGTCGATCACCACCGATCCCTTGAGCTGCAGGTGGTCGGCCATCCACTGCTTGCGTGCCGCAACCTTGGCGGTCGTGGCCACCAGCAGCGTGCCGATCGGTTCGCCCTCGACCAGCCGCAGCAGCGCATCGGGCTCGCGGCCCCAGGCGATCACCGTGGAGGCGCCGCTGCCGGCCGCGCGCTTGGCGGCCAGGATCTTGGTGATCATCCCGCCCTTGCCGATGCTGGAGCCGGCGCCTCCGGCCATCTGCTCCAGCTCGGGCGTCCCGGCGACCGCCTCGTGGATGAAGCGTGCCGCCGGATCCTTGCGCGGGTCGGCCGAGTACAGGCCCTTCTGGTCGGTCAGGATGATCAGTGCGTCGGCATCGACCAGGTTGGCCACCAGCGCGCCCAGCGTGTCGTTGTCACCCACCTTGATCTCGTCGGTCACGACCGTGTCGTTCTCGTTGATGACCGGCACCACGCCCAGGCCCAGCAGCGTCAGCAGGGTCGAGCGGGCGTTGAGGTAGCGCTCGCGGTCGGCCAGGTCGGCATGCGTGAGCAGCACCTGCGCGCTGCCCAGGCCCTGCTCGCTCAGCGAGGTCTCGTAGATCTGCGCCAGCCCCATCTGGCCGACCGCGGCAGCGGCCTGCAGCTCGTGCAGTTCCTTCGGGCGGGTTGCCCAGCCCAGCCGCTTCATGCCTTCGGCGATGGCGCCGGAGGACACCATCACGACCTCGCGGCCCTGCCGCACCAGCGCCGCGAGCTGGATGCACCAGGCGTTGATCGCGGCGGCATCGAGGCCGCGGCCTTCGTTGGTCACCAGGCTGGAGCCGACCTTGACGACGATGCGGCGGGCGTTCTTCAGGACTTCGCTCATGGGACGGTCAGGGCTGCGGTGGACGGGATCGGCAGGGTCGCGGCGCTCAGCGGAAGCGCGGGTCGTCGGCGTCGGGCTTGGGCGCGGCCTCGCTCAGGTCCTCGGTGGGCAGGAAGCGCACGTCGACGTCCTCGGGCGGATGGTCCTGCAGCGAAGCCACGTGCTGGTAGATCGCCCGGATCAGCGGCTCGCAGCCCTCGCGGGTCAGCGCCGAGATCTCGAACACCGGCCCCTTCCACTTCATGCGCTTGAGGAAGTCCTTGACGCGCCCGGCGCGTTCCTCGGCCGGCACCATGTCCAGCTTGTTGAGCACCAGCCAGCGGGTCTTCTCGTACAGCGATTCGTCGTACTTCTTCAGTTCCTTGACGATCGCCTTGGCCTGCGCGACCGGGTCGACGTTGTCGTCGAAGGGTGCAAAGTCGATGACGTGCAACAGCAGGCGCGTGCGCTGCAGGTGACGCAGGAACAGGTGGCCCAGGCCGGCGCCTTCGGAGGCGCCCTCGATCAGGCCGGGAATATCGGCCACGACGAAGCTCTGGCTCGGACCCACGCGCACCACGCCAAGGTTGGGGTGCAGCGTCGTGAACGGGTAATCGGCGATCTTGGGCCGCGCGTTCGAGATCGCGGCAATCAGCGTCGACTTGCCGGCGTTGGGCATGCCCAGCAAGCCGACATCGGCCAGCACGCGAAGTTCCAGCCGCAGCGACTTGACCTCGCCCGGCCAGCCGGGTGTCTTCTGGCGCGGGGCGCGGTTGGTGCTGGTCTTGAAATGCAGATTGCCGAAGCCGCCGTCGCCGCCCTTGGCGATCAGCACGCGCTCGCCGTGCACCAGGAGTTCGGCGAGCTTCTCGCCGGTCTCGGCGTCCAGGATCATCGTGCCCACGGGCATGCGCAGCACGACGTCATCGCCGGCGGCGCCGAACTGGTCGGAGCCTCGTCCGGCCTCGCCGTTGCGGGCCTCGTGGCGGCGCGTGTAGCGAAAGTCGACGAGGGTGTTCAGGTTGCGGTCGCCGACCGCGTAGACGTGGCCACCACGTCCGCCATTGCCTCCGTCGGGACCGCCGAAGGGGATGAACTTCTCGCGCCGGAAGCTGGCGCAGCCGGCGCCACCGTTGCCGGCCGTCACGTCGATGGTGACTTCGTCGACGAATTTCATGGATACCCCTTCGTTGGATGGCGTGACGGCCGGAAAGCCGGTCGCAACGTCACGCGATCCGCTGCCGACGCAAGCAGCGTCGACCAAGCAAAAAAGCCCCGGCACGCCGGGGCTCTTGTCGTGCGAGAGCGTTCGCTCAGGCCGGCGTCACCGACACCGTCTTGCGGTTCAGCGAGCCCTTCACGTCGAACGTGATGGTGCCGTCGACCAGCGCGAACAGCGTGTGGTCACGGCCCATGCCGACATTGGTGCCGGCGTGGAAACGCGTGCCGCGCTGGCGCACGATGATCGAGCCCGCGCTCACCACCTGGCCGCCGAACGCCTTGACGCCCAGCATCTTGGGCTGTGAGTCACGGCCGTTCCGAGTGGAACCGCCGCCTTTTTTCTGTGCCATTTCTCAGCTCCTGGATGAGGTGCAACTTCCGCTTCAGCCCTGGACCGCGCTGATTTGCAGCTCGGTATAGGTCTGGCGATGACCCTGGCGCTTCTGGTAGTGCTTGCGACGACGCATCTTGAAGATGCGCACCTTGTCGTGCTTGCCTTGTGCCACGACCGTGGCGGTGACCGTTGCGCCTTCAACCAAGGGCGTGCCCACCTTCAGTTCTGCGCCGCTTCCGAGCGCGAGAACTTCGTTGATCACGATCTCTTGGCCAACTTCCGCAGCAATCTGTTCTACCTTGATCTTCTCGCCGGCAGCAACCTTGTATTGCTTGCCACCGGTTTTTATGACCGCGTACATATCAGCCCTTTCAAATACAAAGAACATCTTCGCGCGGACCGCCCACCAAGACAGGATGCCTGCGGGTCACGAGGCTAGGCGCACCCAAAAAGGCACACACCAGCTCCACGCGAAGCCCGCGAGTCTAGCACATCGCCTGTCGCGCGGATGTGGCAGACCGCAAGCGTGGCCCCCAGAGGAAATGATGCACTTCCTATAATCTTGGTCTGCGCCACGCTGGCCGCGTCCCGGGACGCCACGACTCGCGGCGATCCGACCCTCCTACCCGCCACCCCGTGAGCCTCGCCACCGCACCGAATCCGACCTTGCCCGCGGCCCTGATGGCCGACGAGATGGCCCAGGTCGACGCCGTGATCCATCGCCGCCTCGCTTCCGAGGTCGTGCTGATCAACCAGATCTCCCACTACATCGTCAGTGCCGGCGGCAAGCGCATCCGACCATTGCTGGTGCTGCTCTTCGCCCGCGCCCTCGGCTTCCAGGGTCACGAGCGCTTCGAGATGGCCGCCACCGTGGAGTTCATCCACACCGCAACATTGCTGCACGACGATGTGGTCGACGAGTCCGACCTGCGGCGCGGCCGCAAGACCGCCAACGCGATCTTCGGCAATGCCGCGAGCGTGCTGGTCGGCGATTTCCTGTACTCGCGCTCGTTCCAGATGATGGTGTCGGTCAACCGCATGCGCGTGCTCGACGTGCTGGCCGAGGCCACCAACGTGATCGCCGAAGGCGAGGTCCTGCAGTTGCTGAACATGCACGACCCGGACGTCACCATCGACGCCTACCTGCGCGTGATCCGCTACAAGACCGCCAAGCTGTTCGAGGCCAGCGCCCGCCTGGGCGCCGTGCTGGCGGGTTGCAACGATTCGACGGAAGAGAGCTGCGCGGCCTACGGTCGCTGCCTGGGCACCGCCTTCCAGCTGATCGACGACTTGCTGGACTACGAAGGCGCCACGGCGCAGTTGGGGAAAAACGTCGGCGACGACCTTCGCGAAGGCAAGCCCACGATGCCGCTGCTGCTGGCCATGCAGGCCGGCACCGAGAACCAGCGTCAGCTGATCCGCCATGCCATCGAGCACGGCGAGGTTGAGCGCCTGGACGAGATCGTCGCGATCGTGCGCAGCACCGGTGCCATCGAGGCCACCCGCAAGGCCGCGCACGATGAGGCGCAAAAAGCACAGGACTACATTTCTTCGCTCCCCCCTTCCCAATTCAAGGAAGCCCTCCTATACTTATGTGTTCAGGCAGTGGAGCGAACTTCTTGACGCGGCAAGCGGCAAAAACGAGCAAGACGGTCTGACCTCTTGGGGCAAGTGGGCGATCTGGAAGCAGATGGTCCGAGGCCCAAGAAAAACGGGGTGTAGCTTAGCCTGGTAGAGCGCTACGTTCGGGACGTAGAGGCCGGAGGTTCGAATCCTCTCACCCCGACCAGAATTTCCGTTGCAAATCAAGGACTTACGCAGTTCTCGATTTGCTAACCGGATAGCAGCAGTGGCAAATCAGTGGCAATCGTTGTCACTTCGTATGCCACTAGCGCAATCATCCCCCTCGTCCTTGCCTATACGCCTGTTCCTCAACTACGGAATACAGCGTCATGGCATCCATCGAGAACCGCTCCAAGGTTCAAGTCACGGTCAAGAACCGCGACGACCTCACCAAGTCCTTCGAGTACAGCGCAGCCGAGGCCGTCAAGGCTTACGTCGCGCAACTGAAGGCGCAAGGCCTCAAGCCCAGGCTGGCAGTAAGCGTCCGCCAAAGTCACCTTGACCCCGGCACGGCCGGCGCTCAGGTCCCAG
>NZ_JAUZEE010000013.1 GCF_030705305.1 Leptothrix discophora | reverse complement strand
TTGCCGCCTATCTCCAGACTTCTTGCTTCGCGCAAGAACCTGTTGACTCTTCACACCTAGGCACCTTCCCGGCCGTGGGCCTGAAGGAGGCGCGCGAAGCGCGTGACCGGGCACGCTCGGACCTCGCTGCGAACCGGGATCCCAGCGTCGTCAAGCAGCAGGCTCGCGAGGCGCGGCAGGCCAAGGCAGCACGGGTGTTCCGAACGGTCGCGGCCCAGTGGCTGGCTCACCGGGCTTCAGCATGGTCGGCTGGCACGCTGGCGTCCATCACGGCGTCGTTGGAAAACCACGTCTATCCGAGCATCGGCGACCTACCGGTCGACGACGTGGAAGCGAAACATGTGCGCGAGGTGGTCAAGGTCATCGAGTCGACCGGCGCGTCGGAGACCGCAGGAAGAGTGTTCCAGCGCATCCGAGCGATCTATCGGTACGCGATCGCGCACGAACTGGCAAAGGAGGATCCGACTTACCCGCTCAAGCCGATGGAGATCTTCCAGCCGCGGATCACGCAGCATCGCGCGGCGCTCCCAGAAGGCGACATGCCAGAATTCTTGCGAGCCCTTGCCACCTACGAGGGAGATCCCAGCACGAAGCTGGCGCTTGAGTTGCTGATCCTCACGGCGGTCCGCCCCGGCGAGCTGAGAGGAATACGGTATTCAGAGATCGACGAGGAGCGCGCCATGTGGCGGATCCCTGCGGCACGCATGAAGATGAAGACAGAGCATCTCGTATCGCTCTCGCGCCAGGCCATCGCCGTGACCGAGAAGGCGAAAGCCCTGCGCGACGGCTCTGACCTTGTTTTCCCGTCGCCGTTCTATCCCGGCAAGCCGCTGAGCGACGGCACATTAAACAGTGCGATTGCCAGACTGGGCTACAAGGGTCGAACGACCGCCCATGGCTTTCGAACCGTGTTCTCGACAGCGGCCAACGAGGCTGGATGGCGTCCGGATGTCATCGAACGGCAACTTGCTCACGAGGATCGCGACTCAGTTCGCGCTGCGTACAACCGGGCGCAATGGCTGGAAGAAAGGCGCGAACTGATGCAGTGGTGGGCAGACCGGGTGGATGAATGGAAAGGATCGAGAAGGTCCGTGCGTGGCAGCGTGAAGATTGCGAGTCCAGGATCCCGAGTGGTACGGAACAAGCGATCGATGGCAGGCCACAGCCTATCGGAGTCGACTGCAGAATCCGACATGCGACATGTCATCGCGAGTTCCAATAACGAATAAAATTGCGGATTCAGATCTGAAGTGCAACACCCGCCATATTAATGGTTTGTTCCGACGGCCTTTTCTGCTGCCACCTGCATCGATTGTTTTAAGGCCTGGAGCGGTGTTCGCCAGGCTAGGGTTTCGCAAGGTCGGTTGTTGGGCAGATCGGCTGTGGCATCGAGGGTCTCCTATTCATTGATCGACAAGGCCGCGCACTTGGGCAGCATCTGATGCAACAAGCCGTTGATGTTCTCGCGACCGCCGCGCTTCCATCGGCTGTGCGGGTCGCAGAAGTAGACATTTAAATTGGTATCGCGGTCGAGTTCACGATGACGCGCCATTCTCTTGCCCTGGTCGTAGATCAACGTTTGGCGCAATGTATATGCAATCCCGTTGAGCTTGGCAGTGAAGGCCGCCCTTGCCGACTCAGCCGTAGCGTAGGGCATGTTGGCCAGCAACACCAGACGCTTGGTGCGTTCGACGGGCACACCCACGCTGGAGCGGTTCACCTCCCGCTTGATAACGTCGCTTCCCAGTGTCCAAGCATGGCCCAGTCTTCAATCTCAGGCGGACGCACGTGGATGCCGAACATCACCGGAATCTGCTCACGTCGGTTCTCGCCGCCCGAGCGCGGCCGACGGGTGTTATGGGCCTGATGCAGGCAGGCCACCAGCGCCTGCGCAACTCGCCCTTGGGATCGCTTGGATGGCGTTTTAGATCGTCTTATGCGAGACGTGCAGTTCAGGTTTGTCGGGCCAAATCCTACGCACTGTCCGGGCGATCTGGCATGGCGACCACAGCCACGTCAGCAGGCGCGAGTCGATGTGCGATAACGCGCCATCGGCGTACAGCTTGGGCAGCGGTCGACTCCTCACCCGGCGCACCGAAGTGGCCTGCAGAGCCGGTTGCGACGTATACCCAGCCGCACCGCCATTGCGGGCCAGTTCGAGGCTGAGGGAACTGGGACTGCGCTCAAGCACCTTGGCAATCGAACGTAGGCTGTGTCCTTGCTGAAGCAAGCTCGCCAGCGTCACTCGTTCTTAGCAGGCTGCTGAAATACCGTTCCGGGCTTGTGCGTCCCTGTAGGCCGAGCTCGTAGAGCGGCCTACAGACGTTTTTATGAGCGAACCAAGGGGTAGGGCACCCTTTGAGGTGCGAGCAGAACAGCCTTCATCAAGGTAATTCAGCAGCCTGTTAGGGCTGCAGTTGTCGGTATCTCATCGTCATTTTCACACCTTACCGGGTGGGTGAGGTGTTGCACCTCAGGCTTGAATCCGCCGCCTCTATTCGAGGTCTGGCTCAATCCAAGAGACCTGAAGCACCGCAACGATCGCGAGAAGTAAGCCAATTGTATATCTGACTGAAAAAACTGGATTTCAACGAACGCGAATCGGTCCGAACGGCACATAACTGGCCAAAATAGCTGGCGGGTTGACCGAAGCTGATGCAAGATGGGACTAACCAGCTGACTAGATTGTGTCGCATTCGTCGTGCTTATGCAGTTGAGCGCAGGGTTATTACGAACATGCCGGCATGCTCAGCCCAGCAACACAGACGACGCTCGTAATGCTCAAGCCAAGAAACCTAGATCCGTCGGGTATCCGGCGGCGGCGCCGAAATTCAACAAGTTCGGCAAGATGGCGTTCATCTCGGTCGAACTGACGCCAAACCACTTCGCCAACGTGGCAGCATATTGGTCGACCGAGGTTGACGGAATCAGCCGGCCTTGGCCGATGTGCCACTGATCTTCCGGCGCAGCAGAGTTCCCGATGCTGACGGGCGGTGGCGTTCCGTAGAAGGACTGGCCGCGCACGGCGCCGCCCATGATGAAGTGATGGCCGCCCCATCCGTGGTCGGTTCCATTGCCATTGCTGGCCAGCGCACGGCCAAAGTCCGATGCCGTGAAGGCTGTCACCTGATTGGACACGCCGAGCTCCACCGTGGCCTGGTAGAAGGCGGCCAGCGCATCGTCCACCTTCTTCAACAGCAGCGGCTGGTCTTGCATTAGTCGGTCGTGTGTGTCAAAACCTCCCAGGGATACCAGAAAGACCTGACGCCTGTTGCCAAGCGTGCCACGCGCGGCAATCGTGCGGGCCACGATGCGCAACTCATCGGCCAGCGTATTGCCCGAAGGGAAAGCGGTGTTTAACGTTACGCCACCCAGGGCCGCCGACATCTGCGCTTCAGCCTCGATGGCGCGTCGAGTGACGCGGTTGTATTCATTCTCCAAAACATGGCTGCGGCTCTCGGTCAGCAAGGCACGCACCAATGCGGCCGCTTGTGAAGAATACGGCGCTGAGCGCAGACCATGTGGTGCACTTGCGGCAGGGCTGATCTGCACTGCTCCGACACGGCTGATCTGATACTGGATGGCATTGTCGCCGGTAAGAAATACCGCATTGCCTGTGGCCGAAATACAGGTGAACAGGGAGTTGCCATTGCTGGACTGTGCCAAATCGCCCAAGTTACCGCCCCAGCCCACCGCAGAGCCCTCGGCACCCTGCGCCTGCCAGACCGACTGCTGGTCGTTGTGCGACATGAGTTGCGGCGGCAAGGGGTATCGCGCACGGTCAGGGCTAAAGAATTCAGCACGGGTGGTCGGCCGGACGAGAGGCCCAACGTTCAACAGCACCGCGGCTTGGCCAGCATTGAACCGGTCGGTCAGGGCGGGCATGGCCGGATTCAGTGCGTATTCCAGGCCACCCCCCAGTGGCACGGCCGGTGTCAGGCGCGTGGCGGCGAGCAATGGGCGGTCAATTGCCAGGCCCGCCGCACCAAGCTGGCGGATGTTGCTGTAAGCGGTCCAATTGGCCTGATCGTAATTGACGACCGTGTTGGCGTGATCATTGCCTCCGTACAAGAAGACGCAGACCAGCGCCTTGTAGTCAGTGGCATTGAATGCGGCTGCCTCACCTATGGCTGCCAGATTCATCCCCAAGGGCGTGGCGGCGCCGGCCACGGCAAGCCGACACATGCGTTGCAGGAAGGCGCGGCGACTGGCAGAAACCGGATCAATCAAGTACACGGGGGGATCCTTACTTCTGAACCAGATATTCGGCGCAGCTCATCACGATCGTGACTGCAGCAATGACACGAAAACGCTTGACTTCGTCGCTTGAGCCCGGTTGCGCAGCGCCACCCAGTTTCAGGACATCAACAATGCGTTGTGCGGTCACATCCGATATCTGCCCGGCCGCCAGCAGGAGGTTGAGCCGCCTGATCAATGCGACGAGATCGGCAGTCAACGGCTTCTCGGCCGTGAAGTCGACAATCAAGTCGTCACTTGGACCCGCAAACGACGGAACGCCTGCAACCAGGTTCAGCCGGTCAATGAAATTGACCCACTGACTCACCGAGGATTCGTTGACGATCTGGAACTCGGGAGTGGTGGCTCCAGAAACAGCCATTGACGTTCCAGGTGGAACGTACCCCGGGCGAAAAAAATTGAACACCGACGGCGATGACAGCGGGAGTTGGCCGAACCAGTACAGGGGATCGGCCACTGGCCACTGCGATGGCCATAGGCCGCTGCGCGAGCTGGCGGCGAAGCTTCGCATCCACTGGAAGACTCGCACCATCGGCTCCCGCAACTTGCCGTGGGTGGTCGACGTGAGGCCAGCGTCACTGCGTGCCTCGGCATCCAGAAGGATGGCTCGCCAAACCGCCTTCAGGTCGCCACGCACGCCTGCGCCGTTGTCGTTGAACGCTGCCGCAACACGCGCCACATAGGCCTGGCTAGGATTGCTAGTCACCAAGCGCTGGATCATCTGCCGACCGAAGAACGGCCCGACATTGGGGTGCTGAAACAAGCCGTCGAGCGCCAGGCGAAGTGCGGCAGCACCATCGGTGTTGGCCGGGATGCTGATGCCGATAAAATCTGCCGAAAGGGTCGAATGACGGCTAGCATCAAAAACCATCGCTCGGCGTGTGTACTCTGGATAAGGACGGCCGCTGTTCGTGGCCGGCGCGACGAAGCGGCGACCGTCGTCCCACCAGTCATATCCGGTGAAAACACGAGCCAGGTTGCTCACATCGTCCTGGGTGTAGCTAGGCAGCGGCTGGCCACCGGCGCCAGTCTTGGGCGTACCGTCCAAGTTCAGCTGAACCAGGCCAAGCGTGAACAGCTGCATTACTTCGCGGGCATAGTTCTCGTCCGGCACGCGGCCGGAAGCGGCGTCTTCCTTCAGGTTGCCACGCGTGTTGAGCCATGCGCCCATGGTCGGATTGAGCGTCATCGCTTCGAGCAGGTCGCGAAAATTGCCAAAGGCATGCTCGTTGAGTTGATCCCAGTAGTGCGCCATGGCCAAGCCGGTCCAGGGCATACCGGCCACATAGGTGGACACGACGAAGTACTCTGACAACGCCAGCGCTACGCGCTTACGCACGGCGTCAGGTGCAATGGTCATCTGACGCGCCAAAGGCGCCTCGACAGTGAAGGCGCCGCTGTCATAGAGCGCACGCGAGTCGATGTCGCCGAGGCCAACGCTGATCATCCAGTCCCAAGCGCGCTCCCCCATTGGCATTGACATCTGCGCTGTGAGCCATGCGGCCGCACCTTGTGCCTTGATCGCTGCGAAGTCGGCATCGGTGATCCCCACCGTGGCCTGCAGAAGGAACCTCGCCGCAGATTTGTCGGCTGCTCCCAGGCCAAAGGGCGAAGGTTGTGGCGTGGGCGTTGTTGCCCCTGAAACACTGTCTCCTCCTCCACCACCACCACAGGCTGCAACTGCCAGCGTCAACAAGCTGGCACCGGTCGCGCGCGCAGTAGATATCGGGGCAGAGGCAGTTGCTGACTCGTCTCCTGTGTGAATCGAAGCTGTCAATGTAGTCGGGACAACCGCATGGCTCATGACTCATCCTTGATCGGCGCCGCCCAGTTCTTGCTGACCGCAAAAACGCTGTGCCAATATTGAGCGCGTGTCAAGCGTGCAACATTTACCTTCGGCTTGTAAATCATCGGCGTGAACAAGTAGCTGGACATTTGCCCCCCCTTAAAGGATGTTCCGTTAACCCGCCTGAACCGCCCCTCCTTCCGCGGAGGCTCCATGATTTGAGAAAATGAAGCCATCGTCAGGAAGTCGAAGTTGTCTTCCGTGGTGCGCGAGCGTGCCGTGCGCATGGTGTACGAGCACCGCAACGAAGATGCCTCGCAGTGGGCGTGCATCGAGTCGATCGCCGGCAAGATCGGTTGCACGGCGTAGACGCTGGACAACTGGGTCAAGCAGCACGAACGCGATACCGGCGTGCGTGATGGGATGACCACGGCGGAGGCGCAGTGCATCCGCGAATTCGAGCGCGAGAACCGCGAGCTGCGCTATGCCGACGAGATCCTGAAGCTGGCCAGCGCGTTCTTCGCCCGGGCCGAGCTCGACTGCCGGCTGAAGTGAAGTACGCGTTGGTGAACAAACGCCGTGATGCCCACGGGGTCGAGCCGATCCGCGCGGTGCTGCAGATCGCTCCGTCGGCATATCGGCGCAATGCGGCGAGGCGCAGGCGGCCGTTGCTTTGCAACCCTCGGGCGCTGCACGACATGGCCCTGGCGCCCAAGATCGAAGCGGTCTGGAACGCCAACCTGCAGGTCTATGGCGCCGATTTTCGGTCTAGCGTCAACGCCGAAGCGAAGTCAAGGCCGTGGCGCGCTGCACAGTCGAGCGGTTGATGCGCCAGCACGGCTGGCACGGTGTGCGGCGGGGCAAGGCGGTGCGCACCACGTTGGCCGATCCGAAGGCGCCGTGCCCGCTGGATCGGGTCAATCGACAGTTCCGCGCCGAGCGTCCCAACCAGCTATGGGTCTCGGACTTCACCTATGTCTCGACCTTGCAAGGCTGGGTCTACGTCGCCTTCGTCGTGGACGTCTTCAGCAGGCGCATCGTCGGCTGGCGCCAGATCAGTTCGATGCACACCGAGATCGTGCTCGACGCACTGGAACAGGCGCTGTACGCACGCCGCCCGGCCAAGCAGGACAGCCTCATTTGCCATTCCCCAGGGGATCGCAATACCTGTCGATTAGCTACACCGAGCGCCTGACCGAGGCTGGCATCGAGTCCTCGGTGTCATCTACGGGCGACAGCCATGACAATGCGTGGCCCGAGACCATCAAAGGCTTGAACAAGGCCGAGGTCATCCACCGGCGCGGCCCCTGGAATACCAAGCAGGACGTCGAGATGGCCACGCCGGAATGGTTGTCCTGGTTCAACCACCACCGGCTGATGGAGCCCCTGGGATATCTGCCGCCGGCAGAGTTCGAGGACCTCGACCATTTTCAACGCGCTGGTCAGGCCGCGATCGTCTGCCTTCAACGAAGAGGCCTCCGCGAGGCACGCGAGCCGGTCGCCATCCCCGCTACCAAGCACGGCCAAACCATCGAGCAGTCCGGCCACGTAGTCGCCCAGGTCAAAACCCGCGCGGCGGGCCGCTTCGTTCAAGGCCAGCGCGTGGACCTGCCGCATGCGCAGCGACACCCGCTGGACGGCGCAACGCGATCGTCGGCACGCGCCACAAGCTCTACCTTCAGGCCCTGCAGGTCGACGCTGATCCGGTCACCCGATTTCGCGGACATGTCGGGTTCCTGACCTCGTAGGGCAGGTTCGACCGTGTCCGACAACTGGCGCCACTGCGCCTATCTCTGCACTCACCCACGCCTTCTGTATTGACCTCGATCGAAGGCATTGAATCGGTGACTTCGCGCGCCGATCCATCGTTTTAGGCCCTCTCAGCGACCACGAAGCACCCCGGCTCAGGCCTCCAGCCGGCACGCGACCGGAACACAACCGGCACACGAGCGGAACAGGACCGGCACGAATCCGGAACAAGAGCGGAACGGGACCGGAACACGACCGGAACACCTGAGGCCACCGTCTCCGTCATCGCCGCCATCGGCGTCGTCCCGATTCGTCCCAGGCTGTCCGCACGACGAATCGGTCCCCGAAGTCATCGCCCACAAGCCGGGGACTCCGCACCAGACTCGGCTCGTCGCCCTCACCCACCGACGACATGGAGTTGCACCCCACGCGCCCGCCAGGCCGAGCCACCCGCAAGGCCCTGGCGTATGCCGCCGAGATCCAGCGGCTGCATGGCGCCGGTCACAGCCTGGAGGCCATCCGCCTCGCGCTGGGCTCGGTCGGCGTGGTGGTCGGCCGCAGCACCGTGTACCGCGAGGTGGTCCGCGTTCGCGGCGCCAGCAGTCCACCGGTCGCCGCCTTGCTGGCACGGCCCATGTCGCCCGTGACGTCGACGGCGGTCGGACCCGTTCGAGCCTTGCCGTCGGGCCTGAGCTCGGACACCCGCAGCGGCCAGGCCATCGCCGAGGCCTTCATGAAGAGCCGCATCACCAACCCCCTGCTGCAGGAGAGGAACCCGCCATGAAAGTCGCCGTCATCAGCTTCTCGGGCAACGTGGGCAAGACCACGATCGCCCGCCACCTGCTGGCCCCTCGCCTGCCCGGCGCCGCGCTCATCTCGATCGAGAGCATCAACGCCGGCGAGGACCAGGACCATGTCATCCGGGGCCGTCAGTTCGCCGAACTGCAGGAGTTCCTGCAGGTGGTCGACGACGTGGTGGTCGACATCGGTGCAAGCAACGTCGAGGAACTGCTCGGGCTGATGCGTCGCTACCAAGGTAGCCACGAGGACTTCGACCACTACGTCATCCCGACGGTGCCGGCCGCCAAGCAACAGCAGGACACCATTGCCACGCTGGCCGAACTGGCGCGCATCGGCATCCCTGCCACCAAGGTGCGCGTGGTCTTCAACATGGTCGAGGACGGCAGCGAGCTCGAACGGGTGTTCGAGCCGGTGCTGTCGTTCGCGCAGATGACGCGCTCGGCCGAACTGTCCCTGGCCTGCCGGCTCGGCAGCAACGAGATCTACGGGCGCATCAAGGGCAGCGGCGCCGACCTGGTGGCCCTGGCCGCCGACACGACCGACTACAAGGCCCTGATCCAACGGGCCGCCGACAGCACCGAGCGACTCGCGCTGGCCCAGCGTCTGGCGACACGACGCCTCGCGCTCGGTGTCGTCCCGGAACTCGACGCCTGTTTCGCGGCCCTGGGCCTGGGGACCACGGGACCGAAGGCACCGGCCACGGACAGCCCCGAGAGGACCACGCCATGAGCCACCCGAACACCACCCGCGAAGCCTTGCTGGCCGAAGCGATCGGGGACCTCGGCAAGCTGCTGGACCGGCTCGAGCGCTGCCAGCTCATCTTGGAAGGTGCCGACAAGAGTTTCGTGCGTGCGGCGCTCTCGCTGGGGCACCAGACGAACGTCTTTCAGAAGCAGCTCCACGACCTGAAGCTGGCCGCCGAGCGGGACGCCCGCCAGCGCAACGAGGCCCTCGCCACGCAGAAGGCCGAAGAGATCGCGGCGGCCCAGGCCGAGGCGATGAACAAGGCGGCCAACCAGATGTTCGCGGACCTGCTGCGGCCCAGCCTGGCGCGGCTTGTCGGCCCGCTGGACCAGTTGCACCAGCGACTCGATCACCCCTGGTGGGACTGGATCTCGCACGCGCTGACGGCGGTGAGTTCGGCGTCGCTGACCTACGTCGTGATCATGTTGCTGCCGAGGCACTGACGCGCGCGCATCGAAGGCTGCCCGGCACCCGGTCCCCGACGGGCCGGTGCCGGGCCTCGCGAGCCGGCCGCCAAGCGGACGGCGAGCCGTTTTTTGAGCCCCCCCCCTGTCCTGCGTCCGACACGACGAACACGCGCTGGCTCCACGATGGCGCCAGCGCGCGGGCTTGGGGGCGATGAATCCGGGTCCCGATCCATCACCGGGGCGGATCGGCCGCCCCGATCGGTCCGGGATCAGGCCTTGAGCCCGCGCATCTCCTCGGCCAGGATCCACAAGGCGCAGTTGAGGCTCACGCTGCGGTCGATGCTGCCGACCGGCCGGGTCTCGATGCGGCGGCCCTGAGCGCTGCGACCGGGCAGGCCGCCCCGCAGGGCGTTTTCCTGGACCCGCTGGAAGGTGTGCCACAGGCTGGGGCCGATGTCCTCGAAGCGGCGCGGCATCATGAGCTGGTCGACGCTGACCGGCGCGGGGTGCTGGCCGTCGACGGTCTCGCCGAATCGCAAGGCCAGGGCGGCGGTCGCGAAGGCGCGTTCTTCCGGTTCGTCCATGCGGATCGCCTTCATCTGCGCGGTCGACTCGTTGACGGCGGCGAAGTCCTCCAGCACGCGGTAGGCGCCCTCGATGACCTCGTGCTCGATGTGGCCCTTGTGCGGGATGCGGATGTCGCGCGCGACCTGCCCGACCACGAGGCCGTTGCAGCACACGAAGCGGAAGACCCCGGCCGGCATCTGGTAGGCGCTGGCGCCGTCGTGGCTGTTGATCAGGATGATCTCGTTGGCCTCGCTGTCGCGGCCCCGGGCCTGGACCTGCCCGGCGTGGCGCATGCGGATCAGGTGCTTGGTGTAGGCGGTCTTGCCCTCGATGCGGCTCTGGCTCTGCGCGACCATGAAGGGCTCGAAGCCTTCGCGCTTCAAGCCGCGCAGGACCTCGATGGTCGGGATGTAGGTGTAGCGCTCCGAGCGGCTGGCGTGCTTGCCCTCGGCAAAGATGGACGGCGCGGCCAGGCGCAACTGCTCGTCGTCGAGCGGCGTGTCGCTGCGGTGGACGCGGGTGTTGCGGGCGAAGCGGGTGGCGAGCTGCGGGCGGGTCGACGGCGTCGAAGCGGACGGGGTGAACGGGTGCATGGTCATCTCCTGCGGGTGCGGGAAGGAACCGGGCCAGCCAGGCCGACCCGGTCGTGTCGGGACGGGTCGTGCCGGTTCAGGCCGCGCTGGGGCGGGCCTGGCGGTCGCTGCGCGGCTTGTGGCTCGGGCGGGTGCGGCCTTGGTGCGCGCTGGCGGCGGTGGCCGGCGTGCGGGCCTCGTTATCGTCGCCGTGAACGTCGCGCTGCTCGGGTTGGCCCTCGCGTTCCCGGCGGGCCTCGGACTCGGCGCGGCTGTCGAGGTAGTCGATCTCGTCGGCCGTGAAGGTCAGCGTGTGGACCGTCTCGCCGTCCTTCTCGTAGCGGTGATTCCGGACCCGGCCGACGATGTTCACGTGCGAGCCCTTGCCCAGGTAGCGCGCGGCGTTCTCGGCCTGGGCGCCCCACAGGGTCCACTGGATCGCGGTGGCGTCCTCGTGGCGCTGGTCGCCGGATCCGCGGCGGGTGTTGCTGATGGCGGTGAGCACCGCACGGGCGATCGGCCCTTCGCGGCCGTTGACGGTGTCGAGCTTGACGGCGCCGGCCAGGTGGGCGTGGCGCTGGGTGACGTGGACGTGGGCCATGACGGACTCCTTGCGTGAGCGCATCGGCCGGGCCCCGATCCGGGTGTCCCTGGAAACCGATCCTCTCGCTTGGACCTTCCTCGCACCCGCCCACGGGCGGGCGGGGGGTGGGCAAGGCCCCTTCCCTCACGGGAAGGGGTTGGGGAAGGGTGGTGTTGAATCCCAGCAGCCGGTGCGGTGCGCCAGTCTCCTGGCCCAACGCTGAAAGATCCCCCCACAAGTCCCCCTCGCCCACAGGACGGGGGCTGGTGGGGGGAGCGCGGTGGGCCGGTCTGGCGCAGGGCTGCCAACCGCCTGCGGGCGGCGAAGAGCATCGAAGTCGACCGCGATGACCCGAACCCCGGCGGCTCTGCGGCCGGCGTGACACCAAGGGAGCGTCAGCGGACGACTGGCGCGGCGGGCGAGACGGGGTGAGCCGGATCGGCGGTTGGGATGGGCTTCGCGCGGCCCGGCAACGGGCGTGGCGGGTGACCGGTGAGGTCGATCAGCCGCGAAGCACGCGAAGCGGGACGACCGGCTGTTCGGCCAGCGGGCCGGCCTGGGCGGCGCAGCCGCTCAGGCGATCTGGGCGGTCAGGCCCGCGATCACCGGGCACGGGAACGGGCCGCGCGTCGACATCCCGCCGGCAGGGCCGGCCTGGCCGGGTTGCGTCAGGGACGGCAGCCCAACGGGGGCGAGACGCGGGACGCAGTCCCAAGACTCGACGCGAAGCGCAACGGCCCGACCGAGCGGAGCGAGGGGACGCATGGAGTCAAAGGTGGAAGTCAGCAATGCAGCGCGCGCTGCCGGTCGCCGTCTTAGGGCCTACGCTCGGTAGGCACCATCAAGCCGACATCCAGCCCGGCAGCCGGAGCCACCATGAGCGTCATCAATGCGTTGGAACAGGGGACGTGCGTGACAGCCACGCGAGACCTCGGACCGCGATCGACCGGTCCTCTTTGCCCCGGCGGGCTCAAATCGCCCCTGAATCGACATCCGCGACCCTGAATTCCGCGCCCCGAAGCAGCCGGTCGTTTCCGTACCGTGGTCCGAAGGTGGCGTGAAGTGATGCAAAGCGTCGCCATTCAAGGCGCGGCACAAGGGGCTGGCCTTGCCCCCGAACGGGCGGACCGGAATGACGGTCACGGGTTGCAAGACGGCAGCGGCGGCCATGGCTACCCGCCTTCAGGCTTCAATGATGACCTTGAGCGCCTTGGTGCTTGATGCCTTGCCGAAGGTCTCGTAGGCCGAGAGGATCTGGTCGAACTTGAAGCGGTGGGTGATCAGCTTGCCGGCATCGATGCGCTTGGACTGCAGGGTCTTCAGCAGCATCGGGATCGTCACCGTGTCCACCAGCCGCGTGGTGATCGTGACGTTGTGCGACCACAGCCGCTCGAGGTGCAGGTCGACCTTCACGCCGTGCTCGCCCACGTTGGCGATGTTGCCGCCCGGCGAGACGATGTCCTGGCAGAGTTCGAAGGTGGCCGGAATGCCCACTGCTTCGATGTCTGTCGCCCCGAAGCGCTGGCTCACCGCCAGGCGGTTGGCGTCGAGGTCGATCATGATGATCTGCGAAGGCGAATAGAACTGCGCGGTCAGCAGCGCAGCAAGACCGATCGGCCCGGAGCCAACGATGGCCACGCTGCCGCCCACCTGTACCTTGCCGTTGAGCACCCTGCACGCGAAGCCGGTGGGCAGGATATCGCTCAGCATCACCAGCGCTTCTTCGTCGGCGCCAGCGGGGATCGGATAGAGGCTCGTGTCGGCATATGGAATCCGAACGAATTCGGCCTGGGTGCCATCGATCTTGTTACCCAGGATCCAGCCGCCGGTCGTGCAGCACGAATACATGCCCTTGCGGCAGAGGTCGCAGCGGCCGCAGGCACTGATGCAGGAGATCAGCACCCGGTCACCGGACTTGAAGGCGGTCACGCCAGCGCCCACCGCGTCGGTCGGCGCCTGGAAGACGGGCTTGGGCCGGTCTTCGAGATTCTTGTTGCCGGGTCCGTTGTAGATCAGGGCTTGCATCGCGTGATGCTTTGGCACTGTTCGAGGGTGATCCGCCATCTCGCGACAGGAGACCTTGACCATCAGGCACGGTGCGACCGATCCCGGTCGGGGCCTGTGCGGAGGGACACGGATCGCTCAAGTGCGCCAGGCGACGACGGCTGGAATGAGGTGCAGACCTGGCCGCAGCACCGAGCTCGTCAGGGATGCTTGGTGGGCTGTCACACAGACCCTGGCGAAGGGCAGGTTCATGCTGCGAGCAGCGAGCGACACGGCCAGTCCGGGCATGGGCAAGAGCTGCGAGCAACCATCTGCGGGCGGTAGCGCGCAAGCCGGATAGGAGCCCCGCTCGAAAGGCAACATGACCAAGTACGAACCGCTACGGCGGACTGCCCCTGCATTGCGCGGACACGATCGCACGACGCCGAATCAGAGGCGCACGCCTTGACATGCGCCCAACTGCCGACGGCGGCGCACACGGACACTGCGGACGCCGTCGCGTCGGCACTGGACGTGCGAGCGGAGGTCGGTCTCGGCCGTCAGCAGCGCATCGAGCGCCTGGCGAAGTGGGGACCGAACGCATTGCCCGTCACGCCTCCGCGCTCACCCTGGCGGGTGCTGCTGGCGCAGTTCAAGAGCGTCATGATCGTCATCCTGCTGGGCGCAGCGCTGCTGGCGGCATGGGTCGGCAGCGTCAAGGATGCCTCGGTCATCCTGGCCGTCGTCGTCGTCAACGCGCTGGTCGGCTTCTACCAGGAGTACCGCGCTGAACGCAGCCTGGACGCGCTGAAATCCATGCTGCCGGCCAGCGCCACCGTGCGGCGCGATGGCAGCAGCCAGAAGATCGACGCCGAAGCGGTGGTGCCCGGTGACATCCTGCTGCTCGAAGCGGGGGACAGCGTGTCCGCCGACGGCCGGCTGATCGTGGCTGCGGGCCTTGAGGTCGATGAGTCAGCGTTGACGGGCGAATCCCAGCCTGCAGCCAAACAGTGCGAACCACTCGCAAGCGAAGACGCGCCGCTCGGCGACCGCAGCAACATGGTCTACATGAACACGTTGCTGACTCGGGGGCGCGCCGAAGTGTTGGTGACGGCCACCGGCTCGCACACCGAGATGGGCAAGTTGTCGCGTGACCTGGCGGCCACCGTCGAGGTGCCGACTCCCTTGCAGGTTCAGCTCGACCAGCTCGCGAAGTGCCTCGGCGCCATGGCGTTGACGCTGGTGGCCTTGTTGTCGCTGATGCAGCTTCTGCGCGGCAAGGACCTTCCGCACATCCTGCTGGATGCCATCGCCTTGGCCGTGGCCGCCATGCCGGAGGGCTTGCCCGTGGTCGTCACGGTCACGCTGGCGCTGGGCATGCACAAGATGGCCCGCCAGCACGCGATCGTCAAGCGACTGGCCAGTGTCGAGACCCTCGGTTGCACCACCGTCATCTGCTCGGACAAGACCGGCACGCTGACCCTGAACCAGATGACGGCAACGACCTTCGGATGCCAAGGCCGGACGTACGAGGTATCGGGCGAGGGCTACGACCCGAAGGGTTCGATCACCGAATCAGGCGCTGCATCAGCACAACCCATGGTTGCGGCCGAGCTGACCGCGCTGCTGCAAGCGCTGGTGGCTTGCAACGACAGCCGCATCGAGGATGGCAAATTCATCGGCGACCCGATGGAGGCTGCGCTGCTGGTGCTGGCCGCCAAGGGCGGCGTGGTGCGCGAAGTGGTCGAGCACACCTTGCCGCGCGTCGCCGAATTGCCCTTCGACTCGGCCCACAAGTTCATGGTGACCTTTCATGCCGACGGCGAGCAGGTTCAGGTATTCGTCAAGGGCGCGCCTGACGTGCTGCTGGCCCGTTGTTCGACCTGGCGAACCAGCTCGAACACGGCCGAGTTGCCGCAGCCGATCGACGCGCCGCGCCGATTGCAGTTCGACGCCGACTACCAGGCGCTCGGCGGACGCGGGCTGCGCGGCCTGCTGATTGCCACGCGCACGCTGCCGGCCAGTGGCTTCGATGCGACCGGCGACCTGTCAATCTTCGTCGACGAGTTGTGTGTCGTCGGACTGGTCGGCCTGATGGACCCGCCGCGTGCCGAAGCCAGGCAAGCCATCGCCGAGTGCCAGCACGCTGGCATCGCCGTCAAGATGATCACGGGCGACCACCAGACCACCGCAACCGCCATCGCCGGGGTGCTGGGACTCGCGGGCCGCACCGTGTCGGGCGCGGAACTCGACCGCATGGACGCGCGGCAGCTTGCAGAAGCCGTTGACGATGTGGCCGTCTTTGCCCGGGTGTCGCCAGGCAACAAGGTGGCGATCGTGCGCGCGCTTCAGGCCAAGGGCCACGTCGTGGCGATGACGGGCGATGGGGTCAACGATGCGCCCGCCTTGAAGCAGGCCGACATCGGTGTGGCCATGGGCGTGGCCGGCACGGCGGTGGCCAAGGAGGCCGCCACCATGGTGCTGACCGACGACAACTTTTCGACCATCGTCACCGCCGTGCGTCACGGTCGCACGCTATACGACAACATCCTCAAGTTCTTGCGTTTCCAGCTGTCGACGACGATCGGCGCGATCCTCACGGTCTTCACTGCGCCATTGCTGGGCCTGCCCGAGCCCTTCACCGCGCTGCAGATCCTGTGGGTCGCGATCATCATGGACGGGCCGCCGGCCGTCTCGCTCGCGCTTGACGCCGCGCGCCCCGGCATCATGAACGAGCCTCCCCGTCCACGGGGCGAGCCGGTGCTGCCGCTGAAGCGTGTCGCGCGTGTCGTTGCCTACGGCACCACGATGATGATCGGTACCTTGGGCGTGCTGCACCACGGGCTGCAGACCGGGCCGCAGGATCGCGCGTTGACGATGGCCTTCACGACCTTCGTGTTCTTCCAGCTTTTCAATGTCTTCAATGCGCGCAACGAGAACGGATCGGCCTTCAACGCGCAGTTCTTCAGCAACCGCATGCTGTGGGTGTCACTGGGCGCAGCGCTCCTGCTGCAGATGCTGGCGACGCATTGGGGGCCTGCCACGCGCCTTTTCGGCACCACAGGCATGGCGTGGGCGGACGCGTGTGTTGCCGCAGGGGTTGCCTCGTCGGTCCTTCTGCTTGAAGAGGCTCGCAAGCTGGGGCTGCGCGGGTGGCGGAACATTCGTGCCGAACCTGAAGCGCAGGCGCCGACTTGTCCCGTTCCGTGAGGGCAGGTCTGCGATCGTCGACCGTCGGTCCATGTGCGCCGCGCGCTGTCCACGTGGGCGGCACCATCGCGATGGCAGCGGGATTGCGGATCGAGGATCACGTGACCGTGTTCTCCACCGCACGGACAGGCGGCATGAAGCATGTCACGGTGGCGGTCAGGTCAGAACAAGCTGACCTGACAACTGGAGCGTCCTCACATGAACAAGTACACCGGCGTGTGGGTCTGCGGCGCCTTGCTCGCCACGATGATGTTGGCGAGCGGCTGCTCCAAGCAGCCGGAGGCACCGGTGCCGACGTCTGCGTCCAAGGCAACCGTCGCGAATGTCTCGGACATCGACGTGACCGAGCACGTGAGGACCGCCTTGCGGCAAAGCGACCTGCTCAAGGGCTTCGACATCAATGTCGTGACCTTGAAAGGCGATGTCCGGCTGATCGGGGTGCTCGACAGCCAGGCACAGATTGACGAGGCGATCAAGATCGCACGTGCCTCGGACGGCACGCACACCATTCACGACGAACTCACGATGAAGAAGTAGCGCTTGACCATGTTCACGTCTGTGATCCGTCGCGTCGCCGCCTCGGCTTTGATCGTTTGCGCATGAGCGATTGCGCAGTGTTCGGCCTACTCCGAGCCTGTGGTGACCGGGCCCATGACGGTGGACATGCCGAATGGACCACCAATAGCTTTGCCTGCCATCAGCCCCTGCGCGGCGCCACGGCAGACCGGTGCATCGCATGACACAAGCTACCGGATTTCGGTCTTCGGATGAACAGGGGCGTCGCGATCGTCCATGTCAATTGGTTGAAGGTGTCGTTCCACCAGCAGCTGAACGACCATAACTGCATGGCCTGCCACACCGGCAACAACGACAAGCAATACACCTGTTACGGTTGCCACGAGCACACGCCGGCCAACATGCAGGCCAAGCACCTTGAAGAAGGCGTTTCCGAGAGCCTGGACAACTGCGTGCGCTGCCACCGCAGTACCAGCGGCGAGGATGAAGGCAAGGGCCAGAGAGAACGCGGCAAGGGCGGCCGGGAAAGAGACTGAACGCCTGTCAGTGCGATGTCCTCCATGAACCCTCCCACCCCCCCATCGACCTTGCCGGAGAAAGGCCGCGTTGCGCGGCCGCTGCAACATCAGTTGGCGAGCCATCAGGCCGGCTGGAGTCGCTGGCTACCAGGTTGGCAAGTCCTTCGCCACTACGACATGGCCTGGCTGCCGCACGACGTGGTGGCCGGTCTGGCCTTGACGGCCGTGCTGGTGCCGGTGGGCATCGGCTACGCCGTCGCCTCGGGCCTGCCCGGCATCTGCGGCTTGTACGCGACCATGGCCAGCCTGCTGGCCTACGCGCTGTTCGGGCCCAGCCGGATCATGGTGTTGGGGCCGGACTCTTCGCTGGCTGCGCTCATCCTCGCGGTCGTGCTGCCGCTCTCGGCCGGCGACCCGCAACGCACCATCGCGCTGGCAGGCATGATGGCGCTGGTGTCCGGTGCGCTTTGCGTCGCCGCAGGCATCGCTCGGCTGGGCTTCATCACCGAGTTGCTGTCCAAGCCCATCCGTTACGGCTACATGAATGGCATCGCACTGACGGTGATCGCCAGCCAGTTGCCGGCCCTGTTCGGCTTCAGTGTCGATGCCCATGGACTGCTGGACGAATCGCGCCTGTTCGTGTCTGCCCTGCTGGCGGGCAAGACGAACCTGTTGGCGCTGGGCATCGGCGCCGGCACGCTGCTGACGGTTCTCCTTTTCAGGCGCCGTCCGAGGGTGCCGGGGGTATTGATCGCCGTCGCTGGCGCGAACCTGGTTGTCACCTTGCAAAAGCTGGCCTCGGGTACAGACACCACGGCGAGCGTGCCCGTCCTCGGCGCGCTGCCGCAGGGCCTGCCCGGCTTCTCCCTGCCCACGATGGGCGCCAGCGACATCACACCCGTGCTGCTCGGTGGGCTGGCGGTGGCATTGATCTCGTTCGCCGACACCAGTGTGCTGTCGCGGACCTATGCCGGGCGGACGGCCGCTTTCGTCGACCCCAACCAGGAGATGGTGGGCCTGGGCGCGGCCAACTTGGCCGCCGGCTTGTTCCAGGGCTTTCCGATCAGCGCCAGTGCCTCACGCACGCCGGTGGCAGAGGCTGCGGGCGCCAGGACACAACTCACCGGTGTGATCGGCGCACTGGCTGTCGGCGCCATGCTGTTGACGGCCCCTGGTCTCTTGAGCGATCTGCCCGTGGCCGCCCTTGCGGCCGTGGTGATCGCCTCGGCCATCGGCCTGATCGAAGTCGCCGACCTGCGCCGCATCTGGCGCATCCAGCGCTGGGAGTTCTGGCTGTCGAAGGGCTGCCTGCTCGGCGTGGCGCTGCTGGGCGCGATGCCCGGCATTGGCTTGGCGATCGTCGTGGCTGTCATCGAGTTTCTGTGGGACGGCTGGCGACCGCACTCGGCCGTGCTGGGCCGTGTCGACGGCGTCAAGGGCTATCACGACATTGCGCGCCATCCCGCGGCGCGCGTCGTGCCGGGCCTCGTGCTGTTCCGCTGGGACGCGCCCTTGTTCTTCGCCAATGCCGAGCTGTTCAAGTGCCGGGTTCTCGACGCCGTCGCTGATTCACCCACGCCCGTGCGGTGGATGGTCGTCGGCGCCGAACCGATCACCAGCGTGGACGTCACGTCCGCCGATGCACTGGACGAACTCGACAAGACCCTGCGCGAAGCGGGCATCGAGCTGTGTTTTGCCGAGATGAAGGATCCGGTCAAGGACAAGCTCAAGCGCTTCGGCCTCTTCTCCAGCCTCGGCGAGCATCGCTTCTTCTCGACCCTGGGCGAGGCGGTGAGCCGTTACCTTGAAGCGGAGCCGGTGGCCTGGCTGGACTGGGAGGACCGCATCGCAGGCGCAACGCCAGACCGTACGCAGGAAGGCTCTTCGGCAGAGCCACTCGGTACGCCACGGCCATCCCGATGACGCCAACCCAGGGACCAGCCATGGCGAACTCCAAGCAAGTCGGCGGTCTTGTTGGCCCCACACGGGTGGCCTTGCTCGTCTCTGAGTTCCCACTGGCTCAGCCAAGGCTCCACGACACCCAGATCCCGCCGGTCGTCAAGGCTAGTCGGCCATGGCGCTCCCGTTCGCGGTTGATGAGTTCTACGGGGTCTTCCTTGACCACAACATGGCCGTGTAGCCAGCGCAATGGCTCCTCGTTGCCCTGGCCATTGCGTTCGCCCTGGTGGTGTACCCGGTACGGTCGGCCTACGTCGGACATTCCTGTCCGGCAACGCCGACTTTCGGCCGGCCGTGCCCGACGACGATCTTCACTCCCGGCCTCCTCTGCTTCGCAGTGCCGCCCACGCCGAGAAGCCCGTTGTTCGCCCTGTTGCTGTGGTGCCTTGTCGGCGCCCAAGCTTCATTTCCACTGGGCGTGCAGTCTGACCTTGGCCTGATCGCCGCCGGCGTGGTGGTCATGGGCCTTCTAGCGACCGCCGGTCAACGGTCTCGGACATTGAAACCATGATCACACGCAGACAGTTCGCCGTTTCGACGCCCTTGCTGGCGGCCAGTGCCTTGGCGTCGTCCGGTTGCACCTCGGAGCCTGCGTCCGACGGCTACGAAGCGGTCGCCGAGCGCACCTGGCAGCAGGGTGCGGTGACGGATCTCAGCGGAGCGGCGCTCGGGCGGGAACTGGTCCGCTGTGCCACCTTGGCGCCGTCCAGCCACAACTCCCAATGCTGGAAGTTCGCTCTCGATGCCAACCTTCGTTGGATCAGCGTCCTGCCCGACCCCGCGCGCAGATGCCCTGCGGTCGACCCGGACAACCATCATGTCTTCGTCTCGCTGGGCTGCGCCATCGAAAACCTGATCCAGGCGGCGCTCGCCCACGGCCTCCAGGGCGATGCGAAGTTCGACGCGGCCGGCAATGCCGTGCGCGTGTTGCTCGAACCCACCCGAGCGCAGACGACGCCCTTGTTCACGGCCCTCTCATTGCGCCAATGCACACGTGGTCACTACGACGGCAAGGCCTTGTCCAGCGAAGAACTGGCGCTGCTGCAGCGCGCCGGCAGTTCCGACACCGTGCGCCTGCTGCTGCTGACGGAGCGCGCGGCGATGGAGCAGACGCTGGAGTACGTGATTCAAGGCAACTCGGCGCAGCTGGCCGACGTTGCCTTCGTCAATGAGTTGAAGGACTGGATCCGCTTCAATGGCGCTGACGCCATTCGCATGCGTGACGGGCTCTACAGCGCGTCGTCCGGCAACCCGAACATCCCGTCATGGATTGGTGATGTGGCGTTTCGCTGGCTCCTGACCGCAAAGGGCGAGAACGACAAGTACGTGCGGCAGGTGCGCAGCTCTGCAGGGATCGCGGTCTTCGTCGGCCAGGCCGCCGACAAGGCGCACTGGGTTGAAGTCGGGCGCTGCTACGAGCGCTTCGCGCTGCAGGCCACCGCCCTGGGCATCCGCAATGCCTTCCTGAACCAGCCGGTTGAAGTGGCGGCATTGCGGCCGCCCTTCGCCGCCGCACTGGGCCTGAGTGGTCAGCGGCCGGACCTCGTCGTGCGCTTCGGCCGTGGTCCGGTTCTGCCGCGCTCGCTGCGGCGGCCGGTCGAGGCCGTCCTGGTGTGATCGACACGGCGAGAGCCCAAGGAACAACGATGACGGTGCTGCTGTGGGTCGGAATTGCGCTTGCCGCACTGGTCGTTCTTGCGATCGGATTGCGCGCCCTTGGCGCCACCCGGTGGACCGAACTGGTTCGCACGCACACCACCCAGCTCGAATCGGGCAGCGTTGGCGCCCAGGGCCGGCTGCCATCACCCGCGCGCTTCGACGCGCATGAGCTCGAGGGCCTGCCGCCGCCAGTGGGGCGCTACTTCCGCCAGGTGCTGACCGACGGGCAACCGATCATCGCGGCAGCCAGGATCGAGATGACCGGCACGATGAACATGTCGGCAGCCGGCGAGCAATGGAAGCCGTTCACATCGCGGCAGCGGGTGGTCACCCGCAGGCCGGGTTTCCTGTGGGATGCCCAGGTGTTCATGTTCCCCGGCCTGCCCGCGCACGTCGAGGACAGCTACATCGCCGGCAACGGCAGGCTGATCGCCAAGGTGGCGGGTTTGTTCACCGTGGCCGACTCGCAAGGCGAGGGCGAGATCGCACGCGGCGAGTTCATGCGCTACTTTGCGGAAAGCCCGTGGTATCCCACCGCCTTGCTGCACAGCCAGGGCGTGCGCTGGGAGGCGGTGGACAACGCGTCCGCCCGTGCCACCCTCATCGATGACCCGATCACCTTGACCTTGCTCTTCCGGTTCGACGATGCCGGCTTGATCGCCTCGGTGCACGCCAAGGCTCGGGGTGCAGGTGCGGGGAAGGACGAGGTCATGTTGATGCTGCCATGGGACTGCGCCTTCTCGGAGTACCAGCGGCAGGGCGGCATGCTGGTCCCGATGACCGGTGAAGCCGCCTGGGTGCGGCCCGCGGGTCGCCAGGTCTACTTCGTCGGGCACGTCAAGACGCTGAGCCATGAGTTCCTGCCATGACGCTGAGCGCCTTGTTTCCCATCCGGTCACGCCCCGACATCTTCATTCTGGAAGGCGGCCATGCCAACGTGAAGGAAGTCAGCGTGGAAGCACGCAATGGTGTGAGCGCCTGGGTGAAGACCGGCCTGAACGTTGGCGCCCAGGTCATTGCTTGTCCGGACCGCAAGCTCAAAGACAAAGGGCGCGTGAAGGTGCGGTGAACACCGCTTTGCCGAAGAGCCTTGACGCAGCGCATCTGGCGAAGCACCGCCGACCAAGATCTGGCGGCGACCAGATTGAACTGCTCGAAAGCCGCCGGGGGTGGGCGGCTGCAATTGGCCGAGAGCAGATGTCCAGGCTGCCGCCACGAAGCAGTCGTTCGGCCCGACCTAGGTGTGAAGGTTGAATAGGTTGTTGCGGGTGTTCACCCGAAGAGGTCTTGAGAGACTGGCAATCGCCAAACCGCCCGTCCCACTCAAGCCCTCGTCCGGATGAACACCCATAAGAATGCCCGATTGACCTACCTGCGCCGCCTGGAGATGGTCCAAGACATGACCGAACGTGGCCTGTCGACGTCAGAAGCTGCGGCTCGTCACGGGGTCAGCGCCGTGACGGCGCGCAAGTGGCTGGCTCGCTACGCCGTTGGCGGTGCCGAGCAGTTGCTCGACAAGTCCTCGCGCCCGAACTTGTCGCCACGAGGCATCGACCCGCGCGTGGCCGCCACCATCATCGAGTTGCGTCGCAAGCTGCTTCTGCAGGCCAGCATCGCCACGTACACGGGCGTGTCCAAGGCCACTGTCAGCCGCGTGCTGCGCCGCGCCGGGCTGTCGCGGTTGAGCGACCTGCGTCCGCAGGAGCCGGTTCAGCGCTACGAGCGTGAGAAGCCTGGCGAGCTGCTTCACATCGACATCAAGAAGCTCGGCCGCTTCGACAAGGTCGGCCACCGGATCACGGGGGACCGCACCCAACGTGCCCGTCATGTCGGCTGGGAGTTCGTCTTCGTGGCCGTCGACGACCATAGCCGCATCGCCTTCACGCGGACCTACCCGGACGAGAAGCAGGCCAGCGCCGTGGACTTCGTTCAACAGGCCACGCGCTACTTTGCCGATCTACAGGTGCCCATCGAACGGGTGCTCACCGACAACGGCTCGGCCTTCCGCTCCGCCGCCTTCGCGGGCGCCTGCAAGAACCTGGGCATCGCGCAGAAGTTCACCCGCGCCTATCGATCACAGACCAACGGCAAGGCCGAGCGCTTCATCCAGTCTGCCCTGCGTGAATGGGCCTACGGCCGCACTTACGAGAACTCCGAGCAGCGCCGCCTGGCGCTGCCCGTCTGGAACCACTTCTACAACTGGCACCGGCAGCACCACGGCATCGGGTGCTTGCCGCCTATCTCCAGGCTTCTTGCTTCGCGCAAGAACCTGTTGACTCTTCACAGTTAGCCAGCCTGCGGTCGTCGCACGATCGACTCGCACGTGGTGTGACCGCTTCCGGGCTTCGAATTCGGCGACGTGGGTGTCGCTGAAGGGTCGGCCACTGCCGACCGCGGACGTCGGCTATCCGGTCGCTCAACTTTGGTGTCAGCTTTCCGGCGGTGAGATCGCGTGCCCGACCGGCGCTGGCCGACCCATTGCGGTCGCCCCAAGGAGCCGGAGCAGTCATTCGCTGGATCAACGGTCAGCCGTTGCGCCACTCGACGGTCACTCGAAGTCCCGGTCCTCCATCTCTGTCTGCCAGGGATACCCGTGCTCCCAGCAGCCGGGCAGCCTCATTCACGATCGCCAGCCCCAAGCCCGAGCCGGGGCCGGCTCCTTGTCCTCGGAAGAAGCGCTCGAAGGCACGCGCGCGCTCCTCGGCCGGCATGCCCGGCCCGTTGTCCTGCACCTCGAGCCGGAACTGACCGTCCTCCCGCGTGAGATGCAACTCCATCTGCGAGCCGGGCGGGCAGTGGTTCAGGGCGTTGCGCAGCAGGTTGTCGAGGATGGAGTGCAGGGCCGAAACAACCACCGTTGCCCGACAGTCTTCCGGCGACACCAGGGCCATCTCGATGCCGCGGGCATCGGCCAGGGGCGTGAGGTCGATCAGGTGCTGGCGGCACAGCGCCACCAGGTCAATGGCCTCGGTGGCCCGTGGTGCGCCCGGGGACTCCAGCCCTGCCAAGGTCAGCATCTGCTCCACAAGATGCGATGTGCGCTGCACGCCGCGCTCGATGCCCTGCCGTGCAGCCTCGGCCGCCGCGGCATCGGGCGCGGTGGCCAGCGCATGGGCCTGGGCCGCGACCACTGCCAGCGGGGTGCGCAGTTCGTGCGCGGTGTTGTGCGTCAAAGCGCGCTCGTGCTCCAGATGCTGGCGTGCACGCGCCAGCAGGCCGTCGATAGCACCCACGATGGGCTGAAGCTCGGCATGGCGCAGGTCGAGTTTCAAAGGCGTCAGCGCGGCGGCATCCCGCTGGGCCAGAGCCGAGACCAGGCGGCGCAGTGGCGCAAGCCCGGTACGAACAGCCCACCACAGCGGCAGCATCAGCAGCGGAATAGCCACCAGCAGGGACGGCAGCAGCCCACCGCCCAGCCAACGCAGCACGAGGCTGTCCTGCACCACCGGTTCGAGGAGGATGACCCGCCAGCGTGCGGTTTCGTGCAGCCAGGGCCAGTAGCCGCGCCCGCGCAGCTGGATGACTTCTTGCCGCGCCTGCAACGGCGTCAACGACACCTGGCCCTGCAAGGCTGCCGAGGCATAGACCCGCCGCCCGTCGCGCGTCTGCAGCTCGAAGGCCAGGTCTTCGATGCCGGGCAAGCCGGAGGCACGCCGCGTCCGGTTGAACTGCAGCTCGGTGGCCCGCACGATGGCTGCGGCGACCGGTTCGTCAGCCTCGCCCAGCGCCTCGCCCAGGGCCTCGGCCGCAGGACGTTGCGCCAGACGATCGGCCATGCCCGTCCTGAACGACAGGTAGTCCAGGCCCAGGAGCACCGCAGCGATCATCACCACCGCCAGGAGCAGCACACGCAACAGTCGCCCTTGCAGCGATGCCTGCCTCCTCATGGCCTGAGCTGGTATCCCACGCCTCGCACGGTGCGGATGCGCTCCGCGCCGATCTTGCGGCGCAGGTTGGACAGGTGCACTTCGATGGTGGCGGCATCCACCGGGTCGCCCAGCGGCTCCAGCAACTGCCCCAGCACCTGCTTGGGGACCACCGTGCCGGTGTCCTTGGCCAAGGCCACCAGCAGCTGGAACTCGCGTGCGGACAAGGCCAGCAACTCGCCCTTCAGCCAGACCTGGTGCGAGTGCGGCGACACCGTCAGATCGCCCAGTTCCCACAACTCGCTGGCCTGTTGCCGATGGCGGCGGTGCACGGCCCGTACGCGTGACAGCAGCTCCGGAATCTCGAAGGGCTTGACCAGGTAGTCGTCGGCCCCTTCGTCGAGGCCTTCGAGCCTATCCCTCAGCGCGGACCGCGCGGTGATGACGATCACCGGCGTCGTGATGCGCCGGGTGCGCCAGTGGCGCAACAGGTCCAGCCCTTCCTGGCCGGCCAGGGCGCGGTCCAGCAGCACCAGATCCACCTCGGGCCCGAGCGCGGCCTGGGCATCGGCGGCGCGCCGCACCCATTGCGCGCTCACGCCTTCGGCCTTCAAGGAGGCCATCAACGCGGTACCCAGATCAAGGTCGTCTTCGACCAGCAGGATGTGCATGACATTCACTGTAGCGGCCCGACCTTTGGGAAAGCCAAAGCTGCCCGGCTCGACACTGTGAGCCATGCGAAGGCGACATCCGGGTGCCATGGGCTGGTGGGCCACTCGCTGGGCGGCCTGCATGCACGGCTCGACCGCTTGTGGCCACCCCACACCCGCACAGCGAGGTCGTTCACGCGCGCGTCGGTTCGGCGCAGCTTGCGAGCTTGCCGCCCTGGCATGGTTGGCGCCCGGTTCGCCGTCTCGCGTCCGAAACCTCCAACACCGATCCTCATGCATCAACGTCCTGTTCAAGTGCTTCATCGTCGCCATGGTTGGGCCGCGCTCGTCGGCTCGTTCCTGCTGGCCGCCTGCGCGCAGGTTCCTCGGCAGGGCTACACGGCGGCTTCTGTCGGCACCATGGCCTACGCGCTGAGTGGCCCGGAGACGACACCCGTCGTCGTGCTGCAGAGCGGTCTGGGCGACGGCCGCATGACCTGGAGCACGGTCTGGCCCCAGCTGACGGCGAGCCACCGCGTCTTCGCGCTGGATCGTCCGGGCTATGGCGACAGCCCTTCGACCACCTCGCCCCGAGACCCTTGCCAAGTCGCCCGTGACCTGCACGCCGCGCTGCGCGACGCCAAGGTGCCACCGCCGTATCTGCTGGTGGGCCACTCGCTGGGCGGCCTGTACCAGGACGTGTTTGCGCGCCTGTACCCGGATGAGACGGCCGGCTTGCTGCTGCTGGACCCCACCCACCCCGAGCATGGGGCCACGCTGCAACGCGAGACGCCGAAGACGGCCGCGCTGCTGAGCGGCCTGCGCAGCACGGTGTTCACGCCCACCATGCGCGCCGAGTTCGACGCCCAGGCGCAATGCCTGGACGGGCTGCCGCCGTGGCCGTCGGGGTTGCCCGCAAGGCTGCTGTTCTCGGGCCGTTTCGGCCCGCTGGACACCGACGAGTTCCAGCACGTGCTGATGCGGCTGCGCCTGGACTGGCAGCAACGCCTGGGTGCTTCTGCCGAGACGGTGCCGACGTCCGGGCACTACCTCCATCGCGATGCGCCCGAGCGCGTGGTTCAGGCGATCGAGCGCCTGTTGAACGAGGCAACCACGCCGGCACGGCGCTGATCTGCGGAGGACTTCGGGCACGCGGACTTTGGCTTCTCTTTGGGTGCCGCCTCGCACACTGCCTGACATCGCAACGTCGAGGTTTCCGCATGTCGAGTCGCACCACCTCTCCCCCCTTGCACCGCCGTTCGGTGCTGCAACTGCTGCTGTCCAGCGGGCTGGGCCTGGGCCTGACGGCGTGCGGCGGTGGATCCGACGAATCGGCGCAGGGCAGGACCATGGCTGTGCTCAAGACCCAGGCCGACGCCGCGGTCGCTTCGGGACTGGTGGGTCTGGTGCTAGGCCAGGTGAGCAGTCGGTCGAGCAGCGTGGCTGTGGCTGGCAAGCGCCGACTGGGCCACGGCACCCAGGTGGACACGCAGGACCGCTTTGCCATCGGCTCGAACACCAAGGCCATGACCTGCGCTGCGATCGTGGCGCTCGCCGAGCGCGGCGGCCCCGCCTTGTTGCTGACCGTGATGGAAGTCTTCACCGAATGGGCCGGCGAGATCCATCCCGCCTATGCACAGGTGACGCTGGCCGACCTGCTGCACCACCGCGGCGGCGTTCCGGCCTTCAACGGCGGTGGCCCGGAAGAGGACGCCTTCATCGCGGCTGTTGATGCCGACGCCCGCCCCCTGCCGGACACCATGACCGGTCGCCGCATCTACTTCGCCCGCTGGCTGCTGGCCCAGCCGCCCGTGGACGGCATCGTGCCGGGGCGCGACTTCCACTATTCGAACGCGGGCTATGTGCTGGCCGCCGCCATCGTGGAGGCGCGCACCGGCAAGGCCTTCGAGACCGTGTTCGACGACGAGCTGGTGCATCCGCTGGCACTGCGAGGCGCCTGGCGCTCGCCTGTGCCCGATCCCTCCGACCTGCTGTGGGGACACGAGGGTGCGGCCGGTGCCTTGACCGTGGTCGAGGCCACCGAAGAGGCCCTCGCCACCAAGGACTGGCTGGACATCATCGCGCCCGCCGGCAACTGGGCCTGCACCGGTGCGGCCTACGCGGAGTGGCTGCGATGGCATGTGCGGGCGTTGCGGGGTGAGCACACGCCGCTGCCGCAGGCTTACGTGAACGACCTGCGCGCCGCTGCTGACGGCCGCTACGTGTGGGGCTGGCAAGCCGTGGCCACGCCCAGGCGGATGCTGCTGACCCACACCGGTCACGAGCCCGGCTTCATGGCCGAGGTGGTGGTCGACCGGACCGGCGAGTTCGCCGTGTTCGGCCTGAGCAACACGGGCTCCGTCGCCGAGGACGGCAGCAGCTGGGTGCTGGGACGCATCGACCAGGCACTGGCCGAGGTGCTCAGGCAACAGTCGATGGCGCCTTGATCGTCTGGCGTCCGATAGCCTGTCGGCATGTATCGGCAATGGTCACCGCCACCGGAGATGACCGTCACTGCTCCCTTCACCGGAGGATCTCGCATGTTGCTCCCGAAGTGCTCCCGCTCGCACATTGCGATCACCCCCTTCCTCGTCCTGGCCGCGCTGGCGCTGGGTGCCTGTTCTTCAACGCCGCAACGTCCCGAGCGCATTGCGGCGGGCGATCTGTGGGCGGTGGAGCAGCACCTGCGCGAGCGCATGGCGCATGCAGTGCAGCAGGGCACGGCGGTCGGGGTGAGTCTGGCCCTGATCGATGACCAGCAGGTGGTGTGGAGCCACTGCGCAGGCTGGGCCGATCGGGAGCAGCAGCGGCCGGCCACGGCCGACACGGTCTACCGCATGGGCTCGATTTCCAAGCTGTTCACCGTGATGGCGGCACTGCAGCAGGTGCAAGACGGAAGGCTCGATCTGGATGCGCCGATCGAACGGGTACTGCCGGACTTTGCGGTGCGTACGCGCTTCGCGCCATCGCCGATCACGGCGCGGCTGCTGATGACCCACCATGCCGGGCTGCCCCGGGATCAGCTGGCAGGCATGTGGGGCCAGCGAGTGGCCGACTTCCGCAGCGTGACGGCGGCGCTGGCCGAAGCAGAGTTGGAGTATCCGCCAGGGCAGCTGCTGTCCTACTCCAACGTGGGCATGACGGTACTGGGCCATGCGGTCGAGCGCGCCGCGGGTGAGTCCTTCGAGGCGCTGCTGCAGCGCCGCCTGCTGGATCCGCTGGGCATGCGCACGGCCAGCTTCTCGCAGGCGCTGCCGGTGACGCCGCTGAGCGCGGCCGCGTACGACCGCGAACGTCGGCGCCACGAACCGGCGCTACGCGACACGCCGGCTGGCGGCCTGAACGCCAGCGTCAACGACATGGCTCGTTTCGTCAGCCTGATCTTCGCGCAGGGCCGCATGGCCGACGGGCACACTCTGCTCGCGCCGGCCCTGGTGGCCGAGTCGTTGCGGGTGCAGAACGCCGCGGTGCCGCTGGACCTGGGCTTCGGTGTCGGCCTGGGCTGGATGCTGGCCGCACCGCAACCCGACCCCATCGTGGGTGGCGGTCCGGTGGCCCACCACAACGGCGCCACGGCCTACCACCGCACCGCGCTCTACCTGCTGCCTGAACAGCGCCTGGGCGTGGTGGTGGCAAGCAACTCGGGCCAGGCCGGTCCACTGGTCAGTGATCTGGCCCGCACGGCGCTGGCGCTGGCGCTGGAGGCGCGCACCGGCCAGCGCGGCAAGGCTCCGCCCTCGCCCTGGCAGGCCGACCCCGAGCCCTACACCGCAGCGGAGCTGGAGGCCCTGGTCGGCTCCTGGGCGACGGTCTGGGGCCTGGCCGAGATCCGCCGCGACGGTGAACGTCTCGAGGCACTTCTCGGCCCGGAACGGTTCCGCTTGCGCCGGGGCACACAAGGCTGGCTGCGCGCCGAGTTGCTGCTGCTGGGCGGCTGGCTGCCGGTGTCGGACGACACTCTGCGGGCCGTGAGCCTGCAGGCACGCCGCGTGGCCGGCCGCCATGTGCTGGTGGCGAGTATGGGCGGCCAGGAGATGCTCGTGGCTGAACGACTGCCGTTCTCGCCGGATGCGCTGACGCAGCGCTTGGCCGCGACCGTCACCAGCCGCTGGCGGCCAGTGACTGCGGAGGGCGAGTTCGTGATGCTTGAGCGCATCGAGCTGGGGCAGCGCGCCGGCTGGCCTGTGGCGCGACCCTACGTGACGATTGCCGGCGACGGCGCGCCGGAATGGCCGCTGCGCGCGCTGGACGAGCAGCGTGCCGTGGCACTCGGCCCGCTAGCCGACAGCGGTCCGGTGCTGCGCCGCGACGCAGCCGGTGACGGCACGGGCTGGCGCTTCAGCGGCTACCGGCTGCGGCCGGAGCCGGCGCGGTGAGTTCGACGAGCGGCGCGTCGCCCCGACCCTGCTGACCCTCCAGGCCGGGCTGACCGCGAGTGCAATCCCGGGCGAGCGGCCCTCGGGCGCGGTCAGGCGTCGCCCTCGCGGGGCGACCGTGGCGCTGCGGACCAGCCTCGGTGTCAATCACGGGTTCCCGGCCGCGGTGGCCGGGGCCTACGCGACCGACCAAGTCGTCGTCGCGCTCGATCGACCCGGCCACGGCGACGTGCCACTGTGAGCAACGGGTCGGCTGCGCCGGTTCAACCGATCGGACCGCGGGTGTACGGCCCGCATCGGCTGCCGCCGAGTGCCGCCAAATGGTGAGCGACCGCTTTTCGGAATGAGCGCGTCCGAGACGCAGGCGACCTGTGGCGGCCATTCACTTGAAACCGGTTATTGGCGGGGAATCTGCTGGCCGCTTGAGTGTCCGGAAGTGACCGAGAACTTTTGTCCAGCCTGCCGCCACGAAGCAGTCGTTCGGCCCCTCCGAAGAACACTGCTCCGGGGCATCAGCAATACTGATGACAAAGTTGCTTCGCTGTCGTTCCCGCCCACTGGCAGGAAGCAGACGCCCGTCGGCAGCGACCTGCGTGTCGGCTCAGGCTTTCAAAGCCGTCGCCGCCCTGCCGGCTAGTACCGCTTGCCCAAACGGTAGACGCTTTCAGCGACTGCGATGACGCTGGGACTTGGTCTGCGTGACGGGTTGGCCACCTGCAACTTGAGGCGATACAACGCCTGCCGCGCGGGCCCAATCTTCGGCTTCGTGGGGCGCGCAGTCCCACTCCTTGCCAAAGAGCGCCGGGCCTTGCTCGCACATCCACAAGGCATACCGCGCGGACGCCGGGTGGCCTGTGTTCGCTAGATCAACGAAGCGCCCGTAGGCTTCGGGAAAACGACCCTGGCGAAACGAGTCTAGTGCCCTGGCATGCATGCGCTCGGCATAGGTCGGTTGCGCTGCAGCGGCGGAAAGGGTACCAGCCAAGAGCGCGAGCGCACCGACCAGCGAGACGAACGTGGCCGCCGCACGGCCGCTGTGTGTCAGGTGCGCCGCGCGAGAGGAGGGGTGCAGCCGCCGCCTGCCGCTTGCGCTACAAGCGCGCGGCTCCACTGAGGCTACGACCCAGGCGAAAAGGTGAGTGTTCTTCATGGTGTGTGCCTGGCGGATCGATTACTCGGGTGTGATGCCAGCTTCACGAACCACCTTCAGCCACTTCGGCACTTCGCGCTGAATGAAGGCCGAGAGCTCCAGCGGCGTGACGGCAGCCGGCTCGTAGCCGATGTCCACGAGGCTCTTGCTGATCTCTGTCGATGCGAGCGCGGTCTGCACTGCGGTGTACAACTTGGTCAGCGTTTGGGGCGACACGCCAGCAGGGGCGCACAGACCGACCCAGTTGGTCACGTCGTAGCCGGCCACGCCGGCCTCGGCCAGCGTCGGCACCTGCGGCAGATTGGGCGAGCGCTTCGTCGAGGTCACCGCAATCGCACGCACTTTGCCCGCCTTGATCGCCGGCAGTGCGGTCGGCATGCCCGCCACCATTGAAGGGACCTGACCCGCCAGGACATCGGACATCGCCGGTGCGCCGCCCTTGTACGGAACATGCGTGGTGGCGAGGCCCGTCATGGACTTCAGAAGTTCGATGGACAGGTGCTGCGACGTGCCGATGCCAGCAGAGGCGATGTTGGCCCTCGAGGGTTCGACCTTGACCCAAGCCGCAAACTCCGCGAACGTCGTCGCCGGTACGGCAGGGTTCACCACCAACACATTGGGAACGGTTCCGAACATCGTCACCGGTGCGAAGTCCTTGACGGGGTCGTAGGTCAACTTCGAGAAGAGTGCCGAGTTGGCGCCGTGCGACGTCGCGCCGCAGGCCAGCAGGGTGTGGCCGTCGGCCGGCGAGCGCGCGACCGACTCTGCGGCGATGTTGCCCCCGGCGCCGGGCTTGTTCTCGACCACCACAGCCACTCCCAGCACTTCGGCCAGCCTGCGGGCCACGATGCGCGTTGGCGTGTCGACGTTGCCGCCGGGCGCGAAGCCGACCAGGATGCGGATGGGGCGACTGGGAAAGTCTTCGGCGCGGGCCGGGCCGGCGAGGGCGGCTGCGCAGAGTGCCGCGGCGATCGAAGGGATCAACAAGGGCTTCATTTTCTCGGTCTCCGTGGGGTGGATCGTTCCGGGGCTCCGGGGCATACCCATGGTGAGCAAACGCGGGCTGTAGCGGAATCGCGCAGAGGTATCGGGTGGTCCGGTTCGAACGTACTGGTCTGGGCGCTACGATGAGGACTTTCGTGAAAGGGCCCACGTGTTGCGATCTCGATTCCTGCTGGCGGGCGCGGCCTTCGCAACCACCGCCTTGTGGCCTTCTCGGCCCGTGCGGGCGCAACCGGCGCCTCGACTGGCGGTGATCGGCTACATCGCGCAACGCGCAGGCCCGTGGCACCTGGATGCGGCGTTTCTCGACGGGTTGCGCGAGCTGGGCTATGCCGAAGGGCGGCACTTCAGGATGGAGTACCGCTGGGGCCCCAACGTCGCTGACCTGCCGGCTCTGGCGGTCGAACTGGTCCGGCTGCGCGTCGACGTCATCGTGAGCTCGGGCTATCCGAGCAACAAGGCAGCCAAGGACGCGACCGTGGCCGTGCCTATTCCGATCGTGATGGCCACCAGCGGCGACGCCGTGCAGGAGGGCCTGGTGGCCACCTTGTCGCGGCCCGGCGGCAACATCACCGGCCTGTCGGTGTTGAACCGCGAGCTCACCGGAAAGCGCCTTCAAGTCATCCGCGAAGCGGTGCCGGGCCTCAGGCGAATCGGGGCGCTGTTCAATGGCAGCAATCCGGCGATGCCCCCGCAGTTCAGCGAGGTGCAAGCGGCAGCGCAAATGCTCGGCCTGCAGGCTGTGCCGCTGGACGTGAGCTTTCCCGCCGGCATCGAACCGGCCTTCGCCAGTTCGTCCAAGAGCGGCATCGGGGCGGTCATGATCCTGTCCGACAGCTCCACCATCGCGCACCGCAACGAACTGTGCGCCGCAGCCCTGCGACACCGCATGCCGACAATCTTTTCAAACCGGGACTACATCCGGGCGGGAGGCATGATGAGCTACGGCCCGAATCTGGCCGAGAACTTCAAGCAGGCCGCAGCCTATGTTGACCGGATCCTGAAAGGCGCGAATCCGGCCACGATGCCTGTCCAACAGCCGACCCGGTTCGAGCTGATCGTCAACCGCGGCACAGCCAAGGGGCTGGGGATTGCGCTGCCGCAGTCGCTGCTGGTGCGCGCCGACGACTTCGTCGACTGAAAGCGGGTCAACCGGTCAACCGGTCAGCTGGGCTGGCTGCGGCGCGCCGCGATCAGCAGTACCGTGTCGGCACACATCGCGGCGTTGTCTGGGTTGACGATCACGGCCTGGCTCAGTTGCTGGCTGTTCTGCTCGTACGGCCATGCCGCCATGGTGAACTTGGCTCCGAGCCCGTTGCCCGAAGTCCACAGCGAGTGCTGGTTTGCGTCGCCGCTGGTCTGGATCAAGGGACTGAATCCAGGCCGTCGCCTCATCGCGGCCCGCTTCCGCCCGTGTAACCTTGGCCCCTCTTGGCCCTGACGCTGCCGCTGCCAGCCCTTGCACCCTGAAATCGATGAAGTTCCTGATCGTCGACGACCACGCCCTGATCCGGGATGCCATGCACAGTGTGCTGCGCGGCTTGCGCAGTGGGGCCACCGTGCTCGAGGCCGCCAACGCAGAGGCCGCCTTGCGGTGCCTGGCCGATCATCCTGACACCGACCTGGTGCTGCTCGACCTGCATCTGCCTGACCAGGACGACCTGCAACTGTTGGCCACGGTGGTCGAGCGCCATCCGGCCGTGGCCGTGGTCATGCTCTCCGGTGACATGGACCAGGCCACCATGCGCCGTGCGTTGGACCTGGGTGCGCAAGGCTATATCCCCAAGGGCGAGACCCGCGAGGTGCTGACCAGTGCGTTGGCGCTGGTGCTTGCCGGCGGCGTCTATGTGCCGCGCGCGGCCTTGCGAGGCGCGCCGTCATCGAGCCTGCCTGTGCCAGCAGCGGCTGCGCCTGCGAACCCATCGAGCGCCAACTCCCTGGGGCTCACCGACCGACAGCTTGAAGTGCTGGCCCTGTTGATGCAAGGCAAGAACAACAAGCTCATCTGCCGTGCGCTCGACCTTGCGGAGCCGACCGTGAAGAACCATGTCTCGGCCATCCTCAGGGCACTGGGCGTGGGCAGCCGCACCGAGGCCGTGCTCGCTGTGACCCGTCTGGGCCTGACGCTCCCTCGAGTCGAGTAGCAGCCCGCAGCAGACGGGTGGCCAGCGTGCGCAGGCGCAACGGAGCCACAGGCTTCTCCAGCAGCGGGAAGCCCAGACCGGCCACTCGGGTGCGTGTCTCCTGCGAGACATCGCCCGAAATCACGATCGCAGGCAGATCGCGGCCGAAGTGCCGGCGCAAGCGGATGACGTTTTCCACGCCGTCTTCCCCGCCATCCAGGTGCACGTCCGCCAGCACGAGATCGGGTGCGGTTTGACCCAGGCGCTCCAGTGCCTGATCCGCACAGCTTGCCGTCAGGGCCTTGCAGCCCCATCCGCGCAGCAGCCCGCCGGTGCTTTCAAGGATGTCCTCGTCGTTGTCGATCACGAGAACGCGCGCACCGCAGAGCGGATCGTCCGGCACGTCATCTGCTTCTACGAGCCCCAAAGCGCGCAGCTGCGGCGGCACTTGCTGCAACGTGATGCTGAAACACGAACCGCGTCCCGGACTCGACCTGAGCGCCACCCGGTGGCCCAGCAACTGCCCCAAGCGCGAGACGATGGACAGGCCCAGCCCCAACCCCTCGCCACGCAGCGTGCCAGCCGGCGCCACCTGGTAGAACTCGGCGAAGATCTCCTGGTGTTTTTCGGGCGGAATACCAATGCCCGTGTCCCAGACTTCGACGCGTAAGTGGTCGCCGCGCTGGCGGCAACCCACGAGCACACCGCCCTTGCGCGTGTAGCGCAGCGCGTTGGCCACCAGGTTGTCCAGGATGCGCTCCAGAAGCACCGGGTCGCTCTGCACCCAGGCGCCGTGTCCACGCACATGAAGGTGTAGGCCGCGGGCGTGCGCGTCTTCGGCGAATGTCGCCTCCACCCTGTCCAGCACCTGCTGCAGTGGAAAGGCTGTGACGTTCGCGTGGACGACGCCAGCGTCGAGCTTGGAAATGTCGAGCAGGCCGTCAAAGAGGCCGTTGATCGATGCCACGGCGCTCTCCACCCGCAGCGTCAGGCGCTGGCGCTCTGCCGCAGAGGTCTCGACGCGCAACTGCGCCACCAGCAGGTTCAGCGCGTGCAGCGGTTGGCGCAGGTCGTGGCTGGCGGCGGCCACGAAGCGCGACTTGGCCCGGTTGGCGTCGGTCAGCGCCTGCGTGCGCTGCTCAACCTTGCGCTCCAGCGTGGCATAGGAACGCTCCAGTTCGCCGGCCATGGCGTTGAACTCGTGTCCGAGCTGGCCGATCTCGTCGGCGCTGTCGATAGGAATACGGTGATCGAGTTGGCCGGAACCGATGCGTGCGGCTCCTGCCGTCAAGGTCCGGATTGGCCGAACCATGCGCCAGGAGAACACCACCGCAAAGCCGAGCGCCACGAGCAGGCTGACGGCCGTGATCCACAGCGAACGCGACAGCGCGCGGCGCCAGGGTTCATCGGCCTCGCTCTGCGGCAATTCGACCAGCACCCGCCAGTCCATCGGGGGCGCCGGGGCTTGTGCCAGCAGCACCTGCTCGCCCTGCATGCTGATGAGCCGATGCAGGGACTGGTCCGGCTGCGCGTCGATCACGCGCATGGTGGAAGACAGGTCGGTGTTGCGCAGCACCAGGCTGGCATCGGGATGCGCAATCAGGCGGCCGGCCTTGTCGACCACGTAGGCCAGGCCCTCGCGCCCGACCCGCACCTGCGAGACGACGTCTCGCGTGAACTTCAGGTTCACTTCGGCCAGCACGACGCCGGCTTCGCGCCGTGTGGCTGCCAGGGCCACGCTGATGAAGGGTTCGGTGTCGCGCCGGAAGTACACCGGGCCGAAGTGGATGCCGTTCTTCAGCGCCGCCTGAACTGCGTCTTCGCTTGAACGGTCGATGCGCGTGTCCAGGCGGTCCATGCTCACGCGCGAGACGAAGAGCCGTTCGCGGCCCTGGCCGTCGAGCAAGGTCAGGTCGGTGATGGCCGGCACCTGGCGCAGCAGGCGCAAGGCGTCGATGCGGTGCTGATCGGCGCCGCTCTCGTTCCAAGACAGGTGCGTGGCCCAGCGCAACTGGCCCTCGATCTCGTTGGCGAACTGCGTGATGCGCCAGGCCGCTGCCTGCGCGTTGGCGCGCTGGACCTCGATCAGCGCGGCACGGTGCTCCTCGGCCGCGAACCACACGCCCACCACCGTGTAGCCCACCAGCGGAATGCCGACCACGGCCACGAAGGACGCGATGTACTTGCGCAGCAACAGACGCCGTGGTCTGGCGCAGGGTTGGGCCTGTACGTTCACGGAATCGCTCGCAGAAGCCGACGGGTCGCGGTCCACCATGGGCGCAGAGCATACGGGCTCGTCTGCGCCGTTTCCCTGCGCTTGGAGGACCATGGACCCCCTCCCAAAGCACCGGGCGCCTGGTGCGGAGGGATGATTGCCGTTCCTTGCGAGCCCAGCCAGGATGCGTCACCCTTCAATCAATCCTCGAGGTGATGATGTTCAAGCGGTTCTCTCGGTCTCGTTCGTGGCTGTGTGCAGCGCTGCTTGCATTGGCATGCAGCGCACAGGCCAACGACTTGAAGGTGATTGCGCCCAACGCCGTGAAGGAAGCGGTGGTGGAAATCGCCTCCCGTTTCGAGAAGGACACCGGGCTGCGCGTCAGCTTCACCTGGGGCGGGTCGGAGGCGATCGCCAAACGCGTCGCCGACGGCGAAGTCTTCGACGTCGTCGTCAACACCTCGTCGGGCGTGGACCGCATGGCGGCCGATGGCAAGCTGGTCAGCGGCAGCCGCACCGACTTCTCACGCTCGGCAGTGGCAGCCGCTGCGCGGTCCGGCCTTCCGCGCCCGGACGTGTCCAGCGTCAACGCGCTCCGGGCCACCTTGCTCGACGCGCAGTCCATCGCCATTTCATCCGGCGCCAGCGGCCGCTACCTCGAACAACTGTTCCAGAAGCTGGGCGTGGCCGAGCAGATCAAGTCCAAGATCAGGCAACCGCCTTCGGGGGCGCAGATCGGCGACATGCTGGCGCGCGGCGAGGCCGACCTTGGCTTCCAGCAGGTGACCGAACTGATGCACGCCCAGGGCTTCCAGTACCTCGGGCCCTTGCCGGCTGAGCTGCAGAACTACACCGTCTGGGCTTCAGGTATCCACAGCAGCGCACCGCAGGCTGATGCGGCGCGCGCCTTCACCCGAGCGCTTTCTGCACCGGCGTCGGGCGCTTCAATCCGGAAGTCCGGCATGGAGCCGATGTAAGCGGGCGTCGTTCGGGCTAGGTTTTCAGCGACCGCTGCAGTCCGCACCACCTTCAGCGCAAGATGCGCTCGGCGCGCAAGGCCACGGCTGCCGGGATGCTGACCCCCAACGCCTCGGCGGCGCGTTGGTTGATGACCAGCTCGAAGCTGGAGGGCTGCTCCACCGGCAGGTCAGCGGGGCGCGCGCCGCGCAGGATGCGATCGACCACGCCGGCCGCCTGCTTCCACGACGTGCGCAGGTTGGGGCCGTAGGTCAGCAGATTGCCGGCATCAGCAAACTCTGACCAGCCCGACACCGCCGGCACGCGGTGCCGCCGGGAGAACTCGGCGATGACCTGGGCCTGGCTCATGACCATCGCGTCGGGAAAGGCCACGATGGCCTCGGCGCGTTCTCGCAGCAAAGCCGGGAAAGCGATCTCGAAGTCGCGCGCCGACGTGACGGGCAGGTACTGCACGACGAGGCCGAGCCGGTCGGCCGCCGCCCGCGAGGCACGCAACTCGAGCTGCTCGCCGGGATGCGTCGGGTTGGCCAAGATGGCCACGCGCGACAGGCGCGGCATCAGCTCCTTCAGGATCTCCAGGCGCTTGCCGACCAGTTCGAGGCTCTGCATCGCAATGCCAGTGAGACGCCCGCCCGGCCGGGCGAAACTGGCGGCCAGCCCGGCTTCCACAGGATCTCCGCTGAAGCCGAAGACGACAGGCACGGTGCTGTCGACATTGCGCACGCCCAGCACCATCGCGCCTTGGGCGACCAGCACCTGGGGCCGAAGTTGCAGCAACTCTGCCGCCAGGGCGGCGGCACGGTCACGGTCACCCCAGCGCTCGTCGATCGTCAGGTTGCGGCCTTCGACCCACCCGCGTTCGCGCAGCCCAGCCCTCAAGGCCTCGAGATAGGCTGGCGTAGGCAGCGGGCCGGCGCTGCCGGCGATCCACCCGACGCGAGCGGAAGTGACTGAAATGACAGACTGCGCCCGCGACGTCCGAGAACCGATCGACGTGGCCGTTAACAGTCCTGCAGAGAGCAGTCTTCTTCGTCGCATGGGTCGCAGCACCGTTGTGCTGATCTCGTCTGTCTGCGTAGAAGTTTACGCACTTGCCAGTCGCGATCGACGATGCTTCGGTGTCCGGCGGGTAGGTAGCGTGATGTTCGCCTGCACATGCATTGGCAACTCTCAGTTGCAGGCGATCGAGAGGGGCCTAGGGTCGATAGCCAACAGTCACTGGCCAAGTCGTGAACGCCCGCGCGCAGTCGGCAATTGCCCCATGGTGAATCGACTGCACGTCGGCGATTTGCGCTCGCTCCATGTCCAGCCGATCCGCCGCTCCATCCGTGGGCTGGTCGCATCACGAGAACTCAGTCCGCGCCCTCGCCACCAGGTCCCGCATCGCCGCGCTCCCACTCGCGCCGTTGCTGCTGCTGTTCTGCCACGACTGGACCGCCACCGCGCGCGGTCCGACGTCGCCGGCCCAGAAGCCGAAGACCGGGCCGCCGGACTGGCCGGGGAAGACGTCGGCCTTGTGGAGGACGGCCTGTGCCGCCGCGTCGCTGCCGTCGACCCGGAAGCCGCCCTGCCAGGTCGGGCGCTGGCCGCTGTTGAGGTCGGCGGGATAGCCCATGTGCGACCAGGCGTCCAGCGAGTCCCAGTCGTCGTCGTAGCCGCGCGCGCCCATCCAGCCGGTGGTCTCGCCCAGGCGGCGGTCGAGCACGACGACGGCGTAGTCGTAGTCGCCCTCGTTGCCGCTGATGAACCCGTCGCCGTCCTCCTGCACGTACCAGTAGATGTGGCTGCCGTAGGCCTCGCCGAAGGGCGCCGTGCCGTCGAAGTAGGACGGCGTGAAGCGCACCCAGTCGGCGGCAAAGCCCGCAGGGGCCGACCAGTCGATGACATGGCTGACTGTCAGCAGGTGACGCGGGCCGATCATCACGCCTGAGCCGGAACCGCGGTTGGTCTCGACCAGGCCGACGGTCGACCACGGGTAGGCGGTGTCGCGGAAGGCGCGGCGGTCGTCGCTGCCGAACAGCGTGGTCGCGATGCGAGGCTCGACGCGCGGATCGCGGATGCGGCGCACGCTGCGCACCCAGTCGGCGGGCGTGGCGCTGAATGCCAGGTGGTCAGGGATGTGGGCCTGCAGCCGCTCCAGCTGCGCGGCCTCGTCGAGCCGGTGGCGCGGGATGCGACTGGCCTCGCCGCGCAGCGGCGGTGGCAGGGCACGGCCACCGGCCCGCACGCCGTCGACCTCGACGACCACGTCCCAATGCGACTGGCCGTCTCCGCGGTCGACCCGCACCAGCCGGGTCCTGACCTGGGGCTCCCGATCGGCCAGAACCTGGAAGTGGCGCTCGATCGCGATCGGCCGTTCCTTGGCCGCCTCACGCGCGCGGAAGATGTCCTCGAGACGGTCGATGTCGACCGGGCGGGCCTTGCAGTCGTCCATGGCTTGATCTCCTTGAAGCCGGGCAGCCATGGTCCCGCTGAACCTGCGGGACCGTCATCCAACAATCGGAGGAGAAAACGCAGCAGGCTCCTGCCCGGCGCAGGACCACGGCAAGGGCCAGCGCTGGAAGCCTGGGGGCAACTTTGGGGGCAACACCCGTCGAAGAAGCGTCTTTCCCCAGGGAGGTGAGATTCCTGTCGGCGACCAGGTGGTCGTTTCCTACGGCTCCAGAACGTCCCAGATCCGCAAGCTCGCCTGTCCGGCACCGGGCACCTCGGTGCGCCAGGTCCGGTTGACGCGCCCGATGGTGGCGGGCAGTGACCGGGCCACCTGCTGCGAGCACGGCATCGTGCCGGCGCAGCATCTCGTCCACCGAGCCGGAGATGTTGATGGCGTACATCGGCATGCGACCGAGGCGGTCGGCATGGCGCTGCAGGACCGGCATGACGGCCCGCAGGCGCTCGTCGAACGGCGCATCGGGAGGATCGGCGATCAGCTCGTCGTCCTTGATGAAGTCGATGCCGGCCGCACAGAGGCTGTCGACCAGGTCCGCCGTCTGTGCCGGCGTGAGGCCGATGCTCGGCTTGATGATGGTGCCGATCACCGGGCGGTCATGGACGCCGGCCAGACGCCGAGTGCCGGGAATGCCGAAGGCCGGGCCTGGGAACTGGCCGGCGTGGTCCGGCCCCAATATGGGTTCAACCCAGGTCGGGAACGACATGCATGGGCATCACCCATCACCCATCACCCATCGCCTCTCGCTGAACACATGGCGCGTGTTCGAGGCCACCGCCCGGCTGCACAGCTTCAGCGCCGCCGCCGACGAGCTTTCCGTGATGCATGGCGCCGTGAGCCAGCACATCCGCAGTCTCGAGGACGCGATCGGATGGCCGCTGTTGCAACGCACCGCACAAGGTGTCATGCCGACGGCCGAGGGGCCGATCGCTCGCGTGTCCAAGCCGCCGCTGCACGGGCTCGGCCACGCGTTGCAGCGCCGTCGGCGCCAGGGACGCGAACAGATCCCTCAGGCGCGGGCTTCCGCAGGCCGTACACCCGTCGTCGTCGAAGCTGTCGAGGTGCGACTCACCTCGAACTGGCACGAAGAAGAGCATGAGGGCCATCACGGCGGCGGCGCGAGCCGATGCGGTGGTCGATTGCGTTGTCCGGCTTCTTCACGCGACACTTCCTCGGCCATGGACAAGCTCAAGGCCATTCAGTACTTCCTGGCGGCAGCCCAGAGCGGCAGCCTGTCGGCCGCAGCGCGGCAGCAAGGCGTGACCTTGCAGGCCGTCGCGAAGCTGGTTCGTGCGCTTGAGGCCGAGCTCGGTGCCACGCTGTTCCAGCGTGGCAGCCGCGGGTTGCAGCTGACCGCCGACGGCACGCAATACGCCGAAGCCTGTGCGCCCTTGCTGGCGCAGCTGCAGGCAGCCGATGACGGGCTGCGGCAGTCTCGGCAGCGCCCGCAAGGCACGCTGGTCGTGGGCGGCACCCCGTTTCTCCTGCAGCACGGCATCGTGCCCGCGTTGTCCGCGTTCCATGCCAGCCATCCGGACCTGACGCTGGACCTTCGCGCCGTGCTGCACCTGGAGGAAGCGGCCGCGAAGGACTGCGACCTGCTGCTGCTGCACGGCTGGTTCGAGGCCGGCGCCTGGGTGCGCCGCGAATTGCCGGTGATGGCGCAGGTGACCGCAGCCTCGCCGGACTACTGGAAGCGCCAGGGCTTTCCTCGCCACCCGCGCGATCTCGCCGGACACAACTGCCTGTGCTATCGCAACCCCTACGGCAAGCTGCTGGACCTTTGGCGCTACCGGCAAGTGGGCGCACAGGACGCACAGGGCGCGCAGGGCGAGGTCGTCGAAGAGGTCGTCGTGCGCGGCTGGCTGCACTCGAATCACCGCGACAACCTGCTCGCACTGGCCCTGGACCACGGCGGCGTGGTGCGCATCGCGTTTGCCACGGCACAGGCTGAACTGGCCAGTGGCCGCCTGGTGCCCGCGCTGGTCGATTGGGAGCTGATGGACCCCCCGCCACTGGCGATGTACTTCCGGCCTGAACTGCGCCGAACCTTGCGCCTGCGCGTCTTCGCCGACTTCGCTGCCACGCGTTGCACCGAGCTGGCGCAGGTGACGGATGCCTTGGGCCATGCCAGTGTCGACGGCCGCCCGGCCTGGCACCAAGGCAACAGCCGACGCGCGTCCAGCTGGTTGAGCCAACGCTGAGTCGCCCGGCTTCAATCGATGCTGGCGCCGGTCTCCCGAACGAACTGCAGGTACTGTGTTTCCGCCTGGAGCATCAACTCGCGTGTCTCGGCGGGCGATCGGAACCTGCCGACGATGAGCAGGCGATCCATCTCCTGCTTGAACTCGGGCAATTGCACAGCCCGTTGAGCGGCAGCGGCCAGGCGCTCGACGATGTCGGCAGGCAGTTTCGGAGGTCCCACCACGAAGTGCGCGGTGATCAGCGGGGCTGCAGCGACGCCGGCCTCGGCCAGCGTGGGCACCGTCGGCAGCGCGGCGATGCGTTCTCCGATGCTGCAGCCCAGCATGGTCAGGCGGCCAGCCTTCACGTGCGGGACGCTGGCACCGACCGGCAGCACCGCAAGCTGGATCCGACCTTCGAGCAGGTCCGGCAGCAACTGAGGCGCGCCCTTGTACGGCACCCGCTCGAAGGTCATGCCGAGTGCGCTGCTCACCTGCCCTGCCACCATGTCTTCCGAGGCGTTGTTCGCGCCGCGCATCAGCGGCTTCGGGCTGGCTTTCGCATAGGTGACCAACTCGGCCAGCGACTTCACCTGCAGGCTGGCCGGCACCACGACGCACGGCGTGTTGCCGCCGATCGCGGCGACCGGGGTGAACTCGGTGATGGACCTGTAGGGCGACGCCTTGCTGAGATGAGGCAGTCCCGCGTTGGAGGCCAGCGCAAACAGCAGCGTGTAGCCGTCGGGCGCGGCGTTCAGCACCGCGCCGGCGCCGATCCCCGTGTTGCCGCCGGGACGGTTCTCGACCATGACTTCCTGACCGAGGCCTGCGGTCAGGCCCTTCGCCAGGGCACGGGCCGCCGCATCGCTGGGGCCACCGGCGGGTGTCGGCACGATCAGCCGGATCGGCTTGCCGGGATAGACCGGCTGAGCGCCCGACGACAGCATCCACAGCGCCAGGGCGCCGCCCAACAGGCTTCTCGACAGCAGGTTCATCTCGGTGCTCCGTGTTGTGGATGACGCCGAGTCTTCCCCTGCGAGGTCCACATGGGAAGTGCTGTGTCGGGAGAGTCTGACTGAACTCCTGGTTCAGTGAGTGCGGTGCGTCGGCCCCGTGGACGTGGATGCGCCCCGCATCGGCGGACGACGCGTGATTCGGACATCGGGATGAACTTCCGGTTCACGTGGCCTCCCGCGCGTGACGCACGTCGCCGGCAACTGTCGCCAAGGTGCCGATCAAGCCACCGCCCGCAACGACCGGTCCAGAAAACGCTCCGGCGACCGATCCGGGTCGACAGCGGTCGATCACGGTCTTCCACCGATCGGACCGCTCGCCGTCTGCAAGGGCGCACAGGGGCATCGACGGCACACGTCGGTGTCTTGCACCGGCTCCGTGTCCAGCCGATCAGGGTCACCCGGTGCGCGCAGGATCACCGGCCGACATCGAGGCCGTGCGAGATCCGATGCGCGAGTTCAACCGCTGGTTGCTGACCGCGATGGACGGTTCGCGGCGACGCTCAGAAGCTGGTCCAGTCGTCCGTGCCCGCGCTGGACGTCAGGGCCGCTGCCGGCTGAGCCTGGGGCGCATGACCCGCCGCCTTGACCGTCGGGGCCTTGAAGGCTTGCCGGGTGACGTGGCTGGCGCGGTTCGGCGCTGGCGACGTCGTGGCGTTCATGCCCATCGCGTCATGCGCATCGCCCGAGAGCCTGAACACCGCGACGGCCTGCACCAGCGCCTGGGCCTGGCTCCTGAGGCTCTGGGCGGCGGCGGCGCTTTCCTCGACGAGGGCCGAGTTCTGCTGCGTCATCTGGTCCATCTGCGTGACCGCTTCGCCGACCTGCGACACGCCATTGGCCTGCTCGGCCGAAGCGCTGGTGATCTCGCCGACGATGTCGGTCACGCGCCGGATGCTGGCCACCACCTCGTCCATCGTGGCACCGGCCTTGTCGACCAGGGCAGAGCCCTGTTCCACCCGTTCGACGCTGGCGGTGATGAGGCTCTTGATTTCCTTGGCCGCATCGGCAGAGCGCTGCGCGAGGCTGCGCACCTCGCTGGCCACGACCGCGAAGCCGCGGCCCTGCTCGCCGGCGCGGGCCGCTTCCACCGCCGCGTTGAGCGCCAGGATGTTGGTCTGGAAGGCGATGCCGTCGATGACGCTGATGATCTCGGCGATCTTGCGGCTGCTGTCGTTGATGCCCTTCATCGTCTCGACCACCTCGCCGACGACGGTGCCACCCTGCTGGGCCACATCGCTGGCCGACCGGGCCAACTGGTTGGCCTGTCGGGCGTTGTCGGCGTTGTTGGTGACGGTCGTGCCCAGCTCGGTCATCGTGGCCGCCGTCTCTTCCAGTGACGCGGCCTGCTGTTCGGTGCGCGACGACAGGTCGCTGTTGCCCTGGGCGATCTGCTCGCTGGCGGTGGCGACGCTGTCGGCGTTGTTGCGCACGCTGGCCACGGTCTGCGTCAGGGCGACCTGCATCGCGTGCATGGCGGCCATCAGGCTCGTCGTGTCACCCGCCCGCACCGGCACGGGGGTGGCGAGGTCGCCCTCGGCAATCATGCGGGCGGCATCGGCCGCCTGCGACGGCTCGCCGCCCAGCTCGCGCATCAGGCCGCGCGTGATCCAGGCACCCAGGCCGATGGCGGCCAGCATCCCCAGCAGGGCGCCGACCATCAGGGTGGCGCGGTTGGCGGCCCGCATCGACTCGGCCTCGGCGCTGCGCTCGACCAGCAGGTCGCGCTCCATCTTGTCGAACTGCTGATGCAGGCTGCGGAAGCCGTCCATCGCGGACTTGTCCTTGCCCTTCGAGAACACCTCGACCATCGCAGCCATCGGCACCTTGCCGGCCTCGACGTCACGGCGCATCTCGAACAGGTCCACGACGATCGCCTCGAACTCGGTGCGACGCGCCTTCATGTCGTCCAGCCGCTTCTGCTGCGTCGGGTTGTCGGCGGTCAGCCTCTTGGCCTCGTCCCAGGACTTGTCGAACGCCGTGCGCCCGAGGTTCCAGGGCTCCAGGAAGTTGTCCTTGCCCGACACGATGAAGCCGCGTGCGCCGGTCTCCATGTTGATCATGTTCTCCAGCATCCCCGACGCCGTGCCCAGCACCCTGTAGGTGTGCGTGTTCCAGCGATCGGCCTCGGCGAGGCGCGAAGACGTGAACCCGGTCGCGCTGGCCACGGCCAGAAGGATGAAGACGATGGCACCGAAGGCCAGGGTCAGGCGCCGGGCGACGGTCAGGTTCGAGTGGTGAAGTGGCACGTCGGATGCTCCGCTGAATGAACTGGACAGAAGGGGCCGCACGCCGGCCGCTCGATGAAGGGTTCGAGCATCGGCACATCGGCAGCAAGCCGATGGATCTTGAGCGACTCGCCCGGTCCGCCATCCCCGGAAGTGGCGCAGATGTCATGCCCTTCTCTGCCGACGCCCGCCCAGGGGCGGTCTCGGCGGGGAGCGGGTCGCGCGGAGCGGGCTTGTAGGATCACGGACACGCCGTTGCACGCGCTGATCCACACGCTGATCCACACGCTGATGCGCGCCCACAACCCTGCGGCGCGCAGACGCCGGCAGCGGGGTCCTGCCCTCGGGACCGTGAGGACGTCGAAGAATCTGCTCGCTTGATCAACCGTTGCTGAGGACCGAATTGAAACTCGCCACCTGGAACGTCAACTCCCTCGCCGTGCGCCTGCCGCAGTTGCTGGACTGGCTGGCCAGCGCCGCGCCGGACGTGCTGGTGCTGCAGGAAACCAAGCTCACCGACGACAAGTTCCCGGCGGCCGAGATCGAGGCGGCGGGCTACCGGGTCGTCTGGTTCGGGCAGAAGACCTACAACGGCGTGGCGCTGCTCGCGCGTGGCGACGCGGAGCCGGCCGAGGTCGTGCGCAACATCCCCGGCCTTGCCGACGAGCAGGCCCGCGTGATCGCCGCCACCGTCGCTGGCGTGCGGGTGATCGGCGGCTACTTCCCCAATGGCCAGGCACCCGGCAGCGAGAAGTTCGCCTACAAGATGGGCTGGCTAGACGCGCTGCGCGGCTGGCTGGCCGATGAGCTGGGCCGGCATCCGCAGCTGGTGCTGATGGGCGACTTCAACATCGCGCCCACCGATGCCGACGTCTACGACCCGGTCGGCTGGACCGGCCAGATCCACTGCACGGTCGAGGAACGGGCCCACTTCCAGGGCCTGCTCGGGCTGGGCCTGGTCGATGCCTTCCGGCTGTTCGAGCAGCCGCCCAAGTCCTGGAGCTGGTGGGACTACCGCAACCTCGCCTTCCGCAAGAACCAGGGCCTGCGCATCGACCATGTGCTGGTCAGCGAGGCGCTGCGCGGTGCGGTGACGGCCTGCCAGATCGACAAGGCGCCGCGCAAGAACGAGCGGCCGAGCGACCATGCGCCGGTCTGGGTCAAGCTGTCGGACGCCACGCGGCGCTGATCGAGCGACTTCCGTCACGCCCGGGCCGGCGACGGTGGCCGGTGCGCTCCAGCTTCGGCCGGGCCGGCCGATCTCCACGCCATGTGGACCCGCTGGAACCTCTGGACGCGCCGGGCAACCGGTCTTGCCGCACCGGCCTTGCTGGTGCTGCTGACGGCCTGCGGCAGCCTGCCGCCACCGCGCCTGGCCACAGGCCCCGACGCCTCGCCGCCCGAACGTCGACTGGCGACCGATGGGGCAGCGGTCCGGCCGATCCCGGTGGGACCGAGCTCGCCGACATCCCCGACCTCACCGGCCCCGCCCACCGCACGGCGGTCGCCCTTTGACGGCGCGGACGGACCGGACCCGAACCCGCCGCCCTTCCTGAACCGCATCCCGGACGCGGTCCCGCGCATCGAGTTCATCCGCAACGGCGCGCCCAACAAGCCCTATGTCACCCGTGGCGAGAGCCATGTGCCGGTGCGGGCGGACGTGCCGGTCCGGCAGGTCGGCCTGGCGTCCTGGTACGGCCGGAAGTTCCACGGTCAGCGCACCGCCAATGGCGAGGTCTACGACATGTACGCGATGACGGCGGCGCACCCGACGCTGCCGATCCCGAGCTATGCCCGGGTCCGCAACCCGTCCACCGGCAAGTCGGTGATCGTGCGCATCAACGACCGCGGGCCCTTCCACTACGGCCGCATCATCGACCTGTCGTACACGGCCGCGCTCAAGCTCGGCTTCGCCAAGGGCAAGGGCACCGCCAGGGTGATCGTCGAGGCCATCACGCAACAGGCGATCCGCACCGGCAGCTGGCGCCTGGACGAGCCGCCGTCCAGCGGCACCGGGACCATCGACCGCCTGGGCCTGCACACGCTGCTGGCCAGCCTGGACGGATGGACGGCGACAGCCGTGCCCGCCGCGACCTGGACCGAGCTGGGCCGCACCCCACCGGACTGGGTGGCCGTCTCCGGGCGCTGAGCCGGCGCGGGCCGCGTTTTGGGCGAACATCGCCCCATGCACGATCCCGCCCTCCGAGCGACCGCCGCCCCTGCCGACGCCCGACCGGGCCGGCGCGCCGCCGCGCTGGTGGCCGGCCTGGCCTGCGCGCTGTGGCTGGCCGCCTGCAGCACCACGCCGCCGTCCCGCGCGCCGTCGGGCAGCAGCCGGCCTCCGGCCAGCGTCCCGCCGATCGCCCCCTGGGACGGCAGCCGCGACGGCGCCGAGGCCAACCCGCCGCCCAACCTGCACCTGGTACCGGACGCCGAACCCCGGATCGAGCCGCTACGCCAGGGCGGACCGAACAAGCCCTACGAGATCGACGGCGTGACCTACACGCCGATGACGGCCGACGAGCCCGCCATCGAGCGCGGCCTCGCGTCCTGGTACGGCCGCAAGTTCCACGGCCGGCGCACCGCCAGCGGCGAGGTCTACAACATGTACGCGATGACGGCGGCGCACCCCACCTTCGCCATCCCGAGCTACGCCCGGGTGCGCAACCCGGCCAATGGCCGCGAGGTGGTCGTGCGCATCAACGACCGCGGGCCGTTCAAGGGCGGACGGGTGATCGACCTGTCCTACACCGCCGCGCTCAAGCTGGGGCTGCTGGGCGGCGTCGCACCGGTCGAGGTCGAGCGGCTGACGCACGAGGCGATCCGCACCGGCAGCTGGCAGCGCCAGGCGCCGGCCACGGTCGCCGAGGGCGGCTCACCCGGCGCGAACATCAGCGCGAACACCAACGCGAACGCCAGCGCGAGCCCGGTCGCCGCCGACCCGCAACGGGTCGCCCCGCCCGCACCGGCCACGCTGGGCCTGGTGCAGGCGCCGCGCGCCAGCGACAGCCGCACGCTTGCGCCCATCCCCGCACCCATCTCCGCACCGATCTCCGCACCCATCCCCGCGGCCCTTCCCGTCGCCGTCGCTGCGGCCGCCTGGGACACCCAGCCCAGCCCGGCGGTGGCCAACGCGCCCGCGCCCGAGGTGATGCCGCAGGAACGTGCCGGCACCCAGGCCGCGCGTGGCTGGTGGCTGCAGCTGGGTGCCTTCAAGGCCGCCGAGGGCGCGGTCCAGTTCCAGCGCAAGTTGAGCGGCGAGGCCGACTGGCTGGCGCCGCTGCTGACGCTGTTCCGCGAGCAGTCGCTCAACAAGCTGCAGGCCGGCCCCTTCCCGAGCAGGGCCGAGGCCCAGGCCGCCGCCGAGCGCCTGCGCGGCCAGCTGCAGCTGGTGCCGATGCTGGTCGAGCGACGCTGACGCGCGCCGGCCCCCGAACGTCTGACCGCTCCTTTCCTTTCCGATCCCGCCCGATGCCCCTGCCCTCCGACGCCCCGCTCCAGATCGACGACACCACCGTCCACCCGCTGCCCAACGGCGTGCGCGTGGTGACCATCCACCAGCCCGGTGCGGCGGGCGCCAGCGTCAGCGTCTTCGTGCGCAGCGGCAGCCAGCATGAGCGGGCCACGCTCAACGGCATCAGCCACGTGATCGAGCACATGGCCTTCAAGGGCACGACCGCGCGCAGCTGCCAGCAGATCAACCTGGACGCCGAACGGCTGGGTGCCGAGGTCAACGCCCACACCGACCGTGACCACACCGCCTACCAGATGCGCGGGCTGGCGGCCGACACGCGCGCCTTCATCGACATGCTGGCCGACCTGGTGCTGAACCCGACCTTCCCGGCCGCCGAGCTGGAACGCGAGCGCCAGGTCATCCTGCATGAGCTGACCGATCTGGAGGACGACGCCTACGCGGTCGCCTACCGCCTGTTCGACAGCGCCTGCTATGGCCTGCACCCGTTCGCGCGGCCGGTGATCGGCACGCGCCGCAACATCGAGCGCTTCGACCGCGACGCGCTGATCGCCCATGTCCGGGCCCGCTACACCGGCTGCAACCTGATCGTCGCGGTGGCCGGGCCGATGCCGCCGGACGAGGTCCGCGAGGCCGTCGCCAGCGCCTTCGGCCACCTGCCGGCGGGCATGCCCAACACCGTCGAGCCGCCCGCCTGGCGCGGCGGCATCCGCATCAAGCGCCACAGCGGCAGCAGCCAGAGCCAGCTGGTGCTGGGCTGGCCGGCCGCACCGCTGGCCACGCAGGACGCCACGGCGCAGGTCGCCGCCGCCGTGTTCGGCGAAGGCATGAGCTCGCCGCTGCTGGACCAGCTGCGCGAACGGCGCGGGCTGGCATACCACGTCAGCGCCAACGCCGACCCGCTGGAGCTGGGCAGCCAGTTCGTGATCGAGGCGGCCACCGGCTCGGACCAGCTCGACGAGTTCCTGGTCGAGACGATGGCGCTGCTGCGCCAGCAGGCCACGCGCATCGACCCGGTCGACCTGGAACGGGCCCGCAACCAGCTCATCGTGCGCCAGCTGCATGCGCTGGAACGCCCGCTGCGCCGGCTGGAGGACGCCGCCATCGACCTGTTCGTGCTCGGCCGCGTGCGCAGTGCCGCCGAGCAGCGCACCGCCATCGAGGCGGTCGGTGCCGGGGCCGTGCGCGCCTGCTTCGAGACGCTGCTGACGCGGCCGGTCGCGCTGGCCGTCACCGGCAAGGTGCCGGCCGGCCTGCGTGAGCGCTGCGAGACGCTGTTCGGCTAGCCCGGCAGCGCGTTGATCAGCGTCTGGCTGCCGGTGCACCAGCCGACGATCGCGCCCTGGGCGGTGATCATCTCGATCGCGGCACGCTTGTAGGCCGGGAAGTAGCTCTCGGTCGCGTCCTCGACGATGACGCAGTCGTAGCCGCGGTCGTTGGCCTCGCGCATCGAGGTCTGCACGCAGACCTCGGTCGTCACGCCGGTGAACACGAGGTGGGTGATGCCGGCGGCCTGCAGACGCTCGTGCAGGCCGGTGGCCCAGAACATGCCCTTGCCGGGCTTGTCGATGACCCATTCGCCGGCATGCGGGGCGAGCGCCGGGATGATGTCCGCGCCGGGCTCGCCGGCCACCAGCAAGCGGCCCATCGGACCGGGCTCGCCGATGCGCAGGCTCGGGTCGCCACGGCCGAGCTTGGCCGGCGGGCAGTCGGACAGGTCCGGGCGGTGGCATTCGCGGGTGTGCACGACCGGCCAGCCGCGTGCCCGCCAGGCCGCGAGCAGGTCGGCGATCGGCCCGATGGCCGCATGCAGCAGGCTCACGTCGTTGCCCAGCGAGGCACCGAAGCCACCCGGTTCGACGAAGTCGCGCTGCATGTCGATGACGACCAGCGCGGTGCCGCCGCCGCCGGCCAGCGTCATCGGGAAGGGACGGGCCGCGAGATGGAAGGTGGTGCCGCTCATGTCGTCTCCTCGTGTGCGGCGCCGTGGCCACCCATGTGCGCGCCCAGCGTGTGCCGGTCCGCCCCGGAGGCCGCGCAGCCGTAGACGATGCGGCCCTCGCTCATCACGACGATGCGGTCGGACAGCGCGAGCAGCTCGTCGAGGTCCTCGCTGACCAGCAGCACCGCCGTGCCGCCGTCGCGCGCGGCACGCAGCCGGGCATGGATCTCGGCCACGGCGGCGAAATCCAGCCCGAACACCGGGTTGGCCACCAGCAGCAGGTCGGCCGGCTCGCCCAGCTCGCGCGCCAGCACGGCGCGCTGCACGTTGCCGCCGGAGAGCGTGCGGATCGGCGCGTCCTCGCCGCGGGTCTTGACGCCGTAGGCCGTGATCCAGGCCCGCGCCCGCGCCTTCAGCCGTCCCCAGCGGACCCAGCCGGCGCGGCTGTAGGCCGGGTCGTCGAAGCTGCGCAGCGACATGTTCCGCGCCACGCTGAGGTGGCCGACGCAGGCGTTGCGCAACGGCTCCTCGGGCAGGCTGCGGACCTTCAGGCGACGGTTCTGCGCGCGCCGCGCGGCATAGGCCTCGCCCGAGACCGTGACCGTGCCGGCCGTGCGCGGGCGCTGGCCGACCAGCGCCTCCATCAGCTCGCGCTGGCCGTTGCCGGACACGCCGGCCACGCCGACGATCTCGCCGGCGCGGGCATCCAGGTCGAAGCCCTGCACCGCCGGCTCGCCGCGGTCGCCCATCACGTGCAGGCCGCGGATCTGGAGGCGGGCCGGGCCGGACGGCGCGGCGGGTGCCGCCGATTCCTTGGGGTGGCTCAGGTCATGAGCCTGCTCTGCGGCCAGTTCAGCCACGACCTCCGCCGTCGCCGCAGGGGCGGCACCCCCGCCACCCACCATCGCCTCGGCCAGCTTCTGTGGCGTCGTGTCGGCCACCGCACCGGTGTGGATCAGCCGGCCGCGCCGCAGCACGCTGACATCGTCGGCATAGGCGCTGACCTCGCGGAACTTGTGCGTGATCATGACGATGCTGCAATCGCCCGCATGGGCCCGCTCGCGCAGCGCGCCCAGCACCTCGTCGGCCTCCTGCGGCGTCAGCACGGAGGTCGGCTCGTCGAGGATCAGCAGCCGGGGCTTGAGGTAGAGCTGCTTGAGGATCTCCAGCTTCTGCTTCTCGCCCGCCGACAGGTCGGCCGGCGTGGCGTCCAGGTCGAGCCGGAACGGCGTCGTCTCCAGGAAGGCCGACAGCTCGCGGCGCACCGCCTTCCAGTCGATCCAGGCCGGCAGCTTGCCCCGTGCCAGCAACAGGTTCTCGGCCACCGTCATGCCCGGCACGACGGTGAAGTGCTGGTAGACCATGCCGATGCCGAGCGCGCGGGCCACCGTCGGCGAGCCGATGGCCTGCTCACGGCCGTCGATCAGCACGCTGCCGGCGCTGGGCGGCTGGTAGCCCACGACGCACTTGACCAGCGTGCTCTTGCCCGCGCCGTTCTCGCCCAGCAGCGCATGCACGGTGCCGGGCCGCACGGTCAGCGTGACATCGTCCAGCGCGGTGAAGGCGCCAAAGCGGCGCGTCAGCCGGTAGGTGTCGAGCTGCAGCGCACCGCTGGGCGCGCGGGCCGGATCGGGCGGGTCGAGCGGCGCGGTCATGCGGCGCTCCCGACGGATGCGCCCTGGCTCGGCCAGTGAGCCATCACCTCCAGCAGCGCGCCCGAGCTGGCGGTGGCGCCGAACACGCCGCCCTGCATGTGGATCATCCGGATCGCCGCCGCGTGGTTGCCGGCATCGGTCGCGCCGGTGCAGTCGGTCAGCATCACGCACTCGAAGCCGCGGTCGTTGGCCTCGCGCATCGTGGTGTGCACGCACACGTCGGTCGTGATGCCGGTCAGCACCAGGTTGCGGATGCCGCGCAAGCGCAGGATCAGCTCCAGGTCAGTCGCGCAGAAGCTGCCCTTGCCGGGCTTGTCGATGACGACCTCGCCGGGCCACGGCGCGAGTTCGGGAATGATCTCCCAGCCCGGCTCGCCCCGCACCAGGATGCGGCCGCAGGGCCCGGCCTCGCCGATGCCCGCGCCGATGCGCTGCGAGCGCCAGCGCTTGTTGGCCGGCAGGTCGGCCAGGTCGGGCCGGTGGCCCTCGCGGGTGTGGATGACGTGCAGGCCGGTGCGGCGGGCCTCGGCCAGCAGGCGCTGCAGCGGCGCGATCGGGGCGCGGGTCATCGACAGGTCATAGCCCATCGCGTCGACATAGCCGCCGACGCCGCAGAAGTCGGTCTGCATGTCGATGACCAGCAGCGCGGTGCCGGCCGGGTCCAGCGAGCCATCGAAGGGCCAGGGATAGGGCTGCGAGGCGATGGTGGACTGGCTCATCGGATGAGACTCCCGGATCGAAGCGGAGGGTGACGGGGCGGGGCTCAGCGCGTCGCGCCGAGTTCGGCCGGCGCGCCGCGGATGGCCCGGTGCGGCGAGCAGGTGAACAGCAGGATCAGCAGCGTCAGCGCATAGGGCACGGCATTGAACAGGTGGTAGTAGCCCGACACGCCGACCGATTGCAGCGCCGGCCCGAGCGCGCCGGCGCCACCGAACAGCAGCGCCGCACCCAGGCAGGCCAGCGGCCGCCAGCGCGCGAAGATCACCAGCGCCACCGCGATCAGGCCCTGCCCGCTGGACAGCCCCTCGTTCCAGCTGCCGGGGTAGTAGAGCGACAGCGAGGCCCCGCCCAGCCCGGCGATGAAGCCGCCGGCCGTGGTCGCCGCGATCCGCACACCCGCGACGGACGCGCCGAGCGCCCGCGCCGCGTCACTGGAATCGCCCACCATGCGCACCAGCAGGCCCCAGCGGGTGCGCGCCAGGCCGACGTGCAGCAGCACCGCCAGCAGCACGCCGAGCGGGAACAGGGCGTTGATGGTCAAGGCCGACTGCACGGCCGACGAGTCGCTCCAGCCGCCCAGCGCGAAGGCCGGGATCTGCGGCGCCTGCGGCTGGATCAGCGGCTTGCCGAGGTAGAAGGCGAGGCCCGCGCCGAACAGCATCAGCGCGATGCCGGTGGCGACGTCGCTGACCCGGTCGAGCGAGCACAGCAGCCCGTGCAGCAGCGCCAGCAGCGCACCGACGAAACCGGCCAGCAGCACGCCGACCCAGGCCGATCCGCTCAGGTAGCTGCCGCCGAAGCCGGCCATGGCCGACAGCACCAGCACGCCTTCGAGGCCCAGGTTGATGCGGCCGGACTTCTCGGTCAGGCATTCGCCCAGGCTGACGAACAGGAAGGGCGTGCCGACGCGGATCGCGCCGCCCAGCACCGCGAGGGTGACATCGAACCAGGCTTGTGCGTCCATGGGGGCTCCGGTCGTCGGGCGTTCAGGTCGGGATGGCGGGCATCGCCACGGGCGCAGGCTCGCTCGATGAGCCTGCGGGCGGTGGCTCGGTCGACCGGGTGCGGGCCGCGCGTGCGGCCAGCAGCCGGCCCCTGCCGGCCTCGGCCGCCAGGATCAGCACGAAGGCGAAGCCCTGCAGCACCAGCACCGACGCGTCCGGCAGGCCCAGCCGCCGTTGCAGCAGGCTGCCGGCCGCGCCGAAGCCGCCGAACAGGATGGCCACCGGCGGGATGGCCCACGGGTTGTGTCGCGCCACGAAGGCCACCAGGATGCCGGTGTAGCCCAGCCCGGCGATCAGCGAGGCGTTGGCCGAGGTGTGCACCGCCAGGACCTCGATCGCGCCGGCCAGGCCGGCTGCCGCGCCACCCAGGCCGCAGGCAACCAGGATCAGCGCCAGCGCCGGCAGGCCGACGCCACGGGCGGCGCGCAGGTTGCCGCCGACCACCCGCATCGCGAAGCCGGAGGCGGTGAAGCTCAGCCAGATGCCGGCCGCCACGCACAGGCCAACGCCCCAGGCCAGGCCCCAGTGAACGTCCGTGACCGAGCCGTCCCAGGGCATGCCGGCGATGCGCAGCGACTCCGCGACCGGCTGCGTCGACGGCTTGTTCAGGCTGGCCGGGTCCCGCAGCGGGCCTTCCACGACATGCTTGAACAGCGCGATCGCCAGGTAGGACAGCAGCAGGCTGGAGATGGTCTCGTTGACGCCCCGACCCTGCCGCAACCAGCCCGCCAGCGCGACCCAGGCCGCGCCGGCCAGCGCGCCCGCCAGCAGCATCAGCGCGGTTCCACCGGTGCCGGCCAGGCCGGGCAACGCATAGGGCAAGGCGGCTGCGGCCAGCGCGCCGAGCACCAGCGCGCCTTCGCCGCCGATCACCGTCAGGCCGGCCTGCGCGGGCAGGGCCACGGCCAGCGCGGTGAGCATCAGCGGAGCCGCGCGCTGCAGGGTGTTCTGCCACGAGAAGCTGTCGCCGAAGGCGCCGAGGAACAGCAGCTTCCAGGCCTCCAGCGCACTCTGGCCGGACAGCCAGACGAACACGCCAAAGGCCAGCAAGGCGCCCAGCAGCGCCAGCACCGGCAGCAGCACGGCTTCGGCCGGATCGCGCCAGCGACCGGAAGATTCGACGGCAGCCATCGCAGCCCTCCTGGTCAGGACCGGGGAATCAGACCTTGCCGATCACGCCTTCGACCAGGTAGTTCATGCCTTCGAGTTCAAGGTCGGTCTGCTTGTAGACCTTGCCCTTGGGGATGACGACCTTGCCGGTGTTGTCCTTGAGCTCGCCGCCGAAGATGTCGAAGCTGCCCGCGACCATCTTCGCCTTGACGGCATCGGCGTTCTTGCGCGCGGCCTCGCTGACCATCGCGCCGTAGGGCGAGGTCTTGACGAAGCCGTCCTTGAGGCCGCCGCGCACGAAGTTCGGGTGCGGCGCACCGCTGCGGGCCGCCTCGATGATCTGCTTGTAGGCGGTGATCCAGTTCCATTCCGCGCCGGTCAGGTAGGCGTTGGGCGCGAGCTTGGCCTGGCTGGCGTGGTAGCCGCAGACCATGCGGCCGCGCTTGGCGGCGGTCTCGACGATGACCTTGGGGCCGTCGACGTGCATGGTGAAGACGTCGATGCCCTGGTCGGCCAGGCTGTTGGTGGCCTCGGCTTCCTTGACGGCCATGGACCAGTCGCCGGTGAAGATCACCGAGGTCGTGATCTTCGGGTCGACCGAGCGCGCGCCCATCGTGAAGGCGTTGATGTTGCGCAGCACCTGCGGGATGGGCTTGGCGGCCACGAAGCCGAGCTTCTTGCTCTTGCTCATGTGACCGGCGATGACGCCGTTGAGGTACTGGGCCTCGTCGATGTAGCCGAAGAAGCTGCCGGTGCTGGCCGGGTGCTTGCCGGCGGTCCACATGCCGCCGCAATGGGCGAAGCGGACGTTCGGGTTCTTCGCGGCCATGGCCAGCATGTGCGGGTCGAAGTAGCCGAAGGAGGTCGGGAACAGCAGCGCCGCACCGTCCTGGGAAATCATGCCCTGCATGGTCTTCTGGACCACGTTGGTCTCGGGCACGTTCTCTTCCTCGACCACCTTGATGCCGGCGAGCTTGCGGATCTCCGCGGCCGCCTCGGCATGGGCCTGGTTGTAGCCGAAGTCGTCCTTCGGTCCGACGTAGATGTAGCCCACCGTCAGCGGCTTCTGGGCCAGGGCCCAGGGTGCCATCGTGGCGAGCGAGGCGGCGGACAGCTGGGCAAGGGCGCGACGGCGCGAGAGGTCGTGGTGCATGGCGGCTCCAGGGTCAGGGGAAGGACGTGGGCTCGGTCGAAACCGCACGCACGATCCGGGCCGGGAGCCGGCCGCAGCGTCCTGGCGCTGCCTCGGTGCACGTGTCGGTATACCAGTTGGTATTCAGCAAGACCCGTGCCGGTGCCGCGAGCGCCTCAGCGCCGGCTGCGCTGGCGAGCCTCGTGCAGCGCGGCCAGCGAGATGCTGCGCACCTCGGCCTTGCTCTGCTCGATGTGGCTGCGCAGCAGCAGCTGCGCCTGGTCGGCCTTGCGCTGGACGACGGCGCGCAGGATCTTGGCGTGTTCGCCCCAGGTCGCCTCGATGCGATCGGCCCGGGTGAAGTCCAGCCGCCGGATGATGCGGATGCGCTCGGTGACGTCCCAGTGGACCCGCGCGATCTCGTCGTTGCCGGCCGCACGCACCAGCGTGGCGTGGAAGGCCTCGTCGAGCGCACCGACTTCGCGCCCGTCGAGGACACGCTCGGCCGCCGGCACCAGCCAGACCGCCTTCAGCGCATCCAGCTCCGGCGCCGGCTCGCTGCGGGCGCACAGCCGGGCGACGCAGGCACTCTCCAGCAGCACGCGCAGGTCGTAGAGCTGCTCCAGACGGTCGAAGTCGATCGGCCGGACGAACCAGCCGCTCTTGGCCTCGACATCGAGCAGGCCCTCGTTGCGCAGCCGGAACAGCGCCTCGCGCACCGGCGTGCGGCTGACGCCCAGGCGGGCCGCGATCTCGGCCTCGGAGAAGCGGTCGCCCGGCACGAGCTGGAACTCGTGCATCTGCGACTTCAGCTCGGTGTAGACCTGGGTGGCGAGGTTGCCGGCAGGGGTCGCGGCGGGGACTTGGGCGGGTGCGCTGGACATGCGATCGATGCTAGCTCGCACCCCGGTCGAGGCTCAGTCGGCCATCAGGCTGACATGCGCGGCGACCACCCGCCAGCCTTCGGGCAGGCGCACCCAGGTCTGGCTCTGGCGGCCGGTGCGGATGCTGCCCTTGCGGTGGAACTCGGTCATCGCGGTGCCGCAGTCGCGGCCATAGGTCGTGATGACCGTGTTCGCCAGCGTGCGGGCCAGGCCGACCGCCGGCCGGGCGGCCCGGAAGGCCCGGATGGCCTCGATGCCGACGAGGTTCTCGGCCACGCCATAGCGCACGGTGTGCGGGCTGGGCCAGAACAGCTCGTCGAGCACGTCGATGCGGTTGTGGACCAGCGCGTCCTCGTAGCGCGTGAACACGGCCACGAGTTCGGCATGCACCTCGGGGATGTTGATGTCCATCTCGCCTCTCCTGTCCTGGCCTGCCGACGGGTTCATGTCGGCCAGGCCGCCACCGGCGCGCGCACCACGCCGGCCTGTTCCAGCCACCGGGCCGCGCGCAGGACGCGGTCCTCGCGCCAGGGCGCGGCAATGAGTTGCACGCCGATGGGCAGGCTCGCATGCACGTTCCAGACCGGCACCGCGCAGACCGGCAGGCCGATGCACGACACCGGTTGCGTCAGCACGCCGATGCTGGGCCGGGCCGGCAGGCGCTGGCCCTGGATGTCGATCCATTCGGTGCCCATGAGCGGCGCGACACAGGGCGTGGCCGGCGCGATGAAGAGATCGACGTCGGCGAACGACGCGGCCACCTGCCGCGCGAACCAGCGCCGCACCCGCTGCGCCTGCACGACCCAGGTCGCGGGCAGCAGCGCGCCGGCCAGGAAGCGGTCACGCGACAGCGGCTCGAAGTCCCCGGGCCGGCGCCGCAGGTCGTCGAGGTGCAGGTTGGCGCCTTCGGCGTTGGTGATCAGGAAGGCGGCGGCGCGGGCGCGGTCGACCTCCGGCCAGCTCACCTCGCGCACCGAGGCCACGCCCGGCGCCGTGCGCAGCGCCGCCGCGACGCGGGCCACCGCGCCACGCGCGTCGTCATCGGCCATGTCGTGGAACCAGCCACCGAGCAGGCCGACGCGCAGGCCGTGCTCGGGCGTCTCCAGCAGCGGCGTGACCGGCTGCACCGGACGGTCGACGCAGCCCGGGTCATGGCCGTCATGGCCCTGCATCGCGTCGTAGGACAGCGCCAGGTCACGCACGCTGCGGCCGAAGGGGCCGAGGTGGTCCAGGCTGGCGACGAAGGGGTAGCTGCCGGTGCGCGGCAGGCGGCCGAAGGTCGGCTTGAGGCCGAACACGCCACACAGCGACGCGGGCACGCGGATGGAGCCGTTCGTGTCCGAGCCCAGCGTCAGCGGCACCTCGCCGGCCGCGATCGCCGCACCCGAGCCGCCCGACGAGCCGCCGGCCACGCGGCGCAGGTCATGCGGGTTGCGACAGGCACCGACGTGGCTGTTCTCGGTCGTGAAGCCGTAGGCGTACTCGTCCATGTTGAGCGCGGCCAGCAGCACCGCGCCCGCGCCTTGCAGGCGGCGCAGCAACAGGCCGTCCTGCACGGCGGGCGCGGCATCGCGCTCGATCTTCGAGCCCGCCAGCGTCGGCAGGCCGGCGACGTCGAAGAGGTTCTTGACGGCATAGGGCACGCCCAGCAGCGGCAGCGCGGCGGTGGCGGCATCGCCGGCCGCGAGCTTCGCGTCGAGCGCATCGGCCTCGGACCGGGCGCGTTCGGCCAGCACGGCGGTGCAGGCATTCACGCCACCGCGTTCCAGCGGATCGCGCGCGGCGATGCGTGCCAGCGCCGCGTCGGTCAGCGTGCGTGCGCGCACACGACCCTGACGCACCGCGTCGGCCATCGCGTGGGCCGGACCGTCGAGCAAGGCCTCGGGATCGATCGCCGGCAGGCTCGTGTTCATCGGTGTTCTCCAGCGACCTGCTCATCGGGCCCGATCGGCACGAAGGACCCGGCCGGTTCGTCGTCCAGGCCCAGCGGCAGACCCATCACGCGATCGGCCATGCCGGCGGCCAGGTCGAAGTAGCGTCGCACGCCCGGCCGGTGGGCCTCGGCCAGCGGCAGGCCGATGCGCGCGGCGATCGCGTCGGCGGGATGGGGCGGCGACAGGGCCGCTGGCCAGGCACCGGCCGATGGCTCGGCCTCGCCGCACCAGGCCAGTCCGAACCGGGCCAGCGCGGCATCGTGCCGGCCGGGCGCGACGAAGGTGACGCCGAAGGGCAGCCCCGCACCGGTCGAGCCGGCCGGCAGCGCCAGCGCGCACCAGCCCAGCAGGTTGACGAAGTTGGTGTAGGCGCCCAGGCGGCTGTTGACGCCGACCGGATCGGCATCGACCTCGGCAAAGGTCGGGTGGGTCGGCGCGGTGGGCAGCATCAGCAGGTCGACCTGCTGCCACAGGTCGGCGGCGGCGGCCTGGCGTTCCTGCAGGCGGTAGAGGCCGTCGAAGGCATCGGTGGCCCTCAGCGGCAGCGCCCGTTCGATGACACGCCGCACGGTCGGGTCGAAGGCGCCCGGCTGCGTCGCCAGCAGCTCGCGCACGACGGCATGGCGCTCGGCCACCCAGGGGCCGTCGTAGAGCAGCGCGGCCACCGCCGCCAGCGGCGCCATGTCGACCTCGACGCGGCGATGGCCCAGGGCGGCCAGGTGTGCCTGCGCGGCGGCCCAGGCGCCGGTGTAGCCGAGGGCGTCGTCCAGGTCGGGCAGGTGCGGGACGCCGACGCGCAGCGTGACGGGCAGCTGCGCCGGGCCGGGCCGGAAGGCGCTGTAGGCATCGCGCGGGTCGGGGCCCTCGATGCAGGCGAGCACCTCGGCCGCGTCACCGACCGTGTGGGCCAGCACCGCGACGCAGTCCAGCGTGCGGCAGGCCGGCAGCACGCCACCGTTGCCGACCCGGCCGGGCGTGGGCTTGAGGCCGACCAGGCCGTTGAAGCCGGCCGGCACGCGGCCCGATCCGGCCGTGTCGGTGGCCAGCGCGAACGGCACCTGTCCCCGTGCCACGGCGGCGGCCGAGCCGGAGCTGGAGCCGCCGCTGATGCGCGTCGGGTCGACCACGCTGGCCGGTCGGCCATAGGGCGAGCGGGTGCCGACCAGGCCGGTCGCGAACTGGTCGAGGTTGGTCTTGCCGACCCAGATCGCGCCGGCATCGAGCAGCTTCTGCACCGCGCTGGCGTGTTCGGTCGGCAGGCGCCGGAAGGCCGGGCAGGCGGCCGTGGTCGGGACGCCGGCCACATCGATGTTGTCCTTGATGCCGAAGGGCACGCCCAGCAACGGCCAACGGCGGTGGCGCTCGGCCGGGTCGGCGACGGCGGCCAGGCGTTCGGCCAGGGTGTCGAGCTGTGCGACCCAGGCCGCGCGCGGGCACAGGCTGATCCAGATGCCGGCGGCGGCGCTGGCATGCACACGGTCCAGCGTCGCGGCCAGCGCCGCATGCAGGTGGTCGGGTCGGTCCTGGATCGCACGCCAGCCCGCCAGCGTCCTGGGCGGCAAGGTGGGCGTCGTCGGGTCGGTGTCGCGCATGGCCGGGCTCCCTGCTGTGTGCAGCAACGGCGTTCCATTGGCGACGCCCGTTTCCGGTGCGCCAACTGGTATACCGACTGGTATCAGCAGATCCCGTGCCAGACGGGCGCGTTCAGACCACGACGGGTTCGGGCTCCAGCCGGATGCCGAAACGGCCGTAGACGCTTTCCTGGATCGCCCGCGCCAGCGTGACGACCTCCGCGCCGCGCGCGCCGCCGCGGTTGACCAGCACCAGCGCCTGCTTCTCGTAGACGCCGGCCGCGCCGACCGTCTTGCCCTTCCAGCCGCAGGCGTCGATCAGCCAGCCGGCGGCGAGCTTGAAGTTGCCGTCCGGCATCGGGTAGTGGACGAGGTGCGGGTCGCGGCTGATGATGTCGCGGCACTGCTCGGGCGTGACCACCGGGTTCTTGAAGAAGCTGCCGGCGTTGCCGATCACCGCCGGGTCCGGCAGCTTGGCACGGCGGATCGCGACGACCCAGTCGAAGATGGTGCGTGCATCGGGCACGGGGCCCTGTTCCGGGTCGGCCGCGTAGCCCGTCTCGGCCATGCGGCGCTGCAGGTCCAGGTAGTCCACCATCGGCCGCCACGGCCGCGGCAGGCGCAGCCGCACCCGTGTGATGACGCTCTTGCCGGCCAGCGCATGCTTGAAGACCGAGTCCCGGTAGCCGAATCGGCAGGCGGCGCGGTCGAGCAGGACGCTGCGCCCGGTCACCAGGTCGACCGCGTCGAGCGACTCGAAGCGGTCGGCCAGTTCCAGTCCGTAGGCACCGATGTTCTGCACCGGCGCGGCCCCGACCGTGCCGGGGATCAGCGCCATGTTCTCGAGCCCCGGCTCGCCCTGGTCCAGCGTCCAGGCGACCAGTTCATGCCAGCCGACGCCGGCTCCGGCCTCGACGATCACCGCGTCCTCGCGCCGTTCGACGACGCGCATGCCGGGCACCTCGATCTTCAGCACGACGGCCTCGATGTCGCGCGTCAGCACGACGTTGCTGCCGCCGCCCAGCACGAACTTGGGCGCGCGGCCCAGCGTCGGATGGTCGACGACGCGGCGCACGTCCGCGTCGCCCGTGATGCGCACCAGCGTGTGCGCGATGGCCGGCAGGCCGAAGGTGTTGTGGGCGAGGAGGCTGACGTCCTGTTCGATGTGCATGGCGGAATTGTCGGTCACCGCGTCCTTCGTCCACTCGCGGTCGACGGGGACCGGTTCGAAGGACGGCCGACATGGATTCCCCGGTTGAGCCCCGAAAACTGATATCGCATTCAGTATCATTGCAGGCATGAGCACCGCACAGAAGCTGCTGGACGCGATGGCGAACAACCCCCGCGACTGGAGCATCGAGCAGGTACTGACCGTGGCGCGCCATGCCGGCCTGTCGGTGCGCTGTCCTGGCGGCAGCCATCACATCCTTCGCAATCCGGCGGGCCGGAAGATCAGCGTGCCCGCACACCGGCCCGTCAAGCCCGTGTACATCAAGGCGCTGTTGCGGCTGATCCATGATGGGCAAGGAGATGAGGAATGACCGACCCGAAGAAGTACCCGATTGAAGTGAGACCGCTCGCCGATGAAGACGGCGGCGGCTGGCTGGCCACCTTCCCGGATCTGCCTGGCTGCATGGGCGACGGCGAGACCCCCGAGCAGGCCATCGCAGATGGCTACGCCGCCGCACAAGCCTGGCTGGACGTGGCGGCCGAAGCGGGTGACCCGATCCCGGCACCCAGCACCGGTGGCGAGTCGGGCAAGTTCGTTGCCCGGGTCCCCAGGAGCCTGCACACCCGCCTGGCCGCTCGCGCCGAGCAGGAAGGCGTCAGCATGAACACCCTGGTGGTGTCGATGCTGTCCGAAGGTGTCGGCAGCCGCGCTCGCCGCTGAGCCTTCAGATTCACGCGACGCCCATGCGCCACCGAGGTGCGGTGCGAAACTCCCGGGCCTTCCCATTCACGTCCAACCCCAGACCCTCGCCACCATGCCCAGCTTCGACACCGTCCTCGAACCGAACCTCGTCGAGGTGAAGAACGCCATCGACCAGAGCAACAAGGAAATCGGCACCCGCTTCGACTTCAAGGGCAGCGACGCCCGCGTCGAGCAGAAGGACAAGGAGCTGACGCTCTTCGCCGACAGCGATTTCCAGCTCCAGCAGGTCACCGACATCCTGCTGGCCAAGATGAGCAAGCGCAGCGTCGACATCCGCTTCCTCGACACCACCGCCAAGCCCGAGAAGATGAGCCACGACAAGCTCAAGCAGAAGGTGCTGGTCAAGGCCGGCATCGAGGGCGACGTCGCCAAGCGCATCCAGAAGGCCATCAAGGACAGCAAGATGAAGGTCCAGGCCAGCATCCAGGGCGACACGGTGCGGGTCACCGGCGCCAAGCGCGACGACCTGCAGGCCGCCATGGCGCTGATCCGCAAGGAAGTCGACGACGTGCCGCTGTCGTTCAACAACTTCCGCGACTGAGCGCGCGGTGATGGCGCGCCCGGCCGGTTTCCTGTCCACCCCCGCACGACGTCCGGCCCTGATCGGCGCGGCCCTGGTCGCCCTGCTGTCGTCCTGGCCGGCCAGCGCCCAGAACGTCAGCTATGCCGGCCGCATGGGCGATCGCGCCCTGCTGGTGATCGACGGCGCACCGCGCACGCTGGGCCTCGGCCAGGAGGCCCAGGGCGTCAAGCTGCTGATGCTCGACGGCGAGAACGCCACCGTGATGATCCGCGACCAGCGGCTGTCGCTGCGCATGGGTGCGCAGCCCGCCAGCATCGGCGCCGCGCCGGCGGCGGCCGGTCCGACGGCCAGTGGTGCAACTGCCCGCGACAGCGGCCAGCGCATCGTGCTGGGTGCTGGCAGCGACGGCCATTTCCAGGTCAACGGCAGCATCGGCGGCAAGCCGGTGCGTTTCCTGGTCGACACCGGTGCCAGCGCGGTCTCGATGTCGCAGCAGGAAGCCGACCGGCTGGGCCTGAACTGGCGCGCCGGCAAGCGGGTGTCGATGCAGACCGCCAACGGCATCGCGCCGGCCTGGCGCCTCAGCGTCGACCGGGTCCGCATCGGCGAGGTCGAGCTGCACCAGGTCGACACGGTGGTCGGTCCGCAGGACATGCCGGTCGTGCTGCTGGGCAACAGCTTCCTGAGCCGCTTCCGCATGCAGCGCGACGGCGAGCAGATGGTGCTCGAACGTCGCTACTGACCTGGCGAAGCCTTGGGCAGCGGCATCGACGCCGCCCGGCGTCGAGCCACGAGCTTGCGCAGCTCCTCCACCACCAGCACCGAACTGGCCGCACCCAGGATGGCCAGCAGCGTCGAGGCCGGCAGGGGCACCGCGTGGAACAGGCCGGCCAGCGGCGGCCAGAACAGCACGCTGGCCTGCAGCACGACGCTGATCAGCAGGCCGCCCATCAGCCAGCGGTTGGACAGCAGCGAGACCCGCAGCACCGACTGCGTGGCGCTGCGGCAGTTCAGCACGTTGAACCACTGCGCCAGCACGGTCAGCGTGAAGACCTCCGTGCGGACGGTGTCCAGCGGCACGTCCTGGGCGAGGCGCCAGCCGAACCAGGCGAGCGTGACGACCGAGGAGGTCAGCGCCATCAGCAGCAGCCGGCCGAGCATCTCCCGGTCGATCAGCGCGGCATCGCTGCGGGTCGGCGGGCGGCGCATCTCGTCGCCATCGGGCGGATCCATCACCAGGTTCACCGTCAGCGTGGCCTCGGTCACGATGTTGACCCACAGGATCTGCACCGCCTGCAGCGGCAGGGGCAGGCCGGCCAGCAGCGCGGCCATCAGCACGATGACCTCGTCCAGCGAGGTCGCGAACAGGTAGAGCAGGACCTTGCGCAGGTTGCCCCAGGTCAGCCGGCCCTGTTCGACCGCGCCGACCAGCGTGGCGAAGTTGTCGTCGACCAGCACGATGCGGGCGGCACCCTTGGCGACCTCGGTGCCGCTGCGGCCCATCGCCACGCCCACGTCAGCACGGGCCAGCGCCGGCGCGTCGTTGACACCGTCACCGGTCATCGCCACCACGTCACCACGGGCCTGGAAGGCCTCGACGATGCGCAGCTTCTGGGCCGGCTGGACCCGCGCGAACACCGCCACATGCGGCAGCGCGGCGCGCAGCTCGGCCTCGCCCAGTCGCTCCAGCTCGACGCCGTCGATGGCGCGGTCCTCCGGCCCGGCCATGCCCAGCTGGCGTGCGATCGCCAGGCCGGTCAGCTTGTGGTCGCCGGTCACCATCACCGGCCGGATGCCGGCGGCACGGCACTCGGCCACGGCGGCGCGGACCTCGTCACGCGGCGGGTCGATCTGGCCGGCCAGGCCGAGCAGGCGCACATGGCCGGCCAGCAGGTCGAAGGACAGGGGCTGCGCGGCCTGCGCCGCATCCAGGTCGACGACGCCCAGCGCCAGCACGCGCAGCGCCCCGCGTGCCATCTCGTCGGCGGTGGTCCGGGCAACGGCCAGGCGCTCGGCCGGCTCGATGCCGGCACACAGGCGCAGCAAGCGTTCGGGTGCGCCCTTGAGGTAGACGCGGGCCGGCGCGCCGGGGCCGGCATGGCGGGTGGCCATCAGCTGGGTGTCGGCATCGAAGGGCAGCTCGGCCACGCGCGGCCAGTCCTGCCGTAGCGTGTCGGCGCGCAGGCCGGCCCGCGCGCCGAGCTTGTGCGCCAGCACGACCAGCGCCGACTCGGTCGGGTCGCCCAGCGCGGTCCAGGCGCTGCGCTCGCCGTCGTCGGGCGCGAGCAGGTCGGCGTCGTTGCACAGCAGCGCCGCCCGCAGCAAATCGGCCAGCGCCGCATCGCCCGCCGCCGGTAGGGCCGCGCCGGACAGCTCGCCGCTGGGCACGTAGCCCGAGCCGCCGACCTGCCAGTCGCGTCCGTCGGCCAGCCACAGCCGCGTCACGGTCATCTCGTTGCGGGTCAGCGTGCCGGTCTTGTCGGTGCAGATGACGGTGGTCGAGCCGAGCGTCTCGACCGCGGCCAGCCGGCGCACGATCGCACCCTGGGCCGCCATGCGCTGCATGCCCACGGCCAGCGCGATGGTGATGGCCACGGGCAGGCCCTCGGGCACCATCGAGACCATCTGGCTGATGGCCACCATCAGCACCTCGTCCAGCGGCAGGCCACGCAGCAGGCCCAGCGCCAGCACCAAGGCAAACAGCACCAGTGCGGCGATCACCAGGCCGCGCCCGAAGCGGTCCAGCCGCAGCTCCAGCGGCGTGCGCGGGTCGATCGCGCGGGTGGTCAGGTCGGCGATCTGGCCGACCTCGGTCTCGGCGCCGATGGCCACCACCACCGCCCGGCCTCGTCCGGCCGTCACGTGGGTGCCGGAATGGACCATGCCGTGGCGATCGGCCAGCCCGCAGGCCTCGGGCTCGGCCCCGGTGTGCTTGGCGACCGGCACCGACTCGCCGGTCAGCGCCGCCTCGGCGGCCTGCAGCAGGGCGGCCTCGATCATGCGGGCATCGGCGCCCACGGCATCGCCGGCGGCCAGCAGCAGGATGTCGCCCGGCACCAGCTCGCGCGCCGGGATGGACGCCTCGGCGCCGTCGCGCCAGACCCGCACGCGCAGCGACGCGAGCTGCCGCAACGACGCCATCGACCGATCGGCGCGGCCTTCCTGCCAGGCACCGATCAGCGCGTTGACGACCACCACCAGCCCGATCACCGCAGCATCCGCCGCATGCCCCAGCGCGATGGCCAGCAACGCCGCCACGCCCAGGATCGCGATCAGCGGGCTGACGAACTGGCGCAACAGGCGTCGCCAGGACGACGGTGGCGCGGTCTCGGGCAAGGCGTTCGGACCGTGCCGCTGGGCACGTCGCGCGACCTCGGCGGCGCTCAGGCCGACGGCCGGATCGACGTCAAGCCGGCGCAGGGCGTCGGTGGGGTCGACGGCATGCCAGGTCGGGGCACCAGGCACGGGGACGGTGGCGGTGGGCGTGGGCATGGGCATGGGCATCGTCCGTCGAGCATAGGGCGGACCCATCGTCGGGCCGATGACGTCGATCATCCCGGACGGGCCAGATAATCCCGCCCCATGCAAGTTCTCCGTGGTCATCCACACCGGCATCCACCTGGCCTGGCCCCGGCCTGCGCCCTCACGATCGGCAACTTCGATGGCGTGCACCGGGGCCACCAGGCCATGCTCGCGCTGCTGCGCAACGAGGCCCGTCACCGTGGCCTGCCCAGCTGCGTGCTGACCTTCGAGCCCCACCCGCGCGACTGGTTCGCCGCCGCCAGCGGTCATCCCGGCAAGGCACCGGCCCGCATCGCGACGCTGCGCGACAAGCTCGCCGAACTGGAGCGCTGCGGCATCGACCAGGTCGTGCTGGTGCGTTTCGATGCCGCCTTCGCCAGCCAGTCGCCCCAGGCCTTCGTCGACGACGTGCTGGTGCGTGCGCTGGGCGCCCGCTACGTGCTGGTCGGCGACGACTTCCGCTTCGGCGCGAAGCGAGCCGGCGACTACGCCATGCTCGATGCGGCTGGCGCGCGGGGCGGCTTCGACGTCGCCCGCATGCTGAGCTACGAGGTGCACGGCCTGCGCGTGTCCAGCTCGGCGGTGCGCGAGGCCCTGCAGGCCGGCGACATGGGCCGCGCCGCGCAGCTTCTGGGCCGTCCGTACAGCATCAGCGGCCACGTCGTGCACGGCCAGAAGCTTGGCCGCACGCTGGGCGAAACGCGCATCGGCGCGGCCGACGGCCTGCGCACGCTCAATGTGCGCTTCCCGCACGGCAAGCCGGCCGCAGCGGGCATCTTCGTCGTGCGCGTGCACGGCCTGGACGAAAGGCCGCTGGACGGCGTGGCCAGCCTGGGCGTGCGCCCGACGGTCGAGGATGCCGGCCGGGTGCTGCTGGAGACCTACTGCCTGGACTGGCCCGCCAGCCTGGGCCGCGAGGGGGGCTACGGTAAAATCGTGCGTGTGGAACTGCTCGAAAAACTGCGCGACGAGGCCCGCTACGACGGCCTCGAAGCCCTGACCGCCGCCATCGACCACGATGTGGCGCAGGCCCGCGCATGGTTCGCCCGCGATGCGGCGACCGCAGGCCACGCGGCCGAGCGCCGCCAGACCACGCGCGACCGAATTTGAACGTCCCGGAGCCGGCTCCGATCGACCCGATCGCAGCGGCTGCCGCAGCCCGAACCGGGACGCTGCCTGCCGGCATCGCCCTCGCCGCCCTTCCCTTCCCGTATCTCCCTGACCAGGCGCGCCACCCGAGGTGGCGCGAGTCGCGATGACCCAATCTGCCCCGCAAGACGCCCCGAAGCCCGCCGCCGACAAGGCCGGACGCAGCGAGAAGGGTGCCGAGCAAGGCGCCTACCGCGCCACGCTGAACATGCCCGACACGCCGTTCCCGATGCGCGGCGATCTCCCCAGGCGCGAGCCCGCCTGGGTGGCCGACTGGAACGCGGGTGGCCGCGACGGTGGCCTCTACCTGCGCCTGCGGGCGGCTCGCCAGGGCGCACCGCTGTTCGTGCTGCACGACGGCCCGCCCTATGCGAACGGCAAGCTGCACATCGGCCATGCGCTCAACAAGGTCCTCAAGGACATGATCGTCAAGAGCCGCCAGCTGGCCGGCTTCGACGCGCAGTACATCCCCGGCTGGGACTGCCACGGCCTGCCGATCGAGAACGCGATCGAGAAGCTGCATGGCCGCAACCTCGGCCGCGACGCGATGCAGGCGAAATCGCGGGCCTACGCGACCGAGCAGATCTCGCAGCAGCGCGAGGACTTCAAGCGCCTGGGCGTGCTGGGCGACTGGGAGATGCCCTATCGCACCATGGACCCGGCCAACGAGGCCGGCCAGATCCGCGCCTTCAAGCGCGTGATCGAGCGCGGCTTCGTCTACCGCGGCCTCAAGCCGGTCTACTGGTGCTTCGACTGCGGCTCCTCGCTGGCCGAGTTCGAGATCGAGTACGCCGACAAGAAGAGCGACACGCTGGACGTCGCCTTCGAGGCCGACGATGCCGCCGCGCTGGCCCGCGCCTTCGGCCTGGCCGCCCTGCCCGAGTCGCTGGCCAGCGGCAGCAAGAAGGCGTTTGCCGTCATCTGGACCACCACCGCCTGGACCATCCCGGCCAACCAGGCGCTCAACGCGCACCCGGAGCTGGACTACGCGCTGGTCGACACGCCGCGCGGCCTGCTGCTGCTGGCCGCCAGCTTGGTCGAGGCCTGCCTGACCCGCTACGGCCTCGAAGGCGACATCGTCGCCACCGCCAAGGGCGAGGCGCTGCGCGGCCTGGTCTTCCGTCACCCGCTGCACGACACCGTCAGCGCCGAACAGGGTGGCAAGTACAGCTACCGGCGCCGCTCGCCGCTCTACCTGGCCGACTACGTCACCGCCGCCGACGGCACCGGCATCGTGCACTCGGCGCCGGCCTATGGCGTGGACGACTTCAATTCCTGCGTCGCCCACGGCCTGGCCTACGACGACATCCTCAACCCGGTGCAGGGCAACGGCGTCTATGCCGAGGAACTGCCCTTCTTCGGCGGCGAGCACATCTGGAAGGCCGTGCCACGCATCCTGGAGGTGCTGGCCCAGAGCGACCGCCTGCTGGCCACCCAGGCCATCACCCACAGCTACCCGCATTGCTGGCGCCACAAGACGCCGGTGATCTACCGCGCCGCCGCGCAGTGGTTCATCCGCATGGACGAGGGCGAGGGCGTGTTCACGTCCGACAAGGCCCCGAAGACGCTGCGCCAGCTGGCGCTGGAGGCCATCGAGCACACCGCCTTCTACCCGGAGAACGGCCGCAGCCGCCTGCGCGACATGATCGCCAACCGGCCCGACTGGTGCATCAGCCGACAGCGCAGCTGGGGCGTGCCGGTGCCCTTCTTCCTGCACCAGGATTCGGGTGAGCTGCACCCGCGCACCATGGCCATCCTCGACCAGGCCGCCGACATCGTCGAGGCCGGCGGCATCGAGGCCTGGAGCCGCGTGACGACCGAGGAGATCCTCGGCGCCGAGGATGCCGCGCACTACACCAAGAGCACCGACATCCTGGAGGTCTGGTTCGATTCCGGCTCGACCTTCCAGCACGTCCTGCGCGGCAGCCATGCCCGGGCCTACCCCGGCAGCGCCAGCCACCACGACAGCGGGCCGGAAGCGGACCTCTACCTGGAAGGCCATGACCAGCACCGCGGCTGGTTCCACAGCTCGCTGCTGCTGGGCTGCGCGCTGTACGACCGCGCGCCCTACCGCGGCCTGCTGACCCACGGCTTCGCCACCGACGGCCAGGGCCGCAAGATGAGCAAGAGCCTGGGCAACACGGTCGAGCCGCAGAGCGTGACCAGCAAGCTCGGCGCCGAGATCGTGCGCCTGTGGGTGGCCTCGACCGACTACTCGGGCGACCTCAACATCGACGACAAGATCCTCGCCCGCGTCGTCGATGCCTACCGCCGCATCCGCAACACGCTGCGCTTCCTGATGGCCAACACCAGCGACTTCGACCCTGCCGTGCACAGCGTGCCGGCGAGCGAACTGCTGGAGATCGACCGCTACGCGCTGAGCCGAGCGGCCGAGCTGCAGGCCGACATCCTCGGCCACTTCGAGCGCTACGAGTTCCACCCGGTGGTCGCCAAGCTGCAGGTCTACTGCTCGGAAGACCTGGGCGCGTTCTACCTCGACGTGCTCAAGGACCGGCTCTACACCACCGCCGCCGACAGCCATGCGCGCCGCTCGGCCCAGACCGCGCTGTGGCGCATCACCGGCGCGATGCTGCGCTGGATGGCACCCTTCCTGAGCTTCACCGCCGAGGAAGCCTGGGCGATCTTCGCCGGAGCGCGCAGCAGCGGCACGATCTACACCGAGACCTGGGCCGACCTGGGCACGGTCGATGCAGCCCTGCTGGCCAAGTGGGGCCGCATCCGCGAGATCCGCGACCTCGCCAACAAGGAGATCGAGGCGGTGCGCACCACCGGCGCGGTCGGTGCGTCGCTGCAGGCGGTCCTGCGCATCGAGGCCGCCGCCGAGGACGCCGCCTTGCTGCGTGCGCTCGGCGAGGACCTGCGCTTCGTCACCATCACCTCGGCCGCCGAGGTGGTCGACGCCGAGGCCCTGGCCGTGCGCGTCAGCCCCAGCACGGCGACCAAGTGCGAGCGCTGCTGGCACTACCGCGACGACGTCGGCACGCATGCCGCGCACCCGACGGTCTGCGGCCGCTGCGTCAGCAACCTCGAAGGCCCGGGCGAAGTCCGGACCATCGCCTGAAGCGGCGCACCCCTCGACAGGATCATCCGATGAGCCACCCTGATGTCCAGGTCCCCCGCGTCACGCTGCACCCGAGCCTGCCGGCCTTCAGCCGTCTGGTCTACGGCGTCTGGCGGCTGGCCGACGATGCCGACACCTCGCCCGCCCACGTCGCGGCCAAGATCGACGCCTGCCTGGCCCAGGGCATCACGACCTTCGACCATGCCGACCTCTACGGCGGCCACCGCTGCGAGGCCCTGTTCGGCGCCGCCTTGCAGGCCCGGCCGGACCTGAAGGCGCGGCTGCAGCTGGTCAGCAAGTGCGACATCGTGATCCCCGGCGGCCTGCACGGCCAGCCCAGGCTGAAGTTCTACGACACCACGCCGGCCCACGTCCGTGCCTCGGTCGTGCGCACGCTGGCGCTGCTGGGCGTCGAGCGGCTAGACCTGCTGCTGATCCACCGGCCCGATCCGCTGATGGACGCCGATGCGACCGGCGCGGCGCTCGATGCGCTGGTCGACGAGGGCCTGATCGGCGCAGCCGGCGTGTCCAACTTCCTGCCGCACGACTTCCAGCTGCTGGCCTCGCGCATGAAGCATCCACTGGTGACCAACCAGATCGAGCTGAGCCTGGCCGCGCGTGCGCCCTGGACCGACGGCCAGCTGGCCTTCCTGCAGCAGCAGCGCATCCGGCCGATGGCCTGGTCGCCGCTCGGCGGCGGCGCGCTGCTCGATGCGCAGCAGCCGATCGGCGCGCGGCTCCAGCCGGCGCTGCAGCGGCTGGCGCACGAGTTCGGCGTCGGCGCCGACGCGGTCGCGCTGGCCTGGTTGCTGATGCACCCGGCCGGCATCCTGCCGGTGGCCGGCACCAACCGGCTCGACCGCATCGCGCGGCTGTCGGACGCCTGCCGCGTCACGCTCGACCGCCAGAGCTGGTTCGAGCTGTGGACGCTGGCCTGCGGCCACGAGGTGCCCTGAACGGCCGCCAATCCCGCCGCCACACGCGCGCCGGGCGTCGCTGCGATGATGTCGCCCGCCTTGCCCCCAGCCCCGCAACGATCGCGCCCGTGTCCCGCACGATCCCGCCCGTGTCCCGCCTGTGTCCCCCCCGTATATCCGCCGATGGAGCCCCCCATGAACCCCGTGCCGCCGCAGGAACTGGTCCAGGCCGCACGCCTGCAAGCCCTCAAGGACACCATGGCCTGCGTCAGCGCCGGCGTGGTGATCGTCACCGCCCACCACGACGGCCACGACTGGGGCATGACCTGCAGCTCGTTCACGACCGTCTCGCTCGACCCGGCGCTGGTGCTGTGGTGCCTGCACCGAGGCTCGTCCAGCCATGCCGCCTTCACCCGGCCGGCGGCCCAGGGCGGCGGCTACTGCGTCAACGTGCTGGCACCCGAACAGGCCGCGCTGGCGCGTCGCTTCGCCAGCGGCACGCAGGCCGAACGCTTTGACGGCATCGGCATCGAGCGCCTGGCCAGCGGGCGGGCCCGGCTGGCTGGCGCGCTGGCCTGGTTCGACTGCGGCCTGCACGAGGTGCTGCGCGCGGGCGATCACGAGATCCTGATCGGCAGCATCGGCGAGTTCGGTGCGCCTGGCGCGGCCGGGGCCGCCAGCGGCGCGAGCAGCCTCGTCTATGCCCAGCGCCGATTCGGCCACGTCACGCCACAGGGTTGACCGGTCCTGCGGGACCGCCACGACGCGCCGCTAAAGTAGCGCGCTTTGCAACGCGCCGGCATCGCCTGCCGGTCGCCCGACCTCCGCTCCATGCCGCCGCCGAAGAAGACGACCTCGACCACCCGCCGCGCCCCTGCCGGTGGCACGCGACTCAGCACCTGGCTGGCGCTCGCGCTGCTGATCATCGTGGTGGACCAGTTCACCAAGGTGCTGATCGTGGGCCGCTTTGCACATGGCGACAGCGTGACCATCACCAGCTGGTTCAACCTCGTGCGGGTTCACAACCCCGGCGCGGCCTTCAGCTTCCTGTCGCAGGCCTCGGGCTGGCAGCGCTGGTTCTTCACCGGCATCGGCCTGCTCGCCTCCGGCCTGTTCATCTGGCTGCTGCGCGCGCATGCCGGCCAGCGCCTGTTCTCGCTGGCGCTGACGCTGCTGCTCGGCGGTGCGGTCGGCAACGTGATCGACCGCATGTGGCACGGCCACGTCATCGACTTCGTGCAGGTCCACTGGGACTTCCTCGCCGGCATCTTCCCCGGCGGCCATTTCCCGGCCTTCAACGTGGCCGACAGTGCCATCACCGGCGGCGCGATCGCGCTGGTGATCGACGAGTTGCGGCGGGTGCGGCGCAGCTGATCCGGACGGCCAGGGGCCGTTGCGCACCCCCCGGAATGAAGTCTGTTGCATCCGGGCACGAGTTCCTAACATCGCTCACATCTGTCTCGTTCCACCGCAGTCAAGAGGAACGCCCGTGAGCCTTTCCCAGAATTCGAACACCGGTGGCGCCGCACGTCCGCGCGCCGCGGATGCCCGCGTCTTCCAGACACCCCTCGGCTTGGCCGGACAGGAGGAGCGGGAGCGCCGCAAGCGCCGCCTGATGCTGTTCTGGCTGCTGGCCGGCCTGCTGGCCGCCGGCACCTTGGGCTACGGCCTGATGAAGCGCAGCCACGGCGTCGGGGCCGGGCCGGTCGCCAGCGGTGGCGCGGTCGGTGGCGCAGTCAGTGGTGGCGGAGGCGCCGGCCTGGGTGCGCCGCTGGTCCAGGGTCCGGCCGGGCAGGAACCCGTCGTGGCGCAGGCTGCTCCGCGCGCCGTCCGTGCCGCCGCACCGCGTCCGGCGCGGGATGCGCAGGCGCCGGCTCGCCAGGACCGTGTCGCCGGACGCCAGCCGCCGCCGCAGGAAGATCCGGGTGAGCTGGTCATCGATCCGCCGGGTGCGGGCGCACCGCAAGTCTTCGCCCAGCTCGACGAGGGCAGCAGCGGCCCGGTCACCGACGGCGGCGGCTTCGGCTCGCCCACGCCGCTGGACCTGGACGGCAACGACGGCTTCGCCCGCCGCGCCCAGACGACGCCGACCGGCATCACCGGTCCGATCGGCGGCCTGGGCGGCGGAGGATCCACGCCCAATCCACCTGGTACGCCTAATACGCCGACCACACCGACCACCCAGCCAGCAGCGCCCGTCACCGCCGTGCCCGAGCCCGAGACCTGGGCGCTGATGCTGGCCGGCTTGACGGTGGTCGGCTGGCAGGCCCGGCGTCGGCGCGCCGTGCGCCCAGCCGCCACGCCCTGAGCGAGCGCCCGGTCCACCCTGAAGGCGACATGAGGCCGCACCGGTGCTCGGTGTCAGCCCGGCTGTTCAAGCGTGATCGCTGCGCCTATGGTGCAGTGCATCACGATTGCCGCCACCCGCATGTCTGCCGCTGACACCGCCACCGACACCGCCACCGACACCGCCATCGACACGGCCACCGACCCGCGCGTCGAACCCTCGGCCAAAGCCGCCGCGGATGCCACCCCGCCGCCGGGACCGCCCCCCGCGCCGATCCGGTTGAAGCCCCTGGCCTGGTCCGATCCGCCGCGCTGGCTGGCGCTCGGCTGGCGCGACTTCGTTCGCCACCCCGGCATCGGCCTGTTCTTCGGGCTGTGCTTCACCGGCATGGGCTGGGCGCTGCTGAAGGTGTTCCAGGAGGCGCCGGCCTGGACGCTGGCGCTTTCCGCAGGCTTCCTGCTGATGGGGCCCTTCATCTGCATGGGCCTGTACCAGGTCAGCCGCCGGCTCGAGCGCGGCGAGCGTCCCGACTTCGGTGACGCGCTGACCGCCTGGGACGAGCACACCGCGCAGATGGCCATCTTCGGCTTCGTGCTGCTGGTGCTGGAGATGCTGTGGGGCCGCGCCTCGCTGGTGGTCTTCGCGGTCAGCTTCGACGGCATGCCCGACTTCAAGGGCTCGCTGCTGGCGCTGCTGAACCCCGAGAACATCGGGTTCATCGTCGCCTACGTCGGCGTCGGCGCGCTGTTCGCCGGGCTGATCTTCGCGGTCAGCGTGATCAGCATCCCGATGATGCTGGACCGCCGCGTCGACGCCATCACCGCCGGGCTGACCAGCCTGCGCCTGGTGCTGACCCAGCCCGGCGTGATGCTGTGGTGGGGCGCCTTGCTGGTGATCGCGGTGGTGGCCGCGCTGTTGCCGTGGTTCCTGGGCCTGCTGGTGGTCGGACCGGTGCTGGGCCATGCCAGCTGGCATGCCTACCGCGGGTCGGTCGAGCCGCCCGAATCGGCGGATGAACTGCCCGGCTCGGCCGTGCGACCGGACCCGAGCCTGCCGGGCAGCACGGCCTGAACCGTCAGGCGGTCACGACCGGTCAGAGCCGGTGACCGCCGGTGACCGCCGGTCAGAGCCGGTCAGAGTGTGAGCACGCTGCAGCCCGTGGTCGCACGCGCTTCCAGGTCGCGATGGGCCTGGGCGACCTGCTCCAGCGGGTAGCGCTGGTCGATGCGGATCTGGACCGCGCCGCTCGTGACCATGCCGAACAGGTCGTCGGCCATGGCCTGCGTGCGCTCGCGCGTGGCGATGTGCGTGAACAGCGTCGGGCGGGTCACGTAGAGCGAACCCTTGGCACCCAGCACGCCCAGGTTGAAGGCCGACACCGGGCCCGAGGCATTGCCGAAGTTGACCAGCAGGCCGAAGGGCGACAGGCAGTCCAGCGAGCCCTCGAAGGTGTCCTTGCCGATCGAGTCGTAGACCACCTTGACGCCGCGCCCGCCGGTGATCGCCTTGACCTGCTCGACGAAGCTGCCGGTACGGTAGTTGATCGCATGGCTGGCGCCGAGGTCCAGCGCGAGCTGGCACTTCTCGTCCGAGCCGGCCGTGCCGATCAGGTTCAGGCCCATCGCCCTGGCCCACTGGCAGGCGATCAGGCCGACGCCACCGGCCGCCGCATGGAAGAGCACGAAGTCGCCGGGCTGCAGGCCACCCTGCGGCTGGGTGCTGCGCAGCAGGTACTGCACCGTCAGGCCCTTGAGCATCATGGCCGCGCCGGTCTCGAAGTCGATCCCGTCGGGCAGCTGCACGACGCACCTGGCGGGCATCACGCGGACCTCGCAGTAGCTGCCCGGCGGCTGGCTGGCATAGGCCACGCGGTCACCGGCGCTGAGGTGGGTCACGCCCTCGCCGACCGCCTCGACCACGCCCGCGCCTTCCATGCCCAGCGACAGCGGCAGCGCGTTCGGGTAGAGGCCCGTGCGCTGGTACACGTCGATGAAGTTCAGGCCGGCCGCATGGTGGCGGATGCGGACCTCGCCGGGGCCGGGCTCGCCGACGTCCAGGTCGACAACCTGCATCACCTCGGGGCCGCCGAAGGCCTGGATCTGGATGGCTCGGGACATGTGTTCCTCGTGGGTCTTGGTGTGGATGGAGCGGGTGCCGGAGACCGGCGTCTGCGCGCCTCGCCGCGCGACGCGTCAGCATAGGCCAAGGCCGCGCCCGTGACGCATCACCTTCGCGACGGCCCTGCCTCCGGCCCGTCACGCCGGCGACAGCGGACGGCCGCAAGCCGGCGCCGCTACGATGCGCGCCCCTGCCCCGTCGGCCGGTGCGTGCCCCTTTCGCGCGCCCGGCGCATCCCCATGAAGCTGACCCCGCGCCTGACCCTGATGCTGACCGTGCCGCCGCTGCTGTGGGCCGGCAACGCGATCGCCGGACGGCTGACCGTTCCGCTGGTGCCGCCGCTGCTGCTCAACCTGCTGCGCTGGGCCACGGTGGCGATCGTGCTGCTGGTGATCGGCCGCCGCGCCATCGCGACGGCCCAGGGCCGCGCCGACATCCGCGCGCGCTGGCGCTACCTCGCACTGGTCGGCCTGCTCGGCGTGGGCGCCTACAACGCGCTGCAGTACCTGGCGCTGACCACGTCCACGCCGATCAACGTCACGCTGATCGCCTCCAGCATGCCGCTGTGGATGCTGCTGGTCGGCTTCGTCTTCTTCCATGAACAGCCGCAGGCGCGCCAGGTCGTCGGTGCCTCGCTGTCGCTGGCCGGCGTGGCCACCGTGCTGAGCCGCGGCGACTGGTCCAAGCTCGCGCAGATCCACTTCGTGCAGGGCGACCTGTTCATGCTGGCCGCGGCGGCCTGCTGGGCCGGCTACAGCTGGCTGCTGGTGCGCCCGCCCGCGTCGATGCAGCCGGCCAACCGGCCTCGCGTGATCGGCGCGGACGGCCAGCCGCGAACCTGGAACTGGGCCGAATACCTGCTGGTGCAGACGCTGTTCGGGCTGGTCTGGTCGGCCACCTCGGCTGGCGTCGAGGCCACGCTGACCGACCGCGTGCCGCAGTGGACGCCCGCAGTGGCCGTGGCGCTGGCCTACATCACGATCGGCCCGTCGCTGCTGGCCTACAAGTTCTGGGGCGAGGCGGTGGCGCAGGCCGGACCGACCACGGCCGGCATCTTCACCAACCTGACGCCGCTGTTCGCCGCGCTGATGTCCACCGCGATGCTGGGCGACGCGCCCCAGGCGTACCACGGGGCGGCCTTCGCGCTGATCGTCGCGGGCATCGCGGTGTCGTCGCTGCGGCGCGGCGGCTAGAAGGTGCCGGGGTAGGCCCCGCCGTCGATCAGCAGGTTCTGGCCGTTGATGTAGCCCGCCAGCGGGCTGCACAGGAAGGCGCACAGCGCGCCGAACTCGGCCGGCTCGCCGAAGCGTCCGGCCGGGATGCCGGCACGGCGGGATGCGGCGATCGCCTCGACCTCGCGTCCGGCCTGCGCCGCCGACTTTTCCATCGTCACGCGCAGCCGCTCGGTGTCGAAGGCGCCGGGCAGCAGGTTGTTGATCGTCACGCCGCGCGCGGCCAGCGACTTCTGCCGCGCCAGACCGGCAACGAAGCCGGTCAGGCCGCTGCGCGCGCCGTTGGACAGGCCCAGGATGTCGATCGGCGCCTTGACCGCGCCCGAGGTGATGTTGAGCACCCGCCCGTAGCCGCGCGCGGCCATGGCGTCCACGGTGGCCTTGATCAGCTCGATCGGCGTGAGCATGTTGGCGTCGATCGCGCGCAGCCAGACCTCGCGGTCCCAGTCGCGGAAATCGCCCGGCGGCGGTCCGCCCGCGTTGTTGACGAGGATGTCGACCTGCGGCGCCGCCGCCAGCGCCGCCGCACGGCCTTCGGCGCTGGCGATGTCGCCGGGCGCGGTGCGCACCTCGATGGCCGGATGGCGCGCGCGCAGCCCGGCCGCGGCGGCCTCCAGCGCCTCGGCACCGCGCGCTGTGATCACGAGGTGGACACCCTCGGCGGCCAGCGCCTGCGCGCAGCCCAGCCCGAGTCCCTTGCTGGCGCCGCACACCAGCGCCCACTTGCCCACGAGTCCCAGATCCATCGTCCTGTCTTCCTTGAAGTCTTCGGTCCCGTCCGGCGTCGTCAGCGCGAGCGGGCCAGCAGCCACACACCGGCCAGCACCAGCACCGTGCCGACCGCCAGCATCGGCGTGAAGGGTTCGCCCAGCAGCACGATGCCCATCAGGATCGTGCTCATCGGGCCGATCAGGCCGCACTGGGCGGCCATCGCCGCACCGAGGCGCTCGATGCCCAGCATCACCAGGATCACCGGCGCGAAGGTGCAGGCGGTCGCGTTCAGCACCGACAGCGCGTAGACCTGCGGTGCGACGTCCTGCAGGCCGGCGACCGGGCGCAGCAGCAGGAACTGGCCGATGCACAGCGCGCAGGCGACGGTCGAGGCCAGCCCGGTCAGGCGCAACGAGCCCAGCCGGCGCACCTCCTCGCCGCTGAAGAACATGTAGCAGGCATAGCTCACCGCGCTGCCGAACACCAGCGCCGCGCCCAGCAGCACATGCTCGCCCTGCAGGCTCAGCTCGGTGCCGAACACGCTCAGCACGCCGATGTAGCTCACGCCGAGAGCCAGCCATTGCGTGCGGCCGATGCGCCGGCCATGCAGCACCAGGCCCAGCAGCAGCACCAGCGTCGGGTTGAGGTAGAGGATCAGGCGTTCCAGGCTGGCGCTGATGTAGGCCAGGCCGGCGAAGTCGAGAAAGCTCGCGAGGTAGTAGCCGCAGAAGCCCAGGCCGATGACGACACGCCAGTCGCGCGCGGTCAGAGCGGGCTTGCCGCGTCCGGCCCACCAGGCCAGTCCCAGGAACAGCGGCAGCGCGAACAGCATGCGCAGCATCAGCAGCGTGACCGCATCGACGCCGTGGCGGTAGGCCAGCTTGACGATGATGGCCTTGCCGGAAAAGGCGATCGAGCCCGTCAGCGCGAAGGCCAGGCCCGGCCACAGGCGCGGCACGGGGCGGGGCATGGGTGGGGTGCTCGATCGGGCCTCGGCTGCACCGGATGACGTCTGCATGCGGGCGATTCTAGGCAGCGCCCTGAAACGACGAAGGCCGCGGTCCGGGGACAGCGGCCTTCGTGCGGTGACCGGCGGACCGGTCAGCCGATCACAGCTTCTGCGACTGCATGTACTGGTCGAAGCCCTGCTCGGCGAAGCGGAACCACAGGTTCTGCTCGGCGCGGAACTTGGCGAAGTCGGCGTAGACCTTCTTCCAGTTGGCGTTCTTGGTGCCGATCTCGTTGTACAGGTCGTTCGAGGCCTTGAAGGCGCCGTCCATCACGTCCTTGGGCAGGCGGAACAGCTTGGTGCCGTTGGCCACCAGCTGCTTGAGCGCCATCGGGTTCTTGGCGTCGTACTTGGCCTGCATGTCGACGTGGGCGTAGGTCGCCGCCGCCTCGACGATGGCCTTGTACTCGGGCGTCAGCGCGTCGTAGGCCTTGCGGTTGACGAACAGGTCGATCTGGGGACCACCTTCCCACCAGGCCGGGTACGCGTAGTGCGGGGCGACCTTGTTGAAGCCGAGCTTCTGGTCGTCGTACGGGCCGATCCACTCGGCCGCGTCGATGGTGCCCTTCTCGAGCGCCTGGTAGATCTCGCCGCCAGGGATGTTCTGCGGCACGCCACCCATGCGTTCCATGACCTTGCCGGAGAAGCCGCCGATGCGGATCTTCAGGCCCTTGACGTCGGCCATCGACTTGATCGGCTTGCGGTACCAGCCGGCCATCTGCGCGCCGGTGTTGCCGCAGGGGAAGTTGATGATGTCGTAGGCGGCGTAGAACTCGCGCATCAGCTTGAGGCCGTTGCCCTCGAACATCCACGAGGTCATCTGGCGGCTGTTCAGGCCGAACGGGATGGCCGCGCCCAGCGCGAACGTCTCGTCCTTGCCGAAGTAGTAGTAGGGCACGGTGTGGCCGGCCTCGACGGTGCCGTTCTGCACGCCGTCGACGATGCCGAAGGCGGGCATCAGTTCACCGGCGGCATGCACCGTCACCTGGAACTTGCCGCCCGTCATCTCGCCAACCTTCTTGGCGAAGGTCTCGGCACCGCCGTGGATGGTGTCGAGCGACTTCGGGAAGCTCGACGCGATGCGCCAGCGGATGTTGGCTTGGGCGTGCACCACCGCAGGGGCGGCACCGGCGGCCAGGATGCCGGCGAGACCGGCTTGACGGACAAAGGAACGACGTTCCATTCAAGATCTCCTGATCGTGTCGAGGAAGGGATGACCGGATTCTAGGAAGGCGTCCGGAGCGCCCCGCCGGGTGATTTCCCCTGCGCAAGATTGCGTAGGGAACCGCCTCAGTGACCGGCGATGGTCATGCGCTCGACCAGGATCGAGCCCAGCGTCTTGTTGCCGCCGTTGTAGACGTCGGCGCCGACCGCGACGATGCCCTTAAGCATGTCGCGCAGGTGGCCGGCGATGGTGATCTCGTCGACCGGATAGGCGATCTCGCCGTTCTCGACCCAGAAACCGGCCGCGCCGCGCGAGTAGTCGCCGGTCACGTAGTTGATGCCCTGGCCCATCAGCTCGACCACCAGCAGGCCGCGGTGCAGCTTGCGGATCATCCCGGCCAGGTCGTCGCCGCGACGCGTCAGGCGGCTGCTCAGCGTCATGTTCTGCGGGCCGCCGGCATGGCCGGTCGTGCGCATGCCGAGCTTGCGGGCCGAGTAGCTGGACAGGAAATAGCCCTGCGTGACGCCGGCCGACACCACCGTGCGGGCCGTCGTGCGCACGCCCTCGTCGTCGAAGGGTGCGCTGGCCTTGCCCTTGGGCACGTGCGGGTCCTCGCGCACGTCGATGTGCTCGGGGAAGATGGGCTGGCCGAGGCTGTCGACCAGGAAGCTGGCCTTGCGATAGAGCGAGCCACCGCTGGTCGCATGCACGAAGGCACCGAGCAGGCCGCCGGCGATCGGTGCCTCGAACAGCACCGGCACCTCGCAGGTCTTGATCTTGCGGGACTTCAGCCGCGACAGCGCCCGCTCGGCGGCATAGCGGCCGACGGCTTCGGGCTCGGCCAGGTCGGCCGCGTCGCGCATCGAGCTGTACCAGGAGTCGCGCTGCATGTCGCGGCCGCGGCCGGCGATCGGGGAGACCGACATCGAATGGCGCGAGCTGGCATAGCCGCCCCGGAAGCCGCGGCTGTTGCCGGCGAAGAAGTGCGACTGCTGGGCCGACACCGCCGCGCCCTCGGAGTTGGTGATGCGCTTGTCGACCGACAGCGCCGCGCCTTCGCAGCGCAGCGCGATGGCCGCAGCCGTCTCGGCGTCGATCGGCCACGGGTGGCACAGGCCCAGGTCGCGCGCAGCCTCGGCCTCGGTGGCCAGGTCAGCCGCATCGGGCAGGCCGGCCACGCTGTCCTCGGCGGTGAAGCGGGCGATGTCGTAGGCCGCCTGCACGGTCTGGCGCAAGGCGGCGGGCGAGAAGTCGGAGGTGCTCGCGTTGCCGCGTCGCTGGCCCAGATAGACCGTCACGCCGATGGACTTGTCGCGGTTGCGCTCGACGTTCTCGATCTCGCCCTTGCGCACCGAGACCGACAGGCCGGCACCTTCGGAGACCTCGACGCCCGCATCGCTGGCGCCCAGCTCGCGGGCGATGCCCAGGGTGTCCTCGACCAGCTGCTGGAACTGCTCGCGGGTGTAGGCAAAACCGTGCGTGGCGCGGGCGTCGGCAGCTTGGGAGTCGGTCATGAATGCTTCGTGGCGAGGACTTCGAAAGGGCCTTGGTGAGCGCTCAGGGAGACGCCGGGCCGTCACGGGTTGGCGGGTTCCCATCAGGGGGCAGGACGGCCCTGAAGAGGCCCCGGAGGCCCTGCGACTTATCATAGCCGCCGCTCTTTCAAGCCCTTTCCATGCCGCCCCGCAAACCCTTCAAGTTCAGCCCGCCCAACCTCGCCGAGATCGAGGCCGAGGCCGAGCGCCAGGCCCGCGACGCGGCCCAGATTGCCGCCGTCGCGCTCAACCCCGAGCTGCGCCTGCCGCGGTCGGCCCGCCCCAGCAAGACCCAGATGAAGAAGGAGTCGCACGACCTCCAGGAGCTGGGCGAGGCCCTGCTCGAACTGCCCAAGGCCAAGCTCGATGCACTCGACCTGCCCGAGGGCCTGCGCGACGCGCTCGACGACCTGGCCCGCACGCGCTCATTCGAGGGCAAGCGCCGGCAGTGGCAGTACGTCGGCAAGCTGATGCGCGGCATCGACCCGGCACCGCTGCGCGAGGCGGTCGCCGCGATGCGCATCCCGTCGGCCCGCGAGACCCTGGCGCTGCACGAGGCCGAGGCCTGGCGTGACCGCCTGATCGGCTCGGACGACGCGATGACCGCGTGGATGGCCGAACACCCGGCCACCGATGCCCAGGCCCTGCGCAGCCTGATCCGCAGCGCCCGCAAGGATGCCCAGGCCGCCGCCGCTGCACAGGCGCACGACGGCGCACCCGAGCGCAAGGGCCGCGCCTACCGCGAGATCTTCCAGCTGGTGCGCGAGGCCCTGGCCGGCGCCGAGGGCGCCGCCCGCGACGACGACGACGGCCTGCGGTCGACCCACGATGACTGATGCGTCCGTGACCTCCAGCCCCGACGCCCTGCCGCCGCCCGAGCCGGTCCGCATCGGCCTGGTCTCGGTCAGCGACCGCGCCAGCAGCGGCGTGTACGAGGACAAGGGCATCCCGGCGCTGCGCGAGTGGCTCGAACGGGCGCTACACAACCCGGTGAGCTGGGTCACGCGCCTGATTCCTGACGAGCAGGACGGCATCAGCACGACGCTGCGCGAGCTGGTCGACGTCGAGCGCTGCGACCTGGTGCTGACCACCGGTGGCACCGGCCCGGCACCGCGCGACGTCACGCCCGAGGCGACGCTGGCGGTGGCCGACAAGGTCATGCCCGGCTTTGGCGAGCAGATGCGCCAGATCAGCCTGCGCTTCGTGCCCACGGCCATCCTGTCGCGCCAGGAGGCGGTGATCCGCGGCCGCGCGCTCATCATCAACCTGCCCGGCCAGCCCAAGTCGATCGCCGAGACGCTCGAAGGCCTGCCCGGCGCGACACCGCCCTGCCCCGGCATCTTTGCGGCGGTGCCCTACTGCATCGACCTGATCGGCGGTCCCTACCTGGAAACGCGCGAGAACGTGCTCGCCGCCTTTCGTCCGAAGACCGCCCGGCGGCCATCGCGCGGCTGAGCGGGACGCCGGGCCGGCGAGGCCGTCGGCACGATCTTCGGTACGGCCTTCAGCGCACCAGCCGGTTCAGGCGCTCCGCGTCGAAGTCCTCGGTGGTGTGGGCGTCCTGCGGCACGCAGGCGTCGGCCGGCAGCTCGCGGGCGCGGCTCGACAGCTTCTCGATCGCCTGCCAGAGCAGCGCGATCTGGTGCTCGTGGCCGGACGCGTTGTCGATCAGCCCCTTCATCGCCTGCGCCACCGGGTCGTCGCCCTGGGTCACGCCGTAGGCCGAGAAGCCCATCTTGGCGGCGGCTTCCTCGCGCTGCGCGTCGGCGCTGGCCTGGATGATGCGGGCCGGGTTGCCGACCGCCGTCGCGCCGGCCGGCACCGGCTTGGTGACGACCGCGCCCGAGCCGATGCGCGCGCCCTGGCCGACCGTGAAGCCGCCCAGCACGCAGGCATGCGCGCCGACGATGACGCCGGATTCGAGCGTCGGATGGCGCTTGGCGCCCTTGACCAGCGAGGTGCCGCCCAGGGTCACGCCCTGGTAGATCGTCACGTCGTCACCGACCTCGGCCATCTCGCCGATCACGACACCCATGCCGTGGTCGATGAAGACCCGCCGGCCAAAGGTCGCGCCGGGGTGGATCTCGATGCCGGTGAACCAGCGGCCCAGGTGCGAGATGAAACGGCCCAGCCAGCGCAGCCCGCGCTTCCAGCAGGCATGCGCGGCGTGGTGCATCCACAGCGCGTGCAGGCCGGGGTAGCAGGTCAGGACCTCGAAGCGCGACTTGGCAGCCGGGTCGCGTTCCAGGATGCAGGTGATGTCTTCTCGGAGGCGGCTGAACATGGTGATCTCTTGGCCCTGCAAAGCGTCAACGAGTGTAGGGGCAGCTTTCCGGCCCGATCGGGCCCGGCGCGAGAACGACCCCACGCCCGGCGCGACTGCGTGAGCCCCGGATGGACCCTGGCCGGCCGCGCCGTCGCGTTCAGCGCGCGCCTTCGCGCCCGGCAACGCTGCGGGCGATGCCGCGCAGGATGTGGACCTCCTCGCGCGTCAGCCCGGCCCGGTCCAGCAGCAGCTGCAGGCGCGGCATCAGCTTCTTCGGTGCGGCCGGGTCGAGGTAGCCGATCTGTTCGAGCACGCCGCGCCAGTGTTCGAGCGCACCGTGCACCTCGTCGAGCGTGGCTCGCTCCGGCGTCCTCGTCCGCTCGATCACCGGATAGCCGCCCAGCGCCAGGCGCCACTCGTAGGCGATCAGCTGCACGGCCTGCGCGAGGTTGAGCGAGCCGTAGTCCGGCTGGGTCGGGATGGACAGGCAGACCTGGCAGCGCCGGACCTCGTCGTTGCTCATGCCGAAACGCTCGCTGCCGAACACGAAGGCGATGCGTTCGCCGGCGGCGGCGGCCGGGGCCAGCGTCGGCAGGTGCTCGCGTGGCGCGGCGGTCGGCGGGCCGAAGTCGCGTGGCGTCATCGCGGTGGCGCAGGCCAGGTGCACGCCCTCGAGCGCCGCATCGAGGCTGTCGACGATGCGCGCGCGCACGAGGATGTCGGCCGCGCCGCTGGCCATCGCGACGGTCTCCTCCTGCACCAGCACGTCCGGGAATCGCGGCTGCACCAGCACCAGCTCGCGCAGCCCCATCACCTTCATCGCCCGCGCCGCGGCGCCGACGTTGCCGGGGTGGCTGGTGCGGATCAGCACGATGCGGGTCGGGTCGGGCGGGTCGGCGGCGAGGTCGGTCATCGGCAGGTGCGGCAAGGGAAGAATGGGCGAGGCCCGGGATCCTACGGCGGGAAATGAGTGCGAACCCTGAGCAGCTTGGCTAGAATCGCGCGCTCACTTCGGCAGGCCCCCGCGCCCGCCGCGCTCTTTGTCCCCGCCAGCCCCTTGCCCGCCGCCGCGCAGCCTGCGCCCGCGGCAGCCATCCCACCCGAGACGCACGCCGCCATGTCGCAAACGAACCTGCACCCGATGCTCAACATTGCCGTCAAGGCGGCCCGTGCCGGTGGCGCGGTGATCAGCCGGGCCAGCCAGGACGTCGACCGGCTCACCGTCACCAGCAAGGGGCACAACGATTTCGTCACCGAAGTCGACCAGGCGGCCGAGGCAGCGGTCATCGACGTCATCCTGCAGGCCTACCCGAACCACGCCATCCTGGCCGAGGAATCGGGCCGCGAGCACGGCTCCAAGCACAGCGACTACACCTGGATCATCGATCCGCTGGACGGCACGACCAACTTCATCCACGGCCACCCGCAGTACGCCGTGTCGATCGCGCTGGCCTACAAGGGCAAGGTCGAGCAGGCGGTGGTCTACGACCCGAACCGCAACGACCTGTTCTACGCCACCAAGGGCCGCGGCGCCTTCCTCAACGACAAGCGCCTGCGCGTGTCCAAGCGCATCCGCATGATGGAAGCGCTGATCGGCACCGGCTTCCCCTTCCGCAAAGGCGACAACTTCAAGCGCTACATGCGGATGTTCGAGGACGTCATGACCTCCTGCGCCGGCCTGCGCCGCCCGGGTGCCGCCGCGCTGGACCTGTGCTACGTCGCGGCCGGCTGGCTGGACGGCTTCTTCGAGACCGGCCTGAGCCCCTGGGACGTCGCCGCCGGCTCGCTGATCATCACCGAGGCCGGTGGCCTGGTCGGCAACTTCACCGGCGAGGCCGACTTCCTGTACCAGAAGGAACTGGTCTGCGGCTCGCCCAAGATCTACGCCCAGCTGGTGCAGATCCTCAAGCCCTACACCCGCGTGATCGCCGACGACAAGCCCGAGGTCGGCGCCTCCACCACCGGCAAGCCCTACACCGGCGTGGGCGGCATCGAGACCGACGCGACCGAGACCTTCATCGCCACCGCTGGCGTGCCCCCGGGCGCCTACCAGGGCGCGGCGGCCGAGGCGGTCGAAGCCGCTGCTGGCGCTGCTGCCGATTCAGCCGATGCTGCGCATGACGCGCCGGCCGAAGCCGCTGCCGCCGACGACGTGCCCTATGCCTTCGCGACCACCAGCACCGCCGCGTCGCGCCCCTTCGAGCCCAGGCTGTCGCCGGCCCAGGCCCTGGCCGCCGCCTTCGAGCCCATGCCCGCCGCCGATGCGCCCGCGCCGGTGGTGACGGTGCGCAAGCCGACCCGCATCCGCAAGGAAGACCTGCCGCCGCCCCCGCCCGCCGCGCCGGAGGGCCCGCGTGGCCGCTCGGCTGGCCCGCGTGGTGTGGATCGCGGCACTGAGCGTGGCAACGACCGCGACCCCGCCCGCGGCGGCCCGCCGCCCAAGCGTCCCGGCATGCGCCCGAGCGCCGATGCCAGCGGCCCGAGCGGTGGCACCCGCTCGGCCGGTCCGGCCCCGCGCGGCCGCAAGCGCAGCGACGACGCCCCGTTCTGAGCCGGCCCCTGCCGATGACGGCCGGCCTGCACCTGAGCGACCTGACGCTGCGACGTGGCGCCACCCCTGTCTTTGACGGCCTGACGCTGTCGCTGACCGAGCCCCGCATCGGTCTGGTCGGTGACAACGGCGCCGGCAAGAGCAGCCTGCTGCGCCTGCTGTGCGGGCTGGAGCGCCCACAGGCCGGCCGCGTGACGGTCGATGGGCAGGCGCTCGCCGGCGCGCCGCTGCCGCCCGGCCGCATCGGGCTGATGTTCCAGAACCCCGACGAACAGATCATCTTCCCGACCGTCGAGGAAGAACTCGCGCTCGGCCCGCAGGCCGCCGGTGCCAGCCGCCGCGACGCCCAGGCCGCCGCCCGCGAGGCACTCGGCCGGCGCGGTCTGGCCGACTGGGCGCCGCGCGCGATCGCCAGCCTCAGCCATGGCCAGCGCCAGTTCGTCTGCTGGCTGGCGCTGGACCTGGCCGCCCCGCGCGTGCGCCTGCTCGACGAGCCCTATGCCAGCCTGGACCTGCCCGGCCAGGCCTGGCTGCGCGAGGAGATCCGCCGCGCGCCGGCCCAGGTGCTGGTGTCGACCCACCTGCTCGACCCGGTGCGCGACTTCGCTCGCGTGCTCTGGCTGGAACGCGGCCGGGTGCGCGCCGATGGCCCCGGCGCCGAGGTCTGCGCGGCCTACGAGGCCGACGTCGCCCAGCGCGTGGCCGGCAGGTCCGTCCGCCCGGGCGCCTGAACCGACGCCGCCGCCGTGCTGAGCCTCTACGCCGACACCCCGAGCTGGCTGCACCGCGTGCCGGCCGGCCTCAAGCTCGCGGCGCTGGCCGGGGGCGGACTGGCGCTGGCGCTGACGACCGATGCGCTCGCGCTGGCCGTGGCGGCGGTCGCCGCGCTGGGCTTGCTGGCCTCGCTCGGCCCGGCCGGACGTGGCGCGCGCCGGCCGATGACCGTCACGCTGGTCGTCGCCGCGCTGCTGGTCGGCCTGCATGCGCTCCTGGGCACCGTGCCGCTCGGCCTCGTCGCCGCGCTGCGCCTGGTCTGCACCACCGCGCTGGGTCTCGCACTGACGCTGACCACCCGGCCGGCCGACCTGGTCGAGGTCATCGAGCGGCTGCTGCAGCCGCTGCGCCACCTCGGCCTGGACCCGTCACGCTTCGCGCTGCACCTCGCGCTCATGCTGCGCTACACCGAGCATTTCTTCGCCCGCTGGCAGCAGCTCGACGAGGCCCATCGCCTGCGCACCGGTCGTCCGGGCGGGCTGCGTCTGCTGGCCCCGCTGACCCTCCAGATGCTGCTGGCCGCACGACGCGTGGCCGATACTCTGCACGTCCGCCTTGGCCGTTGACCGGCTTCATCCCGAGCAGTCCCATGAACAACTCTTCCCGCCAGATCGCCACCGTCTCGCTGTTCGCTGCGCTCATCGCCGTGTTCGGCCTGATCCCCAAGATCGACCTGCCCCTGGGCGTCCCCATCACGCTGCAGACCCTGGGCGTGATGCTGGCCGGTGCGCTGCTGCGACCGCGCCAGGCCTTCCTGGCCGTGGCCCTGCTGCTGGCCGCTGTCGCGCTGGGCCTGCCGCTGCTGTCGGGCGGCCGGGGCGGCCCGGCGGTGTTTTTCGCGCCGTCGGCCGGCTACCTGATCGGCTGGCCGCTGGGCGCCTGGGTCACCGCCCTGGTGATGCAGGCCCTGCCGACCGCCGCGCCGCGCCGCGCTGCCGTCAGCGCCTTCTTCGCCGCCGTCGCCGGCGGCCTCCTGGTGGTGCATGCCTGCGGCGTCGTCGGGCTGATGCTGATCGCGCAGCTGCCGGCGGCCAAGGCCTTGCTGGGCACGCTGCTGTTCGTGCCGGGCGACCTGATCAAGGCGGTGGTCACCGCCGGCGTCGTGCACACCGTCGCGCGTGGCCTGCCCGACTGGCAGCTGGGCGGCGGCAACGCCCGCTGAGCCCCGCATCGCCCGCACCCGGCGATGCCCGACCTGCCCCCTTTCGACCGCGTCCACGCGCCGCTCGCGCACTGGGCGCTCGATCGTCCGCAGCAGCTCGCGCTGGCCAACGAGCACCGCAGGCTCGACTTCGCCACGCTGCAGGCCCAGGTCCATGAGCGCGCCGCCGCGCTCGATGCCTCGCACGCGGCGGACCACCGCCTGATCGACCCGGCCGCGTCGACGCTGGACCAGCTGCTGGACTTCCTCGCCACGATCGCCAGCGGACGCTGCGCCGCGGTCGGCGATCCGGACTGGCCCGGCCCGGTGCGCGCGGCCGTCACGCGCCAGCTCGACGGCCTGCCCGCCACGCCACCGGCCGATGGCGCGCTGGCGCCTTTCTATGTCGGCTACACCTCGGGCAGCACCGGCCAGCCCAAGGGCTTCCGGCGTCACCACCGGTCCTGGACCGAGAGCTTGCGCACCTGCGTCGACACCTTCGGGCCCGAGGTCTGCGGCACCGTGCTGGCGCCCGGTCGCGTGTCGCATTCGCTGTTCCTGTTCGGCATGCTGCTGGGCCTGTGGACCGGCGGCGGCAGCCTCGTGCAGGAACGCCATTCGGCCGCCCGCACCCTGGCGACGCTGGCCGACGGCGCGGCCTCCGTGCTGGTCGCCGTGCCCAGCCAGCTGCTGATGCTGCTGACGCAGGCACAGCGTCGGGCGCTGGCGCCCATCACCGCGACGCGGATGATCCTGATCAGCGGCGCGCCCTGGGCCCGCGCCCACACCCCGGCGCTGCAGGCGCTGTTCCCGAACGCCCGGCTGATCGAGTTCTACGGCGCCTCCGAGGCCAGCTTCATCGCCTGGCAGGAGGCCGACGCGAACGTGCCGACCGCCGTGGTCGGCCGGCCCTTCGACGGCGTCGAGGTCGAGATCCGCGACCGCCTGCCGGCCGACGACCCGGACGCGTCTGGCCGCATCCACGTGCGCAGCGCGATGCTGTTCTCCGACTACGTCGGCAGTCCCGACCCGGCCACCGCCGCGATCCGCAGCGACGACGCGCGCGGCACCTGGCTGTCGGTGCGCGATCGCGGCAGGCTCGATGAACACGGGCGACTCTGGCTGCACGGGCGCGAGAACCGCATGGTCGTCACGCAGGGCCGCAACCTGTTCCCGGAAGAGGTCGAGGCCGTGCTCGAAGCCCAGCCCGGCGTGCTCGCCGCCTCGGTGCTGGGCCTGCCGGACGCCGTGCGCGGCAAGCGCGTGGTCGCCGTGCTGAAGCTGGACGAGTCGCAGCATCCCGCCGATCCGGTCGACCACGACGCGCTCGTCGCCCGCCTGGCGCAGGCCTGTCGCGCCGCGCTGGAGCCCTACAAGCTGCCGCGCCGCTGGTGGATCGCCGCGCCCGGCCACTGGCCCCTGACGCGCAGCGGCAAGACCGACCACGGCGCCATCGCCCGTGCCTTCGACACCGGCGACGGCCAGGAACCGCCATGGCTGCACGCGACGTCCTGATCGTCGACGCGCGGCGCAGCGCGGTCGCGCCGGTGGGCGGTGCCTTGTCGGCGCTGACGGCACATGACCTCGGCGCGCCGCTGCTGCGTGCCCTGCTGGCCCGCAGCGACATGGCCGGCGAGACGGTCGACCTCGTGCTGGTCGGCAACGCGCTCGGTGCGGGCGGCAACCCGGCCCGCCTGGTCGCGCTGGCCGCCGGCCTGCCCGACCGGGTCGGCGCGCTGTCCATCGACAGCCAGTGCGACGCCGGCCTGGACGCCATCACGCTGGCCGCCAGCCTGGTCGCCAGCGGCCAGGCCGAGGTCGTCATCGCCGGCGGTGTCGAGGCCTGGAGCCGCGCCCCCGTCCGCGCCCATCGGCCGCTGCGGGTCGACGCGGATCCGCTGCCCTACGAACGCCCGGCCTTCGCGCCGGATCCGGCCCGTGACCCCGACCTGCTGGCGGCGGCCACCGCCTGGGCACGCGAGGCCGGCATCACCCGCGCGATGCAGGACGCCTGGGCGGTCACCAGCCACCGGCGCGCCGTCGCGTCGCGCGCCGACCTGGCCGATGAGATCGAGCCGATCGCCGGCCTGGCGCGCGACGCCTGTCCCCGCCTCATCGACGCCAGCCGCGTCGCGCGCCTGCCGCCGGCCTGGCGCACCGCCACCGGCCTGGGCAACGAACAGGCCTCGGCCGACACGGACCCCGTCCACGCACCCAGCCTGCTGGGTCTCTCGCCACGGGCCGACGGCGCGGCGATGCTGCTGCTGGCCAGCGAGGCCGCCAGCACGCGACTCGGCCTCTCGCCCTGTGCCCGCTGGCGCTCCGGTGCGATGACCGGCGGCAATCCCGAACGACCGATGGCAGCGGCCGCGCAGGCGATCCGGCTCGCCCTGTCCCGCGCCGGTCTGGCCGACCTGGCCAGCCTCGCCGCCATCGAACTGCACGACGCCTTCGCCGTCCAGGCCCTGCACATCGCGGCGGCACTGGGGCTGGACCCATCCCACCTCAACCGACGCGGCGGCGGCCTGTCGCGCGGCCACCCGATCGGCGCCTCCGGCGCCATCGCGCTGGTGCGCGTGCTGGCGGATCTGCGGCGGGCAGGCCAACCCGGTTCGACCGGTCTGGCATCGATCGCCGCAGCGGGCGGGCTGGGGGCGGCGGTGGTGGTGGAGCGGGTGTAGCGGGCGTCAAGCATCGCCTGGCAGCGTGTTCAAGACGGTTCTGGACCGCTGGCTGGCGGCACCAGCCCGACGGCCACCTCGCCTCAACGGGGTTGAACGCAACCGCCGCCCCCTTCACCCCACGACGCGGAAAAAGCTCTCCAGCGGCTCGCGCGCCGTCACCGTCCGGTTGACCGGCGCGTCCGGGTCGGCGTGGCCGATGGCCATGCCGCAGACGATGGCGGTGTCGTCGTCCAGGCCCAGCTCGGCGCGGATCAGGTCGGGCCAGGAGGCCATGGCGCCGATCGCGCAGCTGGCCAGGCCCTGCGCCTCGGCCGCCAGCATCAGGCCGTACAGGGCCATGCCGAGGTCCATGTAGCAGCCGGTGCCCACGCGGCGGTCGATGGTGACGATCAACGCCACCGGCGCGTCGAAGAAGCGGAAGTTGCGAGCGAACTGCGCATCGCGCCCGGCCCGGTCCTCGCGCCCCACCCCGATCGCGCCATAGAGCGCCTGCGCGGCCGCCACCTGACGACGCCGCAGCAGCTTGGGCATGGGCTGCGGGAAGTAGCTGTAGTCCTCGCGCGCCGGCTCACCGTCACGCCAGGCCTGCGTGAGCCGCTCGCCCAGTCGCTCGCGCGCCGCACCGCGCACCGCGATGAACTCGCCCGGCTGCAGGTTGGCACCGCTGGGCGCCTGACGGGCGATGCGCAGCAGGTCGAACAACTGCTCGTCGGCCACCGGCGTCGGCAGGAAGGCGCGGATGGAGCGGCGCTGGCGCAGGGTGTCGAGGGCGGTGACCACGGGCATGGGCGCGGATTCTAGGAAGCAGCCAGCCGTCGCCCCGGCCCCGCGGCGTGCGCAGCCACCGTCCTGTCTAATACCGGGCTTTCCCCAGACCAGTCCAGCTCACCCGCGCCGCCTCCGCCGCACCTGCCGCACCTGCCGATGTCCGACGACCCTCGCCCGCCCCACGCCGGCAGCCACGCTGCGACGGCGAACGACTTCGCCGGCCACACGCCCATGATGGCGCAGTACCTGCGCATCAAGGCCGAGTTCCCGGACACGCTGGTGCTCTACCGGATGGGCGATTTCTACGAGGTCTTCTACGAGGACGCCCGCACCGCGAACCGGCTGATCGACATCACGCTGACCACGCGCGGGCAGAGCAACGGCGAGCCGGTGGTGATGGCCGGCGTGCCGGTGCAGGCGCTGGAGAACTACCTCGCCAAGCTGATCCGGCTGGGCGTGTCGGTGGCGATCGCCGAACAGGTCGGCGAGGTCGGCGCGGGCAAGGGGCCGGTCGAGCGCAAGGTCGTGCGCGTGGTCACGCCCGGCACGATCACCGACACCGAGTTGCTGGCCGAGCGCGAGGAGAACCGGCTGCTGGCGCTGTCGAAGGCCCAGGGCAGCGGCAACCAGACGGTCTACGGACTGGCCTGGCTGGCGCTGGCCAGCGGTCAGCTCGGCCTGACCGAGTGCAGTGCCGCCGAGCTGCCGGCCTGGCTGGCGCGGCTGCAGCCGGCCGAGGTGCTGCTGAGCGCGGACCGCGATGGCGGATCGGACGACGGCAAGCTGCCCGCGGCGCTGCTGACGGCCGGCGTGCCGCTGACGCGCCGGCCCGGCTGGCAGTTCGACACCGCGCTGGGCGCGCGCAAGCTGCGCGACCAGCTCAAGGTCGCCAACCTCGTGGGCGTCAACGCGCAGGACCTGGGCCTGGCCCATGCCGCCGCCGCCGCGCTGCTGAGCTATGCCGAACACACCCAGGGCCGCGCACTGGCGCACGTCAACCGGCTGGTGGTCGAGCGCGCCAGCGAGCTCCTGGAACTTCCGCCGGCGACGCACCGCAACCTGGAGCTGACCGAGACGCTGCGCGGCGAACGCGCGCCGACGCTGCTGTCGCTGCTCGACACCTGCCGCACCGGCATGGGCAGCCGGCTGCTGCGCGAGTGGCTGACCAACCCGCGCCGGGATCGCCGCGAGGCGCGCGAGCGCCTGGCCGCGCTGGCGGTGCTGCAGGACGCGCGTGCCACCGGGCCGCTGCGCGAGGCGCTGCGCGAGGTCAGCGACGTGCAGCGCATCGCCGCCCGCCTGGCGCTGCGCCAGATCCGTCCGCGCGAGCTGGCTGGCCTGCGCGAGACGCTGCAGCGGCTGCCCGGACTGCGCCAGGTCGTGCCCGAAGGCCGGGACCCGGACGGCGCGCCGCTGCTGGCCGCGTTGCACGAGGCGCTGCAACCCGATGCCGCCATCGCGGCGCTGCTGGCTGCGGCCATCGCCGCCGAACCGGCCGTGCTGCTGCGCGATGGCGGCGTGATCGCGCCGGGCTACGACGCCGACCTGGACGAGCTGCGCGCCATCGGCACGAACTGCGACGCCTTCCTGCTCGACCTGGAGGTGCGCGAGCGCGCCGCCACCGGCATCGGCAATCTGCGGGTGCAGTTCAACAAGGTGCACGGCTTCTACATCGAGGTCACGCAGGGCCAGGTCGACAAGGTGCCCTCGCGCTACCAGCGCCGCCAGACGCTGAAGAACGCCGAGCGCTACATCACGCCCGAGCTGAAGGCCTTCGAGGACAAGGCGCTGTCGGCCCAGGAACGTGCGCTGGGCCGCGAGAAGTGGCTCTACGAGCAGGTGCTGGACCAGCTGATGGCGCACCTGGTCGCGCTGTCCGAGCTGGGCCGGGCGCTGGCGACGCTGGACGTGCTGGCCGCGCTGGCCGAGCGCTCGGCCACGCTGGGCTGGCGCGCGCCGGAGTTCGTCACGCACCCGTGCATCGAGATCGAGCAGGGCCGCCATCCGGTGGTCGAGGCGCGGCTGGCGGAGACGGCCGGCGGCAGCTTCATCGCCAACGACTGCCGCATGGACAGCAGCCGGCGCATGCTGATCGTGACCGGACCGAACATGGGCGGCAAGAGCACCTTCATGCGCCAGGTCGCGGTGATCGCGCTGCTGGCCGCGATCGGCTCGCATGTGCCGGCCGCGCGCTGCCGGCTCGGGCCGATCGATGCGATCCATACCCGCATCGGCGCGGCCGACGACCTGGCCAACGCGCAGTCGACCTTCATGCTGGAGATGACCGAGGCCAGCGCCATCCTGCATGCGGCCACCGAACATTCGCTGGTGCTGATGGACGAGATCGGCCGCGGCACCTCGACCTTCGACGGCCTGGCCCTGGCCGGCGCGATCGCCAGCCATCTGCATGACCGCAACCGCTCGTTCACGCTGTTCGCGACCCACTACTTCGAGCTGACCGAGTTCCCGGCCCGCCACCGCCATGCGCTGAACTGCCACGTCTCGGCGGTCGAGAGCGGCGAGGACATCGTCTTCCTGCACGCGATCGAGGCCGGCCCGGCCAGCCGCAGCTACGGCGTGCAGGTCGCGCGCCTGGCCGGCATGCCCGGCGCGGTGCTGCGCCAGGCCCGGCTCGCGCTGGAGCAGCTGGAATCGCAGCAGCAGGCCGGCGCCGCGCAGATCGACCTGTTCGCCGCGCCGCTGGCGCCGTCGCCCGACGAGATCAGCCCGGATGAGATGAACGGGACCGACCGCCGCGACGACCGCGCCGCCACCCGCCCCGACCCGACGCTGGCCCGGCTGCTGGCCGCGCTGGACCAATCCGACCCCGACCAGATGAGCCCGCGCGAGGCGCTGGCCCGACTCTACGAACTGCGCCAGCTGCGTCATGACCTGGGCGATCCGAGTCAACGACGCCGCCAGGTCCTGAAACCCTCACGCCTTCCACCCCAGACGCCATGACCTACTGCATCGGCCTTCGGCTCAACGCCGGCCTCGTCTTCCTGTCGGACTCGCGCACCAACGCGGGCCTGGACGCGATCTCCACCTTCCGCAAGATGATCGTCTACGAGAAGCCGGGCGACCGCTTCATGTGCCTGCTGTCGGCCGGCAACCTGAGCATCTCGCAGTCGGTGCGCGAGATCCTGCAGGTCGAGAAGATCCCCGCCGGCGAGGGCGAGGAGCCCATCAGCATCTGGAACGCCAAGAGCATGTTCGACGTGGCCCGCGTGCTGGGCTCGGCGGTGCGGCGGGTCTACCAGCAGGACGGTCCGTCGCTCAAGCAGGCCGGCATCGACTTCGTCGCCAGCTTCATCCTCGGCGGCCAGATCGGCAACGAGGCGATGCGGCTGTTCCTGGTCTATTCGGCCGGCAACTTCATCGAGGCCACGCGCGAGACCTGCTTTTTCCAGATCGGCGAGAGCAAGTACGGCAAGCCCATCCTGGACCGGGTGCTGACGCCGACCACGCCGCTGGACGAGGCCGCCAAGTGCGCGCTGGTGTCGATGGACTCGACCCTCAAGTCCAACCTCAGCGTCGGCCTGCCGCTGGACCTGCTGGTCTACCGCGCCGACAGCCTGCAGGCCGATCAGGTCGTCTGCATCGACGAGCGCAACCCCTACTTCAAGATGATCCACGAGACCTGGGGCGAGCGCCTGCGCGAGGTGTTCGAGGGCATCGACGACCCGGTCTGGGACGGTGGCGACGCGAACCATCCGCTGATGGTCGGCTCCGAGCGTCACGAGCCGATGAAGAAGATCGGCCACGCCGGCGAGAAGATCGTCTGAGCCCGGCCCCGGCGATGGACACGCTGGTCTTCAGCCACGGCAACGGCTTCCCCGGCGCCACCTACCGGGCGCTGTTCGGGCCCTGGCGCGAGGCCGGCTGGACGGTCGACGCGGTCGACCGCTACGGCCACGACCCGCGCTTCCCGGTCAGCGGCAACTGGCCGCACCTGCGCGACCAGCTGATCGACCACCTCGAGACCCTGCAGGCGGCCCGGCCCGAGGCCGCGCGCGGCCCGGTCGTGCTGGTCGGCCATTCGCTGGGCGGCTACCTGAGCCTGATGACGGCCTCGCGCCGGCCGGACCTGGTGCGCGCGCTGGTGCTGCTCGATTCGCCGGTGCTGACCGGCTGGCGCGCCCACAGCGTGCAGGTGGCCAAGGCGACGCGGCTGATCTCGCGCGTCTCGCCCGGCAAGGTCTCGGCCCGGCGGCGCCAGCACTGGCCCTCGGCCCAGGCCTGCCTGGACCACTTTGCCGCCAAGCATGCCTTCGCCCGCTGGGCGCCGGGCGTGCTGCAGGACTACGTCGACGCCGGCACCGGGCCGGCGCCGGCTGGCGATCCCCACGGGCCCGGCGTGGTGCTGCGCTTCGACCGCCGCATCGAGACCCGCATCTACGACACCCTGCCGCACCAGTTCGCGGCGATGCTGCGCCGCCACCCGCCGCGCTGCCCGGTCGCCTTCATCGCCGGCACCCAGTCGGTCGAGGTCCGTCAGGTCGGCCTGGCCGCCACCCGGGCGCTGGTGCACGAGCGGCTGCACTGGATCGAGGGCAGCCACCTCTACCCGATGGAGCGGCCGCTGGAAACGGCGCAGGCGGTGCTTGAACTCCTGCGCGCCATGGGTGTCGAAGCGGGCCGGTGAACACGGGCCGATGCGCACCGGCCGACAGGGTTTCCGCACTGCAACATGAGACCGGGCGGTGGCTAGAATCCGCCGCGCCCGACGCCCCATGAGAGGGCACCCACCGACCGAGGAGCCCCCGCGCGGTCCCGCACCGCCGGCAGGAGAACACCATGAGCGTCCACGCCCTCCCCACCGCCAACGCCAGCTCGCGCAAGCCGGTGACGCTGCACAGCCTGCGCGCGATGCAGGCCCGCAGCGAGAAGATCGCCATGCTGACCGCCTACGACGCGACCTACGCCCGGCTGGCCGACGAGGCCGGCATCGACACGGTGCTGGTCGGCGACTCGCTGGGCATGGTGGTGCAGGGCCACACCAGCACGCTGCCGACCACGCTCGACGAGATGGCGTACCACACCCGCTGCGTCGCCCGCGGGCTGCAGGGCGGCGCGGCCTGGCTGATCGCCGACCTGCCGTTTGCCAGCTACCAGCAGGGCACCGCGCAGGCCATGGCCGCCAGCGCCGCGCTGATGCAGGCCGGTGCGCAGATGGTCAAGCTCGAAGGCGGCGGCTGGACGCCCGAGACGGTGCGCTTCCTGGTCGAGCGCGGCATCCCCGTCTGTGCCCACCTCGGCCTGACGCCGCAGAGCGTGCATGCGCTGGGCGGCTACCGCATCCAGGGCCGTGACGCGGCCAGCGCCACCACGCTGCGCGCCCATGCCCGCGAACTGGCCGAGGCCGGCGCCGCGATGATGGTGCTGGAGCTGATGCCCACGGACGTCGCCAGCGCGGTGCAGTCCGACAACCCGCAGATGATCACCATCGGCATCGGTGCCGGACCCGGCACCGCCGGCCAGGTGCTGGTGCTGCACGACATGCTGGGCCTGACCCGCGGCAAGCTGCCGCGCTTCGTGCGCAACTTCGCCCGCGACGAGCAGACCGGCGCGGCGGTCGCCACCGAGGCCGCGCTGGCCGCCTACGTCGCGGCGGTCAAGTCCGGCCACTTCCCCGACCCGGTGGCGCATGCCTACGGCAGCGCGGCCTGAACGTCGGCACCGGCCCGAATGACGTCCGCCATGCAGATCGTCCACACCATCGCCGCGCTGCGGCAGGTCCTGAAGGACCGTCCCGCAGGCACCGGCGCCATCGCCCTGGTCCCGACCATGGGCAACCTGCACGAGGGCCACCTCGACCTGGTCCGGCAGGCCCGCGAACGTGCCGGCGCCAGCGGCACGGTGGTCGCGAGCATCTTCGTCAACCGGCTGCAGTTCGCGCCGCACGAGGACTTCGACCGCTACCCGCGCACGCTGGCCCGAGACGCCGAGCTGCTGGCCGGCGCCGGCTGCGACCTCGTCTTCGCGCCCGACGAGCGCGAGATGTACCCGCAGCCGCAGCGCTACCAGGTGGTGCCGGATCCGGCGCTGGCCGAGCTGCTCGAAGGCCACTTCCGGCCCGGCTTCTTCACCGGCGTCTGCACCGTCGTGATGAAGCTGTTCACGATCGTGCAGCCGCAGCTGGCCGTGTTCGGCAAGAAGGACTACCAGCAGCTGATGGTGATCCGGCGCCTGGTCGAGCAGTTCGCGCTGCCCATCGAGGTCATCGCCGGCGAGACCCGCCGCAGCGCACAGGGCCTGGCGCTGTCCTCGCGCAACGGCTACCTCAGCGAGGCCGAGCGCGCGCAGGCGCTGCAGCTGTCGGCGGCGCTGCGTGGGCTGCTCGAACGGGTCCGACGCGACGGCGCGGCGGCCAAGCTCGATGAGATCGAGGCCGAAGCCCGCGCCGCGCTGGCCGCGCAGGGCTGGGCACCGGACTACCTGACCGCCCGCCGGCGCAGCGACCTGCTCGCGCCGGAGCCGGCCGAACTGGCCGCCGGCATCGCGCTGGTCGCCCTGGGCGCGGCCCGGCTGGGCAGCACCCGGCTGATCGACAACGTCGAAGGCTGAGCCCCCGCTTCAGGCGGCCGCGAGCCCCGTCGCGACGGCCTGCGCAGGTCGTCGCACCTATAATCTCGCTTTACCACCACGGCCCTCCTGTCCGCCCCGCCACCCGCTTTCCGGGTGGTGCGCGAGCGCCAAGGGAGGGCCGCTCCACATGACCAAGTTTGTCTTCGTCACCGGCGGTGTGGTGTCTTCGCTCGGCAAGGGCATCGCGGCAGCTTCGCTGGCCGCGATCCTCGAAAGTCGCGGTCTGAAGGTCACCCTCATCAAGCTCGATCCCTACCTCAACGTCGACCCGGGCACCATGAGCCCGTTCCAGCACGGCGAGGTGTTCGTCACCGACGACGGTGCGGAAACCGACCTCGACCTCGGCCACTACGAGCGCTTCATCACCACGCGGATGAAGAAGTCGAACAACTTCACGACCGGCCAGATCTACAAGTCCGTGCTCGAGAAGGAACGCCGCGGCGACTACCTCGGCAAGACCGTGCAGGTCATCCCGCACGTCACCAACGAGATCCAGGACTTCGTCAAGCGCGGCGCCGGCATCGGCACCGACGACGCGGTCGACGTGGCCATCGTCGAGATCGGCGGCACGGTCGGCGACATCGAGTCGCTGCCCTTCCTCGAAGCCGTGCGCCAGCTCAGCCTGAAGGCCGGCCCGAACAACGCGGCCTTCGTCCACCTGACCTACGTGCCGTGGATCGCGGCGGCCGGCGAGCTCAAGACCAAGCCGACCCAGCACACGGTGCAGAAGATGCGCGAGATCGGCATCCAGCCCGATGCACTGCTGTGCCGCGCCGACCGGCCCATCCCCGACGACGAGCGCGAGAAGATCTCGCTGTTCACCAACGTGGCCCGCCACGGCGTGATCTCGGTGTGGGATGCCGACACCATCTACAAGGTGCCGCGCATGCTGCACGAGCAGGGCCTGGACGAGCTGATCTGCATGAAGCTGCAGCTGTTCACGCGCCCGGCCAACCTGGGCCGCTGGGACCGCCTGGTCCACGAGGTCGAGCACCCGAAGGCCGAGGTCACGATCGCCATGGCCGGCAAGTACACCGAGCTGTCGGACTCGTACAAGTCGCTCAACGAGGCGCTGCGCCACGCCGGCATCCACCACCATGCCAAGGTCAACATCGAGTACGTCGACTCCGAGACCCTGACGCCCGGCACCGTCGGCGACCTGGCCCGCTACGACGCCATCCTGGTGCCCGGCGGCTTCGGCAAGCGCGGCATCGAAGGCAAGATCGAGGCCGCCCGCTACGCCCGCGAGCACGGCATCCCCTACCTGGGCATCTGCCTGGGCATGCAGGTCGCGACCATCGAGTACGCCCGCCACAAGGCCGGCCTCGCCGGTGCCAACTCGACCGAGTTCGAGCCCGAGGGCCCGCACCCGGTGATCGCCCTGATCGATGAGTGGCAGGACGCCGACGGCTCGATCCAGAAGCGCGACGCCAACTCCGACCTCGGCGGCACCATGCGCCTGGGCTCGCAGAGTTCGGACGTCAAGCCCGGCACGCTGGCCCACGAGATCTACGGCCCGGTCGTCACCGAACGCCACCGCCACCGCTACGAGGCCAACGAGAAGTACCTGCAGCGCCTGCAGGAGGCCGGCCTCGTCATCTCGGCCATCACCCAGCGCGAGAAGCTCACCGAGATGGTCGAGCTGCCGCGCGAGGTCCATCCCTGGTATGTCGGCGTGCAGTTCCACCCCGAGTTCAAGTCGACCCCGTGGGACGGCCATCCGCTGTTCATCAGCTACATCGACGCGGCGCTGAAGCATCGCCAGCAGCGCCTGAAGGAGACCACGGCATGAAGCTCTGCGGTTTCGAGGCCGGCCTGGACCAGCCCTTCTTCCTGATCGCCGGCACCTGCTCGATCGAGGGCCTGCAGATGTCGCTGGACGTCGCCGGGCTGCTCCAGGAAGCCTGTGGCGAACTGGGCATCCCGCTGATCTACAAGGGTTCCTTCGACAAGGCCAACCGCTCCTCGGGCACCAGCCAGCGCGGCGTGGGCATGGAAGCGGGCCTGAAGATCCTCGACGAGGTGCGCCGCCAGACCGGCCTGCCGGTGCTGACCGACGTGCACGACGAGTCCCAGGTGGCCGAGGTCGCCAGCGTGGTCGACGTGCTGCAGACGCCGGCCTTCCTGTGCCGCCAGACCGACTTCATCCGCGCGGTCGCCCAGTGCGGCAAGCCGGTGAACATCAAGAAGGGCCAGTTCCTCGCGCCCTGGGACATGAAGAACGTGATCGACAAGGCCCGCGCCGCCGCGCGCGAAGCCGGCCTGTCGGAAGACCGCTTCCTGGCCTGCGAGCGGGGCGTGAGCTTCGGCTACAACAACCTCGTCGCCGACATGACCAGCCTGGCCGAGATGCGCAACTCCGGCGCGCCGGTCGTCTTCGACGTGACCCACTCGGTGCAGAAGCCCGGCGGCCTGGGCAGCGCCAGCGGCGGTGCCCGCGAGATGGTGCCGGTGCTGGCACGCGCGGGCGTCGGCGTCGGCGTGGCCGGCCTGTTCATGGAAACGCACCCCGACCCGGCCAAGGCCTTCAGCGACGGCCCGAACGCCGTGCCGCTGCGGCACATGAAGGCGCTGCTGGCGCAGCTGGTGGCGATCGACCGCGTGGTCAAGTCGCAACCGCTGCTCGAGAACGACTTCAGCTGCTGACGCCCCGCCGTGCGAGCGCCCCTCAGCTTGAGGCCCCGGCGAAACCGGATTGCGGCATGCTGCGCGCGCTGAGCCACGAGCCCAACACCCCATACCACCCTTGATCCACGGAGAACACACATGAGTGCCATCGTCGACATCGTCGGCCGCGAGATCCTCGACAGCCGCGGCAACCCCACCGTCGAATGCGACGTGCTGCTGGAAAGCGGCGTGATGGGCCGCGCCGCCGTTCCGAGCGGCGCCTCGACCGGCAGCCGCGAGGCCATCGAGCTGCGCGACGGCGACAAGAGCCGCTACCTCGGCAAGGGCGTGCTCAAGGCGGTCCAGAACATCAACACCGAGATCAGCGAAGCCGTGCTGGGCCTGGACGCCGCCGAGCAGAGCTTCCTGGACAAGACCCTGATCGACCTCGACGGCACCGACAACAAGGGCCGCCTGGGCGCCAACGCGATGCTGGCCGTGTCGATGGCCGTGGCGCGCGCCGCGGCCGAGGAATCCGGCCTGCCGCTGTACCGCTACTTCGGCGGCATGTCGGCCGTCCAGCTGCCCGTGCCGATGATGAACGTCATCAACGGTGGCGCGCACGCCAACAACAGCCTCGACCTGCAGGAAATGATGATCATCCCCGTGGGCGCGCCGAGCTTCCGCGAGGCGGTGCGCTGGGGCGCCGAGGTCTTCCACGCGCTCAAGAAGATCCTGCACGACAAGGGCATCAGCACGGCGGTGGGCGACGAGGGCGGCTTCGCCCCGAGCGTGGCCAGCCACGAGGCCGCCATCCAGCTGATCCTCGAAGCCATCGACAAGGCCGGCTACCGGGCCGGCGAGCAGATCGCCCTGGGCCTGGACTGCGCCGCCAGCGAGTTCTACAAGGACGGCAAGTACCACCTCGAAGGCGAAGGCATGTCGCTGACGGCCCAGGAATGGACCGACATGCTGGCCGCCTGGGTCGACAAGTACCCGATCATCTCGATCGAGGACGGCATGGCCGAAGGCGACTGGGACGGCTGGAAGCTGCTGACCGACCGCCTCGGCAAGAACGTCCAGATCGTGGGCGACGACCTGTTCGTCACCAACACCAAGATCCTGAAGGAAGGCATCGACAAGGGCATCGCCAACTCGATCCTCATCAAGATCAACCAGATCGGCACGCTCAGCGAGACCTTCGCCGCGATCGAGATGGCCAAGCGCGCCGGCTACACCGCCGTGATCAGCCACCGCTCGGGCGAGACCGAGGACAGCACCATCGCCGACATCGCCGTGGCGACCAACGCCGGCCAGATCAAGACCGGCTCGATGAGCCGCAGCGACCGCATGGCCAAGTACAACCAGCTGCTGCGCATCGAGGAAGACCTGGGCGACGTGGCGGTCTACCCGGGCCGCGCGGCCTTCTACAACCTGCGCTGAGGCAGACCGATCGTGACCCGCCCGGAGGTGCTCGGCATGCGCGGCGTGACGCTGGTGCTGGTGGTTCTGCTCGGACTCGTCCACCTGGAACTCTGGTTCGGCCGCAGCGGCATGCCGCGCGTGCGCGAGCTGGATCACCTGGTGGCCGAACAGCACGACCGCAACACCGACGCCCGCCTGCGCAACGAGCGCCTCACGGCTGAGGTCGCCGACCTGCGCGACGGCCTCGAGACGATCGAGGAACGCGCCCGCTGGGAGCACGGCATGATCCGCCCGGACGAGCTGCTGGTGCAGTACCGCCACGCGGCGACGCGCTGACCGGCGCGCCCCACCCGCTCACCACGAAGGACGCCCGAGGGCGTCCTTTTTCATGGGCGAGGGACGGCCCGACCGCTGATGCGGCCTGAGCCCCGCCGCCTCCAAGACAGCCCTGTTTTTCCTCGTTTTTTTCAGCTTGGCCCGCATTCGGGCGAACGCAACATCGGCTCCATCACCACCGGGAGTCCGCCATGTTCCGTCGTTCCGTCAAGCGCCAGCAGCCAGGTTGGCTGGCCGTCGCGCCGGCGGGAGAACAGGCCCGGGCGGCGCATGTCGTGTGGCCGCCGGGCGAGCTGCGGCCGCAGCTGCGCTGGGCCGGCAGCGTCGGCTGGCGCGAGCCGGCCGGCGCTCTGGCGCAGCTGCGGCGCGAACCGGCGCTGCGCGGCTTGCGCAGCGTCGCGCTGCTGCGGCGTGACCAGTACCAGCTGCTGCCGCTGGACGCGCCGGACGTGCCGCGCGAGTCCTGGCGCGATGCGGTGCGCTGGCAGCTCAAGGACATGGTCGACTTCGCCGTCGAGGATGCCGGCATCGACCTGCTGGAAGTCCCCGCCGACGCCAGCCAGCGCGGCCGCGCCGGCCTGCTGGCCGCGATCGCGCCACGTCAGGCGCTCGAAGCGGTGGTGCAGGCCGGCGACAACGCGCGCATGCCCTGGCAGGCGATCGACCTGCCCGACACCGCCCTGCGCAACCTCTGCACGCTGGCCGAGGACGGCCCGCGCGGCCTGGCCCTGCTGTGGCTGGGCGAACAGCACGGCACGCTGGTGATCACCGCGATGGGCGAGCTGCTGATGGCCCGCCCGATCGAGCTGACGCTGGCCCAGGTCGAGCCGACCCCGGCGACGTCGCGGCCGCCGGCCCGGCCGGCATCGGGCGAGCCGGACGGCGGCCTGGACTTCGCGCTGCGCGACGCCGGCAGCATGCCCCACGACACCCCCGACCCCACCGCCGCCTGGGACCGCGCCGCGCTGGAGATCCTGCGCACGCTGGACCACTGCGAGCGCCTGTTCAACCGCGTCGGCATCGGCCGGCTGGCGGTCTGCCCGGGCCATGCGAGCGGCTTCATCGCGCACCTCGGCGGCCTGGTCGACCTGCCGGTGCAGCCCTTCGATCTGGCCCGGCACGTCGACCTCGCGTCGGTGCCGGCGCTGGCCGACCCGGCCGAGCAGGCGCGCTACCTGTGCGCGATCGGCGCGGCGCTGCGCCCCGAATGAGACGGAAGCCGACGTGAGCACCCAGCACCTCAACCTGTTCAGCGCCGACCTGCGTCGCCAGCGGCCCTGGGCCACGCTGCAGCACGGCGTCGTGCTGCTGGCGCTGCTCGCCCTGCTGTGCCTGGCCGCCGTGCCGTTGCTGGCGTGGCTGGATCGGCAGGAGCGCGAGGCCATGACGGCGCTGCAGGCCAGCCTGGCACAGCAGCGCGAACAGACGCAGCAACGCCTGGCCGGCGGTGACGGGCAGGGCGACCCCACCGGCCCGGCCCACGACACCGGCCATGCCCTGCGCGAGCGCTGGCAGCAGCTCAAGCGCGAGGAAGCCGCACGCCAGCAGGTCCGCCAGGTCATCGCCGGCGGCCAGGCCGGTCGGGGTACAGGCCATGCGGCGTTGCTGCTGGCACTGGCCCGTCAGGCCGACCCCGCCGTGTGGCTGACCGGCGTGACGGTCGCCCCGGACGGCCAGGCCATCGAGCTGACCGGCCGCATGGCCGACCCGGCCGCGCTGCCCGGCTACCTCGAACGGCTGCGGCGCGAACCGCTGCTGCAGGGCCGCGCCTTCGCCCAGTTGCAGCTGCGCCGGCTCGATGCCGAAGGCGCCGAGCCCGAAGCCGCTGGCCTGACCGAATTCCTGCTGCGCAGCACGCTGCTGCCGATCGCCACCGGATCGGCCGGCCTGCCCCAGCCCGTGGCCCGGCCCTGAGCCGCGCCCCCCTACACCGAGAACACCGCGAACACCCCGCCCCCCGAACCCCAGCCCTTGCCACCCATGGAAGCCGACCCATCCACCGCCCGCGCACAGGCCCTCTGGCGCCAGACCGCCCGGGCCTTCGATGCCCGCGCACCGCGCGAACGCGTGCTGCTGATCGCCAGCGCCGCCGTGCTGCTGCTCGGTCTGGCCCATGCGCTGTGGCTGGACCCTGCCTGGCAGGGCTGGCAGGACCTGCGCCAGCAGCGCCAGGCGCTCGACACCGGCCTGCAGCGCCTGCAGGCCGACCAGGCCACGCTGGAAGGCCAGCATGCCGCCGACCTCGGCCGCATGCAGGCGGAGGTGGCCACGCTGGAGGCGACGCTGGCCCAGCCGCTCGCCAGCGGCACCCGTGAACTCGTCGACGCGCAGCAGATGCCGACCCTGCTGGGCGAGCTGATCGGCCGGCGCCACGGCCTGCGCGTGCGCACGCTGCAGTCGCTGGGACAGACGCCGGTCGGCGCGGAGGCGCGCGTCGCACCCGGCGCCGCGAACCCCGCACCCGCACCCGCACCCGCACCCGCATCCGCATCCGCATCTGCGCCCTCATCCGCCGACCGCCCCACGCTCTACCGCCACGGCGTCGAGATCCGCGTCGAGGGCAGCTACCCCGAGCTGCTGGCCTACCTGCAGGCGCTCGAAGCCCTGCCGCAGAAGCTGCTGTGGGGCAGCCTGCAGCTGCACGTCGAACAACACCCGCGGGCCGTGCTGACGCTGCGCGTCTACACCTTGAGCCCGCAAGCCGGATGGGTCGCGCTGTGACGAACCAACACCTGCCACGACTGCAACGACCGCCACGCGCCGCCGCGCTGGCCCTGGGCCTCGCCCTGGCCGGGCTGGTCCCGCTGCCGCTGCCGGCGCAGTCGCTGCCCGATCCGACCCGGCCGATGGGCACGGCCCGATCGCTGACGGCCACACCGGCCGCGCCGGCCGGCCCGGCTGGCCTGACACCGAATCCGGTCCCGCGCGCAGGCGCCAGCACCGCGCGCGCACCGGCCCGCGTCGTGCCACCGCCCCGCCTGCAGGCGCTGATGTCGCCCGACGGCGGCCCGCGCAGCGCCATGCTGGACGGCGTCGTGCTGACCACCGGCCAGAGCCTCGGCACCGACTGGCGCGTCGAGCGCATCGGCGACGACGGCGTGCTGCTGCGCCGCGCCACCCCCGACACCGCCACGCTGTGGCTGCCGCTGCTGGGCGACGCCCGCCCGCACAAGGAACCGTGATGCCCCGACCGACCGCCCCTGCGCGCTGCACCCTGCCCACCACCCTGCCCGCCACCCTGCTCGCCGCCGCCCTGGCCCTGTCGCCGCTGGCACCGGCGCGTGCCGCCGAAGCCCGTTTCGACCTGGCCCTGAACCAGGCCCCGGCCGCCCAGGTCTTCATGCAGCTGGGCATGGGCAGCGACTGGCAGGTCATGGTCAGCCCGGAGGTGGCCGGCAGCGTCACGCTCAACCTGCGCGGCACCACCGTGCCGGAGGCGCTGGAGACGCTGCGCGAGCTGTACGGCTACGAGATCCGCATCAGCGGCAAGCGCGTGCACGTGCTGCCCAACACCGCGCAGACGCGGCTGTTCCGCATCAACTACCTGCCCGGCCGCCGCCAGGGCACCAGCGACCTGCGGGTCAGCTCGGCATCGATCACCGGCAGTGGCGCAGGCAATGGCAACAGCGGCAACAGCGGCAACGGCGGCAGCAGCGGCAACGCCAGCGGCAGCTATGCCGGCGGCGGCAGCGGCGGCTCGGCCAGCGGTGGCCACGGCGGCCGCAACGACGACAGCGCCTATGTGCGCACCAGCTCCGATGCCGACTTCTGGCGCGACGTGAAGGCGTCGCTGCAGGCCCTGCTCGGGCTGGACGAGAACGGCGCGGACAACACCGGCGGCGCCCAACCGGCCACGCCCGGTGCCGCACCGCTGCGCCGCAGCCTGGTGCTCAACCCGGCCGCCGGCGTGGTGGTCGTGCGGGCGACGCCGGCCGAGCTGCGCCAGGTCGAGTCCTACCTGCAGGCGGTGCAGGTCAGCATCGAGCGGCAGGTGATGCTCGAAGCCAAGATCCTCGAGGTCGAGCTGGGCGAAAGCAGCCAGACGGGCATCAACTGGGCCGCCTTCGGCCGCGCGCTGGGCGGCGCGATCAGTGTGGGCATGGCCCAGCCAGGCGTGACGCTGGCCGCCAGCGGCGCGCTCAACCTCAACGGCAGCCAGGTGACGCCGGGCAGCAACCTCGTCTCCGGCAATGCGACCGCGCCCTTCTACGGTCTGGCCTTCCAGTCGACCCACTTCGCCGCGCTGCTGAGCTTCCTCGAAGGCCAGGGCAAGGTGCAGGTGCTGTCGAGTCCGCGCATCGCCACGCTCAACAACCAGAAGGCCGTCCTCAAGGTCGGCAGCGACGAGCTCTACGTCACCGGCGTCTCATCGACCACGACCAGCACCGGCAGCACCAGCACGACGACGCCGTCGGTGGTGCTGCAGCCGTTCTTCTCGGGCATCTCGCTGGACGTCACGCCGCAGATCGGCGAGGACGGCCAGGTGATGCTGCACGTGCATCCGGCCATCAGCACGGTGACCGAGAAGCAGAAGGCCATCAACCTCGGCTCGCTGGGCAGCTACCAGCTGCCGCTGGCCAGCAGCGCGGTCAACGAGACCGACAGCATCGTGCGCCTGCGCGACGGCGAGATCGCGGCCATCGGCGGCCTGATGAGCCAGGAGCGCCACGAGGACAGCACCGCCCTGCCCGGCCTGGGCGAGCTGCCGGTCGTCGGCGGGCTGTTCCGGCAGAAGACCACCTCGGTGCGCAAGCGCGAGCTGGTCATCCTGATCAAGCCGACCGTCGTGCGCGACGGCAGCGCCTGGCCCGAGGCCGACACGACCCAGCCGACCAGCCGGCTGCAACCGTGGCCGGAAAAGGCCAACGAAAAGGCCAACGACAAGGCCAATGACATGTCCGCGCCAGGTGCCGATGCCCGCCCCGCCCCCGCGCGGGCCGCGCTGGTGATCGACGGCACGGCCGCGCCGCAGCCGGCCGCCCGCTGAGGCCCACCGGGAACCGCACCATGCCCCGTCCCGAACGCATCCGCCTGGGCGACCTGCTGGTCCAGCAGGGCCTGATCACGCCGGCCCAGCTCGACGAGGCGCTGGCCGCGCAGAAGTCGACCGGGCGCAAGCTCGGCCGCGTCTTCATCGACAACGGCTGGGTCAACGAAGGCCAGATCGCGCGGGCGCTGGCCGGCCAGCTGCGCGTGCCCTTCGTCGACCTGGGCCAGCGCTCGATCCGGCCGGAGATCGCGCGGCTGCTGCCCGAGGTCCAGGCCCGCCGGCTGCGCGCGCTGGTGATCGAGGACAACGCCGGCAGCCTGCGCGTGGCCATGGCCGATCCGACCGACATGGCCGCCTACGACGAGGTGGCGCGGCTGCTCAAGCGCGAGTTCGAGCTGGTCGTGCTGGCCGAGGGCCAGCTGATGGCCGCGATCGAGCGCAGCTACCGCAACACCGAGGCCATCGCCGGCCTGGCGCGCGAGCTGACCACCGAGCTGAACAGCGTCGAGAACGGCCTGGCCGGCAACCTCGGTGAGCTGCTGGGCCTGGGCACCGCAAGCACCGAGGACGCACCGGTCGTGCGCCTGCTGTATTCCGTCTTCGACGAGGCGCTGCGGGTGCGCGCCTCCGACATCCACATCGAGCCGCAAGCCGGCTCGCTGCGCATCCGCTTCCGCATCGACGGCGTGCTGCATGTGCAGACCGAGGCCGATGCGCGCATCGCCGGCGCGGTCGCGCTGCGCCTGAAGCTGATGTCGGGCCTGGACATCTCTGAGAAGCGCCTGCCGCAGGACGGCCGCTTCGCGGTCACGCTGCGCGGCGGCGCGCTGGACGTGCGCATCTCCACCATGCCGACCCAGCACGGCGAGTCGGTCGTGATGCGGCTGCTCAACCCGTCCAACGGCCTGCTGGCCATGGAGTCGATGGGCATGCCCGAGCGGGTCGTGAAGGCGCTGCGGCGCTCGATCGCCCGGCCGCACGGCATGCTGCTGGTGACCGGCCCGACCGGCAGCGGCAAGACCACCACGCTGTACGCCGCACTGAACGCGCTCAACAGCAGCGAGCGCAAGATCATCACGGTCGAGGATCCGGTCGAGTACCGCCTGCCCGGCCTGAACCAGGTGCAGGTGCACGAGAAGATCGAGCTGGGCTTCGACCGCGTGCTGCGCGCCGCGCTGCGCCAGGACCCGGACGTGATCCTGGTCGGCGAGATGCGTGACCAGACCACCGCCGAGATCGGCATGCGCGCCGCGCTGACCGGCCACCTGGTGCTGTCCACGCTGCACACCAACGACGCGCTGTCCACGCCGCTGCGGCTGATCGACATGGGCGTGCCGCGCTACATGGTCGCGCTGTCACTGCAGATGGTGCTGGCACAGCGCCTGGTCCGCACCGTCTGCACGCACTGCGCCGAGCCGCATGCGCCGGACGCGCAGGAAGCCGCCTGGCTCGCGTCCCACCTGCCGGCCGGCGCGCGCCTGGACACCGCCCAGGTGCGCCAGGGCCGCGGCTGCAACGAGTGCAGCCACACCGGCTACAGCGGCCGCACCGGCGTGCACGAGTTCATCGAGATGACGCCCGAGCTGGTCGAGGCGATCAACCACGGCGACCCGGCCGCCTTCAGCGCCGCCGGCCGCCGCCAGATGGCCGGCCACACGCTCGGCCGCGCCGCTGCCGAGCTGGTCATGGCCGGACGCACCACGCTGTCCGAGGCCATGCGCGTGAGCCACCTGCAAGGCGATTGAGGAGGCCGCGATGCCGTCATACGCATGGACCGGGCATGCCGCCGCCGGCGCCAGCTCCGGCCTGCTGGACGCCAACAGCGCGTCCGAGGCGGCCGACCTGCTGCGCGGGCGCGGCATCACGCCGCTGACCATCCGGGCACAGGGCGCTGGCGCGGCCACCCAGGACAGGAAGACCGACAGGAAGGCCGACAAGGCCAACGGCAAGCCTGAGCACGGCCGACCCGGGTCGATGCGGCTCGCGACGCTGTTCGCGCCCCAGGTCCGCGCGGTCGACCTGATGCTGTTCAGCCGCCAGCTGCACACGCTGCTGCGCTCGGGCGTGCCGATCCTGCGGGCGCTCGCCGGGCTGCAGGAATCGGCCGTCAACCCGGCCGTCAAGGACGTGCTGCTGGAGGTCCGCAAGAGCCTCGAATCGGGCCTCGCGCTGTCGATGGCGCTGGCCCGCCATGCGCGCGTGTTCGACCCGATCTTCGTCGCGCTGGTTCGGGTGGGCGAGATGACCGGCCGGCTCGACGAGGTCTTCCTGCGCCTGTTCCACCACCTCGAGTTCGAGAACACGCTGCGCCAGCAGGTCAAGGCTGCCATGCGTTACCCGACCTTCGTGGTCGCGGCGATGGTGGTGGCGCTGGGCGTCATCAACCTGCTGGTGATCCCGGCCTTCGCCAGCGTCTTCGCCTCGGCCGGCGCGAGCCTGCCGCTGCCCACCCGCATCCTGATGGCGACCTCGCAGTTCACGGTCGACTGGGGCTGGGCGCTGGCGCTGCTGGGCGCTGGCGGGGCCTTCGCGCTGCGGGCCTGGCGGCGCACGCCGGACGGCCGGCTGCGCATCGACGCCGCGCTGCTGCACGTGCCGGTGGCCGGCAAGATCGTGCGCAAGGCCATGCTGGCGCGCTTCGCGCGCAGCTTCGCGCTGGCGCTGCGCAGCGGCGTGCCGATCGAGCAGGCCCTCAGTGTGGTCGCGCAGACGGTCGACAACCAGCACATCGCGCGGCGCCTGGACGGCATGCGCGGCGCGGTCGAACGCGGCGACTCGATCCTGCGCGCAGCCGCTGCGGCCGACGTCTTCACGCCGGTGGTGCTGCAGATGATCGCGGTCGGCGAGGAGACCGGCGCGGTCGACGAGCTGATGGACGAGGTCGCCGGCTTCTACGCCAGCGAGGTCGAGTACGAGCTCAAGACACTGAGCCAGCAGATCGAGCCCATCCTGATCGTGATGCTGGGCGTGCTGGTGCTGATGCTCGCGCTGGGCGTCTTCCTGCCGGTGTGGGACCTCGGCCGGACGGCGATGCGGCATTGATGCGTTGTTGAGGCGACATGGATGCGCCACGGATGCCCCACACCGGCCAGCGCAGGAACTGGCAGGCCAGTCCGTGACACATCCCGCGATCGGGGTGCTCAAGCCGGTCGAAGAATCTCCGAAAACACAAATGGACGAACCGATTGCTCAGTTCCAGCCGCCCCGGCGAAGTCGTCGGAACGGACGCCCCCACCCCATACCTGACCCTGGAGAGAACACCATGCGACTGCGTCAACAAGGCTTCACGATGATCGAGCTGATCGTCGTCATCGTCATCCTCGGCGTGCTGGCCGCCACCGCGCTGCCGAAGTTCATCGACATGCGCGGGGATGCCGAGCAGGCCGCCATCGACAGCGTGGCCGGTGCGGCGGGCGCGGCGATGAACCTCAACTACAGCGGCTGCGCGCTGACCGGCAACGTCGCCACGGCCGGCAAGTGCGCCACGGTCGACGCCTGCGCCGACGTGGGTGGCCTCATGCAGGGCGGCCTGCCCGCCGCCTATTCGGCGTCCGCCGCCGGCGCCGACATCGGCACCACCAACGGCGCCACCGCCACCTGCTCGGTCAGCAAGACGGTCGGCACCACGACCTACAGCCAGACCTTCATCGGCGTGGCCGCCGGCAACTGATCGGTGCGGCGATGGCGGCTGCCTGGCGACATCGCCTGAGCGCGTTCCTCCTGCAGGGACTGCTGCTGGCCGGGCTCTGCCTGGCCAGCACCGCCCAGGCCGCCACCTACAGCTACCGCAGCGACAGCTACGCGTGGGAAAGCGCCTCGCAGCCGGTCAGCTGGAGCGGTGGCTGCTCCATCTACCCCGGTGACGACGACCGCGCGACGCTGAACTTCACCAACGGCTTCACGTTCACCTTCGCCGGCACGGCCTACAACTCGGTCCGCGTGCTCAGCAATGGCGGCCTGCAGTTCGGCGCCGACACCGGCTTCTACCGCACCTACAACAACACGACCTTCCCGATCGGCAAGCCGGCCACGTTGGGTGGCGGGTGTCCCGCGACGGACACGACCCGGGTCCTCATGGCCTACTGGGCTGACCTGGACCCCAGCCGCAGCGGCAGCGTGACCTGGGAACAGAAGGGCAGCGCGCCCAACCGCCAGGTGGTGGTGAGCTGGAACAACGTCCACCAGTACAACACCAGCACCCCCTACACCTTCCAGATCATCCTGTTCGAGAACGGCGAGTTCAAGTTCCAGTACGGCAATGCCAACGCTTCGGGCTCGAACGCGACCATCGGCGTGCAGGTCGATCCGAACGACCACACCCAGTACTCCTTCAACAGCGGCTACAACGCCAACGGCACGGCCATCCGCTGGTACCGGCCCAGCGGCGAGCCGGCCCGGGTGGCCGAGTACCGCTTCGACGAGGTCATCGCCTGGAGCGGCGCCATCGGCGAGGTCCGGGACTCGTCCGGCAACCGCAACAACGGCCTGCGCGTGGGCTCGGCCAGCGTCCAGGACGACGGCCGTCTCTGCCGGCGGGCCGACATCCCCCTGAACACGGGCACGACGATCAGCGCCGTCGACACCTCGCTGGACGTCGACACCGCCATCGGTAGCCGGGGCACGCTGTCGTTCTGGTTCCGGTCGAACACGGCCTGGGCCAGCGGCACGCCGGGCATGCTGATGAGCGCGACAACGTCGTCCGGCCGCCCCTTCCACCTGCAGCGCACGGCCACCGGCACGCTGCAGTTCGTCGTCAGCGACAGCAGCGGCACGACCCTGACGGCGACCAGCCCGGTCATGCTCATCCCGGCCGGCACCTGGACCCACATCGCCGCGACCTGGGCCATGCTGCCCGGCACCAACAACACGCAGAGCACCGTCCGGCTCTACATCAACGGTGTGCAGTCGGCCGTCGCCAGCAACCGGACCAACGGCGAGCTGGACGCGAGCCTGGCCTCGCTCTATGTCGGCGACAACCGCAGCAGCGCGGCGCCGTCGAACACCACCTTCAACTCGGCCAACGGCCAGTTCGACGAGCTGCGCATCTCGAACTACGAGATGGGCGTGGCAGAGATCGCGCTGGACCTGGTCCCGATCCATGCCTGCACGCCGCCGCTGCACCACATCGAGCTGCGCCACGCGACCGGCACCGGCCTGACCTGCTCGCCCGAGAACATCACCGTGGTGGCCTGCGAGGACGCCGCCTGCCGCATGCCCAGCACCGCCGGCGCCAGCGGCCAGCTGAGCTCGACGCATGCGGCGACCCTCTGGCCCCAGGGGCAGACCTTCACCATCCCGGCCGGCCAGTCCAGCGTCGACGTGCCGCTGCAGCTGCCCGTGGCCGGCGCCACCACGCTGGGTGTCTCGACCGTGCTGCCCAGCGCCAGCAACAACGCGACCTGCAACTTCGGCAGCCCCGCCTGCACCTGGACCTCGGCCGATGTCGGCCTGCAGGTCAACGCCAGCGACCACGTCGCCGGCATCGACACACCATTGACGGTGCGGGCCGTGCGCAAGGCCGACAACGCCAACGTCTGCGTCGCGGCGCTGGCCAACACGGTGCGACCGCTGCTCGCGCGCTGCCGCTACGCCAACCCGTCCGGGGGCACGCAGCCGCTGCTGGTCAACGGCACGCCGCTGAACGCGGCGGCCAGCGCCAGCAGCGCCTGCGACGGCAGCGGCGCGTCGGTCAACCTGGCCTTCGACGCCCAGGGCATCGCGACCACCACGCTGCGCTACGCCGACGCCGGCCAGGTCGAGCTGCTGCTGGGCCTGACCGGCCCGGCCGGCGACGCGCTGGCAGCGGCCGGCCTGAGCGGCGCTACCACCTTCATCGCCGTGCCGGCGGTGCTGGCGATCGACAACCTGCCCGCCGGCCCGATCGCCGCTGGCGCACCCTTCTCGGTGCGCTTGCGCGCGCTCAACGCGCTGGGCAGCGTGATGCCCTCGTTCGGCAAGGAATCGCCGCCGGCCAGCGTCACCCTCAGCCACACGCGCGCCGCGCCGACCGGCAGCGGCGCGGTCGACGGCATCTTCAGCACCGGCCCGGCCAGCTTCACCAACGGCGAGGCCAGCGTCGCCAACCTGAGCTGGAGCGAGGTCGGCCGCATCGACCTGGCCGCGACCCTGTCCAACTACCTGGGCAGCGGCCTGGGCGCGCTGGGCAGTACCGGCACGGCCGGCGCGATCGGCCGCTTCGTCCCGAAGCGCCTGGCGCTGACGGCCACGCCGGCCTGCGGCAGCTGGAGCTATGCCGGCCAGCCCTTCGCGGTGACGCTGCAGGCGCTCAACGCGGCCGGTGCCGTCACCCGCAACTACGACGGCAGCGGCCTGACCACGCCGACGCTGGCTCAGCGCGTGAGCCTGTCCGAGGTCGGCGGCCTGGGCGGCGGCGGCCTGGTCAACGGCGTGATCGCCGCGAGCAGCTTCCGCGCCGGCGTCGCCAGCCTCAGCGGCAGCGGCGCGCCGGCCTATGCCTACACCGACAAGCTGACCGCCCCCCGCAGCGTGGTGCTGCGCGGCAGCGATGCCGACGGCGTCAGCAGCGCGCCGGTCGGCGGTGTCGGCAGCGACCCGGGCATGGCCCTGCGCAGCGGCCGGCTGCGCCTGTCCAACGCCTTCGGCACCGACACCCAGGCGCTGGACCTGGCGCTGCAGCTCGAATACTGGAGCGGCCGCAGCTGGGTGCCGGCCAGCGACGACACCTGCACCGTGCTGCCGCTGGCGGCCGTCGCCCGCGGCACGCCACGCAGCCACCGCGGCGGCAACACGAACTGGACCGCAGCGGTCCAGTCGATCACGCTCGGCGGCGGCACCGGCAAGCTGCGCCTGGCGCCACCCAGCCCCAAGGGCACCGGCACCGTCGACGTCGCCATCAACCTCGGCCACAGCACCAGCGACGCGAGCTGCGTGGCCGGCCCTGGCGGAGCCTTCGGCGCCATCGGCAGCAGCACCGGCGCCGGCCTGCCCTGGCTGCGCTCGCGCACCGGCGCCTGCAGCACCGCCTTCGACCGCGACCCCTCGGCCCGCGCCAGCTTCGGCGTCTACAGCCCGGAGTCGCGCCAGACGCTGATGGTGCGTGAGGTGGATTGAGGGCGCGACGACCGTTTTTTCCGGCCTTGGCCGACCGGCAGGTCGAGGCACGATCGCCCCCACCATGGCCACGTTGCGTCCGACCCTCAGCCCCTGCACGACCGCGCGTGCGCCGCATGCGAGGCGCGGCTACACGCTGGTCGAACTGATCGCCGTGCTGGTGATGATCGGCGTGATGGCGGTCGTCGCGCTGCCGCGCTGGCAGGCGTCGACGCAGGTGCAGGGACAGGCCTGGCGCGACGGCGTGGTCGCCACGCTGCGGCAGGCCCGTGCGCTGGCGCGGGGCCATCGGCGCGTGGTGTGCGCCAGCTTCGACAGCGCCAACCCGCCGGTGCTGCGCCTGCGCATCGCCGCCAGCTTCGGCGCGGCCGATTGCAGCGTCGACCTGCCCGGCCCGGATGGCCAGCCGCTGGCACTGGCCGCCCCGCGCGGCTGGCGCATCAGCGCCAGCCCCTCGCGCACGCTCTATTTCCTGCCCTCGGGCGGCGTGGCCAGCAGCGCCACCGCGACGACCACCAGCAGCTACACGCTCAGCGCCGGCGACGTCGCCACGATCACGGTGGAGGGCCTGCATGGTCGCGTCCAGTAAGGCCCGCCGGCCGGCCCGTCGCCAAGCTCGCGGCCTGACCCTGGTCGAGCTGGTGCTGGCGATGGTCGTCATCGGCGTCGGTCTGGCGGGCGTGATGCTGGCCTATTCGACCGTCACGCGCGGCTCGGCCGACCCGCTGGTGCAGCGCCAGATGCAGGCCATCGCCGAGGAGCTGATCGAGGAGATCGTGCTCAAGCCCTATGCCGCGGCCGCGAATGCGGCGCCGGCCACGGCCTGCGCGCGCGACACCTGGAACGACATCGGCGACTACGACGGCTATGCCACCAGCGGGCGCATCTGCGGCATCGACGGCACGCCGATCGGCGCGCTGGCGGGCTACTCGGTCGGCGTCTCGGTCGAGGCGGTGGCGATCGGCGGCGTGACCACCGCCCGCCGCATCACCGTCACCGTGACACGCAGCGGCAGCGCGCCGCTGGTGCTGCGCACCTGGCGCACGGACTACGCCTCATGAGCCGGTCCATCCGACCCCTCGCGGCGCCGCGCCCGCACGGCTTCACGCTGGTCGAGATGATCGTGGTGATGGTGGTGGCCGGCGTGCTGGCCGCGACCCTGACCGTCTTCCTGCGCCCGGCCATCGACGGCTACATCCGCACCCGCGACCGCGCCGCATTGCACGACGAGGCCGAGATCGCGCTGTCGACGCTGGTCCGCGAGGTCCGCCGGGCGGTGCCGAACTCGGTGCGCACGCCGGGCAACCAGTGCTTCGAGCTGCTGCCCGCCAGCGGCGGCGGCCGCTACCGGTCCGGCCCCGACACCGTCAACGACAGCGGCGTGGGCTGCACGCCGGGCGCCAACTGCAGCGCCTGGGTCGACACCGGCACGACCACCACCGTGTTCGACGCCCTGAGCACCAGTGGCACGCCGGCCGAGGTCGGCGATGCCATCGTCATCAACAACCAGAACGGCAACGATGTCTACGAGGGCCTGGACCGCAGCCGCGTCAGCGCGGTCTCGACCCCGCCCGCCGCCTACGGCGTGGCGCGCCTGGGCATCGACGCGCTGCAGGTCTCGCCCGGCTACGACGGTGGCCGCTACTACCTCGTGCCGGCCGCGCAGCAGGCGGTCTTCTACAGCTGCGTCGGCGCCGACGGCACGCTCGACGCGCAAGGCAACGGCCGCGGCCGGCTGCTGCGCCTGAGCGGCTACGGCTACAACGCCAGCGTGCCGACCAGCTGCCCGGCCAGCGGCGGCGTGGTGGTCGCCAGCGGCGTGCGGACCTGCAACTTCGTGCACGACCCGAACCAGGGTGCGACGCAGCAGAGCGGCTTCGTCTGGATGGAGCTGGAGATCGTGCGCAACGGCGAGAGCGCCTACCTCGGCATGGGGGCCCACGTGCCCAACGCGCCATGACGTGCCGCCAGTCGCATCGGGGCTTCGGCGCCATCGCCGCCATCGTGGTGCTGGTGGTGCTCGCCAGCCTGGCCGCCGCGCTGGTCCGGCTCGGCGTGGGCCAGCAGGTCGCGGCCAGCCAGAGCCTGCTGGCCGCACGGGCCGGCCTGGCCGCACGGGCGGGCGTCGAGTGGGGCCTGTTCCAGGCCCTCAAGGGCAGCTGGACCGGCTGCACGACCGGTGCCGGCGGCAGCAGCCAGACCCTGGACCTCGGCGCCGACACCGGCATGCGCGTGACCGTCACCTGCAGCCGCAGCAGCTACAACGAGGGCGAGAGCAGCCCCGGCGTGCCGCGCGTGCGGACCGTCTGGCGCATCCAGGCGACCGCCTGCAACGGCAGCGCCAGCTGTCCGGACGCCGCCATGGCGACGCAGCAGGGCTACGTCGAGCGCCAGCGCGAGACGACCGCCGTCCGCTGAACCACGCCGCGATCCCACGCCGCTATCACCACGCCGCTATCACCACGCCGCGACACCACGCCGCTATCGTGACGACCTGTCCCACCCGTCCCGTGCCATGACCACGACCGCCGCCCACGAGAACCCCTGCCTGCGCTGCGGCGCCTGCTGTGCCAGCTTCCGGGTCGACTTCGCCTGCGACGAGCTGCAGTCGCGCGGCGGCAGCGTGCCCGACGGGCTGGCGGTCGAGCTGACCGAGCACATCGCCCGCCTGCGCGGCACCGATCATGCCCGGCCGCGCTGCGCCGCGCTGGTCGGCACGGTCGGCGTGCAGGCCAGCTGCGGCATCCATGAATGGCGTCCCGGCCCCTGCCGCGAGTTCGGCCTGCTCGCGCCGCTGGGGCGCGGCGACGAGGCCTGCAGCCGCGCCCGCGCCCGCCACGGCCTGGCGCCGCTGGCCTGAGCAACCGTCTTGAAGGTCAAGTGTCGTGAAGCATCGGCACCCACCTGGA
>NZ_JAUZEE010000012.1 GCF_030705305.1 Leptothrix discophora | reverse complement strand
GCAATTATGCATCGGTTCTTTCCCGCCCCGCAAGACCCTCGGCGAAAAAAGTTGGGCGGCGGGTGTGACGCCCTCAAGTCAGACGTGCGTCGCCGGCATGACCGGGGGCGCGTGGCTGGCTCGAAGGACGAGCTCCTGCCAAAGGGTGCGCTTCCTGGCGGCCTGTCCTTCTACCTTCTAGACAGGACCGAGGCCGAACGGCGGCCTGGGCCCCACGTCACCCCCCGAGTTGCCGACCCGGGCCGCCATCGGCCCCGTCGGTATCATGGCCGGTTGCCTTTCGAACGCTGCGCCCAGCGCCTTCCATGACCTCCGCAGACAGATCCGGCTCGACCGCCGCCCCGGTGCCCGGCGCTCACGTGACGCCGGCCCAGCCGCGTGGCGCCCTGGCGGCCACGATCAGCGTGCGTGGTGCCCGCACGCACAACCTCAAGAACATCGATCTCGACATGCCCAAGCATGCGCTGGTGGTGATCACCGGCCTGTCGGGCTCGGGCAAGTCCAGCCTCGCGTTCGACACGCTCTACGCGGAAGGCCAGCGGCGCTACGTCGAGAGCCTGTCCGCCTACGCGCGCCAGTTCCTGCAGCTGATGGACAAGCCCGACGTCGACGTGATCGACGGCCTGAGCCCTGCCATCTCGATCGAGCAGAAGGCGACCAGCCACAACCCGCGCTCGACCGTCGGCACCATCACCGAAATTCATGACTACCTGCGCCTGCTCTACGCACGCGCGGGCACGCCGCACTGTCCCGACCACGGCCTGCCGCTGGAGGCGCAGAACGTCAGCCAGATGGTCGACGCCGTGCTCGCCTTCCCCGAGGAGACCCGGCTGATGGTGCTTGCGCCGGTGGTGCGGGACCGCAAGGGCGAGTTCACCGAGCTGTTCGAGAGCATGCAGGCGCAGGGCTACGTGCGCTTCCGCATCGACGGCCAGATCTTCGAGGCGGCCGACCTGCCCAAGCTCAAGAAGGTCGAGAAACACGACATCGATGTCGTCATCGACCGCCTCAAGTCCCGCGCCGACGCGCAGCAGCGCCTGGCCGAGAGCTTCGAGGCCGCGCTGCGCATCGCCGAAGGCCGCGCCATCGCGCTCGATCTGGACGCCGGGCGCGAGCACCTCTATTCCAACAAGTTCGCCTGCCCGGTCTGCAGCTACTCGCTGTCCGAACTGGAGCCGCGCCTGTTCTCGTTCAACTCGCCGGTCGGCGCCTGCCCGAGCTGCGACGGCATCGGCCACGTCACGGTGTTCGATCCCGACCGCGTCGTCGCCTTCCCGTCGCTGAGCCTGGCCTCGGGCGCCGTCAAGGGCTGGGACCGCCGCAACGCCTACACCTTTTCGCTGCTGGAGACGGTCGCCGCGCACTATGGCTTCGACATCGATACGCCCTTCGAGGACCTCGATGCGCGTCACCGCCTGATCCTGCTGAACGGCTCCGGCGAGGACGAGATCACCTTCACCTACGAGGCCGAGGGCACCCAGGGCCGCAAGCGCAGCGTCAAGCGCGCGCACCCCTTCGAGGGCATCCTGCCCAGCCTGGCGCGGCGCTACAAGGAGACCGACTCGGCGGCGGTGCGTGAGGACCTGGCGCGCTACCAGGCCAACAAGCCCTGTCCGGACTGCGGCGGTTCACGCCTGCGACGCGAGGCCCGCCATGTCGTGCTGGTCGACGCGGCCGAAGGCGAGTCGGCGACGCCGCACCGCGCCATCTTCGAGGTCGAGCATGCGACGCTGGCCGAGTGCCTGGCCTACTTCGAGGGCCTGAAGCTCAAGGGCGCCAAGGCCGAGATCGCCGACAAGGTCGTGCGCGAGATCCGTTCGCGACTGCGCTTCCTCAACGACGTCGGCCTGAACTACCTCAGCCTGGACCGCAGCGCCGACACGCTGTCCGGCGGCGAGGCCCAGCGCATCCGCCTGGCCAGCCAGATCGGCTCTGGCCTGTCGGGCGTGATGTACGTGCTCGACGAGCCCAGCATCGGCCTGCACCAGCGCGACAACGAGCGCCTGATCGGCACGCTCAAGCACCTGCGCGACCTCGGCAACAGCGTGCTGGTGGTCGAGCATGACGAGGACATGATCCGCGCCGCCGACCACGTCGTCGACATGGGTCCGGGCGCCGGCGTGCACGGCGGCCAGGTGATGTCGCAGGGCACGCCCCAGCAGGTGACCGATGACCCGGCCTCGCTGACCGGGCGCTACCTGGCGCAGGCGCTGCGCATCGAGATCCCGACCCGCCGCACGCCGCCGGCGGCCGATGCGCGCGACGGCTGGCTCAGGGTCCGCAACGCACGTGGCAACAACCTCAAGGGTGTCGACGCGGCGATCCCGGTCGGCCTGTTCACCTGCATCACCGGCGTGTCGGGCTCGGGCAAGAGCACGCTGATCAACGACACGCTCTATGCGGCCGTCGCGCGCAAGATCTACCAGAGCCACGCCGAGCCCGAGGCACACGACGGCATCGACGGCATCGATGCCTTCGACAAGGTCATCAACGTCGACCAGAGCCCGATCGGCCGCACGCCACGCAGCAACCCGGCGACCTACACCGGCCTGTTCACGCCGATCCGCGAGCTGTTCGCCGAGGTCCCGACCGCGCGCGAACGCGGCTACGGCCCGGGCCGCTTCAGCTTCAACGTCGCCGGCGGGCGCTGCGAGTCCTGCCAGGGGGACGGCGTGCTCAAGGTCGAGATGCACTTCCTGCCCGACGTCTACGTGCCCTGCGACGTCTGCCACGGCAAGCGCTACAACCGCGAGACGCTGGAGGTGCTCTACAAGGGCAAGAACATCACCGAGGTGCTGGCCCTGACGGTCGAGGACGCGCACGTCTACTTCAACGCCGTGCCGGCCATCGCCCGCAAGCTGCAGACGCTGCTGGACGTGGGCCTGGGCTACATCCAGCTGGGCCAGGCGGCGACCACGCTGTCGGGCGGCGAGGCGCAGCGCGTCAAGCTCGCGCTGGAGCTGAGCAAGCGCGACACCGGCCGCACGCTCTACATCCTGGACGAGCCGACCACCGGCCTGCACTTCCACGACATCCAGCTGCTGCTGAAGGTGCTGCACCAGCTGCGCGACGCGGGCAACACCATCGTGGTGATCGAGCACAACCTCGATGTCATCAAGACCGCCGACTGGCTGCTCGACATGGGCCCGGAAGGCGGCTCCGGCGGCGGCCGGCTGCTGTGCGCCGGACCGCCCGAGGCGATCGCGGCCTGCACCGAAAGCCACACCGGCCGCTTCCTGCGGCCGCTGCTGACGCGCCCTTGATCAGCGCCCGCCGGGCCGGTATTCGCTGACCAGCCGGGCCAGCCGGGCGCGGACCTCGTCGTCCGGCGCGTGGCTGCGCTCGGCGGCCCAGTCGATCAGGGCCTGGACGTCCTCGCCGCGCTGGTCGTCCAGCCGTGCGATGCGCAGCCGCTCGAAGCGCGTCGGCAGGGTCGCGTCGGCGTCGGCCAGCAGTTCCTCGTAGAGCTTCTCGCCCGGCCGCAGGCCGCTGAAGGCGATCGGGATGTCCTCGGGCGCATGCCCGCTCATGCGGATCAGGTCGCGCGCCAGGTCGACGATGCGCACCGGCTCGCCCATGTCGAGCACGAAGACCTGGCCGCCCTCGCCGATCGCGGCGGCCTGCACCACCAGCCGGGCCGCCTCGGGGATGGTCATGAAGAAGCGCGTGATGTCCGGGTGCGTCACCGTCACCGGGCCGCCGCGCGCGATCTGTTCCTTAAACTTCGGGATCACGCTGCCCGACGAGCCCAGCACGTTGCCGAAGCGCACCGCCATGCAGCGCGTGCGCCAGCCCTGCGACGCGACCTGCGCGGCCAGCCGCGAAACCACCATCTCGGCCGCACGCTTGGTCGCGCCCATCACGTTGGTCGGGTTGACGGCCTTGTCGGTCGAGATCAGCACGAAGCGTTCGGCGCCGGCCTCGCAGGCCGCCTGCGCCGCACGCCAGGTGCCCAGCAGGTTGTTGCGCAGCGCCGAGAAGGCGTTGTCGTCCTCCATCAGCGGCACGTGCTTGTAGGCCGCGGCATGGAAGACGACCTGCGGGCGCAGGCGCTGGAAGGTCTCGCGCAGGTGCTCGCCGTCGCGCACGTCACCGACCAGCCGCACCAGCGGCACGTGGCCGAACTGCTCGCCGAGTTCCTGCTCGATGCGGTAGAGCGCGAACTCGCTCAGTTCGTAGAGCACCAGCCGGCGCGGGCCGTAGCGCGCCACCTGGCGGCACAGCTCCGAGCCGATCGAGCCACCGGCGCCGGTGATCAGCACGACCTTGCCGGACAGCGCCTCGGAGATGCCGCCCTCGTCGAGCTGGACCGGCTCGCGGCCGAGCAGGTCTTCCGGTTCGATGTCGCGCACCGAGGTCAACGTGCGGCCCTCGCGCAGCTCGGCCGCGCTGGGCACCGTGACGACCGGCAGCCGGGTGGCCGAGGCCAGGTCGAGCGCGCGCCGCCGCTCGGTCGGCGTGGCCGAGGGCATCGCGACGATCAGGTGGGTGATGTCGTGACGCTGCGCCCAGCGCGCGGCACTGTCGAGCGGACCGAGCACGGGCACGTTGCCGACCCGCGTGCCCAGCCGCGCCGGGTCGTCGTCGAGCAGGCCGATCACCCGCCAGCCCTGGTGCTGGATGCCCGCGATCAGCAGCCGCGCCGCATCGCCCGCGCCCATCACCAGCGCGCGCCGGGTCTCGACGGCGCGGTCGTTGCGGTGCATGCGCAGGTGCTCATAGACCATGCGGTAGCCGATGCGCAGCATCGCCAGGCCCATCAGCGCGACAACCGGATGCAGCGCCAGCACCGCGCGTGGCACCTCGACCAGCTGGGCCATCAGCACGCCGGTCGCGCCGATCAGGCCGGCGATGCCGCAGGCCAGCGTCAGGCGCTGGATCTCGCCGAAACCCGAGAAGCGCCAGACGCCCTTGGGCACGCGCAGCATCTTGAAGACCGCCACATAGAGCAGCACCAGCGCGCCCATCACCCAGGCGTCGTAGAACGGGCGGGCGCTGTGCCAGCGCTCGAAGCCGAGCCGGAACAGGTAGGTGACGTGCCAGCAGACGGCCACCACCCCGGCGTCGCAGGCCAGCACCAGCGCCTCGCGGTGCGGACGCAGGCGGGACAGCAGGTCGTCGAGGGCGTTCCAGATCATCGGCAACGTTCAGCGGTGGAGGTTCGGGGGAGGCGCCGGCGGTGACGAGGTCGAGCGCCGTCGCGCCAGTCGGCCCAGCAGGATCGCCGCCGTGCGGCCGACGATGCGCAGGTCCGTGCGCAGGCCGGCATGCTCGACGTAGCGGGCCTGCAGCGCCAGCTTGATCGGCAGGATCTCGTCGATGTAGGTGCGCTCGGGGTCGGCCGAACGGGCCAGCCAGTCGGACTCGTCGCGGAAGTCCAGCGAGCAGTCGTCGGTGATGCCCGGCTTGACCGACAGCACCCGCTCGCGCAGCTCGGCCGGGTAGTGCGCGACATAGCGGGGCACCTCCGGACGCGGGCCCACGATGCTCATGTCGCCGCGCCAGACGTCGATCAGCTGCGCCAGCTCGTCCCACTTGCTGTGGCGCAGGAAATGGCCGACGCGGGTGATGCGCGCATCGTCGCCGACCGTCAACTGCAGGCCGCCGCCCTGCGGCTGGTGCGCCATGGTGCGGAACTTGTGGATGCGGAACAGGCGACCGGCGCGGCCGACCCGTTGCTGGCGGTAGAAAACGGGGCCGGGCGAGTCCAGCCGCACCGCCAGCGCGATGCCCAGCAGCAGCGGCGCCAGCAGCAGCAGGGTCAGGCTGGCCAGCGTCAGGTCGAAGGCTCGCTTGACCAGGCGCGGCCCGAACCCGCGGAATGACGGCATCGCGTCGCGGTGCTCAGCGCCCGAAGGCACGCCGCAGCGCCCGCACGACGCGTTCGACGTCGGCCTCGCCCATGCGGGTGTAGAGCGGCAGGCTCAGCATGCGTTCGTAGGCGCGCTGGCTGTGCGGGAAGTCGGCCGCCTTCAGGTCGTAGCGCTCGCGCCAGTAGGGGTGCAGGTGCAGCGGGATGTAGTGCACGCTGCAGCCGATGCCGTCGGCGTAGAGCGCCTCGATCAGCGCGTCGCGGCCGATCGGCGCGTCGTCGGCCAGGCGCACGACATAGAGGTGCCACGAATGCAGCTCGCCCTCGGCCGGACGTGGCGGGCGCACGATCGGCAGGTCGGCCAGCAGCGCGTCGTACTGCGCGGCCAGCATCGAGCGGCGCTGCTGGAAGCCGTGCGCACGCTGCAGCTGGTGCAGGCCCAGCGCGGCGGCGATGTCGGTCAGGTTGTATTTGAAGCCCGGCGCGACGATCTCGTAGTACCAGCTCGGCACCTTGGCCGTGAAGCGGTCGAAGGCATCGCGGTTGATGCCGTGCAGGCGCATGACCTTGGCGCGTGCGGCGATGGCCGCGTCACGCGTGACCAGCATGCCGCCCTCGCCGGTCGTGATGGTCTTGTTGGCGTAGAAGCTGAAGACCGTGGCGTCGCTGGCCAGCGTGCCGACCAGGCCGCCGCCGACCGTCGTCGGCAGCGCATGGGCCGCGTCCTCCAGCACCTTCAGGCCATGGCGCCGCGCCAGCGCCAGCAGCGCAGGCATGTCGGCGGCCAGGCCGGCGTAGTGCACGGGGATCAGCGCCTTGGTGCGCGGCGTGATGGCCGCCTCGATCGCGGCGACGTCGATGTTCAGCGTGGCCGGATCGATGTCGACCAGCTTCACGTCCGCGCCCAGGTAGCGCACCACCTCGGCGGTCGCGGTGAAGGTGTGGGTGGTCGTGATGACCTCGTCGCCCGGCCCGATGCCCATGGCTTCCAGCGCCAGGTGCAGGCCGGCGGTCGCGCTGTTGACGGCGATGCAGTGGATCTCGCGGCCATCACCTCCAAGGTCACCGCTGCGGTCCCCGGCGGCGAGAAAGGCCGCGAAGTCCTGCTCGAAGCGCCGCGCCTTCGGCCCGGTCGTGACCCAGCCGGACCTGAGCGTGTCGATGACCTCGGCAATCTCCTCGTCGCCGATTTCGGGCAGGGCAAACGGCAGGAAGGGCGGATGGTCGGAGGTCATCGGTCGATTTTATCGACCGGGTGCGGGTGGACTCAGAGGATGGCGGACCACGACAGCGACGTCGTCGCGTCGACCGTGCTGTCGCCCGTGCGGTCGAGGTCGAGCCGGACCTGGGTCGCGTCGAGCACCGTCAGCGTCGCCTTGCTGCCGCCACTGCCCAGCGCGATGGCCACGCCGTCCGAGGGGAAGGTCGCGCCGGCGGCGGTCGTGAAGGGCGTGGTGGTCTGGAAGTCGACCGAGCGGTTGCCCCACAGCGACGAGGTCAGCGAACCGGCATAGGTCGCCGCGCGGGCGCCTGCGGTCCACGCGGTGTCGGACACGAAGTCGTGCAGCGCGTAGAGGCGCTGGCTGCCACCGGAAGGCGTCAGGCCCAAGGCCAGCGCAGACGTGCGCACCGTGTCGACGCCGGTGTCCGTGCCCGTGCGGCTGGCGTGCAGGTCAACCAGGCCATTGGCCACCAGCGTGACGCGGCCGTCGTTGGCCGAGAAACCCGACATCAGCAGCGCCGCGTCGACCGAGTAGACGCCGCTGCCCACGCTGCCCGTCGGCTTCGCGGTCAGGCCCAGCGTCAGCTGGCCGTTGAAGACGTAGCCGTCCTGAGCACACGCGTTGAAGGTCAGGGTGGCGGTCTCGCCGAACTCGTTGAGGACGCCGTCACGGCCCGCACCCAGGCTGGCGCGGATCGAACCGCCTCCCGCGCATGGCACCGTGCCCTCCGCCAGCGAGCCGGTCAGCGTCGCGACCGAGGACTGGCCGGCGAACTGCACGGCCGTGTTGACCGCATCGACGGCCACATCCTGGTAGTTGGACGTGCTCACCGCCAGCGCGGCACCCTTGGCCGGCACAACCGGACCGGCGGCGCTGCCTGGGCCGCCATCGCTGCCGCCGCCACAGGCCATCAGGCCGAGCAGGGGCAGCACGGAAGTGGCGCCGATCAGGCGTCGCAAGGCATTCGTCATCGGTTTCCCCTGTCGTCTTGAAGTTGTCAGGGCATGGTACCCAAGCGACAGGATCGTCGACCTGACGCCGCCTCCGCTCACACCTCGTCCCCCGCCCAGGCCCCATACAGGTCCTGCAGCTCCGGGTGCCGCATCAGCAGGCGCTTGTCGGCGCGGCGGCTGTCGCCGATGACGCGGGCGGGGGCGCCTTCGAGGACGGAGAACTCGGCGAAGTCGCCGCGGACCTGGCTGCCGGCGCAGACGATGCAGCCGCGGCCGAGGCGCGAGTTGGCCTCGATCAGGCTGTGCGGGCCGATGAAGCAGTAGGGGCCGATGTGGACCGGCCCGCCGATCCAGCCCGGCGGCGAGCGCGGCCGGTCGATCGGACGGCCCGAGATCCAGTCGCGTGCCGGCTCGGGCTGCGGCTCGGCCGGCGTCGGTGCGCCCTCGGGCCAGGTCGCGAAGGCGCGGCCCAGCAGGCGCTGGCTGCGGTGCGAGCTGTGCGTGACGATGCTGACGTGGTTGGTGATCTGCACGCCCTCCTCGATGACCACGCCGCCGCTGGCCTCGATCAGGTTGAAGTGGCCGATGTAGACGTGGTCGCCCAGCACCAGCCGGTCCTCGTGCTCGATGCAGGTCGACGGCGAGATGCGGGTGTGCGGCAGCCAGCGCCCGCGCGAGAACTCGCCGAAGACGATGCGGAAATGCAGTGCGCGCAGCAGGCGCCGGCGCCAGCGGTTGAGGTGGCCACGCCAGCGGCTCATCGGGCGGCTCCGGGCAGGGCGAGGGTGTCGGAACGGTCGTTCATGGTCGGGTGGATTCTCGAATGCTCACGGCGCCTTGCGCAGCCAGACGAGCCGGTGGGTGCGCAGCGGCGGCAGGGCGGCCAGCAGGCCGTGCAGCAGCGGGTGGACACGGCAGGCCGCACGCGCGAGCGGTGGCGCCAGCGTGACGCGGCGGACCACCGCATCGGCCTGCGGGAACAGCTCTCGCACGCGCCGCAGCGGCACGCCGCAGACGTCGCGGTTGCGCGGGTTGTCGACCGCGAAGTCGTACCAGAGCACGCCGCCGCCGGGCCGCACCCAGCGCCACATCGCATCGGCCAGGCGCTGCTGGAAGCCGTCGTCCAGCAGCGACGAGAAGACCGTGAACTGCAGCACCGCATGCTGGCTGCCCGGCGCGATGTCGGCAGCCAGCGCGTCGCCGGTGTCGATGCGCACGCTGGCGGGCAGGCGCGCACGTGCCCGCTCGGCCCGGGCCGGCAGCAGTTCCAGGCCGCGCAGATGGCCGGGCTGCGCGCCCAGCCGGATCGCGTCGAGCAGGTTGCCGCCGTCGCCGCAGCCGACCTCGGTGATGCGCCAGTCGGCCAGCTCGCCGGCATGGTCGGCCCACAGGCCGGCCCAGGCACGCAGGCGGCCCTGCTGTTCGGCCAGTGCGGCCCGGTCCAGCAGGCTGTAGCGCGCATCGAAGGCCGGTCGGCGGGCATAGCGGCCGACCACGGCAGCGGCTTCGTCGTGGTCCGTGCCGGCCGACGGATCGGGCGGGAGGTCCGTGTTCATCGGGTCAGGCGGCCGAAGGCCGGATCGGGTTCGCGGCCCCGCAGCACGTCTGCCCAGCCCTGCAGCGAGCCGGCGCCGTAGGCCAGGTGATACAGGCCGATGACGACCGGCAGGCGTGGCAGCAGCGCCCAGCCGGCCTCGCGCGCCACCAGCACGGCGGTCGCCAGCACCGCCAGCGCATACAGCAGGCCCAGGCCGATGAAGCCGGCCAGCGCGAGGTCCGACAGCGCCGAGGCCAGCAGCAGCACGCCCTCCAGCCCGACGAACAGGCCGGGCGCGAGGTGCCGCCAGGACGCGGCCTGGCCGTGCTTGCGCATCACGAAGGGCTTCCAGTAGCCGTACTGGCGCCACTGCCGCGCCAGCTGGCCGGGCGTGCTGCGCGACTGGTAGACCGAGCGGATGCGCCCGCTCTGCCAGATCCGCCCGCCGGCGCGCCGGATGCGCAGGTTGTGCTCGTCGTCCTGGTTGCGCACCAGCCGCTCGTCGAAGCCGCCGTGGCGGTCGAAGCTCGCGCGCGGCCAGCAGCCGAGGTAGACGGTGTCGACCTCGCCCTCGTAGCCACGGTCGCGCGAGCGCGCCCCGCCCGCGACCCAGCGCGACTGGAAGGCCGCCGCGATGGCCGCCGGCCAGCCCTCGGGCGTCGCCGGCTGGGCGACCCAGGGTCCGCCGACGTTGTCCGCGCCGCTGCGCTGCAGCGCGGCCAGGCATTGCGCGATGTAGTCGCTGGCATAGCGGGTGTGGATGTCCATGCGCACGATCACGTCGCCGCGGGCCCGCGCCAGGCAGCGGTTCAGGCCGGTCGACACGATGCGCCCGGGGTTGTCGACGACCTGGAAGCGGGCATCGCGGCCGCACCAGTCGACCAGCAGCTCGCGGGTGCCGTCGTCGCTGCGGCCATCGGCGATCAGCACCTCCAGCGTGACGCCGTCGGGCAGGTGCTGGGCGGTCAGCGCGCGGCAGAAGTCGACGATGTGATCGCGCTCGTTGCGGCAGGGCGCGATCACGCTGACCGTGCGTGGCGGCGGCTCGGCAGCACTCATCGCACGGTCTCCCGCAGGCCGCGCGGACCGCTCGGCGGCAGCTGGCGGTAGAGCGCGTCCATGCGGTCCATCTGGACCCGCCGCGAGGCCTCGCGCAGCGCCAGCGCGCGGTTGTGAACGGCCATCGCTCGGCAGGTGGCCGGGTCGTCGATCAGCGCCAGCAGCGCCTCGCGCAGTGCGGCGACGTCACGCGGCGGCACGATCCGGCCGGCCTCGGGCGGCACCCAGCGGCGGTTGGCCGGCAGGTCGCTGGCGATGACCGGCAGGCCGCAGGCCAGCGATTCGAGCAGCGAGACCGAGGTCGCGTCGCTGCTGGGCACGCTCACCGAGACGTCGGCCGCCTGCATCGCCGCGACCATGGCCGCATCGCCGACCCGGCCGGTGAAACGCACGGCCGCGTCGTCCAGGCCGGCGGCGGCGGCACGCGCCTTCAGGGCCTCGGCATCCGGCCCGCCGCCGAGCAGCGCCAGCGTGACCACCCGGCCCGGCCGCGCGGCACGCACCTGGGCCAGCGCGTCGATCAGCACGTCGATGTTGTAGTTGAGCTCCCAGCTGCGCAGGCTGAGGATGCGGAAAGGCCCGTGTTCATCGGCAATCCCGGCCGTCGAGGCGATCGGTGCGGGCACGAAGCGGTCGGTGTCGGCGCCCCAGAGGATCTCGTGGCGCGGCGCGACGGCGCCGTCGCCATGCAGGGCCATGGCGTCGAGCGCGTCCTGCGAGTCGGCCGTCATCAGGTCGGCCCGGCGCAGCGACCAGCCGACGATGCGGCGCATCAGCGCGCTCTCGCGCGGCGTCACCAGGATGTCCGAGCCCCAGGCCGTCTGCACCACCGGACCCCAGCCGCAGGCCGCCGCCCACAGGCCATAGCCGGTGACGTAGTGGCCATGCACGATGCGTGGCTGCAGCGTGCGGGCCAGCCGGCGCACGGCCGGCAAGGCGCGGAACCAGCCCGCGCCGTCGCGGCCGGGGTGCAGCGGCACGACGGCGGCGACGCCCTCGATCGGCGCGGGCAGGCGCGTGGCGACCACCACCACGTGGCCGCGCGCCACCATCTCGCGCGCCCAGCGCTGGGTGTGCACGCTGGAGGCGTCGCCGAAGATCAGCAGCGCCTGGCCGGGCGGGATGCGGGACAGCTCGGGCAGGCTCATGCGGGGACCGTGGCGGCCGGCGACGCGGCCACGACCGGCGGGTCGGACCAGGTGCACAGCGTGTGGAGGTAGTAGGCGAAGTAGCCGCTCATCGTCAGCGACAGGCACCAGCCCGCGCCGCGCAGGCCGCCCAGCCACAGGCCCAGCCCCAGCGACAGCACGAACAGCAGCTGGCCGAACAGCGCCAGCCGCAGCGCCCAGCCCTGGGCCTGCCAGGCCATGGTCACGACGGCCAGGGGCGAGCAGACGAAATGGAAGCCGATGTAGGGGCCGAGCGCGCGCGCCAGTTCGCCGGCCTCGCGCCAGCGCTCGCCGAAGGCCCAGGCAAACAGCGCCGGTCCGGCCAGCATCAGCAGCAGCGCCAACGTGGCACCGATGGCCGCCAGCACGGCGATGACCTGGCGCACCGCCTGGCGGGCCTCGGCGCCGCTGCGGGCGCCGGTCAGGCGGGGGTAGAGCGCCTGCGAGACCGCCCCGCCGATCAGCGAGGCCGGTGCCTTCAGGTAGCGCAGCGACAGGCCCCACAGGCCGACCGCCGGATCGCCGGCCCAGGCCCCGATCAGCACGACGGTGACGGTGTCCTGCAGCGCACCGAGGAAGGCATGCGGCGTGTTCAGCAGCGGGAACTCGCGGTGGCGGTGGGCGACCTCGCGCAGCCGTTCGCGGTCGACCGCCGCGACGCGACGCCAGGCGATGCCGCCGCCCCAGAGCGCCAGCAGCAGCGCCCCGGCCAGCGCGCCCAGCACCGGCCCGGCGACCAGCCCGATCGAGCCGATGCCGCCGACCCAGGCCAGCCCCAGGCCCAGCTGCAGCAGCGCACCACCGCCGTGCTGGACCACCCGGCTGACCGCCAGCGGCAGGAAGCGCTGGCGGCGCGTCGCCCACATCGTGCCGAGCTGGGCCGCGCCCGCGGCGGCCACCGCCGCCGCCAGCAAGCCGGCATGCGGCAACCAGCCCGACAGGCCGGCCAGTGCACCGGCCAGGCCGGCCAGCGCGGCAACCCCGATCAGCACGCGCCAGGCGAGCGCCAGCAGCGCCTCGGCCTCGGCCTCGTCGCGCGCCATCGGCAGCGCGTATTCGTAGCGGGCACAGGCGACCACGGCGAGGTTGGCGGCCAGCGCCGCGAAGGTCGTGTAGCGGCCGTAGTCCTCCGGGCTGTAGAGCCGCGCCAGCCACGGCCCCAGCGCCAGCGGCAGGGCCTGCGCGAGCAGGGCGCCGGCCAGCAGCGTCAGCGTGGCGCGCGGCAAGGCGACCGGGGTGGAGGACATCGAGGCGGGATCGGGGAAGGGGTGCGCGACGGCGGAATTCGAGGCGGTCAGGGCGACGAACGCGCGATTCTATGAAGCGGCTCCGGAGCACCCGCTTCGGAACCCTAAAATTGCAGACGCCACAACGAGTTAGCCATGACCGCTTCGAACACCACCTCCCCGTCCCACCCGCACAGCGCGCCCGCCGCCGACGACAACCAGCTGATCGCCGAACGCCGCGAGAAACTCGCCGCGATGCGCGAGCAGGCCCGTGCGGCCGGCACGGCGGTGTTCCCCAACGACTTCAAGCCGCGTGACCACGCCGCCGCGCTGCATGCGCGCCACGAGGGCCAGGACAACGAGGCACTGGAAGCCCACCCGGTGACCGCCTGCGTGGCCGGCCGGATGATGCTCAAGCGCGTGATGGGCAAGGCCTGCTTCGCCACGCTGCAGGACGGCTCGACCGAGGGCATCCCGCGCATCCAGCTCTACATCACCCAGGACAACGTCGGGCCCGAGCTGCTGGCCGCCTTCAAGCACTGGGACCTGGGCGACATCCTCGGCGCCGAGGGCACGCTGTTCCGCACCAAGACCGGCGAGCTGTCGATCAAGGTGACGACGCTGCGCCTGCTGACCAAGAGCCTGCGGCCGCTGCCCGACAAGTTCCACGGCATGACCGACCAGGAGCAGAAGTACCGCCAGCGCTACGTCGACCTGATGACCGACGACGGCGCCCGGGCCCGCTTCCGCGCCCGCAGCAACGCGGTCGCCAGCATCCGCGGCTTCATGCTCCAGCACCAGTTCCTGGAGGTCGAGACGCCGATGCTGCATCCGATCCCCGGCGGCGCGAACGCCAAGCCCTTCATCACCCACCACAACGCGCTGGACCAGGAGATGTTCCTGCGCATCGCGCCGGAGCTGTACCTCAAGCGCCTGGTGGTGGGCGGCTTCGAGCGCGTGTTCGAGATCAACCGCAACTTCCGCAACGAAGGCATCAGCGTCCGGCACAACCCGGAGTTCACGATGATGGAGTTCTATGCGGCCTACTGGAACCACCACGACCTGATGGACTTCACCGAGCAGCTGCTGCGCCATGCCGCGCAGCAGGCAACCGGCTCGGCGCGGGTCTCATATGCGGGCAAGCCGGTGCACCTCGACGAGCCCTTCGCGCGCCTGTCGGTGCGGGACTCGCTGGTGGTGCATGCCGGCCTGAGCGAGGCCGAGGCCGACGATGCCGACGCGATCCATGCCCGCCTGAAGTCGCTCGGCGAGGAACCGCCGGCGCACTGGAAGCTCGCGCAGCTGCAGTTCGGGCTGTTCGAGGCAGTGGTCGAGGAGAAGCTCTGGCAGCCGACCTTCATCATCGACTACCCCGTCGAGGTCTCGCCGCTGGCCCGCGCCAGCGACGCCAACCCGGCCATCACCGAACGCTTCGAGCTGTTCATCACCGGGCGCGAGTTCGGCAACGGCTTCTCCGAGCTGAACGATGCCGAGGACCAGGCCGCGCGCTTCCACGCCCAGGTCGCCAACAAGGACGCCGGCGACGAGGAGGCCATGTTCTTCGACGCCGACTTCATCCGCGCGCTGGAATACGGCATGCCCCCGACGGGCGGCTGCGGCATCGGCATCGACCGGCTGATGATGCTGCTGACCGACTCGCCCAGCATCCGCGACGTGGTGCTCTTCCCGGCGCTGCGCCGCGAAGGCTGATGCGCCGCCCGGCCCCACGCTGACCCACGACACGGGCCGCCCGACCGGGCGGCCTTTTTCTTGCTCGCAGCCGACCACCCGTCTTCAGGAGTTGCCGATGAACACGATGAAAAACACCCTTCCCTCGCGCCGCGACCTGCTCGGGCTGGCCGGCTCGGCCGTCGCTGCGGCGGCCCTGCCCGGTCTGGCCTGGGCCAGCGACGGCAAGCCCGTCCGGCTGCTGGTCGGCTTCCCCGCCGGCGGCGGCACCGACGCCATCGCGCGGCTGCTGGCCGAGCGGCTCAAGGACCTGCTGGGCGCGCCCGTCATCGTCGAGAACAGGCCCGGCGCCGGTGGCCAGCTGGCCGCGCAGGCGCTCAAGGCCGCGCCGGCCGATGGCACGACGCTGTTCCTGAGCCACGACCACACCATCTCGATCCTGCCGCTGGTGGTGCGCAACCCGGGCTACGAGCCGGCGCGCGACTTCGTGCCGGTGGCCGGCTTCGCGACCTTCGTCAACGCGCTTGCGCTGTCGGGCGGCACGCCGGCGCGCAGCGTCGCCGAGTACGTCGCGTGGGTCCGCGCACAGGGCCAGGGCAAGGGCGCCATCGGCGTGCCGGCACCGGCCTCGGTGCCCGAGTTCCTGGTCCAGGTGATCGGCCGCACGTACGGGCTGGACCTGGTCGCCGCGCCCTACCGGGGCAGCGCGCCGATGATGAACGACATGCTGGGCCACCAAATCGCGGCCGGCGTGGGCTCGATCCCCGACTTCATCGAGAGCCACAAGGCCGGCCGGATCCGCGTCGTGGCCGTGCTGGGCGGTGCCCGCCAGGCCGCGCTGCCGGACGTGCCGACCTTCGCCGAGCTCGGGCTGGCCGGCTTCGAGGACGTGCCCTACTACGGCGTCTTCGCCCCGGCCGGCACGCCGCGCGCGGCGATCGACGGCTTCTCGGCCGCGCTCGGCAAGGTGCTGGCCCAACCCGACGTGCGCGAGCGCCTGACCGCGATGGGCCTCAGCGTCGGCCTGATGAGCGCCGCGCAGCTGGGCGAGCGCGAGGCGGCCTACGCCAGGGTCTGGAGCCGCATCATCGCGGCCAGCGGCTTCAAGCCGCAGTGAGCGGGCGGGGCCGTTCGCGGCTCAGCGCAGCTCGAACTGCACCCGGCTCGTCGGCCCGGTGTCGCCGGACGGCCGATCCGCCGTCAGCTGCGAGCGGTTGAGCAGCACACGTTCGGCCGGCAGCTTGCTCGCCAGGTAGGCCAGCACGCGGTCGCCCCGCGCATCGGCCAGCGCGCGCAGGGCACGGTCGAGCGCGGCCGGCTCCAGCGCCGGGACGGGTGCCGAGGCGGCCGACCCCGGTGCGGGAGCTGCGGAAGCGGCGGACGCCGCCGAAGCCGGCGCCTGCGCCTTCATCGCCTCGGCATGCGCGGCCTGCACCGCCGCGCCGTCGATCGCCGGATCGGCCCGGCCGGTGGCTTCGAGCTTCAGCGACGGCTTGTCGATCAGGCGCTGGGCCAGCGTGTCCAGCCGCTCGCGCCCGGCATCGTCCAGCTCGGCCGAGCCGGGCGCGAAGGCCAGCGAGCTGGCTTCGTTGCTGTCGCCACCGAACAGCATCGCGAAGGGCGCGGTGACGGCCTTCTCGATCAGGTTGACGACCACCTTCCAGATCACGCCGCCGATCGAGAACTGCGGGTCGTCCAGCGTGCCGGCCACCGGCATGCGGATGTCGATGACGCCGTTGCGGTCCTTGAGCAGCGCGACCGCCAGCCGCACCGGCAGCGAGGTCGCGTCCGGGCTGTCGACCTTGTCGCCGAAGGTCAGCTGGTCGAGGAAGAGCTGGTTCTCGGCCTGCAGCTTGCCCTGCTCGATCTGGTAGCGCACGTTGACCGACATCGAGCCCTTCTCGATCGCGTAGCCGGCGTAGCGCTCGGCATAGGTGCTCATGCGCGTCAGCGCGATGCCACGGGCCGAGGCCTCGATGTCGGTGTAGAGCCGCGCGCCGAGCGGGTGGACCCGCCCGGCGATGCGCAGCGGCGCACCGTCGTCGAGCGCGCCGGTCAGCGACAGGCGGGCCGGCTCGGGCGCGGCCGAGCTGAGCGCCGACAGCTCGCCCTTGAGCTGCGTCAGCCGGGCCGAGTAGTTGGGCTTGATGAAGTTGTCGGTGAAGTACACGCCGCCGTCGCGCAGCGCCACGCCCTGCCAGCGCAGGTTGATGACCGGCCCGACGCTCGGTCCGACCGGCTCGGGCCGGGGCGCCGCCGAGGCCGCCGCGCCAGCCGGCTGCGGCGTCGTGATCGACTGCGGCGCCGCGCCGCGCTCGCGCTTGGCGACGTCGGCCAGGTTCAGGTGCGCATCCGGATGCAGGATCACGCGGGCCTGCAGGCCGTCCAGCGCGATGCGGCCGAAGTCGGCGTCGAGCTGGCCGCGCCCGGAGGCACCGGCACCCTGCCAGCGCGCGTCCAGTCCGTCCATGCCGAAGCGCCGCCAGCGCACGAAGTCCGCACCGGTGACGCTGTCCTGGGTCTGCAGGCCATCGAGGCTGAAGGTGCCGGCGTAGCGCGCGTCCAGCGCCTTCATCGCGCCCGGATCGACCAGCGGCGAGGCCGGCGCCGTCAGCTTGAGCTGGCCCTGGGTCGACACCCGCGCACCGACCAGCTTCAGGTTCACGTAGGGGTCCAGATAGGCCTGCAGCGCGCGCAGGTCCAGCGCGTCGACGCCGACCTGGGCCTGCACGGTCAGGGGCGTGGCGGTGGAAGTTGCTGCGGCCTCGGCCGCCGCCGGCGGCAACAGGCCGCTGAGTTCGCCCTTCAGGCTCAGCCGCCCGGCGACGGGCGCGTCCTTCGCGGCGCCAGCCTGGACCGGGCCACTGGCGGCCAGCACGCGGGTCGCCAGGTCGAAGGCCCAGGGCGCCTGTGCTGGCTGGGCCAGCTGGCGCAGCGTCAAGGCCAGCTCGTCCAGCGCCAGCCGCACGGGCGGCTGCTGGGTGTCGTCGCGCAGGTGGATGGCGCAGCCGCGGCAGGCGAACTCGTCGAGCCGCCAGGCCAGCGCCGGGGCTGGCGCGGCCGGATTCGTCGCCTCTGCCGACGACGCGGCCGCCGACGCGCCCGATGACGCGCCCGATGACGCGGCCACCCGCGCGGGCGCGGCCGCTGACTTCTCGCCAGCCGGCTGGCGCACCAGTTCCAGCTTCAGGCCGTCGAAGGCGATGCGGCCGACCGCGTGCTGCGCGGCCAGCGGCTGGGTGTCGATGGCCTCGATGCGCAGCTGCTGCCAGGCCGCGTCCACGCCCAGGCCGGGCAGGGCCAGCACGAAGCCGTCGATGGCCAGCTGGCCGCGCACGCGCAACTCGGGCGGCTGCGGCGCGGGCCGGGCCTCGAAGGCCAGGTCCAGGTCGGTCGAGACCGATCCCGCCAGCCTGGTCGGCGTCAGCGACGGCGGCAGCACGGCCTGCAGCAGGCTCAGCCAGTCGGCCAGCTGGATCTCGCGCCAGGCCAGCTTCAGTTCGGCCGGGCGTTCGGGCGCGAAGGGCCGGGCCTGGCCGCCGAGCGTGAAGTCGCTGCCGTCGATGCGGGCCTCGACCAGCGGCTGGACCTCGGTCGCCACGTCGGCCGGCAGGTTGGACAGCATCGGCAGCGCCAGGCGCAGCGCCTCGACGCGGTGCTCGATCACGCGCGCCGCGTCGCGGCCATCGCGGTAGCTCAGCGCGCCGTCGACCAGCTGCAGGTTGTGCAGCGCGAAGCGGGGCGCTTCGCTGGCCGGCTGCGGCGGCTGGGCGGCGGCGCGCTCGCGCAGGCGGTCGACGATGGGGCTGAAGTTGAAGCGCTGCGCCTCCAGCCGGACCACGTTCAGGGCCGGCGCGGCAATCGTCAGCCGCTCGATCACCGGCGCGCGCAGCCACAGGCTCTGGCGCAGCGCGACGTCGCCCTGCAGCCGGCCGAGCGTGGCGATCGGCGCGTCGGCCGGGCCGATGCGCAGGCCCTCGACCGTCAGCGCGACCTGCCACGGCGCGATGGCGATGCGCTCGATCGTCACCGGCACGCCCAGCGCGTCGCTGGCGGCGGCCTCGGCCTTGTTCTTCACGAAGCCGGGCAGCCAGACGCCGATCACCAGCGTCCACAGCATCGCCAGGGCGGCCAGGCTGGCCACGGCGATCAGCAGCCGGCGCAGCGGGCGGGACAAGGTAGTCGTGGTGTCGGTGTCGGTCATGTCGGTCGGGCAGGCCTGCAAGGCAATGGCCCGACAGCGTAACGGCTAACCCAGCCGACCGCCGACCGCTCGCCGTCGCCAGCGTGAGGGACGGTCTCGCCCGAACGCGCCGCGCCTCAGGCGGCCTGGGGGCGGGCGCTGCCCAGGTCCAGCCCCAGCGCGCCGAACAGGTTCTTCGGATCGTCCTGCTGCGGCACCAGCGGCAGCGGCGCGCCCAGGCCCAGCTCGCGGGCGCTGTCGCGCAGCCAGCGCAGCGCCGAGTAGTCCTCCAGCGCGAAGCCGACCGAATCGAACACCGTGACCTCGTCGGCGCGGCGGCGGCCGGCCGCCTGGCCGGTCAGCACGCGCCAGAACTCGGTCACCGCGAAGTCGGCCGGCATCTGCTGGATCTCGCCCTCGATGCGGCTCTGCGGCTCGTATTCGACGAAGACGCTGGCGCGGTCGAGGATGGCCGCGTCCAGCTCGGTCTTGCCGGGGCAGTCGCCGCCGACCGCGTTCAGGTGCATGCCGGGCTCGATGTGAGCGGGCCGCAGGATGGTCGCGCGGGTCTTGTCGGCCGTCACGGTGGTCACGATGTCCGCACCGCGCACCGCCTGCTCGACGCTGTCGCAGGCGATCAGGCGCAGGTCCGGCACGCCGGCCAGCGCGCCCTGCAGGCGCCGGGTCGCGGCGCGGTCGACGTCGAACAGCCTGATCTCGCCGATGCCCACGAGGTGGTGGAAGGCCAGCGCCTGGAACTCGCTCTGCGCGCCGTTGCCGATCAGCGCCATGCGCCGGCTGTCCGGCCTCGCCAGCGTGCGCGCGGCCAGCGCCGACATCGCGGCGGTGCGCAACGCGGTGGTCAGCGTCAGCTCCGACAGCAGCAGCGGCAGGCCGGTGGCGACCTCGGCCAGCACGCCGAAGGCCATCACGGTTGGCAGGCCGGCGCGCGTGTTCGAGGGGTGGCCGTTGACGTACTTGAAGCTGTAGAGCGCCGCGTCGGCGATCGGCATCAGCTCGATCACGCCCTCGCGCGAATGGGCCGCCACGCGCGGCGTCTTGTCGAAGTCGGCCCAGCGGCGGTAGTCGGCCTCCAGATAGCCGGCCAGGCGCCAGAAGCTGCCGGCGACGCCTTGCGCGGCGACGATCTGCGCGACGTCGCGCGGGGACAGGAAGGTGGTCATGGGGATGTCTCCGGAACTTGATCTCAAGAATGGAGACGATTCTTCGAGCCCCGCGCGCCAGCCGCCAGCCGCCAGAACGCTGCGTTTTCGGCAGATGTTTGGCAAAACGGCAACGCTTGCTGACAATCTGCACAAAGGAGGTCCGACATGGACAGCGTCGACCTGCAACTGATCGGGCTGCTGCGCGCCAACGCCCGCGAGAGCATCGCCAACCTGGCGCACCGGCTCGGCGTGTCGCGCGGCACGGTCAGCAACCGCATCACCCGGCTGGAGGATGCCGGCGTGATCGTCGGCTACACCGTGCGGCTCAAGCCCGATGTCGAGACCGCCCAGATCAGCGCCTGGACCAGCATCGCCATCGAGGGCAACCAGACCCGCGCCGTCATCGCCACGCTGCTGGGCGAGCCCGGCGTCGCGGCGCTGCACGACACCAACGGCCGCTGGGACCTCCTGGCCGAGCTGCGCGCGGCCAACCTGCAGGAACTGGCCGCCGTGCTGGAGCGGGTCCGGCTGATCAAGGGCATCGGCGCGACCGAGACCAGCATCCACCTGCAGACCTACCGGGTCGGCTGAGCGACCACCTTCAGCACGCCGTCACGTCGACGCGGCAGCATCCGCCCCCTTGCCTGGAAGACACCCCCATGAAGCTTGCCGACCTGCCCCTGGACGATCCTGAAGACCTCGAACACGGCGCCGGAGAACGCGCCGCCGCCGCCACGCGCAGCACCTGGGTCAGCGTGGTCGTGAACATCGTGCTGACCGCCGTGCAGGTGGTCGTCGGCGTGCTCGCGCACTCGCAGGCCCTGATCGCCGACGGCATCCATTCGCTGTCGGACCTGGTGGCCGACTTCGTCGTGCTGCTGGCCAGCCATCACAGCCGCAAGGACGCCGACGAGGACCATCCCTACGGCCACCACCGTTACGAGACCGCCGCCTCGCTGGTGCTGGGCGCCCTGCTGCTGGCCGTCGGCGTGGGCATGCTGTGGTCGGCAGTGACCAAGCTGCAGGCGCCCGAGGCCATCCCCCGCGTCGACCTGATCGCGCTGTGGGTCGCGCTGGGCGCGCTGGTCGCCAAGGAATCGCTGTTCCGCTACATGCTGGCGGTCGCGACGCGGGTCAAGTCCAGCATGCTGGTGGCCAATGCCTGGCATGCGCGCTCGGACGCGGCCTCGTCGCTGGTGGTCAGCCTGGGCATCGTCGGCAACCTGGCCGGCTACCCCATCCTCGACCCGATCGCCGCGCTGATCGTTGGCTTCATGGTCGGCAAGATGGGCTGGGAATTCGGCTGGGACGCCCTGCACGACCTGATGGACCGCGGCATCGACGAGGCCGAGGTCGCCGCCATCCGCCAGACCGTCGCCGAGACGCCCGGCGTCGAGTCGGTGCACGACCTGCGCACCCGCAAGATGGGCGACCTGGTGGTGGTCGACGTCCACATCGAGGTCCAGGCCGACCTGAGCGTCGAGGCCGGCCACGACATCGCCGTCGAGGCCCGCCGCCGCATCATGCGCCGCCACCGCGTGCTCAACGTGATGACCCACGTCGACCCGTGGCACCGCCCGGACGCGGACCACTCGGTGGTGCCGGGCTGAGGCCGCGTCCGGCCGGCTTGGCGCCTCAGCGCTGGCTGCGCGCCTTGCGGCCGTCGAACTCGGCCAGCTGGGCCTTGAGCAGCACGAACAGCAGGCGGGCGTCGGCCTCGCTCATGCTCAGCACGTGCATGGGCTCGCGGTCCTCGGGCGGGAATTGCTGGATGAACAGCCCGTCGAAGCCGATGTCGACGAGTCCATGCACGTTGCTCGCCGATTTCCAGCGCTGGACTTCGATGCGGGTGATCTTCTTGGTGGCCATGTTGGGGTCGCGCAGGCGTGTTCAGGAGGCGATGCGCGGGGCATGATCGCCCCGCTGCGAGGCCGAGGATGATGCCAGCAGCCCCCGCATCGACACCTGGAGACCCCCATGAGCCACGCCCAAGGCACCCCCATCTGGTACGAGCTGATGACCCGCGACCCGCAGGCCGCGCAGCGCTTCTACGAGGCCGTCGTCGGATGGCGCTTCGGCGAGCCGCCACCGCCCGGATCGGCGATGGACTACCGCATGATCGGCGCGCCGGACGGCCTGGTAGGCGGCGTCTTCACCCTGACCGCCGAGATGTGCACGCAAGGCGCGCGGCCGGCCTGGGTGATGTACCTCGGCGTCAACGATGTCGACGCGAGCGTGGCCTCGGCCACCGCCGCCGGCGCGCAGCTGCAGGTGCCGGCCTTCGACATCCCCGACGTCGGCCGCATCGCCATGCTGGCCGACCCGCAGGGTGCGCCCTTCTACCTGATGCGTGGCGCCAGCGACGCCGAGAGCACCGCCTGCGCCCCCGACCGCCCCGGCCACGGCGCCTGGCACGAGCTGCACGCCAGCGACGGCCCGGCCGCGACCGCCTTCTACACCAGCCAGTTCGGCTGGGGCCTGGGCACGGCGATGGACATGGGCCCGGACGGCGTGTACCAGCTCATCACGGTGGGCGGCCAGGACCTCGCCGGCGTGATGACCGTCACCGGCGGTGGCCGGCCGGCCTGGCTGATCTACTTCCGCGTCGACGGCATCGACCGCGCCGCCGAACGCATCGTCGCGGCCGGCGGCCAGGTCGTGGTGGGGCCGATGGAGGTGCCCGGCGGCGGCTGGATCGTCAACGGCATCGATCCGGAGGGGGCGATGTTCGGGTTGACGGGGACGCGGTGAAACGAAAAAGGCCGCCCTTGCGGCGGCCCTGTCGTCGGGGGGATGGACGGTTCAGACGTTGAACAGGAAGTTCATCACGTCGCCATCCTTGACGATGTACTCCTTGCCCTCGGCCCGCATCTTCCCGGCGTCCTTCGCGCCCTGCTCGCCCTTGAAGGCGATGAAGTCCTCGTAGGCGATGGTCTGGGCGCGGATGAAGCCGCGTTCGAAGTCGGTGTGGATCACGCCGGCCGCGTTCGGGGCGGTGTCGCCGATGTGGATGGTCCAGGCGCGCACTTCCTTCACGCCGGCGGTGAAGTAGGTCTGCAGGCCCAGCAGCTTGAAGGCGGCGCGGATCAGGCGGTTCAGGCCGGGCTCGTCCTGGCCCATCTCGGCGAGGAACATCGTGCGGTCCTCGTCGTCCATCTCGGACAGCTCGGACTCGGTCTTGGCGCAGATCGCCACCACCGGCGCGTTCTGGGCGGCGGCGTAGGCCTTCAGGCGGTCGAGCAGCGGGTTGTTCTCGAAGCCGGTCTCGGACACGTTGCCGACGAACATCGCCGGCTTGGCGGTGATCAGGCACAGCGGCTTGACGATGGCCTGCTCCTCCTTGCTGAACTCGATCGAGCGCACCGGGCGGGCCTCGTCCAGCGCGGCCTGGCACTTCTCCAGCACCTTCACCAGCGCGGCGGCTTCCTTGTCGTTGCCCGAGCGGGCGGCCTTGTTGTAGCGGTGCAGGCTCTTCTCGACCGTGCCGAGGTCGGCCAGGCACAGCTCGGTCTGGATGACCTCGATGTCAGCGATCGGGTCGACCTTGCCGGCGACGTGGATGACGTTGTCGTCCTCGAAGCAGCGCACCACGTTGACGATCGCGTCGGTCTCGCGGATGTGGCTCAGGAACTGGTTGCCCAGGCCTTCGCCCTTGCTCGCACCGGCCACCAGGCCGGCGATGTCGACGAACTCGACGATGGCCGGGACGATGCGCTCGGGCGAGATGATCTCGGCGAGCTTGCCCAGGCGCGGATCGGGCACCTCGACCACGCCGACGTTGGGCTCGATGGTGCAGAACGGGTAGTTCTCGGCGGCGATGCCGGCCTTGGTCAGCGCATTGAAGAGGGTGGACTTGCCCACGTTGGGCAGGCCCACGATGCCGCACTTGAGGCTCATGTCGGGATCTCGGGGTGTTCGGGTCGGCGTCGCCCGAGCGGGCGACGGAGAAACGCGGATTGTAGGTTTGCGACCTTCCCGGCGAGCGCCCGGACCGACACTGCGGGCCATGAAGTCCCCTGCCCCCCGCACCCTGGCCACCCGCTCGGCCTCCCGCTCGGCCACCCCCTTGGCCACCACCTTGGCCACCGTCCTGTTCATCACCCTGCACCTGCTCGCGCCCTTGCTCGCGCCGTCATCGGCCCGCGCCTGGGGCCATGCCGGCCATGAGCTGATCGCCGACCTGGCGCAGGCCCGCCTGAGCCCGGCCGCCGACGCCGAGGCGCGTCGCCTGCTGGCCCTGGACGACGCGACCCGGCTGGCCGAGGTCGCGAGCTGGGCCGACGCCTTCCGCACGCCGATGACCGCGCGCTGGCACTTCGTCAACCTGCCGCCCGAGACCTGCGAGTACAAGCCCGCCGAGCACTGCCTGAAGGGCCAGTGCGCGATCGAGGCGGTCAACCGCCAGCTCGCGGTGCTGGCGCTTGACCCGGACGACACCGAACGCCTGCAGGCGCTGCGCTACATCGTCCACCTGGTCGCCGACCTGCACCAGCCGCTGCATGCCGGCCGCGCCGACGACCGCGGCGGCAACGGCTACGCGATCAGCTGGCGCCAGGTCGACCACAGCACCAACCTGCACGCGCTGTGGGACAGCGTCCTGATCGAGGCCCGTCCCGGCGGCCTGCCAGCGCTGCGCCGCGACGTGCAGGCCCGCCATGCGGCACCGGCCGCCGGCTCGTCACCGACCGACTGGGCCGAGGCTTCCTGCCGCATCGCCCGCGCCGACGGCTACTACCCCGCCGCGCACAAGATCGACGCCCGCTACGCCCAGCGCTGGGACGCCGCGCTGGTCGGCCAGATCGACCTGGCCGCCTGGCACCTGGCGGAGGTGCTGGACGACGTGCTGACCGACCCGCAGCGGCGCCTGCCGGCCGAGCGCAAGCGGCGCCGGGGCGAACGCGCCGGGCCGGCCGACTGACGCCTCAGAACCGCACCGTGCCGCGCACCGCCTGCCCCACCCGCAGCATGCGGCCGATGCCCTCGACGATCACCGCGTTCATGCCGAAGGTGATGGCGCCGTCCAGGCGCGGGTCGGCGCGGTAGTTGGCGAGGGTCGGGCCGGGCTCGTCGCCGCGCAGGCCGGTGGCGGGGTCGACGTCGGGCATGGGGCAGCGCGGGCAGGGCTTGACCAGGCGCAGCACGACCGGGCCGTCGTCGGTGGGGATGTGCAGCTCGTCGAGGTGGTCCTCGGCATGCGCGTCCAGGCCGTCCAGCACGAGGTTGGGACGGAAGCGCGCCATCGCCACCGCCGGCTTGCCCTGCCCGGCCAGGCGGCGGTTCAGCTCGGCCAGCGAGCCGGTGGAGAGGACGAGGATCGGGTAGCCGTCGGCAAAGCCGTTGAGCGCCTCGATGTCGCCGGTGCGCTGGCGGTTGGACGGCCGGTGCATGGCCGGATGGGTCACGACCAGCCGGGCCGGCTCGCCGAGGAAGTCGCTGCACCAGCGGTCGGCGGCCGGGTCGACCGGCAGGGCGTCGAAGGCGTCGTTCCAGACCCGCACCGGTACGCCGCGCGCCAGCGGCGGATCGACCGGCACCGAGAGCGGCGGCAGGCCGGGCGCGGCCAGGTGCAGACGACCGGCCTCGACCACCGCCCGCAGCAGCGCCATGCGGGGGTGCTCACGCTGGCTGAAGAACTCGCCGGACGGGTCGACCAGCATCCAGCGGCGGTCGTTCTCGAAGCCGGTGGGCGACAGCCGGACCGCGTCGAAGGACAGCGCCGCGCCGGACTTCAGCGGGTGGACGTGCAGGCCGGCGATGCGGGCGGCGCTGCTGCCGTCGTCGGTGGCGCGGGCAAGGTCTGCGTCTGGAAGGTCGTTCTGCATGGGCGGAGAGGTCCGGTGGCGGGAGGCTGATCCACCTCAACGGCGGACCGGGAGGCGATTGTGGCCAGCCGGTCGCCGGGGCGTCCGCGCAGGGGGGGCTCCCTACAATCCGCCGCCATGAACAGCGCTGCTTCCCGCCCCCTCGACGTGTGCATCCGTGGCCAGGGCGCGGTCGGTTCCTGCCTCGCCCTGGCGCTGAGCCGCCAGGGCTGGCAGGTTGGCCTGGCGGGGCTGGACGCGGCGGCCGCGCCGCGACGCGGGCCGGACGTGCGGGCCTATGCGCTGAACGCCGCCTCCGCTGCGCTGCTGCGCGAGCTGCGGGTCTGGGACGCCCTGCCGGCCGATGCCATCACGCCCGTCGACGCGATGGACGTGCGCGGCGACGACGGCGGCCAGCTCGGCTTCAGCGCCTGGACCCAGGCGGTCGACGCGCTGGCCTGGATCGTCGATGCCGCCGCGCTGGACGAGGCGCTGGCCCAGGCGCTGCATTTCGCGCCGCATGTGCAGCGGCTCAAGCCGGATGACCCGCGCATGCAGGCCCGGCCGGCGGGTGCGGCGACGGACCTGGCCCGGCCGCTGCTGGCGGTCTGCGAGGGCCGTGACTCGGCCACCCGCGAGGCGCTCGGCGCCGACTGGCACCGGCACGGCTACGGCCACCAGGCGATCGCCGCGCGGCTGGTCGCGGACAGGCCGCACCAGGGCGTCGCGCGGCAGTGGTTCCGCAGCCCGGACATCCTCGCCTTGCTGCCCTTCGACCGGCCCGCGCCGGGCCACGCCTACGCGCTGGTCTGGTCGCTGCCCGATGCCCAGGTGGCCGAGCTGCAGGCGCTCGATGACGCCGCCTTCGAGGCCGCCCTGAATGCGGCCAGCGGTGGCGCGGCCAGCGGCGGCGCGGCCGGCACGCTGCGGCTGGCCGGCCCGCGCGTCGCCTGGCCGCTGATGCTGGCGCAGGCGCAGCGCTGGTGCGGCCCCGGCTGGGTGCTGCTGGGCGATGCCGCCCACGCGGTCCACCCGCTGGCCGGCCAGGGCCTCAACCTGGGCCTGGGCGACGTGCGCGCACTGGTCGACGTGCTGGTCGCCGCCCGGGCCGACACGCCCTGGCGCGCGGCCGGCGACGAGCGCACGCTGCGCCGCTACGTGCGCCGCCGCCAGACGCCGACCCACGCGATGGGCACGCTGACCGACGGCCTGCTGCACCTGTTCGCGGCCCAGGACGCGCCGCTGCGCAGCCTGCGCAACGTCGGCATGTCGGCGGTCGACCGGCTCGGCCCGGTCAAGCGCTGGCTGACCGCGCGGGCGCTGGACGCCTGAACGAGACCGGCGGACCGCGCCGCCTGTCACATCCCGGAAGGCGCAGGGGTGGAACCTCACCCTTACCATCGGAACCAAACCGATTTCTCACCAGGACATGTCCATGAAGCTGCGCGCACTTGCCGCCCTCGCCCTGTCGTTCTGCGCCCTGCTGGGCGGTGTGGCGCGCGCCGACGAGGCCGTCATCCGCAAGAACCTCGCGGAACGCTACCCGACCCTGCCGACCATCGACGAGGTCCGGCCGGCGCCGGTGCCGGGCCTGTTCGAGATCCGCCTGGGCACCGATGTGGTCTACACCGACGCCAAGGGCGCCTACCTGATCCAGGGCGAGATCATCGAGACCGCGTCCCGCCGCAACCTGACCGAGGAGCGCATCGCCAAGCTGACCGCGATCGACTTCGCCAGCCTGCCGCTGAAGGACGCGATCGTCTGGAAGAACGGCAAGGGCACGCGCAAGATCGTCGTCTTCGCCGACCCGAACTGCGGCTACTGCAAGAAGCTTGAGAAGGACCTCGTCAACGTCAAGGACGTGACGGTCTACACCTTCGTGATCCCCATCCTCGGCGGCGACTCGCCGGACAAGTCCCGCGACCTCTGGTGCGCCAAGGACAACACCGCCGCCTGGCGCGCCTGGATGGTCGACGGCGTGCGCGCCCCGAAGTCCATGGGTGCCGGCTGCGACACCGCCGCGATCGACCGCAACAGCGCGCTGGCGCGCAAGTTCAAGGTCAACGGCACGCCGGCCATCGTCTTCGAGGACGGCACCCGCGCACCGGGCGCGATCCCGGCGGCCGAGGTCGAGCGCCGCATCCAGGTGGCGTCCAAGTCCTGATCGGACCCGGCCCCGAACGACAACGCCCCGCAGTGCGGGGCGTTTTTCATGGCGGCTGCGGCCGTCGTTCAGAAGTGGGTGAACTTCGGCGGGCGCTTTTCAAGGAAGGCGCCCATGCCTTCCTTCTGGTCGGCGCTGGAGAACAGCGCGTGGAACAGCCGGCGCTCGAACAGCAGGCCCTCGGACAGCGGCGATTCGTAGGCCCGGTTGACGCTCTCCTTGACCGCCATCAGCGCCAGCGTCGAGTAGCCCGACAGCGTCTGGCCGATCTTGTCGGCCTCGGCATGCAGCTCGGCGGCGGGCACCACGCGGGCTACCAGGCCGGCGCGCTCGGCCTCGGCCGCGTCCATCATGCGGCCGGTCAGCGCCAGGTCCATCGCCTTGCTCTTGCCGACCGCGCGCGGCAGGCGCTGGGTGCCACCGGCACCGGGGATGACGCCGAGCTTGACCTCGGGCTGGCCGAACCTGGCCGTGTCGGCCGCGATGATCAGGTCGCAGGCCATGGCCACCTCGCAGCCACCGCCCAGCGCGAAGCCGGCCACTGCCGCGATCACCGGCTTGCGGACCTGGCGCAGGGTGTCCCAGTTGCGCGAGATCAGGCCCTTGCGGTAGGCGTTCGGGAAGTCGAAGGGATGCATCAGCGCGATGTCCGCGCCGGCCGCGAAGGCCTTCTCGCTGCCGGTGATGACGATGCAGGCGATGCGATCGTCGGCATCGAAGGCCAGCAGCGCCGCGCCGAGCTCGTCCATCAGCGGATCGTTCAGCGCATTGAGCGCCTTCGGCCGGTTCAGCGTGATCCAGCCATAGCTCATCTCGCCGGCGCCGGGACGGGTCTCGACGAGGATGTTCTCGTAGGTCGGGGTGCTCATGGGGGACGGTTCTCCTGGGGGTCGCAGGTGGGGTCGGACGTGAAGCGAACGACTATAGCGAGCGGGTCCGACACGAGGCTGTCGCCCTGGCGTACCCGCCGGCCGAGGGGCCAGCAGGCCAGCGCCGGGCCGCCCCAAGCGGCCTGCACATCCCCTCGGGGGATCGGACCGCGTACCCGCCGGCCGAGGGGCCAGCAGGCCAGCGCCGGGCCGCCCCAAGCGGCCTGCGCATCCCCGTGGGGGATCGGACGGCGTACCCGCCGGCCGAGGGGCCAACATCAACTGCCTTGCTCGGGCGCCCGTTCGAGGCGAAGGTCGACCCATGTCTGAGCGTCCTGCTCGATGCGGATGCGCACCGGCAGCATCTGCAGCGTCGGGGCGTACCACATCTGGGCGGTCAGGTTGCCGCCCTCGGCGCGGCGGCGCGGCTTGACGTGCAGGGTCTCCAGCGGGCCGACCGGCGTCTGCTCGACGACCTTCTCGGCCACCTCGTAGACCCAGGCGTCAACCCGGTTTGGCAGCGCCAGCGGAAAGGCCATCGCCTGGCCGGTGCGGGCCAGGTCGGGCCGGGTGCGCAGCAGGTAGATGATCTGGATGAACTGGCTGGCGGTGTCCTGCACGTCGCCCTGGTAGGGCACCGAATCACCGCGCGCCAGCCGGATGCCGCCCGGCTCGAAGGCCATCGTGACCTGGCGGTCGCGGCCGATGATCTGCTGGGTCAGCTGCTCGTAGCGCTGCGGCGCGAGGCCCTCGGGCGTGATGCGGCCCTCGCTGCTCATGCGCCGGGTCATCAGCGGCGCGAAGGCCGGACCGATCGAGACCGACAGATGGACCTGGTAGCGCTGCGCATCGAGCCGCAGCCATTCGACCTCGGCATGGCCGTTGACCTCGCCGCGGTACCAGCCGGTCAGGCGGTAGCTCAGGCGGGTCGAGACCGGCCAGACGAACTCGGGCAGGCCGGGGCGGACGGGTGTGGCGGCAGCTTGTGCAGCAGACGCGGCCGCTTGCGCCGCCGACGCCGCATCGGCCGCCGCTTGCGCATCGGCCACGGCCAGCGCGGCACGCTCGGCCTCCTGGCGGGCCTGTTCGGCAGCCTGTTCGGCAGCCTGTTCGGTGGCCCGATCGGCGGCCAGCTCGGCGGCGGGATCGGCGGCGTCGGATGCGGCCGGTTCCGGCGGCCGGGGTGCAGCAGCGGCCTGGGCCAGGCGCGGCGTCGGTGCGGGCTTCGGGCGGACCGCCTGGACCTCGACCGGCGCGGTCGGCGCCAGCACGCGGTCGAAGCGGACCTCGGCGCGCCGGATCTCCGGCACGCGCAGGTCGATGGCCTGCATCGAGTCGCGCACCGCCTCGATCAGCCAGACGTGACCGAGCAGCGCCAGCAGCGCCGCGCCGACCAGCGCTGGCGTGAGACGGGGGACCTTCATCCGCCGCTCGGCGCCGCCCAGGCCGAGCGGCGCCGCAGCGTCACCGGCGTCGCCTTGTCCTGCGGCGCCAGCGTCACCGCGCCGGCCGGGCGCGAGGCCGGCAGGCTCAGCGTCAGCACGCGGCGGTCGCGCGCCACCAGCAGCGTCTGGGGCTGGTCCAGACCGCCGTAGAGCAGCAGGTCGTCTAGCCGGGCCAGGCGCCAGCCATTGAGCGCCAGCAGCTCGTCGCCGGCGGCCAGGCCGGCCCGTTCGGCCGCGCTGCCGCGCTGCACCGCCTGGACCTTCAGGCTGCCGTCGGCCACCCGCGCCCCCAGGCGCTGCGCCACCGTCGGCGGTTCATGCCGCCAGACGTAGCCCAGCACGTCCGACAGCAGGCTGGCCACCGGCAACTCGTCGGTGCTGCGCACCAGCGTCTCCAGCTCACGCGCCCAGGCCTGCGGATCGCGCCGGCGGCCGACCGCCTGCAGCGCCTCGGCGATGTCGTCGTGCGTGACCGGGCCCTCGTGGCCAGCCGCCGCGCCGCTGCGCTGCCAGAGCCGGCGCATGACCTCGTCGAGCGAGCCGCGGCCTTCGCCGCGCAGGCGCAGGTCCAGCGTCAGCGCCACCAGCGCGCCCTTGGTGTAGTAGCTGACGGTCGCGTTGGCGGTGTTCTCGTCGGGACGGTAGTACTTCAGCCAGGCGTCGAAGCTGGCCTGGGCGACGCTCTGCACCTGACGGCCCGGCGTGGCCAGCACCTGGTTGATGGTCTTGGCCAGCAGCTTGAGGTAGCGGCCCTGGTCGATCAGGCCGGCCCGCAGCAGGAACAGGTCGTCGTAGTAGCTGGTGAAGCCCTCGAAGAACCACAGCAGCTCGGTGTGGTTCTCGCGGCCCAGGTCGTAGGGGATGAACTCGGCCGGCTTCAGGCGCTTGACGTTCCAGGTGTGGAAGTACTCGTGGCTGATCAGGCCCAGCAGCGTCGCGTAGCCCTCGGTCAGCTCGCCGGCGGCCTGGCCGCGCCGCGGCAGGTCGCGCCGGCCGGCGATCAGCGCGGTGCTGTTGCGGTGCTCCAGGCCGCCGTAGCCGTCGTCGACCACGGCCAGCTGGAAGACATAGCGCTCGAAGGGCGGCGGCTGGTCGCCATGCCAGAAGCGGATCTGGGCCTCGCAGATGCGCTGCGTGTCGGCCAGCAGCCGGCTGCCGTCGAAGCCTGGCGCGGCCCCGGCGACGACGAACTCGTGCGGCACGCCGCAGGCCTCGAAGCGGCCGAGCCAGAACGGTCCCAGCTCGAAGGGATGGTCGACCAGGGCGTCGTAGCCCGGCGCGACATAGCCCTTCTTCGGCGTGCCGGTCAGCCCGGTCGAGACCTGCCAGCCCTCGGGCAGCGGGCCGAGCGTGACGGCATGCTCGACGTCCTCGCGGCCCTCGGCGCGCAGGAACAGGCTGGTGCCGTTGAAGAAGCCGCGCTGGCTGTCCAGCCAGGCGGTGCGCACCGAGGCGTCGAAGGCGTAGACCTGCCAGCTGACCGTCAGCGCGGCGCGGCCGCTGCAGTCGACCTCCCAGCTGCACTTGTCGATCTGGCGCATCGGCCGGGCCTCGCGGCCCTGGCGGGCTTCCAGGCCGCTGAGATGGCGCGAGAACTCGCGCACCAGGTAGCTGCCCGGAATCCACACCGGCAGGCTCAGGCGCTGGCGCGGCGCGGGCTGCGCCAGCGTCAGCGTGACGCGGTAGTGGTGGGCATGCAGATCGGCCAGTTCGACGTGGTAGCGGACCATGACGGATGCCCGGAGGCGGTTCGAGGAAGGGCGCCTCGCGGCGGGATCAGTAGCTGGCCGCGCCCAGGAAGCAGCTCAGCGCGGCCACCATCGTGAGGCGAAAGCGCAGCGTCATCCAGCCGCCCAGGCCATGCGACGGGTAGGTGCGGCGGTCGACCAGGTAGCAGGCGATCAGCGACAGCCCCGCGATGATCAGCCCGGCATGGGCCGGCAGCAGCATCGCGAACCAGGCCGCCAGCGACGGCGAGACGCCCCAGGCATAGGGCACCGGCGAGGGCACGGTCGAGCGCATGCCCAGGCCCCAGTGGATGCCACCCAGGAAGGAGACGATCACGGCGGCGTAGGCCATCAGGCCGTGGAAGACGAAGTCCAGCACCGCGCCCTCGTGGAGGTCGGCCGGGATCAGCATCGTCAGCAGCGCGCCGAGCACGAAGGGCGCCAGGCCGGCATAGCCCAGCCGCAGCGCGACCGGGTTGGGGGTGGAGGTGAGGCTGGGCGTGAGGACGGAGGAGGAGGTGGACGAGGACACGGTCAGGAAAGCTCAGGAAGGCGCGAGGGTGCGACGTGTCGAATTGTCACCGGCTCGCGCGGTCCTGCCCGTGACGACGGGCTTGCCGGCTGCCCAGCCGGTCACGGCACCAGCCACTGCGGCTCGCGCCCATGCTCGAAACGGGCCCGCCGATGGCCCTGCGCATGCAGCTCCAGCCAGTCGATCGCGCGGACCCTGGCGGTCAGCACCGCGAAGGACTCGCGCACCCGCTCCGGCGCCAGCGGCACGGCCGGCGCCTCCAGCGGCGAGCCGGGCGCGAGCGGCGAGAGGTAGTCGTGCGCAGCCGGCCGGTGGCGGATGCGGGCCCAGCGCGCGGTGACGTCCAGGCCGTCGGTGGCGATCTCGATCGTGCAGGCCAGCCGGACCTGCCAGCCCAGCGGCTCGCTCCAGCACAAGATCTGGCCGCGCGGATCGGCCCGCAGCTGGGCCACCTTGGGCGAGCGCGCATCGGCGTAGAAGACCAGCTCGCGCCGGTCAGCCTGCAGGTCGCGCAGCACGATGCTGCGGACCTCCGGGCCGTCCTCGCCGACCGTGGCGAAGGCCGCCCGGCGCCACGGATGGGCCGGCCGGTCGGCCGACGCGCGGCTGTGAACGGCCAGATCCAGCTCGGTCCAGATCAAGGACTCGAGGGTCGACAGCGTCGTGTGCCGCGGCAGGGTCGCCGCGGGCACGGAAGTCACGGGGTTCGGGGCGTCGTTCATGCGGGCACTCCAGGGTCCGGACCGTAAACCCGGGCGAGTGTCGGCGGACTCGGGATCAACCATCAACCGGCCGGCCGCCGCGGCCCTGGCTTGCGCCGCGTCAAGCGCGTGGCATCGGGCCGGCGGCATCGGGCCGGCGGCATCGCGCCCGGTCGCGTCCCGTCGCGTCAGGGCTTGCTGGCGATCGTGCCGACCACGCCCTCGACGAGGTAGTCCATCTGCGCCAGCATGGCGTCCTTCATCGTGCCGCTGGCCTGGCGGACCTTGCCGGCCTGGTCGACGATGCGGCCCGCGAACGGATGCAGCTTGCCCATCGCGATCGCCCGTTCGCGGTCGCGCACCTGGAAGGCCACGTCGGCCGGCACCTTTTTGTTGAACGGCGCGAGCTTGATGACGCCCTCGCGCAGCCCGCCCAGGTAGGGCTGCGGCTTCCAGCGGCCGGCCTGCACGTCGGCGGCGACCTTGGCATAGCGCTCGCCCCAGACATGCGTGACGCTGGTCAGCTGCACGCTCGGCGCGATGTGGCTCATGTCGCTCTGGTAGCCCAGCAGCATCACGCCCTTTTCCTCGGCCAGCTGCGGGATCGCGGTCGAGCCGCTGTGGTGGGTCAGCGTGTCGGCGCCCTGCGAGACCAGCGCCTGCGCGGCCTCGCGCTCGCGCGCCGGGTCGAACCAGGTGTTGAGCCAGCTGACCCGCACCTGCGCCTTCGGGTTGGCCGCGCGCATGCCCAGCGTGTAGGCGTTGATGCCCTGCACGACCTCCGGGATCGGGAAGCCGGCCACGTAGCCGCTGATGCCGCTGCGGCTCATCTTCCCGGCCAGGTAGCCGGCGAGGTAGCGGCCCTCGTAGAAGCGGGCGTTGTAGGTGTTGACGTTCGCGGCGGTCTTGTAGCCGCCCATGTGCTCGAACTTGACCTGCGGGTACTCCTGCGCGACGCGCAGCGCCGGCTCCAGGTAGCCGAAGCTGGTGGCGAAGATCAGCTGGTAGCCCTGCCCGGCCAGGTCGCGCATGACGCGCTCGGCATCCGGGCCCTCGGCGACGTTCTCGACGAAGGTCGTCTGCACGGCGGCACCGAGGCGGCGCTCCAGGTCCAGCCGGCCCATGTTGTGCTGGTAGGTCCAGCCGGCGTTGCCGACCGGGCTGACGTAGACGAAGGCGACCTTGAGCGGTGGGCCTTCGGCGGCCGCTGCCGGTGTCGGCAGGACCAGGGTGGCCGCGCCGAACAGCGCGAGACAGACGAACGCACGGCGTTCGCCCGGGAGGTTTTTGTACATGGTGTTCCTCGACATGGCCCGGTGATGACGGCCGCCGGCGTGGGCGCGCGGACGGCGGGAAGGACAAAAACGACGAGCCGCCGGGGCACGACGGCACCAGCGGCTCGGGGCCGGCATTGTCGCAGAGGCCGTGTCGCGCACGTGACCCCGACCACGCCGTCCGCGGGATGCCCTGGGTCGGCTGCACCGGGGCCGCCGGTATGCTCGCCGCCATGTCGTCCGACCTGCCCCCGAACCGTCTGCACATCACCGGCCTGGTGCTGGCCGGTGGCCAGGGCCGGCGCATGGGTGGGCTCGACAAGGGCCTGCAGACGCGCGACGGCCGTCCACTGGCCCGCCACGCCGCCGAGCGGCTGGCGCCCCAGGTCGGCGCGCTGGCCGTCAACGCCAACCGCCACCTCGACGCCTACGCCGCCTGGGGCTGGCCGGTCTGGCCCGACGAGCTGCCCGAGGGCGTGCCGCCGCACCCCGGTCCTCTCGCCGGCTGGCTGACCGGCCTGCGCCGCTGCACCACGCCCTGGCTGCTGACGGTGCCCTGCGACACGCCGGCCTTCCCGCTCGACCTGGCCGAACGCCTGGCCGCCGCGCTGCAGGCCGACGACGCCGAGCTGGCCGTCGCCGCCACGCCCGACCCGGCCGCCGCCGACGACGCGCTGTACCACCAGCCGGTCTTCTGCCTGGCCCGCCGCGAGCTGGCCGGACCCCTGGCGCAGGCGCTGGCCGGCGGTGAACGCCGCGTCATGCGCTGGGCCGCCAGCCGCCGCCTGGCCATCGTCCGTTTCGACGACGTGGCCGCCTTCGACAACCTCAACACGCTGGCTGACCTGCATGGTCCCGACTGAACTCGACGACTCCCCCCGATCGCCCCAGGAAGACGCCGCCCGCCAGGTCGCGGCCCAGGCCGTCACGCATGCGGCGACGATGCCCGACCACTGGCCGCGCGCCAGCATCCTGGTGGTCGACGACGAACCCGGCATGCGCCACTTCCTGGAGAAGGCGCTGGCCCCACGGGTGCGCGAGGTCATGGGCGCCGGCTCGGCCGAGGAGGCCGAGGCCCTGCTGCGCAGCCACCGCTACGACCTGGTGCTGCTGGACATCGCGCTGCCCGGCCGCAACGGCATCGACCTGCTCAAGGACATGCGCGCCCAGGGCATCACCGCCGAGGTGGTCCTGATCACCGCCTTCGCCGACCTCGACACCGCCATCGAGGCGCTGCGGGCCGGTGCCGGCGACATGCTGCTCAAGCCCTTCCGCCTGACCCAGGTGCTGGGCGCCGTGCGGCACGGCCTGGAGCGGGCCCAGCTGCGGCGCGAGAACTGGGTGCTGCGCCGCAACCTGAGCCAGCGCACGCCGCCGGCCGACGGGCTGGTCGGCCAGTCCATCGTCATCAAGGGCCTGCAGGCCGCGCTGCGGCGGGTCGCGACGGTCGACTCGACGGTGCTGCTGACCGGCGAGTCCGGCACCGGCAAGGAACTCGCCGCGCTGGCCCTGCACCGGCTGAGCGCGCACGCGGCCGCGCCCTTCGTGCCGGTCAACTGCGCCACCACCGCGCCGGCCCAGCTGGAGGCCGAGCTGTTCGGCCACGGCGGCCAGGGCCCCGGCCGCGAGGGCCTGTTCGTGATGGCGCACGGCGGCACGCTCTTCCTCGACGAGATCGGCGAGCTGCCGGCCTCGCTGCAGGCCACGCTGCTGCGCGTGCTGGAGGACCGCCGCGTGCGCGCGCCCGACAGCGAGCGCAGCGTGCCGGTCGACGTGCGCATCGTCGCGGCCACCAACCGGCCGCTCGGTGACGACGTGCGCGAAGGCCGCTTCCGTGCCGACCTCTACTACCGCCTGCAGGTGGTCGAGCTGCGCCTGCCGCCGCTGCGCGCGCACAAGGAGGACATCCCCGACCTGGTCGCCCATTTCATCGACACGCTCGCGCCGCGCCTGGGCGTCGCGCCGATCGAGGTCACGGCCGACGAGATGCGCTACCTGCAGCAGTACGACTGGCCCGGCAACGTGCGCGAGCTGCGCAACCTGATTGAGCGCTCGCTGATCGTCGGTGCGCTCAACGTGAGCGCGCTCTACCAGAGCCTGCCGCGGCCGGTGATGCGTGCGCCGGCCGCGCCCAGCACGCCCGCGACGTCCACCGGCGCGACCCGCGACGACGCCCCGCTGGACCTGCACACGCTGGAGAAGCGCCACATCCTGGCGGTGCTGGAATCGGTCGGCGGCGACAAGACCGAGGCAGCGCAGCGCCTGGGCATCTCGCGGCGCACGCTGGAGCGACGGGTGGCCGAATGGTCGGCCGACGGCTCGCTGCCGCCAGCCTCCGGCGAGCCGCGCTGACCCGCGCGCGCCGGCGATGCTGACCCGCTGGAAGGTCGCGCTGCGGCGCTCGATCCGCACCAAGCTGCTCGCGCTGGTGCTGCTGCCGCTGGCCGGCGTGCTGCCGCTGCTGGGCGTGCTGCTGCTGGTCTGGGGCGACGTCGCCTTCGACCGGATGCTGATCACCAAGATCCGCGCCGACCTGGCGGTCGCGCAAGGCTACTTCGAGCGTGTGCAGGCCGAGCTGTCGGCCAGCGCCGGCGCGGTCGCCGGCTCGCATGCGCTGCACCTGGCGCTGGCCGATCCGGGCCGCGAGCGGCTGGTCGCGCTGCTGCAGGAGGTGCGCGACGTGCAGGCGCTGGACTTCGTCAACCTGCGCGATGCCGAGGGCCGGCTGCTGCTGACCGACCAGGGCAGCAGCCAGGAGACCGAGCCGGCCGACAGCCGCGCCCGGCCGGGCCGCTCGCCGGCCGATGCGGCGGCGCACAGCCGCATCGAGGTGCTCGACGCGGCCGCCTTCGCGGTGCTGGCGCCGCGCCTGCGCGACCGCGTCGGCGTGGACGTGCTGCCCACCCGCGATGCCGCACCCGGCTCCACCCGCCGGGTCGAGCGCGCGATGGTCATGCTGGCCAGCCACCCGGTGCGCGCGCCGGACGGCCGGCTGCTGGGCCATGTCCAGGCCGGCCGGCTGCTCAACCGCAACCTGGCGCTGATCGACCACATCAACGCCATCGTCTACCCGGAAGGCTCGCTGCCCTTCGGCAGCCGCGGCACCACCACGCTGTTCCTCGACGACGTGCGCGTGGGCACCAACGTGCGGCTGTTCGGACCGGCACAGGACGAACGCGCCATCGGCACGCGGGTCTCGCAGGCGGTTCACGACGCCGTGCTGGTGCGCGGCTCGACCTGGCTGGACCGCGCCTTCGTCGTCAACGACTGGTACGTGTCGGCCTACCAGCCGATCACCGATGGCGCCGGGCGGCGCGTGGGCATGCTCTACGTCGGCTACCTGGAGCGGCCCTTCATCTGGCTCAAGTACGGCATGCTGGCCGGCATCGGCGTGATCTTCTTCGCCGTGATGGTGGTGGCGGCCTTCGTCTCGCTGCGCTGGGCCGGCACGATCTTCCGGCCGGTCGAGCAGATGGAGGCCACGTTGCAGCGCATCGAGTCCGGCGCGGCCGAGGCCCGCGTCGGCGCGCTCGACAGCACCGACGAGCTGGGCCGGCTGGCCCGCCACCTGGACGCGCTGCTGGACCTGATCGCCGACAAGACCCGCGCGCTCGAGGGCCTGAACGCCGAGCTGGACGCCAAGGTGGCCCAGCGCACGGCGGCGCTCGAAGCCAGCAACCGCGAACTCGCGGCGACCCAGACGCAGCTGCTGCGCAGCGAGAAGCTCGCCGCCGTCGGCCAGCTCACCGCCAGCATCGCCCACGAGGTCAACAACCCGATCGCGGTGATCCAGGGCAACCTGGACCTGCTGCGCAGCCAGCTGCCGGCCGAGGTGGCGCGGGCCTCGGACGAGGAGCTGCGCCTGATCGACGCCCAGATCGAGCGCATGCGCCTGATCGTCACCCAGCTGCTGCAGTTCGCCCGGCCGGCCGAATACGCCGGCTACGTCACCCCACTGGACACGGCGGCGGTGGTCGAGGACTGCCTCGTGCTGACCGGCCACCTGGCCGGCCGCACCCGCATCGCCGTCGAACGCGACCTGCGCGCGGCCGGCCGTCCGGCGCTGAACCGCAACGAGCTGCAGCAGGTGCTGATCAACCTGATCGTCAACGCCATCCACGCCATGCCCGAGGGCGGCACGCTGACCCTGTCCAGCCGCGACCTGCGCCAGCCCGACAGCCACGGCACGCCGGTGGACTGGGTCACGCTGTCGGTGGCCGACACCGGCGGCGGCCTGGATGCCGAGCTGATGGACCAGCTCTTCCAGCCCTTCGTGACCCGCAAGAAGGACGGCACCGGCCTGGGCCTGTGGATCAGCCGCAGCCTGGTCGAGCGCTACGGCGGCGACCTGCGCGCCGCCCACCGCGACGACGCCCGCAGCGGCGCGGTGTTCACGGTGTGGTTGAGGGTGGAGGCCTGAACCGGCCGCACCCTGCCGCTCAGTCCGCCAGCGCCAGCACCGCCTGGTCGACCTCGGCACGCCAGGCGGCCTTGCGGGTCGCATCGGCGAAGGCGGCCTCGAAGCTGTTGGCGGCAAGCTGCCAGGCCTCGCGGGCGCCCAGTTGCGGCAAGGCGGCGAAGGTTTCGAGCCAGTTCTGGTTCATGTAGCCGCCGAAGTAGGCCGGGTCGTCGCTGTTGATCGTCGCGCACAGGCCGGCCTCCAGCAGCGCCGGCAGCTTGTGCTCGGCCATCGTGCGGTAGACGCAGAGCTTGACGTTGGACAGCGGGCAGACCGTCAGCGGCATGCGCTCGGCGGCCAGGCGGGCGACCAGCGACGGGTCCTCGACGCAGCGCACGCCATGGTCGATGCGCTCGGTCTGGAGCAGGTCCAGTGCCTCGACGATGTAGGCCGGCGGGCCTTCCTCGCCGGCATGGGCGACGACGTGCAGGCCCAGTTCGCGGCAGCGCGCGAAGACCCGCTCGAACTTGCTCGGCGGGTGGCCGCGCTCGCTGCTGTCCAGGCCGACGCCGATGAAATGCGCCCGGTGCGGCAGCGCGGCTTCCAGGGTCTCGAAGGCGGCTTCCTCGCTCAGGTGGCGCAGGAAACACAGGATCAGGTCGCCGTCGACGCCCAGCTCGGCGCGGGCCTTCGTCAGCGCGCCGCTCAGGCCGGCGATCACGGTGCCGATGGGCACGCCGCGCTCGGTGTGGGTCTGGGGGTCGAAGAAGATCTCGGAGCGCCTGACGCCGTCGGCCGCCGCGCGTTGCAGGTAGGCCCAGGCCATGTCGTGGAAGTCGGCCTCGTGCAGCAGCACGCTGGCACCGGCGTAGTAGATGTCCAGGAAGCTCTGCAGGTCGGTGAAGGCGTAGGCCGCGCGCAGCGCCTCGACGTCCGGATACGGCAGCGTCACGCCGTTGCGTCGGGCCAGCGCAAAGATCAGCTCGGGCTCCAGCGAGCCCTCGATGTGGATGTGCAGCTCGGCCTTGGGGATGCGGCGCAGCAGCTCCGGCAGGCGCTCGCGCGGCAGGCGGTCCAGCGCGGCGGCGACGGCGGCGTCCGGATGCGGTCGGGTGTGGATGTCGGGCATCGGCAAGGCTCCTGCGGGCTTGTTCTGTGGTGGTTCAACGTCGGCAGACCGAGCACGTACTGTGCCCGAAGCCGGCCGCCCGGCGCCGGTGGTGAGCCCGCTGGCGGCGGAGGGTCAGCCGGCCGTCGGTCCACGCACAGCCCCTGTCCGAGACGGGTGACACGGTCGTGACGACGCCACGCTTTCGGGAGCATGGACAATGGCCGACCTTGAACACGAACTGAACGGAACGGAGGACTGCGCCATGGCCCAACTTCAGGATGAAGGTGCCAGGACCGACCTGCTGAACCGCCTGAAGCGGGCCGAAGGCCAGCTGCGCGGCATCCAGCGGATGATCGAGTCGGGTGAGTCCTGCATGGACATCGCCAGCCAGATGGCGGCGGTGCGCAAGGCGCTGGACAGCGCCTATGTCCGCATGACGGTGTGCTTCATGCAGCAGGAGCTGACCCAGCGCCTGGGCATGACCGAGCAGCAGACACCGGTGCTCGAAGGCATGCTCGACGACATGCAGACCCTGCTCGCCAAGGTCCGCTGAGCGCCCTGGCCGCGCGGTCTCAGCGCGGCGCGGCCGGCAGCAGCCGGTCCGACACGGGCAGCTGCACCTGCGGGTCCATCTCGGTGGCGACCTGGTTGCAGACCGCCCGGCACAGCGTGGCGACGCGCTCGCTCTGCAGCCGGTAGTAGATCTGGGTGCTGTCGCGGCGCTTGCCGAGCACGCCGGCGCGGTAGAGCGTCGACAGGTGCTGCGACATGTTGGGCTGGGTGGTGTCGATGTCCTCCAGCAGCTGGGACACGTTCTTCTCGCCGTGGCACAGCGAGCTGATGATCTTCAGCCGGATCGGCGTGGACAGCAGCGAGAACAGCTCGGCCACGGAGTCGAAGACGGCATCGCTTTCGTCGCGGGGGCTGTCAGCCATGAGGAAGGCCTTGGAGTGGGACATCGGTGCATCATTTTATGCATCTGGACTGATGCATCCCCAGCGCCCGGCTCACTTGAAGCGGTAGTGATCGCGCTGCAGCACCGCCGCGATCGCCGTGACCTCCTCGGGGAAGAAACCCAGGTTCAGCTCGGTGTTGCAGTACTCGACCATGCCGCGCAAGGCGCCTGGCGTCGAGATGCGGCCCTTCGGGTTGTACATGTCGCTGCCATCGCCCCCGACCTGCCGGGCATGGCAGGCATCGCACTGGCTCTCGCGGATGAGCTTCTCGCCCAGGGCCAGGTCGGCATCGCGGTAGATGTCGATGCCCTGCGCCAGCAAGGGTTGTGCGCCCGCGAACAGGCCGACCGAGCCGGCCACGAGTGCGGCGGCGGCCAGGCTGCGGGTGATGCGGCACGGGGTGCGGGACGGGGTGCGGGACGGGGTGCGGGACGGGGTGCAGCTCAAGGGCATGGACAGGCTCCGGCAAGGACTGCGGACTTTGCCGCTGCGCCCCCCGGCCGGCAAGCCACGCCCGCCACCGGGCCGACAAAAAAACGGCAGGACGCCGCCTCGGACGTCCTGCCGTGCCAACGAGATGACGCCGGGCCGATCGCTCGGGCCTCAGGCGCCTCTCCGCAGTGCCCTGCGGCCGGCCTGTTCGCACAGGCCGGCCCAGCTCACTGCCCCCGAAAACATCGCGCCGCCCTGCGCCAGGTCGGCACAGCAGGCCCAGGCCCGCGCCCGGCTGTCCGGTGTGGCCGGGAAGAACACGCTCGGCGTCAGCAGCACCGCCAGCCCGGCGGCATCGGCCGCCTGCAGGCCGACCTCGCTGTCCTCCAGCGCCAGCGCCTCGTGCCGCGGGTCGGCACCCAGGCCCAGCTGCGCCAACGCCAGCCGGTGCGCCTGCGGGTCGGGCTTCTTGCGCTCGACGTCCTCGCCGCAGACGCAGGCCGTGAAGGTGTCGCGCCAGTCGGGCCCGAGCATGCGGGCCAGCAGCGCATCGACGTTGGCGCGGCTGGTGGTCGTCACGATCGCCTGGCGCGCGCCGGCCGCGCGGGCCTCGGCGATCAGGCGCAGCACGCCCGGACGCGGCTGGACCAGGCCGGCATCGACCTGTTCGGCATAGCGCAGGTTCTTGATGCGGTGCAGCTCGCGCGCCAGCGCCTCGCGGCCGGCCGGATCGGCCGGGGCGTCGGCTCGGTCGGCCATGTCGCGCAACAGCCGCTCGCGCCCGCCGGTCACACGCAGCAGGCCGGCATAGCGGGCCTCGTCCCAGCGCCAGGGCAGCCCGAGCGCCGCGAAGGCGAGGTTGAAGGCGACGAGGTGGCCGTCACGCTCGGTCTCGGCCAGCGTGCCGTCGACGTCCCACAGCAAGGCGCGCAGCCCGCGCATCGCCGGACGGCCTCAGCGGTAGCGCGCGACCATGCGGTCGAGCGGGACCGGCCGGATGCGCTCGGCCTGGCCTTCGCAGCCGAAGGCCCTGAAGCGGGCCTCGCAGATGCCGCGCGCGGCCTGCGTGGCCGCCTGCAGCGCCTTGCGCGGGTCGAACTCGGCGGGCTGCTGCGCGAAGGTCTGGCGCATCGCGCCGGTCATGGCCAGGCGGATGTCGGTGTCGATGTTGACCTTGCGCACGCCGCTGCGGATGCCGCGCACGATCTCCTCGACCGGAACGCCGTAGGTCTCGCCGATGTCGCCGCCGTACTGGCGGATCAGCGCCAGCCATTCCTGCGGCACGCTCGACGAGCCGTGCATCACGAGGTGGGTGTCGGGCACCGCCGCATGGATGGCCGCGATGCGGTCGATCGCCAGGATGTCGCCGGTCGGCTGGCGGGTGAACTTGTAGGCGCCGTGGCTGGTGCCGATGGCGATGGCCAGCGCGTCGACGCCGGTGCGGGCGACGAAGTCGCGCGCCTCGGTCGGGTCGGTCAGCATCTGGTCGTGGCTGAGCTTGCCCGCGGCGCCGACGCCGTCCTCCTCGCCGGCCGCGCCGGTCTCCAGCGAGCCCAGGCAACCGAGCTCACCCTCGACCGACACGCCCACCGCATGGGCGATGCGGCAGACGTCGGCCGTGACCTGCACGTTGTCGTCGTAGCTCGCCGGCGTCTTGGCGTCCTCGCGCAGCGAGCCGTCCATCATCACGCTGGAGAAGCCCGAGCGGATCGCCTGCACGCACACCGCCGGCGACGCGCCGTGGTCCTGGTGCAGCACGACGGGGATGTCCGGATGGGTCTCGATCGCGGCCAGCACGAGGTGGCGCAGGTAGGCCTCGCCGGCGTACTTCCGCGCCCCTGCCGAGGCCTGCAGGATCACCGGGCTGCGGGTGGCCTGCGCGGCTTGCATGATCGAGTGGATCTGCTCCATGTTGTTGACGTTGAAGGCGGGCACGCCGTAGCCGTGTTCGGCGGCGTGGTCGAGCAGTTGTCGCAGCGAGATCAGGGCCATGTCGGCGCTCCGTGGTTCAGCAGAAGAAGCAGTTCGGGCAGAGGAAGGGACCGCCAGGCTCAGGCCGCCAGCCGGTGGCCGCGCAGCGCCAGCACGTGGGCGGCGACCGCGCCGAGGTCGTCGAACAGCCGGCCCGGCGCGGCCGCCTCGATCGGCTCGCCGCCGTTGTAGCCATGCGGCACGGCCCAGTCGGCCGCACCGGCGTTGCGGGCGGCCTGCAGGTCGGTGCGCGAGTCGCCGACGTGGGCGAGCCGGTGCGGCGCGACGCCCAGCCGCGCCGCCGCGCTGCGCAGCACGCTCGGATGCGGCTTGCGCTGCGGCAGCGTGTCGCCGGCGATGACCAGGTCGAGGTGCTCGATCAGCCCGGTCGCCTCCAGCAGCATGCGGGCATGGCGGCCGTCCTTGTTGGTGACGCAGCCGGTGGGCACGCCGGCCGCGCGCAGCGCCTGCAAGGTGCTGGCCGCACCGGGATAGGCCCGTGCGCTGGCGCCCACGCGCAGCGCGTAGTGGCGCTCCAGGCTGGCCAGCGCGGCATCGGGTTGCAGCCGTTCGGCCAGGCTGGGCCGGGCCAGCAGCAGCTGCGCCATCAGCCGCAGCATCAGCGCGCGCAGGCCGTCGCCGATCAGCGCGGTGATCTCGGCCTGCGGCCGGGCCTCGACGTCGAACTCGGCCAGCGTCGCGTTGACCGCCGCGGCGATCTCGCCGGCGGTGTCGACCAGCGTGCCGTCGAGGTCGAAGGTGACGGCATCGGGCATCCATTCTGGCTGGGACATGGCAAGGACTCCTCGTGTGGATCGGCCATCCGGCGCATTCAGGGCGGTTCCAGGCGGCGTCAGGCGGCTTCAGGCCGCGTCAGGCAGCCGCCGTCAGCCAGGCCTGCACCCGCGTGACCAGCGCCTCGACGGTCAGGCCGAAGTGCGCATAGACGGACGGGCCGGGGCCGGACTCGCCGAAGTGGTCCACGCCGAGCGCGTCGACGCAGCCGTACTGGCGCCAGAAGCGCGAGATGCCGGCCTCGACGCCGAAGCGCGGCAGCCGTTCATCGCCCAGCACGGCCTGCTGCCAGCGCGCGTCCTGGCGGTCGAACACGCTGCTGGACGGCATGGAGACCACCCGCACCGGCAGGCCCAGCGCATCGAGCTGCTGCTGTGCGCTCATCGCCAGGCCCAGCTCGGAGCCGCTGGCGATCAGCACGGCGCGGGCGTCGTCGCGGTCGCTCAGCACGTAGGCACCGCGGTGCGCCTCGGCCACCTGCTCGGGCGTGCGGGCCTGGGCCGGCAGGTTCTGGCGGCTCAGCAGCAGCGCACTCGGGCGGTCGCGCTGGCTCAGCGCGTGAGCCCAGGCGACGGCCGTCTCGGTCGCGTCGCCGGGCCGCCAGACGTCCAGGTGCGGGATCAGCCGCAGCGAGGCCGCATGCTCGACCGGCTGGTGGGTCGGGCCGTCCTCGCCCAGCCCGATCGAGTCGTGCGTGAAGACGTGGATGACCTGCTGCTTCATCAGCGCGGCCATGCGGATGGCATTGCGGCTGTAGTCGCTGAAGGTCAGGAAGGTGCCGCCATAGGGGATGAAGCCACCGTGCAGCGCCAGGCCGTTCATCGCGGCGGCCATGCCGAACTCGCGCACGCCGTAGTGGACGTGGCGACCGTCGAAGCTGCCGCCCTTGACCGCGCCCGAGCCGGGGAAGTCGGTCAGGTTGGAGCCGGTCAGGTCGGCGCTGCCGCCGATCAGCTCGGGCAGGGCCGGGCCCAGCGCGGCCAGCACCTGCTGCGAGGCCTTGCGGCTGGCGACCGTCTCGCCGTGGCGCGCGAAGTGGGTCAGGGTCTTGAAGACGACGTCCTCGAAGTCGATCGGGCGGCGGCCGGACAGGCGGCGCTCGAACTCGTCGGCCAGCGCCGGATGGGCCGTGCGGTAGGCCGCCAGCCGCGCGGTCCAGTCGCGCTGCAGCGCGGCGCCGCGCTCGCGCAGGTCCCAGGCGCGGCGCACGGTCTCGGGGATCTCGAAGGGCGCATGCGGCCAGCCGATCGCCGCGCGGGTGGCGGCGATCTCCTCGGCACCGAGCGGCTCGCCGTGGGCCTTGGCGGTGCCGGCACGCGTGGGCGAACCCTGGCCGATGCGGGTCTTGCAGACGATCAGCGTCGGCCGCTCGGCGCTGCGGCGGGCCTGCGCGATGGCCGCATCCAGCGCCGCCACATCATGACCATCGACCGTGCCGATGACGTTCCAGCCGCAGGCCTTGAAGCGCAGCGCGGTGTCGTCGGCGAACCAGCCCTGCACGGGGCCGTCGATCGAGATGCCGTTGTCGTCGTAGAGCGCGACCAGCTTGTTCAGGCCCCAGACGCCGGCCAGCGAGATGGCCTCCTGGCTGATGCCCTCCATCAGGCAGCCGTCGCCCAGGAAGACGTAGGTGCGGTGGTCGACGATGTCGTGGCCGGGCCGGTTGAAGGCCTGCGCGAGCAGCTTCTCGGCCAGCGCCATGCCGACCGCGTTGGCCAGGCCCTGGCCGAGCGGGCCGGTCGTGGTCTCGACGCCCGGTGTCAGGCCGACCTCCGGATGGCCGGGCGTGCGGCTGTGCAGCTGGCGGAAGGCCTTCAGGTCGTCGATCGTCAGCGCATGGCCGCTCAGGTGCAGCAGCGCGTAGAGCAGCATCGACGCATGGCCGTTGGACAGCACGAAGCGGTCGCGGTCCGGCCAGCCCGGATCGGCCGGGTTGACGCGCAGGTGCCGGCCCCACAGCGCGACGGCCATCTCGGCCATGCCCATCGGCGCACCGGGGTGGCCGGAGTTGGCCTTCTGGACGGCATCCATGGCCAGCGCACGCAGCGCGTTGGCCATGTCGGTGGTGAGGTTCAGTGGGGCGTTCATGCGTGCAGGTTCCAGATCGACGGACGTGATGGAGCCGGCGCACGGGGAGCACCGCGCGCATCGGCAAGACGAGAGGGAAGGATTCGGCGGGGGGGGTGGCTGCGCTACCCCGCAGCCGGGGGCTCTTGCGGACGAGCGCCGGGCCGCCCCAAGCCGTCCGCACCCCCTCGGGGGGTGGCTGCGGTACCCCGCAGCCGGGGGCTTCACTCATTCACTCGATCAAGCGCCGCTTGCGCTCCATCATTCGCCAGATGAAGGGCGTGAAGATCAGCTGCATGGCCAGCTCCATCTTGCCGCCCGGCACCACGACGGTGTTGGCGCGCGACATGAAGCTGTCGTTGATCATGTTGAGCAGGTAGGGGAAGTCGATGCCCTTGGGGTTGGCGAAGCGGATCACGCAGATGCTCTCGTCCGGCGACGGGATGTCGCGGGCGATGAAGGGGTTGCTGGTGTCGACGCAGGGCACGCGCTGGAAGTTCACGTGGGTGTGGGCGAACTGCGGGCAGATGTAGTTCACGTAGTCGGGCATGCGGCGCAGGATGGTGTCGGTCACCGCCTCGGTGCTGTAGCCGCGCTGCTTCTTGTCGCGCCAGAGCTTCTGGATCCACTCCAGGTTGATCACCGGCACCACGCCGATCAGCAGGTCCGGGTGGCGGGCGATGTCGACCTCGGGCGTCACGACCGCGCCGTGCAGGCCCTCGTAGAACAGCAGGTCGGTGCCACGCGGGAGTTCCTCCCAGGGCGTGAAGGTGCCGGGGTTCTGCTGGTAGGGCGCGGCTTCCTCGGCATCGTGCAGGTACTTGCGGCGCATGCCGGTGCCGGTCTCGCCGTAGGCGCGGAACAGCTGCTCCAGCTCGGCGAAGAGGTTGTTCTCCGGCCCGAAGTGGCTGAAGTTGCGGTTGCCATCGCGCTCGGCCTCGGCCTGGCGCTTCTTCATCTCGAGCCGGTCGTAGCGGTGGAAGCTGTCGCCCTCGATGACGGCGGCGGTGACCTTCTCGCGGCGGAAGATGTTCTCGAAGGTCCGTGTCACGGACGTCGTGCCGGCACCGGACGAGCCGGTGATGGCGATGATGGGATGGCGTTCGGACATGCTGGACTCCGTGGATCTGAAACGTGACTTGCCTGGCGGGTCTTCTCAAGCGGCCGCCGCGGGACTGGCTCCGCCAGACCGCCAGCGGCGCCCCCCTGGGGGGGTTCAATTCCTGAAGAGCGAGCGCTCGGCGAACAGCGGCGTGTTGAAGTCGTTCTTGACCGGCTCGTGGTGGTAGCGCTCGATGCGCTCGACCTCGTGGCGCGAGCCGAAGACCAGGCCGATGCGCTGGTGCAGCCCCGTGGGCTTGACGCCCAGCACCGGCTGGCGGCCGGTCGAGGCACGGCCGCCGGCCTGTTCCATGATGAAGCCGATCGGGTTGGCCTCGTAGAGCAGGCGCAGCCGGCCGGGCTTGCTCGGGTCCTTGGTGTCGCGCGGGTACATGAAGACGCCGCCGCGCATCAGGATGCGGTGGGCCTCGGCCACCATGCTGGCGATCCAGCGCATGTTGAAGTCCTTGCCGCGCGGGCCCGTCGCGCCGGCCAGGCATTCGTCGACGTAGCGCTTGACCGGCGGCTCCCAGAAGCGGCTGTTGGACGCGTTGATCGCGAACTCGCGCGTGTCCGGCGGCACCTGGATGTCCGGGTGCGTCAGCACGAACTCGCCGAGGTTGGGGTGCAGCGTGAAGCCGGCCACGCCGTTGCCCACGCTCAGCACCAGCATGGTGGTCGGACCGTAGATCGCGTAGCCGGCGGCGACCTGGGCCGCGCCGGGCTGCAGGAAGTCGGCCTCGACCACGTCGCGGCCGGACTCGATGACGTCCTCCGGCGCGCGCAGGATCGAGAACACGCTGCCGACCGACACGTTGACGTCGATGTTGCTGGAGCCATCCAGCGGGTCGAACACCAGCAGGTACTTGCCACGCGGGTACGGGGCGGGGATCTGCGCGGGCGCCTCCATCTCCTCGGAGGCCATGCCGGCGAGGTGGCCGGCCCACTCGTTCATGCGCACGAAGACGTCGTTGCTGAGCACGTCGAGCTTCTTCTGCACCTCGCCCTGCACGTTGACCGCGCCGCCCTGCACCGCATCCACGCCGGGATCGCCCATCACGCCCCCCAGCTCGCCGAAGGCCACCGCCCGCGCGATCGACTTGCAGGCCAGCGCCACCTCCAGCAGCAGCGCGTTGAGGTCGCCGCTGGCGGACGGGAAGCGGCGGCGCTGCTCGATCAGGTACTGCGTCAGCGTCGAACGGTTGGACAGGCTCATGGCGGGTCTCCTCGGGGTCGTTGTTGTCGTGGGGTCGGGGTGCCGTCGCAGGGGCCGTCGTTCAGGCCGGGGCCTCGAACACGCGGCTGGCGCGGATGTCGCTCACCTCCAGCGTGCACAGGTCGGCCTCGTCGAGCACCCGGTCGCGCTGGGCGAACAGGCGGCTGGCCTGGCGCAGCCGGGCCCGGTCCAGCGCGTTGCGCACGCTGCGGGCATTGGCGAAGTGCGGCTGCGCGGTGCGCCGCTGCAGGTACTGGTCGAAGGCCTCGCGGGCGCCCTCGCCCCAGCGGTAGTGCTGCGCTTCCAGCATGTGGCCGCTGATGCGCAGCAGCTCGTCGACGCTGTAGTCGGGGAAGTCCAGGTGATGCGCGATGCGCGAGCTCAGGCCCGGGTTGGACTGGAAGAAGGTGTCCATGCGGTCCTTGTAGCCGGCGAGGATCACGACCAGGTCGTCGCGCTGGTTCTCCATCACCTGCAGCAGGATCTCGATGGCCTCCTGGCCGTAGTCGCGCTCGTTCTCCGGCCGGTAGAGGTAGTACGCCTCGTCGATGAAGAGCACGCCGCCCATCGCCTTCTTCAGCACTTCCTTGGTCTTCGGTGCCGTGTGGCCGATGTACTGGCCGACCAGGTCGTCGCGCGTCACCGCGACCAGGTGGCCCTTGCGGCAGTGGCCCAGGCGCTGGAGGATCTCCGCCATGCGCATCGCCACGGTCGTCTTGCCCGTGCCCGGGTTGCCGGTGAAGCACATGTGCAGCGAAATGTTGGCCCCCATGCCCCCCGAGGGGGAAGGGCCGCCTTGGGAGCGGCCCTGCGGCGTCCCGGGCGCCTGCGAGGTCAGCCCCAGGTTGCGACGCAGCCGGTCGATCACCAGCAGCGCGGCGATGTCGCGGATGCGCTGCTTGACCGGCGCGAGGCCGACCAGGTCGCGGTCAAGCAGGTCCATGACCTCCTCGACCTGGCTGTGCGCCAGCACCTCGGCAACGCTGCGGGCACAGGCCAGAGGGTCGGCATCCGCCGCGACGACGGGCGTCGGCGCAGGTGCCTCGGCCTGCGGTGCGCGCTGGCCGGGGATCGCGTAGAGGGGCGTGTTCATCGACATCTCCGGGCGAGGCCCGCCTCGTCAGTACCGCTGGGCTTCGGGGCGATCCGTGGCATAGCTGTGCACGGTGTAGCGGATCGAGCGGCCGCCGATCTCCTGGCGCACCAGGCCGAAGCCGGCCTCGGCCGGTGGCCGGTTGACGATGAAGCTCATCGTGATCGACTCGATGCCGCGGGTCGAGTCGAAGGCCATCAGGCGGATGTAGTGCTTCGGGAACGTGGACCGGCACTGCTGCAGTTCGAGCATCACGCCGGCGGCGTCCTGCAGGTCGAACATCGGCATGCCGAACATCTCCCAGTAGGTGTTGCGCGGGTGCGGGTCGTCGGTGTACTCGACGCTCCAGGCATAGCCCTTGTCGAGGCCGTACTGGATCTGCATCGCGATCTCGTCGTCGGTCAGGTCGGGCAGGAAGGAAAACTGGCCCTGCGTGAGCCGGCCGGTCGGATTCGTCATCATGATGAAAGTCCTCGAATGCGGTTGAGCGAACACGGCACGCACGGATCCGGCTTTGCCGGTCCTTGCGTGAGCCCCCTCGGGGGGTGGCGCAGACGCGTGAGCGTCAAGCCTGGGGGCTCGCGGTCACCGCGTAGTCGCTGGTGTCGGTGCTGGCGTAGTTGAAGCTGATCTCGCCCCAGGTATCGAGCGCCTGCTTCAGCGGGGTGCAGAACTGCGCTGCCTTGCGCAGGATCTCGGGGCCTTCGACCTTGATGTCGCGGCCCTCGTTGCGGGCCTTGACCATGCATTCCAGCGCGACGCGGTTGGCGACCGCGCCGGCCTGGATGCCGGCCGGGTGGCCGATCGTGCCGCCGCCGAACTGCAGGATGACGTCGTCGCCGAACAGGTCGATCAGCTGGTGCATCTGGCCGGCGTGGATGCCGCCGGAGGCCACCGGCATGACCTTCTTCATGTCGCACCAGTCCTGGTCGAAGAACAGGCCGCGCGGCAGGTCCTGCCTCGTGTACGAGTCGCGGCAGACGTTGTAGTAGCCCTGCACCGTCATCGGATCGCCTTCGAGCTTGCCGACCGCCGTGCCGGTGTGCAGGTGGTCGACGCCGGCCAGGCGCAGCCACTTGGCCATGACGCGGAAGGACACGCCGTGGTTCTTCTGCCGCGTGTAGGTGCCGTGGCCGGCGCGGTGCATGTGCACGATCATGTCGTGCTTGCGGGCCCAGTTGGCGATCGACTGGATGGCGCTCCAGCCAATGATCAGGTCGACCATGATGACCACCGAGCCCAGCTCCTTGGCGAACTCGGCGCGCTCGTAGATGTCTTCCATCGTCGCGCCGGTCACGTTCAGGTAGCTGCCCTTGACCTCGCCGGTTGCGGCGCTGGCCTTGTTGACGCCGTCCATCACGTAGAGGAAGCGATCACGCCAGTGCATGAAGGGCTGCGAGTTGATGTTCTCGTCGTCCTTCATGAAGTCGAGGCCGCCCTTCAGGCCCTCGTAGATCACGCGGCCGTAGTTGCGGCCGGACAGGCCGAGCTTGGGCTTGGTGGTCGCACCCAGCAGCGGCCGGCCGAACTTGTCGAGCCGCTCGCGCTCGACCACCAGACCGGTCGGTGGGCCCTTGAAGGTCTTGACCAGCGCCACCGGCATGCGGATGTCCTCCAGCCGGGCGGCCTTCAGCGGCTTGAAGCTGAAGACGTTGCCGATCAGGCTGGCGGTGATGTTGGCGATCGAGCCTTCCTCGAACAGGATGATGTCGTAGGCGACCCAGGCGAAGAACTCGCCCGGCCGGCCCGGCACCGGCTCGACCTTGTAGGCCTTGGCGCGGTAGCTGTCGCAGGCGGTCAGGCGGTCGGTCCAGACCACCGTCCAGGTCGCGGTGGACGACTCGCCGGCCACGGCGGCGGCAGCCTCGACCGGGTCGACGCCGTCCTGCGGCGTGATGCGGAACAGGCACAGCGTGTCGGTGTCCTTGGGCACGTAGTCGGCATCCCAGTAGCCCATCTGGCGGTACTTGAGGACGCCGGCGCTGTAGCGCTTCTTGGCATCGGTGATGACGCCGGTGTCGACTGCAGTGTTCACGGTGAAGGTCTCCTGGTCTGGGGTGTCCGGGGCCTTGTGCCGGGCTGTTGGACAGCTGTTCGACAAGGCGTGACCGCAGGTTAGGGATGCGCGACACTTCAGTAAATTCGCGTTTTGTTTGCCGTCAGCTAAGGAAAAGTTTGCTCAATATCTCGATCCGCCAGCTGCGTGCCTTCGTCGCCGTGACCCGGCTGGGCAGCTTCGCCCGCGCCGCCGACGAGTTGCACGTCACCCCGCCCGCCGTCACCCAGCAGATCCGCGAGATGGAGACCATGCTGGGCCTGCCGGTGTTCGACCGCCAGGGCCGCAAGGTCGTGCTGACGACGGCCGGCGAGTACTTCCTGGTCTACGCCCGCCGCCTGCTCGCCGTGCTCAAGGAGGCCGACGACGCCATGGCCCGGCTGCGCCGGCTGGAGGACGGACTGCTGACGGTGGGCATGGTCAGCACCGCCAAGTACTTCGTGCCGCGCCTGCTGGCCGACTTCCGGCTGGAGCATCCCGGCGTCGACCTGCACCTGCAGGTCACGCCCCGGCGCGACATGCTGGTCACGCTGCTGGAGAACGGCGAGTGCGACCTCGCCATCATGGGCCGGCCGCCGCGCGAGCTGGCGACGCGGGCCGAGCCCTTCGCGGCCCATCCGCACGTCTTCGTGGCGCCGCCGGGGCATCCGATCCTGCGCGTGGGCCACCCGCCAGCCTCGGCGCTGGCGAGCCATGCGCTGATCGCGCGCGAGGCCGCCTCGGGCACCCGGGCGCTGATGGACCGCTACTTCACCGCCCAGCGGGTCGAGCCGCGCATCGCCATGGAGATGCCCAGCAACGAGACCATCAAGCAGGCGGTGATGGCCGGCATGGGCCTGAGCTTCCTGTCGCTGCACACGCTGCACCTGGAGTTGCAGGCCGGCCTGCTGGAGATCGTCGCGGCGGTCGACACGCCCATCATCCGGACCTGGAACGTGGTGCACCTGCAGAGCAAGGTGCTGTCACCGGCGGCCGAGGCCTTCCGCTACTTCATGATCGAACACGCCGAGAACCACCTGGCCGAGCACGACCGGCGCTGGCTGGAGGCGCTCAAGTCGCCACCGGCAGCGGCGGCGGCGGCCTGACCGGGGTCGGCGCGTCGACAGCTCAGCGCGTGGGCGCCTCAGCGCCCGAGCTCGCGCACCACCCGCAGGCCGGTGGCCGCTTCGTTGCCGACGTACTCGCCGCCACGGAAGGCCGAGCGCAGGTCGCTGGCGCGGTCGTACCAGCTGCCGCCGCGCAGGACGTGGCGGTCGGGCTCGGCGCAGCCGGTCAGCCAGGCCCGCGTGTCCTTCGGGGCACCGCGGTAGTCCTCGTGCCAGCAGTCGGCGGTCCACTCCAGCACGTTGCCATGCATGTCGTGCAGGCCCCAGGCATTGGCCGGCAGGCTGCCGACCGGCAAGGTGCGCTGGCGGTCGATGCCGGGCTTGCTGCCGTTGTAGGTGAAGCCGCCGGCCATGTTGACGATGGAAGGATCGATGCGCTCGCCCAGCCCGAAGGGCGTGGCCGTGCCGGCGCGGGCGGCGTGCTCCCACTCCGCCTCGCTGGGCAGGCGGTAGCGATGGCCGGTGATGCGCGACAGCCAGGCGACGAAGCGCCCGGCGCGCTCGAAGTCGATGTGGATGACCGGCCGATCGCCGCGGCCCCAGCCCTGGTCCTTCGGTTGCGCCGGACAGCCCCCGGCGGCGACGCAGGCATCCCACTGGGCGAAGGTGACCTCGTGCTGGCCGATCGCGTAGGCGTTGACCTTGACGCGGCGCTGCGGGCCCTCGGCGACCAGGCGGGCGGGCTCGGTCACGGGCGATCCCATCACGAAGCTGCCGGCCGGCAGGCTCACCAGCCAGGGGCAGTGCACGGCCTCGCAGTCGCGCCAGGGGGCGGAGGGTGAGGAGGGCGCGAGAGTTGCGGCGGGCTTCAGGGCATGGACCGGGGCGGTCAGGCAGGCCAGCCACAGGGCCGGAACGAGGGCCGGAACGAGGGCCAGGAGGTGCCGACTCATCGGTGGCCGTTCAGGTCCGGGCCCAGCGGATCAGGCCCATCACGTCGTCCTCGGACATCTCGCCGGGGATGACCTCGCGCAGCACGCCAGCCCGGTCGATGACGCAGGTCAGCGGCACGACCCGGCGTTCGCTGAGCGCGGCGTGCAGCGATGCGGCATCCAGCGTGGCGTCGAGCGACGGGGCCAGCCGGGCCCGGTAGTCGCGCACCGGCTCCACCGCCCGGTCGTGCGCGGCGAGGATGACGCGCAGCGGCGCGTCCGGATGCTGGCGCACCAGCCGGTCCATGCGCGGGTTGTGACGCTTGCAGTAGGCGCATCCGGTGTCGAAGAACACCACCACCGTGGCGACACCCTGCAGGTCGGCCGCCTCGACGCGACGACCGTCGACCAGCGTCACGCCGGGCCAGGTCACCGCCTCGCCACGGGCGACCGGCGCGGCATGCAGCCTGGGCAGCACACCGGCCAGCAGCGCCGCGGCGGCCAGGCGCAGGCTCTCACGGCGGTCGGCAGGGGGTCGGGCGTTGGACAGGATCGACATGGGCGGCCATCGGGATCAGCGGGCCTCCTGCTCCATCAGCAGGTAGGTGTTGTAGGCGTTCATGCGGTTGACCGCAGTGAACAGCGGGAGTTTCTCAAAACGGGCCCAGTTCACCCGTGCATAGGCCTCGTCGAAGGGCTCCATGTTGCGGGCCGCCTCGGCCATGGCCTCCCGCAGGTGGTCGAGGTAGTCGCGCGTCGTGGCGAGGTCGCGGCGCGGTTCGCTGGAGACCGGCCCGTGGCCCGGCACGACGACCTTCGGATCGAAGGCCAGCATGCGGTCGAGCGCGGCGATCCAGGCCCGGCTGTCGGCCACGCCGACGTAGGGCACGCGCTGGCGGAACACCAGGTCACCGCTGAACAGCACGCCGCGCGCGGGCACCGAGACGATCAGGTCCTCCGGCGTGTGGGCCGGACCGGCGTGGCGCACCACGAAGTCGGTGCCGCCGATGCGCAGCGTGACGTCCTCGTCATGGCCGCCCTCGCCCAGCCAGAGGTCGGGCGACTCGACGCGGGTGTGCTCGTCGATCCACGGGAACAGCTCGTCGCGGCTGGCGGCCAGACGTCGCTCGGCCGTGTCCGAGCCGATGTAGTCGCGCGAGCGGGCATGGGCCACCAGCCGGGCGCCGGCCTGCCGGAACACCTGGAGGCCGTAGATGTGGTCGGCGTGGTAGTGGGTCACGATGACGGTGTGGATGGGCAGCGGCGTGACCTCACGGATCCGGTCGATCAGCCGCTGCGCCAGCGCGGGTGAGCCAAGGGCGTCGATCACGACCACGCCCGCATCGGTCAGCACGACGCCCGCGTTGGAGATGAAGTTCTGGTTGGCCGACGAGCCCATCGCCGACTCGCCCTGGACGAACCAGACCCGATCGGCGACGGCTTGCAGCGGCATGTCGGGCGCGGCGGCCCGCACGCCCAGCGACAGGCAGGCACCCGCCAGCGCAAGCCCGGCGGCACGCCCACCACGCGCACACCAGCTTGGCGCGAACCTGACGAGTTGCTTGAGATTCATGGTCTGTTGCTCCGTTGGCATGCCCAGGAAAACCACTAAATCCGTATGTAGTGATATTCGGAACACTACAGCGCGACGGCACCCGGGTCAATCACGGATCGACCAGAGGTTCCGGCTGTCCGTGTTCCGCGTTGCCAAGAAGGAAGCCTGATGCCCCGATCCCCCAACCCGACGCCAGCGGGCGTCCTGGCCGGCCTGCTGCTGGCCCTGTCCACGCTGACGGCGGTGGCCCAGCCGACCGGTCGGCCGGCGCCCGAAGCCCTCAGGCTGCGTGCCCTGGCCGCCACCTGCGCCCATTGCCACGGCACCGACGGCCGCGCGGTCGAAGGCGAGGCCACGATCCGGCTCGCCGGCCTCCCGGCCGACTACCTGCTGACCCAGCTGATGGCCTTCCGCAGCGGCCAGCGACCCGCAACGATCATGCACCAGATCACCAAGGGCTATTCGCAGGAACAGCTCGAATCGCTGGCCACCTATTTCGGAGGCCTGAAGTGAGCAAGCGCCCGGAGAACCCCATGGACACGATGAACCCGACCGATGGACCGCTGCCCCAGGCACACCGGCGGCGCCTGTTGCAGGGCCTGCTCGCCGGTGGTGCGCTGGGCCTGTCGGGCTGTGCCTCGCTGGGCGGCAGCAACGCCGCCTCCAAGGCCCAGGTGGTCGTGATCGGCGGCGGCTACGGCGGTGCCACGGTCGCCAAGTACATCCGGCTGCTGTCGGACCAGCGCATCTCGGTGACCCTGGTCGAGCCGAACCGCCAGTTCGTGTCCTGCCCGATCTCCAACCTGGTGCTGAGCGGCCAGCGCACCCTGGCCGACATCACCAACCCCTACGTCGGCCTGAGCGACCGGCACGGCGTGCGCATCGTGCACGACCTGGCCAGCGCGGTCGATCCGGTGAAGAAGACCGTCACGCTGGCCGGCGGCGGCAGCCTCGCCTACGACAAGCTGGTGATGTCGCCGGGCATCGACTTCATGTGGGACCGCATCGCCGGCCTGCAGGAGGCCCATGCGGCGGGCCAGATCCTGCACGCCTGGAAGGCCGGCCCCGAGACGGTCTCGCTGCGCCGGCAGCTGATGGACATGCGCGACGGCGGTGTCTACGCCATCGTGATCCCCGAGGCACCCTACCGCTGCCCGCCCGGACCCTATGAACGGGCCAGCGTGATCGCGTCCTACTTCAAGCGGCACAAGCCGCGATCGAAGGTGCTGATCCTCGACGCCAACCAGGACGTCACCTCCAAGGGCCCGCTGTTCAAGAAGGCCTGGAAGGAGCTGTACGGCGACCGCGTCGAGTACCGCCCGCAGCACACCGCGACGTCGGTCGACGGTGCCACGCGCACGGTCCGGTTCGACGTGCAGGACGACGTCAGGGCCGACGTGCTGAACGTGCTGCCGGTGATGCGTGCCGGTGCGCTGGCGGTCCAGACCGGCCTGGCCAACGCCAACGGTCGCTGGTGCCACACGCACTTCCTGAACTTCGAGTCGACGGCGGCCAAGGACATCCACGTCATCGGCGACGCGATCCAGGTCGCGCAGGGCATGCCCAAGTCCGGCCACATGGCCAACTCGCATGCCAAGGTGACGGCAGCGGCCATCGTCGCCGAGCTGCAGGGCTACGACCCCAACCCGCACCCGATGCTGACCAACGTCTGCATGAGCTTCGTCGACGACACCCACGTCATCCACGTCGCCAGCGTGCACGAGTACCAGGCACCGAAGAAGAGCTTCTTCACGATCGGCGGCTCGGGCGGCGTGTCCGACGCCCGCAACGAGCTGGAAGCCAGCTTCGCCAACGCCTGGGCCCGCAACATCTGGGCAGACATGCTGACGTGACCCAGGTCAAGGCAGCCCGGTCGGCTGCGGCAGATGATCTGAATATTCGTATTCACTGATTCAATCATGCCGATCGACGCGCTGCTGGCCTGGCTGGGCGAGGAACACGCGATCGCGGCGCTGGGCGCCGTGATCGGCGTGCTGTTCGGCTTCTTCGCCCATCGATCGCGCTTCTGCCTGCGCTCGGCGGTGATCGAGTTCGCCCGCGGCACCCGCGAGGGCAAGCTCACCGTCTGGCTCTACACCTTCTCGACGGCGGTGCTGCTGACGCAGCTGTTCATCGTCGCGGGCTGGCTGGACGTCAGCGGGGCGCGCCAGCTGTCGGCCCGCGGCAGCCTGTCGGGCGCGGCCATCGGCGGGGCGATGTTCGGTGCCGGGATGATCCTCGCCCGGGGCTGTTCGAGCCGGCTGCTGGTGCTGGCCGCGCAGGGCAACCTGCGGGCGCTGTTGTCGGGCCTCGTCTTCGCGGTGAGCGCGCAGGCCGCGCTGACCGGCGTGCTGTCGCCGCTGCGCCTGGCCATCGCCGGCTGGTGGACCGTCGACGGCGGCGCGGCCCGCGACGTCCTGGCCATCAGCGGCCTCGGGCATGGCGGCGGCATCGCCTTCGGCGCCTTGTGGCTGGCCGCCGCGCTGGTCTGGGGCCGGCGCCAGCAGGTCCGCTTCTGGGGCTGGTTCGGCGCGGTCGGCGTGGGCGTGCTGGTGGCGCTGGCCTGGCTCGGCACCGGGTGGATGTCCCGGTCGGCCTTCGACCTGATCGTGCCGGTGCAGAGCCTGTCCTTCACCGGGCCGGCGGCCGACACGCTAATGCTGGTGCTCTCGCCACCCGGCCAGGCGCTGAAGTTCGACCTCGGCCTGGTGCCGGGCGTGGCCATCGGTGCCTTCATCAGCGCACTGCTGTGGCGCGAGCTGAAGCTGGAGGGCTTCCAGGGGGGGCAGGCCATGCGACGCTACATCGCCGGTGCCTTCCTGATGGGCTTCGGCGGCATGCTGGCCGGCGGCTGCGCGGTCGGCGCGGGCGTCTCGGGTGCCTCGGTCTACACGCTGACGTCGTGGCTCACGCTGCTGGCGATGTGGTCCAGCGCCAGCCTGACCGACTGGCTGGTCGACCGCCGCGAGGAGGCCCTGCAGACGCCGACCGCCGCCGAGGTCACGGACCCGGACCTCGGCGCGAGCTACGCCCGCCCGTGAGGCGCGGCCGGCATCCGGCTCATGCCAGGCCGGGATTGCCCTGGACGCCGATCAGGCGCGGCGTGTTGACGCGGCGCGCCTTCACCTGTCCGCCCTGGCGCTTGAGCCAGGTCTCCACGACGTCCCAGACCTGCGGGTTGCCGGCGCTGCGGGCCTCTTCGGCGACCGGCGCCCAGCCGGCGACCTTGTAGGTCTTGCCGGCCTCGACGGGCTTGCCGTTCAGGCGCATGTCGCCAATGCGATGGCCCATCCTCTCGTGCGGGGTGCAGCTGTAGCTCAGGCCGCCCACGCGGACCATGTCACCGCCCTGCTGGTAGTAGGGGTCGGGGTTGAAGAGGTTGTCGCAGACGTCCTCCAGCACCGTCTTGAGCATCTCGCCGGTCATCTGGGTGACGGTGGCATAGGAATACGTCGTCGCGAGCTGGTCCATCAGCAGCTCGCGCGTGATGGCCTGGCCCGGCAGCAGCGTGGTGCCCCAGCGGAAGCCGGGCGAGAAGGCGATCTCGGCGCCCTGCACGTCCATCAGCGCATCGCAGATCAGCTGGTCCCAGCTGCCGTTGAAGTTGCCGCGCCGGTAGAGCAGGCCGTCGGTCACGGCGAGCTTCTCGGCCAGCCGGGCCTCGTGGGGCGCGCGGATCTTCGTGATCAGCGCGGCCATCTCCGGATCGGCCTGGATCTGGTTGGAGAACACCGGCAGCAGGCGGTAGCGGAAGTCGCTGACCTTGCCGCCCTGGACGTCGAAGTCCATCACGCCGAGGAACTTGCCGTTCGAGCCGGCGTTGGTGACCAGCGTCGTCCCGCCGGCGTTCTTCACCGGGATCGCCAGGGGCACGCCGTCGTGGGTGTGGCCGCCGAAGATGGCGTCGATGCCGCGCACCCGGCTGGCCATCTTCAGGTCGACGTCCATGCCGTTGTGGCTGAGCACGACGACGACCTGGGCGCCCTTGCCGCGGGCCTCGTCGACCATGGCCTGCATGTTCTCGTCCTGGATGCCGAAGCTCCAGTCGGCCACCATGTAGCGCGGGTTGGCGATCGGCGTGTAGGGAAAGGCCTGGCCGATGACGGCGCAGGGCACGCCGTTGATCGGACGGATCACGTAGGGCTTGAAGACCGGGTCGCCGAAGTCGTTGGTCTTGACGTTCTGGGCCACGAAGTCGATGCGGCCCTCGAAATCCTTGTCGATGATCTCCTTGACCCGCTCCATGCCATAGGTGAACTCCCAGTGGCCGGTCATGACGTCCACGCCGAGCAGCTTGCAGGCATCGACCATGTCCTGGGCACCCGTCCACAGCGACGTCGCCGAGCCCTGCCAGGTGTCGCCCCCATCGAGCAGCAGCGCACCCGGACGCTGCGACCTCAGCTGCCTGACCAGCGTGCGCAGCTGCGCGAAGCCGCCGACCTTGCCGTAGCGACGGGCCGCGCGCTCGAAGTCGAGGAAGGTGTAGCCGTGGGCCAGCGGCGTGCCCGGACGCACGCCCATGCGCCGCAGCAGGTGCTCGCCGACCAGGTGCGGCGGCTGGCCCTGCATCGCGCCGATGCCGAGGTTGACGCTGGGCTCGCGGAAGTGGATGGGCAGCAGCTGCGCATGGCAGTCGGTCATGTGCAGGAAGCTCACGTTGCCGAAGGGCTTGACGTCGTACAGGCCCTGCTGTGCCGTGGCGGCATCCGCGTCGGCATGCGTGCCCAGTGCCATGCCCGCTGCCGAGGCCGCACCGAGCACCTGGAGGAATTCGCGCTTGGAGAGATTCATGAATCAGCAATCAGTGATGTCTTGAATGGAACGACGCCCGCGTCAGGTGGTGCGCTGCGCGGGCGTCGAGGACGATCAGGGGCGTTCAGGGCCGTGGCTGCCCCGGTCGGTCAGGTCACTGGTTGACCGGCGACTTCGGATCCAGCAGCAGCGCCATCAGGTCCTTGAGCTGCCGCTCGTCGAGCAGGGCCTTGTGTCCGAAGCGCGGCATCTGCGAACAGGCGTTGTAGGCCCGTGCGTTCCACAGCTTGCCCCAGGTGTACTCGACGATCGGGCGGGCATCGGCGCTGGCCGGATCGCTCACCCCACGAAGCTTGCCGTACTGGTAGAGGCTGGGACCGATCGTGCCGTAGGAGATCTCCTCCTTGCTGATCTGGTGGCAGTTGTAGCAATTGCCGCCGTTGTCCTTGGCCTCGGTCGTCGGGTCGGTCCAGGTCATGCCACGACCGCTTTGCGCCAGTCGTTCGCCGGCCTTCCAGTCGCCGAGGAAGCGACCGTCGGACGGCGCCTTGACGGTGGCGAGGTTGCTGGCCTCGATCGCCTTGACCAGCGCCTCCGGCGGCGTGCCGGCACCGGCCTGGGAGCAGGCCTCGTTGGCCGGATCCTGGTCGAGCCGGTCGACCTTGGCGATGCCCTGGTCGCGGAACGAGGCCTTCATCATCGCGGTAGCCTGCCGGTCCAGCTCGGCCGGGCTCGGGCCGGTGGCGCAGCCTGAGAGGCCGACGACGGCCAGCGTCATGGCGGCGAACGGCCGGTTGCTGATCTTCTTCATCTCGGACGCTCCTGCGCTCAGCGCTTGATCGACGGGGCGATCGAGACCGCGCCCTTGGCATTGATGCCCATGTAGGACGACAGCGCGACGGTCACATCCGAGCCAAAGCCCGGATACGGAAAACGCTGCTGGCGGAAGCAGTCGTTCAGGCGCAGCTGCATGCTCCACATCTGGCCGTTGCTGACGCGGTAGGCCGGCCAGGCCGCGTAGCCGACCCCGTCACCGGGGTTCTTGGTCAGGTTGGGCAGGTCCTGCAGGCGGATGCGCTGACCCTCGACGCCATGGCAGGTCGCACAGGCGAAGTCATGCGAACCGCCGCGGTAGAAGAAGGCGCGCTTGCCCAGCTCGTACATGCGCTTCTCCTCCGGATGGCCGGTCGGCAGGTTGAAGCGCTGCTGGCGGGATTCGGACGCGATCCAGGTCGCCAGCGCGGTGACGTTGGCCATCTCGCCGCGGCCGAAGGCGGTCTGGCTGATCTCGTCGGCGCTGAAGCCCTGCAGCGTGGCCATGCAGGTCACCAGCCGGGTCTCGAGGTCCTGCACGCGTCCGGTGTCGGCGAAGAAGCGCGGCAGCTCGACGAAGGCACCCTTGACGACGCCCGGACCCTTGCCGAGGTCACAGGCCTCGAGCGTCGCGTTCTTCGGGCCGCGCTTCTGCTTCCAGAGGTCCTCGCCCTTGGCCTCGAACAGCTCGGCGGGGTTGCCGTCCTCGAGCATCTTGCGGTACTCGGCAATGCCGTCAGCGGCGGATTTCTGCGCCATGGCAGGCATCGTCGCTGCGGCGCCTGCCAGGGCCATCAGGCCCCAGGCAGCCGCGAGGCGGCGGGTCGTGTTCTTCATCGGGGTCTCCTCGGTCACCGGATGCGGCAGCGGGCGTCCGCTCAGGACACCGTGACCTCGTCGGTGCGCTTGTCGCCGCGGTTGTCGACCCAGCTGACGGCGACCTTGTCACCGGCCTTGGCGCCCTTGATGCTGAACTGCAGGAAGGGGTTCTTGGCAACGGCCGGGCCCCACTGCGCGGTCATGACGACCTTGCCGTTGAGTGCCGCGCTGACTTCCTGGATGAACCAGGCGGGAATGACCTTGCCGGCCGCGTCCTTGCGCTGACCGGTTTCCATCTCGTGGCTCATCAGGACACGGACGGTGGCCTTGTCGCCGGCGGCTTGTGCGCGGATGCGCATCGGATCTGCCATGGGAATGCTCCTGGATTGCTGTGCAATGAAGGGTGGTCGTGGGTCAGGTCGGGGATGGAAGCGGGGCCGTTCAGCCGCCGCAGCCACCCAGCGTGACCTTCACTTCCTTGACCGCGTACAGCACCTTGCCGTCGCCCATCAGGGCGACCGCGAAGACGTTGGACGACTGGCCCATCTTCACGCGGGTGTTGACGTTGGCGTCGATCGCGTCGGTGATGTCGAACATCGCGCACAGCATCGACGGGTTCTTCTCGACCAGCAGCAGCAGGCGCTTGACGCCCGGCAGCGCGGTCGAGCAGCCCAGCGGCACGACCGCGCCGTTCTCGGCGATGTCGGGCGCCTGCAGCGCCACGTCCTTGCTCTCGACCGGCGTGCCGGTGCCGAGCGCCTTCATGACGTCGGCCATGGTCTTGGCGTCGAAGGCGGCGCTGGCATAGGCGGCCTGGGCGACCTGGGGCAGCATGCCCAGGCTGCCCAGCATGGCGGCGACAGCGGCACTGCGGCCGAGCATCTCGCGGCGGGTTTGCATCGTGAAAACTCCTTCAAGGATCGGGAACGGTGGACTCGGTGCCGTGCTGGATTCTGCGAGGGTCGGCGCCGCACTGGCTGAGGGCCGACCCGGTTCGGGCCCGCGGGTGCGGCGGCGCCCGAGGGTCCCGTGGTTCACTTCTTCGCGCCGGCCACCAGCCAGGCGGCAATCTGCTGGGCGTCGCCTTCGGGCAGCGTCTGGGCCGGCATCGGGATCGACCCCCAGGTGCCGGCACCTCCCGAACGGATCTTGCCGGTCAGGTAGGACAGGGCATCGGTGCGGGCGGCATGCCGTGCGGCGATCTCCCTGAACGACGGCCCGACGAGTTTGCCATCGACCGCATGGCAGGCGGTGCAGGTGTGCTTCTGCGCCAGCGCCAGCACCGCCGCCGACGGGCTGGTTGAGCCGGTTGAGTTGGAGGAGCCGGTTGCGACGGATGCGCCCGGTTTCGCCGCCGCAGCGACCGGCGCGGCCACGGCGGCCACGGCAACCGCGCCAGCAGGCCGGCTGGTGTCGGCACCATGCTGCGCACCGACGAGGCGGTTCTGCTCGGCCAGGTTGCCGTGGGCATTGCGGGCGAAGTCGGGCAGGAAGGAGGCCACCTTGGGCTCGGTCTCGCAGTTGCTCATGCAGGCGCGTGCCTGGACGTCGGGCTTGCGGGCCGGGACACCCTTGCCGCTGCCGGACATCGGCTGGCCTGGCCACATCGCATGGTCGGTGGTCATGCCGTTCCGATTGGGCAGCCTGGCCTGCACCTCGGCGATGTTGGCGTCGGACATCACGTAGTTGTCCGGCAGCACGCCCCCGAGGTTGAGCAGGAAGGCAGTCACCGCATAGACCTCGTCGGCCTTGAGCGACTTCGGCGCGTTCCAGGGCATCGCCCGGTTGATGTAGTCCCACAGGGTCGAGACGGTGGCGACCTTCATCAGCGTGGTGCGGCCCGGGAAGGCCGGGTCGTTCAGGCGGGCCACGCGGCCGGTCCGGACGTCCTCGGCGGTGGTGCCGCCGACCAGCGGGCTGAAGACCTGGTTGGCCTCGCCGAAGACGCCATGGCAGCTGGCGCACTTCTCCTCCCAGATGTCCTGGCCCTGGGCGACCGAGCCGGAGCCCTTGGGCAGGCCCTTGAAGTCCGGCCGCACGTCGATGTCCCAGGCGGCCAGTTCCTTGGCCGTCGCGGGTCGGCCGATGCCGGCATAGGCGGCATCGGCGGCACCGGCGGCATGCGCCGTGGCGAGCGCGGTTGCCAGGCTCAGGCCCACGAACAGTCCCAAGGACAGGCGCCCGACCCGGCGCTTCATGCGATCAGGACAGCTGGACATTCTTCACCTCGCCGCTTTCCTGCACCAGCCACGACTGGATCGAGTTGTTGTGATAGATCGACCGGGTGCCGCGCACCGCCCGCAGCTGCTTGTAGCTGGGCTGGACGTAGCCGGTCTCGTCGGTCGCGCGGCTCTGGATCAGCGCCGGGCGACCGTCCCAGGACCAGTCGATGTTGAAGCGCGTCAGGCACTTGTTCTGCACCGGCCCTTCGAGCCGGGCCGGACGCCAGCTGCGGCCGCCGTCGACCGAGACATCGACCTTGACGACCTTGCCGCGGCCGGACCAGGCCAGCCCGGTGATGTTGTAGTAGCCCTTGTCGAGCAGCACCTGACCGCCCGACGGGGTCGTGACCACGCTCTTGCATTCCTGGATGCTGCTGTACTGGCGATGCAGGCCGCCGGGCATCAGGTCGATGTAGTGGATCGCCTCGTCCTTGCTGGCCCAGGGCATGTCGCCCACCTCGATGCGGCGCAGGTACTTGACCCAGCTGACGCCCTGCACGCCCGGCACCACCAGGCGCAGCGGGTAGCCGTTCTCCGGTCGGAGCATCTCGCCGTTCTGGCCATAGGCCACCAGCACCTCGCCGGACTCGACCATCTCCATCGGGAGGGTGCGGGTCATCGACGAGCCGTCGGCGCCTTCGGCCAGCACGTAGCGGCCCCGCTTCGTGTCGACGCCGCAGAGGTCCAGCAGCACCTTCAGCGGCACGCCGGTGAACTCGCTGCAGCTGAGCATGCCGTGCGTGTACTGCACCGTCGGCACGGCGACGTTGCCCCATTCCATGCCGCTGTTGGCACCGCACTCGATGAAGTGGAAACGCGAGACCGAGGGCAGACGCATGATCTCGTCCATCGTGAAGACCTTGGGCGTCTTCACCAGCGCGGGGTCACTGCCGTTGACCATCAGCCGATGCTGGCTCGGATCGACGTCCCACCAGCCCTGGTGATGGCGCTCGAAGTGCAGCCCGCTGGGCGTGACGATGCCGAACAGCGACTGCAGCGGCGCGAACGACACCGAGGCCTGTGCGGTCTGCGTCAGGCCCGGGCTCTGGCGACGCTGCAGGTTGGCCTCGAACTTCGACGGCTGGCCGTAGCCCTCGGTCGCGACCGCCTGGCCCAGGCCCGTCGTGTGGGCGGGCAGGTTCAGGATGTTCGGATCGCCGCCTTCGGTCGGCACCGGATTGGACTGGGCCCGCACGAGCGGTGCGGTCACCGCAGCCGCGGCGCCCGCCGCGCCGGCGAAGGCCTGGCGGATGAAGTCGCGACGGCCGTGGCCGGCCTGTCGGAAGACCTCGCGCACGCCCTGTCGGTCCAGGAAGTTCTCGGGCGCCTTGACCAGGCGGCCTGGGGGTTGGGTGGGGGACGTCAAGCGGACTCCAGTCGGGGTGTCGCGGAGATCGACGGCGGGAGCAGGTCCACTTCGTCGAATTCACATATAAGCACTCACCGATATTATGGGTGTCCTCGCCTGGCCCATGTCGGTGAAAACACCGAGCGCAACCGACAGGCCGGCGTCAGTCCCCAGGGGGCAGAGCAGCCCGGCGAGCCGGGTCTTCCCCGGGTCGGCTGATAGCATCGTTTTCGCGCCCTCCCCTGCCCGCGACACCGCCCATGACGACCCGACACGACGCCCTGCAACACCTCGCGCCCGCCTGGTTCACCATCGTGATGGGCCTGTGCGGCCTGGGCCTGGCCTGGCTGCGGGCCGAGCCGCTGATGGGCGAGCTGACCGCGCCACTGGCCGGCCTGATCGGCCTGCTGGCGCTGGCGATCTTTGTGGTGCTGGCCGTCGCCAGCGCGCTGCGGCTGCGGCGTCATCCGCAGGCCTGGGCGGCCGACCGGGCCCATCCGGTCCGGCATGTCTTCATGGCGGCGATGCCGGCCGCGCTGCTGCTGCTGGCGACGCTGGCCTGGGGCCTGTTCCACCCCGCGCGCGACGACGCGCCGCTGCTGCGCGGCCTGATCGACGCGGCCTGGTGGACCGGCAGCATCGGCCTGTGGCTGGCCACGCTGTGGACGCTGACGCGCTGGTGGCGCGGCAACCAGCCGGGCGGCCTGGTCTGGCAGGTCTTCACGCCGGCACTGCTGATCCCGGTGGTCGGCAACGTGCTGCCGCCGCTGGCCGGGCTGGGCCTGGGCCATGGCGACTGGGCGATGGCGCAGTTCGGCATCGGCGTGCTGTTCTGGCCGGTGCTGCTGACGCTGATGCTGGTGCGGCTGGCCACGCAGGGCCCGTGGCCGGACCGGCTGATGCCGGGCAACCTGATCCTGATCACGCCACCGGCGGTGATCGGCCTGGTGCTGCTGCAGGCCGGTGCGCCGCTGGCACTGGGCTGGGGCTGCTGGGGCGTCAGCCTGTTCACGCTGGCCTGGGTGCTGACGCAGGCCCCACGCATCCTGGCCCAGCCCTTCGGCCTGCCGCACTGGGGCATGTCCTTCCCGCTGGCGGCCTTCACCACGCTGACGCTGACGCTGGCCCGGCCGGGCCAGGCGCTGGCGGTGTTCGGCCCCATCCTGCTGGCCGCCACCTCGCTGGTCGTGCTCGGCCTGCTGCTGGCCACCTGGCGCGGCCTGCGCGACGGCACGCTGCTGGCGCCGGAGCCGGTGGCCAGCCTGACGCCGGTCGGGGCCACGCCGGGGACGACATGAGGCGCGGCGTCGTGACGTAGTGCGCCGCCGCAGCCCGCCGGCTGGCGCGCTGACACGTGCAGGTCAGGCATGCCGGCCGACAATGCCCGCTTGCCCGCTTGCCCGCTTGCCCGCTTGCCCGCTTGCCCGCTTGCCCGAGCCCTGGCGCTCGCCGCCGTCCGGATCGTCGCCCTTGAAGTTCCTGCCCCGCCTCCCTTTCCAATCGCCGTTCCAGCCGCCCTGGCGGTCCCCGGCCCCGTGCGTGCTGGCGCTGTTCGCGCTGGCGTCGCCGGCGGTCGTCCGGGCCCAGGCCGGCGCCGTGCCGGTGCAGGACGGCGAGACGGTCTGGCTGGCCCAGGCACAGCCGGCCCGCCTGGCGCCCGAGGTGGCCGCCCGCCCGATCACGCTGCGGCTGCGCGACGTGCCGCTGCGCACCGCTCTGGAGGCGCTGGCGCAGGCCGCCGGGGTGCGCTTCCTGCCCGATCCGGAGGTCCGGCTCGACCTGCGCGCCACGCTGTTCATCGAGGGCAGCGCCTTCGCCGATGCGCTCGACGCGCTGCTGACCTCGCAGCAGCTGGCGCTGCGCCCGCTCGACGCCCGCACCCTGCTGGTCTATCCCGACACGCCGGCGAAACGGCGCGTCCATGCCGAGCTGCAGACGCGCCGCTGGGCGCTCGACCATGTCGATGCGACGGCGATGGCGACGACGCTCAAGACCCTGTTGCGCACCACCGCGAGCGTCACGCTCGACAAGGGCAATGCGCTGGTGCTGCGCGACACGCCCGACGCGCTGGCGCTGGCCGATCGGGTCATTGCCGCGCATGACCGGCCCTACGACGACGTGGTGGTCGACGTGCAGCTGATCGAGGTCAGCCGCCAGCGCCTGAGCCAGCTCGGCATCGCCTGGCCGACGGCGCTGACGCTCGCCCCGCCCAGCGGCGTCGCGACGCTGGGCGACCTGCGCGCCAGCCGCAGCGATGGCTGGCGCTTCACGCCCCTGGGCTGGACCGCCAACCTGCAGTTGCAGGACCTGCCCGGCGAGGTGCTGGCGCAGCCCAGCGTGCGGGCGCGCCACAAGGAAAAGGCGACGCTGCTGGTCGGCGACAAGGTGCCGGTGATCACCAACCAGGTGGCGCAGCAGCCGGGTGCGGTGGCCGGTGGCACGACGGGTGGCGCCACGACGGGCGACACGACCGGTGGCGCCACGGGCGGCGCGGCCGGCGGCAACACCGGCAGCGGCAACAGCAACCTGCTGATCACCGGGTCGGTGCAATACCTGGACGTCGGGCTGAAGCTGGAGGTCGAGCCGCAGCTGCACGGCGACGGCGACATCGGCCTGAAGCTGTCGCTGGAGCTGAGCCGCATCCGCAGCACGCTGACCACCGCCTCGGGCCAGGCCTATCAGCTCGCCACCCGCCAGGCTCAGACCTCGATGCGGCTGCGCGACGGCGAGACCCAGTGGTTCGGCGGCCTGATCGACCAGCAGGACCGCGACACCGTCGCCGGCCTGCCGGTGCTGTCGCAGATGCCGGTGGCCGGCCGGCTGTTCGCCAGCCACGGCAACGACGACAACCAGACCGAGCTGCTGATGGCGGTGACGCCACGGCGCGTGAACGCAGCCGATGCGCCGCGCGCGGCGGTCATGGCGATCGACTCGGGCGAGGACGCGCGGCTGCGCAGCCGCGCCCTGGGCCAGGCGGTGGCCACGCCGGCCGGTGCGCCGATCACGGTCGACACCACCGGGCGCAGCTCGATCGGTGCGGTCGGGCGACTGCCCGATCCGGCCACGATCGCGCCGCTGGTGGGCGACATGCCCGGGCTGCCGGCGCAGATGCCGCGCCCGGAGCCGGGCCGGCGACCGCGCGGGAGCGCGGCACCGGAAGAGACCGCGCCGCGCTGAGCGGCGATCGGTCAGCCGAGGGGCCTCACGCCGGCCGAGCGCGGGGCCGCCCCAAGCCGGCCGGCGTCCCCCTGGGGGACCGGCCGGCATCCCCGCCGGACGAGGGGCCTCACGCCGGCCGAGCGCCGGGCCGCCCCAAGCCGGCTGGCGTCCCCCTGGGGGACCGGCCGGCATCCCCGCCGGACGAGGGGCCTCCTCACGCCGGCCGAGCGCCGGGCCGCCCCAAGCCGGCTGGCGTCCCCCTGGGGGACCGGCCGGCGTACCCGCCGGACGAGGGGCTTCAGTTGACGCAGCCGACCAGCGCCTGCTTGAGGGCCTCGCCCTGCAGGCCGCGGTCGAGCGCTTCTTTGCGGCAGGCCGAGAACTTCGCGCTGCGCTCCTGCATCGCGCGTGCGGTGGCGTGCTGCGGGCGCACACCCGAGGCGGCGGCGACCGGTGCCGAGGCGGCATCGGCGGCCAGCGCCGGCGCGGCCACGAAGGCGGTGGCGGCCAGCAGGCCGAGGGAGATGAGGTGACGGACCGTGGAGTTCATGGTGTGACTTTCTGAGTTGCTCTGAAGGAATGGCGCACGTCGCGCCGGTTGCGACCGGGGGTCGTTCGTGGGTGCGGCCAGAGGCCGGCTTGCTCAGGCCGACTTGCGCAGCTCGGCCACCAGCAGGTCGGGCGAGGCGTAGCCGTCCAGGCGGATCCAGGGTTGACCGGCCGCGCCGCGGATCAGCGTCAGCGGCAGGTGGTTCATCTTGTCGCCGCGCCAGACCGCGAAGGCCCGCTGCACCGCCAGCGATTCGGCCGAGCTGCCCGTGTAGTGCGACCAGGCGCCGAACGCCGCGTAGCGCTTGGCGTAGGCGCTCAGGCGGCGCGGCGTGTCCTGCTCCGGGTCGATCGAGATCGAGATCATGTTGACCTGCTCGCGCTGCGCACCCAGCAGCTCGCGCGCCTGCATGAAGACCTGGCTGGTGACCGGGCAGATGGTGTTGCAGGAGGTGTAGATGAAGTTGAGCATCACCGGACGGCCATCGTCGAGCGCCTGGGCGAGCGTCTGGCGCGCGCCGTCGGCGCGGGTCAGCGTGACGGCCGGCATCGGATAGGGCGCGGTGCTGCGCTTGACGCCCGGGGCGACCTGCACCGCCACGCCGTGGCAGCTGTCGTCGGCGACGGACGCGGCATTCGGGACGACCGGACCGGCCCGGCCGGCACGCGGCAGCGCACAGGCCGCCAGTCCGCCCAGCGCCAGCCCGAGCAGGCTGCGGCGGGTGGGCTGCGGGAACGGGATCGATGGCGCGGTGTGGCGGGTGTTCATGACGGCTCTCCGGAAACGGGGTGGCGGCGTGCGCGGGTGCGGGTGCGGGTGCGGCTCAGGGCACGATCCAGGCGCTGTCGGCCTCGATCGCGGCGTCGGCCGCATGGCGCACCAGGTAGGCGCCCTTGGAGGCATGGCGCTGACCAGCCGCCAGGCTCAGGCGCGGGTAGACGGTGGTGCTCTCGGCCCGCTCGATGGCGGCGACGGTGTCCTGGGTCGGCGCGTCCGCGCGCAGCAGCCGGCCGGGCATCGGGCGGGTGGCGATGCGGCGCTCGGGCACCGGTCGATGGGCGCTGGCGCGCGGACCGCGGTTGACGGTGACGATCGCGGCCTCGCGGGCCTCGTCCTCGGCGCGCGACTTCTCGCGCTGCGTCAGCATGGCCTCGGCGCGGTCGATCAGGTAGTCGCGCTGGACGTTGTCGAGCATGTCGACCAGCGTGTCGTTGAAGGACGTGAAGGCGAAGTAGGTCTCGGACTGCAGCACCTCGTCAACCATCGGCAGGCGGGCGATCTGCAGCCATTGCTGGAAGACGCTCAGGCTGGCCTCGCGGTGCGACGGCAGCTGGTAGGGGTAGACGGTGCGCAGCTGCGCCAGCCAGGGGGCCGGCAGCGCGGGCGCGGCGCCAGCCAGCAGCGTGCCCGAGGCATGCAGCCTCGCACCACCGCCAGGCGTCGTCAGCCGGGTGCCCAGCGTGCGCAGCGCTGCCGGGCGCAGCCACAGCAGGACCGCGTCGCGCGGCCCGCTGCGGCCCAGTCGCTGCGCCAGCGCGTCGAAGCCGGCGGCATCGGCCGGGTCCAGCAGCATGCGTTCGACCGCGATGCCGCGCGCGGCCAGGTCCTCGTCGACCATCGCGGCAACGGGCGTGGCCGCAGCGGCGCTGTCGCGGCCGATCACCTGCAGCACGCGGGTCGGGCGAGCGTCCGGCGGCAGGCCCTGCCAGTGCTGCATCAGCACGTCCGCTTCCAGCCACAGGCCGCGCGAGAAATAGAGCGAGTAGTGGTCGGCCTCGGACTCCGGCGGCGGCGCGCTGACGCTCGGGAACCAGCACGGCATCGCCTGCTGCTCGCAGAAGCGGTGGACCGGCGACCAGTCGCCCTCGCCCAGCCCGGAGACCAGCGCGAAGACCGGCGCGGCGGCCTGGCGTGCGGCCAGCTGCGCGGCCCAGGTCTCGGCCGGGCCCTGGAGTTCCCAGAACTCGTGGTCCCAGGCCCGTTCGGTGCGCAGCAGCATCTCGGCGGCGCTGGCCATCGAGCGACCGCCGTGAACGACGCTGCCGTTCTTCTGCCGCACGGCGGCCAGCGCGGTGTCCTTGAAGACCTGGCGACGCGCCGCATCGACCTCGGGCGTGATCACCGTGGCCAGCCGGACCCGCCGTTCGGAGACGCCCGCGGACCAGCCCGACGACAGCGGCTTGAGGTAGGCCAGCAGCGCACGCAGCGAGTCGTCGTCGAGCGCATAGCGCGGCATCAGCTCGTCGAGCGTGCGACCACTGACGTGACGTCCGGCGCGGATGGCCAGCGCGACGCTGGCCGTGTCATAGGGCGCGTGGCGCTGGTTGAACGCCTTCACGCCCCGGATGTTCTGCTGCACGACGGCACGGCCGTCGAGCTCGAAAAGGTAGCGGCCGGTGATCGGCGGGATGACGTTGACGCCCTCCACGCCGCCCAGGCCGCTGGTGCGGTGGCACTGGATGCAGGCCACGGCCGCGCCCTGCGCGGTCACGCCACCGGCCTTGACCGCCGACAGCGGCTCGCCGTGGGCGCCGATGCCCTCGCGGTAGAGACGCCGGCCGAGCGCGATCCAGTCGGTGTCGTCGGCTGCGGCTGCGGCTGCGGCGGCGGGCACGGCACCGGCCAGCATCAGCAGCGCCGCGACGCCCGCCAGCAGGCGGCGCGACAGGATCTGGATCACGCGCGACATCACCGGCTCCTCAGCGCTTGGCGTCCAGCAGCTCGACGTCGAAGACCAGCGTCTCGTTCGGGCCGATGCTGCCCGGCACGCCGCGTTCGCCATAGGCCAGCGTGTGGGGAATCACGATCTCCCAGTGCGCGCCGACCGGCATCTGCTTGAGCGCCTCGCGCCAGCCGGTGATGCCGTTGACCAGGCGGATGGTGACGGGGCGGTCGTTCTCGGTGGCGTCGAACTCGGTGCCGTCGACCAGCGTGCCGCGGTACTTCACGACCACGTTGTCCATCTCGGCCGGCTTGGCGCCGTTGCCGGCCCGCAGCTCGCGGAAGAGGATGCCGTTGGGCAGGGACTGCACGCCGGGGCGGGCGCGGAATTCGGTCTGGAAGGCGGTGCCGCGCTTGAGGTTGGCTTCGGTCGCTTCCTTGCGGCCGATCTTTTCCTGACGGCGCAGTTCGACCTGCAGCGCGTTCATCGCCGCGCGGATCTCGCGGTCGTTCATCTTGACGGCCTTGCCGCCGGCGAGCGCGTCGCGCATGCCGCGCACCACGGCGTCGACGTCGAGCTCGACCTTGTTCTTCTGGAAGTTGCGCACCGTCGAGACGCCGGTGGCATAGCTGATGTCCTCGCGGGTCAGCGTCGGGTTGGCCGGGTTGGCCGTCGAGCGCATGCCGGTGGAGGCCTCGGACGCGCCGGCCTGCGGGGCGGCGGCGGCCTGGGCGTGGACCTGGGCGCTCCAGCCGAGGCTGGCACCCAGCAGGCCGATGGCGGCCAGCGTGCGCAGCATGCGCGTCGGTCGCGGCGCCCGGTCTTGAAGCTGTTGGTGGCTCATGGGATGGGAAAGTGGGTGTTGAAGGTGGGGTCAGTGTGGAGAGCCTTGCCGAGCCGAAGCTGACAGGCCCTCCACACGGGGCACCGACCGCGCATTCCTGCCGTCGAACCGGTCACGCGGACCGGCTCGACGTGTCATGCGCGGGGCACCGGTCAGGGCAGCACGATGTCCGTCGCCGGCGTCGACCAGCCACCGTTGCCGATGGCGTTCTGCGCACGGATCTGGAACTGCGCCGGCGCACCCGGCAGGGTCTGGCCCGGCTGGACCGTGTGGACGCGCTGGCCGGTGATCACGAACGACGCTCCGGTGCTGTTGGCCGCACTGCCGGCGGTGCCCAGCGCGGCGGTGCGCCACGGACCCCAGGTGAACGGCACGCGGCACTGGGTGGGCTGCGCGTTCGGCACCGCACAGGTGCGGTACTGCACCGAGTAGACGGTGTTGCTGTTGGTCGCTTCCTCGGCCCAGTTCAGGATCACCGTGTCCCGATCGGCGTTGACGCCGGTCGTGGCCTGGCGGATGGCATTGACCGTGCCCAGGGTGAGCGTGGCCGTGCCGAACGCGTTGCCGGTGGCACCGATGGACACCGTCAGCGACGCACTGGAGGCCGAGCTGGCCGTCGGGGCGGTGGTCTTGCGGGCCAGCACGGTGTAGTCGTACGAGGTGCCGAACGCCGGACGCAGGGCGGCCGAGTTCTGGTTGCCGTCGACGAAGGCGTTGACGCGGCCCGTGGTCGTGGTCGATGCGGTGTTGACGCTGCCCACCAGGATGGCCGGCTGGGCCGAACCGGTGACCTTGCGGTACACGTCGAACACGGTCTCGCCGAGCGAGGCATCGACCCAGTTCAGCGTGACACGCGGACGGCCGTTCTGGGTGCCCGTGACACCCAGCGACACCAGGCCGGTCGGGGCGGGCAGCGTGTTGGCCGGCGGCGATGCAACCGTGACCTCCGACGCTGCCGTGCCGTTGGCGCCGACGGCGGTGACGCGGAACTTCATCGTTGTGCCCGCCGCCAGGCTGGTGCCGGCCGGCAGCGTGTAGCTGGTGGCATTCGCCAGCGCCGTGCCCAGGGGCTCCCAGGCGCCGTTGTTGACCGAACGCTCGACCAGGTACTGGTACTCGGTCTGCGCCTGGTCGGCCCAGCGGATCTCGGTGACCGGCGTGTTGGCCGCGACGTTGTTGTTCAGCACCGTGCCGCCGCTGCGCACGCTCAGCGTGGCCGGGGCCAGGGGCGCCGCCTCGTTGGCATGGAACACGATCGGACGCATGAAGTCGTTCTCTTCATGGCCCAGGATGTGGCAGTGCCAGACGTATTCCCAGCCGAAGTTGTAGGTGTCGTTGACGATCGCCTTGGGCACGCCGGAGTTGGGATCGATCTGCGTGAAGCCGAACGGCGAACCCAGCGGCTGCGACGGGTCCATCGGGCGGATGCTGTTGGGCACGCCGAAGCCCGGCAGCGGCGGACGCTTGGCGCGCACGGCCACCACCACGTCCTCCAGCGGGTTCATCTTGATCGTTTCCTTCCAGCCGACTTCGGCCGCGGTCGGCGGCGAGATCCAGCCGTCCCAGCCCACGCGGTTGATCAGCTGCACGTTCAGCAGGTGGAAGTGGACCGGGTGGGTGTCCACGCCGTTGTGCGTGATCTTCCAGATCTGGGTCTCGCCGTCGGAGAACTCCTCCGTCGGCGGGTCGATCATCGCCAGCGGGATGGTGGTCTGCGTCAGCGCGCTGGTGAACGGGATCTCGACGGCCAGGATCGCGTTCATGCGGCCGAAGGTCGGCTCGAACAGCTCGTGGATCGCCTTGGTCTTGACCAGGTTGCTGCCGGTGGGCAGGCCGTTGAGGTAGGTGTCGACCTGGGCGGTCGCGCCAAGGTTGCCGCCCACGGTGACCACGGTGTTGCCGGTGTAGCCGGTGCCGTGGTTGACCATCGTGATGTCGAACAGGCTGCCGGTCGCGGTGGCCGTGGCCGCCGTGCCGCCGGCCGGTGCGACGCCGCCGTTGAAGGTGATCGCCACCTGGCTCAGGTCGGTGTAGCCGCCGCCGCCGGCGCTGCCGAGGTCGGTGATGACACCGGCCGCGTCGCGCACGATCGGGCTCATCGGGTCCGGTGCGATCAGATGGACCGACGAGACATGGCCGGTCGTCGTGGCACGCGCCGTGGTCGTCGCGCCGCCGCCCTGGAAGCTGACCGTCGGCGCGGCTGCGTAGCCGCTGCCCGGTTCGGTGAGGGTCACGCCGATCACGCGGCCGCCGGAGACGACCGCCGTGCCGGTGGCACGCACGCCACCGGCGGTCGGGGCCGAGAACAGCACCGTCGGGGCGCTGGTGTAGCCGGCACCGCCGTTGGTGATGATGACCTGGTCGACCGCCAGGCGGGCATCGGCCATGGCACCGGAGCCACCGCCGGCCTGCGCCACGATCGACACCAGCGGTGCGATCGTGTAGCCCGAACCGCCGTCGGTGATCTGGATGTCGCTGATCTTCAGGGTCGACTGCGCGATCGCGCCGGTCTCGACACCAACGCTGGGGTCCTGGAAGGTGATCGCCGGAGCGGTCACGTAGCCCGCGCCGATCTTGTCCACCTTCACGCTGTTGAAGCCGCCGACGTTGGGCGCGCCCGGCACGTAGTTGAAGACGGGCTGCTTGAGCGAACCGGTGTAGATGTCGGCGTAGTTGGCCGGGCCGGCCGCGGCGGTGGCGGCGACGCCCCACGTCTCACCGAATGCGGTGTTGTAGGCCGCCTGGCCAACGACCGGACGCTCCTGCGACAGCGCGTAGGCCTTGGGCAGCTCGGTCGCGAGCTTGGCGGGGTCGAGGGTGATGTCGCCGTTGATGGCCACGGCGTCAGCCGCCGCACGCACCTTGATCATCATCATCGTGCGGGTGTTCGGGCCGTGGCCGACCTTGGTGTTCTCGGCACCGCCCTCGGTCGACTGGTCACCCACGTCGGTGTAGTAGTCGTTGCGCGGGTCACCGGCAGGCACCGGGGCGCCCGAGTCGTTGTAGACGATCAGGGTCTTGCCGGCGTACTGCGAGAAGTCCACCACCACGTCGGCGCGTTCGGCGTTGCCGAGGTACAGCGCGGTCGTGTCGACGTTCAGGACCGTGATGCGGCCCTTGTCCATGTTGTAGTTGATGGGCACCGGGTCGTACTTGGCGACCGCCGGCAGCAGGCCGCCTTCGCTGGCGATCTGGTACATCGTCGGGCCCTGGGTGGTCGGGTCGGGCACGCCACCGGCACGGTTGTCGGTGGGCCAGAGCTCGGGCACGCAGCCACCGACCGAGCGGGTCTCGCCAGCGGCGCAGACGTTGGCGGCCTGGGCGGCCGGCACCATCTTCAGCTCGGTGTTGCGACCCTCGAACGAGACGTTCTCGTCGGCCACGAACATGTTGACCGTGATGAAGCGGTCGTTCGAGGCGTTCAGGATCTTGAAGCGGTAGGTGGTCGGATCGACGTCCAGCGTCGGGTAGGCCACGCCGTTGATCAGCGGGGTGTCCATCCAGGCTTCGGGCGTCGTGGTCACGTCGCCGTATTCGCCGGTGGGCAGGTCGTACATGGCCGGGAAGACCGGCCAGAACAGCGGACCCCAGTGCCAGCGGCCGACGGCGTTGAAGCCGTTCATCTGGGCCGGGTCCTGGACCGTCTCATAGACGTGCGGGAACCAGGAGTCGCTCTCCGAACCCCAGGCGCTCGCGTTCCACTTGGCATCCTGGAGGGCCACGTCGGCCGGCACGAAGGTGCGGTCCGAGAAGACCAGCGGCAGGGTGCGCTCGGCCGGCGGCAGGACCTTCTGCAGGCTGGTGGCGCCCACCGTGCCGCCGTTGACCAGCGCGTCGTCCACCTCGTCGCCCAGCATGTAGACCGAGGCCATGCCCGAGTACACGTTCAGGCGCGTGATGCCGATGGTGTGGTCGTGGTACCAGAGCATCCGGCCGGACTGGCCGTTCGGGAAGTAGTAGGTCATCGCGCCCGGGCCCGGATCGGGCATGTCGGGCACGTTCTGGGCGCTGGCGCCACGCAGGAAGGCCGGCAGGTACTGCGCGTCGATGCCTTGATCGACCAGCGGCGCGGGCGCGTTCGAACCGGCGGCGCGGGGCAGGGACTCGCCCAGCGGGGTGATCCACTGGTGCGGGGTGCCGTCGCTGATCCACGGCGTGTCGCCGCCGTGCAGGTGGATGTTGGTGCGGTTCTGGGTGAACTCGGTGAAGCCGTCCGGGCCCAGGCCAGCATGCGCGATCGACTTGTCGACCGGCAGGAACAGGTCGCCGTTGCGCTTGAGCACGACGGTCTTGCCGTCCGGACCGACGGTCGTCTCGGCACGGCCGGCCGGCATCAGGTTGACGAACTTGACGCGCGTGGGCGTGCCCTTGCGGGCCTGCAGCACCGGGCCGTACATGTGCGGCTGCTCGACCGCCAGCGCCGGCACCATCTGGCGGCTGCCGTCGGCGTTGAAGACCAGGAAGCCCTTGGCGTCGGTGGCCTGGATCTGGATCGCGCTGCCATCCGGATAGGTCAGCGCGAAGGACTTGCTGCCAGGCAGCGGCGTGCGACCGTTGGTCGCCTCATGGTCGATCTGCACGTAGCCGCGCAGCGTGGTCGGGTTCTTCAGGTCCGAGTGCAGCTTCTGCTTGAACTCGACCACCGCGATCTCGTAGTAGTCGTCCGTGCCGGCCGCGCCGGTCTGCGGATTCACCCACTTGGCGGCCTTGGCCACCGGCAGCGTGCGCGTGGTGACGCCGTCGGCCAGGGTCCGCTCGACGCCGGGCAGCGGCAGCGGGTCGATGAACTTGCGCAGCGCCTTGCCGGTGTCGAGCGCGCTGGTGCCGGTGAACTTGCCGGCGGCGTGCAGCGTGTTCGCCTCGGCCACCGCTTCCGGCGTCTGCGAGTCACGGTCACCGCGCGGGCTGTGGGCGAAATGGGAACGCACGGCCATGTAGTTGCCGTTGACGTCCTGGGATTCGCCGAAACCCACGCCGGCGTAGATCGGCGCGGCCGTCATCGCGGCCATCGCCATCAGCGTGGCACGCACGCTGGTGGCCAGAACAAAAGGTTGGGCGATCGACTTCTTCGCCTGCTTGCTGTGTGCCATGGGACCCCCCGCTCATTGCGGTTGAATGCGCCCGAAGACGCTGATTGACCGTGTACCCCCCGGATCCGACCAAGCCCACCCGTGTGTTCGATCAGGCAAAGCGATGCCCGACCGCCCCGTGGTGCGGTTTGTTCCTGATGCGGCGTGATGCCTTCGTGCTTTGGTTTTGAAGGCGTGACCGGATACTAAGGAAAACTTCCGACGCATGGCACCCCACGCCTGCCACCGTCACAAACGGATGTATCCGGCCGGGTTTCGGTATCGAGTTTTAAGGAATTCAAAAGGCTATGCCGCTATTGAGCCGACCGAGGGGGCCCGGCGAATTCCTGAAGATCGAATTAAAGGAAGCCGCTGCGCGGCCCACTTTTCCAAGAGATCGGGACCGATCGACTTGACACGACCACGAAGTCCTCGGCGCGATTGCCGTGCCGGTCGGAATTCACACCGCTAATCCCCTGTATTGCGGTCGGACTTAATCAATCCATAAGTCCCCGGCGAGGTGTTCATTTGTGAAAAACATCACAAGCACCACCCAGGTCTCGGTTCAGGTTCAGGCGATTCAACTGAAAAACGTGAAGTTCTACTTCCCGAACAAAGCACCCGAATGGGGGGTGCAGGAACCCAGCCCCGGTGGTGGGTCAACACCTCGTGCGGCCCCCGTCGGCGACACCTGCGCGACCCGGAACCGACACGCCCGACTGCCATAATCCCGACGGCCCGCCGCAGAGCGCGGGCTTTTTTGCGACCTCCGCGCCACCCGACCGAGACACCACACCATGGCCGACGAACAAGCCGCAACGGGCGAAGCGCCCGTCTTCCAGATCCAGCGCGTCTACCTCAAGGATCTGTCGCTCGAACAGCCCAACTCGCCGCAGATCCTGGTCGAGCAGGGCCAGCCCAACGTCGACATCAACCTGCAGGTCGAGGTCGCCCCGATCGCCGAAGGCATGTTCGAGGTGGCCGTGACCGCCACCGTGACCACCACGCTGGGCGAGCGCACGCTGTTCCTGTGCGAGGCCAAGGAAGCCGGCATCTTCGAGATCCGCAACATCGATCCCGAGCAGATGCAGCCCATCCTGGGCATCGCCTGCCCCGGCATCGTCTATCCCTATCTGCGTGCCGTCGTCGCCGACGTCATCAGCCGCGCCGGCTTCCCGCCGGTGCACCTGGCCGAAGTCAACTTCCAGGCCATGTACGAGGCCCAGCAGGGCCAGGTCGCCGGCAACGCCTGATGCCGCGCGGGAGGCGGTGGCAGGCCCTGTGCGCCTGACCCGCCTCCTTCCGACTCCCCCTTACGCATCCCCGCACCATGCAGATCACCGTGCTCGGTGCCGGCGCCTGGGGCACGGCGCTGGCCGCCCAGGCCGCCCGTCACCATCCGACGCTGCTGTGGGGCCGTGACGCGGACCAGATCGCCGCGATGGCCCGGGAGCGCCGCAACCAGCGCTACCTGCCCGACGTCGCGCTGCCCGAGTCGCTCGCCTACGTCGCCGACCTCGATGCCGCCCTGGCCCATGCCGGCGCCCACGGGCTGGTGATCCTGGCCACGCCGATGGCCGGCCTCCGCGGCATGCTCGCGCGCATCCCCGCCGACCACCCGACGCTGTGGCTCAGCAAGGGCTTCGAGGCCGGCACCGGCCGGCTCGGCCACGAGATCGCCCGCGAGGTCGCGCCCAGCCTGCGCTGCGGCGTGCTGTCAGGCCCGAGCTTCGCGCTCGAGGTCGCCCGCCAGCAGCCGACCGCGCTGGTCGCGGCGACCTCGGACACCGCGCTGCGCGAGGCTGCCGTGGCGGCACTGCACGGCGGCAGCCTGCGCGTCTACGGCTCCGACGACCCGGTCGGCGTCGAGGTCGGCGGCGCGGTCAAGAACGTGCTGGCGATCGCCACCGGCATCGCCGACGGCATGGCGCTGGGCCTGAACGCCCGCGCCGCGCTGATCACGCGCGGCCTGGCCGAGATGACGCGGCTGGGTCTGGCGCTGGGCGCGCGGGCCGAGACCTTCATGGGCCTGTCCGGTCTGGGCGACCTGGTGTTGACCGCGACCGGCGACCTGTCGCGCAACCGCCGGGTCGGCCTGCTGCTGGCGCAGGACCAGACGCTGGACCAGATCCTGGCCGAACTGGGCCACGTCGCCGAAGGCGTCTACAGCGCCCACACGGTGCTCGAACGCGCGCGGCAATGTGGCGTCGAGATGCCGATCACCGCAGCGGTCGTCGCGGTGCTGCAGGGCCGCATGGCACCGCGCGCGGCGGTCGGCCTGCTGATGCAGCGCGAAGCCCGCAACGAGTGATGCCTGGCACCGCCGCGGCTCAGGCCGCGCCGGCGTAGCCGTGCTGCCGCCAGGCCTCGAACACCGTCACCGCGACGGCGTTGCTGAGGTTCAGGCTGCGCTGGCCGGGTCGCATCGGCAGGCGCACGCGCTGCGACGGCTCGAATCGCTCGCGGATGTCCTCGGGCAGGCCGGCGGTCTCGCTGCCGAACACGAACCACCCGCCGGCCGGCCAGGCGATCTCGCCGAAGGGCCGGCTGCCGCGCGTGGTGAAGGCATACATGGCCGCCGGGTCGGGTGACGCGGCCTTCAGGAACGCGTCCCAGTCGGCATGGCGGCGCACCGGTGCGTGCTCGTGATAGTCCAGCCCGGCGCGCTTGAGCAGCTTGTCGTCCATCGAGAAACCGAGCGGTTCGACCAGGTGCAGCGAGCAGCCGGTGTTGGCCGCCAGCCGGATCACGTTGCCGGTGTTTGGCGGGATCTCGGGATGGACCAGGACGATGTGGAACATGGGCGGCAGACCGGAGCGGGGCAGGAAACGGCGCGCAGTATGCCGAGGCCACAGAACCAGTTGCGCCTGACTCGGCTTGCGCGTCAATCGGCCGGCGTGCGCGCCAGCGCCCAGACCGTCACGCGCCGCGCGCCGGCCCGCTTGAGCACGCGGGCGCACTCGGCCAGCGTTGCGCCGGTGGTCATCACGTCGTCGACCAGCACGACCTGCGCACCCGCCAGGGTCGCCCGGGCCGACCCCGGGACCGTGTAGGCGCCGCGCACCTGGTGTCGTCGCGCTTCACCCGTGAGGGAGACCTGGTGCGCACCGCCGACGAGGCGCTCGATCAGGTCGTCCCGCACCGTCAGCCCAAGCGCGGGCCCCAGCCGGCGGGCCAGCTCCCAGGCCTGGTTGTAACCACGCTCGCGCCAGCGTTCTGAGGTCAGCGGCACCGGCAGCAGGAGCGTCGACGGGTCGGTGTGCGCGGGGTCGGCATCAGGCCGTCGATCCAGCATCAGCCGGGCCAGGGGCCGCGCCAGCTCGGGCGCTCCGTGGAACTTGAAGGCCGCCACCAGCCGGTCCCAAGGCGGGCCATAGTCGAGCGCGGCCCAGGCGGCGTCGAAGGCAGGCGGGTCGCGGCGGCAGTCGGCACAGATCGCCTCGGGCATGTGCTGGCCTGTTTCGAGCGCGGCCAGGCTGCGATTTTCGAGATGGACCGCCAGCAGCGCCGGCAGGCCGATCGCGCAACGGCTGCAGCGCCAGCGCGGCGCGGCATGGCGGGTCAGGCAGTCGGCGCAGAAGACCTCGGCGGACCATGCGTCACAGATCCGGCATTGGCTGCGCGCGACGGACGCGAGGGCCGTGCGGCAGGCGACCCAGCCGCGCCGCAGCGGCGCCAGCGTACCGGCAGCGACGACCGGATCGGCCGGGATGCTCGACGGGATCGGTCCTGTCGGGATGCGCGAGGGGGGCATGTGCGGCTCACTATACTGCCGCGCCACCATGGACCAGCCCCCCAAGACGGCTCACGCCACCCCGTCCGGAACCGGCCTTCCCGAGGGCCGCACGCTGCTCGATCCGGCCGCCATCCGGCGTCTGCGCGAACGGCGTCGGGCCGCGGCGCCACAGCCCTGGCTGCACGGCGAGATCGCGCGCCGCATGGCCGAGCGGCTGAGCCTGGTCCGCCAGCAGCCGGCACAGGTGCTGGACTGGTGGCCCGAGCGGGCCGAGGACACCGATGCGCTCGCCGACGCCTGTCCGCAGGCCCGCCTGTGGCAGGTCGAGGCGGCCGATCCGGCCGGGACAATCCGCCCGGCACCGGCGGCCGGCAAGCCCTGGTGGCGCAGCCTGATCGGCAAGGTCACCGCACCGGAGACGCCGGCCGCCCCGCAGGTCGACCTGCTCTGGTCGAACATGATGCTGCACTGGGCCGATCCGCTGCCCGCGCTGCTGGCGCAGTGGCACCGGGCGATCCGGGTCGACGGCTTCCTGATGTTCTCCTGCCTCGGCCCCGACACGCTGCGCGAGTTGCGCCCGATCTACCGCGACGCCGGCTGGGGCGAACCGGCCAGCCCCTTCATCGACATGCACGACCTGGGCGACGCGCTGGTGCAGGCCGGCTTCGCCGATCCGGTGATGGACATGGAGACCCTGACGCTGAGCTGGGCCGATGCGCCGTCGCTGCTGGCCGAGCTGCGCAGCCTCGGCCGCAACACCCATCCCCGGCGCCATGCAGGCCTGCGCACGCCCCGCTGGTTGCACAGCCTGCACAAGCAGTTGCACGAGAAACTGGCCGGCGCTGACGGTCGCCTGACGCTGACGTTCGAAATTGTCTACGGCCACGCATTCCGCCCCGTTCCCCGGGCGAAGGTGGGCGGCGAGACCACGATTGCGCTGGAATCGATGCGGGAAATGACGCGTCGACGCAACCCGCTGACCGGTGCATGACGCCGCTCAGCCCTTCGAGTTGTGAACATTCTTTGCGAGCCGATGTGCCCCTCGTAGAATTCACGGGTTGAGCTGCAAGGCGACGCAATGATCCCGGTCAAGTGCCCGATGCACTTGACTTGATCCTCACCAAGGCCCGCGCACCGTCGCGGGCCGCTTCGTGTCAGAGGTGGCACGGCGCACGGTGATGCGTGCCCCAGGCGCACCAAGGGTCCTGCCATGTCATCCGGAGCAATCTGGATGACGTGCTTGCCAGGCCCGGGGCACAGTGACCCCGCACCGCACCGGCCGTCGGGGCGGCGTGGATGGTCAGGCAACTCTCAAGCGCAGTGTGCCGAGCCCGGCGACGTCCGGGCGGGCACCGGGTGATGAACGGAAAGTGAAGACGATGAAGACCATGAATGCTCTGCGACGGCACCTGGCCCCTGTCGGCCTGGCTGCGTTTGCCGCGCTGGCCGCGCCGGCTGCCTGGGCGGTGAACGACCTGCCCGGAGGCCCCTCCGTCCGTCAGATGGACCTGCCGGTCGGCGCGAGCAAGATGTCCGAGAACCTGCACCAGCTGCACTGGATCATGATGATCATCTGCACGGTGATCTTCCTCGGCGTCTTCGGCGTGATGTTCTATTCGATCATCAAGCACCGGAAGTCCAAGGGCCACAAGCCGGCCAACTTCCACGAGAGCATCACCGTCGAGATCGCCTGGACGATCGTGCCCTTCATCATCGTGATCGCGATGGGCGCCATGGCCACCAAGACGGTGGTCGCGCAGAAGGACACCACCAATGCCGACCTGACCGTCAAGGTCACCGGCTACCAGTGGAAATGGGGCTACGACTACCTGAAGGGCGAAGGCGAAGGCATCGGCTTCCTGTCCACGCTCGACACCAGCCACCGCGTCATGTCGGACTCGGGCAAGCCCGCCGACATCGATGACTACCTGCTCAAGGTCGACAACCCGCTGGTCGTGCCGGTTGGCAAGAAGGTCCGCCTCATCACCACGGCGGACGACGTGATCCACTCGTTCACCGTGCCGCAGTTCGGCATCAAGCAGGACGCCATCCCCGGCTTCGTGCGTGACACCTGGTTCCGCGCCGAAGTCGTTGGCGACTTCCACGGCCAGTGCGTGGAGCTGTGCGGCAAGGAACACGCCTACATGCCCATCCACGTGAAGGTGCTCTCGCAAGAGGACTACAGCGCGTGGGTCGCCGGCGAGAAGAAGAAGCTGGCTGCCAAGGCCGACGATCCGGCCAAGGTCTGGTCCCTGCCTGACCTGGTCGCCCGCGGCGAGAAGGTCTACGCCGCCAACTGCCAGGCCTGCCACCAGGCCAACGGCAAGGGTGCCGGTCCGATCAAGGCCGTCGACGGTGCGCCGGTCGTGCTGGACGCCGACAAGACCAAGCAGATCGCCGTCCTCCTGAATGGCCAGAACAACGGTGCCATGCCGTCGTGGAAGGCCCTGTCCGACACCGAGATCGCCGCCGTGATCACCTACACGAAGAACAACTGGTCGAACAAGACCGGTCAGATCGTGCAGCCGGCCGACGTCCTCGCGGCTCGCAAGTAATCCAGGCTCAACCGAGAGGTATTCGACCCATGAGCGCAGTTCTCCACCCCGGTGGCCACGCCCACGACGACGGTCACGGACACGACGATCACCACGCGCCACATGGCTGGCGTCGCTGGGTCTTCGCGACCAACCACAAGGACATCGGTACGCTGTACCTGCTGTTCGCCTTCGCCATGCTGATGATCGGCGGCGTCCTTGCCCTGCTGATCCGCCTTGAGCTGTTCCAGCCCGGCCTGCAGTACGTGAACCCCGAGCTGTTCAACTCGTTCACGACCATGCACGGCCTGATCATGGTGTTCGGCGCGATCATGCCGGCCTTCGTCGGCTTCGCGAACTGGATGCTGCCGCTCCAGATCGGCGCGTCCGACATGGCCTTCGCCCGGATGAACAACTTCAGCTTCTGGCTGATGATCCCGGCGGCCATCATGCTCGTGGCGAGCTTCTTCATGCCCGGTGGTGCACCCGCCGCCGGCTGGACGCTCTACGCGCCGCTGACGCTGCAGATGGGTCCCTCGATGGACGCCGGCATCTTCGCGATGCACATCCTCGGCGCCTCGTCGATCATGGGCTCGATCAACATCATCGTGACCATCCTCAACATGCGCGCCCCCGGCATGACGCTGATGAAGATGCCGATGTTCGCGTGGACCTGGCTGATCACGGCCTACCTGCTGATCGCGGTGATGCCCGTGCTCGCCGGCGCGATCACGATGACGCTGACCGACCGACACTTCGGCACGACCTTCTTCAACCCCGCCGGCGGCGGTGATCCGATCCTGTACCAGCACGTGTTCTGGTTCTTCGGTCACCCCGAGGTCTACATCATGATCCTGCCGGCCTTCGGCATCATCAGCCAGATCGTCCCGGCCTTCGCACGCAAGAAGCTGTTCGGCTACGCCTCGATGGTCTACGCGACCGCATCGATCGCGATCCTGTCGTTCATCGTGTGGGCCCACCACATGTACACGACCGGCATGCCGCTGACCGGCCAGCTGTTCTTCATGTACGCGACGATGCTGATCTCGGTGCCGACCGGCGTGAAGGTCTTCAACTGGGTCGCCACGATGTGGAAGGGCTCGATGACCTTCGAGACCCCGATGCTGTGGGCCGTCGGCTTCATCTTCGTGTTCTCGATGGGCGGCTTCACCGGCCTGATCCTGTCGATGGCCCCGATCGACATCCAGTTGCAGGACACCTACTACGTCGTGGCCCACTTCCACTACGTGCTGGTGGCCGGTTCGCTGTTCGCGATGTTCGCCGGCGTGTACTACTGGGGTCCGAAGTGGACCGGCGTCATGTACTCCGAGACGCGCGGCAAGATCCACTTCTGGGCGTCGATGGTGTTCTTCAACGTCACCTTCTTCCCGATGCACTTCCTCGGCCTGGCCGGCATGCCGCGCCGCTACGCCGACTACCCGCTGCAGTTCGCCGACTTCAATGCACTGGCGTCGATCGGCGGCCTGGGCTTCGGTCTGTGCCAGGTCTACTTCTTCGTGTTCGTCGTGATCCCGATGATGCGTGGCCAGGGCCCGAAGGCATCCCAGAAGCCCTGGGAAGCGGCTGAAGGCCTGGAGTGGGAAGTGCCTTCGCCGGCGCCCTTCCACACCTTCGAGAACCCGCCCAAGCTGGACGCCACCGCCACCAAGGTGATCGGCTGATCCTTGCGCCATGTGCGCCCATCGGAACCTGAAGCAGTCCCCACATGTCCAAGCCCCCTGACGAGAAGCGCCGCCAGAACCTCAAGCTCGGCTTGATCCTGGCGAGCGTTGCGGTCGTCTTCTTCCTTGGCTTCTTTGCCAAGGTGACGATGCTGGGCAAGTGATCCGATGACGCGCGACACCCGCACCCTCGCAGCCGCCGGCACGCCCACCGGCGTGCGCCGCGACAACATCCGCATGATGGGCAAGCTCGCGGTGATCGCCGGCCTGATGTTCGGCTTCGGCTATGCGCTGGTGCCCATGTACCGCGCGATCTGCGAGGCCATGGGCATCAACGTGCTGACGCTCAACGAAGCCCGCGTGACAGGCCGCGCGACCCAGGCCGAGGCGTTGCGCAACACCCAGGTCGACCGCACCCGCACGATCACCGTCGAGTTCGACGCGAACGCACGGGGCCCGTGGGACTTCAAGCCGGCGCAGCGCTCGGTGCAGGTCCATCCGGGCGAGGTCACGACCGTCATGTACGAGTTCCGCAACGTGCAGAACCGGACCATGGCGGCCCAGGCCATCCCGAGCTACGCGCCAATGAACGCGACGCCGCACTTCAACAAGCTGGAGTGCTTCTGCTTCAACGAGTACACGCTGAAGCCGGGCGAAGCCAAGAGCTGGCCGGTGGTCTTCGTGATCGATCCGAAGCTGCCGAAGGACGTCACCACCATCACCCTGTCCTACACCTTCTTCGAGGTGGGATCCAAGGTGAAGGGCGCCAACGGCAGCAGTGCCGCAGCCAACCCGCAAGTTGTCCCGACACCGGGCTCATGATGGCCAACGAACCTCAAGACGCCGCTGCACCGGGAGCCGACCTGAAGGCGGCCGCGCAGCGCAAGCTGTCGTTTCGCCAGACGGCCACGGCCGTCGCCTGGTCCTTCCTCGGCATCCGCCGCGGCCGCGACTACCAGAACGACGTGAACCGGCTCAACCCGGTGCACGTGATCATCACCGGCGTGATCGCTGCCCTGCTCTTCGTGCTGGGCCTGGTCATGCTGGTGAAGTGGATCGTCGCCAGCGGCGCGGCCACCTGATACCCGAGATCCGAACGAACCCGCGGGTTCGCCTCACCAGACAACCACAGACATCAGCCAGATTCAGGAGCTAGACATGTCGGCAGCGAGCAAGGGCGCCACGCCCTACTACTACGTCCCGGCGCCCTCGCGGCACCCGGTCATGATGGCCATCGGCCTGTTCTTCGTGATCCTCGGCGCCGGCCAGTGGATCAACGGCCATGGCTGGGGCGCCTATTCCCTGCTGGCGGGCCTGGCCTGGGTCGCGGTGGTGCTGCGCCAGTGGTTCGGTGAAGCCGCTGGCGAGAGCGAAGGCGGCCTCTACAGCGACCGCATCGACATCTCCTATCGCTGGAGCATGGCCTGGTTCATCTTCTCGGAAGTGATGTTCTTCGGCGCCTTCTTCGGCGCGCTCTACTGGCTGCGCGTGCAGTCGGTGCCGAGCCTGGGCAGCCTCGAGAACTCGCTGCTGTGGCCCGACTTCAAGGCCCTCTGGCCCAGCGTCGCCGCTGGCGTGACCGCATCCCCGGCCGGTACCGTCGATGCCTTCCTGACCATGGGTCCGTGGCCGATCCCGACCATCAACACCGCGCTGCTGCTGACCTCGGGCGTGACGCTGACGATCGCCCACCATGCGCTGATCGCCGACCAGCGTGCCAAGTGCATCCGCTGGATGTGGGTCACCGTGCTGCTGGGCATCGTCTTCCTGGGCTTCCAGGGCTACGAGTATTCGCATGCCTACAGCGACCTGAACCTGAAGCTGTCGTCGGGCGTCTTCGGCTCGACCTTCTTCCTGCTGACCGGCTTCCACGGCTTCCACGTGTTCGTGGGCATGCTGATGCTGCTGTTCATCACGCTGCGCCTGCAGAAGGGCCACTTCAGCGCCAAGCGCCATTTCGGCTTCGAAGGCGCGGCCTGGTACTGGCATTTCGTCGACGTCGTCTGGCTTGGCCTGTACATCGTCGTCTACTGGCTGTGAGGCCTGCGGCGGTGCCCGTCACCGCCATCTCGCTGCACACGTGAAAAGAGCGCCTCGCGGGCGCTCTTTTCATTGGTGAAGGTCGAGGTGGGCAAGGCCGGATCAGATCGGCTTGAGCGGCACACCGGTGGGATGGATCCAGCCCATGAGCCAGCTCAGCAGCACGAACAGGAAGACGGCCACCGACGCGGCGATGCGCAAGGTCAGCGCCCGGGCCATGCGGCCCCGCTCGTCCTGACCCGCGTCCTCGCGGGGCCGCTTGAGCATGAAGACACCGGCCGAGGCCAGCGCTCCGAGAATGACGACGAAGGCCAGTCCGATGATGAGTTTCATGGCGACCGATTATTCCACCCGACTTCCCGAGCCACCGTCTCCGCGTCGACGCCTGCAGGGCGGGATCGTGCTTGTCGCGGCCCTGGTGGTCTGCGCACTGACGGCAAGGCTGGGCATCTGGCAACTCGACCGGGCCGACCAGAAGATCCGCCTGCAGCAACAGATCGAGTCTCGTCATGCGCAGCCGGCACTGGACGGCGCGGGCTGGCCACGGGCCCAGGCGGGCGATCCGTCCTTGCATGACCGCCGGGTCACGCTGCACGGCCATTGGCGCCACGACGGCACGGTCTTCCTCGAGAACCGCCAGATGCAGGGCCGGCCGGGCTTCTACGTCGCCACGCCGCTGCAACTCGGCCCGAACGACGCGGTGATGGTGCTGCGCGGCTGGATCCCGCGTGACGCCCAGGACCGCACCCGCCTGGCGCCGCTGCCCCGGCCCGAGGGCGAGGTGACGCTGCAAGGCCGCATCGCCCCGCCGCCGTCCAAGCTCTACGACTTCGGCGACGCCGGCCGCGGCCTCATCCGCCAGAATCTCGACCTCGCCGCCCACGCCTCGGCGCTGGGCCTGCCGCTGCGGCCGGCCTCGATCCTGCAGACCGACCCGGTTGCAGCCGACGAGGCGCCGCTGCTGCGCGACTGGCCGCTGCCGGCCGTCGACGTCCAGAAGCATCTCGGCTACGCCGCCCAATGGTTCGCCCTCAGCGCTCTTTGCGCAGGACTCTATGTCTGGTTCCAACTCATCCGTCCCCGCCTCCAGCAGCGTCGCCGCGCCCCGGCCTGACGAGGACGAGCCGCTCGGCCTGACGGTCCACAGCCTGCCGGTCCAGCCGCTCGATCCCGATCAGCGCACCCGGACCGGCCGGCTGCGCATGATGCTGATCCTGCTGATGTGCGCCTCGCCGGTGATCGCGTCCTACTTCACGTTCTACGTGATCCGCCCGCAGTCGCACACCAACTACAGCACGCTCATCGTCCCGACCCGCGCACTGCCGGCGCCGGCGCAGCTAAGCCTTCAGACCTTGGAAGGTCAGCCTGTCGACGCCCGTGCGCTGCGCGGCCAGTGGCTGCTCGTGGCGGTCTCCGACGGCCTCTGCGACGCCACCTGCGAGAAGCTGCTGTACGCCCAGCGCCAACTGCGCGAGGGCCTGGGCCGGGACCGCGACCGCGTCGACCGCGTCTGGCTGGTGACCGGCACGACGCCGCCGCGCGAGGCACTGATGCCCGCGATGGCCAACGCGACCGTGCTGCGCGCCATCGAAGGTCAGCTCGCGAGCTGGCTGGCGCCGGACCCCGGCCACCGGCTCGGCGACCACCTCTACCTCGTCGACCCGCATGGCCAATGGATGATGCGGGTACCGGCCGAGTTCGATCCGGCCAAGGTGCGCCGTGACCTTGACCGCCTGCTGCGTGCCGCCGCCTCGTGGGACCGGCCGGGCCGCGAGGCCCTCTGATCCCCTCCGAGCCGACGACCTCCTCGCCTGCCCCGACACGATGGACATGAACGCCGAACTGATCGATCTCAGCCCCGTGCTGTTGCTGGCCGCGATCGGCCTGGCGCTGGCCGCCGGCCCGATCCTGTGGCTGCTGCGCCGCCAACGTCACGCCAGCACGCCGCAGCGCCTGCGGGCGCTGACGCTGCTGGCCCTGTTCCTGACCTTCGACCTGATCGTCTTTGGCGCCTACACACGACTGTCGGACTCAGGCCTCGGTTGTCCGGACTGGCCCGGCTGCTACGGCAGCGTCAGCCCGATCGGCGCGAGCCCCGAAATTCACGCCGCGCAGACCGCCATGCCGACCGGACCGGTGACCCACGGCAAGGCCTGGGTCGAGATGATCCACCGCTACCTGGCCACCGGCGTGGGCATGCTGCTGGTCGTGCTGTGCGCCTGGAGCTGGCGCGCGGCTCGCCGGGCCACCGGTTCGGCGCTCGCCAGCGTGCCGGTCTCGCCGGGCTGGTCAACGCTGAGCCTGATCTGGGTCTGCCTGCAGGGTGCCTTCGGTGCGCTGACCGTGACGATGAAGCTGAACCCCGGCATCGTCACGCTGCACCTGCTGGGCGGCATCGGCCTGCTGGCGCTGCTGGCGGTGCAGGCGCAGCGCTACACCGCCGCGCTGGCCACACCGGCATCGGCGGCCAACATGCCGGGTGACGGCCTCTGGCCCAGCCCGGTCCGCCTGACCGCTGGCCTGCGCCGAGCCGTGCTCGCGGTGCTGCTGCTGGTGATCGTGCAGGTCACGCTGGGTGGCTGGGTCAGCACCAACTACGCCGTGCTGGCCTGCACCGACTTCCCGACCTGCCAGGGCAGCTGGTGGCCCGAGATGGACTTCACCCATGCCTACACCTGGCGACCTGCGCTGGGCCTGACCGCTGACGGCCACAACCTGACGCTGGCCACGCTGACGGCCATCCACGTGACACATCGGCTCGCCGCGTTCGCGGTGCTGGCCGCGATGCTGGCACTGGCCTTCGCGCTGCGTCGCCATGCCGATGCGCCGGCACGGCCCTATGGCGCCTGGCTGATCGGCCTGTCGGCCTGGCAGCTGGCCAGCGGCCTGTCCAACGTCGTGCTCGGCTGGCCGCTGCTGGCCGCCCTCGCCCACACCGCCGGCGCTGCCGCGCTGGTCGCCGTGCTGGCCGCCCTGCTGGCGGCCTCGGTCGCACCCGCTGCGGCACGTCGTTCCACCTTCGATGCCGACGGCACCACGCCGTCCCGGCCGGCCGCGCGTCACGACGCCCGGCCAGCCGCCACACCCGAGTCCGCATGAACGCCACCTCGAGCGCCGCCGCACCGTCCCTCTCGCCCTGGCGCCAGTACCTCGCGCTGACCAAGCCGCGGGTCGTCCAGCTGATCGTCTTCTGCGCCGCCATCGGCATGTTGCTGGCCGTTCCCGGCCTGCCGGACCTCGAACAGGCACGCCTGGCGCTGTGGGGCACCGTCGGCATCTGGCTGGTCGCCAGCGCGGCGGCGGCCTTCAACTGCCTGATCGAGCAACACATCGACGCGCGCATGAAGCGCACGGCCTGGCGTCCGACCGCGCGCGGCGAACTCAGCCGCAAGCAGGCGCTGGTTTTCTCGGCCGTGCTGGGCGGCGCGGGCATGCTGGTGCTGCACGAATGGGTCAACCCGCTGACGGCCTGGCTGACCTTCGGCACCTTTGTCGGCTACGCGGTCATCTACACCGTCGTGCTCAAGCCGCTGACGCCACAGAACATCGTCATCGGCGGCGCCTCCGGCGCGATGCCGCCGGTGCTGGGCTGGGCCGCCTTGACCGGCGAGGTCGGACCTGAGTCGGCCATCCTCTGCCTGATCATCTTCCTGTGGACGCCACCGCACTTCTGGGCCCTGGCGCTCTACCGCGTGGAGGACTACGCCCGCGCCGGCCTGCCGATGCTGCCCGTCACGCACGGCAACGAGTTCACGCGGCTGCAGATCCTGCTCTACACCTTCGTGCTGCTGGCCGCGACGCTGCTGCCCTTCGTCCAGGGCATGAGCAGCTGGCTCTACCTGGCGAGCGCGCTGGTGCTGGGCGCGCGCTTCATCCAGTACGCCTTCCGGCTGTGGCGCGCCTACAGCGAGGCGCTGGCGCGCGAGACCTTCCGCTTCTCGATCTGGCACCTGTCGCTGCTGTTCGCGGCGCTGCTGGTCGACCACTACCTGCTGCCCTGGCAGCGCTGACATGACGACGCCCGCGCGACCGGTGCTGCGCCGGCCCGACCGGCGCCGGCTGCTGGCGTCCGCGGCCAGCGCCGCCTTGCCGCTGTGGCTGGCCGGGTGCGACGCGCCGCCGCGGCCACCCTTCAAGTCGGTCGACATCACCGGCGCGGACTACGCCAACCGCCTCGAACTGCCCGACCTGGACGGCCGCATCCGCACGCTGGCCGACTTCAAGGGCCGCCTGCCGGTGGTCTTCTTCGGCTACACGCAGTGCCCGGATGTCTGCCCGACCACGCTGGCGATGCTGGCCGAGGCCCGCACGCTGCTGGGCCGCGACGGCGACAAGCTGGTCGGCATCCTGGTGACCATCGACCCCGAGCGCGACACGCCCGAGCTGCTGCGGCCCTATGTCGCCAGCTTTGCCAGCGACTGGATCGCGCTGCGCGGCGACGCGGCGCAGACACTCGCCACCGCACGCACCTTCAAGGTCTTCTACCGCAAGGCGCCCGGCCCCGAGGCGGGTCGCTACACGATGGACCACACCGCCGCGTCCTACGTCTTCGACCCGCGCGGGCGCATCCGCCTCTACGTGCGCAACGGCACGACGGCCGCCGACCTGGTCGCCGACCTCCGCCAGCTGCTGGCGGAGCAGGCCTGAGCCGGCCACCACCGCTGCTGCGGCATCGGCGGTCCGGTCAGCGGGCCGGTCCCGACAGGCTTTCCCAGCGCTCCAGCAGCGCCATCAGCTCGTCGTCGATCTCGGCATGCCGCGCATGGACGCCAGCCACCCGCTGCGGCGTCTCGCTGTAGAGCGCCGTACCGGCGAGCTGCTCGGACAGCGCCTTCTGCTCCGACTCCAGCGCCGCGATGCGGACCGGCAGCTCGTCGAGCTCACGCTGCTCCTTGTAGCTGAGCTTGCGCCGCGCAGGCGCAGGCGCGGCGACAGGCCCGGCAACAGGCGCCGGGGCGGCCAGGGCCTTCGGCGCGGCCGCCTTGGCGGCGTCCTTCGCCGCCAGCGCCGCCGCGCGGCGAGACTGCTGCAGCCAGTCCTCCACACCGCCCTCGTACTCGCGCCAGGCGCCGTCGCCCTCGCTGACCAGCGTGCTGGTCACGACGGCATCCAGGAAGGTCCGGTCGTGGCTGACGAGGAAGACCGTGCCGGGGTAGTCCGTCAACAGGTCCTCGAGCAGCTCCAGCGTCTCGATGTCGAGGTCGTTGGTCGGTTCGTCCAGCACCAGCACGTTGGCCGGCCGGGCGAACAGGCGCGCCAGCAGCAGCCGGTTGCGCTCGCCGCCGGACAGGCTCTTGACCGGCGAGTTGGCCCGTGCCGGGGCGAACAGGAAGTCGCCGAGGTAGCCCATCACATGCTTGCGCGTGCCGCCGATCTCGACCCACTCGCTGCCCGGGCTGATGGTGTCGGCCAGGGTGGCTTCGGGGTTCAGCACCTCGCGCATCTGGTCGAAGTAGGCGACCTGGATCTGGGTGCCCAGCCGGACCGTGCCGGCGTCCGGCGCGAGCTGGCCGAGGATGAGCTTGAGCAGCGTCGTCTTGCCCGCGCCGTTCGGTCCGATCAGGCCGACCTTGTCGCCGCGAAGCACGGTGTAGTCGAAGCCGCGCACGATGGTGCGCTCGCCAAAGGCCTTCGAGACCCCTTCGAGCTCGGCCACGATCTTGCCGCTGCGCATGCCGGCATCGAGCTCCAGCTTGGCCTTGCCGACCACGTCACGGCGTGCGGCGCGCTGCTCGCGCAGCCGCTCCAGCCGGGCGATGCGCCCGACGCTGCGGGTCCGGCGGGCTTCGACGCCCTTGCGGATCCAGACCTCCTCCTGCGCCAGCAGCTTGTCGAAGCGGGCCTGCGCCAAGGCCTCGTCCTGCAGCTCGCGCGCCTTGGTCGCCTCGTAGGCCGAGAAGCGCCCCGGGTAGCTGCGCAGCACGCCGCGGTCGAGTTCGACGATGCGGGTCGAGACGGCATCCAGGAAGGCGCGGTCGTGGGTGATCACCACCAGCGCACCGCGGAAGCTGGTCAGCAATTCCTGCAGCCACAGGATCGCGTCGAGATCGAGGTGGTTGGTCGGCTCGTCGAGCAGCAGCACGTCGGGCGCCGCGGCCAGCGCACGCGCCAGCGCGACGCGCTTGCGCAGGCCGCCCGACAGCGCGTCGACCTGGCGGTCCGGATCCAGCTGCAGGCGGTGCAGCGTCTCGTCGACGCGCTGCTCCCAGGTCCAGCCGTCGACCGCCTCGATGCGGCTCTGCAGGGCATCGAGGTCCTCGCCCGGCGCCGGGTTCTCGTAGCGGGCGCGCAGGTCGCGGGCCTCGGCGACGCCGTCGCTGACGGCCTCGAAGACGGTCGCGCCGGCCTCGAAGGCGGGCTCCTGTGCGACGTAGACCCGTCGCAGCCCCTGCTGGACCTGCAGCAGGCCGTCATCGGGCAGCTCCATGCCGGCCAGGATCTTCAGCAGCGAGGACTTGCCGCTGCCGTTGCGGCCGATCAGGCCGATGCGCTCGCCGTTCTCGACCGACATCGCGGCATGGTCGAGCAGCGCCACGTGGCCATAGGCCAGACTGGCATCGAGCAGGGTCAGCAAAGCCATCGCGCGGGGTTCCGTTCATGGCCCGGCCCGCGATGGTCGCGTGGCGAGGCCCCAAAGAAAACGGCCGGACGAGCCGGCCGTTCAACATGCAGTCGGGACCTGCGCCTGGCGCCGATCCCGATCCGCCCGATCAGCGGTACTTGACGTCGGCGCGGCGGTTCTTGGCCCACGCCTCTTCGGTGCTGCCCGTAGCGACCGGACGCTCTTCGCCGTAGCTGACGGCCTCGAGCTGCGCGTCACGTGCGCCCAGCAGCTTCAGCGACTGGACGACGGCCTGGGCGCGCTTGTTGCCCAGCGCCAGGTTGTATTCGCTGCTGCCGCGCTCGTCGGCATTGCCTTCGATCACGACCTTCACGGCCGGGGCCGAGGCCAGGTACTTGCCGTGCAGTTCGACGACCGGACGGTCTTCGGCGCGGACCACGAACTGGTCGAAGTCGAAATAGATGCTGCGCTTCTTCGACAGGTCGCTGTTCGGATCCAGGTGAGCGGCCAGGGCGGCAGCGGCGTTGGTGTTCGTGGGAGCGGCGGCCGGGGCGGCAGGCGCGGCCGGAGCCGGGGCGGGCGCGGGGGCCGGAGCCGGGGCCGACACGGGGGCCGGGGCCGGAGCGGGCGCAGGGGCCGGCGGCGTGCTGGAGCAAGCGGCCAGCGTGATGGCGATGAGGGCGGCGGAGGTCAGACGGATCATTGTTGGTCCTGATGGCAGCTGTGAGTGGGGCCGCATGCGGAACACACGGACTCGCAGATTTTAACGTGACGAAATGGCAGTTTCGGACATGCCCTGTCAACCAGTTCACGTCAATGCGTGTCGAACCTGATCCGAACCGGAAGTACGCCGGACGCGCCAAAGCATCATGCCCAGCGCGAACAGCCAGGCCGGCCAGAGTCCGGTACGGCCGACCCAGGCCGCGTAGGGCGTGAGGCCGCTGCGCGACTCGACCTCACCGACCAGCACGCCGCGTTCGTGCGGCGGCAGGGCGTGTCGGACCTCGCCACGGTGGTCGATCACGACGGTGGCGCCGGTGTTGGTCGCCCGCAGCATCGGACGCTGGAGTTCGAGCGTGCGCATGCGCGAGATCTGCAGGTGCTGCGGCACCGCCACGCTGCGGCCGAACCAGGCAATGTTGCTGACGTTGGCCAGCACGCCAGGCACATCGGCCGGCGCACCGACAAAGCGCGCGGCCAGTTCCTCGCCGAACAGATCCTCGTAGCAGATGTTGGGTGCGACCGCGACGCCGCGGACCCGGAACGGCGGCGCGACCAGCGGTCCGCGGCTGAAGTCCCCGAGCGGGATGTGCATCGCGTCGACGAACCAGCGGAAGCCACGCGGCACGAACTCGCCGAAGGGCACCAGGTGATGCTTGTCGTAGCGGTAGACCGGCGTGCCGGTCGGCCCCAGACCGGCCACCGAGTTGGTGTAGCCATGCTCGAAGTCGCCCAGCGGCAGGCCGACCAGCACATGCTGGCCGCTGGCGCCGACCTGCTCGGTGAACTGGTGCCACAGGCCGTCGGGCAGCTGATCGGGCAGCAAGGGGATCGCCGTCTCCGGCGCGACGACCAGATCGGTGCGAGCGGCGAGGAGCGTGCGCAGATGCCAGTCCAGCGCCTCGGGCAGGCGCTCGGCATTGAACTTCTCGTCCTGGCTGACGTTGCCTTGCAGCAGGGTCACGCTCAATCGCTCCCCCGCCTGCGTGAAGTCCGGGCCGCGCAGCGCCGGCAACCAGCCGGCGCCCGCCAGCGTCAGCGTCGCCAGCGACAGCGCCAGCCAGCGGTCACGTCGACCGGACAGACGAGCCGACAGCTCCAGCGCGAACCAGGCCGACAGCGCCGCCGCCACCGCGCCGACGCCGTAGACGCCGATCCAGGGCGCCAGAACGGCCAGCAGCCCGTCGGTGTGCGCATAGCCGCTGGCACCCCAGGGAAAGCCGGTGAACCATTCGCCACGCGCCAGCTCGATGGCCAGCCACAGGGCGGCCAGCCAGGCCACGTCGACGCCGGTCCGGCCGCTGCGCAAGGCCCGCCACAGCGCCATCGCCGCCGCGACCAGCAGCGCCAGCGCCGCCGCCAGCGCCAGCACGGCCAGCACGGCCAGCGGCGCGGCCAGGCCGCCGTAGTCGTGCATGCTGACGTAGAGCCACCAGAAGCTGCCGGCCATCCAGCCGGTGCCGGCCAGCAGGCCCAGGCCGGCGGACCGGCCGATGCCCGCGCGTCCCGCCGCGATCAACAGCAGCAGGCCGGCCAGTGCCAGGAGCTGCAGGCCGGGCATGGCGCGCGGCGCCAGCGCCCATGCCATCAGACCGCCGCACAGCAGTGCGGCCGGCGCGGTCAGGCTCAGCGGCCAGGGCGCCACGAGGGCGGGTCGCAGGCTCATGTCGGAAGACTCGGGGATGGCGTGACAGGCAAGGACGCCCGCTCAGGCGTCGACGGTGCGCGTACTGGCCGCTGCACGGGTGACCTTGAACCAGCGCACCGCACCACCCCGCGTCAGCATGACGGTGAAGAGCAGGCCGGCGATCTCGACCGCCTCGCCCCGGCGCGGCACCTGGCCATGCTGATGAGCGACCAGGCCGCCGATGGTCTCGAAGCCCTCGGCCGGCAGCTCGACCGCGAAGGTCTCGGCCACCGCCTGGATGTGGGCATCACCGGCAACGCGCTGGCTGCCATCGGCCAGCGTGTAGATGCCGGCCTCGGCGTCCTTCTCGTCGAACTCGTCCTCGATCTCGCCGACGATCTCCTCGAGCACGTCCTCGATGGTGATCAGCCCGGCGACGCGGCCGAACTCGTCGACCACCAGCGCGAGGTGGTTGCGGTTGGAGCGGAAGTCGCGCAGCAGCTCGTTGAGGCCCTTGGACTCGGGCACGAACACGGCCGGGCGCAGCAGCGTGCGAAGGTTCAGCTCGGGCGCGCGCTGCAGCTTGAGCAGGTCCTTGGCCAGCAGGATGCCGATGATGTTCTCGCGCTCGCCGTCGTAGACCGGGAAGCGCGAGTGCGCGCAGTCGATGACATTGGCCAGCAGCTCGTCGTAGGGAGCGGCGATGTCGAGCAGGTCCATCCGGGGCGCGGCGACCATCGCGTCGCCAGCGGTCAGCGCCGCCATCCGGATCACCCCTTCGAGCATGGCGCGCGATTCGGGGTCGATCAGCTCGCGCTTCTCGGCGTCGGCCAGGGTCTCGATCAACTCGTCGGTGGAGTCCGGGCCGGGCGAGATGAACTCGAGGACGCGCTCGAACAGCGAGCGCCGGTCTTGGGGGCTGGAACGCCCCGATTCGCGTGCGGAACGCGAACCTGGCTGAGGTTCGGACACGGCCTGGTGCCGGAAGTTGGGACGCGCCAAGAATACCCGATGGTCGTTACATCCCAGGCGGTTCGAGCCCCTGTCACCGCGCCTTGACGACACCTGACCCTTGACAGACAGTGCATGATCCCCATGTCAGGGGGCTGCTCCGCGCCACCGCGCGCCGGCCCCGTCATTTCCTGCGAAAGTCGATCTCCATGTCCACCGGCCTCATCCCCGCCACCATCCTCACCGGCTTCCTCGGCTCGGGCAAGACGACGCTGCTCAAGCGCGTGCTCTCCGAGGCCCATGGTCAGAAGATCGCGGTGATCGAGAACGAGTTCGGCGAGGAGAACATCGACAACGACATCCTCGTGGCCGAGACCGAGGAACAGATCATCCAGATGAGCAACGGCTGCATCTGCTGCACCATCCGCGAGGACCTGCGCGCCACGCTCAACGACCTGGCACAGCGCCGCCGCAAGGGCGAGCTGCAGTTCGACCGGGTCGTGATCGAGACCACCGGCCTGGCCGACCCGGGCCCCGTGGCACAGACCTTCTTCATGGACGACGAGATCGCCGAGAGCTACCTGCTCGATTCGGTCCTGACCCTGGTCGATGCCAAGCATGCCGGGCAGCAGCTCGATGACCGCCAGGAAGCGCGCCGTCAGGTCGGGTTCGCCGACCAGATCTTCATCAGCAAGACCGACATCGCCGATCCGGCCGCGGTCGACGCGCTGGTGCATCGCCTCAAGCACATGAACCCGCGCGCACCCCAGAGCCGCGTCCACTTCGGCGAGGTGTCGATTGCCGAGGTCTTCGACCTGCGCGGCTTCAACCTCAACGCCAAGCTCGAGATCGATCCCGAGTTCCTGAGCGGCGACGGCCATGGACCCGCGCACGATCATGACCACCACGACCACGCGCACGGCGAGCACTGCGACCACCCGCACCATCACCACCACGACGACGACGTGAAGTCCTTCGTGTTCCGTTCGAACCGAGCCTTCAGCCCGGCCAAGCTCGAGGACTTCCTCGGCTCGATCGTGCAGATCTACGGTCCGAAGATGCTGCGCTACAAGGGTGTGCTGCTGATGCAGGGCACCGACCGCAAGGTCATCTTCCAGGGCGTGCACCAGCTGATGGGCAGCGACCTGGGCCCGAAGTGGGCCGCCGATGAGGAACGCGGCAGCAAGATGGTGTTCATCGGCATCGACCTGCCCCGCGAGGTGTTCCAGCAAGGGCTGGAACACTGCCTGGTGTGATCGGCACCACGCTGCCATGACACGCGCCTCGATCCCCCGGTGCGCGTCAGGGCTGCGTGGCTACAATCCGCGCGCCCGAAGGGGCCAGGAGCATCGCAGCGACTCAGCCGAGTCCAGGTCGGTGCCGGCGCCTGAGACCGGCCGGCAACTCGTCCGCGACGAGCTGGCCGGCGTCTCGACACAAGCAACAGAAACACATCCGGCTCGGCCCGAGATGTCCGCAGTTCGACCGCCCTGGTGGTCGCAGCGCCCTCCAACCTGCCAACCTCCTCGAGTCGTCCCATGCCCGTGAACGAAGCCACCCGTGCGGCCCAGAAAGCCGACCCGAAACTCGCCAATGCCTGGAAGACCAAGTCCGGCCGCGACATGAGCGATGCCGAGCTGCTCGCCATGCCCGACAGCGAGTACATGAACGAGAAGCAGCTCGAGTTCTTCCGCGTCCGACTGGAAGCCCAGAAGAACGACCTGCTGAGCAACGCGGGAGAGACCACCGAGCACCTGCGCGAGGACACCTCCATCGTCCCCGACCCGGCCGACCGCGCCACGATCGAGGAAGAGCACGCCCTCGAGCTGCGCACCCGGGACCGCGAGCGCAAGCTGCTCAAGAAGATCTCGCAGGCCCTGTCGCGGATCGAATCTGGTGACTACGGTTACTGCGATGAAACAGGTGAACCCATCGGTCTCGGCCGGCTGCTGGCGCGACCCACCGCTACACTTTCTCTCGAAGCGCAACAGCGCCGGGAGCTGAAGCAGAAACTGTTCGGCGATTGACCCGGCGCACCCGCCGCAGCCACCCTCCGATCAGCCTCTTGCGCGCGGCCTCGCACAGCCCTCATGTCTGAACCCAAGGAACCCCAGAAGAGCGGCTTCCTCCGCAAGGTGGTGCGGTTCGCGCTCAACCCGACCACCGACTGGGCAGACCTGAACGGCAACCCTCAAGAGCACAAGGAAGACGATCAGGCCAAGACCGAGCTCAAGGCCATGATCGAGCGCAAGCGCCGCAACGACTTCGTGCGCAAGCGCGAGTTCGACATGCTCCGCAAGATCCGGCGCGAAGGCCTCACCGGCGAAGGCATCGCCGGCCTGGAAGGCCTGTCGCACCTGGACGATTCCGAGGTGCGCACGCAGGACAGCGGTGCGCGCGCGGACGGCGACGTCAAGGACAAGATCGACGCGATCGAACGCATGATGGTCGGCGAGTCCGGCAGCAGCCGGCGCGGCGCGGCGGTGATGCGTTCGACCACGCCGTCGATGTCCGACTCCTTCTTCGCGGCCACCACCGCCCCTCAGGTCATGATGCCGGCGCACGTCGCCGATGCCTTCAAGCCGACCACGCCGATGCAAATGCTCGAGGGCTCGCTGCAGCTGCACCTGCCCAATCCGGAAGCCGATGTCACCGGCGACCCGAACGCGCCGGCCCAGATGATGAGCAAGGGCATCTCGGCGTTGTCGCCGCTGATGGGCCTGGGCGAAGGCTCCAACGCCTTCGCGGTCGAGGTCACCGAACTGGCCCACGACCCGGAGCTGGACGAGGCGGTGATTGCCTTCGCCAACGCCGACTTCGAGCAGTGCGAGCGCACGCTGCAGGGCCTGATCTCGCCCGGCCAGCAGCGCTCGCAGCATGCCGAGACCTGGTTCGCGCTGTTCGACCTCTACCGTGCCACCGGCCTGCAGGCCAAGTTCGACGCCCTGGCGATGGACTATGTGCAGCGTTTCGGCTGGTCGCCGCCGCAGTGGTTCTCGCTGCCGCGGATGGTGGCCGAGGCCGCCGCCGGCGACGCGCCGCGCACCGCCCGCAAGCCCTCGCAGATCGACGGCTCGATCGGCTGGGTCGCTCCCGAGAGCGTCGACGTGCCGGCCGTCCAGGCGCTGCGCAACCAGCTGTTGCACATGCCGCTGCCCTGGGTGCTGGACTGGCGCCAGGTGCGCCGCATCGATGCCCAGGCCAGCGCCGCGCTGACCAAGCTGTTGACCGACTGGTCGAACGAGCCGATCGAGATGCGCTGGATCGGCGGCGAGAAGTTCTTCAGCCTGCTGGCCGAGCTCGCGCCGCCCAACAGCCGCAACGCCGACCCGGCCCACTGGCTGCTGCGACTCGAAGCCCTGCGCCTGGCCAACCGCGCGCCCGACTTCGACCAGGCCGCGATCGACTACTGCCTGACCTACGAGGTCTCGCCGCCGTCGTGGTCGACCGCGCGCTGCTCGCTGCGCGTCTCCGGCGGCAGCGGCGTGACCGTCTCCCCGCCGACCCAGCCGGCCGAAGGCGGCATGGCCTTCCCCGAGTCCGAACCGGTCGAGGACAGCGTGCCGATGGTCGCCACCGTCGAGCTCAACGGCCAGCTGGTCGGCGACATCGGGGCGCTGCTCAAGGGCCTGGAGAGCAAGGCCGGCGCGGCCTCGATGATCCAGGTCTCCTGCGCCCGCCTGATCCGCATCGACTTCATCGCCGCCGGTGACCTGCTCAACTGGGTGCTGGCGCGCCGCACCGAGAACCGCAGCGTCAGCTTCATCGACGCGCACCGGCTGGTCGCGCTGTTCTGCGGCGCCATGGGCATCACCGAACACGCCCGCGTGACGGTGCGCAACATCTGAGCACACGGCCCCCGGCTCGGCCCGCGGCCGGCCGGCCCGGGCTTGAGCGTCCGGCCTGAGCCGCCAGCTTCTCGTTCTCCTCTGTCTTCCCCCGCTGCGCGCCGGCCCCGCTGGCGCCCCTCCTCATGGAATCCTTCCACGGCACCACCATCCTCAGCGTGCGACGCGGCCAGCAGGTCGCGATGGGCGGCGACGGCCAGGTCACGCTCGGCCACATCGTCGTCAAGTCCAGCGCCCGCAAGGTCCGCAAGCTCTACCGCGACCAGGTGCTGGCGGGCTTCGCCGGCGCCACCGCCGACGCCTTCACGCTGTTCGAGCGCTTCGAGGCCAAGCTCGAGAAGCATCAGGGCCACCTGGTGCGCGCCGCCGTCGAGCTGACGCGCGACTGGCGCACCGACCGCGTGCTGCGCAAGCTCGAAGCCATGCTCGCCGTGGCCGACCGGACCGCCTCGCTGATCATCACCGGCAACGGCGACGTGCTGGAGCCCGAGCACGGCATCGTCGCGATCGGATCGGGTGGCGCCTACGCCCAGGCGGCCGCCCGCGCGCTGCACGAGCACACCCAGCAGAGCCCGGCCGAGATCGTCAAGCGCTCGCTGGAGATCGCCGGCGACCTGTGCATTTACACCAACCAGTCGCACGTCATCGAGACGCTGGACTGAGCCCGAACCGACCGAGCCCGCCATGGCCCTGACCCCGCAAGAGATCGTCGCCGAACTCGACCGCCACATCGTCGGCCAGCACGGCGCCAAGCGCGCCGTCGCCATCGCGCTGCGCAACCGCTGGCGTCGCCAGCAGGTCGACGGCGCGCTGCGTGCCGAGATCACGCCCAAGAACATCCTGATGATCGGCCCGACCGGCGTCGGCAAGACCGAGATCGCGCGCCGGCTGGCCCGCCTCGCCGATGCGCCCTTCATCAAGGTCGAGGCGACCAAGTTCACCGAGGTCGGCTACGTCGGCAAGGACGTCGACAGCATCGTGCGCGACCTCATCGAGAGCGCCATCAAGCAAGAGCGCGAGCGCCAGGTCGTCGCGCTGCGCGGCCGTGCCGAGGACGCCGCCGAGGACCGCATCCTCGACGCCCTGGTGCCGCCGCCGCGCAGCGCCGCGCGCGCACCCGACAGCCTGTTCGGCTTCGCCGCCGAGCCCGCCCCTGCGCCCACGCCGACGCCCGACAGCACCGCCCGCCAGGTCATGCGCAAGCGCCTGCGCGAAGGGGTGCTGGACGACAAGGAGATCGAGATCGACCTGGCCGACGCCAAGCCCACGCTGGACGTGATGGCACCCGCCGGCATGGACGGCATGGCCGACCAGCTCAAGGGCCTGTTCGCGCAGATGGGCCAGGGCCGGCGCACGACCCGCAAGGTGAAGATCGCCGAGGCCCGCCAGCTGCTGGTCGACGAGGAAGCCGGCAAGCTCGTCAACGAGGACGAGATCCGCACCCGCGCCGTCGCCAACGCGGAGCAGAACGGCATCGTCTTCCTCGACGAGATCGACAAGGTTGCCAGCCGCAACCACGACGGTGGCGGCAGCGGCGCCGAGGTCAGCCGCCAGGGCGTGCAGCGCGACCTGCTGCCGCTGGTCGAGGGCACGGCGGTGCAGACCAAGCACGGCCTGGTCCACACCGACCACATCCTGTTCATCGCCTCGGGCGCCTTCCACCTGTCCAAGCCCAGCGACCTGATCCCCGAGCTGCAGGGCCGCTTCCCGATCCGCGTCGAGCTGCAGGCCCTGTCGGTCGAGGACTTCGAGGCCATCCTGACCCGCACCGACGCCAGCCTGATCAAGCAGTACCAGGCCCTGCTGGCGACCGAGGGCGTGACGCTGGAGGTGGCCCCCGACGCCATCCGCCGCCTCGCCCAGATCGCCTGCGACGTCAACGAGCGCACCGAGAACATCGGCGCGCGCCGCCTGTCGACCGTGCTCGAACGCCTGCTCGACGAGATCAGCTTCGACGCCCCGGCCCGCGCCGGACAGACCGTCACCATCGACGCGGCCACGGTCGACGCCCGCCTGGCGGACCTGGCGGCGAACGAGGACCTGTCGCGCTACGTGCTGTGAGGCTCCAGCGCTGACCTGCGGCGCCACCTTCGGCGCGATGCAGGGCGATCCGGGCGACGGGACCTAGACTGGCCCGCCCGGCGTCCGTCTTCCGGACGCCTCCACGCCACGACCGGAGACCCTGAGATGCCCAACACCATCCGCCTGCACCGCGTCCTCAAGGCCCCGCCCGAGCGGGTCTACCGTGCGTTCCTGGATGCGGATGCGCTGGTCAAGTGGCTGCCGCCGCATGGCTTCACGGCCCAGGTGCATCACCTCGATGCGCGGGTCGGCGGGTCCTACCGGATGTCCTTCACCAACTTCTCGAACGGTCAGAGCCAATCCTTCGGCGGCGAGTACCTGGAGCTGGTGCCGCACGAGCGCATCCGTCACACCGACGTGTTCGACGACCCCAACCTGCCCGGCACGCTGACCGTCACGCTGAGCTTCCGGAAGGTCTTCTGCGGCACCGAACTGGACGTGCTGCAGGAAGGCATCCCGGACGTGATCCCGGTCGAGGCCTGCCACCTGGGCTGGCAGGAATCGCTGACGCTGCTGGCCCAGCTGGTCGAGGCCGAGATCCCGGGCTGACGCGCCGATGCCCGCCACGCCCTCGGACCGCACGCTGCTCGTCGCACTCGCCGTCATCGCCGGCCTGCTGGCCTGGTCCGGCGCCTCACCCTTTGACCGCGCCACCCGGTGGATGGAGGTCGCACCGGTGCTCATCGCCGTGCCGGTGCTGGTGGCGACCCGGGCGCGACATCCGCTGACCACGCTGCTCTATGTCGGCATCTTCGTCCACGCGGGCGTGCTGATGCTGGGCGGGGCCCACAGCTATGCGCGCGTGCCGCTGGGCTTCCAGATCGCCGACTGGCTGGGCCTGCAGCGCAACCCCTACGACAAGATCGGCCACTTCATGCAGGGCCTTGTGCCGGCGCTGGCCGCGCGCGAGATCCTGATCCGAGGTCGCCATGTGCAGGGCGGCCGCATGCTGTCCTTCCTCGTGGTGTGCATCGTGCTGGCCATCAGCGCGAGCTACGAACTCATCGAATGGGGCGCGGCGCTGGCCCTGGGCCAGGGTGCGGACGAGTTCCTCGGCACGCAGGGCGATCCGTGGGACACCCAGTCGGACATGTTCTTTGCGCTGATCGGCTCGGTCTGCGCGCTGGCCCTGCTGTCGCGCCTGCACGACCGGCAGCTCGCCGGCCTGCCGAACCGCTGAGATGGCCGTCGTAGCCGCCGACGCGCATCAACGGATCGAACTCGCCGCGCTGAACAACGCCTGCTGGTGCCAGGCGGTCTGCGCTGCCCATGGCGCGGGCGGCGTGATCGGCCGTGACGCCTGGCTCACGCCACACCCACCGCCCCCGTTCCATTCCAGGCTGGTGACGATCGCGGCCGACCTCGGCCGCGACGCGCTGGACGCCCGGCTCGCCGAGCTGTCATCAACCGCCCGTTCGCCGGACTGGACGATCAAGGACAGCCACGCCGCCTTCGACCTCGGCCCGGCCGGCTGGGACGAGCTGTTCAGCGCGGACTGGACCTGGCGCGAGCCACGGCCCGACTGCGCGGTGCTGGCGGCGCCGGTCGTGCGCCTGATGGCACCGCGCGACCGACTGCGCTGGGAAGCCGGCTGGCACGGACTGGACTCGGAAAGGAACGCTCCGCCCGAACTGCCCTGGCGCCAGTTCCCGGACGCCGTCTGGGACGATCCCGCCCATGCCTTCCTCGGCCGCCTGGATCGGCACGGACGCATCGTCGCGGGTGCCATCGCCAACCGCTCGCCGGGCGTGGTCGGCCTGTCCAACCTGTTCGTGTGTTCGGGCGATCCGGCGCAGGCGTGGGTCGAGCTGGCGGATGCCGCGGCTGCGGCCTTTCCCGGCCGCCCGTTGGTGGGCTACGAACGGGGCGAGGACCTGCACCTGGCGCGGGCCGCCGGTTTCGAGGAACTGGCCCCGCTGCGGGTCTGGCGACGGCGGCAAGCTGATAACCTGCCCGCCCCAACCTCCCCACCCCAAGCTCTTCCACCATGACAAGCTACGTCGAAGGCGCCCTGGTCCAGGACGAGAGGATCGTCCACATGGGCCGCATCAGCCTGTGGTCGCTGGCCCACCTGCTCGCCCTGGGCGTGCTGCTGCTGCCGGCCTTCGGGCTCGGGCTGATCTTCCTGGTCAAGGCCTGGGTCCGCTACCGCACGACCGAGCTGGCCGTCACGACCCGCCGCGTGATCGTCAAGTCGGGCCTGATCCGGCGCAGCACCGTCGAGATCAACATCAACAAGGTCGAGAGCATCCAGGTCGACCAGGACATCCTCGGCCGGATGTTCAACCACGGCACGCTGATCATTGCCGGCGCCGGCAACCCGCAGGCGCCGATCGCCGGCATCTCCGACCCGATGGCCTTCCGGCGCGCCTTCATCGAGGCCCAGGAACAGATCCAGCCCTGAGCGCATCTCCTGCCTTCGCGGTCAAACCGAAGGGGATGAACCGCAGCCGGTGCCGTGTGGCTAGCCCCGATGCGGCTGTCATGGGGCTCTGCTGCAATGCCGGCATGACTCCTCTTCGTCACGTGTTCGGCCTGTTGGGCGCCTCTGCCGCCCTGCTCCTCGGCGGCTGCGCCTCGACGCAGGTCGCATCGACCGGTGAACTCCTGCGCGGACCGCTGTGCCAGCGCGGTGCGCCCCCGCTGTCGGCGCAGATCTACTGGGCGCCGCAATGGCGCGTCGACCAGAAGGAGCCGATGCGGCGCGAGGCCGCCGCGCTGCGTGGCATCCAGGACTTCGTCGCCCGCACCGACTGCCTGGCCGTGCGCGGCATCCACCGCCTGTCGGCCACCCAGCCGCTGTCCAACGATGCCGAGCTGCAGCGCCTGCCCGGTTCCGGGCCGGATGCACCGGACCTGCTGCTGCTGGTGGTCGTGCGCGAGCTGGGCCCGCGCATCGAGATCGGCCTGCCGTGGGTGCTCGAAGGTGGCACCGAGGCCAGCATCGATGTCCGGGTGGTGGACACCCGCACATCGACCCGCCTGGCCCATGCACAGACCCTCTGGCGCAATGGCGGCCGCTGGGTCATCAAGGGCGTCGACACGCTGGACCAGGACATGAGCGCAGCGCTGACCGCCACGCTGATGCCCGCACCCTCGGCGCCCTGAGCCCGGCCCACGCGCCCCGCGAGATCGGCGATGAACCTCGACCCGGATCCGTCTCCGATCGACGCCTACATCGCCGCCCAGCCCGAGGCGGTCCGGCCGCTGCTGGAGCAGGTCCGCGCGGCCGTGCGGCGGGCTGCGCCGGAGGCCCGTGAAGTCATCAGCTACCGCATCCCGGCCTTCCGCCAGCAGGGCGTGCTGGTCTATTTCGCCGGCTTCAAGCACCACATCGGCTTCTACCCGCCGGTGCGTGGCGATGCCGCGCTGGAACGGGAGGCCGCGCCCTACGCGGGCGAGAAGGGCAACCTGCGCTTCCCGCTCGACCAGCCGCTGCCGCTGGACCTGATCGAGCGCATCACGCGGCTGCGGCTGGCGCAGGACAAGGCGCTGGCCGCGCAACGCCCGTCACACCGCACCCGCAAGGACAGCGCCACGTGACAGGATCGGGCGCATGGACAAGCAAGCCGGCGACTTCGTGCGCATCGCCACCTGTGCCACGCCGACCGAGGCGCACCTGATGCAGGGCATGCTGGCCTCGGTCGGCCTGAGCGCCCGCGTGGCCGACGCCAATTTCATCCAGGCCGACCCGTGGATGACGCAGGCCGTCGGCGGCGTGCGGGTGCTGGTGCCGGCCGACGAGGTCGATGCGGCGCGGCGCGCGCTGGCCGACTACGACGGCGGGGCGCTGGCCTTGCCCGACGAGGACCCGGACGACACGCCGACCGCATCGGTCCAGCGGCCCGATGCCAGCCGCCTGCTGCCAGCCGGTGCCTGGCGCTGGGGCTTCGTGCTGCTGGCCCTCGCCGTGGCCGCCGGGCACCTGGCACGCAGCTGGTTCGCGCACCGGCCGCCCTGAAGCGTCCGGCCAGCGCCGTCGTTCAGATCGGCACCGCCAGGCTGCGTTCGCGGGCCAGGCGCAGCAGGCCCTCGAAGACCAGCGTGTCGACCACCTCGATCTCGCGGTCGTGCAGGATCTGCGCGAGCTTCACCGCCGCGCCGCCGCTCATCAGGATGCGCGGGGCGACGCCGCAGCGCAGCGTCAGCTGGCGGTGCATGCGCTCGACCGCGCCGGCGATGGCGCTGGCGCCACCGCTCATCAGCGCGTCGCTGGTGTTGGTCGGGAAGTCCTGCACCTCGCCGGTCGGCACGCGCAGGCCGGCGGTGCCGGATTCCAGCGCCTTCAGCATCAGGCCGAAGCCCGGCAGGATCAGGCCGCCGAGGAAACAGCCCGACGGGTCCAGCGCATCGACCGTGACCGCCGTGCCGACCATCACGACGACGGCCGGCGGCACCGGCTGGCCCTCGGGCGTGGCCGCCTGCAGGCGGGCGCGGGCCCCGACCATCGCGACCCAGCGGTCGCTGCCCAGCCGGCTGGGGTGCTCGTAGCGGTTGATGATGCCGCCGCCGGTCGCCTGCGGGACGACCCACTGCGGCGTCAGGTCCCACAGCTCGAGCTGTTCCTCGACCCGTCGCCGCACCGCGTCACCGGCGACGACGCAGCCCAGCATCGCGACCGGCGCGGGCAGGTCGGCCCAGTCGCTGTCGGCCAGCTGGTCGATGGTCTCGAGGAAGACGGCGCCATGCGCCAGCAGCGTCGCGCCCGGTGCGGCGGCGTCGTACAGGCCCCACTTGAGGCGGGTGTTGCCGATGTCGAGGGCGAGAAAACTCATGAAAGGCCGCAGCGGTGGGATCGGTCCGGGCCGGTCAGGACGACCACCCGGGCGGGGCCGCGATCGTAACGGGCGGTCGGTGAGTGCCTGCTGCGGGGCTGTCCCGCTGACGGACAGGCGACGCGCGTGCTAGCCCGGATCAACCGGCCAGCAGGCGCTCGACCTGCGAGATCAGCTGGCGCGCCTCGGCCAGGTGCTGCGGCCGCGCCAGCCGGGCCTGGACCTCGGGCAGCAGCGCCATCAGGTCGCGCCGGTTGCGGGTGCGCCGCACGCGCAGCAGCGTGACCGCGCCGCTGACCGGCGCCTGCGACAGCAGCGCCTGCTGGATCAGGCTGCGCGCACGCGCCAGGCTGCCGTCGTCATCGGCCAGATCGGCCAGCTGGGTGTTCGACAGCGGCGGCGCGAGGCCGATGGTGTCGAGCAGGTCGGGGCGGGAGCTGTCGGGCTGGACCTGCGAGGCCGGGTGCGACCAGCCGGCCGGCTCCTCGGCCACCTGCGGCATCGGCGCACATTCCACGATTAGGCCCAGGGCCAGCAACTCGTCCAGGTAGCCCCGCGACACGCCTTGCTGGCGGGCCAGCCGGAGCACCTCGTCGACATCGCGCCGACCATCGACCAGCAGCAGCATCGAGCGATGACGCTGCGACAGGCTGCGCTGACTCGCCACGAGCTCGGCATGACCGGCTGCCGTCTTGCACGGAATCCCCAAGGTGTCCCCTCGCGCTGATGGCCGCTCGGCCCGGGCTGGCGCAGGCGGCGGCCGGATTCTGCGCCGTTTTGACACCCCCGAACGGATGAGGTTCATGCCCCGAGCGTCGACGATGCCCGGACGCCACGCACAGTTCAGGTTCATCAGAATCGGACAAGGGCTGGACAAAAAAGCGGCGTCGCGATCGTTGATCCGACCACAGGCCTTGCGACCTGCCGCCGGGACGATCGGACGCCGTTGTCCAAAATGTCCCACCTAGCGAGACCACCGTGAGGCAGTCTCCACCGGGATATTGCACGTCGCGTGCCAGGTGCGCGGGCCCTGCCAGGCGTGACGGGCATCACGCCAGATGGCCCGGCCCGGGCGCGGCGCACCGAAGCGCATCCTCGGCAACGACCGGAAGCCGACACGGCGCACCAGGAACGTGCGGCGAACCCGCGTTCATCCCCGGGCGATCACCATGACGTTTACGTAAACGTCAATCTAGAATCGGTTTCCACCCGCACCGTCCGCCGCCCGGACCACCCCACGGAGACCCGCATGACCCAGCTCAGCGCCGACTACCAGGCCCTCGCGACCTACCGCCCGACCCAGAAGGTGCGTTTCGTGACCGCCGCCAGCCTGTTCGACGGGCACGACGCCGCGATCAACATCATGCGGCGCATCCTGCAGGGCATGGGCGCCGAGGTGATCCACCTGGGCCACAACCGTTCGGTCGACGAGGTCGTGACCGCCGCGCTGCAGGAAGACGCCCAGGGCATCGCGGTCAGTTCCTACCAGGGCGGCCATGTCGAGTACTTCAAGTACATGGTCGAGCTGCTGCGGGCCCGCGGCGGCGGCCACATCCAGGTCTTCGGCGGCGGCGGCGGCGTGATCGTGCCGGCCGAGATCCGCGACCTGGCCGCGCACGGCGTGCGCATCTTCAGCCCGGAGGACGGCCAGCGCATGGGCCTGCAGGGCATGATCGGCGAGATGGTCATGCGCTGCGACGTCGACCTGTCGCCGCACGCGCCGACGGACGTCGCCGCGCTGCAGGGCCACACCGAGTCGGCCTGGCGTGCGCTGGCGCAGCTGGTCACCGCGCTCGAGAACGGCAAGGCCGACGCGGCCCTGCAGGAGGCCGTGCGCGGCGCCGCGAAGGCGAACGCCGCGCCGGTCATCGGCATCACCGGCACCGGCGGCGCGGGCAAGTCCAGCCTGACCGACGAGCTGATCCGGCGCATCCGCCTGGACCAGGACGACCGCCTGCGCATCGCCGTCATCAGCATCGACCCGTCGCGGCGCAAGAGCGGCGGCGCGCTACTGGGTGACCGCATCCGCATGAATGCGACCGGGCCCTGGCGCCAGGGGGCACGTGTCTACATGCGCAGTCTGGCGACCCGCGACACCGGCAGCGAGATCAGCGCGGCGCTGCCCGACGTGCTGGCAGCCTGCCAGGCGGCCGGCTTCGACCTGATCGTGGTCGAGACCTCCGGCATCGGCCAGGGCGACGCGGCGATCGTGCCGCTGGTCGACGTGCCGGTCTACGTCATGACGCCCGAGTTCGGCGCGGCCAGCCAGCTCGAGAAGATCGACATGCTCGACTTCGCCGAGTTCGTCGCCATCAACAAGTTCGACCGCAAGGGCGCGGCCGATGCGCTGCGCGACGTCGCCAAGCAGGTGCAGCGCAACCGCGAGGCCTTCGGCCTGCGGCCCGAGCAGATGCCGGTCTTCGGCACCATGGCCAGCCGCTTCAACGACGACGGCGTGACGGCGCTCTACCAGGCCCTCAAGGCCCGCCTGATCGAGCGCGGCATGGCGCTGGCCGACGGCAGCCTGCCGCTGGTGGACACCCGCCACAGCACGCAGCAGACGCCGGTGGTGCCCGGCGCGCGGGTGCGCTACCTGGCCGAGATCTCCGACACGGTGCGCGGCTACAAGGCCCGCGCCCACGCCCAGGCCCGGCTGGCGCGCGAGGTCCAGCAGCTGCGCGCGAGCGCCCGCATGCTGTTCGAGGCCATCCCCGAGAAGCACCGCGCCCGCGACGCCGTCACCGACCTGGCGACCCAGCGCGAGGCCCGGCTCGACGCCGACGCCCGCAAGCTGCTGGCACAGTGGCCGCAGATGCAGGCCGCCTATGCCGGCGACGAGTACGTCGTGAAGATCCGCGACAAGGAGATCCGCACCCAGCTGACCCACACGACGCTGAGCGGCAACAAGGTCCGCAAGGTCGTGCTGCCGACCTACGAGGACCACGGCGAGATCCTGAAGTGGCTGATGCTGGAGAACGTGCCCGGCAGCTACCCCTACACCGCCGGCGTGTTCGCCTTCAAGCGCGAGGGCGAGGACCCGACCCGCATGTTCGCCGGCGAGGGCGACGCCTTCCGCACCAACCGGCGCTTCAAGCTGGTCAGCGAGGGCATGCCGGCCAAGCGCCTGTCGACCGCCTTCGACTCGGTCACGCTCTACGGCAACGACCCGGACCCGCGTCCGGACATCTACGGCAAGGTCGGCAACTCGGGCGTCAGCATCGCCACGCTGGACGACCTGAAGGTGCTCTACGACGGCTTCGACCTGTGCTCGCCGACGACCAGCGTCAGCATGACGATCAACGGCCCGGCGCCGACGATCCTGGCGATGTTCATGAACACCGCGATCGACCAGCAGCTGGCGAAGTTCAAGGCCGACAACGGCCGCGAGCCCACCGACACCGAGGCCGCCAAGATCCGCGCCTGGGTGCTGGCCAACGTGCGCGGCACGGTCCAGGCCGACATCCTCAAGGAAGACCAGGGCCAGAACACCTGCATCTTCTCGACCGAGTTCAGCCTCAAGGTGATGGGCGACATCGCCCAGTACTTCGTGCACCACGACGTGCGCAACTTCTACTCGGTGTCGATCAGCGGCTATCACATCGCCGAGGCCGGCGCGAACCCGATCAGCCAGCTCGCCTTCACGCTCAGCAACGGCTTCACCTTCGTGGAGGCCTACCTGGCGCGCGGCATGCACATCGACGATTTCGCGCCCAACCTGAGCTTCTTCTTCTCCAACGGCATGGACCCGGAATACACCGTGCTGGGCCGGGTCGCGCGGCGCATCTGGGCCGTCGCGATGAAGGAGAAGTACGGCGCCAACGAACGCAGCCAGAAGCTCAAGTACCACATCCAGACCAGCGGCCGCAGCCTGCATGCGCAGGAGATCCAGTTCAACGACATCCGCACGACGCTGCAGGCGCTGATCGCGATCTACGACAACTGCAACTCGCTGCACACCAACGCCTTCGACGAGGCCATCACCACACCGACTGAGGAGAGCGTGCGCCGGGCCATGGCCATCCAGCTCATCATCAACCGCGAGTGGGGCCTGTCCAAGAACGAGAACCCGAACCAGGGCGCCTTCGTGATCGACGAGCTGACCGAGCTGGTCGAGGAAGCCGTGCTGGCCGAGTTCGAGAAGATCGCCGAGCGTGGCGGCGTCCTGGGCGCGATGGAGACGGGCTACCAGCGCAGCAAGATCCAGGAAGAGTCCATGCACTACGAGATGCTCAAGCACACCGGCGAGTACCCCATCATCGGCGTCAACACCTTCCGCAACCCGCATGGCGAGCCGGTGCCCGAGCACATCGAGCTGGCCCGCTCGACCGACGAAGAGAAGCAGTCGCAGCTGCAGCGCCTGGCCGACTTCCATGCCCGCCACGCCACCGAGTCGCCGGCCCTGCTGGCCCGGCTGCAGCGGGCGGTGATCGAGAACCAGAACGTCTTCGAGGTGCTGATGGACGCGGTGCGCTGCTGCTCGCTGGGCCAGATCACGCACGCGCTGTTCGAGGTCGGCGGACAGTACCGGCGCAGCATGTGAGGCCCGGCGCCGGGGCGCCTGCTCACTCAAACCGGTAGGCGACCCACAGCGATACGGCATTTCGGGGCGGGGGGCTTTCCTGCATCTTCGGCGGGATGACCGATCCCCACCCCCAAACGACCGTCCGCGTGGCGGCACATGCGGCCCAGGCTGCCAACGCCGCGTTCCTGGCCCTGCTGCTGACGGCCTGTGGCGGCGGCACGCAGCCGAGCGCCGCCCCCGGCGACGGCAACCAGCCCGCCGATGCGGGCGCACCCCAGGTCACGGCCCTGCAGATCGGCGCGCCGGTCGACGGCCAGGTCACGCTGCGGGCCGTCGCCACGGACGATGTCGGCGTCAGCGGCATCTGCTTCCGATCTGACGCGACGGCACCGGATGCCGGCGACGCCTGCTTCCAGGACGCCACCGAGACCGTGGTGACCGTGCCCTCCACGCACCAGACCTGGCGCGCCTACGCCCGCGACGCGGCCGGCCATGTCAGCGCCCCGTTCGAGCGCTTGCTGGACCTGCAGGCACCGGTCGTGACGGCCTTGGCGCCGCTCGCCTTGGCCGGTGGTCAGGTGAAGGTGCGCATCACCGCATCGGACTCGCACGACGTCAGCGCGGTCTGTCTGCGCACCGACACCGACGTGCCGCTCGCCACCGATGCCTGTTTCACGGCCGGCGACACGGTTGGCGTGGCGGCAGCGGTCGGCTCGGCCAGCTACCGCGCCTATGCCCGCGATGCCTCGGGCAACGTCAGCGCCGCATTCGCCGGCAGCCTCGATGCGTATGCCGCGCTGGACACGGGCCTGCCCGTCGTCACGGGCATCACGTCGACGCGTCAGCCCGATGGCCGGTACGCCCTGACCGCCACGGCACGAGACGAGCACGGCGTGTCGGGCGTGTGCTTCCGGACGGACGCGGCGATTCCGGCGGCCACGGATGCCTGCTTCCAGGCCGATCCGTTCGTGGCGCCGGCACCGGCGACCTTCCAGACCTACAAGGTCTATGCGCGTGACAACGCCGGCCAGGTCAGCAGCGCGTTCGATCACACGCTGGATGTCGTGCCGCCGGTGGTGCAGGCGGCGATCACGACCGACATCGGGCCCACCCTGGTGACCGTGCGGATCGACGCGCAGGATGCCCATGGCGTGAGCGCCGTCTGCCTGCGTCTGGCCAGCGAGTCGGCACCCGCCGCGTCGGACGCCTGCTTCGTCACCGGGCCGATGGTCACCGTGGGCAAGCCGATCGATTTCAAGCGCTACCTGGCCTATGCCCGCGACGCGGCCGGCAACGTCGGTGCGGCGCTGGCCTACACGCTGGACATGGCGACGCCTTCGGTGCTGTCGGTGACCGCCAGCGCACCGTCCAACGGCAGGGTCACGCTGACGGCCAAGGCGGTCGACAGCGTCGGCGTGACGGGCTTCTGCCTGCGCAGCGACGAGACCGTGCCGACAGCGGGCGATGCCTGCTTCACGGCGGTCACGGCCAGCCAGACCGCCAGCTCGACCTTCCAGCAGGCCATGCCGACGACCCCGACCACCTACAAGGTCTACGCCCGCGATGGCGAAGGCCATGTGAGCGTGGGCAGCCCGCTCTCGCTGGGACAGTGCACCGGCTCGTCCGGGCCATTGCCCAAGGTCTGCTTCCTGACCAGCCTGGGCGATTTCCTGATCGAACTGGACAACGTCCATGCGCCGGTCTCCTCGGCCAACGTGCTGCGCTACGTCAACGCCGGCTTCTACGACGAGACCCAGTTCCACCGCATCATGAGCGGCTTCATGGTCCAGGGTGGCGGCTACACGGCGGCCGGGCAGGTGAAAACACCGGCCTTCGACCCGATCGCGCTGGAGAAGACCACCACCACTGGCCTGTCGAACACGATCGGCACGGTGGCGATGGCCCGCACCAGTGCGGCCAACAGCGCGACCAGCCAGTTCTTCATCAACGTGGTCAACAACGCGTCGACGCTGGACGGCAGCACGGGCTCGGACGGCTATGCGGTGTTCGGCCGCGTCATCGGCGGCATGGACACCACGGTGCAGATGCTGCGCAAGGTGCCGGTGCAGCTCAACGGCTCGGAGCTGAGCAAGCCGACGGATCCGCCAAGAATCCTGCGTGCCACCCCGCTGAATTGACCCGCCGGACGGGCCTCGAATGGCCCGTCGGCCGTTTTGTGGCCTAATCGAGGGTTCGCGGGTCTGCTGCACTCGCTCTTTTCACCTCTTCAGACCCCGGAGCCAGTCATGGGCAACAAGATCATCACCGAAGCCGACCGCAAGGCCACCCCCCGTCCCGCCGCCCCCGTGGGCGTCGCCTTCACCGCGCCGCATGGCCAGAAGGTGAGCCTGGAGCGTGGTTCGCACACCCGCTCGAAGAAGAACCCGGGCAAGCGCGCGAAGAAGGGTGGCTAAGCCCGGACACGAACCGTCCTGAGGACGGTTCGTACCTGGCGCAGCGGTTCCGCTCTGCGGAACCGTGGGTGCGGTGGTAGTCAACCCGCCCGACCTCCATGACGGCCACACGGCCGTCTTGTCGTTTCTGAAGCGCCCTTTCCGGGGCCTCCCGCCCGATCCGCCCATGATCCGAATCACCGAACTGCGCCTGCCGCTGGACCATGCCGAGCCGGACCTGCGCGCCGCCGTCGTCGCGCGGCTCGGGCTGGCGCAGGATGAGGACCTGGCCGACCTCAGCGTCTTCAAGCGGGCCTACGACGCCCGCAAGAAGACCGCCATCGTGCTGATCTACACGGTCGACTGCACCTTGGCCGACGGTCTGGACGAGGCGGCGACGCTGGCCCGCTTCGCGGGCGATCCGCACGTCAAGCCCAGCCCGGACACCGGCTACCACTTCCTCGGCCACGCGCCGACCGACTTCGGCTCGGGCGACGGCCCGCTGCGCCCGCTGGTGATCGGCTTCGGCCCCTGCGGCCTGTTCGCCGCGCTGATCCTGGCGCAGATGGGCCTGCGCCCGATCGTGCTGGAGCGGGGCAAGGTCGTGCGCGAACGCACCCAGGACACCTGGGGCCTGTGGCGCCGCCAGCAGCTCGAACCCGAGTCGAACGTGCAGTTCGGCGAAGGCGGCGCCGGCACCTTCAGCGACGGCAAGCTCTGGAGCCAGATCAGCGACCCGCGCCACCTGACGCGCAAGGTGCTGACCGAGTTCGTCAAGGCCGGCGCGCCCGACGAGATCCTCTTCGTCAGCAAGCCCCACATCGGCACCTTCCGCCTGGTCAGCATGATCGAGAAGATGCGCGCCGAGATCGAGTCGCTGGGCGGCGAGATCCGCTTCCGCCAGCGCGTCACCGACCTGCAGGTCGAGACCGATGCGAAGGGCGTGCGCCATGTGCGCGGCGTGACGCTCGAATCGGGCGAGCAGATCCGCGCCGACCACGTCGTGCTGGCGCTGGGCCACAGCGCGCGCGACACCTTCGCGATGCTGCACGGCCGCGGCGTCGCGATGGAGGCCAAGCCCTTCTCGGTCGGCTTCCGCATCGAGCATCCTCAAGGCGTGATCGACCGCGCGCGCTTCGGCCCGAACGCTGGCAACCCCATCCTCGGCGCCGCCGACTACAAGCTGGTGCACCACGCCGGCAACGGCCGCTCGGTCTACAGCTTCTGCATGTGTCCGGGTGGCACGGTGGTGGCGGCGACCTCCGAGCCGATGCGCGTCGTCACCAACGGCATGAGCCAGTATTCGCGCAACGAGCGCAACGCCAACGCTGGCATCGTCGTGGGCATCAACCCGCAGGACTACCGCCAGGACGGCCGCCACGACGGCCCCGTCAGCCCGCTGGACGGCATGGCCTTCCAGCGCTTCTGGGAGTCGCGGGCCTACGAGCTGGGCGGCGGCGGCTACATCGCGCCGGGCCAGCTGGTCGGTGACTTCATCGGCAACGCCCGCAAGGGCCGGCGCGGCCAGGACTTCGGCGACGTCATGCCGTCCTACCAGCCGGGCGTGAACCTGACCGACCTGAGCGAGCCCGGCCGCGAGAGCCTGCCGACCGATGTGCTGGCCGCGATCCGCGAGGCCCTGCCGGCCTTCGAGCGCCAGATCCGCGGCTTCTCGATGCACGACGCGGTGCTGACCGGCGTCGAGACCCGCACCTCGTCGCCGCTGCGCATCAACCGCGGCCGGGACCACCAGAGCCTCAACACCCGCGGCCTCTACCCGGCCGGCGAAGGCGCGGGCTATGCCGGCGGGATCATGTCGGCCGGCGTCGACGGCATCGAGGTGGCCGAGTCGGTCGCCCGCACCATCCTCGGCCTACCTGCCCTGCCGGAACGCGGCTGACACGCTCAGGCCCGCAAGGCCTGCTGGATCTCGGCGAAGGTCGACGCGATCTCGGTCGCGTCGATCGAGCGGCCAAGCTGGCGCTCGATCTGCGCCTGCGAGATCACCCCGCGCACCCGTGCCGGGCCGTCCAGGCCGGCCTTCTGGACCACCAGGAGGTGGCGCCGGCCGACCAGCTTGAGGGTCTCGATCAGGTCGGCGACGCAGCTGTGGCCCAGCGCCTCGAAGTCGATCGCATCGAGTGCCGCCAGCTCCGTCATCACGTCGGAGACGACCAGGTCGTCATGTCGCACGCCGCGCCGGGCGATGACCTGCATCGGCCGGTCGCCGTCGAGATCGGTGGAGGTGATCAGCCCGAGGACGCAGGGCATCTGCTCGACCACGAAGAGCAGGCGCACGCCCTGCTGGATCATGGCCTGGCGAGCCTCGCGCAGCGACAGCGTCGGTGCGATGGTGGCGGCCTTCACGCGCGCCAGGTCGGTCATCACCGACAGCGCGGGAGACTGGGTCGTGACCACCGCCGCCAGCGGCGGCTGGGCCTGCGAGATGCAGGTGCCTTCGGGAAAGCGGAAGGTGCGCAGCGTCGAGATGCTCATGGCGATCAGGGTCCTTTCAGATCGGATGAATCGGCAGGAGGGGCGGCGAACGACGTCGTCGGCCCCGGTCGCCAAGGTAGCGGCGACCCCCTGTGTCGATCCACACCGATCCGGTGTCAGGACGCAAGAATCCGCCGGGCCTTCAACCCCGCCGCGCGCGCACGGCCTGCGCCAGCTGGTGCAGCACCGGCTGGGTCTGGGCCCAGCTGATGCACGCGTCGGTGATCGACACGCCGTGCGAGAGCGGCTGGCCGGTGACCAGGTCCTGGCGACCCTCCTGCAGGTGGCTCTCGATCATCACGCCGGTGATGCGGCGCTCGCCGGCGGTGATCTGGGCGGCGATGTCGGCCGCGACGTCGATCTGGCGGCGGTGCTGCTTGCTGCTGTTGGCATGCGAGCAGTCGACCATGACCTGCTCGCGCAGGCCGGCCGCGCGCAGCGTGTCGCAGGCGGCGGCGACGTGCTCGGCAGCGTAGTTCGGCGTCTTGCCGCCACGCAGGATGACGTGGCAGTCGGCGTTGCCGCGGGTCTCGAAGATCGCGGCCTGGCCCATCTTGGTCATGCCCATGAAGGCATGCGGCGCGCTGGCCGACAGGATGGCGTCGCTGGCGACCTTGAGGTTGCCGTCGGTGCCGTTCTTGAAGCCGACCGGACAGGACAGGCCCGAGGCGAGCTGGCGGTGGGTCTGGCTCTCGGTCGTGCGCGCGCCGATCGCGCCCCAGCTGATCAGGTCGGCGATGTACTGCGGGCTCAGCAGGTCGAGGAACTCGGTGCCGGTGGGCAGGCCCAGCCCGGCGATCTCCAGCAGCAGGCGGCGGGCCCGCTCCAGGCCCTCGTTGATGGCGAAGCTGCCGTCCAGGTGCGGGTCGTTGATGTAGCCCTTCCAGCCCACCGTCGTGCGCGGCTTCTCGAAGTAGACCCGCATGACGATGGCCAGCGCGTCGCTCAGCAGCGGCACCTCGTGCTGCAGGAAGCGCGCGTAGGCGATGGCCTGGTCATGGTCGTGGATCGAGCACGGCCCGACGACGACGATCAGCCGGTCGTCGCGGCCATGCAGCACGTCGGCCAGCCCGGCGCGGCTCTTCTCGACCAGCGCCAGCGTGGCCTCGGGCACCGGCAGGCGCTCCTGCAGCAGCGCCGGGTTGATCAGCGGGCGGACCGCGCGGATGCGCACGTCGTCGATGCGGGTGGTGTCCAGCGTGGCTTCACGCGTGCCGGCTTCGCGGTCGTGGCGGGGGTCGTCGAGGTGGGACATGGCGGGGTCGGGTGAAGGCGGGCCGGGATTATCCCGGCCGCCGCGCCGCCATGAGCTCGGGCACCATGGGCGCCGATGAACCGAGCGCCACCCCCTTTCGACCTGCCTCGCCTGGTGATGAGACGCGCCTTCGCGGCCGGGCTGGTCGCGCTGCTGCTGGCGGCGGTCCTGGGGCTGATGCGGGTCAACGACAACATCGAGGAAGAGGTCGACGCCGCCATGTCGCTGGCCAGCGTGATGGCGCGCCTGGGCACGCTCGACCAGGTCGACGACCGCAGCGCGCTGGCCGCGCTGCGGGAAACGCTGCAGCAGGAGAGCCTGCGCCACCTGACGCTGCACATCATCGACAGCCGCGGCCGCGTCGTCCTGCAGCCGCTGCCGCCGCCACCCGATCCGGTCGCGCTGGGCTGGCTCTACGCGCTGCACCGCCAGACCCTGTCGTCGCCGGACGGCCGGCGCGCGTCCTGGCCCGTGCGGCGGCCTGATGGCAGGGGCTGGATCGTCTCGCTGGCAGCCTCGCACGAGAGCGAACGCATCGAGGCGATCAACAACCTGGCCGGCGCGCTGGCGCTGCTGCTGGGCTGCATCGGCGCGCTGCTCCTGGCCATGGCCTGGAACGTGCGCCGCGCCTTCGCGCCCATGGCCGATCTGCTGGCCGCGATCGACCGGGTCGGCCAGCATGACCACGACGCCGTGCGCCAGCTGCCGCGCATGCCCATCCGCGAGCTGGAATCGGTCGCGACCGCGCTGCGGGCCCTGGTGCAGGCGCTGGACCGTGCCGAGTCCGAGCGCCGGCTGCTGAGCCAGCAGGTGCTGACGCTGCAGGAGGACGAGCGCCACCACCTGGCCCGCGAGCTGCACGACGAGTTCGGCCAGCGCCTGACCGCGCTGCGGCTGGATGCCGTCTGGCTGGACCGGCGACTGGCCGACCAGCCCGATCAGGCCGAGCTGCAGGCGGTCGTCGCGGGCATGGCCGAACGGTGCGCCGAGGTGCAGCGCGACATCCGCGACCTGCTGGTGCGGCTGCGCCCGCTGGGGCCCGGCGACGACGGCGGCGAGGCCGGCAGCGAGTCGGGAGACAGCGGCCGGCTGCCGCTGGCCCGGCTGGTGCAGCTGCTCGAAGGCCTGGTCTCGGGCTGGCAGGCCGGCGCCCCGCCCGGGCCCGAGCCGACCGTCTGGCGGCTGGTGCTGCGCCAGCGCGGCCACCCCGGCATGGTCGGCGACCTGGCGTTGCCGCTGGACCCGGACGTCGCAGCCTCGACCCGCCTGCCGCGCGAGCTGGTGCTGGCGCTCTACCGCATCAGCCAGGAGGCGCTGACCAACGCCGCCCGCCATGCCCAGGCCGGCGAGGTCGAGCTGGCCCTGACGCTGCGGCTGGACCGCCGTCCGCCGGTGATCGAGTGGTCGGTGCGCGACGACGGCGTCGGCCTGGCCGATCCGGCCGGCGCGCGCCCGCGCGGCAATGGCCTGGGCGGCATGCAGGAACGCGTCTGGGCGCTGGGCGGCCAGTGGTCGATCGGCCACGCGACACAAGACCCCGACGGCCGACCGCGTGGCCTGGCGCTGTCGGCCACGCTGAGCTGGCGTGATCCCGCATGAATGCCACCACCCCCGTCCCGACGCCCGCCCGCCTCGCGCTGGTCGATGACCACGCCATCGTGCGGGCCGGCTATGCCCGCCTGATCGAGCTGGAGGACGACCTGGTCGTCTGCGCCGAGTTCGGCGATCCGGATCAGGCCCTGACCGCGCTGGCTGGCGCACTGCGCGGCCGCGTCGACGTGCTGGTGCTGGACCTGTCCATGCCCGGCCGCAGCGGCCTGGACCTGCTGCGCAGCATCGTGCGCGCCGGCCTGCCGCTGCAGGTGCTGGTGGTGTCGATGCACGACAGCGCGGCCCTGGTCACGCAGTGCCTGCAGGCCGGCGCGCGTGGCTTCGTCTCCAAGAGCGCCGACCCTCAGGCGCTGATCGACGCGCTGCGCCGGGTGGTGCGCGGCGAGCCGGTGCTGCCGCCGGGCCACGACCCGGCCTCGCCGAGACCGCCGCACCACGACCTCACCGCGCGCGAGCTGGAGGTGCTGCGCCTGCTGCTGACCGGCATGCCCTTCGAGGCGATCGCCCAGCAGCTGGGCGTCAGCGAGAAGACCGTCTCCAACCACCAGACCCAGATCCGCCAGAAGCTGGGCGTGGCCAACGCGATCGAGCTGGTGCACTGTGCGCGTCAGCACGGGCTCATGCCCTGAGCCTGTCGGCGCGGCGGACCGCGCCACGACGGGACCGCGTGGCGTGCCGGTCTCGGGGGTTTCCTGCTCCCGGGAAGTTTTCCCTAGGTCAACTCGGGCGCGCTGGCTACGGTGCAGGCGGTGGTGACCATGGTGGTCACCGACCTCGAACCCTCCAGAGCCGCCGACCATGAAGCTGACCCGTCACCCCCTCTGCCCGATCGCCCTGGCCGCCCTGCTGTCGACTGCCGCCCTGACGGCCTCGGCGCAGGGCGTGGCCTATGTCTCCAGCGAGAAGGACCATGCGCTGGCCGTGATCGACCTGGCCACCCAGACCGTCACCGGCAGCGTGCCGACCTGCAAGCGCCCGCGCCACATGCGCGCTACGCCCGACGGCAAGCAGCTGGTCGTCGCCTGCGGCGACTCCGGAGAGGCCGACGTGATCGACCTGGCCACGCGCAAGTCGGTCGGACGCATCGACCTGGGCGACGACCCGGAGATCTTCGACCTCTCGCCCGACGGCAAGACGCTCTACGTCAGCAACGAGGAGGACGCCGAGATCGGCGTGATCGACGTCGCCAGCGGCAAGCGCAGCAAGGCCGTGAAGGTCGGCCAGGAGCCCGAGGGCGTGATCGTCAGCCCCGACGGCAAGCGGGTCTACGCGACCTCCGAAGTCGCCAGCATGGTCCACGTGATCGATGCGGCGACCGGCAAGGTCACCCACAACATCAAGGTCGGCAAGCGCCCGCGCCGCTTCGCGATCACGCCCGACGGCGCGCAGCTGTGGGTCAGCAACGAGCTGGGCGCCAGCGTCAGCGTGATCGCCACGGCCGACCTCAAGGTGATCGACACGATCAAGTTCAGCGTCAAGGGCGCCCGCGCCAGCGACATCACCCCGGTGGACCTGAAGATCAGCGCCGACGGCCAGCGGGCCTATGTCGGTCTGGGCAACGCCAACCACGTCGCCTTCGTCGATGTCGCCAGCCGCAAGACCACCGACCTGGTGCTGGCCGGCAAGCGCGCCTGGGGCCTGGGTCTGAACAAGGCGCAGGACCGCCTGTTCGTCGCCAACGGCCTGTCCGACGACCTGACCGTGATCGACACCGGCGCGGCCAAGGCGCTCAAGACCGTGCGGGTCGGCCGCGTGCCGCACAGCGTGGTCGTGGTCGACTGACCGACCGGGCCGGCCGGTTCACGGGAACACCGCCAGGAACAGGAAGACCGCGAACAGCACCAGGTGCACGGCGCCCTGCAGCACCGTCGCCCGGCCGCGTCCCAGCGTCAGGGTGCCGACCATGAAGGTCAGCACCAGCAGGACGATGGCGCTCGGATCCAGGCCCAGCACCAGCGGGTGCGGGTGGAACAGCGACAGCACGGCCACCGCCGGGATGGTCAGCCCGATGCTGGCGAGCGCCGAGCCGATCGCCAGGTTCAGGCTGGTCTGCAGCCGGTTGTGGGCGGCCGCGCGCACCGCCGCCCAGGTCTCGGGCAACAGCACCAGCAGGGCCACCAGCACGCCGACCAGCGCCTGCGGTGCGCCCAGCGCGGCCACGCCGGCCTCCAGGCTGGGCGCGAGGGTCTTGGCCAGGCCGACCACGCCGACCAGGCAGGCCATCAGCAGCGCCAGCGCCAACCAGGCGACGGTGACCGACGGCGGCTCGGCATGGGCGCTGGCGTCGGCCAGGTCGTCCTCGTCGGCCGGCAGGAAGTAGTCGCGGTGGCGCACCGTCTGCACGAACACGAAGACGCCGTAGAGCGTCAGCGAGACCACCCCGGCGAAGGCCAGTTGCGCGCCAGAGAAGGTCGGCCCCGGCGAACTGGTCGTGAAGACCGGCAGCACCAGCGTCAGCGTGCACAGCGCGGCCAGCACCGCCAGCGACGGGCTGGTGCCCTCGACGCGGAAGGCCAGCACGCCGTGGCGGATCCCGCCCACCAGCAGGCACAGGCCGACCACGCCGTTGCAGACGATCATGACCGCGGCGAACACGGTGTCGCGGGCCAGCGCGCTGGCGCTGGCGCCGCCGGCCAGCATCAGCGAGACGATCAGCGCCACCTCGATCACCGTCACCGCCAGCGCCAGCACCAGCGTGCCGAAGGGCTCGCCGACCCGGTGCGCGACCACCTCGGCATGGTGGACGGCCGACAGCACCGCCGCGATCAGCCCGGCCGAGGCCAGCAGCACGCCCCACCAGGCTTCGGCCCCCGCGAACTGGAGCCCCAGCAGCAGGACCAGCGCCACGGCGGGCAGCAGCAGGCTCCAGGCCGGCAGCGCGTGCGGCAGGCGGGAGGCGGGTGAGGTCCGTTCGGTCGAGGGCATGTGCAAAAGGATACGGGACGGATACGGGACGCGCCCGCCGCGCGACGGGGTCGCTGCGCCGCAACATGAGGCGCCGCCCTGAACGTTTTCGTCACCGGTACGTGGTGCCCGGACGGCGCTGGAGCGGCCCGCACGCGCCGGCATCGGGCATCATGTTGGCCGTCGTCAGGCCGCCGTATCCGGGCCGGCGTATGGTCCCGTTCCACGGTTCCTGATTTCCGTTCCGTTCACTCCCCCCGATTCCCTGCAGGAGACACACATGAGCAAGCGCGACGTCGTCGTTCTGGGCGCAGCCCGTTCCGCCATCGGCACTTTCGCCGGTTCGCTCGCCGACATGGAGCCGGCCGACCTGGCCGGCGCGGTCATGAAGGCCACGGTCGAGCGTTCGGGCGTCGACCCCAAGGCCATCAACTACGTGACGGTCGGCAACTGCATCCCGACCGAAAGCCGCTACGCCTACGTCGCCCGCGTGGCCTCGATCCAGGCCGGCCTGCCGATGGACTCGGTCGCCATGGCCGTCAACCGGCTGTGCTCGTCGGGCCTGCAGGGCATCGTGACGACCGCCCAGAACATCCTGCTGTCGGACTGCGACTACGGCGTCGGCGGCGGCGTCGAGGTGATGAGCCGCGGCGCCTACCTGTCGCCGCAGATGCGCTCGGGCGCACGCATGGGCGACGCCAAGATGATCGATGCGATGGTCGCCGTGCTGACCGACCCGTTCGGCGTCGGCCACATGGGCATCACCGCCGAGAACCTGGTGACCAAGTGGGGCATCAGCCGTGAAGAGCAGGACGCCGTGGCCGTCGAGTCGCACCGCCGCGCCGCGCTGGCCATCGCCGAAGGCCGCTTCAAGAGCCAGATCGTCCCGATCGTCAAGCAGACCCGCAAGGGCGAGGTCACCTTCGACACCGACGAGCACGTCAAGGCCGGCACCACGATGGAATCGCTGGCCAAGATGAAGCCGGCGTTCAAGAAGGACGGCACGGTCACCGCCGGCAACGCCTCGGGCATCAACGACGGCGCCGCCTTCCTGGTGCTGGGCGACGCCGCCCGGGCCTCGGCCGACGGCCACAAGCCGCTGGCCCGTCTGGTGTCGTATGCCGTCGCCGGCGTTCCCAACGACGTGATGGGCGAAGGCCCGATCCCGGCCACCAAGATCGCCCTGAAGAAGGCGGGCCTGACGCTGGACCAGATCGACGTGATCGAGTCCAACGAAGCCTTCGCCGCCCAGGCCATCGCCGTGGCGCGCGGCCTGGAATTCAACCTGGCCAAGGTCAACCCCAACGGCGGCGCGATCGCCCTGGGCCACCCGGTCGGTTGCTCGGGCGCCTTCCTGGCGGTCAAGGCCATCTACGAGCTGCATCGCACCCAGCAGCGCTACGCGCTGGTGACGATGTGCATCGGCGGCGGCCAGGGCATCGCGGCGATCTTCGAGCGCCTGTGATGCACGGCGGGCAGCGGCTGCGGTCGCTGCCTCGCCTGAAACGACAAAAGGGCCCGCGGGCCCTTTTTTCATGCGCGTTCGGCGGCAGCTCAGTCGGCCGACTTCGCGAGCAGGTCGAAATGCTCGACCACCGGCGGCTGTGCGAAGAACGGGCCGACGATGGCGCGCCACTGCGCGAAGGCCGGCGACTCGCGGAAGCCCACCGTGTGGTCCTCCAGCGTGGCCCACCAGATCGTCAGCAGGTAGCGCTCGGGCGACTCGATGCCCTTGTGGACCTTGAAGCCGCAGAAGCCCTGGGCATGCGAGATGACGGTGGCGAGGCCGTGCTGGATGGCGGCGTCGAACTCGGCCTGGCGGCCGGGCTGGATGCGGATGTCGGCGACTTCGAGAATCATGGCGGGCTCCGGGTCAGGTGGTGGACAAGAGGACAAGGTGACAAGGCCGCGGATCGTAGCGGCGCCGGTCCGCCGGGGCTGTCACCCCGGACCCCCCACCTAGAATCGCCCGATGGCCATCCGCTCCACCATCCACAAGGCCGAACTGGCCATCGCCGACATCGACCGCGGCTACTACGCCGACCACGCGCTGACGATCGCACGGCATCCGTCGGAGACCGAGGAGCGCCTGATGATCCGCATCCTCGCCTTCATGCTGAACGCCGACGAGCGCCTGGCGCTGGCCGGCGACATCTCGACCGACGACGAGCCCGCGATCTGGGCCCGCGACGACACCGGCGTCATCCTGCACTGGATCGAGGTCGGCCTGCCCGACGAACGGGTGATCCGCAAGGCCTGCGGCCGCGCCGACCGCGTCACCGTGCTGGCCTACGGCGCGCGCAAGGCCGAGGCCTGGTGGGCCGACAACAGGAACACCCTGGCGCGGCACCGCAACCTGACGGTCGACTTCCTGCCCGAGCCGGCCTGCGATGCGCTGACCGCGCTGGCCGACCGGTCGATGCGCCTGTCGGCCACGATCCAGGACGGCCACGTCCTGATCAGCACCGCCAAGGGCAGCGCCGAGCTGGCGCTGGACCACTGGCAGGCGCCGCCGGCCTGACCGGGCCGGGCGGCGCGGGTCACCACGCCGGCCGCGGCGCTGCGAGAATCGCGGGTTCGCCCCGACGACCCCCGACCCAGGAGCCGGGCCATCCGCCCGCGCCAGCGCCATGACCACCGAGACCTCCGACGCCCTGACCGATCCGCTGGCCCGCGAGATCCGCCGCCGCCGTACCTTCGCGATCATTTCGCACCCCGACGCCGGCAAGACCACGCTGACCGAGAAGCTGCTGCTGTTCTCCGGCGCGATCCAGATCGCCGGCTCGGTCAAGGCCCGCAAGGCCAGCCGCCACGCCACGTCCGACTGGATGGAGATCGAGAAGCAGCGCGGCATCTCGGTGGCCTCGTCGGTGATGCAGATGGAATACGGCGACTGCGTCATCAACCTGCTGGACACCCCCGGCCACCAGGACTTCTCCGAAGACACCTACCGCGTGCTGACCGCCGTGGACGCCGCGCTGATGGTGATCGACGCGGCCAACGGCGTCGAGCCGCAGACCCGCCGCCTGCTGCAGGTCTGCCGGGCCCGCAACACGCCCATCCTCACCTTCATCAACAAGATGGACCGCGAGGTCAAGGACCCGCTGGCGCTGATGGACGAGATCGAGCAGGAGCTGGGCATGACCGTCGTGCCCTTCACCTGGCCGGTCGGCATGGGCAAGGTCTTCCGTGGCGTGATGGACCTGCGGGCCGACCAGATGCGCCTGTTCGCACCCGGCGAGGACCGCGTCGGCGGCGACGAGGAAACGCTGCACGGCCTGCAGGACCCGGCCCATGCCGAACGCTTCGGCGCGCCCTTCGAGCAGGCCCTGGGCGAGATGGAACTGGTGCGCGACGCCGCGCCGGCGTTCGACCATGCCGAGTTCCTGTCGGGCCGCCAGACGCCGATGTTCTTCGGCTCGGCGATCAACAACTTCGGCGTGCGCGAGGTGCTGGACGCGCTGGTCGAGCTGGCCCCGCCGCCCGGCGCCCGCACCGCGATCGAGCGCACCGTCGAGCCCGACGAGGCGAAGTTCAGCGGCGTGGTCTTCAAGGTCCAGGCCAACATGGACCCGGCCCACCGCGACCGCATCGCCTTCGTGCGCGTGTCCTCCGGCAAGTTCACCCGCGGCATGCGCCTGAAGGTCGTGCGCAACGGCAAGGAGATGCGCCCGCAGACGGTGGTGAGCTTCCTCTCGCAGCGTCGCGAGCTGGTCGACGAGGCGGTCGCCGGCGACATCATCGGCATCCCCAACCACGGCGTGCTGCAGCTGGGTGACACGCTGACCGAGGGCGAGGCGCTGCACTACACCGGCCTGCCCTTCTTCGCGCCGGAGAGCTTCCGCACCGTCGAGATCAAGGACCCGCTGCGCAGCAAGCAGCTGCGCCAGGGCCTGCAACAGCTCGGCGAGGAGGGCGCGATCCAGGTCTTCAACCCGGTCTCGGGCGGCTCGCTGATGCTGGGTGCGATCGGCCAGCTGCAGTTCGAGGTGGTGCTGCACCGGCTCAAGAGCGAATACGGCGTCGACGCCCGGCTGGACCCCTGCCGCTTCACGCTGGCGCGCTGGATCACCTGCGCGGACGAGGCCAAGCTCAAGCGCTTCATCGAGTCCGAGCCGCTGCGCATCGCCTACGACGTGGTCGGCGCACCGGCCTTCCTGGTGCAGTACAGCTCGGACCTGCGGGTGACGCAGGAACGGGTGCCCGACATCCAGTTCCACGCCATGCGCGAGCACTCCGGCCGGGTCTTCGGCGCGGCGCCCTCGCTCTGACCGGCCGGGACCCGCGCCGCGCCTCAGGCCGGCCGAGCGCCGGCCCGCCCCAAGCCGGCCGGCGTCCCCCTGGGGGACCGGCCGGCGTACCTGCCGGACGAGGGGCCTCAATCTCTCGGGGTGACCGGATAGGTGCCCGGCACCAGGATGGAACGGTCGACGTTGACAAGCCGGGTGTGGCCGCAGAAGGCCATCGTCACGTCGAGTTCCTTGTGCAGGATCTGCAGCGCCTTGCTGACGCCTGCCTCGCCCATCGCGCCCAGGCCATAGACCATGGCCCGGCCGATCATCGTGCCGCGCGCGCCCAGGGCCCAGGCCTTGAGCACGTCCTGGCCGCTGCGGATGCCGCCGTCCATCCAGACCTCGATGCGCGAGCCGACCGCCTCGACGATGGCCGGCAGCGCATCGATGCTGGCGGGTGCGCCATCGAGCTGGCGGCCGCCGTGGTTGCTGACCACGATCGCGTCGGCACCGGCCTGCGCGGCCAGCACGGCGTCCTCGACCTCCATGATCCCCTTGAGGATCAGCTTGCCGCCCCAGCGCTCCTTGACCCAGGCCACGTCCGCCCAGGACAGGCGCGGGTCGAACTGCTCGTTGGTCCAGGCCGACAGCGAGCGCATGTCGCTGACGCCCTTGACGTGGCCAACCAGGTTGCGGAAGGTGTGGCGGCGCGTGCCGGCCATGCCCAGGCACCAACGCGGCTTGGTCATCAAGTTGACGATGTTGCGCAACGTCGGCCGCGGCGGTGCGGTCAGGCCGTTCTTCAGGTCCTTGTGGCGCTGGCCGATCACCTGCAGGTCCAGCGTCAGCACCAGCGCGCTGCACTTCGCCGCCTTGCAGCGGTCGATCATGCGGGCCATCGCATCGCGGTCGCGCATCATGTAGAGCTGGAACCAGAACGGCGCGGTGGTGTTCTCGGCGATGTCCTCGATCGAGCAGATGCTCATGGTCGACAGCGTGAACGGGATGCCGAACTTCTCGGCCGCGCGGGCGGCGTGGATCTCGCCATCGGCATGCTGCATGCCGGTCAGGCCGACCGGCGCGATCGCCACCGGCATCTTCGCGGCCTGGCCGATCATCTCGACGGCCGTGCTGCGGTTCTCCATGTTCACCGCCACGCGCTGGCGCAGCTTGATGCGGCCGAAGGCGCTCTCGTTGTCGCGGTAGGTGCCTTCGGTCCACGAGCCGGAATCGGCGTAGTCGTAGAACATGCGCGGCACGCGCTTCTCGGCCAGCACGCGCAGGTCTTCGATGTTGGTGATCACGGGCATGCGGGGTCTCCTCGGGGGCGTTCGTGGAATCGTTCGGGTCGTGAACGTGAGCGCCGCGATGCTAGCGAGCGCCCCGCCCGGCGCACCTGAAAGAAATTCAGGCCGGACCGGAAAGCGCGGCACGGCCCTCGGCGACGGCCGTGTCGCAGACGGTGGCCAGCCAGTCGGCGAAGGCCGCCGCCGCCAGGTCGCCGGGGCGGACCCGCACCTGGTACTGCTGGGCCGGCTGGGCCGGCAGGTCGAACAGCGCCCGCAGATCACCGCTGCGCAGCCAGCCGCGCGCCAGCGAGGGCCGCACCAGCGCGACGCCCTGCCTGGCCAGCGCCGCCTCCAGCGTCAGGCCCAGGTCGACCAGGCGCGGGCCGTCGGACGGCTCGGGCCAGTCCAGCCCGGCCGCCCGGAACCAGGGCTGCCACGGCTCGACCGGCGTGCGCAGCAGCGGCCAGCCGGCCAGGTCGGCGGGCAGGCGCGGCCGGCCGTGGCGCGCGATCAGCGCCGGACAGGCGGCCGGCAGCACCGCCTCGTCCATCAGGAGCGCCATGCCGGGCGAGCCCGGCGGGCCGTGGCGAACCTCGACGTCGGACTCGACCGAGCCGCTGTCCTGCAGGAAGGGGATCGACAGCACGACCTCGATCTCGACCTCCGGATGCCCGGCCGTGTAGCCCGGCAGCGCCGGCACCAGCACATGCCGCGCGAAGGTCGGCGGTGCGCTGACCCGCAGCGTGCGCAGGCGCTGGCGGGCGCGCTGGTGCAGCGGCACGGCGGCCAGCAGGCCGAGCGCGGCGCGGACCTGGCCGAGGTATTCCTTGCCCAGCGCGGTCAAGGTGAGCGAGCGCCCACCACGCGCGAGCAGCGCCGCGCCGAGCAGGTCCTCCAGCGTCGCGATGCGCTTGCTGACGGCGCTGGCGGTGATGGCCAGTTCGTCGGCCGCGCGCTCGAAGCTGCCCAGCCGAGCGGCCGCGTCGAAGGCCCGCAGCGCGTCGATCGACGGGAATCGCAGGTCGGCCAGCGGCGGAAGGGCAGGTTCGTTCATGCTGCGCACTCTAGTGGAGCCCCGGCCCGCCACCGTCCGGTGGACGCTCGCCTTGCCACGTTTTTAGGCAAACCCCTATAATCGCGAGCTTTTCGCTCGGTCCGTGGACTGCTGCTGGACATCCATCCAGCACGGCTTGCGAGCCCCGGCAAGTTCCAACGACGAAGACCGGCAGCCTCCTCATCCACGCATGCAGGGGGACACGCCGTAAACGCCTTCGACAGGCCTGCGACAGCCCAGTGCTGCACGCAGGCTTTGTTGCTGGACGTCGGGCGGTCGATCGCAGCGGGAAGAACCACCACGTAACTTCAAACGGGAACAAGTTACCCATGCCAACCATCAATCAGCTCGTGCGCCACGGCCGTGAGGTCGAGCCCACGAAATCCAAGTCGCCTGCGATGCAGAACTGCCCGCAGCGACGCGGCGTCTGTACCCGCGTGTACACCACGACCCCGAAGAAGCCGAACTCGGCGCTGCGCAAGGTCGCCAAGGTGCGCCTGACCAACGGTTTCGAGGTCATCTCGTACATCGGCGGTGAAGGCCACAACCTGCAGGAACACAGCGTCGTGCTCGTGCGCGGCGGCCGTGTGAAGGACCTGCCGGGTGTGCGCTACCACATCGTGCGCGGTTCGCTCGACCTGCAAGGCGTCAAGGATCGCAAGCAGTCGCGCTCCAAGTACGGCGCGAAGCGTCCGAAGAAGTGATCACCAGCCCGTCACGAGACATCGTCAAGATGACCCGATGACGGAACCAGCGGCAGCCGACCCCTGTGGGGCGTGTCTGTCGAGTAAGCAGATGTCCAGGCTTGTGAGTGACATCTCGGTCGCAGCGACCGCGCCAACGGCGCACCGCAGCAACCCGCTGAAGCCTCGAAAGGAATTGAAATGCCACGTCGTCGCGAAGTACCGAAGCGCGAGATCCTCCCGGACCCGAAGTTCGGTTCGGTGGACCTGTCCAAGTTCATGAACGTGATCATGGAATCGGGCAAGAAGGCCGTCGCCGAACGCATCATCTACGGTGCGCTCGAGCAGGTGGAGAAGAAGTCGGGCAAGGAACCGATGGAGATCTTCCTGACCGCGCTCAACAACGTGAAGCCCATGGTCGAAGTGAAGTCCCGCCGTGTCGGTGGCGCGAACTACCAAGTTCCCGTGGAAGTTCGCCCCATCCGCCGGATGGCACTGGCCATGCGCTGGCTGAAGGAATCGGCCCGCAAGCGCAGCGAGAAGTCGATGGCCCAGCGCCTCGCCAACGAGCTGCTCGAGGCCTGCGAAGGTCGCGGCGGCGCGATGAAGAAGCGCGACGAAGTGCACCGCATGGCCGAAGCCAACAAGGCGTTCTCGCACTTCCGTTTCTGATCCGGTCGACCCGACCTTGAACCCCCCGGCTGCCCTACCCGGTCCGATCGACCGGCATGGGCAGCCTTCGTATTTGGAGTGACACCATGGCTCGCCAGACCCCCATCGAGCGGTACCGCAACATCGGTATCTCGGCTCACATCGACGCCGGCAAGACCACCACCACCGAGCGCATCCTGTTCTACACGGGTGTGAACCACAAGATCGGTGAAGTTCACGATGGCGCCGCCACGATGGACTGGATGGAACAGGAGCAGGAACGCGGCATCACGATCACGTCGGCCGCGACGACCTGCTTCTGGAAGGGCATGGACCTGTCCTACCCCGAGCACCGCTTCAACATCATCGACACCCCCGGACACGTCGACTTCACGATCGAGGTCGAGCGCTCGATGCGCGTGCTCGACGGCGCGTGCATGGTCTATTGCGCCGTGGGTGGCGTGCAGCCCCAGTCGGAAACCGTCTGGCGCCAGGCCAACAAGTACAAGGTGCCCCGCCTCGCGTTCGTCAACAAGATGGACCGCACCGGCGCGAACTTCTTCAAGGTCGTCGACCAGATGAAGACGCGCCTGAAGGCGAACCCCGTGCCCATCGTGATCCCCATCGGCGCCGAAGAGAACTTCAAGGGCGTCGTGGACCTGATCAAGATGAAGGCCATCATCTGGGACGAGGCCTCCCAGGGCATGAAGTTCGACTACCAGGAAATCCCGGCCGAGCTGGTCGCTGAAGCGCAGAAGTGGCGTGAAAGCATGATCGAGGCCGCCGCCGAGTCGAGCGAAGAGCTGATGAACAAGTACCTCGAAAGCGGCGAGCTGACCGAGGAAGAGATCAAGCTGGCGATCCGTCAACGCACCATCGCCACCGAGATCCAGCCGATGCTGTGCGGCACCGCGTTCAAGAACAAGGGCGTGCAGCGCATGCTCGACGCCGTGATCGACTTCCTGCCTTCGCCGGTGGACATCCCCCCGGTCAAGGGCACGGACGACGACGAGCAGGAAACCAGCCGCAAGGCCGACGACAGCGAGAAGTTCGCCGCGCTGGCCTTCAAGCTGATGACCGACCCGTTCGTCGGCCAGCTGACCTTCGTGCGCGTCTACTCGGGCGTGCTGGCTTCGGGCGCTTCCGTCTACAACCCGATCAAGGGCAAGAAGGAACGCATTGGCCGCATCCTGCAGATGCACGCCAACCAGCGTGAAGAGATCAAGGAAATCCTGGCCGGCGACATCGCCGCCTGCGTGGGCCTGAAGGACGTCACCACGGGCGAGACCCTGTGCGATCCGGACGCCATCATCACGCTGGAAAAGATGGTCTTCCCGGAGCCGGTGATCTCGCAGGCCGTCGAGCCGAAGACCAAGGCCGACCAGGAAAAGATGGGCATCGCGCTGGGTCGCCTGGCTGCGGAAGATCCGTCGTTCCGCGTGCGCACCGACGAGGAGTCCGGCCAGACCATCATCTCGGGCATGGGCGAGCTGCACCTGGAAATCATCGTCGACCGCATGAAGCGCGAGTTCGGCGTGGAAGCCAACGTCGGCAAGCCGCAGGTCGCGTACCGCGAGACCATCCGCTCGAAGGTCACCGACGTCGAAGGCAAGTTCGTTCGCCAGTCGGGCGGCAAGGGCCAGTACGGCCACGTCGTGCTGACCGTCGAGCCGCAGGAAGCTGGCAAGGGCTTCGAGTTCGTCGACGCGATCAAGGGCGGCGTGGTGCCGCGCGAGTTCATCCCCGCCGTCGAGAAGGGCCTGATCGACACGCTGCCGAACGGCGTGCTGGCCGGCTTCCCGATGGTCGACGTCAAGGTGACGCTGACCTTCGGTTCGTACCACGACGTGGACTCGAACGAAAACGCCTTCAAGATGGCTGCTTCGATCGGCTTCAAGGACGGCTGCCGCAAGGCCAGCCCGGTCATCCTCGAGCCGATGATGGCCGTGGAAGTCGAGACGCCGGAAGATTACGCCGGCACCGTGATGGGTGACCTGTCCAGCCGTCGCGGCATGGTCCAGGGCATGGACGACATCCCGGGCGGTGGCAAGGTCATCAAGGCCGAGGTCCCGCTGTCGGAAATGTTCGGCTACTCGACCTCGCTGCGCTCGGCCACCCAGGGCCGCGCCACGTACACGATGGAGTTCAAGCACTACTCTGAAGCTCCTCGCAACGTGGCCGACGCGATCATCACCGCGCGCGCCAAGTAAGCAGTTCCCTGCGGCCGCCCTCACCGGCGGCCGCACTTCGTGCGGTCTCCGCAGCGCCTGCCCCCGCATGCCCGTGCGCGGGGGACACCCAGCACCGCGAGAGACCTAAAACCGCCCACGGGCATTGTTCTTTGATCAGGAATCTGACATGTCTAAAGAAAAGTTTGAACGGACCAAGCCGCACGTCAACGTCGGCACGATC
>NZ_JAUZEE010000011.1 GCF_030705305.1 Leptothrix discophora | reverse complement strand
GGCCCAGAGGCCGCTCGGGATGCCCGAGCCGGTCCGAGGCTTAAAGATACAAGGCGGGCTGTGCCCGGATCGTCCGGCGTACCCGCCGGACGAGGGGCTCCATCTCACAGGCCGTTGGCCTTGGCGATGTAGGCCGACAGGTTCAGCTTGTCCTGCGCCGTCAAGGTGCTGGCGAAGAAGCTGTGGGCCGACTTGGACAAGAGCGCGGCTTCCAGCCCGGTCAGCGTGGCGGCCTTGGGGACCGGTGACGAGGTCGCCGAGCCGTGGCAGCCGGCACAGGTCGCGGCGAACTTGGTGCCACCGACCGTGGTGTCGCCGACAGGGGCCGGTGCCGGAGCGGGCGCAGGGGCGGGGGCGGGGGCGGGTGCCGGAGCAGGTGCCGGAGCAGGCGCAGGAGCAGGAGCCGGAGCCGGAGCCGGAGCCGGAGCCGGAGCAGGGGCCGGAGCAGGGGCCGGCGCGGGTGCAGGTGCCGGAGCAGGGGCAGGAGCCGGTGCCGGAGCGGGAGTCGGCGCGGGCGCCGGAGCAGGCGCTGGGGTGGGAGCCGGCGTCCCCGTCGGGGCGACCGCTGTCCAGGTGCCGGCGTCGCCGGTGCGGCTGTCGGTGAAGCTGCCGGCAAGGCTGCCGTCGGTGGCCTGCTGGCCGGTCAGGACGATGCTGTGGCCGGTCCACGAGAAGCGCAGCGTGACGGCGCCGGTGGCGCTGATCCTGCCGCTCACCTCGACCTTGCCGCCGCGGCTGCTGCGGGTCGTGCGGGCGCCGTCATCGGCATCCGACAGGCTGTCGTCGAGGGCGCCCTGCAGCCCCTCGGTGGCGTCGCGCATCGCGCGGGTGAAGGTGGCGATGGCCGCGCGGGTCGCCCGGGCATCGCCGCTGCTGGCGCGGATCGAGCGGTCGAGCTGGCCGCTCAGCGCGCGAACCTGGCTGCGGTAGGCCTCGCGGGCCGTGCTGGTGGCGCCGGACGTGCCGGACGTGTCGCTCATGCGCGCGGCCAGCACGGTGCTGGCCGCGATGGCCGGCACGAAGCGGCCTTCCAGCCGGGTGGTGCCGTCGGCGCGCACCTCGCCGCGCAGCATCAGCGCCCCGGTCAGCGAGGTGCCGGCGCCCGGGCCGGTGGCGATGGCCGCGCTCAGCGTGTACTGCGTGCTGGTCCACTGGATCGCGCTGTCGTCGCGGTCGTCGTGGCTGTCGTTGTCGTTGTCGATGTCGGAGGTGCCCTTGCCGCTGCGCAGCGTGCGGCTGGCGCCGCTGGCCGGCGTGGTGCTGGCGTCCGCCGCGCTGCCGGCCGCGCTGGCGATGGCCGAGCCGTCCTGCAGCGTCACGCTCAGGCCCTGGGCGGTTTCGCTCAGGGCGACCGCGCCGGTGCCGGAGCCGGTCGTTCCGGCGCTGCCGTAGGTCGCGCCGTCGTTGCCGCCGCCGCAGGCGCTCAGCATCGCGACGGCCAGCGCCAGGGTGGCCAGGCCGAGCGCCGGACGGGCGATCGGTCGGCGGGCGTCCGGTGCCGCAAGGGCAGGACGGGGGCAGGCGACGGGGGTGGGGCGGTGGGTCATGGCGGGTCTCCGGGGATGCGACGGGCGGATGGATCGGTTCAAAGCCGCAGCGGGAACAGGCCCCTGGACACGGCATGGCTCGCATCTTCGGCAGGGCCACCCCCACCGTCGCGGGTTTGCGTCCGGGCCTTACCCCGGTCACCGGCGCAGGGCGCCAGTTAGCTTGTGCTCACCTTCTGTCATGCCTGAGCCACAACCCTTGCGGCCCCTGAAAGCGGTGTCCGGGCGTGACGGAGCGCGAAAAGCCTGCAAGGACACGACGGCTAAACTTCGCCGGCCCCAGCTGACCCTCCCGAATGGCCCCATGGCCGTCACCCACCGCCACCCCCCCGCCGCACCCGCGCTGCTTGACCTCAAGAGCGCCGTCCTGACCCTCACGTCGCTGTGCGTGCGCAGCGCCGACCTGTCGGACCTGCGCCGGGAACTGGACCTGCAGACGGCCGACGCGCCGGGCCTGTTCGATCACGATCCGCTGCTGCTGGACCTGGGCCCGCTGGATGCTGACGACGCGGCCCGCCTGGACCTGGCCGAGCTGGTCGAGATGCTGCGACGCCACCGGCTGCTGCCGATCGCCTGCCGTGGCGGCGGCGCCGAGCTGCAGGCCCGGGCCCGCGAACTGGGCCTGGCCGAAGCGCCGGCCGAGTCGGGCATGCCGCGCGCCGCGGCGGTGGTGGAGGCGGTGCCCGAAGAACCGCCCGAAGAACCGCCAGAACAACGGTCCGCAGCCCTCGACGCGGGCCCCGCCACCGCACCTGCCACGACCCTGGTGATCGACCGCCCGCTGCGCTCGGGCCAGCGGGTCTATGCGCGCGGCGGTGACCTGGTCGTGCTGGCGGTGGTCAGCCACGGCGCCGAGGTCATCGCCGACGGCAGCATCCACGTCTACGCGCCGCTGCGCGGCCGGGCCATTGCCGGGGCCCGGGGCGACGCCGGCGCGCGCATCTTCAGCACCTGCCTCGAACCGCAGCTCGTGTCCATCGCCGGCACCTGGCGCACCTTCGAGACGCCGCTGGGGGCCGACCTGCAGGGCCGTCCGGCCCAGGTGCGGCTCGACGGCGAACGCCTCATCGTCGAACCCCTGAAGCAGCGCTGATGTCCTGCCGAAGCCGGCACGCTGCCTTCACCGACCGAACCCACTGAACCCACTGAAAGGATCCCACCCGATGGCCAAGATCATCGTCGTCACCTCCGGCAAGGGCGGCGTGGGCAAGACCACGACCAGCGCCAGCTTCGCCTCCGGGCTCGCGCTGGCGGGCCACAAGACCGTGGTGATCGACTTCGACGTCGGCCTGCGCAACCTCGACCTGATCATGGGTTGCGAGCGTCGCGTGGTCTATGACCTCATCAACGTGATCCACGAGGAAGCCAACCTCAACCAGGCGCTGATCAAGGACAAGCAGTGCGACAACCTGTTCGTGCTGGCCGCCAGCCAGACGCGCGACAAGGACGCGCTGACCCAGGCGGGCGTCGAGCGCGTGCTGATCGACCTGGCCGAGATGGGCTTCGACTACATCGTCTGCGACTCGCCGGCCGGCATCGAGACCGGCGCGCTGATGGCCATGCACTACGCCGACGAGGCGCTGGTGGTGACCAACCCCGAGGTCTCCTCGGTGCGCGACTCGGACCGCATCCTCGGCATCCTCTCGTCCAAGACCCGCCGCGCGATCGAGGGCCGCGAGCCCGTGCGCGAGCACCTGCTGATCACCCGCTACGACCCGAACCGCGTGCAGGGCGGCCACATGCTGTCGCTGGAGGACATCCACGACATCCTGCGCATCCCGCTGATCGGCGTGGTGCCGGAATCGCAGCAGGTGCTGGAGGCGTCCAACCAGGGCCTGCCGGCGATCCACCTGAAGGGCAGCGACGTGTCCGAGGCCTACAAGGACGTCGTCGCGCGCTTCCTGGGCGAGGACCGGCCGATGCGCTTCATCGAGGCCGTCAAGCCCGGCTTCTTCAAGCGCATGTTCGGCGGGAGGTGATGCGATGAGTCTTCTTTCCTTCCTGCTCGGCGAGAAGAAGGCCACCGCCAGCGTCGCCAAGGAGCGCCTGCAGATCATCCTGGCGCACGAACGCGCCGGCCGCGGCGCCAGCCGTCCGGACTACCTGCCCGCGCTGCAGCGCGAGCTGGTCGCGGTGATCTCCAAGTACGTCTCGATCCAGCCCGAGGACATCAAGGTCCACCTCGAGCGCCAGGACAACCTGGAGGTGCTGGAGGTCAAGATCGAGCTGCCCGACGTCCTGCGCTGAAACAGCGCCGCTGTCTCCTCGCTGATTTCCCCTTTAGGGTCGGACACCCGGACCGATAAACGGGTCTGGTGGAAGGGCTGGCACCGACGAGGTCATCGCAGCGTGGTCGGTGCAGCCGCGGCGGGTCGCACCTTCCCCTGCCGACCCCCAGCCGACCCCCAGCCGACTTCACAGACGAGACACCGGACATGACCCAACTCCTCATCCTGACCCTGCTGAGCTGCGTCGCCATGGCGCTGACGCAAGCCGCGATCGGTGCCTTCTTCCCGAGCACGCACCGGCCCTGGTGGCATCCGCTCCAGCGCGCCGGGCGTCCGGCAGCCCGCAGCGACGCGGGCATGCACAGCTCCGAGCTGCCGACCCTGCCGGTCAGTGCCGACGATCTGCCGGCCGCGCCGGTCGCGCCGACCGCGCTGCAGGTGGTCGAGACCCACGACCGCCGCAGCCAGTCGCTGCCCTTCGTCGGCCGTGACCGCCGCCTGGTCGCCCAGGTCAAGGCGGCCGAGACGACCCGCCGCACCGGCACGCGCGACTGAGGCACGCGCGACTGACGCACGCGCGACTGACGCACGCGCGACCGAGGCGCGTCTCGGGGCCGCCGAACGCGCCGCCAGCCGCTGTCGGCCAGCCATGCCCACAGCCTGGCCAACCTGCGCCGCACGCCCGACGAGGCGGTGGCCGAGGTCGGCCGCATCCGGGCCGCCCGTGACGCGGCCGGATCGCGCTGCCTGATCGAGGTCGGCCTCAGCACCGCCTTCGGCTGCACGCTGCAGGGCGAGGTCGACGAGGACGAGGTGCTGCGCCTGGTCGAGGCCGCGCTGGACGCCGGTGCCGAGCGGGTCGGCCTGGCCGACACGGTGGGTCATGCCGATCCGCGCCAGGTCATGCGCCTGTTCGAGCGCGTCCGCGCCCGGGTCGGCGAGCGGCTTTCCTGCGCCCATTTCCACGACACCCGCGGCCTGGGCCTGGCCAACGCGCATGCGGCCTGGCTCTGCGGCGTGCGCCGCTTCGACGCCAGCGGGGCGGGCATCGGCGGCTGCCCGCATGCACCGGGCGCGAGCGGCAACGTCGCCACCGAGGACCTCGCCTACCTGTTCGCCAGCATGGGCGTGGCCACCGGCCTGGACCTGCCGGCGCTGCTGGCGCTGCGCACGCGCATCGCCGGCTGGCTGGACGGCGAGCCGCTGCATGGCAGCATCTGGCGCGCGGGCCTGCCGCCCAGGCTCGTCGCACGGACCTGAGCCGGCCGGCGACCCCGCCACCGGGTCCGCACACCCCAGCCCTTCGCCCCCGACCCCACGCCATGTCCGATCCGACCGCCTTCCCCCGGCCTCCGGCCGAGACCGACGCCCTGTCGCCGCACCAGCCGCCGCAGCCGCTGGCCGGCCTGCGCGTGGTCGAGTTCACCCACATGGTCATGGGCCCGACCTGCGGCATGGTGCTGGCCGACCTGGGCGCCGAGGTCATCAAGATCGAGCCGCCCGGCGGCGAGAACACCCGCCGCCTGCTGGGCGCGGGCGCGGGCTTCTTCCCGATGTTCAACCGCAACAAGAAGAGCATCGCGATCGACCTGCACGTGCCCGAAGGCGCCGAGGTCGCGCGTCGCCTGGCCGCCAGCGCCGACGTGGTGGTCGAGAACTTCAAGCCCGGCACCATGGCCAAGTACGGCCTGGACCATGCCAGCCTGTCGGCCGTCAACCCGCGCCTGATCTACGCCAGCCACAAGGGCTTCCTGCCCGGTCCCTACGAGCACCGCACCGCGCTCGACGAGGTCGTGCAGATGATGGGCGGGCTGGCCTACATGACCGGCCGGCCGGGCGATCCGCTGCGCGCGGGCACCAGCGTCAACGACATCATGGGCGGCCTGTTCGGCGCCATCGCGGTGCTGGGCGCGCTGGTCCAGCGCGGCATCACCGGCCGCGGCATGGCGGTGCAGAGCGCGCTGTTCGAGAACAACATCTTCCTGGTCGGCCAGCACATGCTGCAGTACGCGGTGACCGGCCAGCCGGCCGCGCCGATGCCCGCGCGCATCAGCCCCTGGGCGATCTACGACGTCTTCACCGTGGCCGATGGCGAGCAGATCTTCCTGGCCGCCGTCAGCGACGCGCAGTGGTCCACCTTCTGCGATGCGCTGGGCCTGGCCGACCTGAAGGACGAGCCGGCCTGGGCCACCAACAACCTGCGGGTGCAGGCCCGGCCGACGCTGCTGCCGATCCTGCGCGAGCGCCTGGCCACGCGCCGCGCCGACGAGCTGAGCGCGGCGATGGAGGCCGCCGGCCTGCCCTACGCGCCGATCCGCCGGCCCGAGGACCTGTTCGACGACCCGCACCTGCTGGCCACCGGCGGGCTGGCCGACATCCGCCTGGCCGACGGCGACAAGGCCGGCGAGACCGTCAAGACCACGCTGTTCCCGATCACCCTGGACGGCCAGCGCCTGGGCGTGCGGCTGGACCCGCCGCGCCTGGGCGCGCACACCCGCGAGCTGCTGGCGAGCATCGGCTATGCCGACGGCGACATCGACGCGCTGATCGCCTGCGGCCGGGTCGGCTGAGGACCGACCCGGCGCGCCGCGCCCTCCGACTTTCCGAGACCGATCCCACCCACAAGACCCAACAGGAGACACACCATGAACCGACACCTGCCCGCCCACCGCACCCGTCGCCACGCCCTGCTGGGCCTGCTGGCCGCCGGTGCCCTGTCCCTGGCGGCCCACCCGGCCCGGGCCCAGGTCGCCGGCGAGAAGACCCTGCGCATCGTGCTGCCCAACGCGGTCTCCTCCGGCGTGGACACCATCACCCGCACCGCGCAGCCGGCGCTGGCCAAGGCGCTGGGCCATCCGGTGACGGTCGAGAACCAGCCCGGCGCCGGCGGCGTGCTGGGCGTGCAGACGCTGGCCCGCGCCGCGCCGGACGGCTACACGCTGGGGGTGGTGTCCAACAACGTGGTGATCTTCCCGAGCGTCATCCAGCAGCTGCCCTTCGACCTCAACACCGATGTGGTGCCGATCGCGGTGGTCGGCTACACGCCGATCGTGCTGGTCGTGAACCCGAAGGTGCCCGCGAGCAACGCCAAGGAGTTCGTCGCCTGGCTGAAGAGCCGCAACGGCGAGGCCAACTACGCCTCCGGCGGCAACGGGACCATCCTGCACCTGGCCTCGGCGATGTTCGTCGACGAGGCCGGCGTGAAGGCCCGCCACATCCCCTACAAGGGCGTCGGGCCGATGCTCAACGACCTGATCGGCGGCCAGGTCGATTTCGCCACCGCTGCGCTGCCCAGCGTGCAGCAGCACCTCAGGACCGGTGCGCTGCGCGCCATCGGCATGGGCACGCAGCAGCGCGTGGCCGCCGCGCCGGAGATCCCGACCTTCGTCGAGCAGGGCCTGCCCGGCTACGTGGTCGAGGCCTGGTTCGCGGTGCTCGGCCCCAAGGGCCTGCCGCCGGCCGAGGTCCGGCGCATCCACGCCGCCGTCGTCACCGCCTTCGCCGATCCCGGCGTCGCCGAGGCCATGGCCCGGCAGGGCAACGTGATCAACGTCAGCAGCCCGGAGCGGGCCCAGCAGTTCTTCAAGGACGAGCTGGCGAAGTACGCCAAGCTGGTCAAGAAGGCGGGCATCGAGGCGCAGTGATGGCATCGGATGGGACCCTGATGCTGACGCGGCTGCTGCTGCTGTCGACCGATCCGCAGCGGGTGCGGCGCCAGCTGGCCGGGGAGGTGCTGGCGCCCGAGGACATCGGGCCGCTGCGCGACGAGGTCTCGACCGACGAGATCATCCCGCTGCCGGCGATGACGAACTTCGACGCGGCGCTGGGTCGCCATCCGCTGACCGGCTACACGGTGCAGGGCGAGCGGCCGATCGGCGTCGACGCGATCCGGCGCGCCGGCATCGAGGTGATCGTCGCGGGCGAGCGCTACGGCAAGGGCAGCTCGCGCGAGCATGCGGTGGTGGCCGAACGGTCGGCCGGGGTGCGGCTGGTGATCGCGCGCAGCTTCGAGCGCATCTACCGGCAGAACGCGGACAACGTCGGGCTGCTGACCTCGACCGACCTCGGCCTGGTCGGGCGCATCCGGCGCGGTGAGGCCCTGACGCTGGACGAGCTGCTGGCCGGCCGCGACCCGCTGTCGGCCGCGATCCTGCGGGCCGGCGGGCTGCTCGCCTGGGGCGCGCGCCACCTGGCCGGCGCGGTGCGGGTGGACCGCCCGGTGCCGGCATCGGGTCCGCAGACCCTGTTCGAGAAGATCGTCGAGCGGCACCGCCTGAAGGCCGCCGACGGCAGCGCCCCGACACGGCCGCTGCGGCCAGGCGAGGCGGCCTTCGTCGCCACCGACCTGCGCTTCATCCACGAGTACTACACCGGCATGGTCGACCACCTGCTGCGCAGCCAGCACGGTGACGGCGTGCGGCTGCACGACCCGGCCCGCATCGTCTGCTACGAGGACCACCTGAGCTACGTGCACGCCAGCCCGGTGCACCTGGCCCAGGGCCTGGTCGGCGGCGCGGCCGGGCTGTCGCGCGCCCACCGGGCCTTTGTCGCCCGCCACGGCCTGCGTGACCACGGCTACCTGCAGGCGCTGGAAGCCGGCGATGCCGGCAACACTGGCTCGCAGGGCATCTCGCATGCGATGGTGGCCGAGCGCGAGGCCCTGCCCGGCCAGCTCATCATCGGCACCGACTCGCACACGCCGCACAGCGGCGCGCTCGGCTGCGTGGCCATCGGCGTGGGCAGCACGGACATGGCCAATGCCTTCCTGACCGGCAGCGCGCGGCTGGTGATGCCGCAGGTGCTGCGCATCGAGGTCAGCGGTCGGCTGCGGCCCGGCGTGGTCGCCAAGGACCTGGTGCTGCAGCTGCTGGCGCAGCCGGCGATCCGCGCCGGTGCGGGTGTCGGCCGGGTCTTCGAGTTCGGCGGCGAGGCGGTGCGCGCGCTCGGCACGGACGAGCGCGCCACGCTCACCAACATGACCGCCGAGCTGGGCGGCCTGACCGGCCTGGTCGAGCCCGACGCGGAAACCGTGCGCTTCGTGCGCGAGCGGCGCGGCACGGTGCTGGTGATCGAACCCTGGATGCGCAGCGATGACGGCGCGGCCTATGCCGAGGTCATCCGGCTGGATGCCGCGCAGGTCACGCCCATGGTCGCGCGTCCCGGCGACCCGGGCCTGGGCCTGCCGCTGGCCGGACTGCCGGCCGCGCAGCGCCCGCGCATCGACATCGCCTACGGCGGCAGCTGCACGGCCGGCAAGCGCGAGGACTTCGACCAGTACCACGCGGTGCTGTCCTGGGCCGCGCAGCGCGGCCTGAAGGTCGCGCCGGGCGTGCGGCTCTACCTGCAGTTCGGCACGGCCGACGTGCATGCCCACTGCGTGCGCGAGGGCCAGCTGGCGGCCTTCGAGGCGGTCGGTGCCGAGCTGCTGCACCCGGCCTGCGGCGCCTGCGCCAACTGCGGCCCCGGCGCCTCGACCGAGCCGGGCCAGGTCACGGTCAGCGCGATCAACCGCAACTTCCCCGGCCGTTCAGGGCCTGGCCAGGTCTGGCTGGCCAGCCCGGCCACGGTCGCGGCCAGCGCCATCGCCGGTCGCCTGTGCAGTTTTGACGAGCTGCGGGCCGGTGGCGGGTCGCTCAGCGCCTGAGCACCTTCGCGACCGGGTTGGGCCGCAGCCGGAAGGCGTCGGGCATGCCCGAGCCGAGCAGCGGGCGCAGGTAGAGGCGGAAGGCGTCGGTGACGTCGGTGCCGCTGGCCGAGATGAACGCGTCCTCCATCGTGCGGGTCTTGCCGGCCACCGCCTCCAGCGGCAGCAGCTCGTAGTCGGCCGCGTAGTAGCCGCTGCGCTTGATCGCCACCGAGCCATCGCGGTGGCCCCACATGGCGTACTGGACGGCCTTCTCGCCGACCTCGCGGGCCTCGCGCTGGTCGACGTCCGAGACGCAGCCGATGAAGCTGCGCTGGAGGTAGCCGAAGGTGTCGCCGCGCACGCGCTTGATGCCCAGCTTCGCCTTGATCTCCTCGCACAGCAGGTCGGCCAGCGCGCCGGTGCCCGACAGCTGCACGTTGCCGTGCGCATCGCGCTCCAGCTCCTTGGCCAGCGTGGTGATGATGGGCTGGCCGCTGGCGTCGTGGATGCCTTCGCTGACGGCGATCACGCAGCGGCCGTAGCGCTCGTGGGTGGCCTTCACGTCGGCCAGGAACCGGTCGACCTCGAAGGTGCGCTCGGGCAGGTAGATCAGGTGCGGGCCGTCGTCGGCAAACTTCTTGCCCAGCGCCGAGGCCGCTGTCAGGAAGCCGGCGTGGCGGCCCATCACGACGCCGACGTAGACACCCGGCAGGGCCGCGTTGTCGAGGTTGGCACCGGCGAAGGCCTGGGCGACGAAGCGTGCGGCGCTCGGGAAGCCGGGCGTGTGGTCGTTGCCGACCAGGTCGTTGTCGATCGTCTTCGGGATGTGGATGCAGCGCAGCGCGTAGTTGGCGGCCTGGGCCTGCTCGCTGACGATGCGCACCGTGTCGGACGAGTCGTTGCCGCCGACGTAGTAGAACTGGCCGATCTCGTGCGCCTGCAGGACCTTGAAGATCTCCTGGCAGTAGGCCAGGTCGGGCTTGTCGCGGGTCGAGCCCAGCGCGGCGGCCGGCGTCGCGGCGACCAGTTCGAGGTTGTGGCTGGTCTCCTGCGTCAGGTCGACCAGGTCCTCGTTGACGATGCCGCGCACGCCATGGCGCGCGCCGTAGACGAACTCGACGCCCCGGTGGCGGCGCGCCTCCAGCACCACGCCGACGAGCGACTGGTTGATGACGGCGGTGGGGCCGCCCCCTTGGGCGACCAGGATCTTGCGCGGGTTCATCGGGTGTGTCTCCGGGAGAGGGGCAGTCGAACCATCCTAGCCACGGCGTCCATGAACGGGGAGCGGGTCGGACCGGGCTGTAACCTGAAAGTACTTGGTGCCCCTCGTCCGGCGGGTACGCCGGTCGATCCCCCGGGGGGATGTGGGCCGGCTTGGGGCGGCCCGGCGCTCGGCCCACGGGACATGTCTGCCCCTCGCCCGGCGGGTACGCCGGTCGATCCCCCGGGGGGATGTGGGCCGGCTTGGGGCGGCCCGGCGCTCGGCCCACGGGACATGTCTGCCCCTCGCCGCTCAGGCCGGGTCCATGCCGTGGCGGCGCTTGTCGGCGGCGGTGTCGGGCGAGGCGAGGAAGGCGAGCAGGGCCTGTGCGGCTTCGGGCTGGGCGGACCGGGCGGAGACGGCGGCCGAGAAGGTGGTGACGATCTGGATCTCGGCCGGCAGGGCGCCCAGCACGGTGATGCCAGGCAGGGACATCAGCTCGCTCAGTTGCTGGAAGCCCAGCTCGACCTCGCCGCTGGCGACCAGCGAGCCGACCGGCACGCCCGGCGGCGGGGTGACGATGCGCGATTGCAGCGATTCGGCCAGGCCCCAGCGCTCGAACAGCTTCGCCAGCTGCACGCCGCTGGGTCCCGTCGAGTAGCCGATCGTGCGCGCCGCCGCGACGGCGGCGCGCACCGCCGCTTCGCTGGACAGGTCCGGCTGCGGCGCGCCCTCGCGCACCGCCACGGCGACGCCGGAATGGACCAGGTCGACGCGCGGCGCGGCCAGGTGTCCGTCGGCGATCAGGCCGTCGATGGCGTTGGACGCGAGCGCGACGACGTCGAAGACCTCGCCGGCCCGCACCCGCTTGGCCGCGTCCACGCCGCCGACCGCGACGCTGTCGACGCGGTGGCCGGTGTCGCGCTCGAAGCGCGCGACCAGGTCGGCCAGCAGGGCGCGCGTGGCCATCGAGGAAATCATCGAGAGGGTGACGGAAGCGGTCATGGCGGTGCGGCCGCAAGCGGCCGTGCGTGAGGTGGCAACGGCCGGATTATCCCGTTGCGATCGGCCCTTCAGCCCGCCGGGATGCCCTGCGCCGGGTGGCCGGGGACGTCGATCAGCAGGGTCGGCCGGTGGCCGTCGCGCTCGCCCTTGGTCGGGTAGCCGAGCGGGTTGGCGACGACCCGGCAGTGGCCGGTCGAGCCGTCCGGCCGCGGGCCTTCGGCGACGAAGTCGATCGGGCAATGCAGGTGCCCGTGCAGCCACAGGTCGGCCTGCGGCAGCAGCTCGTCCAGCGCGTTGCAGAAGCCGGCCGTGCCCGGCACCAGGCCGTAGCGTGGATCGGCGCAGCGCAGGCTGGGCGCGAAGTGCGTGACGACGACGGTGGGCTGGCCGGCCGGACGCGGCGCGGCCAGCGCCTCGCGCAGCCAGGCCTGGTCGGCGCGACCCAGCTCGCGCAGCGCGGCCGCCAGCATGGGCTGGCCGTCGGCATCGCGGGTGGTGTGGCGACGCAGCCAGAAGTCGGCCGCCCGCAGCGCCTTCTCGCGCTGCTTGTCCTGCCGCACCGCCAGGCTGTGCGCGGCGCCGGCCGGCCCGCGCAGGTGTGCGCCCTTGCGGGGCGGCGCGGCGGTCTCGGCGGCGGCCAGCGCCTCGAAGTCGGTCCACAGCGTGCAGCCGATGAAGCGCACGCCGTCGAGCGTCAGCACCTCCCGGTCCAGCCAGACCAGGCCCAGCTCGTCGCACAGCCGATGCAGCCGCTCGCGCGTGGCCAGCAGCGGCAGCTCGTCGTATTCATGGTTGCCCGGCAGGTAGACCACCCGCCGCCACGGCCCGCCCCGCAGCGGCGAGAAGCGCGCCAGGCCGAAGTCGTCGCCGGCCAGCTTCGATCCCGCCTGGTACGACCCGACATCGCCCGCCAGCACCAGCACATCCGCCCCCGGCGCATGCGGGGGCTGGTAGCCCGGATCGGACTCGAGGTGCAGGTCGGAGAGGAGCTGGAGGCGCACGGGGGGCTTTCGGGGAACGGGCGGGGCGGCGAGGCGCGAGCCTATCGCAGCCCGCCGTCCGGACCGCTCCCCGCCGGGTCCACCGCGCCGGGCAACCAGACCTCCACCCGCAGGCCGCCGAGCGGGCCGATCGACAGGCGCAGGTCGCCGCCGTGCAGGGCGACCGATTCGCGCACGATCGCCAGGCCGAGGCCGTGGCCGGGCACCTGCTCGTCGGCGCGCACGCCGCGCTGCAGCACCGCCTCGCGCTGCGCCGCATCGAGTCCGGGGCCGTCGTCGTCGACGCGCAGGCGCAGCCGGCCGGTGGCGTGGCCGGCTGCCGCGTCGCCGGGCTCCCAGGCGGCGTCGACCTGGACGCGGCGCCGGGCCCACTTGCAGGCGTTGTCGATCAGGTTGCCGAGCAGCTCCTGCAGGTCCTGCTGCTCGCCCAGGAAGGCCAGCTCGGGCGGGTCGCCGTCCCACTCGATGTGCAGGCCGCGGTCCTGGTGGACCTTGTCCATGACCCGCACCAGCGCGTCGACCAGCGGCGCGACCGGCGTGCGCAGCCCGCTGCGGCCGGCCAGCGCGGCGCTGCGGGCGCGGGCCAGGTGCCAGTCGACCTGGCGGCGCGCGGTCTCGACCTGCTCGGCCACGCCGCGCGCCAGCTCGCCCAGCGCGCCGTCCGCCTGGGCATGCGGCGCGGCCTGGTTGGCCAGCACGGCCAGCGGCGTCTTGACCGCGTGGGCCAGGTTGCCGGCCTGGCTGCGGGCCCGCGCGATCCACTGGGACTGGCGTTCGAGCACCTGGTTGAAGTCGTCGATCAGCGGCCGGATCTCGGCCGGGAAGGCCGCGCCGGTCGACGGCGGCGACAGGCGCGGCTGGCGGCCGTCGCGCAGCTCGGCCAGCGCACGTTGCAGGCCGCGCAGCGGCGCCAGCCCCAGCCGGACCTGGGCCAGCGCGGCCAGCGTCAGCAGCAGGCCCAGCACCGCCAGCGAGGCCGCCAGGCTGCCGATGAAGGGCCGGGTGGCGGCCTCGACCTCGGCCGCGTCGACCGCGACGGCGAGCCGCCACGAGGGCTGCGCCCTCGCGGGCAAGGTCAGCGCGGGGGACGCCCCATCGGGTGACACCGCATCGGGTGGCACGACGACCCGCTCCAGCACGATCAGCGCCGGCTCGTAGGGGCCGCTGATGCGGTGGACGTGCAGCTCGCCCGCTGCCGGCGGCTCGCCGGGCAGGGCCAGCGCGCTGTCCCAGAGCGAGCGCGAGCGCAGCGCGCCGCGCCGCGCCGGCGTGTCGATCTGCCAGTACAGCCCGCTGGAAGGCCGCCGCCAGCGCGGGTCGATCAGCGCGGTGGCGTCGACCTGAGGGCTGCCGTCAGCGGCCCGTTCGACGTGGGCGGTGAGCTGGTCGAGCTGCAGCCGCAGCATCGCCTCGGTCTGGCGTTCGACATGGCGGGTGAACAGCGCCGACAGGCCCCAGCCGGCCAGCAGCAGCGCCACGCAGATGCCCGCCAGCGTCAGCGCCAGCAGGCGCCAGCGCAGCGAGTCGCGCAGGGACTCCTGCAACAGCCGGCGCAGCCGTGCGATCACGGCGCCGCGCCCGGACCGGCCTCCAGCCGGTAGCCGAGCCCGCGCACGGTCTCGATCAGGCCCGCCGGCAGCTTCTTGCGCAGCCGGCCGATGAAGACCTCGATGGTGTTGGAGTCCCGGTCGCTGTCCTGTGCGTAGAGGTGCTCGGTCAGCTCGGTGCGCGAGACCACCTGGCCGACCCGGTGCATCAGGTAGGCCAGCAGCTTGTACTCGTGGCTGGTCAGCGTGACGGCCAGGCCGTCGACGGTGACGCGGCCGCTGCGGGTGTCGAGCGCCACCGGGCCGCAGTGCAGCGTCGGGCTGGCCAGGCCGTTGGCGCGTCGGATCAGCGCGCGCACGCGGGCCAGCAGCTCTTCCATGTGGAAGGGCTTGGAGAGGTAGTCGTCGGCGCCGGCGTCGATGCCGGCGACCTTGTCGTTCCAGTGGTCGCGTGCGGTCAGGATCAGCACCGGCAGCGTGCGGCCGGCGCCGCGCCAGTGGCGCAGCACGCTCAGGCCGTCGATGCGCGGCAGGCCGAGGTCGAGCACGGCGGCGTCGTAGGGTTCGACCTCGCCGAGGTGCTGGCCGTCGCGGCCGTCGGCGGCATGGTCGACCGTGTAGCCGGCCTCGGCCAGGGCGGCGCGCAGCTGCTGCGCCAGCGCGGGATCGTCTTCGACCAGCAGGATCTTCATGGCGCGGGGCTCGTGTCGGTTCGGGTCATGGTGGGGCCGGTCCGGCGATGTCTGGCGACCGGGCGCATCAGCGCTCGCGGCTGTCGCGCAGGGGCTCGGCGGTGCGCGCGTCGAGGCGGAGCTTGGTCACGCGGCCGTCGGGCTGCAGCAGCTTGATCTCGTAGTGCCAGCGGCCGCGCCGCTCCTCCAGCTCGACCTCCAGCACCTGGGGCGCGGGCTGGCCGGCGGGCTGCTGGCGCTCCAGCGCCTCGAGCACCTTGCGCAGCGGCAGCACCTGGCCACTGGCGACGGCGGCACGGGCGCGGTCGTGGTCCTCGTCGGCCCGCGCCGGCCCGGTCGGCACGGACGCGAGCAGCACGGACCCGAGCAGCACGGCGCACAGGTGGACCCGCCCATGGACCCGCCCGCGCGGCGGCTGTCGGGGACGGAGCAGAGGGCGTGGCAGTGGGTGGAGCAGAGGGTGGAGCAGTGGGCGGGCGGTCAGGAACATGGGGCACCGATGCTGCGCAGCAGGCGATGAATCTCGCATGAATGCTGCCTTCAGGGAGCGTACAGCGCGGCCTTTCGATCATGCGTCCCAACGGCTCATGCAGCCTGCCCTGGAGCAACCCCATGCAGATCACCCGCACCCTTGGCCGCACCGGCGGCGTCTGGCTTGCCAGCCTGTGCCTGGCCGCCGGCCTGAGCAGCGTCGCCCATGCCGGCGACACCAGCCCGGCCGCCGAGCTGGCGCGCTGGAACCAGGCCGCCGGCACGCCCGGCCAGGCCGCCCGCGGCGAGGCCTTCTTCAACGCCACGCACGGCGGCGAATGGTCCTGCGCCAGCTGCCACGGCAAGCCGCCGGTCGCGCCCGGCAAGCACGCCAGCACCGGCAAGCCGATCCAGCCGCTGGCGCCGGCGAAGAACCCGGAGCGCTTCACCGACGTCGCCAAGGCCGACAAGTGGTTCAAGCGCAACTGCAAGGACGTGCTCTCGCGCGAATGCACGGCCGCCGAGAAGGCCGACGTGATGGCCTACCTGGTCAGCCTGAAGTGAGCCCCGCCATGAAGCCCCTGAACACCGCTGCGCTGGCCGCGCTGATCGCCCTGGGCGCCCTGAGCACCCTGTCGGGTGCGGCCCGTGCCGACGGCAACCTGCTGCCGCGCACGCCGCTGAAGGCCTACGACGCCGAGTGCGCCGCCTGCCACATCGCCTATCCGCCGGCGCTGCTGCCGGCCGGCTCCTGGGCCCGGCTGATGGGCCGGCTCGACAAGCACTACGGCAGCGACGCCGCGCTGGACCCGAAGACCACCGCCGAGATCGCCGCCTGGCTGCAGCGCGAGGCCGGCACCGGCAAGCGCGCCCGCGCCGAGCCGCCGGAGGACCGCATCACGCGCTCGGCCTGGTTCGAGCGCAAGCACGACGAGGTCCGCGCCGACATCTGGAAGCGTGCCTCCGTCAAGAGCCCCGCCAACTGCGCCGCCTGCCACCAGGGCGCCGATCGCGGCGACTACGACGAGGACTCGGTGCGCATCCCGCGCTGAGCCACTCGACCGACATCGCCTGGAGCACGAACACCATGACCTCGACCCTCACCTCGCCCTCGACCTCGCCCTCGACCTCGACCTCGACCTCGACCCGTCCCGCGCCGGCCGCCGCCCGCACGCTGCGCCAGCGGCTCGTCACCGATGCGCCGACGCGCATGTTCCACGCGCTGTTCGCGCTCAGCTTCCTGGGCGCCTACCTGACGTCCGAAGGCGAGAAGCTGCGCGCGCTGCACGTCACGCTGGGCTACACCATGGCCGGGCTGCTGGTGGCCCGCGTGCTGTGGGGCCTGATGGGGCCGCGTCATGCGCGGCTGGCGCCGCTGGTGCGCAAGCTCGCCGGCGTGCCGGCCTGGGTCCGCCAGACGCTGGCCAGCGCTGACCCGACCCAGGTCCCGCGCAGCCACTGGCAGCAGGGCCAGAACCTGGCGCTGGCGGCCGCGCTGCTGGCCTTGATGGCCTTCATCGTGCCGCTCACCGCCAGCGGCTGGACGGTCTACAACGACATCGGCGGCGAGTGGCTCGAAGGCGTGCACGAGTTCTTCGGCAACGGCGTGCTGGTGCTGGTGCTGGCCCACCTTGTGCTGATCGCGCTGGGCAGCTGGCTGCGCGGCCGCAACCTCGCGATGCCGATGCTGACCGGCCGCACCGAAGGCATCGGCCCGGACCTGGTCAAGCGCCCGCTGCGCGGCGTGGCGGTGCTGGTGCTGGTGGCCGTGCTCGGCTGGTGGGCCTGGTCGTGGCTGGACTCGCCCAAGGGCCTGATCCCGCCGGGCTCGATCACGCAGCTGCTGCAGGACGAGGACTGAACGGCCCGGTCGGCCGTTCAGCAAGTCACGAAGGAGGGGCCAGGGCAGGTCACGGGGACGTCACGCGGCGTGAACACCATGCGGTATCGCCCGCCTGCCCGCCTGCCCACTGCCCCACCGGAGAGATCCATGTTCCAACGCCACACGCTGCTCGCGTGCCTGCTGGCCGCCTTCGCGGTCACCGGCGCCCAGGCCCAGGACAAGAACAAGAACGACCGCGCCGAGCGCATGCCCTTCCAGGTCAAGCTGCTGGGCTTCAACGACTACCACGGCAACCTGCTGTCGCCCGGTACCTTCGGTGTCAACACCGCCGTGCCGGCCGCACTGCGCCCCGCCGTCGGTGGTGCGGACTTCCTGGCCGCCGAGGTGGCCCGCCGCAAGGCGCTGAACCCGCTCCACGTCGTCGTCGGCGCGGGTGACTTCATCGGTGCCACGCCGCTGGTGTCGGCCCTGTTCCACGACGAACCGGCGGTCGAGACGCTCAACCGCATCGGCATGGACTTCAGCGCCGTGGGCAACCACGAGTTCGACAAGGGCGCCGCCGAGCTGCTGCGCCTGCAGAAGGGCGGCTGCAAGATCGTCGACGGCCTGCAGGACCCGAACAGCTGCAAGGGCGCCACCGTCGGCACCCCCGTGCCGTTCGAGGGCGCGAAGTTCAAGTGGCTGTCGGCCAACGTGATCAACAACGCGACCGGCAAGCCGCTGCTGCGCGCCTACGGCCTGCGCGAGTTCAAGGACGTCAAGGTGGCCTTCATCGGCATGACGCTGGCCGCCACGCCGACCATCGTGACGCCGTCGGGCGTCGCCGGCCTGACCTTCCAGGACGAGGCCGACACCGTCAATGCGCTGATCCCGAAGCTGCGCCGCGAAGGCGTTCGCGCGATCGTCGTGCTGGTCCACCAGGGCGGCTTCCAGAGCGCCGGCCTGTCGGACATCAACGGCTGCGACGGCAACCTCGCCAACTCGGAGATCGCCAAGGTCGTCGCCCGCCTGGACAACGAGGTCGACCTCGTCGTCAGCGGCCACACCCACGCGGCCTACAACTGCTCGGCCGGCACGGTCGATGCCGTGCGCGCCTCGGCCACCAGCCCGGTCGTCGTCACGCCGCGCCCGACCGGCCTGCCCAACGCCGCCGGCCGCCTGATCCCGGTGACCAGCTCGAGCGCCTTCGGCCGCGTGCTGACCGACGTGGACCTGACCATCGACCCGGTCAAGCGCGACATCGTCGCCGTGACCGCGACGAACCGCCTGGTCGACCGCACCGATCCGGAGCTGATCGCCGCCGTCGCCGCGAAGCCCGAGGTGACGAACCTCGTGACCGCCTACAACGGCCTGGTCGCGCCGATCGCCAACCAGGTCATCGGCTCGATCACCACCGCGCTGCCCAACGCCGCCGATCCAGCCGGCAACATGCCCGCCGGCGAACTGATCGCCGACTCGCAGCTGGCCGCCACCGCGCCGGTCGGCTTCGGTGAAGCCGTCATCGCCTTCATGAACCCGGGCGGCGTGCGCAACCCGGGCTTCACCTTCCCGTCCAGCACGGCCGGCGAAGGCGATGGCAACGTCACCTATGGCGAGGCCTTCACCGTCCAGCCCTTCGGCAACTCGCTGGTCACGCTGACGCTGAGCGCGCAGCAGATCAAGGACCTGCTGGAGCAGCAGTTCGTCGGCTGCCGTGGCCAGGGCACGCAGCGCATCCTGATCCCGTCGGCGGGCTTCAAGTACACCTGGAACAGCGCAGCCGCCTGCGACAGCCGCATCAGCGACGTCCGCCTCGTCGATGCCAACGGCACGCTGGTGACGCAGTTCGTCGATGCCGCCGGCGTCGTGGTCGATGCGACCCGCACCTTCCGCGTCACGGTCAACAACTTCCTGGCCACCGGCGGCGACGGCTTCACCACCCTGCTGGGCGGTACCCAGGCCCTTGGCGGCGCCCAGGACATCGACGCCCTGACCGCCTACCTGGCCAGCTTCCGCCTGCCGGCGACCTCGGCCTACGACCCGACCGCCACGTCGCTGCAGAAGCCCAGGATCACCCGCCTGCCGTGATCGCGGAGGACCCGCACAAGAGCCGCTCGACGGCCGCCGCCCCGGCAACGGGGCGGGTTCGACATGCCGCCGGGTCCGCCCCGGCGGCTTTTTTCATGGCGACGCTGCTGGGCCTTGGCTCGGCCACCGCCACCGCCAGCGACGGCGCGCTGCCCGCCCCCGCCGCGCTGCCGTTCTTTGCCTGGACACCGGCCCAGCGGGCCGAGCGGTTCGCTGCCGCCGAGGACCTGCTGCGCGCCGGCGACGCGCCCGGCGCGCTGGCCGCCTGGGAGGCGCTGGCGCTGCGCGAGCACAGCGCCGACATCGAGCTGGGCATCGTGCGCAGCCAGATGCAGGACGGCGAGCTGCGTCGTGCCACCACCTTCAGCGCCCACACCGCTGGCGTGCACCGCCAGGACGTCGCCGGCAGCGCCGTCTACGGCTGGTTGCTGGCCCTGGGCGGTCAGCGTGCGGCCGCGCGCCAGCGGGTCGACGCGGCGCTGCAGCGCCATCCCGATGCCGCCTTGCTGCAGGCGGTGCGCGAGCGCATCGACCAGCCGCATCCGGCCCTGGGCGCGGGCATGCGCGAGCTGCCGCACCGGCTAGCGCCGCTGTCCACCGGGGTCGTGCCCGACCGGCCGGTGCAGGCGGTCGCCTCGGCGCTGCTGCTGGGCGACGGCGCGCAGGCGCTGCTGCCGGCCGATCGCCTGCTGGCCGACCAGCCGGTCTGGCTGCGCGATGGCCTGGGACGCACCGTGCGCGGCTGGCCGCTCGACGACGACGCGCCCGTGCTGCGCCGGTTCAGGCTGGACCCGCCGCTGCCGCCACCGCCGGCCCTCCAGCTCGCGGCCCGCGATCCCTTCCCGGGCTCGCCGGCGCTGTCGGTGCTGCACGGACCGAGCCCCGACGGCGAGCCGGCCTGGCCCTGGCTCAACCAGGTCTTCCTCGGCCTGCCCGACGCCCAGGGCCGGCGCCCGCTGGGCCTGGTCGACCCCCAGGCACTGGTCGGCGGGCCGGTCTTCGACCTGTCGGGCGTGCTGGTGGGCGTGGCGCTGGGCCGGGCCGACGGCACGCTGCTGCTGCGGCCGGCGTCCGCGCTGTCGGTCTGGCGGGAACGTGCGGGCTGGGGTCACGCGGGTCCGGTGACGGGTCCGGGAACGGGAACGCCAGGGGGTGCCGCTCCTGTCGCCCGGCTGCCGTATGACGAGGTGCATGAACGCGCGCTCCGCCTCACGCTGCAGGTGTTGCAGCCGCGTTGAAGCATGCCGCGCCGCGCGTGACTTCCCCACGCGCGGCGCGGCGCGGCCGCAGCCCGGCGCCAAGGTCCGTTGTGCGTGCGAGGCTTCCCGGGACACACTCCCGACCGGCTGATCCACCTGCCTGAGCCCCGACATGACCCGTTCCGACGACCTCCCGCCGCTGTTCCGCACCTGGATCGGCATGACGCTGCTTGGCCTGGCGCTGCTTGGCCTGGCGCTGTTGGCCATCGGGCCGGCCCGGGCGCAGACCGTGGCGGCCGAGCCCGCCACCGTGCTGCAGCAGGCCGACGCGCGGATCGCCGCCGGCCAGCCGGGCGAGGCCGTCGCCCTGCTGCAGGGCCTGGCCGACCAGGGCGACCGCGGCGCGCGCACGCGCCTGGCGCGTCTGCACGAGACCGGCCAGGGCGTGCCGAAGGACGAGTCGCTGGCCGCGAGCCTCTACGAGCGCGCCGCCCACCAGGGCGACCCGGACGCGCAGTTCGCGATCGCCGCCATGTTCCGCGAGGGCCGCGGCGTCGAGAAGGACCACCTGCTCGCCAGCGTCTGGATCCGCCGGGCTGCCGCCAACGGCCATGCCCGGGCCCGCGCGCAGCTCGGCCTGCCACCGCTGGCGCCCGGCGCGACCTCGCCGCGCTGACGCCGTCAGCCGCCCGACGTTCCTGCCCGTCCCGATACGCCTCGTGTCGCGTCGCCAAGTGGCACGCGGCGTCGGCTGTCATCTAACATTCAAACATTTCCTTGATCATCGAAGCGATGGACGATGCATCGGTTGCCCGCGCGCTCGGGGCGCTCTCCCAGGTTCACCGGCTGAAGGCGTTTCGCGCCCTGGTCGTGGCCGGGCATGACGGCCTGACGCCGGGCGTGCTGGCCGAACGGCTGGGCATCACGCCGGCGACCATGTCCTTTCACCTGAAGGAACTGCTGCAGGCCGAGCTGGTGAGCCAGACCCGCGACGGCCGCAACCTCGTCTACCGCGCCTCGTTCGAGCGCATGAACGGCCTGCTCGCCTTCCTGAGCGCCAACTGCTGCGAGGGCCGGCCCTGCGAGCTGGCTGCGCCGCCGTGCGACTGCTGAACGTCCTTCAAACCGCCACGCCCTGGATCCCCGCCATGACCACCCACGTCCTCATCCTCTGCACCCACAACTCGGCCCGCAGCGTGCTGAGCGAATGCATGCTCAACCACTGGGCCCGCCAGCTCGGCCGGGACGTGCAGGCGCACAGCGCCGGCAGCACGCCCAGCGGTCGCATCAACCCGCATGCGCTCCAGGCGCTGGCCGCCGCCGGCATCGACACGGCCGGCACCCGCAGCAAGTCCTGGGACGAGTTCGTCGCGCCCGGCGCGCCGCAGATGCGCATCGTCATCACCGTCTGCGACAGCGCCGCCGCCGAAGCCTGCCCGTGGTGGCCGGGCAGCCCGGTGCAGGTCCACTGGGGCTACCCGGACCCGTCGAACGCCGCCGAGGACCAGAAGGCCCAGGCCTTCGAGCTGACCCGCCAGGCGATCGGCTACCGCATGCTGCAGCTGCTGGCGCTGCCGGTCGAGACGATGTCGGACGCCGAGCTGCAGGCCGCCCTCGTCGGCGCCTACCGGAACTGAACATGGACGTCGCACACCGTCGCCGCCTGCTGGCCGAGCTGCTCGGCACCGCGCTGCTGCTGGCCGTCGTGATCGGCTCGGGGATCATGGCCGAGCGGCTGTCGGGCGGAAACGTCGCGCTCGCGCTGCTGGCCAACACGCTGGCCACCGTCGGCGGCCTCTACGTGCTGATCGAGGTGTTCGGCCCGGTCAGCGGCGCGCACTTCAACCCGGCGGTCTCGCTGGTGATGACCTGGCGCGGCGCGCTGCCCCGGTCGCAGCTGCTGCCCTACGTGCTGGCGCAGCTGACCGGCGCGGTGCTGGGCGCCTGGCTGGCCCACCTGATGTTCGACGCGACGCTGCTGCAGCTCTCGGCCAAGGTCCGCAGCGGTCCCGGCCAGTGGGTCGCCGAGGCGGTCGCCACCGCCGGCCTGCTGCTGGTCATCCTGCGCGCACCGCCCGCGCGGGTCGCCGCGATCGTGGCCTGCTACATCGGCGCGGCCTACTGGTTCACCGCCTCCACGTCCTTCGCCAACCCGGCCGCGGCCTTCGGGCGGATGTTCAGCGACAGCTTCGCCGGCATCTCGCCCGCCAGCGTGCCCGGCTTCGTCGCGGCCCAGCTGGTCGGCGCCGGCCTGGGCGCGCTGCTGGATCGGCAGCTGGGGGATTGAGGCGGGCGGCCTGCCGCGCGCCTCAATGCGTCAGCGCCGACTGCAGCATCTTGACCGCCAGCACCAGCAGGAAGCCCGCGAACACGCGCTTGAGCGTGGCCACCGGCAGCCGCGAGGCCAGCCGCGCGCCGACCGGCGCCATCGCGATGCTCGGCAGCAGCACCCCCAGCAGGGCCGGCAGGTGGATGTAGCCCAGGCTGGCGGGTGGCAGTGCGGCCGAACCCTGGCCGCCCAGCCAGAAGGCCAGCGTGCCGACCACCGCGATCGGGAAACCCAGCGCGGCCGAGGTGCCGACGGCGCGGTGGATGGGCACGTTGCACCAGGTCATGAAGGGCACCGACAGGAAGCCGCCGCCCGCACCGACCAGCTGCGACAAGGTGCTGATCGCCGTGCCGACCGCGCCCAGGCCGAGCGCGCCGGGCAGTGCGCGGCTGGGCTTGGGGCGGGCGTTCAGCGCCATCTGCACGGCCGAGTAGGTCACGAAGACCGCGAAGATCATCGCCAGCGTCGACGTCGCCAGGTGGCGTGCGAGCTGGCCACCGATCACGCCGCCCAGCAGGATGCCCGGCGTCAGCCCGCGGAAGATGGCCCAGTCGACGTTGCCCTTGGCATGGTGGGTGCGCAGGCTCGACACCGAGGTGAACACGATGGTCGTCAGCGAGGTGCCGACGGCGACGTGCACCAGGGTCTCGGGCGGGAAGCCCTGCCACTCGAACAGCGAGGTCAGCAGCGGCACGAACAGCATGCCGCCGCCGATGCCCAGCAGCCCGGCCGCGAAGCCGCCGAGCGCCCCGAGTGCGAGGTAGGCCGGCAGCCAGGGCCAGAGCGCGATCTCGTGCCAGTTCATCGCGGGCCTCCACGGTGTGCCGGCAGGACGGGCCGGCCGATGCCGACACGGGATGGCGCAGGCGCCGTCGCGGGGAAGAGATTCAGCATTCTGTATTTCGCATCCCAAAATAGAATTCGAGCACGGGGCGCGCGGCGTTCCGTTGCCGACGACAACACACCCCAAGGAGATCCCCGATGGCATCCAGCAGCCCGCTTCCAACGCTGGGCGCGAGCCACTCGCCCCTGACCCAGCTCGTGGCCGACGCGCTGCGCGAGCGCATCGTCAGCGGCGCGCTGCCCCCGGGCGAACGGCTGGTCGAGGGCAAGCTGTCCGAGGAGCTGGGGGTCTCGCGCATGCCGGTGCGCGAGGCGCTGCGGCAGCTCTCGGCCGAGGGCCTGGTGACGATCGAGCCACGCCGCGGCGCGACGGTCACGCAGTTCAACCCCGGCCAGGTCCACGAGCTGGTCGAGGTCCGCGCGACGCTCGAGGGCCTGAACGCCAAGCTCGCCGCCAAGCGCCACGATCCGGCCCAGATCGCCGAGCTCGAACGCATCCTGGCCGAGGGCACCCGCCTGGCCGACAGCGAGGACACGGTGCTGCTGATGAAGTTCAACCAGCAGTTCCACGACGCGCTGGGCCACATCGCCGCCAACTCGGTGCTGCAGGAGATCATGCATTCGCTGCGGGACCGCACCGCGCTGCTGTTCGCGCCGCTCAACCGCGACCGTGGCAAGCAGAACTGGGAAGAGCACGCGGCCATCCTGCGCGCGGTCATCCGGGGCGACGCCGAGCTGGCCTCGCTGCTGGCCACGCGCCACGTCTACAACGCGGCGCAGATGGAGCCCTGAGGCGACCCGCGCCAGCATTCGCCGCGTCGCCCTCGCGCCGTTCAGGCGACACCCAGCCGGCGCCACGCCAGTCCGGCCAGCGCCACGTCCTCCAGGCCGACGCCGACCGACTTGTAGAGGTGGATCTCGTCGTCGCTGCGGCGCCCCGGCACGTCACCGTTGACGAGTGCGGCCAGCTCGACGAGCTTGCCCGGCGTCAGCAAGGCCGGGTCCGCGAGCACGAGGTCGCCGGCTTCCTTCAGTGTCTGCGGCAGCCACTCGACGGCGATGTGGCCGGCGCGCGCGAGTGCGCGGTCGTCCAGCTCGCGGGTGTGCGGCAGGCTCGAACCGATCGCCGCGACGAAGCTTCCCGGTGCCAGCTGGTCGCCCGCGAACAGCGGCGTGGTCGCGCGCGAGGCCGTCACCACCAGGGCCGCGCCGTCGACCGCCTCGGCAGCGCCACACAGGCGCACCGGCACGTCGCAGTCGCGCTGCAGGCGCTCGGCCAGCCCAGGCGCGGCGTGCGGGTCGCAGACGCGGATCTCGCGCAGCCGATAGGCCCGGGCCAGCTGGCGCGCATGGGCGCAGCCCTGCACCCCGGCACCGAACAGCGCCAGCGTCGAGGCGTCGGGGCGCGCCAGGTGGCGGGCCGCGATGACCGAGCAGGCGGCGGTGCGCAGGCGGGTGATGGCCCCGGCATCGAACGAGGCCAGCGGCCGGCCGTCGTCGGTCGCGAACAGCAGGATCACGAACGAGAAGCGACCCTGGATCGTCGTGTAGACCTTGGCCCCGGCGACGCCCTGGTCGGGGATCACCGCGCCCAGGGTCGACAGCTTGACGCCGCCGGCATCGGTGCGTTCGCGCGACTGCATCGCCGCGCGTTGCTGGCCGAACTGGGCGAAGGCGTCGCGCAGCACGGCCTGGGCATCCTCGGGCGTGAGGACGGCGTCGATCATGTCGTCGGTGATGTGTCGCATGGCAGGTCGTTCGTGGGGGAAGCTCGTGGAGGAACAGGGCGGTGCCGGCCGGCGCCGCCGCAGGGGATTCAGGCCGACGAGGCCTGCCAGCCCGACTGGACCAGCAGCGTCAGCGCGCCGAGGGCCGCCAGGCCCAGCAGCAGCGGGCGCAGGCTGCGCGGAGGCAGGCGACGGGCCAGCGGGCCGGACAGCGCGAAGCCCGCGCCCATCCACGGCAGCAGCAGCAGGCCCAGCAGCAGGTGATGGCCGTCGAGCCGGCCGATCAGGCCCAGCGCGGCCAGCGAGATCGCCGCGCCGACGAAGAAGACGCAGCCGAGCGTGGCGCGCAGGGTCGCGGCGGGCAGGTTCTGCAGGGCGATCGCGAACGGCGGCGCACCGGCCGAGGTGATGGTGCCCATCAGCCCGGAGGCGACCCCGGCCAGCGCCGTGCGGCACGGACTCGCGACCATCCGCCAGCCGCCGAGGCTGAGCGCCACGCCCAGCAGGATCAGCAGCGCGAACAGCGGCGTCAGCACGGTCGCCGGCAACAGCGCCAGCGCACCGGCGGCCAGCGCGGTGCCGCCGAGCCGGCCGACGAGGGCGGCACCGGCTGCCGGCAGGTCCACGGCCTGCCACTCGCGCAGCAGCGTCAGCAGCGCCAGCGGGCAGCCCAGCAGCAGCAGCGGTCCGGGCACCAGCGTCGGGAAGAACAGGGCCGCCAGCGGTGCGCTGAACATCGCGAAGCCCAGGCCGCCGATGCCTTGCAGGCAGGCCCCGGCCAGCACCATCAGCCCCATGCCAAGGTAGGTCGACGCCGCCAGGTCGGCCGGCCAGAGCCCGCCGGCGAACAGCGGCAGCACGGCCAGTTCGCTCATGTCGGCCGCCCGCTCACCAGCTCACGGCGACGTCGCCGTGGACGAAGGTCTGGCAGGCCATGCGCCAGCCCTCGGCCAGCGCGGCCTCGTCGAGGTGCTTGCGCTCCTTGGGCTTGACCGCGTCGGCATGGGCCAGGCCGGTCTCGATGCGGCACTTGCAGGTGCCGCACAGGCCGCCGCCGCACTTGAACGGGATGCCGCCCTGGCCGCGCAGCGAGACCCGCAGCAGGTTGCTGCCCTCGGGCGCTTCGAGCACCTTGGCGTCGTTGCTCAGGAACGTGATGCGGATCATGTGGCGGCCCCCTCGGGCGGCAGCGGCAGCGCGTGCAGCTCGGCACGCACGCTGCCGTAGCTGCACAGGCGCTGAAGCTCGGCACGGGCGCCGTCCAGCGTCGGGTGCTGCGGCAGGAACTTGGCCGGCACGTGGTTCACGGCGCCGTCGGGCTCGGTCTCGTCGACCACCGTGACGCGGCGGGCCGGGTCGCTCAGCTCGGCGATGTCGAAGCGTGCGGTGCTGCGGCTGCCGTAGCGGTAGTCCCAGCGTTCGAGCAGGCGCAGGCCGGGGCCGGTCTCGGTGCGGAACTGGCCGGGCTTGCTGGTCAGGATGACGTACATGGTCGGGGCGTCCTGTCGGGGCGGGCGGGTGGCTCAGCCGGCGCTGGGCAGCGGGGCCTGCTCAAGCTCGATGTCGTGGGTCAGCCAGAGCTGGCAGATCAGCCGCCAGCCGGCCTCGACGTGTGCGCCAAGCTGCTTCTTTTCCTTCCAGTTCGGGGCGGGCAGGTGCTCGCCACCCGCGATCACCCGGCAGGCGCAGGTCGCGCACTTGCCCATGCCACATTGGTAGGACAGGTGGGGGTACGGGAACTGGCGGATGCCGGCGCGCACCACCAGGTTGGTGTCGGGCAGCACCTCGCCGCGGTGGGTCTGGCCGAGTCGATGCAGCGTGACGACGGGCATGTGTCGGGGCTCCTGGGTGGATCGGACGGGGACGGCTCGCAGGTCGATCCGTCGGCATAGGAATACTGTATACCGAGATTCATCCGATCCACAAGACCCCCGTCCGCCCTGATCGGTGGCCTGCGCCGGTTGCTGTCGCAGACAGGGGACAGCGTCGCTGGCCGACCCCTTCGACACCGGCCTGTCGGCGGTTGTCACCCGCCAAAGCTTGGTATACAGTATTCCTGACGGCCTCTCTTGTCCTGAATCAGGACCGAAGGCCGTCAACGGATCCCGACCCCTTCCACACCCGTCGACCCGAACGCCGACACCTCGGAGCCCCCCATGACCGCATTGATGAACCGCGAAGAATTCCGCGCCGCCCTCGAGAACGCCATCCAGGGCAAGAGCGCCAACAAGTCGCCCTTCAGCATCGCCTGGGCGACCGGCCAGCTCAGCCGTGCCCACCTCGCGCGCTGGGCCGAGAACCACTACCACTATGTCGGCCCCTTCGCCGACTACCTGGCCTACCTGTACGCCCGCACGCCGGACCACATGACCGAGGCCAAGGATTTCCTGCTGGCCAACATGTACGAGGAGGAGATCGGCGGCGATCGCCACACCGACCTGCTGATCCGCTTCGCCGAGGCCTGCGGCACGACCCGCGAGCGCGTGGTCGACCCGGACAACATGTCGCCCACCACGCGCGGCCTGCAGAGCTGGTGCTATGCGGTGGCGATGCGCGAGGACCCGGTGGTGGCCGTCGCCGGCCTGGTCGTCGGGCTGGAGTCCCAGGTGCCGTCGATCTATCGCCGCCAGACGCCGACGCTGAAGCAGACCTACGGTTTCACCGAGGAAGAGGTCGAGTTCTTCGACCTGCACATCGTCTCCGACGAGATCCACGGCGAGCGCGGCTACCAGATCGTCCTGGAGCATGCCAACACCCCGGCGTTGCAGGCCCGCTGCCTGAAGATCTGCGAGATCGGGGCCCAGATGCGCCTGCTCTACACGACCGCGCTGTACCACGACTACGTGGCCGCCGACCTGCCCCAGCTCGCGCTCGCGGCCTGACGCGCCCGCCTCGTCCGTCCCCGCGACGCCCGCGCACAGGAGCCATCCCCCATGAGCATGCCCATCCCGGAATACCTCAACCACATCGACGGCGCCTGGGTGCGCAGCCAGGGTGGCCGGACCTTCGACAACGTCAATCCGGCCGACGTGCGCGAGACGATCGGCCGCTTCCAGGCCTCGGCCTCTGCCGATGCCGAAGCGGCCGTTGCCGCCGCGTCGGCCGCCTTCGACGGCTGGCGTCGCACGCCGATCAGCCAGCGCGCGCGCATCCTGTTGAAGGCCGCCGACGACATCGAGGCCCATGCCGACGACTACGCCCGCGACCTGACCCGCGAGGAAGGCAAGCAGCTCGCGCTGGCCAGGGACGAGTTCCTGCGCTCGGCCCAGACGCTGCGCTTCTACGCGGTCGAGTGCCAGACGCTGGGCGGCGAGACCTATGCGCAGGACGATGCCGGCATGGTCGTCTACAGCGTGCGCGAGCCGCTGGGCGTGGTGTCGGTGATCTCGCCGTGGAACTTCCCGGCCTCGATCCCGGCGCGCAAGCTCGCACCGGCCCTGGCGGCCGGCAACACGGTGATCTTCAAGCCCTCGACCGACGCGCCGCTGTCGGGCCTGCGGCTGGTCGAGTCGCTGGTCCGGGCCGGCCTGCCGCGCGGCGTGCTGAACTTCCTGACCGGTCGGCCCGGCGAGGTCGGACCGGTCATCACGACCTCGGCCGCGATCCGCGCGATCTCCTTCACCGGTTCGACCGCGGCCGGCCAGGCCATCCATCGCACGGTCCACCTGACCACGCGGCTGCAGATGGAGCTGGGTGGCAAGAACCCGCTGGTGGTGATGGAAGACGCCGACCTGGACCTGGCCGTGGACCTGGCGGTCAAGGGTGGCTTTTCGCTCACCGGACAGGCCTGCACCGGCACCAGCCGGCTGATCGTGCACCGCAACGTCAAGGCCGCCTTCACCGAACGGCTGCTGGCCCGCGTGGCCGGGCTGCGCATCGGCAACGGCCTGACGCCGGGCATGGACCTCGGCCCGCTGGCCTCGTCGCGCCAGCTCGACAACGTGCTGCGCTACATCGACATCGGTCGCGGCGAGGCCACCCACCTGGTCGGCGGCGATCGCCTGGACGGCCCCGAGCATGCGCACGGCTACTACGTCAGCCCGGCGGTCTTCACCGACGTGGCCCCCGACATGCGCATCGCCCGCGAGGAGATCTTCGGCCCGGTGCTGGCCATCCTCGAATGCGGCAGCTATGCCGAGGCGATCGCGCTGGCCAACGACACCGAGTACGGCCTGTCGGCGGCCATCGCGACGCGCAACCCGCGCTATGCCCACGACTTCCTGCACGACATCCAGTCGGGCACCGCCAAGGTCAACCGCACGACCACCGGCAACCTGATCAACGCGCCGTTCGGCGGCGTGCGCAACTCCAGCACCTCGACCTTCCGCGAGTCCGGCCGCGCCGGGCTGGAGTTCTTCACGCAGGTCAAGACGGTCTACCGCGGCGTCTGACCGAGGCGCACGCCCCTGCCACCGCCGGCAAGCGCTGGCATCCCTCACGAACCACGATGAAAACCTCCCTCAAGCTGGAACTCGAAGAAGCCCGCCGCATGGCCGAGGCGGCGCGCCGCAAGGCCGCCGAGATCGGCGTGGCCGAGACCGTCTGCATCTGCGACGAAGGCGGCTTCCCGCTGGTCCTCGAACGCATGGACGGCGGACGCATCACCGGTCCCCAGATCGCCTGGAACAAGGCCTTCACGGCGGCCGGCCACAAGCGCTCGACGCACCTGTTCAACACCGCTCCGAACGGCCCGGCGCTGCCGGGCAACGAGGCCTATGGCATCCAGCTGAGCTTCGAGGGCCGCTTCGCCGCCTTCGTCGGCGGCTTCCCGGTCGTGGTCGACGGCCAGGTGATCGCCGGCGTCGGCCTGAGCGGCGGCAACGGCGAACAGGACACCGCTTGCGGCCTGGCCGCGCTGGCCGCGCTGGCCGAGGCGCTGTCCGGCAGCGGCCACGAGGTGCTGGTGCAGGCCGACATCAAGCGCTGACCCCCGGTCCGACACCGATCCGATCCACCCGGCGGGGCCCTCATCGGCCCCCGCGCCACTTGGGAGACTCCCATGCCCCACACCGTGCACTGGCTGGAACCCGGCCTGCGTTTCGAGGTTGCCGACGGCGAGACCGTGCTGGACGCGGCCCTGCGCCAGCAGGTCGCGCTGCCGCACGATTGCCGTTTCGGCGGCTGCGGCAGCTGTCGCATGACGCTGCAGGACGGCGCGGTCGACTACGACGAGCTGCCGCTGGCGCTGTCGCCCGAGGAGGCCGAGTCCGGCCAGGTCCTGTGCTGCCAGGCCCGGCCGCTGCGCGACCTGGTGCTGTGCGCCCCGCCCGGTGCCGCGCTGCCGCCGACCCGGCGCGGCACGGCGCGGGTCGAGTCGCTCAGGCAGCTCGCCGACGACGTGCTGCACCTGGGCCTGCGCGTCGAGCTGCCCGACGACGAGCCGCTGGCCTGGCTGCCTGGCCAGTACCTCAACGTGAAGCTGCCGGACGGCCGTTCGCGCAGCTTCTCGATGGCCTCGCGGCCGAGCGGCGACAACCACGTCGACCTGCATGTGCGGCGCATCCCCGGCGGCCATTTCACCGACCGCGTGGCGCCGACCCTGCGCCCCGGCGAACGCATGGACGTCGAGCTGCCGCTGGGCAGCTTCCGCCTGCGCCCGGAGGCCTGGCGACCGCTGGTGATGGTCGCGACCGGCACCGGCCTGGCCCCGATCAAGGCCATGCTCGAAAGCCTGATGGACGACCCGGACTGTCCGCCCGTCAGCCTGTACTGGGGCGCCCGCACGCCGGCCGACCTCTACCTGCACGAGCAGATCGCGGGCTGGGGCGAGCGGCTGCACGACTTCCGCTATGTGCCGGTGCTCTCGCGTGCCGGCGCCGACTGGGACGGCCGGCGCGGCCATGTGCAGGACGCCGTGCTCGATGACCTGCCCGACCTGTCCGAGCACGCGCTCTACCTGTGCGGCTCGCCCGCGATGATCGAGACCGCCCGGGTGGCGTTCACGCTCGCCGGGGCCGAGTCGGCCCATCTGCACAGCGACAGCTTCGTGTTCCAGCCGCGCTGAGGCCCTGCCTGCCCCGCCGGGCAGGCTCGGACGAAAGAAGGCCGACCCTCGGGTCGGCCTTCTTGTTGGCGCTGGCCAGGTTCCGCGTCCGCACCGCCGCATCCACCCCCCCGGGGCATGCGGGACCGGACCTCCTGCCGTGATGGCCGAAAGCCCTGGCCCCGCGACCCGCATCACGCGGGTCCGGGGCCAGGGCCTGCGCCTGCGCCGGGCGGCGCGAGCGGATCAGGTGAGGGTCAGGCTCAGAACAGCGCCACCGCCGCGAGGGTCGAGGCAGCCAGGCCGACCAGGACCGGCAGCGTCAGCACGCGCACCGCCTCGAGCACCGGCACCCGGGCGAAGCCGGCCACCGCGATCAGCGAGGACCAGGCGATCAGCGTGCCGCCGCCGGTCCAGACCGCGCCCATCTGGCCGATCGCCGCCAGCGTCTCGACGTCGACGTTGGACGTCGGACCCAGCGCACCGGCCAGCGCACCGGTCAGCGGCAGGCCGGAGAAGCCCGAGCCGTCGATGCCGGTGATCATGCCGACGATGAGCACGCCGAAGGCCACCAGCACCGGGCTGTGCGGGATCAGGTGCTGCATCGAGCGCACCAGGTCGAACAGGAAGCTCGGCGTCTGGTCCGGCGCCATGCCCAGGATGGGCGCGGCGAACTCGCTGGCGCCGAGGAAGAAGAAGCCCGCGATCGGCAGCACCGAGCCCATGGCGCGGAAGGCGAACACGAAGCCCTCGGTGACGTGGTCGGCGGCACCTTCGAGCATCTTCCTCGGGCCGTGCAGGGCCTGGGTCGCCAGGATCATCAGCAGCGCCGCCGCACCCCCCACCAGCGAGGCACCGGCACCGCCCTTCAGGTCCGGCATCGGGATGCCCAGCTTGGGCAGCGCCATCACCGTGACGATGGTCAGGAAGACCAGCGGCGTGACCATCGCGAAGGTCCGCGACCAGGCCAGCGTCCCGACCGCCACGCCGGCCTTGGCCGCGGCGATGTCCTGGTCGGTGGCCAGCGCTTCGTCGTGGCGCGTGCCGCGGGCGATCTCGACCTTGTGGGTCGTGCCGGCATGCTCGAACTCCTCGGCGGTGTGCAGCCCCTTGCTCTGCCAGAGCGACAGCAAGGCCGGGTTGGGCGCCTTGAACTTCTTGCGCTGCGTCAGGTAGACCAGCGCCAGCGCGATCACGCCGGTGATGAGCGACAGCACCAGCGCGCGGTCGCCGATCAGCGCGGCCGACGCGTTGGCCGCCTTGGCGCTGATGCCGGGGGCCACGCCGATCACGTAGTCCGACGACAGGGCCATGCCCTGCCCGGCGATCGCGATGGCCGCCGCACCGGTCAGCGGCGGCAGTCCGGCGGCGATGGCCGCCGGCAGCAGGACCGCGCAGACCAGTGGCACGGCCGGCGTCGGCCAGAAGAACAGCGAGATCAGGTAGGTGATCACCGCCAGCGCGATGTACGAGACCGGTCCGTTCTTCATGATGGCCCGGAAGGGCTCGACCATCAGGATGTCGGAGCGCAGGTCCTTCAGCGAGTTCAGCAGCGCGGTCATCAACGAGATGACCAGGAAGATGTTGAACAGCTCCTTGGCCGCCACGAAGCTGGCGCCGAAGATGCTGCCGACCGCGCCGATCACGCTGCCGTTCCAGGCCAGCGTGACGGCAGCCGTCGCGACGATCGAGGGCACCAGCACGTTGGCGCGAAAGATCATCGTCACGATGATCACGAGCACGCCGGCCAGGTAGGTCCAGTGCGCGGGAGTGAGTTGGACGGTTGGTTCCATGGTGTTGGGAGGGGGGGTACGTCGGAGGGAACCGCCCTGAACGGGTCAGGACGGGATTGTTGGTCGAGCGAGCGGCTCAGTCGCGTTCATCGGACATCGTCGTCATGGCTTCCCTCGTGCAGTGACGCGTCCTGCGGACGCAGACATCACCCGGCGCGTGGTCGGGTGGCTGGCGCGGCGGTGTCCCTGTGTTCCGCCTTTTAGATTGCATACGGTATACAGCATGCCTTTGATCCAGATCTGGTGGAAACCCGATTCAGGGGATGGGGCTGCCAAGGAGGCGACTCGACCGGGGGATCGCCCCCTTGCGACCTTCTTTCGTATACCGTATGCAACTGGCGTGCCCGCTTCGTGGTTCTCGGTTGATCCGTCCTGGGCACCGGCCCATCGTCCCGGCAAGCGGCCATCGGGGCGGGATGCGCGCCGCTGCCGTTCTGCACACGAATCGGCCGCAGGCGGGGTGTTCTGCACCAGAACGGTTCGGTTCAGGCGGCTCGATGCGGCGCGGTGACCCGTTGCGGGTCACGGACGCCTGGGCGACGACGACCGGAGGCCATGCATTTGCCCGGCGCTTGTCGAGCAGCAATCTATCGGTATACAGTATTCCCACGAGATGACCACGTCCTGGTCGTCCCCCGGGAGCCCCGATGTCCTTGCCCACGCCCACCCGCCGCGTCTCGTCCGAGGTGCGCAGCCCGACCTCGATGGTGGCGACCGGCCATCCGCTGGCCGCCCGTGCCGCCCACCAGATGCTGGTCCGCGGCGGCAGCGCGGTCGACGCGGCCGTCGCCGCCGACGCGCTGCTGGGCGTGGTCGAACCCATGGCCACCGGCATCGGCGGCGACCTGCTGGCGATGCTGGTCCTGCCCGACGGATCGGCCCACAGCTACAACGGCACCGGCCGCGCGCCGGCCGGCCTGGACGTCGGCCGCATCGCGGACATGCCGGGCCAGCGCGTGCCCGAGCGCCATGTGCTGTCCATCACCACGCCCGGCGCGGTGCAGGGCTGGCACGACCTGCACCAGCGCCTCGGCCGCCTGCCGTGGGCGGAGCTGTTCGCGCCCGCCATCGCGCTGGCGACGGAGGGCTTCGCCGTCGCACCGGTCGCGGCCCGCGAATGGGCCCTGTTCGCGCCGGTGCTGCGGGCCGACGCCACCGCCGCGAGGCTCTACCGCGCCGACGCCCCCCCGGCGGTCGGCGAGCGCTGGGCCAACCCGGAGTTGGCCGCCCTGCTGGCCGCCATCGCCCGGGTCGGCCCGGACGCCTTCTACCGCGGCGCGATCGCCGACGCGGCAGCGCGGGCGGTGCAGGCGCATGGCGGCGTGCTGTCGGCCGACGACCTCGCGGCCCACCGGGGCGACTTCCAGCGGCCGCTCGCGAGCCATTTCCGTGGCCTGGAGGTGCTGGAGTGCCCACCCAACACGCACGGCCTGGCGGTGCTGCACGCGCTCGACGCGCTGGAGCCGCTCGCGCTGGATCCGTCCGACCCGCGCACCACACTGCAGATGGTCGAGGCCATGGACGCGGCGCTGCGCCATGCCCGGCGCACCGTCGCCGATCCGGCCGGGAACACCGTCTGCACCGTGGTGGTGGACCGCGACGGGCTGGCCATCACGCTGATGAGCAGCGTCTTCAAGCGCTTCGGCAGCGGCATCGCGGTGCCGGGCGGCGGGTTCGCGCTGCAGAACCGGGGCCACGGTTTCTCGGCGCCGGGCCACGTCAACGGTCCGGCGCCGGGCAAGCGCCCGTATCACACCGTCGTGCCGGCTGCCGTGCGGCGCGACGGCCGCTTCCACGCCGGACTGGGCGTCGTCGGCGGCGCGATGCAGCCGCAGGGCCATGTCCAGCTGCTGACGCGGCTGGCGGCGTGGGGCGAGCCGCTGCAGGCCGCCATCGACGCCCCGCGCTGGCGACTCGAGGCCGATCGTGCGCTGGCGCTCGAGGCCGGCACGCCCGCCGCCATCGAGCGCGCGGTGCGTGCAGCCGGCTATGCCGAGCCCGCCGGCCTGGGCGAACTGGGCGGCCGCAGCGACTTCGGCGGCGCCCAGGTCGTCCTGCGCGACCCGGTCAGCGGCGACCTGCTCGGCGGCTCCGATCGCCGCAAGGACGGCTGCGCGCTCGCGGGCTGAGCCGCGCCGCAACGCCCAGGCCGCGCCAGACGCAGGAAAGCCCGCTCGGCGGCGGGCTTCCGATCGCTGCGCGATCGCCGGGGCCGCGCGCGTCCTGCCTTACTCCACCGTCACGCTCTTCGCCAGGTTGCGCGGCTTGTCGACGTCGGTCCCGCGGGCGCAGGCGGTGTGGTAGGCCAGCAGCTGCAGCGGCACGACGTGGAGGATGGGGCTCAGGGCGCCGTAGTGCTCGGGCATGCGGATGACGTGCACGCCGCTTTCGCTCTCGATGCGGGTGTCGCCGTCGGCGAAGACGTAGAGCTGGCCGCCGCGGGCGCGGACTTCCTGCATGTTGCTCTTGAGCTTTTCCAGCAGCGCGTCGTTCGGGGCGACCGTCACCACCGGCATGGCGCTGGTGACCAGCGCCAGCGGGCCGTGCTTGAGTTCGCCGGCGGGGTAGGCCTCGGCGTGGATGTAGCTGATCTCCTTGAGCTTGAGCGCACCCTCCAGCGCGATCGGGTAGTGCAGGCCACGACCCAGGAACAGCGCGTTTTCCTTGCTCGCGAAGTCCTCGGCCCAGGCGATCACCTGCGGCTCCAGTGCCAGCACGGCCTGCAGCGCGACCGGCAGGTGGCGCATCGCCTTGAGGTGCCCGGCTTCCTGTTCGGCGCCTAGGTGGCCACGAACCTTCGCCAGCGCCAGCGTCAGCAGGAACAGGCCGGCCAGCTGGGTCGTGAAGGCCTTGGTCGAGGCCACGCCGATCTCGGCGCCGGCGCGGGTGATGTAGGCCAGCTTGCACTCGCGCACCATCGCGCTGGTGCTGACGTTGCAGACCGTCAGCGTGTTCGTCATGCCCAGGCTGCGGGCGTGCTTGAGGGCGGCCAGCGTGTCGGCCGTCTCGCCGCTCTGGGTGATGGTGACGATCAGGGTGCGCGGGTCGGGCACGCTGTCGCGGTAGCGGTACTCGCTGGCGATCTCGACCTGGGCCGGGATCTTCGCGATGCTCTCGAGCCAGTACTTGGCCGTCATGCCGCTGTAGGAGCTGGTGCCGCAGGCCAGGATCAGGACCTTGTCGACGCTGGCGAAGACCTCCGCCGCGCCGTCGCCAAACAGCTCGGGCGTGATGCCCTCGATGCCTTCGAGCGTGTCGCCGATGGCGCGCGGCTGCTCGAAGATCTCCTTCTGCATGTAGTGGCGGTAGGGGCCCAGCTCGGCCGCGCCGCTGTGCGCATGCACGGTCTTGACCGGGCGCTCGACGCGGCTGCGCGCCGCACCGGCCTCGCCCTTGGCGGTGATCCAGTATTTGCCCTGCTGCAGGTCGACCACGTCGCCCTCTTCCAGGTAGACGATCTGGTCGGTCACCCCGGCCAGCGCCATGGCGTCGGAGGCCAGGAAGTTCTCGCCCTGGCCGACGCCCAGCACCAGCGGCGATCCCTCGCGCGCGCCGATCACGCGCAGCGGCTCGTCGCGGCAGAACACGGCGATGGCGTAGGCGCCCTTGAGGTGGGTGATGGCGCGCTCGACCGCGTCGAACAGGTCGCCGTCGTAGAGGGAATCGACCAGGTGGGCGATGACCTCGGTGTCGGTCTGGCTGGTGAACTCGTAGCCGCGGGCCTTGAGGTCGGCGCGCAGCTCGTCGTGGTTCTCGATGATGCCGTTGTGGACCAGCGCGATGCGGCCGGCCTTGGCCGACTTGGCCTCGTTGCCGGTGCCGTGGCTGAAGTGCGGGTGGGCGTTGTGCACCGCCGGCACGCCGTGGGTGGCCCAGCGGGTGTGGGCGATGCCGACCAGGCCCTCGACGCCGTCGACCGCGACCATCTCGTTGAGCTCGGCCACGCGCGAGGTGCTGCGGGCCCGGCGCAGCTCGCCGCCCTGGTGCACGGCCACGCCGCAGGAGTCATAGCCCCGGTACTCGAGCCGCTGCAGGCCCTGGATCAGGATGGGGACGATGTTGCGTTGACTGACCGCGCCGACGATGCCGCACATGGAGGGGAATCCTTGTTCAGGTTGCTGGAAGACTGCCGAAAACCCGGATGGATGGCAGCGACGGCGAGATCCTAGCGACCGTCGCCAGAAATGAATCGTCAGAATTCACGGTTCGGCGCAACGATTCGTCAACAGGTTGTATCGATGAAAGAAATGGGCGACGATCAATAGATCGTTGAGCATTGATTGCATCATGAGTCCGACCCTTCCGCAGAATTCCGACCCGGCCGTGACATCGGCCACGCCCGATGCCGCGCCGCCGGCGCTGGACGCGATCGACCTGCGCCTGCTCGACGAGCTGCAGCGCGACGCCTCGCGTTCCAACCAGGCGCTGGCCGAGGCGGTGCACGTCTCGCCCGCCACCGCGCTGCGGCGCCAGCGCCGGTTGCAGGAGGCTGGCGTGATCGAGCGGACCGTCGCGGTGCTGTCGCCCGAGGCGCTGGGCCACGGCCTGACGGCGGTGGTGGAGATCACGCTGGACGTGCAGGGTGCCGAGCGCATCGCGGCGTTCGAGGCCCGCGCCGCCGCCGATGCCGGCGTGCAGCAGTGCTACCGCACCAGCGGCGGGCCGGACTTCGTGCTGATCGTGCAGGTGGCCGACATGGCGGCCTACCAGGTGCTGGCGCAGCGCCTGTTCAACAGCGACGCGAACGTGCGCAACGTGCGCTGCTTCTTCAGCGTGCACCGCGCCAAGGCGGGGCTGGCGGTGAGCCTGCCACCGCCATGCGTGACCTGAACCGGTCGGTGCAGGCGGTCCGCCTCAGGCGACGATCCAGACCAGCGCGACCAGTGCCGCCAGGCCGACCGCGATCGAGATGCGCTTGTGCACCCGCGCGCTGTGCAGCCAGCCCTGCCAGCCCGTTGGGGCCGGGCCGCCGGTGATGGCGCTGCGGTGGGTGGCCAGCCAGCGGTCGTAGACGGCCCGCCGCACCGGATCCACCAGCACGGCATGGGCCAGCTCACGCTGGCGTGCGCGCACCGCCGGGGATTCGAGCGTCGCGCCCTGTGGCCAGGGCAGCGCCTGGAGGGTCTGGCTGCGCTGCGCGGTGTGGCCCTCGGCCTCGCTGCCGGGCGGACGCAGGCGCCGCCACGCGGTCTCGATCTCGGCGCTGCTGGCCTGCTCGGACACGCCCAGGCGGGCGTAGTGCGTGGGCATCAGCAGGGCGACCGGGAAGGGCCGCAGCTCGTCCAGGTCGTGCGCGGTGCCCAGCCGCGACAGGGTGCCGGTGTCGACGCTGTCGGCCTCGACCGCCGGGGCGGCCACGGGAGCCCGCGGCGGCAAGGGGTGTCGCCGGACCGCCTCGCCCGGCGGGCGCTGGCCGGTCTCGCCGCGCGGGCGCGCCGGCTCGGCCGGCACGCTCCGGTTGACGCGCGAGACGGGATCGATGCCCAGGCTCATGACAGGTTCCGCCACCCTCATCGTCCGGCTCAGGTCTTCTTCTGCTTGGCCGGCCGCTTCCAGCCGGCGAACGCGACCTGCCGGCCGCGGGCGATCGCCAGCGCGCCGGGTTCGACGTTCTGGGTGATGGTCGAGCCGCCGCCGATCGTCGCGCCCGCGCCCAGCGTCACCGGCGCCACCAGCACGCAGTTGCTGCCCACGTGCACGTCGGCCTCGATGACGGTGCGGTGCTTGTTGGCGCCGTCGTAGTTGGCGGTGATGCTGCCGGCGCCGTAGTTGACGCGCTGGCCGACCGTCGCGTCGCCCAGGTAGGCCAGGTGGTTGGCCTTGGCGCCGTCGGCCAAGGTGCTGTTCTTGACCTCGACGAAGTTGCCGATGTGGACCTCGCGGCCCAGCTTCGCGCCCGGACGCAGCCGTGCGAACGGACCGATCAGCGCGCCCTCGCCGACCTCGACGCCGGCGGCCTCGCCGTCGATGTGGGTGAACGGATGGATCACCGCGCCGGCGGCGATGCGGGCGTTGCGGATGACGCAGTTCGCGCCGATCTGCACCTCATCGCCGAGCTCGACCGCGCCCTCGAAGACGCAGTTGACGTCGATGGCGACGTCGCGGCCGGTCCTGAGCGTGCCGCGCAGGTCGAAGCGCGATGGGTCCATCAGGCACACGCCGGCTTCCATCAGCGCATCGGCCTGCTGGCGCTGGAAGCGGCGCTCCAGTTCGGACAGCTGCAGGGGGCTGTTGACGCCCAGCACCTCGGTCTCGCTGGTGGCCTGGGCGGCGACGACCGGCACGCCGTCGGCGGCGGCCATCGCGACGATGTCGGTCAGGTAGTACTCGCCCTGCGCGTTGTCGTTGCGCAGCGCGGCCAGCCAGCGCTTCAGGTGGGCGGTGGGCACGGCCATCATGCCGGTGTAGCCCTCGGTGATGGCGCGCTGCGCGGGGCTGGCGTCCTTGTGCTCGACGATGGCGAGCACGCGCTCGCGGTCGGCCTCGTCACGCACGATGCGGCCGTAGCCGCTCGGGTCGGCCAGCACGACGGTCAGCAGCGCCAGGCGCTCGCCACCGCAGGCGGCGATCAGCGCACGGGCGGTCTCGGCGCGCACCAGCGGCACGTCGCCGTTGAGGATCAGCGTGGTGCCGCTGTCGGCCAGTTCGGGCACGGCCTGCTGGACGGCATGGCCGGTGCCGAGCTGCGGCTCCTGGCGCACGAAGGCCAGCGGGGCCTCGGGCAGCGCGGCGCGCATGGCGGCCTCGACCTGCTCGGCGCCATGGCCGGTGATGGTGATGAGGCGATCCGCGCCCAGCCCGGCACCCATGGCCAGGACATGCTGCAATAGGGCTCGCCCCGCCAGCGGGTGCAGCACCTTCGGGCGCGCCGACTTCATCCGTGTGCCTTTGCCGGCAGCCATGATCACGACTTCGAGCCTCATGCGTCCTTCCAGTTGCTGCGGTGCGATCCGCGAATCTCGCATTATCGGGATGCTGCTGCGCCTGAACGCGGGATGGTGGGCTCACGTGCAGGGGCGTCGCGTGACCCTCGTCGCGCTCCTGGCCGCCGCGTGCATGGCCAGTGGCTGCAGTGCGCTGCGGCTGGCCTACGGGCAGGGTCCGACCCTGACCTACTGGTGGCTGGATGCCCACGTCGACTTCGACAACGCCCAGGCGCCCAAGGTCCGCGCCGCGATCGAGCAGTGGTTCGACTGGCACCGCCGCGAGCCGCTGGCCGACCTGTCGGGGTTGCTCGACCAGGCCGCCGTCGACCTGCGCGGCGAACTGACGCCGGCCCAGGCCTGCACCTGGTGGCAGCGCCTGTCGGATCGCCGTGACCGCTACCTGCAGCGCCTGGCGGTGCCGATGGCCGAGGTCGCCGCGACGCTGCGCCCCGACCAGATCACCCACATCCGGGCGCGCTTCGACAAGGTCAATGCCGACTGGCGCGAGGAGATGCTCGACCCCGATCCGCGCCGCCGCGCCAAGGCCTCGGTCGAGCGCGTGATCGAACGTGCCGAGCGGCTCTACGGCCGGCTCGACCGCGAGCAGCGCGAGTGGGTCGCCGACTGGATGCGGCGCTCGCCCTGGGACGCCCAGCGCTGGCTCGACGAGCGCGAGGCCGACCAGCGCGAGACGATCGCGCTGCTCAACGAGCTGAGCCTGCACACCGGCCTCGGCGGCCAGAACCTGACGCCGGCGCAGCGGGTCGAGAAGGTGCGGGCCTGGATGCGCCGGGTGGTCGAACCGTCCAGCGACGTCAACCGGGCACAGCAGGAGCGCGTGCTGGAGAACCAGTGCGGCTTCGCCGCCGCACTGCAGGCGCGCACCACGCCGGGCCAGCGCGACCATGCCGGCGACACGCTGCGCGGCTGGGCCGAGGACCTGCGCAGCCACCAGCTGCCGATCCTGCCGGGCGGTCCGGCGATCGGCCTCAGCGTCCCGGCAGCGCGACCGTGACGGTGCGTTCCCCGGCCGGCAGGTCGGGGAAGCCGTCCAGCGCGGCGTCGAACAGCACCTGCAGCACGTCGTCGCCCATGCCGTAGCGGCTTTCGTGGCGGGCCTGGACCTCGACCAGGACCTTGCGGCTGCGGCGGTCGATCAGCAGCAGGCCCATCTCGCGCAGTTCCTTGATGCGGTCGGTGTACCAGGGGTAGCTGTTCATGCCCCAGCCCAGGCCACCGTGGCGGCCGATCGGCGTGCCGATGCCGATGCCGAAGCTCACCCGCGGCGGCGCCTCGATCAGCTGGGCCTGGCGGGCGCCGAACTGCACCAGCACGTCGGCCTGTTCGGCATCGCCGGCCGCGCTGAAGCCGGCCCGTTCGAGCGCGGCCGAGGCGGCCGCCTCCAGCGCCGCCCGGCGCTCCGGCGCGGCTTCCTGCGAGGGCAGCCGGTCGAAGGCGTAGCGGCCCGGCGCCCGGCCTTCCGGCCACGCACCGAAGGTCCGCACCGTGACGTTGACCGAGTTCATCGCCGCACAGCCTGTCAGCGTCGCCAGCCCGGCCAGGCCGAGCGTGCAGCCCAGGGTGACGAAGCGGCGGCGGGTCGGGACGGGGGTGGTCATGGCGGACTCCAGGTTCAGGCCGGGGCGTCGCGCCGGCCGCGTGGCACCGGCATCGCGACGGTGGCCTCGGCCGGCAGGGCCGCAGCAGCCGAGGCCGGCGTGGCGCAGCCCTCGTCGTCGCCGTCGTCCTCGTCGAAGGCCTTGTCGCCGGCCGCATCGGGGATGCCGTCCGGCCGGATCGTCTCGAACGGGAAGAGCTTGCGGTCCATCAGGTGCGAGGGCACGACATGCGAGAAGGCACGGTGCAGGTTGTCGATGCGGCCGGGGAAGTTGCGGTCCCATTCGCGCAGCATCTTCTTCATCTGCACACGCTGCAGGTTCTCCTGCGAGCCGCACAGCGAGCACGGGATGATCGGGAACTCGCGGTGCGCGGCCCAGCGCTCCAGGTCGGTCTCGGCGACATAGGCGAGCGGGCGGATGACCGTGTGCCGGCCGTCGTCGCTGACCAGCTTGGGCGGCATGCCCTTGAGCTTGCCGCCGAAGAACATGTTCAGAAAGATCGTGCCGAGGAAGTCGTCGCGGTGGTGGCCCAGCGCGATCTTGGTCGCGCCCAGCTCGCCGGCGACGCGGTACAGGATGCCGCGCCGCAGCCGCGAGCACAGGCTGCACATGGTCTGGCCCTCGGGGATCAGGCGCTTGACGATCGAGTAGGTGTCCTGGTTCTCGATGTGGAACTCGACGCCGCGGCTCTTCAGGTAGGCCGGCAGGATGTCGGCCGGGAAGCCGGGCTGCTTCTGGTCCAGGTTGACCGCGACGATGGAAAAGCGGATCGGTGCGCGCTGCTGCAGGCCCAGCAGGATGTCGAGCAGGCCGTAGCTGTCCTTGCCGCCGGAGAGGCAGACCATCACGCGGTCGCCGTCCTCGATCATCCGGTAGTCGGTGATGGCCTCGCCGACCTGGCGGTGCAGCCGCTTGCTGAGCTTGTTGATCTCGAAGGCGGCCTTCTTCTCGGCGGCTTTCTCGGCGGCCTGCTGATCGGCGGTCGGCATGTCGGTGGTCGTGTTCATGGCGTCGGCGTCTTCATGCGGAACACCTCGACGCCGACGCTGCGGCAATCGGGGTAGACATCGGGCTTCTGCGTCGACACGCGCACCGCGCGCACCTTGGGATGCGCCAGCATCATCACGGCGACGTCGTCGACCAGCGTTTCCTGCAGATGGATGTGGCCGCGCGCGACCCGCTCGGAGATGCTGCGGCGCATGAAGTCGTAGTCCACCACCTCGTCGAGCTCGTCCTTGGCCGGCGTGCTGTCGCCCAGCGGCACGTAGAGGTCGACGTTGATCAGCACGCGCTGCTCGCCGCGCTTCTCGAAGTCGTGCACGCCGATGTTGATCCAGACCTCGTAGTCGGACAGGAAGAGGCGGCGGCAGTCCATCAGCGAGGGATGGGCGAGTTGGCTGATCATGGTTCGTTCTTTCGGTTCGGTGCGCTCGGGCCGGCCTGCGCCTGCTGTTGCTGCACCAGGAAGAGCACGTCGCGAGGCTGGCCCAGCAGGTGCTGGCCGCCGTCGACCATCAGGGTCGAGCCGGTCACGGCCGGCGACTCGATGGCGTAGCGCACGGCACGGGCGACGTCCTCGGGCGTGGATGAGCGGCCCAGCGGCGTCAGGCGATGGGCGGCGTCGAACTGGTCCTCGCTCATCGGGCCGGACACCAGCGTCACGCCCGGCGACACGCCGACCAGGCGCACCAGTGGCGCCAGCGCCAGCGCCTGCATCTGCGTGGCCGCCTGCAGCGCGGCCTTGGACAGCGTGTACGAGAAGTAGTCGGGGTTGAGGTTGACCAGCTTCTGGTCGAGCAGGTTGACCACGCAGCCCTGCGCATGGGCCTCGCCGGTGGCGCGGCGTGCGGCGACCTGGCCGTGCAGGGCCTGCGCCAGCAGGATGGCCGGCGCGGTGTTGGCGCGCAGGTGACGTTCCAGCGCGGCCAGGCCGAAGGTGGCCGGGTCGTCGTACTCGAAGGTCGAGGCGTTGTTGACCACCGCATCGAGCGGCCGGCCCTGCGCGGCCAGCACCTGCGGCACCAGCGCGCGGCAGGCGGCCTCGTCGGCGAGGTCGGCGGCATGCAGCGTGACCGTCGCGCCGAGCGCACGCAGCTCGGCGGCGGTGGCCTCGGCCTCCTCGCGCGAACGGCCCTCGGCGCTGCGGTGGTGCAGCGCGATGTCGTGGCCGGCGCGGGCCAGCGTCAGCGCGATCACGCGGCCGACGCGACGCGCGGCGCCGGTGACCAGGGTCAGCGGGCGGCGGGCATCGGACGGCAGGGCGGTGGTGGGCATCGGCAGGCGAGGAGGTCGTGGTGGACGTGCAGGGTGTGCAGGGTGTGCAGGGTGTGCAGGGCGTGCAGGATGTGAACCGGGCGGCCGGCCGGGCCTGACCCCGTTCCTACAATCGTCCGGTGAGCCCGAACAACCCGCCCCGCATGCCGCCCCACAACCCGGCCGGCAGTGTAGCCAGCCCCCCCCAACCGCAGCCCGCGTCGGGCTTGTCGGCGCCGTCGCCGGACTCGACCGCGCTGCTGCAGCGCATCGCCGCGGTGATCGAGGACGAGGGCGGCTGGATCGGCTTCGAGCGCTACATGGCGCTGGCCCTCTACAGCCCTGGGCTGGGCTACTACAGCCGGGGCGACCGCCAGTTCGGCGCGCTGCCCGAGAGCGGCAGCGACTTCATCACCGCGCCCGAGCTGAGCCGCCTCTACGGCCGCGCGCTGGCCCGCCAGGTGGCGCAGGCGCTGCGTGCGCTGCCCGAGGGCATGCCGCGCGAGGTCTGGGAGTTCGGTGCCGGCTCCGGCGCGCTGGCCGCGCAGCTGCTGGCCGGGCTGGCCGACGAGGGTGTGCCGGTCGAGCGCTACAGCATCGTCGACCTGTCGGGCACCTTGCGCGAGCGCCAGCGGCAGACCCTGGCCGAGCGCGTGCCGGCGCAGGCCGCCCAGGTGCGCTGGCTGGCGCAGCTGCCCGAGGCCTTCGACGGCGTGGTGGTCGGCAACGAGCTGCTCGACGCGATGCCGGTCGTGCTGCTGCACTTCGACGGCCACGGCTGGTTCGAGCGCGGCGTGGCGCTGCGGCCGGGCTCGGTGAGCGCCGGCGCGCCGCAGCTGGTCTGGTCCGACCGGCCGACCGGGCTGCGCCCGCCGGTCGACGACGTGCCCTGGCCGCCCGGCTGCGTGATCGAGCTGCCGCGCCAGGCCGAGGCCTGGGTGCGCACGCTGGCCGGTTCGCTGCGCTGCGGTGCGGCCTTCCTGGTCGACTACGGCTTCCCGGCGCACGAGTTCTATCACCCGCAGCGCCATGCCGGCACGCTGGTCTGCCACCGCGGCCACCGGGTCGATGACCAGCCGCTGGACGCGCCCGGCGACAAGGACATCACCGCCCACGTCGACTTCACCGCCATCGCGCTGGCCGCGCAGGATGCCGGCATGGACGTGCTGGGCTACACCAGCCAGGCCCGCTTCCTGATCAACTGTGGCCTGGTCGGCGACCTCGCCGAGGCCGACCTGCGCGAGCGCGCAGCGGCCCAGAAGCTGATCACCGAGCACGAGATGGGCGAGCTGTTCAAGGTCCTCGCGCTGGCCAGTGCCGGCCTGCCGCTGGACCCGATCGGCTTCGCCGTCGGCGACCGCAGCCACACCCTCTGAAGACAGGTCCGACATGCGCTGGCTCATCACCCTGATCGCGGCCTTCGTCGTCTTCAACAGCCTGCAGGGCTGGTTGCGCCGCATCGGCCTGGGCCGCCTGCCGGGCGACCTGCAGTTCAAGGTGCGCGGCCGGGAATGGACCTTTCCCTTCGGCTCGACCGTGCTGGTCAGCCTGATCGCCTGGGTGATCGGCCGGCTGATCTGAGCGTCGTCGCGTGTCGCCGCCTTCAGGCCGGCGGCGCGACGGCCGCCACCGCCACGACGCGGGCCTCGTGCAGCACCTGACCCAGCGCCGGGCCTTTGAGGCCGCGGGCCTGGGCCTCGGCGACGACCTGGCGGCCGTCGATCGCCCGGGCGGCGGCCCACGCAGCGCGCAGCCGCGCGGCCTGCGGGTCGTCGCGGTCTTCCAGGCCGAGGCGACCGCGGGCGTCGGCCTCGCAGGCCTGCAGCATCTGGTCGAAGCGCTCCGGGCGGCGCCAGGCGTCGCAGCGGTCCATCAGGCGGACCAGGGCCGCCGCGTCGAAGCCGGCGCTGGCATGCACGTTGCCGTGTTCGCGCGCGACCAGGTCGGCCAGCTCGCGGCAGTCGACTGGCACGCGCAGGCGCTCGCACAGCGGCTGGAGCAGCGCGGCGCTGCGACCCTCGTGGCCGATGTGGCGCGGCAGGATGTCGGCCGGCGTGGTGCCCTTGCCGATGTCGTGGGTCAGCGCGGCGAAGCGGGGCGGCAGCGCCAGGCCCAGCCGCGCGGCCTGGTCCAGCACCATCTCGACGTGCAAGCCCGTGTCGACCTCCGGGTGGTCGTCCGCTCGCTGCGGCACGCCGTAGAGGCGCGCGACCTCCGGCAGCAGCCGCGCCAGCGCACCGGCCTCGCGCAGCACCTGCAGCAGGCGCGACGGGCGCGGCTCCATCAGGCCGCGGGCCAGCTCCTGCCAGACCCGCTCGGCGACCAGCGCGTCGACCTCGCCGGCGGCGCTCATGGCGCGGCACAGCGCCAGGGTCTCCGGCGCGACGGTGAAGTCGGGCCAGCGGGCCGCGAAGCGTGCCAGCCGCAGGATGCGCACGGGGTCTTCCGCGAAGGCCGGGCCGACATGGCGCAGCACCCGCGCGGCCAGGTCGGCCTGGCCGCCCCAGGGGTCGATGACGGTGCGGCCGTCGGCGTCCAGTGCCATCGCGTTGACGGTCAGGTCGCGGCGCGCGAGGTCCTCTTCGAGCGTCACGTCCGCGCCGGTGTGGAAGACGAAGCCGTGGTAGCCGTGGCCGGACTTGCGCTCGGTGCGCGCCAGCGCGTGTTCCTCCTGCGTGCGCGGGTGCAGGAAGACCGGGAAATCGAGTCCGACCGGGCGGAAGCCGGCGGCGCTCATCTGCTCGGGCGTGGTGCCGACGACGACCCAGTCGCGGTCGCCCTCGGCCACGCCCATCAGCCGGTCGCGCACCGCGCCGCCGACCAGGTGCGCGCGGGCGCCGGGCGGCAGGACGGGATCGCGCGGCGGCGTGGCCATGTCAGGTGCGCGAGCGGCGGTACGGTTCCTCGAAGTCGAGGAAGTCGTGCTCGGCCAGCGCATCGGCGATCCAGGCGGCCACGCCGGGGCTGGCGCTCAGGCGCTCGACGTAGCTGGCCACCGCCGCATGCACCGGCAGCGCATAGGTGCGCAGGCGCATCGCCACCGGCGCGTAGTAGGCGTCGACGATGCCCAGCCGGTCGCCCATCAGCCAGGGGCCGCCGTGCGCATCCAGGCAGCCGGTCCACATCGCCTCGATGCGGGCCAGGTCGGCGCGCACGCCGGGCTGTTCGGCCATCAGGCGCGCGCCGACCTCGGGCAGGTGGGCCTCGATGTTCATCGGGCAATGGCTGCGCAGCGCCGTGAAGCCGCTGTGCATCTCCGCGCACAGGCTGCGCGCCAGCGCGCGGCGGCGGGCGTCGGTCGGCCACAGGGCCAGGTCGGGAAAGCGCTCGGCCAGCGTCTCGGCGATGGCCAGGGTGTCCCAGACCACCTGCGGCGGCCGGCCGGGCTGCTCATCGATCGCCAGCGCCGGCACCTTGCCGGTGGGCACCAGGTCGCCCATCGTGCGCTTGAAGGACGAGTCCGCCTCGAAGCTGTCGAAGCGGACCTTGACCTCCTCGAAGCCGATGCCCGCCGCCTTCATCAGCACCCACGGGCGCATCGACCAGGACGAGTAGTTCTTGTTGCCGATGTAGAGCTTGAGCATGTCGGTCGTTCCTTGAGCAGACGTGCCGCGATGCTATCGGCCGACGCCGGAGCCGGCGTTGAGGAAGGCGCATCGCAGTGATGCGCCTTGGCTCACGTCTTGTCGTCGGAGCGCATGTCGAGGCGCTCCAGGCGATAGCGCAAGGTGTCGCGCGAGACGCCCAGCAGGCGCGCGGCGGCGCTGACGTTCTGCTTGGTCTTCTCCAGCGCACGCTGGATCAGCCGGCGTTCCATGCGTTCGAGGTGCAGGTCGTCGTCGTTGATCGGGATCTCGTGCATCTGCGTGGCCAGGCCGCTCAGGCGCAGGTGGCGCACGCCGACCTCGGTGCCTTCGACCACCAGCACCGCCTGCTCCATCACGTTGCGCAGCTCGCGGATGTTGCCGGGCCAGCTGTACTGCAGCAGCGCCTGGCGCGCGTCGGCGCCGAGCACCAGGCCGAACTTGCGGTAGCGCTGGCCGTGCAGCTGCAGGAAGTGCTCGGCCAGCAGCGAGATGTCCGAGCCGCGCTCGCGCAGCGGCGGCACGCGGATCTCGACGATGCGCAGGCGGAAGAACAGGTCGGCGCGGAAGGTGCCGTCGCGCACCATCTGTTCGAGCGGCCGGTTGGTCGCGCTGATGACCCGGGCATGGACCTGCAGCTCGCGCAGGCCGCCGAGGCGACGCATGCGCTTTTCTTCCAGCAGCTTGAGCAGCTTGACCTGCGTGCTCAGCTCGGCCTCGCCGATCTCGTCGAGGAAGACGGTGCCGCTCTCGGCGGTCTCGACCAGGCCGGCCTTGCGCGAGCGGGCGTCGGTGAAGGCGCCCTTCTCGTAGCCGAACAGCTCGGCCTCGATCAGCTGCGCGGGCATCGCGCCGCAGTTGATCTCGACGAAGGGCTCGCTGCGGCGCGGGCCACCGAAGTGCAGCGCACGGGCGACCAGTTCCTTGCCGGTGCCGGTCTCGCCGACGACCAGCACGGCCGGCGGATCGCGGTCGGACAGGCGCGACTCGGAATCGAGCAGCGTGGCGATCGTGTGGCGCAGCTGCCGGACCGGCTCGGACTCGCCGACGATCTTGTCCAGGCCGCTTTCCTGTGCGTCGCGCTGGGCGTAGTAGTCGACCGTGCTGGCGAGCTTGCCCTGCACGCTCAGGCGGTCCAGCACGATCTTGAGTTCGCTGAGCACCAGCGGCTTGGTCATGAAGTCGGACGCGCCAGCCTTCATCGCCTCGACCGCCAGCTCGGTGCTGCCGTAGCCGGTCACCATGATGATGCGGGCGTCGGTGTCGATGGCGCGGATGCGCGTGAGCGCCTCCAGGCCGGTCATCCCCGGCAGGTTGTGGTCCAGGATGACGATGTCCGGACGCCAGGTCTCCAGCAGGGTCAGGCCGTCCTCGGCCCGACCGGCGATGCGGACCTCGTCGCCCAGGCGCTCGAGGTACATCGCGAGGTTGCGTGCCAGCGTGGTTTCGTCTTCGATGATCAGAATGGCTCTGGCCATGGGCTTTCCGGGGTTGGGTCCGAAATTATCGGTGTGCGCACATGGGCTGGCGGCACGGCTGGATCAAGCGGCGCGCCGGCGCCTCAGGGCCGTGGCGTCGCCGCGTCGGACGGCGCGCGTGGCTGCGCCAGCGGCAGGTGCAGCGTCACCGTGGTGCCCTCGCCGGGGCGGCTCTCGATGCGCACCGAGCCGCCCAGCCGGTCCAGCACCCGCTTGACCAGCGCCAGGCCCATGCCCAGGCCGCGCGGCTTGGTCGTGAAGAAGGGCTTGAAGACGTTGGCCAGCGTCTCGGCGGGCATGCCCTCGCCGCGGTCCTGGACCTGGATGCGGACCATCTCGTCGGCGGTCTCGGCCCGCACCGTCACGGTGGCCTGCGGGCCGCTGGCCTCCAGCGCGTTGGACAGCAGCGAGTTCAGCACCTGCTGCAGCAGCACGACGTCGCCGCGCACGTTCGGCAGGCGGCCGGACCAGTCCAGCACCAGGTGCTTGTTCTGGCCGTCGAAGGCCGGCCGGTAGTGTTCGGCCGCGCCGCGCAGGATCTCGCCCGGATCGGCCTCGCCCAGCACCTCGGCCGGATCGCGGGTGTAGGTCAGCAGCGTGCGCACCAGGCGCTCGATGCGGTCGACGTGGACGATGGTCTCGTTGCACATCTCCGGCGGCATCGCGCCGATCTCGCGCTGCAGCTCGGCGGTCGAGCGGATCGAGGCCAGCGGGTTGCGGATGCTGTGGGCGGTCGCCGCGGCGATCTCGCCGACCAGCGCCAGCGCGTCGGCCTCGACCAGGCGGCGGCGCTGCTCGTGCATCAGCTCGCTGGCCTTGCGCACCAGGCCCAGCGTCGACAGGTAGAGCACCGTGCCGCCCAGCAGCGAGCAGATCCAGACCAGCATGGTGCCCATCTGCAGCGTCTCGTTGAGGTGGGTCGGCACGCGGTAGAGCTCGACCACGCCGACCTGGCGGCGCAGCTCGCCCTCGCCGAGGAAGACCGGCAGGTAGTTCTCGACGAACTTCGCCCGTGCGCCGCCCAGGCGCATGTGCTCGCCCTTGCTGAGCGAGCCGACGGTGGCGACCTCGCCGCGTTCCCAGACCAGCTCGCCCTTGAGCGCGTGCTCCAGTTCGTCGTTGCGGTCGAAGTAGCGCCCGATCAGGGCCGGGTCGCTGGACCACAGCACGCGCCGGTCCAGCCCGTAGACGTTCGAGCGCAGCACGTCGTTCATGGTCGCGACGTGCTGGAAGAACTCCGCGAAGGAGGCGCTGCGCACCGCGTCGCCGCCGGACAGGAAGTCGTTGCCGACGTTCTGGGTCTCGACGATGTTCTGGACGAAGTCGCGGCTCAGTTCGGCGTCATGGTCCAGCAGCCGGCTTTCGAGGAAGCGGGCCAGCACCAGGGCCATCGACACGCTGACCACCGTGACGGCCAGCAGGCTGACCAGCGAGAACCAGCGCACCAGTGGAAAGTCATCGCTCGTGTCGCCCTTGACCAGCTTCAGCCACCGCATCGTGACGTCCTCCCGAGATGCGTCGTCATGCCGGGCGGGATGCCGCAGCGCGGCGATTGTCCTTCGCGGCGCCGTGCCGGCGGGCCGTTCGCGAGCCCCGGCGTGGAGCGGATGCGTCGTCCGCGTGACGGATCAACGCCCGGCGAGGCGGCGCAGCCGGTCCAGCACGCCGGGGCTGCGCGACAGGTGCGGCGCCATCACGTCGGCCAGGCGGGCCGGATGCAGGCCCAGCGCGGCCAGGCCGGGATGCCGTCCGGTGGCGACGTTGGGCAGGCGCATCGACGCGAGGTTGTCGGCCGACATCAGCGGCTCGCCCGGCAGCAGCCCGAGCGCGCCGGCCTGGAGACGCCCGGCCCACTCCGGCAGCGGCAGGATCGGGCGGCGCCGGCCGCTCCAGCGCCCGGCCCGGCGCACCAGCTGGGCGAGGGTCAGCACGTCCGGGCCGGTGGCCTCGTAGGTCTGTCCGACCGTGCCGGCCGGGTCGCGCAGGCAGGCCACCAGCGCGCGCGCCACGTCGTCGACCCAGACCGGCTGGAAGCGCGCCGACGCACCGGCCAGCGCCATCACCGGCACGACCGCCTGCAACGCGGCGAACAGGTTCATGAAGCGGTCTTCGCGGCCGAAGATGACGCTCGGGCGCAGCACGCTCAGGTCGATCGAGCCGGCCTCGGCGGCCGCGCGAAACAGGCGCTCGCCGCGCGTCTTGCTGGCCAGGTAGAGCGAGGGTACGGTCTCGGCCGGGTCGTCGGCGACGCCCAGCGCGCTGACGTGAACGACGCGCCGCACGCCGGCGGCGGCGCAGGCCGCCAGCAGCCGGCGCGGCAGCTCGACGTGGACCTGCTCGAAGCGCTGCGCATCGCCGTGCAGCACCGCCACCAGGTTGACGACCGCGTCGCAGCCGGCCAGCAGCCGGGCCAGCGTCGCCGGGTCGTGCACGTCGGCGGCGACGAGGTCGACGTCGCTGAACATCGACAGCGCCTTGGCCCGCGCCGGCCGGCGGCTGGGCACGACCAGCGTCGCGCCGGCACCCCCTTCGGCATTGCGCCAGGCGGCCACGAAGGCCCGGCCGACGAAGCCGGTGCCGCCGAGCACGAGGATGCGGCGCAGCGGCCGGGCGGGGGGGCGCGGCGGCGGGACGGCCGGGGTGGCCAGGAAGGGAGCGGCGCTCACGGCAGGTCCTTGTTCTCGGGTGCCGCGCTGGGCGGACGTGGCGCGATCGGCGGGCCCAGCCGGGTGCGCGACGGCACCACGTTCTGGTCGCCCAGCAGCGCGCCGTAGTAGCTGGCGTTGGACAGCACCTTCTTGACGTAGTCGCGGGTCTCGTTGAAGGGGATGCCTTCGGCCCAGGCGGCGACCTCCAGCGGCGGGCCGTCGCGCCAGCGGCGCAGGCGGCTCGGGCCGGCGTTGTAGGCGGCGGCGGCCATCGGCATCGAACCGTCGACGTCGTCGAGCACCAGCTTGAAGTAGCCCATGCCCAGGCGCAGGTTGACCTGCCGGTCGGTGATCTGCTCGGGCTTGAAGTCCAGGCCCAGCTTGCGGGCGGTCCAGCGCGCCGTGGCCGGCATCAGCTGCATCAGGCCGGCCGCGCCCACGCTGGATTTCGCGTCCAGGATGAAGCGCGACTCCTGCCGGATCAGGCCATAGACGTTGGCCGGGTCGACGCCCAGTTCCTGGGCGGTGGCGAGCACCTCGGCCCGGAAGGGCGTCGGGAAGCGCTGGGTGACGTCGATCTCCTGGCGCGTGCGCTCGCTGGTGTGGATGCAGCGGTCCCAGACCTCGCGGTCGCAGGCCCGCTGCGCGGCGGCCAGCAGCTCGCGGTCGCCCAGGCCGACGACCGTGAAGTTCCACTCGCGCACACCCTCGGGCCGCAGGCCCAGCGCCAGCAGCGCCAGCGCGCGGCTCAGGCCGGGGTTCTGCTCGGCGGCGCGGCGCTCCTCGGCGGTCAGCGGGGCCGGGCGCGGCGGCAGCGTCTGGGTCCGGCCCAGCGCCTCGGTCGCCAGCTTGCCGTAGAAGTGGTACTGGTTCGAGATCCGCTCCAGCAGCACGGCCGCGCCGGTGCGCTGGCCATCGCCGTCGGGGCCGGGGGCGGCCAGCGCGTTAAGGGCGCGGGCCTTCCAGTAGACCCAGGTCGGATCGGCCTGGGTCGGCACGGTCATCGCGTCGATCGCGCTGCGCACGCGCACCCAGCGGCCGTCGTCGCTGGCTCGCAGCGCGGCACGGGCGCGCCAGGCCAGGGTCTCGTCGCTCCAGTCGACGTCGCGGGCCTGCGGCACGGCCTGCGCGCGCTGGAACCAGGCGTCGGCTTCGGGCACCCGTTTCCAGGCCGCCTGCTTGGCCAGCGCGGCCCAGGTCCAGGCGGCGGCGTCCGGCGCGAGGGCGGCCTGCCAGCGGTCTTCCAGCAGCGTCGCGGCGGTCTGCGGGTCGGACGTCGCCAGCCGCACCAGCGCCAGCACGACCAGTTCGGCGCCCTGGCGGGTGCTGGCGTCGGCCTTCTTCTGCAGGTAGCGCTGCGGCTGTTCCCACAGCTCGTTGAAGACGCTGGCGGGCTTGTCGGCGGCCAGCTTGTCGTCGATCAGCGCGACCGCCTCGCGGGCCAGCACGCGCCGGCCGGCCTCGGCGCTCAGGCGCGCCTTGGTCCAGGCGTCGGCGCTGGTCAGGCGGCGGGCCTCGAACAGCGTCGAGGCCATCAGCGCGCAGCCGCCCATCGGCTCGCGCTGGTTCAGCCAGAGGGTGCGGGCGGTGGCGCGCACGTCCTCGCCGGCCAGGTGGCGCACGATCTGCTGGTAGCAGTCGACCTGGCGGTCGTCGGCCAGCTTGAAGCGCGGCAACTCGGCGGCGAAGCCGCGCCAGTCGCGCCGCAGCCCCAGTTCGAGCAGCCAGTCGTTGCGCAGCCGGTCTTCCAGGTAGCTGCCGGGCCAGCGGGCATAGAAGGCGTCCAGTTCGGCCTGCGTGACCTCGCCCAGGCGCAGGCCGAGGTCCCAGTAGTCGGCCCAGACGGCCAGCGGGTGACGGGCGGCGACCAGCTCGTCGCGCAGCGCGGACAGGCGGGCGCGGTCGCGCTTGCGCTGGGCCTCGCGGGCCTCGATCAGGCGGCCATCCAGCGGGTGCGAGGGCGCGGTGGCCCCGGCCGCGCCGGCGGCCACGGCCGCGGCAGGCGCGCCGGGGGCCTGGGCGTTCGCCGAGCAGAGGGGGGTCAGCATCACCGCGGCCGTGGCGAGGGCCAGGACAGCGGGTGGGGCACGGCGGCCGGTGGGGCAGGTCAAGCGGATTCCTCGGGATCAGGCGCCCCTCGGGGCAGGGTCAGGCCGGTTTGTAACGCAGTGGCCGCCGCCCGCGCGGGCTGGGGCTGTCTTCCCAACGTCCGGCGCGTGCGATGGTGGACAGGCCGGGGACTCAGGCGCCGGGCACACGTTGGCGCACCTCGGCGGCCTGCGCCGTCAGCCAGTCGCTCAGGCGGCGCACCTCCGCACGCTCGGACGAGGCTGGCGCGACCATCAGCCAGTAGGCGCAGGGCACGGCCTCGCGGGCGCTGGCATCGAAGGGCTCGACCAGCTCGCCGCGGGCCAGCGCGTCGGCGATCAGCGGCAGCCGGCCCAGCACCACGCCCTGGCCGGCCTGCGCCGCCTGCACGCGCTGGTGGTCGTAGTTGAAGGACAGCCAGTTGCGCGGCTGCAGCGTGTCCAGGCCGCGCTGGCCCAGCCAGTGTGACCAGCCGCGCCAGGCCGTGCTGGGCGTGGCCGGCGGGTCGTCGATCTCCAGCAGCGTGTAGCCGGCCAGGTCGGCGGGCTGGCGCAGCGGCGGGGCCTCGCCCCGGCGCGCCCGGTCCAGCAGCCACGGGCTGACGACCGGCGCCAGCACGTCGCCGAACAGCGTCACCGCATCGGCCGGCCGGTCGGCGACGCGGCCATAGCGCAGCGCCAGGTCGATGTCATGGCCTTCGAGGTCGTCGAGCGTGTCGGTCGCGGCGATGCGGATGTCCAGCGCCGGGTGGGCGCGCTGGAAGGCGTCCAGCCGGGGGATCAGCCACAGCGTCGCGAAGGACGCGAAGGTGGTGATGGCCACGCGCGGCCGGGCGCTGGCGCTGCGGATCTGGCGCACCGAGCCGTCGAGCCGCTCCAGCATCGGCTGGACCGCGCGCAGCAGCGTCGCGCCGGCCGCGGTCAGCGCGACCTGGCGGGTGTCGCGCTCGAACAGCTGTGCGCCCAGCTCGTCTTCCAGGCCCTTGATCTGGCGGCTGATGGCCGACTGCGTCAGGAACAGCTCCTCGCCGGCCAGGCGGAAGCTCAGCAGCCGCGCCACCGCCTCGAAGGCGCGCAGGAAGGTCAGCGAGAGTGGGCGGGTGCGGATGGGGTTGCTCATGCGTGGATCGCAAGAATGCGCGTTGCCGATCTCATTGGACGGTTCACGGCGTAAGCCAGAGGATACGCCCCATCGACAGCCTCAAGGAGTCCCTGCCATGACCCGCGAATTCATGATCTGCCAGCATCAATCCGGAGCGCCTGGCCAGCCCTGGCGGGTGCGCGCCGACGGATGGATCGTGGCCGAGGCCGGCCCGCTCTGGCTGACCCGCCTCGGCGACCCGGACGACCATGTGCTGCGGCCTGGCGAGCGGCTCGGGCTGCGCCGCGGCGACCGGGTCGTGACCGGCGCCTGGCTGCCCGACCGTCCGATCGCCTGGCGCTACGAGGGCGTGCGGTCGGTGCGGCGCGGCTTCGCGGCGGGCGCCTTGGCGGCCGGCCTGGCCACGCTCCGGGCGGCCTTCTTCGCCGCCCTGGCCGACGCCTTCGAGGCCGTCGCCGCCCGTGCGCGCAGGGCGGCGGCCAGCGCCAGCCGGGCCCAGGGCTGCATCAGCATCGGCGACTCGATGGCCTCGTCCGGCGCGTTGAAGTAGCTCATCACGCCGGTCTCGCCGGCCTGCGTCGCGTAGGTGAAGGGGCCGCAGCCGGCGCCCTCGAAGGCCGCGCGCGTCTCGGCATCGACCTTCAGGAACAGCCGCTCGCCGGCGACGATCGCGATGAACAGCTCGTCGACGTAGAGGCCGTGGCCACCGAACATGCGGCGCGCGCGCACCGCACCCAGTGGCGCGAGCAGCTCCAGGCAGTGGTTCACGAAATCGGGGCTGTTGGACATGCGGCGCTCCTGCGGCGCTTCATTGTCCCGACCCGGTCGGGCCCGCACAATCCGGGCTCCGATCCGAACCCGCCGCCCCGAGCGTCCGCCGCATGACCACGACCCCGTTCAAGCTGCCCGAACCGCCCCGCGACAAGGCCACGCTGCGCAAGCAGCTGCAGGCCGAACGCATGGGCATGACCGACCGGCACCAGCGTTCGGTCCACCTGCAGGAGGTCCTGATGGTGTGGCTGCTGTCGCGGCGCGAGAAGACCATCGGCGCCTACTGGGCCATCAAGGGCGAGTTCGACGCGCTGCCCGCGCTCTACCGCTGGAGCGAGGGCCATGCCGACCGCCGCATCGGCCTGCCGGTGATGGACCGCAAGACCAAGGAGCTGCGCTTCCACGTCTGGTATCCGGGCTGCCCGATGGAGGAGGACGCCTTCGGCATCCTCAAGCCCAAGGACACCGAGGCCTTCCACCCCGAGCTGCTGCTGGCGCCCTGCGTCGGCTTCGGCCCCAGGGGCGTGCGGCTGGGCTATGGCGGCGGTTTCTACGACCGCACGCTCGCCAGGCTCGACCCGATGCCCTACACGGCCGGCGTGGGCTATTCGCACGGATTCATCCCGTGGCTGGAGGCCGAGCCGCACGACATCCCGCTCGACGCCATGCTGACCGAGGAAGGCACGATCTGGGACAAGGACGCCTGAGCCGCCAGCCGGGCCGGCCCCAACGACAAAGGCCGCAGCGTCACCGCTGCGGCCTTCGTTCATCCGAGCTGCGGAAGGATCAGAACCTGTAGCCCACGCCCACGCCGATCAGCGTCGGGTCGACCTTGATGGTGCCGAGGTTGCTGCCGTTGCTGCTCAGGTCGGTGCGGATCTGCACCTTCTTGTAGTCGACGTTGAGCGACCAGGCGCCGCCCAGCGCGATGTCGGCGCCGAGCTGGTAGGCCGGGCCGACGCTGCGGTTCTCGATGTCGAAGCCGGCCGGCAGGTTGACGCTGGAGAACAGCGTCAGGTTGATGCCCGCGCCGACATAGGGCGTGACCGGGCCGGTGCCCAGGTTGGTGAAGCGGTATTGCGCCAGCAGCGTCGGCGGCAGGTGCTTGAGCGTGCCGATCTTGCCGCCGTGCGTGGTCGAGCTGACGTCGTGCTTCTGCGGCACGGTCAGCACCAGCTCGGCCGAGAAGCTCGGGCTGAAGTAGTAGGTGAAGTCGACCTCGGGGATGGTCTTCTTGCTGATCGAGATGTCGGTGATCGCGATGCTGTCCTCGTTGGCCGGATCGAGCGAGACGGCACGTGCGCGCACCACGAGGTCACCGGCCTGCTGCGCCATCGCGACGGGCGACAGGAAGGCGGCGGCCGAGGTGGCGAGGATGGCGAGGACGAGGTTGGACTTGGACACGGGGAACTCCTTGCGTTGACATCCGCCCGGTCATTCCGGGCGGGTGGACGCATTGAGCCGTGCCGGCCGTGAAGTCCAGTTGTGTCGGCGCAAGCCGGGCCGGCTCCAGGGCCGGGAAAACCCGCGCCTTGACCTGGGTCAGCGGGGCGTCGCGGCGCTTGATGCGGTGCAGCAACAGCCCCGGGAGCGCCTCAGCCCGCCAGCCGGCGGACGATCTCCAGCACCGTCGCGCTGGCGTTCATCGTGTAGAAGTGCAGGCCGGGCGCGCCGGCGGTGCGCAGCTGGTCGCAGAGGTCGGTGACCACGTCCAGGCCGAAGGCCTTGATGCTCTCGACGTCGTCGCCGTAGCTCTGCAGGCGCAGGCGGATCCAGCGCGGCACCTCGGCGCCGCAGCCGTCGGCGAAGCGCAGGATGCCGCTGGCGTTGGTGATGGGCATGATGCCGGGCACCACCGGGATGTCCGCGCCCAGCGCCGCCGCGTCGTCGACGAAGCGGAAGTAGGCGTCGGAGTTGAAGAAGAACTGCGTGATCGACGAGTCCGCGCCGGCCTGCACCTTGGCCGCGTAGGCCTGCAGGTCGGCTTGCGGGCTCTTCGCCTGCGGGTGCGTCTCGGGGTAGGCGGCCACCTCGATGTGGAAGTGCTCGCCGGTCTCCTCGCGGATGAACGCCACCAGGTCGCTGGCAAAGCGGAACTCGCCGAAGGGGCCGAAGCCACTGGGCAGGTCGCCGCGCAGCGCGACGATGCGCGTCAGGCCCATGTCCTTGAACAGCGCCAGCTTCTCGCGCACCGACTCGCGCGTGGCACCCACGCAGGTGAAGTGCGAGGCGCCTTCATGGCCCTCGTCGAGGATGGCCTGCACGGTCTGCAGCGTGCCGTCCTGGGTCGAGCCGCCGGCACCGTAGGTGACCGAGCAGAACACCGGGTCGAGCGCGTAGAGCTGCTGGCGCACGGTGGCCAGCTTGGCCGCGCCCTCGGGCGTCTTGGGCGGAAAGAATTCCAGGCTGAGCGGCAGGCCGATCGACGGGGTGGACGTGGCGGTCATGGGGTCGCTTCCGCAGGAAGGGATGGAAGGAAGTTCGGGGCTCGCATGGGTCGCGTCGTCGGGCGTGTTCAGGCCGCCGGATGCCGCACCCACATGAAGAATTCGGTGTTGCCGTTGCCGCCGGTGATGGGGCTCTGGAAGTAGGCGTGGACCTTCATCGGCCGGTCGCGCGCGCATTGCCGCACGCGGGTCTCGACGTCCTGGAACAGCGCCTTGTCGCGCACGATGCCGCCCTTGCCGATCTGGTGCGGCTGCAGCTCGAACTGCGGCTTGACCAGCACCAGCAGGTCGCCGCCCGGCGCGAGGTGGTCGAACAGCGTCGGCAGCACATGGGTCAGCGAGATGAAGGACACGTCGGCGGTGATGAAGCCGAAGCGGCCGGCGCCATCGGCCGGCCAGTCCTGCGCGAAGGCGCTGCCGGCGACGTCGCGGGCGTTCACGCCCTCGTAGCAGACCACGCGCGGATCGGCCTTGAGCTTGGCGGCCAGCTGGTCGCGCCCGACGTCGATGCCGACGACCTTCTCGGCGCCCTGCTGCAGCAGCAGGTCGGTGAAGCCACCGGTGCTCTGGCCGACGTCCAGGCACAGGCGGCCCTTCACGTCGATGCCGCACTTGGCCAGCGCGCCTTCGAGCTTGAGGCCACCGCGCGAGACGAAGCGCAGCTCCGCGTCGTCGGTGACCTCGACCTGCGCATCGGCCGGCACGTCCTCGCCAGCCTTGGACGGCACCACCCAGCCCTTCGGACCGAGCCAGCGCACGGCCTTGCGCTCGATCAGCCGCTGGGCCGCCGAGCGGGTGGGGGCCAGTCCGGCCTGGAGGATGAGTTGGTCGATGCGCACGGTCTTCCGATCGGGGTCAGGGGGTCGCCGAAGATGCCATGAACCGCCGGGCCGCCCCAAGGTTCATGGCACCCCCTCGGGGGGTGGCCTGGCGTACCCGCCAGGCCGGGGGCGATCAATAACGGTAGGTGTCGGGCTTGTACGGGCCGGTCTTCGGCACGCCGATGTAGGCGGCCTGCTCCTCGCTCAGCTCGGTCAGGTGGGCGCCGATCTTCTTCAGGTGCAGGCGGGCGACCTTCTCGTCGAGGTGCTTGGGCAGCACGTAGACCTTGCCCTGCTCGTAGTAGTCGGCGTGCGTGAACAGCTCGATCTGGGCGATGGTCTGGTTGGCGAAGGACGAGCTCATCACGAAGCTCGGGTGGCCGGTGCCGCAGCCCAGGTTCACCAGGCGGCCCTTGGCCAGCAGGATGATGCGCTTGCCGTCCGGGAAGATGACGTGGTCGACCTGCGGCTTGATCTCCTCCCACTGGCACTTCGCCTCGATCGACGCGACGTCGATCTCGTTGTCGAAGTGGCCGATGTTGCAGACGATCGCCTGGTCCTTCATGCGCGCCATGTGCTCGTAGGTGATGACGCTCTTGTTGCCGGTCGCGGTGACAAAGATGTCGCCCATCGAGCAGGCCTCGTCCATCGTCACGACGCGGTAGCCTTCCATGGCCGCCTGCAGCGCGTTGATCGGGTCGATCTCGGTGACCCAGACCTGCGCCGACAGCGCGCGCAGCGCCTGGGCCGAACCCTTGCCCACGTCGCCATAGCCGGCCACGACGGCGATCTTGCCGGCCACCATGACGTCGGTCGCGCGCTTGATGCCGTCGACCAGCGATTCGCGGCAGCCGTACAGGTTGTCGAACTTGCTCTTGGTGACCGAGTCGTTGACGTTGATGGCCCGGAACATCAGCGTGCCCTTGGCGCTCATCTCCTTGAGGCGGTGCACGCCGGTGGTCGTTTCCTCGGTCACGCCGATGATCTCGGCCGACTTGCGGCTGTACCAGGTGGCGTCGACCTTGAGCTTGGCCTTGATCGCGTTGAACAGGCAGATCTCTTCCTCGCTGCCCGGGTGGTCCAGCACCGACAGGTCGCGCTCGGCGCGCTTGCCCAGGTGCATCAGCAGCGTGGCGTCGCCGCCGTCGTCCAGGATCATGTTCGGGCCTTCGCCGGGCGTGCCGGCCGCGCCGAAGTCGAAGATGCGGTGGGTGTAGTCCCAGTAGTCGACCAGCGTCTCGCCCTTGTAGGCGAACACCGGCGTGCCCTCGGCGACCAGCGCCGCGGCGGCGTGGTCCTGGGTCGAGAAGATGTTGCACGAGGCCCAGCGGACCTCGGCGCCCAGCGCCTGCAGCGTCTCGACCAGCACGGCGGTCTGGATGGTCATGTGCAGCGAGCCGGTGACGCGCGCGCCCTTGAGCGGCTGCCGGGCGGCGAATTCCTCGCGGATCGCCATCAGGCCGGGCATCTCGGTCTCGGCGATCTTGATTTCCTTGCGGCCCCAGGCGGCCAGCGACAGGTCGGCGACGACGTGGTCGACGGCGGGGATGGGTTTGACAACAGCGTTCATCGAAAGACTCCGGTGGGTCCGTCGCCTGACGCGGTCTGGAGGGGAAGCCGGGCCGGCGCCCGATGCGGATCGGACGTGCTGCGACTCACCCAGGAGACTCGCGCGGGATGCGAGCGGGTGAGCGCCGTTGGCCATTCAAGGGTCTTCGAGCCTGGGGCGGATCGGGGTCGACCGGCCTTGCAACGCTCCTCGAAAACGGGCGCGATTCTAGCCATCCCATGGATCGGGGGGGCCGGCGCAGGGGGATCGGGGGCGAGGGAAAGGGGTGGGGCGTGACGTCGTGCCGGACCCGAGGACGCTGTGGCCGTGCGACACCTAGACTGACCGGACGATGAGCTTGCCGCCCCCTGCCACCTACACCCGCCCGGAGGCCCTCACCACCGCCCTCGGCCTGGCCCTGGCCGCGGCCGTGTCGCTGGGGCTGGCGCGCTTTGCGTATGGGCTGGTGCTGCCGGCGATGCGTGCGGAGCTGGGCTGGAGCTACTTCCTGGCCGGCGCGATGAACACCGCCAACGCGGCGGGCTACCTGGTCGGCGCGCTGCTGATGCCGCGGCTGCTGCGGCACCACGATGCCCGCGCGCTGCTGCTGTGGGGCGGCTGGGGCAGTGCGCTGCTGCTGGCCGCGCATGCGTTCACGCGGTCCGATGCGGTGCTGCTGGTGCTGCGCACGCTGTGCGGCTGCGCCAGTGCGGCGAGCTTCGTCTGCGGTGGCCTGCTGGCCGCGCGGCTGGCGACGGCGTCGATGCCGGCCGCCGCCGTGTCGCCGGACGGCGCTTCGTCGCACCACGCCGGGCTGATCCTGGGGCTGTACTACGGCGGCGTCGGGCTGGGGATCATCGCGGCCTCGCTGGGCGTGCCGGCGCTGGTGGGCGCGGTGCCTTCGCCGCCCTGGACCGGCTGGCCGGGTGCCTGGCTGCTGCTGGGCGCGCTGGCGGCGCTGTTCACCGCGACGACCGCCCGGTTGACGCGCCGGCTGCGTTCGCCGCCCAGCGCCGCAGCGACGGGTTCGGCGCGGGCCTCCGCCGCCTGGCGTCCGATGGGCTGGCTGCTGGCCGGCTACCTGATGTTCGGGCTGGGCTACATCGGCTACATGACCTTCGTGGTCACGCTGCTGCGCGAGCAGGGCCGCAGCACCGGCGAGATCGTCGCCTTCTACAGCCTGCTGGGCGCGGGCGTGTGCGCCTCGTCCTGGCTCTGGGCCGGGCTGCTGCAACGCCACCGCGACGGCCGGCCGCTGGCGCGCCTGAACACGCTGCTGGGCCTGGCGACCGCCCTGCCGGTGCTGGCCGCCTGGATCGGCGGGGCCGCGCCGCTGGTCTGGCTGTCGGGACTGCTGTTCGGCTCGGTGTTCCTGAGCGTGGTCGCCTCGACCACCGCCTTTGTGCGCCACAACCTGCCGCAGGCGGCCTGGCCGGCCGGCATCAGCGCCTTCACCATCCTGTTCGCGGCCGGCCAGATCGTCGGCCCGGGGCTGACCGGCCGGGTCGCCGACGCGGCCGGCGGCGTCGTCGCCGGCCTGACGCGCGGACTGGCGGTCTCGGCCGGCGTGCTGCTGCTGGGCGGCCTGCTGGCGAGGCGGCAACGCGCCCTGGCCTGAGCGGCATCTGCCCGCAGGCGCGACAGGGTCGGTGCAGCGGTGCCACCATGATTGCCCCACTGCTCGCCGAGGACCGACCATGACCGCTGCCGCTGACCACGACCGCCGCGCCCGCCGACAGGGCCTGCGCCTGGGGGCCGGGCTGGCGCTGCTGGGCCTGCCGGCGCTCTGGCTGCCGGCCCGCGGCCAGGACGGTGCGCCGCTGCGCCCGACAGTGTCGCAGGCCGAAGGCCCGTTCTACCCGGTGCGCCTGCCGGCCGACGGCGATGCCGACCTGCTGCGCAACGGCACGCGGATGCCCCGGCGCGGCCAGCCGGCCCAGCTCGAAGGCCGCCTGGTCGACCTGCGGGGTCGGCCGCTGGCAGGGCTGCAGGTGGAGATCTGGCAATGCGACGCCGACGGGCACTACCACCACCCGGGCGATGGCGACCAGGCCGATCCCGGCTTCCAGGGCTGGGGCCGCGCGAGCGTCGACGGCGAGGGTCGCTGGCGCTTCCGCACGATCCGGCCGGCGCCCTACACCGGCCGCACGCCGCACATCCACGTCAAGGTGAAGGACGGCCGCCGCGAGCTGCTGACGACGCAGCTCTACGTTGCCGGCGAGCCCGGCAACGAGCGCGATGGCCTGTACCGCTCGATCCGCGATCCGCGCGACCGCGCGGCGCTGACGGTGGCCTTCGAGCCCGGTCCGCAAGGCCTCGTCGGACAGGCCCGGCTGGTGCTCGACACCTGAGCGCAACGGCCCTGCGCGGGGCCGTCGCACGTCGACGGCGACGGGAAACGCGGCTGGCCCGACAATCGCGGCCTCGTTTCCTGCCGATCGGCCTTCCAGTGCCGCCGCGCCATGTCCATCGACCCGACCCAAGACCCGACCCAACCCGCCGCCGAGAACGCCGACGCGACCCCTGATCGCGTGGCCGTCGCCGCACCGGCGGAGACCTCTGCCGCGCCGGCCGCCGAACCCGCAGCCGCTGCGGCGCCCGAGGTGCCCGAGGCGGTCGCCGCCGTCGACGAGGCCGGTGCGACCGACCCGGTCGAGGCGGCGGCCGACGCGCCCGACCCGGCCGATATGGCCGACACGCCCGACATGGCCGACATGGCCGACACGGCTGACACGGCCGACACGGCCGAAGCGACCGCCGACCCGGCCAACTCCCCCGAACCCGACGAACCCGCCAAGCCCGGCCTGTCGCCCGCCGACTGCGCGCGCGAACTGGCGCAGCGCTTCCCGGCGCTGTTCGACGGCCCGGCCAAGCCGCTGAAGCTGCGCATCCAGGCCGACATACAGGTGCGTGCGCCGGGTGTCTTCAGCCGCACGGTGCTGTCGGCCTTCCTGCGCCGGCTGACCGGCAGCACGGCCTACCTGAACGCGCTCAGCCGCGCGCCGCAGCGCCTCGACCTCGACGGCCAGCCGGCCGGCGAGATCAGCGACGAGCACCGCCAGATCGCCCTGGAAGAACTGGCCCGCCGCCGCGCGCTGCGCAACGAGCGCCGCGTCGCCGAAGGCGGTGCGCAGCCGGCCCGTGGTGGCCGGGGTCCGCGCCCGCCGCGTGCGGCCGAAGGCCAGCCGCCGGCTGCGGACGGCAGCAGCGCCACCTCCCCCGCCCCCGTCGCGGCCGATGGCTCGACCGCTCCCGCCCCCAGCGCACGCCCGCCGCGTGGTCCGCGCCCGCCGCGCGACGGTGCGCCGCGTGAAGGCCAGCGTGAAGGCCAGCGCGAAGGCGGCCGCGACGCCGGTCGAGGCGGTGAGCGCCGCGAGCCGCGCGGCGATCGTCCGCCCCGATCGCCGCAGGCCGGCCAGCCCGTTGCTCAACACCCGGGCCAGCCCCCGCGCGACGGCCAGCCGCGCCGCGACGGGCCGCGTCCCGATGCACCGCGCCGTGACGCCCGGCCGCCGCGTCCGGAAGGCCGCCAGGACGGTCGCCAGGACGGCCGTCCCGAAGGCCGTGGCGATCGTCGCCCGAACGACCGCCCGCCGCAGCGCGGTGGCGAGGGGCCGCGCCAGGACCGCCGTCCCGACCCGCGTGCCGAACAGCGCCCGGAGGCCGCCGAGGCCCGCATCGAGGACCCGGAGCGCCGCCAGCGCGCCCGGCTGCTGCGCGAGTGGGAAAGCACCTCGCTGACGCGCGCCAACTTCTGCGTGCTGCGCGGCGTGCCCGAGGCCCAGTTCGACGCGCTGCTGGCGCAGGCCCGCGCCGAGGCCAAGGCCCACGCGCCGACCGGCGCCCCGACCGGTGCCCCGTCCTTGCCGCGTGGCGAGCGTCCGGCCAAGCCGAGGGCTTGATCGCCGCGCGCTGAGGCCTGAAGTGCTGCGCCGCCGGGGTTCTTTTCGGCCCTTCGCGGCGGGCTCGCGGACCTAGTCTCGGAAGACCGACGTCCCGCCTCCAGGCGGGCCGTCTCCCCTTCCCGAGCACGGCCCCACCGGCCCAGGCAGCCCGCGATGCCCTCAGACCCTCCGACGCCGCTGGCGTCGTTCCCGATCTCCGGACCTGCGCCGCATGCGCCCACGGTCCAGGCCGCGCTGCAGGAGGCCTTGCGCCAGGTCGCCTGGCATGCCGGCATGCTGGCGCGCACCGAGGCGCTCAGCCGCGCCGGTTCCTTCGAGGTCGAGTGGCCGTCCGGCCGCATCAAGCCCTCGCTGGGCCTGCGCACGCTGCTGGGCGAATGCGAGGCGCTCGGTCTGGGCGATGTCGCGCCGACCGCCTCGGCGACGCGGGGCTTCGACGAGGCGCTCAACCCCTGCCGCAGCCTCAACCTCGCACCCGGCTGCACACGCGACTGCCAGCCAGCATCCGACTTCATGGCGGTCGACGCGCTGGCCTGGGTGCCGGCCGAGGAACGCGCCTATGTCGCCGGGATCTGGCGCAACGCCGAGCTGGACGAGCCCTTCGAGTTCCAGCATCGCGTGATCTGCCGCGACGGCCGCCGCCTGGTCGTGCTGCACCGGGGCGTGCGCAACGCGACCCATGGCGTGGCCATGCTGCACGACCTGACCGCGCAGCGCGAGGCCGAGCAGCGCATCCAGCACCTGGTCCACCACGACGAGATCAGCGGCCTGCCCAACCGGGCGGCCCTGCTCGACCAGATCGACGCCGCGATGCATGCCGCGCGCTGGAGCGCCAGCGGCCTGGCGCTGCTGGCCATCGACGTGCCGCGCATCGCCGAGATCAAGGCCAGCATGGGCTATGGCGCTGGCGACACGCTGGCGATGTCGCTGGCCGCGCGCCTGAAGGACCATTGCGGCGAAGGCGCCGTGATCGCCCGCGTCGGCGACACCGAATTCGCCTGGCTGATCGAGCTGCCCGCAGCGCACGGGTCCGAAGCTGCTCCCGTCCCCGTTCCCGCACCCGCACCCGCACCCGCACCCGCACCCGTTCCCACACCCGCCGTCGATCCGGAGGCGCAGGTGCGCGAGCGCGCCGAGGCGCTGCACGCGGCGCTGTGCGCACCGGTCCGGCTCGGCAGCACGGAAGTCTTCCCGCTGCCCGCCATCGGCATCGCCGCCTTCCCGGCCGATGCCGACAGCCCGGCCGGCCTGATCGAGTCGGCCCAGTCGGCCCGGCTCGGGCTGACCGCCGGCGGCGGCGTCGGGCGCTTCCACCAGTCGGTGGCCGACCGGGCGCGGCGCGACATGCACGTCGAATCGGAGCTGCGCCACGCCATCGCCCACGGCGAGCTGAGCCTCGTCTACCAGCCCCAGGTCGAGCTGGGCGGCGGGGCCGTCTGCGGCGCCGAGGCGCTGCTGCGCTGGACCTCGGCCCGGCTGGGCGTGGTCTCGCCGGCCGAGTTCATCCCGATCGCCGAGCGCTCCGGCCTGATCGGCGCGATCGGCGACTGGGTGCTCCACCAGGCCTGCACGCAGGCGGTGGCCTGGCGACGTGCCGGCCTGCCGCCGCTGCGCATCTCGGTCAACCTGTCGCCGGTGCAGCTGCAGCGGCCCGACTTCGCGCGGCATGTCCAGGCCGTGCTTCAGCAGACCGGCGCGACGCCCGAGCAGCTCGCCGTCGAGCTGACCGAGAGCACGCTGCTGCACGACATCGACAGCGCCAACAGCGTGCTCCATGCGGTCAAGGCGCTGGGCGTGGAGATCGCACTGGACGACTTCGGCACCGGCTACTCCAGCCTCAACAGCCTGAGCCGGCTGCCCATCGACGTGCTCAAGGTCGACCGGTCCTTCGTGCACGACGTGACCGCCGCGACGCAGCGGGTGTCGGTCACGCGGGCCATCATCCACATGGCCCACGGCCTGCAGATGCGCGTGCTGGCCGAGGGCGTCGAGACCGAGGGCCAGCTCGCGCTGCTGGCCTCGCACGGCTGCGACCTGATCCAGGGCTACTGGTTCAGCCGGCCGCTGGACCCGCAGGCCTTCGAGGCGCTGCTGCGCTCCGGCCGGCGCCTGCCCGAGCCCTTCGTCAAGCGCACCGAGCGCGAGCGCACGCTGCTGCTGGTCGACGACGAGCCCAACATCCTCAACGCGCTCAAGCGCCTGCTGCGCCACGACGGCTATCACATCGTCACGGCCACCAGCGCGGCCGAAGGCCTGCAGCGGCTGGCCGAGCAGACCGTCGACGTGATCGTCTCGGACCAGCGCATGCCGGGCATGACCGGGGTGGAATTCCTGCACCGCGCCCGCGCGCTCTACCCGTCGACGGTGCGGCTGGTGCTGTCGGGCTTCACCGAGCTGCAGTCCATCATCGACGCGGTCAACGAGGGCGCGATCTACAAGTTCCTGACCAAGCCCTGGGACGACCAGCGCCTGCGCTCGCACGTCGCCGAGGCCTTCCGGCAGAAGGAGCTGTCCGACGAGAACCGCCGCCTGGCGCTGCAGGTCGAGACCGCCAACGCCGACCTGGCCGCGCTCAACGAGCGCCTGGGTGCGCTGCTGGGCCAGCAACGGGTCCGGACCGAGCTGATGGCCGCCAGCGCCGACGGCCTGCGCGACGTGCTCGACGAGCTGCCGGTGGCCCTGCTGGGCGTCGATCCGGAAGGCATGGTGGCCTATGCCAACGGCGCCGCCGAGGGTCTGCTGCACGAGCGCGGCCTGCCGCTGGGCCTGGACCTCGGCGAGGTGCTGCCCGAGCTGCAGGCGGCCGGCGGCGGCGACGGCCAGGGTCCGGGCCTGTCGCCGCACCTCCGACTGGGCGGACGCGATTTCCGCGTCATCGTCAGCCCGGTGCGCCGCCCTGGCCAGGTCCACGAGGACCCACCACGCGCGGTGCTGTTCTGGCCGGAGGACGGCCGCCCGGATGGCGGACCGGTCCGCCGTGGGGAGCGGTCTCGATGATCGCCACCGACGACCGCCTGTTCCGCCGCAGCGCCCGTGCCGGCGGCATCCACCCCCTGCAGCGGCTCATCGGGCTCTACCGGCGCGGTGCGCCGGAGACCGGCTGGGACGTGTCGACGCACGGCCTGCTGCATGACCTGCCCCCTGAGACCCGGCACGACGGACCGGCCGCCCGCCCGGTCGACCCGCCGCCGCCGGGCGCGGGCTGGCGCATCGACGCGGACAACCTGACGCGCCGCGTCAGCCAGCTGCCGGCGCTGCCGCAGGCCGTGCTGCAGGCGCTCGCGCTGCTGCGCAGCGACACCGCCAGCGACACCGACTGCGCCGCGCGCATCGCGCTCGACCCGGCGATCACCGCGCGCATCCTGCGGCTGGCCAATTCGGCCTTCTACGGTGTGTCCGGCCGGGTCGCGACGATCCGCGATGCGGTGCTGCTGCTGGGCCGGCGCTCGATCGGCGCGATGCTGGCCGCCGCCGCCGTGGCCGACAGCCTGGCGCGCAGCCCGCTGGCCGGACATCCCGAGGTGGCGGCGACGATGGGCCACTTCTGGCGCCATGCGCTGGCCAGCGCGCTGGCCGCGCAGGCGCTGGCGCGGGGGCGTCCACCGGACCAGGACGTTGCCTTCACCGCCGCGCTGCTGCACGACATCGGCCGTCTGGTGCTGTGCGGCTACCACGCCGACGGCCTCGCGGCGGTGCGTGCCGCCGCGGCCGTCGACGATGCCGACACGCTGCCCTTCGAGCGCGCGCTGCTGGGCCTGGACCATGCCGAGGTCGGCGCGATGGTGGCGCGCCACTGGCGTTTCCCGCCCGAGGTGGTCGCCGCGATTGCCGCGCACCACGGGCCGCCCGCCGGTGACGGGCCGGTCACGCTGGCCGATCTTGTGCACCTGGCCGACGCCATCGCGCATGTGCTGGACCTGGAGGACGATCCGGCCGAATCGGTGCCGGCGCTGGCGCCGTCGTCCTGGCGGCGCATCGCGCTGGACGACGACGAGGCGCAACGGGTCTTCGGCGACGTCGAGGCCGGCGTGCGTGCGCTGTCGAAGTCGTTGCTGGGCTGATCCCGCTGCTGGCCCGATGCCGCCGCAGCCCCCGCCTGCCTGTTCCTGTTCCCTTCCCGTCCACCTCCCGCCGACGAGAAACCCGACATGACCGCTGCCACCTCCCTGTGCGACACCCGTCTGACTGACCCGGCCAGTCGCTGCCAGAAGTGCCCGTACGCCGACCAGGTCGACAACCTGATGCGCAGCAACGACTCGTTGCAGCAGGTCAACCGCCAGCTCAAGACCACCCGTGACCAGCTGACCCAGTCCGAGCGCCTGGCCTCGATCGGCCAGCTCGCCGCCGGCGTGGCGCACGAGATCAACAACCCGGTCGGCTACGTGTTCTCGAACTTCGGCACGCTGCAGAAGGTCCTGGCCGACCTCTTCCGCATGCTCGATGCCTACGAGCAGGCCGAGCCGCTGCTGGCCGGCACGCCGGCGGCCGCGACGCTGGCCGGGCTGCGCCGCTCGATCGACCTCGACTACCTGAAGGAAGACGTGCCGGCGCTGATGAACGAGTCGCTCGAAGGCCTGACGCGGGTGCGCAAGATCGTCCAGGACCTGAAGGACTTCTCGCGCGTCGACGCCCGCCAGGAATGGGAGTGGACCGACCTGCGCAAGGGCCTGGACTCGACCCTCAACATCGTCAACAACGAGATCAAGTACAAGGCCGACGTCGTGCGCGACTACGGCGCGATGCCCGACGTCCAGTGCCTGGCCTCGGAAATCAACCAGGTCTTCATGAACCTGCTGGTCAACGCCGCCCACGCGATCGACCAGACCCGCGGGACGATCACGATCCGCACCGGTCACCACGACGCGCCGGACGGTGGCACGGTCTGGGTCCAGATCGAGGACGATGGCTGCGGCATTCCGCTCGACCACCTGCAGCGCATCTTCGACCCCTTCTTCACCACCAAGCCGGTCGGCCACGGCACCGGCCTGGGCCTGTCGCTGTCCTACGGCATCGTGCAGAAGCACGGTGGCCGCCTGACCGTCGACAGCAAGGTCGGCGAGGGCACCCGCTTCAACCTCGTGCTGCCGGTGCGGCGCCACGAAGGAATCCCGGCATGACGGTCGACGCGCCTGACGGACGAGGGGCAGGCACGACCGTGCTGTGCGTCGATGACGAGGCCAACATCCTCGCGTCCCTCAAGCGCGTGCTGCGCGGTGCCGGCCACCAGGTCCTGAGCGCGCCGGGTGGGGCCGAGGCGCTGGAGATCCTGTCGCGGCGGCCGGTCGACGTCGTCATCTCCGACATGCGCATGCCCGGCATGGACGGCGCGCAGCTGCTGGAGGCCGTGCGTGCGCGCTGGCCGCAGGTGGTGCGCATCCTGCTGACCGGCCATGCCGACATGGCCTCGACCGTGGCGGCGATCAACCGCGGCCAGATCCTGCGCTTCGTGCACAAGCCCTGGGACGAGGCCGAGCTGCTCGGTGCGGTCGCCGAGGGCCTGGAGCGGCTGGCCCTGCAGCGCGAGCGCGACCGGCTGGAGGCGCTCACGCGCAGCCAGAACGACGCGCTCAAGGACCTCAACGCCGAGCTGGAATCGCGCGTGCAGGCCCGCACCGCCGAGCTGGCCGAGGCCAACGACAAGCTGCGCCGCAACCACCTGAAGGCGATCAGGGTCTTCTCCAGCCTGCTGGAACTGCGCGGCGCGCAGCTCGCCGGCCATGGCCGGCGGGTCGCCGAGATGGCCCGTGACATCGCCCGCAAGATGGGCCTGCCCGAAGCCGAGGTGATGGACATCTTCGTGGCCGGCCTGCTGCACGACATCGGCCAGATAGGCCTGGGCGACGCGCTGCTGGGCCGGCCGCTGGCCCGCTACGACGACACCGAGCTGGCGGCCTACCGCAGGCACCCGATGCTGGCCGAGCCGTCGCTGATGGCGCTGGACGACCTGCAGGCGCTGGTGCCGCTGATCCGCTCGCACCACGAGCGCCACGACGGCAGCGGCTTCCCGGACAAGCTGGCCGGCGCGGCGATCCCGCTGGGCTCGCGCATCCTGGCCATCGCCGACGCCTTCGACGACCTGCAGAACGGCCACCTTGCCGACGTCCGCCTGACCGCGCTGGAAGCCCGCACGGTGATGCGCCGCGCCCGCGGCACGCAGTTCGATCCGGAGGTGCTCGACGTCTTCCTGCACCTGACCGAACCCGCCCCGCCGGCCGTGCGCATCCCGCCGCTGCCGACCGCCGCGCTGGAGCCCGCCATGGTGCTGTCGCAGGACCTGATCTCGGGCCGCGGCCTGCTGATGCTGACCGCCGGCCACACGCTGACCGCCTCGCTGATCAACCGCATCCGCGAGTTCGAGGCGCGCGAGGGCAGCGTGCTCGACGTCCACGTGGCGCCGCGCGGCTGAGGGCGGCCGGCGGGCCGCTGCGGTGCGCGGCAGGGCGGGCTGACGTCAGCACGGGGAGGGGCGGCGCGGCCAGAATCGCCGCTTCCGCCATCCCCGCAGCCCTGCACCGCACACCATGAGCACGACCCTCGGCACCCCGCTGTCCCCCCACGCCACCCGCGTCATGCTGCTGGGCAGCGGCGAGCTGGGCAAGGAAGTCCTGATCGCGCTGCAGCGGCTGGGCGTCGAGACCCTCGCCGTCGACCGCTACGAGAACGCGCCTGGCCAGCAGGTCGCCCACCACGCCCGCACGATCGCGATGAGCGACGGCGAGGCGCTGCGCGCGCTGATCGAGGCCGAGCGGCCCGACCTGGTCGTGCCCGAGATCGAGGCCATCGCCACGCCGGTGCTGGAGGCGCTGGAGGCCGAGGGCCGCATCCGCTGCGTGCCGACCGCGCGCGCCGCCCGCCTGACGATGGACCGCGAGGGCATCCGCCGGCTGGCCGCCGAGACCCTGGGCCTGCCGACCAGCCCCTACCGCTTCTGCGACTCGGCCGAGCAGCTGCAGGCCGCCATCGATGGCAGCGACGGCCAGCCCGCGATCGGCTACCCCTGCATCGTCAAGCCGGTCATGAGCAGCTCGGGCAAGGGCCAGAGCAGGATCGATGGCCCGGCCGATGTGCCCCAGGCCTGGGCCTACGCCATGGCCGGCGGGCGCGTCAGCCACGGCCGCGTCATCGTCGAGGGCTTCATCGACTTCGACTACGAGATCACGCTGCTGACCGTGCGCGCACGCGCCGCCGACGGCTCGGTCGAGACCCGCTACTGCGCCCCGATCGGCCACCTGCAGGTCAGCGGCGACTACGTCGAGAGCTGGCAGCCGCACCCGATGTCGCCGACCGCGCTGGCGCGGGCCGAGCAGATCGCCGGTGCCGTCACCGCCAACCTGGGCCTGGGCCTGGATGGCCAGCCGGCCGGGCTCGGGCTGTTCGGCGTCGAGCTGTTCGTCAAGGGCGAGCAGGTCTGGTTCAGCGAGGTCAGCCCGCGACCGCACGACACCGGCATGGTCACGATGGCGACGCAGTGGCAGAACGAGTTCGAGCTGCATGCCCGCGCCATCCTCGGCCTGCCGGTCGACACCGCGCTGAAGTGCCCGGGCGCGAGCGCCGTGATCTACGGTGGCGTGGACGCCGCCGGCATCGTCTTCGACGGGGTCGACGAGGCCCTGCGGGTGCCGCGCAGCGAGATCCGCCTGTTCGGCAAGCCCGAGAGCTTCGTCAAGCGCCGCATGGGCGTCGCGCTGGTCCATGACGAGGACGTCGAGCACGCCCGCGCGCAGGCCCGCCTGGCCGCCAGCAAGGTCCGGCCGCGAAAAGCCTGAATTGAAAGAACCTCGTGTTGATCGGCCTTCCAGCGTCGCGCCGGGCCGACGCCAGGGGCCGGTGACGGCCTGATCGGTCACCCCCCTGTGGCATATTCGTCGGCATGAAAGCGCTCAAGAGCCCGCTCGCCCGCGAAGTCCTCGCCGATCCCCTGGCCAGCGAGCAGTTGCGCCAGTTCATGGTCGCCCGTGAACGCAGCGCCGCCGGTGAACGGACCGTGCCCACGCCGCAGGTCATCGTGCTGCGCCAGCCCAAGGGCCGCACCTTGCGCCTGAAGCCGGTGGTCGTGCCCAAGGCCGCCTGATCCTGGGCCCGGCTTGATCCCCGCACCGTCGCGGCGCCGGCGATGAACGTCGCGCTGCCTGCCCTGGTGGTGTTCCTGGCGCTGCTGCCGGGCTTCATCGCCCGCTCGCGCATCAAGCGCGCCGAGCGGCTGTCGCTGGACTACTCGCCCTTCGGCCAGGTCGCCACCGAGGCGATGGTCTGGGCCATCGTGCTGCACGGGCTGTGGCTGGGCCTGGCCACGACGCTGGCGGCCTTCGACGCGCTGATCGGTGCCGACCCGCCGGCCGGCCGTCCGCCGCTCGATGCCGGCGTGGTGCTGCACCTGCTGGCCGCCCACGGCCCGACCCAGTCCGCGGCGCTCGACGTGGTCGCCCAGCACGCCGGTTGCATCGGCGTCTACCTGGCCACGCTGATCCTGTTCTCCTACGCCGGCCCGACGCTGCTGCGCCATGCGGTCACGCGCTGGCGCCTGGACCGCCGCGGCGCGCGTTTCAGCCCCTGGCTGCGCTTCTCGCAGGCGCCCTGGTACTACCTGCTGAGCGGGGCCGACTTCGCCGAGGACGAGGTGCCCGACTTCATCGCCGTCAGCGCCCTGGTCGACGTGGCCGGCCAGCCCTGGCTCTACAAGGGCATCCTCGACGACTACGACATCCAGCCCGACGGCCAGCTCGACCGGCTGGTGCTGGGCCAGGTGATCCGCCGCCCGCTGTCGGCCGACAAGGGCAGCGCCGGTGTCGACGAACGCCCCGGCTGGGGCCGCTTCTACCCGGTCGACGGCGACTGCTTCGTGCTGCGCTACGCCGAGACGATCACGCTCAACATCGAATACATCAAGCTCGCCCGCGCCGAGGACCCCGAACCCCGCCTGCCGCCGCCGGTGCTGCAGCCGGACGACTCGTTTGCACCGACGCAGCCGGTGTGGGGATGAGCTCGGCGCCTCAGCCCAGCCCGAGGAACTCGCTCATGCGCCCCAGCTCCTCGTCCAGGGCCTGGTCGTAGGCCGGCTCGGTGGGGCGGGCGGTGACGTAGCCGAGATTGGCATCGAGCCGGCCGTCGCGGACCTTGAGGTTGGCCCAGCCGATCACCTGGTCGCGCCAGAGCAGGGGCAGCGCGTAGTGGCCGCGCTGGCGCTGGGCGGGTGGGACGTAGGCCTCGAAGCGGTAGGCCCAGCCCCAGAACAGCTCGAAGCGGCGGCGGTCCCAGACCACCGGGTCGAAGGGGGCGAGCAGGCAGACGCGCTCGGGGTCGTGGCGGCGGCTGCGGGCCGGGTCCTCGCCTTCGGGCCAGTACCAGCGCAGGCCGTCCAGCTCGGCGCCGGGCCAGCGCGCGCGGGCCCGTTCGAGCGTGGCCGCGCGCAGGTGACGCCACTGCGGCACGCCGCCGGCCATCAGCAGGCTGAGCAGCTGCAGCAGGCCAGGCTCGGGCAGTGGCGCGTAGGTCTGCAGCAGCAGGTCGGCCAGGGTGTCGAGCGCGGTCAGCGGGTCGACCGGTGCCGGCGTGGGCTCGCGCGATGCGTAGAGCCGGGTGCCGCCCTCGCGCCGCGCCACCCGCAGCAGGCCGCGGTGGTGCAGGCCGTCGAGCAGCTCGGTGCTGGCGCGGGTCCGGCCGCCGAACCAGTTGCCGACGGTGCCGTGGTCGAAGCGCGCGTCGACCTCGCGCGGGTGCGCCTCGCCCCGCGCGCGCACGAAGTCGCGCACGGCATGGGCCTGCTGCCAGCGGGCCCCGTCCCAGGGCCGGCGTTCGGCGCGCGGGTGCAGCAGGGCCTGGACCTCGCGCGGCAGGAAGCCATAGTTGACGAAGAAGTCTTCCTCGATCGGCAGCGCCGGGTAGCGCTGTTCCAGCTCGCCGGCCCGGTAGCCGCGCACGCGGTGGCGCAGCGTCAGGTCCTGGGCCTTGGCGGGCGCGCGCAGCGGGTCGGCCTGGACGAAGCCGAGCCGGCGCAGGGCGGCCGGCAGGGAGGTCGGTGCGAACAGGCTGCGTGCCAGGGCATGGCGGCGCAGCTGGTCGAGGCGCAGGGGCATGGGTGGACCGGCTGAGCGGGGCAAGGCGACCGAGGCGCTGCGCGCCTGCCGTGCTTGCCTGCCGGGACTTACAGCCCGGCCGCTGCCCGCAGCGCGGTCGCCTTGTCCGTGCGCTCCCAGGTGAACTCCGGCTCCTCGCGGCCGAAGTGGCCGTAGGCGGCGGTCTTCGAGTAGATCGGCCGCAGCAGGTCGAGCATCTGGATGATGCCCTTGGGGCGCAGGTCGAAGTGCTCGTTCACCAGCTTGGCGATCTGGTCGTCGGGGATGACGCCGGTGCCTTCGGTGTAGACCGTGACGTTCATCGGCCGGGCCACGCCGATGGCGTAGGCGACCTGGACCTGGCACTGGCGCGCCAGGCCGGCGGCGACGACGTTCTTGGCGACGTAGCGGGCGGCGTAGGCGGCCGAGCGATCGACCTTGGACGGGTCTTTGCCCGAGAACGCGCCACCGCCGTGCGGGCAGGCGCCGCCGTAGGTGTCGACGATGATCTTGCGACCGGTCAGGCCGCAGTCGCCCTGCGGGCCGCCGATGACGAAGCGGCCGGTCGGGTTGATCAGGTACTTGGTGTCGGCGGTCAGCCATTCCTGGGGCAGCACCGGCTTGATCAGCTCCTCGCGGATGGCCTCGTAGAACGACGGGATCATCTTGTCGCCCAGGCTCTGCTCGGGGCTGTGCTGGGTCGACAGCACGACCGTGTCGATGCTGTGCGGCTTGCCGTCGACGTAGCGCATCGTCACCTGGCTCTTGGCGTCCGGGCGCAGGAAGGGCATGCGGCCGTCCTTGCGCAGCTGGGCCTGGCGCTCGACCAGCCGGTGGGCGTAGTAGATCGGTGCGGGCATCAGCTCGGGCGTCTCGTCGCAGGCGTAGCCGAACATCAGGCCCTGGTCACCGGCGCCGATGTTGAGGTGGTCGTCGCTGGCATGGTCGACGCCCTGGGCGATGTCGTTGCTTTGCTTGTCGTAGGCGACCAGCACGGCGCAACCCTTGTAGTCGATGCCGTACTCGGTGTTGTCGTAGCCGATGCGCTTGATGGTGTCGCGCGCGACCTGGATGTAGTCGACGTGGGCGTTGGTCGTGATCTCGCCGGCCAGCACCACCAGGCCGGTGTTGCACAGCGTCTCGGCGGCCACGCGGCTGCGCGGGTCCTGCTCGAAGATGGCGTCGAGGATGGCGTCCGAGACCTGGTCGGCGACCTTGTCGGGATGGCCTTCGGAGACGGATTCGGAGGTGAAGAGGAAGTCGTTCGCCACGGGTGGGGCTCCAGTTTTTCAGTTGAGGGTTGGCTGGTTCGCCCGCCTCGCTGATGGAGCCTGCGGCGAACGCTTTAGCGGCTCTTGGTCAGCAGCGTGTCGCTGCCGCGTGTCGGACAATCCTGGGTTGGATCACCGGCCCGTCGCCCCGCAAGTTGTTCTTTAACTCGGCGAAGCACTCATTCTAGACACGTGATTTCGACCCTCTTCCGTCTAACAGCCCGGCTTCCCCTGGGCTTTTTGCATCGCATCGGCCGCGCGGCCGGCTGGCTCGCCTTCCGGCTGTCGCCCAGCTACCGGCGCCGGTTCCGCGACCAGGCGGCGCAGGCCGGGGTCGACTGGCAGGCCGCCGAGCCGGCGATCGGCCAGTCCGGCTGCATGCTCGCCGAGCTGCCCTGGCTGTGGGCCCGGCCGCACGACAGCCGCCTCGGCGAGCTGGTCAGCTGGGACGGTGCCGAGCGCATCGACGCGGCGCTGGCGGCCGGCCGCGGGCTGGTCATCCTGACGCCGCACCTGGGCAGCTTCGAGATCATCGGCCAGGCCTATGCCGAGCGCTGGGGCCACCGCCAGCCGATGACCGCGATGTACCGCCCGCCGCGCAAGGCCTGGCTGCGCGAGCTGGTCGCCCATGCCCGCACCCGTCCCGGCCTGCAGACCGCGCCGGCCACGCTGGTGGGCGTGCGCCAGATGATCCGGGCGCTGCGCAGCGGCGGCACGATCGGCCTGCTGCCCGACCAGGTCCCGCCCGAAGGCATGGGCGTGTGGGTGCCCTTCTTCGGCCGTCCGGCCTACACGATGACGCTGGCCGCGCGGCTGCTGCAGCAGACCGGCGCGGCCTGCCTGATGGTCTCGGCCGAACGCCTGGGCGGCCAGCGCGGCTACCGGCTGCGCGTCGAGCTGCCGGCAGAGCCCATGCCGGGCACCGATGCGATGCCGATGGCCGGTGTCGATGCCCAGGCGCTCGCCGAGGCCGGCGCCAGCGTCGTCAACCGCGAGATGGAACGCATGATCCGACGCCTGCCCGGCCAGTACCTGTGGGGCTACCACCGCTACAAGGGACCGCGCTCGGCCGACCGCACGCCCGCGCCGTCCGGGGACCGTTCGTGAGCGGGCGTTCCGACAGCCCGTCGGCCCGCCTGGCGGCCTGGCTGCTGCTGGCCTTCCTGCACACGATCCAGTGGCTGCCGCTGGCCTGGCAGGCCGCCCTCGGGCGGGGCGTCGGCTGGTTGTTCTGGCGCTTTGCCAAGGACCGCCGCCGCATCGCGCTGCGCAACCTCGAACTCTGCATGCCCGAGCTGGACACCGCCACGCGCGAGGCGCTGGTGCGCGAGCACCTCGGCTGGCTGGGCCGCAGCCTGCTGGAACGCGGCCTGCTCTGGTACGCCTCGCCGGACCGGCTGCGCGGCCTGATCCAGGTCGAGGGCGACATCGGCCTGGCCGAACGCAGCGAGCGCCCGGTGATGTGGCTGGTGCCGCACTTCCTCGGCCTGGACGTGGCCGGCGCGGCGACCCAGCTGTTCCAGAAGCGCTGGGTCAGCTCGATCTACCAGACCCAGAGCAACCCGGTGCTGGACGCCGCGATGCGCAAGGGGCGGCTGCGCTTCGGCGTCGGCGAGGTCTACCCGCGCAGCGACAGCGGCAAGCCGCTGTTCCGCGCCATCAAGCGCGGTGATGCCTTCTTCAACCTGCCCGACATGGACTTCGGCGAGCGCGACGCCGCCTACGTGCCCTTCTTCGGCGTGCCGGCGGCCACGCTGCTGGCGCCGTCGCGGCTGGCCCGCGCGCTCAACATGGTCGTGCAGCCGGTGGTGGCCGAGATCCTGCCCGGCGGCCAGGGCTACCGGGTGCGCTTCCTGCCGCCCTGGGACGACTTCCCCACCGCCGACGCCGAGGCCGACACGCGCCGCATGAACGCCTGGATCGAGAGCGAGATCCGGCGCAACCCAGCGCAGTACCTGTGGGTCCACAAGCGCTTCAAGACGCGGCCCCGGGGCGAGCCGCCGCTGTACTGATCCGACCCTGGCCGCAGCGATCTTTTCGACACGTGCGCCGTCGCCCCGAAGCAGATAATTCCTCGATGCGATTGCACTTCACCAAGATGCAGGGCGCCGGCAACGACTTCGTCGTGCTCGACGCCACCCGCGCGCCGCTGGCGCTGTCGGCCGCCGACTACCGGTTCCTGGGCGACCGCCGCTTCGGCGTCGGGGCCGACCAGATCCTGGTGGTCGAACGCAGCGCGACACCCGGCGTCGACTTCCGTTACCGGATCTTCAACGGCGGCAGCGGCGACGAGGTCGAGCAGTGCGGCAATGGCGCGCGCTGCTTCGCCCGCTTCGTGCGCGACACCGGCCTGACATCGGCCAGCAGCGTCAGGGTCGAGACCGTGAACAGCCTGATCGAGCTGCACGTGCAGCCCGACGGCCGCGTCACCGTCGACATGAACCAGCCGGTCTTCGCGCATGAGCGCATCCCCTTCGACGCGAACGGCCTGAGCCCGCGGCCGCACAACGGCCATGCCAGCGACAAGGCCGATGGCTTCGACCTCTGGCCGCTGGCCCTGCCCGGCGCCAGCCTGCCCTCGGTCGACGTCGCCGTGCTGTCGATGGGCAACCCGCATGCGGTCCAGCGCGTGCACGACGTCGACACCGCGCCGGTGGCCGAGATCGGCCCGCGGGTCGAAGGCCATGCCCGCTTCCCGCGCCGCGTCAACGCCGGCTTCCTGCAGGTCGTCTCGCGCCGCGAGGTCCGCCTGCGCGTCTACGAGCGCGGCGCCGGCGAGACCCTGGCCTGCGGCACCGGCGCCTGCGCCGCGGTCGTCGCCGGCATCCGCCTGGGCTGGCTCGACCCCGAGGTCGACGTCCACACCCGCGGCGGCCTGCTGACCATCGCCTGGGCCGGCCTGGGCCACCCGGTGCTCATGACCGGCCCGGCACAGACCGTGTACACGGGCGAGATCCAACTTCCAGACCACGCAGCATGACCATTACTGGCATCACCGAGCAGGACATCGCCAACTACCTGGCGAACACGCCCGGCTTCTTCGAGCGCCATGCCGAGCTGCTCGCCAGCGTCGAGCTGGCCAACCCGCACGGCCAGCGGGCGGTGTCGCTGCAGCAGCGCCAGATGGAGATGCTGCGCGAGCGCATCCGGGGCCTCGAACGCCGCATCATGGACATGATCCGGCACGGCCAGGAGAACGCCGGCCTGGCCGACCGCCTGCACCACTGGACCCGCAGCCTGATGCTGGTGGCCGAGCCGGCCGACCTGCCCGACGTGCTGGTTGACGACCTGCGCGAGCAGTTCCTGATCCCGCAGGCGGCGATCCGGCTGTGGGACCTCGCGCCCGAGCATGCCGAGCGCCCCTGGGCCGCGCCCATCACCGACGAGGTGCGCAGCTTCGCCGCCGGCCTGACGCAGCCCTATTGCGGCGCCAACGCGGCCTTCGAGGCGGTGCACTGGCTGGCCGACGCGGCCAGCATCGCCTCGCTGGCGCTGATCCCCATCCGGCCCGACGCCGCCAGCCCGGTCTACGGCCTGCTGGTGCTCGGCTCGCCCGATCCGACCCGTTACAGCGCCGACATGGGCACCGAGTTCCTCAACCGCATCGGCGAACTGGCCGGCGCGGCACTGAGCCGGCTGCTGCCCGAGCCGGCCTGAACATGGCCCCGGCCGAGGACACGCCGCCCGTGCCGCTCGGCCCGGTGCCCACGGCCTTCCTCGAACACCTGCGGGTCGAACGCCGCCTGGCCGAGCGCACCCGCACGATGTACGGCGGCGCGCTGCGGCGCCTGCAGGCGTCGATGGCCGAACAGGCGCTGGCCTTCGACCAGGTCCGGCCGCACCACGTGCGGCGCTGGGCCGCGCAGCTGCACGGCCAGGGTCTGGGCTCGCGCAGCATCGCGATCCACCTGGCGGCCTGGCGCGGCCTGTACCGCTGGCTCGGGCGCGGCGGCCGCGTCACGTCCAACCCGGTCGACGGCCTGCGCCCGCCCAAGGGCCAGCGGCCGCTGCCCAAGGCCTTGCCGATCGACCAGGCCGTCGCGCTGGCCGATCACCACGACGAGGCCGGCGCGAACGACCCGCTGCTCGAAGCGCGTGACCACGCACTGACCGAGCTGCTCTACGGCTGCGGCCTGCGCAGCGCCGAGCTGCTCGGGCTGGACCTGCTGCCGGGCGGACCGGGCGGTGGCTGGATCGACCTCGACAGCGGCGACGCCGAGGTGCTGGGCAAGGGCAGCAAGCGCCGCGTCGTGCCGGTCGGCTCGGCCGCGCTCGTCGCGCTGCGGGCCTGGCTGGCGCTGCGGCCGAACCTGGCCCGCGCCGACGAGCCGGCGCTGTTCGTCAGCCGGCGCGGCACCCGCCTGACCGATTCCCAGCTGCGCCGCCGCCTGGCCGCCCGCGCGGTCCAGGCAGGCCTGTCCAGCCATGTGCATCCGCACATGCTGCGGCACAGCTATGCCTCGCACCTGCTGCAGTCCAGCGGCGACCTGCGGGCCGTGCAGGAGCTGCTGGGCCATGCCCAGATCAGCACCACCCAGGTCTACACCCGGCTGGACCACCAGCACCTCGCGAAGATCTACGACGCCGCGCACCCGCGCGCCCGCCGCAAGACCTGAGGCGCCCGCCGCCGGGCTCAGCCCCTGAACTCGTCCTTCAACGCGCGGTAGAGCCGCTGGAAGCGTGCATGCCGCGCCAGCAGGGCCGGGCGGGCGGCGGCGTCGGGCTCGAACACGCGGGCGACCGGCGGGGCGGTGCAGACCTCGGCCAGGCTGCCGCCGTCGGCCAGCCAGGCCAGCCGGGCGGCACCGAGCGCGCCACCGGCCTCGCCGCCCTCGCGGGTCACCATCGGCACGCCGATGACGTCGGCCAGCAGCTGCGCCCACAGGGGGCTGCGTGCGCCGCCGCCGACCAGCGTCAGCGAGGCCACCTCGCCGGGCTGCACGCCCAGGCTGTGCCAGCCGTCGTAGAGGCCGAAGGTGACGCCTTCGAGCACCGACCAGGTCAGCGTCGCGGCGTCGGTCTCGTTGCCCAGGCCGAAGAACACGCCCTGCGCCTGCGGGTCGTTGTGCGGTGTGCGTTCGCCGTTGAGGTAGGGCAGGAAGATCGGTGCGCGTTCGCGCTGCCCGGCCGTCAGCGCGGCGACCGGCGCGAGCATGTCGCCGACGCTGGCCGCGCCGAGCAGCTTGCCCAGCCAGCTCAGGCCGTTGGCGGCGCTCAGCATCACGCTCATCTGGTGCCACTGGCCCGGCAGCGCGTGGCAGAAGGCATGCATGGCCTGCGCGGGGTTGGGCCGGAAGCGGTCGCTGCTCAGGAAGATCACGCCCGAGGTGCCCAGCGAGACGAAGCCCTCGCCCGGCCGGACCGCGCCGATGCCGACCGCGCTGGCCGCGTTGTCACCGCCGCCTCCCGCCACCGGGATGCCGGGCGCGAGGCCCCAGCGCGCGGCCAGTTCGGGCTTGAGCAGGGCCGACACCTCGCTGCCCTCGACCAGCCGGGGCATGTGGTGACGGTCCAGGCCGCAGGCGGCGAGCACCGTGTCGGACCAGTCGCGTGCACCGACGTCCAGCCACAGCGTGCCGGCCGCGTCGCTCATCTCGCTGACCGATTCGCCGGTCAGCTTCAGGCGCAGCCAGTCCTTGGGCAGCAGCACACGGCGGGTCTGCGCGAACGTCGCCGGCTCGTGCGCGCGCACCCACAGCAGCTTGGGCGCGGTGAAGCCGGGCATCGCGAGGTTGCCGGTGATGGCATGCAGGTCCGGGCAGGCGGCCTCCAGCGCGATGCACTCGGCGGCGCTGCGGCCGTCGTTCCACAGGATGGCCGGGCGCAGCACCTCGTCGTGTTCGTCGAGCAGCACCGCGCCGTGCATCTGGCCGGACAGGCCGATCGCGCGCACCGCCGCCATCGCCGCGCCGTGCTGCGTGGCCAGGCGCTGCATCGCGCGGTCGGTGGCGGCCCACCACTGGGCCGGGTCCTGCTCGCTCCACAGCGGCTGCGGCCGCTGCACGGTCAGGGCCTCGCCGGTGGTGGCGACGATCCGGTGCCGCGCATCGAGCAGCAGCAGCTTGACTTCCGAGGTGCCGAGGTCGATGCCGAGGTACATGGGGACTCCAGGTTCAGACGGTCGCGCCGCTGAATCTCTTTTCGGACTGCTTGCGGAAATCGCTCGGCGTCATGCCCTTGATCTCCAGGAAGCGGCGGTTGAAGTTGGCGACGTTGTTGAAGCCGACCTCGTAGCAGATGTGCGTGATCAGCCGGTCGCTTTCCATCAGCAGCTGGCAGGCCCGGTTGATGCGCACGCGGTTGACGAAATCGGTGAAGGTGTTGCCGGTGGCGCGGCGGAAGAAGCGGCTGAAGCGGCTCTCGCTCATGCCCAGCTCGGTGGCGATGTCGGCCGCGCTGATGGGCTGGGCCAGGTTCTCGGTCAGGCGCATCACGACCGCGTCGATGCGGTCCAGCGAGGTGTCGTCGTCGTCGCTCTGCAGCTGCACGTTGGACAGCAGCCGGTAGTCGGTGCTGGCGGCCAGGTCGCACAGCAGGTCGCAGAAGGCGGTGAAGCGGCGCAGGCCGCGCGCAGCCTTGACGCGGTGCCAGTGCGCGGTGCTGCGCTCGCCCAGGCCGAAGAACTCGATGCCGTGCTTGGCCCGCTCCAGCAGGGGCAGCACCTCGGCCAGCTCGGGGATGGTGCCGGCGGCCTGCACCAGCGGGCCGTGCGAGAACTGGATCACCAGGTCGCGTTCGGCCACGCCGCCGTCGGGCACGTCCATCGAGACCCAGTTGTGCGGCAGCCTCGGGCCGGTCAGCACGAGGTGGCCGGGCTGGAACTGGCCGATCCAGTCGCCCACGAAGGCCTTGCCCGAGGTCGCCGTGATCAGGTGCAGCTCGTACTCGTCGTGGTAGTGCCAGCGCGCCAGCGGCGTCGGGAAGCCGTGGGACAGGCAACGCACGAAGCCGACCTCGGCGGTCGGCTCGTAGCCCAGCTCGGGCGAACGGGCGAACTCGTGCTCCAGCTCGGGCTTGAGCTGGCGGGGCAGGGTTCGGGGCTTGGTGGCGCTCATGGTCGGTGTCGTGTCGGGGCCGTGCGATTTTCGCGGGCCCCACACGCCGGGTCGCTTCAAGGCTTCACATCAGGAGTTCACGCCAGGACTTCACATCAGGACTTCACATCAGGACACCGCGCCCACAGGTCCGGTCGGGCCGGCCATCAGGCACGGTGCGCCGCGACGAAGTCGGCCACCCGCACGCTGGCCGCCCGCACCGCCTCGACCAGCCGGGCGTCGCCGGCCAGGTTGCCCCACAGCGGCACGTCGGCGCAGAAGGCCGCCACCGGGTCGGCCGATTCGCAGATCGCGTGCGCCACCGCCGGGTCCATCGCCTGGTCCTGGTAGGTGTAGGCGATGCCGCCACGGTGCCAGACCTGCAGGTAGGCCAGGAACAGCGCCGGCAGCATCGCCACGCTGGCGATGGACTCGTTGCGCGCCAGGCGCTCGCGGAAGGTCGGCGCGATGAAGCCGGGGATCTTGCTGAAGCCGTCCATCGCGACGCGCTGGTTGGTGTCGGCAATCGCCGCGTTGCCGAAGCGGTCCAGCACCACGTCGCGGTACTTGGGCAGGTCCAGCGGGCTGGGGCTCAGCACCGGGATCACGTCGTCGGTGACGTAGTCGTAGGCGAACTGCCGGATCACCGGGTCCAGCGTGCCCTCGTGGATGAACGTGTAGCCCACCAGCGTGCCGGCCCAGGCGATGCAGCTGTGCGTGGCGTTGAGCAGGCGGATCTTGGCTTCCTCGTAGGCCTGCACCGACTGCACCATCTCGCCGCCGACGGTTTCCCAGGCCGGGCGGCCGGCGATGAAGTCGTCCTCGATGACCCACTGGATGAAGCTCTCGCCCATCAGCGCGGCCGCGTCGTCGATGCCGGTGGCGGCCTGGACGCGCTCGCGCACGGCCGGCGTGGGGCGCGGCGTGATGCGGTCGACCATCGCGTTCGGGCTGGTCGTGTTCGCCTCGACCCAGGCCGCCAGATCGGCGTCGCCGAGCTGGGCGATGTACTGCAGCAGGCCGCGGCGCGAACGCTCGCCGTTGTGGCGCAGGTTGTCGCAGTTCATCAGCGTGACCGGACCGGCGCCGGCGGCGCGGCGCGCGCGCAGCAGCGCGGTCAGCGCGCCGTAGATGGTCCACGCGCGTTGCGCATCGGCCGGCGCGCCGCTGCGCAGCGCGTCCAGGTCGGCGCGCAGGTCGGCGAAGGTGGCCAGGTCCAGCACGTTCTTCGCGTCGAGGTAGTAGCCCGCTTCGGTGACGGTGAACGAGATGATCTTGGTGGCCGGATCCGCGCAGGCCGCGATCAGGCCGGCCAGGTCGGGCGTGTAGCCGATGACCTGGCGGATCGAGGTGATGCGCTGGTAGACGTGCTCGCCCTGCGGCGAGATGGTCTCCAGCGTGTAGGCCCCGCCGCTGGCCTGCAGCGCGGCGATGGTCTCGGCCATGTCCGGGCGGATGTGGCCGCCGGCCAGCACCCAGCGCGTGTCGCCGGCATCGTGCAGGGCCTGCAGGTAGACGGCCTGGTGGGCGCGGTGGAAGGAGCCCAGGCCGAGGTGGAGGATGACGGAAGGCTGCGTGCTCATGGAGACCTCGGTGCGTTGGAGTTCGGTCGTTCTGGCCGGCGGTCCGGCCGTCGCTTCAGGCCAGGGGATGCGGCGCACCCTTGCGCGTGATGCGCCCGTGGGCGTCGAACAGGTGGGCGGCGGCCACGTCGATGTCGACGCCGACGCGGTCACCGGCGCGCAGCGCCGTGCGACTGTTCTGGCGCGAGACCAGCATCGCGCCGCCTTCGGTGGCGACGTAGATCAGCGTTTCCGCGCCGAGCGCCTCGACCAGCTCGACGGTGCCCTGCACCGCGCCCGAGCCGGCGTTCGTCAGCGACACGCATTCCGGACGCAGGCCGACGAAGCCGTCGGCCTGGACCGGCAGGCCGTACTGGCCGGCCAGCTGCGGCACGGCCTGGCTGGCCACCACGTTCATCTGCGGCGTGCCGATGAACTGCGCGACGAACTGGTTGGCCGGGCGGTCGTAGAGCTCCAGCGGCGTGCCGACCTGCTCGATCAGGCCGTCGCGCAGCACCACCACGCGGTCGGCCAGCGTCATCGCCTCGACCTGGTCGTGGGTCACGTAGATGGTGGTCGCGCCGAGGTCGCGGTGCAGCTTGGCGATCTCCACGCGGGTCTGACCGCGCAGCGCCGCATCGAGGTTGGACAGCGGCTCGTCGAACAGGAAGACCTTGGGCGCGCGCACGATGGCGCGGCCGATGGCCACGCGCTGGCGCTGGCCGCCCGAGAGTTCCTTGGGCGTGCGGCTCAGGTAGGCCGTCAGGTTGAGGATCTTCGCGGCCCGCTCGACCTTGTCGCGGATCGTGGCCTCGTCGACCTTGGCGAGCTTGAGCGCGAAGCTCATGTTCTCGTAGACGCTCATGTGCGGGTAGAGCGCGTAGCTCTGGAACACCATCGCGAGGTCGCGCTTGGACGAGGGCAGGTGCGTGATGTCCTTGCCGTCGAGCAGCAGCTGGCCGCCGTCGATGTGTTCGAGGCCGGCGATCAGCCGCAGCAGCGTGGACTTGCCGCAGCCCGAAGGGCCGACGAACACGATGAACTCGCCCTGGTTGATCGTCAGGTCCACGCCCTTGATGGCGCGGTGGTTGCCGAAGAACTTCTCGATGCCCTGGAGCTGGAGATAGGCCATGTGATGACTCCTGAATCTGTGTGCGATGCGACGGCGCTTACTTGACCGCGCCGAAGGTCAAACCTTGGACGAGCTGCTTCTGGCTGAACCAGCCGAACACCACGATCGGCGCGATGGCCATCAGCGAGGCGGCGGACAGCTTGGCCCAGAACAGGCCCTCGGGGCTGGAGTAGCTGGCGATCAGCGCGGCCAGCGTGCCGGCCTTGGCGGCGCTGAGGTTGAGGCTCCAGAAGGCCTCGTTCCAGCTCAGCACCAGGCACAGCAGGCCGGTCGAGGCGAAGCTGCCCATCGACAGCGGCAGCAGCACCTGGCGGGCTTCCTGCCACAGCGTCGCGCCGTCCATGCGGGCGGCCTCGAGGATGTCGCGCGGGATCTCCTTGAAGCCGGTGTAGAGCATCCACACCATGATGGGCAGGTTGCTGAGCGTGAAGACGATGGTCAGGCCGGTGAGCGAGTCCAGCAGCTGCGACTTCTGCGCCAGCACGTAGATCGGCACCAGCGCGCCCACCGCCGGCATCATCTTCGTGGACAGCATCCACATCAGCACGTCCTTGGTGTGGCGGCTGCGGAAGAAGGCCATCGAGTAGGCCGCCGGCGCGGCCAGCGCCAAGCCCAGCAGGGTCGAGGCCACGCTGGTGATCAGCGAGTTCTTCGCATACAGCAGGTAGTCGCTGCGTTCCTGGACCTCGTGGAAGTTCTCCATCGTCGGCGGGAAGAACAGCAGCGGCGGCACCGAGATCGCCTGCAGCTCGGTCTTGAAGGCGGTCAGCACCAGCCAGCCGAGCGGGAAGAACAGCATCAGCGTGACGACCCACGCGACCAGCGTGCGGGCCACCAGCGTCGGGGTGAGCGTGGAAGGACGAGACATCGTGGTTGTCCTTATTTGTCGAGGTTCTTGCCGACCAGGCGGATCAGGAAGGCGGCGGCGATGTTGGCCAGCAGCACCGCGAACAGCGCCCCTGCGGAGGCCACGCCGGCATCGAAGTTCAGCAGCGCCTGCTTGAAGATCAGGAAGGCGACGTTGGTGCTCGCGTCACCCGGACCGCCACCGGTGGTGGTGTAGATCTCGGCGAAGACCGACAGCAGGAAGATCAGCTCGATCATCACGACCACCGCGACCGAACGGGCCATGTGCGGCAGGTAGAGGTAGCGCAGCTGCTGCAGGTAGGTGGCGCCGTCCATGCGCGCGGCCTCCAGCTGCTCGCGGTCCATGCTCTGCAGCGCGGTGATGAAGATCAGCGTCGCGAAGGGCAGCCATTGCCAGGCCACCATGATGATCACGCTCAGCAGGGGCCAGTCGGTCAGCCAGTCCACCGGCGTGGCACCGAAGAACTGCCAGACCTGGGCCAGCACGCCGTAGATGGGGTTCATCATCATGTGCTTCCACAGCAGCGCATTGACCGTGGGCATGACGAAGAAGGGCGAGATGAGCAGGATGCGCACCAGGCCGCGGCCGGGGAAGGGCTCGTCGATCAGCAGCGCGATCGCGACACCCATCAGCACCGTGATGACGATGACGCTGCCCAGCAGCAGCAGCGTGTTCATCACCGCCACGCCGAAGGACGGGTCGGTGACGAAGTATTCGAAGTTCTCCAGCCCGATGAAGCCGGTGGCCTCGGGCTGCATGAGGTTGTAGCGGATGACGCTGAAATAGATCGTCATCACCAGCGGCACGATCATCCACAGGAAGAGCGTGCTGACGGCCGGCAGCATCAGCAGGCGCGGCACGAGCCGGGAGGCCTGGTGCGGCGCGGGCGCGGCTGCGGGAGCGGTCGTCGTCGGGAGTGCGTCGGTGGACATGGTCGTGCCCTGCGGTGGACTGCGTCGCGGGGGGGCGATGCGGACGGGGTGGGTCCGGAGCCGGACGAAAGTCGGGTCGAGCCAGCCGGGAACCCCGTGTTGATCGGATGTTCCGGCCGTTCGACCCGAGGGCGTCGGTCCTTCAGGAGAGGGTCTGCGCCGGCACCGACGGCACGGCCGCCGTCGGTGCCGGGTGGCGCGGCTTACTTGTAGTAGCCGGCCTTCTTCATCTCGCGATCCGCCGCGACCTGACCCGCCTTCAGGGCCGCGTCGATCGTGGTCTTGCCGGCGAGCGCCGAGCTCATCTGCTGGCCCACGGCGATGCCGATGGCCTGGAACTCGGGGATGGCGGCGAACTGCACGCCGACGTACGGCGACTTCGCCAGCGTCGAGTCGTTCGGGTTGGCGCTGTCGATCGCGGCCTTCTCGGCAGCGGCGAACTTGGCGGCCTTCTGGAACTCGGCGTTGGCGTAGGTCGACTTGCGGGTGCCGGTCGGGACAGCGCCCCAGCCGTTGGTCTTGGCGACCAGCTCGATGTATTCCTTGGACGTCGCCCAGGTCACGAACTTCTGCGCCGCGTCACCCTTCTTGGTCGAGACGGGGATGCCCAGGGCCCAGGCCCACAGCCAGTTGGCACCCTTGGGGGTGGCCATCGTCGGGGCCTGCGCGAAGGCGACCTTGTCGGCGACCTTGGACTGCTTCGGGTCGGTGATGAAGGACGCCGCGATCGTCGCGTCGATCCACATGCCGCACTTGCCTTCGTTGTACAGCGCCAGGATCTCGTTGAAGCTGTTGGCCGACGAGCCCGGAGGGCCGTAGTTCTTCAGCAGGTCGACGTAGAACGTGATCGCGTCCTTCCAGGGCTTCGATTCGAGCTGCGGCTTCCAGCTCATGTCGAACCACTGGCCACCGAAGGTGTTCACCAGCGTGGACAGGAAGGCCATGTTGTCGCCCCAGCCCGGCTTGCCGCGCAGGCAGATGCCGTACACGCCGTTCTTCGGGTCATGGATCTTGCTGGCCAGGGTCTTGATGTCGGCCCAGGTCGGTTTGTCGGCGACGGAGATGCCCGCCTTGTCGGCCAGGTCCTTGCGGTACATCAGCATCGAGCTCTCGCCGTAGAACGGCACCGAGTACATCTTGCCGTCGACCGACAGGCCGTTGCGCATGGCCGGCAGCAGGTCATCGACGTCGTAGCTGGCGGGGGCCTTGATCTCCTGCAGCCAGCCCTTCTTGCCCCAGATCGGGGTCTCGTACATGCCGATGGTCATGACGTCGAACTGGCCGCCCTTGGTGGCGATGTCCGTCGTCACGCGCTGGCGCAGCACGCCTTCTTCCAGCGTCACCCACTTCAGCTTGATGTCGGGGTTGGCGGCTTCGAAGTTCTTGCTGAGCTTCTGCATCTCGATCATGTGGCCGTTGTTCACGGTCGCGATCACGAGTTCGGTGGCGGCGTTGGCCATGCCGGCCATCAGGCCGAATGCGAGCGCCAGGGATGCCTTGAGCTTCATGCGTGTCTCCTCAGGGGAACAGGTCAGGGTGGTGTGAACCGGGTGCGATGCGTGACTGCATCGACGGGCGCAACGATAGGTTTGGACCCCGCTCGGTGCCGATACTTCCGATCCCGACACCTGTACGCTCTTGCGCCGAAGACTAGGTATTTTCTCTAGGGCCTAGCGATAGCGTATCGGAATGATGCATCGCCAGCATGGTTTTGCCACGAGAGTTCAGGCCGGTCGCGGCCCGGTGGACCGCGCCGCGACGACAATCCCGCGCCATGAAAACCATCCGATTGCGCGACGGGCGGGAACGCTCGCTGCAGCGCCGCCACCCGTGGGTCTTCCAGGGCAGCATCGCCGGCGGCAAGGCCGACCGCGGCGAGACCGTGCGGGTCGAGGCCGCCGACGGCCGATTCCTGGCCTGGGCCAGCTACAGCCCCGAATCGATGATCCGGGTGCGCGCCTGGAGCTGGGATGAGGCCGAGCGCATCGACGCCGCCTTCTTCGCCCGCCGCATCGCCGCAGCGGTGGCGATGCGCGAGCGCCTGGCCATCGCCAGCAACGGCGTGCGGCTGGTCCACGGCGAGGCCGACGGCCTGCCCGGCCTGGTGGTCGACCGCTACGACGACATCCTCAGCGTGCAGTTCCTCAGCGCCGGCACCGAGCGCTGGAAGGCCGTCATCGCCGACGCGCTGCTGGCCGCCACCGGCTGCAGCCGCCTCTACGAACGTTCGGACGCCAGCGTGCGCGAGCTCGAAGGGCTGCCCCAGCTCACCGGCTGGCTGCGCGGCGGCGGCGACGGCGGTGACGCGATGGGCACCACGGTCACGCTGCAGGAACACGGCCTGCGCCTGACGGTCGACGTCGCCGAGGGCCACAAGACCGGCTACTACCTCGACCAGCGCGAGAACCGCGCGCTGTTTGCCCGCCTGGTGCGCCAGTTCGGCTGCCAGCGCGTGCTGAACTGCTACAGCTACACCGGCGGCTTCTCGGTCGCGGCGCTGAACGGCGGCGCCCGCGAGGTCGTCAGCGTCGACTCCTCCGGCCCGGCGCTGGCCCGCGCGAACGCGCACGTGGTGCTCAACGGCCACGACCCGCAGCGCCACGTCGCGATGGATGCGGACGTCAACGGCACGCTGCGCCAGATGCTCAAGGACGGCCGTCGCTTCGACGCCATCGTGCTGGACCCGCCCAAGTTCGCGCCGACCGCCGCCCATGCCGACCGGGCCAGCCGGGCCTACAAGGACATCAACCGGCTGGCCCTGATGCTGCTGGAGCCCGGCGGCCTGCTGCTGACCTTCAGCTGCTCGGGCGGCATCGGCGCCGAGCTGTTCCACAAGATCGTCGCCGGCGCCGGCATGGATGCCGAGGTCGACGGCTACCTGCTGCAGCGCCTCGAAGCCGCGCCCGACCACCCGACCACGCTGTGCTTCCCCGAGGGCGAGTACCTCAAGGGCCTGGTGATCCTGAAGCGATGAGCCGCGCCGCCGCGCCCTTCGTCCACAGCGCCTTCTACCGCTACGTCGCGCTGGCCGACCCGGCCGCAATGGCCGAATCGCTGCGGCAGCTCGGTGCCCGGCTCGGCGCGCCGCAGGCCCTGGGCGGCAGCCTGATCGTCGCGGCCGAGGGCCTCAACGCGGTCGTCGCCGGCACGCCCGCGGCGGTCGATGCCTTCGAGGCCGCGCTGACACGGGATGCGGCGTTCGCGCCCTTCCACGGCCTGGCCTTCCAGCGCAGCGCCTGCACGGCCATGCCCTTCGGCCGCTACAAGGTCGCGCACAAGGCCGAGCTGGTCGCGATCGACCTGCCGGCCGATGCCGGCCCGGTCGACGAGCGCGACGACAGCCACGTCGCGCCGGCCGACTGGGACGCGCTGATCGCCCGGCCGGACGTCGTCCTGATCGACAACCGCAACCACTTCGAGTTCCGGCTCGGCCGCTTCCGGGGCGCGGTCGATCCTTCGGTCGACCACTTCCGCGACTTCGGCGCCTACGTGCAGGCCCATGCCGAGGCCTGGCGCGCGGCCGGCACGACGGTGGCGATGTACTGCACCGGCGGCATCCGCTGCGACCGCACCGCGCCGTGGATGCGCAGCCTCGGGCTGGACGTCAGGCAGCTGCAGGGCGGCATCCTGGGCTACCTGGCGGACCGGTGCGCGAACCCGCCGGTCGACGCGAAGGCCGATGAACACGCATGGATCGGCGACTGCTACGTCTTCGACCGGCGCGTCGCGATCGACGCGACGCTGGCCGAGACCGGCCTGACGCCCGAGCAGGTCTACGACCCGGCCCGCCCCGACGAGGCCTGGCGGCTGGCGCGCGCGCGGCGGCTCGACGGCGCGATGTCTCCCAGCCCGCCGCCCAGCCTGCCGCCCGGCCCGCCACGCAACCCACCCGCCACGTCCGCCTGACCCGATGAGCCGCCCTCGTCCTGCCTGGACGCCGCCCGACCGCGACGGCGTGGGTGCGAGCCGCGTGGCGCTGGCGGCCGGGCCGTGGGCCACGCTGATCGACTTCCTGCCGCAGCGCCTGCCCGCACTCGATGCGGCCGGCTGGCTCGCCCGCATCGAGGCCGGCGACGTGCTGGCCGCCGACGGCCGCGCCGTGCGGGCCGATGAACCGTGCGGCGACCACCGCGTCCTCTGGTACTGGCGCGCGCTGGCCGAGCCCGAGCCGGTCGTGCCCTTCGAGGCCGAGCTGCTGCATGTCGACGATCACCTCGTGGTGGCCGACAAGCCGCACTTCCTGCCCATGACGCCCAAGGGCCGTCACCTGCGCGAGACGCTGCTCGTGCGCCTGAAGCGCCAGCTCGGCATCGCCACGCTCGCGCCCATGCACCGGCTCGACCGCGAGACCGCCGGGGTGGTCGTCTTCACCGTGCGCCCCGACGAGCGCGACGTCTACCAGCGCCTGCTGCGCGAGCGCGCGGTGGAGAAGGTCTACGAGGCGATCGCCCCATGGCGACCCGACCTCGCCCTGCCCCGCCTGCACGCCAGCCGCCTGGCCGAGCGCGAGGGCGATGCCTTCATGCAGATGCACGAGGTGCCCGGCGAGCCCAACGCGCAGACCCGCATCGAGCTGGCCGAGGTCCTCGGCGCGTCCGGCCTGGCACGCTACCGCCTCTTTCCCCTGACCGGCCGCAAGCACCAGCTGCGCGCCCAACTCAGTGCCCTCGGCATCCCGATCGTCGGCGACCGCATCTACCCGGTCCTGCAGGCGGTGGAGCCGACGCCCGACTACCGCCACCCGCTGCAACTGCTGGCCCGCGAGCTGGCCTTCGACGACCCCCTGACCGGCGATCACCGCCGGTTCGTGAGCCGGCGACGCCTGGCCATGGCCGATCCCCGGCAGGTGGGGCACGGTGTCCATGCAGCGGTGGGTTGAACGAGAGGGCTGGTGCCGACGCGCACCAAACCGCGATCTGGCTCAACGCCCCCATGGGCCCCACACCGAACCCTGCGCAGGGGACCGCACGGTCGGCTGCCGGGTCTCGATCAGCCGCGGGTCGTCGAACGCCGCACCGGCGCCTGCACGGCGGCCGGCATGCGCAGCACGAAGACCGCGCCGCGCGGTTCGGCCGGCTCGAAGTGCAGGCTGCCGCCGGCGCTGGCGGCCAGGGTCTCGCACAGGCTCAGGCCCAGGCCCAGGCGGCCGTCGCGGGTGGTGAAGAAGGGCTCGAAGAGCTGCGCCCGCCGAGCCTCCGGCACGCCCAGGCCCTGGTCGGTCACGCGCAGCTCGATCGCGTCCGGGCCGCGCGCATGGGCGGCAATGACGAGCCGCCGTTCGGCGACCGGCACCTGGGTCATCGCCTGCAGCGCATTGCTCAGCAGGTTGTGCAGGATCTGTTCGAGCGTGACCGCGTCGGCCTGCAGCGCCAGCGTGTCGGGCAGGTCCAGCGCGGGCTGCACGGCCAGTCGCTCCAGCTCGGTGGACAGCAGGTCCAGCGCCTGGCGCACGGCCGGGGCCAGGGCGACGGCGGCCGGCTCGTCGGCGCCGGCCGCCTCCTCGCCGGGCTGGACCAGCGCGCGCAGGCGCTGCAGCACCTCGCTGGCGCGGCGGGCCTGTCGGACCGCCTGCTGCATCGCGCTGCGGGCGGTCTCCAGCTCGGGCGGGTCCTCGGCCAGCAGCCGGTCGGCGGCCTGGGTGCTGGCCAGCACGGCGGTCAGTGGCTGGTTCAGCTCATGGGCGATGCCGGCGGCCCGCTCGCCCAGCGCGTTCAGGCGCGCGGCCTGGCCGATGCGCAGCTGGGCTTCGGCACGACGCTGTCGCTCGGCCTGGGCCTGCCAGTCGCGCCGCAGCGTCCACAGGCCCAGGACGCCGCCCAGGCTCAGCAGCCAGACCGCCAGCAGGCCGCCCCAGGGCCAGCCGGCCCAGCCGCTGTCCCAGCGCACGACCAGGTCGAAGGGCTGGCTGGCGGTGGCCAGGCGCTTGTGGAACGCGAAGGACCAGCCACCGCCGGGCAGCCGCGCCGCATCGGTGCCGGGGGGCAAGGGCAGCGACCAGGATGCCCCGCCGTCGGCCTGCAGCGCCATGCGCAGCGGCGCGGCGTCGGGGCCATGGCCGACCCGCTCGGGCCATTCGGTGCGCGGCACCATGCGCGCCAGCGCGATCTGCAGCGCATAGCTGTGCGGGTGACCGGGCTGGACGATGCGGAAGCGGCCGGCGCGGCCGAACTCGTCGGCGCTCGGGGTGACCAGCGCGGCATGACCGTCACGGCGGGCGCGCGCCTCGGCCTCGACCCATGTGACCTCCGGCCAGGCCTCGCCGGGACCGCGCCGGTCGACCGAGACGATCTGGCCGAACAGGGCCGACAGGCGCTGCTCCGGCCGCGTCGCCACCGGGCCGTCGCCGGCCTGCAGCAGCACCAGCGAACCGAGGATGGCCTCGTGCTGGACCGCCTGCTGGCTCAGCAGCCGGTGGGCGATCCGGGCCTGGGCCTCGAACGCCTCGCGCTGCGTCGCATGGTCACGCAGCAGCAGCAGGGCCGACCCCAGCAGCGCCAGGCCGAGGCCGGCTGCCAGCGGCCGCCACGGCGGCTGCAGCCGCGTGTTCATGCGTCAGCCCAGGCCCTGGAAGTTGGTGTCGCTGTCGGCGTGGCTGGAGCTGAGGTAGAGCCGCAGCCGCGGGCCCTGGGTGTCGTTCTCCCAGACGCGTGCGGTGACCTCGAACTGGCGACCGCCGATGCGCAGCACGTCGCCGCGCAGCGGCTGGGTGGCGTGGCCGTCCCAGAAGCGCGGGACCCGCACGTCGTTGCGGCGGATCCAGGCCTGATCCTCGTGGGTGAAGGTCAGCACGATCGAAACCTGCGTGGTGGGCATCGTGACGCTCCCTGGCTCTGGCCGGATGTGGAAGCCGCGAGATTAGCGCGGCTGGCCAGGCGCTGGCATGCGGACGTGTCGGCCGTGTGTCGACCGGCGTGTCCGGTTGCCCGGATGGCGTCGAGGAAGCGCGGGGGAACTGTGCGGAGGGGGGAAGAATCGGCGGTCTGGAAGGCCGGAACCGGCACCGCGCGGGGTCGCGCTGCGGGACGCTGCCAACCTCGCCGCCCACCGCTGATCGACTGAACCTGGCGCACACTGCACCTCGGTCGATCGGCGCTGGGTCGACGAGGCAGACAGGCCCTCAGCGACTCGGAGCGGATGCTGACGGCTGGCCGGCGATGGCCAGTAAGCAAATGATGCGGGGGTATCGGGTTACATCCCCCGGGCCTTGGCGATTCCGGGCTGGAAACGGCCTTCCCGATTCGGAAAAATGGGACTGAAACCCATCTGAACCGAGCCTGCGGGCTACACCTGCTCACAGATGACACCGGCCGGACCGCCCCCGCCGCCGCGCCGGACCGCGCCACAACCGGGTTGCCACATGATCGAGACGAGTTCCGCAAGCCAGCGCCAGGCCCCAGCCGCCGGCCCCGACCGCTGCCCGCGCTGCGGCGGCCCCTTCCGCTGTGGCGTCGCCGATGCCGGGCCCTGCGCCTGCACCCGCATCACGCTCGACACCGCCACGCTGACGCAGCTGCGCGGCCAGTACGCGGGCTGCCTGTGCCTGGGCTGTCTGGCCGAGCTGGCCGAGCTGGCCGCAGCGCCCCGAGCGCCCGATTGACCGGGCGCCCGATTGACCGACCGGCCGATCCACCGACCGGCCGACCGGCCCACACGCGCCGCTTCCGGGACTCGCTCACGCCGACGCCGGCCGGACCTCCCTGTGACAGGGGCTTGGTGACACACTCGACTGGCTTCCCCACTGCACCGCCGTACCGCCGTGGACCCCACCCTTGTCGATCCGCTGATCGCGCCTTCCGATGCCGCCCGTCTGGCGAACGCGCCGACGCTGGCGCTCGCCTTGCCTGACGAGCGGGTCCGCAGCCGCGCGCGCCGGCTGTCGCTGCGTGCGAGCCTGCTGGGCCTGGTGGCGCTGTGCGTGCTGCCGGCGGCGCTGGTGTCGGCCGCGCTGATCTGGACCAACTACTGGCTCGAGCGCGAGCGCATCCACGGCAGTTCGGTGCTGATGAGCGATCACCTGGCCGCCGAGCTGGACCGTGAGCTGGCGGCGCTGACCTCCGGCCTGCGCGTGCTGGCCAGCGCGCCGGAACTGCAGCGCGACGACTTCGCCACCTTCCACCGCCGCGCCAGCGACGCGCTGGCCAGCCAGATCGTCAACAACTACGTGGTCACCGACCGGGCCGGCCACCAGCGCATGAACACGCTCAGGGCCTGGGGCGAGCCGCTGCCGAGCGACGGCTCGCCCGCCGCGTTGCAGCGGGTCTTCGACGAGGGCGCTGTCGTCGTCACGGACCTCTTCATCGGCCCGGTCACGCAGCGGCCGGTGATCGCCGCGGGCGTGCCGGTGCGGCGCGACGGCGAGGTGGTCTACAGCCTGAACATCGGCCTGTCGCCCGACCGCATCGGCGACATCCTCAAGCGCCGTCCGATGCCGGACGGCTGGGTCGCCGCCATCCTGGACGGCAGCGGCACGCTGGTCGCGCGCAGCCGCGAGGCCGATCGCTTCGTCGGCCAGAAGGCGGTGCCGGCGGTGCTGGCGCAGATCCGCAGCGGCGGGCCGCGCACGGTCGAGACGATCAGCAAGGAAGGCATCCCGGTGGTCAGCAGCATCGCGCGCTCGCGGGTCTCGGACTGGTCGGTCGCGGTCGGCGCGCCGCGCTCGGTGCTCGAAGCGCAGCTGGTCCAGCTGATCGGCTGGACCTGCGCCGGCCTGCTGGTCGCGCTGCTGCTGGGCCTGTGGGTGGCCTTGCGGCTGGCCGGCCGGGTGACGCAGGCGGTGCGCGGCCTGAACGATGCCGCGCTGGCGCTCGGGCGCGGCCAGCCGGTGCGGCTGCCGCCGCTGCAGCTGGTCGAGGCCGACGCGGTCGGCGCGGCCATCCTGCAGGCCGCGCGCATCCTCGACAACGCCCGCCACCTGGCCCACCACGACCCGCTGACCGGCCTGAGCAACCGGCTGCTGTTCGACGAGATGCTGCGCCACCACATCGCCGACATGGCCCGCAGCGGCGGCACGCTGGCGGTGCTGGCGCTGGACCTGGACGGCTTCAAGGCGGTCAACGACCAGCACGGCCACCCGGCCGGCGACCGGCTGCTGCAGGCCGTCGCCGGGCGCATCACCCACGCCCTGCGGGCGAGCGACGTGGCGGCCCGGCTGGGCGGCGACGAGTTCATGGTGCTGCTCGCGCCGGCCAGCGCCGAGCAGGCCCGCATCACCGCGCAGCGGCTGCTGCAGGCCTTGTCCGAGCCCTATGACGGCGTGCCGCTGCCGGTCAGCGCCAGCATCGGCGTGGCCGTCGCCGAGGCCGGCCAGGGGGTCGATGCCGCCGAGCTGGCGCTGCGGGCCGACCGGGCGCTCTACGACGCCAAGCGGCAGGGCAAGTCGCGCGTGGTCATGTCGGCCTGAGCCAGGGCTGCGGCGCGCCCTGCTCGGGCAGCACGGCGGCGAATTCGTCCGGCAGCGGACGCGGCCGGGCGCGCGGGCGCGACTGCCGCGCGGTGCCGAGGTTGATGCAGCAGACCGCCTGTTCGCCCTCGGCCAGCGCGAACAGCGCGCGCAGCGGCGCCGAGTCCATCGCCTGGCCGCTGGTCAGGCCGCTGGCATAGCCCATCGCGTGGGCGCCCAGCAGCAGGTTCTGGATCGCCGCCCCGAGCGACACCAGCCGCTCGGCGGCGGGGATGTCGCGCAGCACGCCGTCGCGCGTGATCGGCCCCAGCCGGGCAATCGCCAGCAACAGCAGCGGCGCCCGGTGGGCCTTGTCGCGGGCATCGGCCAGCGCGACCGGCCCGGCCTGCGGATCGCGCGCCAGCAGCGCCTGCGCGAAGGCCTCGGCCAGGCGATGACGCTGCGCGGTCGGCACCAGCACGAAGCGCCACGGCGTCAGCTCGGCGTGATCGGGTGCATCGGCGGCCAGCGCCAGCAGGGCGTGCAGCTGCGCGGCGTCCGGACCGGGCTCGTGCAGGCGCTTGGGCGAGGTGTTGCGGCGTGTCGAGATCAGCGTCTGGGCGTGCTCGAACAGCTCGCCGGCATGCCGGCGCGGTGCGGTCGGCGGGCCGGATTCAGGATCGAGCGAAGGATCGAGCGAAGGATCGTGCGGGGGCATCGGCATGTGGGACGGCGGCATGTCGGTCGGCGGATCGGCGGGGTCCGCGACGATAAGCGCCGCGCCGCCGGGCCGCGACCGGTCAGAACCCGACCTCGCGCGCCAGCACCTCCGACAGGCCGCGCCAGGCCTGTTCCCAGGGCCGATGGCCTGGACACAGCCCCGTCCCAGGCCCCGCCTCTGGTCTCGCTTCAGCTCAGGTCTCGCCTCAGATCAGCGAGCCCTGCGGGTCGGACGGCGCCGGGCCGCCGCGTGCCGGCGCCGCCCGTGCGGCGTCGGTGGCCCGTGTCACCGTGGCATCGAAGACCTCGGTCGGCGCCGGCCGGATCAGCGCACGGGCGTCGGCCTCGCCGCCGTGCAGCCAGGCGTCCCACTCATGGGGTTCGAGCGAGACCACGGCGCGCTTGTCCTGCGCGTCCGGCGGCCGTGCCGGGTCGGGCTTGTGCAGCCGGCCCAGCAGCGGGTGGCCGTCGCAGTTGCAGGTCAGCATCGTGCAGCTGGCGACGATCTCGCCGCTGGCCGGATCGGTCCATTCGGACCACAGCCCGGCCAGCGCCCAGGGTGCGCCGTCGGCCCGGCGCAGCTGCCACCAGATGTTCTTGCCCGTCTCCCAGTTCGGCTCCTGGTACCAGCTGGCGGGGATCAGGCAGCGCTGGCCGCGTTGCCAGGCGTCGCGGTAGGTCCAGCGTTCGGCCACCGACTCGGCCCGCGCGTTGTTGGTCAGCACCGAGCGCGAGGCCGGCCGCCGGGTCGTCGCCTTCGGCGCGATCAGGCCCCATTGCGCCGAGGTCAGCGCGAGGCTGCCGTCGCGCACCGTCAGGTAGGCACCCTGGCCGTAGGGCCCGACCACGCCGGCCCGGTAGCCGTCGCCGACCAGGGCCCGGAAGTGGCGCTCGATGTCCTCCTTCGGGACCATCTGGTAGAGGTTGCACATGGGCGCCACTCTAGCCCGGCCCGGCCAGTCTGGGCGCGGATCAGCTCTGCGGCAGGGCCGGGTGGGAGGCCGCCTGCGCGGGCGCCTGCGGCTGGCCCCGCGTCTTCCACAGCGACACCAGCACGCCGCCGGCGATCAGGCCGAAGGTCACGCCCAGCGAGATCGGCGCGGGGATCTTGCCAATGAAGCCGACCAGGAAGATCTTCGAGCCGATGAAGACCAGCACCAGGGCGAGCGCGTACTTCAGGTAGGTGAAGCGGTGGATCATCGCGGCCAGCGCGAAGTACAGCGCGCGCAGGCCCAGGATGGCGAAGATGTTGCTGGTGTAGACGATGAAGGGGTCGGTCGTGATGGCGAAGATCGCCGGCACCGAGTCGACCGCGAAGACCAGGTCGACGAACTCGATCACGATCAGCGCCAGCAGCAAGGGGGTGGCCCAGCGCACCGGGCGGCCGCTGGCCGGGTCCGGCTCGGTGACCACGAAGGCCTTGCCGCGCAGGCCATCGGTGACACGCAGGTGGCGGCGCAGGAAGCGCACCAGCGGGTTGCCGGCGATGTCGGGCTGGTGGTCGGCCATCCACCACATCTTGATGCCGGTGACGACCAGGAAGGCGCCGAAGACGTAGAGGATCCAGCTGAACTCGCGCACCAGCGTGGCACCCAGGCCGATCATGATCGCGCGCAGCACGATCACGCCCAGGATGCCCCAGAACAGCACGCGGTGCTGGTAGGCCCGCGGGATGGCGAAGAAGCCGAAGATCAGCGCGATGACGAACACGTTGTCCATCGACAGCGACTTCTCGATCATGAAGCCGGTCAGGTACTCGATGCCGCTCTGCGCGCCCAGCAGCCACCAGACGCCGGCACCGAAGAGCAGCGCCACGCTGATGTAGCCGGCCGACAGCAGCAGGCTCTCTCGCACGCCGATCTCGTGCTCGTCGTCCTTGTGCAGCACGCCCAGGTCGAAGGCCAGCAGGGCGGCGACGATGCCGATGAACACGAGCCAAAGCCACGCGGGCTTGCCGAGCAGGTCGGTCTGAAGGAAGGTCTGGAGCAGTTCCATGGTGTCGACGCCGGACGGCGCATCGGTTCGGATGGGGGCCGATCTTGCGGACCGTGCCCGGATCGGCAAACCAGTCGTCGGCGCATCGAAACTTCGTTTTTTCCGAACCATCGGGCCGGCCACGTCAAGACCCGTTCCGGCGCCCGCGTGGGGACGATCGGCGCCACCACGAGCAGGCCGTCCCGCAGCCCCACTGCGGTCGGGCCTGCTGGTCGCCGGCACGGGCGCTGGCTACCTTGGCGGCTCGATCCACGAACCCACGGAGTCCTGCCATGCGTGCCTACCCGACCAACAGCCCCGAAGCCGCCGCCCGCATCGTCTGCCTGGCGATGCTGGCCGACGGCGACCTGACGCGACCGGAGATCGACGTGCTGGAGGCGGTCGACCTCGGGCAGCGCCTGAAGCTGGCGCCGCCGGACTTCTACCGCGTGCTGGAGCACCTGCTTGACGACCTGAGCGTCGGCCAGCCCGGCACGGACCTGGACGCCATCACCATCGACGACCTGACCATCGCCCGCCTGATGTCCGACGTCGACGATCCGGCCCTGCGGCGCAGCGTGATCGAGCTGTGCCGCGACGTGATCGAGTCCGACGCCTGGATCAGCGACGGCGAGGCGTTGCTGCTGAACGCGGCGGTGTCGCACTGGGGCCTGCAGCGGGCGATGTTCGAGCGGCGCGCGGCCTGACCCGGACGGGGTCTCTGGCGGGGTCGGCCACGGTCAGGTCCGACCATCGCCAGAATCCGCCGGACTGCGCCTTTTCCGCAGTCCACACCCGCCATGTCCAGCCTCAACTACCGCCACCTCTACTACTTCTGGGTCGTCGCCAAGGAAGGCGGCTTCGCCCGCGCGGCCGAGCGGCTGGACATGGCCGTGCAGACCATCAGCGCGCAGGTCAAGGCGCTGGAGCAGTCGCTCGGCCACCAGCTGATCAAGGCCTCCGGCCGCAGCCTGGCGCTGACCGAGGCCGGCCAGGCCGCGCTGGCCCGGGCCGAGGAGATCTTCCGGCTCGGCCAGTCGCTGCACGACGAGGTCCGGCAGGCCGCCAGCGGACCGGCGCTGCGGCTGGCGGTCGGCCTGTCGGACGGCATCAGCAAGCTGGCAGCGCACGCGCTGCTGGCGCCGCTGCTGGACACGCCGGCCCTGCGCCTGATCTGCCACGAGGGCGAGGTCGAACAGCTGCTGGCCGAACTCGCCATGCACCAGCTCGACCTGGTCCTGGCGGGCCAGCCGTCGCCTCCCAACCCCAACCTGCGCCTGAGCAGCGACCGGCTGCTGGGTGCGCCGGTCGACTGGTATGGCCCGACCGAGCTGGTCCGCAAGGCCGGCACCGATCGCCACCCCGAGCGTTTCCCCGACTGCCTGGCCGACCTGCCGGTGCTGCTGCCGACCGGCCACTCGGCCCTGCGCGCGACGCTGGAACGCTGGTTCGACCAGCGCGGCCTGGTCCCGCGCGTGGTCGGCGAGTTCGAGGACAGCGCGCTGATGGCGGTGTTCGCCGCCCGCGGCCTGGGCGTCTTCCCGGTCAGCCGGCTGGGCGCCGACGACCTCGCGCTGATGCGCGGCCTGCGCCGCCTGGGCAGCTGCGAGGACGTGCGCGAGGAGATCCACGCGATCCGCTCCCGCCGCGGCCTGCACCACCCGCTGGTGCAGCGGCTGATGGCGAGCGCGTCGGCCTAGGCCGGCGCAGCCCCCGCCTTGCGCCGCAGGAACCCGACGTCGAAGCGGCGGGCCTCGCCGCTGGCCTCGTCGTGCAGCCAGAGTTCGCTGCCGTCCGGGCTGATGCGGGCGACCTCGCCGACGTGGCGGCCGATGCGCACGCGCAGGCCGACCGCCGCGCGCGGGAAGCCGCTGTCGCGGGCCAGCGCCTCGATCGGCCGCACCGGCCGGGTGTCGCCGGCCAGGCGCAGGCGCTGCACGATCTGGCCCAGCACCGGGTTGGCCTGGGCGTCGCCCTCGGCCAGGTAGACGATCACCTTGGCTTGGGCCCGGCTCAGCGCCACGTTGACCAGCCGGCGCGCGTCCTCGGTCTGCAGGAAGGGCTGGCGACCGTCGACCGGGTCGAACAGCACGAACGGCGCCTCGCTGCCCTGGGCCTTGTGGACCGTGCTGACGCGCACCTGGGCGCACAGGTGGCTCAGTTCATGGGCCTGCAGCGCCTGCCGGATGACGGCCCGCTGGGCCCGGAAGGGCGTCAGCACGACGATCTCGGCCGGCTCGGCCTCGCCGGCAGCGAGCGCGCGCCCGACCCGTGCGGCGATGGCCTGGGCCGAGCCGGGTCGCACGGGGCCGCGGTGGTGGGCCGACCAGCCGCCGCAGGCCTCGACCGGCTCGATGCGCACCTGCTCTTCCGGCCCGATGCCGTCGAGGCTGCGGGCTCGCCGTGCGAGCCAGGCCGGCTGCGCGCGGGCATCGTCGGCCACGCGCAGCAGGCCGTCGTAGAACAGCGCGCTGACCAGCTCGCCGATCGGCGCGGCCATGCGCGATTGCTCGTCCAGCAGCGCGACCGGGCCTTGCGGGTCGTCCAGCACGGCGCGTGCGCGCGGCATCTCGCCAAAGGCCGAACGGCCGAGCCAGACCTTGGCCTCGCGGGCCTCGCTGCGCCGCACCGGCGCGAGCTGCTGCGGATCGCCCGCATGCAGCCGCGCGCGGCCCAGCGGCGCCAGCGCCAGGGCCTGTGCGAGGCTGACCTGGCTGGCCTCGTCGAACACGACGAGATCGAACGGCGCTTCGTCACCTTCGGCCAGCTCGCGCAGGGTGCGCAGCGTGTAGCTCGCCCGGCTGGTCGTCATCGCCACCAGCCGGGCGCTGCGCAGCTCCGCCAGCGAGGCCGAACGCAGCTGCCGGCGCAGGCCGTCGACGCGGTCCTGCCAGGCCTGCAGCGCGGCCAGGTCGTGGCCCCTCGGCCGGGCCGCTTCGGCCTTGGCGAGCTGCGCCACCAGCGCCGGATCGCGCACCGCCAGCAGGTGCTCTCGGCCTTCGTAGGCGGCGGCCGAGAAGCGCGTGCCGAGCCGCCGGACGCTGGCGCGCAGGGCCTCGCGGCGCTTCTGGGCCAGCGCCTTGTCCAGCGCGATCACGGCCTGGTCGACGGCGGTGTGGGTGGTCGACAGCAGCAGCACGCGGGCCTCGGGCCGCTGCTGCAGCAGCTCGGCCAGCAGCACGCCCAGCGTGGTGGTCTTGCCGCTGCCCGGCGGGCCCCACAGGAAGCTCGCGCTGTGCTGCGGCAGGCCGTAGGCGCGGCGCTGGGCCGGCCGCAGCCAGCCGTAGGCGTCGCGTGCCAGTTCGGCCACGCCGAGCCGGCGCGGCGCGGCCAGCTCGGCGCGGGCGGCCCAGGCCCGCGCCGCCCAGGCATCGTCGGCCCAGGCCTGCGCCAGCGGCTGCAGGAAACGCGGCGGGTAGAGCCGTATCAGGCCGTCCAGCGCCGGCGGTGGCGCGCTCGCATCGGCCAGCACCAGCTGGTCGTCCTCGGCCACCACGGCCAGCACGGCGGCCTGGCCCTTGGGCGGTCCGCCCCACCAGGCGGTCGCGCCGTCGAAGCTGTCGTCGAGCATCAGCTGCGGCATCGGCTTGCCGCCGGCCCAGGCCTGGCCGGCCTGCAGCGTGACGCGCCACAGCGTGCCCTCGCGCTGCGAGGACTCGACCCGGAAGTCGTAGAACTCGGGCGTCGCGGCCAGCTCCTGCTCGATCGCGGCGCGGATCTCGGCAATGCTCATGCGGGACGGGGGATCGGTGGACCGGGGTCGGCGGCGGGAAGGGGCGCGCAGTGTAGGTTCGTGCCCGGACGCCGGGCTGGCCTCCGGACTTGCCCGCGAAGACGCGCCTCGCCGCCTGGCTTTCACCGCTCCGTCACGTCCGCCCCCTACCTTGCAGGCCCTTGCAAGGAGGAACCGACATGACCGCTCACCTGAATGCCCGTTTCGCGCTGGCCGCCCTGGCCATCGCCGCCACCACCGCCGTCTGCGCGCCCGCCCAGGCCCGTGACGAGCACGCCGCGCGCGCGCCCGCCGCCCCGATCGTGATCGGCCACCGCGGGGCCACCGGCTACCTGCCCGAGCACACGCTGGCGTCCTACGCGCTGGCCATCGAGCTGGGCGCCGACTTCGTCGAGCCGGACCTCGTCGCCACCCGCGACGGTCACCTGATCGCCCGCCATGAGCCCAACCTGATCGCGACCACCAACGTCGCGCAGCTGCCGCAGTTCGCCAGCCGCCGCCGTGACGCGATGGTCGACGGTGCGGTCGAGAACGGCTTCTTCGCCAGCGACTTCACGCTCGCCGAGATCAAGACCCTGCGCGCCATCCAGGCCGTGGGCGAGCGCGACCACCGCTTCGACGGCGAGTTCGACATCCCGACGCTCGACGAGGTGATCGCGCTGGTCAAGCGCAAGTCCGAGCAGAAGGGCCGCACGATCGGCATCTACCCCGAGACCAAGCACCCGACCTACCACCAGCAGCTCGGCCTGGCGCTGGAAGACCGCCTGCTCGCCACGCTCGACAAGGCGGGCTGGAACCACCGCGAGGCGCCGGTCTACATCCAGAGCTTCGAGACCGCCAACCTGAAGTACCTGCGCAGCAAGACCCGCGTCAAGCTGGTCCAGCTCGTCGATGCCAATGACCTGAACGCCGATGGCTCGCTGGACTTCACCGCGCCCTACGACCGTCCCTACGACTGGACCGTGGACGGCCGCACCGGCCTGTTCAAGGACATCCTGAGCCCCGCCGGCCTCGACGAGGTCAAGACCTATGCCGACGGCGTCGGCCCGTGGAAGTACTACCTGCTGCCGACCGCCTGCACGATCGTCAACGGCGCCTGCGCCGACGTGAACGGCGACGGCAAGGTCAACGAGGCCGACCGCCACCGCCTGCCGGGCACCGAGGTGGTCGCCAACGCCCATGCGCGCGGCCTGGTGGTCCACCCGTACACCTTCCGCAACGAGCAGCGCCGCCTGTCGGCCGATGACGCCGGCCTGCCGGCCAAGGAGTACATGGCCTTCTACGCCCACGGCGTCGACGGCCTGTTCGCCGACTACCCCGACACCGCCGTGGCCGCGCGCGTGCTGCACCGCCTGGACACCGACCCGAAGGCGCTGGGCTGCCTGCTGCTGGAGCGCGGCTGCGCCCGGCCGTCGCGCAAGGACTGATCGGACCCGCGGACCGCGGCTGGGGCGGGCCCGCTGCGGGCTCCCCCCTGCACGCGACGACAACCCGCCGCCGTATGCTTGCGGCGGGTCGTCCCGTGCCGGCTGCGGGAGCTGGCGGCGGCCCGGTGGAGCCGCTGGCGATGACCCGCAAGAAGACCGCAAGCAGCGACGGCCAGGCCGTCCGGAAACAGGTCCGCAAGGCCGCCAAGCCCGGCATGGGCAAGGCCGCCTACCTGGAGGCGCTCAAGCCCATGCAGGAGCGCCTCAACGACGCCGCGCGCTGGCTGGCCCACACCGGCCGGCGCCTGGTGGTGGTGCTCGAAGGGCGCGACACCGCCGGCAAGGGCGGGGCCGCCTACGCGATCAGCGAGACTCTCAACCCGCGCCAGTGCGACGTCGTCGCGCTCGGCCGGCCGAGCGACCGCGAGCGCTCGCAGTGGTACTTCCAGCGCTACGTGCCGCACCTGCCGGCGGCCGGCGAGATCGCGATCTTCGACCGCAGCTGGTACAACCGCGCCGGCGTCGAGCGGGTCATGGGCTTCTGCAGCGAGCAGGAGGCCAAGGTCTTCCTGCGCCAGGTGCCGGACTTCGAGCGCCTGCTCGTCGACGACGGCATCCTGCTGTTCAAGTACTGGCTCTGCGTCGACCAGGCGCAGCAGGAAGCGCGCTTCGCGGATCGCCTGACCGACCCGCTCAAGCGCTGGAAGCTGTCGCAGATCGACGTCCAGGCGCGCGAGCGCTACGCCGAGTACACGCGCGCCCGCAACGACATGCTCAAGGCCACCGACACGCCGCATGCGCCGTGGACGCTGGTCGACTTCAACGACCAGCGCATCGGCCGCCTGACGCTGGTCAATCACCTGCTGAGCCACCTGCCGATCGAGCCGGTGCCACAGACCGACATCGTGTTCGCGCCGCTGCGCGAGACGCCGTTGAAGGAGTCCTACGGCCGCGGCCACGCGCCGATCGAGGCCCACCGGCCCTGAGCGGCTGCCCGGTTCAGGTCGACCTGCGCGCCCGGCGCGGCCAGAGGTCCAGGCCCTCGCCGTCGTCCAGGGCCAGCAGGCGCTGCAGCGCGCGCTCGCCATCCGTCAGCAGCGCCGCGCGACGCCCGGCCAGCCAGCCCAGCGCGTAGGCCGCGGCGGCCGGGTCGGGCGCCCCGCCGCCGTCGACCTTCAGCAGCAGCTGCTCGCTCACGCACAGGTCGTTGTAGAGGCCCAGCGCCTCCTGGGCCGGCCGGATGCGTTCGAGCCAGCGCTGCGTCGCGCGTGGCCGCAGCAGCGGGCGCAGGCTGTCGATGCCGTCGCGCAGCCGCTTCAGGCGCTTGCGCAGCCGGTGGCGCTCGCCATCGGCCAGGCGGGCAAAGCGGCGGGCGTCGCGGGCAACCTGCCGCCACAGCCGCTCCAGGCGTGGCCGGACATGGGCCAGCAGCATCACGGCCGCCGCGTCCTGGCCGGACGGGCCTGCGCCCGATCCGTGCTGTGCGCCGGGCCCCTGCGCTTCGGCCGGCGTCGCCCGCATCGCGCCGATCAGGTCCAGCCACAGGCGCTGCGGCGGCGGCGAGCGCAACCAGGGCGCGAGCGTGTCGGCGGCGTCGGCCGGCAGGCGTTCGACCAGCTCGGCGGTGCCCAGCGGTGCGGTCGGTGCCGCGCCGATCTCCTCCAGCTGGGCGGCCAGCACGACCTGGTCGCGGTCGCTGCCCAGGTGCCCGAAGGCCTCGACCAGGCCGGCCATCCAGGCCGGCGTCGGGCCGCCGTCGTCCAGCAGCTTCCAGACGCCGCGCAGCCGGCGCAGGCCGACGCGGGCCTGGTGGACCTGCTCATCGTGCGCGAGGCCGCTGGCGCGCGGGTCGGCCCGGTCGGCGAGGTTGGCCAGCAGCGGCGCCAGCGTCGCGGCCAGCGCCTGCCGGCGGGCCTCGGGCAGTGGCAGGTCCTCGGCATGGCGCAGCGTGGCGGCCGGCACCGGCGCGCCGAGCACGATGCCGCTGGCCAGGCGTTCGCCGCGCTCGGCCTTGCTGCGCACGTCCAGCCACAGGTGATGGCGCTCGACCCAGCGGGCGGCCAGCGCGAGCAGGCCGTCGACCGGGCCGTCCTTCAGCTCGAACTCCAGCTCCTGCAGCGGCCAGGTCGCATCACCGGCGCGGATCTCGCCGAGGTCCAGGGCCAGCTCGACCCGCGCGCCGTCGTGGCGCAGCAGCCGCAGCGTGCGGTGGACGTCGGTCTCGTAGCGGCAGGCCAGCGTCGACGCCGCATCGCCGAGCGCCAGGCGCAAGGCCGTGCCGGCCGGCGTGCCGTCGTGGCGCGACAGGTCCAGCGCCGGCACGGCAGACGGGTCGGCGCCGTCCAGCACCACCTCGTGTTCCAGCCGCTGCAGCAGGCCGTCGCCACGGCCCTTGAGCGTCTGCACCCAGCGCTCGCCCTCCAGCCGCAGGCGCAGCGCCATCGCGGCGCGGGCCAGGTGCCGCTCGGGCGTGTCGAAGTAGCGCGCACGCAGCCGCAGCGTGGTCGCGGTGGTGGTGGCCACGGCACGCTGCACGGCGGCCAGGCGCGCGTCGGGGATCTGGAACTTCAGCTCGGTCTCGAACATGGCGGGAATGCTGGGTCGTGGTTGTGACAGGGCTGCGGTCGGCCGAGCGGTCCGAGGCGTGGTCCGAGGCGTGGTCAGTAGTGCGGCGGCAACTCGTCGCGCAGGCTGCGCGCGCCGGGCGTGCCGCTGCTGTCCTCGGCCTGCTGGCGCAGCCGCGTCAGCTCGCGCACCAGCAGGTCGATGCGGCGGGCCTGCTCGATCACGACGGCGTCGAGCTGCTCGACCAGGTCCTCGGTGTAGCTGAGCTTGACCTCCAGGTCGGTCAGGCGCTGGTCGATGCGGTCGAACGGTTCGGTCGTCATGGCGGGGATTCTCGATGTTCAAGCGCGGCACGGACCGATAGACTGGTCCGGACGCCCCTGCGGCGCCCCGATCCCCCCGGCCTTCCTCCATGAACGAACAGCGGCTCATCGTCGGCATGCACCTCGCGCGCAGCGTGCGGGGTCGTCCGTGCGCGCCGCCGGCACCGGCATCCACCTGAGCCCGCCCGCCGGTGCCGCCGCGCACCGGGTGTTCCCGTTCCCGTACCCGTTCCCCTGGAGGACTGCCATGTCCGCTGCCGCCCCGTCCCCGTCCCCGTCCCCGTCCCCTTCCCCTTCGACCGCCCCGCTCGACAACCCGATGGGCCTGATGGGCTTCGAGTTCGTCGAGTTCGCCTCGCCCACGCCCGGCCTGCTCGAACCGCTGTTCGAGCGCATGGGCTTCACGCTGGTGGCCCGCCACCGCAGCAAGGACGTGCTGCTGTACCGGCAGGGCGAGATCAACTTCATCGTCAACCGCGAGCCGCGCAGCCTGGCCGGCTACTTCGCCGCCGAACACGGCCCGAGCGCCTGCGGCCTGGCCTTCCGCGTGAAGGACTCGCACCGCGCCTATGCCCGCGCGCTCGACCTGGGCGCGCAGCCCATCGAGATCCCGACCGGCCCGATGGAGCTGCGCCTGCCGGCGATCAAGGGCATCGGCGGGGCGCCGCTCTACCTCATCGACCGCTTTGAAGACGGGAAAAGCATCTACGACATCGACTTCGCGTTCATCGACGGCGTGCCGCGCCGCCCGGTCGGCCACGGCCTGCTGACGATCGACCACCTGACGCACAACGTCTACCGCGGCCGCATGGCCTTCTGGGGCGCGTTCTACGAGCGGCTGTTCAACTTCCGCGAGATCCGCTACTTCGACATCCAGGGCGAGTACACCGGCCTGACCAGCCGGGCGATGACCGCGCCGGACGGCCTGATCCGCATCCCGCTGAACGAGGAATCGGGCAAGGGCGCCGGCCAGATCGAGGAATTCCTGATGCAGTTCAACGGCGAGGGCATCCAGCACGTCGCGCTGTCGACCGCCAGCCTGATCGACACGGTCGACGCGCTGCAGATGGCCGGCATCCCCTTGATGACCGCGCCCAACGACATCTACTACGAGATGCTGGCCGATCGACTGCCCGGCCACGGCGAACCGGTGGCCGAGCTGCAGGCGCGCGGCATCCTGCTGGACGGCTCGACCGCCGGCGGCCAGAAGCGGCTGCTGCTGCAGATCTTCAGCCAGACCCTGCTGGGCCCCGTCTTCTTCGAGTTCATCGAGCGCAAGGCCGACGAGGGCTTCGGCGAGGGCAACTTCAAGGCCCTGTTCGAGTCGATGGAGCGCGACCAGGTCCGGCGCGGGGTGATCGACCCCACGTGACCTGGGGCCCCGACCCCGGCTGCGGGCTGCCGCGGCCGGGGCCCCACGCCATGCGGGCTCAGGCGCGCAGCGTGCGGTTGAACAGCGCCAGCGTGCTGGCCCAGGCCTGCGCGGCGGCCTTGGCGTCGAAGCGTGGCGTGGTGTCGTTGTTGAAGCCGTGCTGCGTGCCGGCGTAGACCTGGGCGGCGTGGCGCACGCCGGCGGCCTTCAGCGCGCTCTCGTAGGCCGGCCAGCCAGCGTTGATGCGCTCGTCGTTCTCGGCGTAGACGATGAACAGCTCGGCCTTGATCTTCGCGACCTGATCGGCTGCCGGGGCCGGGCCGTAGAAGGGCGCGCCGGCGACCAGCTCGGGCAGCTGCGTGGCCAGGAAGTTCACCATGCCGCCGCCATAGCAGAAGCCGACCGAGCCGAGCTTGCCGCTGGCGCCGGCGAGCGTGCGGGTCCAGGCGGCGGCGGCCAGGAAGTCCTGCCGGATCTTGGCCTGGTCGAGCTTGCCGAAGGCCTCGCGGGCCTTGTCCTCGTCGCCGGGATAGCCGCCCAGCGCGGTCAGCGCATCGGGCGCGACGGCGATGAAGTTGTCCAGCGCCAGGCGGCGGGTGATGTCCTCGATGTGCGGGTTCAGGCCGCGGTTCTCGTGCACCACCAGCACGACCGGCAGCGGGCCGCTGGCTTGGGCCGGTCGGCAGACATAGGCCTTGATCGAGCCCGAGCCGTTCGGCGAGGCGATGGTGACGGTCTCGGCCTTGATCCGGCCGTCGTCGGGCTTGACCTGCTGGGCGCTGGCGAAGTCGGGGCTGAGCGCGGCCAGCAGCGCCACCGAGGTGGTGCCGGCGACGGCGGCGTAGCGGCCGGCCTGGTCGAGAAAGCCGCGTCGGTCCAGCAGGCCATGCACGTACTGGTCGAACAGCTTGAGCACGGCGGGATCGAAGTCGGCGGCGGTCAGGCGGGCGGGGCGATCGGACAGGTCGGACATGCGCAAAGGCTCCTGAGTTGGCGGAAGCCGAGCTTGTACGTGAGCTTCCAAGGCCCTGTCATCGGGACGCCCATCGGGCGCTGCGACCCACGGCGCGACAAGCTGTCGACCCAGTTGGGGGTTGGTGGCCGGGACGCCGGTTTCAGCCCAGCCGCAAGGTGATCACCCCGCCGACGATGACCGCCGTGGCCATGCCGCGCTGCCAGCCGAAGGGCTCGCGCAGCAGCAGCGTGCCCAGCAGCGCCGCGAACAGCACCGAGGTCTCGCGCAGCGCCGCCACCGTGGCCACCGGCGCACGCGTCATCGCCCACAGCGCGATGCCGTAGCTGCCGATCGACGCCAGCGTGCCCAGCGAGGCCAGCGGCCAGCGGCTGGCCGCATAGGCGCGCACGGCGGGCAGGTCGGCCCGGCGCTGCCACAGCACCAGCAGCAGGTAGGGCAGGCCGTCGAACAGGAACAGCGCGGCGACGTAGGGACCGGCCTGACCGGCCGCCCGCACGCCCAGCCCGTCGACGACGGTGTAGGCGGCGATGAAGCCGGCGTTGAGCAGCGCGAACAGCAAGGCCCGCCGGCGCTGGTCCGACGCCGAGGCATCGACCCGGCGCGGCTGGCGTGACAGCCCCAGCGCCAGCACGCCGACGCTGAGGGTGGCGACGCCCAGCCAGGCCAGCGGCGACAGCGTCTCGCCCAGCAGCGAGGCGCTGGCCAGCGCCACCAGCAGCGGCGCGCTGCCGCGCATCACCGGATAGGTCAGGCCCAGGTCGCCATGCCGGTAGGCGCCGGCCAGCGCGACGTAGTAGCCGATGTGGATCAGCATCGAGCCGGCGACCCAGGGCCAGGCGGCCGGCACCGGTGGGCCGAACCACAGCAGCATCGGCACGGCCACCAGCGTGGCCAGGCCGTGGATCAGCGCGGTGTCGAGCGACTTGTCGTGCGAGGACTTGATCAGCGCGTTCCAGCTCGCGTGCAGCGCCGCGCCGGCCAGCACGGCCAGCAGCACCGGGACCGGGATGTCGGCCGTGGCCACCGCTCAGGCCGGCGAGCGGCGGCGCGGGGCCGGGCGTGGCGCGGCGGCCGGTCCGGGGGACGAAACGGACGCCGGAACAGACGCCGGAACAGACGCGGCCTGCGCGGCCAGGTGGCGCTGCCAGGTGCGCTCGCGGCTGTTCATGACGTGGTCGTGCATGGCCTGGCCGGCGGCCTCGACGTCGCCGGCCGAGATGGCACGCACGATCTGCCGGTGCTCGCGGGCGTAGACCGCCATCGACTCGGACGTGAGGTTCTGGCGCCGGTACAGCTTCAGCTCGTTGGTGAGCTTGCGGTAGGTCGCTGCCAGCTTGGCGTTGCCGGCCAGCTCCAGCAGGCGGTCGTGGAACTGCAGGTTGTGCAGGTGGAAGGCGGCCGCGTCGCCGGCCTTGGCGGCGCTCTCCATCACCTCGACGAACTTGCGCAGTTCGCGGGACTGCGCGGCGGTGGCGGTCCCGGCCAGGCGACGTCCGACGTGCTGGTCCATCAGCGCGCGGACCTCGAAGATCTCCAGCACCTCCTCGATCGGCAGCTCGCGCACGAACACGCCGCGGTTCTTCTCGGTGCGGACCAGGCCGGCCTCCTCCAGCATGCGGAAGGCCTCCCGGATCGGCCCGCGCGAGACGCCCAGGCGCGCGACCAGGTCGGCCTCGGTCAGCTTGGCGCCGGGGGCGAGCGTGCCGTCCAGGATCAGGCGCTCGACCTCGGCCTGCACCAGGGTGGCCAGCGAGGTGCCTTGCAGCAGGGCGATGTTCTCGGTCGACATGGGCGTGTGGTGCGGCCGGGTGGGCGGCATGTGCGGATCGGGTCCGGATTGTGACCGTGACAGTGGCCCGGACAGCGCCTGAATTCCCCTCGAAATGAAGATTGTCGACAATCGACAACCGGCAATCGACGAAAGACGGGCTTGACACGGGGCTGTCATGCGGCGCTCCTACAAACCGGGCATCCATCCAACGGAGCTCTCGATGACCCGACCGAACGTCCTGCGCGGCACCCTTGCCGCCGCCATCGCCCTGGTCTGCAGCGGTGCCGCGCTGGCCCAGAAGACCACGCTGACCGTCTATACCGCGCTGGAAACCGACCAGCTCAAGGCCTACCAGCAGGCCTTCAACTCGGTCCATCCCGGCATCGAGATCAAGTGGGTGCGCGACTCCACCGGCGTCATCACCGCCAAGCTGCTGGCCGAGAAGGCCAACCCGCAGGCCGACGTGGTCTGGGGCGTGGCGGCGTCCAGCCTGGCGCTGCTCAACCGCAACGGCATGCTCGAGCCGTATGCGCCGCTGAACCTCGACGCCATCATGTCGCAGTACCGGGACAAGAAGAACCCGCCGGCCTGGTGGGGCATGAACGTGTTCGGCGCGACGGTCTGCTTCAACACCGTCGAGGCCGCCAAGCGCAACATCCCCATCCCGACCAGCTGGAAGGACCTGACCCGGCCGGAGTTCAAGGGCCAGGTCGTGATGCCCAACCCGGCCTCGTCCGGCACCGGCTACTTCGACGTGGTGGCCTGGCTGTCGCTCTGGGGCGATGACAACGGCAAGGGTGGCGGCTGGCAGTACATGGACGCGCTGCACGCCAACATCGCCCAGTACACGCACTCGGGCAGCAAGCCCTGCAACATGGCCGCGGCCGGCGAGTACGTCGCCGGCATCTCCTTCGAGTACCGCGCGCAGTCCAACAAGACCAAGGGCGCGCCGATCGAGCTGGTGTTCCCCAAGGAAGGCCTGGGCTGGGACCTGGAGGCCTTCGCGATCCACAAGGGCACGCGCAACACGGAGGCCGCCCGCAAGCTGGCCGACTGGGCGTCGAGCAAGGACGCCATGATGTTGTACGGCAAGAACTTCGCGCTGACCGCCCAGCCCGGCGTCGCGCCCAAGCTGCCCAACATCCCCGCCGACTACGAGAAGCGCCTGATCAAGCTGGACTTCGACGCCGCCGCCGCCGGCCGCGAGCGCGTGCTGGCCGAGTGGCTCAAGCGCTACGACGCCAAGAGCGAAGTGCGCAAGTGAACCCGTCGCCCTGCCTCGCCCTGCGCGGCATCCGCAAGGTCTGGGGCGGCTTCACCGCCCTGGACGGCATCGACCTGACGATCGGGCGCGGCGAGTTCGTGTGCTTCCTCGGCCCCTCGGGCTGCGGCAAGACCACGCTGCTGCGCATCATCGCGGGACTCGAACTGCAGAGTGCCGGCACGCTGGTGCAGGACGGGCGCGACATCTCCCGCCTGCCGCCGGCGCGGCGCGACTACGGCATCGTGTTCCAGTCGTATGCGCTGTTCCCCAACCTGACGATCGGCCAGAACGTGGCCTACGGCCTGGTCAACGGCGGCGGCTCGCGCGAGGCCATCCGGCGGCGCGTCGACGAGTTGCTCGACCGCGTCGGCCTGCCCGGCAGCGAGCACAAGTACCCGGCGCAGATGTCGGGTGGCCAGCAGCAGCGCGTCGCGCTGGCGCGGGCGCTGGCGACCTCGCCCGGCCTGCTGCTGCTCGACGAGCCGCTGTCCGCGCTCGACGCCATCGTGCGGGTGCGGCTGCGCCACGAGATCCGGGCGCTGCAACGCCAGCTGGGCGTGACCACCATCATGGTCACGCACGACCAGGAGGAGGCGCTGTCGGTGGCCGACCGCATCGTCGTGATGAACGGCGGGCGCATCGAGCAGGTCGGCACGCCGATGCAGGTCTACCGCGAGCCGGCGACGCCCTTCGTCGCCGACTTCATCGGCAAGTGCAACCGGCTGGACGCGCGGGCCGAAGGTGGTGGCTGGTACCGCTGCGGCGAGCTGCGCCTGCCGGCCCATGCCGACGTGGCGCATGCGCCGGGCACGCCGGTGACGCTGTTCCTGCGACCCGAGGACCGCCGGCTGGAAGGGCTGGACGGCCTCGACCCAGCGACGCCCGGCCTGTGCCACGGCCGGGTCGACGCGATCGAGTTCCTGGGCGGCAACTGCCTGGCCACGCTGCGCGTCGACGGCCTGGCCGCGCCGCTGCTGCTGCAGTTCTCGCTCAACCAGATGGACGAGTTCGACGTGCACGTCGGCGCCTGGCTGCGCTTCGCGCTGCGGACCGACCGGCTGCGGGTGTTCGATGCCACGGCCCCGGCCGGCGCGTCGCCGCAGAGGATCGCCGCATGACCGCGGCCTGGTTCGACCGCCTCGCCGTCCGGCCCGCGCCGCCGCGCCTGCGCCGCACCGCCGCCGATGCCTGGATCGGTGCGCTGCGGCTGGCCGTGCTGGCGCTGCTGCTGGTCGGCCTGGCCGGACCGCTGGCGGCGATCCTGTCGCAGGCCTTCGCGCCCGCCGAGGGCGTGGCCGCCGAAGGCTGGGCTCAGGCCCTGAACCGGCTGGCCGACTACCTGGCCTCGCCGGCGCTGCGCGGCAGCCTGGTCAACAGCCTGTGGGTGTCGATGCTGGTGACGCTGATCGTGCTGCCGCTGGCCTTCGTGTTCGCCCATGCGCTGACGCGCAGCGCGATGCCGTTCAAGGGCCTGCTGCGCGGCATCACGCTGCTGCCGCTGCTGGCGCCGTCGCTGCTGTCGGCGATCTCGCTGATCCACTGGTTCGGCAACCAGGGCCTGCTGCGCGACAGCTGGCGCGCGCTCGGCTTCGACGGCATCTACGGCGCGCCCGGCATCGTGCTGGCCGAGTGCTTCGCGGTCTTCCCGCATGCGCTGATGATCCTGGTCAGCGCGCTGCGACTGGCCGATGCGCGGCTCTACGAGGCCGCCGACGCGATGGGTACCCGCGCGCTGCGCCAGTTCCTGACCATCACGCTGCCGGGGGCGCGCTACGGGCTGGTGTCGGCCGGGCTGGTCAGCTTCACGCTGGTCATCACCGACTTCGGCATCCCCAAGGTCATTGGCGGCAACTTCAACGTGCTGGCCACCGACGTCTTCAAGCTCGTCATCGGCCAGCAGGACTTCCAGCGTGGCGCGGTCGTGGCGCTGCTGCTGCTGCTGCCGGCGCTGCTGAGCTTCGGCGTCGACCAGCTGGTCCAGCGCCGCCAGACCGCCATGCTGACGGCCCGCGCGGTGATGTGGGTGCCGCGCCGCTCGCCCGCCTTCGACGGCCTGATGCTGGCCGCCTGCGCGCTGGTGGCCGCGACCCTGCTGGCGCTGTTCGGCATGGCGGTGTTCGCGTCCTTCGCGACCTTCTGGCCCTACAACCTCGCACCCAGCCTGGTCCACTACACGACCGGCCTGATCGATGCCGAGCTGGATGTCGCGCTGGTCAACAGCCTGAAGCTCGCCGCCGGCACCGCGCTGGCCGGCCCGGTGCTGGTCTTCCTGGGCGCCTGGCTGCAGGAGAAGGCCCGCCCGCCCGCCTGGGCCCGCGCGCTGCTGGGCCTGCTGGCGCTGCTGCCGATGGCGGTGCCGGGGCTGGTGCTGGGCCTCGGCGCGATCCTGTTCTTCAACGCGCCGTCCAACCCGCTGCATGGCCTCTACCAGACCGGCGCGCTGCTGGTGCTGTGCACGCTGGTCCACTTCTACACGACCGGTCACCTGACGATGACGACGGCGCTCAAGGCCATCGATCCGGAGTTCGAGGCCGTGTCCGCCTCGCTCAAGGTGCCGCTGCTGCGGACCTGCTGGCGCGTCACGCTGCCGATCTGCCTGCCCACGCTGGTCGACGTCTCGCGCTACTTCTTCATCAACGCGATGACGACGGTGTCGGCGGTGGTCTTCCTCTACACGCCCGACACCCGGCTGGCCTCGGTCGCGATCCTCAACCTCGACGAGGCCGGCGAGACCGGCGCGGCCGCCGCGATGGCGGTGCTGATCACCGCGACCTCGGCGCTGGTGTCCCTGCTCTACCTGCTGCTGGCCCGCGTGGTCCGCCGCCACACCCAGGCCTGGCGCGAGCCGGCCAGCCCTTGATCCCCACGACGGCCAACCCGGCCAGCGCCACACCCGCCATGGACCGCGACCCCATCCTGCTGACACCCGGACCCCTGACCACCACCCTGCGCACCAAGCTCGCGATGCTGCGCGACTGGGGTTCCTGGGATGCCGACTTCAACGCGCTGACCGCCGGCCTGCGGCGTCGCCTGCTGGACGTCATCCACGCGGCCGACAGCCATGTCGTCGTGCCCTTGCAGGGCAGCGGCACCTTCAGCGTCGAGGCGGCGGTGGCCACGCTGGTGCCGCGCGACGGCCACCTGCTGGTGCTCGACAACGGCGCCTACTGCCAGCGCATGGGCAAGCTCGCCACGCTGATGGGCCGCCGCACGACGCTGCACAGCCGCGCCGAGGACGCGCCGGTCAGCGCCGCCGAGCTGGAGGCGCTGTTGCGCGCCGACGCCAGCATCACCCACGTCGGCCTGATCCATTGCGAGACCGGCACCGGCGTGGTCAACCCGCTGGCCGAGGTGGCCGAGGTCTGCGAGCGGCTCGGCCGCGGCCTGATCGTCGACGCGATGAGCGCCTTCGCGGCCCTGCCCATCGATGCGCGCGAGATCCGCTTCGACGCGCTGATCGCGGCCAGCGGCAAGTGCCTGGAGGGCGTGCCCGGCATGGGCTTCGTCTTCATCCGCCGCGAGCTGATCGATGCCTGTGCCGGCAACAGCCATTCGCTGGCGATGGACCTGCAGGACCAGCATGCCTACCTGCAGCGCACCGGCCAGTGGCGCTTCACGCCGCCGACCCACGTCGTCGCGGCGCTGGCCGAGGCGATGCGCCAGTTCGAGGAGGAAGGCGGCCAGCCGGCCCGCCTGGCGCGCTACCAGGACAACTGCCGCACGCTGGTCGACGGCCTGCGCGCGCTGGGCCTGCGCACCTTCCTGACGCCCGAGCGGGTCTCGCCCATCATCGTCACCTTCCACGCGCCGGCCGATCCGGGCTACGACTTCAAGGCCTTCTACGCCGCGGTGAAGGCGCAGGGCTACCTGCTCTATCCGGGCAAGCTGACGCAGGTCGAGACCTTCCGCGTCGGCTGCATCGGCGCGATCGGCCGGCACGAGATGCAGCAGGCGGTCGATGCCATCGGCCGTGCGCTCGCCGCGCGCTGGACGTGAGCCACTCCCATCGATCCACTTTCGCGCGCAGCAGCCGATGACCATGACCCTCCCCTCGACTTCCGACAACTCCCTGGCCGCCGTCGTGTTCGACTGGGCCGGCACCGTCATCGACTTCGGCTCGCGCGCCCCGATGGGCGCCTTCGTGCAGCTGTTCGCGCGCTACGGCATCGCGCTGAGCATCGCCGAGGCGCGCGGCCCGATGGGCATGGCCAAGTGGGACCACATCCACGCGCTGGGCCAGCTGCCGCGCGTGGCCGCGCAGTGGCAGGCCCGCCATGGCCGGCCCTTCACGGCGGCCGACGTGGACGAGCTGCACGAGGTCTTCACGCCGATGAACGCGGCCGTCATCCCCGATCACGCCGACCTGATCCCGGGTGCGCTGGAGACCGTGCAGGCGCTGCGCGCGCGCGGCCTGAAGATCGGTTCGACCACCGGCTACAACCGGCCCATCATGGACGTGCTGGTGCCGCTGGCCGCGCAGGCCGGCTTTGCGCCCGACAACCTCGTCTGCGCCGGCGACCTGGCCGCCGGCCGGCCCTCGCCGCTGATGATGTACCGCTGCTTCGCCGACCTCGGCGTCTGGCCGCCGCACCGCGTCGTCAAGGTCGACGACACCGGCGTGGGCCTGCAGGAAGGCCGCGCCGCCGGCACCTGGGCGATCGGCGTGGCGATCAGCGGCAACGCAGTCGGCCTGAGCCGCGAGGCCTGGCAGGCGCTGGCCCCCGTCGAGCAGGCGTCGCTGCGGGCCGAGGCCCAGGCCCGGCTGCTGGCCGAGGGTGCCCACCTGGTGATCGACAGCGTGGCCGACCTGCTGCCGGCGCTGGAGACGATCGAGGCGCGCCTGCGCGCTGGCGAACGGCCCTGATCAGCGTCGCGGCGGCCGCGGCCCGGACCCGCCGGCTGCGGCCGCTGTGGCCGCCGCGCGCAGCTTGTCCTTCTTGCTCGGCCGGCGGCCCTTGATGCCGCCGTTGCCGTCGACCGGCGGCGGGGGCGCGACCTCGGTCGGCTCGTAGCCGGGCAGCACCTCGCGCGGCACGCGCTGCTGCTGGCGTTTCTCGATCACGCGGAAGTGGGCCTCGCCGGCCGGCGTCACGAAGCTGATGGCGGTGCCCGCCGTGCCGCCCCGGCCGGTCCGGCCGATGCGGTGGACATGGTCGGCCGCTGCGCGCGGCAGGTCGTAGTTGACGACCAGTGGCAGGCCGGCGATGTCCAGGCCGCGCGCCGCGAGATCGGTCGTGACCAGCACCCGCAGCCGCTTGAGCCGGAAGTCGGCCAGCACCGCGTCGCGTGCGCCCTGGCTCATCTCGCCGTGCAGGGGTGCGGCGTGCAGGCCTTCCAGGCTCAGCTTGTGAGCCACCCGCTCGGTGGCCATGCGGGTGCCGACGAAGACCAGCACCGCGTCCCATTCCGGGTGGTCGGTCAGCAGCCGGCGCAGCGCGCCGGTGCGGCGGGTGGTGTCGACCACGATGGCGCGCTGCTGGATGTCCGGGTGCGGCAGCGCGACCGCGGCGGGCTCTGCGGCGGCTCTTGCGGTGGCGGCATCGTCGCCGCCATCGGCGCCCAGGGTCGCAGCCGGCTCGATGCCGCTCAGGTCGATCGTCAGCGGGCGCTGCAGCAGGGCATCGGCCAGGCCGCGCACCGCCTGGTCCAGCGTGGCCGAGAACAGCAGCTGCTGCAGCGTGCGGCCATCGGCGCGGGCGCGCAGCGGCGGCAGGCGGCTGCGGATCGCGGCCCATTCCTCGGCGAAGCCCAGGTCGAGCAGCCGGTCGGCCTCGTCGAGCACCAGCGTGCTCAGGGCCTGCAGCCGCAGGCCGTTGTGGTCGAGCAGGTCGAGCAGCCGGCCGGGCGTGGCCACCACCACCTCGGCACCGCCGCGCAACGCCATCAGCTGCGGGTTGATCGACAGGCCGCCGATGGCGGTGACCACCTTGGGCGGCTCGGGCAGCCGGCGCGCCAGGTCTTCCAGCACGCCGCCGACCTGCTGCGCCAGCTCGCGCGTGGGCAGCAGCACCAGCGCCTGGGTGCGGCGCGGCCACGGCCGGCGGGAGATCTGCAGGCCCTGCAGCAGCGGCAGCGCATAGGCCAGCGTCTTGCCCGAGCCGGTCGGCGCGCGACACAGCAGGTCGTCGCCGCGCAGGACCGCCGGGATCGCCAGGGTCTGGACGGGGGTCGGGCTGCGCAGGCCCTGTTCGGACAGCGCATGCAGCAGTTCGGGCGCGAGGCCCAGCGAGGCGAAGGACATGGGGATTCCAGGGTGACCGCGGCGCGGCGTCTGGCGGCCGCTGACCGGAGCGCGATTGTGACGGGCAGGGGTGCTGGACGGGTGCTGGCGCCAGCCTCGTGCAGTTTTTCCGGATCCGGTCACCGGTCTTGGGGGCGGCCAGGTGGCGCCCAAAACCTAGGGTTTACACTGATCATGCTGCGTCGCAACATGAATGCGCCGCCTTCCTGTCACGTTCTCCACGAAGGAACCGCCATGTCTTCCAGGCACCTTGCCGCTGCCACGCTGTTCGCCGCCATCTCCGCCACCGCGCTGCTGGCCATGGCCAGCGCCCCAGCCGAAGCCGCGCTGCCCTTCAGCCACCCGGCCACCGCCGCGCGGGTCGATGCCGCGCCGGCCGTGATCGCCGAAGTGCAGGCCCGTGATGCCGCCCCGCACCTGGTCGGCCACCCGGCCAGCCCGCGCTGGGCCGTGCAACACGCGAACGCCGAGCACCCGGCCATCCAGGCCCGCGCACGGCTGGCCGCCGGCGGCTCGACCGTCGACGCTAACACCTTCCTGGTCCAGCCGCCGGCCAGCGTGGTCTGGACCCCCGCCCCGGCGCCGGTCATCAGCACCGCCGCGCGCTGACCGACGGCGCCGCGCATCCCGTGCGGATGCGCGCCGGCATGGCGTTTGCTCAAATGCACCCGCCATGTCCCTGCCCCCCCTCGCCGGCCGTCCGCGCCGGGCCGCTGCCGCCGCGTCCAAGGACGACATCCACGCGCGGATCTACACCGCGATCGTCGAACACCGCCTGCTGCCCGGCACCAAGCTGACCGAGGAGCGCGTGGCCGAGCTGTTCCACGTCAGCCGCACCCAGGTGCGCGGCGTGCTGCAGCGGCTGGCGGTGGAGCAGCTGGTCACGCTGATCCCCAACCGCGGTGCCTTCGTCACCACCCCCAGCGCCGCCGAGGCGCTGGACGTGCTGGAGGTGCGCCGCACGCTCGAACCGGGCATCGTCCGGCGCCTGCTGCGCCGGCTGGCGCTGGGCCAGGCGCGCGACGCGGTGCGGCGCCTGCGCGCGCTGGTCGAGCGCGAGCACCAGGCCCACGCCCGCGGCGACCGGCGCGCTGCCGTGCGGCTGTCCGGCGAGTTCCACGTGCTGCTGGCCGAGCTGAGCGGCAGCGGCATCTCGCACCGCATGATGCGGGAGCTGACGCCGCTGACCTGCCTGGCCATCCTGAGCTTCGAGGCCCCGACCGCGGCGGCCTGCCCGAACGACGAGCACACCCGCCTGATCGACGCGATCGAGGCCGGCGACGCCGAGCGCGCCTGCCACCTGATGGACCACCACCTCGCCCACATCGCGCAGGCGCTCGGCCTGCTGGCCGACGACGGCCCCGAGCCCGTGCCGGACGACGACGACCTGGCGACGGTGCTGCTGGGCTGATCCAGCCGGCTCAGGCCGCCTTCCTCAGGCCGCCTTCCTCAGACCGTCATCCACGGCGCGACCGGCTGCGGCCCCAGCACCTGTTCGGCCTGCCAGGCCAGCCGCAGCACGAGGTCGTCACGGAAGCGCGGTGCGGCGATCTGCAGGCCCACCGGCAGGCCTTGCCGGCCCAGGCCGCAGGGCAGCGACAGCGCCGGCAGCCCGGCGTAGTTGAACCACGGCGTGTAGGCCGCATGGCCACGCGGCCCGGCCGGCTGGCCGCCGATGGTGGCCGGGCCGAGCAGGCCGACCGGCCAGGCCTCGACCGGCGAGACCGGGCACAGCAGCGCGTCGTGCCGCGCGAACAGGGCCTCGAAGCGGTGGTGGATCTGCTCGCGCAGGCGCAGCACCTCGGCAATGCGGGTGCCGCTCAGCGCCAGTCCCAGCTCGATCTGCGCGCCGATGTCGGGGTCGAACAGCTCGGGCTCGCGTCGCCAGCGCTCGCCGTGCAGCTGCGCCAGGCCGGCCTGCTGCAGGGCGATCAGCGGGTATTCGCGGGCCGACTCGGGCCAGGCCGGATCGGCCCGCTCGATCTGCCAGCCCGCCTGGCGCAGGCGTTCGATCGCGGCCTCCAGCGCGGCCAGCACGTCCGCATCGATCGGGTAGCCGCAGCCCAGGCCGGGCGACCAGGCCAGCCGCAGCGGCGGCAGCGGGTCCTTCAGCGCGCGCATCAGCTCGCTGCGCCCGAAGGCGGGGCAAGACAGCGGGTCGGCCGGCGACCAGGCGCTCAGCAGGTCCAGCATCCAGGCGACGTCCTCGACGTCGCGGCCGAGCTGGCCGATCACCGACAGCAGGTGGTTCGGGTCGTCGAAGCCCTGCGGGTTGGGCACCCGGCCGAGCGTGGGCTTCATGCCGACCAGGCCGGTGTGGGCGGCCGGGCGGCGCGTCGACCCGCCCGCATCGGTGGCCAGGGCCAGCGCGCCGATGCCCGAGGCCAGCGCGGCGACCGCGCCGCCGGACGATCCGCCCGGCGTGCGCGTCAGGTCCCAGGGGTTGCGGGTGACGCCGTGCAGCGGCGTCGCGGTGATGCCCTTGCAGGCGAACTCCGAGCAGGCCGTCAGCCCCAGCGCGACCGCGCCGAGTTCACGCAGCCGCGCCACGCACCAGCTGTCCTGCAGCGCGATGAAGTCGGCGTACACCCTGGAGCCGAAGGTGGCCGGCCGGCCGCCGATCCAGAGGTTGTCCTTGACCGTGAAGGGCACGCCCGCCAGCGGCAGGTCGGCCCCGGCGGCCAGCCGGGCGTCGACCGCGCGGGCCTCGGCCAGCACGAGGTCCGGCTCATGGTCGACGAAGGCGTTGAGCTGCGGCTGCAGCGCGGCGATGCGCGCGCACTGCGCCTGCGCGATCGCCTCGGCGCTGAGCCGGCCGGCCCGCACGGCGGCGGCCAGCGCACGGGCCGGCCAGCGGTGCAGCGGCAGCGTCGGATCGGGGAAGGTCATGGCATGGGCTCCAGGTCGGCGCGGGGTGCACCAAGGCGGGTCCGCTTTTGTATCCAGATCGGTGCGGCAACTGGAGGCCGGCCGATCGCCCGCCGATCGGTGAGGACCCGCTTGCAAGTCCGATTCCAAGCGGCATCCGCGAGGGTGAATGGGCGGAAACGGGGTCTTCAAGATTGGATACAAAACGAATCCGGACGCCTGGCACGGCGGTTGCAAAACAGGCTGCCATGAGCGCCACCCATCCCGGTCAGCCCCTGACCCTCGACGACATCGTTCACCGCTACGGCTCGACGCTGGCGGTGGACCACGTGACCCTGGAAGTGCAGGCCGGCGAGCTGGTCGCGCTGCTGGGGCCGAGCGGCTGCGGCAAGACCACGCTGCTGCGCATCGTGGCCGGCTTCATCGCGCAGACCAGCGGCAAGGTGGTGGTCGGCGAGCGCCGCATCGACGACCTGCCGCCGAACCGGCGCGACGTCGGCATCGTGTTCCAGAACTACGCGCTGTTCCCGCACATGAGCGTGGCCGAGAACGTCGGCTACGGCCTGGCCGCACGCGGCACCGACAAGGCCGCCGCTCGCCAGCGCGTGGCCGACATGCTGGAGCTGGTGCAGATGGGCCACCTGGCGCAGCGCCAGACCCGCGAGCTGTCGGGCGGCCAGCAGCAGCGCGTCGCGCTGGCGCGGGCGCTGGCCATCGAGCCGCGCGTGCTGCTGCTCGACGAGCCCTTCTCGGCGCTCGACAAGAGCCTGCGCCTGGACATGCAGATCGAGATCAAGCGCATCCAGCGCAGTGCCGGCACGACCACGCTGATCGTCACGCACGACCAGGAGGAGGCGCTGGGCATGGCCGACCGCGTCGCCGTGCTGAGCCACGGCAAGCTCGAACAGTTCGATGCGCCCGAGACCGTCTACGACCGCCCGGCGACCTTCTTCGTCAACCAGTTCGTCGGCAGCGCCAACGTGCTGTCCGGCCGGCTCGAAGGCATCGACGGCGAACGCGCCTGGGTCCGCCTGGACGACGGCGGCGCGCTCTGGCAGGCCCGGGCGCCGCGCAGCCCACTGGCCGCCGGCAGCGCGGTGATCGCCTGCGTGCGGCCCGAAAACCTGCGGCTGGACGCGGCCTCGCCGGACGACCCGGCCACGCTGGGCGCGCACGTCGAGCTGGGCATGGCGCTGGGTGCGACGCTGGTGCACGAGCTGCGCACCGGCAGCGGCCGGCCGATCAAGCTGAGCGAGCCACGCAGCCCCGGCTCCCAGGCGCGCGCCGCCGCCACGCCGGTGCGGGTGCGGCCGGTCGCGCCCGAGGCCGTCAGCCTGTTCGCCGCGCCCTGATCTCTCGCTGGCTCATGGACTGAGCCACCTGTTCGCCCGACCCTCAACTTCCACGTCACAGGACCTGCCATGACCCTCGACCGCCGCTCGCTGCTCGGCTCCGCGCTGACCCTCAGCGCGATGACGCTGTTCCCGCAACTGACCCGTGCGCAGGCCCGCAAGCTGGTCTTCGCCACCTTCACCGGCAGCTGGGAGGAAGCCCACCGCGACGTGCTGGTGCCGGCCTTCCGCAAGTCCGGCAACGAGGTGCTGCTCGACCCGATGCTGTCGGTCGACCAGATCGCCAAGGTCACCGCCGCGCGCAACAACCCGCCCATCGACGTGATGCTGCACGATCCGGGTCCGGCGCTGACCGCCATCGCGCAGGACCTGGTCGAGCCCTTCCCGGTCGCCCAGAGCAAGCACTACGGCGACCTGATCACCGAGGCGCAGGACCCGCACGGCCCGGCGATGTTCTTCCAGGTCGTCGGCCTGACCTACAACCCCGAGAAGATCAAGACGCCGCCGACCTCCTGGGCCGACCTGTGGAAGCCCGAGTACAAGGGCCGCGTCGGCATCACCAACATGAACTCGACGCTGGGCACTGGCTTCATGGTCGAACTCGCGCGCATGCACGGCGGCAACGAGTCGAACATCGAGCCGGCGTTCAGGAAGATCAGCGAACTCAAGCCCAGCCTGGCGGCCGTGGCGGCCAACCCGGGTGCCCTGGCCGCGCTCTACCAGCAGGGCCAGATCGACATCAGCCCGGGCAACTTCAACGCCATCCAGATCCTCAAGGCACGCGGCGTGCCGGTCGAGTTCGTGGCGCCGAAGGAAGGTGCCATCGCCTTCAAGACCAGCGTGCACATCGTCAAGAACTCGCCCAACAAGGCCCTGGCCGCGCTGCTGATCGACACCGCGCTGTCGCCCGAGGTGCAGACCCGCCTGATGCAGTCGCCCTACCTCGTCGTGCCCACGCACGGCAAGGTGAAGATGGAAGGCGAGATCGCCAAGGTGCTGGCCCGCGACCAGGCCGAGATGAAGAAGAAGTTCGTGTTCCAGGACTGGAAGAAGATCAACGAGCAGCGCCCGGCGTGGATCGATCGCTTCAACAAAGAAATCAAACTTTGATGTCAGCCCCCACGTCGCTGCGCTCCTGCCCCCCGAGGGGGCGCGCAGCCGCCTTGGGGCGGCCCGGCGCCGGCTGCGTCGTTGTGGCCCCCACGTCGCTGCGCTCCTGCCCCCCGAGGGGGCGCGCAGCCGCCTTGGGGCGGCCCGGCGCCGGCTGCGTCCGCGTTGATCCACCACGAGCCTTCGCGCGATGACGACCCTCACCCTGCACTCGCCTCCCCGCTCGGCCCCGGTCACCACGACCAGCCTGTGGTTCGCCACGCCGCTGGCCGGGTTCTTCCTGCTGTTCTTCGCCGCGCCGCTGCTGATGCTGGTGCTGATCGCGCTGTACAACGACACCAGCCTGGGCAGCATGGGCGCGGCGCAGTTCGTGCGGGTGGCAAGCGACGACTTCACGCTGCCGGTGCTGGCCGACACGCTGTGGCTGGGCGTGCAGGTGACCGCCCTGTGCCTGCTGCTGGGCTATGCGCTGGCGTGGACCCATGTGCGCAGCCCCGCCTGGCTGCAGCAGCTGCTGATGCTGCTGATCGTGATGCCGCTGCTGACCAGCGTGGTGGTGCGGACCTTCGCCTGGGTCGTGATCCTGGGCCGGCAGGGCATCGTCAACACGGCGCTCGTGGACCTCGGCTGGATCGAGGGTCCGCTCAAGCTGCTCTACACCCGCGGCGGCCTGGTGGTGGCGCTGGCCAACGTGCAGCTGCCGCTGATGGTGCTGCCGCTGATCACCGCGCTGCAGAAGCTCGACCCCAACCTGGAACAGGCCTCGGCCGCGCTGGGCGCCAGCGCCTGGCGCACCTTCGGGCTGATCACGCTGCCGCTGTCGCTGCCGGGCATCGTGGCCGGTGCGCTGCTGACCTTCGCGGCCTCGGTGACGGCCTTCATCTCGCAGTCGCTGATCGGCGGCGGGCAGATGCTGTTCATGCCGATGTACATCTACCAGCAGGCCTCGTCGCTGCAGAACTGGCCGTTCGCCGCCGCGCTGTCGCTGGTCTTCCTGGTCGCGGTGCTGGGCTGCGTCAGCGTGCTCAACCTGCTGGGCCGCGCCAGCCGCGGTCGCGCGACGACCTGAGCCTCACCCGGAGCCGCACCCCATGTCCGCACGTCGCCATGACCTCTCGACGATCACGCTGCATGGCCTGCTCGGCGGCCTCGCGCTGCTGGCCGCAGCGCTGCTGCTCGCGCCCACGCTGGTGGTGGTGATCGTGTCCTTCTCCGACGGCTACTCGCTGAAGTTCCCGCCGCCGGCCTACTCGCTGCGCTGGTACACCGCCCTGGTCGATGCCTGGCAGCTGCAGTACGCGGCCATGAACAGCCTGAAGGTCGCGCTGGCGGCGACCGCGCTGTCGGTGCTGCTGGGCGTGTCGGCCGCGCTGGCCATCGCCCGGTCCGAACATGCGATGGCCCGCGTGCTCGACAGCTTCTTCATGTCGCCGCTGGTGCTGCCGGCGCTGGCCTTCGGGCTGGCCGCGCTGATCTACTTCTCGCGCATCGGCGTGGGCCTGTCGCTGGCCACGCTGGTGATCGGCCACACCGTCGTCGGCGTGCCCTACGTGATCCGCACCACCGTGGCGGCGCTGGCGCAGCTGCCCTCGGTGCTGCTGGAAAGCTCGGCCAGCCTGGGCGCCGGACGGCTCTACACCTTCCGCCGCGTGACGCTGCCGCTGATCGCCCCAGGCATCGCCGCCGGGGCCTTCATCACCTTCATGTCCTCGTTCGACAACGTGCCGGTGTCGCTGTTCCTGCGCGATGCGCAGACCGACATGCTGCCCATCCGCATGTGGCAGGACCTGGAAAGCAAGCTCGACGTGAGCATCGCCGCCGTCGCCAGCCTGATGGTCTTCGCCACGCTGATCCTGATGGTGACGATGGAAAAGCTGACCGGCATCAGCCGCCGGATCCGCTGAACGGAACATGCCCATGACGACCGACTTCGACCTCGTGCTGCGCCGGGCCCGCGTGGCCACCGCCAGCGATGTCTTCGATGCCGACATCGGCATCCGCGACGGCCGGATCGCCATGCTCGGCCACGGCCTCGGGCCGGGCCGGCAGGAGATCGACGCGGCCGGTCGCGTCGTCACGCCCGGCGGCGTCGACGGCCATTGCCACCTCGACCAGCCGATGACGCCGCCGGTGCGCATGGCCGACGACTTCGACACCGGCACGCGCAGCGCCGCCTGCGGTGGCACGACCACCGTCATCCCCTTCGCCGCGCAGGTCAAGGGCGAGTCGCTGCAGGCCGCCGTGGACGACTACCACCGCCGCGCCAAAGGCCGCGCCCATGTCGACTACGCCTTCCACCTGATCGTCAGCGACCCGACGCCCACCGTGCTGGAGGTCGAACTGCCGGCGCTGATCGCGGCCGGCTACAGCTCCTTCAAGCTGTACATGACCTACGACGACCTGAAGCTCGACGACGGCCAGATCCTGGACGTGCTGGCGGTGGCCCGCGAGCACGGCGCGATGGCGATGGTCCATGCCGAGAACGCCGACTGCATCGAGTGGCTGACCCAGCGCCTCGAAGCCGCCGGCCGCACCGCGCCGCGCTACCACGCCCATGCCCGGCCGATGCTGGTCGAGCGCGAGGCCACCCACCGCGCGATGGCGCTGGCCGAGCTGGTCGACGTGCCCATCCTGATCGTGCACGTCTCCGGCCGCGAGGCGGTCGAGCAGATCCGCTGGGGCCGCGCGCATGGCCTGCAGGTCCATGCCGAGACCTGCCCGCAGTACCTGTTCCTGAGCGCCGAGGACCTCGGCATCGACGACAGCTACCAGGGCGCGCGCTGCGTCTGCAGCCCGCCGCCCCGCGACGCCAGCAACCAGCAGGTGATCTGGAACGGCCTGGCCGACGGGCTGTTCACGGTCTTCTCGTCCGACCACGCGCCCTTCAACTTCGACAGCCCCGAGGGCAAGAAGCCGGGCGGCGAGGAGGTGCCCTTCCGCCACATCCCCAACGGCATTCCGGGCATCGAGACGCGCCTGCCGCTGCTGTACTCCGAAGGCGTGCTGGGCGGGCGCATCACGCTCAACCGCTTCGTCGAGCTGACCTCGACCAACCCGGCCAAGGCCTACGGCCTGCACCCGCGCAAGGGCACCATCGCGATCGGCAGCGACGCCGACCTGGTGGTGTGGGACGAGCGCACCTTCACGCTCGACAACACGATGCTGCACCACGCGGTCGACCACACGCCCTATGCCGGCCGCACGCTGCGGGCCTGGCCGAGCCTCACGCTCAGCCGCGGCGAGGTGGTCTGGGACGGCCAGGTCTTCCACGGCCGCGCCGGCCGCGGCCAGTTCCTGCGCGGTGGCGAGCCGACGCTGGCGCCACGTCGCCGCACGGCCTGACGCCGGCCGGATCGCCATGCGCCTGCTCGTCATCAACCCCAACATCTCGACCGGCGTGACCGCGCTGATCGAGGCCGAGGCCCGTCGCAGCGCCGAGCCCGGCACCGCGCTGACCCTGCGCACGGCGCCCTTCGGCGTGGCCTACATCGAGACCCGTTTCGAGGCCCTGATCGGCGCCTATGCCGCCGCGCAACTGGCCGCCGAGGACCATGCCGGCCATGACGCGGTGATCGTCGCCGCCTTCGGCGACCCGGGCGTCGCGGCGCTGCGCGAGGTCCTGCCGGTGCCCGTCATCGGCCTCACCGAATCGGCGCTCTCGACCGCGCTGCTGCTGGGTCGGCGGGTCTCGGTGATCGCGATCTCGCAGCGCATCCAGGCCTGGTACCGCGAGGTCATCCGCGACCTGGGCCAGCTCGACCGGCTGGCCAGCATCCGCGCGCTGGACCAGGCGCTGGGCCGCATCGACCGGGTCGGCGACGCGCATGCCGACGTGCTGCTGGCGCTGTGCGAACGGGCGGTGCACGAGGACGGCGCCGAGGTGCTGATCCTGGCCGGCGCGCCGCTGGCCGGGCTGTCGCGCCAGCTCGAAGGCCGCCTGCCGGTGCCGGTGGTCGATGGCGTGTCCTGCGCCGTCCGGCAGGCCCAGTCGCTGGTGCGCCAGCGGCCCGGCCCGGCCCTGGCCGGTGGCGGTGCACCGCCGCCGCTCAAGCCGAATGCCGGCCTGCCCGACGCGATGGCCCGGCTGCTGGCCGACGGCGCGGCGAGAACTCAGGCGGCGACCCGCTCCGGTGATCGCTCAGACACCTCGGAACAATGAGTAGCCCCACGGCGTGAACTTGAAGGGCAGGTGCACATGCTGAGCCACCTCGGTCAGGCGGAAGCGGAAGGGCACCACGTCCAGGAAGGGGCTGGCCTCGGGACCGACCGCCTCGCGCAGGTGCGCGCCGACGTGGAAGCGGGCCTCGTAGATGCCTGGCACGATGCCCTCGCCGCGCACGCAGGGGTGGTCGAGCTGGCCGTTCGGGCCCACGGCGCCATCGGCGATGCAGCGCGGCGCGGCGGCAGCTGGATCGGCCGCCGACAGCAGCCACAGCTCGGCGCGCAGGCCTTGGGCAGGCACGCCGCGGGCGACGTCGACGGCATGCAGCGAGATCCCGCCAGCGGGCGTCAGGGTCGTGTTCATCGGGGTTCTCCTCGGTTCGGGGCTGGTGTGCGGGACCGGATGGTGCCGGCATGAGCCCGATGCAGGAAGCGCGCCCGCGTGGCGCAGCCGCACCGGTCGGCCTGCCCGCGACGCTGCTGACGATGACGGCGCTGCAGGCGGTCGTCGCGCTGGGCCTGTTCGCGCTGGCCACGCTGGCACCGCAGATGGGCCTGTCGGTCGAGCGGCTCGGGCGGCTGAACCTGCTGCTGTTCGGCGTCGGTGCGATGGCCGCCTTCGCGGCCGGGGCGCTGCTGCAGCGGCTGGGCGGCTGGGCCTTGGCCGCCGCCTGTGCCGGCTCGGTCGCGGTCGGCCTGGCGGCGCTCGCGCTCGGCGGCGAACGCGCCGCGCTGTTCGCGGTGCTGTGCATTGGCCTGGCCTTCGGGCCGGAGACGCCGGCCAGCGCCGCGCTGCTCAGCCCGGCCACGCGCCACCTGAGTCCGGCCCGGCGCGCCCGCATCTACGCGTGGCGGCAGACCGGCAACCAGCTCGGTGCCATCGCCGGTTCGCTGAGCCTGCCGGCGCTGTGGCTGCTGGATGCGCGCCTGCCCTTCGTGGCCGGCACGCTGCTGGCAGCGGGCGTGGCGCTGGCCTGTGTCGTGCTGGGCCGTCGTCCTCAGGCCGTCGATGCGGGTGTGGTTCAAGCGGTGAGCCAGGCTGGCGCGGTGGACGGACCGCCCTGGTTCAGCGCGCCGGTGCAGGCGCTGGCACTGGCCACGCTGGCGCTGTCGGCCCTGCAGATGAGCCTGAACGTCTTCCTGCTCAGCCATGCGGTGACGCACTGGGCGCTGGCGCCTGCGGCCGCTGCCGGCTGGGTCGCGCTGCTGCAGGCCGGTGGCCTGGCCGGGCGACTGGGCTGGGGCTGGCTGGTGCCGGCGCATGGCCGCTCGGCCGGGCTGATCGCGGCGATCGGCTTGCTCGCATCGGCCTGCGGAGCCGTGCTGATCGGCCTTCCCGGCCTGTCGTCCGCGCAGCCGCTGGTCTTTGGCGGGCTGATGCTGGTGCTGGGCGCGAGCGCGAGTGGCTGGAACGGCCTGCTGGTCGCCGAGGTCGCGCGACTGGCCGGACCGGCCCGAGTCGGCCGCTGGGCCGGCCGCCTGCTGGGCCATGGCTACCTGGGCCTGACGGCCGCGCCGCTGCTGTTCAGCACCGCCGGTTCAGCCAGCACGCCGGTCTATGCGGCGCTGCTCGCGGCGGTCGCGCTGGCCTGCGCGCTGCTGCTCGCGGTGGCCATGTTCTCCGCTTCCTCGACCCACGCCCGACAGGCCCTGCCGCCATGAGCCCCCACCCCGCCTCCAGCCCGTACCGCCGCATCCGGCTGGGCATCCTCACGCCCTCGTCTAACACCGCGCTGGAGCCGCTGACCAGCGCGATGGTGGCCACGCTGCCGGGCGTGACGGCGCACTTCTCGCGCTTTCGCGTCACCCGGATCGGCCTGAGTGCCGGGGCGCTGGGCCAGTTCGATCCGGCCCCCATCCTGGCGGCGGCCGAGCTGCTGGCCGATGCGCAGGTCGACGCGATCGGCTGGAGCGGCACGGCGGCCGGCTGGCGCGGCTTCGACACCGATGTCGAGCTGTGCGCGCGCATCGAGGCCGCCACCGGCATCCGCGCCACCACCTCGATCCTGGCGCTCAACGAGCGCTTGCTGGCAGACGGTGTGCGCCGGCTCGCGCTGGTCACGCCCTACACCGCCGACGTGCAGGCCCGCATCGTCGCGAACTATCGCAGCCTGGGCATCGAGACGGTGGCCGAGCGCCACCTCGGCATCGCCGACAACTTCAGCTTCGCCGAGGTCAGCTGCGCGCAGCTCGATGCGCTGGTCGACGAGGTCTGCGCGGCCCGGCCCGATGCGGTCGTGCCCTATTGCACCAACCTGGTGTCGACCGACCGGGCCGCCGGCTGGGAGCGCCGCCACGGCTGCACGGTCTACGACACCACCACGACGGTGGTGTGGAAGATGCTCGCGATGCTCGGCGGCCCGCAGCCGCCGGCTGCCGACTGGGGGCGCTGGCTCAGCGACTGAGCCTGTGGCGGCGCCGTCTCAGGCGACGGTGATCGCGTCGATCTGGCGCGTCAGCGCGATCGCTTCGGTCGCCTCGATCAGGCCGTGGCGCAGCGCGAAGTCCAGCGTGACCAGCGCCGCGTCGACCGTCATCTCGATGCCGGCGGCGCGCTCCAGCGCCTCGGCCACCGGCAGGCACAGGAACTCGCCGACCTCGCCGTCCTGGTTGACCGGCACCTCCCCGGGCGCAAGCCGCAGCTCGTGGCTGTGCAGCCACTCGACCTGCAGGCCCTCGGGGATGTCGCAGCGCAGGTGCATGACGCGGCCGGGCACGGCCGCGCGCATGCGCTCGGGTGCCAGGCCGGCCTCTTCCCAGCCTTCGCGCACGAGGGTCTCGAAGGGGCTCTGCGGCCAGGGCACGCCCCCGCCGACGAGGTTGTCGAGCTTGCCCGGGTCGACCGCCTTGCTGAGCGCCCGGCGCGCGATCCACAGGTGCGTGATCGGCCCGTGTTCATCGGCCACGTAGCCGGTCGCGTGGGCGCCCAGCGTGCTGCTGCCCCAGAAGCGCGCGGCGGCCCGTTCGATGATGGCCAGCGGCGGCAGGCCCGGTCGCTCGAACACCGCATAGGGCTCGCCACGCCAGGCGCGGATCAGGCCGGCATCGCGCAAGGCCTCGTTGACGGCCTGCAGCGTGGCGTCGCGGGCCTCGCGCGGCAGGTCCATCGCGACGCCCTCGGTGGCCGACAGGCGCCAGCCTTCGTGCCGCGGCAGCAGGTCGCCGATGGCCTGCACATGGTCCCGCCGCACGCTGCCGGCCAGCGCGCCGCCGATGGTGAAGGGCAGTCGGCGCGTCTCGTCATGGGCCTGCGCGGCCGGCAGGCAGGGCCAGCGCGCGGGCCAGGTGGTCGGGATCATGGGCGGGTCTCCGGGCGTGGGTTGGGCTTCGAGCGGTCGATTCTGGCGTGGCAATCCCGCCACTGGCGCGTCGCCGAGGTCGTCGCTTAGCATCCGGCCCGGCCGTGCCACACGGCCACGTCGCTCGGACGGTTCCGGGCGCTCACGTGAAAGTCATCGTCATGTCTTCCTCTCCGGTTGCCAGTTCTGGCAAGCGCCGTTTCGCGCGCATCGACCGCCTGCCCCCCTACGTCTTCAACATCACGGCCGAGCTCAAGCTCGCGGCGCGCCGTCGTGGCGAGGACATCATCGACCTCAGCATGGGCAACCCCGATGGCGCCACGCCGGCCCACATCGTGGCCAAGCTGTGCGAGGTCGCGCAGCGGCCCGACACGCACGGTTATTCGGCCAGCAAGGGCATCCCGCGCCTGCGCCGCGCCATCAGCCACTGGTACCAGGACCGCTACGGCGTGGCCATCGATGCCGACAAGGAGGCCATCGTCACGATCGGCTCCAAGGAAGGCCTGGCCCACCTGATGCTGGCCACGCTGGACCGCGGCGACACCGTGCTGGTGCCCGATCCGAGCTACCCCATCCACATCTACGGCGCGGTGATCGCCGGGGCGGACATCCGCTCGGTGCCGATCACGCCGGGCGACGTCGACGGCGCGCAGTTCTTCGCCGAACTGGAGCGGGCCATCCGCGGCAGCTACCCCAAGCCCAAGATGATCGTGCTGGGCTTTCCGAGCAACCCGACGGCGCAGTGTGTCGAGCTGGGCTTCTTCGAGCGCGTGGTCGCGCTGGCCCGCAAGCACGACATCCTGGTCGTGCACGACCTGGCCTATGCCGACATCGTGTTCGACGGCTGGCAGGCGCCGAGCATCATGCAGGTGCCGGGCGCGAAGGACGTCGCGGTCGAGTTCTTCACGCTCAGCAAGAGCTACAACATGGCCGGCTGGCGCATCGGCTTCATGGTCGGCAACCCGGACCTGGTGCACGCGCTGGCGCGCATCAAGAGCTACCACGACTACGGCAGCTTCACGCCGGTGCAGGTCGCCGCCATCGCCGCGCTGGAAGGCGAGCAGCAATGCGTCAAGGACATCGCCGCGACCTACCAGAAGCGCCGCGACGTGCTGGCCCGGGGCCTGAATGAAGCGGGCTGGGCGGTCGAGAGCCCGAAGGCCTCGATGTACATCTGGGCCCCGATCCCGCCGCGTTACGCGCACCTCGGCTCGCTCGAGTTCTCGCGCCTGCTGCTCGAACGCGCCAAGGTCTGCGTCAGCCCCGGCATCGGCTTCGGCGACCACGGCGACGGCCACGTGCGCTTCGCCCTGATCGAGAACGAAAGCCGCATCCGCCAGGCGGTGCGCGGCATCAAGGCCATGCTCAAGGCGGACGCTGGCGCGCCCGCCTGAACAGCCGCGTCAATTCACGGCAAAGCAATAGAACAAGCCGCCGCCGCCGGTCGAGTTGAACGCAGGGATCGTGCATCCGCGCGTCGGGTGCGAGGTGCTCCAGCTCAGCATCGGCGGCGAGGTGTTCAGGCCCTGGCGGTCGTGGTGGCCGACGATCGCCGCGCCGACCTCGGGCGAGGTCCAGTTGCCGCAGGTGTGCGCGGCGGCGGTGCCGTCCGGGTTGGACCCGGTCAGGATGTCGTGCAGGTTGGGCGTGTCGCCGCGGCCGTTCACGACCTGCCCCTTCTCGGTCAGGGCGGTCTGCTTGTTGAGGTTGTTGGTGCCGTGCAACTCGGCCACGCTGTTGGCCACGACGACGCCCTGGGCGTTTTGCCACGGGCCCTTGCCGATGCGGTCACGCGCGTTGATCAGCGCGATGCCGTCGGCGGTCGAGGTGCTCAGGTAGGCGCGCCAGGTCTTGTGGCCCGCGCCGGCCTCGGTGGCCAGCTTCTGGCAGTAGGCGTCGGCACCGGCCAGCCCGCCCAGGTCGCCGCCCTTGCCGGGGTTGGCGCTGGTGATGAAGAAGCTCATCGGGCTGGACGACGGCATCGGCGTGCTGCAGGCCGTCAGGGCGGCCAGGGCGACGGCGGTGCCGGCCAGGCGCAGGGAAGTCGTACGGTTCATGCGAGGCTCCTCTTTGTGGCGTGCGAAATCTCACGTTTCACACGGAGGAGGCAGCCTAACCGGCTCCTTCAGACTTGCCAAGAAACCGAAGCGAATTCTCGTGCCGGTGTCCCGACATCAGGCCGTCACCAGGCGCCAGTCCAGTGTCTCGCCGCCGCGCAGTGGCTTGAGCGTGGCGTCGCCGAAGGCGAGGGTTTCGGGCAGCTGCCAGGGCTCGCGCCGCAGCGTCACCGTGCCGGCGTTGCGCGGCAGGCCGTAGAAGGCAGGGCCGTGGAAGCTGGCGAAGGCTTCCAGGCGGCCCAGCGCGCCGGCGGCCTCGAAGGCCTGGGCATACAGCTCCAGCGCGCTCAGCGCCGTGTAGCAGCCGGCGCAGGCGGCGGCGTGTTCCTTCAGGTGGGCCGGGTGCGGTGCGCTGTCGGTGCCGAGGAAGAACTTGGCGCTGCCGGAGGTCGCCGCACGCACCAGCGCCTCGCGGTGGCGCTCGCGCTTGAGCACCGGCAGGCAGTAGTGGTGCGGGCGCAGGCCGCCGGTGAAGATGGCGTTGCGGTTGTAGAGCAGGTGGTGGGCGGTCAGGGTGGCGGCGGTCAGCGCGTCGGCACCGGCGACGTACTCGGCCGCCTCCTGGGTCGTGATGTGCTCGAAGACGATCTTCAGGCCGGGGAAGTCGCGCCGCAGCGGCTGCATCACCTGGTCGATGAAGACGGCCTCGCGGTCGAAGATGTCGACGGCCGGATCGGTGACTTCGCCATGCACCAGCAGGGGCAGGCCCTCGCGCTGCATCGCCTCCAGCGTCGCGTGGGTCTTGCGGATGTCGGACACGCCAGCGTCGCTGTTGGTGGTCGCGCCGGCCGGGTAGAGCTTGAGCGCGACGATGCCGGCGGCCTTGGCACGGGCGATCTCGTCGGGCGGCGTGTTGTCGGTCAGGTAGAGCGTCATCAGCGGCGTGAAGTCCACGCCGGCCGGCACCGCAGCGGCGATGCGCTCGCGGTAGGCCAGCGCCTGCGCGGTGGTGGTCACCGGCGGGCGCAGGTTGGGCATGATGATCGCGCGGCCGAACTGGCGCGCGGTGTCGGGCACGACCGCCTGCAGCGCGGCGCCATCGCGCACGTGCAGGTGCCAGTCGTCTGGGCGGGTGATCGTGAGGGTCTGGGGGGCGGTGGTCGTGCTCATGGCGCGATTTTCACCGCCCGCCGCCCTCGGGGGTCAATGACTCAGGATCTTGGACAGGAAGTCCTTGGCGCGTGGCGAGCGGGCGTCCGGGTTGCCGAAGAACTCGTCGC
>NZ_JAUZEE010000010.1 GCF_030705305.1 Leptothrix discophora | reverse complement strand
AACAACTGGCCCAGAGGCCGCTCGGGATGCCCGAGCCGGTCCGAGGCTTAAAGATGCAAGGCCGCCGCCCGGACCCGGCGCATTCGTAACGACCTGTGACGTCGGTGCGGCCTGCGCCAGGCCCTCGCAAACGGTTGAAGCCGGCAAAGCCCGATGGACACGGCCATCGCGGCGGCCCGCTCTTGTCTCGACAGCCCTTCGACAGGATCCCGATCCGGCAAATCCGCGCGCCACTTACAGCTGGATACGGGTCTTCCGTGCAGTCCGACACAGGATGACGCCAAGCTGACGGATGGAGGAACCGGCGATCGTCGGACCCCCTCCTGGTCAGCGAAGCAAGCGGCGCCTTTCCGGCGCCGCGCCGTTTCCGAGGCATGCCCGACGCCTGCCACAGACCGGAGGTCACCCATGGTTCGACATCTGCTGTCCCAGACGGCCGACGCAGTCCGCGAGAGCACCCGAGACGGCCACGCGACGCGAGACGCCGCCGGTACCGCCATCCCGTGGCGCAGCTGGCTGACGAGCTGCATGGCCGTGGTGATGCTGGCGGCGGGCGCGATCCGGGTCGAGGCCTACGAGCAGCGCCGCCGCAGCGGCTCGCACGATGCCGCGCGCACGGTCGACCGGCTCAAGTCGGCCGCGTCGGCACATGGCCTGGCGGTCGTCGCGGTGATCCCGATGCCCAGCCAGCATGCCGACCTGGTCGTGCTCGGGCCGCATCCCGGCGAGACGGCGGTGGTCCAGCATGACCATGCCCACGAGCTGACCCACGACCTGGCCCTGCCGCTGGCGCTGCACGTGCGCGCCACCGAGGACGGCCATGCCGAGGTCAGCTTCCACGACCTCGGCATGGCCGGTGCGCAGACCTTGCCGCGCGAGCTGCGCGACGGCCTGGCCGCCTTGCCGGCGCTGGTCGGCACGGCGCTCGGCGAGGCCGATCGGCCACTGGTCGGCCCGGCCGCGCCGCTCGGCCTGCGGCGCAGCGCCGGCCGGGCACTGGGCCTGTCGGGCGACGGCCGTGCCGACGAGCACACCGCCGTCGAGGCCTGGTCGGTCCATGCCCGCGCGAGGGCCCGGCGCGACGCCTAAACTGGACTTCAGGACGGCCGATCCGTGCGCCGTCCCGCAGAGGAGTCCCGCATGAACCAAGTCCTCGACCGGGCGCCGACGCTCGACCTGCAGCGCCTGGCGCGCGAGCTGTCCCTGACCTGGGACGCCGACATCCTGCCCGAGCTGCGCGACTACATCGCCGTGCCGGCCAAGAGCCCGATGTTCGATCCGCAGTGGGCCGAGCATGGCCACATCGACACGGTGGTGCGGCGCGCGGCGGCCTGGGCCGAATCGCGCCGGGTCCGCGGGCTGAAGCTGGAGGTCGTCCGCCTGGTCGATGCCGCCGGGCGGCCGCGCACGCCGGTGATCTTCTTCGAGGTCCCGGCGACCCGGCCCGAGCCTGCTGGCTCGGCTGCACCGACCGTGCTGATGTACGGCCACCTGGACAAGCAGCCCGAGTTCAGTGGCTGGCGCAACGACCTCGGGCCGTGGACGCCCAAGGTCGACGACGACAAGCTCTACGGCCGCGGCGGCGCGGACGACGGCTACGCGATCTACGCCAGCATCGCCGCGATCGAGGCGATCCAGGCCCAGGGCGTCGGCCATCCGCGCCTGGTCGGCCTGATCGAGAGCTGCGAGGAAAGCGGCTCGCACGACCTGCCGGCCTACCTCGACGTGCTGCGCGACCGGCTCGGCGATGTCAGCCTGGTGGTCTGCCTCGATTCCGGTGCCGGCAACTACGAGCAGCTCTGGCTCACGACCTCGCTGCGCGGCAACGTCACCGGCACGCTGCGCGTCGAGGTGATCGAGGAAGGCGTGCATTCCGGCGAGGCCAGCGGCGTCGTGCCGTCGAGCTTCCGCGTGCTGCGCCAGCTGCTGGACCGTCTTGAGGACAGCGCCACCGGCCGCCTGCTGCCGACCAGCCTGCATGCCGAGATCCCGGCCGAGCGCATCGCCCAGGCCCGCGCGGCGGCTGGCCGGCTCGGCGACGCGGTCTGGAAGGGCCTGCCCTGGTCCTGCGGGCTGGACGGCAACCCGGTGCTGCCGACCACCACCGATCCGGTCGAGGCGCTGCTCAACCGCACCTGGCGGCCGACGCTGTCGGTGACCGGCGCGGAAGGCTTCCCGGCCATCGCCAGCGCCGGCAACGTGCTGCGGCCCTGGAGCGCCTTCAAGCTCAGCCTGCGCCTGCCACCGACGGTCGACGGCCCGGCGGCCGGGCGCGAGCTCAAGCGATTGCTGGAACTCGATCCGCCCTACAACGCCCGCGTGACCTTCGTGCCCGACGGTCGCGCCGGGGCCGAAGGCGCGACCGGCTGGGACGCACCCAGCCTGCAGCCCTGGCTGGCGCGCAGCCTGGAGTCGGCCTCGCAGAACCACTTCGGCGCACCGCTGGGCTACATCGGCCAGGGCGGCACGATCCCGCTGATGAACCTGCTGGCACAGGGCTTCCCGAAGGCGCAGATGCTGGTCTGCGGCGTGCTGGGTCCGCGCAGCAACGCCCACGGCCCGAACGAGTTCCTGCACCTGCCCTATGCGCGCCGGCTGACGGCGGCGGTGGCGCAGGTCATCGCCGAGCATCCCTGAGCGCGGCGGCCCGGTGCGCCGCGCCGTTCAGGTCGGCTGCAGCTGGAACAGCCAGGCCAGCACCGGGAAGCTGACGAAGGCCAGCAGCGTCGACCACAGGATGATGCGGGTGACCCGCCCGTTGTCGGCGCCGTAGCGCTCGGCCAGCGGCATCACGCCGCTGGCGCTGGGCAGCGCGGCCACCAGCACCAGCACCGTGAGCTGGAAGCCGCTGAGCGGCAGGCCCAGCGCACGCGCGATCAGGCCACCCACCAGCACCAGCAGCGGGTGCAGCAGCAGCTTGATCATCACCACCGGCAGGACCCGCGCCAGCGGGATGCGGTGCGGTGACCGCGCCTGGTCGTCCAGCACCAGCGGGCCGGCCGCACGTCGCGGCATCGAGGCCCGCCACAGCACCGCGCCGAGGGTGAACAGCGCGACCGGGCTGGCCGCCTCGGCCAGCATCGCGATGACGCGGTCCAGCGGTTCGGGCAACGCCAGGCCGGTCATCGAGACCCCGGCGCCCAGCGCGATCGCCCAAGGCATCGGGCTGGACAGCGAGCCGCGCAGGGCCCGCAGCAGCGTCGCCCGGGTCTCGGCGGCCGGCGACGGTTGCGCCACGTGCGGCAGCGGCCTCGGCGCGGGTGACGACAAGGTCGCCGGCGCGGTCAGCACCGCCAGCCGGGCCTGCGCCGAGGCCTCGGCCGCCATCGCCGGCGGCAGGCTGCTGGTGACCTCGTCATGTCCGTCCACCTCGAAGGGCTGCGGCGGCTGGGTTGGCAGCTCGTGGCGCGACTGCGCGATCGCCAGACACAGCGGACAGGTCAGGAGAAGGTCGACCAGCACGGTCGTGATCGTCGGCCCGGCGGCGGCCGGACCGAGCAGCGCGACCAGCAGCGGCACGCCCATGTAGCCCGAGTTCGGGAAGGCGCCGACCAGCGCGCCGAAGGCTGCGTCCTTCAGGCCGACCGGCGGCTTGAGCGTCACCGCGATCGTGAAGGCGACCAGCAGCAGCGCGCAGCCGGCGTAGATCGCCAGCACGACCGGGTCCAGCAGGTCGCGCCACGGCAAGGACGCGCCGAAGCGGAACAGCAGGCAGGGCAGGGCGAACGTCAGCACGAAGGCGTTCAGGCCGGGCACCGCGTCCAGCGGCAGCAGTCGGCGCCTCGCGGCGAGGTAACCGGTCAGCACCAGCGCGAAAACCGGGACCGTGACCGAAAGGATCGCCTGCATGGGACGCGAGTATCGCCGTGGCATTTGCGAGGGATGGCGTACGGGCAGGTGTATCTCCGGTGGCGTCGTTGCCGGCGTGGCACGGGCGTCACGCCGGGGCTGGCCGAGCGGGACCGCCTCGATACTCCGGCACTTATCCCAAGCGGCCGATGGCGGCCGACCGGGCTGCTGGACGATGCACCGATGACCCTGCCCTTTCGACCGTCGACCCTCGCCCTGCCGCTGGCGGCGCTGCTGCAGGCCACCGTGTTCCCCGCTGCGGCGGCGGAAGGCTGGGCCGCCATCCCGCTGCGTGCCTCGCTGGGCCTCGAACGGGTCGAGCTGCCCGGGCGCGAGGGCATGGGGCTGGTCTCCGGCGCGCTGCTGTTCGAGGCGGCGGACGACTGGTTCGTCGGCCCGGCCGTCTACGGCGCCGCGAGCGGCCAGCGCGGCGGCTTCTTCGTGGGCGGCCTGCAGGTCGAGCGCGATTGGCGGTTCGGCGGTGGCCGCAGCCTGACGGCCGGCCTGTACGCCGGCGGCGGCGGTGGCGCGGCGGCGCCGGTCGGCGGCGGGCTGATGCTGCGACCGGCGCTGACCCTGTGGCAGCGCGTCGGGCCGGGCTGGCAGGCCGGCCTGAGCGCCTCGCAGGTGTCCTTCCCGAGCGGCGACATCCGCAGCCGCCAGCTCGGCGTCGTGCTGGCCTGGGACGGCGTGTTCCGGCACCTGGACGCCACCGCCGGTCCGGCCGGACCGGGCCGCAGCGGGCTGGGCCTGGACCGCATGTCGGGCATGCTGACCGACTACGGCATCGAGACGGCAGCCGGCGCGCGTCGCCGCATCGGCCTGGTCGGCGCGCGGGCCGAGCGGGTCGATGCATCCGGCGCCTGGCGCTGGGGCATCGAGTCGGCTGCCGCCGCACGGGGCGATGCCGCCGGCTACATGGAGATCCTGGCCACTGGCGCGGCCAGCTGGGCGCCGCTGCCTCAGGGCTTGCCGACGCTGCGCGGCAGCCTGCGGCTGTCGGCCGGCCTGGGCGGCGGGGGCTCGGTGCCGACCGGAGGCGGACCGATCGGTCGGCTGGTCGCCGGCTTGCAGGCCAGCCCGGCCGAGGGCTGGACCGTCGGCATCGAGGCCGGCGAACTGCGCGGCCTGGGCAGCCCGCTGCGCGCCCGCGTCGCCGGGGCCTGGCTGGCCTTCGACCTGGAGCGCCCGGACGCCGCCGCCAGCCTGCCGGTGCGCACCGACTGGTCCGGCGCGCTGCTGCGCTACACCGGCGTGCGACGCAACGACGGCCGCACGCTGGCGCTGGACACTGTCGGCCTGAAGCTCAACCGCTACGTTGGCGAGCACGTCTACCTGAGCGGCCAGGCGCACAGCGCCTACGCCGGGCAGGCCGGCGCGTACTCGATCGGGCTGATCGGCGCGGGCGTCTCGGGCCATCCGGTGCCGGGCTGGCAGCTCGGCGCCGAGGCGCTGGCCGGCGCCGCCGGTGGCGGCGGTGTCGCCACCGGCGGCGGGATGCTGATGCAGGGCGTGCTGTGGGCCGGCTGGCAGCCGTCCGGCGGAATCGGCGAGTGGCGCGTCGGCATCGGCCAGGCCCGCACCCGCCAGGGTGGGCTGTCCACGCCGCTGGTCGAGCTGGGCTGGGCCCGGCGCTTCGACCTGGGCGGGCGCTGACGAGGCACCCGTCGGACCGGCCGGGCGACGTTCAGGCGCCGAACAGCCCGCGCGCCTGGGCCTCGGCCAGCCGCGCTTCGAGGTAGTTCCACAGGGCCGGGCAGCCGGCCTGGATCGGCCCGGCGATGCGCGCCACCACGCGGGCGTGGCTGACGCCGTGCTCGCGCCAGCTCTGGCCGTCGTTGGCGAGGTTGAGCAGCACCGGCATGGCGCGGTCGGCGGCATGGGCGTAGCGCGCCTCGGGCGTCTCGGCGGCCTCGAACTCCAGCCACAGCGCCAGGTAACGGGCCGCTGGCTCCGGCGGCAGCAGGCCGAAGATGCGCTCGACCGCCGCGCGCTCGGCCAACTGCTGCGCGGCCCAGTCATGGCCTTCGGCGTAGACCAGCGTGTCGCCGGTGTCGATCTCGCCGATGTCGTGCACCAGCAGCATCGCCACCACCCGGTCGACGTCGACCGGCTCGGCCGCGAGGTGGGCCAGCGACGAGGCCAGCAGCGCGATCTGCCAGCTGTGCTCGGCCGAGTTCTCCTGCCGGTCCAGGCCCAGCGGACGGGTCTTGCGGGTGACCGACTTGAGCCGGTCCAGCTCGAGGATGAAGTCGATGTACGGTTGCATGGTGGCGCCAGCATAGGCGGGCTGCCTATGATCCGCACCCTTTCCACGCTGTTCAACCGCCCCCGCCCGACGCGCCATGGCCGAAGCCCCGTCCACCCTCAACCCCGCCCAGATGGAGGCGGTCAACCACCTGGCCACGCCCTGCCTGGTGCTGGCCGGTGCGGGTTCGGGCAAGACACGCGTCATCACCCAGAAGATCGCCCGGCTGCTGCAGGTCGGCCTGCGCCCGGAGCAGATCGCCGCCATCACCTTCACCAACAAGGCCGCGCAGGAGATGCGCGAGCGGGCCCGCCAGCTGGTCGGTGCGCGGGCGGCGCAGAAGCTGGTGATCGCGACCTTCCACTCGCTGGGCGTGCGCATGCTGCGCGAGGACGGCGCGTCGCTGGGCCTCAAGCCGCAGTTCTCCATCCTCGATGCGGACGACGTGCTGGGCGTGCTGCGCGATGCCGGCGGCACGACCGATGCCGCCGTGGCGCGGCGCTGGCAATGGACCATCAGCCTGTGGAAGAACCAGGGCCTGAACTGGGAACAGGCCGAAGGTGCCGCCCAGGACGCCGACGAGGTCCAGGCCGCGCGCGTCATGAAGCTTTACCACGAGCGCCTGTCGGCCTACCAGGCGGTCGATTTCGACGACCTGATCGGCATGCCGCTGAAGCTGCTGCTGACCAACGACGCCGCGCGGCTCAAGTGGCAGACCCAGCTGCGCCATGTGCTGGTCGATGAATACCAGGACACCAACGCGACGCAGTACGAGATGCTCAAGGCGATCGTCGGCAGCGACGGCGTCTTCACCGCCGTGGGCGACGACGACCAGAGCATCTACGGCTGGCGCGGCGCGACCATCGAGAACCTCAAGCGCCTGCCGCAGGACTACCCGAAGCTCAAGGTGATCCCGCTGGAGCAGAACTACCGCTCGACCGGCGCGATCCTGAACGCGGCCAACAACGTCATCGCGCTGAACCCGAAGATCTTCCAGAAGAAGCTCTGGAGCGAGTTCGGCGAGGGCGAGCCGGTGCGCGTCATCCAGTGCGACCAGGAGGAGCACGAGGCCGAGCGGGCGGTCGCGCGCATCCAGGGCATCCGCGCCAACGCGACCGGCGCCTACACCGGCACGACCGAATGGCGCGACTTCGCGATCCTCTACCGCGCCAACCACCAGAGCCGCAAGCTGGAGGAGGCGCTGCGCAAGGCCCAGATCCCCTACAAGGTCTCTGGCGGCCAGAGCTTCTTCGACCGCGCCGAGATCAAGGACCTGTGCGCCTGGCTGCGCCTGCTGGTCAACCAGGACGACGATCCGGCCTTCCTGCGCGCGGTCACCACGCCCAAGCGCGGCATCGGCCACACCACGCTGGGCGCGCTGGGCGAGTTCGCCGGGCGCTGGAAGGTCAGCCTGTTCGAGGCGCTGTTCCAGGAGTCGCTCGGTGCCGTGCTGGGCGCCAAGGCGATCGGCTCGCTGCACGAGTTCGGCCGCTACGTGAACGACCTGCAGCACAGCGCCCGCCACACCATCGGCGGCGAGGCGGCCAAGCCGATGCTGATGGCCTGGCTCCAGGACATCGGCTACGAGCAGTTCCTCTACGACGGCGAAGAAAACGAGAAGGTCGCCGCCGCGCGCTGGAACAACGTCATCGACTTCATCGACTGGATCGCCAAGCGCTGCGGCGGCCAGATCGAGAACGACGGCGGCATCACCACCGAGACCGAGCGCAAGAGCGTGCTCGACATCGCCCAGTCCATCAGCGTGATCCTCAGCCTGGCCGAACGCGGCGAGGACCAGAACATGGTCACCCTCTCGACGCTGCATGCCAGCAAGGGCCTGGAGTGGCCGCACGTCGTCCTGGTCGGCGTCAACGAGGGGACGCTGCCCTTCAAGCGCGACGAGGAAGACATGACCGTCGAGCGGCTTGAGGAAGAGCGTCGGCTCATGTACGTGGGCATCACCCGCGCGCGCCGCACGCTGCTGGTCAGCACCCTGCTGCGTCAGAAGCGCGGTCGCGAGATCCGCAAGGCCATCCCCAGCCGCTTCATCGCCGAGATGAAGCTCGACGAGCGCACGGCCAAGGAAGACCCGCGCGAGAAGCTCAAGGCGCTGCGCGCCGAGTTCGCCGCCCGCGCGGCCCAGGCCGGCAAGCCGGTCTGAGGTCCGCACGCCGCCTGGCGCACCCCCTGGCAGGCGCTCGGCCTGCTTGTCCCTGATTCCATCAGGGTCAACGAGCCCGGCGGCTGGCCAGGCCCTGGCAATTTTTCGAGCGGTGAACCCTGACCCCACGCGGGGACTGGGTGGGGGAAGGTGCGCTTCTCTGCGGTTGATGCACATCACGTAGCCGTCAACTTCCCCCAGAGATGCAAGGGTCGGCGAGCAATTGGGTCAATTGATTCGAGATGTGCCCAGGTGGGTGTAATGCCCGAAACAGGACGTGTGGAAGCGCACATATCGGGGGTTGCATGGGCAATGAAGTGGGATAAAGTCCCATTCAACAACTCAAGAGGCCCCCATGTCCGCGACTTCCATCACGCTTTCCCGCCGTCGGTCGGTCCGGACCTGGGCGCTGGCGCCCATCGCGGCCTGGTCCCTCTTCGCGCTGGTGGCGATGCCCGCCGCGGCCTTCCAGTCCGACGACGAGGCAGGCCGGCAGGCGCCGCGCGGCGGCCGGGCGGCGGTGGTCGAGGACGAGGGCGAGACCGATCGCCTGATCGTGAAGTACCGCAGCGCCGCCAACCGCGAGGACCTGAGCCTGCGTGCCCAGGACGGCCTGCGCGTGGCTGGCAACCGGGCCGGGCTGGTGCTGGAGCGGGTCCGCAGTGGCCAGGGCGGTCATGTCGTGCGCGCCAGCCGCAAGCTCAAGCTGGCCGAGGCCCGCCGCCTGGCCGAGGACCTTCGCAACGGCGACAACGACATCGAATACGTCGAACCCGACCGCCTGATGCAGGCCCAGTTCCTGCCGAACGATCCGCAGTTCGGCACCCAATGGCACTACACCGATGCCGCTGCCGGCATCCGCCTGCCGCAGGCCTGGGACAAGAGCACCGGCGCAGGTGTGCGCGTGGCCGTCATCGACACCGGCATCCGGGCGCATGCCGACCTGTCCGCCAACCTGTTGCCGGGCTACGACTTCATCACCGACAAGGTCGTCGCCAACGACGGCAATGCCCGCGACAGCGACCCGACCGATCCGGGCGACTGGCGCACCGCCGGCGAATGCGGCACCAACTCGCCGGCCGCCAACAGCAGCTGGCACGGCACCCACGTGGCGGGCACGATCGCGGCCCTGACGAACAACGGCATGGGTGTCGCGGGCGTCGCCCATGGCGCCAAGGTCGTGCCGGTGCGCGTGCTCGGCAAGTGCGGCGGCTACACCTCGGACATTGCCGACGCGATCGTCTGGGCCTCTGGCGGCACCGTCGCCGGCGTGCCGGCCAACCCCTATCCGGCCCGGGTGCTGAACCTGTCGCTGGGCGGCCTGGGCGCCTGCGACATCACCACCCAGAACGCGATCAACAGCGCCCGCAGCCGCGGTGCGGTCGTGGTGGTCGCGGCGGGCAACGCGATGGCGGATGCCTCGCGCTACAGCCCGGCGAGCTGCGCCGGCGTGATCGTGGTCTCGGCCGTCGGCCGCACCGGCGCACTGGCGTCCTACTCGAACTTCGGCACGGTGGTGGACGTCGCGGCCCCAGGTGGCGATGGCACCGCCACTATCCTGTCGACCCTCAACAGCGGCACCACCCGGCCGGGCACCGACAGCTACGCCGGCTACCGCGGCACCTCGATGGCGACGCCGCACGTCGCCGGCATCGTCGCGCTGATGCTGGCCCGCAATGCGGCGCTGACGCCCGACGCCGTCGAGACCCGCGTGAAGAGCAGCGCGGCGGCACGCGGTTTCCCGGTCTCCTGCGCCCAGTGCGGCGTCGGCATCGTCGATGCCAGCGCGGCGATCGACGCTGCCCTGGGCGTTGTGACCGCCAGCCCGACGCCGACCCCGACCCCGACGCCGACGCCGACCACCACGACGGTCGCCGAAGTCGAGCCCAACGAGACCCTCGCGACCCCGCAGACCGTCACCGGCAACCCCGTGCAGGTCAACGCCGCCATCGGCAGCCTGTCCGACGTCGACCATTTCAGGTTCACGATCAACGCCGGCAAGACCCTGGTGCTGACACTGCAGCCGGGCGCCAACTCGGACTTCGACCTGCAGGTCTTCAACAGCGCCGGCACGATGGTCTCGCAGAGCAACAACGGCACCGGCACCGCCGACTCGGTCTCGCTGCTGAACTCGGGCACCGCCGCGATCACCGTGGTCGCCAAGATCGTCTACTACAGCGGCAACGTCGGCACCACGACCGGCGGGGCGTACAGCCTGAAGGCCTCGCAATGAGGACCTGATCGACGCAGCGGGCATCAGCCCGCCCGCGCAAACCCCGCAGGGCGCCCGACGAGGCGCCCTGTTTCATGTCGGAACGGAAGCAACTGCGAGCGCGCGCAGATCGGCGTCCAGTGGCCCGGCTGCAAGTCATGTACGAAGGGGTGAAGGGTGCGTCGATCCGTGACCTTCTGCCGGTCACAGTGGCATCGAACCGTTTCAGGACTCAAGTTGTTCAACGGACATGCCGAACATGGGGATCACAACGATTCCGATGGAGAGAGGTCCCATGAACGCCGCGTCCCCCCCGAATGCCCTGATGCCCTGGGTGGCGACCCTGCGTGACTGGTTCATCGGCATCCTGATCGGCCTGGTCCTGCTGTACGCCGGTGGCGCCTGGGCCATGCAGCGCGACGGCGGCGGGCCGGCCATGCGTGCGGCGGCTGCCGGATCGAACGACGACGGGCCGCCGACCGACCGCCTGATCATCAAGCTGCGCGACGCCCAGGCGGCCGGCATCGCCGACCCGAGCACACGCAACGGCTTCAAGGTGGCCGGCAACCGGGCCGGCGTGCGGCTGTCACGCCTGCGCGGCACCGCACAGGCCGGCGGTCACGTGCTGCAACTCGACCGACGCCTGGACGGTGCGGCGCTGCGTGCGCTGGCCAGCGACATCCGCAACGGCGACAACGCCGTCGAGTACGTCGAGCCCGACCGCATCCTCACGGCGCAATGGCTACCGAACGACCCGTCGTTCCTGACCCAGTGGGATTTCAGCGACCCGATCGCCGGCCTCAACCTGCCGTCGGCCTGGGACGTCGGCCGCGGCAACGGCGTGGTGGTGGCCGTGATCGACACCGGCATCCGGCCCCATGCCGACCTGGCGGGGCAGGTCCTGCCGGGCTACGACTTCATCAGCGTCACGTCCGTGGCCAACGACGGCAACGGCCGCGATGCCGATGCCAGCGACCCGGGCGACTGGGCCCCGGCCGGTGCCTGCGGCGCCGGCAGTCCGGCCAGCAACAGCAGCTGGCACGGCACCCACGTCGCCGGCACGATCGCGGCGGCCACGAACAACGGCGTCGGCGTGGCCGGTGTCGCACCGGGCGCGCGCATCCTGCCGCTGCGGGTGCTCGGCCGCTGCGGCGGCTACACGTCCGACATCGCCGACGCGATCATCTGGGCCGCCGGCGGCACGGTCAGCGGCCTGCCGGTCAATCCGAACCCTGCCAAGGTGCTGAACCTGTCGCTGGGCGGCAGCGGTGCCTGCGACCTGACGACCCAGAACGCGATCAACAGCGCGCGCAGCCGCGGGGCGGTGGTCGTCGTCGCGGCGGGCAACTCGGCGGCGGACGCGCGCAACTTCTCGCCGGCGTCCTGTGCCGGCGTGATCACGGTGGCGGCGGTGGGTCGCACCGGCGCGCGGGCTTCCTATTCCAACTTCGGGTCGGTGGTGGACGTGGCCGCGCCGGGTGGCGACGGGGCCAACGGCATCCTGTCGACGCTCAATGCCGGCACGACCACCCCTGCCGGTGACGTCTACCGCAGCTACGTGGGGACCTCGATGGCGGCGCCGCACGTCGCCGGCGTGGTCGCGCTGATGCGCTCGCGCAATCCGGCGCTGACGCCCGACCAGGTCGAGACGGCGCTGAAGACCAGCGCGGCGGCGCGCGGTTTTCCGCTCGCCTGCAGCCTGTGCGGCAGCGGCATCGTCGATGCGCGCCGCGCGGTCGATGCGGCAGGTGGCACGGCCACGCCGACACCCACCCCGACTCCGACGCCCACCCCAACTCCGACCCCCACGCCGGCACCGGCGCCGGCACCGACCCCAACGGTCACCCAGATCGCCGAGGTCGAGCCCAACAACGCCCTGGGCACCGCCCGGGCCGTGACGGTCTTCCCCTCGCTGGTCAAGGCGACGATCGGCTCCGGCAGCGACACCGACTACTTCCGGATCTCCGTGCCGGCCGGCAAGACCCTGACCGCCACGATGACGCCGAACGCGACCTCGGACTACGACCTGCTGGCCTACAGCGTCAGCGGGATGTTGCTGGCCTCGAGCGTGGCCGGCACCGGCCAGGTCGATCGCATCAGCGTTCGCAACGCGGGCACCGCCGCCGTGACGCTCTACCTGCGGGTGCTGCGCTACGGCGGCCTGACCGGCACCACCGGCACCTACACGCTGTCGCTGGCCCAGTGAGGCGGCGGGCCACCGCCTTGCGGGGCCGGGCTCGGGTTTCACGGTCCTGACCAAGGCTGCGACCTACAATCGAGCGCTTTGTGTCCTGCTCGAGGAGCCCTGAAGGTGTTCATTTCCAACGCGTTTGCGCAAGCCCCCGCCGCTGCCCCCGCTGCCGGCTCATCCCTGATGAGCATGCTGCCGCTGGTGCTGATGTTCGTGGTGCTCTATTTCGTCATGATCCGCCCGCAGCAGAAGCGCCAGAAGGAGCATCGCGCCATGATCGACGCGCTGGCCAAGGGCGACGAGGTCGTCACCTCCGGCGGCCTGCTCGGCAAGGTCTCCAAGGTCGGCGAGACCTACCTGACGATCGAGCTGAACACCGGCGTCGAAGCCCAGTGCCAGCGCAGTGCGGTCGTCCAGGTGCTGCCCAAGGGCACCATCAAGTAAACCGCTGACGACGCGCCGGGCGGGCCGGCCGCTGCGCTCAGGCGCACGGTCCGCGCGACGCCCGGTCGTCCTTTCCAGGCCCGCCACTGGGCCCGTGCCCGCGCCCGCCGCATCCGGGGCCCACGCCCCGAGGACCTGACGATGAACCGTTACCCCCTGTGGAAGTACCTGATCCTGGCCTTCGCGGTCGTGATCGGGTTGCTCTACACCTTGCCCAATTTCTTCGGCGAGGCGCCTGCGGTGCAGGTGTCCAGCGGCAAGGCGACGATCAAGGTCGATGCCGACCTGGTCCCGCGCGTGCGCCAGGCGCTCGAAGGTGCCGGCCTGAAGCCTGACTTCGTGCAGCTGGAAGGCAACTCGGTGCGCGCCCGGTTCGGCGACACCGACACCCAGCTGAAGGCCCGCGACGCGGTCGTGCGCGTGCTCAACCCGGACGCGGCCGACCCGAGCTACATCGTGGCTCTGAACCTGGTGTCGCGCTCGCCGCAATGGCTGACCTCGCTGCGTGCGCTGCCGATGTATCTGGGCCTGGACCTGCGCGGTGGCGTGCACTTCCTGATGCAGGTCGACATGAAGGCGGCCCTGACCAAGAAGGCCGAATCGCTGACCGGCGACCTGCGCACGCTGCTGCGCGACAAGAACATCCGCCATGCCGGCATCGTGCGCAACGGCGAGACCGTCGAGGTCCGCCTGCGCGATGCCGAGGGCCTGGGTCGCGCCACCACCGAACTGCGCGGCGCGCTGCCCGACCTCGTCTGGGTCGAGACCAACACCGGCAGCGAGTTCAAGCTGGCCGGCACGCTCAAGCCCGAGGCCGCCCGCAAGGTGCAGGAACAGGCGCTGCTGCAGAACATCAACACGCTGCACAACCGCATCAACGAGCTGGGCGTGGCCGAGCCGGTGATCCAGCAGCAGGGCATCGACCGCGTGGTCGTGCAGCTGCCGGGCGTGCAGGACGTGGCCAAGGCCAAGGACATCATCGGCCGCACCGCGACGCTGGAGATCCGCCTGGTCGACGACAGCACGGAGGCCCAGGCCGCAGCGACCGGCACCGGCGCGGTGCCCTTCGGCACCGAGCGCTACAACGAGCGCGGTGGCCGTCCGATCATCGTCAAGCGCCAGGTCATCCTGACGGGCGAGAACCTGACCGACGCGCAGGCCGGCTTCGACGAGAACCAGCAACCCGCCGTGCACCTGACGCTGGATGCCCGCGGCGCGCGGATCTTCCGCGACGTCACGCGCGAGAACATCAACAAGCGCATGGCCATCCTGCTGTTCGAGAAGGGCAAGGGCGAGGTCGTGACCGCACCGGTGATCCGCAGCGAGATCGGCGGCGGTCGGGTGCAGATTTCCGGCGCGATGACGCCGGTCGAGTCGGCCGACACCGCGCTGCTGCTGCGTGCGGGCTCGCTGGCCGCGCCGATGGAGATCATCGAGGAACGCCTGATCGGCCCGAGCCTGGGCGCCGAGAACATCGCCAAGGGCTTTGACAGCGTGCTCTACGGCTTCATCGCCATCGCGATCTTCATGTGCGCGTACTACCTGCTGTTCGGCGTCTTCTCGACGCTGGCGCTGGGCGTGAACCTGCTGCTGCTGGTGGCCATCCTGTCGATGCTGCAGGCCACGCTGACCTTGCCGGGCTTCGCCGCCATCGCGCTGGTGCTGGGCATGGCGATCGACGCCAACGTGCTGATCAACGAGCGGGTGCGCGAGGAACTTCGCAGTGGCGCCTCGCCGCAGACGGCCATCCACGCCGGCTACGAGCGTGCCTGGGCCACCATCCTGGACTCCAACGTCACGACGCTGATCGCGGGCGTGGCGCTGCTGGCTTTCGGCTCCGGCCCGGTGCGCGGCTTCGCGGTCGTGCACTGCCTGGGCATCCTGACGTCGATGTTCTCGGCCGTGATGTTCTCGCGTGGCCTGGTCAACCTCTGGTATGGCCGCAAGAAGAAGCTCGCGAAGGTCTCGATCGGCCAGGTCTGGCGCCCCGAAGGCGGCGTCGTGAACCCCGAATCCACCCCGGCCGAACAGGCCTGAACGCGGTCGCACGCAGGAGCATCCATGGAATTCTTCCGTTTCCGCCGCGACATCCCGTTCATGCGGCATGCGCTGGTCTTCAACGTCATCTCCTTCCTGACCTTCGCCGCGGCGGTGTTCTTCCTGGTCACCCGCGGCCTGCACCTGTCGATCGAGTTCACCGGCGGCACGGTCATCGAGACCGAATACGCGCAGAGCGCCGACATCGCCAAGGTCCGCTCGACGGTCGAGGCGATGAACCTGGGCGAGGTCCAGGTGCAGAAGTTCGGCACCTCGCGCGACGTGCTGATCCGCCTGCCGCTGCGCGAAGGCGTCAAGCAGAACGAGCTGGTCGGCAAGGTCTTCGTCGCGCTCTGCGCGGCCGAGCAGGGCAGCGTGTCGTCCCGCCAGGTCACGACCGAGAAGGGCGAGCAGATCAGCCGCGACGTCTGCGAGGCGGCCGGTGTCGAGCCGGTCAAGCTCTCGCGCAGCGAGTTCGTCGGCCCTCAGGTCGGCAAGGAACTGGCGCAGGACGGTGCCAAGGCGCTGGGCTTCGTGATCGTCGGGATCATGCTGTACCTGGCGCTGCGCTTTGAATGGAAGTTCGCGGTCGCGGCCATCATCGCCAACCTGCACGACGTCATCATCATTCTTGGCTTCTTCGCCTACTTCCAGTGGGAGTTCTCGTTGTCGGTGCTGGCGGCGGTGCTGGCGGTGCTGGGCTACTCGGTCAACGAGTCGGTGGTGATCTTCGACCGGATCCGCGAGGCCTTCCGCAAGTACCGCAAGATGAGCACCACCGAGGTGATCAACCACGCGATCACCAGCACGATGAGCCGCACCATCATCACGCACGGCTCGACCCAGATGATGGTGCTGTCGATGCTGGTCTTCGGCGGCCCGACCCTGTACTACTTCGCGCTGGCCCTGACGATCGGCATCTGCTTCGGCATCTACTCGTCGGTCTTCGTCGCGGCGGCCATCGCGATGTGGCTGGGCGTCAAGCGCGAGGACCTGGTCTCGCCCGGCACGCGCAAGGATCACGATCCGAACGACCCGAATGCGGGTGCCGTGGTCTGATGCTGGTGTAGAGTTCCTTTAACCCAACCAGCTGAGCGCGTTGACCTGATCCATGGCGTCCGCCATCCATTCACCGGCCCTCGCCTCGCAAGCCCGACGGTTCTATTTCGAACTGCTCATGCGCGAGTTGCCGCGTGTCATCAAGGCGGTGCACCAGGCCTCGCGCGAGCAGATGAGCCAGAGCGGCTCACCCGAGCTGATGTCGCGCCGGCGTGACCTCGTGCTGGACATGCCCCGGCTGGCGCCGCGCTGGCACCAGTCGATGGTTCAGCAGCTGCGCAACGCGGTGACGCCGCCGCCGCCGGGCACGCCCCGGTCGATGACGACCCACAACGCGACCAAGGCGAGCGAGCTGGCGCTGGTTGACGACGACACCATCGAGCTGGAGATCGTCGCCTCGCGCATGGCGTTGGCGATCATGGACAAGGTGTCGTGGGAATTCTCGGACCTGCGCTACCGCATGTCCGCGCTGGAGCGCCGCGAGGAGATGGATCCCGGCGACATCCTGCGGCCGAACGTCGTCGCCCGTGCGGCCATCGACGGCTGGCGTGCCGCCGGCCTGACGCTCGACAACTGGCGCACCGCGCAGTCCCAGCTGCACGACGAGTTCGGCGGCCTGGTCCACGAGGGCTACCACGAGACCAACCGCTGGCTGATCGGGCAGGGCGTCTGCACGGACGTCAACCTGCGCCCCTTCATCCGGCGCACCCGCGACGGCGGCACCTCGAGCCCCGGCGGCCACGCGCCAGGACAGGGACAAGGCCACACCACCGGCTCGGGCGCGCCGCTGTCGCCGCAGGTGCAGGCGCCGGCACCGACGCCGACGCCGGCCGCGCCGCCGCCGGGTGGCGCGCCCGGCCCGCGCTACCCGACGCCGACCGGCGTGGCCAAGGACAAGTTCCAGCCGACACCGGAAAACGCCCACCTGTTCGCGCCGACCGTGGTCGCCGGCCTGCCGCCGACCGGGCGCTTCCCCGGCGCGAATTCGACCAGCCCCGGCAACCTGTCGGCCGCTGGCGCGAGTTCCGGCCGTGGCGACGTGCATGAGGAAACCCGCCTGATGACCCGCTCGCCGGGCCTGGCGCGGACCTTCGAGCAGGCCGAGCTGGTGCTGGGCCGGCTGAACCAGTTCGTCGCGCGGCAGGTGCCCGAGTTCAACCGTTCGACGATCCAGCAGCCGCATCCGGCCTCGCCGGGCCTGCGGGCGGCGATCCACGATGCCCAAGTCGCCGTGCGCCAGCGCTTCGACGCCAGCCCGTCGATGGCCGGCGTGGCCGGCATGCCGCAGGTCAGCGGTCAGCCGCCGGTGCTTGGCGCGTCGCAGATGGTCAGCGCGCCGGCGCTGCTGCAGGAACTCCAGCAGCGCAAGCAGGCGCTCAAGCAGGCCGCGACCACGCCGGTCGAGCGCGCGACCATCGAGATCGTCGCGCTGATGTTCCAGAGCCTGCTGACCGAGGAGCGCATCCCGACGGCGATCCGCGTCTGGTTTGCTCGGCTGCAGATGCCGGTGCTGCGCGTGGCCGTGGCCGAGCCCGACTTCTTCGCCACCATCGACCATCCCGCGCGCAAGCTGATCGACCGCATGGGTGCCTGCGTGATGGGCTTCGAGGTCGGCAGCGCCGGCGTCAGCGACGAGCTGGAGAAGGAGATCAAGCGCGTCGTGCAGGTCGTCGAGGCCTACCCGGACACCGGGCGGCGGGTCTTCCAGACCGTGCTGACCGAGTTCGAGCGCTTCCTCGAGAACTACTTCAAGACCACCCACGCGGCGGCCAGCAAGGGCGTCAGCCTGGCCCAGCAGATCGAGCAGCGCGAGACGCTGGCGATCCAGTACACGATCGAGCTGCGCAAGATGCTCAACGAGGTGCCGGTGCACGACGGCGTGCGCGAGTTCCTCTTCCACGTCTGGGCCGACGTGCTGGCGACCACTGGCGTCAAGGCCGGGCAGGGCAGCGACGCGACCAAGCAGATGCAGCGCGCCGCCGCCGACCTGATCTGGCTGGCCAGCGCCAAGGTCTCGCGCGAGGAGCGCTCCGAGGCGATCCGACGCCTGCCGCCGCTGCTCAAGAAGCTGCGCGAGGGCATGGCGTCCGCCGGTGTCCCGCAGGCCAAGCAGGACGAATACATCCAGGCCCTCAACAACTCCCTGGCGGCAGCCTTCTCGGCCCGCACCGCGACCATCCCGTCCGAGCGGCTGGACGAGCTGATGATGCAGATGGAGACGCTCGAGGAACTGCTCCCCGACGCCGACAACATCGAGATCGACGAGTCGATGGTGCGCGACCTGTCCGGCCAGGACGAGGGCGATCTCGAGGTCGTCGCCGAGGGCGGCTCGATGCCGACGCCGGCGATGCTGGCGTGGACCGCCGAACTGCAGGTCGGCGCCTGGTTCAAGCTCGACTACCGCGACCGCGTCGACCCGGTCCAGCTGGCCTGGCAGGGCCTGCGCAAGCAGCTGGCGATGTTCGTCACGCCGACCGGGCGCGGCATCATGTTCCAGAAGCACCGACTGGCGGCCTTCCTGCAGGCCGGCCTGCTGGTGCCGGTCGAGGAGGAATCGCTGACCGTGCGCGCCACGCGCAGCGCCCTGGCCAAGCTGGACGCCGATCCGAACCGCCTGCTGCAGTGACGCGGCGGGCAGCGCTTGCCACATGATGGATGGCAGAAACGACGACGGGGCCCGAGGGCCCCGTTGTTCATGGCGCGTCAGGCGCTCCGGTCAGTGGATCAGCCGGTCCTCGGCGTCGACGAACAGCTCATCGAGGATCAGCGCGTCGGGCTCCTCGCCCAGGCTCCAGAACACCATCAGCACGATGATCTTCAGGTCTTCCAGAGGGACCGGCCCGCCGTCCAGCGCCATCGCGCGGTCGACGACGATCTCGCGCATCGACGGCGGCAGCACGCCGGCCGATTCGAGGAAGCTCAGGAAGGAGATCGACGCGGTGCCGAGGTGGTCCTGCTCGTTGGGCAGGTAGACACGCACCGACAGGTCATGCTGGTTGGCGACGTAGGACTCGGCGACGCTGGCCAGGCCATCCAGCCAAGTCAGCGCGTCGGCGATCTCCTCGCTCTCGAAACCCACCGCGGTCAGCTTCTTCGACAGCTGCTCGTGGTCCGGGCAAGCGTCCGGACGCCAGTAGTTTTCGTAGAGGTACACGAGCACGTCGAACATGGATTGACTATACCCCAGCGACCCTGGCGGACCCATCGCGCCACCCGTGTGCGGGATCACGCTGAACCGGTTTGCTCAGGCGCTGGCGCGACGCTGGAAAACCCCGCCCGGAAGTCGCAGGACGTCCCCCGAGAGTTCCAGTTCCAGCAGCCGGACCGACAGCAGCGACGCGCTCCAGCCGGTTCGGGCCTGCAGCACGTCCAACGTGGCCGGACTCCAGCCCAGCGCGGCCAGCAGGGGATCCTCCGACATCGCATCACCGTCCTGCGGCGTCGATTCGTCTGGGGCGTCGACGGCGGTGGGGTCGTCGCCCGACGCGGCACCGGACCTGCCGGCGGGCGCTGCCAGATGAAGTTCTTCCAGCACGTCCTGCAGGCTTTCGACCAGCTTGGCGCCTTGCCGGATCAGCGCATGGCAGCCGCGCGACTGGGGGTTGTGGACCGAGCCGGGAATGGCGAACACCTCCCGCCCGGCTTCCACCGCCAGGCGTGCGGTCAGCAGCGAGCCCGAGCGCACGGCAGCCTCGACCACCAGCGTGCCCATCGCCAGCGTCGCGATCAGGCGGTTGCGCTGCGGGAAGTGTTGCGGCAACGGCGCGGTGCCGAGCGGCATCTCGCTGAGCAGCAGGCCGGCCTGCGCGATGCGCCGCGCCAGGTCCAGGTGCGAACGCGGGTAGATCCGGTCCAGCCCGCTGCCCAGGATCGCGATCGTGCGACCCGGGCTGCGCAAGCCGCCTTCGTGCGCCGCGCCGTCGATCCCGATGGCCAGACCGGAGACGACGGTCAGGCCGGCCTGGCCGGCGGCGGCGGCGAAGTCGTGCGCATGGGTCAACCCGTCGGGCGTGGGATGGCGGGTGCCCACGATGGCCAGCGCCGGGCGCTGCAGCAGCGACAGGTCGCCCTCGGCATGGATCAGCAGCGGCGGGTCGGCGCTGTCCAGCCAGCCGCGTGGGTAGAAGGCCGGCTGATCGAGCGTCAGCAGGTGACGGTGCGGTGCGGCGTGCAGCCAGTCCCAGGTCGAGGCGACCCGTGCCTCGTGGCCGTCCGGGCTCGACTGCAGCGCGCGGGCCGCCGCCGGCCCGACGATGACGGCGAGCGCCTCGACCCTGGCTTCACGGACGGCCGCCGGGCTGCCGAAGGTCGCCAGCAGGCGCCGGGCAGCCGTGCGGCCGATGCCGGGCGTGCCGAGCAGGTGCAGCCAGTCGGCCACTTCGTCGTGGCTCGGCCGTGCCGGCTTGGGTAAGTCGCAGGTTTGGGTCATGGCGCGGTGTCCGGTGTTTGCCGACCGCGCCATCGCGCGTCAGGGCTGGGAAATGCGGTCGCCTCGGCGCACCGGCGTCTCGGACGCCAGGATCAGGCCGTAGGAAACCCGCTCGAAGACGCGGAAAACGTAGAGGTGGCCGTTGCGCTCGTCGGGCAGGCGCACCGAGGTTCGGGTCGGATCCTCGCCGTCACGGACCACGCTGCCGGCGCGCCAGATGCCCAGCACATGGCCGGGCTCGACGCCGCCGCTGCGACCGCGGTTGATCGCGATGATCTGGTTCTGGCCGGCCTGCAGACCGTCGCCGTAGACCGACACCACCTGCGCATCGAGCGGCGCGTTCGGCGCGTGCGGCACGTGGCGGCCGTCGTCGCGCGGCTGCGGCGCGCTCAGGCGGTCGCCGACCGTGGCTTCCTGGCGCAGCGTCTTCAGGCTGACGGTCGCGGGGACGATCTCGGGCTTGCCGTCGTCGAGCGTGCGCTGCTCGCCGGGCTGGAGGTATTCGGCGGTGCCGACGTAGGCGGCCTCGTAGCCAAGCACCTCGCCGGTCTGCGGATCGGTCAGCGGTTGGGCGCGGCGAAAGACCTGCCAGTCGCGCCGTGGCGCCATCTCGCCGCGCACATAGGCGATGTCACCCCGGCCCAGCAGCACGCGGCCCTCGCGGCCGGCAACGATGCGCGGCGCGTCGGCCAGTTCGTTGGTGTCGAGCACCACGGCTTCTGTCAGGAAGGGCTGGATCAGGGTCAGGTTGATCGCGCCGATCGGGCCGCGGTCCATCGCCGTCTCGCGGGCCCGCGGCGACAGCTTCTGGGTGCCGCTGGCGTCGATCACGCGGCCGAGCTGCAACTGCGCCCGGCCACCGGACTTGACCAGCACCAGCATCTGACCGGGGTAGATCAGGTGCGGGTTGCGGATCGCCTCGAGGTTCATGCCCCACAGCTCGGGCCAGCGCCAGGGGCTGCGCAGGAAGAGGCTGGAGATGTCCCACAGGGTGTCGCCGCGCTTGATGGTGTAGCTGTCGGGGGCGTTGGGTGCCAGCTCGCTGAGCGGCACACCCGCCTGCGCGACCTGCCGCGCGGTGCCGCGCTGGGCGTCGGTGACGGGATAATTGGGCTCGGCCGCCTGGCCGGGGACGCTGCCCAGCAGCAGGGCCAGACCGGTCACTGCAGCGGCGAGGGAACCCGGCACCGGAGACCGGCCGCGGGAGACAGTTGCGTGACGCAGAAACATGGACCGCTGCTCCGTGGATGCTGATTCGGCAGTCTGCCAGCGGTGTAGGGGATGCGATGCCATCCTCTGCAGGCGGCTCGGCCTTGCGCGAAAATCTTCATTCAGTTTCATAAATTCTGCCTGTAAACCCTTGATGCTGCAACGAAAACGGGTCGTCGTCCGGTATCCGCCGGTGACCATCGGCCGGCCCCGCGTTGTGTGTCCTCAACAGCCCTGCGGCGACGCCTCGCGCCGCCGTTGCGAGTCCCCATGAGCCTGCTGCCCATCCTGCGCTATCCCGATGCGCGACTGCACAAGATCGCCAAGCCCGTGGCGGTGGTCGATGACCGCATCCGCCGCCTGGTCGACGACATGTTCGAGACCATGTACGCCTCGCGCGGCATCGGTCTGGCGGCCACCCAGGTCGACGTGCATGAGCGCGTCATCGTCATCGACGTCTCCGAGGACCGCTCCGATCCGCTGGTGCTGATCAACCCGAAGCTGGTCGCCGTCAGCGACGAGATGATGGTCGGCGACGAGGGTTGCCTGTCGGTGCCGACCATCTACGACAAGGTCGAGCGGCATGCCCGCGTGACCGTCGAGGCACTGGACCGCGACGGCAGGACCTGCCACGTCGAGGCCGAGGACCTGCTCGCGGTCTGCGTGCAGCACGAGATGGATCACCTGATGGGCAAGGTCTTCGTCGAGTACCTGTCGCCGCTCAAGCGCAACCGCATCCGCAGCAAGATGCTCAAGCGCTCGCGCGACGACGAGTCGGTGGCATGACGGTGGCGGCTGCCATGCCCGCCTTGCCCACCTTGCGCGTCGCCTACGCCGGCACGCCCGAGTTCGCCGCCGCTGCGCTGGCCTCGATCCTGGCCGCCGGCCATGTCGTCCCGCTGGTGCTGACCCAGCCTGACCGTCCCGCTGGCCGTGGCATGAAGCTGCAGGCCTCGCCGGTCAAGCAGCTGGCGCTGCAGCACGGCGTGCCGGTCGTCCAGCCGGTCAGCCTCAGGCTCGACGGCCGCCATCCGGCCGATGCCGCCGCCGCCCGCGAGGCCCTGCTGGCCGCTGCACCGGATGTGCTGGTGGTCGCCGCCTATGGCCTGATCCTGCCCGAGTGGGTGCTCACCTTGCCGCGCCTGGGCTGCCTGAACATCCATGCCTCGCTGCTGCCGCGCTGGCGCGGTGCCGCGCCGATCCACCGTGCGATCGAGGCCGGCGACGTCCGCACCGGCATCACGATCATGCAGATGGACATCGGCCTCGACACCGGGCCGATGCTGCACGTGGCCGAGACCCCGATCGGCGCCGACGACACCACCGCCACGCTGCACGACCGCCTCGCCGCGCAGGGCGCCGCGCTGGTGCTGCGTTCGCTCGACGATGCCGCGCACGGCCGGTTGCATCCGGTGGTCCAGCCGACCGAGGGCGTGACCTACGCCCACAAGATCGAGAAGGCCGAGGCCGCGATCGACTGGCGGCAGCCGGCGACGGTGATCGAGCGCCGTGTGCGTGCCTTCGACCCCTTTCCCGGCGCGACCTGCCGGGTACCGACCGATGGCGCCGCAGAGACCGTCAAGGTCTGGGCCGCCCGGCTGGCGACCGGCGACGTGCCGGCCGGCGCGCCGGGGCAGGTCGTCGCGGTCGATGCGGACGGCCCGTGCGTGGCCTGCGGCGACGGCGCGCTGTGGCTGACGCGGCTGCAGCGGCCGGGTGGCAAGCGGGTGTCGGGGCGTGAATTCCTGCAGGCCCGTCCGGTCCCGACCGGCCTGGTCCTGGGTTGAAGGCCGGGTCGATCGCTCGAAAAGCGGGGTCCGCCTCAAGCGCGGCCGGCGCCGGTCGATAGCAGGGGGGAGACTTCCTCCCGAGCCGACCATGCGCCGCATCCTCACCCTGATTTCCCTGCTCCTGGCCGCCGGCCTCATGGTCGGCTGCGACGCCCTCGGCATCGAGAGCGGCACGGCCGCCGCCGCCCGCAAGGAGGCAGACGGCATGGCCATCGGCAGCGCCTGCCGGCATGCGATGCGCGCCATCGAGGACTGCTACACGCTCAATCCGAAGGCGACCAAGGCGGCGGTCTACGCCGGCTGGCGCGAGATGGACGAGTACATGCGCGAGAACAAGATCGAGGGCATCGCCCCGGTCGTCCCGCGCAAGACCGCCAGGCCCGCGCCCGATCCGGCCTCCGCGCCCGAGGGTGGCGAGGGCGCGGCCCCGGCGGATGCGCATGCGAACCCGGCCGACAAGCCCGAAGGCAGCGCGCCGAAGAACAGCCACGGCGACGCCGGTCCGAACGCCGCACCGCCGGTACACACCGCGCGCGCCGCGACGCCGCGCCAGTCGACCACGCATTGATGCGGACCCGGCCAGCGCGACCGGCCCCGCGCGTTCCGTACCCGCGACGTACCGCTGCGCGTGGCTCCGACACGGGAGCCGATGTGACAATCGCCGGATGTCCCGACTGGCCTCCTGGCGCTCCGACCTGACCCACCTGCTGGCCGACCCCCAGTTCCGGCGCGGCATGCACGACCTGTTGCCGATGACGCCGGGCATCGCGGCCTGGGGCCTGGTCACCGGCGTGGCGATGATCAAGAGTGGGCTGGACATCCCGCTCGCGCTGCTGATGAGCCTGGTCGTGTTCGCCGGCTCGTCGCAGCTCGCCTCGCTGCCACTGCTGGCGGTCGGCGCGCCCATGTGGGTGGTCTGGCTGACGTCCTTCGTCGTCAACCTGCGATTCGTCATCTACAGCGCGCAGTGGCGCTGGTACTTCGGCGGCCTGAGCCGCGCGAAACGCCTGTCGATGGCCTATTTCGCCGCCGACCTCAACTACGTCGTCTTCCTGAAGGCCTGGCCCGAGCCGGAGCCCGACCCGCGCCAGGTGCCTTACTTCCTGGGTGGCATCTCCCTGATGTGGATCACCTGGCAGATCCCGTCGATCGCCGGCATCGTGCTGGCCGATTCGGTGCCGCCGGCCTGGGGCCTGGGCTTCGCTGGCACGCTGGCGCTGATCGGCCTGACCTGCACGCTGCTGGTCGACCGCGCCACCTGGGTCGCGGCGGCGGTGGCCGGGCTGGCGGCGCTGGCCGCCTTCGCCTTGCCGTACAAGCTGCACATCATCGTGGCGGTCGCCGCTGCCGTCGCCGCCGGGCTGATGATGGACGGCGATGGCGGCGCGGGCCGTCGCGTCGGCAAGGACGCCGCGCCCGACGCCGCCGCCTGACCACGGGAACGCCTGCCACATGGACGCCTGGACCACCGCCCTCACCATCCTCGGCATGGGGGTCGTCACCTTCGTCGCGCGCGGCCTGCTGCTGATGCCGCGCGAGGAACTCCCGCTGCCGGCCTGGAGCAAGCGGGCGCTGAAGTTCGCGCCGCTGGCCGCGCTGGTGGCGGTCGTCGTGCCCGAGGTGCTGCTGACGCAGGGTCAGCTGATCCGGACGCTGGCCGATGCCCGCGTGGTCGGCGCGGTGGCCGGCATCGCCTGGTTCGTCCTGCGGCGCGGCATGCTCGGCACCATCCTGGTCGGCATGGCCGTCTTCCTGCCGCTGCGCATCGGCCTGGGCTGGTGAGGCCCGGCCAGGTCCGATCGAATCCCGCATCCAGAACAAGCCCCCGGAATCCTGAACTTCCAACCTTCCCACTTCTGAAACGAGGCTAGACCCATGAAGATCAAGCGCCTTTACGACCTGATCGCCGCCGGCCAGCTGGCGGGCCAGCGCGTGTTCATCCGCGCCGACCTGAACGTGCCGCAGGACGATGCCGGCCGCATCACCGAGGACACCCGCATCCGCGCCTCGATCCCCTGCATCGAGATGGCCCTGAAGGCCGGCGCCGCGGTGATGGTGACCAGCCACCTGGGTCGCCCGACCGAGGGCGAGTTCAAGCCCGAGGACAGCCTCGCGCCGGTCGCTGCGCGCATGGGCGAGCTGATGGGCCGCGAGATCCCGGTCATCGCCAACTGGGTCGATGGCGTGCAGGTCGCGCCGGGCCAGCTGGTGATGCTGGAGAACTGCCGCCTCAACAAGGGCGAGAAGAAGAACAACGAGGCGCTGGCTCGCCAGATGGCCGCGCTGTGCGACGTCTTCGTGCACGACGCCTTCGGCACCGCGCACCGCGCCGAGGCCTCGACCTACGGCATCGCCCAGTACGCCAAGGTCGCCTGCGCCGGTCCGCTGCTGGCCGCCGAGATCGACGCCATCGGCCGCGCGCTGGCCCAGCCGAAGCGCCCCCTGGTGGCGATCGTCGCGGGCAGCAAGGTCAGCACCAAGCTGACCATCCTGCAGGCGCTGGCGAAGAACGTCGACGGCCTGATCGTTGGCGGTGGCATCGCCAACACCTTCATGCTGGCCGCCGGCCTGAAGATCGGCAAGAGCCTGGCCGAGCCCGACCTGCTGGGCGAGGCGCGTGCCGTGATCGAGGCGATGAAGGCGCGTGGCGCCGAGGTGCCGATCCCCGTCGACGTGGTCTGCGCCAAGCGCTTCGCCGCCGACGCCGAGGCGACGGTCAAGGCCGCCGACGCGGTCGAGGACGACGACCTGATCCTCGACATCGGTCCGAAGACCGCGCGGATCCTGGCCGACCAGCTGGCGGCGGCCGGCACCATCGTCTGGAACGGTCCGGTCGGCGTGTTCGAGTTCGACGCCTTCGCCGGCGGCACCGAGGCCATCGCGCAGGCCATCGCGACGAGCGACGCCTTCAGCATCGCCGGCGGCGGCGACACGCTGGCGGCCATCGCCAAGTACGGCATCGAGAAGGACGTCAGCTACATCTCGACCGGCGGCGGCGCGTTCCTGGAAGTGCTCGAGGGCAAGACCCTGCCGGCCTTCGAGATCCTCGGCAAGCGCGCCGAAAGCTGATCCCGCGACGGTCCGAGACGGCCGGCGCCCGCCGGTCCTGAACGGCCTTCCCGTAACCCATGCGACTTGTGCATGGCCCTTGCGGGAAGCTGACATGAACCCCGGAAACAGCCCTCCTGCGGGCGTTTCCGGGCATGCGATGTGTGTGCCTGCGCTGTAATCTTCGCGCCCCGCGAAGAACATCCGACCTCCGGAGACACACACCATGGCAGCCCTGACCCCCGCCGAACAAGCCCTGCGCGAAGCCGCGCTCGAATATCACCGCTCGCCCGTGCGCGGCAAGATTTCGGTGACGCCGCTGAAGCCGCTGATGAACCAGCGCGACCTGTCGCTGGCCTATTCGCCGGGTGTCGCCTACGCCTGCCTCGACATCCAGGCCGACCCAAGCAAGGCCGCCGAGTACACCTCGCGCGGCAACCTCGTCGGCGTGGTGACCAACGGCACCGCCGTGCTGGGCCTGGGCGACATCGGCCCGCTGGCCGGCAAGCCGGTGATGGAGGGCAAGGGCTGCCTGTTCAAGAAGTTCGCCGGCATCGACGTGTTCGACATCGAGCTGGCCGAGCGCGATCCGGACAAGCTCGTCGACATCATTGCCTCGCTGGAGCCGACGCTGGGCGGCATCAACCTCGAGGACATCAAGGCGCCGGAGTGCTTCTACATCGAGAAGAAGCTGCGCGAGCGCATGCAGATCCCGGTCTTCCACGACGACCAGCACGGCACCGCGATCATCTCCGGCGCGGCCCTGCTCAACGGACTGGAACTGGTCGGCAAGCGCATCGGCGAGGTCAGGCTGGTGGTCTCCGGCGCTGGCGCGGCGGCCATCGCCTGCCTGGACCTGATGGTCGGCCTGGGCGTGCGGATCGAGAACATCTTCGTCTGCGACTCCAAGGGCGTGATCCGAGCCGGCCGCGGCGACAAGCTCGACGAGTCCAAGCAGCGCTACTGCCAGTCCACCGAACTGAAGACGCTGGCCGAGGTCATCGCCGGAGCCGACGTCTTCCTGGGCTGCTCGGCCGCCGGCGTGCTGTCGCCGGAGATGGTCGCCACCATGGCCGACAAGCCCATCATCCTGGCGCTGGCCAATCCCGAGCCGGAGATCCGCCCCGAGCTGGCGCGCCAGGCCAAGCCCGACTGCATCGTCGCGACCGGACGTTCGGACTACCCGAACCAGGTCAACAACGTGCTGTGCTTCCCCTACATCTTCCGGGGTGCGCTGGACTGCGGCGCGACCCGCATCACCGAAGCGATGAAGCTCGCCTGCGTGCGCGAGATCGCCGCGCTGGCCAAGGAGGAGACCAGCGACGAGGTGGCCGCCGCCTACGCCGGCCAGGAACTGCAGTTCGGCCCCGAATACATCATCCCCAAGCCCTTCGACGCCCGCCTGATCCTGCGCATCGCGCCGGCCGTGGCGCGCGCGGCTGCCGAGTCCGGCGTGGCCACGCGGCCGATCGAGGACCTCGACGCCTACCGCGAGTCGCTGACCCGCTACGTCTACCAGACCGGCATGTTCATGCGCCCGGTCTTCGCCGCCGCCAAGCGCGCGCCCTCGCGCGTGGTCTACGCCGAGGGCGAGGACGAGCGCGTGCTGCGTGCGGTCCAGGCCGTGCTGGCCGAGGGCATGGCCAAGCCCATCCTGGTCGGCCGCCCCAACGTCATCCAGATGCGCATCGAGCGCGCCGGCCTGCGCCTGAAGGCCGGTACCGACTTCGAGGTGGTCGATCCGGAAGACGATCCGCGCTTCCGCGCCTGCTGGGAGGACTACCACCGCCTGATGGGCCGCGAGGGCGTCTCGCCCGAGGCGGCCAAGGCGGCGGTGCGGCGCTCGACCACGCTGATCTCGGCGCTGCTGCTGCGCCGCGGCGATGCCGACGCGATGCTGTGCGGCCTGCACGGCCGCTTCGACAGCCACTTCGAGCATGTCAAGGCGGTCATCGGCGCGCAGGCCGGCGTGCAGACCATGGCGACGATGAACGCGCTGATGCTGGAGGAGCACAACCTCTTCATCACCGACACCTTCATCAACGAGCAGCCGAGCGCCGAGGAACTGGCCGAGATCGCCCGCATGGCGGCCGAGGAAGTGCGCCGCTTCGGCGTGCCGCCCAAGGTGGCCTTCCTGTCGCACTCGATGTTCGGCTCGTCGAGCCGGCCGTCGGCGAAGCGGGTGCGTGCGGCCCGCGACCTGTTCGTGGCCCGCAACCCGCAGATCGAGTGCGATGGCGAGATGCACGGCGACGCCGCGCTGTCGGAGAAGCTGCGCCACAACATCCTGCCCGACAGCCGCCTGACTGGCGCGGCCAACCTGCTGGTGCTGCCCAACATCGACGCCGCGAACATCCTGTTCAACGTGCTGAAGATGACCTCGGGCAAGGGCGTCACGGTCGGCCCGATCCTGCTGGGCGCGGCCGCGCCGGTGCACATCCTGACGCCGTCGGCGTCGATGCGCCGCGTCGTCAACATGACCGCGCTGGCGGTGGCGGACGCGGCGGCCTCGCGCCGCTGAGCCCCTGTGCGGGCGGGACAACGGGGCCGGGCGTCGCTCGTAACCTCGTTGTTCCAGAGTCAGGCTGATAATCCGCCGCCACACCGCTGTGGCCCCCTTGCAGCCCGTCGCTGACGAGGCCCTGACGCGGTGAACGACCCCCAGGAGACCGCCCCATGCCCCGCCATACCAAGATCGTTGCAACCCTCGGCCCCGCCTCGTCGGACCCCGAGGTGCTGGAGCGGATGATCCGTGCCGGGGTCGATGTCGTGCGCCTGAACTTCAGCCACGGCAAGGCGCAGGACCACATCGACCGCGCGACGCTGGTGCGCGAGGCTGCCCGCCGCGTCGGCAAGCCGGTGGCCATCATGGCCGACCTGCAGGGCCCGAAGATCCGCGTCGGCAAGTTCGCCGAAGGCAAGGTGATGCTCGAACAGGGCCAGCCCTTCGTGCTGGACGCCGGCCGGGCCGAGCCCGGTGACCTCGGCGGCGTCGGCCTGGACTACAAGGAACTGCCGCGCGACGTGAAGCCCGGCGACACGCTGCTGCTCAACGACGGCCTGATCGTGCTGGTCGTCGACGCGGTGCGTGGCGAGCAGGTCCACACCGTCGTCAAGATCGGCGGCGAGCTGTCCAACAACAAGGGCATCAACAAGCAGGGCGGCGGCCTGACCGCGCCGGCCCTGACGGCCAAGGACATGGAGGACATCAAGACCGCGATGTCCTTCCAGTGCGAGTACCTCGCGGTGAGCTTCCCGAAGAACGCCACCGACATGGAGATGGCGCGCCAGCTGGCCAACGTGGCCGGCGAACCGTGGCGTCACAAGCCCGGCATGATCGCCAAGATCGAGCGCAGCGAGGCCATCCCCGTGCTCGACCAGATCCTCAAGGCCAGCGACGGCATCATGGTCGCCCGTGGTGACCTGGCCGTGGAAGTCGGCAACGCGGCGGTGCCCGCGCTGCAGAAACGCATGATCCGCATGGCCCGCGAGATGGACAAGGTCACCATCACCGCGACGCAGATGATGGAGTCGATGATCCAGAACCCGGTGCCCACCCGCGCCGAGGTCAGCGACGTCGCCAACGCCGTGCTGGACGGCACCGACGCGGTCATGCTGAGCGCCGAGACGGCCGCCGGCAAGTACCCGGTCGAGACCATCGAGCAGATGGCCGCCATCGCGCTGGCTGCCGAGCGTGCCGAGGACTTCCAGCTCGACGCCAACTTCACCAACAAGAAGTTCGCCCGCATCGACCAGTCGATCGCGATGGGCGCGCTGTTCACCGCGCACCACCTGGGCTGCAAGGCCATCCTGGCGCTGACCGAGTCCGGCTCGACCGCGCTGTGGATGAGCCGCTACCGCATCGACGTGCCGATCTACGGCCTGACGACCCAGGCCAAGTCCGAGCGCGCCATGGCGCTGTACCGCAACGTGCGCCCGATCCTGATGGGCAAGTTCGACGACCGCGACACCGCACTGGCCGCTGCCGAGCGCGTGCTGGTCGACCGTGGCGTGCTGCGCCCGGGCGACACCTACGCCATCACCTGCGGCGAGCCGATGGGCTATCCCGGCGGCACCAACATGCTCAAGGTCTGCCGGGTCGGTTGATCCGTCCGATCGGCGCCACGCGCCACGCCCTCAAGGCCGCCCACCCGGGCGGCCTTTTTCGTTGACGGCTGCGCACACGCCGGCCGAGGTGGGATGTTGGCGATGGGGACACGCTCGGGTTCGCGTGGACCGGACCCTAGAATCGTGCGAGTTACAACGCGGTTTCATTCTGCGGAGGCGGCGGCCGGAAGCGGGGTTCCCCCGGAGTCGGTGGCCCTGCCGCATCGATAAGGTGCCGCGTTGCCTGCCGGTTCCATCCACTCCCTGAGGTTCCCACCATGCCACTCGTCTCGATGCGCCAGCTGCTCGACCATGCCGCCGAAAACGGCTATGGCATCCCGGCGTTCAACGTCAACAACCTCGAACAGGTCCAGGCCGTCATGGCCGCGGCCGACGAGGTCGGCGCCCCGGTCATCCTGCAGGCCAGCGCCGGCGCCCGCAAGTACGCTGGCGAGAGCTTCATCAAGCACCTGATCCAGGCGGCGGTCGAGGCCTATCCGCACATCCCGCTGGTCATGCACCAGGACCACGGCACCAGCCCGAAGATCTGCGAGGGCGCGATCAACCTGGGCTTCGGCTCGGTGATGATGGACGGCTCGCTGCGCGAGGACGGCAAGACCCCGGCGGACTTCGCCTACAACGTCGAGGTGACCCGCAAGGTCGTCGACATGGCCCACCAGGTCGGCGTGACGGTCGAAGGCGAACTTGGCTGCCTGGGCTCGCTGGAGACGGGTGAAGCGGGAGAGGAAGACGGCGTCGGCGCGGTCGGCAGGCTCGACCACAGCGCGCTGCTGACCGATCCCGAAGAGGCTGCCCAGTTCGTCAAGGCGACCCAGCTCGATGCGCTGGCCATCGCGATCGGCACCAGCCACGGCGCCTACAAGTTCAGCCGCAAGCCCACCGGCGACATCCTGGCGATCAGCCGCGTCAAGGAGATCCATGCCCGCATCCCCAACACCCACCTGGTGATGCACGGTTCGTCCTCGGTGCCGCAGGAGCTGCTGGCCATCATCAACCAGTACGGCGGCCAGATGAAGGAGACCTATGGCGTGCCGGTCGAGGAGATCCAGGAGGCCATCAAGTTCGGCGTGCGCAAGATCAACATCGACACCGACATCCGCCTGGCGATGACCGGCGCGGTGCGCAAGTTCATGGCCGAGCACCCTGACAAGTTCGATGCCCGCGAGTGGCTCAAGCCGGCCCGCGAGGCCGCCCGGCTGGTCTGCAAGCAGCGCTACATGGAGTTCGGCTGCGAAGGCCAGGCCGGCAAGATCAAGGCGATCGCGCTGGACGAGGTCGCCCGCCAGTACGCCGCCGGCGCGCTCGCGCAGCAGGTGCGCTGAACGGCGGTCGGGCCCCGGCGCATCGCCGCTTGGGCCCCTCGTATTCCCGTCCGTCCGAATGAGGAAGGCCCGCACCCGGCGGGCCTTTTGCATGGAAGGGCCCCCCTACAATTCGTGAAACTTCCCTCCGATCGAGCCGTGACCGCTGCCGCCGCCCTCCAAGAATCCAGCCTCCGTTCGCTGCCGCTGCTCGCACGTGGCAAGGTCCGTGACAACTACGCCGTCGGCGAGGACCGCATCCTGATGGTCGCCAGCGACCGCATCTCCGCCTTCGACGTGATCATGGGCGAGGGCATCCCCGGCAAGGGCGAACTGCTGACGCGCATGGCGCAGTTCTGGTTCGACAAGCTCGGCCATGTCGTGCCCAACCACCTGACCGGCGAGGACCCGACCTCGGTCGTCGCGCCCGACGAGGCTGATCGCGTGCGAGGCCGCTCGATGCTGGTCAAGCGCCTGAAGCCCGTGCCGGTCGAGGCCGTCGTGCGTGGCTACCTCGCCGGCAGTGGCTGGAAGGAATACCAGGACAGCCGCTCCGTCTGCGGCGTGACGCTGCCGGAGGGCCTGCGCAACGCCGACCGCCTGCCCGAGCCGATCTTCACGCCGGCCACCAAGGCCGAGATGGGCGACCACGACGAGAACATCAGCCTCGCGCGCATGGCCGAGATCATCGGCAGCGACCTGGCCGAGCGCATCCGTTCGATCTCGATCGCGCTCTACCAGGCGGCCGCGGCACATGCCCTGACCAAGGGCATCATCATCGCGGACACCAAGTTCGAGTTCGGCCTCGCTGCCGACGGCACGCTGACGCTGATGGACGAGGTGCTGACGCCCGACTCGTCGCGCTACTGGCCGGTCGAGCACTACCAGCAGGCGCTGGCCGAGGGCCGCAACCCGCCGAGCTTCGACAAGCAGTTCCTGCGCGACTGGCTGGAGGCGGCCCGCGTCGACGGTCAACCGTGGAACAAGCAGGCGCCCGCACCGGCGCTGCCGGCCGATGTCATCGCCCACACCGCGGCGACCTACCGGGAGGCGCTCGAGCGCCTCACCGCCTGACGGCCCGCCACGCGGCGCCGTAGCCCACCGACTGCGACCCGCCATGCACCGACTGCTGCGCAACCTCGACGAGGCCATCGAGCGGGCCCGCATCCCGCGCGAGCTGCCCTTCCTGCGGGCCGAGCGCGCAGTGGTCTATGCCCGGCTCGGCGAGCTGGACCTGGCGCGCCGCGAGGTCCATCAGCTGCGCCAGCTCGGCGACATCCACACGCAGACCGTGCTGGGCGCCTGGCTGTGGCTGGCCGAGGGCCTGGCCGACTACTTCGAGAACGTCAGCTTGCGGGCCCGCGAGCGGGTCGGCAAGGCGGTGGTGCAGGCCGCGCAGATGCGTGCGCCACGGGCCCATTCGCTGGCGGCAGCGTGGCTGGCACACCTCGACTTCCGGGTCCATGACTACGCCGCGACGATCGAGCATGTGCGCATCGCGCTGACCGTGGCGCCCGCCACCCACCACTCGGCCCGCTCGCGCGCCTGCACGGTCGTGGCCGGGGCCTACCACTACGCCGGCCGGGAAGACCTGGCCCAGCCCTGGTACCTGCAGGCGCGGGCCCATGCGACGGCCGAAGGCGACGGGGCGGCACTCAGCTCGCTCATGTACAACATGGCCGCCCTGCGCGTCATGGAGGTGCGCCTGACCGAACGCTTCGGCACGCCCGACGGCCTCAAGGTCAAGCGCGCCCGGCTGGGCACCGACTCGTCGCGCCAGCTCGACCTGAACGTGCGCACCAAGGCCCTGAGTCACCACACGCCGATGCAGCAGGCGCTGGTCCTGTCGGCGCTGGGCGAGCATGCGGCCGCACTGGCCCTGTACGACGCCCATCTGGACGGCGCGCTGCGTGAGGGCCTGGCTTTTTCGGAATGCCTGTTCCAGGCCGATCGGGCGACCTGCCTGCTGGCGCTGGGGCAGGGCGACGAGGCCCTGGTGGCGGCCCGGCAGGCCGAATCGGCCTTCCTCGGTGCGACCGAGCCCGAGGAGCAGGCCGTGGCGCATGCGCTGCTGGGGCCGCTGTTCGAGCGCCTGGGCCTGGCCGCGATCGGCGCGCGTCACCTGGGCGAGGCCGAGGCACCGCTGCAGCTCTATCGCAGCCGCAGCGCCCGGCTGCTGGAGATGCTGGCGGCGGCCGATCTGGAGCGCAACCGGCTCGGGCCGACGGTGGCCGAGCCCAAGGCCGCAGCCTGAGTCCCCGGCTGCGCGCGGCTCAGAACAGCGCCATGCTCAGCTTGCGGCGGTACTGGTCCAGCAGCGGATCGCTGGCGACCGCGGCCGTCTTGCCGGCGATCTCGACCGCGCCCTTGGCCTCGGTGGCTGCCACCGGCTTGGGTGCCGGCTTGGTCATCAGCTCCAGGATCGCGACGTAGGTCTTGCGAGCGCGGCCTTCCGCCCAGGTCTTGTCGCGCATCAGGATCTCCAGCAGCTCATCCATCGCGGCGGTGTGGTCCTGCAGCGCGAAGAGCTGGCGGGCGCGGGCGTAGCGGGCCTCGAAGTCGCGCTTGTTGGCGGCGATGGCGGCGTCCAGTTCGGCCATCGGGCGGGCGCTGGCCATGGACTCGCAGGCCTCCAGCCAGGCGCCCAGCGCGGCGATGCGCTGGTCGACGATGGCCTTGCCCGCCATCGGCTCCCAGGCCCGGCGGGCGTCGCTGACGCGGCCTTCCTGCAGCAGCAGCTTGACGTAGTCCTGGCGGGCGGTGTCGTTGGACGGGTCGATCGCCACGGCTTCCTGCAGCTTGGCCAGCGCCGCCTCCGCGTTGCCGTCCTCGGCCAGTGCCTCGGCTTCCTCGACCTCGGCTTCGGCCTCGATCTCGGCCTCGCTGGGCACGTGCTTGTCGAGGAACTCGCGGATCTGCGCCTCGGGGATCGCGCCGACGAAGCCGTCGACCGGCTGGCCCTTGCTGAACATCACGCAGAACGGGATCGAGCGCACGCCGAACATCTGGCTGAGCTGGCCGGCGATCTCGGGCACCTCGTCGCTGTTGAGCTTGGCCAGCGTGAAGCGGCCGTCGTAGGCGGTCTCCAGACGTTCCAGCATCGGGCCGAGCTGGCGGCACGGACCGCACCAGGGCGCCCAGATGTCGAGCAGCACGGGCTGCTGCAACGAGGCCTGGATCAGTTCGGTTTCAAAGTTCTCGAGGGTGATGTCGATCATCGCGGCACCTAGGGGAAGCGGGGCGGGAGGGGAGGCGAGAGCCGGGTGTTGAGCCGACGGGACTTGAGGGCAGTGCCGGGGAAAGCAAGCGGACGGCACGCGCCGCCTAAAATCCCGCCTTTGTCTCGCCCGGAGCCTGCAGTGAACAGCGCCTCGCCCGTGGTCGGCATCGTCATGGGTTCCAACAGCGATTGGGACACCATGCGACAGGCGGCCCAGATTCTCACCGAGTTTGCCGTGCCCTTCGAGGCACGCGTGGTCTCGGCCCACCGCATGCCCGACGACATGTTCGCCTACGCCGAGGCTGCCCGCGGACGCGGCCTGCAGGCCATCATCGCCGGCGCCGGCGGGGCCGCGCACCTGCCCGGCATGCTGGCCGCCAAGACGCCCGTGCCGGTGCTCGGCGTGCCGGTGGCCAGCAAGCACCTGCAGGGCGTGGACTCGCTGCACTCGATCGTCCAGATGCCCAAGGGCATCCCGGTGGCCACCTTCGCGATCGGTGTGGCCGGCGCGGCCAACGCGGCGCTGTTCGCGGTGGCGCTGCTGGCCAACCGCGATGCCGACCTCGCGGCCCGGCTGGACGCCTTCCGGGCCCGCCAGACCGAGGTGGCCCGCGCGATGACGCTGGACGACTGATGGCCGCACATCCCGTGATCCTTCCCGATGGCCAGGCCACGCTGGGCGTGATGGGCGGCGGCCAGCTCGGCCGCATGTTTGTCCAGGCCGCACAGCAGATGGGTTACCGCACGGCGGTGCTCGAACCCGATGCCGCCAGCCCCGCCGGCTGGGTCGCCCACGAACACGTGCGCACCGGCTACGAGGACGTCATCGGCCTGACCGCGCTGGCCAACGTGTCGGCCGCGATCACCACCGAGTTCGAGAACGTGCCCGCCGCCTCGCTGCGCCAGCTGGCCACGCACCGCCCGGTCGCCCCGGCCGGCGACGCGGTGGCGGTCTGCCAGGACCGCGCCACCGAGAAGGCCCACTTCGTGGCGAGCGGCGTGCCTTGTGCGCCGCATGCCCGCATCGGGTCCGAGGCCGACCTCGCCGGCGTCGACACGGCCCTGCTGCTGCCGGGCATCCTGAAGACCTCGCGCATGGGCTACGACGGCAAGGGCCAGCGCCGCGTGCGCGATGCCGCCGAACTCGCGCAGGCCTGGTCCGCGCTGGGCCGCGTGCCCTGCCTGCTGGAAAAGATGCTGCCGCTGGCCGCCGAACTGAGCGTGGTCGTGGCGCGTGGTGCTGACGGCCAGTGCGTGCACCTGCCGGTGCAGCGCAACCTGCACCGCGACGGCATCCTGGCCGTCACGACCGTGCCGGCCGAAGGCATCCCGGCGGCGACGCAGGCCGCCGCGATCGACTCGGCGGGCCGCATCGCGGCCGAGCTGGCCTATGTCGGCGTGCTGTGCATCGAGTTCTTCGTGCTGGCCGATGGCAGCCTGGTTGCCAACGAGATGGCGCCGCGCCCGCACAACTCCGGTCACCACAGCATCGACAGCTGCGACGTCTCGCAGTTCGACCTGCAGGTGCGCACGCTGGCCGGCCTGCCGCTGGTCGCGCCCCGGCTGCATTCGGCCACCGTCATGCTCAACCTGCTGGGCGACCTGTGGTTCGATGCCGCCGGCCGGGAGCGCGCGCCCGACTGGTCCGGCGTGCTGGCGCTGCCCGGCACGCACCTGCACCTGTACGGCAAGACCGAGGTGCGGCGCGCCCGCAAGATGGGCCACCTGACGATCACCGCGCCAACCCCCGAGGCGGCGCGCACGGTCGCCTTGCAGGCGGCGGCCGTGCTCGGTTTCGAGCCGTTCTGATCGGCCCTCCGGCCCGTCAGACCGTTGCCAGACGACGCTCCGTAGTCCCCCCGACGACCCTTGTCCATGCCTGTCCTGTTGCCAACCTCGACCGAGGCCGAACGTGACGCCAGCCTGCGGGCGGCGGTGGCCCGGCTGGCCGAAGGCGGCCTCGTCGCGCTGCCGACCGAGACGGTCTACGGCCTGGGCGCACGCGCCGACCAGGCGCAGGCCGTCGCCCGCATCTTCGCGGCCAAGGGCCGGCCCAGCGACCACCCGCTGATCGTGCACGTGGCCGATGCGGCGGCGGCCGAGGCCTATGCCGCCGAGATCCCGCCGCTGGCCCGGCGCCTGATGGATGCCTTCTGGCCCGGACCGCTGACGGTGATCGTGCCGCGTCGGCCCGGCGTCGCGGCCGAGGCCGCCGGTGGCCAGGCCAGCGTGGGCCTGCGCTGCCCCTCGCACCCGGTCGCCCAGGCGCTGCTGCGCGAAGCGGCGCGGGCCGGTGTCAGCGGCGTGGCCGCGCCGAGCGCCAACCGCTTCGGCCGCGTCAGCCCGACCCGCGCCACGCATGTGATGAGCGAGTTCGCCGGCCAGCCCGAGGCCGCCGGCCTGCTGGTGCTGGAGGGCGGCGAGTGCGAGGTCGGCATCGAGTCGGCCATCGTCGACTGCAGCCGCGGCCACCCGGTGCTGCTGCGCCCGGGCAGCCTGGGCCGCGCCCAGATCGAGGCGGCGGCCGGCGAGCCGCTGCTCGCGCCGGACGCCCAGGCCCCGCGCGCCTCGGGCACGCTGGCCGCCCACTACGCGCCGCGCGCCAAGGTCCGGCTGATGGACCGGGCGGCGCTCGAACAGGGCCTTGGCGTGCTCGCGTCCAGCCTGGCCGAAGCGTCGAGGGCGTCACGAAAGCCTCCGACGCTGGCGGTATATTCGCGCCTCCCGAAGCCGGCTGGGATCTCCGGCGTGGTCTGGCGGACCCTGCCGTCCGACCCGGCTGCGGTGGCGCACGAGCTGTTCGGTGCGCTGCGCGACTTCGACGATGCCCAGGTGTCGCTGATCTGGGTCGAGGAGCCGCCAGCCGACAGCGCCTGGGACGGTGTCCGCGACCGCCTGCAGCGTGCCGCAGCCGCCTGATCGCCCCCGTTCCGCCGTCCTGCCCCTGACCCCCGACCCTGCCCGGTTCCCCGTTGGAGACCTGATGAATCCCCAGTCCCTGCTTGCGCGCCTGATGCGCACCGCCGCCGTCCTCAGCCTCGTGTTGGCCGGACTTGCGGGCTGCGACAGCTCCAGCCGGATCGAGCCCTATGTGCCGACGCGGATGATGTCCTTCGGGGATGACCTGAGCGCCGTCGACGGCAGCGGCCTCAAGGTCAACATCAACGGTGCCAGCTGCGGCGACAACCCGCTGTGGAACCAGCGCCTGGCCTCCGAGATGGGCCTGACGCTGCCGAACTGCCCGCTCGGCGGCACGTCCAACGGCGTGATGGGTGCGGTGGCCGGCGCGAGGGTCGCCGACATCGCGGCCCAGGTCGCTGCGGCCCGCGTCTCGCCGGGAGCGGCCGCGTTCGTGCCGTCGACGCTGGTGACCGTCCAAGGGGGACTGTGGGATGTCATCGACGCCTACGATGTCTACAAGGCCACCGCATCCGGATCTCAGCCGGCTGCGCTCGTGACGCTGGAAGCCCAGCTCGCCGACAAGGGGCGGCAGCTGGCGGGCCTCATCAACGATCTCACGAACAACGGCGCCGGTCCGCGCGTCATCTACGGCACGGTGCCCGACCTGGGTTGCTCGCCGCGGGCCTATGCCGATGGCATCCGGATCAGCGGGAGCTGCCAGGACCAGAGTTCCCGCTCCGATGCGCTGACCGAGCTCACCAAGGCCTTCAACACGGCCTTCCGCACGGCGGTGATCAACGACGGCCGGTATGCCGGCGAGGTCATCTTCGATGACCGCCTGCGCTCGATGACGACGACGACGCCGAATGCGTTGTTCTCGTCGCTCTACCTGCTCTTCAGCGACGCGGAAAGCTCGCTGAAGACGTCGGCCTGCAACACGGCCACGCCGTCGACGTCCTGCACCACCACGACGCTGGTGGCCAACGCGACCAGCACCAACTGGCTCTGGGCCTTCGACGTCATCCCCGGTCCGGCCTTCCACAACCAGATCGCGGCCGGCACCGCCGGGGCGATCTTCCGGGCCCGCAACAACCCGTTCTGATCGACCGCCTGGACCGCCGCCGTCAGCGCGGCGCAGCCAGCCGTTCCGCGCCCCAGCCCAGCACCGCGTCGAGCACCGCCCGGCTGCCGTCTCGATGGGCCTGGGGATGGTTGAGGATGACCACGACCACCGCGCGACGCCCATCCAGGCCGTCGATGTAGCCGGCCAGTCCGGCGACGTCGGCCAGCGAACCGGTCTTCAGGTGCGCCCGACCTGCCACCGAATAGGCCCGCCGGGCGGTCGCCTCGCCGGCCAGCGGCAGGCTCGACAGCAGGTCCGGCATCCACGGCTGGCGCCAGGACCAGCGCAGCCATTGCGCCAGGCAGCGCGGCGTGATGCGCTCGTCGCGCGACAGGCCCGAGCCGTTCTCCAGCCGCAGCTCGTCGGCGATGCAGCCCACCCGCGGCAACAGCCCGGTGACGACGGCGCGGCCGGCCTCCCAGCTGGCCGGCGCAGCGGCCACCACGTTCGATTCGCCGGCATTCATCGGCCTCGAACCCGGCGCTGTCGGCAGGTTGGCCGGACCGCCCAGCGCCAGCAGCATCTGCTGGGCGATGGTGTTGTTGCTGAACAGGTTCATCGGCCGCAGCACGTCGGCCAGCGGCGGCGAGCTGAAGGTGAACCAGGGCTGCCCGGTCGCACCGGCCGTGCCCGGACCGGCGTTGCGCACCGTGCCGCCGAGCATGCCGCCGAAGGCGCGCCACTGCGCCTCGATGGCCCGCGCGGCGTGGCTGGCCGGCTCGTTGTAGGCGATCGACCAGCTGCGTTCGCCGCAGCTGCGCGGCAGGCCGCCGGCGAAGGTCCAGGACGCGGGCGAGCGGAAGTCGGGCTGCAGTCTTGCGCGCCAGTCCTCGCACGGGCCGTCGAGCAGTGGCACGCGCTCGCTGACCCGCCAGCCCGCCAGCGGCAGGTCGACCGTCACGTCGGCAAAGGACTGCCCGGCTTGCGGGCGGAAGGTCAGCGTCACGCTCTTGAAGTTCACCAGCAGCGCATCGGGCCGCACGTTGTAGGGCTTGAGCGGCTCGTTGTCGAAGGCGGCCGGATCGACCTCCGGGATGGCGTAGGCGCTGCGATCGAGCACGATGTCGCCGCGGATCTCGCGCACGCCGCGCTGGCGGATCTGGTCCAGCAGCAGCCACAGCCGCTCGGCCACGAGGCTCGGATCGCCGCCGCCGCGGATGCGCAGCGAGCCGGCCAGCACGCCCTCGCGCGGTGGCGCGTCGACGAAGACCTGGGTCTGCCACTGGTGGCTGCGACCGAGCGTTTCCAGTGCCGCCGCCGACGTCAGCAGCTTCATCAGCGAGGCCGGGTTGACGGGCTGGGCGGCGCGGTGCGCGAGCCAGGGCTCGCCGCCGTCGGCTGGACCGATCCAGACGTGCAGCGCCTCGGCCGGCAGCCCGGCCTGGGCCAGTGCGGCCTGAACCGCCGGCGGCAGGCGCGGCGTCGCCGGGTTCGCGCTGGCGAGCGGGGAAGCCGGCTGCGACCGCGCGTCGCCGGTTGGCCAGGCCATCAGGAACAGGGCTGCGGACAGGGCCGGCAGCAGGGATCGGAAGGGGCGGCGGAGGCTGCGCATCGGGGCCGATCTTAGGGGTGGAGACGGTCCTTCCGATGAGCGGTCGAGTCCCGACAAGGCCGATGCCATCGGCCTTGTCGGGACGACCGGCCGCTACACTGAACCGGCCTCTTCGCCTTCTTGCCATGCCCTCAGCCTGCCTGCTTGCCCTCGATGCCGCGACCGAAACCCTGCACCTCGCGGTGTGGCGTGACGGCGTCGTGCAGGCGCGCGCGCTGGCCGGTGGTGCGCAGGCCTCGATGAACCTGTTGCCCGCCATCGCCTCGCTGGTCGACGCCGCTGGTGCGCGCATGGCCGACATCGACGCGATCGGCTATGGCCGCGGCCCCGGCGCCTTCACCGGTCTGCGCACCGCCTGCGCCATCGCGCAGGGCCTGGCGATCGGGCTGGACCGGCCGCTGGTGGCGCTCGACACGCTCGCGCTGGTGGCCGAATCGGCCCATCGGCAAGCCGGCTTCGAGCGCGTCTGGACGCTGCTGGATGCGCGCATGGGCGAGGCCTATGCGGCCTGCTGGCAGCGCATCGAAGGTGCCGACGGCGTGGTCGACTGGCAGCTCGCGCGCGACGCGTCGGATGCCGTCATCGCCGCGCCGATGCTGCTGCGACCGGATGCCTTGCGCGCCCTCGTGCAGGCCCATCCCGCCGCGCTGGCCGGCCCCGGCTGGACGGTGCACGAGGCGGCGGCCAGCGGACTCGACCTGCCGGTCTGCCCGCAGGCCCTGCCCGATGGCGAGGCGCTGGCCGCGCTGGCGTGGCGGGCCCATGCGGCACGCCGCTGGATCGATCCGGCGCTGGCGCTGCCGCTCTATGTGCGCGACAAGGTGGCGCAGACGACGGCCGAACGGGCGGCTGAGCGCGTGGACCAACCGTCTGCCGTCTCGCGATGAGCGCCCGTCCTGCCCCCGCCCCGGCGCCCCAGCCCGCGCGCGCACCCCGCGCGATGCCGCTGGTGCTGCGGCCGATCACGCTGGACACGCTCGACGCGCTGCTGGCGATCGAGGCGCGCTGCTACTCGCACCCGTGGAGCCGCGGCAACTTCATCGACGCGCTGGCGGCCGGCTACCTGGCGCAGGGCCTGCAGACGCCGTCCGGCGAACTGGTCGCCTACATGATCGCGATGGCCGGCGTCGACGAGTGGCACCTGCTCAACATCACCGTCGCGCCCGAGCACCAGGGCCGCGGTCATGCGGTGCGGCTGCTGCACGAACTGACCCGCCATGCCCGCGCCACCGGCTGCGACTGCGTCTGGCTCGAAGTCCGGCCGAGCAACGTGCGCGCCCGCGAGGTCTATGCCCGCCATGGCTATGTCCAGGTCGGCCTGCGGCGCGGCTATTACCCGGCAGGGGTCGGCCAGCGCGAGGACGCGCTGGTGCTGCGGCTGGACATCGGCACGTCGCGCCACGAACGCAGCGAACACGAGGACGGCCATGGTCTGGTCTGAACGCCAGGTGGCGATGCTGGCGGAGATGGGCATCCACCTGCGCCTGCCGACGACCGTTGCGGGGCCGGCCGGGGACGCGGCGGTGGCAGCGCTTGCCGCCGAGCCCACTGCGCAGTCCGGCGAAGCGGTGGTGCCCGCCGTTTCAACACCCGTTGTCGCGACGCCTGCGGTGGCCGCCCCCGTCGTCTGGGTGCCCGAGGCTGCCCGAGGCGCGAGCCCGATCGACCCGTCCAGCCCGGTCGCGACGATGGGTTGGGAAGCGCTGGCCGAGGCGGTCGCCGGCTGCCGCGCCTGCGAGCTGTGCGACAGCCGCCGCAACACCGTCTTCGGCGTGGGCAACCGGCAGGCCCGCTGGATGCTGATCGGCGAGGCGCCCGGCGAGAACGAGGACCGCACCGGCCAGCCCTTTGTCGGCGACGCCGGGCAGCTGCTCGACAACATGCTGCGCGCGACCGGCCTGACACGGGCCGATGGCGGCGGCGAGGAGCAGGTCTACATCGCCAACGTGCTCAAGTGCCGCCCGCCCCGCAACCGCAACCCCGAGCCGCACGAGGTCGAACGCTGCGAGCCCTACTTGAAGCGTCAGGTCGAGCTGGTGCAGCCGCGCCTGATCCTGGCGCTCGGCCGCTTCGCGGTGCAGTCCATCCTGCGCAGCGCCGAGCCGATCGGCCGGCTGCGCGGCAAGGTCCATCAGTACCACGGCGTGCCGGTGGTGGTGACCTACCACCCCGGCTACCTGCTGCGCAACCCGGTCGACAAGTCGCGCGTCTGGGAAGACCTTTGCCTGGCGCGCGAGGTCATGGAAGGCCTCGCGGTCGGCTGAGTCCGCTGGCGTCAGTCCTTCGACTGCCGCAACTGCCGCGCCGCATCGAGCGCGAAGTAGGTCAGGATGCCGTCGGCACCGGCGCGCTTGAAGGCCAGCAGGCTTTCCATCATCACCGCGTCGTGGTCCAGCCAGCCATTGGCGGCGGCGGCCTTGAGCATCGCGTACTCGCCGCTGACCTGGTAGGCAAAGGTCGGCACATGGAACTCGTCCTTGACGCGTCGGACCACGTCCAGGTAGGGCATGCCGGGCTTGACCATCACCATGTCGGCACCTTCGGCCAGGTCCAGACCGACCTCGCGCAGCGCCTCGTCGGTGTTGCCCGGGTCCATCTGGTAGACCTTCTTGTTGCTCTTGCCGAGGTTGCTGGCCGAGCCGACCGCGTCGCGGAAGGGGCCGTAGAAGGCGCTGGCGTACTTGGCGCTGTAGGCCATGATGCGGGTGTGGATCAGGCCCTCGGCCTCCAGCGCGCGGCGGATCGCGCCGATGCGGCCGTCCATCATGTCGCTGGGCGCGACGATGTCGACGCCGGCGCGTGCCTGGGTCAGGGCCTGCCGGACCAGCACCTCGATCGTGACGTCGTTGAGCACGTAGCCGCTGTCGTCGATCAGGCCGTCCTGGCCATGGCTGGTGTAGGGGTCGAGCGCGACGTCGGTCATCACGCCCAGGTCGGGGAAGCGCCGCTTGAGCTCGGCGACGACCTTCGGCACCAGGCCGTCGGGGTTCGCGGCCTCGCGGCCATCGGGCGTCTTGTGCGTGCCGTCCAGCACCGGGAACAGCGCCATCACCGGCACGCCCAGCTCGACGCACTGTTCGGCCACCGGCAGCAGGCGGTCCAGGCTCAGGCGCTGCACGCCGGGCATCGAGCGCACGTCCTCGACGCGGTCCTGCCCTTCGAGCACGAACACCGGGTAGATCAGGTCGCTCGGGTGCAGGCGATGCTCGCGCACCAGCGCGCGGGTGTAGGCATCGCGGCGCAGGCGGCGCGGACGGGCCATGGGGTAGGGCGGGGGGAGGTGCATGGATCGACTCTCGGCTGACGAAGAAGGGGTCGGACGGGACCCGCGCGCAGGCGTCGGATCGCATCGAAGATTGTCGCGCGCGAGCCTGCTTCATCGCTGTCACCGACACGATCGCGTCAGTAGCCGCACCGATCCGGACCGATGAACGCCGCTGCTACACTCGTCGTTGAGCGACGGGCCGCAAGGTCCTCGTTCCCTGCTTTTCCTCCCTGAGCAGGTGCCTTACCGTGTTGACAGCGTTAAGGCTTTGCAGCCCCAGCCAATGCTGGGGCTCTTTTTTTTCCGGTCCCGACATGAATAAGCCGCCTTCGATGGGCGGCTTTCGTCCTTCTGGAACCGGCCTGCTGAAGGACCGGGGCAGCGCTCAGCGGCTCAGGCCGACGATGCCGTGGGCGGGAGGCTTGATCCCTCCCAGCGAGCTGTTTTCCGGCAAATCGTGGGCCGCGGCGTCGACCGGATCCAGCTGGGCCGGGCGGGTCGCGTTGAGGTCGTCGAACCAGGTCGTGCGCGGCGGCTCGCGGTCGCCGCCGATGTCGGACGAACGACCCGGCCGCGGACGGCCCTGGCCATGCAACGTCGGCTCCATCGGACTGGTCTCCGGACCTTCGTCGGACAGGACCTCGGCAGCCGCCTGTGGCACGAAGATCTTGCGCACCGCAGCCGGGTCCGGCAGCAGCGATTCGGTCCAGACATGCAGCGGGATGCCGCCGGCCCGCAGCACCCGCTCGACACGCAGGTGGCGCTTGCGGGCCCGCTCGGTCTCGACCCGGTCGGCCGGCCGGACCTCGATCACCGCGATCACGTTGGAGGCCGCGTCGCAGACCATCAGGTCGACGCAGACGTGGCCGACCCGGCGCATCCATTCGACGTAGGAGTTGCGGGTGGGTACGCGCACGAAATGCGAGATCGGCACCTGCGCCAGCACCAGGTGGTCGGGCAGGGCGCGGCGCAGCACCTCGAAGGCCCGCTGGTGGCGCAGCGTCAGCACGCGGGTCGCCTCGGGCGGCCAGCCAATCACGGTGTCGACCGCATCCAGGGCGCGAGGACGTCCGATGCTGGCCTGCCGAGGCTTGCTGCCGTGGCTGCGACGCCAGAACCACACGACCACCGCAGCGCAGACGCCGGAGAGGACCACCAGGGCGATCGGGTTGGCGGCCAGCATTGAGAGATCCATCACGACAAGTTAGCGCGCACGAACTGGGTCGTCAATGCGGGACCCTGCGTGATCGATGTAACAGTCTCACCTTTCGAAGTGATGCCGTTCGACCGGATTTCGTGTCTTCGCGAGGCTTCGCACAGGGCTGGTGCGACAAGGCTGGTGCGTGCCGGCATCCGGCCCGGCTCAGAAGCCCATCCCGCCCATGCCGCCCATGCCCGGGGGGAACTTGCCCTTGCCGCCGCCCATGCGCTTCATCATCTTCATCAGGCCGCCGCCCTTCATCTTCTTCATCATGTCGCGCATCTGCTCGAACTGGTTCAGCAGGCGGTTGACCTCCTGGACCTGCACGCCCGCGCCGGCCGCGATGCGGCGCTTGCGGCTGGCCTTGAGCAGGTCGGGCTTGCGCCGCTCCAGCGGCGTCATCGAGTTGATGATCCCTTCCATGCGCCGCACGTCCTTCTCGGCCTTGCCCATGTCGGCCTGACCGGCCTTGGCGGCCAGTTCGCTGGGCAGCTTGTCGAGCAGGCCGGACAGCCCGCCCATCTTCTTCATCTGGCTGAGCTGGGCCAGGAAGTCGTTCAGGTCGAAGCCTTCGCCACTGCGGACCTTGTCGGCCAGCTTCTGGGCCGCCTGGATGTCGACGCCCTTCTGGACTTCCTCGACCAGCGCGACGATGTCGCCCATGCCGAGCACGCGACCGGCGTGGCGGTCGGCGTCGAAGACCTCCAGGCCGTCGATCTTCTCGGACACGCCGGCGAACTTGATCGGTGCGCCGGTGATCTGGCGCACCGACAGCGCCGCGCCACCGCGCGAGTCGCCGTCCAGCTTGGTCAGCACGACGCCGGTCAGCGGCAGCGCGTCCTTGAAGGCCTTGGCGGTGTTGACCGCGTCCTGACCCTGCATGGCGTCGACCACGAACAGCGTCTCGATCGGGGCGAGTGCCGCGTGCAGCTCGCGGATCTCGGCCATCAGCGCCTCGTCGATCGCGAGACGGCCGGCGGTGTCCACCAGCAGCACATCGAACAGGTGACGGCGGGCGTGGTCCAGCGCAGCGAGCGCGATGTCGCGCGGCTTGTCCTCGGGCTTGCTCGGGAACCACTCGGCGCCGGCCTGGCGGGTGACGGTCTTGAGCTGCTCGATGGCGGCCGGGCGGTAGACGTCGGCCGAGACCGTCAGCACCTTCTTCTTGCGGCGCTCGATCAGGTGCTTGGCCAGCTTGGCGGTGGTGGTGGTCTTGCCGGCGCCCTGCAGGCCGGCCATCAAGATCACGGCCGGCGGCTGGACGGCGAGGTTGAGGTCGGCGACGCCTTCACCCATCGTCGCGGCCAGTTCCTTGTGGACGATGCTCACCAGCACCTGGCCCGGATTGAGCGAGCCGACGACCTCCTGGCCGAGCGCCTTCTCCTTGACGCGGTTGATGAAGTCGCGCACGACCGGCAGCGCGACGTCGGCCTCGAGCAGCGCCATGCGCACCTCGCGCATCATGTCCTGCACGTTCGATTCGGTGATGCGGGCCTGGCCACGCATCGACTTGACGAGCTTGGACAGGCGATCGGAGAGGGCTGAGGCCATCGGGGATTCCGGAGATCTGTGACCGATGAGGTCGGTCGGGCTGGTGTGGCGGGCCGTGCAGCGTCGTCACGACGGGGCCCGAAAGTACACTGTGCGAGTGATTCTATCGACCGACTTTTCAGCCTTGTTCGCCGCCCCGCTGTCGCCCTGGTCCGTGGTGCCCGCCGTGATCGCGCTGGTGGCCTACGCGCTGGCCTGGCCTCGCGGCGATTCGGCCCTTGCGCGGCGCGCGCTGCCGCTGGCCTGGATTGCCCATGGCACCGCGTTGTTCGCGCATCTGCTGGGCATCGGCCTGCCGGGTGACGGCATCCGGTTCGGCTTCGCGCCGGCGCTGTCGTCGACGGTCTGGCTGGTGCTGGCGGTGCATGCGATCGAGAGCCGCTTCGTGCCGGTCCCGGCGATCCGCCGGCTGCTGGCTGCGCTGGGTGGCCTGGCCGTGCTGATCGGGCTGCTCTTTCCGGGCGAGGGCGCGATCCATGCCGTCTCGCCCTGGGCGCCGCTGCACTGGCTGATGGGCTTCGCGTCCTATGGCCTGTTCGGCGCCGCGGTCCTGCATGCCATCTGGCTGGACCGGGCCGAACGCGCGATGCGCTCGCGCAAGACGCCGGCGCTGGACAGCGGTGCCTTGCCGTTGCTGCGTCTGGAGCAGCTGACCTTCCGCTTCGTCGCCGCCGGCTTCGTCGTGCTGTCGGCCGCCATCGTGCTGGGCAGCTGGTTCATGGCCGCCTGGCGCTGGGACCACAAGACGCTGTTCTCCCTGATGGGCTGGGCGGTCTTCGCCGGCCTGCTCGGCGGCCGCCGGGCCTTCGGCTGGCGCGGCCGCCGCGCGACCCGCTGGCTCTACCTCGGCAGCGTGCTGCTGCTGCTGGCCTACATCGGCTCGCGCTTCGTCTTCGAGGTGCTGTTGCACCGGCCCGTGGCCATCACCGGATGAATGCCATGGGCGATCGACACGACCCGGTCCGCGCGAGGTGGACAACATGAGGGCGCTGCTCTGGCTGCTGATCGGCCTGGCGGCCTACCTGCTGATCCGAAAGTGGCAGCGTCAACGCGAGCAGGCGTCCAGGCGGGCCCAACCGGCCGAGGTGCCACGCCGACCCGGTGCCAAGCCGGCCGAGACCGGACGCATGGTCCGCTGCGCCCATTGCGGACTGCACCTGCCCGAGTCCGAGGCCGTGCGCGGTGCCGATGCGCGCGACTACTGCAGCCCCGCCCACCTGTCGGCCGGGCCCCGCGCCGGCCTGCCGTCCTGAGGTCGGACCCGACACATGGCCCGCAACCGCCTTCCAGGCCACCCCGCCGCGCCGCCACTGCCCTTCCTGGACACGGACCTTCCAGGACGGCAGCCTGGTCGCCCGGCGGTCCCGCGCGAGTCGTGGTTCGCCGGGCTGGAAGGGTCGGCCGAGTCGACACGGCCGGAGGACTTCGATGCGCTGATCGCGCCGACACGTCCGATGGGAACGGGCTTCTCGCCGACCCTGCCGTTTGATGCAAGACCCGACCCACGGCCTGATGCGATCACTTCGCGCGGTCGCTTCGAGCGGGTCCACGCCGATCCGGCGGCCAGTTCCCGCGTGACCGTGCCGGGAGGGCAAGCCAAGGCCAACACCGACACCGGTGCCGACACCGTGCCGGCCGAGGAGTGGGCCGCCCATCCGGACGCCGCGCCGGCGCCGGTCGAACGACCCGATGGCCGCGACGTCCGCGACGAAGGTCCCGACACCAGCGGCTACACCACCCCGCCGGTGATCGAGCCGCTGCCGGCCGATCGCCTGCGCAAGGGGCCGCCCAAGGCCTTCCTGCGCATCTTCCGCGGCTTCATCATCGCGCGCGCGCTGCTGGCGGTGCTGCTGCTGGCGATGCAGGCGGTGGTGGCGATCTACGGCAGTTCCGGATCGACCTTGCTGGCGCTGGCGATCTGCGCCGGCTACGCGCTGGCCACGCTGGTGCTGGTCGCGCAGGTCGAACTGCGCCGCTTGCCGACGCGGCGCGCACCGCTGGATCTGCGCGGGCACCTGCTGCCTCACTGGCGCTGGGTGACCATTGGCGTCGACCTGGCGAGCTTCACGGCGCTGCTGGTCGTGTCGCTGTCCGGGCCGCTCAACCTCAACGCGCTCTTCCTCTTGCCGGTGCTGACCGCCGGTGCGCTGATGCCGCGCCGCACCGCTGCGGCGGTCGCTGCATCGGTCGTCCTGCTGATGCTGGGCGGGGCCTGGTGGCGCGTGCTGGCCGGCTCGGACATGGCCACGCAACTGACCCAGTCGGGGATGTTCGGCGCGATGGTCTTCGCGCTGGCCCTGCTGACCGCCGAGATGGCCGACCGCCTGACCCGCCAGGAGGCGGCCGCCCGCAGCACGCTGGAGATGGCGCGCCAGCAGGCCATGCTCAACCGGCTGATGATCGAGGAGATGCAGGACGGCGTCATGGTCGTCGATGCCGACGGCCATGTGCGCGCGGCCAACCCGGCCGCCATGGCGCTGATCGGCGCGCCGCCGGGACGTCGCTTCATGACCTTCGACCTGCGCCAGCACGAGGCCTGGGAGCCCCTCTGGCTGGCCCTCGAGCGGGCCTGGGCGACCGGCTTCTGGCCCGATGGCGGCGAGGAGATCCGGCTGCGCCTGAGCCAGGGCGCCAAGGTCGAGGAACGCGGCCTGCGCCTGCGCATGCGCTTCACGCGCCGGCATGACAGCGGCGAGGACCCGGCCGCCCAGCCGCCCGGACATCCCGCCGGTGAGTCGCTGTTGTGCGTGCTCTTCATGGACGATGTCCGCACGCTGCAGGCCCGTGCGCGGCAGGAGAAGCTCGCCGCGATGGGCCGGGTCTCGGCGGGCATCGCGCACGAGATCCGCAACCCGCTGGCGGCCATCGCCCAGGCCAATGCCTTGTTGTCCGAAGACCTGATGCAGCCGGCCCAGCGCCAGCTCACGCGCATGGTGGCCGACAACGTGGTGCGGCTGCAGCGCATCGTCGACGACGTGATGGAGGTCGCGCCAGGCGCACCGCGTGAAGCGCCGGTCATCGACCTGTCGGCCCAGGTCCAGATGCTCTGTGCCGACTGGGGGCGCACGGCCGGCCTGCCGCAGCTGGGCCCGAGCCCGTTGATGGTCGATGCGGGCGACGGCGTGCTGCCGGTGCGCTTCGACCCGGACCACCTGCGCCGCGTGCTGGTGAACCTGCTCGACAACGCCCACCGCCACGGCAGTGCCCGCGCCGATGCGCTGTGGGTGCGCGTGCATGCGCGCGGCGAGTCGCAGGTCGTGGTGTCGGTGGCCAGCGACGGTGCGCCGATCGCGCCCGACGTCGAGCCCTACCTGTTCGAGCCCTTCTTCTCGACCCGCAGCCGCGGCAGCGGCCTGGGCCTCTACATCTGCCGCGAGCTGTGCGAGCGCTATGGCGCGACGATCGAATATCACCCGCGCGGTCCCGGTGCGCGACACCGCAACGTCTTCGTGATGACCCTGCCGCGCATGGTTCCGGTGTCGCCGCCGATGCGACCCGGCCCGGCCTGGCCGGGGGCGATGTCGTGAGCGCGACCTCGCTGCACAGCCTGCTGGTGGTCGACGACGAGCCCGACCTGCGCACCCTCTACGAGCTCACGCTGCTGCGCGAGGGCTACGAGGTCGAGACCGCCGGCAGCGTCGAGGAAGCCTGGGCCCAGCTCAAGGACCGCACCTACAGCGCCGTCATCACCGACATGCGACTGCCCGACGGCAGCGGTCTGGACCTGCTGCGCCGGCTCGAACAGTCCGGCCGCAGCGAGCGTGCCATCGTCATCACCGCCTACGGCTCGGCCGAGAACGCGGTGCAGGCGCTCAAGTCCGGTGCCTACGACTACCTGACCAAGCCGGTTGACCTGAAGGTCTTCCGCAGCGTGGTCTCGGCCGCGCTCGGGCGCAGCCCGGCCGCTCGCGGCGCGGCACCCAACGCGGCGTCCGCCGGTGTGTCCTCGGCGGCGGGCACGGGCTCCGGCGTGCCGGCCGATTTCGGGCTGGGCCTGCGCTCGATCGTGCCCCGGCACGAACGCGGCAGCGGTGCGCTGCGTCGCATGGCAGGCCAGTCGGCGGCCATGCAGCAGGTCCGCGCGCTGGTCGACAAGGTCGCGCGCAGCATGGCGCCGGTGCTTGTCCAGGGCGAGTCGGGCACGGGCAAGGAGCTGGTCGCGCGCTCGATCCACCAGGTCAGCTCGCGGGCCGCGCAGCCCTTCATCGCGGTCAACTGCAGCGCCATTCCCGAGCAGCTGCTCGAGGCCGAGTTCTTCGGCTACCGCAAGGGCGCCTTCACCGGCGCGGCCGAGGACCGCGAAGGCTTCTTCCAGGCCGCGCACGGCGGCACGCTGTTCCTTGACGAGATCGGCGACCTGCCGCTGTCGATGCAGAGCAAGCTGCTGCGTGCGATCCAGGAGCGCGCGGTCCGCCCGGTCGGCGCGGTGGCCGAGGTGGCGGTCGACGTGCGCATCATCAGCGCGACCCACCGCGACCTGGCCGCCGAGGTGGCCGAGGGGCGCTTCCGGCAGGACCTGTTCTACCGCCTCAACGTCATCCAGATCCGTGTGCCGCCGCTGCGCGAACGCCGCGATGACCTCTACGAACTGTGCGCGCGCATGCTCGAACGCATCGCCGGCGAGGCCGGCATGGCGGTGATGCCGCGCCTGACGCCGCGGGCGCTGGACCACCTTGCGCACTACGACTTCCCCGGCAACGTGCGCGAGCTGGAGAACCTGCTGCACCGCGCCGTGGCGCTGAGCAGCGCCAGCCAGATCGACATCGAGGACCTCGAACTGCCGATCGCGCCCCGGGCGCGCGGTGCAGCCCCCGCGGCGTTCATGCCGGCCTGGCCGGGCGACGGCCGCATCGGCGATCCCTGGAGCCACGAGCCCGTCAAGCCGGCGACCGTGCTGCCCGAGCCGGTCGTGGCCGGGCCGGCACCGCTGGCCGAGCCGGCCGTGCCGCAGGATCTGGTGGCCTACCTCGACGAGGTCGAGCGTGCCGTGCTGGTGCGGGCGCTCGAGCGCCATCGCTACAACCGCACGGCCGCTGGCGCCGCGATGGGCTTGACGCTGCGCCAGATGCGCTACCGCATGGCGCGGCTGGGCATCCAGGTGGCCGGCGAGGGCCTGACCGTTGACGACGGCGATGGCGCGGGCGACTGAGCCACGCACGACGAGCCACGCATGAAGGTCGCACGACGCCGTCCTGGCGCGTCCTGGCGCTGGTCGGCCGGCTGGCACGGCCAGGCGCGTGCGGTGCCTAGCCCGAACGTCGGCACGCGGCCGGCCGGTGTCGCCATCGACCTGGCCATCGTCCACTCGATCAGCCTGCCGCCCGGCCGCTACGGCGGCGAGGCGATCGAACGGCTCTTCACCAACCGGCTCGACCCGACCGCGCATGCCTCGTTCGCGGCCCTCGATGGCCTGCAGGTCTCGGCCCACTTCGTGGTCCGTCGCGACGGCCGCCTGCTGCAGTTCGTGCCGCTGCAAGGCCGGGCCTGGCATGCCGGCGTGTCGCGCTGGCGCGGCCGCGACAACTGCAACGACCACAGCATCGGCATCGAGCTGGAAGGGCTGGAAGGCCACCGCTTCGCGGCCGTCCAGTACCGCGTGCTGGCCGCGCTGCTGCGCCAGCTCGTGCAGGTCGTGCCGCTGCAGGAAGTGGTCGGCCACGAGCATGTCGCGCCGGGTCGCAAGCGCGATCCGGGGCCGGGCTTCGATTGGTCCCGGCTGGCCCGTCGACTGCGTGGAAGCGGTCTCGCGGTGTACCCGGACGAGCCCGAAATGCGAGAGTCGGCACGCCTGGGGTAAGTGCTCCCCTCACACTAGCGCTAGTGGTTGGCGCCGTCTGAGGCACTAGCTATAGTGCCTCCTCGTGCTATCCTCCGACCCGTTCCAGACACCTCCAGGCCCCGTGACGCGCGGGGATCACGGCGGCCCATCGGCCGGCGTCGCATCCGCCGACCGCGATCCAAGAGACCGCAGCTTCCGAACTCAACACAGCTCTTTGCCACCCGCGTGGTCCGTGCGCGCAGCGTCCTGACGCTGTTGTCGTCGGCCAGGCGAGGCAGGGCTTTGCCTTTCCAGATTCACCGCCTTTCCAGCGTCCTTCCGAGAGCCCTGTCGAACGCATCGGGCCGATGCCTTCGATGGTGTGCCGACGAAGCCGGCGACGCCCGCTGAACGACCTCAAAGACAAGCAAGGAGCACCGATGCAAGCAACCGGCACCTCACACCCTCAGCCTTCCTTCTACGCCACGTCCGGCAGCCTCGGCGCGGATGCGCGTCCGACCGCCAGCGTCTACGGCAGCTACCAGATCATCCGCCGCAACGGCGCGGTGGTGGCCTTCGAGCCGCACAAGATCTCGGTGGCCATGATGAAGGCCTTCCTGGCGGTGCACGGGACGCAAGGTGCGGCCTCGGCCAGCGTGCGCGAGACGGTCGATGCGCTGACCGAGGCGGTGGTGCGCGCGCTGATGCGCTCGCGTCCGAGCGGCGGCAGCTTCCACATCGAGGACATCCAGGACCAGGTCGAGCTGGGCCTGATGCGGGGCGGCCACCACGACGTCGCCCGCGCCTACGTGCTCTATCGCGAGCGCCGTGCACAAGAGCGTGCGCAGCTGGGCCAGGCCGCGCGTGCGACCGAGCCGGCCTTCTACGTGACCGACCGCGGCCAGCGCGTGCCGCTGGACCTGGTCCAGCTGGCCGGCATCATCGAGGCAGCCTGCGCCAACCTGGGCAGCGAGGTCGTCGCTGCGCCGGTGCTGGCCGAGACCCGTCGCAACCTGTACGACGGCGTGCCGATCGACGAGGTCTACAAGGCCGCGATCCTGGCCGCCCGCACCCTGATCGAGAAGGACCCGGCCTACACCCGCGTGACCGCGCGGCTGCTGATGCACACCATCCGCCGCGAGATCCTCGGCGAGGAAGTCACCCAGGGCGAGATGGGCGCGCGCTATGCCGACTACTTCCCCGCCTTCATCAAGAAGGGCATCGAGGCCGAGCTGCTCGACGAGCGCCTGGCCCAGTACGACCTGGCCCGCCTCGGCGCGGCGCTGAAAGCCGAGCGCGACCTCGACTTCGACTACCTCGGCCTGCAGACCCTGTACGACCGCTATTTCCTGCATGTGCGCAAGGCCCGCATCGAGATGCCGCAGGCCTTCTTCATGCGCGTGGCCATGGGCCTGGCGCTCAACGAGGTCGACCGCGAGGCCCGCGCGATCGAGTTCTACGAGGTCCTGTCCTCGTTCGACTTCATGTCCAGCACGCCCACGCTGTTCAACTCGGGCACGCGCCGCTCGCAGCTCTCGAGCTGCTACCTGACCACCGTGCCCGACGACCTCGACGGCATCTACGAGGCCATCAAGGACAACGCGCTGCTGTCGAAGTTCGCCGGTGGCCTGGGCAATGACTGGACGCCGGTGCGCGCGCTGGGCTCGCACATCAAGGGCACCAACGGCGAGTCGCAGGGCGTCGTGCCCTTCCTCAAGGTCGTCAACGACACCGCCGTCGCCGTCAACCAGGGCGGCAAGCGCAAGGGTGCCGTCTGCGCCTACCTGGAGAGCTGGCACCTCGACATCGAGGAGTTCCTCGAACTGCGCAAGAACACCGGCGACGACCGCCGCCGCACCCACGACATGAACACGGCGAACTGGATCCCCGACCTGTTCATGCGCCGCGTCATGGAGGGCGGTGACTGGACCCTGTTCTCGCCGGCCAGCTGCCCCGACCTGCACGACCGTTTCGGTGCCGACTTCGAGGCGGCTTACACCGCCTACGAGGCCAAGGCCGACCGCGGCGAGATCAAGCTGTTCAAGCGCCTTCGTGCCGTCGACCTGTGGCGCAAGATGCTGACGATGCTGTTCGAGACCGGGCATCCGTGGATCACCTTCAAGGATGCCTGCAACGTGCGCTCGCCGCAGCAGCATGTCGGCGTGGTGCACTCGTCCAACCTGTGCACCGAGATCACGCTCAACACCAACGACCGCGAGATCGCGGTGTGCAACCTGGGCTCGGTCAACCTGGCCCGACACCTGACCGATGGCGAGCAAGGCAAGCAGATCGACCAGGCCAAGCTGGCCCGCACGATTACAGTGGCGATGCGCATGCTCGACAACGTCATCGACATCAACTACTACGCGGTGCGCAAGGCGCGTGACTCCAACCTGCGCCACCGCCCGGTCGGGCTGGGCATCATGGGCTTCCAGGATGCGCTCTACCAGCTGCGCCTGCCCTATGCCTCGCAGGAGGCGGTCGAGTTCGCTGACCGCTCGATGGAGGCGGTCTGCTACCACGCCTACTGGGCCTCGACCGAGCTGGCTGCCGAACGTGGCCGCTACAGCAGCTACCGCGGCTCGCTGTGGGACCGCGGCATCCTGCCGCAGGACTCGCTCAAGCTGCTGGCCGAAGCCCGCGGCGGCTATGTCGAGGTCGACAGCTCGGTCACGCTGGACTGGGACGCGCTGCGCTCGCGCATCGCCCAGCACGGCATGCGCAACAGCAACTGCGTGGCCATCGCGCCGACCGCGACCATCTCCAACATCATCGGCGTCGATGCCTCGATCGAGCCCTGCTTCGGCAACCTCTCGGTCAAGAGCAACCTGTCGGGCGAGTTCACGGTCATCAACGAGTACCTCGTGCGTGACCTGAAGAAGCTCGGCCTGTGGGACGACGTGATGGTCATGGACCTCAAGCACTTCGACGGCAGCCTGCGCCGCATCGACCGCGTGCCCGAGGACATCAAGCGCCTGTATGCGACCGCCTTCGAGGTCGAGCCGGTGTGGCTGGTCGAGGCCGCCTCGCGTCGCCAGAAGTGGATCGACCAGGCCCAGAGCCTGAACATCTACATGGCCGGCGCGTCGGGCAAGAAGCTCGACGAGACCTACAAGCTCGCCTGGCTGCGCGGCCTCAAGACCACCTACTACCTGCGCACGATGGGCGCGACCCATGCCGAGAAGTCGACCGTGAAGGCGGGCTCGCTCAACGCGGTCCCGAGCGCCGGTGGCCATGGCTCGATCGATGCGCTGGCCGCGCAGGCACAGGCCCAGATCGCGGCGGCCCAAGCCGATGCGACGCCGGCCACCGACGTGAAGTTCTGTGCCATCGACGACCCCAGTTGCGAAGCCTGCCAGTGAGCTGACCCGACCCGCGTCCGCATCGCATCGAGCCTCTCGATCCCATGCGGTGCGAGAGGGCCACGGCCCTCTCGCCGCGTGTCAAGAAGTGCTTGGTGTTTCGACGCAACATTCCGATAATTCACATCATCAGGAAGTCAGACATGCTCGTCTGGGAAGACACTCCGCGCCCCACGCCCTCGTCGGCGACCCCGTATCCATCGAACGTTCCGCGTGACGCTTCGATGCAGCCCTCGTCAGGGCCGCATGCTGCGGTCGGCCTGTCGAGCGCTTCGTCATCGATGGCCTCGATGCCTTCGATGACCCACCACAAGACGCCCTCAGCCTCCGCCGATGCCGGCTCGACCCGCCGCGTGAACATCGCCGACAAGCGCATCATCAACGGCCAGACCGACGTCAACCAGCTGGTGCCCTTCAAGTACAAGTGGGCCTGGGACAAGTACCTCGCGACCTGTGCTAACCACTGGATGCCGCAGGAGATCAACATGTCGCGCGACATCGCGACCTGGAAGGATCCCAACGGCCTGACCGACGACGAGCGTCGCCTCATCAAGCGCAACCTCGGCTTCTTCGTGACCGCCGATTCGCTCGCGGCCAACAACATCACGCTGGGCACCTACCGCCACATCACCGCGCCCGAGTGCCGTCAGTTCCTGCTGCGCCAGGCCTTCGAGGAAGCGATCCACACGCACGCCTACCAGTACATCGTCGAGTCGCTGGGGCTGGACGAGGGCGAGATCTTCAACGCGTACCACGAGGTCTCGTCGATCCGCGACAAGGACGAGTTCCTGATCCCGTTCATCGACGCGATCATGGATCCGACCTTCAAGACCGGCACGCTCGAGAACGACCAGACCCTGCTCAAGAGCCTGATCGTGTTTGCCTGCCTGATGGAGGGCCTGTTCTTCTACGTCGGCTTCACGCAGATCCTCGCGCTGGGTCGGCAGAACAAGATGACCGGTGCGGCCGAGCAGTACCAGTACATCCTGCGCGACGAGTCCATGCACTGCAACTTCGGCATCGACCTGATCAACGCGATCAAGCTTGAGAACCCGCAGCTGTGGACGGCGTCGTTCAAGGCCGAGATCAAGGCGCTGTTCATGAAGGCGGTCGAGCTGGAGTACCGCTATGCCGAGGACACCATGCCGCGTGGCGTGCTGGGCCTCAACGCCTCGATGTTCAAGGGCTATCTGCGCTACATCGCCAACCGTCGCGCAACGCAGATCGGCCTCGACGAGCTCTTCCCGAACGAGGAAAACCCGTTCCCGTGGATGAGCGAAATGATCGACCTGAAGAAGGAGCGGAATTTCTTCGAGACCCGCGTCATCGAGTACCAGTCCGGCGGCGCGCTGTCCTGGGACTGAGCGGTGTCGGCCGATGCCCCTGCGCATGCTGCGCGGGCAGGCCAGGCGCCCCAGCCCGACAGGCCCTGCGGCCCGCGACTCCGGTCCGTTGACGGCGGTTCGACCCATCCGGCGCGGCAGGCTTGAAGGCCTGTCGCGCCTGAACACATCCCCGGCACCCGAGGTCTGCGCAAGAAAGACCCGGGCTCTGTGGATCATGTGGCCCATCGGGCTGCATGTCCCGTCAACCTGATCAAGGAGATACCCATGGCAACTGCGAAGAAGGCTGCAGCGAAGAAGGCGGCACCCGCCAAGGCACCAGCCAAGAAGGCCGCCGCCGCACCGAAGCCCGCGCTGAAGAAGGCGGCCCCCGCCAAGAAGGCTGCTCCGGCCAAGAAGGCTGCCGCTCCGGCGAAGAAGGCCGCCGCGAAGAAGGCGGTCGCTGCGCCGGCGAAGGCACCGGCGAAGAAGGCCGCAGCGGCTCCGAAGCCCGCGCTGAAGAAGGCCGCTCCGGCCAAGAAGGCAGCCGCGGCACCGGCCAAGAAGGCGGCCGCGAAGAAGGCATCGGCCCCGGTAAAGGCGCCCGCCAAGAAGGCGGCAGCAGCACCGAAGCCCGCGCTGAAGAAGGCTGCACCGGCCAAGAAGGCGTCAGCTGCACCGGCCAAGAAGGCCGCTGCGAAGAAGGCCGCCGCGCCCGCCAAGGCACCGGCGAAGGCCCCGGCGAAGAAGGCGGCAGCCAAGAAGGCCGCGGCGAAGAAGGCTGGCAAGAAAGCGGCCCCTGCGCCTGCTGCGCCTGCGGCGGCACCTGCGCCCGCAGCGAAGACCACGCTGAGCCCGCAGGCGGCCTGGCCCTTCCCGACCGGCGACAAGCCCTGATCGAACCGTCCGCTGCCGTGCGGGTCTTGCGACCCACGGCGGCGGCGGCCAGATCCGGCCCGGACGCTGTCCGGGCTTTTTTTCGTCCATCGATCGGGCCTGGCCGGGTCGATCATCCATGCGCAAGCGCTGATGGATGCAGGCCGCTGAGTGGTTCCATGCGCAAGCGCTGATGCGTGGTGGACGCCTGACCGACTCCGCGCCCCTCCGACCCGCGTCGTGCACTCGCCCAGCACATCCCGACCATGGCCCAGCGACCTCCCGCGAACCGCTCGCGACGATCCCCATCCGACACCACGGGTGCGTCGACCTCGACCTCGACGCGACCCGTCGCAAGCTTCCTGTCCTGGCCTCAGGGCGGCGGGGTTCGTGTCGACGTCGCGGTGGTGCCCAACGCAAAGCGCACCGAGGCGATCGGCCTGCACGACGGCGCGCTGCGGGTGCGGCTGGCCGCGCCGCCGGTCGACGGGGCCGCCAACGAGGCCTTGCAGCGCTGGCTGGCCGGCGCGCTGGACGTGCCGCTGCGTGCGGTCGAGCTGGTGCTGGGCCAGACCAGCCGGCGCAAGCGGCTGCAGGTGCAGGCCGACGTGGCGGCGGTCGAGCACTGGTTGCAGGCGCTGCGCGAGGCCGGCGTGCTGGAGGCCCAGCGGCAGGGGCCGCCGACCGAAGCCTGACCGGGCAGCCTCAGGCCCCGTCCGGTCCGCGGTCGAGGTCCGACGGCAGGTCCGGGAAGCTGGAGATGGGCTTGGGTGTCACGGCCTCTGCGCGGCCCACAGAAGGCCCGAGGTTGCGTCCGGACGCGGCGGACGTGGGCTCGGTGGCACCGAGACGGTCGCGGTCGGTGTCGAGCGCATGCAAGGCCTGCAGGCGACGGTTCTTGTCGCGAAGGCGGCGCACCTCGTCCTGCAGGCTGGCGATGCGGGCCTGATCGGACTCGGCCTCGGCCAGGCGCTTGCGCAGTTCAAGCAGCTGCCGCGCGGCCGCCTCGCGCGAGATGCGCATCTCGGTCTCGGCCTGCAGCACCGCGCGGCGGGCGCGCTGGCGGTGCCAGCTGGCCAGCAGCGCCAGAACCAGGCCGGCGATCAGGCCCAGCACCCCGACGAGGCTGATGACGACATCCATCTTGCGCTCCCAGGTGGTGATGACGGGACGACCGCAGGGCGGCCGCAGCGTGGCGCCTGTCGCGCGTCCAGACCCCGATCAGGCCGTGCTCAGGCTGAAATCACGCGGCGATCACGCGGCGATCACGCGGCACCCAGGCCCAGCGCGACCGGATCGAGCGCGTGGTTCTGCGTGCCGGCCGCCGCGATCTTGATCGCGCCGACGCGGTTGCCCAGCTCGACGCAGCGCACCAGGTCCCAGCCGCGCTCCAGGCCGTAGAGCAGGGCGGCGCGGAAGGCGTCGCCGCAGCCGGTCGGGTCGACCACCGCCTCGGCCTGCACGCCGGTCACACGGGTGACCTCGCCATCGACCCAGACGTCGCAGCCTTCATGGCCCAGCGTCACGACCAGGCCCTTGAGGTGCGAGCGCGACAGCGTCGCCAGGTCCGCGCCGGTACGGTCGCACAGCATGCGGCCTTCGTAGTCGTTGACCGCGACCCAGGTGGCCAGTTCGACGAAGTGGCGCAGCTCGTCGCCGTTGAACAGCGGCAGGCCCTGGCCCGGATCGAAGACGAAGGGGATGCCGGCCTCGGCCATCTGCTCGGCGTGGCGCAGCATGGCGTCGCGGCCATCGGGCGCGATGATGCCGATGGCGATGTCACCGCGCGGGTTCGGGATCACCAGGCGCACCGCGTGCTCCATCGCGCCGGGGTGGAAGGCGGTGATCTGGTTGTTGTCGCGGTCGGTGGTGATGTGGCACTGGGCCGAGTAGCACTCGGGAAGCAGCGCGACATGACGCGTGTCGATGCCGAGCTCGCGCAGGCGCGCCAGGTAGACATCGCCGTCGGCGCCGACCGTGGCCATCGGCAGCGGCTCGCCGCCCAGCTTCTTCAGCGAGTAGGCGATGTTGCCGGCGCAGCCGCCGAACTCGCGCCGCAGCGAGGGCACGAGGAAGGACGTATTCAGGATGTGGATGTGATCCGGCAGGATCTGATCGGCGAAGCGGCCGGGGAAGGTGGCGATCGTGTCGAAGGCAAGGGAGCCGCAGATCAGGGCAGGCATGGTCACTCCGTTGGCGGTCCGGTCGTTCGCCGTCCGCAGGGATGCGTGGGGCGCGCCGGTCGCGATGAAAACGGCCGCGATTGTCGCCGCGAAGGCATCCGGCCAAGGTGGGAATGCTGCACTGCACCGTGGGGCCGCGCCGATTCGGCGGCTGCACGAAAAAAGAAGGGGGACGGGACAAGGGCTCCGGACGCTCGCTCTCTCTTGTCCGGCTTGCCCGCCCCCCTGGGACCTCACCCAGTCCCGAACGCTACTCTGTCGAGGAGACGCAAAGTAGTCCTTCGGCCGTCGCCGCGCCGGGGTGAGGCTCGCGCGGTGGCGGGGTTCGTCGACGCATCGGCCAGGCCGGGCGGGACGGGGAATATGTCTGCGGTCGCCACGGGTGGGCGTCGGCGACCGCAGGGGTGCTTGCTCAGGGCCGGTTGCTCAAGGCAACTGGGCCGTGACCACCACCAGCTCAGGGCTCTCGGCGCCGGCGAAGGCGCCCAGGGTGACGACCAGCGCCGCAGCGGCCAGCCAGTCGGTCCAACGGAATTTCTTCATGTCGCGACTCCCTCCTGCAGGCTGGTGGGTTCAGACCAAACCCTGAATCCAACCTGATCTGAAAAACGCAGGAGCCGTGCCATGCAGCGAATGTGTCGCCGATCACGGCCAGCGGTGGGGTCTGCAATGGCTCTTTGCAAGACTGACGCAAAGCGTCAGGCGGGCTGACAGGAAGCGTCGATGCACAAGCCCCGGAGGGTGTCCGGGCTGCCGCAGCCTGTCGTTTCCCGGCGGGTCAGCGCACCCGCTTGCCGCCCACGAAGGTCGCCAGCTCGCCAGGACGCAGCGCCTGCCAGGTCTCGTCGCGGGTCAGGGGTTCGGTGACGACGATGGCCACGCGGTCGCTGGTCGTGGTCTGGGCGGCGAAGTCGACCGTGAGGTCCTCGTCCTGCAACTGGGCCCGGGCGAAGGGGTGACGGCGTTCGACGTAGTGCAGCCGGGTCGAGCAGTGCGCCCACAGCGCCTCGCCATGGCTGAGCAGGAAGTTGAAGGTGCCGTGGCGGGTGATCTGCGGCAGCAGCTCGGCCAGGGTCTCGCTCAAGTGTTCGACGTTGGGCAGCGAGGCGTGGTTCTTGGCCAGCTCCTGCATCAGCCAGCAGAAGGCTCGCTCGCTGTCGGTCGAGCCGACCGGGTGGAAGGCGGCATGCAGCTTGGGCTGGTAGTCGACCAGGTTGCCGTTGTGCGCGAAGACCCAGTAGCGGCCCCACAGCTCGCGCTGGAAAGGGTGGGTGTTCTCCAGCGCGACGACGCCCTGGGTCGCCTTGCGGATGTGGGCCAGGATGTGGCGGCTGCGGATCGGGTAGCGCTGCACCATCTGCGCCACCGGCGAAACGGTGGCGCTCTGGTGGTCGACGAACAGCCGCACGCCGGCACCCTCGAAGAAGGCGATGCCGAAGCCGTCCTTGTGCTCCTGGGCGCGCTGGGCGAAGCCGGTGAAGCTGAACACCAGGTCGGTTGGGGTGTTGGCGTTGAGGCCGAGCAGCTGGCACATGGCGGGATTCCGGTGGGTCGGTCGTGACCGGGTGGGGCGTGGCGCCGGACGGGCCGCGATCAGCGCGTCACGAACAGCCGCATCAGGCCCTTGAGCGAGATGAGGTTGCCCGGGTTGCTGGTCTCGTTGAGCACGCCGCTCATGCGTCGCAGGACCGACGCGCTGCGGCGCGCGCGCCAGATCACCAGGTCGGCCAGCCAGGGGTGGTGGTTGACGCGGTTGGCCTTCTCGTAGAGGTCGAAGCGCGGCTGCAGTGCGGCGACCGCGGCCTGGTAGCGCGCCAGCGCGGCGCTGTCGTCGGCCTCGTCGCGGATCGCGGTGGCGGCCAGCATGCCGGTCTCCATGGCCTTGCCGATGCCTTCGCCGCTGAAGTCGTAGGTCGAGCCGATCGCCTCGCCGGTGGCGAGCACGCCGGGCCGGCCGAGGCGGGCGCCGCGCAGCGTGCAGCGCAGCGGCGCGCCCTTGGTCTCACCGGTCCAGCGGGCCTGCGCCATCAGCTCGCGGGCTGGCGCATGTACGCGGGTGAAGGCGTCGAACAGCTCGCGCAGGTTGGTGCCGTCGCCGCTCTCGCCGCGCTGGAAGAAGGCGCCCACGCCGATGTTGAACAGGCCGTCGCCGCAGGGAAAGATCCAGCCGTAGCCGGGCCGAAGGGCACGGTGCCAGACCACGTCCATGGTGGTCAGCCGGTCGGCGAGGTCGGGCGCATGCACATGCACCCGCAAGGCCACGCCGGTGGGGGTGCGGCGCTCGCACAGGTCGGCCTTGATGAGCGCCGGCACGGCCGCGCCGGTGGCCATGACGACCCAGCGGGCGCTGACCTCGCGGGTCTGCGCCGGGTCTGCTGACGCACGCAGGCGGGCCCCGCGCACGCGGCCGCCGGACTCGGTCAGGCCGTCGAACTTCCACGGCGTGCGCACGCTCGCGCCGCAGCGCTGCGCCTGCTGCACCAGCAGCGTGTCGAGCACCTGGCGCGGCAGCACGGCCAGCTGGCCGGGCACGTCGACCTGGCCGCCGCGCGGCGCGACGCAGCGCACGTGGCCGACCGGCTGGGCCCGCGCCAGCACCGCGTCGAGCACGCCCAGGTGGCGCAGGGCGGCATGGGCATCGGGGATCAGTCCCTCGCCGCAGACCTTGTCGCGCGGGAAGTCATGCTGGTCGACCAGCAGCACCGAGCGCCCGGCCCGCGCCAGCTCGATCGCGCAGGCGCTGCCGGCCGGTCCGGCGCCGACCACCACCACGTCGACCGTTGCGGGCCACTCGCCGCTGCCGTCGACCCGCAGCGCCTCGTCATGGCCCAGGCGGGCGGCGACGGCGGCCGGCAGGACCTCGGAAGGGGCGCTGGCGGAGGCCGCAGGCTGCGTGGGGCGATCGGACGAGGTCATGCGGCGTGGGGGACTCGAGGCGTTCAATGGCCGGAATTCTAGGGAGCGGGCCCCATCCTCCCCTGACGCGCCCTGATGCGCCCTGACGCGACCTGACGGACCTGCCTTGCGCCCGGTCAACGCGGGCCCGGGCCCATCGCGCGAGCATGGGTCCATCACCGGAGACTTCCATGACCACCGTCCGCCACGTCCCCCTCGCCGTGCCTGCCCATCCGACCGGTCACCTGGACGCCGCCCAGCGCCTGGCGCTGCGCGAGGTGCTGTTGCGTCGCCATGCCGCGCTGCTGGCGACGCTGCGCTTGCGCGAGTCGGACGACGGCCGCATCGCCCATGCGGCGGCGTTTCTGGCGCAGGACGGCGACGACGCGCCCCAGCGCGATGCGGACCGCGAGGTCGACCTGGCGCAGGCCGACCAGGCGCGGGTCGAGCTGGGACAGGTCGTCGCCGCCATCGAACGGCTGGACGGCCCCGACTTCGGCCGCTGCAAGCGCTGCGGCGAGGCCATCGGCTGGGCGCGGCTGCAGGCCCGGCCCCACGCCGACCTCTGCATCGGCTGTGCGGAGCAGGCCGAACGTGCGGCTGGCGGCGTCGCGCACCCGTCGATGTGACGCCGTGCATTGAACCCAGGCGAGGCATGCCGCCGGGCAGAATGGTCCGATGCGCTTGCGAAGAACGATCCCGGGCCTTCTGCTGTCCCTGGGCCTGACCGGTGCGTTCAGCGCCGAGCCCTTGCCGCACAGGGCCGATGCGCCGCTGCCGGTCTGCGGCCTGGCACGCGGGCTCAGGCCCTGCGTCGGACTGGTGCTCTCGGGCGGCGGCGCGCGCGGGCTGGCCCATGTCGGCGTGCTGCAGGTGCTGCAGCGCGAGCGCATCCCCGTCGACCTGATCGCCGGCACCTCGATGGGCGCCATCATCGGCGGCCTGCACGCCTCGGGCATGGGCGCGGCCCAGCTCGAACTGGCGCTGCAGGACCTCGACTGGGAGGCGCTGTTCGCCAACCGCCTGCCGCGCGAATCGCTGCCGCCGCGTCGCAAGGACGAGGACCAGGAGATCTCGCCCGTCATCGAGATCGGCCTGGGCCGCGACGGCACGCCGATGCTGCCGCTCGGCCCGGTCTCCAGCCGGGGCCTCGAACTGCTGTTGCGCCGCCGCACGCTGTCGGTGCGCGCGGTGTCCGATTTCGACCGCCTGCCGATCCCGTTCCGGGCCGTCGCGACCGACATGGAGTCCGGCGCTGCCGTGGTCTTCTCGCGTGGCGACCTGGCGCAGGCGCTGCGCGCGAGCATGTCCGTTCCTGGTGTCTTCCCGCCCTCGGACGTGCAAGGTCGGCTGCTCGGCGACGGCGGGCTGGTCGACAACCTGCCGGTCGAGGTGGCCCGCCGTCAGGGCGCCGACGTGGTCATCGCCGTCAACGTCGGCACGCCGCTGGCCGGGCGCGAGACGCTGGGCACGGTGGTCGGCCTGACGGCGCAGATGATCAACATCCTGACCGAGCAGAACGTGCAGCGTTCGCTGGCCAGCCTGCGGCCCGGACATGACCTGCTGATCGCGCCGGCACTGGGCTCGCTCAGCTCGGCCGACTTCGGCCGCTCGCGCGAGCTGATCGCGCGTGGCCAGCAGGCCGCCACCGCGATGCTGCCGCAGCTGCAGGCGCTGGCCCTGCCGGAAGACCGCTGGCAGGCGCTGCTGGACCGACGGCTGCGTCCTGCGACACCTGCCGCGCCGATCGCCAGCCTGCGCTTCGAGGGTGCCGACATCAGCCAGCCCGAGCTGCAGGCCGAGGCGCTGGCCAGCCGGCCTGGCACCGCCTTCGACCTCGACCGGGTCGAGGCCGACACCCGCGTGCTGTCCGCCACCGGCGACTACCTGCATGCCGACTACCGCCTGGAAGACCTTCCGGCCGGCACCGGCCTGGTCTTCTCGCTGGTCGAGAAGCCCTGGGGACCGGACTACTTCCGGCTCGGCCTGGAAATGGCCAGCGACTTCGCCGGCCGTGGCGACTTCAACCTCAAGCTGGGCCACAACCGGCACTGGCTCAGCGCGCGCGGTGCGGAGTGGCGCAACCGGGCGCAGATCGGCTCGGTGCCGCGCTGGTTCAGCGAGGTCTACCAGCCCGTCGGCGCGGTGTCGTCCGGCGGCGCGCAGGTCTTTGTCGCGCTGCAGGTTGAACTGGAACGTCGCCGGCTGGATGTCCACGAGCCGATCGCGCCTGGGCAGGATGCCGCCGCCGCGGTGCTGACCGCCCGACAGGCCCGCACCGCCGGCCGGCTCGGCCTGGACGTGGGGCGATCGCTGGGCGCGCTGGGCGAATGGCGCATCGGCCTGGCCAGCCTGCGCGAGCTGCTGGTGGCCGAGCTGACGCGTGAGGGCGGCTCGCTCGCCGGAGCCGCTGGCCCGGACCGCGAGCGCAGCCGCGAGCGTGGCCTGCGCGCGCTGCTGCTGATCGACCAGCTCGACCACGTCAGCTTCCCGCGCAGCGGCCACCGGCTGCGGCTGCAGGCCGAGGCCGGCCGCCGCCTGCTGCGCCCCGACGGCGGGGACGAGGTCCGCGAGGACTACCGCCGCTACGAGCTGGACGCCCAGCGCGTTGCCAGCGACGGCCCGCACACGATCGACGCCGGCCTGCGCTGGCGCCAGGCCAGCCAGAGCCCGCTGCTGGGCCGCCAGGCGTATTCGCTGGGCGGCTTCCACAACCTGTCGGGCTATGCGGTCGACCAGCTCAACGGCAACGCGACGCTGCTGGCGCGCCTGACCTGGACGCTGCGGCTGAACACGCAGCCGGTGCTGACGCGCGGCTTCTTCGCCGGCGCCACGCTGGAGACCGGCAACGCCTGGCGCCGTGCCGGCCAGGCCGACCTGCGCACGCTGCGTCCGGGCAGCAGCCTGTTCGTCGGCGCCGACACGGGACTGGGGCCGCTCTACTTCGGCACGACCTGGGCGCCGCAGGGCAGCCTGGGCCTGTTCCTGCGGCTGGGCCGACCCTGAGGACCAGGGTCCGCGCCGGGGCTGCTCAGCCCGTGGAGCTGCGCCGCACCACCAGTTCGACCGGCAGCACGACGCTGGCGGTCGGCTGGCCGGCGGCCTGTTCCATCAGGGCAGCGACCAGCGCATCGGCGGCTGGCTCGATCGGCTGGCGCACGGTGGTCAGCGGCGGTTCGGCATGGCTGGCCCAGCTGATGTCGTCGTAGCCGGTGACGGCCACGTCCTCGGGCACGCGCAGGCCGTGCGCGCGCACGGCGGCCATCGCGGCGATCGCCAGGATGTCGCTGCAGCAGACGATGCCGTCCACCGGCGTGCCGCTGTCGAGCATGGCCTGCACGGTGCTGCGGGTGTGCGCCAGGTCGGTCGTCTCGGTCAGGTGCAGCGCCGGGGCGGGCGTCAGGCCCTGTTCGGCCAGGGCCTGCCGGTAGCCTTGCCAGCGCTCGGCCGGCTCGGGCGTGGACAGGTCACCGATGAAGGCGATGTGGCGGCGTCCTTCGGCCAGCAGGTGGGCGGTGGCCAGGTGGCCGCCTTCCCGGTTGTCGCAGCCGACGCAGCAGTAGCCGATGTCGGGCAGGGGCGCGCCCCACACGACCAGCGGCACGCCGGCCCGGGCGGCCGCTTCGAGCGAGCCGCTGTCGTGCCACTGGCCCAGCTGGACGATGCCGACCGCCGTGCCCGACGCATGCAGCGCCGCGATCTGGTCGGCTGGCGTGCGCGACAGCAGCATGTCGTAGCCGCGGCTGGTCAGCGCGTCCGCCAGCCGGCCGATCATGGCCAGCAGGAAGGGGTCGCTGATCGGCTGCGGCGCGGCCGGGTCGCGCGGCACCACGACCGCGACGGTCCGGTTGCCCTTGGTGCGCAGGTTCTTGGCACCGGCATTGACCGTGTAGTTGAGGCTGCGGGCCAGCTCGGAAATGCGCTCCCGGGTTGAGGCGCTGATCTCGGGGTGACCGTTCAGTGCCCGCGACACCGTGGCGACCGACACGCCGGCGAGCCGGGCGATGTCGACCATCTGCGGCCGGCGGCGTGCCGCCAGGGGCGATGGCGGCGTCGCGGGGAGGTCGTTGTCGTCAGACATCGGTGGGGGCTTCTTCCTGAGGGGTGGCGGCGTTGCGCGGCGGGGCCCAGGACTGCAGCACCTGCGCGACCTCGCCGACGCCGGTCTTCGAGAGTGCGGAGAACAGGACCACGCCGACGTCCGAATCCTCGGTGGCCAGCTCGCCGAGCACGCCCTGCGCGTTGCGCAGCGAGGCGGCGGCGTCCTTGCGGTTGAGCTTGTCGGCCTTGGTCAGCACGACCAGCAGCTTGACCTCGCCGGTGGCCACGCGCGGCTGCACGAACTGCAGCAGCTGGCGGTCCAGCGCGGTGAAGCCGTGGCGCGAGTCGACCATCTGCACCACGCCGCCGAGGTTGCGGCGCAGCGCGAGGTAGTCGGCCATGACGGCCTGCCAGCGCAGCTTGGCGGCCCGCTCGACCGCGGCATAGCCGTAGCCGGGCAGGTCGGCCCAGTAGGCATGCGGCGCGTCCTTGGGGCCGACCTCGAACAGGTTGACGTGCTGGGTGCGGCCGGGCGTCTTGGACGCGAAGGCCAGCTGGCGTTGCTGCGCCAGGGTGTTGATCGCGGTGGACTTGCCGGCGTTCGACCGGCCCACGAAGGCGATCTCCGGCAAGTCGTGCGCAGGCAGCTGTTCGAGCTTGCTCGCGGTGGTGAGGAATCGTGCGGTGTGGGCCCAGGCCAGGGCGGCGCGCGTGGCGTCCGCGCCACCTTCGGCGGGGTTGGGTGTCGGGCTCATGGGGCGCATTGTAAAATCGTCGGGTTTTGGATCTCTCAGCCCAGTCCACCATGAAATCGCCTGCCAAGCCGCTCTTTGCATTGATTTGCGCCGTCACCCTGGCCGCGTCGGCCTCGCTGATGGTGGTCGCCCCGGCCCAGGCCAACGAGGCAGCGGCTCCTGCCAAGGTCGATCCCGCCAAGGGCGCGACGATTTCCGGCCAGGTTTGCGGCGCCTGCCACACCGCCGACGGCTCGCGCGGCACGCCCGCCAACCCGATCCTGCAAGGCCAGCACCCGGCCTACCTGGTCAAGCAGCTGACCGAGTTCAAGTCCGGCAAGCGTGACAACGCGATCATGAAGGGCTTCGCGTCCGGCCTGTCCGAAGAGGACATGAAGAACGTTGCCGCCTTCTACGCCAGCAAGCAGGCCAAGCCCGGTTTCGCGAAGAACAAGGACCTGGTCGTGCTGGGCGAGAAGATCTACCGCGGTGGCATCGCCGACCGCAACATCCCCGCCTGTGCCGGCTGCCACAGCCCGACCGGTGCCGGCATCCCGGCCCAGTACCCCCGCGTGGCCGGCCAGCATGCCGACTACACCGAGTCGCAGCTGAAGAACTTCCGCGACGGCGTGCGCAAGAACAGCGCGCAGATGACCGGCGTGGCCGCCAAGATGAACGACCGCGAGATCAAGGCCGTCGCCGACTACATCGCCGGCCTGTACTGAGACATCGCCCCTCCGCGCGCCAGCCACTGGCGCGCCACCCCGAGAGAGCCGGTCCCTGACCGGCTTTTTTCATGCCCGTGCGCCTGGGTGCAGACCCGCTGCAAGAATCGGCCGCGTTCGTGCGACAGAGCGTCACACGTCCACGCCCATGACCCCAGGAGCGCGCATGCCATCCCACCGATTCAATCCCCGCTCGACCGGCCACCTCCATCCCGTGCCCAGCGAGATCACGCCGCTCGCGGTCTATGCCGATCGGCGCCGCTGGCTGCAGCAGGCCGGGTTGGGCGTCGCGGCCGGGGCGACCGCGCTCAGCGGCCTGCCCGTGCTGGCGCAAGGTGCCGCCATGGTGACCCGACCGGGCAAGCGCGCGGCCCTGCCGGGTGCGCGCAGCGCCGTGGCTGGCGCGGTCGTGATGGACAAGCTCACCGAGTTCGACAACGCGGCCGGCTACAACAACTTCTACGAGTTCGGCACCGACAAGGCCGACCCGGCCCGCAATGCGCAGAAGTTCGTGACCCGGCCGTGGACCGTCAGCGTCGAGGGCGAGTGCAACAAGCCCGGCGTGTTCGATCTGGAGGCCTTGCTCAAGCTCGCGCCGATGGAAGAGCGCATCTACCGCATGCGCTGCGTCGAGGGCTGGTCCATGGTGATCCCCTGGGTCGGCTGGTCGGTGGCCGAACTGCTCAGGAAGGTCGAGCCGCGAGGCAACGCCAAGTTCGTCGAGTTCGTGACCCTGGCCGACCCGAAGCAGATGCCCTTCGTCGGTTCGCGCACGCTGGACTGGCCCTATGTCGAGGGACTGCGCCTGGACGAGGCGATGCACCCGCTGACGCTGATGGCCTTCGGCATGTACGGCGAGGTGCTGCCCAACCAGAACGGTGCGCCGCTGCGTCTGGTGGTGCCCTGGAAATACGGCTTCAAGGGCGCCAAGTCGATCGTCAAGATCCGCCTGGTCGAGAAGCAGCCGGCGACCGCCTGGGTCAAGGCCGCCGCGCAGGAATACGGCTTCTACTCGAACGTCAATCCGGCGGTGGACCATCCGCGCTGGAGCCAGGCGACCGAGCGCCGCATCGGCGAGGACGGCGTCTTCGCCAAGAAGCGCCCGACGCTGATGTTCAACGGCTACGAAGCCCAGGTCGGCCAGCTCTATGCCGGCATGGACCTGAAGAAGAACTACTGAAATGGATCGCGCCGTCGCCGTGAGCCGACCCGAGGCCGGATCCCGGGTCCGCCACGACCCGCCCGCCGTCCGGGGGGCCTGGCTGCTGCGGCCGTGGGTCAAGCCACTGGTGCTGCTGATCGCGCTGCTGCCGCTGGCCGGCTGGATCTGGGGCATCGCGGCCGACCGGCTCGGTCCCAACCCGGCCGAGGCCCTGCTGCGCGGCACCGGCCTGTGGACGCTGCGGCTGCTGATCGTCACGCTGGCGATCACGCCGCTGCGCCTGTGGACCAAGCTGCCGGCGCTGGCGCGCTGGCGCCGCATGCTGGGCCTGACGGCCTTCGGCTATGCGCTGCTGCACTTCCTGTCCTATGCCTGGCTGGACATGGGCTTCGATGCCGCCGCGATCGTGCGCGACCTCGACAAGCGGCCGTTCGCGCTGGTCGGCTTCGCGGCCTTCGTCGGCCTGCTGCCGCTGGCGCTGACCTCGTTCAACCGGGCCATCCGTGCGCTCGGCGCGGCCCGCTGGCAGGCGCTGCACCAGCTGGTCTGGCCGGTCATCGGGCTCGGCCTGCTGCACTTTCTGTGGATGCGCGCGGCCAAGCACCGCTACGACGAGGTGTCGGTCTACGCGGCGATCGTCGTGGTGCTGATCGCCGCCCGGCTGGCCAAGGGTTCGACGGTGGCCTGGTTCAAGGCTCGACGCCGGCCTTGAGCGCCTTGTCCATCTCGCCGCGCTTGATGCGCGCGACCGGATCGCCCTGACGCGCCGCGAGGTCGTACCAGTAGCGTGCGAGGCGGGCATCGGCGGCGGTGCCGAGGCCGGCTTCGTACATCGACGCGGTCAGGTACTGCGCGCCGACGTCGCCGGCCTTGGCCGCTTCCCGATACCAGTGCAGCGCCTGGCGCTCGTCACGCGCCGTGCCGCGCCCGAGGTAGTAGGCCGAGCCGACGTTGATCTGCGCATCGACATGGCCGGCGTCAGCGGCGGCCTGCAGCCAGGGCAGGGCGGCGGCCGGATCCTTGCGGCCGAGCCGGCCGCTCTCGTGCAGCTCGGACATCGCCAGCTGGGCCGTGACGAAGCCGGCGGCGGCGGCCTTTTCCAGCCATTGCCGGGCGGTGGCGACGCTGGCCCCGGGTGCCTCGCCGCGCAGGTGCATGACGGCCAGATCGTGCATCGCGACCGGATCGCCCGCCTGGGCCAGCGTGGCGAAGGCCCGCGCAGCCACGTCGAAGTGGCCGGCCCGGTAGTCGAGGATGGCCGCCAGCAGCGGTGACTGCGGCGCGTAGCCCTTGCCGTTCTCCATCGCGGCTGGTGGCGCGGCGATGCGGTCGGCGACCGAAGCGGCCAGCGCGGCGCCCGATGGGCCGGTCAGCCAGGCCAGGCCCAGCAAGGCGACGAGGGGAAGGTGGCGATGCGTCATGGCGTTCCTGAGGGTGGACGGTGACGGGTCAGTCGCCCGCGTTGGCCGATTCTTGCGCGGCCTCCGAAACGGTGGCGATGGCCGACAATTTGCGCCCACCGCCGACCCGTGCTTCACCCGATCCCGACGATGTCCGAACCCCTGATCCGCGTGCGTGGCCGCCTGCCCTACGAGCCGACCTATGCCGAGATGCGCGCCTGGACCGAGGCCCGCACCGAAGCCACGTCCGACGAGATCTGGCTGTGCGAGCACGACCCGGTCTACACCCAGGGCCTGGCCGGCCAGGCCGACCACGTGCTCGCCCCCGCCGGCATCCCCGTGGTGCAGACCAACCGCGGCGGCCAGGTCACGTACCACGGGCCAGGGCAGGTGGTGGCCTACCCGCTGATCGACCTCCAGCGCCTGGGCATTTACGTCAAGGAATACGTCTACCGCATCGAGGAAGCGGTCATCCGCACCCTCGCGATCTGGGGCGTGACCGGCCACCGCGTCGGCGGCGCGCCCGGCATCTACGTGCGCCTGGACGACCCCTTCGACCACCGCGCGCTGACCGGCCCGGCCGATCCGCGCGACCCTTTCCGTGGCCTGGGCAAGATCTCCGCGCTGGGCATCAAGGTCAGCCGACACCGGACCTACCACGGCGTGGCGCTGAACGTGGCGATGGATCTGGCGCCGTTCGCCGGCATCAACCCGTGCGGATATGCGGGCCTTCAGACGGTCGACCTCGCTAAACTCGGCCTCGCCGTGGAGGTGCCGGATGCCGCCCAGCGACTGGGCCAACGGCTCGCCGCGCTGCTCGCGCCCTGAGCCCGGCCCGCACCCTGGCACCCATCCCGCACGGCCTTTCCCCCAGCCTCGACCCGCAGGCCGCTCCGCTGCCCACCGGCAGCCCGCAACGTCCCTCCGACATGTCCACCGACCACCCGTCCTCGCCCGATTCGTCGACCCCTGCCGCCGCGTCGGCCCCGCCGGCCTACGACCCGACCGCCAAGCAGAAGGCCCAGGCCAAGACCGCGCGCATCCCCATCAAGGTCGTGGCGGCCGAGACGCTGAAGAAGCCCGACTGGATCCGCGTCAAGGCCGGCAGCCCGACCACGCGCTTCTACGAGATCAAGGAGATCCTGCGCGAGCACAAGCTGCACACGGTCTGCGAGGAGGCGAGCTGCCCGAACATCGGCGAGTGCTTCGGCAAGGGCACGGCGACCTTCATGATCATGGGCGACAAGTGCACCCGGCGCTGCCCCTTCTGCGACGTCGGCCACGGCCGTCCGGACCCGCTCGACACCGCCGAGCCGCTGAACCTGGCCAAGACCATCGCCGCGCTCAAGCTGAGCTACGTGGTCATCACCAGCGTTGACCGGGACGACCTGCGCGATGGCGGTGCCGGCCACTTCGTCGCATGCATCCAGCGCACCCGCGAGCTGTCGCCGGCCACCCGCATCGAGATCCTGACGCCCGACTTCCGCGGCCGCATGGACCGCGCGCTGGAGATCCTCAAGGCCGCGCCGCCGGACGTCATGAATCACAACATGGAGACCGTGCCGCGCCTGTACAAGGAAGCGCGCCCGGGCTCGGACTACGCCTTCAGCCTGAACCTGCTCAAGCGCTTCAAAGAGTTCGCGCCGGGCGTGCCGACCAAGAGCGGCCTGATGGTCGGCCTGGGCGAGACCGACGAGGAGATCCTCGAGGTCATGCGCGACATGCGTGCCCACGACGTCGACATGCTGACCCTCGGCCAATACCTCGCGCCCAGCGGCCACCACCTGCCGGTGCGCCGCTACGTGCACCCGGACACCTTCAGGATGTTCGAGGACGAGGCCTACAAGATGGGCTTCAGCCACGCCGCCGTGGGCGCGCTGGTGCGTTCGAGCTACCACGCCGACCAGCAGGCCCACCAGGCCGGCGTCGAAGGCGCCATCTGAGACCCCTCGCCCGGCGGGCACGCCGGTCGATCCCCCGAGGGGATGCGCAGGCCGCTGGGGAGCGGCCCGGCGCTGGCCTGCGGTCGTGAGTCTGGGGTAGCCCGTGAACCGTCAGGCGGGCTTGCGCTCCGGCAGCGGGATGCGCTCGGTCTCGCCGGGCACGCGGCCCAGCGTGTCGTCGGTCCAGGCCTGCGCGGCGGCGTCGATCAGTTCGCGCCGCGTCGCGACGAAGTTCCACCACAACAGGCGACGGCCCAGCGGCGCGCCGCCGATCAGCGCGACCCTCGCCGGCTCGGTGCAGCTGCACAGGCGGGCGCTGCGGCCTTCGGGCAGCACCAGCATCTCGCCGGTGGCGACCCGCTCGCTGTGGCCGTCGTCGTCGAACACCACCTCCACCTCGCCATCGGCGGCGTAGACCGCCTGCTCGATGCCGGGCTCGCGTGCCGGCAGGTCGACACGGCCGCGCGGTTCGAGCCGGTGGTCGAGGAACAGCGCCGGCGAGCCGGTGCGCACCGGCGATGCCAGGCCGTAGGCCGATCCCGCCAGCACCCGCGTGGTCACGCCGCAGGTCTCGTGCTGCGGGATATCGGCCGCGCCGGTGTGCGCGAAGGTCGGCTCGCAGCCCTCGTCGGCCTCGGGCAGGGCGACCCACAGCTGCAGGCCGTGCAGGCGGTAGTGGCGCCCGGCCAGGTCGTCGGGCCGTCGCTCGGAATGCACGATGCCGCGACCGGCCGTCATCCAGTTGATCGCGCCGGGCTCGATGCGCTGCACCGCGCCGGTCGAGTCGCGGTGGACCATCGCGCCCTCGTAGAGGTAGGTCACGGTGGCCAGGCCGATGTGCGGATGCGGGCGCACGTCGTGCTGGTCCTCGGGCTCGACCAGCAGCGGTCCGAAGTGGTCGAAGAACAGGAAGGGACCGACCGCCTGGCGGCTGGCGGCCGGCAGGCTGCGGCGCACGGTCAGGCCGCCGCCGAGGTCCTTCACATGGGGGCGCAGGCGTTCAAGGGTCATGGCGGTTCCAGGGTCAGGCGGACGGGAGCGGCGCATCGTCGGCCAGCCAACGGCCGACCACGTCGGCGCTGACCTGGGCCGCGACGACGTCGATGAAACGCAGGAAGTCGACGTGCGCGCTGTCGTCGGCACGGTCGGAGATGGTGCGCAGCACGGCGAAGGGCAGGCTCAGGTCATGAGCCACCTGGGCCAGCGCGGCACCTTCCATCTCGACCGCGAGCGCATCGGGCAGCTCGCGCTGCAACGCCAGGCTGGCCTGTGCGTCGCCGATGAAGCGGTCGCCGCTGATGACCAGGCCGCGGTGCAGCTGCGGCTGCGTCACGCCCAGCGCCGCGGCGTCGGGTCCGAAGTGGCCAGGCCGGTCGATCACCCGGCGGACCGCGCGTGCCAGCGACAGGTTCAGCGCGGTGTCGGCGTCGAAGCGGCTGCGGCCGGTCAGCGGCACCTCGTGGCGCGGGAACAGCGGCGAGGCGTCCAGGTCGTGCTGCAGCAGGCAGTCGGCCAGCACCACGTCGCCGACCCGCACGCCCTCGCCCAGGCCACCGGCCACGCCGGTGAAGACCAGGCGACGCGCGCGGAAGTGCGCGCCCAGCAGCGTCGCCGTCGTGGCCGCCGCGACCTTGCCGATGCCGCACAGCACCAGCACGACATGGTGGCCGTGCAGCCGGCCGACGTGGAAGTCGCGACCCGCGAGGCGCACCACGCGCTCGGTCTCGCAGCGCGCCAGCAGCGCGGCCAGCTCCTGCTGCATCGCGCCGACCAGGGCGGTGGGGCGGCTCATCGCGGCGCGTCCGTCATGGCCTCAGCTGCCCAGGCCGAGCGCGCGCTGGACCATGCGCGCCATGCTCTCGCCACGCACCCGATGGACCTCGTCGATGAAGTCGCGCGCGACCTGTTCCAGCTCGGCGATGTTCTGTGCCTTCTCGATGCGCAGCGTGTAGCGGTAGCCGCGGAACAGTCCGAGCGATTCGCGCAGCAGCGCATTGAGGCTGTCGTACAGCTCGGTGTAGCCGAGGCTGCGCCCGACCGGCGGCAAGGGCGTGACGTCCAGGCCGCCGAAGTCGCTCGGTGGACGCGAGGCCGGCCCGGCGCTGCGCACCAGCGGGTCCAGGCTCCCCGGCAGCGTGTCACCGCGCGACGAGGCCGGTGGCGATGCCTGGCCACCCGGTCGGACCGCACCCGGCGGTCGCTCCAGGCCCTTTGGCTCGCCCAGGCCGGACGTGGCCCTGGCGCCGGTCGGGCGCGCGGCCGGCGGGACCGCCGGGGTGGCGGCTGGCGCGGATGCCGATGCCGTCGAGGCTGTCGCCGACGCGACCGGCGGCGGCAGGCTGCCGGTGCGGTTGGCCGGGTCGCGCAGGCCGGCGTACTGGGACGGCACCTGCCAGCCGGTGTGGCCCATCGGCTCGGTGGGTTCGAACTGCGCCGGACGGCTGTCCTCGGCGTTCGGTGGCGACTCGATCAGGCCGGCTTCCAGCAGCGCGACGGCGTCGGCCAGGGTGGCGCCCTGGATCATGTCGATCCAGGCCGTGAGGCTCTTCGAGCTGTCCAGGATCAGCAGCAGGTTGCGCGCGGTGCGCGACAGGTTGAGGCTGCGCTCGCGGACCTCGCGGCGCCCCCGCTCGGTCTTGCGAAAGTATTCGGCCATGACGGATTTTTCTCCCTTTGCCAGTTTCGCCGCAATGCAGGGCACCCGCACGGCCGAAGGGTGCCGTCACGGGGTTGCCGTTGCGTTGCGGCTGCGCCGGCAGGAGGGCGGGGCGGGTGTGGCCCCCCCGGCATCGACGGATGAGTCGGGATCAGCCCGCGGTGGTGGTGGTCGTTGCCGGCGTGCTTGCGGAGGCGGTGACCGGCTTGCCCCTCAGCTCGCGCCGCAGCACCTTGCCCACGGGGGTCTTGGGCAGTTCGCTGCGGAACTCGATCACCTTGGGCCGCTTGTAGCCGGTGAGGTTCTGCTCGCAATAGGCCCGCACGTCGGCCTCGGCCAGGGCCGGGCTGCGCGGCACGATCACGACCTTGACGGCCTCGCCGGTGCGCTCGTCGGGCACGCCGATGGCGGCGCACTCGAGCACCCCGGGCATCAGCGTCAGCACGTCCTCGATCTCGTTGGGGTACACGTTGAAGCCCGAGACCAGGATCATGTCCTTCTTGCGGTCGACGATGCGGAAGTAGCCACGCTCGTCTATCACGCCGACGTCACCGGTGCGGAACCAGCCGTCGGCGGTCATGACCTTGGCGGTCTCGTCCGGGCGCTGCCAGTAGCCGGCCATGACCTGCGGGCCCTTGACCGCGATCTCGCCGGGCTGGCCGGTGGCGACCGGCTGGCCGTCGTCGTCGATCAGGCGCATGTCGGTGTTGGGCAGCGGCAGGCCGATGGTGCCGCTGTAGCGGGTGCTGTCGGTCGGGTTGCAGGACAGCGAGGGCGAGGTCTCCGACAGGCCATAGCCTTCGCAGATCGCGCAGCCGGTCTTGTCCAGCCAGAGCTTGGCCGTGGCCTGCTGCACCGCCATGCCGCCGCCGACCGAGATCTTCAGGTGGCTCCAGTCCACCGTGCCGAAGTCGGGGTGGTTGGCCAGTGCCATGAACAGCGTGTTGACCGCCGGGAAGGTGTGGAAGCGCTGGCCGCGCAGGGCCTGGAAGACCGCCGGCAGGTCGCGCGGGTTGGGGATCAGGATGTTGCACGCGCCGATGCGCATGCCCAGCATCATGTTCGTGTTGAAGCCGAAGATGTGATAGAGCGGCAGCGCGCAGACCTGCACGATCTGCTCGCCCTCGGGCACCTTCTTCAAGGCCGGCTGATACCAGGCCTCGCTTTGCAGCAGGTTGGCCACGAGGTTGCGATGCAGCAGCACGGCGCCCTTGCTGACGCCGGTGGTGCCGCCGGTGTACTGGAGCGCGGCGATGTCGTCCGGGCCGACATGGACCGGCTGCAGCGTGCCGCCGGCGCCCTGGGCCAGCGCGTCCTTGAAGCGCAGCGAGCCGGGCAGCGACCAGGCCGGCACGAGCTTCTTCACGTGGCGCACGACGAGGTCGACGATCAGGCCCTTGGGGAAGCCCATCAGCTCGCCCATCGAGGCCACGACCACGTGCTGGACCGGCACCGTGCGGCGCACCTGTTCAAGCGTGTGGGCGAAGTTCTCGAGGATGACGATGACCTTGGCGCCCGAGTCCTTGAGCTGGTGCTCCAGCTCGCGCGGCGTGTAGAGCGGGTTGACGTTGACCACCACCGCGCCGGCGCGCAGCACGCCCGCGACCGCCACCGGGTACTGCGGCACGTTGGGCATCATCAGCGCGACGCGGTCACCGTGCTTCACGCCGATCGACTGCAACCAGGCCGCGAACTGGCGCGACAGCTGGTCGATCTGCGCATACGGGAACTCGCGGTCCAGGTAGCGGTAGGCCGGCTTGTCCGCATGGCGGGCAAAGCTCGCCTCCATCAGCTCGACGAGCGAGAAGTACTGGTTCGTGTCGACGGTGGCGGGCACGCCGGCGGGGTAGTGCTGGAGCCAGGGCTGATGGTTCATTTTTGTCGATGAGGGCTGATCTGGTCACGATTCTGACGGACGTCTGACAGCGAGGTTCCCGGGTTTTACGCCTAGGCTCGCGGTGCCGGCCGCCCATGAAAAAGGCCGGCATGCAGCCGGCCTTCGGGGCGAGGACGGCACCGTGGCCGTCAAGCCGCTGGCGTCTTCACTCGACCGCCTTGACCATGTCCTCGACCACCTTCTTGGCGTCGCCGAAGACCATCATGGTCTTGTCCATGTAGAACAGCTCGTTGTCCAGGCCGGCATATCCCGCTGCCATCGAGCGCTTGTTCACGATGATGGTCTTGGCCTTGTAGGCCTCCAGGATGGGCATGCCGTAGATCGGCGTGCCCTTGGTCAGCGCGGCCGGGTTCACCACGTCGTTGGCGCCGAGGATGATCGCCACGTCCGCCTGGCCGAACTCGCCGTTGATGTCCTCCATCTCGAAGACCTGGTCGTAGGGCACCTCGGCTTCGGCCAGCAGCACGTTCATGTGGCCGGGCATGCGGCCGGCGACCGGGTGGATCGCGTACTTCACCGTGATGCCCTTGTGGGTGAGCTTCTCGGCCAGTTCCTTGACCGCGTGCTGCGCCCGTGCCACCGCCAGGCCGTAGCCCGGCACGATCACCACCGTCTCGGCATTGCCCAGAATGAAGGCCGCGTCGTCGGCGCTGCCGCTCTTGACGCTGCGCTGCTGCTGCGTGCCGGCGCTGGCCGCCGCGGTGTCGCCGCCGAAGCCGCCCAGGATCACGTTGAAGAACGAGCGGTTCATCGCCTTGCACATGATGTACGAGAGGATGGCGCCCGAGCTGCCGACCAGCGAGCCCGCGATGATCAGCATCGAGTTGTTGAGCGAGAAGCCGATGCCGGCGGCCGCCCAGCCCGAGTAGCTGTTGAGCATCGACACGACCACCGGCATGTCCGCGCCGCCGATCGGGATGATGATGAGCACGCCCATCACGAAGCCGAGCAGGCAGATCAGCGCGAAGGACTCGACGCTCTGGCCGCTCCAGAAGGCCACCAGCAGCACCAGCGTGGCGAGGCCCAGCGCCGCATTCAGCTTGTGCTGCCCGGCGAACTGCACCGGCGCGCCCTGGAACAGGCGGAACTTGTACTTGCCGCTGAGCTTGCCGAAGGCGATGACCGAACCGCTGAAGGTGACCGCGCCGATGAAGGCGCCGAGCGCCAGCTCGATGCGGTTGCCGCCGGGGATCAGGCCGCCCTTCTCGGTGATCGCGAAGGCCCAGGGTTCGAGCACCGCGGCGACCGCGATGAAGACCGCCGCCAGGCCGATCATGCTGTGCATGAAGGCGACCAGCTCGGGCATCTTGGTCATCTCGACGCGCTTGGCCATCGTGGCGCCGAGGCCGCCGCCGATGACGAGTCCGCCCAGCACGTAGCTCAGGCCGTTGGCCGAGCCCGCGAGCTTGACGATCAGCGCGGCCGTGGTCAGCACGGCGATGGTCATGCCGACCATGCCGAACAGGTTGCCGCGGATCGAGGTGGTCGGGTGGCTCAGGCCCTTGAGGGCCTGGATGAAGCAGATCGAGGCGATCAGGTACAGCAGGGTGACCAGGTTCATGCTCATGTCAGTGCTTCCCTTCCGCCGCCGGCTTCTTGTCCTTCTTGCGGAACATCTCCAGCATCCGCCGCGTGACGAGGAAGCCGCCGAAGACGTTGACCGCCGCCAGCGCCACGGCCAGCGTGCCGAAGGCCTTGCCGGCGGTCGTCTCGGTCAGCGCGGCGGCCAGCATGGCGCCGACGATCACGATCGCCGAGACCGCGTTGGTCACCGCCATCAGCGGCGTGTGCAGCGCGGGCGTGACGGTCCAGACGACGTGGTAGCCGACGTAGATCGCCAGCACGAAGATGATCAGGTTGATGATCGTTGGGGAAACCGCATCCATGATGTTCAGCTCCGGGTGACGTTGCCGTCACGGGTCATGAGGCAGGCGGCGACGATGTCGTCGTCCATCGGCACGTTGATCGCGGCGGCGTCCTTGGCGAGCACGAGCTTGAGGAAGTCGAGCACGTTGCGGGCATACAGGGCCGAGGCATCGGCAGCGACCAGCGCGGGCAGGTTGGTCTCGCCGATGATGTTCACGCCATGGACCTGCACGGTCTGGCCGGCGACGGTCAGCGGGCAGTTGCCGCCACCCGGTTCACCTTGCAGGTTGCGGCCCTTGCCGGCGGCGATGTCGACGATGACCGAGCCCGGCTTCATGGCCTTGACCATGTCCTCGGTGATCAGCGTCGGTGCCGGGCGGCCCGGGATCAGCGCGGTCGAGATGACCACGTCGGCCTGGGCGACGCGCTTGGCGACCTCGACCTTCTGGCGCTCCATCCAGCTCGCCGGCATCGGCCGGGCATAGCCGCCGACGCCGACCGCGGCCTCGCGCTCCTCGTCGGTCTCGTAGGGCACGTCGATGAACTTCGCACCCAGCGACTCGACCTGCTCCTTGACGGACGGGCGCACGTCGGATGCCTCGATCACCGCGCCGAGGCGCTTGGCCGTCGCGATGGCCTGCAGGCCGGCCACGCCGACACCCAGGATGACCACGCGGGCGGCCTTCACCGTGCCGGCGGCGGTCATCAGCATCGGGAAGAACTTCTGGTACTGGTTGGCCGCCATCATCACGGCCTTGTAGCCGGCGATGTTGGCCTGGCTGGACAGCACGTCCATGCTCTGCGCCCGGGTGGTGCGCGGCGCGGCTTCCAGCGCGAAGCTGGTCAGGCCGGCGGCGGCCAGGCGGTCGAGGCCGGGGCGGTCGAACGGGTCCAGCATGCCGACCAGCGCCGCGCCTCGCTTCACCTGCGTCAGCTCGTCGGCCGACGGCGCGCGCACCTTGAGCACCAGGTCGGCACCCAGGGCGCCGGCCGCATCGGTGATCTCGGCACCGGCGGCCTCGTAGGCCGCATCGGTCACGCTGGCCGCCAGGCCCGCGCCGCCCTCGATGCGGATCACATGGCCTTGCGCCTTCAGCTTCTTGGCCGTTTCCGGCGTCACCGCCACGCGGGTCTCGCCGGCGGCTGTCTCACGGGGTACCCCCACCAACATGTCAGATCCTCCTCGTCATGCGGCGGCGAGCATACACAGATTGGCCCTTCACCCGTAACTGGGTATTGACGAGCGTGCGTTGCGCCGTTCATGCAGGCCCTGGCGTGCCATTTCGCGACGCCGAGGCGACAGCCTGCGCGGGATCGGCGCAACCCCGACGAGGCGCCGACGAGGCACCGACGGTCGGCAGCCGGGTCTCCACACGGTCCGGCCAGGTGGTGGCGGACCTAGCATCGGGCCATGACCGACCTGCGCTGGAAGCCCAACGTGACGGTCGCGGCCATCGTCGAGGACCGCGGCTGTTACCTCTTGATCGAAGAAGTCACGCCCGAAGGCCTGTGCCTGAACAACCCTGCCGGCCATCTCGACCCCGGCGAGTCGCCGGAGCAGGCCGTCGTGCGCGAGACCCTGGAGGAGACCGCCTGTGTCTTCACGCCGCAGCATTTCCTGGGTCTCTACATGGCCCGCTTCCTGCGGCCGGCCCGCGGCGAGGACGTCACCTACGTGCGGCTGGCCTACAGCGGCACGGTCGGCGAGCCCGACCCGGGCCGCGCGCTGGACGACGGCATCGTGCGGCGGGTCTGGATGACGCTGGACGAGGTGCGGGCCAGCGCCGCGCGCCACCGCAGCCCGCTGGTCCTGCGCTGCATCGAGGACCACGCCGCCGGCCGCCGCCATCCGCTGGAGGTGGTGACGGTCGACCCGACGCTGCTGGCGCCTGAAGTCAAGGCGCCTTGAGGCCGCCCCGGCTCAGTCCGCCAGCAGCGGCAGCCCCGGCAGCGCCTGCTGCTCGCTCAGGTCCTTCAGCGCCACGCCGGTCGCCTGCAGCGCCTCGGCCTGCAGCACGTGCCACCAGATCTTGTGGGCGGCGCGCTCGTTGGCCAGGCCGTCGGGTCGGATGTTGCTGATGCAGTTGCGCTGCGCGTCGTGGCGGCCGCGGCGCGGGGCGGCGGTCAGGTAGGCGCCCAGGCTGTCGGGCGAGCTCAGGCCCGGACGTTCGCCGATCAGCACCAGCACCTGCCCGGCGCCGAGCGCCTCGCCGACGTCGTCGCCCAGCGCGACGCGGGCCTGGGTCGCGACGACCACCGGCGCACCGGCCTCGCCGGGCGCCGGCCAGCCGGCTGGCGTCATCGCCCGCAGCGCGCGCAGCAGCGGCAGCGCCTGGTGGGCCACTGCCAGCGAGGACAGGCCGTCGCCCACGACCACCAGCAGCCGCGGTGGCGCCGGCCACCCGGCCGCCAGCGTGCGCAGGCGGGTGGATTCGGCGTCGGGCAGGCGCCGGCCCAGGTCGGGGCGCAGCAGGTAGGTCGCCCGGTCGGGCGCGGCGCTGGCGCTGCGCAGGGTGTGCAGGCCCTCGGCCTGCAGCGCCTCGGCAAAGGCCTCGGCGTCCAGCGCCAGGTGGACCGCGTCACGGGCCTGCGCATGGGCCAGCCCGAAGGCCAGCAGCTCCGACGTCGGCAGGCTCACGCCGCTGCGGCCCAGCGCGATGCGCGCGGGTGTGTGGCGGCGCAGGCGGGCCCAGGGGTCTGCCTTCAGCGAGGTCGGTTGGTTCACGTCGGCTCCTTGTTCAGGCCAGCCGCCGCAGCGGCGCGACGCCGACCTGCAGCAGCCGGTGGTCGGCCGCGACCGGGCGGATCTGCCCGTGTTCATCGGCGATGCCCATCGATGCCAGCCAGGCCTCGAACTCGGGCGCGCGCTTCAGGCCCAGCAGCTGGCGCAGCACCAGCGCGTCGTGGAAGGACGTGCTCTGGTAGTTCAGCATCACGTCGTCGGCACCGGGGATGCCCATGATGAAGCTCAGGCCGGCCGCGCCGAGCAGCGTCATCAGCGTGTCCATGTCGTCGGAGTCGGCCTCGGCATGGTTGGTGTAGCAGACGTCGCAGCCCAGCGGCACGCCCAGGAGCTTGCCGCAGAAGTGGTCCTCCAGGCCGGCGCGGATGATCTGCTTGCCGTCGTGCAGGTACTCCGGCCCGATGAAGCCGACCACGGTGTTGGTCAGCAGCGGCGAGAACGCGCGCGCGACCGCGTAGGCACGCGCCTCGCAGGTCTGCTGGTCGACGCCGTGGTGCGCGCCGGCCGACAGCGCGCTGCCCTGGCCGGTCTCGAAGTACATGACGTTGTCGCCGATCGTGCCGCGCTTGAGCGACAGCGCGGCCTCGCGGGCCTCGCGCAGCATCGCCAGGTCGATGCCGAAGCTGCGGTTGGTGGCCTCGGTGCCGGCGATGGACTGGAACACCAGATCGACCGGCGCACCCGCCTCGATCATGCGCAGCGTCTGCGTCACGTGGGTCAGCACGCAGCCCTGGGTCGGCACCGCCCAGGTCTGGATGACCTCGTCGAGCAGCTTGACCAGGTCGGTCAGCAGCGCGAGGTTGTCGCTCGCCGGGTTGATGCCGATGACCGCGTCGCCGGCGCCGTAGAGCAGCCCGTCCAGCACCGAGGCGGCGATGCCGGCCGGCGCATCGGTCGGGTGGTTGGGCTGCAGTCGCACGGCCAGGTGGCCAGGCAGGCCGATCGTGTCGCGAAAGCGCGTGACGACACGGCACTTGCGCGCCACCAGCATCAGGTCCTGCACCCGCATCAGCTTGCTGACCGCGGCGACCATCTCCGGCGTCAGGCCCGGCCGCAAGGCGGTCAGCGCGGCCTCGTCGGCCTCGTCGCCCAGCAGCCAGTCGCGGAAGGCGCCGACCGTCAGGTGGGCCACCGGCGCAAAGGCCGCCGCGTCGTGCGTGTCGACGATCAGCCGCGTGACCTCGTCGTCCTCGTAGGGGATCAGCGCCTCGTCCAGGAAGCGTCGCAGCGGCAGGTCGGCCAGGCACATCTTCGCGGCCATGCGCTCGACCTCGCTGCCGGCCGCGAGGCCGGCGAGCGCATCGCCGGAGCGGGCCGGCGTGGCCTTGGCCATCACGTCCTTCAGGTCCCGGAAGACCCAGTTGCGGCTGCCGATGCGGTGCTGATAGCTCATGGCGTGGGAGTCTGCGCAAGTGCCTGTCGCGGGGCTATCCACGATCGGCAACGGGACCGGTGCGGGGACCTGCACGACGGGTGTGCGGGGCGGTCGGCCGGATGGGCCAGCCTGGTGCGACGACGGCATGGACCGTTGCCGGTTCCTGCCAGTCGTCAGTCGCCAGTCGCCAGTCTATGGAGCGACCGGCCGCCGCAGGCTCCGGGATGTCGCGGGCTGGCACTGGCCTGATGCTTGCTGCATGGTCGACACACGCCCGAGGAGGCCCGATGCCCGCACCCACCCCCGCCCCTTCTTGCGCCGCCGCCCGGCCGGCCGCGTCCTGCGGCACGCGCGCAGCCCGTACCGGCGACGTCGACGAGCAGGCCGCGCTGCTCGACGGCTGGAACCAGAGCTACGCGCAGCTGTCGGCCGGCCGCTTCGAGGGCCGGATCGAGGAGGCCTGGCTGGACGGCGTCCACCTCTTCGTCGAATCGACCAGCCGGCGCCTGATGCAGCGTGGCGTGCTCGACGCCGACCGGCTCGCCATCGGCCTGCCGCTGCAGGCCGGTGAAGGTCCGGCGGTGTTCTGCGGCGCGAGCGACTGGGGCCAGGGCGATGCGGCGCGCTACTGCGGCTTTTCCGGTGCCGACGGCTTCGAGTACTTCACGCCCGAGGGCCTGGCCATGGCCGGCCTGGAGCTGTCGCGCGACGAACTGCTGGCGCTGGCGACCCCCGACGAGCAGGACCGCATCGACCGCGTCGCGGCGCGGGCCGGCCTGCACCTCGCCGCGCCGGGCAGCGTGGCCGGTCTGCGCGACTTCATGCAGGGCGCCTTCGCGCTGCTGCGCTCGCGGCCCGGCCTGCTCGACCATGCGGCCGTGCGCAGCCAGCTGCGCCAGGCCGCGCTGTCCAACGCACTGGAGGCGCTGGTGCATGCCGGCGACGACGACGTGGCCGGCCCGGCGCCGCAGCGCGCCTGGCAGCTGGTCGAAGGCGCCCGGGCGCTGGTCCAGCAGGAACCGGAGACGCCGCTGACGGTGGCCCAGCTGTGCCTGTCGCTGGGCGTGAGCCGGCGCACGCTGCAGTCGTCCTTCCAGCAGGTGCTGGGCATGGCGCCGGCGGCCTTCCTGCGCGCGGTCCGGCTGGCCGGTGCGCGGCGTGCGCTGCGCAGCGCGGCGACCGTGACGGAGGCGGCCGCGCAGTGGGGCTTCTGGCACTTCAGCCATTTCGCGCAGGACTTCCGGCGCATGTACGGCGAGCTGCCCTCGCAGGCCTGGCGGCGGCTGCACGGACCGCGTCACTGACGACCGACCGGCACGGCAGGGTCAAGGCGGCCGCCGGGATAATCCGGGCCGTGGAAACCGCAACGAAGAAACATCGCGTCGTCGTCGGCCTGTCCGGCGGCGTGGACTCGGCCGTCAGCGCCTGGCTGCTCAAGCAGCAGGGCCACGAGGTCATCGGCCTGTTCATGAAGAACTGGGAGGACGACGACGACAGCGCGTACTGCTCGACCCGGCAGGACTGGCTCGACGCGGCCTCGGTCGCCGACGTGATCGGCATCGACATCGAGCACGTCAACTTCGCGGCCGACTACAAGGACCGCGTCTTCGCCGAGTTCCTGCGCGAGTACTCGGCCGGCCGCACGCCCAACCCGGACGTGCTGTGCAATGCCGAGATCAAGTTCAAGGCCTTCCTCGACCACGCCATGCGCCTGGGCGCCGAGCACATCGCCACCGGCCACTACGCGCGGGTGCGACACAACCCGGCCACCGGCCTGCACGAGCTGCTCAAGGGGCTCGATCCGCTGAAGGACCAGAGCTACTTCCTGCACCGGCTCAACCAGGCGCAGCTGGCCCGGACGATGTTCCCGGTCGGAGAACTCCCCAAGACCGAGGTGCGCCGCATCGCCGCCGAGATCGGCCTGCCAAACGCGCGCAAGAAGGACTCGACCGGCATCTGCTTCATCGGCGAACGGCCGTTCCGCGAGTTCCTCAACCGCTACCTGAGCCACCAGCCCGGCCCGATCAAGGACGACCGCGGCCGCACGCTGGGCGAGCACGTCGGACTGAGCTTCTACACGCTGGGCCAGCGCAAGGGCATCGGCATCGGCGGCATCAAGGACAAGCGCGCACCGCGCGGCGGGGGCGAGCACGCGCCGTGGTTCGTCGCCCGCAAGGACATGGCCAGCAACACGCTCCACATCGTGCAAGGCCACGACCACCCGTGGCTGCTGGCGCCTCGCCTGACGGCCGACGACATGAGCTGGGTTTCGGGCCGTGCCCCCGCGCCCGGCCTGGGTGCGCACGGCGGCCTGGCCGCCAAGACGCGCTACCGGCAGGAGGACGCGGCCTGCGCGGTCACGGCGGTCGATGCCGCCGGCCTCACGCTCGATTTCACCGAGGACCAGTGGGCCGTCACGCCGGGCCAGAGCGTCGTGCTCTACCAGGGCGAGGTCTGCCTGGGCGGTGCGGTGATCGCGTCGGCCGCTGCCCACGAGGGCCGCAAGCCGGCGTCCGTCAGCGCCTGACTTGACCTGGGTCATGTCATCCCCGTGTCAGGTGGCCGGAAACGGCTTCCTTTGCCACTTGTTTGCGTGGCGGGCTTGTTGATCGCCCACGATTTCTGTAGTGTCCAAGACATCTTGTTGCGACGTCGGCGAAGGCCGGCCTCCTGACAAGCCGGACCTCGGCGATGGATGGCCGAGGCCAGTCTCGTGTTTCACTGGGCATTCCCATGGAAGTCTCGCCGGTCTCATCGGGCGAATGGATCAGGCTCGCCAACCTGCGTCGGTTGCGTGTCCTGGACACGGATGCCGAGCCGGCCTTCGACGCGCTGGTCGAGGCGGCCATGGCCGCGCTGCGCATGCCGGTGGCGATGGTCAGCCTGGTCGACGCCGACCGGCAGTGGTTCAAGGCGCGGCGCGGCATCGCGATGCAGGAGACGGCGCGCGACATCGCCCTGTGTGCCCACGTCGTCGACCAGGGCCGGCCGCTGGTCGTGCCCGACACCCGGCTGGACGAGCGTTTCTTCGACAACCCGCTGGTCACCGGCGAGCCCGGCATCCGCTTCTATGCCGGTGTGCCGCTGCGGCTGGCCGATGGCTCCTGCGTCGGCGCGCTGTGCGTGATCGACCGGGTGCCGCGCCAGCTCGACGAGACGGCGCTGCCGGTGCTTGATCGACTGGCCGTCGCGGTCGTGCATGCGCTGGAAGCCCGCCTGCTGCGCGAGCAGGAGCACGAGACCCGCGCCGCGCTGCAGCTCAGCGAGGAGACCTTCCGGCTGCTGGCCGAGAACACCAGCGACGGCCTGGCGATCTACCAGGACGGCGCGATCCGCTACACCTCGCCGTCCTATGCCCGCATGCTGGGCGACGACCCGGATGTGGGCTTCGGCCGCAGCCGTGCCGAGATGCTCGAACGGATCCATCCCGATGACCGCCAGCAGGTCGCCGAGGCGGTCCGCGACGCCATCGAGCGCCGCCTGCCGCACCAGGTCTACGCCTACCGCATGCGCCATCGCCAGGGCCACTACTTCTGGCGCGAGGACTCGACCCGCTTCGTCTACCGGCCCGACGGCCAGCCCGAACGCGCCTACATCGTCTGCCGCGACATCACCCAGCGCAAGCTCGACGAGGCACGCATCGCGCACCTGTCGCTGCACGACACGCTGACCGGCCTGCCCAACCGCCTGCACATGCAGCGCCGCTTCGACACCCTGTGCGCCGGGCTGGCGCAGAGCCGCCATGTCGGTGTGCTGCTGCTGTTCGACGTCGACCAGTTCAAGGAACTCAACGACACCCGCGGCCACGACCTGGGCGACGAGTTGCTGCGCCAGTGGGCGCAGCGGCTGGCGTCGGCCTCGGACGGGCGCGTCTGCGGCCGGCTCGGCGGCGACGAGTTCATCGTGATGGCCGACCTGGGTCCCGACGGCGGCTGCGAGGCCGACCGCATCGGGCGGGCTTCCGCCTTCGGTGCCAGCCTGCTGCGACGGCTGGCCCAGCCGCTGGCCGGCGCGCTGGCCGCGCACCGCGCCACCGCCAGCATGGGCATGGTGCTGCTGCAGGGCACGGCGGTCGGCTTCGACCGCGCGATCCAGAAGGCCGACATCGCGATGTACGAGGCCAAGTCGGCCGGCCGCGACACGCTGCGCCTGTACACGCCGGTGCTGGAGGAGCGGCTCGCCGAGCGCATCGCGCTGGGCCAGGCGCTGCGGCGCGCCGTGCCCGAGGGCCAGCTGCGGCTGCACTACCAGCCGCTGGTCGACCGTGCCGGCGCCTGCATCGGCTACGAGGCGCTGGTGCGCTGGCAGCATCCCGAGCGCGGCCTGCTGGCCCCCGGCGCGTTCATCGCGCTGGCCGAGGCCACCGGCCTGATCGACGAGATCGGCCTGTGGGTGCTCGAACAGGCCTGCAGCCAGCTGGCCGCCTGGCGCGACGTGCCGGCCTTCGCGCCGCTGTCGGTCGCGGTCAATGTCAGCGCGGCACAACTGCGTCATCCGGAGGTGGTCGAGCAGATTGCCGCCGTGCTGCGGCGCAGCGGCGCGCCGGCCGCGCGGCTGACGCTGGAGCTGACCGAATCGATGCTGCAGCAGGACGTCGAGGATGGCGTGCGCAAGCTGCGGGCGCTGCGTGCGCTGGGCATCGGCCTGGCGCTGGACGACTTCGGCACCGGCTACTCGTCGTTGAGCTACCTCAAGCGCCTGCCGCTGACGACGGTGAAGATCGACCGCTCCTTCATCCGCCACATCGACGCCGACGGGCAGGACGAGGCCATCGCGCGCGCCATCGTCGGACTGGCGACAACGCTGGGCCTGCGCGTGGTGGCCGAGGGCGTCGAGACCCAGGCCCAGTTCGAGCGCGTCGCGGCGCTGGGCTGCGAAGCCTTCCAGGGCTACCTGTTCGGCCGCCCGCAGCCACTGGCCGACGTGGCGGCCTGAAGCCGATCGGTCGATTTCACCTGGCCGGACCCACCGGGCGCCCTGCGCCCCGAAAAGCGTGCGCATCTCGCACAAACAGGGCCTGCGGTCGACGGCGTCGCTACGCTTGCTTGACCTGACGCAGGTTTGCGACCGGACGCGCCCTCAGCGACGCCGCGGCCGCGCCCGAGGTCCACACCGTCCGACCCGATGACCGCACGCCCTTCCGATCTCACCGAGGCTTCCGAAGCCGGCCCCGCCGCCAGCGCCCGGCAGGACGCCGGCGCCGTCTCGGCGCGCGACTTCGTGGCCGCGCTGGCGAGCGGCCTGCTGGTGATCGAGGCCTTCGACCAGGACCGCCCGCGCCTGTCGATCAGCGAGGTGGCCCAGCGCGCCGGCCTGACCCGCGCCGCTGCCCGCCGTCACCTGCTGACGCTGACCCAGCTGGGCTACGCGCACCAGCAGGGCCGGCTGTTCGAGCTGACCGCCAAGGTGCTGCGCTTCGGCCAGTCCTACATGCATTCGGCCCGCCTGCCGCGGCTGCTGCAACCGCAGCTCACCCGCATGGCGCTGGCGCTGCAGGAGGCCAGCTCGGCCGGCGTGCTCGACGGCGACGACGTCATCAGCGTGGCCGCCGCGACCGCCGGCCGGGTGGTCTCGGCCACCGTGCAGCCGGGCACCCGCGTGCCGGCCTGGTGCACCGCCAACGGCCGGGTGCTGCTGGCGGCGCTGCCCAACGACGCGCTGGACGCCTTCATCGCCCGCCAGCCCATGCTGCCGCTGACGCCACAGACGGTCACCCAGCCCGAGCGCCTGCGGCTGGAGATCGAGCGGGTGCGGGTGCGCGGCTATGCGCTGGTCGACCAGGAACTGGAGCCCGGCCTGCGCACGCTGTCGGTGCCGCTGCGCAACTTCCGCGGCGACGTGGTGGCCGCGATCAACGTCAGCGCACACGCCGGTCGCATGAGCAACGCCGAGCTGCTCGACCGCTGCCTGCCGATGCTGCTGGAGGTGCAGGCGCACCTGCGGCAGTTCCTGTGAAGCCCGATCCCGATCTCGACCCCGCCCACGCGCACACCCGTCCACCACAAGACCCCGACCGGAGACCCGAACCATGAGCCTTCCCACCCGCACCCAGGTCGCCATCATCGGCGCCGGCCCGTCCGGCCTGCTGCTCGGCCAGCTGCTGCACCAGGCCGGCATCGACAACGTGATCCTCGAACAGCGCAGCGCCGACTACGTGCTGGGCCGGGTCCGCGCCGGCGTGCTGGAGCAGGTCAGCGTCGACCTGCTCGACGAGGCCGGCGTCGGCGCGCGCATGCACCGCGAGGGCCTGGTGCACCACGGCATCGAGCTGATGTTCTCCGGCGAGCGCCACCGCATCGACCTGGCGGCGCTGACCGGCGGCAAGTCGGTCATGGTCTACGGCCAGACCGAGGTCACGCGCGACCTGATGGACGCCCGCCGCGAGCACGGCGCGCCGATCGTCTACGAGGCCGAGGACGTCGCCCTGCACGGCTTCGACGGCCACGCGCCGACGGTCACCTTCCGCAAGGACGGCGTCGAGCACACGCTGGCCTGCGATCACATCGCCGGCTGCGACGGCTTCCACGGCGTCGCGCGGGCCAGCGTGCCGGTCGGCGCGATCCGGCAGTTCGAGCGTGTCTACCCCTTCGGCTGGCTGGGCATCCTGGCCGACGTGCCGCCGGTCTCCGACGAGCTGATCTACGCCAACCATGCCCGCGGCTTCGCGCTGTGCAGCATGCGCAGCGCGAGCCGGGTGCGGCTCTACGTGCAGTGCTCGCTGCAGGACAAGGTCGAGGACTGGAGCGACGAGCGCTTCTGGGCCGAGCTGAAGTCGCGCCTGGACCCGGCCACCGCCGAGCGCCTGCCGACCGGTCCGTCGTTCGAGAAGAGCATCGCCCCGCTGCGCAGCTTCGTGGCCGAGCCGATGCGCTTCGGCCGCCTCTACCTGGCCGGCGACGCCGCCCACATCGTGCCGCCGACCGGCGCCAAGGGCCTGAACCTCGCCGCCGCCGACGTGCGCTACCTGAGCCGCGCGCTGATCGAGCACTACGCCGACAAGTCCGATGCCGGCCTGGACGACTACTCGCGCAAGGCGCTGCGCCGGATCTGGAAGGCCGAGCGCTTCAGCTGGTGGATGACCAGCCTGATGCACCGCTTCCCGGCTGGCCCCGGCGACACCGGCGAGGTCGGCCACCGCATGCAGACCGCCGAGCTGGACTACCTGGTCCACTCGCAGGCGGCGATGACCTCGCTGGCCGAGAACTACGTCGGCCTGCCGTTCGAGGAGTGAGCAAGGCTCGCCTGTTCCCGTGATGCCGGCAGGATGGACCGGCCGGGTGACGGGCCGGGCGACGGGCCGAGCGACGGGCCGAAATCCCCGCGCCGGCCGGGGCTGTCGCGGGCTCTGGGAACATCGCGCCATGCCACAGACCGATCCCGCACCGCCCGCCTCCGACCGTCGCCGCCGCGCCCCGCGACTGGCCTGGCTGTTGCTCCCCGCCCTGCTCGGTGCCGCGCTGATGGCGGGCTGCACGAGCCTGGACGAGCGCCAGCGCGCCTGGATCTTCCAGCCGAGCAAGTCGACCTGGTGGGGCAGCGCGGCGGCGGCCGAGGGCATGCAGGAAGTCTGGATCGAGCACGGCGACGCGCAGGGCCGGCCGGTGCGGCTCCACGGCCTGTGGCTGGACCAGCCGCAGGCCGACGCACCCGTGCTGCTCTACCTGCACGGCGCGCGCTGGAACGTGCGCAGCAGCGCGATGCGCATGCGCCGCCTGCACAGCCTGGGCTACGCCGTGCTGGGCATCGACTACCGCGGCTTTGGCCTGAGCACCGACGAGCTGCCGTCCGAGCAGACGGCCGTCGAGGACGCCCGCGCGGCCTGGGACTGGCTGGCGCGCGAGCATCCGGGCCGCCGCCGCACGGTGTTCGGCCATTCGCTGGGCGGTGCGATCGCGGTCGCCCTGGCCGCCCAGGTCGATGACGAGGCCGGTGTCATCGTCGAAGGCACCTTCACCTCGATCCCCGACGTGGTGGCCTCGTTCCGGTGGGGCTGGCTGCCGGTCGGGCCGCTGATCACGCAGCGCTTCGAGGCGGTCTCGCAGGTCGCGCACATCGGCTCGCCGCTGCTGGTCGTGCATGGCAGCGAGGACACGCTGATCCCGCCGGCGCTGGGGCGCCAGCTCTACGAGCAGGCCCGCGAGCCCAAGCGCTTCGTGCTGGTCGAGGGCGGCTCGCACCACAACACCAACGCGGTCGGCCTGGACCGCTACCGCGAGGCGGTGGCCGAGCTGTTCGGCCTGGCCGTCCCGGATGAAGCGACGCGGGTGCGCTGATAAGGTCCGGCGCATGAAGAGCCACATCTACACCCTGCGCGTCGAGTTCGGTGACTGCGACCCGGCGCAGATCGTCTGGTTTCCCAACTTCTTCCGCTGGGTTGACGCCGCCAGCCGCCACTTCTTCGTGCAGTGCGGCCTGCCGGACTGGAAGACCACCGAGCGCGAGCGCGGCATCCTGGGCACCCCGCTGGCCGACACGCAGGCGAAGTTCCTGCGGCCGGCCTCCTACGGCGACGTGCTGCAGATCGAGAGCCAGGTCAGCGAATGGCGTCGCCGCAGCTTCGTCATGAAGCACCAGATCCGCCGCGCCGACGTCGTGCTGGTCGAGGTGACCGAGGTGCGCGTCTTCGCCCGCCGCAAGGGCGACGGCAGCGACCCGCACGCGATCGAGGCGGTGGCGGTGCCGGAGGACTGGCGCGCGCTGTGCGAGTGAGGCGGCGCTAGAAGCGCGTCTCCGTCCCTGGCGCCCGCATGCGCTGGTGGATGGCGCGGGCATGCTGGACCCAGCCGTGGGTCTCCCATCGCCAGTACATCAGGCCGCCGCGGATCCATTCGTCGGCCGCGTAGGCGATCCAGATGCCGACCAGGCCGAAGTGGCGGCTCAGCACCACCGAGCCCACGCCCAGCACCAGGATCAGCGAGGCGATGCTGGCGCTGACCGGGAAGATCACGTCGCCGGTCGAGCGCAGGGCACCCAGCACGACGAGGTTGGCGACCCGGCCGGTCTCCAGCGCGAAGGAGATCCACAGCAGCGTCTGCGCAGCCTGGATCACGGCCGGATCGCGCGTGAAGATGCGCATGATCCAGGGCGCCCCGGCCGCCGCGACCAGGGCCAGCGAGCCCGAGGCCAGCAGGCCGTTGCGCAGGCCCTTGCGCACGAGCTGGTGGGCGTTGCGGAACTCGCCGGCGCCGATCAGGTGCCCGACCATGATCTCGCAGGCCCAGCCGATGGCCAGGCTGATGAGCAGCACGTACTTGAGCGTCTGCAGCGTGTAGGCCTGGGTCGCCAGCGCGGCCACGCCCAGCCGGGCCGCCGACGACAGCGACATCATGAAGGCGATGCGGTAGGCCAGTTCCAGCGCGGCGCCGGGCACGCCGATGCGCAGCACCGGCATCAGCGAGCGGGCCGGGCAGACGTACCAGTCGCGCCGGTGCGGCGCCAGCTTCAGCCGGCTGCGCCACAGCCACAGATGCAACCACAGGCCGAAGGCGCGGCTGAGCGTCAGCGCGATCGCGTAGCCGGGCAGGCCCAGGCCGTCCCAGTCGCCGAAGCCCAGCATCAGCGGGTAGGCCAGCGCCAGGTGCGACAGGTGCATGGCGATCATCACCATCAGCGTCTCGCGCGCATGCAGGTGGGCGCGCAGGATGCTGGCCATCGTCAGGTTGTAGGCCTCCAGCAGCAGCGCCAGCGCGATCAGCGGCAGGTAGGGGCCGGCGATGGCGGCGACCTCTTCGGGCGCGTTCAGCACGTCGAGGATCTGGTCGGGCAGGAACAGCACCCACATCGCCGCAAAGGCACCGGCCCAGGTACACGCGCCCAGGCCGACCAGGGCGGTGCGGCGTGCGGCCTCGGGCTGGTGGCCGCCGACGGCCTGGGTGATCGTCACGCCCACGCCGATGGCCAGCACGCGGAACAGCACGAACAGCGTCTCCATGACCTGCTGGGCCATGCCGAAGGCGCCGGCCGCGGCGTCGGAGATCTCCGAGGCCATCCACAGCCCGGCCATCGCCACGCTGATGCCGAACATGAACTCGCCGAGGATGGGGCCGGCGATCGGCGTGATGTGGGGGCGGTTGCCTCGGGCCATGGCGGGGTGGGTGAGGGTTCTCGGCGGCCCGGGCATCGTACGCAGGAACGGCGCTGAAACCCAGCGCGATGGCAGGCCGCAGCGGTGCTTTTCGAGCGCCGTTCAGCGCGCCAGCGCGACCGTTTCCAGCGCGATGCCCAGGTGTTCGGCCAGCACCTCGACGACCAGGTCGTGGTCGTCGCGCTGCGGCAGGCCGGAGACCGTCAGCGTGCCGACGCAGGCGCCGCCGTCGGCCAGGCGGATCGGAAAGCAGCCGCCGGCGTTGGCATGGTCACGCAAGGGCAGGCCGAGCTTGACCTCGAGGTCGGCGACGCCTTCGAGCGCCAGTTGCAGGCCGATCGCGTAGGAGCTGCGCTGCAGCGTCTCGACCGCGTTGCGCTTGCGGCGGGCCCAGTCGGCGTTGGTCGGCGCGGTGCCGGGCATGGCGCAGAGGAAGACCGTTTCGCGCGCCAGCCGGGCCTCGATGGTGATGGCCACGCCGCGCGCGGCGGCCCGCTCGCGCAGGCAGCAGCCGAGCTGCCAGGCGATGGCCTCGTTCCAGGTCGGCAGGCGCAGCCTGGCTTCCTGTTCGGCGATGCGCGCGAGATCGCGGCGCAGCAGCTCGGGGTCTGGGTTCATGGGTGTTCCGATGGGCAGGAGGGCGAGGTTCAGGCCGCGGTTCAGGCCGCGGTGCAGGCCGTGTTGCAGGCCGTGTTGCAGGCCGTGTTGCAGGCCGTGATGCAGGAGACCGGCTGCGGCGCGTAGTCCAGCACCAGCGCCGCGTCGAGCAGCGGCCCGATCGCGGCGACGAAGGCCTGGTGCGCCGGATGGACCAGGTAGGCGTCGCGGGCGGCGGCATCCACGAAGGTCATCAGGTAGACGTGACCGTAGCCTTGCCCCAGCCCTTCGGGGCTGACGTCCGCGCCGTGCTCGAAGGCGAGGATGCCGGGGATCTGCGACGGCAGCGCGCAGAACGCCGCATGCGCGTCGGCCAGCGTCGCCGGGTCGATCGCCGGCTTGTAGCGGAAGGTCACGAGGTGACGCAGGCTGCCGGGGTGGCTCAGGTCGTGAGCCATCTCAGGCACCCAGCCCGCGCAGCACGTCGTGGCAGGCCCCCATGGTGTGGTAGTCGGTCTTGCCGGCGGGGCTCTTCTCGTCGGAATAGGCGCGGTTGTCGGGCGTGCGGATGCGGTACCAGGCGCCGTGCACGTGGTCGATCATGTGGTCCCAGGCATAGCCCCAGATGCGGTCGTACCAGTCCCAGTGGCGGGCCTCGCCGGTGTGCAGCGCCAGCAACGCGGCGGCGGCGAAGCTCTCGGCCTGGACCCAGAAGTACTTGTCGGCGTCGCAGACCTCGCCACCCGGCGCGAAGCCGTAGACCAGGCCGCCGTGGGTCTCGTCCCAGCCGTGTTTCATCGCGGTCTCGAAGAAGCGCTGTGCGGTCTCGGCCAGCCAGGCCGGGCGTCGGTCGGCCGGCAGGCGCGACGCCAGTTGCAGCAGCAGCTTGGTCCACTCGGTCAGGTGGCCGACCTGGTAGCCCCAGGGCCGAAAGATGTTGGTCTTGTCGTCGCGGTTGTAGTCCCAGTCGACCGTCCAGTCGGCGCGGTAATGCTCCCAGACCAGCCCGTCGGCCAGGCTGGCCTGACGCTGGGTGATGGACTCGGCCAGCGTCAGCGCCCGGTCCAGGTAGCGGGCCTCGCCGGTGGCATCGTGCGCGGCCAGCATGGCCTCGCAGCTGTGCATGTTGGCGTTCTGGCCGCGGTAGCCACCGACCCGCCAGTCCGGCGTCGCCTCGTCGGCATAGAGCCGGTGGGCCGGTTCCCAGAAGCGCTGTTCCATCAGCTCGAAGGTGGCGGCGAGCCCGGCGCGGGCCTCGTCGGCACCGGCCTTGACGGCGTGGGCATGGGCCAGCAGCACGAAGGCCAGGCCGTAGCAGTGGTTCGTGGCGTCCTGCACGGTCGCGCGCTGGCCGTCCCAGTCGACCTGCCAGGCGTAGCCGCCCTGGGGTTGCGCATGGCCGGCCTGCAGGAAGGCCATGCCGTGGCGCACGCGGGCCAGGTCGTCCGGGCGCTCGGCCGCGCCGAAGCGGCACAGCGCGGTGGCGTGGTTGAAGACGAAGCGGGTGCTGCTGACCAGGTGGCGGGTGCGCCGGTCGTAGAGCGTGCCGTCATCCTTGTAGAAGTGGAAGAAGCCGCCGCTCGGGTCGACGCAGCGCGGGTCGTAGAACGACAGGGTGTGGCGGATGTGGCTGCGCAGGAAGTCGGGCGAGCGGAAGTCGGGGCGGGGCGGGATGGGCGTGTTCATCGGCATGTCTCGTCGTTCAGTCCCAGGCCTTCAGGCCCATCTGGCGCAGGCCCAGCTCGCTCAGGTCGCTCGCCATGGCGCGGCCGGCGAAGTCCAGCTCGTAGTGCTCGGGCGCGAAGTCCGGGCTGCTGCGGCCGGCCAGGAAGGCTTCGGCCTGGCGGGCCGCATAGGCCGCGTTCTTCTCGCACCAGGGCGCCGCGCCGATGTAGATGACGTTGCTGTAGCCGCTGCCGCGGTGGTGGTCCTCGACCGCGTGGATGATGTCCTGATGCCACCAGACGGTGTCGCCCGGCTCGACCTGCGGGATCGGCACCAGGCCTTCGAGCAGCTCCGGATGCCACTGCCGCGACGCGCCCAGCGCCCGGCCCGGCTTGGCGCCGCACAGGTCGCCCTCGGGCACGTCGGGCTGCAGCGCGCGGGTCAGCATCCACGGCGTGGTCTTCGCCAGCGGCACCAGTTGCAGCGTGCCGTCGCCGGGGCCCTGGCGGGTCAGCGCGGTCCAGCCCTGGAAGGTCCGGAAGGCCGAGCAGACCGCTGGCGAGGGGATCTCGCGGGTGGTGGTGCGGCCCTCGGCGTCGAAGGGGTCGAAGGCCAGCGGGTCGCCTTCAAAGACATGGCGGTAGACGTGCCGGAACGTGGGCTCGCACCAGCGCTCGACCGAGCCGCCGTCCGAGTGCGGCGACAGGCCCAGCGTGCTGTCGCCGGGTTCGCGGCGGCGGATCCGGTCGGCGTAGTTGAACTGCCGGTCGGGCTCGAAATACCGCGTGCCGTCCTTCTCGAAGGTCCACAGGCGGTTCAGCCAGGACCGCGTGGTGTCCAGCGTCGGGTTCTGCCGCGCCATCATCTGCGGCTTGGACCAGTACAGGCTGTAGATCTGCGGGCGGCTCGAGGCGAGCGCGCTGAAGTACTGGTCCAGGCCGGCCTTGTCCTTCATGCGTTCGAGGTAGCGGACCTCGTCGATGTAGCGGATTGCCTCCTCGTTCCAGGCTTCGACCTGGGCCCGGTCGTGCACGCCGCGGATGACGACGCAGCCACGCCGCTTGATGCGCGCGATGTCCGCTGCCGAGACCGTGCCTGCCGCCACGTCCGCATAGGCGATCTGCGGCACCGCGCCGCCCTGGGCCTGCTCGGCGCGGATCGCGCTGACCTCGTCGCGCAGGGCCTCGGTCAGCAGGCGGTGGCGGCCGGCGAGGTCGCTTACCTCGGCGCGCAGCCGACGTTGGGTCTCGGTGACGGCACGCGGCACGTCGTTCATCCAGGCTTCCATGGCGGTCTCCGGTTCGTTCGGTGTTGTCGTGTGACGTGAGGTTCGAGGGGAGGCTCAGTCGATGAGCCTGGCTTGCCCGCTGGCCGCCGATGCCAGCCCGGCCAGCGCGATGGCCATCGAGCGTTCGCCGTCGACCCCCGTGGCCAGTGGCTGGCCGTCGCCGGCGCAGGCCCGCACGAAGGCATCGAAGCCGACCTCGTAGAGATCGACCTTCGGCATGGGCAATGGCTCGACCTGGCCGTCGTGGCGCCAGCTCAGCGTGGCCTCGCCGGCCTGGCTCAGCGAGCCTTCGGCGTAGAGGCTGCCTTCGGTGCCGAGCACGTGCAGCCGCGTCATCGCGTCGCGGGCGACGAAGGACTCGTGGGTCTGCGCCAGGATGCCGTCGTCGAACTCGATCAGGTTCATCGCGCCGTCCTCCAGCCCGCCCTGGGCCATGCCATTGCGCTGCGTCACCGTGGTGATGCGGCGGGCCTCGCGGCCGAGCAGGAAGCGCAGCAGGTCGGCGTCGTGCACGAGGATGTCGAGCACCACGCCGCCGCCGGCCTCGGGCGCGCTCAGGCGCCAGCCCTGCAGGTGCGGCGGCAGGTAGACCGCATGCGAGACCTGCACGCCGTGGACACGGCCGATCTTGCCCTCCGCGATCATCCGGCGCATGGCCTGGTGGGTGGCCTGGGCGCGCAGGTGGTGGTTGGTGGCCAGCACCTTGCCGGCGCGGCGGGCGGCCTCGACCATGCCGGCGGCATCGGCCAGCGACATCGCGATCGGCTTCTCGCACATCACGTGGCAACCGGCGGCCAGTGCGGCCAGCGTCTGGTCGTGGTGCTGCTCGTTGGTCGAGCTGATGTAGACGGCGTCCAGTCCCTGCGCCAGCAGCGCGGACAGCTCGGTGTGGCCGGCCTCGAAGCCCTGGTCGCGGGCGAACTGGGCGGCCCGCTCGGCGCTGCGCGAGCACACGCCGACGAAGGCCTGGCCCGGCAGCTTGCGCAGCGAGGCGGCAACACGTTCGGCGATGTTGCTGGCGCCGATGAATCCCCAACGCATGGTGATGCTCCTGGTGTGGTTCGTGGAACGTAAAAGAGGGCTCGGGCGGATCAGGCGCTGACGGTGGCGCTGCTGCTGGCACGCACGACCAGCTCGACCGGCTGCACGGTTTCCTGCGGCAGGTCCTCGCCATGCAGGATCAGCTCGACGCCGGCGCGTCCGAGCGCTTCCTTGTTGACCCGCAGCGTGGTCAGCGGCACGGGTGCGTAGGCGGCTTCCGGGATGTCGTCGAAGCCGACGATGGCGATGTCCTCGGGCACCCGCAGGCCGGCGGCCTGGCAGACCCGCAGGGCCGCCAGCGCGGCGGTGTCGTTGTAGGCGAACACGGCGTCCGGACGATGGCGCAGCTTGAGCAGCATGCGCATGCCGGCCTCGGCGCCGCTGCTGGTGTCCAGGCCGGGCGGGGCGACGACTTCCAGGTCCGGATCGGCCAGCACGCCGGCCTCGTAGAGCGCGCGCCGGTAGCCGCGTTCGCGCTCGCGGATGCTGTAGTGCGCCAGCGAACCGGCCAGGTAGGCGATGCGGCGGCGGCCCTGGTCCAGCAGGTGTCGGGTGACGAGGTAGCCGCCGCCGGCGTTGTCCGGGTTGACGGACGGGCAGCCCGGCAGCCACGAGTCGATCAACGCCATCGGCAGGTCCAGGCCACCCAGCAGCGTCAGCAGCTCGGCCTCGAAATAGCCGGCCGCGATCAGTGCGTCCGGTTCGTGCAGGCGCAGCTGGTCGCGCACCGGATCGGCCGGGCCGGCGGCCAGCAGCGTGGGTGCGACGCCGTAGCTGCGGCAGGCTTCCTCGACGCCATGCATGACCAGCGCGAAGAACGGGTTGAGCGCGAAGCTGCTGTGGTGGCGGTGGACCAGGAAGACCAGCCGCTGGGCCCGGCCCGAGCGCAGCCGTGCGGCGTCGTAGCCGAGTTCGCGGGCGACCTGGCGCACGTGCTTGCGGGTCTCGTCGGACAGGCCGCGCTGGTTCTTGAGTGCCCGCGAGACCGTGCCGATCGACACGCCGGCGGCGGCGGCGACGTCGCGGATGGTCACGCCCACCGGGCACGCTCCGCGAGGGTCATGGGCCAGGCGCTGATGCGGCTGGCCAGGTGGCGGGTCTGGCCGGCCGAGAAGGCCAGGCCGGTGCGGCCGGCCAGCGGATGCTCGGCCGGCGGCGTGGCGACGCGGCCCAGGTCGAACACGCCGTGCACCGGCTCCAGGCCGATCGCCCAGTGCCGGCTGTTCCAGGGCGGTTGCGGCCGGCCACGGTGGCTGACCCACACCATCAGGTCGGGCAGCAGCGCGCGGTCCCAGTCCAGCTCGACCGTCCAGCCGGCGTCCAGGTAGTGGGCCCGGACCGGGCCGGTGATGGCCATCAGCTGCAGCAGTTCCTCGCTGTCGACCGGCTGCGGCATGCGGCTCAGGTCGATCCGGCGGCCGTCGGCGGCGGGCGCGTCGGACAGGCGATCGAAGCGGGCATCCGGCAGCAGCCGCGACGAAGGCTCGGCCGCCACCGGGTAGCTCAGCGCCGGTCCGGCATGTGGCAGGTCCAGCGCGACGCGGCCGAGGTCCAGCCGCAGCGTCGGGTGCAGCGAGACCGGCAGCACGCAGTCGGTGCGGGCTTGGATCGCGAGGTCCAGGTGCAGCGTCGGCGCGGCCGGGTCGGCACGCAGCGTGCGGGACAGTCGCTCGATCGGCTGGTCGGCGGGCAAGGCGATGGTCTGGCGGGCGGTGAGCGGGTCGTCTGTCTGCGCCGGCGTCCAGTCGTGGTGCGAGGCATGGCCGTGGCCCCAGTCGTCGCCGGGCGAGCGGGACGTCCAGCCGCGCGGCAGGCCGTCGACCGGGTCGGTCCGGCCAAAGGGCACGCAAGGCCACTCGCCGCGCAACCGACGCAGGATGCCGGGCAGGGCGTCGGCGCCGGGCTCCTCGGCCCAGGGCGCGATCTGCATCGGCTGGAACGGCGCATGGCCGTCGGCCAGGAAGGTGACGGGTCCGAGCATGCCGCCGAGGTGCTGCCAGTGCGCGTCGCCGTGGGGCCAGCTCAGCCGGATCTCGCCGGAATGGGTGGCGAGCGGGGTGCTTGGGTTATTGCTCACCGCACCAGTTTGCAACCGACCAACTGTTTAGTAAACGACTGAACGGCGATTGAACGTCGGTGTTTGCCCTTGTCCAGGTCGCGCTCGGTTACATGTTCCCCGGTTGAAACCTGTCATCCGAACCAGCGGAGGCGTCGTTGTAGAGGCGTACCGCAACCCCCCAGGCCGATCCCGGCCGATGACTGCGGAAGGTTCAGATCCAAGTGTCCATCGCCATGAAACACCTCCTGCGTACCGAACAACCCGCCCCCCGTCGCCCGCTGACCCCCGAGCGTCCGACCGACAAGGGCCACAAGCACGAGTCCTTCGACTACGGCCGCGTCGGCTTCGACATGCGCAGCCAGGCCCTGGCCCAGCGCATGGACCGCAAGCGCTGACCGGTTTGCGACGCGCCTGACGCGTCGCCCCGCTGGCATCGGCCGTTCTGGTCGGTGCGCCCCCCCAGATTCCGCCGCATCCCGCTCGCCCACCGGACCAACCTCGGCCGGTCGTGGTCAGTCGTGTCCGATCTTCCCGCGTTGCCGGGAACACAGACCGGCGCCTGCTGCCAGGCAGGCGGCGCCTCACGCCTTGAGGCGATCTCCCATCCCACCCCCCTCCTTCGGCGTCATGTCCCTCGGCCGGGGATGCGCCTGCCCGCGCAGCGTCAACGCGGGTGGACGGGTCGGATACCGTCCATGGACGGCAGGCTGCGGATGCCGACCCAATTGGGTGCAAATAAATGGAAAATTATCCCATTTATTGAGGCGACCACATCGGCGGCATGGAGACTCATGCAGTTTCTCTACACAACTATTTGGCATGCCCACGCCAGATTGAGGGGGAATCGCCGTCACGTCGATCCCCTTGATTGCGGGGGGTGGGCTGCCGTTCCTATCGCGATTTGTTGCGAAGTGTGTATCGATTTCCGGGCGCCTTGTGGCGATTTCTCAACAGACATCATGCGGTCAATCTGAAAAAACAGCACATCAGCCCGCATTCATGCCGTAGATCACGTTTTCTGTGACAGTGGGCGATATGGCGCATATATTCGGGGCTTGGGTCACACGACTGCGTGTGATCGGTTCATCGAAGACGATGCGTCTCCCGACCCACTTTCAGCACCCCGGAGTCACCATGAACAGCAAGCCGAACCCTGATCTGTCGACCTTGGCCACGATGGCCGGTCTGGTCCGTCTGGCCCTGGTGCTGATCTGTGCGCCGGCGATGCTCGCCGCGGCGATCGTGGCGTCCGCTGCGATCGTGCTGTTGTGGCCGGTCGCCTGGCTGGTGCGTTCGGTCAAGCGCATGCCCTCGGCAGGACTGCGTCGACGCGGCATGAGCGCCACCTGCTGAGCCTGCACCCGGCCTGCGCCCGGCCCGCACGTCGCCGCAGGTCGGCGACGCCGCGCCAGGATGGGATGTTCACGGAACGACCCTGAGGTTCCAGATGAAGAAAAGGGCACTGCCTCGCGGCAGTGCCCTTTTTTTTGCGTCCGCCGGCAGCCCTGGCGGGCCAGCCGCGTCAAGGCATCACTGCTTGACGGCTTCGACCTGGATCACCAGGCGCATGTTGTCGGGGAAGCCCCAGTCCAGGCCGTACTTGACGTCCCACAGGCTGCGCTTGATGTCGGCCGTGAAGTCGCCGCCGCAGACTTCGCGCTTGAGCATCGGGTTGTCGTAGCAGTTGAACTGCGAGGCCTTCAGCGTGATCGGGTGGGTCTTGCCCATCAGCGTGAACTGGCCGGTGATCTCGCTGACCTTGTCGCCTTCGAACACGAACTTGTCGCTGACGAAGCGGGCGGTCGGGAACTTCTCGGCGTTCAGCAGTTCGGCGCTCTTCAGGTGCGTGTTGAACTGGGTGAAGCCGGTGTTGATCGACGACACGTCGACGGTGATGTCGGCCTTGCCGTTCTTGGCGGCGCGGTCGAGCGTGACCGAGCCTTCCTTCTTGTCGAAGCGGCCGCGGTTCGTGCTGGTGCCGAAGTGGCCGATCTCGAAGGTCACGTAGGTGTGGCTCGGGTCGATCGCGTAGGTCGACGGGGCGGCGAAGGCGGCGCCAGACAGGGCCAGAGCGGCAAGGGCAAGCAGGGATTTCTTCATCGATGACTCCGAAAGGGTTGAGGGTTGGTCGGGTGAGGAGAAAGGGTGGCGGGCCGGCCGCGTCAGAGCGCGCCCAGGCCGTTGATCTGCAGCTTGAACTTCACGGTCACGTCGTTGGCGACCATCGAGGTGTCGGACCAGTCGCCGTCGCCGATCTTGAAATCCAGGCGCTTGATGGCGAAGGTGCCGGTGGCCGTGGCGGCCGGGCCGGCGGCGGCCAGCGTGACAGGCACGACCACGTACTTGCTGGCGCCCTTGATGTTCAGCTTGCCGGTGACCTCGTACTTGCCGCCGCCCAGGCCCTTGATGGCGCTGGACTGGAAGGTCGCCTGCGGGAACTTGGCGGTGTTGAACCAGGTGGCCTTGGGCAGCTCGACGTCGGTCTCGGCCGAACCCATGGTGGCGCTGCCCAGGTCGATCGAGAAGCTGACCTTGCCGGTCTCGGGCTTCTTCGGGTCGAAGGCCATCTGCGCATCGAACTTCTTGAAGCGGCCTTCCACGGGCACGCCCATCTGCTTGATCGCGAAGGTGACCTCGCTCTTGGCGGCGTCGACCACCGGCGCGGCTTCGGCCGGCGTGGCGATCAGCAGGGCGGCACCCAGCGCGGCCGCGGCGGTGAGCGGGGTCAGGGTGGTCGAGAGCGGAAAGTTCATGTCGGATTCCTCTGGGCTTGCCTGCGGCCGTCCGGGTCGGGCGGTGCGGTCGGGTTCAGGACGCCGGATGGGCGTCGATCGGGAGGTGGTGTGTCGGGACGCGCTCAGACCGGGCCGATGCCCATGCGGCCGAGCAGGCGGTCGCGGTCGATGACCTGGTGCTTGAGTGCGGCGGCGACGTGCAGCAGCACGAGGGCGGCGAGGCCGAAGGCGGCCAGCTTGTGCAGTGGCTTGATCGCCTCGGCAAGTTCCTTGCTGACCGGCACGAAGTCGGGCAGTGGCAGCACGCCGAACCAGACGATCGGGAAGCCGGCCGCTGAGCTGTAGGCCCAGCCGGTCAGCGGCACGGCGAAGAACAGCAGATACATCAGGTGATGGGTGCCGTGGTGGGCCTTCTGTTGCCACGCCGGCATCGAGGCGATGACCTGTGCCGGCAGTTCCGGTGGCCGGTGCGTCAGGCGCCACAGCAGCCGGAGCGCCGACAGCGCCAGGATCGTCACGCCGGCCCACTTGTGCCAGTTGTAGAGCTTGAGCCTGGCCGGCGAGAAGGGCAGGTCGGCCATGTACACGCCGACGCCGAAGGCGCCGACGATGGCCAGCCCGAGCAGCCAATGCAGCGCGATCGCGACGGCGCCATAGCGGCGGTCTGTCGGCGGAGCGGAGACGGGGAGGGCAGCGGACATGTGGGGCGGCGATGACGCAGGCTTCAATGAATCGAAGCTTACGTTCGCGGCTTGCCCCATCGATTCACGGACCTTGACGCGATCGTTGGAAAACTCTGAACGTCCGTGGCAGGCGCACCGCGCGGCGGGTGGCGCCCGCAGGCGTCAGAGGTGCTCGGCGCGCCACCGTTCGAGTTCGGGGGGCAGCGCGTCGAGCCGGCTCATCGTGACGATGCCGTCCGGGCTGCGGCGCTGCATGGCCTGCAGGGGCGTGCCGGCCCAGATCTCGATGTTCGCCGGCAGCATCTGGCGCAGTTCGGTCAGGCAGTCGAGCGCCTGGTTCGGGTTGCTGGCGGCGCTGAAGCTCAGGGCGACCAGATCGGCCTGGTGCGCCTGGGCGGCCAGCAGGATGTCGCGCATCGGTGTCTGCCGGCCCAGGCTCATGTTGAAGCAGCCGCGCACCAGGCAGACCGCCTCGGCCATCAGCAGGCCGAGGCCGTGGTTCTCGAACGAGGCGGTGGCCAGCAGCACGCGCGGCCGGGCCGAGGGGCCCGATTCGGGGCCAGCGGCAATGGCCGAGCGCAGCACGGTCTCCAGCACCTCGCTGGCCAGGTGCTCCTCGAAGATCTCCATCGTGCCGTGCGACCAGGCATGGCCGATTTCCGCCAGCAGCGGCACGACCAGGTCGAGCACGAAGCGTTCCAGGCCCAGCCGCAACAGCGCCTGGCCGAGCGAGCGACGCAGCGCGCCGATGTCGTGCCGGCGCAGCAGTTCGAGCAGTCGGTCGATGTCGGCCGTGTCGCGATCGTCGCCACCCCCGGCGCGGGTGCCCGCCAGGCCGCCGTTGGCCTGACCGTTGGCGTTGCTCCCGCCCAGCTGCAGCAGCTCGTCGAGGTGGAGGCTGACGATTCGGCCGGGCCGGTGGCCGGCGTCCAACAGGCGCTTGATGTGCCGCAGGCGCTCCACCTGATCGGGGGGGTAAAGGCGCTCGCCGTTGGCATCGCGGACCGGCTGCGGGAAGCCGTAGCGGCGCTCCCACACGCGCAGCGTGTCTTTGCCGATGCGGGTGTCGCGCTCGACGGCGGCGATTGTCATGGACAGACGGTTGAGGCTGGGGTCGGCGCTCATGGTGAATGACTCGGAAGTGGCGGACATTGCCCGGGTAGTTCAGGGCGCAAGGTTTTTGTGTGTCCTGGACAATCGATTGAAAGTGCCTCGGTTCGTCCCTAATATAGCCAGCATCAAACGGACTGACTAGGACAAAGCATGGGCGACGTCATCAAAGAAGACGTCGCCCGGCCGCCCGATCCGCCAGTCAACCCACGCAATCGCTCCAAACCGGGAACTTCCCATGAACGCACGACTCACCAGCAGGGTGCGGCGCACCGAGGAGGGTGTGGCTGCATCCGCCAGGACCACCGCTGCGTACAGCCAGGTCATGACGGACATGCTCACTCGTTTTCAACCGTGCAGACGGTCGGCCCTGCCGACGGCCCGCTCGAAGCGTCTCTCCTCCTCCCTCCCTCCCTCGTTCGCTTCGGGTTGCTGCACGGTTGCCTTCATGGCAGTCGGCGCCGGAGTCGCCCGATGAAGCGCGTCGCGGTCATCGGCGCTGGCATTTCCGGGCTTGCGGCAGCTTGGCAGCTGGGTGAAACCGGCAGCGGGTTCCAGGTCACCTTGTTCGAAGGCGGCGCGACGCTCGGCGGTCACGCCCACACCGTCGACGTGACCCTGCCGGATGCCGCTGGGCGTCCCGTCACGCACGGTGTCGACACCGGCTTCCTGGTCTTCAACCCGCGCACCTACCCGAACCTGGTGCAGCTGTTCGACACGCTGCAGGTGCCGGTCGCGGCCTCGGACATGTCGTTCTCGGTCCAGTCGGTCGCCGACGGGCTTGAATGGAGCGGCAGCAACCTGGCCAGCGTGTTCGCCCAGCGCCGCAACCTGCTGCGGCCTGCCTTCCTGGGCATGCTGGCCGAACTGGTCCGCTTCAACCGCCTGACGACCGAACTGGCGCAGCGCGGCGCCGAGGCTGAACTGGCCCAGGCGATCGGCGATTTCCTCGACGAGCACCGTTTCGGCGAGGCCTTCCGGCGCTGGTATTTCCTGCCCATGATCGGCTGCATCTGGTCCTGCCCGACCGAGCAGATGCTGCGCTTCCCGATCGGCACGCTGATCCGCTTCTGCCACAACCACGGCCTGCTGCAGGTCAACGATCGCCCGCAATGGCACACCGTGCGCGGCGGCTCGCGCGAGTACGTGCGCCGCATGCGGCCGCGCCTGGGCCAGGTCCGGCTGGACACGCCGGTGCAGGCGGTTCGCCGGATCGCGGGCGACGGCGTGCAGGTCTACACCGCCCAGGGCGCCGAGCGCTACGACGAGGTCGTGTTCGCCTGCCACAGCGACCAGGCCCTGCGCCTGCTCGGCAGCGATGCCAGCCCGGCCGAGCGCGAGGTGCTGGGCGCCATCGCCTACCACCCCAACGTGGCGGTGCTGCACACCGACACGTCGATGCTGCCGCGTCGGCCGCGCGCCTGGGCGGCCTGGAACTACGAACACGGTGGGAGCGACACGCAGGAGTCGTCCGCCGTCTGCCTGCACTACCTGATCAACCGGCTGCAGCCGCTGCCCTTCCAGCAGCCGGTGGTCGTCTCGCTCAACCCGGTGCGCCCGCCACGTGCCGACCTGGTGCTGGGCCGCTACGACTATGCGCACCCGGTCTTCGATCTCGGCGCGATCGCGGCGCAACGCCGCGTGCCGACGCTGCAAGGTCAGCGCCACACCTGGTTCTGCGGCGCCTGGACGGGCTACGGTTTCCACGAGGACGGCCTCAAGTCGGGCCTGGCGGTGGCCGACGGCCTGCGGGTCGCCGTCGCGGAACGCGCCGAGAGGCTGGCCGCATGACGATGCCGACGCCGTCGACGCCGGCCGGCGCCTGGGTGGGCGATGTCGCGCCGTTGCTGCTGCGCGGCGAGGTCAGCCACACCCGCCTGCGGCCGACGCTGCACGGCTTCCGCTATCCGACCTGGATGTTGATGCTGCCGCTGCGCGCCTGGGCCCGGAAGCCGGGCGGGGCGCTGGCGCGCAACCGGGCGGCGCTGGTCAATTTCCGCGATGCCGACCACGGCGAGGGCGGCCAGGACGCGCTGGCCTGGATCGACGCGCTGCTGCGCAGCGAAGGCATGGCGGCAGCCGACCTCGACGGCGGCGAGATCTGGTTGCAGACCTACCCGCGCGTGCTCGGTTATGCCTTCAAGCCGGTCAGCTTCTGGTACGCCCACGCCGCCGACGGCCGCCTGGTGGCCGTGCTGGCCGAGGTCAACAACACCTTCGGCGAACGTCACGCCTACTTGTTGCAGGGCGACGCGCTGGGCTGGGGCCGCGAGGTCCGCTCGCGCAAGGTCTTCCATGTCTCGCCCTTCTGCTCGGTCGAGGGCAGCTACCGCTTCCGCTTCCTGCGGAGCCTGGCCGAAGGCGGCCGGCCGGAGCGCCTGATCGCCCGTGTCGACCACGACGACGCATCGGGGCCGCTGATCGAGACCCGCATCAGCGGCTCGCTGCTGCCGCTGACGCCGCGCCACCTGTGGCGCGCCTGGCTGGCCATGCCGCTGCTGACGCTGGGCGTCTGGTCCCGCATCCATTGGCAGGCGCTGCGGCTGTGGCTCAAGCGCGTGCCCTTCTTTCGCAAGCCTGCGCCGCCCTCGATCCCGGTCAGCCGCTGAGGCTGCGCCCCCCACACGCCGAGAACACACATGCTCGACAACGCCTTCGCCGCCGACCGTGCCGAAACCGCCCTCGATGGCCTGATCCACGACCTCGACGCCCTGCTGCCTCGCCTGCCACTGGCCGCGCGCACGGTGCTCGGCTGCCTGCGCCAGATCCGCCACGGCTCGATCGAGCTGCACCTCCCGGACGGCCGGCTGCTGCGCATCGGCCACGGCGAGGCGCCGCATGCGTCGCTGCGCATCCACGACTGGTCGGTCTGCGCGGCGGTGCTCAAGTCCGGTGACATCGGCCTGGCCGAGGCCTACATCGACGGCCGCTGGAGCAGCCGCGACCTGGCTGGCCTGCTGCGCTTCTGCCTGGTCAACCGCGAGGCGATCGAGCGGGTCGTCTACGGCAGCCGCTGGGGCAGCCTGCTGTACCGCGTCAAGCACCTGCTCAACCGCAACAGCCGGCGCGGCAGCCGTCGCAACATCCACGCCCACTACGACCTCGGCAACGCCTTCTACGAACGCTGGCTGGACCGGTCGATGAACTACTCCAGCGCCTGGTTTGCCGAGGGCTTCGAGCAGACCCTGGAGTCGGCCCAGCAGGCCAAGATGGTCCGCGCGCTCGACGAGGCCGGCGTGCAGCCCGGCGCGCGCGTGCTGGAGATCGGCTGTGGCTGGGGCGCGGTGGCCGAGACCGCCGCCCGCGCCGGCGCGCACCTGACCGGCGTGACGCTGTCGACCGAGCAGCTGGCCTGGGCGCAGCGCCGCCTGGCCGATGCCGGACTGGCCGCAGGCGCCGACCTGCGCCTGCAGGACTACCGCGACATCGCCGATGCGCCCTTCGACGCGGTCGTGTCCATCGAGATGTTCGAGGCGGTCGGCCGTGACTACTGGCCGAGCTACTTCGAGACCGTCAAGCGCTGCCTCAAGCCTGGTGGCAAGGCCTGCATCCAGAGCATCACCATCCGCGACGACCTGTTCGTCCGCTACGTGCGCTCGACCGACTTCATCCAGCAGTACATCTTCCCCGGCGGCCTGCTGCCCAGCCCGAAGGAGTTCTGCCTGGCAGCCGAGCGCGCCGGCCTGGTGGTCGAACGCCAGATGGCCTTCGGCCCCGACTACGCCGAGACGCTGCGGCGCTGGCGCGCCATGTTCATGGCCGAGGAAGCGGCGGTGCGCAGCCTCGGCTTCGACACCCGCTTCATGCGGACCTGGGAGTTCTACCTCGCCTACTGCGAGGCCGCCTTCGACGCCGGCAGCACCGACGTCGTGCAGTTCACCTTGCGGCGGCCGGCATGAAGACGATCGGCCAGATCTCCCCGTCGCGATCGGCGGGATCGACGGGATCGACGCGATCGGTTCGCACGGCGGCACGTCGCCGCGTCCTGGCCCGGCTGGGTGGGCTCGGTGGCCTCGCCCTGCTGTCCGTCGCGACCGGCGGGCTGACCGTGGCGACGCCGGCGCAGGCCAGCAACAGCCCGCCACGCCCGGCATCCCCGACCTCGGCGCCGGCCGAGATCCTCGAGGCCCTGCCCGACGTGCGGCTGCAGGGCGGCATGCGCTTCACGTGGTTCGGGCTGCACGTCTACGACGCCCGGCTGTGGACGGTCACGCCCTTGCGCGAGGGCGACGACCTCGTCAGCCGGCCCTATGCGCTTGAGCTGGCCTATGCCCGACGGCTCGAAGGCCGCTCCATCGCCGACCGTTCGCTCGACGAGATGAAGCGCCTGGAGGCCATCGGCGCGTCCGAGGCGCAAGACTGGCTCAAGGCCATGCGCATCGCCTTCCCGGACGTCGCGCCGGGCGACCGCCTGGTCGGCCTGCACCGGCCGGGTCGTGGCGTGCAGTTCCTGCACAACGGCCGCGTCAGCGGCGAGGTCGCCGACACGCGGTTCGCGCGCCTGTTCTTCGGCATCTGGCTGTCGGCGTCGACCCGTGAACCGGCCCTGCGCGCGCAGCTGCTGGGCGCGGGCACGACCACCCGCTGATCCGGTGGCCGACCCCCTTCCGTCGACCTGGCGTGCGGGTCTGGCCTACGGCGCCCTGGGCCTGCCGCTGGCCTTCATCGCGCTGCCGCTCTACGTCCTCCTGCCGCATCACTATGCCGATCGCCACGCGGTGCCGCTGGCGGCGCTGGGCCTGCTGCTGCTGGCGGTGCGCGGGCTCGACGCCTTGCTCGACCCGGCCATCGGTCGGCTGGCCGACCGCCTGCTGGACCGATCCGGCGCCCGCGCCTGGCAGGTCATCGGCGGCTGCGCGGTCGTCATGGCGGCGGGCTTCTGGGCGCTCTTCCACGCACCGGCCGGCGCGAGCCTGACGGCCCTGCTCGCCTGGTGCGGTGCCGGCCTGGTGCTGACCTACCTGGCCTACAGCCTGGCCAGCATCGTCCACCAGGCCTGGGGCGCACGGCTCGGTGGCGACGACGTGGCGCAGGCCCGCCGCGTGGCCTGGCGCGAAGGTCTGGCATTGGCCGGCGTGATGGTCGCCAGCGTGCTGCCCTCGCTGGCCGGTCTGGACCTGACGGCCGGCCTGCTGGCGCTGCTGCTGCTGGCGGGCTGGTGGTGGCTCAAGGCCGTGCCGTCGGTGTCGATCACGCCGGAACGCGCTCACGCGGACCGGTCCGAGGCCACCGCACCTTCGCCCTGGCGCCTGCCGGCCTTCCGCGCGCTGCTGTCGGTCTACCTGCTCAACGGCATCGCCAGCGCGGTGCCGGCCACGCTGGTGCTGTTCTTCGTGCGCGACCGGCTGCAGGCGCCGGCCTGGGAAGGCGGCTTCCTGGCGGCCTACTTCGCGGCCGGCGCGTTGTCGCTGCCGCTGTGGCTGCGGCTGGTGGCCTGGCGCGGCCTGGTGCCGGCCTGGCTGGCCGGCATGCTGCTGGCGGTGGCCACGTTTGCCTTTGCCGTCGGGCTGGGCGCGGGCGACGTTGCCGGCTTCCTGGCGGTCTGCATCGCCAGCGGGCTGGCGCTGGGCGCGGACCTGGCCGTGCCGGGCGCGCTGCTGGCCCGCGTCGCACGACAGGCTCATGGATCGAGCCACCCAGGGGCAGGCACCGGCAACCCGGGCACCTCGGCCGGCGAGGGCGTCTGCTTCGGCTGGTGGAACGCCGCCACCAAGCTCAACCTGGCCCTGTCGGCCGGCCTGGTGCTGCCGGCGCTGGACCTGGCCGGCTATCGGCCTGGCGCGACCGATCCGGGCGCGCTGGCCGCGCTCAGCTTGGCCTATGCGGCCTTCCCTTGCCTGCTCAAGCTGGCTGCGGCCGCCCTGCTGTGGCGACGCGCGGCACGCATCCTGGGTGATGAACCCGCCTCGCCCTGAGTTCACCCTGATCCCCGACCCGAACCCGAAGGACCGACCATGACGATCCGATTCATCCCCTCCGCTCGCCGGCTGCTGCTCGCCGGAGCGGCCGCGCTCGCCTTCACGCTCGCGGGCTGCGCCGGCCCACAGGTTCAGGACTACGCCCGCGAGACGCCGCAGCTGGACCTGCGCGAGTACTTCAACGGCGACCTCGTCGCGCACGGCCTGTTCACCGACCGCTCCGGCGCAGTCAAGCGCCGTTTCACCGTCAAGATGAAGGGCACCTGGCAGGGCGACCAGGGCGTGCTGGAAGAGGACTTCCTCTACAGCGACGGCCAGACCGAGCGCCGGGTCTGGCGTCTGCAGCGCGGTGCCGATGGCCGCTACATCGGCCGGGCCGACGACGTCGTCGGCGAGGCCCAGGGCGAGGCCGCCGGCAACGCGCTGCGCTGGCGGTATACGCTGCGCCTGAAGGTCGACGGCAGCACCTGGGACGTGCAGTTCGACGACTGGATGTTCCAGATGGACCGGCAGGTCATGCTCAACCGGGCGGCCATGAGCAAGTTCGGCATCCACCTGGGCGACGTCACCCTGTCGTTCCAGAAACTCTGAGGCACCGACCGCGATGGCCCTGAACCCCAAGATGAAGGACTGGCGCCACCGCGTCGTCTGGCTGGTCGGCGCCTCCACCGGCATCGGCCGGGCCTGTGCCGAGCGGCTGGCCGAGCGGGGCGCGCATGTTGCGGTGTCGGCTCGCAGCGCCGACGCGCTGTCCGAGTTCGGCCTGCGCCACCGCGATGCGCTGATCCTGCCGCTCGACGTCGCCGAGCCCGGCGTGCTGGCCGGTGCGGCCGACACGATCCGCGAACGCTGGGGCCGCATCGATCTGGTCGTCTACTGCGCCGGCACCTACCGCGCCCAGCGTGCGACCGACCACGACCTGGCCGACATGCTGCGCCACCAGCAGGTCAACTATGTCGGCGCGCTGCACCTGCTCGATGCCGTGCTGCCGGTGCTGCTCGAACAGCAGGCCGGCCACATCAGCCTGATCTCCAGCGTGGCCGGCTACCGTGGCCTGCCGCAGGCGCTCGCCTACGGCCCGACCAAGGCGGCGCTGCAGAACCTGGCCGAGGTGCTCTACCTGGACCTGAGCGAGCGCGGCATCGGCGTGTCGGTGGTCAACCCCGGCTTCGTGGAGACGCCACTGACCGCGCAGAACGAGTTCCGCATGCCGGCGCTGATCTCACCCGCCGCGGCGGCCGATGCGATGCTGGCCGGCTGGGCGCGTGGCGAGTTCGAGATCCATTTCCCGAAGCGCTTCACCTGGGTGCTCAAGCTGATCGGGCTGCTGCCGCCGTCGCTGTACTTCCGCGCGATCCGCCGTGCGACGGGGCTCTGAGATGGGCACTCCGCCGCGCCACCCGGATGCACGGATTGCCGTGTTGATCGGCTATTTCGAGCAGCTCGGCCCGGCCGACCTGGCCCGCATCGACGCGATCTATGCGCCCGACGCGGCCTTCAAGGACCCCTTCAACGAGGTCCGGGGCACGGCGGCGATCGCGGCCATCTTCGCCCACATGTTCGAGACCATGACCGCACCGCGCTTCATCGTGCGCGACGCCGTGGCGCAGGGCGACGACTGCTTCCTGACCTGGGACTTCGTGTTCGAGTCGACCGCGCTGGCGAAGGCTCCCGACGGCACGTCGCGGCAGTGCATCCGTGGTGCCTCGCACCTGCGGCTCGACCCGACGGGCCGCATCGCCATGCACCGTGACTATTGGGATGCCGCAGAGGAGCTGTACGCGCGCCTGCCGCTGATCGGTGCGCTGATGCGCTGGCTGCGCCGCCGGCTGGCGACGCCAGGGCGCTGAGCCGCATCGGGGCGCCTCAGCGCATCCAGCCCTTGCGGCGGAAGTAGATCAGCGGCGCGGCGACCGAGGTCACCATCAGCCCGAGCGCGAAGGGATAGCCCCAGGCCTGGCGCAGTTCGGGCATGAACTCGAAGTTCATGCCGTAGATGCTGGCGATCAGCGTCGGCGGCAGCAGCGCGACCGACGCCACCGAGAAGATCTTGATGATCTTGTTCTGGTTGATGTTGATGAAGCCGACCGTGGCGTCCATCAGGAAGTTGATCTTGTCGAACAGGAAGGCGGTGTGCGAGTCGAGCGAGTCGATGTCGCGCATGATCTGGCGCGCTTCCTCGAACTGCTCGGCGTTGAGCATGCGGCTGCGCATCATGAAGCTGATGGCGCGGCGCGTGTCCATCACGTTGCGGCGGATGCGGCCGTTGAGGTCTTCCTCGCGTGCGATCGCCGCCAGCGCCTCGCCGGCGGCGCGGTCGTCGATCTCCTGCTTGAGCACGCCCGCGCTGACCTTCTCGAGGTTGTCGTAGATGCCCTCGAGCGCGTCGGCCGAGTATTCGGCATCGGCGTCGTAGAGCTTGAGCAGCACGTCCTTGGCGTCCTCGATCAGGGCCGGGATGCGGCGCGCCCGAAGGCGCAGCAGGCGGAACACCGGCAGGTCCTCGGCATGCACCGAGAACAGCACGTTGTTGAACAGGATGAAGGCCACGCGCACGTTGCGCGGCGTCTCGTCGTCGTCGATCAGGAAGTCCGAGCGGATGTGCAGCTCGCCGTTGTCTTCCTCGTAGTAGCGGGCCGATTCCTCCAGGTCCTCGCCGACCTCGGTGTCGGGCGTGCGCAGGCCGAAGCGCTGTTCGACCCAGGCCTTCTCCTGCTCGGTCGGTGCTTCGAGGTCGACCCAGACCGGCGCCAGCGTGGCGGTGGCCTCGGGCTTGTCGGTCCCGGCCTCGATCTCGACCTGGTAGAGCCGGCCGTTGACCAGCGTGAAGACGTTGAGCATGCAGGCTCCTGGGGGGGCGACCCGGGGCGCCGCGGGCTGGCCCGTCCCGGCGTCCGCCGTGGGCTGCTGCGCGTCGCCGGACGGCGTCTTGAGGCGTCCTGCGGCGTGCTGCCGGGAACCCCGCACAAAGCCGGCGAGTATCGCACCGCGACCGGGCTCGCCTGAGCATGGAAGGGCCGTCCGGAAGGGGCATCGCGCGTGGGCTGCGGACCGGTCGATCTGCCGCATCCAGCGCATCCGCGAGGCGCGCAGGATGCTCGCAAACACGGAGCGTAACGCGAAAGAAGCACCCCCAGTGCATTCCCGCACGACCCTGGTGCGGCACCCCGGTCCTGCCTTGCCAGGGCCAGTTGATGCGGTCACACTGGCTTCACAGAAAAGACATCAGCGGGGTTCGTGCCGCCAGGGCCCCGACCAGCGTTTTCCCACCACCCCCTCTATGGAGGCCTCATGAACCTGACGATCAGTGGACACCACCTGGAAGTGACCCCGGCCCTGCGTGAGTACGTTCTCACCAAGCTGGACCGGGTCACGCGGCACTTTGACCAGGTCGTGGATGTGAACGTCCTGCTGACGGTCGAGAAACTGAAGGAAAAGGAAAGGCGCCAGAAGGCTGAAGTGACACTCCATGTGAAGGGCAAGGACATCTTCGTCGAAAGCTCCCATGAAGACCTCTACGCCGCGATCGATCAGCTGATGGACAAGCTCGATCGCCAGGTGGTCCGCCACAAGGACAAGCTCCAGGATCACCACCACGCCACCGCCAAGCGGCTCGACGCGACCGGTGACGCCATCTGAGACGTCGGGCAACCCTGACGACCGCGGGGCCTTCGGGCCCCTTTTTCATGTCCGGCGCACGCTGCCGGTGCGTCGCGAGGCAATCGATCTGGAAGTCGTGAACCTTTGCCCAGGGGAGTTGCAAACGATTGTTGCAATGCGGCAACCTTGCGCTGATCGCCTGACTGCCTGAGGGATGGCACCCGCGCAGCCGGGATGCCGATTCCTATAATCATTTTCCCGTCTCCACCGAGGCGCCCGCCAAGGCTCAGGCCCAAACCGGCGACCGATCCCGATGAACCGACTTGCCGCCATCCTGCCCGCCAGCAATGTTCTCGTGCAGGTGGACGCCTCCAGCAAAAAGCGTGCTTTCGAGCAGGCCGGCCTGCTGTTCGAGAACCAGCATGCCGTGGCCCGCGCCACCGTGACCGACAACCTGTTCGCACGCGAACGGCTCGGCTCGACCGGCCTGGGTCACGGGGTGGCGATTCCGCATGGCCGCATCAAGGGCCTGAAGAATCCGCTCGCGGCGGTGCTGCGCGTCTCCCAGCCGATCGCCTTCGAGGCGCCGGACGACGAACTGGTCTCGCTGATGATCTTCCTGCTGGTGCCCGAGGCGGCGACGCAGCGGCACCTGGAAATCCTCTCGGAGATCGCCGAGCTGCTGTCCGACCGTGACCTGCGCGAGCGCCTCAAGACCGAGCCCGACGCCGCCACGGTGCACGACCTGATCCGCCGCTGGGAACCGCTCAAGTCGGTCGCCTGACCCGCATCCGGACCCCGCACCCGCCGGCCGCCGCGTGAAGCCCACCGTCATCAGCGCCGAGGCGCTGTTCGATGCCCACCGGGCGGCGCTCAAATGGGAGTGGATTGCCGGCCACGCCGCGCCGGAGCGCCGCTTCGACGAGGTGGCGGTGCGCGATGCGCAGTCCGCCGCCGACCTGGTCGGATACCTGAACTACATCCATCCCTACCGGGTCCAGATCCTCGGCCGGCGCGAGGTTGCCTACCTCGATCACGTCGTGAGCGACCCGGAGCGGCAGGGCCGTCGCATCTCGCGCATCGTCACGCTCGAACCGCCGGTGTTGATCGTGGCCGACGGCTGCACGCCGCCCGAGAAGCTGGTGGCGATGTGCGAGCGCGCCGAAATCCCGCTGTTCAGCACCCAGGAATCGGCCGGCCACTGCATCGACATCCTGCGCGGCTACCTCGGCCAGCACTTCGCCGAGCGGACCTCGCGCCACGGCGTCTTCATGGACATCCTGGGGCTGGGCGTGCTGCTGACCGGCGAATCGGGCCTGGGCAAGAGCGAACTCGGCCTGGAGCTGATCTCGCGTGGCCATGGTCTGGTGGCCGACGACGTGGTCGATCTCTATCGCGTCGCCCAGACTTCCGTCGAGGGCCGCTGCCCCGAGCTGCTGCGCAACCTGCTGGAAGTGCGCGGCATCGGCCTGCTCGACATCAAGGCGATCTTTGGCGAGACGGCGGTGCGCCGCAAGATGCGGCTCAAGCTGATCGTGCACCTGGTCCGCAAGGAGACGCTGGACCGCGACTTCGAGCGCATCCCCTACGAGCCGCTGTATGAGGACATCCTCGGCATGCCCGTGCGCAAGGTCGTGATCGCGGTGGACGCTGGCCGCAACCTGGCGGTGCTGGTCGAGGCGGCGGTGCGCAACACCGTGCTGCAACTGCGCGGCATCGACACCTACCAGGAATTCATCCGTCGCCACCGCGACCTGATGGACCAGGGCGACGCCGGCCTCTGATCGGGGCCGTCCGCCGCCTCATCGACCGGTGTCAGCGCGTCACTTGCCCGGCCGGTGCGGGCAGGCCGTCTTGGTGCACTGGGCGTAGAGCGCCAGCGAGTGTTCCTGCAGCCGGTAGCCGCGCTCGAGCGCGATCTCGTGCTGGCGCTTCTCGATCTGCGGGTCGTAGAACTCCTCGACCCGGCCGCAGTCCATGCACACGAGGTGGTCGTGGTGCTGGCCTTCGTTGAGCTCAAAGACCGACTTGCCGCTCTCGAAGTGGTTGCGCGTCAGCAAGCCGGCCTGCTCGAACTGCATCAGCACGCGATAGACCGTCGCCAGGCCGATGTCCGATCCTTCGGCGAGCAGCAGCTTGTAGACGTCCTCGGCCGTCATGTGACGTTCGCGGGCACTCTGGAAGACCTCGAGGATCTTGATGCGCGGCAACGTGGCCTTCAGGCCCGAGCTCTTCAGTTCATCCGCATGTGTCATGGGTCGGCAGGTCGGGCCGGTGGGCGCGGGGCGCGCCTCGTTAGAATTTGCCGATCATATCGGCATGCATCGGCCCCAGGGCCAGGCCGGAAACCACCTTGAGGCACTCGTGACCCGGTCTCCTTTCCTGCGTTTCTCGCCCGTCGCCGCGGCCCTGCTGGCCGCCATCACCCTGGCCGGTTGCGCCGCCTCCGCCGACCCCGACCGACGCTTCGCCGGCCTGATCACGCCCTACCGCATGGAGGTCGTGCAAGGCAACGTGGTGACGCAGGAAATGGCCGCCCAGCTGCGACCCGGGCTGACGCGCGAACAGGTCCGCGGCCTGCTCGGCTCGCCCCTGCTGGCCGACGTCTTCCACGCTGACCGCTGGGACTACGTCTTCACCATCCGTCGGCAGGGTGCCGCGCCGCAGCGCCGGCACGTGACGGTGCTGTTCCAGAACGACAAGGTGCTGAGCTTCGAGGCGCCGCAGCTGCCCTCCGAGCGCGAGTTCGTCGATGCCATCGACGTCGCCAAGGTCGAGCGCAGGTCGGTCCCGCTGGCCCTCAGCGACGACCAGTTGCGCCAGCTGCCGCTGCCCAAACCGGCCGAGACGGCCGCCGCACCGGCCGGATCCGCAGCCAGCGCGCCGGCGCGTGCCTATCCCCCTCTCGAGCCATTGCCGGCTCGCTGATCCCGATCTACACCCACTGCTCGGGCCGACCTCCGCGCGGCCCCGGGGACTCCTGATGACCGACCAACTTCCGATCGCCGTCGCCGGCTGCACCGGCCGCATGGGCCACATGCTGATCGAGGCCGTGATGGCAGCCGACGACTGCCGCCTGTCCGGCGCGCTCGACCGCGCCGGCAGCCCCGCCGAGGGACACGACGCCGCCGCCTTCCTGGGCCAGACCAGCGGCGTGGCGATCACCTCCGACCTGAAGGCCGGCCTGGGCACCTCGCGCTTCCTGATCGACTTCACCCGCCCCGAGGGCACGATGGCGCATCTGGCGGTCTGCCGGGAACTGGGCGTGAAGATGATCATCGGCACGACCGGCTTCAGCGAGGCCCAGAAGGCCGAGATCACGGCCGCCTCGCGCGACATCGCCATCATGCTGGCGCCCAACATGAGCGTGGGCGTCAACGTCGTGCTGGGCCTGCTGGACATGGCCGCGCGCGCCATGAGCCACGGCTACGACATCGAGGTCATCGAGGCCCATCACCGCCACAAGGTCGACGCGCCCAGCGGCACCGCGCTGAAGATGGGCGAGGTGCTGGCCCAGGCGCTCGGGCGTGACCTGAAGGACTGCGCCGTCTACGCCCGCGAGGGCATCACCGGCGAGCGCGATCCATCCAGCATCGGCTTCGCGACCATCCGCGGCGGCGACATCGTCGGCGACCACACCGTGCTGTTCGCCGGCATCGGCGAGCGCATCGAGATCACCCACAAGTCGTCCAGCCGCTCGACCTACGCCCAGGGCGCGCTGCGCGCCGCCCGCTTCCTGTCGGGCCAGGCCAGCGGCCTGTACGGCATGAACGACGTCCTCGGCTTCGCCTGAGCATGAACGCGCTCCAGGTCGTCTGGTCCCAGGGCGACGGCGTCAGCCGCGCGGTCGCGCTGCTGCTGCTGGCGATGTCGGTCAGCGCCTGGGTGCTGATCTTCTGGAAGACCTGGGTGCTGCAGCGGGCCCGCCGTGACCTGGGCCGGATCGTGCCGGCCTTCTGGGATGCACCGGACCTGTCGGCCGGCCAGCGCCTGCTGGCCGAGCGTGACCGCGAGGCCGTGCTGCTGCCGATGCTGGACGCCGCCCGTGCGGCGCCGGCCGGGGGCTCGCTGGCCGCCGGCGCGCAGGCCCAGGCGCAGCTGACACGCCGCCTGCGCGACGCGCTGCACGGTGTGCTGGCGCAGCTTCAGCAAGGCCAGGTCGTGCTGGCCTCGATCGGCGCGACGGCGCCATTCATCGGCCTGTTCGGCACGGTCTGGGGCATCTACCACGCGCTGGTCGGCATCTCCGCCTCGGGCAGCGTCAGCATCGACAAGGTGGCCGGACCGGTGGGTGAGGCCCTGATCATGACCGCCGCCGGCCTAGCCGTGGCCATCCCGGCCGTGCTGGCCTACAACCTGTTCGGTCGCTGGCTGGGCGCCTGCGAGGCCGATCTGGAAGGCTGGGCCCATGACCTGCGCGAGCTGTTCGCGCCGGGTGCCGCATCGGCCGACGCCGACGAGGACCGCTGACATGGCGCTGGGCCGACTCGAGCGGCGCAGCCAGCCGCAGCCGATGAGCGAGATCAACATGACCCCGCTGATCGACGTGATGCTGGTGCTGCTCGTGATCTTCATGATCACCGCGCCGCTGATGGGCGCCAGCCTCAAGCTTGACCTGCCGCGCGCCGACGGCGCCACGCCCCAGGTCGAGACGCCGGCCGCGATCCAGGTCGCGCTGCAGGCCAACGGGGCGCTCCACCTTGGCGAAGAACGCCTCGAGGCGGCCGAATTCCAGCGCCGCATCACCGAACTCGGCCAGCGCGCCGAGGCCGCGCGTCCCGAGGTCCAGCTCCGGGCCGACCAGGCCACGCCCTACGGCCTGGTGGCGCAGCTGATCGGCCAGCTCCAGCTGGCCGGCCTGAACCGCATCGCCTTCGTGACCGAGCCGGTGGCCGCCGCCAGCCGCTGAGGCGGCCGGCCGGTGCCCCTGCGGCGGCGACCCCGGCAACGATAATCCGGCGCTTCCGCCGACCCGCACCGCTTTCCTTGCCTGCCCGCGCACCATGAACGAGAAATACGATCCCGCCGCCGTCGAAGCCGCCGCCCAGTCGCAATGGACCGCGGCCGACGCCTACCGTGTCGTCGAGAACGCCCGCGACAGCGAGGGCCGGCTCAAGCCCAAGTTCTACGCCTGCTCGATGCTGCCGTACCCCAGCGGCAAGCTGCACATGGGCCACGTGCGCAACTACACCATCAACGACATGCTGACCCGCCAGCTGCGCATGAAGGGCCACAACGTCCTGATGCCGATGGGCTGGGATGCCTTCGGCCTGCCGGCCGAGAACGCCGCGCTCAAGAACCGCGTGCCGCCGGAGCGATGGACGCGCGAGAACATCGCCTACATGAAGCGCCAGATGCAGGCGATGGGCCTGGCGATCGACTGGTCGCGCGAGGTCGCCACCTGCGACCCGAGCTACTACAAGTGGAACCAGTGGCTGTTCCTGAAGATGCTGGAAGCCGGCATCGCCGAACGCCGCACCCAGGTCGTCAACTGGGACCCGGTCGACCAGACCGTGCTGGCCAACGAACAGGTCATCGACGGCAAGGGCTGGCGCTCCGGCGCGCCGGTCGAGAAGCGCGAGATCCCCGGCTACTACCTGGCGATCACGAAGTACGCCGAGGAACTGCTCTCGGCCGTCGCCAACCCGGATGACCCGAGCTACCTCAGCGGCTGGCCCGAGCGCGTGCGGCTGATGCAGGAAAACTGGATCGGCAAGAGCGAAGGCGTGCGCTTCGCCTTCCCGCACGCGATCCGCGCCGCCGACGGCGCGCCGATCCAGGACGGCAAGCTCTACGTCTTCACGACCCGTGCCGACACCATCATGGGCGTCACCTTCTGCGCGGTCGCGCCCGAACATCCGCTGGCCACGCATGCGGCGGCCAGCAACCCGGCGCTGGCGGCCTTCATCGCCGAATGCGCGCAGGGCGGCACGACCGAGGCCGAGCTGGCCACGCAGGAAAAGAAGGGCATGGCCACCGGCCTGTTCGTCACCCACCCGCTGACCGGCGCGCAGGTCGAGGTCTGGGTCGGCAACTACGTGCTCATGAGCTATGGCGACGGTGCCGTGATGGGCGTGCCGGCGCACGACGAGCGTGACTTCGCCTTCGCGAAGAAGTACGGCATCGAGATCCGCCAGGTCGTCGCCGTCGAGGGCGAGACCTTCACGACCGAGGCCTGGGCCGAGTCCTACGGCGACAAGCAGCGCGGCGTCTGCATCAACTCGGGCGTGCTGGACGGCCTGGCGCACAAGGCCGCGGTCGGCAAGGTCGCCGAGCTGGTCGGCGCGCTGGGCCTGGGCGAGAAGAAGACCACCTGGCGCCTGCGCGACTGGGGCATCAGCCGCCAGCGCTACTGGGGCACGCCCATCCCCATCATCCATTGCGACGACTGCGGCCCGGTGCCGGTGCCCGAGCAGGACCTGCCGGTGGTGCTGCCGATCGACTGCGTGCCCGATGGCAGCGGCAATCCGCTGCGTCTGCGCAGCGATTTCCTGAACGTCGCCTGCCCGCGCTGCGCCCGGCCGGCGCGCCGCGAGACCGACACGATGGACACCTTCGTCGACTCGTCGTGGTACTTCATGCGCTACTGCGACGCCACCGACGACACGGCGATGGTGGGCGAGGGCACGCAGTACTGGATGCGGGGCCATGCCGGTGCCGTGGGCGGCAGCGGCATGGACCAGTACATCGGCGGCATCGAGCACGCCATCCTTCACCTGCTCTACGCGCGCTTCTGGACCAAGGTCATGCGCGACCTGAAGCTGGTGCAGGTCGACGAGCCCTTCACGCGGCTGCTGACGCAGGGCATGGTGCTCAACCACATCTACAGCCGTCGCACCGACAAGGGCGGCATCGAGTACTTCTGGCCGCATGAGGTCGACAACGTGTTCGACGCCGGCGGCAAGATCGTCGGCGCGACCCTCAAGGCCGACGGCAGCGCGGTCGACTACCAGGGCGTCGGCACGATGTCCAAGTCCAAGAACAACGGTGTCGATCCGCAGGACCTGATCAACCAGTACGGCGCCGACACCGCCCGCCTGTTCGTGATGTTCGCGTCGCCGCCGGAGCAGACGCTCGAATGGAACGACTCGGCGGTCGAGGGCGCGCAGCGCTTCCTCAAGCGGGTCTGGGGCTACGGTGCCAGGCATGCGACGGCGCTGAAGGGCGCACCGGAGATCGCCGCCGTCGTGACCGACATCGCCGGCGACGCCCGCGCGCTGCGCCGCGAGGTCCACACCGTGCTGCGCCAGGTCAGCCACGACTACGAGCGCATGCAATACAACACCGTGGTCAGCGGCGCGATGAAGCTGCTGAACGCGCTCGAGGGCGCCCGGCTCGACGACAGCGCGGCCAGCGCCGCCGTCATGCGCGAGGGCTACTCGGTGCTGCTGCGCGCGCTCTACCCGGCCTGCCCGCACATCGCCCAGGTGATGTGGAACGAGCTGGGCTACGACCAGCGCCTGGGCGGCCTGCTCGACGCGCCGTGGCCGGTGGTCGACGAGGCCGCGCTGGTGCGCGACGAGATCGAGCTGGTGCTGCAGGTCAACGGCAAGACGCGCGGCGCGATCACCGTGCCGGCGAGCGCCGACCGGGCCGCGATCGAGGCCATCGCCGGTGCCTCGGAAGAGGTCGCCCGCTTCGCCGAGGGCCGGCCGATCAAGAAGGTCATCGTGGTGCCGGGTCGCCTGGTCAACGTCGTTGCCTGAACGGGACGCCGCGATGCCCACGCGCCGGACCTGGCTGACCGCGCTGGCTGGATCGATGCTGGCCGGCTGCGGCTTCCAGCTGCGCCGGCCGCCCGAGCTGGCACTCAAGCGGGTCCACCTCGGCGGCTTCGGCAGCGACTCGGCGCTGGCCGACGAGCTGCGCCGGCAGCTGCGCATGAGCCCGGGCGCGACGCTCGCGGCCACCCCGGCCGAGTCCGACGTGGTGCTCGAAGCGGTGCTGGACCAGTCCGTGCCGGTGGTCGCCAGCATCACCGCCGCCGGCCAGGTGCGCGAGCTGACGCTGCGATCGACCCTCGTCTTCCGTGTCCGCCGGGCCGACGGCACCGAGCTGATCGGGCCGACCACGCTGACCCAGGCGCGCGAGATGAGCTACGCCGAGAACGACGCGCTGGCCAAGGAGCACGAGCAGCAGTTCCTGATCCGCACCATGCACCAGGACATCGCCCGCCAGGTGCTGCGGCGGCTGGCTGCCTTGCCGGCGGACGGGTCCGCCGTCGCGCCTGCGGCCTCGCGCTGAACGGATCGACCCGATGCAGCTGCGTGCCGACCAGCTCGATGCCGCCCTGCAGCGCGGCCTGCGGCCGCTGTACGTCATCCACGGCGACGAGCCGCTGCTGGCGCAGGAGGCGGCCGACGCGATCCGTGCGGCGGCCCGGGCGGCCGGCCACAGCGAGCGCAGCGTGCACACCGTCGCCGGGGCGCATTTCGACTGGTCCGGCCTGCTGGGCGAGGCCCAGGCGTTGAGCCTGTTCGCCGACCGCCGGCTGATCGAGATCCGGATCCCCTCGGGCAAGCCCGGCAAGGACGGCTCGGAGGCCCTGCAACGCTACGCCCAGGCGCTGCCCGACGACACCATCACCATCGTCAGCCTGCCCCGGCTGGACCGCACCCAGCAGGCCAGCGCCTGGTTCACCGCGCTGGACGGCGCCGGCGTCAGCCTCAAGGTCGATCCGGTCGACCGCCGGGCGCTGCCGCAGTGGATTGCCCAGCGACTGGCCGCGCAGCAGCAGCGGGTCGAGGACGGCGAGCCCGGCCAGCGCGCGCTGGCCTTCTTCGCCGACCGGGTCGAGGGCAACCTGCTGGCCGCCTTCCAGGAAATCCGCAAGCTCGCGCTGCTGCACCCGCCGGGCGTGCTGACCTTCGAGCAGATCGAGTCGGCGGTGCTCAACGTCGCGCGCTACGACGTCTTCAAGCTCGGCGAGGCGGTGCTGGCCGGCCAGGTCGCCCGCGCGCTGCGCATGCTCGAAGGCCTGCAGTCCGAGGGCGAGGCCGCCGTGCTGGTCCACTGGACGCTGGCCGAGGACGTGCGGGCGCTGGCCCGCGTCGCGGCGGCGCTGCGCGACGGCCGGCCGCTGCCGATGGCGCTGCGCGAGGCGCGGGTCTGGGGCGTCAAGGAGAAGCTGTTCGAGCGCATCGCACCGCAGCTGGACCCGGCCCGGGCCGACGCGCTGGTGCGTGCCGCGCATGCCTGCGACGGCATCGTCAAGGGCCTGCGCCAGCCGGGCTGGCCGACCGAGCCCTACGGCGCGCTGCGCCAGCTGATGCTGATGACCCTCGATGCGCTGCAGGGCGGCCGTAGCGCCCGGCCGCTCTCGTTGCACGACTGAACATCCCCGGCACTTGAAACGCCGAAGACCGTTCCTATAATCTGACTCCGTTAGCACTCGACATCGGTGAGTGCTAGCGACTTCAGGAGGCCTCTCCGGCCCGCCCCGAAGTCGAACGCGTTACCCCGGTTCGCGTCCTGCGCACCGACCCACCGCACCCTGTACGACTCCAAGGAGATGCAATGAAGCTTCGTCCCCTGCACGATCGCGTGATCGTCAAGCGCCTCGAGAACGAGACCAAGACCGCCCTGGGCATCATCATCCCCGACAACGCCGCCGAGAAGCCTGACCAAGGCGAAGTGCTGGCCGTCGGCCCGGGCAAGCGCAACGACAAGGGTGATTTCATCGCCCTGAACGTGTCGGTCGGTGACCGCGTCCTGTTCGGCAAGTACAGCGGCCAGACCGTCAAGGTCGATGGCGAAGAGTTGCTGGTCATGCGCGAAGAGGACCTCTTCGCCGTCGTCCAGAAATAAGCCTTCAAGCCCCCAGGCTGTGGTCGCGGCGGTGCCGCGATCCTCGCTACCCCCCGAGGGGGCTCGGACCTGACCGGGAGACCCGGATCAGGCCCGGCTTCCCTTCGAGATGAACCCATCAGATTCGGAGTATTCACATGGCAGCAAAAGACGTCGTTTTCGGCGCTGACGCCCGCGCCCGCATGGTCGAAGGCGTGAACATCCTGGCCAACGCGGTCAAGGTCACCCTGGGCCCCAAGGGTCGCAACGTGGTTCTGGAGCGCTCGTTCGGCGCCCCCACCGTCACCAAGGACGGTGTCTCGGTCGCCAAGGAGATCGAGCTCAAGGACAAGCTCATGAACATGGGCGCCCAGATGGTCAAGGAAGTCGCGTCCAAGACCTCCGACAACGCCGGTGACGGCACCACGACCGCCACCGTGCTGGCCCAGGCCATCGTGCGCGAAGGCATGAAGTACGTGGCCGCCGGCATGAACCCGATGGACCTGAAGCGCGGCATCGACAAGGCGGTCACCGCCCTGGTCGTCGAGCTGAAGAAGGCCTCGAAGGCCACCACCACGTCCAAGGAAATCGCCCAGGTCGGCACCATCTCGGCCAACAGCGACGACTCGATCGGCGAGATCATCGCCTCGGCCATGGACAAGGTCGGCAAGGAAGGCGTCATCACCGTCGAGGACGGCAAGTCGCTGAACAACGAGCTGGACGTCGTCGAAGGCATGCAGTTCGACCGCGGCTACCTGTCGCCCTACTTCATCAACAACCCCGAGAAGCAGGTCGCGCTGCTGGACAACCCGTTTGTCCTGCTGTTCGACAAGAAGATCAGCAACATCCGCGATCTGCTGCCGACGCTGGAGCAGGTGGCCAAGGCCGGCCGTCCGCTGCTGATCATTGCCGAGGAAGTCGACGGCGAGGCGCTGGCGACCCTGGTGGTCAACACCATCCGCGGCATCCTGAAGGTCGTGGCCGTCAAGGCTCCGGGCTTCGGCGACCGTCGCAAGGCCATGCTGGAGGACATCGCCATCCTGACCGGTGGCAAGGTCATCGCCGAGGAAGTCGGCCTGTCGCTCGAGAAGGTCACGCTGGCTGACCTGGGCCAGGCCAAGCGCGTCGAAGTGGGCAAGGAAAACACCACCATCATCGACGGCGCCGGCGCTGCCGCGGACATCGAAGCCCGCGTCAAGCAGATCCGCATCCAGATCGAGGAAGCGACCAGCGACTACGACCGCGAGAAGCTGCAAGAGCGCGTGGCCAAGCTGGCCGGCGGCGTGGCCGTCATCAAGGTCGGTGCTGCCACCGAAGTCGAGATGAAGGAAAAGAAGGCCCGCGTGGAAGACGCCCTGCACGCCACCCGTGCAGCCGTCGAAGAGGGCATCGTCGCCGGTGGCGGCGTGGCCCTGCTGCGCGCCCGTCAGGCCGCCGGCAAGATCGCCGGTGACAACCCGGACCAGGACGCCGGCGTGAAGCTGGTCCTGAAGGCCATCGAGGCTCCGCTGCGCGAGATCGTCGGCAACGCCGGTGGCGAGCCGAGCGTGGTGATCAACGCCGTGCTGGCCGGTTCGGGCAACTACGGCTTCAACGCCGCCAACGACACCTACGGCGACATGATCGAGATGGGCATCCTGGACCCGACCAAGGTGACCCGTACCGCGCTGCAGAACGCCGCCTCGGTCGCTTCGCTGATGCTGACCACCGAGTGCATGGTCGCCGAAGCCCCGAAGGAAGACGGCCCGGCCATGCCGGGTGGCATGGGTGGCATGGGCGGCATGGGCGGCATGGACATGTGATGTCCGCGGGGCCCTCGGGCCCCGTCGCCTGCCCGGCAGCCTGAAGGCCTGCGACAGCGATGTCGCAGGCCTTTTTTCATGCTTGCTTCGTCGGCCGAGCGCCGGGCCGCCCCAAGCCGCAGCCGGGGGCAGTCATGCCACTTGATGGCAGGCGATGCGGATGCCGCCGACCGTGCGCAGCGCCGGCCGCTCGCTGCGGCAGCGCGCATCGGCCTGCGGGCAGCGCGGGTGGAAGGTGCAGCCGCTGGGCGGGTCCAGCGGGTTGGGCACCTCGCCGAGCACCGGCGTGCGCGCCGCGCCGGTCGCGTGCAGCTGCGGGATCGCCGCCAGCAGCATGCGGGTGTAGGGGTGGCGCGGGGCCTCGAAGATCGCCTCGCGCGGGGCCAGTTCGACCAGCCGGCCGAGGTACATCACGCCGACGCTGTCGCTGACGTGGCGCACCACCGCGAGGTTGTGGCTGATGAACAGGTAGGTCAGGCCGCGTGCCCGCTGCAGGTCCTTCATCAGGTTGAGCACCTGGGCCTGCACGCTGACGTCCAGCGCCGAGGTCGGCTCGTCGCAGACGAGGAAGTCGGGCGCGGTCGCGATCGCCCGCGCGATCGAGATGCGCTGGCGCTGGCCGCCGGAGAACTGGTGCGGGTACTTGCTACCATCGGCCGCGTTCAGGCCGACCGAGGCCAGCAGCTGGCCGACGCGCTCGCGCCGCTCCTCGTCGTCAGCACCCAGACCGTGCACGCGCAGCGGCTCGGCCACGATGTCCTCGACCCGCCAGCGCGGGTTGAGGCTGGCGTAGGGGTCCTGAAAGATCATCTGGATGCGCCGCCGCAGCGCGCGCGCCCGGTCCTGCGGCCCGGCATAGGCGGCCTGCGCGTCCTGGCCGTCGAAGACCAGCTGGCCGCGGGTGGGCTGGTAGAGCCCGACCAGCAGCCGCGCGACCGTGCTCTTGCCGCAGCCCGATTCGCCGACCAGCGCCAGCGTGCGGCCCCGCTCGATCTCGAAGCTGACACCGTCGACCGCCTGCAGCCATTGGCGCGGCCGGCCGCCCAGCACCCGGTCCAGCCAGGGCGCGGAAACCTCGAAGCGCTTGGCCAGGTCGACCGCGCGGACCAGCGGGGCGGCGTCCGGCGCGCTCATCGGGGCTCTCCAGCCTGGGCCTGCAACCAGCAGGCCGCGCGGGTCTCGCCGGCTGGCATCAGCGGCGGGCGTTCGCGGGTGCAGCGGGTGTCGCCGGCGGCCTGCGGGCAACGCGGGTGGTAGGCGCAGCCGGTGGGAATCGCGTTCAGGCGCGGCATCGCGCCGTCGATCTGGTTCAGCCGTTCCAGCGGCGGGCGGCCCATGTCGGGGATGCAGGCCATCAGCCCGGCGGTGTAGGGATGCGCCGGGCGGTGGATCACCGAGGCGACCGGGCCGATCTCGGCGATGCGACCGGCATACATCACCGCGACGCGGTCGCAGGTCTCGGCGATCACGCCCATGTCGTGCGTGATCAGCAGCACGGCCGCGCCGCGCTGGCGGCAGACGGTGCGCAGCAGGCCGATGATCTGGGCCTGGATCGACACGTCCAGCGCCGTGGTCGGCTCGTCGGCCACGATCAGCTCGGGCTCGGCGGCCAGCGCCAGGGCGATCACCACGCGCTGGCGCATGCCGCCGGAGAACTGGTGCGGGTGGTGGTCGATGCGCTGTTCGGGCGCCGGGATGCCGGTGTCGCGCAGCAGCTCGATGGCCCGCTCTCGCGCCTGCACCGCGTTCAGCGGCAGGTGGGTGCGCAGGGTCTCGACCAGCTGCCGGCCGACCGTGTAGAGCGGGTTCAGCGAGGTCAGCGGGTCCTGGAAGATCGCGCCGATGCGCTTGCCGCGGATGCGCCGCAGCCGCTCGGGCGGCAGGTCGTCGATGCGCTCGCCGCGCAGCAGGATGCGCCCGCCGGCGATGCGCCCGGGTGGCTCCAGCAGGCCGATCACCGCCGCGCCGGTCAGCGACTTGCCGGCACCGGACTCGCCGACCATGCCGAGGATCTCGCCCGGCGCCAGCTCGAAGGACACGCCGTCGAGCGCGCGCAGCGTGCCGCGTCGACCGGGGAACTCGACCACCAGGTCCTCGACCTGCAGCAGCGGGGCGGCGGGCAGGCGGGTCATCTCAGTGCAGCCTCGGGTTGAGTGCATCGCGCAGCCAGTCGCCCAGCAGGTTCACCGACAACGCGATCAGCACCAGCATCAGGCCGGGAAAGATCGTGATCCACCACTCGCCCGAGAACAGGTAGTCGTTGCCGATGCGGATCAGCGTGCCCAGCGACGGCGAGGTCGGTGGCGCGCCCACGCCCAGGAAAGACAGCGTCGCCTCGGTGATGATGGCCGTGGCGACCTGGATGGTGGCCAGCACCAGCACCGGCCCGAGCACGTTGGGCAGCACATGCCGGCGCATGATGGCCAGCGGCGCCACGCCGGTGACCCGCGCGGCCTGCACGTATTCCTTCTGCCGCTCGACCAGCGTGGAGCCGCGCACCGTGCGGGCGTACTGCACCCAGCCGGTCAGCGTGATCGACAGGATCAGCACGCCGAAGGCCAGGCCGTCGTGCGCGTTCGGGAACAGCGCCCGGCCGACGCCGGCGATCAGCAGCGCGACCAGGATGGCCGGGAAGGACAGCATCACGTCGCACAGCCGCATCAGCAGCGCGTCGACCCAGCCGCCGAGGAAGCCGGCCAGCAGGCCCAGCGTGACGCCCACCAGCACCGACAGCGCTACCGAGGCCAGTCCCACGACCAGCGAGATCCGCGCGCCGTACATCAGCGCCGACAGGATGTCGCGGCCCTGGTTGTCGGTGCCCAGCGGGAAGGTCGGCCTGCCGCCGTCCTGCCAGGCCGGCGGCAGGCGCGCGTTGGCCAGTTCGAGGGTGCCCAGGTCGAAGGGGTCGTGTGGCGCCAGCCACGGCGCGCCGAGGGCGCCGACCAGGCAGGCCAGCGCGATCAGCGCGGCGACCAGCGCGCTGGGCGTGTGCCGGAAGCTGTGGCCGATGTCGCTGGCGAACCAGCGGCGCAGGGTGGCGATCACGGCGTCGGTCCTTGCTCGGTCAATGGCCGCTGCGGCCGTCCAGCCGCAGGCGCGGGTCGACGGCCACGTAGAGCAGGTCGACCACCAGGTTGATGACCACGAAGATCAGTGCGATCAGGCACAGGTAGGCCGCCATCACCGGCACATCGGCGAACGAGACCGCCTGGATGAACAGCAGGCCCATGCCGGGCCACTGGAACACCGTCTCGGTGATGATGGCGAAGGCGATCAGGCCGCCCAGCTGCAGCCCGGTGATCGTGATGACCGGCACCAGCGTGTTGCGCAGCGCATGGCCGAAGTGCACGGCGCGGTCGCTCAGGCCGCGGGCACGGGCGAACTTGATGTAGTCGCTGCGCAGCACCTCCAGCATCTCCGCACGCACCAGCCGCATGATCAGCGTGAGCTGGAAGACCGCCAGCGTCAGCGCCGGCAGCGTGATGTGGTGCCAGCCCTTGAGCGTCAGCAGCCCGGTCTTCCAGCCGCCCAGGTCGACCAGCGTGCCGCGGCCGAAGCTCGGGAACCAGCCCAGGTTCACCGCGAACACCAGGATCAGGAGGATGCCGATGAAGAAGGTCGGCAGCGACACGCCCAGCAGCGAGACCGTCATGAAGACCTGCGCCAGCCAGGTGCCGCGCCGCAGCGCCGCGTAGACGCCCATCGGCACGCCCACCAGCAAGGCCAGCGCCGCCGCGACGAAGGCCAGCTCCAGCGTCGCGGGCAGGCGTTCGGCGAACAGCTGCGAGACCTTCACGCCCTGGCGCAGGCTCATGCCGAACTCGCCGTGCAGCGCGTTCCAGACGAAGTGGCCGAACTGCACCAGCACCGGCCGGTCCAGGCCCAGCTCGCTGCGGATGCGGGCGCGCTCTTCCGGCGTCGCGTCCTGCCCGAGCAGGAAGGTCACCGGGTCGCCGACGTACTGGAACAGCGCGAAGGCAACCGCCGCGACCACCGCCATCACGACGAGGGCCTGGGCCAGGCGGCGCAGGATGAAGGCCAGCATCGGCGCGTCGTGCCGGCCGCGTTCAGTTGACCTTGATCAGCCGCCAGTCGAGCCGGTTGTCGGCCCGGTGCACCACGTCGATGTTCTTCTTCATCGCCCACGGGATGACCTGGTTGTGCAGCGGCAGGTGCGAGACGTCGTCGGCCTGCAGCTGCAGCGCCTTGCTCAGCAGCTCGGTGCGCAGCTTGAGGTCGGTCTCCTTCTTGGTCCGCTCGACCATCGCGTCGACCTGCGGGTTGGAGTAACGCCCGACGTTGTAGTTGCCGTCGCCGCCCGCGCCGACCGAACGCACCAGCGACTGCAGGCTGTAGAGCGCATCGAAGGTCGGCACGCCCCAGCCCAGCATGTAGATGCTGGCCTCGTAGCGCTGGATCATCGGGAAGTAGGTCGCCAGCGGCTGCGTGCGCAGCTTGGCCTTGACGCCGACGCGGGTCCACATCGAGGCGATGGCCTGGCAGATCTGCTCGTCGTTGATGTAGCGGTTGTTCGGGCAGGCGAAGTCGACCTCGAAGCCGTTCGGGTAGCCGGCCTCGGCCAGCAGCTTCTGCGAGGCCTTCGGGTCGAAGGGCAGGCGCTTGTCCAGGGCCTGGGTCCAGCCGTTGACCTGCGGCGCGATCAGCGTGCCGGTCGGCTGGCCCAGCCCGCGCAGCGTCACGCGGGCGATGCTGTCCATGTCGATGGCCTGGTACAGCGCACGCCGAACCCGCACGTCCTTGAGCGGGTTCTTGCCCTTCACGTCGCTGCCGGGCAGCTCGTCGCGGAACTGGTCCATGCCGAGGAAGATGGTGCGGTTCTCCAGGCCGTCGATGACCTTCAGCGCGCTGTCGCCGCGCACCCGCACGAGGTCCTGCGGGCTCGGGTCGAGCACGAAGTCGACCTCGCCGGACAGCAGCGCGGCCATGCGCGTAGCGACCGACTTGACCGGCGTGTAGACCACCTCGGTCACGTTGCCGTCGGCCTTGCCCCACCAGGCGGTGTTGCGCTTGAGGACCAGCTTCTGGTCGGGCTGCCAGGACACCAGCTGGAACGGCCCGGTGCCGTTGGCGTTGCGGTGGGCGAAGTTCTCCTCCGGCGTCTTGATGTCCTTGGGCGCGAGCGAGTTGTTCTTCTCGGCCCAGGCCTTGCTCATCATGCGCAGCTCGGTGAGCTGGTTGAGCAGCACCGGGTTGGGGTCCTTGGTGAAGATGTCGATCGTGCCGGCGTCGACCTTCACGACCCGGTCGATGCCCTGCGCGTAGACCGCGAAATTCGAGGTCTTGGCCATCGCCCGTTCGAGCGAGAACACCGCGTCGTCGGCGGTGAAGGGCGAGCCGTCGTGGAACTTCACGCCACTGCGCAGCGTCAGCCGCAGCTGCGTCGGCGTGACCTGCTTCCAGGCCGTGGCCAGCACCGGCTCGGGCTTGAAGGTGCGGCTGTTGTAGTAGACGAGGGATTCGTAGACGGCGGCATGGATGCCGTTGGCCAGCGCGTTGTTCTGCGAGTGCACGTCCCAGGTCGGGATGTCGGCGGCGCTGGTCCACTTGAAGGTCTTGGCCTGCAGGCCGGTCGAGGCCAGTGCGGCGAGGCCGGCGGCGGCGGCGATCAGAGCGATGCGGAACTTCATGGTCTTGATTCCCTGGTCAACGATCGAGTCGCGAGGATACCCAGCGAGCCCTTGATCCGGCCTAGGTGCCGGCCGGATTGACGCTGCTAGAGTGCCTCTCCACGTCGGAACACCTGAGCAAGAGCCGCACCATGATCCGCATCTTCATCGGCTACGACCCGCGCGAGACCGTCGCCTGGCATGTGCTGACGCACAGCATCCTGGCGCGTGCCAGCCAGCCGGTCGCCTTCGTCCCGCTGGCGCTGGACAACCTGCAGGGCCTGATGTGGCGCGAGCGCAATCCGCTGCAGTCGACCGACTTCTCGTTCTCGCGCTTCCTGGTGCCGCACCTCAGCGGCTACGAGGGCTGGTCGCTGTTCATGGACTGCGACATGCTGGTGCGCACCGACATCGCCGGACTCTGGGCCCTGCGCGACGAGCGCCATGCGGTGATGTGCGTGCAGCACGACCACCGCCCGGCCGAGACCGTCAAGTTCCTCGGCGCGCCGCAGTCGGCCTACGGCAAGAAGAACTGGTCCAGCGTCATGCTGTTCAACAACGCCCGCTGCCGCGCGCTGACGCCCGACTACGTCAACACCGCCAGCGGCCTCGAACTGCACCAGTTCAAGTGGCTGGCCGACGACGCCGAGATCGGCGCGCTGCCCGCCACCTGGAACCACCTGGTCGGCTACGACGCGCCGCGCGAGGACGCTGCCAACGTCCATTTCACCATCGGCGGCCCGTATTTCCACGAGTACGTGGACTGCGAGCATGGCCCGGCGTGGCAGCGCGAGCGGGAGGCGATGCTGCGGGTGGATCAGCGGCGTGGCTGAGCACGCCATGGGCCGGCGCATCGCCTGGATCGTCGAAGGCTTGAGGCCGGACGGGCAGGGCGGCCACACGTCCCCGCTCGCGTCGCATCGCTACCGGGTCATCCTGCCGGCCGAGGGACTGCGTGACCTCGGGCACGAGGTCGACTTCATCGAGCTGGATGCCTGGCTGGCGAGCGACCGGCCGGCCGTCGCGGACATCGTCGTGATCGCCAAGTTCCTGCCCGGTGGCGACATGGCTCGCTACCAGGCGCGTGCCGCGAGGCTGCTCGACCAGGCGCGGCTGGCGAGGGCGCAAGGCGCGCACGTCGTGGCCGACTTCAACGACGACCACTTCGACCATCCGCAGCAGGGGCCGTACTGGCGCGGACTGGCCGAGGCGGCCCAGGTCCACGTGGCGGGATCGACGGCCATGCGCGCCCGGCTGATGTCGGCCTGTGGCCGCGCGGCGCATGTCGTGGGGGATCCGCTCGGTTCGCCGCACGGGCGGGTGCGCGTGCGCCGGCTGTCGAAACCGGCCGGATCGCGGGTGCGCTGGTGGCGCGCAGGCGAGCGGGCCGACGACCGGCTGCGGCTGCTCTGGTACGGCCATCCGGTGAACTGGGCCGCGATGCAGGCCTGGCTGCCGAGACTGGTCGCCCATGCCGCGTCCTGCCCGCTGTCGCTTCAGGTCGTGACCCAGCCCCTGCCGCAGATCGTCGCGGCGCTGGAGGCCGCCGAACGCGCCAGCGAAGGCCGTCTGAAGGCCGAATGCCTGCCCTGGGACGAGGCGACCCAGTGGGCGGCGCTCGAACGCTGCGACATCGTGCTGATCCCGTCCGACCCGGACGACGCACGCAAGGCGGTGAAGACCGCCAACCGCCTGACCGACGCGATCCATGCCGGACGTGCCGTGGTGGCCAGTCCCCTGCCAGCCTACAAGCCGTGGGCGGCGCACGTCAGCCTGGTCGACGATCCCGTCGAAGGCCTGCGGCACTGGATGAACCACGGCGACCAGGTCGAGGCAGCCCTGCTGGCCGGACAGGCTGCCGTCGAGCAGCGTTGCAGCGTGCCGGCCATCGCGCAGGCGTGGCTGGACGCCTTCTCCGCCGTCCCGTTCGACGCGGCCACGTCGACCGCGGATGCGCCTGCCGGCGGCGTGCGCATCAACCTGGGCTGTGGCGCGCGCCACATGGCCGGCTTCATCAACGTCGACTTCGGCGAGAACTGGTCCGGCATCGCGCCCGACGTGGTGGCCGACATCACGAAGACGCTGCCCTTTCCGGACGAACATGCCGACGAGGTCCATGCCTACCACGTGCTCGAACACATCCTGCACTGGGAGGTCGAGCCCTGCCTGCGTGAATGGCTGCGGGTGCTCAAGCCGGGCGGGCGCCTGGTGCTGGAGTTGCCCTGCCTGGACAAGATCCTGTCGATCTTCCAGGCCCACCTGGCGGCTGGCACGCCCGCGCCGGTGCAGCTGACGATGTGGGGCCTGTTCGGCGATCCGGGACACAAGGACGTCCACATGCTGCATCGCTGGTGCTATTCCGAGGCCGAGCTTCGCCACGTGCTGACGCGGGTCGGCCTGGTGTCGATCACGACCGAGAAGGCGCTCACGCATGTGCCGATGCGGGACATGCGCATGGTCGGCGTGAAGCCCTTGCCCTTGCCCTCGCCATGAAAAACGCCCCGGAGGACATCCGGGGCGTTGCTGGGGATCGGGCCGGACCGTGCGTGACGGCCTGGCGGTCGATCAGTCCTGGCGGCAGGACGACGGTTCGAGGTTGGTCGGCGACACCGCGCAGGTCCAGACCACGGTCGATGCACCCGCATTCCAGCTCGGGTTCAGCGTGACGACCACGGCGGTACCGCCGAACTCGCTGGCCACGCCCGTGATGGTGATCTTGCCGCTGGCATCGACGGCCGCGCTGGCCACCTTGCCGCCGGCGCCCGGTGCGGTGATGCCCGAGCCATTGGTCGCACCCGCGTTCTGCGAGTTCTCGGTCACCGCCGTGCGGGTCGAGCTGGCGGCCAGCAGCAGTTCCGAGACCTTCGCGCGCAGCGTGTAGTCGCGGTAGGCGGGCAGCGCCACGGCTGCCAGGATGCCGATGATCGCCACGACGATCATCAGTTCGATGAGGGTGAAGCCTCGTTGCATTGATTTCATTCCATGTCCTCCAGGCTAGGGAATCCGGTCCGGGACGCCCCGGTCGTGAACAAGTCGACAGCAAGCGCCGTACCCGGTGTTGATCCCGCAAACTGGGGGTGGATCCGCGCCCATTTCAACTTTCGGATGGGGTCTCGGTGCCGGATGCGGGATGGGGGCTGACATTTCTCGTCATCTCGCGCAGCGCGGCTGACAGTTCGCGGCACGCTGCGACCCAATCGCCGGCCTGCGGCTGCCGGAAGATCCGGCTGCTCGGATACCAGGGCAGGCGATCGCGGTCGGCGGTGTATCGCCAGCCCGGCGAATGCGGTGTCAGCACCCAGACCGGCTGACCGAGGGCGCCGGTCAGGTGGATGATGGACGTGCAGACGCTGACCACCAGATCCATCGCGCAGACCATCGCCGCCGTCTCGTCGTAGTCGGCAATGACCTCCGGATGGTGCTCGATCGTCACGCCGTGCCGGGCCTGCAGGTTGGCCAGATCGCTGGTGCAGTCGCCGTACTGCAGGTTGACGAAGTGGACGCCCGGGCAGGAAAGGATGTCGCCCCACTCGGCGACGTCGATCGAGCGCGCGCGGGTGCGGGTGCCCACCAGGCCACCGCGCCAGGAGATCCCGACGACCCGCTGGCCGCCGCTGCTGGCCTTCAGGCGCTCGCGCCAGGCCGCGACGCGGGCCGGATCGGCCTTCAGATAGCCGCAGTGGTCCGGGAAGTCGCTGTCGCTCAGCCTGAAGAAGCTCGGAAGTTCGCCCGCGCTGACCTGCCAGGTCGGGGTCGGGAGTCCGGCCAGCCAGTCCGTGCTGTTCTCGCGTTGGGTCGCGACGAAGCGCAGGCCGGGAAAGGACCGTTCAAACAGGGCCCGCAAGCGCGGCTCGCACTCGACGATGGCATGGGGCGCGCGTCGCTGCAGGTCGGGCAGGCAGGAGGCAAACATGATCTCGTCGCCCAGGCCCTGGTCGGCCAGCACCAGCAGCGTCTCGTCCGGCAGCGGGCGGCCGTCCCAGCTCGCATAGGGCATCGGCCGGTAGGGCAGGGCGCCCGCCCGGTAGCGCGAGCTGTAGTTGGCCCAGCCGCTGGCCCAGCGGCCCTGGAGCAGATCGAGCTGGCACAGATACCAGCGTGCCGCATGGTCCCCGGGCCGCTGGTCGAGCAGGCGCTGGTACATCTCCCGGGCACCTTCGAGATTGCCCATGTTCTGGCGGATCGAACCGATGTTGAGCTGGACCTCGGGCGCGAGGTGCGGGGCCTGCTGCAAGGCCGCCTCGTAGCAGGCCAGGGCCTGTCCCTCTTCCTCGGCCATCAGGTGGACGTGACCGCGGGCGATCAGGGTCTGGCGACGCTCCGGCGCGATCGCGAGGCAGGCATCGAAGGCGGCGCCGGCCTCCAGATGACGGCGACGCATGCGCAGGATCTCGCCTTGCAGGTGCAGCGCCTCGGCCTTCGCTTCACCGTCGAGGCAGCGCACCGCCTCGCTCAATGCCGACCCAGCCTCATCGAGCCGATCAAGGCGTCCGAGCACCTCGCCCAAGCGGAGCCAGGCCACGCCAAAGTCGGGGTCCAGGCTGACGGCCACGGTCAGCGACTCGGTCGCGCCGGGCAGGTCGTGCCTCGCCCGGGCCGTCAGCGCGAGTTCGAGGTGGACCCTCGACGGGTCGACGTCGGGCGCGGCGAGCAGCGTGTCGGCCAGCTCGGCCGCGGCGTCCAGGTCGCCCTGCAGCCGCAGCAGGGCGGCATCGAACAGGCGCAGCAGGGCGCTGTCCCTGAGGTCCTCGTGGCGGATGCGGCAGGCGGCCAGTGCGTCGGCCAGCTCGGACGCCCGGGCTTGCGACAGGGCCGCATGTCCGCTGCAGCTTTCGAGTTGCGCCAGGTCTTCATGCGGCACCGGTCGTGCCATCTCCGGGTTGACGGCGGCCTGGCTGCCGTCGCCGTGTGGCGCGGAGGTGGCCTGAGCCGTCGTCCTGGCCAGCCCGAACAGGCCGGCCAGGCGCTTCAACGCTTGCATCGGCGCGAACTCATGAGCCGCGCGACCCGCACCGTTGCGCGATTGCCTGGGCGGCCTGCGCCAGCACCGCAGACCACTCGCCCGCATCGGTCTGACGCATCAGCGTCAGGCTCGGATACCAGGCCATGCGCGATCCGCTCGCGCCGTAGCGCCAGTTCGGGTTCACGGGCACCAGCACCGACGCGTCCAGCCCGAGCGCGCCGCACAGGTGGGCCTGCGTCGAGCACACGGTGACGATGCCGTCGAGGGCGCCGTTCAGCGCCGCCATGTCGTCGAGGTCGCCATAGCCGGACAGGCCGGGATGGACCCGGATGCCGGTCGCGGCCTCGGCCTCGGCCAGGTCACGGCCCACGTCGCCGTACTGCAGGCAGACAAAGTTGGCGCCGGTGTGGCGCAGGCCTTCGAGCATCGACACCAGCGACAGCGAGCGCTGTCGGCCGGCGGTCGCCAGCAGGCCGCCGCGCCAGCTCAGGCCGATGCGCGGGCCCGGCAGGTCGGCCAGCTGCTCGCGCCAGCGCGCCACGGCCAGCGGATCGGCGCGCAGGTAGCCACGGGCATGCGACGGGAACTGGGCATCGCCTTGGCGCAACCAGCGCGGCAAGGTGCCCATCGGCACATGGCGGTCGAAGGGCGGCAGGCTGGCCAGCCAGGCGTCGCCGTTGCGACGTCCATCGTCCGGACAGATCGTCGCCTCGGGAAAGGAGCGGCGGAACAGCGGCGCCAGCCGCGCCGGCAGGTCGATGACGCAATCGACGCCGGCCTCGACCAGATCCGGCAGGCAGGTGCCGAACAGGATGATGTCGCCCAGCCCCTGCTCGGCATGCACCAGCAGCCGCTCGCCACGCTGCGGATGACCGGACCAGTCGGCGGCAGGCACATGACGGACGGGACCCGGCACGGTGCGGCGGCGTGCTTCGTAGTGTTCCCAGCCTTCGGCCCAGCGGCCTTGCAGCAGCAGCAACTGGCCCAGGCCACCCGCGCATTCCGGGTTGGCCGGATCGCGTGCCATCGCCAGACGGAAGGCCGTCTCGGACTCGGTCAGCCGGCCCTGCGACATCCGCAACTTGCCGCGCCCGATCGCGACCTGTGCCGAGGACGGGTCCAGTGACTCGGCGCGTGCAAAGGCGGCGTCGCTGGCCTCGAACTCGCCCGCATCGGCCAGCAGGTCACCGAGGATCACCGACAGCCGCGACTGGTTCGGGCGCAGTGCCAGCGCCGTCCGGGCGGCGGTCATGGCGCCGTCCAGGTCGTCGACCTGGCGACGTGCGAGCGCGAGGTTGCTCCAGGCCAGCGCGAGATCGGGCCGCAACTCAACGGACCGCTCCAGCTGCGAGACGCTGATCGGGAACTGGCCGAGCTTGAAGCTCGCCAGCCCCAGGTTGAGCCAGGCGTGCGGGTTGGCTGGGGCGCGTTCAATGGCCCGGGCGAAGCGGGTGCTGGCCAGCTCGTAGTTCCCCATCTCCAGCTCCACCAGCCCCCAGTGCACGAGGATGTCCGCGTTCATCGGGTCGAGCCTGTGCGCCATCTCCAGGTGCAGGAAGGCGTCGTCCAGACGCCGGGCTTGCAGCAGCGTCAGGCCCAGGCCTTCCTGCGCCCGGGCATGTTCGGGCCGGGCCGACAGCGCCGTGCGGTAGCTGGCCTCGGCTTCGGCCAGCCGGCCCTGTGCCAGCGCCTCGTCGCCCAGCAGGGCATGGCCGTCGGCCTGGATCGACGGGGCCAGGTGCGCGGCGAGCAGGTCCTGCACGGCCTGCCGGCCACGCGCCCGCTCGTCGGCTTCGGCATGGCGCAGGCCGGGCGCCAGCGCCGCCAGCTGCCCCGCCGGGTCGACGCCTGTCTGCGCCGTGCCGCGCCGCCCCGCCACCTCCCGCCACAAGGACTTCAGCAAGCCCATCGCCGCCTCAGCGCTTGCCGGCGGTCGCCGCGGGTGCCTGGGCGCGGCGCGTCATGTAGACCACCAGCGCCTCCGTCACCATCTCGATGAAGGGCTCCGGGTAGCCGCGCTCCTTCATTTCCCACCGAAGCGCGTTGCCCAGTCGGGCCTTGCCGACCACGCCGAGGCGCCATTCCTGCGTCTTGGTGACGGCCTTGGTGATGACGCTCTCGAGGATGTTGGTGACCGCCTGCGGTGACAGCTTGCGGCCCTGTCCGCTCGCCATCGTCGGGGGATAGCGGCGGGCCAGCTCGTTGGCCAGCGACTGCGCCAGCGTCTTGATCTCGTTCGATCCGAACAGGCCTCGCAGGAAGTTCAGCGGCATGGTCTGGGCGCGCTCGCGCAGCGGTCTAAGGGGTCGATGAAGATAGCATGCCCGCCCATGAGCTCCCTGCCTCCGCGCCACGTGGCGCCCGAGCCGCTGCTGCCGCTGCTTGCTGGCGTGGTGGCGCTGCCTTTCCTGTTCGCGCCGAGCTACACGCCGACCACCACCTTCGTGAACCAGTGGCTGTCCTTCGCCGGACTGGCCCTGGTGCTGCTGACCTGGCGACTCGCCTGGCGACCGGGCACGAGCGACCACGTCGTCTCGCTGGCCACGCGCGGCCAGGGCAGCGACGCGCTGCGCGTGCTGCTGGCGCTGATGCTGGTGCTGGCGGCCGGCCAGGCCTGGACCACCGCACCGTTCGGCCAGCGCCTGATCCCGATCGCCACGCTGCTGCTGGCCACCGTGCTGGCCTGGGTGGCGGGCCGCTGCGCCCGCGCGTGGCCGGGTTCGGCCCCTGCCTCTGCCGACGGCGAGCCCGCCGGCGACCTCTGGTGGCATGGCCTGCTGATCGGCCTGCTGGTGGCCGGCCTGCTGAGCGTGGCGGTGTCGGTGGTGCAGGTCTTCCTGCCCGAATGGGCCGACGGCCGCTGGTTCGCCGCCTCGACCACGCCGGGCCGGGCGATCGGCAACATGCGCCAGCCCAACCAGCTGTCGACGCTGCTGCTGTGGGCCTGCGGGGCGACGGTCTGGCTGTCGCGCCGGCATGGCTGGCGCTGGCCGTTGCCGGCCGCGCTGCTGGCGCTGCTGGTCGGCGCGGAGGTGCTCAACGCCTCGCGCACCGGCATGGTCGGCGTCGGCCTGCTGGCGCTGTGGGGGCTGGTCGACCGCCGCCTGCCGCGCGGCCTGCGCGTGGCGATGGCGGCGACGGTGGCCGTCTACGCGGCCGGCTGGTGGTCGATGGAGCACTGGTCCAGCCTGACCGGCCAGACCTTCTTCGGCGACGACCAGGTGCGCAAGACGCTGCACGGCGACCCGAGCAGCTCGCGCGGCAAGATCTGGTCCAACACGCTGGAACTCATCGCCCAGCATCCGTGGACAGGCGTCGGCGCCGGGGCGTTCAACTTCGTCTGGTCGATGACGCCGTTCGCGGTCCGGCCGATCGCCTTCTTCGACCACACCCACAACCTCGTGCTGGAACTGGCGGTCGACTTCGGACTGCCCTACACGGTGCTGGTGCTCGGGCTGATGGCGCTGTTCGCGTGGCGACTGCGCGGCGTGCTGACCCAGGCCGACGAACTGCGCGCCCAGGCTGCCCGCTGCGCCGCCTTCCTGCTGGTGCTGGTGCTGGTCCACAGCCTGCTCGAGTACCCGCTCTGGTACGTCTACTTCCTGCTGCCGGCGGCGCTGATCGCCGGCTGGCTGGCCGGCTTGGCGCGGCGCGAGGACGTCCGGCCCGCCAGCCTGGACGTGCCCGCCGCCGCGACGCTGCCGGTGCGCTCGGCCCGGCTGCTGCTGCTGCTGGTGTCGGCGGCGGCGCTGCTGGCGTCCTTCGTGGCGGCCCGCCAGTACCACGACGTCGCGGTGATCTTCGACCCCGACCTGGTCCCCGGCGGCCGGCCCGGCCCGCTGTCCGAGCGCATCGCCCAGGGCCAGCGCAGCGTGCTGTTCGGCCACCACGCCGACTACGCCCGCTTGACCATGGCGCAGCGGCCGGAGCTGGTCTTCGACGACTTCGAGCGCCCGCTGTTTCACCTGCTCGACACGCGACTGATGATCGCCTACGCCCGTGCGCTGCATGCACGCGGCGACACCGCCCGGGCCCGCCACGTCGCGGCCCGGCTGCGCGAGTTCCGCAACCCGGCCTCTGCCGCGTTCTTCGCGCCGTGCAACGGGTCGGCGGTCGCCGGGGCGGCTGCGGTCGATCCGGACGCCTTGCCTTTCCAGTGCGGCCCGGACCCGGCCCTGCCGGCGAACGACCTGCGGCCCTGAGCCGACGCGGGTGCGGCGTCGGCGTGGCGGCTCAACCCGCCTTCCAGTGCCCGCTCTTGCCGCCCTGCTTCTCCAGCAGGCGGATGTCGGACATCACCATGCCCTTGTCGGCGGCCTTGCACATGTCGTAGATCGTCAGCAGGCCGACCTGCACGGCGGTCAGGGCCTCCATCTCGACGCCGGTCTGGCCCAGCGTCTCGGCGGTGGCGGTGCAGTGCACGCCGGGCAGCGCGGCGTCGACGCTGAAGTCGACCGCCACGCGGGTCAGCGGCAGCGGATGGCACAGGGGGATCAGGTCGGCGGTGCGCTTGGCACCCTGGATCGCCGCGATGCGGGCGATGCCGATCACGTCGCCCTTCTTCGCGGTGCCCTGCGTGATCAGCGCCAGCGTCGCCGGCAGCATGCGGATCGAGCCGCTGGCGGTGGCGACGCGGTGGGTCACGGCCTTGGTGGCGACGTCGACCATGTGGGCCTGGCCCTGGGCGTCGAAGTGGGTCAGCACCGCGGGTTCGTCCAGCGGGCGGCCGGGGCTGGGAGCAGGGGTCGATGTCATGGGTGGAAACAGTCGGGCGATGGATCCGGTGCATCATAGGTGCCGTCTTTTTCGATGCGCCCGCGCCCGTCCTGGCCATGCCTCTGCCGTCCCCTCGAACCGCCCTGATCGCCGCCTCGCTGGCGAGCCTGCTGTGGGCCGTGCCGGTGCCGCAGGCCGCGATGGCGCAGGGCGCCTCCGCGCTGCCGGCGCTCGGTGACGAGGCCGGCGACGAGCTTTCGGTGCCGGCCGAGGCGCGCCTGGGCGAACGCATCATGCAGCAGCTGCGGCGCGACCCGGACGTGGTCGACGACCCGCTGCTGGTCGAGTACATCGAGCGCATCTGGGGGCCGTTGCTGAACGCCGCCAAGGCGCGTGGCGACATCACCGAGGACCTCGCGCAGCACCTCGCCTGGCAGACCTTCATCGTGCGCGACCGCACCATCAACGCCTTCGCGCTGCCCGGCGGACATGTCGGCGTCCACATGGGCCTGCTGGCGATGACGGCGAGCCGCGACGAGCTGGCCTCGGTGCTGGCGCATGAGATGTCGCACGTCAGCCAGCGCCACATCGCCCGCATGATGAGCAGCAACCGGCGCAGCTCGATGCTGGCGCTGGCCTCGACCGTGCTGGGCATCCTGGCGCTGTCGCGCAGCCCGGATGCGGCGCAGGCGCTGGTGTTTGGCGGCCAGGCGGCCGCGATCCAGGGCCAGCTGAACTTCTCGCGCGACATGGAGCGCGAGGCCGACCGGATCGGCTCGGGCATCCTGCAGTCGGCCGGCTACGACGGCATCGGCATGGTCGGCATGTTCGAGCGCATGGCCAGCGCCTCCCGCCTGACCGACAACAACGCCTTCCCCTACCTGCGCTCGCACCCGCTGACTGGCGAGCGCATCGCCGACGCCCGCAACCGCCTCGGCATCGACGCGGCCGCACAGCCGTCGATGACCCTGGGCTCGGGCGGTCCGGCGGCGGCCTGGCTGCATGCGGCCATGCAGGGCCGCTCGCGGGCCTTGATGGACACGCGCGATGCGACCGAGCAGCAGCTTGCGGCGCTGACCCTGCCGACGGCCCGGGAGCCGGCCTCGCTGGCCGTGGCGAGCACCGTCGCGCTGGCCGCCACGCAGGTCAAGCAGTGGGCCCGCGCCGATGCCGCGCTGGCCCGCGCCCGCCAGCTGGCTGCGCCGTTCGAGTCGGCCACGAGGGCGGTGGTCGTGATGCAGCTGGAGTCGCTGCAGGCGCGGGGCGACCATGCCGCCGCGCTGGCGCTGCTTCAGTCCCCGGACGGCGCGCGGGTCGACGACGGCAGCCGCGCCGGGATGATGGTGGCCTCGCAGGTGCTGATCGACGCGCAGCCGCATGTGGCCGTGGCCGGCGAGCGCCTGCGTCGCCAGGTCGATGCGCTGCAGGTCTGGGTCTCCGGTCATCCCGACGACGCCGGGGCCTGGGATCACCTGTCGCAGCTGCAACGTGCGCGCGGCCAGTCGCTGGCAGCCCTGCGGGCCGAGGCCGAGGCCCATGCGGCGGTGGGCGACTGGCAGGGTGCGTCGGACCGGCTGCGCGCTGGCCAGCGCCAGTCCGCGCAGGACCCGATCGAGGGTGCGGTCATCGATGCACGTCTTCGCGTGGTCGAACAGCGCCGCCGCCAGCAGCTGCTCGACGAGCGACGCGGAGAGTGAGCCGGTCGACGCCGGCTCAGGCCTCGCCGAACAGGCGGGACAGGGCGGCGTCGATGACCATGCCGCAGGCGCTGTAGATCAGCGACGCGAGCAGTGCCGCGCCGAAGCCGGCCACGCGCAGGTCGTCGAGCAGCCAGGCCGCGCCGTAGAACATCAGCGCGTTGATCACGAACAGGAACAGCCCCAGCGTCACCAGCGTGACCGGCAGCGTCAGCAGCAGCAGGACCGGCCGCACGAACGCGTTGAGCAGTCCGAGCACCAGCGCGGCGAACAGGGCTGAGCGGAAGTTGCTGATGCTGACGCCGACGCCGAGGTTGGCGACCAGCAGCAGCGCTGCGGCCAGCAGGCACCAGCGCACGAGGAGCTTGATCATGGCGAGGACTCGGTCAGGTCTAGGTGCAGCGGATTGTGGGCGAAGGCTCTGCTGCTGCACCGTTCGGTGAGTGGCAGCCCACAAGCGCCGAGGACCCCGGCCTTGCGGCGCGGGGTCCTCGTGGGGTGGCGG